>OZ241328.1:510000-3073352 GCA_965199995.1 Dehalococcoidia bacterium | reverse complement strand
TGGCGAATGGGGGCCACCACCCGCGCGCCCCGGGAGTACATGAACCCGGTGGGCTACCGTTCCCAGGTCAGCGCCTCCATTGCCGCCCGCCGCACTGTCAAGCCTCTGGCCAACCAGACCTACGAGGAACTGAAGGAGAACTATCACATCGTTTGCGGCACGCCGGACCAGGTGCTGGAAAAGCTGGAGTATCTGCACAAGCGGCTGGGCATGGACCACCTGATAATGTACGGCCAGGAATCCAAGATGTCCCACGACGCCACCATGTCCAACATCGGGCTGTTCGGCAAGGAGGTGCTGCCGGTCATCAAGGACTGGTAGCCGCCCCGTCGTTCCGCCCCCACCCTACAGGCCCATCACAATTCAGCAGCCCTCTCCCTTAAGGGAGAGGGAATTCTCGTTATGCCGCCTCTTCTCTATGGGGTTGGGCAGATACAAGGAGTTAACGGGTATGCGCGGAATTTCCGATTGCGGCGGTTGTAACTTATACTTGATACACCAGGATATAACAGAATTCCGCCCATATTGCTAGGGCGAGTAAACTGAAAAGGGTCTCCGCGCTTTCCATTATGGCAGCACAACATTCAACCCACTCCCGCCGCCCGCTGGGCGAGCAGCGCCCTTCCGGAAAGGCTCCCGGCGCCGGGCGGCCTCTCGTGCCGAGGGTGGTGCTCCTGTTTCGCCCTTACCGAATCCAAGTCGCCGTCATCGTCTTTTTCATTTTGTGCACTTCCAGTTTGGGCGTAGTTAACCCCATGCTCATACAGGTGGTGTTCGACGATGGACTGGGGGTGGCGTCGGACAGCGGCCCCAACATAAGACTGCTATGGATTCTGGGCGGCGTGATGATTAGCATTGCCACGGTCAACGCGGCGATGGGCGTCTTCCAAACCTACCTGACCAACAAAGTGGGCCAGTACGTGATGCGCGATTTGCGGGATGCGGTATATGCCCACTTGCAGGGGATGTCCCTGCGGTTCTTCACCGGCACTCGCACCGGCGAAATCCAGTCTCGCGTGTCCAACGACGTGGGCGGCATCCAGCAGGTCGTTACCAACACCCTCAGCGACACCATCGCCAACATCGCCATCCTGGCAAGCACCTTGGGCGCCATGCTATTCCTGTCGTGGCAACTGACGTTGGTGGCCGTCGCTACGGTGCCTCTATATTTCTTTATGGCCCAGTGGGTAGGCCGGAAACGGCGGGAAATTACCGCCCAGACTCAAAAGTCCATGGCCGAGATGACCGTCATAACCCAGGAAACGCTGTCGGTGTCTGGGATTACGCTGGCCAAACTCTTCGGGCGGCAGCGCGAGGAGATGGACAACTTTCGCAGCCACAACCAAGAGCTTTCAGACCTGAATATCCGCCAGCAGATGATAGGCCACGCTTTCTTCGCAGTGGTGATGGCCTTTCTTTCCGCCAGCCCGGTGGCCATCTATCTGTTGGCGGGATACATAATTGCCGGGGACGGCCCGTCGGTGATAACCGTCGGCACGGTTATCGCCTTTACTGTCCTGCAAAACCGGTTGTACTTCCCCGTCGGGCGTCTGCTGCAAGTATCGGTGGAGCTACAATCGTCGCTGGCTATGTTCGAGCGCATCTTCGGCTACTTGGATCTGAAGCAGGAAATAACGGACTCGCCCAACGCCCGCAAAGTGGAACCGGGCAAAGTGGCTGGGGAAATCGTTTTCCAATCCGTTCGGGTTAACTATCGGTTAGGCCCGGGGGGAACCGAAGATGAGCCGGAGGCCGGGGCACAGCAGACCCGGCCTTGGGCGCTGGACGGCGTGAGCCTGCGTATCCCGCCGGGGCAGATGGCGGCCTTCGTCGGCCCTAGCGGGGCGGGCAAGACTACCATAGCCTCGCTGGTTCCCCGGCTGTATGACGTTACTGAAGGCGCAGTGCTTCTGGATGGCTTGGACGTGCGAGACATACGGCTGGCGGACCTGTCGGAAATCATCGGCTACGTGACCCAGGAAAGCTATCTGTTCCACGGCAGCATGGAGAAGAATCTGCTCTACGCCCGCCCGAGCGCTACTTGCTTTGAGGTAGTGGAAGCGGCGAAAGCGGCCTTCATCCACGACCGGATAATGGAACTTCCCGAAGGCTATAACACCATCGTCGGTGAACGCGGCTTCCGGCTTTCGGGCGGCGAGAGGCAGCGGCTGTCCATCGCCCGAGTCATCCTGCACCAACCGAGGGTGCTGATACTGGACGAGGCAACGTCGTCGCTAGACACCGCCAGCGAGCGCTATGTGCAGGCCGCTTTGCAGCCGCTGATGCGAGGGCGCACCACCCTCGTCATCGCCCATCGCCTTTCCACCATAATGTCCGCTGACGTGATTTACGTCATAGACCGGGGCAAGGTCGTGGAACAGGGGACTCATGCGGAGCTGCTGTACAGCGAGGGGTTATACACTCGCCTGTACCGGGAGCAGTACGCCAGCGGGCGCATCGAAGCCCGCTTCCAAGACGGCGTGGTCTACAGCGACGGCAGCATAGTGCCCATCGAGGCCCCGGCCCAGGCACCGGCGTTGACCAGCAGCTCCTGACAACCGCGAGACCGGCGCAACGATGACCGCGAGGGTTTCTTCCGATGGCGGACTCGGCTCAACCGCATCATCACCGGCAACTGCCCGATTCCTGCGGCCGCGGGCTGGCGCAGCGAGTACTAGGTCTCTTCGCGCCGTACAAGCTGCCGGTCGCAGCCATCGGACTGCTCATTATCGTCAACGCCGTTCTGGGAGTTGTAAACCCGGTTCTGATTAAGGAGATTTTCGACTCGGCGCTCTTCCCTTCCCACGGTGAGCTGAACCTGATGCTGCTCTGGGTATTGGCCGGACTGATGGCGGCCATTGCCGTGGTGGGCGGAGCGTTGAACATCGCTCAGACCTACCTGACCACTAAGGTCGGCCAAGGGGTTACCGGCGACCTGCAAGAGGCGGTCTACGACCACTTGCTGGGAATGTCATTGAGCTTTCTGGCCCGCACCCCCACCGGGGAAATGCAGTCCCGCGTTTCCCATGACATCAACGGAATCGAGCCGGTGGTCACCAACACATTGGCCGACTCCGTAGCGAATTTGGCGGCGCTGATTGCCGTGGTTGTCGCCATGGCGTTCCTTTCTTGGCAGTTCACCCTGGTAGCGATGGCAATTCTGCCGGTGTTCTTTCTGCTGACCCGCTGGGTGGGACGCAAGCGCCGGGAGGTGATGGCGAGCGCGCAGAGTTCCATGGCGCAAGTAACGGCGATAACCGAGGAGACGCTGTCGCTGCCCGGCATACTGCTGGCCAAGCTCTTCGGGCGGCAGCACGACGAACTGCATCACTTCCGGCGGCACAACGAGGAGCTGTCCCGGTTGGCGGTGCGGCAGCAGATGATTGCCCAGAGCTTTTACGCCACGGCGTCCGCTTTTCTGACTCTCTCCCCGGCGCTGGTGTATCTGCTGGCGGGCTACCTGATATTCATGGGCGGCTCCGCGGCGGCAACGGCGGGAACTATCATCGCCTTCACAGCGTTGCAGGCGCGGCTGTATCAGCCGGTGGAGCGGCTGCTTCAGGTCTCGGTGGAGCTGCAATCTTCGATGGCGTTGTTCGAGCGGATATTCGGCTACCTGGACCTGGAGCAGGAGATAACAGACTCGGCGGATGCCGTGTCGCTGGAGCGCGACAAAGTGCAGGGCGAGGTGGTGTTCGACTCGGTGCAGGTGAGCAGCCGCGACTATCCTGGCAATGGCGGGGAGAACCGGCAACCGGACCAGGGAAGGCAGTGGGCGCTGGACAACGTCAGCTTTCGTATCGCGCCGGGCCAGTTGGCGGCCTTCGTCGGGCCCAGCGGCGCCGGCAAGTCCACCATCGCCGCCCTGGTGCCGCGGCTTTATGACGTGACCGAAGGGTCGGTGTCTATTGACGGCACGGACGTGCGGCGGGTGCGGCGGGCGGACCTGTCGGCGATGGTGGGGTTCGTCACGCAGGAGAGCTTTATGCTGCAAACCAGCATCGAGGAGAATCTGCGCTATGCTAAGCCGGACGCCACCAGTGACGAAGTTGCGACGGCGGCCAAGGCAGCCTACGTCCACGACCGCATCATGGAGCTGCCAGACGCTTACGCCACCGTCGTGGGAGAGCAAGGATTTGGGCTGTCCACCGGCGAGCGGCAGCGGCTTTCCATTGCGCGAACGCTGTTGCATGAGCCGCGCATCCTGATTCTGGACGAGGCGACATCGGCGCTGGATACGGCCAGCGAGCGGCTGTTGCAATCGGCGCTAGCACCGCTGATACGGGGGCGCACAACACTGGTCATCGCCCACCGGCTGTCTACCATTCTGGCGGCCGACGTGATCTTCACGGTCAGCGGCGGCAGGATTCACGACTACGGCACCCACGAGGAGCTGCTGGAACGTTGAGGCATCTATACCCGGCTGTATGCCGAGGAGTTCAACGAGGGGCGCATCGAGGCATACTGCGCTGACGGGGTGGTGCTAACCGATGGCACCATAGTGCCGAGAGAACCAGCTCCTTAATTCTTTCTGTCCCCGTCATCCCCGCCCCCTCCGTCATTCCCGCGAAAGCGGGAATCCAGACGCTTCCACGGCGGCGGTTCTCTGTATCGATGGGACATGGATTCCCGCTTTCGCGGGAATGACGGGGGGGGGGGGCGAGGATGACGGGGGCGGCGGGGATGACGGGGGGGGGGGCGAGGATGACGAGGGGAGCGGGAATGACGAGGGGGCGGGGATGACGAGGGGGGCGGGGATAACGGGAGTCGTACGACGATAACCGTACCCAAGGGTGCAGCGGGCTTTCCGTCGAAATGCGATTGCCCTGGCCCCGCCCATGGTTCCCTAACCTTGAACAGGAAGGAACCATGGGCGGCGGCTGAAAGCATTACCGGGCTGGGAAGGTACGCTCGATGATCTCGCGGGCTTCATCCAGCGGGATGCTGTTGGCTACGGCGCACGGAGCGGTTTCGGCGAGAACGGCACCGGGATTGCCCAAGAGGGTGTGCTTCTTGTACTGGTCTTCATATTCGATGCCCAGGGCGCGGCCTACCAGCGTGAGGTAATGCTCCACCCGGACGGGGTAGCCGGCTTCGAGTCCGCACATATGGCGCTGGCAGCCATGGTACAGCGTGGCGTAGGTGTCCGCGCCGGCGTCCACTGCCTTCTGCGCCCACTGGCCGGACATTTCGTCCCAAGCCTCCGGGCCCATCTGCTGGCGCACCGCTGGGGTACAGTGGCGGCCAAAGCGTTCATCCCCGCCGATGTCTATGACGCTGACTCCGGGAAGAGCTCGCAGGAGGGTCAAGGCGCTGCGGGCTTCAGCGTCGGACTGCGGGCGGCCGGTGTGATAATGCAGGGACACCGTAGTTTCTGGCTGTGGGCGGAAGTCCAGCTTGTCCAGATTTTGCACCAAGTATTCGGTCACGTGTTGAAAGGCGAAGCTCTCGCGCATATCCATTATTTCGTCATAGAAGAAGATGCAGGAAGGGCACCACATCACCACTTGTTCGGGCTGGAACTTGCGGAAGTTGGCGGCAGTGGTCTGGGCAACGGACTTGGCCGACGCTTCGTCGCCGCGCTGGTGGTGCTGGATGCCGCAACAATAGGCCGCGCCACCCACGGCGGTGAATTCCACGTCCAACAGCTTGAATACGTCCATAACCGTGCGCACGAGATGGGTGGTGCGCATCACGTTGCAACCGAGGTACAGCACGATGTCGGACTGCTTGACGTCGCCCCTAGGCGTGGTCAGCAGCCAGTCGCGCTCCTCCGGCGTAGACTGCAAGCTATGCAGCACGTCAATCTCACGGTAGTAGTTGCGATAGAAGCCGCGGTTACTCTGCGCGTCAGCCATGTCCATCTCCTCTGTTTGCAGGAAGTAAGCATACTATGCGCGCCACTCTTGAATTCCTGTCTCGCAGGAATGGCGAGGCGTTCTAGATGACTCTCGTGAAAGCTCCTTGTCTTTTCTAAGGTATCCCATATATTCCTACTTTATCCGCAGAAACCCATTGGTGCCTTCCGCAGATAAACCTTCCGTGAATCCGTGAATAGGTATGCGCCCCTTACCAGCCGACTACTGCGCCGTCCTTGCGGGGCTCGGTGCCGCCTTGCAGCACGCCGGTCTCAGGGTCGCGGCTGATGACTTGCGCTCCGCCGATGGATACGCGGGAGCGTCCGGCCATAAGGCCGAGCTTGTGGCCTCGGGATTGCAGCGCCCGGGCAGTGTCGGGGTTGATGCCCTCCTCTAGCAGAACCTGGTCGTTGCCCACCATAAAGCGAAGGGCATTGACGGCCTGCTGGGGGTCCATTCCGTGGTCCACCATATTGCTGATGAGCTGGAGATGTCCTTGCGGTTGCATAAAGGCGCCCATCATGCCATAGCAGTAGAGCAGTTCGCCGTCTTTCGTTGCCAGACCGGGGATGATGGTGTGGTAAGGGCGCTTGTTGGGGGCAAGAGCGTTGGGATGGGCAGGGTCCAGCGAGAACAAGCCGGCCCGGTTGTGCAGCACGATGCCAGTGCCGGGGACAACCATGCCGGAGCCGAAGTCGGAGAAGATGCTGTTGATGAAAGAGCAGGCGTTGCCCTGCCCGTCCACCACGCTGATATAGACAGTGTTGCCCCCGGGAAGGGGCTGGCCATAGGGAGCGGTGTCTATAGCCCGGCTCCGGTTTATCAGCGAACGCCGCTCGGCTGCATATTCCTTAGAGAGCAGTTGCTCCGTAGGAACATCCACCACTCGGGGGTCAGCAACGTAGCGGTAAGCGTCGGCGAAGGCCAGCCGCATCGCCTCAATGAGATGGTGATAAGCGTCCGGGGACTGAGCTCCCATAGCGCCGATGTCGAAACCCTCGGCGATGTTCAGAGCCTCCAGGGCGGCAATGCCCTGTCCATTGGGCGGGCATTCCCAGCAAGTGACACCGCGATAGTCAGCAATGATGGGTTCGTCCCAGTCCGAGTTGTGGGAGGCCAGGTCATCGGCGGTAAGCCAGCCGCCGTGTTCTTGGACGAAGGAAGCCATTTTCTGGGCGATGGGGCCGTGATAAAACGCCTCGCCTCCGCTCTCGGCGATGGCCCGAAGCGTAGCCGCCAGAGTAGGGAGCCACATCAGGTCACCCTTCTTGGGGGAATTTCCATTAAGCAGCATTTCCTCGCCCGAGGGATAGGAGCGCAGCTTGGGCAGGAAGTTTTGCCACTGCCAGGCAATGACCTCGGAAACCGGAAAGCCTTTCTCGGCATACCGGATGGCCGGCTCTAACAGGCGGGAGAGGGGCATAGTTCCGCATTCAGCTCGCAGGGTCTCCCAGCCGTGGACGGTGCCCGGGACGGCCACGGAGTAGGGGCCGGCCCCGGGCATGGCCCGGTAGCCTTGAGAGACGAGTTCCTCGATGTTGGAAGCCGCCGGAGCGCGCCCGCTGCCGTTAATGGCCCGAACCGATTTCTCCTTTTCGTTCCAAACCAGCGCGAAGAGGTCGCCGCCGACGCCCGTGGAGTTGGGCTCAACCACGTTGAGCGCGGCGGCCGCGCTGATGGCGGCGTCCACGGCGTTCCCGCCGTCCATCAGCGTCTGCAAACCGGCCATGGCCGCCAGCGGCTGGCTAGTGGCAACCATCCCGTTAGTGGCCAATACGGTGCTGCGTCGAGAATCAAAGTACATACGCCAAGCCTTCCCGGTATGGATCAGAGCCGCCCCTTAGCGGCCCTGCGATTGTAGCACAGGCGGCCCGGCGGCCTTCGGCGGCAGGCATCGCATATGGAGGGCTTAAGTCCGTCATTCCCGCTCTCCTCCGTCATTTTCGGAAAGAGCGTAACCCTCGGGAAAACGGGGAGCGGGAATCCACAAACCAAACAAAGGCGGTATCGTTCCAAAATCAGGCATCCTCAACGGGCCTGAGGCCAACTTTCCGCCGGAGCGGCCGGGTTGTATCTTAAAGGCGATGGCCCCCTGGCGGTTCAATTTCCCATAACCAACCTGCATTGAGAAGGCTGCGCGGCTCGCCTTGGGGTTTGCCGGTTACGAGTTATGGTAAGATGACGGCATCACTTCACCTTTGGGAGGACAATCAATGGCAGCGGATGTTGGACAGCCGGCCCCGGAACTCGGCCTCTATGATTTTGACCGGCAGGTTCGCAACCTGGCAGATCACCGGGGCCAAACCGTGGTGTTGGCCTTCTTCCCCGGCGCGTTCACCGGCGTCTGCACCACCGAGATGTGCAGTTTCCGGGACCGGGCCGACGCCTTCAACTCCATAAGCGCCACCGTATACGGCATCAGCGTGGACCCGCCCTTTGCGCAGAAGGCGTGGGCCGAACAGAACAATCTGAATTTCACCTTGCTCAGCGACTTCAACCGCACCGCAGTCAACGCCTACGACGTCGCGCTGCCCAACCTAGCCAGCTTAGACGGCTACGTGGCCTCGCAGCGGGCGGTGTTCATCGTGGACGGGGAGGGCGTCATCCGCTACAAGTGGGTGGGCGAATCGCCGCTGAACGAGCCGGACTACGACGAGGTGCAACAGGCGGCTGCGGCGCTGGGCGGGTAAAAAGGCGCTCTACGTAGCCAGTCCAGTCAGGCAGATTACCTGTTAATCTTGCCCTGGTCGAAGGGCAACAGATGGTTGTGCGTATCAATTGGGGCGGAGCTTATTGGTAAAGAAGATCTCATATTTCCTAGCGCGGATCAGGGGGCGCAGGGTTGCGCTCCCCTGTTTTGTGTGGCGAGAGCCCGGCCCAGAAAATAAAGGGGGTATATTGCCTTTGGACGATAACTCTAGTCAGCCCACTGGAAGACAGAATGGCTGCCGAGGCGCGGGTACGCGCGCTAGAGGGGGAACTGCGCCGGCTGAGCAGGCGAAGAGTATGGCTTCCAGCTCACCAACTCCCGTTCTTCCGATGGGTTAGTTGCCTATCGCCTGATTAGCCTGTCGTATTCATCATGCCTGCCAATCCCCCACCCATCCAAGAGAGTCCCTTCCGATTTGGCTTTGAGGCTTGGGTAGCGAGAAAACCGATATTCCCGCCCTGCGAGTCCGCTTTAATCCCCTCGTCCTACTTCTCCCAGTCCAGTTCACTGAACCATTGCATCAGCCGGACGTAATCGCTTTCAGGGAGGGCCAGAATCGCCGGTTGAATTTCTGCGATGGTTGACATCTGAAACCTCAAAAACCGGATATCTGTATGGGACTAGGATGGTCAAATCGATTTGCCTGTATCAGGCCCCACGAATCCGCGGCACAGACGCTCGGTAAACATCGCGGTCAGCGCCTCCGCGTCCACTTCGATGCAGATATGCGCGTTGGGTTCCGTCGCGTTCCAATCGGCTACCGTCTGCCCCTTGGTGAGTTCGCTGTGGGTTTCTATCTCCACGAAAGCGGGGCGGATAGTGAACAAGTCCGGGTTAATGGCATAACCGGCGGCGGGCATATCGTTGTAGCGCACACCCTCGTCCGGGCCGATGCGTCCGGTACGGATGTAGGCGTCGCGCAGGTATCCAGTGGCCTCGGACAACAGTTGGGTCGCCGGAGATCCATCCCGGGCAATGGCGTCGAGTTGAGATGGAGTAACGGTCACCCGGTTGCAGACGTCGAGGCCGACTTGGACGATGGGCGCGCCGGAACGATATACGATGGCCGCCGCTTCCGGGTCTTCGTGCAGGTTGGCCGTAGCCACCCCGGAGACGTTGCCGGGCACGGTTACCGCGCCGCCCATTACTACAACTTCCCGCACTAAGCCAGCGATGCGCGGATCCAGAGACAAGGCGAGAGCCACGTTGGTCATGCGGCCCAAGGCCAGGATGGTCAGATCGCCCGCCGAGGCCAGCGCGGCCTCGGCTATCGCCAGGGCAGCGTGCTTGCCCGCTGCTTCCGGGTTCCCGCTTTCGGGGGCGTGACGGTCTGGCAGACCGGTCACGCCGCCCAGGCCATCGCCGCCGTGGATGGGGGAGGCCCAACCTTCGTTGGCGGGACGCAACAAGGGCTTGCCAGCGCCCATGAACACCGGTATATCGCTGCGGCCTGCCGCCAACAGCGCGCGGAGAGCGTTGGCGGTGCAGGTCTCCACCGAGGCATTGCCGTAGGTGGTGGTGACGGCGGCGACCTCCAGTTCCGGGCTGGCCAAAGCCAGCAGGATGGCCGCTGTGTCGTCGATACCTGGGTCGCAGTCTATGATTACCCGTTTCATTTACTCCGCCTGTCTTCCAAAAATCCGCCCGTTGAACTCTTGGCGTCATCCCAACATATACGTCAGACGCCACCCCAGAAAGGCCGACAGGCCTAGCCGGGCCAGCCGCGGTCAAGGGGAATCGGCGCCGGCGCTGCCCGGCAACAGGCGCTCCAATTGACGAATGCGTTCTTCGGCCCGCAATCGCGCGGCCAGCTCCTCCTGTTGCGCTGCTTCGGCCCGCAATCGCGCCGCTTTTTCTTGGGCCGTGTTGCGAAGGAATTCCCTGTTCCGGGGATCATAAAACCGCAGCCGGTGATAGTCGGCATAGAGGATGAGGTCCAAGGCGGGGCTGTAACCTCGCGCCTCGCCATTGGGCAGAATCTCTATATTTAACGGCTGATATTGCCCGTCAACCAGACGATCCCCGGCCAAGGCATAGCCGTAGAAGTTGCCGGCGGATGGGTCATACCGCCAGTATTCGGTAACCCCCATAGCTTCGTAACAGGCGTGCTTAAACCCCAAGTCTTCCCGGTAAGTGGTGCGGGAAGCGATTTCCAGCACAAAGTCGGGCGCCTTGCCCACATCCCAGAGGACGTAGCGGTCCTCGGCCCAAATCCGCTCGGCATCCACGTCAAAGGCGACTAGAGCATCGGGAGCTATCTTTCTGTTGGGGCCGGCCGGGTCGTAATGGATGAAGCAGTGCCCGGAGACTACCACCGTCGGCATTGCGTCATCCTCCGGGGACGGCTCGAAATGAGCTCGCAGAATGCCGTCGGCGTCGGATATGTATCGTCCTTGTCGCATAGCATCAGGATCCGGTTCGGGGCGGGCTAACATCGGAGAAGGCACATCGTCCAGCGTCCGCCGGTGGGGCAGTTTGGCGGTCATATCAAAGCCTCGCCGCAAGAAATGCAAAACCTATCGTAAAAGACAGGCAGGACAGAAATGTGGGGGGAGATGGGTTTTAGAGCGCGTTTACCCTAAGATTATACTCTGCTGCTTGGAAAAGCACCTTCCACTGCCGGGAACATTGCTGTCGCCTTTGAAATTTCAGACCTGTTACTCCTGTGGAAGCGAGAGACCGGAAGGAGAAATTCGCTGAACTTTGCCCTACCGATATTCGATTCAGGCCCTGGCTTCCCGCCCGTTTTCACGGGGGGACGTTCTTTCGCGGGAATGACAGGAGTGGTTGAGGGAATGACGGGCTTGGGACGGGTTGCGTTATACTGTCGGAGACTCGTCCGGCTAAGGCAGGGAGGTTCAGTGTGGCGACATTCGTACTAGTTCACGGAGCCTGGCACGGCGGTTGGTGCTGGAACAAGATTGCGCCGCTGCTGCGCCGGACGGGGGCCACGGTATATGCGCCTACCTTGAGCGGGCTGGGGGAGCGGGCCCATTTGACGGAACTGCTCGAACCGTCGCAGGTAAACTTGGACCTGCATATCAGGGACGTAACCCGGCTGATGGAATACGAAGGGCTGGAAAATGTTGTGCTTGTAGGACACGCCTACGCCGGAATGGTGATAACTGGTGCGGCCGAGGTCTGCCCGGAAAGACTGTCGCATCTAGTGTACATTAATGGCGTGATTCCTGCCGACGGCGAGAGCATGGCCGACCAACTGGTTCCGGTGCGCGGGTTGGAGTTTGCCGCCTGGGTGCGAGGGCATATCGAGCGCGGCGAGGGCTACCTGCCTTCGCCGGCGTCGCCCGAGGAAATCGGCCGCCGTTGGGGCATCCCCGGCGCGGCGGACCGGGAGTGGATGTTCTCCAGGGTGACGCCGCAGCCCGCCGCGGCCATGGCCGGACAGGTGCGCATCGGTAATCCGGCGGCTCAGGCAATACCGCGGAGCTTCATCGGCGGCGAGGAGGCCGGGTTCCAGCCCGTAGCCGACCGGGCCCAGGCCGCCGGATGGGGAATGTATCATCTCGACTCCGGCCACGACCCGATGATAAGCCACCCCCGGGATGTGGCGGAAATCCTGCTGGGCATTGGCGCGGCGTTCTAAACTCAGACAATCTTGGGAGTACCAGCATAGGGGGTATCGGCATGGACGCAGTAAAGACGCTGGTTTTTGACGTATTCGGCACGGTGGTGGACTGGCGCAGCTCAGTCACCAGGCACGCCGCCAATTTCGGGGCGGCCCATGGCATCGAGGCCGACTGGGCGGCTTTCGCCGACGGCTGGCGCGGCAAATATCAGCCTTATATGAACAAGGTTCGCACCGGCGAATTGCCTTGGACCAAGCTGGATACGCTGCATCGAATGGGCTTGGTGGAGCTACTGGGCGATTTCGGCATCGAGGGCATAAGCGAGGATGCTATCGACGAGCTGACGCTGGCATGGCACCGCCTGGACCCGTGGCCCGACTCCCCCGCCGGACTCTCGCGCCTCAAAGCCCGGTACATCATCGGCACCATGTCCAACGGCAATGTGGCGCTGATGACCAACATGGCAAAGTACGCCGGACTGCCATGGGACGTCATCCTGGGGGCAGAGCTGGCCCAAGCCTACAAGCCCGACCCCAAGACGTACCTGACCGGCGCAGAGCTGCTGGGCCTGAAACCGGAGCAGGTGATGATGGTGGCGGCCCACCAGAACGACTTGCTGGCCGCCGGAGCCCAGGGCCTCAAGACCGCCTTCGTGCCTCGGCCGATGGAGTTCGGCCCCGATCGCCAGCCAGACCCAACACCCGACCCATCCTTCGACATCGTAGCCGCCGACTTTCGAGACCTCGCCTCGCAGATGGGGGTTTAGAGAGATCCGGAAATTCCCTCGCGGAAATCGGGGGTGGGAGGCATAGACCGCCGAAATCTCTCGTCTTTAACTGCTATGGACTCCAGGTTTTCGAAAGACCAGCCGGGTGTAATCGTTCCCTGATAGGCCATACCCCTGAGGTGGAGGGCATAGTTGAGGGCCGCATCGTCCGTCAGCCATAGGGTGTTGTGAAAGCCCTTCTTGTCCTCCGGCTTGAGGGCGGCCCACCCTTCGGCAAAATCCGGGTATTTCTTCATATCGCCTCTATCTGCTCTGGAGTAGGCGGTGATTATCCCGCCTTGCCTTTGTCCTCCAGCTGGATAGTCCCCACGGCCAGCAGGAAATGATGCGTGTACGGTCTCGAAAGCACTAATTGGCGGTAATAGAGCCTGCGGTTTAAGCGTCCGAGGGGCGATAGATGTGGTGCGGGTCGCGCAAGACGGTCCCTATCGCTACCTGTTGGCCTTCCATGTAATCGTGCCGGAAATGTAATCGTGCCGGAAATGTAATCGTGCCGGAAATGTAATCGTGCCGGAAATGTAATCGTGCCGGAATAGGAAGATATACGTTTCCCACTGATAGGGGCTACGAATAAACCGCACACCCTCGTAATCGCGCGCTTCAAACTCGCAAGGCATCCCGGCTATGCTACCATAGGGGCAATTCGCCTGAAACTCGCCTCCTGAAACTCGCCTAAGGAAGGTATGACCATGCCCCGATACGGAGTGCGCTTTGAGAATGACCCTTCGCTTACCCCGCAGGATTTCCAGGAGCTGGGGAAGCTGGCCGAAGATCTGGGTTACGAAACGGTATGGGTTCCCGAGGGCGGCGGGCGGGATTCACTGACGGCCCTGGCGGCCATCGCCATGAATACCGGGCGAGTGCGGCTGGGCACGGGCATCCTGCCTATCTATGCCCGCACCGCCACCAACACGGCTATGGGCGCGGCAGGCATGGCTGCCGTCTCGGGCGACCGCTTCATCCTCGGGCTGGGGGTGGGGCACCGTCCCACCGTCGAGGGGCGCGACGGGGTTCCTTTCCGGCAGCCGATGGCCCGCCTGCGAGAGACCATCAACATCGTGCGAGGGCTGCTGTCGGGAGAGAACGTGTCCTGCGTGGGGAGACACTTCCGCATCGCATCGGCGTCGCTGGGCGGAGCCGCGCCCAAGGAGCGGGTGCCTATCTATATCGCCGCGCTGGGGCCGCAGATGCTAGAGCTGGCCGGGGAGCTGGCCGACGGCGTGCTGATGAACTGGACTGCCGAGAGTTTCCTTCGGGAAGCGGCGGAACACGTTAAGCACGGCGCTGAGAAAGCCGGGCGAGACCCCTCGGAAATCGACATCGCGGGCTACGTGCGCGTGGCCGCCGGGGGAGACGAGGACGCGGTTCGCGCCTCGCTGGGCGGGCAGGTAGCCCGCTATGCCAGCAACGCCTTCTACCGCAATTTCTTCGTGGAAACGGGATTCGGCGAAGAGATGGCGGAGGCCGCTAACGCTCTGGCCGCCGGCGACCTAGCTCGCGCGTCGGAGGCCATTACTCAAGAGATGCAAGACCAGTTAGCCGTGGTCGGCAGCCCCGAAGAATGCCGCGCCGCGCTGGAACGCCGCCGCGCCGCTGGTCTGCAACTCCCAGTAGTCGCCCCCTTCGCCATCGGCGACAACAAGGAGTCGCACCGACAGACCATCACCGCGCTGGCGCCGGGGGGTAGCGCCGGCCGGAGTGGGGATAGAGAGCCGCCAGTCCGCTGAGGCCGAGATTGCCGCGGCTCTCCATCCGCTATTCCTGCTTTATCAGCCGGCATGATGGCTATTTGACGGGTATGCGTCAATCCAAAGAGATTGATTGTCACTTTTGCCAGATGTCCAAGCTCTGCCAATCAGATAAGAATCCCATCCGGTTTTGTGGGATATTTGGGTATTAGTTCATTAACGTCACCAAGCGCAAGGGCTATTCTGCGTTGCCAGTGCTGACCTGGGTCAAATGAGCTATCAGCACCAGCGTATTGTAGAGTTTGGCATTGTCTGATTAATTAAATAATACTCTTGGATTTGTGAATGAGCCCATACGCTTTGGTATTGTGATCTTTGTTATGAAATCTCTGTCCCATAGCCGTTAGTGATGAGCACAGAAATTCCGAATCGGAGCCAGATGGCGTAGCAAAGATTGCAGTATTTTTCATCTAGCTGGTAATGGCGGGCTACAAGCCCTCGGACTTGCCTGTTTGTGTCGCCGTACCAACGGGACAGGTGACCGAACGACATTACTTCAGCTATGGCCCAAATCGGACAACTGTCGAATTCGTAAAAGTGCACTCGCTTGCCATATCGCTGGTATTCTTGGTGCAATCTCGCCAAGTTTCCGCAATATCCTCAGGAAAACAGGCTCGGATTCAGGTGTGCTTGCTCACCTCCCTGTTGGGTGTAAGCTAGATGGCAGGTCCACTGGGTTCGGATTGACACTTCAATGTAATTGAATGCCGCCCAGCAGTAGAGTACGCAATCTCCTGTCGAAGTCGTATCGCTCAATCGCACTGTCGAAAGAGGTATTAGGCAGAAACGGGCGTTGGACACCGCTTGCAGTCTGGTCTACAAAAGGCTCCAGATAACCCCGGAACCGGTGGAAGTTCACGTTGCCGAGAAAATGCCTACGCTTTATCATAGTCCGGAATTAGCATGCCGCGCTGGCTTAGGCCGGTAATCTAATCGCTGATTGAGGCGGGAGGGCCAGGCGGGTTTGGATTTCCTCGGGAAGAAGTCATCTATAGGCTCGCAAAAGGTAAACCCCTCTGGCGCGCCGTTCTTACGAGAGGCGTGAGGGGTATCGTCGTAAACGTCTTATCACGAATTTTCGCTGAGTCAAGCCGCGGAGTCTCTCTGGTCCGGCAAACCCTCACCCTTCGCCGCTTGCCCCGGAATACCCGCAGGCCGCCGCTACCAGTTCGTAGCTGCGGCGGCGGGCGGCGTAGTCGTGGCAGATGGTGACCACGCTCAGGTCGTTGGTCTGATACATATCCGCGATGTTGTCCAGCCCTTCCTTGACCTGTTCCGGGTCTCCGTCAATGCAGACATTGGCGTACTGTTGCACGAAGCGGTATTCGTCGGGCGTATACTGATAGGCGAGGGCCTCCTCCACCGATGGGATGCCCTTGGCGCGGCCAGTAATATTCTGAAGGCGCGCCAAGTTCCGCGGCTGAGACAGGCGGCGGGCTTCCTCCTCGGTCTCGGCGCATACGACGTGGACGCCGACGTTGACCTTCGGCTCCGACAGATACTGCGAGGGCTTGAAGTGCTCGCGGTAGTTGGCGGCAATGGCCGGCCCTTCCTCCACCGCAATGCCGAAGAAGTGAGCGTAGGCGAAAGGCAGCCCCAACTGGGCGGCCATATAGGCGCTCTCGTAGCGGGACCCCAGCAGCCAGACATCCGGAGCGGTAACCGGCTCCCGTTCTGGGCCGGCCTGAATCTGCGAGAAGATGTGACCGTCTTCCATATCGCCGCGCAAGTAACCCAACAGGTCCACCACCTGCCGGGGGAAGTGGCGTATCTCTTTGGGGTGGTTGGGGAAGGAGAGGGCCGCGGCGGTTATTTGGTCGCTGCCGGGCGCCCGCCCGATGCCGAGGTCTATCCGTCCGGGATGCAGCGATTCCAGCATCCGGAAGTTCTCGGCGACCTTGAAAGCGCTGTAGTGCGAGAGCATAACACCGCCGCTGCCGACGCGAATTTTTCTAGTGCGGGCGGCAATATGGCCGATGAGCACTTCCGGGCTGGTGCCGGCGAAGTTGGGCAGGCTATGGTGTTCCGCCACCCAGTAGCGTTGATAGCCCATATCCTCCACCGCCGCCGCCAGGGCGATGGTTTCCCGCAGCGCGTCGCCGGCGGTGGCCCCGGAACGCACCGGCGACTGGTCAACGACGCTTAACAACAACTGCTGGCTCAACGGGCGCCTCCACTGGCTGGAATCACAGGCTGCCGCCCCGCCCTCTAGTATACATACTTCTGAGCCTTACCCGCGCCCGCGCCTTACCCGTCATTCCTGCATCCTATTCCCGCTCCGTCATTCCAGCGCCTACCCCATTATTCCCGACCACCCCCGTCATTCCCGCCCTACCTTTCGTCATTCCCGCGAAAGCGGGAATCTACACTCTTCAGCACTAACAACCGTATCTGCGGAAGCCTTTGGATTCCCGCTTTCGCGGGAATGACGGGGGTGGCCGCGAGCGATAGCGGGGGGGGGGGGGGGGCGCAAGGGTAGCGGGTATGGCGGGAATGACGGGGGTGGCCGCGAGCGATAGCGGGGGTGGCCGCAAGAGTAGCGGGTATGGCGGGAATGACGGGGGTGGCCGCAGGGGGGGCCGCGAGCGATAGCGGGGGTGGCCGCAAGAGTAGCGGGTATGGCGGGAATGACGGGGGTGGCCGCAGGGGGGGCCGCGAGCGATAGCGGGGGTGGCCGCAAGGGTAGCGGGTATGGCGGGAATAGCAGGGGGGACATATTGGGGAGGCTCCGCAGGTATGCCCTTGCTTTCGGGCGAAGGGCGCGGTTACAATGGCTGCCGTAATGAGCAAAGTAAAGTATGCGGCGTCTACGCTCGCCGGACATATGTCCCGGGGGGCGATTTTCTTACCCATCAGTAACCGCCCCAGGGCGGTTTTTCTTTGCCTAGGATACGGTCAAATCCGATATTATCCGGAGAAAGGTAATCAGTGGCTGGTCAACAGTCCTTAAACGGATTCAGCGGCAGTCAACCCGGCCGCGCCTTGCGGGCCGGCTGGCGAAAAGTACTCCCGGAACGGATAATCATGATAATCATGGTGTTATGCACCGTGATGTCGGTTATGACCACCGCAGGCATTATATTTGTCCTGCTGTTCCAGGCCCTGCAGTTCTTCGGCGAAGTCTCCTTCATTGAATTCATCACCGGCACCCGCTGGACCCCTCTTTTCCAATCTAAGCACTTCGGCGTTCTGGCGCTGGTAAGCGCCACCTTTCTGACGGCCATCCTGTCTATGGTGGTGGCGTTGCCGCTGGGACTGCTCAGCGCCATCTTTCTGAGCGAGTACGCCCCCGAGTGGGTGCGGCGGGGGGTGAAGCCGGTGCTGGAAGTGCTGGCGGGCATCCCCACCGTGGTCTACGGCTACTTCGCCCTCCTGTTCGTTACCCCCATCCTGCAATCCATCTCGGACGACATATTCGTCTTCAACGCTATGAGCGCCTCCATCGTGATGGGCATAATGATACTGCCCATGGTAGCCAGCCTCTCGGAGGACGCTATGCGGGCGGTACCGCGCTCGCTGCGGGAAGCGGCCTACGGCCTGGGCGCAACCAAGCTGGAGGTTTCGACCCGGGTAGTGGTGCCGGCGGCTCTTTCCGGCATCGTATCCGCCTTCATTCTTGCCGTATCCCGGGCCATCGGCGAGACAATGATTGTAACCATCGCCGCCGGCCAGACGCCCAACTTCACCTTCAACCCCTTCGTTCCCATCGAGACCATGACCGCCTACATCGTGCAAGTGAGCTTGGGCGATACGCCCACCGGAACCCTGGAATATAAGACTATATTCGCCGTCGCGCTCCTGCTTTTCGCCATAACGCTGATTATGAACCTGCTCAGCCAGTACGTAGTGCGCCGGTTCAGGGAGGAATACGATTAGTGGCGCTGATGACCCAAAGCGAGTTCGCCCGCCTGAAACGGCAACGAAGGATTAAGGGCAGGATTTTCTACTCCTTGTGCCTGCTGGCCGTGCTTATATCCTTGGGAATGCTGGCGGTGTTGCTGGTATATCTCGGCTCTCAGGGTTACAGCCGGATAAGCTGGGACTTCATAACTTCATTCCCTTCGCGATTCCCGGAACGGGCGGGCATCCAAGCCGCATTGCTGGGCAGCATCTATGTGGTGGGCATCGCCGGAATCACGTCCTTCGTGCTGGGGGTGGCGGCGGCGGTATACCTGGAGGAATACGCCCAACGCAGCAAATTCGCGCAGTTGGCCCGGATTAACATCGCCAACCTGGCGGGGGTGCCCTCCATCGTGTACGGTCTGCTGGGCTTGGAGATCTTCGTGCGGATGATGGAGCTGGGCCGGAGTGTGCTAGCCGGCGGTTTCACGCTGGCGCTGCTGGTATTGCCCATTATCATCGTCGCATCCAGCGAGGCTATTCGCGCCGTACCTAGCTCTCTGCGCGAGGGCGGCTTCGGACTAGGGGCAACACGGTGGCAAGTGGTGCGCCACTTGGTGTTGCCGCAGGCCTTTCCCGGCATCCTCACGGGGGTTATTCTGGCAGTGAGCCGGGCCATCGGCGAGACCGCACCGCTAATCGCCATGGGGGCGCTGACCTTCGTGCCTTTCGCGCCCGACGGGCCGCTGAGCCGGTTCACCGTGTTGCCCATCCAGATATTCAACTGGGTGTCGCGGCCCCAAGCAGGATTCCACGAGGCAGCGGCGGCGGGCATCATCGTGCTGCTGGCGTTGCTGCTGGCGATGAATGCGCTGGCCGTGTTCCTGCGCAACAAATTCCAAAACCGGCTGGAAGGGTAGTGCCATGGAAGCATCGAGCGTTATCATCCGAGCCGAAGACGTTTGCGTTTATTACGGCGGCAAGGCGGCCGTGAGCAACGTGACCATGGATGTGTCCAGCCACAAGATAACCGCTATCATCGGCCCCTCGGGCTGCGGCAAAAGCACCTTGCTCCGTAGCTTCAACCGGATGAACGACCTGGTGCCGATAGCCTCGGTCACCGGCCGGGTAATCTTCGAGGGAAAGAACATCTACGACCCCGGGGTGGACCCCACGGAGATACGCTACCTGATAGGCATGGTGTTCCAGCGTCCCAACCCTTTCCCCAAGTCCATCTATGACAACGTGGCCTTTGGCCCGCGCATCAACGGATTTCGCGGCGATATGGACGAGCTGGTGGAGCGGTCGCTGCGAAGCGCCGCGCTGTGGGACGAGGTGAAGGACCGGCTGAAAGGGAGCGCGCTGGCTCTCTCTGGCGGCCAGCAACAACGGTTGTGCATTGCGCGGGCGCTGGCCGTGGAGCCTAGTGTCATCCTGATGGACGAGCCTTGCTCTGCGCTGGACCCCATCGCCACTCTGGCCATCGAACAACTGATGCAGGAGCTGAGCAAGGAATACTCCATCATCATCGTTACTCATAATATGCAACAGGCGGCCCGCGTGTCCCACAACACTGCCTTTATGCTGAGCGATGAGCGGAACATCGGCGGGTTCCTGGTGGAGTACGACGAAAGCAGTCGTATCTTCACCAACCCCAAGGATGAACGCACCGAAGCCTACATCACCGGCCGCTTCGGTTAAAGCGCCCGCCCATCGCACAGGAGCGGGAGGGGGTGACGGAACCCTAGCCCTTGCGCCATAGGGTAAAATAAGCAAAACGCCGAACCGGGAAGCGACAATGACCCAGCGCTACGAAAAAGAAATCGAAGAGATACTGAAGAAGGCCGGCAAACCGAAATCCACGCCTTCCGAACAGCAGCCGAAGCCCACCGAAGAACGCCCGTCTGCGTCCCCTGGCCACCGCGTTCCACCGTCGCGGCGCGGGAGCAGGATTAGCCGCCTGTCCGTCAACTACAAGTATGCGCTGCTGGCAGGAACGGGCGCGCTCATAATCAGCATCTTCATCGGAGGACTGCCCTTATTGCTTATCGGCGCCGCGCTTCTGGTGGTGGGGTACGTGATGTATTATCGTGGGCCGCGCTCTGGCGGGGGCAGCAACGGGGGAAGAGGGGGAGGAAGGCCACAGAAGATGTGGCGCGGCCGGGTTATAGACCCGGGCGACGACCCGCACTTCACCGAAGACCCCTGGGGCCGACGGCGGTAGGCAAGGCGGTTACAAATTATCCGCCCCATAGGGCGGAGTTGTTTCTGCTGGATTGGGCTACGGGGTGACGTCTTCCCCAGCAATAACTGGGGCAAAGTACACCGAGGAGTTCCGGACCGCTACTGCTGTAAGGCTATAAAAATAAGTGTCGCCGGGGTCGTAGTCTGGGGCGGCGGCGTATTCAGGGAACGAGTAGGCTGTCAAGTCTCCGTTCTCTTCAACCCGCGTAGCCTTGTCCTTCCCTATGACCAGCGTATCCGTCTCGGCGCTGTACCCCGCGTTTTCGGCCAATGGCACCATCCTGGCGGGCGTCAAGCAAGGTCAACTGGTTGGGGCAAAATCATTATCATCCGCAACCATTAGCGCGGTGCCAGCAGCGTCGCCGTCCAACGAATCACCATGCTCTGTTGCATCTTCTCCGAACAGACCCCAAATGTCTTCACTGGCTACATACAGTATGGTTAAGCCAGTATGGTTAAGCTCATTTTCTCCCCTCCACTGTGTTGGGAGTTTCCCATTGTTCCAACCTCCCGTGGAACTCCTTTCTTGCCCTCAGCTATTCTTATGGCTGGGGCGGGCCCAGCCGCTCTGCCAGGGCCAGAACCAAGCTGCCCATATGCGGATGGTCCGGTTCCACGTCCACCTTCAGGCCGTTTTGCAACAGGCGGCGGGTACAGACCGGCCCCACAGAAGCCACCAGCGCTCCATCGGAGTTTAGGCAACGACGCAACGACTCCTCTCGCCCGGAATTGGCGGCGATGGCCAGCAGGTTGGGAACCTGGGGCTGGCTGGTAAAGGCCACGGCGGCGACCTCCCCCGCCTCCAGCCGGTCGAGCATATTCACCACCGGCGAGACGTCCTCGGGCAGGCCCCAGGAGTAGAGCGAGGTTTCCTGCACGTCCGCGCCCTCCTCCCGAAGGGCGTGCAGCAACAGGCTGTTGGAGCCGCCGTAAGCCTGAACCGCCACCCGGCGCCCGGCGAAATCTAGGTTGCGGAAGGACTTCACCATATCTTCCGAGGTGAAGGGTTCCGGGGGCATCAGGTCTATGCGGACCTTGTGGCGGCGAAGCACTGCCGCCGGCTTGGGGCTGCGGGCGAGAACGGTCATGCCGTCGAGAGCGGCCAGCAGTTCCGGCAAGCGGCCTTGCACGCCGGCGGCCTCGAACAGGGCGCGGGTGCCTACGCCGGTCTGGAGGATGGCGATGTCCACGCGATTGCCGCAGATGTCGTCAATCAGGGAAGCGACTTCCGGCGCATCGGTGGCGTAGATTTCCTGCAGCACCGGCGCGGCGCAGGGAACGCCGCCGTGCCGGGTGATGAGTGCCCCCATTTCCGATTGGAAGCGGGCCTCAACGTATGCGATGGTATGTCCGCTCAGCGAAGGGGGCAAAGCGCCTCCATAAGAATTGGGGCGGGAATGACGGGTATTAAGCCGCCCCTATGCAATAGCCCTGTCAGGGGCTGAAAAGGCGGGGCGCTATACGGCGCACTCGCCTTCGCCCCGTTCCAGCTTGTACAGATTGGTGCGCTCCCAGTCAACGTACATATCGGAGCCGGGGGCTGCTTCCGCCGCCAACTTCTCGGCGGCGATGGCTACCTCAGTCAATTCTTCCAGACCTACCCGGTCGAGGAACTGGTTGAACTTTTCCGAATCGTCCGCCCGGTTCTCTTTGTAGTAGGAGACGATGGTCTTGAGCACGCCCGGGGCAGCCTTGGCCGGCACCTTGACCCGCGGTATGCGGGCGCCGACGCGCGAGTCTTCGACGCGGTTGTCGCCATAGTTGCCGCCCAGAAACAGCTCGTAAGACGGCACCTGCTGCCCGTCAGGGCCTTTCAGGGCCGCGCCGTGGAAGCCGATGTTGGCGATGTGATGCAATCCGCAGCCATTGGGGCAGCCCGACATCTTGATGCGAATGTCCTTGACGCCCTGGTCGTCCAACAGTTCGCCGCTCCATTCCTCCATCTCGTCGCGCAGAGCCTTGGCCAAGCCCATGGATGACGTGATGCCCAGCTTGCAACTGTCGGTGCCGGGGCAGGACACCACGTTGGTGATGGCGCGGGCGTCGGCTTCGGCCAGCCCGATTCGGTCCAGCGCCTCCCAAACGGAGGGCAGGAATCCCTCGGGGATGAAGCGCAGCACCAGGTTCTGTTCCTGAGTAGCCCGAGCGCGGCCTCCGGTATAGCGGCGCATAATGTCGGCCAGGGCCCGGAACTGCGGGCCATCGAGATCGCCGCGCTCCGGCTTCACCATGACGGAGTAGTAGCCTCCCTGCCGCTGGGGTTCGACATTGGTCTCGCGCCACTTGCGGAACTCCTCGGACGCGCCAGCGCCGTTGACGGAAGGGGCCGCGGGCGGGGTCTCCCGCAAGAGTTCGTCCAATTCCATGTAAGGGGCCGGGTCTATGGGGCCAATCCTCTCCAGCTCCGCGTCCACCAGGGCGCGGAACTCGTCCAGGCCGATGCGGTCTATCAACACCTTAAGGCGGGCCATCATGCGGTTCTTGCGGAGCATATCGGCGTTGTTGAACACCGTCCAGATGGCGAGGGCCACCCGCAGGTAATCGTCCGTCGAAACAAACTCATACAGGGGCTTGGCCAGCCGGGGCATAATGGAGGTGCCGCCGCCGCAGAATACCTTGAAACCCCTCTGCTCCACGCCATTCCCTTCTCGAATCTGGGAAACGTAGGTCAAGTCCTGAATGGCGGCGGAGACATGGTCGCGGGCGTCGGTGCCGGTGAAGGCCGATTTGAACTTGCGGGGGAAATTCTGGGTGATCGGATGGCGCACGCCGAAGCGAACGTAGGCCGCCAGATAGGGCGTGGGGTCAAAGACTTCCTCCGGGTCCACGCCGGCGAAGGGCGAGCCGACGACGTTGCGCACGGTGTTGCCGCAAGCCTCGCGGGTGCTCAGACCCACCGTGCCCAACAGCCGAAGCACGTCTGGGCATTCGGCCAGCGGGATGTGATGAAACTGAACGTTCTCGCGGGTGGTGATGTGGCCCTTGCCTAAGGGAGCGTATTTGTCGGCCACCTCGCCCAGGCCGTCCATCGCCTCGGGGGTCAGGATGCCGCCGGGTATCTTGACGCGAATCATCTGCACATCGGGCTGCCGTTGTCCGTATACCCCCTGCCTCAGCCTGAAGGGAGTGAAAACGGCGTTGTCCAGATCCCCGGAGACAAAGTTGGCGGACTCTTCCTCTAGCCGAGTCACTTCTTCGTCCATGAAGGGGATAATTGATTCCGACGACCTGGCAAGCTCCAGGCTGTTGCGGTGGATGTCCTCCAGGGTACGCTGGGTACTAGATACCTGGCTACTCAATTTCTCCTCCCCAAACTGCGGCGTCTTAAAAATGGCAAAATAAAAGCCCGCCGATTTCATCTTTCTCGGCGGGCGATATGGTTTATTCGCGCTTGTCTGCCAGACGCAATAAGCTACCCCGCCTATGTAGGCGGACAAGAACAACGAAGGAATGCTACGGCTGTAACACTATTCACAGGGATAATTTACTCCCCAGTCCCAGGAATGTCAACCAGCACTGACAGGTGAACGTTCTTAACGTATGAGGAGGGTAATCAGATGCGCCTGGCTCTGACTGGCTTTCGCATCAGGCCGGTTTCTATGGGATCTGCCATAAGGCCAAAAGCCTCGAGGGTGACAGCTCCCAAGAGGTACTCATCCTCTGGGCAGAAGTAGACGGGGCAAGTCCAAGTCTGGGGTTGGCCCGCGATGCGGATATTCGCCTGGCCCACATCCCATTTAACTTCGCTTTGGTCCGCCAACGCAATCTTGATTGATTCCTTTGGCTCTACATGAAGCCCCGACAGCAACGCCACTAGCAACACCATGTGGGCGGACCCGGTATCGGCCAGCACATCAGGGACATCGATCACCTCCCCTACTTGCCTGATGCCCTACTTGCCTGATGCCCTACTTGCCTGATGCCCTACTTGGATGTTGACGTAGACTAATCCCATTCCTCGCTAGTGCTGCCGGGGGAGCCGAGCTCCAGCGCGATATTCTTGGACATAAGCGCCACTATCCGGTACGGCGTCCGTTGACAATTCGTGTTGCTTCTTCAACCCGACCGGCCATGTAACCCTCTGGTGGAGGCCGCAGCCTGACTAGCAACATACCGGATAAGATTTGGCAAACGCAAGCTGCGTATCAGAGAGCGGGCTTGCCAACGCCAAGCCGAGTAGGTAACTTTAACTTTAGGCAAGGACAGGAGGCGGGGATTATGCGGACAACGGCAGACGTGGTGGTCATCGGCGGCGGAGTGATGGGGTGCAGCATTCTCTTCAACCTGGCGCGGATGGGCGTTACCGACACAGTGCTGCTGGAGAAAGACATACTCAACGGCGGCTCCACCGGACGCAGCCAGTCCATCTGCCGGATGCATTATTCCAACCCGGTGACAGCCACCATGGCCTGGGAAAGCCTGAAAGTTTTCGCCAACTTCGAGGACGCCGTGGGCGGCCCGTCGGGCTTCACCGAGACAGGCTACCTGGTGGTGGTCAAGGAAGACGACCGGCCCGGGCTGGAACACAACTGCGCCATGCAGGTGGCCCTCGGCATCGACACTATGGTAGTTACTGCCGCCGACTTGCGCGACATTGCGCCTATGGTGTCGGTCTCCGAGGATGAAGCGATGGGTTGGGAACCCCAGTCGGGGTATGCCGACCCGTATCTGGTGACTTCGTCCTACGCCAACGCCGCCCGCGAATTAGGGGCCGAGATAAACCTGGGCCTGCCATCCACGGGCGTTGAGGTAGCCGGCGGACGGGTCCGCGCCGTCAACACGCCGCAAGGCCGGATCGAGACGGCGGCGGTGGTCATAGCCGCCGGGCCGTGGTCGAAGGCGGAGCTGGCCGGGGTGGGAATAGAGGTTCCCCTAGTCACCGTGCGCCACCAGGTGGCTTCCTTGGCCCGGCCGGTGGATCGGCTGCCGTTGCATCCCGCCGTGGGCGACATTGCCCAGTCCTTCTCCTTCCGCCCCGACGGCCCGCGCATGACGCTGATGGGCTTCGGAGACGACGAAGAGGCCGATGTGGAAACCTATAATCAATTGGCCGAGCCGGAGGATATGGCCGCAGCCAAGGAGAAGCTGGCGCGGCGCATACCGGCGATGTCCCACGCCTACTTCCGTGGAGGATGGTCCGGGCTCTTCACCACCACCCCGGACTGGCACCCGATCCTCGACCAAGCGCCGGACATCGAGGGACTGTACTGCGCGGTGGGCTTCAGCGGCCACGGGTTCAAGCTGTCGCCGATGATTGGCCTCACTATGGCCGAATTGGTGGCCGAGGGCCGCTCATCCACCATCGACATTTCGCCCCTGCGCTTCAGCCGCTTTGCGGAAGGCGACCTGATGGAGTCGAGCTACCGCTACCGGGTGCTCGCTTAGCAGTGGGCCTGGAGGAAGCTCGGAAAAGCCCTCCGTTCGCCCGGAGCTTGTTGAAGGGCGGGTTTGGACAAGCAGTCAACCCGGCGGCGAATTGACTGTCTTCCAGGGCGTTTTTCGGACGTTCCTTCAGGGTCTGCTGGCGGGGATGCTGGTACTGTTGCTGCTGGGGGCCGGCAAGGATTACCGCCCAACGGAGACGGAAGTTGCCATAGCGCCCTTTCGCTTTAATCTGCTGGCGTGGGAAGCGGGCAATGTCTTCGACAAGGGGTATCATGAGCTGGTTGCACGGCTTCCTTGGAACTCGGACCCGCCGTGGGAAAAGCGCATTGCGCTGGCCGAAGAGTTCTTTCGGCTCGGGCAAGAAGAACGCCGGCTGGAAGACGAGCTGCTAACTGTCGGCGAGGCCTCCCCCAGGGCCGACGGCATAAGGCAGCGGTTAGCGGAAATCAGCGACCGGCAAGGCAGCATCCGCCCTATCGTCGAGCGGACCGTGGAGCGGGAAATCAGCGATGTCCTGGCGGCGGAGGGGTTCCTGTCGCCCATCGGGGTAGTTCTGCCGCCGGTGGATACGGCGCTGACCCGCTCGCCCGCCCTGCTGGTAACCTCGCCTCGGGATCGCATCTTCCGGCTGGAAAATACGCTGCTGCGCCATGGCATCCGCCCCGGTGAACGCGAATCCCTGGAGCAGTTGACGCTGGAGGAGCGGAACCTCTCGGCCATCGTGGTGAACACGGGCGGCGTCGGCACTTTCCCTAGCGTGGTATCGTCGGGAAGCAGCCTGCACCATGCCCTGAACACCATTGCCCACGAATGGCTGCATAACTGGTTTTTCTTTCATCCGCTGGGGCAACATTTCTGGGACAGCCCGGATATGACCACGCTGAACGAAACGGCGGCCACCCTAGGTGGGTGGGAGATAGGAGACCGGGCCTATAAAGCCATGACAGGAATCGAGTTTGAGCGGCCTCCTCCTGCCCCGCCCGCCAGGGGGGATGCCAACGCCTTCGACTTCAATGCCGAGATGCGGGAGACCCGCCAGCGAGCCGAGGAACTGCTAGCCGGGGGCCGGATTGCCGAAGCCGAGAGCTATATGGAAGAGCGCCGTCAGGAGCTGTTGGAGCGAGGCTACCGGATTCGCAAAATCAACCAGGCTTTCTTCGCCTTCTATGGCTCCTACGCCACCAGCGCTGCATCGGTCAGCCCCATCGAAGGTCAGCTCCGCGACCTGCGCCGGCGCAGCGAATCACTGGGGGCGTTCCTGAAGACGGTGGCGCAATTCTCTGCCTACGCGGAATTTCTGGAGTATCTCGGGCAATAGACTAGGGCGGCGCGCCTGCTCTATCGCTGGCGGCGTTTAAGCACGCTCCCGGTTGTGCTAGACTAGGGCCGCCAACAAGGGGGGCGGATATGGCAAGCGCCGAGCAGTACCGGGTCATCCGCGAGCGCAACGTAATGGTGCCGATGCGCGACGGCGCGCGTCTGGCCACCGATGTCTACCGCCCCGACGCCCCGGGCCGTTTCCCGGCGCTGGTAACCCGGGGGCCCTATGGCAAGGACGGCTATGCCGACAACCAAGAGCATTCCATCTGGTTTTTCCCGCAGCGCGGCTATGTAGTCATCAGCCAGGACTGCCGCGCCCGCTTCGACTCCGAAGGCGACAGCTATGACCCGCTGTTCCAGGAGGGGCAGGACGGCTACGACACGGTGGAGTGGGCCGCGCGCCAGCCCTGGTGCAATGGGAGGGTAGCAACCACCGGGCAGTCCTATCTGGGAGCCACGCAGTACACCCTGGCCGTCGGTCCGCGCCCGCCGCATCTAGCCTGCATGGCGCCGGTATCGGCCTCGGCGGACTTTCACCAGAGCTGGGTCTATCACACCGGCGGCGCGATGGAGTGGGGCTGGATGGTGCCTTACGCCATCCACAAGGGCCGCAACACTTTGGTGCGGGCAGGCCGCGAGGATTTGCTGGCCCAGATGGACGAGTACGTTCTGCCCGCGGACAACTTCGCCCAGCCGCTGACCGATGCCTGGTTTCGCCACCTCCCGTTGCGCGACTGGATTGAACGCCTTAAGGAAGCTGCGCCCTATTTCCACGAATACTTCGACCAAGAAAAAGATGGGCCATACTGGTCGCGCATCAATCTGATGCGCCACGCCGACCGAATCTCCCTGCCGATGTTCCACGTCAGCTCATGGTACGACATCTTCCTGGAGGGCGCGCTGAATGGCTATCAGGCCCTGCGTGACCGGGCTGCCACGGCGCAGGCCCGCCGCAGTCAGCGGCTGCTGGTCGGCCCATGGGCCCATATCCGCCCCTACACCGCGCCGACCTCCGGCGACACCGGCGACATTGACTTTGGGCCGGAGGCGCGCATCGAGCTTCACGAACATCTGTTGCGCTGGTTCGACTACTGGCTGAAGGACATCGAAACCGGCCTGATGGCCGAGCCGCCGGTCCAAATTTTCGTGATGGGCGAAAACCGCTGGCGGGCCGAGCAAGACTGGCCTTTGGCCCGCACCCACTATGTGAAGTGGTACATTCACTCCGGCGGCTCGGCCAACACCCTCGAAGGCGACGGCAGCCTGTCTACCGTTCCGCCCGGCGAAGAGCCTTTCGACGTTTACCGCTACGACCCCGCCGACCCGGCGCCCACGCAAGGCGGCTGCACCCTTATCATCCCCCAGGGGGTTGCCGACCAGCGGGAGACGGAGGCCCGCGAGGATGTACTGGTCTACACTTCCGAACCGCTGGAACGAGACATGGAGCTGACCGGCCCCATAACCGTAACTCTGTACGCCGCCAGCACTGCCGTTGATACGGATTTCACGGCCAAGCTGGTGGACGTGCGGCCCGACGGCTACGCTCATAACCTGCAGGACGGCATCATTCGCGCCCGCTACCGCACTTCCGCCGCCGAACCGTCGCTCATCCGGCCGGGACGAATATACAAGTACGAGATTGACCTGTGGGCCACCAGCCACGTGCTGTTCGCCGGCCACAAGCTGCGGCTGGAGATTTCCAGCAGCAACTTCCCCAGGTTCGACCGCAACCCCAATACCGGCGCTCCTATCGGCCTGGACGCCAGGCTGGAACCGGCCTTGCAAACCGTGGTGCATACTACGGACTACCCCTCCCACGCGACGCTGCCGGTGATACCCCGCTAGGCCGGAGACGCCCTCACCCTGACCCTCTCTATCGAGAGAGGGAATTGCCAAAGGAACGGAAAGCATGAGCACATCTCGACAGGTCTTCTCGCCAGCGCAACGGCAGCTTCTGGATTCGGTGCTGGACCGCATCATACCGCCGCAGGACAACCGGCCTGGGGCTGGCTCGCTGGGAATCGGCGATTTCGTGGAGGGGGTGGCCGTGGGAGAGCCCGGCCTCATCCGCCTGTTTATGCAAGGGTTGTCCGCCATCGAGATTGCTGCTGCCGAGCGAGGGGCGGACGGTTTCGCTGCTCTGTCCGGCGAGGCCAAGGACGACGCGCTGAGGGCTGTGGAGGTGTCTCACGCCGACTTTTTCGACCAATTGGTGTTGCAAGTTTATAACGGCTACTACACCAACTTGACAGTATTTGAAAGCATCGGTTACGATTTACCTTCTGCCCCTGCTCCGGGGGTGAGATTAGAACTCTTGGACGAGAGTTTGTTAGAGGCGCAGAGGCAGCGGCCCCCCTTCTGGACCCGAGTCTGAACGACGAAGCGGGCGGGGCGTCGGCCTTTGTACCGAGGAGATAGGCTATGCTCCCACCCACTCGCCGCGAAGAATTCGACCTCAAACTGGCAGGACTCGAAAGGGAAGTGGAATCCCTGGCCGAGTTCGTCAGCGATTCGATAATCCGCTCGGTGGAAGCGCTGAAGAACCGGGACCTCGCGGCCTCCCAACAGGTCGTTGACAACGACGACTACATCGACAACCAGCAGTCCCAGATAGAAGACCTGTGCATCCACCTGATTGCCACTCAGCAGCCGGTGGCCAAAGACCTTCGCGCCATCATCGCCTTGCTTCATATCGCTGTTGAACTAGAGCGTATTGGCGACTACGCGGAGGGTATCGGCAAAATAAGCGTGCGGATGGGTAACGAGCCGACGCTGAAACCTCTCATCGACATTCCCCGTATGGCGGAAAAGGCTACGAATATGTTGCGCGACAGTATTGCCGCGTTGCTTAACCGCGACACTGCCAAGGCTCAGGCGGTACTGGACGCCGATGATGAGGTAGATGACCTTTACGACCAGGTCTACCGGGAGCTGCTCCTGTACATGATTGAAGACCCGCAGACCATCCAGCGGGCGACCTACCTTCTCTGGGTGGCCCACGACCTCGAGCGCATCGCAGACCGAGCCACCAACATCGCCGAGCAGGTGGTATTCCTGGTAGACGGACGGGACATAGACGTCTCCGCTGTATCCCTGCGCCTCCAACGAGAACGCTCGGACTCTCTTACCCGTTAACCGCGCGCCCGGGGCCTCCTTTGGGGCGGGACAGGGCCAATTGCCCCAGCTCCGCAGCGGTCATTCCTACCCTCACGCCGCCATTCCCGCGTGCCTCCCGTCATTCCCGCCCCCCGTCATTCCCGCGTGCCTCCCGTCATTCCCGCATCGCCCCCCGTCATTCCCGCATCGCCCCCCGTCATTCCCGCGAAAGCGGGAATCTACGCCCACCAACACGGAGAATCATATCCGCGGAAGTTCTGGATTCCCGCTTTCGCGGGAATGACGGGAGGCACGCGGGAATGACGGGTGCAGGGATGACAGGGCGGGGAGCACGCGGGAATGACGGGTGCGGGGGGCACGGGATGACGGCTGCAGGGCGGGGAGCACGCGGGAATGACGGGTGCAGGGATGACAGGGCGGGGAGCACGCGGGAATGACGGGTGCCGGGATTACCGGGCGGGGAGCACGCGGGAATGACGGGTGCGGGATGACCGGGGAACATTCATTCGGTTTGTCCGTTGACAATTGTTGTTCTGACCTTTAATATAGAACAAATGTTGCGAACAAGTGTTATATTAGAGGTATTGGCATGGCAGGCGCTCAGATAACGGAAATTCACTGCAAGACGTTGCTGAACAAGCTGGACGTTCCTATGTTTCCCTTTCGGTGGACGCTGAATCCGTACCGGGGGTGCCGCCACGCCTGCCGCTACTGCTATGCCAGACCGACCCACGAGTATTGGGGGATGGACGCCGGGCACGACTTCGAGCAGCGGGTGTTCGCCAAAGTCAACGCCCCGCAGGTGCTGCGCCAGGAACTAAAACGCCCTAGCTGGCGCGGCGAGAGCATCGCCATCGGCACCGCTTCCGACCCCTACGAACCCGCCGAGGCCGAGTATCAGCTCACCCGGGGCGTGCTTCAGGTGCTGGTTGACTTCGCCAATCCCGCCAGCATCACCACCAAAGGGGTGCTGGTCCGGCGCGATGTTGACCTGTTGCGCCAACTCAGCGAAGTCGCCGAGGTCAGCGTCAACTTCAGCGTCGGAACGGTGGACGAAGAGGTCTGGAAGATGACGGAACCGGGTGCTCCCCGTCCGCAGGCCCGTCTGGAAGCAATGCAGTTCCTGGCAGAGAACGGCATCAACTCCGGATTGCTGATGGCCCCGCTGCTCCCCGGCATCAGCGACCACGAGGAAAATATCGCCGCCGTGGCCGAAGCCGCCCACGCCCATGGGGCGAAATTCCTCGGCTCCAATGTCCTGTTCCTCAAGCCCGGCTCCAAGGAATGGTTTATGCCCATGCTGCGGGAGACATATCCCCACCTGGAACAAGGCTATGCCAAACTCTACCGCAAGACCTACGCTCCCGAAGAATACACCAAGGGCGTGCTGTCCATCGTGGACCGGGAGCGCCGCCGCTGGGGCCTCCATCGCAGGGAACGGGACCAGGCCCCCAAGCCGGTGCGCGGCCAACTGGAGTTCAGTCTGCCCCCCGGACGGCCCTCTCGCCGCCGCAAGCCGGCACAAGCCGCAAGTCCCCGTACTGGACAACTAGAGCTGGCGCTAACAGCGTAGCGGGGCCGGCACGCCATCAGGGGCCGCTGACAGGCCCCCCATCAGACTAAGACTGCCCGTCCTTGCTTAGGACGGGCAGTCTGCCTTTTGAGTTCGCTCGCGTACCCGGCGAGCTACTATCGAGAGTAGCGGTAACCGTCGCCGGAGCGGTCGCAATTGAGCCGCCGGCTCAGGTGCAGGCCCTCCAGAATGAACTCCGCAGCGGCGGCGATGACCTCGGGACGATGGTCACCTTCGGTAAGGATTGCCATGGCCTTGGCCATGCCTTCGATGGAAGCCGTCAGCTCCGGGTACTCGGCGGACGGGCGGTCGCTGCCGGTCAATGCAACCTGGCCCATATCGAAGGCCATTACCACGTCCTCCAGGTCTTCGAGGCTGAAGTAGCTGGCGAAGACGCGCAACAGGGCGCGGCGAGTCAAGTCGTCGGTAACCCGCGATTCCCGTCCTTCCTCAAAGGTCTCCAGCTCTATCTTACCAGCGAAGGACGCTACGATGTATGCCAGGTCACTGACGCGGGGGCAGGCCCACTCCTCGCTATGAATGATGCTGCGTCGCACGGCGTTGGACAGGGCGGTCTCGTAGTTGGCAATGGAGACGCGGACGCTGACGCCGGAGCGTTGGTTGATTTCGCTGCTCTGGCGAGCCTGAGCAGTGATTTCCGCCAGAATACGCTTCATGTATTCCGGGACCACCAGCCGGTCCTCGTCGGGAAAGCGGTTACGCTCCTGCTCCATAATGGCAATTTCGTCGCGCGGGTCGCGGGGATAGTGGGTATGAATCTGGGAGCCGTAGCGGTCTTTCAGCGGCGTGACGATGCGTCCGCGGTTGGTGTAGTCCTCCGGGTTGGCGGTAGAAACCACATAAACGTCTAGGGGCAGGCGGATGCGGTAGCCCTTTATCTGCACATCGCGCTCTTCCATCAGGTTGAACAGGCCGACCTGAATGCGCTCGGCCAGGTCGGGCAGCTCGTTGATGCAGAAGATGCCCCGGTTGGTGCGGGGCACCAGACCGTAGTGGATTACCAGTTCGTCAGAAAGGTAATGCCCTTCCGCCACCTTGATAGGGTCTATCTCGCCGATGAGGTCGGCGATGGATATGTCGGGGGTAGCCAGCTTTTCGGAGTAGCGCTCCTCCCGGTGTATCCACTCTATGGGAGTATCGTCGCCTTCTTCGGCCACCCGGTTTCGGCAGGCCATACTGATAGGGTCATAGGGGTTGTCGTTGATTTCACTACCCGCTATTTTGGGGATATACTCGTCCAGCAAGCCGACCATACCGCGAATCAGCCGGGACTTGGCCTGTCCCCGCTCGCCTAGGAGGATAACGTCCTGCCCGGCGAGGATAGCGTTTTCCAGTTGTGGGATTACCGATTCCTCGAATCCGATGATGCCGGGGAAGACGATTTCCTCGGCACGAATCCGAGCAATCAGATTATCGCGTATTTCTTCCCGGACGGGACGAATCTTATACCCGCTCTTTCGCAAGTCGCCAATAGTCCGCAGAGAGCTGTAATCAATCATCAACAAATGCTCCAAGCCGGTTCATGCCGGTTTGCCCGATGGCCGCCGGTCTGCCCCAGCGACCGCCGGCGAGACCAGTTACCAAGTTACCATAAGTTCCCCTATAATTGACAGCGGAGGCGAAACGCGGAGGGTTCGCCATGTTCACTCGTATTGCAATTCCCCTACTGCTTATGTTGCTGCCCCGCTTTCTTCCCCGAATCCTGCGCTTCGCGCGGCTGGTTTGGCGGCTCAGTCTCGATAAGCGGGTGCCGTTGCTTCTCCGTCTTCTGTTGCCGTTGGCTGTTATATACGCCGTTTCGCCTTTCGACATCGTGCCGGACCGCCTTCCCATTCTGGGCCGCTTTGACGACCTGATTTTCATTGCCCTCGCCCTTTTGTTATTGGTCAAGCTGTCGCCCAAAGATGTAGTGGACAAACACAACGGCGTTATTCCGCCCTCTGGCGGCCCTGAAAACCAAGACCCCGATAATGTGGTTGACGGCACCGGGCGCGTCATAGACGACGAATAGGTCGAGGCCAGAGTCTTGACGCAAAGGCGCAATACCGCGATGTCCATTCAGCCAGCCTTGCCCCCTTCTTCCGGCATAGGGCTGTATGTCCACGTGCCTTTCTGCCAGACCAAGTGTCCCTACTGCGACTTTAACACCTATCAAGGCATCGAGGCGCAGATGGGCGGCTTTCTCCAGGCAGTGACCGGCGAGCTGCGGCTGTGGGGACAGGCGCTGGGCTGTCCGCCGGTGCGCACCGTGTTCTTCGGGGGCGGCACCCCGTCGTATCTGCCCGATGGCGACATCGCCGCCATCCTTGACGCCATCGCCGGAGCCTTTGCCCTGGAGTCTGGGGCCGAAATTACCCTGGAAGCGAACCCGGGCGACCTGAACACCGACGCCTGCCACACGCTGCTCCGGCAAGGCGTGAACCGCCTCAGCATCGGCGTGCAGAGTCTGGACAACGGTCTGCTGCAACTGCTGGGGCGCCGCCACACTGCCGACGGGGCGGTTGAAGCGTTTCAAGCGGCCCGAGATACGGGGATTGGCAACGTCAACCTCGACCTGATGTACGGCTTGCCCCGCCAATCCCTTACCCAGTGGGAAGACACCGTTGCGCGGCTGGCCGCCCTGTCCCCCGAGCACATATCGCTCTATGCGCTTACGCTGGAGGAAGGCACGCCAATGAAGGTGTGGGCGGATCAGGGCAAGATACCGGAACCCGACCCCGATATGGCCGCCGATATGTACGCTCTGGCCCGGGGCGTCCTTGCGTCCCGGGGCTACCACCACTACGAGATTTCCAACTGGGCCCAGCCGGGGCGGGAATCGCAGCACAATCTCATCTACTGGCGCAACGAGCCATACCTGGGCGTCGGGCCCGGGGCCCATTCTCGTTTAGGCCAGTATCGATTCTGGACTATCCTGGCACCCCGCGATTACGCCCGCCGAGCGGACGAATGGCGCAGGGAGGGCGCCGGACGGTGGGATTCCTTGGGGGAGCCAGAGCTGGGCCAGGCCGGTACGGTGGGCGGCTGGGAGTATATAGACGCCGACACCGCCGGCGCCGAGACTATGTTCCTGGGCCTGCGGCTGCTGGACGGCCTGTCTCTGCCCCAAGCCTCCGCCGCCGCCGGTCAAGACCTCGCTGCGCGCTACCACGCCGAAATCGAGGAACTGCTGTCCTTGCGCCTGCTACGCCGCGAAGGCGGCGCTATCCGCCTCGATGAGTCGGCCTACCTGATAGCCAACCAGGTCTTCACCCGCTTTCTGTAACCCTCGCCGATACCGTGATATCGTATTGTTATTGAGCTTCCCCGTCGTCCTTTGGCCTACGTCCCGGCAGAAAAGATTACACACTACCTATTGGATGAAAACCATCCGAAAGGAGGCGGCAAAGCCCAAGCCTTCAGGGGCAGGGGTTATAAAGGGCTTTCTGGTGAAAGAATTTGATGTAGTTGCGCTAAAACAAGAGAGCGAAGGCACTCACACCAAAAAGGGGGATGTGGGTACAATTCTGGATGTTATCGGAGACGGTAAGTTGTGCATAGTCGAGTTTGGTTTACAGACCGGCTGCACCGCAGCATTGGAAGGGATTGAATTCAGCACACTTCGTCCTTTGGCCGTCGGTGAACTGGGGCAAGAGCGGTACAAGGAATGGAAAGCCGGAGTGGACCGGCGTTTTGGGCTACTGTCCGCCAATTGACGAAATTCCTGAGTGCTGGATTCCACCCCGATTCCGTCCGGCGCATACTCATCTCCTCGGATACGTGGACGGTTCAGAACTTTAAGGACGCGCTGAGATGTATGTAATTGGCACTGCCGGGCACGTTGACCACGGCAAGTCCACACTGGTAAAGGCGTTGACCGACATTGACCCCGACCGTCTCCCCGAGGAGAAGGAGCGGGAGATGACGGTGGATCTGGGCTTCGCTTGGATGACTTTGCCCAGCGGCCGCGAGGTTAGCCTCGTCGATGTGCCGGGCCACGAGCGTTTCATCAAGAATATGCTGGCCGGCGTGGGCGGCATTGACCTGGCCCTGCTCATAGTGGCCGCCGATGAAAGCGTTATGCCCCAGACCCGCGAGCATCTGGCCATCCTCGACATCCTGCGGGTGACCCGGGGACTGGTCGTGGTAACCAAGACCGATCTGGTAGACGAGGAACTGGTGGAGCTGGTTCAGGCAGAAGTGGAGGATACACTGGCCGGCACGTCCTTCGAGGGCTGCCCGATGGTTGGGGTATCGGCCTACACTGGCGATGGCATGGACGAACTGCGCCGCAGGATTGACGGCATTCTGGACAGCACCGAAGCGCGGCGGGACCTGAGCCGGCCCCGGCTGCCCATAGACCGCTGCTTCACAATTTCCGGTTTCGGAACCGTGGTAACCGGCACTCTCATTGATGGATCCTTGGCCGTGGGGCAGGAAATCGAGCTGGCCGGTTCCCAGCAGCGAGCCAGGATTCGGGGGCTACAGAGCCACAAGACGCGGGTAACCAGCGCCGGGCCGGGCGTGAGACTGGCCGTGAACTTGTCCGGCATCTCCCGCGACGACATCGAGCGCGGCGAAATCCTCACTTCGCCCGGCTGGTTGAGGCCCGCCTGGCGAGTGGACGCCCGGCTGCGGATGGTGAACGACGCGCCCCATCCCCTGAAGCACAACGAGGGCGTTACCTTTCACCTCTTCACCAGCGAGTCTCCGGCCCGTGCCCGGTTGCTGGACGCTGAACGGTTGCCCCCGGGAACCGAGGGCTGGGTGCAGTTGTTGCTATCCGATCCGCTGCCTATGGTGAAGGGCGACTACTTCGTAGTGCGTTCCGCCGAAAGCACCCTAGGCGGCGGGCAGGTGGTAGACCCCAACCCGCGCCGCCGCCATCGCCGGTTCGACCCCGGAGTCGCCGAGCGCCTGATGCTGTTGGACGAAGGGGCCAGCGAGGACGTGATTGTCAGTGTGGCCGAGCAGTGGGCGCCTTGCAACCTGACCGAACTTTCCAGGCGCGCCAATCTGCCCCGGGAGGAAGCGCTGGCCCGGGCAAGGGAACTGGCTGAAGAGGGAGAACTGGTAGCCCTGGGCGACTTGGCGATGGACGGCGACGCGGTGGTGTATTCCGCTCTGGGCTGGGGAACCCTCAAGGGCAGATTGACGGCCGTGCTGCGCTCCTACCACGACCAGTATCCGTTGCGCAAGGGAGCTCCGGCTCAGGAAGCGCGCAGCCGCCTGGGGTTGTCGCAGCCCGTATATCTGCGGGCGCTGGCCCGGCTGACCGCCGAGGGCTTTGTGGCGGAAGACGGTCAAACGGTGCGGCTACCGGGGCATGCGGTCACCTTCCCGCCCCGCATTGAGCAGCAAGTGGCCCGGTTTATGCAATCGCTGGAGCGCGAACCCTACTCGCCGCCCACCGACAATCCGCCGGACGCCGAGGTGCTGGGCGCGTTAGCAGAGCAGGGCCGGGTTGTCCGGGTCGGAGACTCGATAGTCTTCACCGCCGATGCCTATCGCCAGATGACCGGCCGGATCGTGGAGTATATCAGGGAGCGCGGCACCATCACCGTGGCCGAGGCCCGTACCCTGTTCAATACCAGCCGCAAGTACATCCTCCCCTTACTGGAGCGGATGGACCAAGAGCAGATCACCCGCCGCAATGGAGACGAGCGGGTGCTGCGGTAGTTCATCCGGGAAAGGACTGCCCACATGAGGATGAATACCTGGCCGGGGCTGCTCCGGAGCTACCGCAATGGCGGCTACCACAGCTCTTGAAACGCCAGCCCTGCGCCCTCAACCATTGCGATGGTCGGCCTTCGGTGTTGCCCTAGAAGAAGGGCAGCCGCATCCACTCCGGGTCTATTACTTTCAGGGCCTAGCTGATAACTTCTACTAAATAGCACAACAGTTGCTTAACCGAATGCTTTAGCCATCAGTCAAAGATGGAAGTCTTATCATGACCACCACGTCCGACTTGCTAATTTGATACGGCTTGAACCCAGAAGCACCTCTCTACTATCGATAACGCGCTGCAACAGTCTGACAATTAAACATCAAGCAAAAGTGCCACCAGAAACTGCCAAAGACTCTCGGAAATTACCGCATACGGCAACGGTTCTAGGCGAATTTCGGCATCACTTTTTCGCCAAACAAGCGCATTGACTTCTGCACCTTGCGGGTATCCATTTCGCCGGTGTTGAGCTTGAGCATCAGGTTGCGGACGCCGATGTCGCGCATCTCCGCCACCTGCTCGGCCACTTGCGCCGGGGTGCCCAGGATGAAGGAATGCTCGAGACTTTCGCCGGCGGGAACGGGGGCGTTGGGGTCGGGCGGGGGCATACCGCCGGGGTTGTAGATTTCCCGGGCATGGCGGAAATGGGCGCGTTCTCGCGCGAATCCGGCGGCGGCAATTTCCAGGGCTTCGTCGTAGCTCTCGGATACCATCAGGTCCCGGGACGCCCAGCACTGGTCCAGGCTGGCCTCCGTCTGCGCCTCAGTGAACCCAGAGTCCAGCATGGCAGCCCGGTATCGCTCCAGGCGTGACTGGAGATTGGGCAAGGTCTGGATGCCAATCATCACCGGGCGCCCGATTTGGGCCATATTCATCACCGACGCCTCACTGATGCAGGCGCGGATCAACGGCGGGTGGGGCCGCTGATAAGGCCGGGGGCGAAGCTGCGGAAACTGCACATTCCAATGTTCGCCCTTATGATGCAAGTCCTCGCCGGTCCAGGCCGCCACCATCAGCTCTTCGGCCTCGTCCAGACGGGCGATGCCATCCTCCATGGTAAGGCCGAAACCCAGGTACTCGTAATGGTTGTAGGCCGAACCTCGTCCTATACCCACGATAAGCCGGCCGTGGCTCAGGTTGTCCAGCAAAGCAGTCTGAACCGCCAGCCGGACGGGATGATGAAAGGCTAACTCGACCACGGCGAAACCAATCTTGATGTTTTCGGTTCGGGCGGCGACGGCGGCCCCCAGAACCAGCGGGTCGGCGTGAGCCGCCGCGCCGTCGAAGTGGTGCTCGGTGAGCCATACGGAGTGCATACCAATCTGTTCGGCCAGCAGAATCTCGTCGAGGGTGCTGTCAATAACCTCCGAGTCTTTCTCGGGGTGATGGCTAACCGGAAAAACAAAGGAACCGAAACGCATACTTGCCTCTTTCTTTTCTTACTGGCACGCTTTGTGAGGGCTTGCTCCAGGCCCGGTTGAGGGCTTGTCATCTCCTTCAGTGTAGCGAACCCTGTATCCATAGACAAGGCGGCAAACGCGGCTGGGCATCCTTGATATGGTTTGGATCTGCCTCTACCCGTCATCATCCCTCGCCCCCCCCCCCGTCATTCCCGCTTTCGCGGGAATCCACCCCTCTGGCACTGACAACCGTATCTGCGAGGGCCTTTGGATTCCCGCTTTCGCGGGAATGACGGGTAAAGGACGGGAAGTACGGGTAAAGGACGGGTAAAGGACGGGAAGTACGGGGCGGGGTGGGGTCTTACGCCAGTGAGCGAACCCTCGGCAGGCCGGCGGCGCAGACTAGCGTGAGCGCCAGTCCCAGAGCGCCCAGGGCAAGGATGGCCATGGAGGCAGAGGTGGCGTCGGCCAGCATTCCCACTAGGACGCTGCCCGCCGTGAGGAATCCGCGCTCGTAGGCCAGCACGCTGAAGGTGCGGGTACGGAACTCATCAGGCACCATGGTCAGCACCACCGTCCCCTGCGTTGTGCGGTAGTGGGATTGGAATACGGACATCAAGGCCAGAAACAGAAAGGCGGCAGGCAGCCAGGATGAGTAGGCAAAGGCCATGGTGCAAATAGCGCTGCAAGCCGCCGTCGCCAGCAGTAAGTAGCCCCGACGGGAAGGCAAACCGAAAGAAGCGATGATGAGGGTGGAGATGAACCCGCCCACGCCCGTAACCGCCAGCAGATAGCCGCCCATGTCGGCGTCGGCGTTCAGCGCCTGGGCGGTAAACAGGGGCAACAGAAACCACACCGGATGCAGCACGGTGTTGGGAATGAACGACAGCACCATCATCTGCAGGATTTCCCGTTGCCGCCGCCAGAGATGAAGGAGCCCGTCCCGGAAGTCCGCCACCGGCGAGAACCGCTGGCCGGTTCTCCGCTGCACCGGGTCGGCGTATTGCAGCCGCGTGGCCAGCAGGAACAGAACCACCGCCAGGTACAACGCGCTCTCGAGGGCGAAGTTCCAGAAGAAGCCCAGCCAGAAAATCAGCAGCCCGCCGACAAAGGGGCCGAATATCCGGGTGCCGGTGATGGTCAGGACGTTTATGGCGTAGGCGTTGCTCACCGCCTCCCGCGGCACCGCGTTGGCGACCAGCACCTGCTGCAACGGTTGCGTGACGGCTAAAAACGCCCCGGAAATCAGCACATACACATAGGGGTGCCAAGCGCGGAGGTGTTCGCCGGCGACCAGGAAGGCGAAGCCCAAGGCAAGGGCCGCCCCCAAAGCCTGCACCGTCATCATCAGCTTGCGCCGGTCCAGCCGGTCTCCCAGCACGCCGGTCAGGGGATTCACCAACAGGCTAGGCAAGGTGTTGATGGCGCCTACCGAAACTACCAAGAGGCCGCCGATGGCGGAACCCGCGGACAAGTCCTTGACTAGCCAGCCGACGCTGAGGAGTTGGAGCCAAGTAGCACTGTTGGCGCAGAAGTTAGCGCACCACAACAGGCGGAAATCGCGGTACTTGAGCCAAGAGTCCAGCGTCTGGGGGCGGGGCAGCCGGCTTGAAGAGCGGATGACACGGGCCTTCTAAGGGCTGAGTCAGGGGAGGAGTTGGAGGCGACGGGCGGATTCGAACCGCCGCATAGAGGTTTTGCAGACCTCCGCCTTAACCACTTGGCTACGTCGCCCTGACCGTCAAAGGGCCAACCTGAGCTATAGCCCTAACGATTGGCCGTTTAGTGGTGCCGAGGGCGGGATTTGAACCCACACAGGCGCACGCCCACTGCCCCCTCAAGACAGCGTGTCTACCAATTCCACCACCTCGGCCAATTCCTTATGAGCTATATTACATCATCCCATCGCCGACGGCAATACCTACCGTATCAAAAGCCGCTACACCCTTATCCGACAGGGAGCAGGGCAATCGCCTTTGAAATTTCAGGCTCCTTACCCCTGCGGGAAATAGAAGTCCGGAGCATTAGGGATGCTTGATTCTGGAATGATGCCGCCTTATTCGGTTGGTGGATTCCTGCCCCCGTTTTCACGGGGACAAGCTTCACGGGAATAACGGAAGGGCGGCGGAACGACGGGGACGCGGGAATGACAAGTATTAAGGGGGTTCCTGATATAATCCTGTCGCGGTCTGCCTGATTTTCGCTGCTTATTGCCGGAGTTTCGTTATGTCCAAATTCGACCCCGCCGCCCTGCGCGCCATCACTTTCGACCTTTATGGCACCCTGCTGGACCTAGAGGCCACCTTTGCGCCGGCCTTCGATGACTTTTTGAAGGATCGGGGAGCATCGGTTGATGCCGCGGAGTTCGTGCGGACTTGGGAGTGGGCTTACCTGCACGAGGGAATGGTGGATACCTTCCTCGGAGGGCCGCGCACGCCCTTCGAGCAGTTGCGGCGAACCACGCTGTCGCAAACCTTCGCCCATATGGGCATCGAACACAGCCGCGAGGACATCGAGGAACTGCTGACTTCCCGCGCCAAGCCAACCCTATTTCCCGATGTGGTGGATAGCCTCGCCTCTATGCAGGGCCGGTACACGCTGTCGGTGCTGTCCAACGGCGACTTGGCGGTGCTGGAACGCATCGTGTCGGCACTGAACATCCCCGTTCACCGCACTATTTCCGTGGAGCAGGCAGGCTGCTACAAGCCGGACCTGCGGGTGTACCGCCGCGCCGCCGAGCTGCTGGGCGCCGAAACTGGGGGCATCCTGCACGTGGCGGCCCACGCATGGGACATCCGGGCCGCCCAGACTGCCGGAATGCGCGGGGCCTATGTGGACCGGCATGGCATCCCTTATGCCCCGTTCACCAGCGAGCGCCCCGACATCGAGACCGCCAACCTGCCGGAGCTTGCCGCCATACTGACCTGACCACCGGGATACATCCTCTCTCTTGCGGGAGAAGGCTATGCGAGGGTGAAATGACCATCCGCTACGGAATAGACTTGGTGTTGCAGCCATCCTTCACGGCCAAGGTTTACCAGACGCGGCAGATTGTATGCGGGCAGTATTCCTCGTGGGCCGCCGAAATGCAGATGTTGCGAATGGCCCTGACGCCCTACTTCTCCTGCTCCGAAGACCGGCTGCCAATTCTGGCGGCGCAAGTGGAAAGCATCGCCGGAGAGACAGCGGGGCAAAAGTCCTACCCGCTGAGCCGAACCGGCGTTTCGATGGTTCCCAGCACGAGCAGCGTGGTTATGGAGTTCACGGCCCCCGCCCAACTGCTTGAGTTGCAGCGAAAGGCCATGGAAGCCGCCCAAACCCCCTCTGGCGGACTGCCTTCACCCCATCCTTTCCGCCCCGCCATTGCGCTGCTGGAATACGGAAATTTTCCCGAGGCGATACTGAAGGATGCCGTGCAGTTCGCCGGGGGAGTGGCTTCCGGGCTGGACCTGCCCGCCATGGGGCGGCCTTGGCGCCTGCTGCTGACGCGCTACTCGTCGGAAGCCGCCGGAGACGACTGGAGCAACGGGCGGTGGGCGTCCGACCTTTCATGGAGTCAGCTATCCAGCCACGCGCTGTACGCTGATGTCCCATCGTAATATGACGACCTTGGTCAGTATACACTCCGCTTCACCTCCGCCGTCATGCTGAGGGTGTTGCGCCATTGGGCCCTATTGACATCCGGCGCCATTAACAGCGCGGCCAAATAATGGGGTATGATTCATCCGTCATTTCCACTCCACAACAGGAGAAAGACGCGATGAAAGCCACCACTAAACTGCGGCAGATGCTCAACTCCGGCGACATGGTTGTCGCCCCCTTCGTGCTTAATGCCCTACACGCCAAGATTGCGGAATCCGTTGGGTTTCAGGCAGTCTACATGACCGGCGCCGGAACAGCGGCCGAGCGCGGCTTCCCGGATGTAGGGCTGCTGACCATGACCGAGATGGTCACCAACGCAAAGTACATCGCCAACGCGGTGGACATTCCGGTAATCTGCGATTCCGATTCGGGATATGGCAACCCGCTGAACGTTATGCGCTCGGTGCAGGAATACGAGGCTGCCGGGGTAGCCGCCATTCATATCGAAGACCAGGTTTTTCCCAAGAAGTGCGGATTCTTTGAGGGCAAGCAGGTCATTCCCGTTGAAGACCACGCGCAGAAAATCCGGGCCGCCCTAGATGCCCGCACCGACCCCGACTTCGTCATCATCGCCCGTTGCGACGCCTACGCCGTTACTGGGTGGGAGGATACCATCCGCCGCTGTCAAGCCTATGTCGAGGCCGGCGCCGACGTGGTGTTCGTTGACGGTATCAAGAGTGAGGAAGACATCCGCAACTACGCCCGCGACATGGCCGGCCTGCCCCGGATGTACAACGGCGACCTGATGAACACCAACGAGCTAAACGAACTGGGCTATAAGATTACTATCTGCGGCAGCACTATCTGGCTTGTCTACCAGCAGGTCAAGGATGCTTTTGCGGAACTCAAGGCCACCGGCGCCGTTGCCCCCAGCCGCTTCGCCACCCGCTGGGACGTGGCCTCCCTCCTCGGTCTCGGCGAAATTTACGAGCTGGAGCGCAAGTACGGCGTCAGCGACACGGTGCCGGCCAACGTTTAGGGAACCTCCATACTTCGGCCCCACAATATCGGGCAAGGTTATTCATCGGGCAAGGTTATTCGCAAGGCCATGGGCGGCCCATGGCCTTGCCTGCGTAAGGAGAAGGAAATGGCGCAGCCGTCCATTTCGGAATCTGACCGCCGCCTATCGTTGATCCGCGAATACATCGGAAACGCCGAAGAGTACTTGCGCCGGGGCAACAACAAGCAGGCTCCGGAAAAGGCTTGGGGGCGGTTGCCCAGCAGTTGAAAGCCATAGCCGAGCGTAGGGGTTGGAATCACGACGGCCACCGGGTGCTGATTGACATCACCCGTCAGGTTTCCGAGGAAGGGAATCGTCCCGACTGGTTTACGGCGTTTCAGGCGGCCAAAGACCTGCACGTCAATTTTTATGACGATCTAATGGAGTCCGACTCGATAGAGATTGGCTTGAACAGTTCACTTGAACAGTTCAAGGGAGTTATTGCAGGACTGGGAGCAGGTCATAGTGTCTCCCCTCCCGGCCTTCGCCCCTTCCACCCGCGAGCAGCGCAGGCGTTGGCAAAGGCTGACCGAGTAGAATCGGCCGCTCCGGGAGCCTACAATTAGAGCCCTAACCATTAGAGCCCTAACCATCCGACCGCGAGTTCCTTACCCGGAAAGGGGTGAGGGCGGGGGTGAAATGACCACGAAACCGAAGCGGTTGCCGATATGGATGGTGCCTCCACTATTTTCCGGCTCGACGGCTCTTCCGTCGCCCGAACATTCCCCCGCCAAACGTCCAGTTCAGCGTCAAACTGGATAGTGGCTTTGACCGGGGTGGTGACAGCGAAGTTGCACTCCCTTACCACGGCGGTTTCTTGGGGCAGGAAATTGCCGCCGGCCGGGTCAAAGGTTTCGTTGCCTCCGCCGTCGCCTTCGTAATCCAGCTTGAACTCGCACCATTCGTCACTAATTTCAAGACTGCCCTGCAACAGAGGGGCGGCGGCGTAAGAAACAAAGTACACAGTAGCCAAGGCGAAGGCTATCAGCAGGGCGGACGCTATAGCAGAGCGTCGGCGGATGCTCATTAACCGTTGCCTCCATCAGCGGGCTGGGGTTGCAGCGCGCTGACCCCGTTGGCTTGCCGGGGCTGGATAATGTCCGACATCTGCGGGTTCTCAGCCGGCTCTGCGGGAGACCTGCCCCCTGAGGGCGCTTCCGGCTCACCCCACAGGTTTTCGCCGGGGCCGGCGGACGTATCCCGTAATAACGCACGTAACAGGGCGCTTCCTCCATGTCAGCGCGGTGATTTTTTCGTAATGCTCAACTAGACGTTCATAGCTGTACACGTCTTTGAAACCGCCAGACTCCCGCATACGGGCGGTGACCAGCAGGGTATATTCCACTGGTATATCACGATCCAAATTGCTAGGGCGCCGGGTCAAGGGGGCGTCCGGGTGCCTTACCTCGTAGTCAGTCTCAGTGTAGGAACTGGCGGAATCCCGATCTTTTTTGTCGAGGAAATACTTGACATTCGCCGTAAAGAGGCGCAAAGCCCGGTTGAGCTGGGAACTTTAAATTCGTTCACAAAATAAGGCATAGCTTCCAGGCCGGCCTTGCCGGATGCCATCACCTTCACTGCCGAGATAGCCATCTATCTATGTGTGTTATCAAACAAGAGCGGGATAGCAACAAAAAAGTAGAATAGGGCGTTAAAGTCGGCAATCCGTAGCTGTCAGGTGCCGGGTTGTCCGAATCAGGACTTTCCTAATCAGGGGAATCCTTGATTTCTGAAAATCCAGATTCAGACCATTGCCTCCTAATGGCCCCGGTGTTGCTGGAAATCGCGCTCGGTGGTTTCCGATTCGACTTGCTGATACTCAGGAAGGCTGATTAGGGCCTCGACCTCGGCCGCATCTCGGCCACCTGGGGGGCGTTGATGCCTATGTGTCCGGTATCGCGCAGACTCTCGTAGATGCGGCGGATGCCGTCCACCGCTGCGATGATGGACGACGTGGCGTATATCAGGAACTGACAGCCCAGGTCGCGATATTCCTCTACCGTAATGTCGTCGGCTCCGGCTATGACCATCAGCGGCACATCGGGCACGCCCCGCCGGAAAGTCGCCAGGTCTTCCCGGCTGCGCACGCCGCGAGGCATCACCAGGTCCACCCCCAGATCACGCAGAGCGTTGCCCCGGCGGATGGCCTCGTCCATGTCGCCTTCCACGGCGGTGAAGGCATCGGTACGGCCCACAAGGAGAAAATCGGAGTCGGTACGGGCCCGCAGCGCATAGCTAATCTTCTGGAGAAACTCATCCATAGGGATAACGTGCTCCAGTCCGGCGTGATAGGAGGCCCGCTTGGGAAAGAACTGGTCTTCGATATGGATTCCGGCCACGCCCGCCTTCTCGAAGGAGCGCACCGTGTGCATGGCGTGCACCGGCTCGCCATAACCGGCGTCGGCGTCGCAGATGACCGGCAGCGGCACCGCCCGCACCACCCGCTCGGCCACCGATAGCTGCTCAGTCATGGTCATCAGTGGCTCGGTCACCGCCAGATGCGCGCCGGAAATGTAGCCGCCGCAGTAGACCGCGCCGAAGCCCAGCGACTGCACCAGCCGCGCCGATATGGGGTCATAGGCGCCGGGGGCTACAATCTGTTCCCCGGCGTTTATCCTGGCTCGAAGGTCGCTGCGCACTGACATCATGGCCCTCCCTAGTTGAGATGGGATTCAACCGAGAGGCCCCAGAGTTTTCCCGGTTATCTCTGGGGGCCTCTGGGTTGGAATCTATTCTTGGGGAATGAGGGGCAGCACTTCCCGGGCGAACTGCTCCATATTTTCCTGGATAGAGGCCACGCTATCGCCGGCGGGGAAACCGATGATGAAATTCGACACGCCCAGGTCCATATACTGACGCAGATCGGCGGCAATCTGCTCCGGGCGGCCGTTCATCCAGGGGCGGGAGCCGTCGGCGGAGTTGTCGAAACGCACATCGGTGCTGAAGGTAAGGTCAACGGCATTCTCGTCGCGGCCGGCCTGGACCGTCAACCGGCGCAGGCGGGCGATGAGGCCGGACAGCTCTTCCGGCTCCAGAATGGCCGGGGGACGCAGGCCGATGGGCATCCAGCCGTCGCCATAGCGGGCGGCGCGGCGGATAGCCGGGCCGGTGTGGCCGCCAATCCAGATGGGCGGGTGCGGCTTCTGCACCGGCTTGGGCGAGAATCCGCTGCCGGAAATCTGGTAGAACTCGCCGTCGAAGGACGGGTTATCCTCGGTCCATAGTCCCTTGTACAGCTCGATGTACTCGTCGGTGACCGCGCCGCGCCGGGCGTAGGTGTCCAGACCTAGGGCCTCGAACTCCTCTTCCATCCAGCCCACGCCGGCGCCGAGGATTACCCGCCCGCCCGACAGCACGTCGAGAGTCGAAATCATCTTCGCGGCCAGCACGGGGTTGCGGTAGGGCAGGATTAGCACGTGGGTTCCCAGGCGTACCCGCTGGGTGCAGCCAGCCAGGAAGTTCAGGGCCGCCAGCGGGTCGAAGTAGGGCTGGTCGGGCAGAAAAGTCGCCACCCCGTCGGAAGCGTAGGGATAAAAGGAGCTAACCTCCCGAGGCAGGATGATGTGGTCGCTGACCCAAATATGGTCGAAGCTCAGGTCGTCGGCGCGCTGGGCCAGGGCGCGCAACTCATCGGGCCCGGCCAAGGGGCCTCGGGTAGGAACGGAAGTACCGAAGGTAACGGGCATAATGTCCTCCGGGCGCAGGTTCGCGCTTAGTCAATTCTGGGTTGCGGCCCAAGTGTATCAGATGCTCTCTGGGATATGCGTACTAGAATCCCCGGCTCCCCATCCCGCCGTCGCGCCGCTTGCGAACCACGAAGGTGCCGCCCAAGTAGTCGTGCCACCCGCGCTTGCGGGAATCGAAAATAATCCACAGATAACCCATATACAGCAACAATTCCGATAGGAATTTCCCCACCACCTCGCGCAATGCAACCCGATACCAAGGCGGTGTGTTGCCGTGGGCGTCCACCACTTGAATCCGCAACAGCATTTTGCCGAGGGTTTGGCCTCTTATAGAAGTGAGAACCACGCCGTAGACCACCGAAACTCCCCACACCAGCAGGAGAAAGCTGGTGTTGATGGATTCCAGAGTGAATTCGATTTCGCTCTCCGGCAGGGGCGCCGGCTCGCCCGCAGTGGTAGAAATGCCGATAATCGTCGCAATCAGAGCAGCGACGAGGTAGGTAAATATCCGGTCAATTATGAAAGCCGCCAGCCGTATCCAGAACCCCATATACTCGACGGAATCCGCATAGCCAACGGAACCGCTATGCCCGGCGGAACCTGTCATGCCGGAGAGCCGCGCTCCGCAGTTGTGGCAGAATTCTGCATCGGTCTCCGCTGTTGCGCCGCATCGGCCGCAGGCCAGGCGACCGGCCTCGCCGCGGCCCAAATCCAGGCCGGGGGCATACTCCGGGGCGCAGTCGAAACAGAGCTGCTCCGTCGCCCGGAAGTGCAGTTCGCACAGCGGGGCCACCCCGCATCGCCGACAGACGTGGCCCATTCCCCACGGAACTCCCACGCCGCACCGGCGGCAATAGGGTATGTAGTCCCGCGGCGGTCCGGATTGCCCGGCCGGCGCCGGCTGGCCGCAGACGGCGCAGACAGCGCTTCCCGGCAACATCGAGGCCCCGCAGTTCCCGCAGAATGAAGGCTCTCCGCCTGAACCCGAATGGCTGGTCATCGCTTCAGAACTTCCTGTCGCATCGCAATTTTCCGCCAACAGCATACGCGGCCCGATTGCTCCGCTCAACCATCTGGCACGGCCCGCGAGCGCCCTTCGCCGCCTAAGGATCCCCAGACAACGGAGAAGGCCGCCAAACGCACTAGCGGGCGGCCTCCATCCAGGGGCGCGGGGCGACAGCAAACCCATTTTGAGGCGCATCCAGGGGCGCGGAGGCGACAGTGGCCCCAAGCCGACAACTGAACGGGAACTGCCGCGGCATCCAGGGGCGCGGGGCGACAGACGGGAGCGGCAGGGAAGGATGGCAGCCTCATCTCGTCATTCCCGCGAAGCTTGTCCCCGCGAAAACGGGGAGCGGGAATCCAGGGCCTGAATCGAATGCTGTTGCTTACTCTGATAATATAATGGTTTAGGCGCGTATCCGGTGGCGCAGGAGAGGGGCCGAAACGAAGGGCCCGCTGAACGCGCCGTTCCCACTCCCCGTTTTCGCGGGGACAAGCTTCGCGGGAACGACGGAACCAGGAGGGAAATGTCCGGATTAAAGGCGAGGAACAGGATGGGGCGAGGGACGGCGGCGGTATATCGCTTAGGCGTATGGATTCCCCTTTCGTGGGAATGACGGGGGGCAGGGGTTTGCCAGCGGGACAACGGCCAATCACGGCAAAGCCGGGGTCATGGACGTTGCAAATGGCGTTGTTGCTGCTGGCTGCGTCCCTCGCCTGTGGCCTATTAGAAACCCCGGAACCCCCTTCGACCGTTGCCCCGGCACAAACCCGCACAACAGTTGCGCCACCGGTTAACTCAACGCCTGCCCCAGAACCAGAGGAGCCAACTACAAACCCGGTACAGCCAAGTAAGCCGCCCCTGGGTGGGCTGGTGTTGCAGGCCTTCGTCGCGCCGGTTTCCGGCAATCTGCCCGAATACGACCGGGGAGAATGGAGGCACTGGATCGACGAGGATTCCGATTGTCAGAACGCCAGACAGGAAGCGCTGATAGAAGAGTCCACCATCGCCGTGGAATTCACCGCGGACGACCAGTGCCGGGTAGCCTCGGGCCGGTGGGTGGGACCATACACCGGCACAATAGTAAATGACCCCGGTGCCCTAGACATTGACCACATGGTGCCGCTGGAAAACGCTCACCGGTCCGGCGCGTGGGCCTGGGACCGGGAGCGCAAACGCCAGTTCGCCAATTTCCTGGGCTATGAGAATCACCTCATCGCCGCCACCAGCTCGGCTAACCGCTCCAAGGGGTCGAAAGGCCCAGAACGGTGGCGCCCTCCTCTGGAAAGTTATTGGTGCGTCTACGCCATAGACTGGGTTGCCATCAAGAACTTTTGGGATCTGACCGTTACCGAAGCCGAATACGAAGCACTAAGGGAAATGCTGGCTACCTGTTCCATGCCGGTACTGTTGCAGCGCCAGGAAAGCAGCGGTGTCCCCGGAACGCCGCCGGCTTTCCCGCCCGTTCAGGAGGCAATGGCAACCCCCGCCCCTACGCCGGTTCCGTATATAACGGAGACGCCGGTTCCGGAAGAGGCGGCGACTCCCCTGCCCAGCACCACGCCGTCGACTGATTTGCGCTACGATCCCTTTGGCCCCGACCGGAATTGCGGGGATTTCGACACCTACCAGGAGGCTCTGGCCTTTTTCCTGGCCGCCGGTGGTCCGGACAAAGACCCGCATGGACTGGACCGAGACCGCGATGGCGAACCTTGCAGTTCGCTGCCCCGGTCTGAATTGCCTGGGCAGTCCGCGATGCTGGCGTCCGCTAATCCCTTCCCGCCTTCCGTTCCCGTGGCCCTGCTCCCTGAAAATATGCAATCCGCAAACCCGGTTCTCACGCCCACGCCTGAACCGGCCGCGACGCCAAACCCAACGCCCGCTCCAACCCCGGTGTCTACCCCCGAGCCAACGTCCTATCCTGGAGCTACCCCATCCCCGCAGACTCTTCCAGGGATGCCCTTCGACCCTCTCGGCCCTGACCGGAGTTGCGGTGACTTTACTTCTTGGTGGGAGGCTCAGAATTTCTATTACGCCGCCGGCGGCCCGGAAGAAGACCCTCACGGGCTGGACCAGAACGGCGACGGCGTAGCTTGCCAGTCCCTTCCCGGCGCGCCGGGCGATGACGCTGCGCCTGCCGCGCCCACACCGGACGAAAGCGCGGCGGATACCCACAATTGCAGCGATTTCTCCACCTGGCAGGATGCTCAGGATTTCTATATCTCCGAGGGCGGCCCAGCCAGCGACCTGCACCGCCTCGATAGAGACGGCGACGGCATGGCTTGCCAGTCCCTTCCCGGCGCGCCGGGCGATGACGCTGCGCCTGCCGCGCCCACGCCTGCGCCGTCGCCGGACGAAAGCGCGGCGGATACCCACAATTGCAGCGATTTCTCCACCTGGCAGGATGCTCAGGACTTCTATATCTCCGAGGGCGGCCCAGCCAGCGACCCGCACCGCCTCGATAGAGACGGCGACGGCGTGGCTTGCCAGTCCCTTCCCGGCGCGCCGGGCGATGACGCTGCGTCTGCCGCGCCCACGCCTGCGCCGTCGCCGGACGAAAGCGCGGCGGATACCCACAATTGCAGCGATTTCTCCGCCTGGCAGGATGCTCAGGACTTCTATATCTCCGAGGGCGGCCCGGCCAGCGACCCGCACCGCCTCGATAGAGACGGCGACGGCATGGCTTGCCAGTCCCTTCCCGGCGCGCCGGGCGATGACGCTGCGTCTGCCGCGCCCACGCCTGCGCCGTCGCCGGACGAAAGCGCGGCGGATACCCACAATTGCAGCGATTTCTCCACCTGGCAGGATGCTCAGGATTTCTATATCTCCGAGGGCGGCCCAGCCAGCGACCTGCACCGCCTCGATAGAGACGGCGACGGCATGGCTTGCCAGTCCCTTCCCGGCGCGCCGGGCGATGACGCTGCGTCTGCCGCGCCCACGCCTGCGCCGTCGCCGGACGAAAGCGCGGCGGATACCCACAATTGCAGCGATTTCTCCACCTGGCAGGATGCTCAGGATTTCTATATCTCCGAGGGCGGCCCAGCCAGCGACCTGCACCGCCTCGATAGAGACGGCGACGGCATGGCTTGCCAGTCCCTTCCCGGCGCGCCGGGCGATGACGCTGCGCCTGCCGCGCCCACGCCTGCGCCGTCGCCGGACGAAAGCGCGGCGGATACCCACAATTGCAGCGACTTCTCCACCTGGCAGGATGCTCAGGATTTCTATATCTCCGAGGGCGGCCCAGCCAGCGACCTGCACCGCCTCGATAGAGACGGCGACGGCATGGCTTGCCAGTCCCTTCCCGGCGCGCCCTAGGCAACGAGAGATTCGTCCATAAGCAGCCCGTCTCCATACGCCTGGCGTAGCATCAGGGCTATGGCATAGGGGCGGCTTGGCCCACGTGATCTCGCGTCCAGGGGAGTCTGCGAACCGAGTTAGGCGGCATCGTTCCGGAAATCGGGCATCCCCAGCAGTTTGGCCTCCGGCTTTCCGCCGGGGAACGGGGTTGCTATTTCCAGGCGATTACTATGGTACATTCAATGCGGTACATTCAATGCCCTTTGCCTTACGGAGCCTGCCCTTGGCCCGGTTGTACCCTTTGAAGGCGGTGTGCTAGTCTGAATCCAGAGGATTGTTGCCAATATGACTGAGAATTTTGCGCCGGGGCGAGTTGTTGTAGCCATGAGCGGGGGAGTTGACTCCTCCGTAGCGGCGTTGCTGTTGCATCGCGCCGGGTGGGATGTTATAGGCGTAACGCTGAAGCTGTACAGCCTGAACGAAGACGAACTGCCCGCCGGTCATCAGGGCTGCTGCACGTTGGACGACGTGGAAGACGCCCGCTCCGTATGCCGTCGGCTGGGCCTACCCCACTACGCGCTGAATATGGAGCAGGAGTTCCGCGATCGAGTGATGGACTACTTTGTAAGCGAGTATCGCCGCGGGCGTACTCCGCACCCCTGTATCGCCTGCAATGACAAGATAAAGTTCAGTCAGCTAATGGCCCGCGCCGATGCCTTGGGCGCGGAGTACGTCGCCACCGGCCACTACGCCCGCATTACCCGAAAGCCGGAGGGGGCTAGGCTTCATAAGGGCGTTGACGGCGCCAAAGACCAGTCCTACGTGCTGTTCGGCATGACCCAGCGCCAACTGTCGCGCACGCTGTTGCCTGTCGGAGGCTACCGCAAGAACGAAATCCGCGATATTGCCCTGAATGCCGGCCTGATTACGGCGGACAAGCCGGACAGCCAAGACATTTGCTTTATCCCGTTGGGCGATTACCGGGAGTTTCTGCGCCAGCGCGCCGAGGGCGTACCCGGAGAAATAGCCGACCTTAACGGGGCCGTACTGGGGACTCATCAAGGCATCGAATACTACACCGTGGGCCAACGGCGGGGCCTGGGTTCGCTGCCCTACAGCCGGGAACCGCGCTACGTCGTGCGGCTGGACGCCAACGCCAACCGCGTGATAGTTGGGCCGGAGAGCGCGCTGTACGCCAGCGAAGCATGGCTGTCGGGCGTGAATTATGTCAGCGGCCATCCCCTCGGCGAGGGGAAAGCCGTATCCGTCAAAATACGCTACAAGGCCTACGAAGCCCCGGCTACGCTGCATCCCAAACCAGACGCTAACGGCGCGCTGCTGTGCTTCCGCGAGCCGCAGCGGGCGGTGACTCCAGGCCAGGCGGCGGTCTTCTACCAGGGCGATATGCTGCTGGGCGGAGGCGTCATCGAGCCGCCCGATTGCCTGCCGGCGGCCTTAGAGGGTGCTGTTCCGGGGGAAATCGCGCTGTCAGCCAGCCCTGTATAAGGGGTGTATAGATGACTAGGCTACAACCCGCCAATAACCGCCATGCCTGATTTATCGCTGGAACTAGAGTTGCTCCGGCGCGGCGCGCGGCCAGTCGCGGGGGCAGACGAGGCCGGGCGCGGACCGCTGGCCGGGCCGGTGGTGGCCGCCGCGGTGGTGTTGCCGCCGGACCTGAATGGCCGGGAGGAATGGCTCGGGCTACTGGACGATTCCAAACGCCTTACCGCCGGGCGGCGGGAGCAGGCGTTCGAGGCGGTACGGGAACACGCTCTGGCCTGGGCCGTAGCAGTGGTGGAACCGGGAGACATTGACCGACTAGGCGTCGGCGTCGCGGCGTTGCAGGCGATGCTGACAGCAGCGGACGCCCTCAGCATCCGGCCGGCTCATCTGCTTCTGGATTACATCCCCGTGCGCCATTGCCCGTATCCCTATGATACCGTAGTCAAAGGCGACAGCCACAGCTATAGCATCGCCGCCGCTTCCAACGTGGCCAAGGTAACCCGAGACTGGATCATGCGCGACTATGAGCACGCCTATCCCGGCTACGGCTTCGCCCGGCACAAGGGTTACGCCACCGCCCTTCACTTGCAACGACTGCGGGAGATTGGCCCGTGCCACATCCACCGTCGTTCCTTCGCTCCCGTAGCTCAGGCCAGCCTTTCCTTCCCGGAACCGGACATACGATGAGCAGCCGAACCCAACTGGGGCATTGGGGCGAGCGTCAGGCCCGACTATACTTGGAAGCCCAGGGTTACAGCATCATCGCCGCCAACTTTCGCTGTCGCGCCGGGGAGATGGACATCGTCGCCATCGACGGTGACGAGCTGGTATTCGTTGAAGTGAAGACCCGTCGCGGCAACTCCTACGGGCGGGCCGAAGAAGCGATTTCCCCCGTCAGGGCCGAGCGTTTGGCCGTCGTCGCCGAAGAGTTCCTTCAGTCGCGGGAAGCGTTCCCCTACGATTCCGAAACGCCCTGGCGGATAGACCTCGTGGGGGTTAACCTCGACAGCCCCGGAAAGCCGCTTAACTTCAGCCACATCAAGCACGCCGTCGAGTTCTAGGCTGCCTGTCCGGGGAGCCGAAGCCGCCGGTGGAGAAGGCTCCTCGGGGCTGAGGGGCAGAGCAAGGCGGCACACCATCCCATAGAATATAAAAAACAATGCGAACAGCAAGGCGAGAATAAGGCAGCCCCCTCGGCGGTTCACGGCTTGCTCCGCTCCCCGGGCCTTTCCGTAGGAGACTGATCGCCGCGGTTAATCTGGGCCGCCAAGTAGCCCGCGCCAAAGCCGTTGTCTATGTTGACCACCGCCACGCCGGGAGCGCAACTATTCAGCATCGCCAGCAGAGCGGCCAGCCCCTCGAAGCTGGCTCCATAACCCGCGCTGGTAGGAACAGCGATGATTGGGGCCGAAACAAGCCCGGCTGCCACCGAGGGCAGGGCGGCGTCCATTCCGGCGACTATGACTAGAACCTTCGCCTCGCGGATCTCGGGCAGGCGAGCCAGCAGCCGGTGTAGTCCGGCCACGCCCACGTCGGCGATGAGGTCTGGGGACTGGCCCATCAAGCGAGCCGTGAGCAGCGCCTCTTCCGCCACCGGCAGGTCAGCGGTGCCGGCGGTGACGATAAGCGTACCCGGAATCTTTGGTTCTTCGCCCTTCGACGGTAGGACAATAGCGCCCGCCGGGGCGTGAAATTCGGCCTCCGGCGCAACCTCGACAACGGCGGCGTAGGAGTCCCACCCGGTCTTGGTCACCAGCACCGGATGGCCGCGACCACGCAACGACGCCGCAATACCCGCCACCTGTTGCGGCGTCTTGCCCTTGCCCAGCACTACCTCGGGCGAACCGGTTCGCAACGGACGATGGTGATCCACGCGGGCGAATCCCAAGTCTTGATAGGGCAGGTCGCGCAACCGCTCCAACGCCATGTCGATGGATAACTGCCCGCCGCGCACCTGCTCCAGCAGCCACCGAATATCGCCACCGTTGCTTGCCGGATTATCGCTCATCGGATCAGTCTAGTAGCTGTTGCCGAGCCGCTTCGGCAACTCGCTGGTAGACTCCCTGGAAAGGCAGCCCCGTTTCGATGGCGATACGGCGGCAGTCATCCGGCTCCGGAGCGGCGCCGACCGGAGAACCCTCGAAGAACTTCACCTTGACGCTGACCGGGCCAAACTCGGTTTCTATGGTAATGTTGTTACGGTGGGCGACGTAACGGTCCACCAGACGCGAGCGGATGCCCAGGGTTGGCGTTTCCCGCAGGATCAGCTCCACGGCAGTCTGCTCCAAGGGCGGGGGAACCAGCGCCGACAATACTGAGCCTGGGCGGTTCTTCTTCATCTGCACTGGCGTGTGCCACACGTCCAACGCGCCCAGGGCGAACAGCCGCTCCTGCGCGTAGCCCAGCACCAGTCCCGGCGCGTCGTCCAGGTTTGTCTCCAACAGAACCACACTGGCGGGCCGGAAAATACCTTGCGCCTTATCTCCTGCTGAAAGGGGGGTAGGAGGAGAGACAACCGGGGTTTCCCCCAGCCAAACCCGGAGGGCGTTGGGAAAGCCCGGCGGGTCTTTCGTTCCCAACCCAACCCCCACTCGCTGCAAGGAAAAGGCGGGGCGGCGGAATTCGGCCAAGGATGTAATCAGCACGGCCCCCGTGGGCGTGGTCAGCTCGCCGGCCCCAGCGTGGGCCGGGCTGTCGGCGGCCACGGGCGCGCCCGATGCGGCGATCAATTCCAGCGTGGCCGGCGCGGGATTCGAGTACCCCCCTACCCTCCACGGCGGCGAAGGTTCACCCAACACCAGGGGGGCGGCATACACTTCCTCGACGCCCAATTCCCGCAGGCCGATGCAGAATCCGACTATATCCACCAGAGTATCCACACTGCCCAGCTCTTCCAGTTCCAGCGCGGGCTCCGGTTCGCCGTGCACCCTGGCCTCGGCCCGCCACAATTCTTTTAGCGCCGCCGCGGACTGTTCTTTCACCGGGGCGTCGAGTTTACTGTCTTTCACGGCCTGAAGCAGGGCGGAAGGGGAAAAGCGGGCGCGGGCTTCCAAGCGCACTTTGAGATGCGTGCCGCGAATCTCGCAACGGGTCTCTTCCTCGGCTTCTATGGCGTAGCCGCCGATAGGCAGCTTTGATAGTTCGTTTCGTAGCAGATCTAGTTGCAGGCCCGCATCTAGCAGGGCGCCCAGCAGCATATCACCGCTGGCGCCGCCAATGGACTGCAAGTAGGCGATCTTCGTCATCCTTTCCCCTTCCGTGGAAGGGCCGGGATAATAGCTTTCCGCATCCCTAACTCTTCAGTGCTTCGTTGAGGCTGCCGGAACGCAGAGGGGTCAAGTCCAGCGAGACCCATAAATAGCCGATTTTCTTCAACCCAGCGGCTATCTCCTCCCGCCGGCGGAAGGCAATTTCCATATCGGCTTCAGACGCTTCTACGCGGCAAACGTTATCGTGGTGGCGCGCCCGAAACTCGCGCAGGCCCAGGCCGCGAAGGAAGTCTTCGGCCCGCTCAATTTTTGACAGCGTTTCCACAGTGACCGGCGTGCCGTAAGGCACCCGCGACGACAGGCAGGGCTGGGCGGGCTTGTCCCACACCGGTATGCGCATATGGCGGGCGATGGCGCGCACCGCGGCCTTGTCCAGCCCGGCTTCCAGCAGCGGACTGCGGGCCTGATGTTCCGCCGCCGCCGCCATACCGGGGCGGTAGTCTCCCCGGTCATCGGTGTTGGCTCCATTGGCGACCCAAGCGTAGCCCTCTGCTTGGGCCAGCGCGGTCAGGCAGGTATACAGTTCGGTTTTGCAGAAGTAACAGCGGCGGGGCGAGTTGGCGGTGTAACCCTCGCGCTCCATCTCGTTGGTTCGTATTACCCGATGGGCAAGACCGAACTGCCTCGCCAGTCCTTCGGCTTCTTTCAGTTCCCGGTCCGCCAACGCGGGAGATGCTGCGGTCACCGCCAGCGCATTGCCACCCAGAGTCTGGTGGGCCGCCACAGCCACCAACGCGCTATCCACCCCGCCGGAGAAGGCGGTCACCACCGACCCCATCTCTCGCAGGATGCCGCGCAGATTTTCAAGATGAATATCTGTACTATCGTCCATCATCTCGTCATCATTCTAACGAATTTCCGCCGTTCCCGCCCGCTCCGTCCCCCGTCAAGTTCCATCATCTCTACCCCGGGCCGTCATTCCCGTGAAGCTTGTCCTCGTGAAAACGGGGAGCGGGAATCCAAGAGCCATCGAATAACATGTTTCCATAATATGTTTCCATAAGAAGAAATCCCTGAATTACACCGCTGGATTACCGTCGCCCGGAATGACGGAACGGGCAGGGGATCTTACCCCCCTTCGCTGAGAAAGGCCGCCACCGCATCGGCAAAAGCCTCCGGCCGTTCCAGCATCAGCAGATGGCCGGCATTGGCGACTGTACCTGTCTGCGACCCGGCAATCAGCGCATGGAAGTCCGCAGCGTAGGAGAGCGGGTTAATACGGTCCTGCTCGCCCCAGAGGATCAGCGTCGGGGCCTTGATGCGGTAGGCTCGGCGGTGTAACCCTTTGTCGGGCAGGGGCCAAAGGAACTTGCCGGCGGCGGCGATGTCCTGCATCCGGTCGCGGGCAAGAGTGTCGGACAGTCCGTCGAGGAATGCCGCGCCGTCGGGGGTAGCGGTCAGCCGCTCCGAGAGTTCGCCGGCGTTCAGGGCCAGCAGGTCGGCTACCGGTTCCTCGTCGCGCCATACTCCGGCAGGCGATATCAAGACCAGCCGGTTTACCGACGGCGGCGAGAAAGCGGCCATCTCGGCGGCAATCATCCCGCCCAGAAAATGGCCTGCGACATGGGCTCGCTCAATTCCCAGAGCGTCCATCAGCGCCAGGTGATACAGCGTCAGATCGGTCAGGTCGGCCAGGTGTTCCAGACCGGTGGCGTCGCCGTAACCGGGGATATATGGGGCGTAGACCGTGAACTGCTGGGAAAGCCGCTCCAAGAAGGGCGCCCATCCCTTCTGCCCCACAGCGCCGTGCAGGTAGAAGAGCGGCGGGCCGTCGCCGGCGGATTCTATGATGGCGTGGAAGTCGCCTCTGCGCATTTCCACGGTTATGGTTTCAGGCATTGTCGCTCCGTTTAGATTTTGTTAAATGCTAAAGTGAGTTATCTAGGCATCTCCTCCCAAGTCATCCCGTCCAGCAGCCGCCCGTGGCGCTTCTTGAAAACGCCACCCCACTGCTTGAAATAAAAAGGCACTTCGGCGGCAAGGCACTGATCTCTAATATCCCGCACCCAATCCGCTTCTATAGGTCTAGCCCCTGGGCCGGACTCGCCACCTACTATAACCCAGCCGATATTTTCAAGATTCAGTCCAGGCAATGGACTGAGCAAGGGCTCCAGCGAAAGGAATTTTACTGCCGCACTAGTTTCTCGCAATTGGTCTATTCGATGAAGATAGTTGCTGGACTCCACACTTACGCCTAGCCATATTTGCGCCGGCCAAGACAGTTGAGAATCCATATGAGCTACTCTCTCAGGTCGCTTGGTCAGCACTTGATAGCGGTGCCAGTGCGCTTGGATCATCACATCGAATACCTCGTACACGAATTGGTCTGGCACTTGGCAGTGAAACAAGTCGCTCATAGAATTGACGAAAATCGTCCGCGGCTTCCGCCAGCGCAAAGGGATTGCTAACGCATCTGGGTGCTGGGTCACCGCAAAGCCGTTACGGTACTTGACCATTCCGGTGGCCTGCAGGCGTCGGGATAGCCGTTCGGCATAACACAGTTTGCAACCGGGGCTGACCTTGTTGCAACCGGTCACCGGATTCCAAGTAGCGTCAGTCCATTCAATTTTGCTGCCCGTCGCCATAACTACCAATTATTCAGGAGGTGATTTGCGATGTCCCTAGCAATATGCCCGCCTTGCCCCGGGTTCGCGGCTGCGAACATGAGCACAAATAGCGGTGAGTTGCGACTATTGAGAAACCACTTGGGTTTAGGGGAAACTTCCTCAAACACATCACACAAATTTGCTAGATACAGGTCTACGATAGCCTGCTGGTCGTCTCGTACTGTTTTTTCTTCAGTACCAAACAAAGATTGTTGATTTGAGACGTGATATAGTTTTTCGCGCCATTTTGAGCCGCCAAACACCCTGTCCAAGTGATCTGCATTTGCGTCATCAGGTTCCCTTTCCTTGGGTAACATCCTGCTCAACGCAGAGAGCGGAAATAATATCCACAAATCCACTGACTTGGTTTCGGAAATTAGCTGGACTGTCTGCCAATCAACTTGAGAGGCAAAGGGGTCAAGGAAAATAACCGCTCTCTCGCCGCGCCAAGGTGTCCCAAGTCTCTTGTTCTGGGATTGGCACCAGTTTTGCAAAAATTTGTTTGCGTCGCCCGGAATCACTTGAATATTGCGGTCGTTGAATTCTTGTCTCAAGCTAGACAACTCTATCGCATATTCAGGGTTTTGTTCTATAAATATAAACTCGTCAAATGGCTTATCTTCCACCTCTAGTGCCAAGCGAGTAGAGCCTTTCAAAACATTCGCCATTTCGTTGGCTTGCCCTTCTTCTGATATGAGCAACTTGCTTTGAGTTACATCTCCCGAATCTAGGTTGATGTATCCAGTGCCAGCGAATGCGTCCACATACCAGAGCTTGAATGACTGTTTTTTCAGCGCAGTGGTATAGGCTTTGAGATAACCCTCCAAAATATCCAACTTATCCTTGGTCCAATCCCCGCCGAACCTGTTTACCACGCCGACTCTCTCCAGCGAATGCAACACCCGCAGTAGCCTTTTCCAAGGATATTAGGCCGTCACCGTGGGCTTCGCAACCCGCAACTGTCAGCAGTTCACAGCCCCGCGTACCAGTCCGCGATGGCGGCGCCAATTTCGTGGGGCGAGTCTTCCTGGATGAAATGGACGCCGGGAACGGTGACTTCGCGCTGATTGGGGAAAGCGCGGCAGAACTCGCGCTGAGGGCCGGTCAGAATAGCACCGGGTTCGGCGTTGATGAACAGCTTAGGCGTGGGGGTCTGCGACAGCCATTCGGCGTATTCGCCGACTAGGGCCACCACGTCGGGCGGCTCCCCCTCAATGGGAATTTCGCGGGGCCACGCCAGCGTGGGACGGCGCGACTCGCCCGGTTCCGCGTAGCGGCGCCGGTAAACGGCCATCGCCTCATCGCTGATACCGTTGATAGTGCTGCCGGGCAGGACACGTTCGACGAAGATATTGCGTTCCAACGCCATGCTTTCACCGGCGTCCGAGCGGAATCCCTGAAACACCTGTCGCGCCGCCGCCGGCCACTCTTCCCAAGTCACCGGGCGGACGAGGGCTTCCATATAAACCAACCCGCGGATGCGCTGCGGGTGGCGCCGCGCCCAGTGGAACCCCAGCGCCGAACCCCAATCGTGGACTACCAGCGTTACCGGCCCATCGGGGAACACGGAGTCGAACCAGGCGTCGAGGAAACGGCTGTGGCTGGCGAAGCGGTACGAGCCATCGGGGGTGGCGTCGGACTCGCCCATACCCATCAAGTCGGGGGCCAGGCAACGGGCCAGGGGCGACACGTAGGGGATGATGTTACGCCACAGGTAAGACGACGTAGGGTTTCCGTGCAGGAACACTACTGCGTCTTCGGAGGCGGCGGGTTTGCCCGTGTCCACGTAAGCCATTTGCCCACCGCCGACGTCGGAGCGGAGGCGCGGATTCGGGTCGTAGTGGGAGATTTCGTTAGCGTCCGGCATTATTCAGGCACTCTAAAGAATATACTTCCGTCAGTGTCGTGGCTGTGGGTACGCCACAGCCGGATTTCGGCCAGCAACTCGTTGTGGCGGGCAAAGGCTCGCTCCTCTGCCGCCGTGAGTTGGGCCTGCAGATGCTCCTTTGCAGCTGCTTCGCGAGCGATGGCCCGTTCCACTACCGCCGCTTCTCGCTCTCGCGCCCTTTCTTCTGTCGCCGCCAATTGGGCCATCAGGTACTCCTTTGCCGCCGATTCGCGAGCGATGGCCCGTTCCTCCGCCGCAGCCTCTCGCTCTCGCGCTACATCATCCCGCTCGCGCGCGCGCTTTTCTGCCGCAGCCTCACGCTCGCGGGCCCGTTCCTCTGCCGCAGCTTCCCGATCTCGCGCCCTTTCTTCTGTCGCCGCCGCTCGATCCCGCGCAGCGTCATCCCGCTCCCGTGCAGCAACCTCCCGAGCTCGCTCCCGTTCCTCCGTTGCCGCCGCCTGCTCTTGCGCCCGCTTCTCTGCCGCAACCTCCCGTTCACGGGCCCGTTCCTCTGCCGCCGCCGCTCGATCCCGCGCCCGCTCTTCTGCAGCGGCCTCTCGATCCCGCGCCCGTTCCTCTACCGCAGCGAGCGCCTCCGCCAGTTGGGCCGTAAAGTGGTCCCTGGTAGCTTGAATTTCCAGCTCGATCCTTTGCTGGCCCAGCTCCAGCTTTTGCTGACCTTGCACTAGCTCTTGTTGTCCCTGCTCGAGCTTTTGTTGTCCTTCCTCCAAGTTTTCTTGGTTCGCTTCGAGCCGGCCCAGCTTGATGCTGGCGTTGAGCAAGGCGCCAAAAACAGCAATCAGGAAAGCTGTGCCGGCGGCAATCAGACCGGCCACAAGGGCTGCTGGGATGGTGATCATAGCGTTATGGTTTTCCTTTCTGGTCTACTCAAAACCCGGAAGCGCGGCGGATTCCTAACCCACCACCAGCGGCGCCGGGGCATTGGGGTTGGCGACACCTTCGGGCCACCAGCGGGTTTCATACTCGGACCAGATGTCGCGGACGTAGGGCATAACCTCGCGGGCGAAGAGTTCGGTGTTTTTCATCGCCAGCTCTTTTGGCATATCGCCGAACTGGAGCAGCAGCATCAAGTTGCCTACCCTCAACTCCTTGATGGCGTGGGCCAGGTGTTGCCGCACCGTTTCAGGCCCGCCGACGATGACATTTCCCGCTTCCAGGTAGTCGGTCCAAGTGAACTCACGGAGCTGGTCTTCCCGCGACTGATTAGTTGAGCTCGACACCTGCGAGTTGTTGCTGCGCACGGAGCGGTAGCCCGGCGGGTTGCCGAAGCCCGAATGAATGTGCAGGCACTTCTTGAAGAAATACTCGATCGACTCTTTATATTCTTCGGCTTGCCCGTCGGTCTCGGACACCGCCACTAACTGCAAGAACCCGGCGTGGTAGGGATTGAACTCCTTGCCTTGCCGGTCCATTTCGTCCCAGAAACCGTCCAGCACGGTTTTGCCCACCTTGTAGCCAGAGTAGGAGAGGTAGCAATATACGTAGTCGTTGCGGATGGTCCAGTCCCAGGTCTCCAGGCTGCCGCTGCCCGGCACCCAGATGGGCGGCCGGGGCTGCTGGTAGGGCCGGGGCCAGATGTTGACGTAGCGTTGCTGGTTGTACTTGCCGTTGAAGGAGAAAGGCTCCCGCTCCGTCCAGGCTTTGACCACCAAGTCGTGGGCCTCTTGGTACTTCTCCCGCAGAGTGATGGGCACCTGGCCATACCCGAAGATAGTGTCCATCGCCGTCCCCAACGGAAAGCCCGCGATGAGCCGACCGCCGCTGAGGACGTCCAGCATGGCGAATTCTTCAGCCACCCGGATTGGCGGATTGTACAGGGCCAGGCTGTTGCCCAGCACCACAATGGCGGCGTGGGACGTGCCTCGGGCCATGGCCGAGGCCATCAGGTTAGGCGAAGGCATCAGCCCATAGGCGTTGGCATGATGTTCGTTTACGCAGATTCCATCGAAGCCCATCGCTTCGGCGAATTCCAACTCATCGAGATAATCGGTGTATAGGCGATGCCCTTGGCCGGGGTCGAATAGGGAATTAGGCACATCGACCCATACGCTGTGGTAATCTTGTTCAAAGTTTCTGGGCAGTCCCTGGTAGGGCATCAGGTGGAAAAAGCACAGCTTCATAACGGCACGATCCTTACAGGGGAGCATTTTCAGGATTTTACACTGTACGGGAGCGCCCCGCCACCTGCCCAGCTTATAACCTGTATCTGTAATACTTTGGGAATGATTGGAGCAAGGCTATGCCAAGCATTGAACAGCAAGGGGAGTTGGTAAAGGTTCTGGTGGACAACATCCGCAGCAACACCGCTGCCCTCAGCCCAGAGCAGTTGGCCCAGCCCAGCGCCTGCGCAGACTGGCAGGTGCAGGACGTGCTGAGCCACCTAATCGGCGGGGCCGACCGGCAGGCGGACAGTATGCGCCGGGGCCGCGCCGGGGATTCCGGGCCTGCGGCGGGTTTCACGCCCATGGACAGCGCTTCGATGTCGGCGAATAACGCCCAGCGGGACATCCAGCGCCGAGAGCAGTTGGGCGATGGACTACTGTCCGCCTTCGACAGCGCCTACGCCGGTCTGCAAGAGCAGATTGACGCGCTCGGGCCCAACGAATGGGAAACGCCCTGCTGGCATCTGCGCCGGGGAGCTATCTCCGCCGCCGACTACCTGGAGCTTCGCATCCAGGAGCTGGCTATTCACGACTGGGATATGCGGCGCGGGTTGGAGGAATCGCCGCAGCTCAACGCCGACTGCATATCCACTCTTTTGAGCGCGACTCCCAAGTGGCTGGGTATGTGCTTCCGTCCCGGCGAAAAGCTGGAGGCGCCCGTGGTCTACGAGTTCGACCTTGCCCCGCCCTACGAGAGCAGCATCATCGTCCGGGTGCAAGGCGACAGCTTCGATTTCCCGGCGGAGGATGAAGCTGCGGAGCGTTGGACGGTGTGCGCCGAGGCTCCGGCCTTTCTGCTGTTCATCTATGGCAGGATTACCGGACGGGAGGCCATTGAAGCCAATGAGTTCGCCATTACGGGGGAGCCAGATCTGCTGGACCGGTTCGAGACCTGGTTCCGAGGAGTGTAGGGAGCGCTTACCAAGAATTAAGGGCCTGACGGCAGCTTAAGTCCGTTCCTGCCTGGTTATTCCATGTTTTCGCATTCCTAAAATACCCCATGGAGTTGATGCGTTGAGTAGCGATGCCCGGGATGTTGTAGTCATAGGCGCAGGCATCATTGGCAGTATGAGCAGCTATCTGCTCTCTAGCCAGGGCCTGAAAGTTACCCTGCTGGAGGCGGATGACGTAGGCAGCCAGGCTTCCGGGTTCGCCTTCGGCGGGCTGGACCCGCTGCACGGCATGGGGATTCCGGAGCCGCTGCTGGACTTCAGTCTTCATTGCTTCGAGCGGCACCAGGAAATTGCGCAAGAATTGCATCACGCGGCCGGGATAGACCCTTGCTTCCGGAACCGCAACCGTCTGTACTTGGCCTTTGACGAGGAAGACGTCAAACAGTATGCCGTCAACTTGTCTTGGATGAAGGACGTTTCGGCGTTCGATGTTCATTGGGTGGAAGGCGACGCGGCCCGCCGGATGGAGCCGAAGGTAAATCCCGCTTGTGTCGGGGCGCTGTATCAGCAGGGAGCCGCCTCGGTTGACGCCCACAGCCTCACCCTGGCCGCCGCCCGCGCCGCGGAACGCCAGGGGACGAAGCTGGTGATGCAACAGGCAAGCGGCATCGAGCATCACGGCGGCCGGGTGAATGCCGTCACCTGCGCCGAAGGCAAAATCGATGCCGGCGCGGTTATCATCGCCATGGGGCCGTGGGCGCGAGCGATGGCGGACTGGTGCGGTACGGAGTTGCCGATTCAGCCTTTGAAGGGGCAGATTCTGCGTCTGCGATACGACGGCCCGGCTTTCGACATAGCCCTGAACTATCGCGGCAACTACGTGGACACCAAGTCCGACGGGCTGGTCTGGACCGGCTCTACCGAGGAAGAGGCGGGTTTCGACACTACCCTTTCGTCCACCGCCAGCGACATCATACGACGGAACGCGGCCCAAATGGCCCCGGCCTTGGCCGACGCCGAACTGATGCAGCAAACCGCCTGCCTGCGCCCGGTTACTCCCGACGGAATCCCCATAGTGGACCGTCTGCCGGGCTGGGATAATCTGTACGTCGCTACCGGGGCGGGGCGCAAAGGCATTCTCTGGAGCACCGGGATGTGCGATGTCATCACTGACCTAGTGATGCAGGGAGACTCGGGAGTGGCCGGAGCTGAGCATCTGAATGCCGGCCGTTTCGCAAAAGCCTAGCCCTGCCCATCCCGTCATTCCCAAGCCCTCGTCATTCCCGAGCAAGCGGGAATCCATCATGCCGTTGCCAACAAACTCCCTTCGCCGTCCCAGCCTTGCCTGTCCTTTCCACGCCCCGTCCTTCCCGCGAAGCTTGTCGTCGTGAAAACGGGGAGCGGGAACAACATAGTCAGGGGCTACCGGATAGTCAGGGGCTACCGGATAGTCAGGGGCTTACAGCACATAGCGGCGCAGGGTGTGCTTTCGTGCCACCAGCAGCCCGTCCTCGCGGCTGATGCGCATGGCGAAGGGGTAGCGGTCGAGTTCCAGCGCCAACGCCACATCTTCTGGATGGTATTGGGGTTGTTTATTGTCAAAGAACTTTTGCGTCGCGCCGCCGGTCATAATCAGCGACTTGACCGCGTCGAAGTCTGGTTTGCGGCCCTCGATGATGTTGCGCAGATAGATGCCGCACTGCTCATCCTCATCGGAACGCACCCGCCCTTGATCGCCCATAGCGACGATGGAGAGCCCATCGGGCCGCTGTCGGCGGACGGCATCGGCGGTGGCCTGGGCCACCACGAAGGATCCCAGATAGATGACGCCGGCGTTGGCGGCGGCGGCCACGCCCACGGTGCCCGCGCGGGTGGACTGTACCAGGCTCTTGCCCGCTATTGCCGATGCGGGAGCCTGGGAAATCTCGTAGGGCGAGTTGCCGAAGTCGAATCCATCGGGACGCTTTCCGTCCACCTCGCCCATCAGCAAGTCTCCGACGCCGCCGCGGTGCAGTTCCAGCGCGTCCTCCGCCTCGGCCACCAGCGTTATTTGGGTAGCGCCCCGGTCGAAAGCGATGGCCGCAGTGGTGAAGGCTCGAAATACGTCTATGATTATGGCTGTTCCTGTGGCTTCCCGGGCGTCGCGAACCAGGCTGCCCATATGTATTTCCATGATATACCTCAGTTTATTCCTTGAGACTGCCTACGTTTACCCCAATTTGGTCAGCGGCTCCAGAGTGTCCAGAGTGTCCAGAAGTTCCGCAACGGAGCTCAAATCCAACTCAATGGAATCGGCGCTCAAGAGAAATTTGCGCTTGTAGTAATTTCCATGCAAGTCGTTGGCGATTCCCCGCAAGCCACGCAGACTGTCATCGCCGGTTAAGAGACGAACATTATTCAGAACAACTCTGAGTTTGCTGGGCGATTCGGAAGCCGTCTCGTCCGAAACCCGCGGGCGGCGGCTACAATTCCCGGAAGGTCGTGTAGCCCGCCGAGCCGGCGGCATCCGGATTATCATCGTCGGGGCCGGTGGGGCCGCCGCGGCGGGCCTTAGCGTTCCATTCTTCTATCCGCACCTCCACTAGGGCAGTCACTCCCAGGTCGGAGGCCGGCGGCGGATTGTAGTCGCGTTCCAGCAGCCGGTCGGGAAAGTACCGCTGCACCATACGGTCGAACAGCTCGAATTTCTCGTCGAGGGCAGTAATCTCGCGGGCGGCTCCGAAAAGCACCACGCTGCGATAGTTCATCGAGTGGTTCATCGCTTTGCGGGAGTAGACCAGCCCGTCGGTAAGCGTGACCGTAACGCAGACCGGCGCGCCGCTGGCCAGAACCTCCAACGCGCGGCTGCGAATCGAGCCATGCAGGTACAACCGGTCTGGCCGTTCGCTATCGTAGTGGTAGGACAGAGGGATCACAAAGGGCAGCCCATCCTCAATGAAACCGACATGGGCCACCAGTCCGGCGTTTAATATATCCGCCGCTTCTTCGGCCACGGCCCGCTCTGGGTGATTCTTGATTCTGCTGCGCTCGCTGATTTGCAATTTGATTACCTCAGATTTCCGTCAGCAATACGGCTCATCATCCGCGCTGCCGGTCAAGTAAAAGTTAGGTCTTCGTTGGAATTTTATCACGGCGGCTTACGGCTGCCCCACAATTTGCCAGCCCCGGCATCCGGTTGCTAAGATGGCGGCAATTTCGGGCGCAGTGGCGCTGCCCTGCGACCAGATCAGGACCAATGAGGGAATATGCCGCATCACGAGGAACAACAAACCCGGCGCGATTTCGTCAAGTACACTTTCTTCAAGGTTGACCCCAAATGGCGCGGCTTGGCGGCGCAGACCACCGAGGGCGGCTCAAAACGGATGAAGGCCGAGTTTGCCGCGGTGCTGGCCGAGTTCGCCGGGCGGGTGGACGTTTCCAGCTATAGCCTGGTGGGGACCCGCGGCGACGCCGACATGATGTTGTGGATGGTCAGCCCCACGCTGGAAGCCATCAACGAGCTGGCGGCCCAGCTTAACCGGACAGCGCTGGCGCTCTACCTTTCGACGCCCTATTCCTACTTGGCTATGACCCGCCGCTCCCCGTATGTAGTCAATCACCAGCACGAGGGGCAGGAGGGAACAGCGTCCACCATGCGTATGGTGGGCCGCAAGTATCTGTTCGTCTACCCTTTCGTAAAGACCCACGACTGGTATCAGCTCCCCAAGGAAGAACGGCAAGAACTGATGAACGAGCACTTTGTCATCGGCCACAAGTACCCGGACATCAAAATCAGCACGGCCTACTCCTTCGGGCTGGACGACCAAGAGTTCGTGCTGGGGTTCGAGACCGACGACCCATCGTCTTTCCTGGACTTGGTGATGGAGTTGCGGGAGTCTAAAGCGCGGCCTTACACGCTGCTGGACACGCCTATATTCTCCTGCATCAGCAAACCCGTCGAAGCCTGCCTGGACGACTTAGGGTAAGGCCGCGCTATCGCCTTTGGGGTGTATCCCCTTTCGCCATTACCGTCCCAGTTTCCCGGTGGTTCCCGCTTTCGCGGGAATGACGGGGACGCCGCGGGAATGACGGGGACGCCGCGGGAACGACGAGGGGATGACCAGGATGGGGCGGTATATCGCTTGGGCGATGGGTTCCCGCTTTCGCGGGAATGACGGGGACGCCGCGGGAATGACGGGGACGCCGCGGGAATGACGGGGACGCCGCGGGAACGACGAGGGTGCGGCAAGAACGGCGGCAAGAACGGGCGGGTGCGGCAAGAACGGCGCGGGAATGAGGAGAGGTGCGGCGGGAACGACTAGGGCGGAGCAACAAGATAAGGGCGGGGGAGTTGCCCGCCCTTGCTATGCTGTGGGGAATTCCGGATTGGCCGGAGACTACTTCCGCTTCATCTCGGAGGGGTCGGTGTTCTTGAAGTAGTCATAGTTCTTGGCGATGTAGCCCTCCCACTCGGCGGGGACTGCGTCCTCAGCGAAGATGGCAGTGACGGGGCAGACCGGCTCACAAGCGGCGCAGTCAATGCACTCATCGGGGCTAATGAAGTACTGATCGTCTTCGTCACGAGTGTAAATGCAATCCACCGGGCAGACATCGACGCAAGCGGAGTCTTTCAGGCCAACACAGGGTTCAGCGATGATGTAGGTCATTGCGGTCGGCTCTCTTCAAGGATTCGCGCCAAGTTTGCTTCATTCCCCGTTCCGAGGGCAATGGCTCGGCACGACGAAATTATAGCACAGCGCAAGGCTTTTGCAATAAGCGGGGGATCGCCCAAGGGTATCTCCATATCGTATCCACTCTCCTGACTTGGGAGTTGGCCTAGCAGCGGAAGGAATCCGGCGCTTCGGCCTAGAGAACGAGGCCATAGGCTCGCTTCTTGATGGAGAGGTTCACGAAAGTTTGCGTACCCTGTACGCCATCCACCACGCCGACCTTGGTGCGGAGGAAATTCCCCAAGCTTTCCGCCGATTCCAGCCCGGCCCAGACGAAGACGTCGAAGGCGCCGGTGGTAATAGCGACGTAGTGGGCCTCTTCCATGGCAGCGATGGCGTCGGCCACGGTATCGGATTTGCCAGGGCCGGTGGAAATGCCGATGAGGGCGGTGGTGGCATAACCCAGCTTTTCCAGGTTAGGCACCGCAATCACCTTCACCATGTCTTCTTTGACCAACCGCCGGAGGCGCCGGCGGACGGTGCCTTCGCTGACGCCTACTTCGCGGGCGATTTTTGCGTTGGAGGACCTTCCATCGAATTGCAGCAGATTTATAATCTTGCGGTCGAGTTCATCCATTTCCCTATGCTCCCTTTATGGTCGGGCGGCTTCCGCAAGCGAGGACCCATACCATCCGCTTCTCTGGCGCAAGATGGTCTGGGCCAGATTCTGGGTCTGTTTATCGTTACAGCAAAACATCTTATTTCCCGTATTTCAGGGTGTCAATAGCGAATTTCAGCTTATTAGAATCCATATTAGCGTATTTCGCTAACGAAAATCCAAAAGTTGGCTGAATTGGCAAAAGAGCGCAGGAGGGGCTTCCCCAAATTCCCTTCCCCTTCGAGGGGAAAGTCAGGATAGGGATGGAGTTCGACGGCGGTGGGATTCCCGCTTTCGCGGGAACGACGGGGGTGGGCGGGGATGACGAGGGTGGCGGGAACGGCGGGGGGTGGGCGGGGATTCCCGCCCCCGTTTTTCCGAGGGTGACGTTTTTTCACGGGGATTCCCGCTTTCGCGGGAACGACGGGGGTGGGCGGGGATGACGGGAGGTGGGCGGGGATGGCGGACGGGGCCTGGGCCTGAACCGGCGAGTTTGACAGCATGGGCCGTGGCTGATAGATTATTTCAGTTAACAGCCACCCCGTCAGAGTGCCAACCCTCAGCTCTCCCGCTTAGCGCGACGCAACCACCGGCATATAGAAACGCGCTGGGCATTGAACGCCAGGAGATGACAAGTGCCTCGATACGACTACCGTTGCGTTGAATGTGATAACTACTTCGAGTTGAGGCAAAGCTTCAGCGAAGCCGGCAAGGGAACCTGCCCGAAATGTTCCGGAGAAGGCCGCCGGGTCTACCACGCAGTTCCGGTAATCTACAAAGGCAGCGGTTTCTACACCACCGACTATGGTCGCCCCAAGCCCCCCGTAGAAAACGGCTCCAGCAAGAGCAGCAACGAAACTTCCAAATCCGGTAGCGACAGCCCGCCGGCGGAGTCTTCTTCCGGCTCCGACAGCTCCAGTTCCGGCAGCAGCGAGTCCGCCTCTGCCCCGGCTGGGGCCGCCTCCGGCTAGACCCTTGCGTCCCAGGCACTCCTTAGAGCATTAAGGCCAACCCTTGCCCTTTCCGCCGGCTGCGCCATTGGAGCGCCGGCCTTTGCGGATTCTAATTATTCCCAAAGAGCAACACTGCCTATGCGCGCGTTGGTGCAACGGGTGGCCGAAGCATCGGTGGAAGTCGATGGGGCAACGGTGGGGCGCATCGGGCGGGGTCTGCTGATACTGCTAGGCGTGGCGGAGGAGGACGAGCAGGCCGACGCCGAGTACTTGACCGCCAAGATAGTCAACCTGCGCATTTTTGCCGACGGCGCCAACCGCTTCAATCTATCGGCTCTGGACGTAGACGCCGAAGTGCTGGTGGTGAGCCAGTTCACCCTCTATGCCGACACGCGCCGGGGACGCCGCCCCGACTTCACCCGCGCCGCCCCCCCAGAACTGGCGGAACGGCTCTATGAGCATACCGCGGCGTTGCTGCAAGACGCCGGGCTGACCGTTGCCACGGGCCGGTTCCAAGTCTATATGCAGGTCAAGTCGCAAAACGACGGCCCGGTCACCATACTGCTGGACAGCGCCGACCGCCAGCGCTCGCGAAGATAGCAGAACCTAGCGATGCCAGCCCATGCCTAGGAACAGGCCGCGCAGGTAGGCAATCTGGCCGCCGTGGGCCAGACTGTCCCACATCACCTGTCCGAAGCAGGCGGCGATGGTACGCGGCTCCTGCACCGGCGGCAGCACGATTTCGCGAGCCATTTCTTCCTCGCAGACCTGGGCCAGGTAGGCCCGCGTTGCCCCTTTGACGGCGTGGTAGTAACCCTCTTGTGCCTCGCGGGAAGGCGGCGGCCAGGCCGCTACTTGCTCGGCGGTCCAGCCAACGCCCCGGTCTTCGATGTCCGGCGGCACATTGAACTTCTCGGCCCAGCCGTCTCTCGTCCATAGTTGTTCTGCATCCTGCAGGCGGTAGTGGATGAACATATCCATCACCCGCGAGAGGTGCCACAAAATCCAGGCGGCGGAGTTGCACCCGGCGGCCGGGGCGCGGGAAAGCATCTCGTCATCCATATCCCGTAACGCGGACTCTATCATGTCCCAGTTTCGTTGCAGACAGTGGTTAATGGGTTCGGTAACGCTGACCATAAACACGCCCTCTCCGTAATTCCTGCAAAAGCGAAAATTACGGGATCTATCTATTCAAATTCCAGGTCCAGGCTGATGTCCAGGGCAGACATCGAGTGAGTCAATTCGCCGACGGATATAAGGTGGACGCCGGTTTCAGCCACGGCGCGAACGGTGTCGAAGTTGATGCCGCCGGAGGCCTCGACTACGGCCTTGTCGCCGATGAAGCCCATAGCCTCGCGCATCATATCCACCGGCATATTGTCCAGCATAATGATGTGGGCTCCGGCGTCCAGGGCCTCGCGGGCGGCTTCCAGAGACTCAACTTCGACTTCGACGCGGATGGTGTGGGACGCGCGCTGCAAGGCCAACTCGATGACCTGCCGAAGCCCCATCTCCCGGAAGCGGTTGGCCTCGATGTGATTGTCCTTTATGAGGATGCCATCGGCCAGATTGTAGCGGTGGTTGTAGCCGCCGCCGGCTCGCACGGCGTACTTGTCCAGGTAGCGATGGCCGGGAACGGTCTTTCGGGTGTCCACGATGCGAGAGCGGGTGCCTTCAACGGCGCGGACGTAGCGGTTGGTCAGGGTAGCGATACCGCTCATGCGCTGCATAAAGTTGAGGGCGATTCTCTCGGCTTGCAGGATGCCGGCGGCCGGGCCGGCCACGCGGGCGATGGCGTCGCAGGGAGCCAGCGTGGCACCGTCGGCCAGCAGCGCTTCCAGTTCCAGCTCTGGCTCCACCCGCCGGAAAACGGCCAGGCCCACGGCAACGCCGGCCAGTACGCCGGGGGCCTTGGCCCGCAGCATTCCGGCGCCGCGAATCTGTGGCGGCACAACGGCCGCCGTAGTGGGGTCGTTAAAGGTCTGGTCTTCGGCGATGGCGGCGTCGATCAGGGCGTAAACTTCCGGGGGTAATTCGGGCAAGAGTATTTCTCCTTAGTTAGGGTCTTATAGAAGTATTGGCTATTCCTGTCGCCAGAAATTTATTTGCTCTTCCATTTGCATTAGAAACGCTGAAGCCTCGCCATGGGGATGCTCCGCTTCGCAGCGTCCCACAATACGGGCAAAATCCGGCACCGTTCTGTTTAGAGAGTAAGCGAACTGTTCCACAGCGGCTTTGTCGCTCTTCTGCCCCCCCAAAGCGCCGGCAAGGGTTTGAGTCGTGTTGCGCATAGACTGTTCCATGTCTTGGGGTGAAATCCCCAGGATATGGGCATAGGAGTCTCGCTGCGTCTCCAAAGTATGCCAGATCCAGGTTTCCGGCGATTCGTTTCCTGGCAGAAAGAGCGGTTTCGCGGATTGCCCGTACTCACGAGCAACGCTTTCAATTCTAGCTTTCAGATGCCTGGAATCTCCGTCCAGAACTATCAGGAAGTCGTTCATCTTGCCGAATTTGCTCAGAGTGCGGACGTGGTTAGGGAACTCGCTCTGCCCGGTATCCCGCCCTATCACAAAGTCTTCATGGCGAAGCCCCAGCTTTATGTTCAATACATCCATAAAACCCAAAAGCAGCCCCTCTGCGACTTCGTCTTCGCACAAGATAGACAGGCGGTCGCGGGTCTGCCCATAGAGGGCCTTTTGGAGAATATTCCGGTATTGGGGCGCCAGTCGAACTTCGGCGGTATCTTCGTCTCGGTCAAAGAACAACCGGGCTTCGACTGGGACGCTTTCGAGCACCACTTGGCTATGGGACGCAACGATAATCTGCAACTGGTTTCGCAAGGCTATGCGTTGAAATTCCAGCATCGTCTGTTGCTGAGTGTAGGGATGCAGTCCGGCTTCAACTTCGTCAATCAGAACCAGCGCGTCGCGCAGGTTCGAGATGTCCTTAGAGATGCGCAGGATGGCCCGCTCTCCCGCCGACATATGAAACTCCGAATACCTAGCCCGGCTGGCCCCTTCCAACTCGGCGAAAAGCAGGTCTCTGGCTTGGGAGGTAATCCGGGATAAATTCCGGTAGCGGCGCGGCAAAATACGCGAAGCGAATATGAGTAAATCCTCAGTAAGCCTCTCCGTTTGCAGTTCTTTGCGCGCCAGTTGCAGAAAACTGCGGACTTCCGTCGGATTGGTGAGGTTAGTCAGCGTTCTCAGATGCAATTCGCGCTCGGGTTGTTTGCCGCCTTGCCGTCCCCTATAGCTGCGGCTCCAAGACTTGCCCCTCCGCCATATCATGGAAGTTCGCTGTCCATTATCCAAATAGTGAAACTCTATCTCGGTTTTTTCTGGCATATCCCGGAGTTCCGTCGAACCGCCGGTGAAATCAGGAAAGAGAGTCGAGGGAACAAAGTCTTTCGGGCCGCGCCCCGGAACGCTATAAGCGCAGGCGCAGGCAAAAAGCACGGTCGATTTGCCGCATCCGTTGGGACCGGCCAAAACGCATACCGGATACTCGAAGGGTACGCGCAGATCGCGAATTCCGCGAAGGTTCCGAATCCGCACCTCTGCTAGGTTGTTATTTCTGCGAATCGCCTGACCGCGGAGGGCGTCCCACACTTCCCGTAATTGTCGGTCAATCAGCGCCATTGCGCCACCTCTGAGATTGTTCCGGCGCTACTGCGATGCTCGGCGGAGCAGAGATTGGGATACCAGAGTCTGCGGCGCCCTACCGCAGGGCCAGCATCCGGTTCAGGGCTACTAGGGCGTCGCGGCGAATTTCCTCCGGCACCGTTATCTCGTTCATCACCCTTCCCTGAAGCAACAACTCCATCACCCACAGCACATAGGCCGGATGGATGCGATACATCGTCGAGCAGGGACAGGTGACCGGGTCGAGGCAGAATACGGTCTTGCCGGGATTGTTCAGGGCGAGGCGATTGACCAAGCTTATCTCAGTACCCACGGCCCAAACGCTGCCGTCCGGCGCGCTGTTGATTTGGTTCCGGATGAACTCCGTGGAACCCACCAGGTCGGCGGCCTGCACCGTTTCCATCACGCACTCGGGGTGCACCAGCACGTTTACGTCGGGGAACCGCTCCCGCGCCAGCTCAATCTGCTTAACCGTGAACCGGGTATGCACCGAGCAGTGGCCTTGCCACAGCACCATCTTCGCGCGGCGCAATTGCTCCGGCGTGTTGCCGCCCAGATTGCGGAAAGGATTCCACACCACCATCTCGTCCAGCGGCACGCCCATTTTCAGCGCAGTATTGCGGCCTAGGTGCTGGTCGGGCAGAAACAACACCCGCTGGCCTTGTTCAAAGGCCCACTCCAGCACCGCATCGGCGTTGGACGAGGTGCAGACGGCACCGCCGTTGCGACCGCACAGGGCCTTGATGCCGGCGATGGAGTTCATATAGGTAACCGGCACGATTTCCTCCGGCCCCAGAACTTCCATCAGGTCGTCCCAAGCGTCCTCCACATCGTCCATCGGCGCCATATCGGCCATGGAACACCCTGCGGTTATGTTGGGCAGGATTACCCGCTGACTCTCCGCCGCCAGCACGCAGGCCGTCTCGGCCATGAAGTGTACGCCGCAAAAGATGATGTAGTCGGCGTCGGGTCTGCTGGCCGCCTGCTGCGAGAGCAGGAAGGAATCGCCCTGGAAGTCAGCGTACTTGATTACCTCCTCACGCTGGTAGTGATGGCCCAGGACTGTAACGGCATTGCCCAACTCCCGGCGGGCGGCGTGAATTCGGGAGTCCAGTTCATCAGCAGTGTAGTGAAGGTACTCGGCGGGGATTTGTTGCCAGCGGACGTTTACTGCCAGTTCTTCGGCCAGAGGCTTGGCGGGGAGTTCGTCTTCCGTCTTGCAAAAGGCCGAGTGCTCCAACTCGGTGATGGGAACGATAGGACGGCGACGGGTAGTCATGTGGATTTCCTCCCAGTCAGAAGGGAGAGGAGATGAGTTAGAAACGAGAGATTGTTATCAATCTATGGACTGCTTCTCTCCTAACTCCCCTTCTGCCCTTCTTTAAATTGGTTGTCCTTGCAACGACCACGGCCCGGCGCGTTCAACCCGCACATTGACCAGATCTCCCAACCGGTCGCCGGCGTCTTCTGCGATGGGAAAGAACACCAGCTTGTTGGAACGGGTTCGCCCTTGCCACTTGCCCTTGTTCCTCGCTTCAACCAACACCTCGAACTCGCTCCCGACCAGTTCGGCGTTGATTTCGGTGAGGATGGATTCCTGCAGGGCGTCAACCTGCTCGCGGCGGCTGACCTTTTCTTTTTGGGGAACGTCGTCTTCCATGGTGCGGTCTGCGATGGTTCCGGGGCGCGGGGAATAAGCGGCGCAATGCACCTTGTCCATTCGCAGTTGCTCCACCAGGTCCAGGGTACGCTGGAACTGCGCTTCCATCTCGCCCGGAAAGCCGACGATAATGTCGGTGCTCAGCGACGCGCCCGGCACAGTATCGCGGATTTCCTGGACGAGAGAGACGTAGCCGTCGCGGGTGTAGTTGCGGCGCATCCTGGCCAGCACTTCGTCGTCCCCGGCCTGCACCGGCAGATTGATGTGCTCGCAGACCTTAGGCAGCCCGGCCACCGCTTCGATAATGCGGCGGCTCATAAAGTTGGGGTGCGAAGTCAAGAACCGGATGCGGTCCAGCCCGTCCACGGCATTCAGGCGTGTCAGCAGAGTGGCTAGGTCGAGGCGCCCGCCGTCCCGGTCTGAGCCAGAATCCGGGGGAAGGTCGTGGCCGTAAGCGTCCACCGTCTGGCCCAGCACCGTTACTTCCCGCACGCCCCGCGACACCAGCAATTCCACTTCGCGCACTACCTCGTCCACCGGGCGGCTTACCTGGCGGCCGCGGCGGTAGGGGATGATGCAGAAGGTGCACATCAAGTCGCAGCCGTGGATGATGGGGACATGGCAGGAAACACTGGGGCGGGGGGGCGCTAGCACGCCGACGCAGCCCTCCCAGTCAAGGCTCAGGCGCCGGCCGACGACGTCCAGCAATGGCTCGAACTGCTGCGGGCGCATAAACACGTCAACGTAAGGGAAACGCCGGGCCAGTTGATCGCTCTTCGGGCCTACCATACAGCCCATCAGGGCTATCACCCGGTCGGGGTCTTGTTTCTTCAGCCGCGACACTGCGCCAAGGTTGCCGACCACCTTGTCTTCCGCGGACTGACGGACAACGCAGGAGTTCAGGACCACTACGTCGGCGTCTTTGGGGTTTCCGGCGGATTCCAGCCCCAACTGCTCCAGGGCGGAGGCGAGGCGTTCAGAGTCGGCGGTATTCATCTGACAGCCGATGGTCCAGATGTGGTAACTGTTCATATCACCGTTATGCCTAGATCATGTCGAATGGAGCGAAAATCTAAAGCGCCGGCGGTTACAAGCGGGGGAGAGCGAGCATTTGCCGAAAACGCTAACTGCTAATATCGCGGCCCCGTCAAATAGACAGATTGACGCATCGCCCCGGTGTTTCGATTGTATAGGGCGGTATGGCGGATAGCAAGACCGGGGCGGAGCAGCGTCAGGGTTGCCGCATCCAGGGGGTATACTCGTCATTCCCGTGTCTGCGGGAATCCACAAACCGAATTAGGCAGGCATCCTTCCGAAAATCAGGCGTCCCCAACGCTCTGGACTCCGGCTTTGTGCAGGATGGAGCGGAGTGTAATTTCATAGGCGATTGCCCGGATACCGGGGCCGAGCGGCGTTCCGTTTCGCGGGCCGGAAGGGGATAATAGGGCAGCCAGCCAGCGATTGGTCAAACTCACCCGGATGTTGGAGCGAGGGAGCATCATGCGCAGCAAGGAAGAAGTGCGCGAGGCTGTATGGACGGCGATGGAAGAGGCGCGAGCGGCTCATACGCGCAAGCTGCATGACAAGATACCCCACTTCCGAGGCTGCGAGGCCGCCGCCGGGCGCGCCGGGGAGCTGGAGGTTTGGCGGGAGGCCCGCGTTATTAAGGCCAACCCAGACAAGGCTCAGCGTCCGTTGCGGCAGATGGCCTTAGAGCAAGGCAAGACGCTGTATATGGCGGTGCCGCGCCTGCGGCAGGAGCAATGCTTCGTGGAGCTGGACCCAGCAGCGATGGGCGCGTCGCCCGCGGAGGCTTCCACCATATCCGGGGCCTTCCGGTGGGGGAAGCCGGTGTATGTGGAAGAGATGCAGACGGTGGACCTGGTTATCTCCGGGTCGGTGGCGGTTAACTTCCGGGGGACGCGAGTGGGCAAGGGCGGCGGGTTCGCGGACTTGGAATACGGGCTGGCCATCGCCGCCGGGGTAGTCTCGCCAGAGACGCCGGTGGTGAGTACGGTGCATCCCATTCAGGTGCTGAATGAGGAGCTGCCTTACACCCGCCACGACGTGTTTCTGGACTATGTGGTCACTCCCGACGAAATAATCGAGAGCGGCGGGGGTATGCCCCGGCCCTCGGGAATTTACTGGGATGACCTGACGCCGGCCAAGATACGGCAGATTCCGTTGCTCAAGAAGCTGCGGGAGGCCATGTAAGCGCGGGTTCAATACGGAAACATCGAAGAAATCCCATTCAGGAACAACCCGTTCAGGTGTGGGGGTGAACGCGGGCATCAAGGCCAAGCCGCCTTCGGTCAGGGAGCCGAAAGTTCCCTGACGGCATAGCCCGCCGCGCTCCCCCGGTCTATGCGCCGCGACGCGACGGGGACGATGCCGCCGGAGGTGTACCTATCGCCCGGAGTCTGGGGATGACGAGCCAGAGGCCGGCGAGGATCAGCCAGAGAAGAAAGGCGATACCGGTTATGCGGTGGACGAAGGTGGCGGCATCTATCCAGATGAAGAGCATGGCAACCCCTAGTACTGCGTCTATTACGGCAGTGACGCGCAGGATGCCGCCCATTTGCCATTGCACCGGGGCGAGGGCGACCAGGGACAGACCGGCCAGGGTGAAGCCGAGGGCGCCGGTGGCCCAGCGTACCTCCAGCAACGCGCCCTGGACACCGCCGGCGGGGGAGCCGGAGGTTAGAATGGCGGTGGCCTGGGGTTCTGCGGCGAGGAAGGCTAAGGCAATGGCGCAACCGCCGGATACCGCCGTGGCCGTTCCCGACGCCGCCAGCAGGAATCTAGCGGCGTTCAGCGCCCATAGGGGCATTACCGGCGGGCCGAGGGCCGGCAATGCGCGGGCCAGCGGCCCGGCGGCGGCGGCCAAGGCCAGACCAGAGACTAGACGGGCCGCGCCGCCGGTGGCGTAGGCGGCCTTGGCCGAGCCGATGGCGGCCAGAGATTCCTCGGGGGTGGGCAGGTCGGCCTCCGCTGCCAAGCGCGCCGGGACAGATATGGCCGTGGCCAGCGCGGCGAGCAACAGAAAGATTCCGGCAGTGCGGCAAGCTGATACTGACATAAGAGCTATGGTCGGCAGGGCGGCGCGTTAGATTAGGAGGTTGTAGCCGATAGGGAGAGCGGTTCTGCCGGTGAGGGCATCGGCCAGAGCGGGGCCGCGGCCTTCGGCGACAGCGACGCCGGTGAGAACCTGAAGGGTTACCTGCGTCCCGCTGGGCGGGGGCGTGGCTTCCACACCCAGGGCGCGGGCGAAATCGGTGCCGTGAATTACCAGCTCCATGGTACGTAGCTGGAGGTAGTCCACCAGGCGCATTCCGCCTTGGGGGGTGGCGAGGATGAAGTCATCATCGAGTTCGTTGACTCTTTCGCGGACCATGTTGAGAAAACCGCGCACCATCATCTGGGGGTTGTCCATAATTTCGAGGCCGGCGGAGCGGCCCATTTCGGCGACGCGAGCTGGGTTCATATTCTGGCGGACGTTGAGAATCCATTGGGTGGTGGATTCGACGTCAACCTGGGGCGCGGGCTTTTCGGAGTAGCCGACGACGGTGTTGATGGATCGGTAGGTGTGGCCGGCCAGGTCGCGCAAGGTCCATTGGCCCAAGGCGGGATTTTCCCAAGCGTCTATGTCTACGCCGTCTACCAAGGCAGCGAAAAATTCCGCGGATTCGAGGTAGGCTTCTCTTATTTTGTCGCCAAAGGGAGTTCGGGTACTCACGGAGACCTCCGCTGGGATGATTGTCGCCTTGCTCCGGTTTCGTTGCTCCTAGCGCTTTCGCCGGGGGCAGATTGCTGTTCCCCGCTTTCGCGGGGATGACCAGGCAGACGAGGGGATGACGGAGGGAGCGAAGGGATGACCGTCATTATCGCTTTGCCGCCTTTTTCTTTGGCGGGATGACAGAGGAAACGCGGGGGTGCCAGGAACTTAGGCGGGCGGGGATTAGGGGCTGCCGACTAGGTTTTCGACCTCCAGAGATTTCATCAGGCCGCTTATTTGCTCCCAGGTGTCGTCTTCGACAAAGATGCCTTCCCGGCGGCGGCGCTGTTCTGTGCGGTGTTCGATTTCGCCGGGGTAGAGAACTTCGGTGAAGCCGGCGGCGGGCGGCGAGTCTTTGATGAATTGGACAAATTCGCCCATATCTTTCTTAAAGCCGTCTAGAGGGCGGAAATGTTCCAGATTGAAGGCGGCGATGAAGCAGCCGTCGTTGTGGCGGCCTTCGGGGTCTATGCCGAAGCCGAGGCCGGTAAGCAGTCCGGAGAAAACTTCCACCATAAAGGACAAGGCGTAGCCTTTGTGGCCCTGATCTACGCCGACGGGGAGGATGGCCCCGCCGGAGAAATAGTCGTTGGGGTCAGTGGTAGGGTTGCCTTCCCGATCAACAATCCAGCCGACGGGGATGGATTCACGGCGGTTGCGGGCGAGGGCGATTTTGCCGAGGGCGACAGTGCTGGAGGCCATATCCATGAGTACCGGGCCTTCGAGGTCGCTGGGCATACCAATGCAGATGGGGTTGGTGCCAAGCTTGCGGGCCCGTCCGCCGAAGGGAGCGACGTGCTTGGGGGCGGCGCCGGAGTCAGCGGTAATGAGGCCAATCATGCCTTCTGCGGCGGCCATGGCCGGATAGTCGCCCAGGCGGCCGATGTGGCTTTGGCTGTGAACGGTGATGGCGGCGACGCCGTGGGAGCGGGCTTTGTCAATGGCCATGCGCATGGCGCGCTCGGTAACCACGAATCCGAAGCCCCAGTTGCCGTTGATGACGGCGGTGCAGGGGGCTTCTCGCTCGATGACGAAGGGCGCGCCCGGAACGATGTGGCCCACGTCTATGCGCTCGGCATAGGTAGGGATTTGGATGACTCCGTGGGAGTCGTGGCCGACAAGGTTCGCCTTGACCAGATGGGTGGCAACGGTCTGGGCCTCGGTGTCGGGCGTGCCTTTGGCGCGGTAGACGTGGTAGGCGACTTTTTCGAGATACTCGGCGGGAAATACGGGCATTTCAGGACCTCTGGCGGTGCGTTTGGCCGGTGGCTGGAATCACCCTAAGTCTAGCCCTGACCCCGATGGTTGTCCAGAATACCCTCGGGGACGGCCTCTCGCGTTTCCAGTATAAGGCCGCCGCCCTACCCTTCTTGCCCCATCCGTCATTCCTTACCCTATCCACCCTATCTGTCATTCCTTACCCTATCCGTCATTCCCGCGAAAGCGGGAATCCACGACCGGATCGAACGGGGCATCCTTCCGAAAATCCTGCATCACCAACGGCCTAGGCTCCGGTCTTCCGCCGGGCCGCGGGATGGATTCCCGCTTTCGCGGGAATGACGGATGGGGTAAGGCGGGAATGACGGATGGGGGGAATGACGGGCGGCAGGAAGGCAGGCGGGGGCTACGACATGATATTGCCTGCACAATGGATGGGGTGAAGGGGTCGGGAATGACGGGTAAGCAACAGGATTGACGGGCAGGAAGGCATGTGGGGTGGAGTTGCGAGGGGGTAGTTGTTGGGGGTTGGGGGGCGTGCTATGATGGGTTAGTATATTGCCCCTGTAGCTCAGTGGATAGAGTGCCGGCCTCCGGAGCCGGAGACGAGAGTTCGATCCTCTCCGGGGGTACCACGGAAAACTGCTATTCCCTGGGTCAGGGCAAGTATTCCGGGGCGTGGCCCAGCGGCAGGGCGCCTGGTTTGGGACCAGGAGGTCGGCAGTTCAAATCTGCCCGCCCCGACCACCCTCGCTATAGCGAAAACCTCTCACCCCTCTGCCGTCTTGTATATGCCTCTCTGCGTAAGCGGGCGCAGGCTCTGTATCCAGCCTTCCCGGGCGATTGCATCCAACCGCCCTATCATATCTTCTCTGGTTATGCGTGGAGCCAGCATCTCTTTGCCTCACTTGACCTTTGGGCGCCGGAAATCGAGGATGTACTCGAAAGTTGTGCCCATAGTGATGTAGTTGCTGGGCCATCCAAAGATCCCGACTTTGTTCACTATATTAGTGCGGTCCCAGATGATGGTGTTGCGAAACTCGTATCCTGCCTGCCGGAGAGCGTCAATCAAGGACAGGTGGATGGTTATGCGTTCATCTTCCCACCACATATCCGGAACGTTTATGACGCAATGTCCGCCGGGGCGCAGAAGGGGGAGCAAGCCGGCATAAATTCCGGCCATGGCCTGGGCATATTCTTCCAGGGGCATGATGCCAAGGTCGCGGGCGTCTTGGGAATACTGCTCTATTTCGCCGAGTTGGCCGTTATCGCGGTTGCGGCGGGATTTGTTTTGCCGTTTACGGTTCAGCAGGTTGGCGTAGGGCGGGGAAGTTACGATTAGGGCTACCGGGCTTTGCTGCAGATAACAGGGGATATTCCTGGCGTCGTCCTGTACGGCAGTCTGCGTGGTCTCGCCCGGCAGTCCCAGCCTTTCGGCCGAGAGCCGGATGTAGCTTTCTTGCAGGTCAAAGCCGATGGCGTTGCGGCCAGCGTCCTGGGCTGCGACCAGAGTGGTGCCGCTGCCGACGAAGGGATCCAGCACCAGTTCGCCCCAGTGGGTGAATAGTTCGATTACCCGGCGGGCCAGAGAGATGGGAAAGGTGGCCGGGTGCGCTTTCTTGTCGCGGATGTCGCGGCGTTCGTAGTTGAACTGCCACACGCCCAACTGGTTCTTTATCCATTCCTTGGCGGTCAGGCAGTTTAGGTGATTCGGTTTGCAGTCGCAGGTTTTCTCGTGGTTTAGGGGCAGGCTTTTGCGGTGGGTAGGGTCGCGTTCTAGGATCATGGGCGGGGGTTGCGTTGGCATGTGGGGGGCGGCGGTTCGGCGATAATGGTTCGTGGGGACATCCTTGCGCTCCTGACATTTTTAGGGCGTTATGCGAACTATTGTTCGTATTTATTCTGCAATCCTACATACTAGGATGCGCGGTGTCAATCAACTCAGGCAAGGGCGCAGGGCAATCGCCTTTGGGCCGCTTAATACTTGTCATTCCCACGAAAGAATATCACCCTCGGGAAAACGGGGGCGGGGAATCCAGATCGTTCGAGGATACCTGATTTGGGAGCGATGTCGCCTGACTAGGTTCGTGGATTCCCGCTTTCGCGGGAATGACGGAGTAGGGGGGTAGGGAATGGAAGTAGAGGGTTAGGGAATGGAAGTAGGGGGGTAGGGAATGGGAGTAGGGGTGGCGGTTATAATGCGGGCGGGAAAACCGGAATATGGAGGAATACCATGCGGCTGGAAGGAAAAGTTGCGATTATCAGCGGGGGCGCTCGGGGGATGGGCGCAGAGGAAGCGAGGCTGTTCGCCCGGGAGGGCGCTCGGGTCGTCATCGGCGACGTGCTGGAAGACGAAGGCCGACAGGTGGAGGCGGAAGTGACCGAGGCCGGCGGGGAGTGCGTGTTCGTGCGGCTGGACGTGACCAGCGAAGATTCCTGGGCGGCGGCAGTGGCGGAAGCCGTGGCGCGGTTCGGGAAGCTGGATATTGTGGTGAACAACGCCGGAGTGGTGGCCCGGGGCGTGCTGGAGGATACCAGCGTTGAGGAGTGGGACCGGGTGATGGACGTGAACGCCAAGGGGGTGTTTCTAGGAACCAAGGCGGCGATTCCTGAGATGCGGAAGGCCGGGGGCGGATCCATCATCAACATATCTTCCATGTCGGGAATGGTGGGGCAGAGCTATATTCAGCCGGTGTATAACGCATCGAAGGGGGCTGTGCGAATTTTCACTAAATCGGCCGCCATTCAGTACGCCCGGGAAAACATTCGGGTGAACTCGGTGCATCCCGGGCCGATAGACACGCCGATGGCCGGGGAGCGGCTGAACAACGCGGAGCTGCAGCAGGAGGCGGATGAACGTTCCCCGCTGGGGCGGACGGCGCATCCCATCGAAGTGGCCTACGGGGTGCTGTATTTGGCGTCGGACGAGGCGTCCTTTGTTACCGGCGCGGAGCTGGTGATAGACGGCGGGGCGACGGCTCAGTAGCGCGCGGGGCGGGTTTCCGCCCCATTTCGCGGGGACGAGGCTTCTTTAGAGGGCGGGGCGCTAGGAGGACGAGGGTGGGGATTCCCGCTTTCGCGGGGAGGACGAGGGTGGGGCGGGAAGGACAGTCCACGGGAGGATAGGGAGAACAGATTGGCGTGTTCTCTTTTCGCGTGTTCTTCTTTAAGGATAACTTGGGGAATTTTATTAGCTGGATAGAGTTATGGAGCGAGGGATGCAGGAACGGCCCCTGGAGGGCAAGATAGCGATAGTAACCGGGGCGGCCAGCCCGATGGGGCTGGGGAGGGCGATGACGGAGGCCCTGGTGCGGGCCGGAGCCCGGGTTTCGATGATGGACGTTAATCCGGAATGGCTGGGTCAGTCATCCAACGACTTGCGGGAGATTGGCGGGGACGGCTGCGTGATGACGCAGGTGGTGGACGTTACTTCGGTGCAGGAGGCGGAAGAGGCAGTGGCGCGCACCATCGCAGAGCTAGGCGGGCTGCATATATTGGTGAACAATGCGGGCATCGCGCCGCGAAATATGTTGCTGGGGGGAGACGCGCGCAATAATTTCTGGGAAGTGCCGGCAGCGGAGTGGGATCGGGTGATGGCGGTGAACGCGGGCGGGCCTTTCTATATGACGCGGGCGGCCGTTCCCCACTTTCTGGCCCAAGGCTGGGGGCGGATTATCGGCGTTACCACTAGCATGAACACGATGTATAACCCCGGGGGAACGCCTTACGGGCCGTCGAAGGCGGCCCATGAAGCGTTTATCGCCATGGCGGCGCGGGAGCTGGAAGGAACGGGAGTTACGGCGAATGTGCTGGTGCCGGGCGGAATGTCGAATACGAACCTGATCCCGGAGGACGCGGCCCACCGGCGGGAGAGTATGATACAGCCGGAGGTGATGCGGGGGCCGGTGGTGTGGCTGGCGTCGGAGGGTTCGGACGGGGTAAACGGCCAACGGTTTATCGGCCATTATTGGGATGAGTCCCTGCCGCTGAAGGAGCGCATCGCGCGGGCGGGGGCTCCGGCGGCCTGGCCGCAGCTCGGGGCGCAGGCCGTGCGGCCGGGGGAGTAGCGGCGGCGGACTTCTGCTCCGTTCCCACGGGGACAAGGCCCTCAGGAAGGCGGGGGCCGCAACAATCCGCCGGCAACCCCAAGCTCCGTAGGTGGGTGGAGATGGGATTCCCGCTTTCGCGGGAATGACGGTAGGGGGCGGGAATGACGGTAGGGGCGGGAATGACGGTAGGGGGCGGGAATGACGGAGAAGGGTGAGAGCGGCGGATGGGATGCGACAGGGGCGGATGGGGGGATGACGGACGGGGGCGGTTTTACTGCGTATTGTTTAGGGCAGGCTATTGGTCTGCCCTTTTTATATCTGCCTTGATTTGCGTTGACAGCCTTTATGCCTGATGCTAGTATCCCGTGCAACTTGGGCCTAGTTTAGTTTTCAGGTCGAAGGATTATTTAGTTTATACAGGTTATTGAATAGCATAACTGGAATAACTTTACGAAATCAGCAATAAATATCACGTATTCGAGAATCCTCGGTCGGGGCGTATGTTTCAGCGTATGGGAGGTTCAGGCGTGAATTTCAGAAGAGTCCGGTATATGAAGGGGGTAATTCCGCTGGTGCTGGCACTGGCGCTGGCAGCCGTCGTCTCATGCGGAGGAGCGGCCGAACCGGAGACGGCAGCGCCCGCCACGCCTACGGCGATGGCAGCGGCCCCGGCGGCCACAGCCCCGCCCGCAGCCGGCGGAAGCGCGGCTACGCCTTCCAGCGGGCAGTCCCAGCAAACAACGTCCGGGGCGGCGAATACGCCGACGCCCGTTCCCCAGCCAGCTTCGACGGCCATAGCGATGTCAACGGCGGCGCCGGATCCCACGGCTACGCCGGTGCTGGAAGAAACGTCCGGGGCATCGAGCGCGGCCCAAGCCAAGGCCAAGCCGGAGGGCAAGTACGGCGGCGTGATTGATATGCATGTCGCCGGGAACGTGGCCCACTGGAATATCATGGAGTGCGGCTCGGGCGGCACCTGTATGTCGCCGACGTCTCCTTTCTCCAACGGGCTAGTTCACTACAACGGGGAAACGCCGGAGCCACTGGACATACGAGGCGATTTGGCGACGGGGTGGACGGTGAGTGAGGGAGGAACTCGATACCTGTTCACTTTGCCGGAAAACGCCCGGTGGCACGACGGGACGCCTCTTACGTCGGACGACGTGGTGTTCAGCATCAACGAGATGCTGCGCACGGATGTTCCGCGGCCGAGGTCGGGGCAGATCCGGCCTTACGTGGAAAGCGCGGAAGCCATCGCTCCGCATCAGGTGCAGATAGATCTGAACTTCCCGTCGTCGGCGTTTCTGGCGTTCCTGGCGACGGACTTTATGAAGATGTGGCCGAAACACTGGGTGGGAGAAGACCCGGCGAATCAGCGGGATATGCGCCTTGAGGAGAACATCCTGGGTTCGGGCCCGTTCAAGATGGTGGAACACGAGAAGGACGTGGTATACCGCTGGGAGAAGAATGAGGATTATTTCAAAGAGGGCCTGCCCTATTTCGACGGGATGAACTACTACATCATCAACGACTCCAGCAGCATCGTGGCGGCCTACAAGGCGGAGCAGGTGCTGATGACGGTATACCTGAACAGCAACATGAACGTGCGGGAAGGCCAGGAACTGCAGAAGGACCGGGAAGGCAAGGGGCGGGTGTTCTTTGCCGGGCCGACGCTTTGGCACGGGATGCTGATTAACACGGAGGCGGAGCCCTTTGATGACCCGCGAGTGCGGCGGGCTCTGAATCTGATTCTGCACCGGCAGGCGTTCAATGAAATATTCGGCGCGGGGGAATACCTGATTGGTTCGCCGCTGCCTCCCGACCAATGGTTCGGCCGCTCCACGGAAGAATGGCTGGACTGGCCGGGGCTGAGAGAGACGGCCGACGGGGAAAAGCACCCGGAGGATATTGCGGAGGCGCAACGCCTGATGGCGGAGGCGGGATACCCCGACGGGTTTGAGACCAGCATCCTGGCGGCCAACTTCCTGTCATTCCCAGACATGGCCCAGGTGGCGGCGGATCAGTTGCAACGGTGGCTGAACATCAAGGCTACGGTCCAACCAGAGGAACCGGCGGCCGGGTACGTGCGCTATGAGGCGGGCGACTGGAAGCTCGGCTTCCACGGCAACGGGATACTGGTGATGGATCCGGATCAGTTGATAGCTGGTAGCTATCTGGGAAAGGCTACGCGCAATTACAGCGGGTGGGAGCCGGAAAAGGTACGCGAGCTGTATGACGCGCAAATTATCGAGACCGATACGGAAAGGCGACGGGAACTGGTGCTGGAGCTGGGGGATTACCTGGCTAACGAGGATACGCACGTGGCGATTACCACCTGGGCGATGCTGGTGCCTTATGTGGACAACCGTATCAGAAACTACAACATCGCGTCGGGTTTCGCCAACCATAGCAACAAGGAGCATCTCTGGTACGAGGAGTAGAGCCGGATTAGGCCCCTAATGGTTGGGGCAGGGCGTGCGGCATCCTGGCCCGGCCGCTGGCTAAAAAGAGCGAGAGCGGCCGGAACAAGGGTGCTCTGGGAACAGGATAAGGGAGAGGACTATGAACCTGTACGTGGTGAAAAGGCTGTTTCTTTTCGTGCCTACGTTGCTGTTGGTCACCATCATAGTCTTCTCCTTGATGCGGCTGATTCCGGGGGATCCGGCGTATTTGCGCCTCATCGGGGCCGACGGGGACGCGGAGTTCACCCAGGAACAGCTTGAGGATTTGCAAGCCAAGCTGGGAACGGACAAGCCCGTGGTGCAGCAGTATGTGCTATGGGTGTGGGATATGTTGCGGGGCGACATGGGTCTTTCGATGATTCATGACACACCGATAATTGACGATATCAAGTCGAGACTGCCGATAACGATAGAGTTGACGATTCTATCGTTGGCCTTGGCAACGGTGATAGCCGTGCCGCTGGGGGTGATTTCGGCAGTGATGCAGGATTCGCCCGCGGACTATGCGTCGAGAATCATAGCGATTGCCGGGGTAGCGATGCCAAATTTCTGGCTGGCTATCCTGATAATCATTGTGCTGGTGAACGCCTTCGGATGGCTGCCGCCGTTAGGCTACGCGGATTTGTGGGAAGACCCGCTGAAAAATTTGCAGCAGCTTATCTTTCCGTCCATTGCCCTAGGGTTCTATAACATGGCGCTGATTGCGCGAGTAACCCGCAGCGCGATGCTGGAGGTGTTCCGGGAGGACTACATACGCACGGCTCGCTCCAAGGGATTGAACGAGCGGGTGGTGATTGTGCGCCACGCGCTAAAGAACGCCTCGCTGCCGGTGCTGACGATCTCTGGGTGGCAGATAGGGCGGCTACTGGCCGGGACGGTCGTGATAGAAAAGATATTCTTGGTTCCGGGGGTCGGGCGCCTGCTGATAGACAGCATTTTTGCCCGGGACTTCACCATGATACAGGCCATCGTAATGATGGTGGCGACGCTGGTGTTGCTGCTGAATTTGATTGTTGATTTGATGTACGGCTGGCTCGATCCGAGAATCCGCTACGCATAACCTAAAATGCTGCCAGCCGGAGGTGGATTCGTGGCAGTTTTTCGTTCCGAAGAGGGAGAGGAAGCCGGGAGAGGGGAAGCGCTGAGCCTGCCTGCGGGTATGCGGGCCAAGCGTTCGCTGGGGAAGAACCTGCTGAACTTCGCGAAGGACAAGCCGCTGGGGGCGTTTGGGGCGATTATAGCAATCTTGATGATTGTGCTGGCAGTCATTGCTCCCTTGGTGGCCACGCACGATCCAGAGCTGACGGACTACCGGTCGGTGCTGGCGGAGCCGAGCACGGAAATGCTGCTCGGAGGGGATCAGATTGGGCGGGACGTTTTCAGCCGTTTGGTCTATGGCACGCGAATCTCATTGCTAGTTGGGATTCTTAGCGTTCTATTCGGGGTGACGATTGGGTTGGCGGTGGGGCTGGTGAGCGGGTATTTCGGCGGGGCGGTAGACTTGGCCGTGCAGCGCATAATGGATGCGGTGATGTCCTTTCCTGCCCTGATATTGGCACTTTCGATAATGGCGGTGATGGGGGCGTCCATCATCAACGTTATTATCGCGCTGGCCGCAGTATTCGTCCCTGGGGCAGCGCGAACCATACGCTCGCAGGCGCTGAGCATCAAGGAGACGGATTATGTGCTGGCGGCCAAGGCTATCGGGGTGAGCGACCTGCGGATTATGGTGCGGCACATGGCCCCGAATCTGGCAGCCACATACATTGTTCTGGCGACTATCTCCCTGGGATGGGCGATTGTGGTGGAGGCGTCTTTGAGCTTCCTTGGGGTAGGTGTTCCGCCCAATGTGCCGACCTGGGGCGGGATGCTCACCGGAGCGACCAAGTATGTGGAGACGGCATGGTGGGTGGCGGTGTTCCCTGGGCTGGCCATAGCAGTGGTGGTGTTTTCATGGAATCTGCTAGGGGATGCGCTGCGGGACGTTCTTGACCCGAAGCTGAGGGGTTCCAACTGATTCAGGGGCGGCGCGCGCGAGGAGCGGCGCGGTTCAGCGGGAATAATCGGATTTCGCAATGTTATCCGCCATTGATTATTATTCTTGAATCAGTATTGACAACGGTGGGGACAGGGGCTTAAATAGACTGGCAGGAAAAGGGCAAGCGGCCCCGTTTTTCGCTTACCCATTGTTGAACTGCCGGGGGTTCCCTAATTGCCGGGAGCCATAACGGAAAGTGAATAAGCGCGTATTGAGCGAGCTGCAAGAGGTCTAGATAAGGAACGAAGCCGAATAAGGAGGAATGGATGACGCAGAACGCAGTTTCCCAAGAAGAAATCGCCTTGATGGCTCATTTGCTGCGGCGGGCAGGCTTTGGGGCCAGCCGCGACGAGATTGAGGCGAGAGCGCAGCAGGGCTACGACAGCGTCGTGGAGGAACTGCTGAATCCCGCCGATGACCCAGGCATCGAAGAAGACCTGATGTACCGGGCTTACCCGTCCTATTTCGACAAGGCGGCCATTGAGACTGGTCAGACCGAGATCGTCTACCGGATGATTAACAACAAGCATCAGCTAAAGGAGAAGATGGCGCTGTTCTGGCATACCATCCTCTGCTCCGGCGACAACAAGGTGGACAATGCCCGCACCACTTCGATGCAGTATGACGCCTTCCGCGAAAAGGGGATGGGAAATTTCAAGGAACTGTTGATGTGGCTTTCCACAGATCCTGCGATGCTGTATTACTTGGACAACATCGAGAGCCACAAGAAGGCGGTGAACGAGAACTACGGACGGGAGCTGCTAGAGCTGTTCTCCCTAGGTGTGGGGATGGACAATGATTTCAACTACACCGAGGATGACGTTAAGGCTTGCGCCCGGGCGTTTACCGGCTGGAACCTGGCGCCGACGATTCCGGTGTTCCCTTATGGGCGGACGCCTTTCGAGTTCCGCTTCGACCCGGCGGACCACGACTACGGCGAAAAGACGTTCCTGGGGGAGACGGGGAACTGGAACGGCGAGGACGTGGTAGACATCATCTGCAAGCAGCCGGCGGCGGCGCGGTTCGTTTCCCGAAAGCTGTATGACTTTTTCGTGGCCGATGAACCGCCGGTTCCGGCGTGGCGGCTGGCGGAACCGCGGGACATGGAAGCCATCCAGCAACTGGAGCAAGCCTACTTCGACTCCGGCTATGAGATTAAGGAGATGCTGCGGGCGCTGTTCACCAGCGACTTCTTCAAGGACGAGGCGGTGCGCTACGCCAAGGTGAAGAGCCCGGCGGACGTGGTCATCGGCACGGTGCGGATGGCTCAGGACCACACAGAGCCGAAGCCAGGGCTGTTCTTCGTGGCCATGGAGCCGAAGTACATGGGCATGGACCTGCTGAATCCGCCAACGGTGGAAGGCTGGCACATGGGCCGCGAGTGGATTAACAGCGGCTCGCTGATTGACCGCATCAACTTTGCCTCCAAGGTGCTGGGCGACACCAGTCTGCCGGGCATTCAGTCCATGGTGAACCGGCTGATGGCCCAGGGCGAGAGCCTCTCCGCCGAGCAGATGGTGGACGGGTGCCTGGACCTGGTGGGGCCGCTGACCATCTCCGACGAGACTCGGACGGAGCTGGTGGGCCACGTGGCCCAGGGCGGCGAGCTGAAGCACGGCACCGACGATGAGCGGGCGGACTTCACCCGGCGGGCGGGGGAGACCTTCCAGATGATTGCCACCACTTCTGAGTTCCAGTTCGGCTAGACCGAGATTCAGAATCCCCGCCGTTCGTCCCGGGGAGGATCGGGGCGAACGGCCAACGAAAAAGACCTCAAAGGAAACGGAGGAATAGCGATGGTATCCACCAGCAAGGATCCGGTCCTGGCTGTAGTATCCCTGTCCGGGGGCAACGACGGGATGAATACGGTGATTCCGTACAGCAGCCCGCGGTACCGGGACTACCGCCCGACTTTGGGCATTCCGGAAGAGATGATTATCCCCTTGAACGACACGCTGGGACTGCACCCGGCCATGGCTCCGATGAAGAAGTATTGGGATGAGGGCAAGCTGGCTATCATCCAGGGCATCGGCTACCCCAATGGGAGCCTGTCCCACTTCCGATCGATGGACATCTGGGCTACGTGCGAGCCGGTGGAGCTGGGCGTGGAAGGCTGGCTAGGCAAAGTGGTCAAGGAGCTAGACCAGAACAAGGAAAACGTGTTGACCGGCGTGAACTTCGGCCGCGGGCTGCCGCGCGCCCTGGCGCTGGAAGGCGTTCCGGTGGCTTCGGTGGGCGACCTGAACAGCTATGGCCTGCTGACGGAGATGGAGCGGGAAGACCAGCGGGACGAGGCTCTGGACTTGTTCGGGCGGATGTATGGCCCGGCCATTGGACGGGGCGCCGTAGAGGACTTCATCCGCAGCACGGGCGTCGAGGCGATGATGGGGGCAGATATTCTGGCGACGGCCCCTGGAAAGTACCGGGGCGAGGAAGAGTATCTGCTGGGCAACATCGGCGGCTACCTGCGAGACATGGTGCAGGTGCACAACGCCAACCTCGGGACGCGGGTGTTCTTCACGACAGCTCCCTACAACATCTTTGACACCCACGCCAACCAGGCTGTGGGGCAGTCTAACCTGCTGAACGACGTGGCGCGGAACGTGGATTCGTATATGTCGGACCTGCGGCACCACGGTATCGGCGACAACGTGGTTATGCTACTGTACTCGGAGTTCGGCCGGCGGGCTATGGATAACGGCTCCGGCACGGACCACGGCACCGGCGGGGTGGCCTTCGTCATCGGGGAGCAGGTTAAAGGCGGGCTGTACGGCGAGTATCCGTCGCTAGAGCCCAACGAGCTGGAAGACGGCGGCAATCTGTTGCACAACAATGACTTCCGTTCGACCTATGCCACGCTGCTGGAGAACTGGATGGGGCTGGACTCGAAGCCCATCGTGGGCGGCACCTTCGAGAAGCACGACTTCATCTAGGCTTGGCTGGCGAATTCCCGATCCCCGTTTTGGCGGGGACAAGCTTCGCGGGAATGGCGGGGCTTTTACGGGATTAACGGAGAGATTCGGGGCGTCCCGGTGGGATTGAGGGTTTCCTTTTACTGACCCGCTTGAGACAGAATAGTTCCGGGAGGCCCCGGCAAAGATAACTCAGGATAGGAAAGGGTGCCGGAACGCAGTCTGGCCAGGCTGTGTTCCGGAGAGCAGAAAGAGAGTTCCGATATGGTAGAAGAGAACGAAGAAGTCCAGGTTGAAGAAGGGCGCGGCATCCTGCAGTTCATCGTAGGAATTGTCCAAGCCGTAACGGGGGCTATCCGGTCGGTGATCAACGGCGTTGTGGATACGGTTAGGGGCGTCATCACTTCTCTGGTAGAGTGGATGATTGGGGCCATCAGCTCCGTGGCGCAACAGGTTCTCACCCGGATAGCGACCGAGGTGTAAGGCGCGTCGAATCAGCGCCCTCCCAACTGAAACAGCAAGGAGGCAAGCCGTGGCAAGCGTATTTCTCGGCATCAACGACCGGACATATACCTATAAGTGGGTTGCCGGTCGCTCCGAGTTCCAAGGCACCGGGTTCCGCAATCCAATGGATTTCGCCTTTGGGCCGGACAAGGCGATGTACGTGGTGAACCGCTCTTATGAGTCGCGTTCCGACGGCACGCGCATCAATCTGTTCTTCTTGGGCGAAGACGGGGAAGAGCAGTACGTGACGGAGTTCGGCGGCTATGGCGAAGGGCCGGGCCAGTTCATCTGGCCGATGTCCATCGCATTGGACGACGAGACCAACGTTTACGTTTCCGATGAGTATTTGCATCGAATCACGATATTCGACAAGGACGGCAACTACATCAGTCACTGGGGGACGCACGGCTCCGGGGACGGCGAGCTGAACCGGCCGGCGGGCTTGGCCATCCAGGACGGTGAACTGTATGTGGTTGACAGCCGCAATCACCGGGTTCAGAAGTTCACCCTCAACGGGCAGTATATTTCCCAGTTCGGCAGCCACGGGAACGGCCCCGGGGAGTTTGATACGCCCTGGGGAATAGCGCTAGACAGCGAAGGGAACATTTTCGTGGCCGACTGGCGCAACGACCGCGTCCAGTCTTTCACGAGCGGCGGGCAGTGGCTCGCCAGCTTCGGGCAGCCCGGCACCGGCGGGGACGCTTCCATAGCCCGGGAACACGGCGGCATTCGGGTAGTGAACCAGCCAGTGGGCTGCTTCAACCGGCCGACGGGCGTGGCGGTGGACAAGGACGGCGATATTTATGTGGCTGACTGGCTTAACAACCGGGTGCAGGTGCTGACGCCGGAGGGCCGGTTCATCACTGAGTTCACCGGCGACGCCGCTCTGTCGAAGCTGGGGGTCCAGAAGATTGAGTCGAACCCCGATATGATCCGGCAACGCAACGGGGTTCGCGACTTTACGCCGGAGAAGGTGCTGTGGGCGCCGGTGGCGGTGAAGGTGGACGAAGACGGCAATGTATATATCGCCGATACCACCCGGCACCGTTTCCAGGTTTACCAGAAGAACACCGAGCCGGTGTTGGTATAGGAAGCGCGGCTAAAGTTCCCTCTCCTTGCGGGAGAGGGTGAAGGCGAGGGAGAAATCCCGCCGCCAGAACGAATCCGTAGGGGGCAGGCTTGAAGCCTGCCCCTCTTTATGGAGTTTCTATGACGCTGAAGGGAGAACAGCCCGGCGGCACTCTGGCGCAGCAGATGTTTGGGCCGCAGGCAGGGGTATACGCCGAGAGCAAGGTGCATATCAGCGACGACAGCCTGGAATCGGTGCAGAAGCTGACGGGATGCGATTTCGCCGAAGGCGCGCCGTCCTATCGGTGGGCGGTGGACATTGGCACAGGGGCGGGATTTACGGCCTTTGCCATGGCGGAAGTTTCGGAGCGGGTGCTGGCCAGCGACATCACTCGGCCGATGCTGCGGCAAGCCGGGCGCATCTGCGGCGAGCGGGGGTTGGAGAACGTCGGACTAGTGCAGAATGCGGCGGAATCGCTGCCTTTCGCCGATGGAAGCCTGGACTTAATTACCTGCCGCAAGGCGGGGCATCACTTTCGAGACTTTGCGGCAGCGCTGGACGAGGCGCAACGGACTCTGCGGCTGGGGGGCTCGCTGGTGATGGCGGACACCGTCGCGCCAGAGAACGATAGCATTGCGCAGTGGATGAACGAAATTGAGTTGCGCCGCGACTTCAGTCACGTGGAGGACCGGAAGATTTCGGTCATCCGACGGATGCTGGCGGAGCGAGGGTTTGAAGTCGCGGGAAGCGAAGATGAGAGGGTGTATCTGTGGTTCAATGACTGGGTAATGCGGACGCGGGTGGAGGAAGACGAAGTTGCGGCCTTGCGGCGAGAGTTTCTGGAAGGGCCCGCGGAAATCCGGGAGGCGTTTCAGGTGGGAAGACTGAAGAGGACGGGGATTTTCTGTTTTCGTTTCCCGTGTGGGTGTTCCGAGCAGTGAAAGGGTAACGGAAGGCGCAGGTTCCCGCTTCCGCGGGAATGACGATGGAAATACCGGGAATGACGATGGAAATACCGGGAATGACGATGGAAATACCGGGAATGACGATGGGGAATATCCGCTACTCCGGCCACTGCTCCAGGTTCCAGGCCATATCCCAGAACTGACGCTCGAGGCGCAGGCTGGTGAAGTAAGCGGTCTCCATGGCGGCCTGCTCAGCCGGCGCCGCTGCTCTGCCCAGCCTGTCGGTCAGTGCCCGCAGATGCCGGGCCAGGTCTCGGAACTCGCCGGAGGAGTACATTCCTATCCACTCGGCGTAGAGAGGCGCGTGAGCCGGGGCGCCCTGGCGGGCCAGATGCTCGCCAATTTCCCAGTAGCCCCACTGGCAGGGGAGCAGAGAGGCGGCAAGCTCGCCAAAGCTGCCCTGCGATGCCACCCGCAATAGGTAGGACGTGTAGGCGACGGTAGTGGGCGCCGGGCTGGTAGCTTCGAGTTGCTGGCGGCTGACTCCGAACTGGGCGCAGTAGCCCCGGTGAAGCTCCATCTCGGTGTTCAGGGTTTCGTCCAGCAGGCCGGCGAACCAGGACATAACATCCAGATCCGAAGCGCGAGCCGCCCCCAAAGCCAGCACCCGGGCGTAGTCAATGAGGTACACATAGTCCTGGGCCACGTAGTATTGGAAACGCTGCACATCCAGGTCGCCCTGCCCGATGCCCACGACGAAGGGATGTTGCAGAATGGCTTGGCGGACGGGGAGCGCCCGCTCTTCTACGCCTTGGATGAATGACATGGCTGCCTCCTATTGGCCGTCTCGCAGGGGACGCCGGCGGTGGCGGAATATCTCGCCCAGAGGGATGGACAGGCCGGGCAGCAGCGGGGTCGCCAGAGTGTCGCCGGCCTCCAGCACCGCCCGCTCGGCATACCCGCCGTTTTCCAGTTCCAGTAGCGTCACCGTGTCGTTGCGGGGGTCTATCAGCCAGTACTCCAGCACCCCGGCCTCGGCGTATATTTGCCGTTTGCGCACCAAGTCCCGGTGGCGGTCGCTGGACAGCACTTCGACCACAATGTCCGGCGCTCCCTCAACCCATCCGCCCTCCAGTAGCCCGGGCCGCCCTTCGCGGACGATAACTATATCGGGTTCCGGGGCGCGTTGCAGTTCCCGCGACAGGATCGTAGTCATCTCGTGGTAAAAGTGGGCCGGCGGCTGGTCGAAGGTATCCAAGTAATTTCGGATGTGAAAGCTAAACTCTAACACCAGGAATTGGTGGTCGCGGGTGCCGGTAGGCATGATATAAAGCACTCCGTCGTCGAGTTCCCATTTGCCGTCGGTCTCTCCGAGAGCCAGGAACTCGTCGAGGGACATTCGCATTCCGGTCCGGTATTCGGTGGTGGTCATAACCGGCTCCGCGCCTGGGGATGGAATTCTGGGTTCCCGCTTTCGCGGGAATGAAAGAGCGGCCCCTGGATGGGGTTACCGCTCAGGACAAGAGAATTGTATCAGAGGGGAGACCTCCGGCCCGCGTTGGGCTGGCGCAGTTCTCGTTACTTCGCTGACGCCCGCGCCTTTCGCGGCGAGCGGCAGTCAGCGTATAATGGCGAGAAATCTATATCATCAGAGAAGGGATTCCCATGGAAGTTGTGTTCACTCAAGACGTGCCCAACAAGGCGCGCGCGGGCGAGATTCGGCGAGTTCCGGACGGGTACGCACGCAACTATCTGTTGCCGCAAGGTCTGGCGACGACTGCTACGCCCGAAGCACTGAAGCGCCTGCACAAGATAAAGTCGGCCGGGGACGAGATACGGTTGCGAGAGACCCAGGTGCTGGAAGAGATTCGGGAGGCTCTGGACGATAAGGAGATTACCGTGCAGGCCCGAGTCACGCCCACGGGGCGCTACTACGGAGCGATAACCGGCGCGCATATCTCGATGGCGCTGGCGGAGGTTACCGGACGCGAGGTGGAGCGTCGCTGGATTGAGGTGACGGAACCAATACGCGAACCGGGCGAGTATGACATCACCCTGCGGTTCTCGACAGAAATCACGGCGACGATTCATGTGACTGCCGCGGCGGAAGAGTAACGGAACGTGACGCTTTACGCGGAAAGGCTGCTGCCGCATAACCTGGAGGCAGAGGAAGCGGTCATAGGGTCGTTGCTGATTGACGGGGAATGCTTCACGAGAATTGCGCCGCTGTTGCAGCCGGGCGACTTCTACCGGGAGCGGAACCAAATCTGCTTCGCGGCGGCGCAGGCCCTGTTTCAGAGAGACCACGCCATTGACCAGCTCACTCTGGCCGGGGAACTGTCGCGCACGGAAAAGCTGGACCTGGTGGGCGGGATGGCCTATCTGTCTCACCTAGTGTCCATCACGCCCACGTCGGTGCACTCCGAGGAATACGCGGAGATTGTTTCCCGCACTTCGACGATGCGGAAGCTGATTGACGCGGCGGCGCAGATTTCGGCGCTGGGGTACAACGACACTGACGATGTGGAGGCGACGCTGCGGCAGGCGGAGGATGCGCTGTTCGCGGTGCGGGGGGGAGGGCAGAGCCGGGGGTTCATCCCATTGCGGCAGATATATGACCAGTACCTGCAGGACCGGGCGAGCGCGGCCGAGGCGATGCTGGACTCGGGCGGCCCGGTGATGTCGGGCTATGCGGATTTGGACGAGCTGCTGGGGGGGATACAACGGTCGGACATGGTAATATTGGGGGCGCGTCCGTCGTTGGGCAAGAGCACTCTGGCGCTGAATATCTGCCTGAACGCGGCTCGCAATGGCTCCACGGCGGGGATTTTCAGCCTGGAGATGAGCCGCGAGCAACTAGGGATGCGCATCCTGTCGTCGGAGGCTGAGGTTGATTCCCACCGGCTGCGGCTGGACTTAACCACCTTCGCGGAGCAGCAACGCATCATCGACGCCATTGGTCAGCTTTCCGACTTGCCGGTCTACATCGACGACACGCCGTATCAGGGGATGGTGGAGATGCGGAGCAAGGCGCGGCGGCTTGCGCTGGAGAATGGGCTTGACCTGCTGGTGGTGGACTATCTGCAACTGGTGGAAGGGTCGAGACGCGGCGGGGGGAACCGGGTGCAGGAAATCAGCGAGATTTCGCGGTCGCTGAAAGCGATGGCCCGGGACTTAGGAGTGGCCCTGATTGCCTGTTCGCAGTTGAGCCGGTTGGTGGAAAACCGGCCGAGCCACCGGCCGTTGCTGTCGGACTTGCGAGACAGCGGGAGCATTGAGCAGGACGCGGACGTGGTGATGTTCATTCACCGGGAGGACGTCTACACCACGGAAGAAGAATGGGAGCAGCAACGCCCCGGACAGCCTTATCCCAAGAACGTGGCCGACATCATAGTAGCCAAGCACCGCAACGGGCCTACGGGTAACATACAATTGGAGTTTCGGGATAATCTGGTGCGCTTCGATTCCTTCGCCCGAGTGCCGGAGTATTAGCCGGGGTAGAAGAAATGCCCTTCGCCGGTTTTCCCCGCGATACCCTCTATACGCCGGTGCCGGACCCGCTTTTCGGCCCGCTGCTGGAGGAAATCCACGACATCGCAGAGTTGAAGGTGACCCTGCGGGGCTTGTGGCTGCTGCATCACAAGCGTCAGCCGTTGCGGGTTGTCGAGCTGGATGAGTTTGTTTCGGACACGGCTTTGCTGCGGGGGGTGCGTCCTGTGGCGGAGCCGGCGGATGCCGAATCCGGCGGCGTTGTCGAGGAAATCCGGCGGGGGTTGCGTCTTGCGGTGCGCCGGGGGGTTTTTCTGGCCTGCGAAACCGGGCCGGGGAAAGTATATTTCGCGCTGAACAACGACGCGGGACGCCGGGCCGTGGCGCGGCTGAAGGAAACGGGCGCATCCTTCGGCGAGACCGGCACGGCCTCGGCGCCGTTGGGAGCGGATGAGGCGCCGATAGAACGGAGGGGACGCCCGAATATATTTGCCCTGTATGAAGACAACATCGGGATGCTGTCGCCGATTGTGGCCGAGCGGCTGAAGGAAGCCGAGGGGCGCTATCCGTCGGGGTGGATTCGGGAAGCGTTCGAAATCGCGGCGCTGGAGAACAAGCGCAGTTGGCAGTATGTTGACGCGATTCTGAAACGCTGGGGTTCGGAAGGCAAGAGCGGCTGGAAGAGTAAGACAAATGACGATGGAAAGTCTGGGCGAAATTCTCCGCCGAATCAGCGCCAGAAGTATAGCCAAGACTACGAACGGCGCCGGAGGAGCGCATCCGCCCGAAGCGACCGAGGGTGACCGTTGCGCCACCTGCAAAGGTTCCGGGTGGGTGACGCGGCGAATGCCCGTGGGGCGTCCAGGGTTCGGGCAAGCCGTTCCATGCCCAGCGTGCCATGATGCCGAGGAATCGCCTTCACGGCGGGACGCCCTGCGCCGGTACAGCAATCTGGGGACGCTTTCCCGATCCAGTTTCGCCGCCACCCGAACAGAAGGGCCGCTGGTAGACCCCGGCGCGAGGCGGATGTTCGCCGAAGCCTTTGCGCAAGCGGCGGCCTATGCAGAAGATCCCCAGGGCTGGCTGGTGTTGACCGGCCCCTCCGGCAGCGGGAAGACGCACTTGGCGGCGGCCGTAGCCAATCGTTGCATCGAACGGCAACAGACCACCTTCTTTATCATGGTGGCGGATTTGCTGGACCATCTGCGAGCGGCATACGCGCCAGACAGCCAGACTACTTATGATGAGCTGTTCGAGCAGGTTCGTAATGTGCCGTTGCTGATTCTGGACGATCTGGGGGTGCACAGCGCCACTTCCTGGGCCCAGGAAAAACTGTTTCAGGTCATCAACCACCGGCATAACAACAACTTGCCCACGGTGGTAACCGTCCGCGGGCCTCTGAACCGGCTGGAAGAATCGCTGCGGACGAGGATAGAGGCGGGGGACGGGCGGTCCGCGGTGTTGCAGTTGGGACACTTCAATACCCGCCTGGCGCTGGGCATCGGCGAAGTGCGCCCGGAGATGCTGGAACGGATGAAGTTCGCGGACTTTAATCCGGCGGGCAGCCCAAAGGCGACGAACAAAGATCGGGATACGCTGACTCACGCAGTGAGCGCGGCGCAGACTTTCGCGACTTTTCCTGAGGGGTGGCTGCTGTTCACGGGAGCGCGCGGTTCCGGCAAGACGCATTTGGCGGTAGCCATAGCCGCCGAGAGCTTGAGGCAGGGGCGGCAGGTGTTCTTCGCCTTCGTGCCGACGCTGCTCGATCATTTGCGCACTACTTACAGTCCCGACAGCCGGGTGGGGTTCGATGAGCTGTTCGAGCAAGTGCTGAACGTGCCGCTGCTGATTCTGGACGATTTGGGGGCGGAGAACAGCACCCCGTGGGCTGAGGAGAAGCTGTATCAGATAATCGTGCACCGGCACGAGGCGCGAATGCCCACGGTAATCACCACGGCTTCCACCATGGAGGAGCTGGAAGACGCGAAGCCGCGAATAGCGTCGCGGCTGGTGGACTGGCTGGTGGTGCAGTGGGCGCCGATAGACGCGCCCAACTACCGGGACCAGAGGTAGCGCGGTGCAGTTAGGGATAGGGGATTAGAAAAACCGTCCGTCCTTCGGCCTCCGCCTAGGCGCGGTGCGTGTCCTCTATGCGGGCGGTGATGCCAAACGGGGTTACGGTCCTTCCGGTGGCTTTCCGTAGAACGCTGGCCCGGTTTACGGCGCGCAAGATGTCGCTGCTGTTGGCAATGATGGAGATTTCATCTGCGATTGCCCTGAGAGAAGGGGATTGGGCGGTTGCTAACGGCGGCGGGCCGTGATAGAATCGGCAAAGAAGTTAGATACAGAAGAAGCAAGAGAAGCGAAGACGCGCCAAATGCTAGACGGTGAAACCAAAGCCAACATCATCCGCGAGTACCGCATCAACGATCGAGATACCGGATCCGCAGAGGTTCAGGTAGCTGTCCTGACGGAAGATATCAAGCGGCTGACCGAACATCTGCGAACGCACCGCAAAGACGTACACTCCCGTCGCGGCTTGCAAGGCATGGTGTCCAGACGGCGGCGTCTGCTGAACTATCTGAGCAAAGAAGACGTCAATCGCTATCAGACACTAATAACACGACTCGGTCTGCGCCGGTAGACTCGCGTTCTCCAGCCCCGAACTTATCGGGGCTATTTCTCGTCTAGCTACGTCCCCTCCCCTGCTGCCTTCCCGCCTAACTCACCTATGCGTGAGGTAATTGTTTTTGTTATGACAACTCAACTTGCTGCCCCCACAGTGGTGCATCGTGACATTGGCGGGGAAACCCTGGTGCTGGAAACCGGCCGGGTGGCCTTTCAGGCCCACGGCGCGGTAACGGTCCGCTACGGCGAATCCATCGTGCTGGCGACGGCCGTGATGTCGGAGCGGCCCCGGGCCGAAGACATAGATTTTCTGCCGCTGACGGTGGACTACGAAGAAAGGCTGTATGCGGCCGGGCGCATCCCCGGCAGCTTCTTCCGCCGGGAGGGCCGGCCGGGACAGGAAGGCATTCTGGCCTCCCGTCTTACCGACCGGGCCATTCGGCCATTGTTCCCTAAGGGGCTGCACAACGACGTCCAGATTACGCTAACGGTGCTGTCCGCCGACCAAGAGAATCCGCCGGAGATTCTGGCGATGGTTGGGGCGTCGGCGGCGCTGGCCATCTCGCAGATTCCCTTCAACGGGCCCATCGGCGCTTGCCGCATTGCCTACCGAGACGGGCAGTACATCATCAACCCCACCTATCAGGAAAGCGACGACAGCTCCCTGAGCATGGTCATCGGCGGGACGCAGGAAGCAATCATAATGGTGGAAGCCGGCTCCGATGAGGTTTCGGAGGAGGTCATCCTCGAAGCCATCCGCCAGGCGCAGGAAGCAAACTCAGAGATCATTGAACTCATCGGAGAGCTGGTTGAGCAGGCAGGAAAACCCAAGTCGGAGGTCAAGACCGACAAGGAAGCGGTGGCGAAACTGGACAGTAGCATCCGTGGCGTAGTGGGAACACGCCTAGCCGACGCGCTGGAGGAAAACCTGGACAAGGTGGCCCTGGAAGCCCGGGAAAATGCGCTGCGCGACGAGGTTTCGGAGAATCTGTCCGAGGAATACCCGGATAAGGTTCTGTCCGAAGGGTTCAAGAGCGTGATGCGGGACGAAGTGCGCCGGCGCATTCTGGAACGGCATATCCGGCCCGACGGACGCTCGCTGGAAGAAATTCGGCCCATCGCCTGCGAGGTGGGGGTGTTGCCGCGCACTCACGGATCGGGACTGTTCACCCGCGGGATGACCCAGGTGCTTTCCACAGTGACGGTGGGGTCACTGGCGATGAAGCAAACGCTGGATACGGTAGGGCCGGAGAACACGCGGCGGTTCATGCACCACTACAACTTCCCGTCGTTTTCAACGGGCGAGGCCCGACGGGTAGGGTCGCCGGGGCGCCGGGAAATCGGGCACGGGGCACTAGCGGAGCGAGCCATCCTGCCTGCGCTGCCGACGGAGGACGAGTTCCCCTACGCCGTCAGAGTGGTGTCGGAAGTGCTTTCCTCCAACGGGAGCACTTCGATGGGGAGCGTGTGCGGAACGTCGCTGGCGCTGATGGACGCCGGTATACCGGTCAAGGCCCCGGTGGCGGGCATCGCCATGGGACTGGTGACCGGGGAGGACGGGCAGTATGCCATCCTCAGCGACATCCAGGGCATCGAGGACTTTCTGGGGGATATGGACTTCAAAGTGGCGGGAACCGCTAATGGCGTGAACGCCCTGCAAATGGACATCAAGTGGACGGGGCTGACCCAGGAAATTCTGGCCGAAGCGCTGGAGCAGGCTCGCGTTGGCCGGCTGTACATCATGGACAAGATGGCGCAGGCCATCCCTTCCCCCAACCGGCAGATGAGTCCGCACGCCCCCAAGATGATCCGGCTAAAGATTAACCCCGACAAGATTGGCGCTCTCATCGGTCCCGGAGGACGGGTCATAAGGGGGATTCAGGAAGAGACCGGCACGACCATCGACGTGCAGGATGACGGCACGGTAACCATCGGCGGGGTGGAGCAGACGATGCTAGAGGTGGCCCAGTCGAAGGTGGACAGCCTGACGCGAGAGCTGGCAGTAGGGGACATATTCACGGGCAAAGTGGTGCGGCTGACGAACTTCGGGGCCTTTGTCGAGCTGGTGCCAGGCCGAGACGGCCTTATCCGTAACGGTGACCTGGGAGACTTGGAAGAAGACCTGACTGAAGGACAGGAAATCACCGTAATGATTCATGAGATCGACTCGCAGGGCCGGGTCAACCTGTCTCGCCGCGCTTTGTTCGGCGACGACAGCCCGCCCGCGCCGCGCCCGGAGTCTCGTCCCGCCTTTGACCGGGGCGGACGGGGCGGCGGCGACCGGGGCGGCCGCAATGGCGGAGGACGGGGCGGCAACGGACGGCGCAACGGCGGGGGAAGCGGCGGCGGACGGCCCATGGGCGGCGGGCGCGGCGGGCCCCGCGAAGGACAAGAGCGGCGCTTCGACGGGGGAAGTCGCGGGCGTTAGCCCTTTTCTCCAGCACATAAAGGCTTAGAGCGCAGGGGATTAGCTTTCTCTGCGCTCTTCGGTTTTTGTCCTATTGCCTGTATAAGTAAGTTCCCGCTTTCCGTAGGAATAACGGGCGAGCGGGCGGAATGACGGGCAGGGCAGGGGATGACGGGGGGTAGTTTAGTTAATTTGTCAGAGTTTAGGGGGAAGTATTGAGATGGCTGCGATTCGAGTTGTGATCCACGGCGCAACGGGCAAGATGGGCGTCGAGACGGTCGCCGCCGTCTGCCGGGAAGGGGATATGGAGCTGGTGGGAGCGGTCTGCCGCACCGACCGGGGGGGCCTGCTTTCCACGCCGTCGGGAGAGGTGCCGCTGTCCACCGATCTGACTCAGATGCTGGGAGATACTCGCCCGGACGCGCTGGTGGACTTCACGAACTCCACTGCCTGCATGGCAGCAGCTCGCATGGCAGCGGCCCGCCAGGTGAACCTGGTGCTGGGAGCCAGTGGCCTGACAGCGGAGCATCACGCGCAGCTCGACGCTCTCGCCAACGACAACGGAGTGGGGATAATCGTCGCGCCCAACTTCGCTCTGGGGGCCATCGTGCTGAAGAAGCTGGCGGAGCAGGCTGCGCCCTTCTTCGACTACGTGGACATTGTGGAATCGCATCACGAGATGAAGATCGACGCCCCGTCGGGCTTCTCGCTGGCCCTAGCTAACAGCCTGGCGGAACAAAAGCGGTTTACGCGCAACGTGACCGAGAAGGAGAATCTGGCGGAAACCCGCGGGGGAAGCGTCAACGGGGTCACCGTGCACAGCGTGCGGCTGCCGGGGCGGAGCGCGCACCACGAAGTGGTGTTCGGCGCAGCGGGGCAGACGGTAACGCTGCGGCACGACACGCTGGGGAGGGACTGCTATATGCCCGGGGTGGTGCGCTGCATCCGGGAGGCATCGGCGAAGCCTGGCCTAGTGGTAGGGCTGGAGAACGTGCTGGGGTTGTAAGAAAGAACGGGAGACCCAGGCCAAAAGATGTCGTCACCGTCCTGTCTGATATAGTAGTTTGACGATTTTGCTATCGAAGAAGGTGTTTCCGTGGATGACTTGACCATTGCCGTTGTTGGCGCTACCGGAGCCGTAGGAGCAGAGTTCCTGCGCATCGTGGAGCAGCACTACGCCAAGCCGCCGCGGTTGCGGCTGATGGCTTCCAGCCGTTCGGCCGGAAAGCGCATTGCCGTGGGCGGCGAAGAACTAGTGGTCGAGGAAGCCAATAAGGACTCTTTCAAAGGCGTGGACGTGGCCTTTATATCGGCCAGCTCCGCGGTCAGCCGGGAGTTGGCCCCTCACGCCGTGGCCGCGGGCGCGGTGGTAATAGACGACGGCTCGGCCTTTCGCATGGAGCCTAATGTGCCGCTAGTGGTGCCAGAGGTCAACGGCGGGGATGCCGAGGGGCATGAAGGCATCATTGCCATTCCAAATTGTTCGACGACTCCGCTGGTAATGGCTGCTCATCCGTTGCGGGGGATTGCGCCCATCCGCCGCATTATCGCCGATACCTATCAGTCGGTTTCCGGCGCCGGGGCCTCGCTAGTAGCCGATCTGCGGGAGCAGTCGGAGCGCCTCAGGAATGCGGACCATAGCGCCATGGCCAGCGAGCCGGGGCAGATCGCCTACAACCTGATTCCTCAGATAGACCGGTTTATGGACACTGGCTACACCTTCGAAGAGCAGAAGATGCGGCAGGAATCGCAGAAAATTCTCCACGAGCCGGAGCTGCAAATTTCCGCAACCTGCGTGCGGGTTCCAGTGTATGTGTCGCATAGCGCGGCGGTGCATTTGGAGTTCGAGCGGCCGGTGTCTGTAGGGGAGGCCAGAGAGGCGCTGGCAGCGATGCCGGGATTGACGGTGCTGGACGACCCGTCGGTCAACGCCTACCCGATGCCGTGGGACGTTTCAGGCGAAGATGATGTGTTCGTAGGGCGCATCCGGCAGGATATGTCGAATCCTAACGGGCTAGCGATGTGGATCGTGTCCGATAATCTCCGCAAGGGCGCGGCGCTCAACAGCTTGCAGATAGCGGAGGGACTGGCGGCGCGAGGGCTGTTGCGGGCGCGAGCCGCCGATACCCGCGCCTAGCGGTCGGGGGCGTCGCTTTGCCGGGGACGCTAAGCCGCGTCGCGCTACCCTATCCTCAAGGTGCTGTATGACTACTAAAGACTCTCTGCATAGCCCTGCTAGGTTCAGGCTCCCCGATCCCCCTCCCAGAGAACCCGATGAAGTGACTGCTTTCGACCAGATCTATGACCATGGCTATCTCCGCTATCTCTCCCTTCATTTCGGCAACCCCGATACCACCCTGGTTACCGCCGACCGCTGGATTGTCGCCGAACCCCACTTCAACCGCTCCAGGGCCCGCCGCCCGGACCTCCTCATCGCCTTCGGCGTCAGCCCCGCCCATTACCGCGCCAGCAGAGGCTATATCGTTTCCGAACAGGGCAAACCCCCTGACTTCGTTATGGAGGTCGCCTCCGAAAGCACCGCCGGCATCGACACCGGCGTCAAAAGAGACGATTACGCCGCCCTCCGTATTCCTGAGTACTGGCGCTTCGACGAGACCGGCGAGCATCACGGCGTACCCCTGGCCGGCGACTTCCTCGACGGCGATTCTTACCGTCCTATTCCCGTGAACCGGGTGGCTCCCGGCATCCTTCAAGGCTATAGCCCGGTCTTGAACCTCATCCTACGCTGGGACAACGGTCGCCTGTTCTGGGTGAATCCGGCCACTGAGCAGCCCATCCTCACCTACGAAGACCAGCAGAACCGGGCGGACGCAGAGCGCGAGAGCCGGATCCGCGCCGAGAGCCGGGCGGACGCGGAGCGCGAGAGCCGGATTTGCGCCGAGGCCAGGGTGCGGGAGATGGAGGCAGAGCTCCGCCGGCTGCGGGGCGAAGAACCACCCTAACCCCCAGGGGCATACCTGCCCATCCATCCGCAGGAAGGTCCCGGCCGGGACTCAGAGTTGGGCGGGCTGCGGGGCATTGCTTATCGCCTTACTACGCAACCCGGTTATGGTATAGGGTTGCGGCTATGTCAACCGAGCGTATAATGGGCGCTAAAGATGAGCGTCCCAAATCCGTAACCAGAATTGCAGGAGGGCAATCATGGCTGAGATAGGCAGGCTCATAACAGCGATGGTCACACCGTTCGATGCCGAGGGGAAGGTGGACTACGAACAGGCCAAGCGCCTTGCCAACGCCCTTCTTGACTCCGGCAGCGACGGCGTCATAGTTTCAGGCACTACCGGCGAGTCGCCCACGCTGACTACCGACGAAAAGCTGCGCCTGTACGCCGAGGTCAAGGGGTCCGTCGGCGAGCGAGGCGCGGTCATCGCGGGCACAGGCAATTACAGCACGGCGGAGAGCATTGAGCTGACCCGGGAAGCGGAAAAGACAGGAGTGGACGGCCTGTTGTTGGTGGTTCCTTATTACAACAAGCCTCCGCAGGAAGGGCTGTACCAACATTTCAAGGCCGTTGCGGAGAACACCAGCCTGCCCGCCATTGTATATAACGTGACCAGCCGCACCAGCCTAAATATGACCCACGAGACCACTATCCGGCTCAGCGAAATTGAGAACATCGTGGGCATTAAGGAAGCGGGCAGCGACATGGACCAAATTACCCGTATCATTGACGGGGCTAAGCCCGGATTTCTGGTTTGGAGCGGGAACGACAACGAGACCTTCTATATTATGGCCACGGGCGGCTATGGCGTGGTCAGCGTGGCATCGCATCTCATCGGCAACCAGATCAAGCAGATGATGGGGCTGTTGTTGGAAGGCGACGTTGAGGGCGCAGCCGCAGAACACCGCCGGATGCTGCCGATGTTCAAAGTACTATTCGTGGAATCCAACCCCATTCCGGTGAAGTACGGGCTGAACAAGGCAGGCTTCAATGTGGGTAACCCCCGCCTCCCGCTTATTCCGCCATCGGAAAGGGCAGCGGCGGAAATCGACAAAGTGATGTCTCAGTACGCCATAGACTTGCCTATCTAGGGCGGCCCAACTCTAGGGCGGCACAATCGGGGCCGCATAGAAAGGACAAGAAGCAGGATAGGGGGCATACGTCCCCTATCTTTTTTCTGGATGGCAAACCGTATCATCGCAACTGGGCGACGGTGACGCCCTCGCCGCCTGGACCTTCGCCGCCGGTGGCGGTTTCCACCAGGGGGTGGTCGGATAGATATTCGCGAATGGCGCGGCGCAGCGCCCCGGTTCCTTTGCCGTGGATGATGCGCAGGAGGGATGCTCCGTCGAGGGCGGCGTCGTTGAGGGCCGTGTCTACACGGGCTACGGCCTCATCGACCCGGAGACCGCGCAGGTCCATTTCCGGGTCGGGCAGCCGGGGCGCAGGCGGACGGGACGCCGCCCGCTCGAGGTAGACTCCTGAACGGACGGCGGGGGAGGAGTCTTCGGCCAAACCCCGTAACTGGTATACAGGGATTCTGGCGCGCATGGTTCCCAGCAGAACTTCCACTCGCTGGGCCTGGGGCGAATTTCCGCTGGCGAGGGAATGGCGCACGGGTTCGGGCGGGGTGATGACTTCCACCGGCTGGCTGATGCCCCGCACATATACCCTGTCACCGCTTTTGAGCCTTTCCTGCCATTCTGGGCGCTGGATTTCGATGGGCCGCCAGTCGGCGGCGTCCAGCTCTCGTTGCACATCCTTCAGTTCCTGCTGGGTTCCTTGTAGCTCTTCCCTGCTTTCCTGTCCGGCAAGAGGGGCACGGATGCGTCCGGCTTCCGGGCGAACGTCTGGAACTCTGGCGGCCAGTTCCATGGAGCGCTCCGCCCGTTGCAAGCGGTCCAGGATGTTGGCGGTTCGCAGTTGTAGCTCGCGGCGAGCCTCTTCCACCAGTTCGGCTTTGGTGGCTTCCACCGAGGACAGCTCTTCCTCCAGTTGCTGTTGGCGTTGCAGGGCGGCGAGGCGCGATGACTCGGCTTCTTCCTTTAACTCCTCAACGGTGCGGCGTTCCTGCTGGAGTTCCCGTAGCAGGGTTTCAGTGGCCTGTTCTACGGGCGACACGCCGGCGCTGGCGTCGTCTATGATTTCCTGGGGCAGCCCCAGCCGCGCCGCGATGGTCAGCGCATAACTGCGCCCCGGCAGTCCAACGGTAAGCTGATAGGTAGGCTCCAGGGTAGCGGGGTCCAAGTCTACGCTGGCATTAAGCATACCTGGATGTTCCTGCACGGTGCGGGCGACGCCGCGCTGGTGGGTAGTGCCGACCAGGAAAACGCCTAGCCCATGGAAATGACGCAGCACAGCACTGGCCAGCGCGGCTCCTTCCTCGGGGTCGGTGCTGGTTCCCAGCTCGTCTACCAGCACCAGGGAGCGGCGGGAGGCGCGGCAGATGATGTCCAACAGGTTGGTTATGTGGGAGCTAAAGGTTGATAGGGACTGCTGAATGCTCTGCTGGTCTCCGATGTCGGCGTAGATACCGTCGAAGCCAGGGAAGCGGGCATCTTCGGCGGGGACGTGGAGGCCGGCATGGGCCATCATCGCTAGAAGTCCGATGGTCTTGAGGGCAACAGTCTTGCCCCCGGCATTAGGGCCGGTGATGAGCAGGACACCGCGCTGCGAGTCGAGAGACAAGCTGATAGGGATGACATCACCTGAGAGTAAGGGATGACGGGCCCGGCTGAGGCGCAGGCGGCGCAAGGCGTCGTGCGGGGGGGTGGCGGGAGCTTCGTCGCCATGGATTTCACCCGGGTCTGCGATGACGGGCGGGATGGCTCGGAGGGCGGCGGAATGGCGCGCCTTGGCTATATCCTGGTCCAGACGGGCAACGATGTCCAGCGCCAGCAGCAGGTCTTCGCCGGCGTCGCCGACACGGTTGGTGAGATGCTGAAGAACGCGCTCAGCCTCGCGCTCCTCGGCGAGACGGGCCTCGCGCCAGCGGTTGCCCATATCTACGGCGGCCATGGGTTCGACAAAGACCGTCGCACCGCTGTCGGAAACGTCGTGGACGATGCCGGGAACCCGGTAGCGCATCTCGGTTTTGATGAGAAGCACCATGCGCCCGTTGCGCTGGGTAATGAGGGGTTCCTGCACCACCTCGGAGCGCTGGAAACGGCGAAGGTTGCGCTCCATGATTTCGTTGAGGCGATTCTGGGCTTGTCTTGATTCGGAGCGCAGACGTCCCAACAAAGGGCTGGCGTAGTCGAGGACTTCGCCGGCGGGGCTGATGGCGGCGCCGATTTCGCTGTCGAGATGGCCCAACTCCGGGATGTTGCTGACCAGGCTCGACAGCAGGGGCAAATCTTCCTTGCGGCTAAGTTCGTCGCGGTCGTATCGGGCGGCGCGGGCGAAGGCGCGGACGGCATACAGTTCCTCGCCGCGCAGCAGTCCGCCGAGCATGGCCCTTTGAATGAGTTCGGTAATATCGTTCTCCGAGCCGAACTCGAGGGAGCCGCCGCTGTCTATATAGCGGCGGGTTTCGGTGGTTTCCTGCTGGCGAGTGGCGACTTCCAGCAGGTCTTCCAATGGCTGAAGGGCGGCCACCTTTTCGCGTCCCAGGGATGTGCGGCAGTAGGACGCGACCTGGGCCAGCACCTGGTCAAACTCCAGCAAACGACCAGCTTTCTCAAAACCACCGAGAGTCATGCAACAATCTCCCTTCGCCATCGGGCAGTCAAGGTTGGGGTTGCGCTAATTCCGGCCCTCGAGCACTGGAGGATAAGCTTTCGAGGGAGTTACAGGAATCGCCTAGACATTTTAGTACAGGATAGGGTTACGCGGTTCCCGCTCCCGGTTCTCAGGAGAACAAGCCTCGCGGGAAGGACGAAGCGCAACGGGAAGGACTGGGCGTCAGAATTGCAGTTCCCAAACGCGGCTTTCGGTAAGCATGGCGGCTACCTGCGGCAGGGTATCCCGTTTCGGGTCGCGGATGTTAAGACGGCGTTGCAACGTGATGGGCTGCAAGGCGGCCAAGGCGGGGCATTCCTTGAGCAGGCCGTTGAGGGTGAAGCGTTCGCCGCCCAAGACCAGGTAATCGAGACTTGCCGCCGGGGGCGCGAGACGGGCGCGGGCTTCTTCGCATACTTTGTCGTAGAGGCGCTTTATCTGCCCGTCGCGCACTCGGGTATAGCGCAATTGGGAGGTGCCGCCGGCATGGTGCTTGCCTTTGACATAGCGCGAGGTGGTCTTTGAGTCCAGCAGTTGTCCGGCGCGAAAGACGGCGACGGAGAAGCGTCCCAAGCGGACTAGAACTACGCCTACGTCGAAGTCGGCTTGCAGGATTTTCCGGAGCGGAGCATCGTCCCAGTCGGTAGCCACGAAGGTGTCCGATACCGGAAAGGGAGGGGCAACGAGCAGTCCGCGCTCGCCGGCGCGGAGCCCGGCCAGGCCGCAGCCGTGGCGCATTACATCTTCGCCGAAGTCCGCGAGGGACGCGGCCCAGCCGGTGGCGGTCATGGCTGCCGGGTCTGGGACAGAGCCGGGGGCTAGGTATAACGAGGAAGCGGCCTCCCCGGCGCCGGGGTCCAGGGAATCCAGCAACCGCCGTAATCGGTCAGCGGAAAGAGTGGCCCCAGTAGGGTCGTTTTTGAGGCTCATATACATAGCAGGGGAATTGTGAATGCCCAGTTATACGGGGATGACGGGCTCCTACCCCTGTTTTCCCAGGGACTAGATTTCGCGGGAGGGTTGGGGGCAACGAAGGTGAAAGGCAGGGAGGGTTTCATATTTAAATTGTATCATCGCAGCGGCGGCGGTTGCCGGGTATAATCCGGTTCGGATTTCAGCGGACAATGGATGGGAGATAAAGTTTTGAGTCCTGAAGAAAGAGAATCCATACTGCAACGGAGGGACGCCGCGTTGCAGCGCCTGGACGAGGGCCACCAAATTCTGCTGCAATCTTTGGAAGGGCTGGAAACGGAGGAAGCGTTTCTCGGTCAGCGATGGTCGGTGCGAGACGTGCTGTTGCATCTGGATTCGGAGCGGTATGTGGACGCGCTGGAAAAGATAGCACGAGGGGAGATGGATATGCTGCCGCCGTTTTCCAGCAGGGAAGAGCATTTCCGGCAGGAACGAGAGCATCAGGAGGCGACGCATCAGCGGCTGCGCGCCCTGCTGGCGGGGCTTGAGCCGGAACAGTTGACGCGGCCGGCAACCCACCCAAACCCGGATAACGCCTTTCCGGGGCTGACTCTGTTAGAGCTGCTGGAACGCTCGGCCGGGCACGAAGCGGGCCATGCCCGGCAGATTGACCTGACGCGGCAGTTCATCGCCGCTTTCCGCTCTCAGGAACGGGTCGTGAACATTGCCGCTCTGGGCGACGGGAACGCGGAGATGCTGTCGCCAGGTGTTAAGGATTTGCTGAATATGGCGGACTATGTGGTGGGAGAGGAAAAAGCGCTGGACTGCGTTGGGCATCTGACGAGGGGAGTGCGGCTCAGGATGCACGCGGGCAACCGGGAAGAGCTGGTGAACCGCGCCGCCCGGGAGACCCGGGAAGGGCTGTGGGCGATGGTGTGCGTAATGGGCGACGGAGAGGACACCGACCCGACGGTGGCGCTGGCGCGGCAGTACGCCAATGCCGTTGCCATACATAAACCGGCGGGTTCCGCACCCCGCCTTCCCGATGACTAGCTTTCCCGGGAATGACGGCTATCGCTCGGACTGTTTCCCATACCGTCTTTCCCGCGAAAGCGGGAATCCATCGGCGACTGCGGCAGCCAATGCCGTTGCCATACATAAACCGGCGGGTTCCGCACCCAGCCTTCCCGATGACTAGCTTTCCCGGGAATGACGACTATCGCTCGGACTGTTTCCCATACCGTCTTTCCCGCGAAAGCGGGAATCCATCGGCGACTGCGGCAGCCAATGCCGTTGCCATACATAAACCGGCGGGTTCCGCACCCAGCCTTCCCGATGACTAGCTTTCCCGGGAATGACGATAGAATCTAGGGCAGTCGAATATGAAATATAATTCGGCCGTTCCGTCGGAAAACTGGAGTTAGACCATTGAGGATGTCTGATTAGGCCCTGGATTCCCGCTTTCGCGGGAATGACGGTAGTTCGCGGGAATGACGGGTATTATGCCGCGCTTATGCGATTCCCTGCGGCAGGGGCATCTCTGCTTTCGTGAGGCGGGGTTCTTTGATATACTTGATAATTGTGTTCCCGCGCCGTTCCCTGGGACGGTTTTGTTTTGCGTTGGGCACACTTCAATTGTAGTAATGTAAGGCGGTCCAGGAATGCCGGCATACGCCGTTATCGGAGGCCAGTGGGGCGACGAAGGGAAGGGGAAGGTCATAGACTACCTTGCCGGGGAGGTGGATAGCGTCGTCCGGTATGCCGGCGGGAACAACGCCGGGCATACGGTGGTCAACGAACAGGGGGAGTTTCAGCTTCACCTTGTGCCTTCCGGCATCTGCTGGCCGGACTGCGACGGCATTATCGGCAACGGGGTAGTGGTTGACCCAAACGTGTTGCTGGGGGAAATGGAGATGCTGCAGGGGCGCGGCATCGACACCGGCAAGCTCCACTTGAGCGAGCGCGCCCATCTTATAATGCCTTATCACGTGATACTGGACGCGCTGGAAGAGCAGGCGCGCGGTTCGGGGGCCATCGGCACCACGGGGCAGGGAATAGGGCCGGCTTACGTGGACAAGACGGGCCGGTCCGGAATTCGCGTTGGCGATTTGCTGGACTGGGATTCGCTGGCTCCCAAACTGAAGAGTGTTCTGGAGCAGAAGAACGCCTTAATCACGAAGATATACGGGGGCGAGGCACTGTCGCTGGAGGATATTAAAGCGAAGTGCCAAACATGGGCGGAACATCTTCGGCCATACGCGCGCCCCACCGAGCAGATTGTGCAGGACCGGCTGGCTATGGGAAAGCGGGTTCTGCTGGAGGGGGCGCAGGGAACACTCCTAGACTTGGACCACGGCTCGTATCCTTATGTTACTTCCTCGTCGCCGTCCATCGGGGGGGCCTGCACCGGCCTGGGCTTGAACCCGCAGGCCATCGCCGGAGTGCTGGGAGTGTTCAAGGCATATTCAACGCGGGTTGGGGGCGGGCCGATGCCCTCGGAGATGGACGACGAAACTGCAGAGAAGATACGAGAGATAGCGCAGGAATACGGCACCACGACGGGGCGAGCGCGGCGAATCGGGTGGTTTGATGGGGTAGCGGCCAGATATAGCCAACTGGTCAACGGGTTTACCGGGCTGGTGCTGACCCGGCTGGACATCCTGGACGGTTTCGAGTCGGTGAAGATATGCGTGGGCTACCGGGCCGACGGGGAAGATGTCTCCCGATTCCCAGCCAACACATCTCTGCTGGAGCGTTGCCAGCCGGTGTATGAAGAACTGCCGGGTTGGGACAACCCAACAGCCAGTGCAACGCAGCTATGCCAACTCCCGGCCAACGCCGTGGCTTACATTCGCCGCATCGAGGAACTGGTGGGCTGCCGCGTTCAGATAGTATCCACCGGCCCAAGCAGGGCAGAGACGATTCAAGTCAGCCCGGTGTTCGAGTAGGGGCGGTTATGGGTTCCGCCCCCGTTTTCATGAGGAGTTACGCTCTTTCGCGGGAACGGCGGCGGGGCTAGGTTCCTTGGAACCAGGGTTGACGCCGCCCCGCGAAGGCGCGAATGCCTTCCTGGAAGTCGCGGGTCAGAGAGGTCTTGGCGAAGGCTTCGGTCTCGGCGTCGAGTTGTTCTTCCAGGGTCGATTCCCAAGAACGTTCGTAGAGTTCCTTGACACGCCCATAGGCGATGGTCGGGCCGGAGGCGAGACGGGTGGCAGTCTCCAGGGCGTGGCGGTCGAGCTCCTCATCGGAGCATACGTGCGACACTAGACCCAGCTCCAGGGCGCGAGGCGCTCCCGTAGGCTGGCTGGCGAGGTAGAGTTCTATGGCCCGGCCGGCGCCCAGTAGCCGTGGCAGTAGCCAGGTGGAGCCGCCGTCAGCGGGCGCGCCGATGTTGGCGTAGGCCATCAGGAAGCGGGAGCTTTGGGAGGCGATGCGCAGGTCGGCGGCCAGAGCCAGGCTGAATCCCGCACCCGCCGCTGCGCCGCTGATTCCGGCGACCACGGGCTTGGGTAAGCGACGCAGGGGGAGAACCACCCGGCTGTGTAGCGCATCGGCCAGGTCCCGGATGGCCTGAGCAATGCCCTCGGGGCCTTTATCATCCAGCGTTGCAACCAGGTCGCGGACGTTGGCGCCGGCGCAAAAGGCACCGCCCGCGCCGGTAAGCAACACCGCCCGCACATTGGGCGAGGTGCAGGCATCCACTGCTTTACCCAACTCGCCAATCATGTCCGGGGTGAGGGCGTTGCGAGACTCGGGCCGGTTGAGAGTGATAGTTCCGACTGCGCCGGATACCTGGAACTTGACCGATTCGTCCGCCATTGCGGGTTTCTCCTTTTCCAAAGAACTCTCCGGGGTTTTTATCAGTCCCTCTCGCGAGACCTGTTATTCCCGGGAATGCCAGGGGGAATGACGGGTATGAAAGGCCCGCCGCCCCGCTATATTAAGGGTGCCCTCGGATTTTTTACATCCTCGAATCCAGGTGCGCCCAACATCCCTCAGTATTGGGGAACCATCGGCCATTATGAACGGCGCCCGCTCATGGGCCTCAACTCCCAACTGTCGCAAAAGCGCCGCCGGAACCACCGTATAGCTGGCTCCAGTGTTTACCAGGGCGCTAAGGGATTCGCATCGAGCGCCGATTTCTATTGACGCCGAGAAAGTTCCCATCCCTTCTGCTCCAATTCCTGCGGGCAATCTCTTTCCATGGCGGCGCGGAGCGTCCGTATGCCGGGCCCTTCGGTAAACTCAAGACGAGGCTATCCGTTGTCGGCGGCCCAGGCGTCGGCGCAGGCCTTAGCTACGGCGGCGGGTACGGCGCGGTCGAGGGACCACGGGATGACCCGCTCGGGGGTTGGCTCGGGGATAAGGGCAGCTAGAGCCTCGCCGGCGGCCAGCTTCATGCCGGTGGTGATGCGGGAAGCTTTGGCGTCGAGAGCCCCGCGGAATACGCCGGGGAAAACGAGGCTGTTGTTAATCTGATTCGGGAAGTCGCTGCGGCCCGTGCCTACCACAGCGGCGCCGGCGGCTTCGGCCAGGTCGGGCATAATCTCGGGGACGGGGTTGGCCATAGCGAAGACGACAGAATCCTGAGCCATGGAAGACACCATCTCGGGAGTAACCATGTCGGCCACGGCCAGGCCGATGAAGACGTCGGCGCCCCGCAGGGCGTCGGCGATACCGCCCGTGCGGCTTTCGGGATTGGTGGTGTCGAGCATGGACTGCTTGATTGGGGTGAGGCCGTTCCGCCCGCGGTGGATAATGCCGACGCTGTCTACGAGGGTGATGTTGGTTGCGCCGTAGTCTAGGAGGAGCTTGGCGGAGGCGATGCCGCCAGCCCCGGCTCCGGCAAAGACGAAGGATGAGTCCTCGATCTTGCGTCCGGTAACGGCTAGGCCGTTGATAACGGCGGCGAGGACGGCGATGGCGGTGCCGTGCTGGTCATCGTGGAACACCGGGATGCCCAGGTCTTGCAGGGCGTCTTCGATGTCGAAGCACTTGGGAGCCGCGATGTCTTCCAAGTTGACCCCGCCGAGGCTGGGGGCGATGGAGCGGACGGTGTTGACGATGGTGTCCGGGTCTTGGGAAGCGACGCAGATGGGGTAGGCATCGACGCCGCCCAGGGTCTTGAAGAGAATGGATTTGCCTTCCATAACGGGCATGGCCGCTTCGGCGCCGATGTTGCCGAGGCCGAGAACGGCGGAGCCGTCGGTAACGACGGCGATGGTGTTGCCGCGGTTGGTCAGGTTGTAGGATTCGGCGGGGTCGGAGTGAATCGCCATGCACACCGAGGCCACGCCGGGGGTATAGGCGATGGATAGTTCCTCCAGCGTTTCCACGGTCATCTTGGAAGCGACGCTGACTTTGCCGCGGCTTTCCCGATGCCGCCGGATGGCCTCTGTTCCGTAGTCCGTAGTCATGGTGCGTTCTCCTCTTCGAAATGTTAGTTGAACCGGCGAGGCCGGCTCGGGCGGCGAAAATAACTTTAGCCGGGCGGCCCCGCAGAGAATCGCAAAGCCCGCTCAACAGCTTGGAAGTTCTTGTGGCTTAGAGCCGTGATTCTGCTTTTTGTAGGCGAATCATGTCACGCTATATGGTGGGATGAATGGGCGGGGCAGAAATTTTCGGACCGGGCGGAGCGTCCCCCGCGGCTTTCCCTGCGCTGCTGGATGGCTTCCCTTCTGTAATTCATTGTTTCGTAATCGTTGTTATGGTAAGCGCTCCCGGCGTAATCTAGTCAGCGCCGTTTGTAGGGTCAGTTCCTTCGATTTTCCATCAGGACATAAACCGCGAAGGCGCGGCGATCGGCGATGGGGGCATAGGGAAATTGGCGGATGACATTCTCCGAAATATCTATATGCTTGATAACTTCCGATCTAGGAAGTAGAGCGGCATCGGGATCATAGTCTGCGCTATGGCGCAAGTCCTGCATTTGAGCGAAGATACCAGCGAAATCTTGGATTTCGGGCGAGAATCTTGCGATAACAGGTTGGTTTCCAGTGGACGGCCCGGCCCTGATTGCCGCGTCAAGAGCCTGGCCGTAGTAATGAAATCAAGCGAATTCACTTCCGTATCTCTGTTGGAAGTCTTTCCATTCGGATTTTTCGATGAATCCTGGATTGGGGAAATAAGGCAAGTCCGATTCAATCAGTTTGGGGTAAATCCGTCTAATCAGGCCCGAGGCCCATTGGGGGTCCAGCCGCTCTTGGTCTCCATCGAAGATTATCAATATCCGCAGGTAGTCATCCTCATAGTGGTCCACGTCCAGCTTGACTACAATCGGGTCGAATACGAATTCGTCCTCGAATCGCTCTATTAAATCTTCCCGAACGATGCGCTTTACCTGCTCCCGCTTTTCCGGGGTCAAGCTTTTCTTCAGCATAACGTCTACTCAATTTGCCCGTTTTGTTTCCTTCGTTGGCCGAGTTGGGAGGCGCCTTGATGCAAAAGGCGTCTCCCAAAGTTTTGGCGGAGACCCAGGCCGCCATCCCTACCGGGTTATCGCGCCCTCCGCGGCGGACGACGCGAGCTTGGCGTACTTGGCTAGGGCGCCGGTGCTGTAGTTGGGCGGCAGAGGCTGCCAAGCGGAACGGCGGTCGGTCAGCTCTTCCTCAGTGAGCATCACGTTGAGCTGGCGGCTAGGGATGTCGAGCACAACCTCGTCACCCTCGCGCAACAGGGCTATGGGGCCTCCAACGGCGGCCTCCGGGGCGACGTGGCCCACCATGGGGCCATGGCTGGCGCCGGAGAAACGGCCATCGGTGACCAGAGCCACATCGTCGCCCAAACCCTGACCGACGATGGCGGCAGTGACGGCCAACATTTCCTGCATGCCCGGGCCGCCTTTAGGCCCTTCGTAACGGATGATTACAATGTCGCCGGGCTTGATTTCGCCGCGCTGGATGGAATGGAAAGCCGCGGGTTCCTGGTCAAAGACGCGGGCCGGGCCGCGGTAAACCTTTTCCTGATGGCCGGCGACTTTGATGACTGCGCCGTCGGGGGCCAGGTTGCCCCGCAGGATGGCTAGGCCCCCGGTGGGGCTGCGCGGGTCGTCTACCTGGGTGATGATGGGCTGGTCTTCAACAACGGTGATGCCCTCCAGGTTCTCGGCCACCGTCTTGCCGGTGACCGTCATGGCGTCGCCATGAAGCAGTCCGGCGTTCAGCAGGCGCTTCATCACCAGGGCGATGCCGCCGTAGCGGGAGAGGTCGGCCATGACGTAGCGGCCGGCGGGCTTCATATCGGCGATGTAAGGGGTGCCGGCACTGATGCGCTCGAAGTCTTCCAGTGTCAGCGGGACGCCAGCCTCGTTGGCGATGGCCAGCAGGTGCAGGACGATGTTGGTAGAGCCGCCCATGGCGACGCCAACGGTGATGGCATTCTCGAAGGCTTGCTTGGTCATGATGTCGCGGGGGCGGACATCCTCTTCGAGGAGGCGCATAAGGGTACGGCCCACGTCGCGGGCCTCGCCCAGCTTGCGGGGGTCTATGGCAGGGATGGAGGCGTCGCCGGGGAGGGACATTCCCATGACTTCGATGGCGGTGGACATGGTGTTGGCGGTGAAGAGGCCGGCGCAGGAGCCTTCGCCGGGGCAAGCGCGGCATTCCAGGTCGCGCAGCTCCTCGAAAGTGACGTCGCCCTTGGCATAGCCACCGACGGCCTCGAACACGTCTTGAATGTTGACGTCGCGGCCGTTGTGCTGGCCGGGCATGATGGAGCCGCCGTACATAAAGATGCCGGGGACATTGAGGCGGGCTAGGGCCATCATGCAGCCGGGCATATTCTTGTCGCAACCGGCGATGGTGATGAGGCCGTCCATCCGCTCGCCGAAGGTAACCAACTCGATGGAGTCGGCGATGACTTCGCGGCTGACGAGGGATGTTTTCATACCTTCGGTGCCCATGGATATGCCGTCGCTGACGGTGATGGTGCCGAACTCGAAGGGAACGCCGTCGGCCGCGCGCACGCCTTCCTTAGCGCCGCTGGCGAAGCGGCTGAGGTGGACGTTGCAGGGGGTAACGTCGCTGGCCAGGTTGGCGATGGCGACGAAGGGTTTTTCCATGTCTTCGTGGGTGATGCCCATGGCCATCAGCATGGCGCGGGCCGGGGCGCGCTGCGGGTCGTGGGTTATTTCGGCGCTGCGGTGCTTGGTTCTGGCGGGCTTGGTCATGGTAGCCACAGGGTCATCTCCAACGGGGAAGGATTGGATATGCGCAGCGGGGGCACTTTGCCTTCCGCCGCGGGCGTGCACATAAGGAATGCCTGTCGCGCAATTATAGGTTGCGACATAATGCGGCACAAGGCGGCCATTCCAAATCCGGGGGCAGGCGGGCGGCGACAGTATTCCGCCAGAGGTGGGCTCGGCAAAAATACCCTCTCCTACCGGTAAGGAGAGGGTATTGACAAGAGTTTGGCTTGCCGGAAGGGTTATTATCCCCCCCGCAGGCGAGGGTCCAGCAAGTCGCGCAGGCCGTCCCCCAGCAAGTTGAACCCCAGCACCGCGAAGAAGATGGCCGCCCCAGGAAGTAGCAACAGCCGCGGCGCGGTTTGCAGGTGCGGGCGGGCATCGTTGAGCATGGCACCCCATTCCGGAGTGGGTGGCTGGGCCCCCAACCCCAAAAAGTTCAGGCCGGCGATTCCTAGGATGATCCAACCCACGTCCAGCGATGCAATCACGATGATTGGGCCGAGGATGTTAGGGGCAATGTGCCGGAGGATGATACGCAGGTTACCGGCTCCGGCGGCCCGCGCTGCCGTCACATACTCCATCTGTCGCGCCCCCAAGGTGATCCCGCGGATGATGCGAGCGTGGCCCACCCACCACACGGCGCCGGCGGCCAGCAGTACGTTGAACAGACCGGGGCCCAAAGCTCCCGCCACGGCCATCGCCAGAATCAAAGAGGGAAAGGCCAGCAATAGGTCCACAACCCCCATCAGTGCCGTGTCCGGCCAGCCGCCGTAGTAGCCGGATAGTAGCCCCACTGTCAAGGCGATGGTCATACTGAGGGCCAGGGTGGCGGCGGCAGCCAGCAACGTCGTCCGCGCCCCGTGGAGGATCCGGCTGAAGGTATCTCTCCCCAGATGGTCGGTTCCTAGCAGATGGTCCGGCGACGGAGAAAGCAACCTTTCGCGCAGGTTGATATCGGCGGGAGCATCCAGCGGGAGCCAGGGAGCCAACAACCCCGCCAGCAGCAGGGACACTATCAAAAACAGCCCCAAGGCGGTTCCCGGCTCCCGCAGCAACACCTTCCACCGGAGGCGACGGCGCGAGCCGCTGACGGCGGCCCGGGTGGGAAATCGTTCTCTGACGCCCTCGGTATCGCTGACCATTAGCCGCTACACCTCTCCTCGTTCGTAGCGCAGCCTCGGGTCGGCAAAGCGCAGGGCAATGTCCGCAGCCAGGTTGACCAGTAGCACTATCACGGCAATGTAAGTTACGAATCCCTGTACCATAGGATAGTCCCGGCTCAGTGCCGCATCCACCATCAACTGACCCAAGCCGGGCCAAGCGAAGATGGTCTCAATTATGACGGCACCGCTGAGCAGATAGCCAAGGTTCACTCCGAGGGCGCTGATGGCCGGCAACAGCGCGTTGCGCAGGGCGTGGCCGATGACGACAGTCCGCTCGGACAGTCCCTTGGACTGCGCCGTGCGAACATAATCTTGCCCCAGCACCTCCAGCATACTGGCGCGTATCAGCCGCATCATCTGAGCCATGGGAGACAGAGAAAGGGCGATGGCTGGAAGTATGATCTGGTTAAGCGAGCCGTAGCCCAGGGCCGGCAGCCAGGACAGTTTCACCGCGAACAGGATTATTAATCCGAAGGCTATGGCATAGGATGGAGCCGCTGCTCCCACCAGCGCCGCCAAGCGCGCGATAGCATCCACAGCGCCGCCCCGCCGCCGGGCGGAGAGGATGCCCATGGGCACGGCGACCAGCAGCGCCAAAGCCAAAGCAACCCCGGTGAGAAGAAGCGATGGGAAGGTGCGGCGGGCCAACTGACCGGCTACGGGCCGTTCTGTCGAGTAGGAGCGGCCCATGTCGCCCGCCAACGTCCGGGACACCCAGCGGGCGTATTGCGTCAGGAGGGCATCGTCCAGGCCCAGCTCGGCGCGCAGGGCAGACACTGCGGCCTCGCTGGGCGTCTGGCCGGGGTTGCGCTGGCGCAACACGTTCTCTGCGGGATCTCCTGGCGCTAGATTCAGCAGACCGAAGCTGACGGCCGAGATTCCCAAGAGCAGCAGGGGCAGGGTGGCCAACCGACGGAAAAGGTATGCTCTCATGCCGGAGAACCTTTACCCGCACCCTTTATTCCACTGCCTCGCTCACTCGCTCAGTCCAACGCGGTGGTTGTAGTAGTAGAAGCTGGATGGATGGGGATCGAAATTGGTGACTCGGTCACTGACGCCATACACAAAATTCACGTGAGCCACCGGCATGAAAACGGTTTCTTCAGTAATCACAGCCTGAACCTCGCAGGCTATCTGCTGGCGGCCGTCTAGGTCGGACACCGGGACGGAGCGGGCAACTATCTCTGCCAGCTCGGAATTGTCGTAGCGCCCAAAGTTGTTGGCCCCGCTGACGTCGGCGTCGGTCCGCAGCCCGGCGAACTTGCTGATGTTAAACACCGGGTCTCCCCCGCTTTCCACGACGCCGTTGTACCAGCCGAAGAGGTCCCAGGCGGGTTCATTGACCATCGACCAATCGGTGATGGCTACCTCGACCTTGATGCCCACATCGGCTAGCATCGCTTGGGCGGCCTCGGCCATTATCGGCAGTTGGAACCGCTCGGGGTAACCGCCGATAACCAGCTCCAGGGTCTGCCCATCCTTGTCCACATACCCATCGCCGTCGGTGTCAGCATAGCCGGCCTCTGCCAGCAGTTCGCTGGCCCGGGCAGTGTCGTAGCCTGGCGCGCTCACGCCGGGGCATGACACCATGGATTCTGGAAGCATGAATTCGGCGAAGGAGCCGGACCCGGACGGGGCGACCAGGCCGGCGATGCTCTCCCGGTCAATGGCATGGGCCACCGCCCGGCGCACCAGGGGGTCGGATAGCGTGCCGCGCTCAAAATTGACCCACCACATGACTAGCGCAGTGCCGATGCCGGCGCTCGTGGTGCGCGTGCCCGGGTTGTCGTTAATCACCTGAGCGCCCTCCGGCGATACGTTGATAATAACGTCGACGTCCCCGGCCTGTAGCGCTAGTTCCCGGCTGTTGGTGTCGGAAATGGCGACGTGGTTGATGCCGGCCAGCGGGGGCGTTCCGCCCCAGTAATCGTCATTGGCCACGCTGTTAAGGTACTCCGTCTGGACGTACCCGGTGGGAATGTACGGGCCAGTAAGGGCGCCAGCGGCAATGAAATTGCCCTCTCCGGCAGCGTCCACCGCCGCCGCGTCGGTGATAGCGAGGGCCGGTGAGATGAACAGGCCCGGCAGCGTGGGCTGAGGCATCACCGTTGTGATGGTGAGAGTCTGTTCGTCCTCCACCGTTATGGTGTCAATGGACAGCAGTTCGGCGGAAGCTGGCGACAACCGGATAGCCCGCTCCAGAGAAGCCTTGACCGCTTGCGCATCCATCACGTTCCCGTTGTGGAACTTGACGCCCGTGCGGATTCCGATACGCCAAGTCATGGGGTCTACCGGTGTAGCCTCCGTTGCCAGCCAGGGTTCTGGACTGATGGTGGTTCCCGACAGCCGGAACAGGTTTTCCGACATACCCGATTGGTTGGCGACCCAGCCGCTTTCCACCGGGTCCAGGGGGCTGCTGAGCCAGATGACGCCGGATTTCAGGATGGGGCGTTCCTCAGTATCCGCCATGGCCGTCGGCGGTTCCGGCGTGTCGGCCGCCTGGGCAGACTGTTGCGGAACCGGGGTTGCCGTCGGGGGCGCCGGCGCTTCAGTAGCGGCGGGCGGCGGGGTGTTTTCCGGAGTAGCCGCCGGCGACCCGCAGGCCAGCACTAGCGCCAGTAATAGGGCAAACGCCCCCGGAACAATATATTTGATATTTTGTCTCATTATATTTGGCAAACCGATTCTCCGAGTGGGTTTTGATGGGTAAATACCGATGCCGGGTTCACGGGCAGCGGGGGACTGCCCTATGGGCAGACAGACCCTCCACCGCCGCCTGCCCTACTGGGATGTAGACCGGCGTGCACGGCTAATTCGGCGCTTTGTTTGATCTATCCGCCAAACCGTCACGCCACCCCGCGCGTCGAGGGCGGCAAGGGCCTCCCCGTCGGGCCGCCAATACAATTGGGCCACTGGGGCGCCCAGATCCTCGGCTCCTATCGGGCCGCCCTTTCCATTTCTCTGCATCGACCAGATAACCACTGCGCCATCTCGCCCCCCCGATGCCAGGCGCATCGCGCCGGGAGCGAAGGCAAGGGTCGAGACGGGTTGCTCATGAAACTCCAGAACGCCGGGGCGAGTGCCTTCAGGCCCTCTTTTCCGGAAGCTCCAGACGGTCACCACTTCCCCGCCGCCAGTAGCCAACAGGGTGCCGGTGTCATCGAAAGCCAAGGCCGACGGCTTGGCCGGGTAGCCGGACATCATAGAGTCCTGTCCCGTGGAGCGACGCCAGAAATGGACCGAGTTGTCTTGGCTGCCGCAGGCCACGATGCCCCCGTCTGGGCTCAGCACCATGGACACCAGGGAACCTTGCCACTCCAGCTTCTGGCGAAGCTCGCCGGTGGCAGCGTTGAAGAAGGCCGCCCGGCCATAACAGGCTGTCGCCAGTTCCCTTGCGCTCGACCAGGCGATGGCGCTAACGGTGCTGGGGTGATTATCAGACCGCCAAACCTCGGCGCCTTCCTCGTCATACACGAGAACCTGCCGGGAGCAGGTGGCCGCCAACCGCTGGCCGTCCGGCGACCACGCCACATTTTCCACCCAACCGCTTCCCACATCGATAGCCCGGTTCACCTGACCATTGGCGGCGTTCCAGATCAGGACTCGGCCGTCCTGGCCGGCCGTGGCGAAGACAGATCCGCTGGGGTGGATTGCCACCGAGAGCACACCGCCGTCATGAACACCGGGCTGCTCCCAAGTGGCGGTGCCGGACTCGCCATTAAATCCGTAAACGCCCCCCTCGGCATCGCCGGCCACCAGGGCCTCGCCCCGCAGGCTCCAACCCCCGGCGATGGCGTAGTCGCCAACCATGGCAAACCAACTATCTTTGAGAACACCCAGCGGCCCGCTGTCATTTAAATCAGACACGCTGCGAACCCCTCCCGCATACTCTGCTCATCGAGATTGCGCCCGATGAAGACGAGCTGATTGCGGCGGGGCGCGTCTCCCCATTCGCGATCCGGCTGGCCGTCAAAGAGCATATGAACCCCTTGGAAGACGAAGCGGCGCGACTCCCCTGCGACGCTGATGAAGCCCTTCATCCGGAAGATGTCTACCCCGCGCTCCCGGAGCAGTTGTCCCAGCCAGGCGTTAAGCTTTTCAGGATCGGCGTCGCCGTCCATCTCGATGGAGATCGATCCCACCTCATCGTCGTGCTCATGCTGGGCGACCCAGGTGCGGTCGGCCATCAAAGGAACCGCTGCTCCCTTGATGCGCCTTGTGTCTGTCTCCGTCTCTATGCAGGCAGGCTCGGCGCAAAAGTTGCCCCCCAGTTTGAAAGCATCTCCATCCGCGTTCCGCAGTTGGAGGTCGAACTCCTCTGGAAGGTGCTGGGTGAAAAGGCCAACTTGCCCCGGCGCATCGACCTCAAAGAAGAACGCCTTGCGCCCAGGGGAATCAAGCTGGAGGTTCGCATGCTTTCCGACAGGAATCTCTTCATCCGGGCGAACTATCTCCGCAGGCTCGGCGTACTGCCGCACACACCATTCTGCGCCCTCGCGGAGATCAACGTCATCCGTCCCCTGGCCGGGCACGATGACGAGGGACATCGCCGGGTCAGGCCCATCGGCGAGGTTGAGTTCGTAGCGGCCGGGGTGGAGGAAATAAACTCCGGTCCATTCGAAGGGATACTCCGGCTCGAGGAAAGTAGGACGGCGCTCAAGCACCTGGTCCAAATCGAAGGCACTGAGGTCGAGGACGGTGTTGACAGGCACGTTGGCTCGTTCGCTGCGCACGACTCGCGCCATCCGGTTCATGTCTCGGAGCCGAGCTTCCAAACCATCCAGGGCTTCGCCGTTGACCAGGTCCGTCTTGTTGAGGACGAGAACATCTGCGAAGGCTATCTGCTCCGTGCTTTCGTCGCTTCGGCCGAGCTGCTGCTCAATGTGGGCTGCGTCAACGAGGGTGACGATGCCGTCCAAGGCGTATTCAGCGCGAAGCTCGTCGTCCATGAAGAATGTCTGAGCGACCGGACCGGGATCGGCGAGCCCGGTGGTTTCCACCAACACATAGTCGAACTTGTCGCGGCGCTTATTGAGATTGTTGAGTACCCGAATCAGGTCTCCGCGCACGGTGCAGCAGATGCAGCCGTTCGACATCTCGAAGACCTCCTCATCAGCGTTGATGACGAGCGCCTGATCGATGCCGACCTCCCCATACTCGTTCTCGATCACGGCAATGCGCTTGCCATGCTCCTCCGTCAAGATCCGGTTGAGCAAGGTCGTCTTTCCAGAGCCAAGAAATCCGGTGAGGATGGTAACGGGAACTTTGCGCAATGTGTTCATATAGAATCCTCCTTGTTATATTTACTGATACATGGTGTCGTTTAAGCTGACCAAATATTGAAATATTGTTTGAGTATTTTGAGCATATAGATACGAAGTATCATTTAGTGCTGAAGGAAGCTAACTAATGATGCCGCTATTGCGTCAACGCGCAACTATCTTAAGTTGCCGCTGTCAATTAGCAAGAGGTCATCATAAGTCGCCGGTGCTGCCGCTGTCAACTAGGAAGAGGTTAAAGAGTTGCCCTCCGCGGCTGGCGGCGCAGCCCCGGCCTAGAACGCACCTATCTGCCGCGCAGCCGGGGATCGAGAACGTCGCGCAGCGCGTCGCCTAGCATATTAAACCCGAACACCGCCAGGGCCAGAAACAAGCTCGGGAATAAGACCAACCACCACGCCGACGACATCTCCGAGAGACTTAATCCAGCCAGCATACCACCCCAGGTTGGCACATCGGGCGGCACGCCCACGCCAAGGAAGCTCAAAGATGCCTCCACTAGGATAGCATAGCCCAGATTAATGGTGGCCAGAATTATGAAAAGGGCCAGGCAGTTGGGCACAATGTGGCGGATAACGATGCGCGCATCGCCGGCGCCCACCGCCCTAGCCGCCAGCACATAGTCCATCTCTTTTACCGCCAGAGCCTGGGAGCGCACAGTCCGGATGGCGCTGGGGGCTAACACGGCAATCAAGGCAATAATGATATTAAACACCGACGAGCCAAGGGCTGCCATAAGGGCCAACGCCAGGATTATTCCGGGAAAGGCTATAAAGGCATCCACAAAGCGCTGGATGATCAGATCAAATTTCCCCCCATAGTAGGCGCTGACAGCGCCCAACAGGGCACCCGAAGTTATCCCTATTGCTATGCTGACGAAGCCAACGAACATGGATATGCGCCCCCCGTGAAAGAGCCTGCTCAGCACATCCCGTCCCGCGAAATCTCCACCTAAAGGCAGAGTTGCTCCGGGGGCCTCAAACAAATATCTGGGGTGAATCTCGTTAGGGTCAAAAGGTGAAATGAGCGGGGCAAAGATAGCGATCAGTATCAAGAGCGCCACCATTGCGCCGCCGACGGCTCCGACGGGCTTTCTCTTGGAGAATTGAGCTACCGCGAGCGCAACTCCCTGCGTCACCCGAAGGGGGCTGAGGATCGCAGGCGCAGCAATCGCGGCTCGATCGCTTAACATCACTCCACTCTTCCTGTTGGCTGGGAAAATCCCTTAGCCGTAGCGGATTCTGGGGTTGATCCAGCCGTAGGCCAGATCAACGATCAGGTTCAGGAACAGCACCACCACGGCTATCAACATGACCGTGGACTGAACGATGGGATAATCCCTAATCAGGACGCTGTTTACCAACAGGCTGCCCACGCCTGGAACCACGAAGATAACCTCTATTATCACCGCCCCGCCTATCAGACGGCTCAATTGGAAGCCGGCGACGGTTAGCACGGGCAAAAAGGCGTTCTTCAGGGCATGGCGGCTGATAACTATCGTTTCCCGGAGTCCTTTGGAGCGGGCGGTCCTGATGTAGTCCTCCCGCAAGACTTCCAGCATGGCGGAGCGGGTAACTCTGGTGGCAAAGGCCATGTTAAAGTAACCCAGAACCAAAGCCGGAAAGATCAACTGTTGCAAATTCATCAGCGGGTCAGTCCATAGCTGGGCATAGCCTAAGGGAGGCAGCCAGCCGAAAAAACGGGCGAGGATGAATATCGTTAGCAGGCCCACCACGAAAGGTGGAAGCGCAATGCCGCCCACAGTGAATACTCGGGCCACACTGTCGAACCAGCCGTCTTGCTTCACCGCCGACAGGACACCTAAAGGCACGGCAACTACGTAGGAGAGTATCAGGGCAAATAAGGCCAGCTCTACGCTGAGGGGGAATCTGGTCTCCAGCATCTCGGCCACTGGGATATCGGTATAGAAAAAGGACTCGCCGAGATCCCACGTTACCAAGCCCTTTATGAAGTCCGCATACTGCACATGGAACTGTCTATCCGTCCCCAGTTTCTCCCGCATTCTTTGAACGTCTTCCTCGGTATAGCTCCCCTCCCCACCTTGGCTGAGCATGGCTATCGCCGGATCCCCCGGAAGGAACCGCATGATGGCGAATACCACGAAGGAGACCAGCATCAGCGTGGGGATGAAGAGCGCAAGCCTCTGGAAGAAATACCCGGTCATGCTCGCTCCTATGGAATAGCTAGACCCCAATTAGCCCCCAACAACCAGCGATGGGGCGCCGGCTTTGGGCTTAAAATGCCGGCCGCGCGCCAAGCCTCTACGCTGAACGCTGGTGGCTGAAGGCTAAGTTTTGGAGAATGCCCGCCGTTAATTGTCCAGCCAGACGTGCTCTTTCTGGTATCCGTACTGAACAGTAAACGGCCCAGTGTTCATGTTTTTAACATGGTTGAGGTGAATCAATTGCTCTACCGCGTGCCAAAACATGGGACGCCCGTGGCCCTCGCCCATGCGGATGATATCTTCCGCCTCCTTTATAATCGCGCGCCGCTGAGCCTGGTCGGTTTCGCTCTTTTGCCGCTCAAAGATTTCGCTGATATGGGGGTCCTCATACCTCAGCGCGTTCCTGGGCCCACCGGGCATATAGACGCCTAGGAATACGTCATCGGGGTCAATGATGTTCGTTCCGTGACCAAAGCCGAGCATATGTTTATAGTCCCCCGCTTGCTCAGCGTTGGCTGCCGTGGTGGTGTCCACCAGTAGAAGGTTCAGGTCGACGCCTATACTCTTCAAATTCTCTTTGAGAATTATGGCTTCTTCTTTGAAGATCGAGGCGTGAAGATAGTCGAGGGTCAAACCGTCGGGAAACCCGGCCTCGGCCAAGAGGTCCCTGGCCATTTGCAAGTCTGCCGGGTCTTTTACCAAGCCCGGCACGCCCACCGGGTCGCCGATGTACAGCTCGCCGTTCTCGTCAACGTACCGGAAGCCGGGCCACTCGGATATCTCCTCAGGGGTAGCCGACATCCAGGTTTCCGGGAAGAAAGGAATGCCCAAACTGCCGTTGCCGAGGCGGGTTATCTCTACTTGTTCCTTGCTGTCAAAGGCCAGGTAAATCGCCCTCCTCACTCGGGGATCGTTCACCGGAGGGTTGTTGATGTTGAACTCGTAATAGCGAAAGACATTTGTTACGGGGGTGTATAGAATCCTGCCCTTACCCTCGAGCGCCTTTTCAAGATCGTTTAGCTGGGGTTGAGTCCAAGCGGCACCGGGGGCCCAGCGTACCACCATCGCTGCACTCCACCTACCGCCGGTTGAGTCCAAGCGGCACCGGGGGCCCAGTCTATCTGACCTACCTCCAGGGCTGACGCGAGCCTGCTTTTGTCGTTAATGACAAAGACCTTAATTCCGTCCAAGAAGGGCAACCCCACCTTGAAATAGTTGGGGTTCTTCTCCACCTCCATACTGCTTCCCAGTTCCCTTCCTTTGTACATAAAGGCGCCTGAGCCTACCAGGTTCTCGGGGTCGGCGAAGAAATCGGCCACATCCGCCGGCTTACCTTCCAGCACGTGCTTAGGGTGCATGACCATGAAGTCCACCGTGAGGAAGGGGAGCAGAGCCGCCGGATTGGAAAATCTGGTGTTTACCTTCACCGTATGGGTGTCTATGGCCTCGGAGCTCGCATAGTAGGGCGCGACGTTCCTGGTCCGGGGCCTTATCTGGTCCAGGTCCGACATATTATCCAGGCTGAACACCACATCGTCGGCGGTAACGGGCTGGCCGTCGAACCACGTTGCATTCTGCGCGAGATGGAAATTAACACTATTGCCATCCGCGGCCCAATCCCAACTCTCGGCTAAGTCGCCGACTATGGTGTCTTGATCCGCCGGGTCCCGCATCACCAGCAGGTTATAGGGGTTGCGAGCTATAAATATCGACCTATTGCAACATCCGACCCAGGGGCTCCAGTGGTCGTTTTCGTAGATGTGGCCCTCCCGCAGAACCCCGCCGTACTTCCCTTGGTCTACAAACTCTTTCCAGTACCCCGTCGAACTCGCCATCGCCGGTTCGGCAGTGGGGACTGCGGCGGGGGTTGAGGCTGGGGCGCTGGTCGCCGGGGGGGCCGTCGTCGCCGCTCCCGGCGCGGCAGTGGGCGCTTCGGTGGCCTGCTCGGCGCTGCCACAAGCCGCCAGCACGACTGTCAATGTTATTACGAAAATCAAATATAATTTGAGCATATTTACTCTCTAATTTTCACTAAGTAAGATAAATATATCATCAAAATTTTGAAGTATGCGACATTATAGAATCGTTTTGTTCAGAAGGTCAACCCATATCTGGCGCATTGGCTCCGGCCGGGCAGCGGGTTGCGCCGATGGCGGATTTCCTTTAACCTTTTGACGGTTCGGACTCAGATTTTCAGGTACGGAGGGGCATGATGTTCAACCCTATCGGGTGGTTCAAGCCGGCGACAGTCAAGGCGCATTGCGATATTCCCTGCGGCATTTATGACCCCATCAGCGCTAAGATTGCGGCGCAGACGGTGCAGAAGATGGTGTTGCGGATGCAGAATCTGGAACATCCGGCGCCCGGCTCGGAGATGGCCGCGCATCAGGCTTTCGCCAATACCTTCAACCGCTATGTGCAGGTGAAGGAAGAGCACGCCGAGAAGTGCAAGGAAGAGTTGCGCATTCTATGGGCCGACTATGCCTGGCCCAACACCGACGCCGGCGAAATCGCCGCCAAATTCAACGCCGCGCTGAAGCTGGCGGGCCAGTGCAAGCAGACGGTGAGCATGGAGAACGCGGAGAATCTGGTGGCGGCGGTGGACGACATCGCCGCGGCTTTCTGGGCCACCAAGGGCCAGGAATACAACGACCCGCTGGCCGCCGCTCGTTACGGCGCTTAGTTCCAAGAAGGCTCCCGCCGCACAAAAACCCTCCCCAAATGGGGAGGGTTTTTGTGCGGCGGGGCGAGCCCGCTGGGGTTGCCAGCCGGCGGTTTTAAGGACGAGCAGCGGAGTTAGGCGGCTTCGGCGGGAGCCGCATCCGGGGTTTCGGCGGTCTTGACCTCGAGCTGCCGGATGCGCTTGGGCTCCGCTTTCGGCATGGTAACGGTGAGGACGCCATGCTCGTAGCACGGTTCCGCCTTGTCCTGGTCGACGGCGTCGGGCAGGCGCAGGGAGCGGCGGAAAAAGCCGGCGCGCCGCTCGCGCATAAGGTAGTCGCCTTCGGCGCTGTCGAAGCGGGCCTCGGTTTCCGCGCGGATGGTGAGGACGTTGTCCTCGATGGTGACCTGGATGTTCTCCGGGGCGGCTCCGGGAAGGGAGGCGCGGACTACGAAGGCGTCAGCGCCAGACACTACATCCAGCGGAGCGGCCCAGCCGCTGACCCCGTTGCCGTCAGCTTGGGGGAAGGGGGCGAAGCGCCGCACACGGTCCTGGTTATCCTGCATCCGGCGGAACTGGCTGAAGGGGCTGATTGGGTTTCTTCGCTGCAACATCATTAGGTTCTCTCCTTGTCTAACTCGATTCGGTTTCTGACAGGGCTGTCCTTGGGCCGATTCTCTTCCGGGGCCCTCTTCCGGGGATGGGTCAAGATTCTCCCCGCGTCCTAGAAGTAGTAGCGCACGCCGGGGGCAGGAACGCGGTAAGACATCGTGGGTAGGAGAACCTTGCTCCCCTCTGCAGCCTCCTTCAATGTCTCGGAGACCTGCTCGGCTACCTTGGCGCTGAGGCGGGAGACTCTGGGTTCGGCCACTGCCGCCGGCCTGCTCTGTAGTTCTGTCGCTGGCATTGCTATCCCCTCCGGTTGGTGTATTAAAAGACTATACTAGTTTATATAAATTGTGTCAAGTATATTAACAAATACAATCAATAAGCGATTCATACGACATCATTCTCTGTATACGTTATTGACATACTAATGGCCTAGGGGTATAAGAGGGCTGTACTAGTTGAGGGCCGGCAGAGAGGGAACGGGATGACGCCACAACGAACCCGGGGGATATATCTAATCAGCGTGGTGGCGGAAACGCTGGATATGCACCCGCAGACTTTGCGCAAGTATGAGCGGGCCGGGTTCGTTGCGCCCCTGCGGATGGGAGCGCTGCGCACATACTCGGACGAGGATGTGGCGCGGCTGCGGCTCATCAAGCACTTTGTTGACGATATGGGACTGAATCTGTCGGGGGTGCAATTGGCCTTGCAAATGACTTCGGAGCTTCTGGCGCTGCGTCAGGAAACGGCCGCCGCCGAGGGACCGCTGGAGCGCATCGAGGGGATGCTGGCGGCTCTGGGCGTGCGAGTGGTGCCGCAGTCCCAGCCGAAACCGGCGGAGGAGCCGGGCGAAAGCTGGTTCCGGGTGAACCCCGGGGAGTCGGTGGAGTTCGACCGGGGCGCCGGGGAGCAGGCTTCACCTTGATTCACGCGTCCTGCCGGTGGGTTCCCGCTTTCGCGGGAACGGCGGGGGTGACGACGGGGGCGGGAACGACTGGGGGGCGGGAATGACGGGAGGATAATAAGGGAACGGCGGGGGTTGCGCGCGGGTTCCCGCTTTCGCGGGAATGCGAGGGGGTGACGACGGGAGGATAAGGGAACGGCGGGGTTGCCCCCGCTTTCGCGGGAATGACGACGAATGACGGGGGCGGGAATGACGACGGGGGCGGGAATGACGACGGGGCGGGAATGACGACGGGGGCGGGAACGACGACGGGGGCGGGAACGACGACGGGGGCGGGAACGACGGGAGGATAAGGGAACGGCGGGGGTTGAGCCGTCTTTCCGGTCAATTACCCAGCCAAAAGGCAGGAAAACATCGGAAGTATATTATATTATGTTGTGTGCCTCCCCTGAATTGGGCTCTGGGTTACAGCCGCAAGGCACGGGAAATACTTCTCTGGAAATACTTCTCTGGATCGAACGCCGGGGATCCCCGGCTAAGATAGGCGTTAATTCGTGAATACGGGCGATACAGCGTGGCTGCTCGCTGCCACTACTCTAGTCTTGTTTATGACCGTTCCGGGACTGGCCGTATACTACGGCGGTCTGGTGCGGGCGAAGAACGTTCTCTCGGTAGCGATGCAGTGCTTCTCCATCGCCGCAGTGGTCGGCGTGCTGTGGGTGGTGGCGGGATACAGTCTGTCCTTCGGGGATTCGTTATTCGGGCTTATCGGCAACCTAGAACACGCTTTTCTCTGGGACATCAAGGCCGACACTATCCGCGGCACTATCCCGGAAATGCTGTTCGTGATGTTCGAGCTGACCTTCGCGATTATCACGCCGGCGGTGATGGTCGGCTGCTACGTGGAGCGGACCAAGTATCCTGCGGTGATCATTATAAGCATCCTATGGACTTTGCTGGTGTATGTGCCGGTGTGCCACTGGGTCTGGGGCGACGGAGGATGGCTGAAAGAGCTGGGGGGGATGGATTTCGCCGGCGGCCTGGTGGTGCACACCACCGCCGGGGTTGCGGCGCTGGTCATCGTGAGTCAGTTGGGGCGAAGGCATGGTTTCCCCTATGAGTTGCAGCCGCCGCACAATCCAGGCTTGGTGGCCACGGGCGTGGGGATGCTCTGGGTGGGGTGGTTCGGGTTCAACGGAGGCAGCTTTCTGGTGGCGGACGGGAATGCGGCAATGGCGCTGGCGTCTACCCATTTTGCGGCGTGCAGCGCGTCCGTCATCTGGGCCGTCCTGGACTGGGTGAGGTTCCGGAAGCCTTCGCTGTTCGGAACGGTTACCGGAGTGATTGCCGGCCTGGCCGCGGTTACGCCGGCCGCGGGCTATGTCGGGCCGCTGGGCGCGCTCATCCTCGGGGCCGCCGGAAGCGGGGTGTGCTTCTTTACAGTGAACATAATAAAGATTAAGCTACGCCTCGACGATTCGCTGGACGTGTTCTGCGTGCACGGGCTGGGCGGAATCACAGGCACTCTGCTGGTCGCGTTTATGGCAATGGAGGGGATCGGCGGAACCGGAATGCTGGTAGAGAGCGGAAGCGTTCTGGAGCAGTTCGGAGTTCAGACGGCGGCGGCGGCGGCCACGGCGGCCTGGACGGCATTGATGACATATTTAATCGTAAAGGCCACCGGAAAGCTGCTAGGCGGCATCCGAGTGGACTGGGAAGACGAACTGGTCGGATTGGATTTGGCAACCCACGGTGAAAAAGGGTACGATTTCTAAGGCAACGAAACGAAAGGGCGGCGCGATGCGCCCCGGCTTCTTGAAATAACTTTTTCGGAGGATGATGGACGATGGAAGTCAATACTGAAAGGGATGGTGAGACTCTTATCGCCAAGACTGACGGAAGAGTCGACGGCACCAACGCCACTGATTTCCAGGATGCCTTGAAAAAGGCCATCGAACCGACGGACAAGGCAGTGATTCTGGATTTTGAAGAGCTTTCATATATCAGCAGCGCCGGGCTGCGGGTGATTCTGCTGACCGCCAAGGATATGCAGGCGGCCAACGTGAAATTCGCGGTCTGCTCCCTTTCCAAACCGGTGCATGATGTTTTCACGATAAGCGGCTTCGATCAGATTATTGATATTCACGAAAACCAGTCGGCTGCCCGCTCGGCCGTCAGGCCCTAGCTCCGGGAACTAGCATGAGCAGTCTGCCTCCTCAAGCCTCAGGGGGGGACTGCCGTATTTCCCAGACGGGCAACCAAGTAGGAGTTGTTACCATGCCAGATGAGGTGCGGGGTTCGTATAAAATTCTGGTTGTGGATGACGAGCCGGATCTTGAGCCTCTAATTAAGCAACGGATGCGACGAAGCATTCGCTCCGGGCTTTATTCCTTTGTCTTCGCCGGCAATGGCCTGGAAGCCCTGCAAAAGCTGAACGAAGACTCCACGATTGATATGGTCATCTCCGACATAAATATGCCCCAGATGGACGGGCTCACGCTGCTGGAACAAATACCCAAGGTGGACCCCAATATCCGCTCGGTAATAATTTCGGCCTATGGCGATATGCGGAATATCCGCACAGCGATGAACCGGGGGGCCTTCGACTTCGTCACCAAACCGCTGGACTTTGAAGACCTACAGCTAACTATTGACCGCACGCTGAGCCACCTGGTCGAGTGGCGCGAGGCGTTAGAATCCAGAGACAAGCTGGTGGCGCTACAGAACGAGCTGGATGTAGCCAGCAAGATGCAGCAGAGCATTCTGCCCGCCAGTTTTCCGACAGATCCCGAATATGACGTTTATGGCCATATGGTGCCGGCTCGAAACGTGGGGGGGGACTTCTTCGACTTTTTCAGTATGGAAGGGAGCGGGATTGGCCTAGCGGTGGCCGATGTTTCCGACAAAGGCGTGCCGGCCGCCCTGTTCATGATGTCCAGCCGTACCCTGCTGAAAGGGTCGGCCATCGGAGTGTTGACGCCGGGCGATGTGCTGAGCGAGGTCAACACTCAGTTGGCCGAGAATAACGAATCAATGATGTTTGTCACCCTGGTATATGTTCTCTATGACCCCCACTCCGGAAATCTGACTTACGCCAACGGCGGGCACTGCAACCCGTTGGTAGTTCATCCCGACGGCAGTTCCACCGAACTGGCCCTGACCGGGGGAGTTGCCTTGGGGGTAATGCCGGATCTGCCTTACAGGGAGGACCGTACCACCCTGAACCCCGGCGATACCCTGGTACTGTACACCGACGGCGTTTCCGAGGCCATGAACGCCCATGGGGAAGAGTTCGGGGTGGAGCGGCTGCAACAAGTGTTCGTGGGGAATCCGCCCACCAGCGCCAAGATGGCTACCGATGCCGTTATGAAGGCAGTTTCGGAGTTTTCGGGGGATACATCCCAGTCCGACGACGTGACCTGCCTTGTTCTCCGGCGGTCTCCGAGGTAAAGATGAGCGAGAAACTCTCATTGAAATACGAGTCAGCCTCCGGCGCCAGCCGGGATCAGGTGCTGCAGAGCATAGCCATCGCGGTGGAAGAGTTGGGGCAGAGGGAGGCTTGGTCTGACGGCCTGGTTTTCAAGGTGAATCTGGTGCTAGAAGAGGTCGGCATCAACATACTCTCTTACGGGGGAGCAAACGGGGAAACATGGCCCGAGTTTGAAATCGTGATTATATCGGAGGATGAGTCCCTGACCATCGAAGTCTTGGACGAGGGCCGTCCTTTCGATCCCTTGGCGGATGCTCCCTTACCCTCAATAGATGCAGCCTTGGAAGACCGGGCCATCGGCGGACTCGGCATTCACTTGGTGAAAACCATGATGGACGATACTTTCTATGAGCATAGCGGCGGGAGAAACCGCTTGACTATGATGGCCCGAAGGGACTAGCCAGCCCGGTTTCGCGGCGGGCCGGGGGAGCAACAACAGAGGCAGGGAAGCCTATATAGACTTCCCACCCGCCATGCCGTGGAGTTGGGAATGTCGCCAGCCCGCCCAGCATCCCCAAGAGGCGATGCAGAGCAGATAAACCCAGGGCAGGGGGGAGATACTGAATGAAAGGGCAGGCTCGGACGGCCAAATTATTTCGCTGGATTCCCGCTTTCGCGGGAATGACGGGGTGCGCGGGAACGACGGAGCGAGCGGGAACTGAGGCCGGGCAGGCCCGCGCGGCGGTATTGTTTCACCGGGCGCGCTGCGCCGTGGCCCTTGCCGGTGCCCTGGCGCTGATTTGCCTTGCCGCCTGCGATACCGATGCAACGGCTACACTGGTCGACCCCACGCTCTTGCCAACGGTTGAGACAACTACCTCCCAAACTTCGGCGGCAGTATCGGCAGTATCGGAAACGGCCGGGGTCACCGTCGACGGGATTCTCTTCGGCCAGTCGGCGGCTTTCAGCGGGCCGGCTCAGGAGCTGGGGATAAATATGCGGCTGGGAATAGAGGCCGCTTTCGCGGAGGCCAACCGGTCAGGCGGCGTCCACAGGCGTCAGTTGAGTCTGGTGTCGCTGGATGACACCTATGAACCTGGGCTTGCCGCGACCAATACCAAGAAGCTGATTGATGATGAAAGGGTTTTTGCCCTGATTGGCGAAGTTGGCACTCCCACTTCGCGTTCGGCCACCCCGCTGGCAGCCGATTCCGGGGTTCCCTTCGTTGCTCCCTTCACGGGCGCGGCGTTTCTGCGCAATGTCGATACCTGGGACAATATAATCAATCTGCGAGCGTCTTATAACGATGAGACCGAGGAGATGGTGAAGCGGTTCACCGAAGACTTGGGCCTCGAACGAATCGGAGTGCTGTATCAGGACGATTCCTTTGGCCGGGCGGGATACAACGGCGCGCTGGCAGCCTTGGCGCGCCGGGGCATGGAGCCGGTGTCGGTGGGGGTTTACCCCCGCAACACTAAGGCAGTGAAGAGCGCCCTGATTGACCTGAGCCGGGGGCGTCCCGAGGGCATTATCATGGTCGGAGCCTACGACCCCATCGGGGAATTCATTCTCTGGGCCAATGAGACAAAGCTGGTGGACGACGCGAAGTTCATCGCCATTTCCTTCGTAGGCTCCAATGCCCTAGCGGAAAAGCTGGGGCCGGAAGGCGAGGGGGTCTACGTTACTCAAGTGGTTCCCTTCCCAACTGACACGACGCTGCCCATCGTTTCTTCTTACATTAAAGCGCTCTCCGCCTTCAACGCGGACGCGACGCCAGGTTTCGTATCCTTCGAGGGGTATCTGGCGGGCCGGCTGGCTATCCTCGGAGTAGAAAGCTGTGGAAACAATTTAACCCGGAGCTGTTTCATCGACAGCCTGATAAATGTTAGAAACCTGGACATCGGCGGATTCCCAGTAAGTTACTCGGAATACGACAACCAAGGCTCCGATACCGTGTTTCTTACCGTAATCGGCTCCGACGGGCAGTATCATCCCATACAAAGACTGGACGAGGCCGTCAATTGACGGCTTGGGTACATACCCGGCACCCCCCACCATCCCCGTCATTCCCGCTTCCGCGGGAATCAGCCCAGCCCTCTGGAATCCCGCTTCCGCGGGAATGACGATGGTGTACGGGGAGGACGGGGTGTGCCGGTAATACGGCGGAGCGCAACCCTGGGTTTGAAGCCATAATGATTGTCCTGATGCTATTTTAGGGGCAACCGATGAATTTATTGAACCGTCTGCTGGTTCTTCGTTATCGCATCTCAACCCAGCTTTTCGCAGCCTTCGGGGTGGCGGTGCTTACGGTAACCGCCAGTCTCGTTGCCTGGTTCAGTATGGACCGATTGAAACGTCTGCTGGTTCTTCGTTATCGCATCTCAACCCAGCTTTTCGCAGCCTTCGGGGTGGCGGTGCTCTTTACGGTAACCGCCAGTCTCGTTGCCTGGTTCAGTATGGACCGGGTGGGAGATGCTCAGACTAAAGTAACCGAAGTCAGCGTACCAGAAATGGAATCGGCCTTCGGGGTGGCGGAGTACAGTAACGAGCTGGTGGCCGCAGCGCCGCGGCTGGCCACGGCCTCCACCCCCAGCGAGGTTTCTGCAGTGTGGCAGGAAATCTCGGCCGCCAAGCAGCAGTACCAAGAGCGTCTCAGCACTCTGGAGCAGATCACCCCGGAAAAGGCAGGGCGCATCGGGGCGCAAATCGAAATGCTGGAGAACAACGTTATAACCATCCGCGACCGGATGGGAACGGTGTTTTTCCTGAACCGGCAGTCCGACGCCCTTTTAGATAAAATGGCTGCTCTGAAAGCAGAGTTGGAGCATGTGCTGATTCCGGCGGTGGACGATGGGCATTTCTATATATTGACCGGACGCAGTGAGCTTGGCGCTCTTGTGGCCCCCTACCCAGTTCACTTCTCGGAATCTCAGTTCGGAATCTATCGCCGTCTGACAGCTTTGCAGGCGGAGACCAATATAGCCTTCCAGGAGCTTTCCAGCGTATTCAGCATTTTCGAACCCTCACTGGTGGAAGCTCAGGAGGAAAGGTTTGAGTCGTCCACTGCCAGAATCGACCGGAACTTGGCCGCCCTCGGCAACCCGGAGTTGGAAGCGGTTCTCATTCCCCTCTATGCCCGTCTGAAAGAGCTGGGGCTGAACGAGGGTGGCGTGTTTCTTACCTTGCAGTCGAAGCTGAAACTGGCCGACGGGCAGAGCCGGCTGCTGGCCTTGGGGCAGGAGCAGTCAGCCAACCTGCTGACGGAAGTGGACGAGCTTGTCAAAATCGCGGCTCTGTCGGCTCAGGAAGCCACGCAGGCGTCTTCTCAAGCCATCTCCACCGGACTAAGCCTGTTGCTGGCCATCAGCGTTATCAGCATCGGCGGGGCGATGCTCATTAGCTGGCTGTTCGTTGGACGGGTAATTCTGCGGCGCATCAATATGCTCTCGGGGCGTATGCGTGAAATGGCCGAGGGTAATCTGGAAGAAGAGGTGGTAGTGAGCGGGCAGGACGAGTTGGCGGAAATGGCCTCTGCCTTGGAAGTTTTCCGTCACAACTCGCTGGAAGCCTTGCGGTTAAATTTGGTGGAGGAATTAAACCGGGAACTGGAAGGCAAAAACACCGAGCTGGAGGTTGTGCTTTCCGACCTGCACAAAGCTCAGGGCCAGATTGTGGTGCGGGAAAAGCTGGCCGCCCTGGGCGAGGTTACTGCTGGCGTTGCCCATGAAATCCGCAACCCCCTCAACTTTGTCAAGAATTTCTCGGAAGCCTCCGAGGAGCTGCTGGTGGAGATGAAGGAGGTACTGGACGAGGGTGGCAAAAACCCGGACATTGACCTTATTTCCGACATTTCCAAGGATCTGACGGATAACCTGGAACGCATCCGGTATCACGGCGACCGGGCCAACCGCATCGTTAATGATATGCTGATGATGGGGCGCGGCTCCAGCAACTGGCAGGAAGTGCAACTGAATACGCTGCTACTGGAGCATTCCATGCTGGCCTATCAGAGTGCTCGGGCCGGCGACACGGAGTTTCAGTTGACTCTGGAACAGGAACTGGACGAATCCATCGAGCAGATTCAGGCCATCCCGCAGGACTTAAGCCGCACCTTCCTCAACATCGTCGGCAACGCCTGCCAAGCTACCGACGAGAAACGCCGCTTGCTGGAGCAGCAGGGAATCAACTTCGAGGGATACCAGCCCACGGTGTGGCTCAAGACGAGAGACATGGGCAACAACGTGGAGATCCGCATCCGGGACAACGGCACCGGAATGTCCGAGGAAGTGGCGGAGAAAATCTTCAACCCCTTCTTTACCACCAAGCCGGCGAATCAAGGAACGGGCCTCGGCCTGGCCATCACCAACGACATTATCCGGCAACATGGCGGAACCATCGGGGTGGAGTCAGAAGTGGGCGAGTACACGGAGATGATTATCGTCTTGCCCAAGTCGCCGCCCGATGAAGTCAAGGAGGCCTACGGCTCGGAAGCGGTAACGGTCAACTAGCGTAACCTCGGCGGGCCCGATGTATAATGCAGACTAGCGTCTCGGCAGTGCGGCGCAAAATCCGCCTGGCAGGGAGCGAGAATCGTGAACTTCGACGGCTACGAGCTGGATTCGTCGGTCTATGATGAGATGTTTCTGCCGGAGGGCCAGCCGCGGGAACACGCGCGGCGGCTTCATGAGGCTCTGTTGCGTCTCTCTGCCGAGGAACTAGAAAGCATTCAGGCACGGGTTACCCGCACTTTCTATAACGAGAGCATATCCTTCACCGTTTACGGGGACGCCGAAGCAGAAGAGCGCATCATTCCGGTAGACGCCATACCGCGGTCAGTGGCGTTGTCCGAGTGGCGGAAGCTGGACGCGGGGCTGACCCAGCGAATCCGCACGCTCAACTACTTCCTGGATGACGTATACGGCGAAGGGAGAGCGATAGACGACGGCGTCATCCCCCAAGATATGGTATGGGGATGCCCCCAGTACCGGGGGGAGATGCGCGACTTCGCCCCGCCGCACGGCGTCTGGGTGGCCGTCTGCGGCACGGACTTGGTGCGCACCAACGATGGTTTCCATGTGCTGGAGGATAATCTTCGTGTGCCTTCCGGCGTGTCATATATGATCGCCAACCGGAAGGCGGCGAAGATTACGCTGCCGCGGCTCTACCGGAGTTCGCGAGTGCCGGATGTGGAGAGTTACGGGGCCACGCTTCAGGCTACATTGCAGGAATTGGCTCCGGGAGGCAAGCCCAACCCGGTCATCGCCCTGCTGACGCCCGGGGTCTACAACTCGGCCTTCTATGAGCATATGTTCCTTGCCCGGGAAATCGGCGCCGAACTGGTGGAGGGGCAGGACCTGGTTGTTCGCAACGGCTACGTGTATATGCGCACGACGGACGGACTGCAACAGGTGGACGTTATCTACCGCCGGGTGGACGACGATTTTCTGGACCCGCTAGTATTCCGCCCCGACTCGCTGTTGGGCGTCCGGGGGCTGATAGATGCGGCGCAGTTGGGAAACGTGACGCTGGCCAACGCGCCCGGCACCGGCGTGGCGGACGACAAGAGCGTCTATGCCTACGTTCCCGATATGATCCGGTATTACCTGAACGAAGAGCCGCTGCTGCAGAACGTGGAAACGTATCTCTGCCGCCGGCCAGAAGATTTGGAATATACGCTGGACAACCTGGCGAATCTGGTAGTGAAACGCGTGGGCGAGTCCGGCGGCTATGGGATGCTCATCGGCCCCCACGCAACGCCGGAGGAGCGGGACGAATACGCAAAGGGACTGCGGGCCGACCCGGCGGGGTTTATAGCGCAGCCGGTGCTGGCGCTGTCCCGCTCCCCTTGCCTGATAGACGGGGCCTTCGAACCGCGGCACGTAGACCTGCGCCCCTTCGTTCTCACCGGGCGGCGCACGCGCATCGTTCCCGGCGCTTTCTGCCGGGTGGCTCTGCGCCGGGGAAGTCTGGTGGTGAATTCCAGCCAGGGCGGAGGCGGAAAAGACTTGTGGGTGGTGGAGGACGGGGAAGATGAGGAGTCTCCGTAGGCCGCGTAGTTGGCCATGCCTATATAAAGCAGGGAACGGCGCATGGCGCTGCCGGAATCGCAGGACGGAGCCAGTTTCCCCAAACCGGGCCGGCAAATCGCCGGACAGCCCCCGCCGGACGGTTATATAGCATCTTCAGAAATTTCCTTCCCCTTTTGTCCAGGCGGGAGAAAGGGACAGGAGTAAACTATGCTTTCCCGCAGCGCACAGAGCCTCTACTGGATGGGCCGCTACCTGGAGCGGGCCGGTTATTTATGCAGCCTCCTGCGGCTGCAATCGGAAGCGCTGGTTGACCGCCCCATACGGGAAATCCATTTCGGGTGGAACCGGATTTACGCCAGCATCCGGCGGGAGCCGCCTGGGGGCCGGGTAGACCTGTTCGGCGACGAGGAGTTTGCGCTGGCCGATTCCTTCGCGCTGGCCGACGATTTGACCTTCGAGCGCTCCAATCCCTGCTCGGTGTTGAGCTGCTTTGCCATGGGGCGGGAAAACGCCCGCCATCAGCGCCACTGCATCAGCCCCGAGGTTTGGACGTGCCTCAACACGGCCTATCTGCGGTTACAGCAACAAGACCTGGCCATGGTGTGGCGCGAAGAGCCACGCAGCTTTTACGCGGGCGCCGAGGCGGAAATCAATACGTTCAGCGGCCTAACCGAGTCCACCATGTATCACGACGAAGGGTGGAGCTTCCTGCAATTGGGCCGCAACATCGAGCGGGCGCAGTGCGCGTCGGCCCTGATACTGTCGCAGATTGACATCAGCAACGCCAGCGAAGAGGTTTACGAAGCCGACTGGACATCGCTGTTGCGGGCCTTCCACGCACTGGAGGTCTATAACCGCGTGTACACCGCCGACATAGTGCCGGAGGAAGTGCTGGAGCTGCTGGTGAGCGACCCGCTGCTGCCAGATTCCCTGAGCCGCTCGATGAACCTGGTGTCGGGAGAGGTGGAGACCATCGGGCGGGGGCCGCGCCGCCACTCGAATCGCGCCGTGCACCGTCTATCGGGGCGGCTGACCTCGATGATTAACCACGAATGGCCGGACCAGGAAGACAAGATAGGGCTGCTCCGCGAGTTTAACGAGTATTGCGGGGAGTTGCATTATCTGATAACGGCGGCCTACTTCGAGTACCCCATCCAGGAGCGCCAGCCCCCACGAGCCAGGTAACGGAACCGCCGCCCCGTTTTCGTGGGTTTCCTCCCCCGTTTTCACGGGAGTAACGTTCTTTCGCGGGAATGACGGAGGACGGCGGCTACAACTGGCGCAGTTTGGGGTCGAGACGGTCGCGCAGCCAGTCGCCCAGTAGATTGAAACCGAACACCGTCAACATTATGGCCAGCCCCGGCCATAGGGCCACCCACCAAGCTCGGATGATGACTTCGCGGCCGTCGGCGACCATCAGGCCCCAGGCGGGTGTGGGACGCGACAGCCCAACTCCGAGGAAGGACAGTCCGGCCTCCAGCAAAATGACGAAACCCACTTGCAGGGTGGCCAGTACGATAAGGGTGTTGGTGATGTTGGGCAGGATGTGCTTGAGCATGATACGCAGGCTGGAGGCTCCCGACACACGCGCGCGGGCGATGTAGTCCTGTTGCATCACTAGCAGGGTGTCGCCCCGCACCTGTCGGCAATAAATAGACCACAACAGCGCCCCAACCACAATTATCACCGTGCGGAAGCTGGGCGCCAGCGTCGTAGCCAGCGATAAGGCCAGCAACACCGGGGGAATGGACAAGGAAACGTCCACCAGCCTCATTATTAAGGAGTCTACCTTGCCACCGTAATACCCCGAAATTAGCCCCAATGTAACGCCTATAGATCCTGCAATAGTAATGCCAATCAGCGATATAGTGAAGGACACTCGGGAGCCGTGAATTATGCGGCTCAGCATATCCCGTCCGATTTTGTCAGTGCCCAGCAGGTGATCGGAAGTCCCGCCAGCAAATACTGGCGGTTGCAGTCGTCCGCGAACTCCGTTGGGGGCCTCCTGCGGTTTGTAGGGGGCGATAACCTCGGCGAAGATGGCCGGAATCACCAGCACTATCAGCAGCATACATACAGCGAACTTGGGCATCCGCCAGGCTTGGGCGGCCAGCTTTCGCGCCTGGCTCATCCGGCTGGGCTGGTGGCGGATCAATATCTCAGCGGATTGAGGGGTGAGCTTTGGTTCGTTAGCCATCGCTGGGAGATTTTACCCTCTGAAAGTTTTTCGGAGCTAGTTATAGCGCAGGCGCGGGTCAAGGTATGCGTACAGGATATCCACCAGAAAGCTGGACAAGATAAACAACCCGGAAAATACTAACACCAAAGCCTGAATCAGCTCAAAGTCGCGGGATAATACCGACTGGAAGGCCAGCAGCCCCGTGCCGGGCCAGTTAAACACCGTTTCAGTGGTGACCGAGCCAGTCATTACCACCGCCGCTATGACCCCGAAATAGGTGAGCGGCGTAAGGGCGGCGTTGCGCAGGCAATGCTTCCAGATGACCTTCCATTCCGAGACGCCCTTGATGCGGGCCAACTTGACGTACTCGCTATCCAGCGTTTCCAGCATAGATGACCGCACTAGGCGGGCAATGGCCGCGACCTGAAACGAGCCAAGCGTGATGGAGGGCATTATAAAATGCTTGAATCCGCCGGTGCCGCTGGTTGGGAGCCAGCCCAAATTGACCGCAAATAGCCACATCATCATCAGGCCCAGCCAAAAATTGGGCATCGACTGGCCCAGCAGGGCGATAACCTTGCCCCCATTATCAAAACCGCTATCCCTCTTGACTGCCCCTATCACTCCCAACGGAATTCCAACGAGCAAAGCCAAACCCAGCGATGCGCCTGCCAAGTAAATCGTGGCGGGGAGGCGGTCCAATATAGCGCCACCGGCCCTTAGCTCGGGATACCTGAGCGATTCTCCCAAGTCTCCGCGAAGCACACGACTCATATAGAGGCCGTACTGTACGATTATGGGATCGTCTAGGCCCCAGCGCGTGCGAAACTGCGCCACGGTTTCCGCCGACGCATCTATACCTAGAAAGATGGTGGCCGGATCGCCGGTAGAACGGCTGATTCCGAAGACAATAACGCTAACCGCCCAAAGCGCAAAAACACCTTGGAGGAATCTTGTCAATATGAAACGCTGCATGGTGAACGCGGTAAAACACCCTCTCTAAATGGGCGGGCGAGAGTAACCGCAGGCTAGGCATCGGCAAAGTTTCGGCAGGGCCAGAATTGTCCGGCTCCTGCCGAATAGCAAACGCCTTCAGCTACGGGCCTGTGGCTAGGTTATTCGCAACGGGGCGTGCCAACCGGGCAAGCCCGGATCAAGTGGACGTGAGTCGGGTGGGCTGACCCTACGCCCGGATACACCCAGTCCGAGATGAATTCGGGGTTCACGGTCATATCGAAAGTCACTTGGAACAGTGGAAGGGTGGCGTATTCATCAAACATAAAGTCGCCCGCGTCCCTGGCGCACTGTTCCCGTTCTTCGGGATCCAGCGAGCTCTCCAAGCAGTTGTATTTTTCGTTGATGAGGTCGCTCTCCCAGCCATACAGGAAGCCGTCGGGTTGGGAGACCCAGAAGACGCGCAGGCCTTCCTGAGTTGTCCTGATCGGAGTATTCCTCAGAATGGTGAAAGTTTCGTGAATATCGTGGGCGGCCACCTTGTCCAGCCAAGCGCCCTGCTCAAAATCCTGAATCGAAGTGTTAACGCCTATGTCTTCCCACATCAGGGAAAGCACTTCGATAAGTTGTGGAATCTCCGGGTTGCCCGGTATCACCGTTGACAACATATTGATGGAGATGTCACCAGGGCCATAGCCAGCCTCATCCAGCAACTCGCGGGCTCTCTCCGGGTCGTAGCCATACTTCTCGTCGAACTCATCAACCCACCGGTCGCTCCAGCCCTCAGTAAACGGGGCGTACACAGGGACATATACCGGGCTGGCATTGCCGAAATAGACCGCATCGACGATGGCCTCTCGGTCTACAGCCCGGTTGAAGGCTTCGCGAACCAGGGGATTGTGCCACGGTTCTTCGCCCATGTAGTACGGGTTCTGTCCATCCGGCCACGGCTCCAGGTTGCTGTCCACTGTGCTCAGGTAGGTGCCGCCGAAGAAACCGTAGGACTGGTTGTTCTCGTTGTTAGACGAGACCACCTTCATACCCCGGTCTGTGGCTGTTATCTGGACATCTCGAGACAAGTCTGCGCCATGGACCTCGCCGGCAAGCAAAGCCGACAGGCGCGTTACCTGCTCCGAAGACCAGACCCATTCCAATTCTTGGAAATCCGGGGCTTCCCCGCCCCAGTGCTCGCCCTCTATCCGCTCGAACCACTGGGATTGGCCGGATAGACGCCCTCCGTACTGGTATGAGCCAGTGCCGGCTGGCCTTTCGTCATAAGCAGATTCGGCCCCGCCGGCGGCGTCCCATTGTGCCTTGCTTTGGATAACCAAGTCGCCCTGAAGCCTGGAAAAGAGACGGCCACCATCAACAAAAAACTTTTCGTGCGTGAAATCAATGGTGTGGCCGTCAACGATATTCGGGGTGAACTGTTGCCATACAGCCTTGAAGTTGCTTCCGCTGTCTTCTCGAGTAATCAAGTCGAAGGTGTGTTTTACGTCAGCGGAGGTAAATTCGCCAAAGCCAAAGTGCCACGGGATGCCTTCCCTCAGATGGAACTTCCAAGTCTTGAAATCGGACGATACTTCCCAGCTTTCGGCCAAGGCCGGAATCGGCTCCGCGCTAATCGGGTCGTTTTCTATCAGCGTTTCGCCGTAGGGGTCGTGCTGCACCAATATGGACCAGGCAGCCGACCATATGCGGTTGCTTTCAGTAAGTGGCAACGGGTTTGCCATCCTGACCCGGGTAATTTTCGCTCCGCTGGGGCTGGCAGGCGGGGCGGCGGTTTGAGCCGGCGCCGTGGTGGGAATCGGCGTCGGGGTGGCCTGCGCCTGCGGCCTAGCTCCGGGGGCGCGAGTGGTTGCCAGAGGGGTGGGGCCTGGCGCGGCAGTGGTGGGGGCGGAGGCGGCTGGGGCGGTGGTAGCCGTCGGAGCCGCAACGGGGGAGGTAGCGGCCGGGGCGGCAGCAGGAGAAGTAGCCGTGGGGTCTCCGCCGCCACAAGCAACGATAATCGTCACCAAAATTCCTAATAAACCCACCGGGTTAACAATAAGGCGCCTGATTTTTCGGAATGAGTACATACTTTATGCCCTTAGATAATTAAATTTGGCTTACCCCGGTCGATTTGACGGGGATTTTAGGCTGGCTAAGGGGCAATGTCAATGAAACCCGAAGTCATCGCAGCCAGGGAGGCTCTGATAAGCTGCCGCAACTGCCATACGGGAACCTTTGTGAGCTATAGCATTGGGACCGCTTAATACCCGTCATTTCCCCTTTGTTTTCCCAAGGGCGATGTTCTTTCGTAGGAAATTGAAAGGTGCGCAGCGGTCTTGCGAGCGGTCTTGCGGTTGAAATGCGGTTTCTCTGGAATGCTTATAAGAGGAATGCTTATAAGACTTTCGCATTTGACCGGTTTAATACCCGTCACTCCCGCTTACGAGGGAATCCACGAGCCTATTTAAGCGCCGGCGTTGAAACCGCTCTCTCACTCGGGTTATAATAACTGGAAGTAGGAGCGTAGCTCAGTCTGGCCAGAGCGCTGGTCTCCAAAACCAGTGGTCGCGGGTTCGAATCCTGCCGCTCCTGCCATCGCAACGAACCCCGCAAGCCCCGGTAAGGTTCCGGGGCTTTTTATTTTGCCCAGACAAAAGTCTCACGGGGGCATCCTCAAACCGGCTATCCCCTAGCAGATGGGGACTGAGGCGAGGGAGGCGCGGCGGCAAGGGTGGTTTGAATCCTTTTCCTTCAACGAATACAATTGGGGTGATGGCAGACATTCAGCAGGAGAGCAACGCCAGGGATGGAGGGGCGATGACCAGTATAAACCGGGACCCGGTTCTGATCGTGGTGCAGTTGACCGGGGGCAACGATTATATGAACACGGTAACGCCGTATGGCGACCCGCTCTACCGGGAGAACCGTCCCACTGTGGGCGTAGCGACGGAGGACGTGTTGCCCATAGATGGGCATTACGGTTTCAATCCTGTACTGGCGCCGCTCAAGGAGCTGTATGACGCCGGGAAAGTAGGGGTAATCAACGGCATTGGCTATCCGAACCCTAACCGCTCCCATTTCCGGGCGATGGACATCTGGCACACCTGCGAGCCAGAACGGATTGCCACCGAGGGCTGGCTAGGACGGGTCATCCGCGACCTGGACCCGCGGTCGGAGAATGTGCTCACCGGGGTGAACTTCGGGCGCGGGTTGCCCCGGGCACTGGCGCTGGCCGGCGTGCCGGTGGCGTCGGTAGGGTCGCTGGAAAACCACGGATTTCTTACCGGCATCGCCGACGAGGAACGGAGGTCACGGGCTTTGGACGTTTTCGCCCGTATGTATTCCCCGGCCATCGGCTCCGGGCCGACGCTGGACTACCTGAGCCGTACCGGGGCCGACGCGCTGAAAGGGGCCGACATTCTCCGAACGGCCACGGCGGGATATTCATCCACCGTTGAATATGCCGAAACGCCCATCGCGCGCAGTCTGAAAGGCATCGCGCAGACCCATATCGCCGGGCTGGGAACACGAATCTTCTACACCGCGCAGGCGGGATATGATACCCACTCGGGGCAGATGCCGGTGCAGACGCAACTGCTGGGCGAGCTGTCGCAAGGCATCAACGATTTCTTCGCCGACCTGAGCGAGCATGATGCGTCGCAGGAGGCACTGATGCTGGTGTTTACCGAGTTCGGGCGACGGGTCAAGGACAACGGATCGGGAACGGATCATGGCTCTGGCGGGGCAGCCTTCGTCATCGGCGACGGCGTTGCCGGGGGGATGCACGGCGTCTACCCTTCGCTGCGGGAAGAGGCTCTGCTGGACGGCGATCTGCACTTCCAGGTCGACTTCCGCAGCGTCTACGCCACCATCGCAGAGAAGTGGCTAGGGCTGGACGCCCAGCCGATTGTGGGAGGGAATTTCGAGAAGCTAGACTTCATTTAGCTCTCGCCGGAGGAGGAACAATATGTAAAGTTGGCATTGGTCTGCCGGGCACTGTTCTCGGCACTAAGGACGGCCTCATCCTGGAATGGGCCAGACGGGCTGACGAGGGGCCGTTTTCCAGCGTTGGCACTATTGACCGGCTGGTTTATGACAATTACGTGCCTCTGATTATGCTGTCGGCTGCCGCCGGAGTCACCAGCCGGGTACAGTTGCTGACCGGAGTGTTGCTGGCGCCTCTACGGAATCCGGGGGGGCTGGCGAAACAGGCATCCAGCCTTGACGCCCTGTCGGGCGGGCAGCTCACCCTGGGAGTGGTGGGACGCAGGCACGACGATTACATCGCGTCTCCCGCCCAATACCAGCAGCGGAGACTGCAAATGAACCAGATGCTCGCAACTATGGGGCGCGTCTGGAACGGCGCCGCCATCCAGGAAGGAATCGAGCCGATAGGCCCCGCGCCGGTGCAGGCGGGCGGGCCGGAAGTGCTGATTGGTGCGATAACGCCGCAGGCGGTTCGCCGAGGGTGCAGGAATTGTATAGCATGGCCGTCGAGACGTGAGATGCGGACGGAAAGCCCGGCAAGCCGATCCTGGCCGGGGTGGTGTCGTATGCCCTCGGCCCGGACGCCGCCGACAAGGTGAGCGGATATATCCGCCACTACTACGCTTTTCTAGGCGACGCGGCGGAGCAGATGGCACGGAATGCTATTTCCACTCCCGAGGCGGTCAAGGACACCCTTCGGGATACAGAAAGCATCGGTATAGACGGGGTCGTTTTCCTGCCCAGCGTGTCGGATTTGGACCAACTGGAACGGCTGGCGGACATTATCTAGGGGGTTTAGCCGGGCGTTGCAATCCGCCCCCAGACCACCAAAACCAGGGAGGAGCTACGTAAATGTTTGATACTGACGAATTTGTCGCCGCGTGTCTCGGCGCATTGCAGGAACACACCACAGAGCTGGCGGTGAAAGAGCTGCTAAGCGCAGCTATCGCCCGGCCGGGCGAAATTGAGGCGGCGCTAGGTACGCCAGAGGAAGGCGGGATTACGACGCTGCACCGGTCGGAGGAACTGACCATCATCAACGTTATTTGGCCACCGGGGATGGCGATATACCCTCACGACCACCAGCTTTGGGCAGTAATCGGGCTGTACGGCGGTCAGGAAGACAACACTTTTTACCGGCGCAACCGCGAAGGACTAGGGCTGGAACGGGCCGGGTTCCGGGAGTTGCAGTCGCAGGATGCCATCAACCTGGGGCGGGAAGCTATCCACGCGGTACACAATCCGCGGCAGATGTACACCGGAGCCATACACATCTACGGCGGGGATTTCTTTTCCAAACCTCGCAGCGAGTGGGCTGACGAATCGTCGCCGGAGGAACCGTACAGCGTGGAAGGCGCGATGCGGACTTTCGCCGAGGCCAACGAGCGATGGTTGGCGCGGCAACAGGCCGGATAAAGGGCAACAATTCACGGAAGGAACGGCGGGCGGCGCTTGTTGCATCGCCCGTTTTGCTTTAGCCCGCTCGTCAGGTTCGGCTAGTCTTCGCCCGGAGGGGCGGGACGCGGTTCATCAAAATCCTCGCCCTTAGATTCCGCCGCCGCCTTTTTGCTTTCCCAGGCCTCCAGTTCTCTATACCAATTCCGCCAAGCCTCGCGCTCTATGGCACGGCCCTGCTCTCGGGCGTATTTTATTTCCTCTCTTTTAACCCAGGCCGCCAGCATAGCCCCCCCCCTCTACTATGATAAATGTAATTGCAATTGCAACGAAAGTAAGCCGTCCCAACCAGTCGCCAATTCTTAACGCTGCGCTTATCCATCTCGCGCCGGAAAACTCGGCTGTGATTGCGAGTACTCATGCTACCAAGAATAGAGCGGTGAAAACCAGTAGGAAAGCGCGGACACGGGTAGCTGGAGGCATTTTACATCCCTCGAAAGGCTCATGAAGACGGCAGATTTTCTACCTATGCGAAGCCGAGGCGGGCCTCTTTCATGCTGACGTAGCGGTAGGCGCTGCCGATTACCAGGTGGTCGAGCAGCTCCATGCCCAGCAACTTTCCGGCGTCCACCAGGTCGCGGGTGATGGAAACGTCAGCACCGCTGGGAGTGGGGTCGCCGGAAGGGTGGTTGTGGACGACGATGAGGGATGTGGCGTTGGCGCGGATCCCTGGGCGGAATACTTCGGCAGGGCGAACTACGGAGGAATTGACATTGCCGATATAGATTTCCTCAATGCCCATGACCTCGTTGCGGGTGTTCAGAAGCAGGACACGCAGGTGCTCCTGCTCCAGCGTTGACATCTCGGCAGATAGCAGATTGACCGCGTCTTCAGGGCAGTTGATGATGGCTCGCTCTTCGGGCGAAAGGGATACAAAGCGGCGGCCAAGCTCCAGCGCGGCCATAATCTGGCAGGTTTTGGCTTCGCTGAAGCCCTTTTCGGCGCATAGCTCGGCATAGGTGGCCTTGCCAAGACCGCGCAGGCCATCGAAGCGGGAGAGCAGGCGCGACGACTGAGATATGACGTTCTCACCGGCCGAGCCGTTTCTTAGCAGGATAGCGACAAGCTCAGTATTGCTGAGTTGGCGCGGGCCGTAGGTTGCCAGACGCTCCCTCGGACGTTCTTCCGTGGGCATCTCGCGAACTGTTGGAGTACTGCCGTTCCGGTGTTCCCTGCCTATTGTGCTGGTCGCCATATTCCCACCCCCTGTTTATATTATGCCGCCTTTATTTCAATGGAGGCGTATCGTTCAGCGCAAGGGGCAGGTGTCAGGAAATGGCGCGATGGGGTATGGGTTCCCGCTTTCGCGGAAATGACGGGAATAGCGGGGGTAGCTGGAATCGCGGGGTATGGGACGGGAATGGCGGAAATCGTACGACTTATTGTCCGCCAGCGGGGAAGCGGCGAGAGTGGGGCGACGAGGAAATGGAATCAACCGGCGGCGAGGCCGATGGGATAATTGCCGCCCTCCCCGGTTCCCGCTTTCGCGGGAATGCAGGGGCTAGAATTTGGAGAAGTTGCCCTCATCCCGGGTTATGAATTCGAGGACGGCCGGCTCACCGGCGGCGTTGGCGGCAATACCCCGGCTGATGGCAGGGATAATGTCCTCCGGTTCAGTGACCTTTTCGGCGTAAGCTCCCATGGCGGCGGCAACTTCGGCGAACTGGCCTCCGAGGCTCTTCACTTGGTATTTCTGAATAGCTGTGGGGAATCGGCTGTCATCGTAGATGGACATATAGGAGTTGTTGTTGACGACAGTAAGGATTGGGATGTCGCAACGGACGGCAGTCTCCACGTCGAGGCCGACGGTGCTGAAAGCCATATCACCCATGACGTTGATGACCTGCTTGCCGGGGAAAGCCAGCTTTGCGCCCATGGCGAGGCCGAGACTGTAGCCGAGCTGGGTGGACTTGCCCCAGCCGATGAAGCTGCGGGGCTTACGGGCTTCCCAGAAGGGCGACATATACTCGCGGGCGCTGCCAGATTCGTGGGTAACGATGGTGTTGTCGAGGTCGACAGCGCGCATCAGGTCCCAGACGACGCGGTAAGGATTGATGGGCTTCTCGCCAGAGGTGAGCCTGGGCAACCACTGGGCGAGCCAGGCTTCCTTGACCGCGCGGATGTCGGATTGCAAGGCATAGTTGACAGGCCGGGGACTGCCGGCGCGGTCTTTCAGCGCCTCCAGCAACTGACGCAGAACGAGCTTAGCGTCGCCCAGCATGGGGTAGTGGCACTTGTATTCGCGGCCAATGGCGTCTTCGTCATTGGTGAGGTGGATGAAAGTTTTGTTGTCGGCGATGGGGACGGCGAAGAAGCTCTTGGTCAAGCTGGCGCCAACTCCGAACACAGTATCTGCGCCGTGGAGGTATTTGTTGACCATGGCGGTGGTGCTGGGGCCGCCAGAGCCAAGGGCAAGCGGGTGGTTTTCTGGAAAAGCGCTCTTGCCGGGCAGGGTGGTCATAACCGGGGCCTGGAGGAACTCGGCAAGCTCGACCAGCTCATCGGTAGCCGCAGCGTATAGGACGCCCTGACCGGCCTGGATTACTGGACGCTCGGCGGACAGCAAGGCAGCAGCGGCGCGGCTAACGTCGGACGGGTCGGCCTGTTGCTTGACCGCCCGAGGCGGTTCGTAGTCGAAAAGCTCCTCGGGCAGTTCGGCGGCAGCGACATCGGCAGGGATCTCCAGCAGGACGGGGCCGGGGCGTCCGCTGCGCAGCTTGGTGAAGGCGCGGCGCATCATGGAGGGTATGCGCTCCACCATATTGAATTCGTCGGCCCACTTGGTGATGGTCTCGTAGCTGCGCGTAGGATAGAAGTTGGGGTGAACTCCCCGCTTGTCGCGAGCCATGCCGGCAGGGAGCAGCAGGATGGGCACGGATTCGGAGTAAGCCTGGGCAACGCCGCCGAAGCCGTTTTCGGCGCCGGGGCCGTTCTGCATCATAAAGACGCCAATCTTTTGGCCGTTGGTGGCGCGGGAGTAGCCGTCTACCATGTGGATGCCGGTGACTTCCTGACGGAAAATCATCGGGCGAATTCCGGCGATAGCCGCCGCTTCCAGCAATGGCTGATACGGAACGCAAGCAACGAACTCCACGCCTTCCATCCGCAGTATGTTGGCGATTGCGGTAACTCCATCCATCGGTCTGCTTCTCCCGTTGCCCTTCGTTATATCGGATGCCAGTCTAGGGAGCGGCTATGGAGGTGTCAAGGGAGAAAGGCGCGCCCCAGACAATCGCCTTTCAACGGCAAGCCCTCTGCGCCCCGTCATTTCCTCGAAAGAACCTCCTCTCGTGAAATCAGGGAATGGCGGAATATGATGAATCCTAATGCGATAGCGCCGGTTGCCGCCCCCATCTTTTCATGAAACTGCTGTTTCAACCTACTCGCCGGCGTAGCTCCAGGGGGTAAAGCGTTGGGGCGTCAGCTTGATTACGGGGTTGCCGTCCAGATCCATCCGGCGGTACTGGGGGTACTTTTCGCGGAGGAGGATTACGGCGCGGGCGGCCTCGTCTTCGTCGCCGGTGAGCAGTTGGGCCTGGCAGGATACAAGGATGTAGCGGAGGGACTGCCAGTCTTCGTCGTAGTGGTCAACCAGCAGCGCGGCTTGAGGATTGGAGAGAATGTTGCGGACGCGGCGGAGACGGGTCAACTCGGCAGTTTTCGGTTTCCAGTCGAGGACGATGTAGATGTGTTGGCCATCGTAGGCAAAGCAGACCGGGATGGCGTGGGGACCCCCATCGGCGTCCGCGGTGGCGAGACGGGCGACGCGGGCATCAGCAAAGAATCGGGCTTGGGATTCAGTTAACGGCGGCATAGGCACATCCAGGGCGCGGGACGACTGTATTCGGTTTCCCGCGTTTTAGGTATCTGTCGGACTTAGTATACGCGGACACATTGTCCCATACTCTGGGGGAGTCCCCCGCTGGGCCTGTCCGCCTATCAGCGCCCAGCGGCATTGTCCCATACTCTGGGGGAGTCCCCATGATTCCGCGGGGAAGCAGTGGATTCCCGCCTGCGCGGGAATGACGGGGGGGGGGGGGGCGTGGTTTAGCCGGGATATAGGCGCATGGGATCGTCTAGGAATTCCAGGTTTTCTAGCTCGTTATGGGCGGCGTCGGACATGGCGGCATCGCCGTCGCGGACGCAGTCTATCAGGGCGCGGCGAGCGAGGGCACCTCCCATCTTGCCTAGGGCGGCAATGGCGGCTAGGCGCACTTCCGGGTCGTCATCTTGCAGGGTTTCCACCAGTTGCGGGGTGGCGTCTTCGTGGGCCAGCTCGCCACAGGCGTGGGCCGTTTCGTAGCGCACGGCGGGGTCGGGGTTTTCCAGCTCGGCAAGGAGGGTAGGCAACCACTCGGCTTCGCCGGTACGGCCCATGGCGTAAATGGAGCTGGAGCGCAGGTCTTCGTCTTCGCCATCATAGGCCCAGCGGATGTAGTCCTGAACTTCCTCGGTGTTGAACGGGGCGACGGCTTCGAGACAGCGGCGGCGCACTTCCATGTCTTCAATGTCGTCTTCCAGGAAATCCATCAACATTCGATAGACCAGCTCGCCGTCCTGGGGCAGCAGTTTGCCCTCCTGGGCCAGCAGAGGGAACTTGCCCAAGGCCAGGGCCGCGGTGGCGCGCACCTGCGGGCCGCGCTCCGACTGCAACACTTCCACCAGCTCGGCAATGAGCCAGCGGTCTTCCACTTCCCACAAACCCTCTACGCTCAACTGCACCAGCGGGTCATCATCGTTTTTGAGGCATTGGCGGAAGATGTTGGTGAAGTCCAGTTCCGGGTTTTCCTCGGCCTGCTCCACCATGACTGCCAAGACTTCCCGTTGCCGGTCTTGGCTAAGGGTGTCGCAGACCTGAACGAACTCGGCTAACTCCCCGGACGACGGGTCGGACGCCTCGTGAAAGGGGGCATCCGCCAGCGGGGCGCTGGGGTCGGCAATAATTTCTATAAGTTCTTGGAAGGACATGACTACATTAGTGTAGCACGGCAGTGTAGCTTGGCAGGCGCGGCATAGCGCGGAACGGATGCCACCGGAACTGGGTTAGATGGTCCTTAGCGGGTTGAGGAAATGCTGTCGCGGCGAAGGGAGGCGATGGTGAAGGGCAAGGCGCCCAGCAGGTCGGAGGCGGCCATACCGGTCCGGCCCAGGCGGGCAGTTATGCTTTCGCCCGCGGCGGCGTGGAGGTAGACGCCCATGGCGGCGGCAATGGGCGGGGCCAGTCCCTGGGCCAGAAGGGAGACTATGACGCCGCCGAGGACGTCGCCGGTGCCGCCGGTGGCTAGGCCTGGGTTAGCGAAGGGAGCGATGCGGAGAGGCTCGCCAGGACTGGCGATGATGGTGTGCGCTCCCTTGAGTACCAGGGTAGAGTCCCATCGCTGGGCCCATTCTCGGGCGACGCTCTCCCGGTCGGCCTGTATATGCGGTACTGGTATGCCGGTAAGGGTGGACATTTCGCCGGGATGGGGAGTGAGAATGGGGTGGGCGTTGACTAGGCTACGCCAGTTTTTGATACCGGAAAGGTTGTTTAGGCCGTCGGCATCGATAAGGATGGGGAGACCCGCGAGCCTGCCGTGCGTTTCCTGAAACAGCCGCCGCAGGAACTCGGTGGTTCCATCGGACCAGCCCATGCCGCAGCCCGCCAGCGCCGCCGTGAACCGGCGCCCGGACTCGCCTATGACGCTGGCGGCGGTGGGGTGTATGCGCCCGCGTTCATCTTGCGGCAAGGGCAGGTGAATGGCCTCTGCGCCTTTGGCGGCGACGATGGGGTAGACGCCTTCGGGACTGGCAAGAGTAGTCAGTCCAGTGCCGGTGCGCACCGAGGCCTGCGAGGCCAGCCACGCCGCCCCGGCGTAGGGACGGGATCCGGCAACCACGAGAGCGTGGCCGTAGGAGCCTTTGTGGGAGTCCAAAGGGCGCGGCGGCAACTGGGACGATACCCATGAGGAAGTAAGCATTTCTACGTCTACGGATTGCTCTTCTTGGAGACCGGGGGGAACGCCGATGTCCAGCGTGCGCAGTCTTCCGGCCCGTTCCGCCCCGGGAAAGCGAAGCAGCCCGGCCTTGGGGTAGCCGAGAGCTAAAGTTGCGTCGAAGCGGGGGCAGGCAGGGTCAACCTGCCCGGTGTCGGCGTTCAGGCCGGTGGGCAGGTCGAGGGCCAACAGCAAGGGCGAGTTCCTGCTTTCGCTGTTATGACGGTGGGCGGGAGAATACCGGGATGGCAGGGAAGGACGGTGGGCACCGGGTTCGCTGGGGTGGACAGAGAGGTTTTGCAGGGCAAGCATGGCGTTGCGAATTGAGCCTTCCAGAGGGCGGGAGCGGCCGGTGCCCAGAACGGCGTCAATTACTAGACGGGAGCGGCGCAACAGCGCTTTCAATGTGCCGTCATCAGGGGAGGAGATGCTTTCAACGCCATATCGCAGGGCCAGACCCAGCTTAGGGTCAAGGGCGGGACGGCGGGTAAGGAGGCAGCATACAACTTCGCCCCCCCATCGGCTGAGGTGCCGGGCGGCCACCAGGCCGTCTGCGCCGTTGTTGCCGGGGCCGACCAGGACTACGACGCGAGCGCCTGCAACACCACCCAGCTCGTCGCGGGCAGCCTGCGCCACAGCAAGGCCAGCGTTCTCCATGAGAGTGTCGAGGCTGACGCCGGCTCTTTCCGACGACTGCTCGATGGCGGACATACGAGCGGCGGTTACGACTTTCACGGGCAGGTCAGGAAGCGTTCTGCAAACTGTTCCCGAAAGCGGCCTCGGCTACTTCCGGGGACAGTTCAACGCCATGCTGCTCCAGCAGCTTACGTATCCGCTGGTTTTCATCTTGAGTGCCCTCTTGCCTGCCCTCTTGTATACCTTCTTGCCGACCTTCTTCTCTACCCTCTTCTATACCCTCTTGTATCGCTTTTTCTCTGATTTGGGCTTTTTTCGCTTCTCTAATCGCTTTTGCGCTCTCGAACATCTTTCTACACCAGTCAAATAACGCTGCCAACGGAACTATGAAAGACCAATACAGGTTTACGGTTGCTTTCTCAAACCACTGATATAGCCAGAAATCGCTTCCATCGAAAGATTTCAGGATAATTAGGCAGGCGATGCCGGTGAGAGTGAACCCGGCTGCCTGCCACCCAACGCCGCGGTTTGCCAAAGTTTCCGGAATTGGGGATTGCGGCTCTCTCATTATACTTGATGCCCCCAACCTTTCAGTGAGGGGCTTCGCAGCGGGTTACTGCGAAGGCAACGGCGTATTCCCTGGAGTCGGACATGCTGACGGAGATTTCCAGTACGCCGAGGCGGTCAGCGCGGCTGCGAGCGCGTCCGTGGAGGGAGATGCCGGGTGCGCCGCTAAGGGCGCGGGTGACCTCGATGTCCTTCCAGCTCACCCCGCGCACGCCAGTGCCGAGGGCCTTCATGGTGGCTTCCTTAGCAGCGAAACGGGAGGCAAGTTTGGATGGCCGCCCCCGGCAGTATTCCAATTCGCCGGAAGTGTAGACACGACTCAGAAACCGGTCCCCGTAACGTTCCAGCGTCCGGGCTATCCGGCTGATTTCGATGATGTCAACGCCGGTGGACAGCATGGCGGACAACCACCTCATCCCCAGCTTGGATGATAGCTTCGCCCCTCATCTAGGCTGGTCGAAAATCGGGGAATGGAAGAGCCTTTAATTATTCCGGAATATGGCCGGGGATTCCCAGAAAGTCCAGGATTCTGGATACCGAGTAGCTGCGGTTCAGGACATAGAAGTGAACTCCAGGGACGCCGGCGGCCCATAGACCTTCGACTTGGCGGGCGGCGTATTCGATGCCGACTTGGCGGACAGCATCGTCATCCTCGCCCAGGCGGTCGAGTTCCGTGTTGAGATCGGCGGGAATTTTGGAGCCGCACAGGGCGGTGAATCTGCGAATCTGGGCCGCGCTTAGCACCGGCAAAATCCCGGGAATCACCGGCACGTCTATACCGGCGGCTTGGGCGCGGTCGGCGAAGGCGAAGTAGTCATCGTTGTCAAAAAAGAGCTGGGTGATGAGAAAGTCCGCCCCGTTGTCCACCTTGAGCTTGGCATACTGGAGGTCGCGCTCCAGGCTGACGGCTTCGGTATGGCCTTCGGGGTAGCAAGCGGCGGCGATACCGAAGTCGTAGTTGTCGCGGATGTGACTTACGAGATCGGAGGCATGGCTGAAGCCGCCCTCGATGGCTAGGAAACGGGCTTCGCCCTGCGGGGGGTCGCCGCGCAGGGCGATGACATTCTCGATGCCTGCGCTCTCCAGCCGGTGCAGCACTCCGTCCAGTTCCTCGACGGTTTGGCCTACGCAGGTGAGGTGGGCCATGACTTCCACGCCCGCCGACTGCTTAGCCGCCATCGTTATCTGCTCGGTGAAGTCGCGGGTGGAGCCCCCCGCACCGTAGGTCACGGATATGAAGTCTGGGCAGTAGGCGGTCAGTTCGGTTACTGTGTCCAGCACCGCGGGAATGCCGACGGCGTTGCGCGGCGGGAAAAACTCGAAGGATATGGTGCGCCCCTCTTGGAGCATTTCGCGTATCTTCAAAACCTGTTTATTGTTCCTCCTATGTTTTCGCCCCATCCTAACCTTCTTTCTGAAGGAGCGGCAGGGGGCCGTCCCTTGCATCCTCCGTACCTCCGCTGGAGGCCGTGGGAGACCGGAGTGTATCGAAATCGCAGGCTAGAACTGAGGGGCTCGTTTTTCGGCGAAGGCCTGCACGCCCTCGGCCGGGTGGCTGGAGGTGGCGACATACTGGGCGAAGGCCATACGCTCTACGGCGGAGCCGTCGCGGACGGAAAGGTCGCGGCCTTGATGGGTTACCTGCTTAATCCAGCCGAGGCCGGGGCGGCTCTTGCCGCGCAGGGGAGCCACCAGCTTCTCTAGCTCTTCATCCAGTTCTTCCAGCGGGGCGGAGCGAAGGGCGAGACCCCACTCGACGGCCTGCGGGCCGTTGAGCCAGCGGCCGGTGGTCAGCAGTTCCATGGCGCGCTGGGGGCCGACCAGTCGGGGCAGGCGAATGGTGGAGCCCCCGCCCGGCATGAGGCCGAAGTTGACGTGCTGGTCACCAATACGGGCATCGTCGGCCACCAGAGCCATGTCGCAGGCCATCATCAGCTCGAGGCCGCCAGCGAGAGCGAAGCCGTGAACTAGGGCAATCACGGGGACCGGCAGGTCTTCGACCTGGAAGATGACCTCGTTAATCTCCCGCAGATAATCTCGTAGCGCTTCCGGGCTTTGGAAGGCGTCTTGGAAGTATTTGAGGTCTGCGCCGGCGCAGAAACAACGGCCTTCGCCTCGCAGCACCATGGCTTTGACGGATTCGTCGGCGGAGACGGCGGACAAGGCGGACGAGAGGTCGGCGCACAGCTCCCGGCCGAGGGCGTTCATAGCATCGGGCCGGTTGAGACGGATGGTCGCGATTCCTTCTTCCTTGGTCAGTATGATATTAGAGTATTCCAAAACAACTCCGGTGTTTGCTGGATATGCCCTATACTATACCCGACTCGACGGTGTTTGCGCTTACGAGGAGTTCTTTTTGTCAGGCTTCAAGGACGGATCCCGCGGCGGGTTTAGCTCCAACCTCAAGCCGGCAGCGCAAGAACGAAACCAGGAACGAATGCCGATATTGCGGGAGTGAAGCGCGGAAGGAACGGGAACAGCGGACGGGGGAAGAGGCTGAACGCCAGGAACGGGAAGAACGGGAACGCCAGGACGCTTATGAAGCTACCCTTCTCAGGATAATGGTTGACGGAAGGGAACGAACTATTGCCCCCCCACGTACTGAATAACCAGCAAACCCATCCTGAAAGGACAGGGATTGGGCCGGAGCGGATACAACAAATATGGACAAATTGGGCAGTCCAATGCAGGCATAAGAATGCCCCGGCAAATAGTAAGGAGCTATTGGGGCAAATACGCGGACGTTAATGGGGCCACCCACACCGTGCGGATTGTGGCAGAAAGAGAAGCGGGAAGGCTAGACAGAGTAGTAACTCAAATACCCCGGTCTAGAAATAGAAACAAGGATAGAAAAGGAAGGATACCGCCTGGTTTCAGGAGCTTTGCCAGGATGCGGTGGAGTGGAGAGAATGAATTTACGGACAGTATACACAGCGAATGACGGCGTTCTACGCTGTACCTCCCTGAAAGGTTCGAGTACGATGGCTACGACATAGACTACGGCCTTTCAAGCGCTATCGTGGTGTCCAAAGAATTCGCGCCAGTGTGGTTAGTTCTAATGAACGCGCCCAACGAACTCCCGCTGGCGGAAAACGCGAGGTATAGCGTCGAGACGGATACGCTGATCATAGGCAAAGACCAAGCGAAGGCTACGCGGGTTGAAGAGAACGGAGGCTTGACGGCCTATTTTGCCCCGACCCGCGTTACGGCGATGATTTGATAGCTACGGCGGGATCGATTCGGAACGCTTCGGTGTACTTTGCTCCGGTTGCTACTGAGGAATACGTTATCCCGGAGTAGGATACGATGCAAGTCGCATTACCAGGGATTGATAGACCATACCGCCTCGGAGATCTGTTTTGCGGGGCGGGCGGAATGGCTTTGGGGGCGCTATGCGTTCTGTCTATCGCGGGTGGGGGGATGAACAAGTATGAGCAACAGACATTGACCCGGATAGTTGCCTAACCCTTGAACATAACGGGGTTGTTATGGCCGACAGGATTCGGTCAACCGATGTTCGGGAATTAGATTTTCATTCCCTTGCCCCGATTGACGGCCTGGTCTCCGGGTTCTCGTGTAATGACTTCAGTATTGTAGGGAAGAGAAAGGGGATAGACGGCAACTATGAGGGCTTTACACCTTTGGCGCCATCGGTACGTTATTGTCGGATTTCGGAACGATACGATCGCAGGATTCAAGCACCCTGCGCCTACCACTGAAACGCTATCGGCGAAACGCTATCGGCCTGTCAAGCATTCCGGAAGATGCCTACAACCCGGAAGATGCCTACAACAATGAAAGGGTTGCCCAAAGCCCTGTTGTCGTAGAACGATTACGGCATATCAAGCCGTGCGATGGCTGTGTCATCAACGTCCGGGGGCGGCCCGGAGCGTCGCACAACCGGGTGCAGGGCTTCCGGGACGGGTCGATACTGGTGAGCGTGACAGCACCGGCGCGAGACGGGGATGCCAATGCCGCGCTGCTGGAGCTGCTGTCTGGAGGTTCCCGGTGGGTTCCCGCTTTCGCGGGAATGACGGGGGCAGCGGGAATGACGGGGGCAGCGGGAATGACGGGGGCAGCGGGAATGACGGGGGCAGCGGGAATGACGGGGGCAGCGGGAATGACGGGGTAGCGGGAATGACGGGGGTAGCGGGAATGACGGGGGCAGCGGGAATGACGGGGGCAGCGGGAATGACGGGGGCAGCGGGAATGACGGGGGCAGCGGGAATGACGGGGGCAGCGGGAATGACGGGGGCAGCGGGAATGACGGGGGCAGCGGGAATGACGGGGGCAGCGGGAATGACGGGGGCAGCGGGAATGACGGGGGCAGCGGGAATGACGGGGGCAGCGGGAATGACGGGGGCAGCGGGAATGACGGGGGCAGCGGGAATGACGGGGGCAGCGGGAATGACGGGGGCAGCGGGAATGACGGGGGCAGCGGGAATGACGGGGGCAGCGGGAATGACGGGGGCAGCGGGAATGACGGGGGCAGCGGGAATGACGGGGGCAGCGGGAATGACGGGGGCAGCGGGAATGACGGGGGCAGCGGGAATGACGGGGGCAGCGGGAATGACGGGGGCAAAGCGGGAATGACGGGGGCAGCGGGAATGACGGGGGCAGCGGGAATGACGGGGGCAGCGGGAATGACGAAATCTCGAATCTAGACGGGCAAGACAAATTGGAACAGGAAAAGGCTCTGGGGTTATGCGGTATATGAATTTCAGTTGGGTGCTGGAAAGCGAGCTGGGCGGTTCGCAAGGGCCGGCCGGGATGCGGGACTTGTTTTACCTGTATCAGCAGGGCGTGCGGGCGATGATACGGATGGAGGAGCGGACGATAGCATCGGACGGGAGCGGGATGGTGGACATTGTGGATATGTTTGAGCCTGTGCCGGACTTTACGCCGCCGGCGCAGGAACAGATTGACCGGATGCTGGAGTTTATCGACGTCCAGAACAGCGCGGGGCGTCCGGTGGCGGTGTCGTGCTATGCGGGCATCGGGCGGACGGGGACGGTGCTGGCCTGCTATCTGGTGAGCAAGGGAGCGTGGCCGGGGGATGCGGTCGCCGAGGTGCGGCGGCTGCGGCCCGGGTCGGTTCAGACTCCGGAACAGGAGGCCGCGGTCTATGAGTTTGCTGAGCGGCTGGCCGCTGGCGGCGATTCCAGCGAGGGAACGGCCGGTTTTCAGCCCTAACGCCTTACGGAAATATTCGGCTCTATTAAGGAGTCTATATTGTGTCTGACACGCAAACACCCCTGGCCATACCCGAGGATATTCTGGCAAAGGTTTACCGGGAAGCCCGGAGAGCGTTCCCCTTTGAGTGTTGCGGCTGGCTCACCGGCCCGGCGGACAGTCCCGCGGTGAACGCCGTCCGGAGCTGCGAAAACGCCCAGGATTCGGGCACTCACCCGACGCAGGCGGAGCGGGGGGCAGAAACCGCCTATGTCATCACCGGGAGCGATTTGTTGGCTTTGAACGAGAGTCTGGACAGCGATGCGCCGGCGAAAATTATCTATCATTCCCACCCTAACGGGCGGGCGTACTTCTCGCCGACGGACCGGGAGGTTGCCGCCAACCCATGGGGAGACGGGCCGGCCTATCCAGTGCAACAGCTTGTGGTAGGAATAACGGAAACTCAGGTGATGGAAGCCGCGTTGTTTGCCTGGTCGGAGGAGGAAGCCGAGTTCGTTCAGGTAGCTCGCTACTCGGGCGCGGCGGTTTAAGGTTTCCTGATGGGGCGTTCCGCCGGCCTTTCCTTCGGCGGCGCCTGCCCTGGCAGGGAAAGCGCGGGGGCCGGTATCTGTTTTACTGGGGACGGGCTTTCGCGGGAATAACGGAAGCCCGGTTGTGCGGGAAGGGCGGCACGGTATCTAGGAAGGGCGGCATATTGCGCCGCTCGACGACTCCAGCTTACAGTGGGGGCGCTATGGAGATTGAGCAGTGGGAATTCAATGATTGGGAAGAAGCCTTGGAATACTATTTCCGGGAGGGGCTGACCGACGGATTGCCGGTGATGCCGCCTACGCCGGAACGGGTGCAGGCTCTCCTGGACTATTGCAAGCTGGACGCGGACGCCCTTCTGGGAACGGAAGGCATCCGGCACAAGCGGTTTCCGGCAGGGAAAGCGGCGGTGAGCGCGGTGATGGCCGGCTGTCTGCCGGAGCATTTCCCGGCAGTGGCAGCGGCGGTGTCGGCGATGTGCGACCGGGCCTACAATTTCCACGCCAGCAGCACGTCTACCAACGGCATCGCCAATCTGGTGCTGGTCAGCGGCCCTTACTCTTCGCGCATCGGGATGAACCATGGCGTCAACCTTCTCGGCAACGGGAACCGGGCCAATGCCGCCATCGGGCGGGCCGTTAACTTGATTAAGGCCAATTTCTATGGCTCCGTTTCCCAGGAAATGGACAAGAGCACCTTCGGGCATTCCGGGAAGTTCAGCTTCTGCTTCGCAGAAGACCTGGAGACAAGTCCCTGGCTGTCTTTGGCGGAATCGAAGGGTTTTCGCCGGGAGTCCAGCACCGTTACGATGGTGCCTGCCAATGCTCCATTGCAGTTGGAGACCCACGGAGACCGGGACCCGGAAGGTTTTCTGACGGCCGCGGCCCACGCGATGCTAGGATTCGGGCCAAAACTGTCGGAAGTTGTACTGGTCATCAGCCAAGAGCTGATGGCCTACGTGGGGGCATCGGGCTGGAGCCGCGCGCAAGTGGCCGAATTTCTGTACGAAAAGACGCTGCGAACCGCAGGCGAGTGGGATTCGTGGCGGAGGATGGACAAACTTCCGGCGGAAGCGGACCGGGATGCCCCGCTGGGCTGCGTTTCCGGGCCCGACCGGATAACCGTTGTCCCCGCCGGGGGCGACGCCGGGGAGTTCATGGCGCTGATTACTGCTTGGGGAAGCAGCCGTTCGGTTACCAGAGAAATATCCGTACCCACCTGAGGAGGCGGACAAGCCATGGCGAGCATATACACTCTGAACCCCAGAGACGCGGCGGAGACTAGACCGGCGGCACTAGCCCTACGCCCGGCCAGTCTGGAAGGGAAGACACTGGGACTCCTTTCCAACAACAAGCCCCATTCCGAGGAATTGCTGCGGAGGGTGTCGGAAATAATCGGGCAACGCTATGCGCTGGCGGGGATTGTGGAATACAACAAGGGCGGGCATCAGTGGCCTGCCGAGCGTTCGGCGCTGGAGGACCTAGCCGGGCGTTGCGACGTGATGATTCACGCCACGGCGGAATGAGGCTCTTGCACGTCGTGCAGTGTGCACGACGCGATGGAGATGGAATTGCTGGGGGTGGCATCCACAGTGCTGACGACGCGGCCTTTCGTAAGCCAGGCGCGGGCCATGGCGCGGCTGCGCGGCGATGCCGATTATGGGCTGGCCGTCATTGATCACCCCATCGTAACTCTGACGCCGAAGGAGCTGACCGGCCGGGCGACGGTGGCAGCGCCGCAGGCGATGCGCCATCTGGTGGACCGGTAGCGTTTGCGCGGAGCGGCGGCGGATGGTCTCAAGGGCGCAGGGGCTTACTGCCCGTCGCCGGATCAGGCCAAGGCTTCGGCATCGCGGATGTAGTCGGCGGTCTCGCGGATGCGGCGTTCTATTTCGTCGGCGGGATCGCACCAGCCGAGGTAGAAGCAGGCTCCGTGCAACTGGCTTTGCCTAGCGAAGTATCGCTGACGCAAGGACCGAAATTCCTTGTCAGCAGGCATCACGGTGATGCCTTTCGTAATTTCGGGGGATACTGTTGGTTCTGAGCCTGTGCGCGCCAGGATAAGAGCTACCGTGGCGCGCTTTACGGCGCACCACGCTTTTTCGGCAGCGTCCCGGATGTCGCCGGCGGCCAAACGCTCTACGGCGGCGGCCTGCATGGCGCGGGCGTCGGCGAAAATTTCTCGCGCCCTGTCAGTGGCTAACATACTGCACCTTAGCCCGTGGTTTCCCTTCCTTATGTTCCATTGTATACCCGGGTATACTCACACTAAGGCGGATTTCGGGCGGCGGCCCGCTTCTATTCTACGCCTGTCCACTGGCGGAAGATCATCCTAGGACGAAGACCAAGACGCTGGCGGCTATATAGAGGCCGATGAGGATTAGGGCTTCTCCGGTGAAAAATTTGTTGGGGCGGCCGCGGCCACGGGTTATGACAGAAACAATGACCACCGCCGTCATCAGCATCGCTATTACCGCCGTCAGCGCGTGGATGGAGGATATGTTACCCGGTTCCCACAGGGGGGCGCCTATCAGGGCTACGTCATCCATAAACAGGATGAACCCCATGTTGAACAGGTTGCTACCCAGCACGCCGGTGATGGCCAGCTCCGGGGCGTTGATGCGTATGGCCGCAAAGCAAGCCGCCATTTCGGGCAGCGAGGTGCTGAAGGCCAGGAACTGGGTGCCGACGAAGCTGGCCTCCCAGCCCATTTTGTGGGCGATCTCATCCCCAACGTAAGCGAGCAATATCGCCGCCCCTATCACGCAGCCGGCGGACAGGGCATAAATGACCGAAACGCGCAACAGGCTTTCGCCGGCGTATTGCTCCTCATCATCCTCTTCGGTGGAGCCCGATGCCACGTATTCCCCATCATCCCGCGGGCGTTGCTCGAACTTGTAAATCAGGTACATTGCGATTAGGAATACGCCGAGAATCAATACGGAAACCGGACTGATGGTCCATCCCGACATCGAGTCAGTGTAGCCATGAATCAGCATTGCGATGGCGGCCAAAGAGATGACGGCGATGCCCAGGGCGCCGACAAATACCGTGGCGATGCTGACGCTGGAAAGGATTGGCCCGTTGCGCCAGAAAAGGTCGAGCAGGCCGATTATTAGGAGGTTAAACAGGTTGCTGCCAAAGGCGTCGCCCACCGCCAAATCCGGCTGGTCCCGCCAAGCAATAGAGCTAACTCCCGTGCCCAGCTCGGGGAGGGAGGTTGCCGTAGCCAGCAGAATGACCCCGATGAAGGCGCGGCCCAACCCGGTCTTGAAGGCAATAACGTCGGCTGACTTCGCCAGGAAGTTGGATGCTACCAGAATGACTGCCGCAGTTACGGCGAGCAGTAGCCATAAGAGGGCAAGGGGCATTTCAAGTCCTAACTACGTAGTGAGTTACCGCTTTCGCGGGAATGGCGAGGGGCGCGGTATGACGGGCGGTGTGAGAATGACGGGGGTTCATGGGTTTAGGCTCCGTTGGTGATGGCGGCTACGATGCGGTCGCCCATTTCCAGGGTGGCAAGGGAGCTGCCGCCGCCGGCGATGTCGGCGGTGCGGCCGCCGCTTTCCAGGACCGTCTCGACGGCGCGCTCCACAGCAGCGGCTTCTTCGGTCAGCCCGAGGGAGTACCGGAGCATCATGGCCATGCTGAGAATGGAGCCGATGGGGTTGGCGATGCCCTTGCCCGCGATGTCGGGGGCGGTGCCGTGGATGGGTTCGTACATTCCAACGGAGGGCCGGCCTTCCACCGGGACGCCGGCGAGGCTGGCCGAGGGCAGCAGTCCCATAGAGGCCGCCAGCACCGACGCCTCATCGGTGAGAATGTCGCCAAAGGTGTTCTCCGCCACTATAACGTCGAAGCGGGATGGCTGGGAGATTAGCTGCATGGCGCAGGCGTCCACTAGGACGTGTTCCAACTCGACGTCGGGATACTCCTCACCCAGACGGGTGGCGACGGTACGCCAAAGGCGGGAACATTCCAGGACGTTGGCCTTGTCTACGGAGGTGAGCTTCTTGCGGCGTCCGCGGGCCAGCTCGAAGCCGACGCGGAGGACGCGCTCGATTTCGCCCTCGGTGTAGCGCATGGTGTCCTCGGCGATGACGCCGCCAGGGGTCTGGCGGCGGCCCCGGGGCTCGGCGTAGTACAGGCCGCCGGTAAGCTCGCGCACTACCACCATGTCCACGCCTTCCAGAACGGAGGGCTTCAGGGGGCTGGCGTCAGCCAGCCAAGGGTAGACTTTAACAGGGCGGATGTTGGCGAAGACCCCCATGTGGGCGCGGATGTCCAGCAGGCCCTGCTCGGGGCGCACGGCGGCGTTGGGGTCGTCCCACTTGGGGCCGCCGACCGCGCCGAAGAGGACAGCGTCGTTGTCGCCGGCCATGGCGCGCACTTCCTCGGTGAAGGGGATGCCGTGATTGTCGATGGAAATGCCGCCAATGTCGCCGTAGGTGAGGTTGAAGGTATGCCCAAAGGCGCTGCCGACGGACTCCAAGGCGCGGACGCCCTGACTGGTTACTTCGGGGCCGATGCCGTCGCCGCCCATGACTGCGATGTTGAATTTCAAGGCCAAACCTCCGCTGGGTCCAGGAGCGGTGTGCCAAAACCGGCAACAGTATACAAGGTTGGGGGTATACGGGGTAGGGGCACGGGGTATTTTAATAGTTCCCTCCCCCAGAAAGAGAGGGTTAGGGGGAGGGCCTCCTTGCCTATAAGTACAAGGCGCTAATGCGAAAATTCCACCATCACCCCGGCCATCCGGACAGGGATGACCCACCCTAACCCTCCCCCGAAGGGAGAGGAAACTGGTCCTTAGAACGCCCTTGCCCCGCAGCCGGGGTAAGGGCTATCATCCAAACTGATATATATAATGAGTAATCAAGCTTTTAGGGCGGGGGCATTTTGACTACTTCAGAAATCAGCAGACCCACACCGGGCAGCGCCCTGGCCGCTTTCGGGGCCAGGGAATTTGTGAGCCGGCTCCAGCAGATTGTTGGTGAAGCGAATGTGGTGTTTCATCCCGACGATCTGCTGGTATTTGAGTACGACGGCTCCATCGACCGGGGGATGCCGCGGGCAGTGGTGTTTCCGATGAACGCCGGCGAGGTTAGCCGGGTAATGGCGTTGGGCTACGAAGCCAGTGTGCCGGTAGTGGGACGGGGATCGGGAACGGGGCTGAGCGGCGGGGCGATTTCGCATCCCGACGGCATACAAATCGCCTTCACGCGGATGAACCGCATCTTGGAAGTGGACCGCGAGAACCGCCACGCTGTGGTGGAGCCCGGGGTCATCAACCTGGACTTGGATACTTACGTCCGGCGGTACGGAATGCGTTACGCGCCGGACCCGTCGAGCCAGCGCGCGTGCAGTCTGGGGGGGAATATCGCCGAGAACGCTGGGGGGCCTCATTGCTTGGCCTATGGCACAACCACCAATCACGTGCTGGGGATGGAGGTCGTGCTGGAGGACGGCGCGGTGGTGAATCTGGGAAGCCTGGCGCGGGAAACGCCGGGCTACGACCTGCGGGGGGTGTTCACCGGGTCGGAAGGGACATTCGGTATCGCCACCCGCATCATGGTGCGGTTGCTGCCTGTGCCGGAAGCGGTGAAGACCTATTTGGGGATATTCCCGGATGTGGAATCGGCCTGCACCGCCGTTTCCACGGTTATCGGGCATGGGATAGTGCCCGCCGCGCTGGAAATGATAGACGCGCTGAGTATCCGGGCGGTGCAGAACGTGTCGGACGCCGGGTATCCCGACGACGCCGGGGCTGTGCTGCTGATTGAGCTGGAGGGATTGACGGACGAGGTGGATGAGATTGGGATGGAAGTGGAGTCTTCGCTGTGGGACACCGGGGCGTCTGAGGTGAAGGCCGCCGCGGAAGCCGGGGAGCGGGAACAGCTCTGGAAGGGACGGAAGGGAGCGCTGGGGGCGCTGGGGAGCCTGGCCCCCAACTACTACCTGGTGGACGGGGTTGTTCCGCGGACGCAGTTGGCGTCGGTGTTGCGGCAGGTGGCCGAGGTGGGCCGCAAGCATGATATCGAAATCGCCAATGTCTTCCACGCGGGGGACGGCAATCTGCATCCGTGCCTGCTGTTCGACGAGCGGGAGCCGGGCGCGCTGGAGCGCATAACTGCTGCCGGGGCTGAGGTGCTGGAAGTGTGCGTCGCCGCTGGGGGAACGCTGACGGGGGAACACGGGGTAGGGCTGGAGAAGAAGGAGCAAATGCCGCTGGTGTATACGGAAGAGGATATGGCGGTGATGCGCAATGTGCGGCAGGCGTTTGCGCCGCGGAACAATATCAATCCCGGTAAGATTTTCCCCAACGGCCAGCGGCATCGTTCTGAGGCGCACCGTCCCGCACCAGGGATGTATGCGTAGTCCCGGTTAGTTTCGAGCGCTTCCACAAGAGCGGCTCAGGGAAGGGCGAGCATCAAGGAAAGGGCAGCGCGAGCGTATCGGGATAAAGCAGAACGACTCCAAAGCCTCCCTGCCCTGGCTTGCGGCAGGTTATCGGAGAGCATATCACCCGGCAGTGGCAAGGAGCGTTCATAAACGATGATTCCTTGTAGCATCCGTCCGAAGGGTAGCTTCCGTCCGAAGGGCTGGGCGTAAGACCTATCTGCGGCAGCGCGGATTCTGCCAAGCCGGAAAGATATTTCAGCGAGGAAACCCCGGACGAGATAGAACGAGGAAAGACGGCAATATAACTTCACCCCGGAAAGAGAAATGACTACGGTAAATGATATCTCCGACATTCTGCGGATAATTCGCGAGCAGCCCGAATGGGCCGATGCCCTGCGGGCGGCATTACTCGGCAAGGAGCTGCTGGAATTGCCGCAGCGATTCGCTGAGTTCGCTGAGATAGCCAACAAGCGGTTCGCTGCGCTGGAAAGCGACGTGGCAGAGCTGAAGGCTGGTCAGGCCCGGCTGGAAGAAACCGTCTCCCAGATGCAGGGTGATGTCTCGAAATTGCAAGGCGATGTCTCAAAATTGCAGGGCGATTTGGGCAATATGCGCGGCGCTCAATACGAAATAAAAATCGGAAAGAACATCGACAGCATCTTGGCAGAACGCCTTAATCTCAGAGGCGTCCGCCTTCTGAAGGGGTCATTGGCCGGCAACAATAGCGTGTACTTAGACCTGATGGACGATGCTCGAGATAATGGAGACATTACCACCCCGGAACGTATGGATCTAAACGATACCGACTTCATCGTTCGAGGCAGAAGCCCCGTCGATCAGTCCGCCGTGTTTGTGGTGGTGGAAGTGTCCCTGACTGCCGGGGACAACGATGTTCATCGGGCTGAGCGTAGGGCGGCAATCCTGCAGCGAGCCACGGGCGACACTGCCATTGGCGCAGTGGTCAGCGCCAACTGGGATGACTCCAGGCAGAGGCTGGCCGAGGAACACAACGTAACCGTCATCACCGTCGGCGAGCGAGTAGGCAGATAGGCGCCGGAGAGAACATTCATGGCCGACGAGTTGAGTGAGATTGTTCCCCAAGGGGCGCTGCTGTCCAGCGAAAGGAGCGACGAGTATGCCATTGACAGCATCGCGCCTATAGCAGTGGTTGCGCCAGAGGACCGGGGGCAGGTGGCGGAAGTGATGCAGTGGGCAGCCCGGAACGGTGTTGCCGTGTTTCCGCGAGGCGGAGGCACGAAGCTGGCCCTGGGCAACATTCCGGAGAACGCGGGGCTGGCGCTGGACCTCTCGCGCCTGAACCAGGTTATCGACTATCAGCCGGGGGATATGACCGTCACTGTGGAGGCCGGCATCCCGCTGGAGGCCTTGCAGCGCGAACTAGCGGCGGCCCGTCAGTTCGTGCCGCTGGAGTCGCCTGCGCCAAGCCGCTCCACGGTGGGGGGAGCGCTGTCCGTCGGCAGCGTCGGAGCGATGGCTCACGCTTACGGCCCTCCCCGCGACTGGCTCATCGGCATCAGCGTCGTGGGAGCCGATGGGGTGGAAACCAAGGCCGGCGGACGGGTGGTCAAGAACGTTACCGGATATGACCTGAATAAGCTCTACACCGGGTCGCTAGGGACGTTAGGAGTCATTGTAGAGGCGTCTTTTAAGGTGTCTCCGCTGCAACCGGAAGAACGCCTGGTAGCCGCGCCCTTCGGCTCAATGGAGGACGCGGTGTCGGCGGGGCGGGAGTTGCTGGACATCCCGGCCGGGCCGATGAGCTATGGGGCGGTTACTGGAGGGCTGGCCCGGCGCCTGTTTTCAAGTCCGGCCTTAATGGAAAGCGGCGAGGCGCCGCTCGGCCAAGAACCGCGAGAACGGATGAATGGGTTGGGGCTGTGCTTTTTCTCGGGCCGGGCCGGGGCCATCCGGCGGCGGGTGGCGGAAACGTCGGCGGCTCTGCTCCAGGCCGGGGCGGACGGCGCGGCTCAGGTTGGCCGGGAAGGCGAGGCGGCGGTGCGGCATTGGGTCGCCGGCCTATGCTGGGAGGATGATATTCTCCCTGCTCTGGCCTTGAAGCTGTCTGCCTCCCGCCGGGAGATACCATCCCTCGCCGCCGCCTGCCTCAGCATCCGGCTACCGGACACAGACACGGAGGCGCTGGTAGACCCGGGTTTCGGGACAGTGCGGGTGTTTTTCCTGGGGGATCCGGAAGATGCCGACGCGCTGAAAGCCATCGGCGATGTCCGCCGGGCGGCGCAACGTCACTCGGCAACGGCAGTGGTGGAAGTCTGCAATCCATCCCTGAAAACACAGATTGACGTGTGGGGAGAGGAGCAGGGAAGCATGGCGATAATGCGCCGCATCAAAGAGCAGTTCGACCCGCAACGCCTGCTTAATCGCGGACGGTTTATAGGGAGGTTGTAATTACCATTCCGGCAATATCTTAAGGTATCTTTAACCGGGGGCCTACCCCTTCTCTCGAGGGACGAGGCAATCATACGCCTGCAATTATTCAGGTCTGCAATTATTCAGGAAAGAAGGCACTGACTGATGACCACGCCCGAATCCGTTCCGCCCGAATCTGCATCTCCGGAACCCGCCGGCAATTCCTTATCGGCGGTGTTCGCCGGGTTTAACGCACCCGATGCTCCGGCGGAAAGCGATATGTACCGTTGCGTTCACTGCGGGTTGTGCCTCAGTTCCTGCCCGACATACCGGGTGACTGGGCTGGAGATGGAGTCGCCCCGGGGCCGTATCGCGCTGATGAAGGCGGTGAACGAAGGACGGGTGGGAATCAGTGAGCGCATCGTTTCCCACTGGGAGGCGTGCCTTAACTGCCGCGCCTGCGAGGCCGTGTGTCCGTCGGGCGTTCCCTATGGGCGGATGATGGAACGTACCAGGGCGCAGGTGCGGGCCCACGAACGGCAGTCGGCGGGGGTAAAGCGAATGACTCGCTGGTTTCTGCGGGGGGTGCTAACCCGCCCGGGCCTGATGCGGTTCGGGGCCGGCCTGCTTCGGGTTTACCAGCGGATGGGGGCGCAGGCAGTGGCGCGCCGCACAGGGATGCTGCGCCTGTTGCCCGGCAGCCTGCGAGAGCTGGAATCGCAACTGCCGAGGATGAGCAGCCGCTTCTTTCGGCCGTCGCGCCGCTCATATCAGCCCGCCGACGGCAAGAGGGGGATGAAGGTGGCCTTGCTGTCGGGCTGCGTGATGCCGCTGATGCAGGGGGCGACGATGGAGGCAGCGGTGCGAACGCTAACCCGCAACGACTGCGAGGTGACTGCGCCGCCCGGTCAAGGCTGTTGCGGAGCTCTAAACCTGCACGCCGGCGACCTGGATACAGGCAGGGCGATGGCGCGGCGCAATATAGATGCGCTGCTCGCCAGCGGCGCAGACCGAATTGTGACCTGTTCCGCCGGTTGCGGCTCGACGATGAAGGAATACGGGGAGCTGTTGCAGCACGACCCAGAGTATGCGGAGAAGGCGCGGCAGGCCAGCGAAAAGACCCAAGACATCACCGAGTTTCTAGTGGAGCTGCCCTTCCGCCAACCGTCGGTTCCCTTACAACGGACGGTAACGTATCAAGACCCTTGCCACCTGGCCCATGCCCAGCGGATTTCCTCGGCGCCCAGGGCGATACTGGAGGGGATACGTGGGGTTAGACTTCTGGAGATGGAGAATTCTGCGATGTGCTGTGGGGGCGCCGGGATTTATTCGGCGGTGCAGCCGCAGCTTTCCCAGCGGATTCTAAGCCGGAAGCTGGACGCCATCACCACGACCGAGGCCGACGAGGTAATCACCGCCAACCCCGGCTGTATGTTGCAGATGGAGCAGGGGCTGCGCGCCGCCGGACGGAACACGCCGGTCAGGCATGTGGTGGACATTCTGGAAGAAGCTTACAGCATGGAAGAGTCGGCCCCCGCCCGCAGTCCGTCCCGGGGGTGATGCCAGGACCTCGCAGTTCCGCCCGTTTTTCCGGAAAGCAACGAAGAACCGGGGCTATGGGAGAACGCCGAAACATGGCGGCGCAACTGCCGGACGGCCACAGCCTTGAGCTTGTCCGTGTTTATCCGCGCCCGGCGATGAATAAGATCTGGCCGCCGGTGATTCCCCCACCCAATAGCTCCCAGCATCTTGGGACTCTTTATGACGGGAATCTAAACGTCGTAGGCGGCGAGGGTTTTCTGAGCCGCCGCCAGGCTTGCGCCATAGGCGACCTCGTAGCCGTTGGCGTTGAGAATCTGTTCTAGGGCGGAGAGCAGGGCAAAGACGTTGCGGTCGCGGGCGGAGTCGCCCATGAGTCCGATGCGCCAGGCTTTGCCGCGGAACTCGCCCAGCCCGCCGCCAATTTCGATGTCGTAGTCCTGCAACAACGCCCCCCGCACAGTGGCGTCGTCTATGCCCTCGGGGATGCTCACGGTGGTCAGCGGGTTGAGGCGGTAGCCCGGGTCGGCCAGCAGGGACAGGCCCAGCGCTTCTAGCCCGGCGCGGAGGGCGGCGGCGACGCGGTCATGGCGGTTGATGCGGTTGTCTATGCCCTCCTCCATCATCATGCGCAGGGCCTCTCGCAGGGCGTAGGTCATGGAGATGGGGGCGGTGTGATGGTAGCTGCGGCTCTGTCCCCAGTAGCTTTCGAGGTCTTGCAGGTTAAAGTAAAAGCTCTGTACTGGGGTTTCCCGGGTTTTCACCACTTCCATGGCGTTTTCGCTGAGAGTGATGGGCGCGAGGCCCGGAGGGGCGCCGAGGCATTTCTGGGTGCCGCTGTAACAGACGTCGATGCCCCATTCATCCACGCGCATATCGTGGCCGCCGAGGGATGTAACGGCGTCTACGATGGATATGGCCCCGTGGCGGCGGACGACGTCTAGCAAATCCTGCAGGGGGGTAAGCACGCCGGTGGAGGTTTCGGCGTGGACTATGCCCACGGCTTTGACGCGGGAGTGACGAGAGAGTTCGTCTTCGAGGGCCTGGGGGTCGGCGGGCTGCCCCCAGGGGGAATCGACTTCATACACCTTTGCGCCGCAACGCTGGGCGATGTTGCCCAGGCGAATGCCGAAGTATCCGTTGCGGCAGACGACCATGGTGTCCCCAGGCTCGAGGATGTTAGCGCAGGCGGTTTCCATCGCGCCAGTGCCGGTGGCGGAGACGGGCATGGTCATAACGTTGGAGGTGTGGTAGACCTCGCGCAGCATATCGCCGATGTCGTTCATAACATGGAAGAAGTCGGGGTCCAGGTGGCCAAGGACGGGGATGGTCATGGCTTGCAGAACGCGGGGATGCACGGAGCTGGGGCCGGGCCCCAGGAGCAGCCTGGGAGTGGGCTGTAGTTCATTGAGGTATGAAGCGGTCATGTTTGACCTCCTGATGCTGGGCCGCAATGGGGCGTCTTTGCGGCAGTGGGATGAGTTTTTAGAGCTGGCGTTAAGAGAGGCGCACGGCTGTGCGCCTCCGTATTTGCAGGTTCCCTCGCCGATGCAGGTTCCCTCGCCGGTGCATGAAAGTCTTAGACTACGGCAGAGGCTCCGCCGTCCAGGTTGACCGCAATGCCGGTGAGGTAACTGGCGCGCTCGGATGCCAGGAAGGCGATTACGTCCCCAGCTTCCTCGGGTTCGCCGACACGGCCCAAGGGTACTGAGCGGCCTGCGGCGAGCTGGTCGTAGAAGGCGTCTATGGATAGGTCCGGGTCGTTCTGGATACGGGCGTCGTAGCGGCGCTGGTGCTGGCCGCTCTTGATGAGGCCGATGCAGACGGTGGAGACCAGAATGTTGTCTTTAGCCAAGTCTTTGGAGAGGCCCTTGGTGATGGCGATGCCGGCGGCGCGAGAAATGGATGTGGGCATGGACGCCGGGCCTGGGGTGCGGGCGCTGAGGTTGGTGACGTTGATGATGCGCCCGCCGCCAACCTTTCGCATTTCCGGGATGGATTCCTGTATCAGGCGGACGGCTCCCCAAACTTTGAGGTCGAAGTCGTACTCCCAGTCTTCCTGGGAAACGTCCTCGAAGGGCTTGGCCATGGATGTTCCGGCATTGTTGACCAAAATGTCGAGCCGCCCGAACTGATCCAAGGCGCTCTGGACGATGTTTCGGGCGGTGTCAGGGTTGGTGACATCGGCCGATATAGGCAACACCTGGCCTTCGGCGGCGGCCTTAATATCTTGGGCCGCCTCTTCCAGCACTTCGGGGCGACGGGCTACGATTACGACCTTGGCGCCTTCCTGAGCCATGCTCTGGGCGGTGGCCTTGCCGATGCCGTCGCTTCCGCCGGTGATGATGGCAACCTTATCGCGCAGTCCCAAGTCCATTAGGCAGCCTCCACACGCTGTAGCGAATTTCGATAATGCGGCAAAGATTATATCATAGGAACCTGGGAATCAGGGCAACCGGGGAACAACCTTGTCCATAAGCAAGCGAACCGAGCGCATCTGCAAGTAGTGGGGAATTCGGCGGCCAGAGTTGTGCTCGAAAACGATATGGGACAGTTGCAAATTCTCGGTCAGTTGCAGCAGGCGGTCCAGCACGGATTCCGGGGTGCCGACAACCACCTTGTCCCGCAGCCAGTCGTCATAGGTCATGCCCAGGATATGATCGGACTCGGCCTGCCAGTTTCCGGTGGTGCCTTTGCGAGGGGCGCTGGCGGCGACGCGCTGTCCCAAGCCGGCCATTTGGGTAATCATACTGTCTTTAGGATCCTCGCGAGCCTGCTCTTCTGTGTCGGCCACGTAGACGGGGAGGCGAAGGCCGACGCTGCCTTTGCCTGTATGACCGGCGTCCTTCCACCCTTGCTGGTAGGCATTGACATGCTCTGCCAAGTCATCGAGGGCGAAGACCCGCGAGGGATTGACGAAGAGGGGGTATCCCATCCGCCCGATAATAGGGAAAGTTTCCGCGGAGGTCACGCCTATCCGTATAGGGGGGTGGGGCTTCTGATAGGGTTTGGGCCGGACGGCCAGGTCTTGGCATTGATAATGCTCGCCCTGGAAGGAGAATTGCTCGGTGGTCCAGGCTTTGAGGATGATTTCCAGGTATTCCTCGAACCTGCCGCGACTCTCGGGGTAGGGGGACAGGAAGGCGTCGTGATGCTCGGGGAAGGTGCCGCGGCCGACGCCGAAGTCGAGCCGCCCCTGGCAGATGTGGTCGAGGGTGGCGATTTCCTCGGCAATGCGGATGGGGTTGCCCAGGGGGAGGAGCAGCACGCCCAACCCAATGCGTATGCGCTGGGTACGGCCAGCGATGGCCGTTGCCACCATGACGGGGGAGGATAGGACGCTGAAAGGGATGAAATGGTATTCAGCCAGCCAAACGGACTCTACGCCCAGCCGCTCGGCTTCTTCCGCCATGCGGAACCCTTCTTGGAACGCTTGCTGATCAGTGACGTCGTCGAGGGCGGGAAACTCGAGGAATAGTCCTGTGTGCATGATGCCTCCTATTGTTCCGGAGGGCTGCGGAAGGCTCGGCAGTGTTGCCCCCTCCATAATCTGGCTGAGTTACAATCCGGCTGGGTTACATCTCGATTTTTTCCGCTTCCGCCACGATGCCGATGTCTTTGTCGCCGCGACCGCTCAGGCAGACTAGGATGATGCCGTCTTGAGGGAGCCGCGGGGCGAGCTCGGCTACGCCGTAGATGGCGTGGGCCGACTCAAGGGCGGGGATGATGCCCTCGGTACGGCAAAGCAAGTGGAAGCCTTCGAGGGCCTGGGGATCGGTAACTTCGCGGTATTCTGCGCGGCCGGAGTCCTTCAGGTAGCTGTGTTCGGGGCCTACGCCGGGATAATCCAGCCCAGCCGAGATGCTGTGGGCCGGGCAGACTTGCCCGTCTTCGTCCTGCAACAGATAGGTCATGGCGCCATGGAGGACGCCAGGCCGCCCGGCGGTCAGGGTAGCAGAGTGTTCCCCGCTGTCCAAACCCTTGCCGCCGGCCTCCAGCCCCACAAGCCGCACATCTTCGTCGGGAACGAAGGGATGGAAAGTGCCCATGGCGTTGCTGCCGCCGCCGACGCAAGCCATAACGTAATCGGGCAGGCGGCCCTCGGCAGCCAGAATCTGGGCCCGCGCCTCGCGCCCAATGACACTCTGGAAGTCGCGCACCATCAGCGGGTAGGGGTGGGGGCCGACCACGCTGCCGATAAGGTAGTGGGTGGTCTCGACGTTGGTGACCCAGTCGCGGATGGCCTCGTTGATGGCGTCTTTCAGGGTCCGGGTGCCCGACTCGACGCTGATGACCTCGGATTCCAGCAGGCGCATCCGGTAAACGTTGAGCGACTGGCGGCGGATGTCTTCCTCGCCCATGTAGACGATGCACTGCAAGCCGAGCATGGCGCAGGCAGTGGCGGAGGCGACACCGTGCTGTCCGGCGCCGGTTTCAGCGATGATGCGCTGCTTGCCCATGTGCTGGGCCAGCAGGGCCTGGCCCAGGGCGTTGTTTATCTTGTGGGCGCCGGTGTGGGCAAGGTCTTCGCGCTTCAGGTATATCTTTGCGCCGCCGAGATGGCGGGACAAGTTTTCGGCGTAGTAGAGGGGCGTAGGGCGGCCTACATAGGCGGCGAGAAGGTCGTTGAGGCGAGCCTGAAAGCGTGCGTTAGGCTTAACGCTGTTGTAGGCTTGCTCCAGCTCGGCCACTGCGGCCATCAGGGTTTCGGGGATGAACTTGCCGCCGAAGTCGCCGAAGCGGCCCCGGTCATCAGGGAAAACTGCCGTCGGTTGAGCTGCCATCGCTATCCGTCCGTTCTTTGGGGTTCTCTCGTAATTCCCGGGAGGCGGGGCATCCGTCTTCGTTCCGCTTTCGGCTATTGTAACGGATTGGCTGCCCAGGGGTCAGGGGTTGCGGCGCCGCAAGGGCTGTCCTTTGCGGTAGGTGGCGACGCGCCACAACCATTCGGCCGGGCCGAAACGGAACCAGCGAAGCCAGGCCGGCGACCACCATAATTGCAACACCCAAACGGCCAAACAGAAAATCAGGATTCCGGTGCGGTTTACGTCAACCCCTCCCAGAAGGGCGGTGAGTACCAGAACCCCTAATATAGTCTGGGTTAGATAGTTGGTCAGGGCCATTCGGCCGGCGGCCAGCAGACGGCGTTTTAGCCAGATGGCCATTCCCGGGCTTTGGTTCCACAGGATGATGAGGCTCATCATCCCTAAGGCAGCGGGGATAGTGCCTAGGGTGTTGGGAATCTGGCCGACGAAGGCGATTTCCCGGGAATAGTCTGCCTGATGGGTGACGATGACGCTGGCGGCCGCCAGGGGCAGGCCGACGGCCAAGCCGAGGGCGGCGGCGAGCCGATAGGTTCGGAGCCTCATCCTCCCTTGCATAAAGCCTAGGCGGTACAGCCCGGCGCCCATCAGTATCAGTCCCAAGGCCCGGGCGAGGTAGCCGAGCAGCGTAATCCCGAACATGGTATCGGAAAGCTCCCCAGCGCCGGCGGATTCCGGGGATCCGCTGGATGTCATGCTCCAGGGCGTCCGCGAGGCGTCCCCGACCGAGGCTTCCCATAGGCCGGCCAGCGATACACCGGTGGAGTTGGCCAGGTATTGCGCCAGCAGAGTGTTGGGGACGGAAAGCAGGAATACCCCAGCTCCGACGGAGATGAGGGCCCAAGCCGGCAGTTTGCGCAGGATAATCAGGAAGAAGGCGGATATAGCGTAGGCTATCAGCACGTCGCCTTCCCACAGAAGGGAATGCAGCAGGCCGATGCCCAGCAACAGAAGGTTGCGCCATAAGTTCAGCAGGACGGGGCGGGCTTCCCGTTGTTCGGCCCGCTCGATAAACAGCAGAATGCCGGCGCCGAACAACAGGGAAAAGAGGGCCATAAACTTCTGGTCTATGAATATCTCACCGAAGATGCCGATGGTCCAGTCCAGCCAGGTTGCGGACCCGCCAGCGCTAAGGTTCAGGTAAGGGGCTAGGCCATACTTGAAGGAAACGGCGTTCATCAGCAGGATGCCGAGCACCGCGGCGCCGCGTATGAGGTCAAGGTTGGTGATCCGAGCAGTCTCCGGCACTGGGCCGGAGCCGCCGACGGTCGTCGTTGCTTGCGCCATTTCCTTTGGCCCTTGCCTTCGCGCCGCTGCCGTTTTAGGCGGCTCCGGAGAGGGCGGCATCGGCGTGCCGCGCATTTTCGACGAAACGCCGGATTTTGCGGCGGTCTTTCCTGCCGATGGTTTCCACGCCGCTGGAGACGTCCACGCCCCAGGGGCGGACGATGCTGATGGCGCGGCCCACGTTGGCCGGGGTGAGGCCGCCGGCCAAGAGGAAGGAATTTCCGCGACGGGAAAGGGAAGCGGCTACTTCCAGGTTGAAACCCTGGCCGGTGCCGCCCTGCAAGCCTTCGACCAGACGGTCGAGGGTGACCAGGCAGCCGGCGTCGGCATACTGTCTCATCTGCTCGGCTAGGAGAGGCACGTCTTCGGGGGCGCGGGCGGAGGCGGGAACGTGGACTACTTTAATGACCTCGCAGCGCACTCCCGACGCATATTCGACGCTCTCTTTCCCGCAAAGCTGAACGGTGTCTAGGCCGCATTGAGCTACGACGGCGTTGACTTCTTGCAGTGGCTGGTCGGCGAAGAGGCCAACCAAGCGGGGTGGTGGGGCGTCCAGCGCGCGCACGGCGTCTATGATGTCTTTGGCGGCGGCGGGAGTGATGCAACGGCGGCGCTGCGGGACGAAGACCATGCCGATAAAGTCGGCCCCGGCCTCCGCGGCGGCGCAGGCGTCGGTGGGTTGTCCGATGCCGCAAATCTTGACGCGGATCATACCTGGACCTGGGCGGCCTGGGCAGGTTCGGGATGCCCCGAAAGCTCGCGCACTTTTGCGCCGACATCTGGGGCTGTGACCAGGGCCTCTCCCACCAGAACCGCGTTGACGTTCACCCGGTCGAGCAGGGTCAGATCGTCGCGGGTGAAGATGCCGCTCTCGCTGACCAGTGCCTTGCCGCTGGGAACCCGGGGGGCCAGCCGCTGAGTGACGGCAAGGTCGGTAGTGAAGGTGTGCAGGTCGCGGTTGTTGATGCCGATAATTTCGGCCCCCGCCGCTACCGCCGTTTCCAGATCGCCTTCGTCGTGAACCTCGACCAGGCTCTGCATCCCGAGGGAACTCGCGGTATCCAGCAGCTCTTTCAGCAACGCTGGCTCCAGGATGTCCACGATGAGCAAGACAGCGTCGGCGCCGGCGGCGCGGGCTTCGTAGACTTGGTAAGGGTCAAAGATGAAATCCTTACGCAGCACGGGGGCGGCGCCGGACGCCCCGGTCTGTTTGATGGCGGACAGGTGCGCCAGTTCGCCCTGAAAGCGAGGGTCGGTAAGGCAGGATACCGCCGCCGCGCCGTTGGCGGCGTAGATTCCGGCGAGGAGCACCGGATCGAAGTCGGGGGACAGCAACCCGCGGGAGGGCGAGGCCTTTTTCACCTCGGCTATCAGGCGGATGCCGTCGGCGGCGAGGGCGCCGGAGAGGTCGAGGGGAGGGGGCTGCTGCGCTGCGGCCTGCTGCACGGCGGCGAGGGGCGCGTCCCGCTTCACTTCGGCCAGCTCTAGGCGCTTGGCGGATACGATTTTGTCGAGGATGCTGGGCATTTCAGGTCACCACCCGTTATTAGTGTGGGAAGATACTGGCTTCCCGATTGCTATAGTTGGCGCTTTACCGGTATTCCCGAGGGATAAGGGAGTTCTTTCTTTACGTCATATCAGAAATTAGAACATCAATATGCGAGGCTTGAGTTTTTGCTATAAATCTTTCAGCTACTACCAATACAACGCCCGCAGTCAAGGCTACAGCGGTGACGGCTATGTATATGTTCAGCACCCACGGGGAAGGGTCAGCATCCGCAATCGGGACAATTGACAAGCCCGATGTAACTGCGATGCCAAACAGAATGGAATATGCCACAGACCACAATCGCAACGCGATTTTGCATGAATCCAATCTTGCCGTCAGTTTGTCCCACTCTTCAAGCGGAATTTAGGATGTGGAGCGGCTCCCGCGGAAGGGCAGTTCGTATCCCCCGCACCCGGCTGGTATAGAGCATCTGCTCTTCGAACATTGCTATTCCTGTATTTGCATAAAGTCGGCTACCAAGGCATTAATTAAATACGAATTACCGCAGGTTTCGCAGACAATTACCATGAACACATCCATCGTGCCTCCGCTCGTGAACTTTCCCCATCGGAAGGATTTTACCTCCACAAGTTCGTCGCTAATGGCCCAGGCGCTTTCATAGCAGACCGCGCATGGCCGCTCACGCCTTTCCCGATACCTGTCCAGCCATTCTTAGACTTTGTCAGGATTGAGTTTTTCCGATTGGATGGCATTTACCATCATGGCGTTCACTCTCTAACTTCCGGGATGTCCTTAGACGGCCTTCCTGGGCGTTCCGCAGACCCCCGCCAACTTTGGATGGGCTCGATACAGATCAAATACATGGAGGTACTACCTTCGCGGACAGACGGAGTCACCGCATCGGCACTGATTTCGTGTAGCACAAGCGAACAAGTGACGCTGCGCATTTCGGAGTTTCAAATCGTTGCTACAGGTTGGACAGTTAACTCTCATCGGCGGCTTCGCTCCTTAGGGATCGGCTTTCTGCGTAACAATCCCCCCTTCGATTATACTTCCTTTCCGGCAGAGAGTTTCTACGCCCCCGCGTGGCTCAGCTGCTTCGCAACGTCAGCGTAGTCGCACCGGCGGCGTTTCTACGCCCCCGCGTGGCTCAGCTCCACTAGGGCTTCGAGGCGCTGGCGGGCGGCGCCGGTGTCTATGGCTTGGGCCGCCTGCTGGATTCCGTCGGGGATGGCGGCGACGGCGCCGGCGGCGAGGAGAACTCCGGCGGCGTTGAGCAGCACGGAGTCGCGGACGGGGCTGCCTTCGCCGTCTAGCAGACGGTGCATGACGCCGGCGTTGGCCTCACGGTCGCCGCCGCGCAGGTCTTCCACGCTCCAGCGGCCCAAGCCGGTTTCATCGGGGCGTAAGGTCCAGCTTTCCACCTTGCCGTCGCGGAGTTCCCATACAGCAGTATCGCCGTCGAGGGCGATTTCGTCGAGGCCGCCGGCGCCGTGAACCACCAGGCTGCGCTCGGAGCCGAGAAGCCCCATCACGCCAGCCATTTTCTCGCCAAGTTGGGGGAAGGCGACGCCGATGAGCTGCCGCTGGGCCGCCGCGGGGTTGGTGAGCGGGCCCAGGATGTTGAAAACGGTGCGGATACCAATTTCGCGGCGCACGGGCCCGGCGTGGCGCATGGAGGGGTGGAAAGCCTGGGCGAACATGAAGCCTATCCCCGCTTCGTTAATGCAGCGCTCCACCCCTTCGGGCGGCAGCTCGATGCGCACGCCGAGGGCCTCCAGAACATCGGCGGCGCCGCAGCTACCCGAGGCGGCCCGGTTGCCGTGCTTGGCGATGCGGACGCCAGCGCCGGCAGCGACCAGGGCGGCGGCGGTTGATATATTGAAGGTATTGGAACCGTCCCCGCCGGTGCCTACGGAGTCTACAACCGTGCCTTCGACGCGGACCTTAAGGGAAAATTCGCGCATGACGGTGGCCATGCCCGCGATTTCCTCGGTCGTTTCGCCCCTGAGCCGCAAGGCAGTGAGGAAAGAGCCGAGCTGAGCCGGGGTGGTCTCGCCCTGCATTATCTGGCGCATCACCGTTGCGGCCTGGTCCATAGTCAAAGATTGGCCGGATACGATTGCGTCTATTGCTTCACGAATGTCCAAGATTTTTACTCCGTTGAACCTTATCTCTACGCTGCGCGAGTCTCCATGCTGCTCGCCCAGTGGCGCAGCTCGTTGCTTTGCTTCTTAGTGGGGGATGCCCTCGCCTTCCGCGATTTGTCTGCCGAGGTTCTGTATCCGGCAGGATAACACCTGTCTCTGCCTTGCTGGTTATTCGGGCTGCTCTCCAGTGTGCCGGGCTACCTGGTTGAGGTAGTTTTGCAACAGGGCTTTGCCGTCCGGAGTCATTATGGACTCGGGGTGAAACTGGATGCCTTCGACCGGGTGCTGCTTGTGGCGCAGCCCCATAATGAGACCATTTTCACTGCGAGCGGTGACTTCGAGGGTGTCGGGGACGGTCTCGGGGTAGACCACCAGGGAGTGATAGCGGATGGCCTCGAAGGGATTGGGGAGTCCGCTAAGGACGCCGGCGCCGTTGTGGCGGATCATGGAGGTCTTGCCGTGGCGTATTTCCTCGGCGCGATCAACCCGCGCGCCGTAGACGTAGCCGACGCACTGGTGGCCGAGGCAGACGCCCAAGGTCGGGATGCGCGGCCCGAAGCGACGGATGACGTCGTTGGAGACGCCGGCCTCCATAGGGGTGCAGGGGCCGGGGGAGATGACGATGCCGCCGGGAGCCATGTCTTCGATTTCGTCGAGGGTTATCTTATCGTTTCGGTGGGTGTCCACCTCTGCTCCGAGTTCCCGAAGGTATTGATACAGGTTGTAGGTAAAGCTGTCGTAGTTGTCTATTAGCAGCAGCATGGCGGCTCCTGGATGGTTGTTTTCAACATAGCAAGCCTTGCGAGAGCCGCTTAGAAGCCTTCTTCGGCCATATCTATGGCGCGCATAAGGGCGTTGGACTTGTGGCGGGTCTCTTGGTATTCGTCTTCGGCGACGCTGTCGGCGACGATGCCGCCGCCAGCCTGGACGTACATAACGCCATTCTTGTAGACACCGGTACGCAGGACGAGGGCAGTGTCCATATTGCCGGAATAGCTGAAGTAGCCTACCGCGCCGCCGTAGGGCCCGCGCCGTTCGCCTTCTATTTCGGCGATTATCTCCATTGCCCGTATCTTAGGGGCGCCGGATACAGTGCCGGCCGGGAAGCAGGAGCGCAAGGCGTCGTAGGGGGTGAGGTCGGGCCGCAATCGCCCTTCGACGTGGGAAACGAGGTGCATCACGTGGGAGAAGCGCTCCACCTCCAGCATTCTGGTGACTTCAACGCTGCCGGGCTGACTGACGCGGCCAATGTCGTTGCGTCCGAGGTCGAGGAGCATTACGTGTTCGGCCCGCTGCTTCTCGCTGCCCTTGAGCTCGGCTTCGTTGGCCTCGTCTTCGCCGGGGGTTGCGCCTCGGGGCCGGGTGCCGGCGATGGGGTGGGTGGAGGCAATGCCGTTTTCTACCTTGACCACAGATTCAATGGCTGCGCCAACTATCTGAAAGCCGTCCAAGTCGAGATAGTACATATATGGCGAGGGATTGACGCTGCGCAGGGCGCGGTATATCTGGAAGGGGTGCGCCCCCGTGCGCCGAGAGAAGCGCTGGGAGTTGACCACCTGGATGATGTCGCCGGCGCAGACGTATTCCACGCATTTCTCGATGGCGTCGGCATAGCCTTCCACGCTGTAGTTGGACTGGACGGCGCTGGGCGGTATGTTTGCGTATCCCTGAAGCTCATCGGGCAATGCCAGGGGCTGGGACAGCAGGCGGACGACTTCCTCAATGCGTTCTACGGCCTCGGCGTAGGCCCGGTCTATGTCGCCATCCAGCCGGGCGTGGGAGACTACTTTGATGTCGTGGCGCAGATGGTCGAAGACGAGGATAGTGTCGCTGAACATGAAGACCGACTCGGGAACGCCCTGGGGATCGGCCTGGGCGGCCTGCACCCGCGGCTCGAAGTAACGGATGGCGTCGTAGGCGATGTATCCCACCGCACCGCCGTGGAAGCCGGGAAGGCCGTCTACCGGAATGAGCTTGTACCGGGACATCTCTTCTTCCACGGGGGTGAGGGGGTCAATTTCTCCGGCGGGTTCGCCGGGGCCGGAGGTGATGACTTTGTAGGGGTTGGCGCCGATGAAGCTGTAGCGTCCCAGGCGCTCGCCGCCCTCGACGCTTTCCAGCAGATAGGAGTAGGGGCCGCGAGCAACCTTGAGGTAGGCCGAAACCGGGGTTTCGAGGTCAGCGTGAATCGAGCGGTATATGGGGGCGAGGTTTCCTTCCCGTGCCCTTGCCTTGACCTGCGCCAATGAGGGGTAGTACATAAATCACGCTCCAAACAAAAAAGACCCGTCCGACTAGGGACGAGTCTGCATCGCGTTGCCACCCTTTTTCTCCGGCGTTGGCGCAAAGTAGACCACCATAACCGGAATCTCAACCGGCGGGGGGACTTAGTGTCTAATCAGTCCCGTGCCGAGGGCCTTTAACGGCGCCCAAACCGGCCCAGCCTAGCCCTTTGCGGCGCAACCGCGACAGGGTTCGGCCTGCGGCTCCGGGGTCCATTCGGTCTTCTGCGCTGGGCGCCGGCTTTCACCAAACCCGGCTCGCTTATTCGCCCTGCTGGAAGCCTACTACTCCCCTTCCCAGCCTTTAGAGTATTCGATTGTGTGTCTAAGAGGTTACGGCAGACGGGGTGGGCGTGTCAAGCAGGGCGGGGGGCCGGACTTCCGCCAGGGACTGCAAGAATTTTTCTTTGTCTTTATCCCAAGGAACGATAGTCGGTACTTCCCTCAATTGCTCTCTTGTCCTCTCCGTCCACACATTTTGGCATTCGCCTCGGGCATCAATGACGGAAAAGCATTCCCAACTATTATCGATTCCGAGAATATCGTTAAAAAGTCGGCTGTAACGTTTGCTAACTTGAATTGCCCCTACCTCGCTCGCGGCCGCCATTGGCTGAACCAAAATGCCGCGAGAGGTCTTAATGCCTATGCCTACCGTGCTCTTCTTGTCCAAACCCGGAACATGGAATGGGGAATCAAATTTTATGCCGAGATTCCAGAGGGAAATGCTCCAGTGGGTGCGGCCCCAATTGCCGCTCACTCTTACTTCGAGACCAATTTCCGTACCGTCGGCAACAACTCTCGCGATTGCGTCGAGCTTATGCCTGCCTTTCTCGGTTCCCCATCTTATGTCCGATTCTATAACCTTGGGGCATACAAGACGGCATTGATTCGCTCTACCGTATAACCGGGAAACATCATCGTTATTCATTGTCTTAACGGCGAGGGTGCGCTGTCAACGTGCATCTGCCCCCGCGCTAAACCGTCGCCGGGCCCAGGCCCCCGGGGTCTGCGAGGATGGCTTCGTCTTCGCCGGGCCAGGGCGGGGTGGTGTGGCAGAGGAAACGCAGGGGCGCACCGGGGCCGGCGGCGAACTGGAAGCGCCAGCCAGTGGGTATCACCAGGGCGTCGCCGGGGGACACGGGCTGAGGCGGGGCAGATGCGGCGCCGGCCCCGGGCGGGCTGCGCCAGACTTGCCCGTTGCCTTCGAGGATATACCAGATTTCTTCCACGGTGCGGTGGTAGACCGGGCGGGAAATTTGCCCCGCCGGGAGGGTGACTTCCACCAGGCTGCTCTTGCTGGCGGCGTGGCGGCCATCGGCTAGGAGGCGTATCTCGGAGCCGTCGGGAGCAGTGGCGTCGGGCCGGCCGGCCCGGCGCGATAGGGGCAAGGGCGGCGGGTTGTCCGCCGGGGTTCCGGTATGGGCTGGAGCGCCGGTTCCTTTCATTGCGCTGCCTCCGGTCATCGCATTACCTTCGGTCATTGGGTTACCTTCATTGGGTTACCTTATCATTGGGTTACCTTCGATTGGGTTACCTTCATTGGGTTACCTTCATTGGGTTACCTTCATTGGGTTACCTTCATTGGGTTACCTTCATTGGGCTCATACCTTCATTGGGTTACCTTCATTGACCTTCATACCTTCATGCCGCTCATACTTGACGATGCCGCTCATACTTGTTGCCCTCTCGGGTTTAGGGGGCAATTATCAGTCCTTCGCCGAGGGCGCTCCAGTAGGGCAGGGCGAAAGCTAAAAGGGCCGCCACCGCCACCAGGGTCATGATGACTCCGGTGCGCAAGACTTCCGGGGCCGAGATTTCCGCCCGCTGGTAGATGAATACGCTGCCAGCGGCGGCGGCCGGGTAGAACACCACGGAGTCGCCGACGATAACCACCGCCAGTCCGCAGACCAGCGGGTTAAGGCCCAAGGAGGCTCCGGTGGACATGGCTACCGGAATGATGAATGCCAGATAGCCGGCGATGTTGGGCATTATGAACCGTATCGCCGCGGCGGCGAAGGACATGGCCAGCATCAGCAGCCAGGGCGAGTCGGCGAATCCGTCTACGGCCGAGACTAGGGTATTGGCGAACCAGGCAGCCGCGCCGCTCTCCACCAGCGCGCCGGATAAAGACAGGGATGTGGCGATGATAAAGAAGTTGCTCCAACCGAGATTTTGCTCCAGTTGCCGCCATGAGAGCAGTCCTATGCCGGGCAACAAAATCACCACCAAGGCAATGAGGGCGGGAACCGCAGGCGACAAACCATGAGCGAAGTCCGTGAACCAGAGCAGCGCAACTCCGCCGGCAATCAGGGCGGCTTTCAGCTCCGCCGGGGAGAATGCTCCGGCTCGGGCTTCGCTCTCTCCGGCGGTGTCAGGGGCCGCGAACCCCGAGAACCCGGAGCGGTAGAGCAGGAATACAGCCAGACCACCCGCGATGAGGATGAGCCAGAAGGGCAAGGCCATCAGCGCGAACCATCTGGTCCACGAGAAATCCCCTATTAGGGCGGAGGCCACCACCGGCGTGATGCCGCCGGCGAGCAGGGCGGTGGAGCCGAGGCGGTTGAGGGAACCCATGGCCATCATGACGGCCTTGTTCAGCGGGTGCGTTCTTGGGATGTTCCACCGGCCCATGACCTCTTCGTAGACGTGAACCAGAATCGCCCCTCGAGTCGAAGCGGAAGGCAGCGCGAAGGTGAGGACAGCGAAAGATAACAACATCTGGACGTAAAGCGCGCGGGGGCTGCCTTTGGCGAAGCGAATCAGGTATCCGGCCAAGCGGTTGGCCAGCCCAGACTGCTGTACGCCCAGGCCGAGGGTGAGCACGCCTAGCAGAAAGTAAGGCACCGGCTGGGAGAATCCGTAGAGAGCGGCCTGGATACCGGGCACTGCACCGAGGAGGGTCAACAGGATGACCGCGGCCATGCCAGTTACCGCCAGGGGTAATGCCCCGGTGGTCCATAGCCCCACAGCCAGGGCCATGACCGCCAAAGACCTCTGCCCTGCTTCGGACAGGCCGCTTGGGGCGGCGGCGAGCAGAACGGCCGCGAAGGCCAGCAGCGGTAGCCCGAACTTCATCGCCGCCACGAGGGGGTGGTCACCGAAGGCTTTCAATCCGTCGGCGGATTCGTTTGAGGCCATAAGCGTATCTGGGGATTCCGGAGCTGCGGCGTTTTACGTCGCGCTTTACTGGTATCCGGGCAGTCGTTCCCCCCGCGGGTTCCCGTTTCCCCAGGGCAAGCTCACGGGGATGCCGGGATGCCGGGCCGGGATTGTTCGGCGAATAGCGCCTGAGCCGGCCCCTATGTCTGGGAAGGCAAGCCCCCCGGAGCTGCGCTCCGGGGGTTCCGGAGGTGCCGGCGTATGCCGCTGCGGGTCAGGAGGCGGCGGGCTTGCGGCCTTTGCGTTCCAGAAAATCGGAGAAGCCTTCTTCGACGGTGAGACCTCGGAAGCGTCCTTGGCGGGCTTCTATCTCGCTCCAGAATTGCTCTTCCAGGGAATTGCCGGTGTGTTCGATGAGGAGCTGCTTGATGTTGTTGACGCCTTCGGGACGGTTCTTGGCGATACCGGCGGCGACTTCGATACTCTTGTCCATAAGCTGCTCGGACGGGACCAGGTGGTTGATTAGTCCGATGTGATAAGCCTCGTCAGCAAAGACCTCGCGCCCGCTGTACAGCAGCTCCTTGGCCTTGCCCCATCCCACCAACGTGGGCAGGCTCCAAGTGGCGTTGAGCTGGCCATAGTTAACGGCGAGGAAACGAAAACTGCTCTTCTCGCAGCCAATGAGGAAGTCCATGCTGGTAGCCATAACGGTGCCACCGCCATAGCAAAGGCCGTTGATGGCGCCGATGACGGGCTTGGCGCAGGTGGCGAGGCGCCAGGTGTATTCGGCGCGCTCGGCGGCGGCCTCGTCGCGCTGCTCCTGAGTAAGTTCACGGTTCTCGTGGATGTCGGCGCCGGCAGAGAAGGCCCGCTCGCCGGCGCCAGTGACGATGACGGCGCCAATGCCGTCGTCGATTTCGGCTTCGGTGAGGAACTGGTCCAGCTCCCGCACCAGGGTCAGATTAAGGGCGTTGAGCACCTCGGGACGGTTTAGGGTTACGATGGCGACCCGGTCTACCTGGGCGGTGGAGATAACCTCAAAGGCCATGGCTGTGATGACTCCTTTTGCCACTATGCCCCACGGGGAGCGGCTTGCGTTTGCGCGGGAATTGCCCAAAGTTTAGCGGCGGGAGGGCCACCGCACAACCAAGGGGCGGTGGGGGAAGAGCGAAAGAGGGCGGATGGGCTATGCGGATGGGCCATATGGACGGGTAAACGAGAAAATCGCACGGCTTCATATAGCCCTAGACTTAGCCAAGAGCCAACGCCAAACAAAAGACGTAGGGTGAATATCGCAGGCAGGATTGGGAACGATGCGATAATCGCTGATCCGGGGGCCGTGTTACTCTGGAAGCACACTCCTGAATCTGGGGGCTAAGCATTGGAGAGGATTTGGCGGAGGTAGGGCTGAGGCAGAGAAGGGGGGGATGCTGCCTGTTGACAGCCCTTGCTATCTATGCTAACACCCCCGCACGTTGTTGGCGGTCGAATGCAACTGCCACCGACTAATCGCCGTAACAACATAAGGAGGAGGACAGTGGGGCAGAGTACCGATGTAGAGTTCGTTTCCGAACCTAAGGAATGCCTACTGAGGATAGACCAGGCGCTGAAAATGCCTTTAGGGTTAGAGTACGTGGTAATCTAGCATCTGGGGGGACGGAGTTTGAGGCTTGCATCCCGGCCAGCAGCATCGTTACAAAGATTGTTGGCGACGGCCCGGAAAGCATTTACTGCAAATTTGTTGGATTTAGAGGGGCGAAAGAGTGATCGTGTTCCCCCCTTCATCATTGGGAGCATCTATATGGTATATCCCAGAAGAAGTAATGAATACCATTGCTACAGAGGCAGTCTAGATCGCGATGCTGTTGCATCTTACTGTCCCAAAGTTCGACCCCGGCTGGCGGCTTAACAACATCACATTAGAAATAATCAATCTGGCCCATTTCCGTGTTACTTTATTCCCAATGATTCCCAATTATGGAAATAGCGGCACTCATGATCGAACAATTGAAAACACCAGCCGCTCAGGTTTATAACGGGCGGCTTTCCGCTAGATGGCAGGGGAAATTATTGGGCGAGCAAATTTAATGACGGCGCTTTAATTATGCCGCCGTTGTTTTCTCTGGAAGGGATAGCAAGAAAAAACCCAGAATCGAGAGGAGTCCTGATGCCGCAGCATGAACCGTTCCGGATTCTTGTTCTGCGTACCGGAAACCGGGCGCGGTCTCAGATGACCCATGGGTGGCTGCGGTAAATGGGGGGCGAACGGGTCGAGGTGGAGAGCGCCGGGACTGCGCCGAAGGGCTTGCATCCACTGTCGGTACGAGATTGGCGAGGATAGCCGGAAGCTGCTGGAACAGATATATAGCGGCGCTCTGTAATGGGGGCGCAGGTTCACGCCCTCGTTTTCGCCGGGACCAGCTTCTCGGGAAGAACCGGGGTAATTTATATGGAGACGTTAGATTAGGGGAGTTGCTATGAAGACCGTGCGCATTTATCAGACCGGCGGACCGGAAACGCTGAATTACGAGGACGCGCCGGAGCCGTCGCCCGGGCCAGGGCAGGCCGTGGTGGAGCTGAAGTCCATCGGCGTCAATTATACCGACGTTTCCAGCCGCAAGGGGACGAACCCGCCGGAGACCTTTCCGTGGACCCCAGGGCGGGAGGCCGCCGGGGTGGTCCAGGCCGTGGGCGAGGGAGTTACTGAGGTTGCAGTGGGCGACCGGGTGGCCTACGCAATGCACACCGGCACCTACTCGCAGTATCACGCCGTTCCTTCGCGGCTGCTGGTGCGCATCCCGGAGGGGATGTCCTTCGCCGATGCCGCGGCAACCATGCTGCAGGGGATGACGGCGCACTTTCTGGTATACGGAATCGCGCCGCTGAACTCCGGCGACCGGGTTCTGGTTCACGCCGGGGCCGGCGGGATGGGGCTGTGGCTCATCCAGATGCTGAAGAACCTGGGCGTTTATGTCTTTACCACTGTGTCCACAGATGAGAAGGCGGATCTGGCCCGAGGGGCCGGGGCGGACCACGCCATCATCTACACGCAACAGGACTTTGAAGCCGAAATCCGCGGCGCCACCGAAGGCAAGGGGCTGAAGATGGTGATGGACGCCGTGGGGGCAACTACCTTCGAGAAAGGTATGCGCCTGCTGGGCCGGCGCGGCTACATGGTGCTGTACGGGCAGGCGGGCGGCCCGGTGGGACAGGTAGACAGCGGGATGCTGCGCGGCGGGTCGCTGTTTCTGACGCGGCCCAGCCTGGGCGACTATACCGCCACCCGCGAAGAGCTGTTGCAACGCGCCGATGACGTTCTACGCTGGGTGCAGTCGGGCGAGATTAAGCTGTACATCGGCTTGGAACTGCCGATGTCGGAGGCGCGGGAGGCCCATCGCCGGCTGGAAGGGAGGGAAACGACCGGGAAGATATTGCTGACACCGTAGAGTTGCGGTGGAATGCCGACGGCAGACATAAGCTCTTTTAACCTATGGCAGTATCAGCGGAACAGGATGAACTGAAGGGGCGGGGAGCTTTCCTCACTGGCGCCATCCGTGCCAGCCTAGGCATCGGCACGGGGCGGGAAAGCATCTGGAGCGTTTCCCGTCCTTTAATCCGGTTGTACCTGTTGCTGTTCACTATCCAGAGCGGATGGCTGTTCTGGAGGATCTTCAGAAGTACGGCGGCGGGACACCCCGGCAGCGGACTGGAGTTCGTCGACTTTGAGACTATGATCGGCGTCAGCAATCCCGGCCTGGGCGAGGAACTCGACGCGGTGCGAACTGATAGGGCGTGGCGGGCTTGGTATGAGAGTTACCGCGAACACCTGGAGCGGGGAGAACCTTTTGACCAGCCTCCGCCATCCTTGCCGTAGAAACAAGATGATTAAACAGCAGCCCTTATAGTGATGGGCTACCGCGGCAAATACTCCCCGTCCCTTGCCTTTCGATACACCCTACTGCGCCACCCAGCCGCCGTCTATTACCAGCTCGCTGCCCGTAACAAAGGACGCCTCATCGGAAGCGAGGTAGAGAACGCCGTAGGCCACGTCTATGGCCTCGCCGTAGCGGCCCAGGGGGATGCGCGACTCCATCAGCTCCTGCACCGCCGGGTTGGCGCGGCGGTCAGCCGTCATCGGAGTGACGATGGGGCCGGGGTGGACAGAGTTGCAACGGATGCCGTCGGCGGCGTACTGGATGGCGGTGGATTTGGTAAGCAGCCGCACCGCGCCCTTGGAGGCGATGTACTGGGGGCTGGATTCGCGCATCGCTACGATGCCAAGCTGGGACGAGATGTTGATGATAGAGCCACCGCCGGCGCGCTGCATCGCCGGGATGGCGTGTTTTGTGCCTAGAAACACTCCCTTGGCGTTGATGGTCATCACCCGGTCCCACTCCTCGGGCGAGGTATCTTCAATGCCGCCGACGGCGCTGACCCCGGCGTTGTTGACCAGCACGTCCAGCCGGCCGTAGCGCTCCCCGGCCAGGGCCACGGCGCGCTGCCAGTCGTCCTCGCTGGTGACGTCCAGCCGGGCGAAGGCCGCCGCGCCGCCGGGGATGGACGCGGCAACAGCCTGTCCTTCGGCTTCCAGCACATCGCCGATGACCACCTTAGCCCCCTCGCGGGCGAACAGCGCGGCCTCCACGGCTCCCATTCCGCGGGCGCCCCCGCTTATCAGCGCAACCTTCCCTTCGAGACGCATGACCGAACCTCCCGGCTTACATTATTCTTCGCCTTTCGGAAAATAGCCTGTTCCAAAGGCAATAGTATGATATGCCTGATAGACGGGAATAGGGAATGGGTGGTAATTGCAGGTCTGTGGGAGTATTGGATTCTCGCTTTCGCGGGAATAATGAAGGGGCGGTGGGAACGGCGGTGGGGGTTGGATTCGGGTATGTGTCTGGTTCATTTTGCCCCCTGCTTCGGGGCTAGAACCGCGTCTGCTGGCTCATGGGCGAGTAGGTGCCGGGGTGGACGGCGCAGAGGCCGGCGTCTACTGGCAGCACTATGCCGGTGATCCAGCGGGCTTCGTCGCTGGCTAGGAACAGCGCGGCGTAGCCAATGTCCCAGCCAGTGCCTTCCACCTGCATCGGAGCGGAGTTGCGGCGGTACTGGCGCAAGTCGTCGTCCATGCGTGGGGCGACCATGGGGGTGTATACCAGGCCCGGAGCGATGGCATTGACCCGGATGTTGTCGCGGGCATGGTCGGCGGCCATGGAGATGGTGAGGCCGATGACACCGGCTTTGGAGGCAGTGTAAGGCGTGCTCATGTGGGCACGGAGGCCGGCGATGGACGATATGTTTATGATGGAGCCGCCGCCGGTCTGCATCATGCGGGGGATGACGGCCTTGGCCGCCAGGACCATGGTCTTGAGGTTGACGTTCATCACCCGGTCCCAGTCGGCTTCGCTGACTTCAACGACGGTGCCGCGCTGGGAGATGCCGACGTTGTTGTCGAGGATGTCTATGCGGCCGTAGCGGTCAATAGCGGCCTGGGCCATGCGCTCGCAGTCGTCCAGGCTGGTCATGTCGCCCTGGAAGACAGAGGCTTCGCCGCCCTCGGAGGCGATGATGTCGAGGGTTTCCTGGGCGCGGGCTTCCATCTGGTCTACCAGCAGCACTTTGGCACCCTCGCGGGCCATGAGGATGGCCGCGGCTTTGCCGTTGCCGACGCCAACGCCGCTGGATCCGGCGCCGGTGATGATTGCCACTTTGCCTTCAAGCCTGGGAGCGCGCTCTGCCATGGTGGAAAACTCCTGCCAGATGCTGGGTGTGCCTATAATCGCTGGGGGTACAATCAGGGAAAATTAGGGCGTTGTCAAGCGGTGGGGTCTATGTATACCTAATTATCGGGGGATGCGGACATAGCCAGACGGATGGGGGCAAATTGTGCCTAACATGGACCGTTCCCAAAGGGAATTTTGCCGTTCCTCTGCTCAAAATATCCGGTTGCTGGCCCCGGCGGGCTGCGGAAAAACCAGTTCGTTGCTTCACCGTTGCAGAGAGCTGAGCCGAAGGGCGAAAAGCAAGCCGAGATTTCTAATCGTCACCTTCACTGTCGCAGCCGCTAACGAATTGAAGGACCGGCACTTGGAGCGGCGCTATCGAGCAACTGAGAAAATTGCGTTACGTCCCTGTTTATGCCCGCGCCGACGGCGAGATTGGCCCTGGGCTGAAAGGTCTCCTACATAAAGGCTCTTACCCTTGGCCCAATCCCCGGACGCCCGGCGAGTTCCGGGCAGTGCTGGCCGGGGAGCAACTGCCGCCCAAGGCGGGATTCCCCCAACAGGCAAATCTTCTTTCCGATAGCAGCGTTGTTGCCGATAGCAGCGTTGTTGCCGAACCCAGTGAGGCAACCCAAGTCCCGGCCACATCGCAACCGCCGCCTGTAGAACTGGAGGGAACGCTCGGGATGTCCGCCGCGGATACTCTGTTCGCAACCGCCGAGAAGCCGATCGATGGCATGGGTTCTACGGTAAATAAGGCTGAGGCAGCCGAGCTTCTCCAAGTTGAGCAAAAGCAGGCCCAGGTTTGGCTAAACCGCTTGGAAGGAGAAGGGAAGTATCAGAAAAAGAAGACGCCCGTTCGTTATGTAAAAATCCAGACTGACAAGATTCTCTAACCGCGTCCCCCTTCACTTCCGCGTCCTCTCCCCCCGGAGGCCGCGCCAGAGGATGACCCTCATGAGGGCCAGGAAACACAGGATGATGATGGAATAAGCGGCCATCATCACCCAACGAAAGACGCGGTGCCGGGTCAAGTCGAAACCGGCCGCCCCATAGAAGTCGGCCACCACAAAGGCCACGCAGACAAAGACCGCCAGAAGAATGAAGTAACCGATTCCGTTCCGCATTATCCGCGCCTTCCATAAACTGTTGCCTCAGGGGCTGGCCAAGCCGCCGCAGGATCAGGCTGCCTATGCCCAAAATAGCAACAGGTAGCATCATCCAGAAATCCCATTCGTTGATATTGGACGATGGAATGGCGCGAACCAAGAAAATAGCCGCGGCGCCCAGACTGACCGTGCCGGCGCCCAGACTGACCGTGCCGGCGTCAGGGACCGTGCCGGCGTCAGGGAGAGATGGCCTGGCCCAATCGAGGAACCTGTCTCACGAACCGCGAAATAACGGCATTACTTCTTGAAGAGAGACGCTGCTGCGCTGGCTGCAATCACGCCTGTCGCAAGAATTGCTACTACGTAGGCCATCGGCAAGACGCCCCGCAAGAATTCATACCTGACCGGGTCAACAGCACTGGATAGATGGGCTACTACAAGCCCTATGCAACCCAATATAAACAGTACAGCCCAAGAAGCGAATGCAGCCGGCATCTGAAACCCTCCCGCCCAGGAGTGCTGCGACAGGCGGCGGCTTTTGTCATCATAGCACAGCCGCCCGCATTGACGCCCCCGGCATTCATCGCCTAAACTGACGCTGGCAGAATCTATCTTGCCGGGGATTGACCCTTGCGGTATTCCCCTAACGCAGGCGTCTGCCCCGCCGACGGGACAGGAGGCGACTTCGAGGCGCTGTTTGGGGCGCCAGGATGAGGTTGGCCCGTCCTAGGCTGGGGACGAGCCGCGAGCCATGAATGAAAGGCACAGGTAAATGGTTGAACCGACTTTTCGCGGCGGCGACGTCGCTCTGTTCATCGACTGGGAAAACTTCAAAATCAGCCTCGCTGCCGGCAACCGCTCGCCCAATCTCTCGTCCCTGAAGGAAGAGATTACCGAGCATGGCCGGGTGGTGGTGGCCAAGGCATACGCCGACTGGGTCACCCGGGCTCCGGAACTGCGGGGGGCCAGCCAGTTCATCAACGACCCGCCGTCGCTCTATGCCGCCGGCATCGAGCCAGTGTTCGTTCCCACTCGCGTTCCATCTACCCAGGCATCCTCGGCCAACGGGATGCGGACGTACCGGGTGAAGAACAGCGTTGATGTCAAGATGACCGCCGACTGCATCGAGTGCGCCCACTCCTACCCCAACATCGGCACTTTCGTGCTGGTGTCGGGCGATTCCGATTTCCTGCACGTGGTCAACGCCCTGCGGACTATGGGCAAGCGGGTGGTCATCATCGGAGTGTCGTGGAGCACCTCGCGCCGCCTGGCGGACCAGGTAGACTCGCTGTTGCTCTACGACAAGGACGTGGACCCGCTGGCACCACAGCCAGCGGTGTTGCCGCAGCACGCCAACCGGCAACAAGCGCAGAACGAAGAGCCGGAACTGGCCGAGGTCATCCGCGCCATCGAGGAAATCATCCGCGACGACCGCGCCGCCGGAGGGCAGCCGTTGCTGACATCCATCAAGCAACGGCTGATGCGCCGCTACCCCGGGTTCGATGAGAAGAAGCTGGGCTTTTCGGGATTCAAGAAGCTGATGGGACGAGTGTCGGAAAACGGCAATATCAAGTTGATTCACGCCGGCCTGGTGGATTGGGCCATAATGGCCGATGAGGAAACGCCGGAGAGCGCCACCCCGGAGAGCGCCATCGAGGAAGCCCCTTCCGGGGCGGCAGCCGCCCGGCCGGGCCGGCGCCGGGGCGGACGCCGCCGCCCCGGCGGGAACCGCGACGCCGAGGCCCAAGAGGATGAGGCGGCGGAGGACGGAGCGGATTCCCCGGTTGCCGATGCCGACGAGGTCTACGCCGAAACCAGCGATGCGTTTACTGAGTCGCCGGAAGAGACCGCCGCCACCGATTTCGATGACCCAGCGGTGGCGGATGCGGCCGACTCCCCCGCTGAGGCTGTCGGCTTGGATGCCCCGGCCGTGGCAGATGCGGTTAACCTGCCTGCCGACGCCGGGGAGGAACCCGAGGATGCGCCTGCCGAGCCGGAGAACCCCTTCGCCAACGACGCAGAGTTGGCGGACGCCGTGCGGAAAGCCATCGCGGTGATTGCTTTGCCCGCCGAACCGGAGGACGGACAGCTTCCGGAGCGAGTATCCGATCTGGTGGTCATGGCTCACACGCTAGAATTGCAGGAAGGCGCGGACCAGGTGGTGTATAACTCGCTGGTGGCCGCCATCTGCGGGGCGCTGGAGCAGGGTCTGGCGGCCGGGAATATCGAGATTTCCCAGCGGTGGAGCATGAGCGGCCCCCGGGATTATGTGAGCCGGATGTTGCGCGGCCTGGCGGAAGGAGGGTTCTTCCGCCGCTCGACTCACCACTGGCGGGAGGAGGATACGGGCCGCCGCCGACGGCGCAGTACCTTCAACCTGAACCGCGAGAATGAGCTGGTGGGGCGGATGCTGGCGGCCCGCCTCGGACTATCCGCCAACGGTGCGCCGTCCGCGGAAGCCGCAACCGACGCCGAAACTCCGGCACCAGAGAACTCGGATGCGCCTCAACCCAATGCCGAATCGACAGCACCAGAGAACTCGGATGCGCCTCAACCCAATGCCGAATCGACAGCCCCGGAGAACCCGGATGCTCCCCAGCCCGATGCCGAATCGGCAGCACCAGAGAATTCGGATGCTCCCCAGCCCGATGCCGAATCGGATGCTCCCCAGCCCGATGCCGAATCGGCAGAATCGGCAGCCCCCGAATCGAGAAGAGAATTCGGATGCTCGGATGCTCCCCAGCCCGATGCCGAATCGGCAGCACCAGAGAATTCGGATGCTCCCCAGCCCGATGCCGAATCGGCAGCACCAGAGAATTCGGATGCTCCCCAGCCCGATGCCGAATCGGCAGCACCAGAGAATTCGGATGCTCCCCAGCCCGACACCGAACCTTCCGTCGAACAGGGTTCGCTGCCGGTCTATGACGACATTGACGACGAGCCGCAGCCCCGGAATGTGCGCCGCCGTCCCTTCACCAGCCGCCTGCTACGGAGCTGAACGGGCAAACTAGGGAATGATTATGGGGCGCATCGCGCCCCTGTTCTTTTGTTTCCGGCGGCGGAATTGGAGTGTGGAGCAATGTCCATGCGGGTGATTACATGGAATGTCCGGTGGGCCACGCCCGGCTCGCCGCGAACCGCCGAAATCCTGAACCGTATTGACCGCCACCATATGGAAGTCGTCTGTCTTACCGAGACGCACTCAGGGCTTCTATCTCAAGATGGTCATACTATCTGCGCCCAACCGGACTACGGGTATCCCATTAAGGATGGGCGCCGGAAGGTCGTGCTCTGGGCCAAGGAGCCTTGGGATCAGGTAGACTATGGGGGAATGGAACCAATGCCGCCCGGGCGCTTCGTGGCTGGCCGCACCCGGACATCCTTGGGCCCAGTCACTGTCGTTGGAGTCTGTATCCCCTGGTTCGGGGCCCGGACTGAGGCCAGGCGCAATCAGGAACGGAAAATGCGATGGGAAGACCATGAGCAGTACTTGGCCGGCCTGACCAAGCTCCTCGATGGCACTTCCATCAATCGGCTCATCGTGATGGGGGATTTCAATCAGATTGCCGGGCCTGGCAGCCGCGCCCCCGGGAAGCTTCAAGCGGCGCTTCAGAAGGCTTTCCCGCCAGGGATGGCCATTGTTACCTCGGCGCTGGCCTTCCAGGGACGCAGAAGCATAGACCACATCGCGCTCAGCGATGACCTGGCCGTTGAATCCCTAGACATTATCAGCAACATTCACGGCGTCCGGGAACTTTCAGACCACTTCGGAGTCGTTGCCGGGCTGCGGCGAGTCTAGTCCGGAGAGGGGATTCCTGGCTCCTAGCGTCTTCGGGATGGCGCCCAAAGGGGCGTCCCGCGCCCCTTTGACAGCGCAGTACCTTCAACCTGAACCGCGAGGCGGCGCATACGCCCGGGCGCGGGAATCGTCTTAGAATTTCAGTCTGCCTAGAAGTCCAGGATTAGGGTTGACCAGCCGAAGTCTCTGGCGCCCAGGCCCTCGGCGGTGTAGGGGTGATAGTACTCGCGGAAGCCGGACTTGGCGATGCACTCCTTGCTTTTCTCGACCAGAGGCTCGCTTAGTTCGGGGTAGCCGTGGCCTCGCAAGGAATGGGACAGGAAGTAGTTGGTGTTTATCCACGAGGGGCCACGCCAGATGAAGCCGCCGGGATTGCCGGGCATGAATTTGGGATCGGAAGCCGGCACCGAGGGCAAAGGGTAAGGGGTCCAGAAATGCTCCGTCGGGCGCACCCATCTTTCAACCAGGGTTTCGACCTGATGGCGGGGCAGGTCGGCCAGGATTAACGGCATCAGGGAGCTGATGGTAACGGTCTTGAGGGGCTTTTCGGCAACGCCTGAGAGGTCGAAGAAGGCGCCGCTTTCCTCGTCCCAGCATTTCTCGACGAGGGCGTTCAATACCTTGTCGGCTTCGCGGTTGAACTCGGCGGCCTCGGGCGAGTCCTCGCCGGCGGCCTCGGTATGGAGCCGGGCCAGGGCACGCAGGCAGAAGCAGTAGATGGAGTTGACCAGCACGTCTTCGACGTGAAATATGTCGGCGGCCAAGACGGCATGGTCGTCTTGGCGAAGGGGTTCGTAGGCTTCATAGACCTTTTTGAGGGCGGTGATGAAGCCGCGGTTGGAGAGTTCTTCCAGACCCAGAATTTCGTCATACTTGGGAGAGCAGTCGGTGCCGGCCTCTTCGGGCTGGATGACGGCGATAAGGCCGTCGTTGTCCGGGTCGCGGGCTTCGCGCAGGTAGCGGTAATAGGCGGTGAGGATGGGCAGCGCTTCCCGCAGGAACTCTTCATCGCCGGTTACGCGGTAGACCCTGGCAACGGCGTAGGCGATGATGGGGGGCTGGATGGTAGCGCTGATGTGGCGGCCGGTCATGCCTACGATGTTGCGGCTAAGGAAGTCGGGCTGCTTCTCCATCTCCCAAAAGATGATGTGGGGGATGAAGCCGCTGGGCTGGGCGCCGCTCATCAGGCTGCGCATTTCCTTCTTGGCCTGCTCCGGGTCGAGATGCAGCAGAGCCAGGGCGTGGAAGCAGGAGTCCCAGAACCACTGGAAGGGATAGCCGGTTAAAGAAGGGCAGACGAAGCTGAATTCCTTACCGTTCCAGTCGGCCACCCCTTCCCGCAGGTTAGACAAGAGTATGCGGCGCGCTCCCTCTTCCAGTTGCTCGCGAGAAATGACACTTTCCATGGACTAGCCTCCTGGGGGTGTATCGTAGCTGTGCCGTTTGCGGAGCTTCGTTAAACCGGTTCCGGCCCACTTTGAAAGGAGACTGTGATTTTCTTCATAGTTTTTGGGCTCCTAGCGATGCTTGTATAAAGTTTAGGCATACTGCATCGATATAGCAATTCAGGGTTATCTATATCCCAGAAAGAAGGACATCGCCCTACTGCCCGCGCCGGTAGAGATCCAGGTACTTCTCGGCGATGGCGGGCCAAGTAAACTCGGAGACGGCATAGTCGCGGGCGGCGGCGGCAAGCTGCCGGCGGGCGGCATCGTCGTTGACCAGCTCCGCGAGGCCGGCGGCGGCGGCCGGGCGGTCGAAGCGGGGAGTTACCACCGCTCCCCGGTGGAGCAGCTCGAGATTGGAGCCGACGTCGTGGGACAGCACGGGCGCGCCGTAGGCCATGGCCTCGAAGAATACCAGCCCAAAGGCTTCGTAGTGGGAGAAAAGGGCGAAGAGGTCGGCGCGGGCGTACCAGCGGGCTAGTTCGCTGTCGGATACCTCGCCGGTAATGACCACCTCGTCTTGCAGACCGTGTTCCACGACATAGGCGCCAATGGTATCGGCGGCGCCCTCGTCGCGGCCCACCAGCACGAGCCGCGCCGGTTTGTTGAAGCTGGGGCGCGCTTCGCGGTAGGCGTCCAGCAGCCACAGTTGAGCTTTGTGGCGCCCCAAGCGCCCGACGCACAGTATGGTCAGAGGCCCCGGAGTGTGGCCGTTGCGGGAAACGGGCTGGCCAGGCGGATGGGGAACCCCTACCTCGGTGTGCTCCGGGCCTGCCTGGAATCGAACGGATTTAACTGCCTCAGCATCGGGCAGCGGGGCACCCCAGCCGATGACGTGCTGCTTGCGACGCTGGGCAAGATAGGCCCGGGACAGCCCGCGGGCTTCCTGCCGGGTGAGGGGCACGATGTCGTCAACAACGCGGCAGAGCAGGGCGTTGAGGGGGGCCAGCCACCACCGCGCCGGCGGCAAGGCGTGGAAAGACGGCGTGAATACGAACCGCGCCCGCCTGCACCAGTGGATGCGGGCCCAGTAATGTCCCCAGAACCAGCCGTCGCCGACGAAGTGAATCACGTTGGGTCGGAAATCGTTAAGGTATTGCCGCAGCCGTAACGGGGAGAACCATACCAGCGGCACCGAATATATGGGCGGCGACCAGCGCGGGAATCCGGGCAAGCGGTAGACTTCCACGCCGTCGGGCAGGGTTTCGCGGTCGGGCCACTCCGGCTGGGGGGTTCTGGGGAAGGAGTATTTGGTGGTAAGCACGCCCACCGCTTCGACCTGGGCCGACTGCCGTATGTGGCGGGAGAGTTCCTCGATCGCGCGCTCGATGCCCCCCAGATAGGGGCGGTAGTATGGGGTAAGGTACATCACGCGCAGGGGCGCGCTAGGCACCGGCGTCCTCCAGGGCGCTCATCCAAGCGTCGGCGAGGGCCGCTACAGGCAGGGCGACCGCGCCGGCGGCGGGCGCGCCGTCCTCATCGCGGCGGTCGAGGCGGAATACGTCTCCGCCGGTGTAGCCCAACAGCGAAACGGGAGAGTCATTGGTGCGGGCCAGGTCTTCCAGCAGTCGCGCCTTGTCCCGCGCCACCGATACGATGATGCGGGACTGCTTCTCCCCAAACAGAGCCGCGTCCCAGCGGGGAAGAGCGTCCAGCGTCGCCTGGAAGCGGAATCCGACACCGCCTAGGATGCAGGACTCCGCCACGGCTACGGCCAATCCACCGTCGGAGCAGTCGTGGGCGGAGAGAGCGATGCCCTGTTTGACGGCCTCACGGCAGATTTCCTGCACCCGACGCTCCAGGTCGAGGTCTATGAAGGGCTGACCAGCGATAAGGCCGCGCATCCCTTGAAGGTATTCGCTGCCGGCCAAGTCCTGGGCGGCAGCGGTTCCGATGCCGGGGCCGAGCAGCATCACCGCCAGACCTTCCGACGGGAACCCGGCTCCCACGGCTTTGGCTGCGTCATCTATCAGGCCGAGGGCGCCGACCACCGGGGTGGGATGGACGGCTTGGCCTTGAGTCTCGTTGAACAGGCTGACGTTGCCGCTGACCACCGGAGCGTCCAGCATTTCGCTAGCCTGGGCCATGCCTCGGATGCACTCTTCCAGTTGGTAGTATATGTCGGGGCGCAACGGGTTGCCGAAGTTCAGGCAGTCGGTGAGGGCCAAGGGAAAGGCTCCGGTGCAGGACAGGTTGCGGCAGACTTCCGCCACCGCGATTTGCCCGCCCACATAGGGGTCGAGGAAGCAGTGGCGTCCGTTGCCGTCCACCGCCACGGCGATGGCCTTGGACGTGCCTTTGACCCGCAGCACTGCGGCGTCGCTGCCGCCGGGCCCGGCGACGGTGTTGGTTTGTACTTGGTGGTCATATTGCCGGTAGACGGAGTGTTTGCTGGCGATGTTGGGCGAGGCCAGCAACCGTAACAGCGTCTCTGCCGGGCTTGTCCAGGCCGAATTTGGCTCTCCTTCGGCGGGCGGAGCCGGCAGCGGGATTTCGGCCAGCGGCAGTCTACGGCGGGCGAGGTCTTCCTCCGACGGCCGGCCTTCCAGCCGGTAAGCCGGGGCCTCAGACAGGGGGCGGATAGGCAAGCGGGCAACCGGCTCTGGGCCGTCGAATATCTGGGCTTCCTGCTCGGCAATAACCCGTCCGATTTCGCGGCATTCCACGTCCCAACGGTCGAACACGGCGCGAACTTCGTTCACTCGCTCCGGCAGGGCCACCAGCAGCATTCGCTCCTGGGATTCCGAGAGAATAACTTCGTAGGGACTCATGCCGGTCTCGCGGCGATGCACCTGCGCCAGGTCAATACGAATGCCGCGCCCGGCCCGGGCCGCCGACTCTATGGCGGCGCTGGTGAGACCGGCGGCGCCCAAGTCTTGAATAGCCAGCACCGCGCCGGTATCCAGGGCCTCCAGGCAGGCTTCGATAAGCACTTTCTCCAGGAAGGGGTTGCCCACCTGAACCGTAGGGCGGAGTTCCGCTTCTTCCTCGAAGGTGCGGGAGGCCAAGCCGGATGCGCCGTGGATACCGTCGCGTCCGGTGTCGGCTCCAGCCAGGAGCAAGACGCTGCCAGGGACTCGCGCCGCGGCGGAGGCCAGCCGTTCCGTTTCTATGAGGCCAACGCACATGGCGTTGACCAGAGGATTGTGGGAATAGGAGGGGTCGAAATAGATTTCGCCGCCCACGTCGGGCACGCCGATGCAGTTGCCGTACCAGGAAATGCCGCCTACCACTCCGCCGAACAGATGCCGGTTTCTCGCCATTTCCCTCTCTTGGGAAGGGGAAGGAAGGGGCGAATCCGGCGCGGAGCTTGCCAGCGGATAGCCCATGGCGCTGACGGGGCCGAATCGCAAGGAGTTGAGCAGGGCGACGGGGCGGGCGCCCATAGCCAGGATATCGCGCACGATGCCGCCAACGCCGGTGGCCGCTCCCTGAAAAGGCTCGACTGCCGAGGGGTGGTTGTGGGACTCCACCTTGAAAACCACAGCCAGCCCATCGCCGATGTCCACCGCGCCGGCGTTCTCGGCTCCGGTCTCCGACAGCACCGCTGGGGAGGTGTGGCTAAACATACGCAGCAACGGACGAGAGTGCTTGTAGCCACAATGCTCGCTCCACAGGGCGCCGAACATCCCCAGTTCCACGGCGTTGGGTTCGCGGCTGAGACGCTCGACAATCAGGTCATACTCGGCGCGAGTAAGAGCGATTTCGTCCAGAATTTCCTGGGTAACGGGCATAGTTCACCAGCCGGGGCGCGTGGGAATACTCAGCAATACTACCACTTGAGCTACGGGAATGGGGAGTTTCCTCCCTTGCCGGTATTCTCAACCTGTGCTGGCATTGCCGCATATTTCCCGTCATTCCCGCGAAGGTTCTACATCCAATTACCAACACCCGTTGAGAACATCTGCGCTTCTCTGTATATTATTCCCGTTTGTGCTAGACCATTCATTGCTAGGTCCACGGTAGTCCGCTCCGTAGTTGGGCGGGTGCGTTTTTCTTTTGGGTATGGGCTCCTCCTTGCCCCCTGCTTGCCCAACAGCGAGGACTAGGCGGACCTAGCAAGCACGCCTATATCCTTATGGAACGCTTGCGGGGGGTCCCCAATGGTAATTCGCTGGTTCTTAGAAGGTGTCTGTTATTGTGCCGTTCTCTTTCTTGCATCTCTCTTGGCTATCGCAACCGCGCTTTTCTCCGGCCAGGTGATTGGAGCGTTTGCGGCATTCATCTTGGTGCTGATCCCTGGGTCGCTCCTGACCCATCAGATCCTGGGGCCGGATAATGCAGAGGACTCTGATATAAGGCCAGCCTGCAATGCTATTGGCTTCTTCTAACCTGTCAGCGTCTTAACCGGCATCTTAAAGCCTCTATTGTATCGCCTCATCAGTTACCTGTCGGATCTCCCAGGCAGACGGAACAGAGCGTAGAGACTGCGCTGGTCAACCCAAGTATTCTGGGACACATCCTACTCTGGGACATCGAAGGAACCCCCTTCCCAGGGTGTAATCCGTCCGCCGTTGACGAGGAAGTAGGCGGCGGCAGGGCCGAAGAAACCGGAGACTTGCTCCGGGTCGGTGGTGGTTATCAGCACCTGAGGGTAGCGGCCAGCTTTCTCCAGCACCCGGCGGCGGCGGGCGGCGTCCATCTCCGAGAGGGCGTCGTCCAGCAGCAGGAGGGGCTGAGCGCCGCGCACCGCAGACAGGGTTTCCGCCTCGGCCAGCCGGAGGGACAGCGCCAGGGTGCGGGCCTGCCCGCGGGAGGCGAAGGCCCGCATATCCACGCCGTTGACGATGATGTCGAAGTCATCGCGGTGGGGGCCGGCGGCAGTGGCGGCGGTGGCCCGCTCGCGGGGAGCGACGGACTGCAAGACCTGGCGGTAACTGCCAGCCATACCGCCGGAATCGCCGGACAGAGGGACGCTGGGGCGGTAGCACAGTTCCAGGGTTTCGGCCTCTCCGCCCAGGTCCCGGTGGTGGCGGACGCAGGCGGGAGCCAGGATGTTCATCACTTCGTGCCGGCGCCAGGTCAGCCAGGCTCCTTCCCGCACCAACTCATCATCCCAGAATTCCATTTCGTCGGGCCTGGCCCGGCCCTCGCGCCGGAGGCGCAGCAGACGGTTGCGCTGCTGCAATACTCGCTGGTAGCGTTGCAGCCCTTGCAAGTAGAGGGGGTCGGCCTGGGATATGAGAATGTCGAGGAAACGGCGGCGGGCTGACGGCGGCCCTTGTACTAGGGCGATGTCCTGCACGCTGAAGAGGACGGCGTGGACCAGGCCCACCAATGCCCCGGCGGTGCGCCGCATCCGGTCCACCCGAATCTCCTTGTGGACGCGGTATCCCGGCCCGGCGGCATTAGACGAGGAGGCGCGGTAGCCGATGATGACACGGTGCCAGGCGGGGGTGTTGCTTTCCGAAGGATGCGGGTTGTCGTCTTCAATTATCCCGTCTATGAGGGCCTGCCCGCCTTCGCGAGCGGCATCGAAGTTCACCAGCTCGCGCTCATTTTCGGCGCGGAAGGAGCGGGCGATGGCTAGGAGATAGACGGCTTCGGCCAGGGCCGTCTTGCCCTGGGCGTTCTGGCCGAAGTAGACCGAGACTCCCGGCGGCACCTCCAGCTCGACATCCAGCAGGTTGCGGAAGTTGCTCAGGCGAAGATGAGAGAGACGCACCTGCTACTTTTTCCGTAGTTCCCTTTCCTTGAGTTGCCCCTTGATAAGGATGATGCCCGGGCCGAGAAGCATATTCGTTACTACGTGGTCTTCTTCTTTAGCTTGTTCTCGCCTTTTCAACAAGGCAGCTAACGGTTCTTCCGCCTCTTCAGGCGGTAATTCGTCCTGCTCCAGCTTCGTAATCAGTTCGTACCAGCGTTCTTGCAACATCGGATTCCCCGGCGGTCCTGTCCCTTCTCTCAGGTTCGGTATATCTTCCAGTTTATATTCTTCCTAAAGAATTTCCATCCTCGCGTTCGTCTCGAAAACCTGCTGTACGTCTAAGCGCCCTATGTCTGTCTCCAGACCCTTCACCCCTTCTCGAATGGAGGATAAGGAACGAAACAGAAAGAACATCAGCATAACTAAAGTGCTTGCAAAGACCACCACAATAGCGGAAGCGAGGATAATCGCGCCCTGGGGAATATCCAAGAATATCATCCGGCTATCTCATAAAATATCCGATTTTCATAGGTTTGCGCGTTTCTTACTCCCTTTGCAGGCGGCGTATTTGGGCTTCCAGTTCGGCGGCCTGGCCGGTGTCGCCGGCGGAGAGGCGGAAACAGCGGTCAAGGTAGAGCTTGGCCAGCTCGGAGCTGCGCTCGGAAGTGTCCTGAGCAACGGCCAGCAGGTTAGACACCTGAAATTCGTCGGGCAGGTGGCGGGCGAGGGCGCGGATATCCTCGCCCGCCTCGTCCGCGGCAGTCCGGTCGGCGCCCTCGACGGCGAATCGCAACTGGCCGAGAAGCCGCGATAGCTCGCTGAGCTTGTCGCTCTCACTCATAAAGCTGAAGAGCACATCGTTGACGTTGAAGGAGGCGTCCAGCGGCTCTGCCGGTTCTTCCAGGGCGTGCGGGTCTTCTGGGAGGGCCGCCAAGTCTCCGGCGGGGGCGGCGGACTTGCCGGCGGCGACATACAAGTCGCCGTAGCTGCTCACCGCGTCGGACACCGCTTCCATCATGCGGGGCAGGTCGAAGGAGAACATATTCCCGCCGTAGACCAGGTCGTCGCCCCGCTGACGGCTGAGGCGCTCCAGCGTCTCATAGTCGGCTACCGGCTCCGGCACGGGCGGCATGGCGAAGGAGGAGAGGTCGTTTAGGGGCAGCGCGCCCAGGTGCGACGCCAAGAAGGGAGGAACGTATTTGGTCAGGTCGGCCTTGATGGGCAAGGTAACTATGTAGCTGGCATAGACCTTGTCGGGTTCGGTGTCTACCCGGAAGTAGAGCAGGGCGTGCCCGGAGGGACTGTCGTGGTCTCCGCGGTCAAATTGAAGGTCCATCGCTACACCGCCATTAATAAGCCTATGAAAGGGCCGGTTGCTTACCGGGACTCATGGCCGCCCCAATGGGGCGGTTTGCCGCAATTATAGCATCGCCTTCGGGCGGAGCAGCCTCAGCGTTGACGGTTTGGGGCAAAATAAGTATGGTATAGCCATCCTATACACTCAATTGTATGCCCATGGTACAGTCAATAATTGCGCCCAACCCAAACCCTTGGGGGAGGGCTAAGCGTTGGATAAAAGGAGCGGGGAATGCCCGATCCCGAAGGAAAGATTTTCGATTACGACAAGATAGAAATCGGCGAGGAGCTGGGTTCCTACGAGTACATCCTTACGCAGGAAATGCTAGACAGTTTCCGGGCGTCCATCGACGACCCGGAGGCGGTGTTTCCGACGCTGGCGGTGAAGCACGATGCTACGGCCTTCGCCATGGTGTATGTGGACAACACCGGCGGGGTCAACGCGGGCAACGAGGTGGAGTTCTTCAACCCACCCATCCCGGGCAAGAAGATCCAGGTTACCGGACGCATCGCCGACAAGTATATGCGCCGCGACAAGCCGTACATGGTCATCGAGGCCACCGCGGTGGACGAAGACGGGCGGCTGCTGGAGAAGCTCCGCACTTATCAGATGAAAAAGCCGGACGAGGTGGGCAAGAAATGGCATCCGCAAGGATAGAGGACATTCAACCCGGCCAGCAGATTCCGTCGGTCACCAAGAGCGTGACCCAGGACACCATCAACCAGTTCGAGGACTGCGGCATTCTGGACCGCCAGAACATCCACAACAATCCGGAACTGGCGCAGCAACGGCTTGGCACTGCGTATCCTATCGCGTCGGGGCGGATGTCGGTGGCCTTCGCCGCCGAGAGCCTGCGGCGATTCTTCGGGCCGGAGGTGTTCAACCACACCGGCAGCGTCAACCTGAAGTTTCTGCGTCCGGTCAAGGGCGGCGACACCATCACCGTCACCGGCGAGGTAGCGGGCCAGGAACGGACCGACGCCGGGGCGCAGGTGACCGTCAATCTGTTCTGCGAGAATCAGAACGGCGACCGCACCGCCATCGGCGTGGGGATGGCGGTCATCAAGTAGCGGCGCTTCCGAAGTTCAGCCAATGCAACAGTCCTACTGGCACCTGACAGGGAACCTGTAAGCACTGGCGTGCAGTACGGTCATTGCCCTGTTCCTGCCGGAGTTTGGGCCGACAGAGCGAATGAACGGCGGAGTTGGCGTGGTGATACGCGCCACCATGGTTGTCCCGGTGTTATTCTCGCTAATGTACTTCGCTGGGCGGCTGACAAGTTATCTGACAGAGAGGTGGCGGCTGATGAGCATATTGATGGCAGGTATCGAACACGGCATTGAGAAGGCGGCCGAGCGGCGGGCTAAGGTGATGGCCCAAGCAGCCGAGCAAGCAGCGCGCCCAGGCGGCAGAACAGCGCGCCCAGGTAGTCGAGCAAGTTGCCAAACAGGCGGCAGAACAGGTGATTCGAGCTTTGCAACTAGAACTAGAAAGGGAAGAGTTCCGGCAGTTCATGCAGAGCAAGGGCGTTTCCAGCGCGGAGATTGACGCCTTTTTCCATCGGGTATCCAACAGATCCTAAATTGCAAATCCAAGCGAGAGAAGAAATATGCCAGGCTCCGAACACGGCAAGGTCGAAGCGGAAATCGTTTACTGTGTGGCTTGAGGCTATTTCCCGGTCGCCACGTGGCTGGCGATGGAGTTCTTCAAGTCCGACGCCCCCGGCGATATCGCCATCAAGATGACACCGTCGGACCGGGGCCGCTTGGAGGTGTATCTGGACGGGGAGGTGATTTTCGACCGCAAGAAGGACGGCGGTTTCCCCGACTTGGGTAAGGTCAACGAGCTCAAGATGATCATCGCCGAGAAGCTCTTCGACCTCGAAGACGCCTAGCAGGAATGCTTGGCCCGCCCCTTTCCCGCGTGGATCGGGAACGGAACTGCCCCCCGCGAAGGCGGGGAGGGCGTGTTCCCCCGGGCGCCAGAGGCCGTCCATCATCCTAATCCTGGAGGAATCGTCTTGGCTGACCCTCAACACGTGGAAACCGTGCGGGCCGGGGCCGGGGCCATCGCCCGCTGGCGGGCCGCTCACCCCGAAGTTGAGCTTGACCTGCGCGGCGCGGACTTGCGCGGCGTTAATCTTTCTGGCGCCGACTTGACCGGGGCGGCGCTGGCGCGCGCCAGCCTGACCGAGGCCGACCTGTCGCGCTCCAATCTGGAGAGGGCGGACTTGGGCCGCGCCTCCCTGTCTGGCGCCAACCTGGCGTCGGCCAACCTTACCAACGTCAATCTGTTCTGGGCCGACTTGAAGGGAGCAAACCTGGAGGAGGCGGCATTGCGCCACTGCCGGATGAACCGGGTTATGCTCATCGGGGCCAATCTTCAGCGGGCCGATTTCAGCCAGTCGAATATGATTGAGGCCGACCTGCGCAACGCCGACCTGTCGGAGGCGCTGTTCGTTTCCACCAACATGAACGGGGCCGACCTGTCGCGGTGCCGTATGGGCGGCGCCGATTTCACTCGGGCAATGATCCGCGATTCGATGTGGATTGCCACCAATATGACCGGGGCTAATTTCCACCAAGCCAGCCTGCATCGCGCCGACTTCACCTTGGCCAAGTGGGACGCTACGACCACGTTCCCCCAGGGCTTCGACCCAGAGGACATCGAGTTTCTCGACGTGGGAGTTTAGGTTAATTCCAGGAATATAAGAGGGCAATGCCCCAAGAATGGAGGGGGCTTACGAGCTTGCCTGAAATCCCGGATGCGCATCAAAGCCTGCACTGGCTGAACCGTTTTTCCGTCAACACCGGCGCAGCCCTCAAAAACAGCCCCTGCATCTGGGGAGAAGCCATGACAACGGCAACCAGAACCAGCCACGATCCCTTCGCCCTGGAAGTAGCAGCGGTTATGGAACGGGTGCTCCGCCCCAAGGATATGTTGCTCTTTGGCTCCCGGGCCCGGGGAGACTGGGACAGAGGTTCCGACATAGACGTGATGGCCATATTCGAGGATGCGGCGGAGGGCCGGGAGCGTTATCGGGCAGCGCTGAACGCCGGGCGGGAGAGAGCCAGGGAACTCTACGGAGAGACGGTAACCGTGGAGCTGGTCTTATATTCCGAGGAAAGATTTCACCGGCTGAGGCAGGCGAGGAGCCATGTGGCCTATAGCGCGGCCATGGAGGGCATAAGCATGGGACGGAAGGGCGGAGAACTCTGCGGGAGTGGGTACCCAGAGCCGGAACAACCCGACGGCTGGCCCGATGTAGAGCAGAGATTCCTGAACGCGCAGAGGTGCCTAGACGATGGAGCAGGAATGCTGGAAGCCGGTCTATCCCGGGAGGCAGTCGGATGGCAACTGCAAAGGGCTATGGAGAACGGACTGAAGGGATTCCTAGCATGGGTTGAGTACGACGACGGCAAAGGGAGCACTCGGGAGGGCTGGCTCCGCACCCATAATCTAGAGGAACTCCAAACGGCGGCTAGGCGCTATGAGGCAGGACAAAAAATTCTGGGCGATGCGGAATTCTCTAGCCTGACGGACTACGCAGTAAAGGTACAATACGCCGGGGAAGAGATACCGCTGGACGAAACGCAAGTATACCGGGCAGTCGCCGGAACGGTGGCCCATTTCATAAAACAAGTCGAGAAGGAGTCCGGGCTAGGCCTGCCGGTATACCAGCGGGGAGAGCCCAGAACCGGGACTGTATAGCAAGGGAACGGAAAGGCGGCGGGAACCGTGGCTCAGAGAACCAGAGCTCGGACGGGTGATAGAGATAGGAATTTTCGCGTCCCTAACTCTTTGCAGGTAAAACCCCATTATTCCCTTATTTATACGTGTTTAGGAATCTCATAAGATATCCGGCTGATTCGAGGTTTATGCGATTATCAGTCTGGAGACTATTGAAAGACTCCGGCGGGGTTCGTTTATAAATGCCTATCATACTCATAGCCGGCGGCGCCCGCTCCGGCAAGAGCAGTGTAGCCTACGGCCTGCTGGCGCGGCTGCGCGAAGCAGGGCATTCCGCGGCCTATTGCAAGCCTTTCTCGAAGACTCACGAAGCAGACGCGGACCATATCTTTGCGGCAGAGGTTTTAGCCGGTGCACTGGGTATCGCCGTAGGGCCGGCGCCGCTCCCGCTGGACGGCGGCATGGCCGAGGCAGCCTCGGCCATCTCGGGGCTGGACTGGCAGAACGACAGCGTCATCGTCGAAGCCGACGCCGGTTCGCCCGGGGCGGAGCTGGCCGCCGCAACCGGAGCAAGGGTCATTGAAGTGCGCGCCTATACCCCAGAACAGGATTGGGGAGTTGTGGCGGACGAAACCGCCGGGCACTGGGGCGCGCGCCTGGATCTGCTGGTAATCAACGCCGTGCCGCTGTATCGCCGGGACGTCGTTTCCGAAGGAGAAGCGGAATCGTGGGCGGAGGTGGATGTGCTGGTGATCCCGGAAAGCCGCATTATGATCGCCCCCACAGTGGCGCAGATTGCGGAGCATCTGGACGCCGTCTGGACTCTGGAACCCGTGAACGGGGAAGATGTGGTGGAACGGTATCTCATTGGCGGCAATATCATGGACAACGGCCCAACCTATTACGGGCGTTACAACAATCAGGCGGTCATCACCCGCGCCCAGCGGCCCGACATCCAGTTGGCCAGTATGTTGCCGCAAACGCGCTGCCTGGTGCTGACCGGCCTGGGCGAACCCACCGAGTACGTGAAGGCAGAAGCTAGGGAGCGCGACATACCTCTGCTGCAAGTATTCATGCCCACTATCGAGGCCGCCGATACCCTCGACCAGCTTCTCGAAGCCTCCACGTGTCACAGCCTGACCAAGGTGCGCCACTACGCCGCCATGCTGGCAGACCAAGCCGGGCCGGGGTGGTTAATGTAGAAGCGGGGATGCCGACTTCTGGGACGCCTTAAAAGCGGTGAAAATATGGGACACATCTAAGTCGTGTCCCAATTGCATCCTACTGGCTCACGTCCATTACGGGATGTTGCAGACAGAATAACTCAGGTAAATCAAGATTCCTGCAAGACTGCTGTCAGGAGAAATAGAAAAGGGCCGCTGGGCGGCCCTTACTCTAATAACCTCAGGCTCTTCTTATACTACTGTTATTACTGTACATTGAGACTGAGAGTGCTTATGGATTCATTATACCGGCCGGCGCCGTACTGCGTTAACCTTGACGGCCGGGGCGCCGGAGACATACAATGGCATCACCCGCCGCCCGGAATGGGGCGGCAAGCCGCTTTGCGGTTGGATGACAGCCTCGGAGGATGCTATGCCAATTACCAGAGACGGCGTTGAGTTAACGGTAGAAATTACCGAGAAGGCCGCCGAGAAGATTAGGTACTTCGCTGGGAGGGAAGGCCAGACGGAAGATGTGGGCGTGCGCGTTGCAGTCAAGGGCGGGGGCTGCTCCGGCCTCACCTACGACCTGAAAATCTCCGGCGAGCATTCCGACACCGACAAGGTGGTGGAACAGTACGGGGTTAAGGTAATCGTTGACAAGAAGAGCTATATCTATCTCGTCGGCACGCAGCTAGATTTTTCCGACGGGCTGAACGGTAAGGGCTTCACATTCGATAACCCCAACGCCAAGAAAGCCTGCGGTTGCGGCACGTCCTTTAGCGTCTAGTCGCGCTAGGGCAGAATCCTGCGGCCCGCTCGAAACGCTCAAGCGCCGTCTTCACCTATATGAAGACGGCGCTTATGCTTAGAAGCCGAATCGGCAATCCCGCTGCCGGCTGCTCTAAGCCCAGCTTTGAGGGGGCATCTACCCCCGACCGTTTTCACCGATGTCGGCGTTCTTTCGCGGGAATGAAGGGGCTGCCGGCGCCTTCCCTCCCAAGCCAGGCAAGCCCTTCCCCGGTAAATAAATCAGGGTAACGAAATCGGCTTTATGGAAATTTTCCAAAACCCGGAGGTTCTGATGACCCTGCGAGAATCCGGTGGTCGGCCCCGGGCCGCCGCAGAACCGGCCTGCGCCTTGACCGTCCACCTCACTGCCTATGGTTGCCTGAAGGCAACGGGGGAGGATGCGCTGGATTTGCTTAACCGTCTTTCGACCAACAAGGTAGACCATTTGGCGCCCGGCCACTGGGCTCCGACAGTGCTGACCACCGACCGGGGCCGCATCGTAGACCTGCTCTGCGTCGTCCACGCCGGGGAGGGCGTATATCTGCTCACCAGCCCAGGGCAGCAGCAGCCGGTTATTGAGTGGCTAGACAAGTACACCATTATGGAAGATTTGGAAGTAACCGATGTGTCCGGCGGCACGGCAGTAGTTGCCCTTGCCGGCGGCGGCGCGGCGGCGGCGCTGGGCCTAGACGATGAGGAAAGCGGCTACCTGCCGGGGCGGCAGTACCCGGCGCCCACGGTGAACATCGGCGGTTGGGAGGCCATCGCCGTGAGCCGGCCAATGGGGAGCGGCCTGCCTTGCCGTCTGCTGGTTTTGCCCGGGGATGCGGCGCAGGCTGTCATCGCCGAGCTGGCCAACGCCGGCGCGGCAGTTGCCGACAGCGAGCAATGGGAGACGCTGCGAGTTAGCAGCGGAACCCCCGCCTTCGGCTCCGAGATGGGCGAGCCGTACAACCCGCTGGAGGTCGGGCTGATAGGGGGCATAGACTTCACCAAGGGCTGCTATATCGGGCAGGAAGTGATTGCCAGGTTGGACAGCTATGACCGGGTGCAAAAGTATATGGCCGTTCTTCGCTTCTCGGAGGGCAGCGATGCAACCGTTGGGGCATCGCTGGCCCACGAGGGCAGAACGGCGGGCGCGGTGACATCGCTATGCCAGACGCCGGGAGGGAAAGTGCGGGGGCTGGGCTATGTTCGCACCGCCGCCGCGAAACCGGGCCAGACTCTGGAACTGCAAGCCCCGGCCTCGGGCACGGCCACGGTCGAAGACACCCCGATGCTGTTCGGCCCAGGGCAGGATTTCAGTTAAACAACAAAAGAGCGGGCCTGAACCCGCTCCTTAACTCAAAAACTAAGCCCCAGCCAGTTCAACGGCCGTTATATACGAATTCTATTCCGCCGTCGTCTTTGCGTTCTACCTGGAACAACGACCAGAAATGGTAGCCTTTAGCCTCAATCGCTTCCCTCCCGCCTTCGTTGCGGTCAACCAGGGTCATCGCGTGGGTGACGTTGTAGCCGTCATCTTCTGCCTTGCCTATGGCGTACAGCAGTGAATCGCCGGAGGTAACTACGTCCTCAAGGATGGCTACCGGCTTGTCCTTCGGTGGAAACTGACCTTCGGCTTCGGCCTCCGTGCCATGAGTTTTAGCGTCGCTCTTCCTGCGATGGTAGAAGGAATAGATGGGGGGGCCACCCCGCAAATGGCTATACAGGGTTACGTGGGCCGCAATAGGAATCGCGCCGTAGGCCGTGCCGCCCACGTGCTGTATCCGTTCCAAATTCAGCTTCTCCACTATATTCTGGACGACTAAAAACGCTCCCTTAGGATGAAGCGTCAGCTTCTTGGAATCGAAGTAATAATCGGAACGCTTGCCGGAGGCTAAAACAAAATCTCCCATTAGCAAGGCTCCCGATTCCTTTAGCAGGCCCACCGGGTCTTCAAAGGCTCTTTCTTCAAAGGCTCTTAGGGATGAATCGGAGAGCAGGTCAACAGCCATGTATGCACCCCATTTTGTGCGCTCAAATCAAGAAGAAGCTGGGATTTCAGGAAACAAGGCGAGTTATAGAGCGCGGCAATGTTATCACAGTGCTTGCCGATTGCCCATTGCCCATTGCCCATATTCAGATACTTTCCGCCCCATACAACCCGTTGTCGCGGATGTAACCCTCCACCGCCGACGGCAGCAGGCCGCTTACGGAGGCGCCGGAGGCTAGACGCTGGCGGAGTTCGCTGGCGCTGACATCTATGGCGGTGGAATCCAGGCAATCCACCCGCCCCTCCGAGTAAGGATTTCGGGCGTAGAACCCGGTCCAGTCGAATCCGGTGTAGCCCGGGCGGCTCACCGCCAGCAGGCGAGCCAACTCCGTAACGCTTTGCGGCTCCACCCAGCAGTCGAAGAGCGTCAGCGCGTCCATGCCCAGGATGAAGGCCAGCTCTACGTCCTGACCCAGTTCCGCCCTCAGTTCCCGAAGGGTCTCGACGGTCAAAGTAGGGCCGGAACGCAGAAGCTCAATGTCCGAGACCTCGAAATCAGGCGTGTCGGCCACGGCCAATTGTAGCATTTCCAGCCGTTGTTGCGGAGAAGCGGACGGCTCCCCGGACTTCAACCGGGGCTGAGCAGCCGGGATGAAAATGATACGGGCCAATTCCGCCTCGTCCATTGCCCGGCGCGCAATCTCCAGATGACCCCGGTGCACCGGGTCGAAGGTACCGCCGAGGATTCCGATGCGGGTCAGAACCATTCCACCTCCACTTCGCCAATACGGATAGTGTCGCCGACTTCGATGCCTTCGTCTATCAGCCGCTCCGCCATGCCGCTGCGACGCATCTCGCGCCAGAGCTGCAACAACACCCGTTGGTCGCGGGTGTCGGCTAGCGCGCTCAACCGCTCCAACCGCTCGGACTGGATGACATACACGCCATCCTCAACGCGCACCGACTCGGACAACAGCCTGGACCGGCTGGAAGGCGCCGGGGGAATGGCAGGCACATCATCAGAAGGCTCGTCCTTGGGCATATCTTCCAGTATGGACATAATTCTGGAAAGCATAGCGTCAATGCCTTCGCCGGTGGCCGCCGAGATAAACATTACTTCGCCGATGTCGCCGGAATGCCCGTCTTCAAAGGCTTCAGACGCGGATTTCAGGCTGGCAGCGATTTCTTGACGCTGTTCTCGAACTTCGGTAACGTCCAGCTTGTTCACCACCACCAGTTGACGCTTGCCGGTGAGCACCGGGTTGAAATGCAACAACTCGTCGTGAACCATACGATAGTCGGCAGCCGGGTTTTCGGAGAGGCCGTCGATCAGGTGAACATAGAGACGGGCCCGCTCAGCGTGACGCAGGAACTGGTGGCCGAGGCCGACGCCCTTGTGCGCGCCCTCAAGAAGGCCGGGGATTTCCATCATCACAAAGTCCCGGGCATCATTTCCGTTGCCGGAACGAACTACACCTAGCACCGGCTCCACGGTGGTGAAGGGATAATCGGCAACCTTGGCCTTGGCCGCAGAGCAACGGGAAATGAGAGTAGACTTGCCGGCATTGGGGCGGGCAAGAAGACCCACATCGGCCAGCAGCTTCAACTCCAGGAACAGCACCGCCGAATCGCCCTTTTCCCCACGCTCGGCCAGCACCGGCTCCTGGTTAGTGGACGTGGCAAAACGCGAGTTGCCCCAACCGCCGCGGCCGCCGCGGCCGACCAGATAGGGATTAGAGCTGTGGATGTCGGTCAAGAAATCCCGGGATCCATCGCGGTTTAGACGCCAAACCACCGTACCTATGGGAACAGGGATGTACGTGTCCTTGCCGTTGGCTCCCCGCTTGTTCTTGCCTTTGCCATGGCCGCCGGAGTCGCAATAAACGGTGCTGTTAAACTTGATGTGCAACAGAGTATTGAAGGACGAATCGCCAATGAGGTAAGCGCTGCCGCCATCACCTCCGTCGCCACCATTCGGGCCGCCCTTTGGCCGGTACTTCTCGCGTAGAAAGCTGGCGCAGCCGTTTCCCCCGGTACCCGCTCTAATGTTCAATCGGACTGTGTCAATCATGATTTTTTAACGTTCTTGGTTATGTTTATATTTGTTTTTTAAGAAGGGTTAATGTATTGATGTAAGATAACAATATCAGTAAGGACGTTTATATCGGGGATAAATTAGGGACCTCTTTCCCCGGCAGCCTTATTTTGAACCTTCGGGGCCTTGTTTGCACCGTATTTTAGCATGGAGAGCGGCGTGGGTTTTGTGGACAATCTTCCTGCCGGGTTAGAGCATCCTTCTGCAATGCTGGATTCTGGGCGCGGGGCGGAATTTTGAGCTGATGCGGTAGCAACTCTCGCTCTGAGATTGTGTACTCGTTGTTGCTTAGTTGCCAACGGCTTAAGGCAGGTTATCCACGGATTTCCAAGGTTTTCTTTGCTATTATGGATTAGCCGCCAGGGGGTATTGCTTGGTTTGGGCAAGCGTTATGTGGGAATTCCGGCTGCTTTTGGCGATTTTGACGATGCTGGGCCTGACGGGTTTGGCGGGCTGCGGGGAAGGGCAACCGGCGGCGAATAAGGAGCGGCATTCTCCAGCGCAGGCTGAATATGAGGGAAACGCGAATCCTATGGTGAACCGAATTGCATACATTGACAATAGCGGGGATCTGCGGCTAGTCAACCCCGACGGCACGGGGGACGAGCGGTTAACGGGTGACGTGAGGGCTGGATTGCTGGCGCAGGCGCTGGAGCGCGGGGATTCGTATAGCTGGCCTACCTGGAGTCCCGCCGGCGCGAAGCTGGCCGTTTCGCGAGTGTCTACACTAGGAAGCAACACCGGGCTTTCGGTGCAAGTTTTCGACCTGGACACCGGAGGTATGGAGCCGGCTTTCGAGAACGATGTGCCTGTGCCGGTGGCCGATGGCACGGCTCACTATATTTATTGGTCGCCCGATGGCCGTTACCTGACGCTGCTGGCGCCGACTCGGGAGGGGCTGGCCTTGTTCGTCCGCGACTACCGGGGGGACGGGGATGCCGTCGCACTGGCCGTTGGCGCGCCGCTGTATTACCACTGGAGCGTTGATTCCGGGATGATAGCGATGCACAACGGAGACCGTTTGATGCTCGGCGAACCTTCGCCGGATGAGGCCCAGGCGGTCATCCAGACGGGGGCGGCGGGATTTCGCGCTCCGGCGCTTTCTCCCGACGGGAGGCTGTTGGCATACGCCGCTACCGAGGGCGAGGTGCATGGGGTTTTTGCCCGCGCCGTGGGGCCTCCGCCGTTCAGGGATGCGTCGACGCCGAGGCTTCTGGCGGAAACTAGGGCCCTTGTAGCCTTTGCCTGGTCGCCCGACGGTTCCACTCTGGCGGTATCGGAACAGGCGGGCCGCGGCTCTCCGATGTTCAACAGGCTCTCGCTGATTTCGGCGGACGGCTCGTCTTCCTCGACTCTGGTGGAAGAGGACCACTTGGCGTTCTTCTGGTCTCCTGAGGGCGACCGGATAGCCTGGATCGGGGTTGACGCCGCCACGCGAGAGATGGAGCTGTCGCTGTCTGCCGTGGGCGATGGGGAACCGCGCCGTCTGTTCCGGTTCAGCCCCACCGGGGAGTTCTTTACCTATCTCAGCTTCTTTGACCAGTACGCCTACTCGCATTCGCTGTGGTCGCCCGACGGCTCCGCGCTGGTGCTGGCGGGCAACGAGGAGCCGGAATCGGGAAGGCGCAACGGGAGCGGCCCTCATGGGGGGCAGATATATGTCGTTGACGCCGATACCGGCCAGGCCCTTCGGATAGCATCGGGCAAGACGGCGGTGTGGTCTTGGAACTGAGACCGCTTATCCTAGTCATGGCGCTTCTTCCGGCGATAGCACTAGCTTCCTGTTCCCAGCAGCCTGCGGCCACTCCCATGCCTTCCCCGACGCCGGTGAATCCCAAGGCGGAACTAATGCGGACAGTGGAACGGCTGCTCAAGATGGAGTCGGTGGTTTTTGTTCTGGAACAGACTGTTGGCACTACTGTCCTGTCCCCGGGAATAGAGATGAACCGGGCCTACGGCACGGTGATAGTCCCTGAAAAGTTCGATGTTACTGTCGAGGCGCAGGTGGCGAACCTGTACATTGAGTTGGGGATGGCGAGTATTGACGGCGTCTTTTATATGACCAATCCCCTTACCGGCCAGTGGACCGTGGTGCTGCCCGAGGCCATTCCCATCAACCTTCTCGCCATCGGAAACACCCTTGCGGGAATCGTCCAGTCGGTGCAGTCTCCGGATCTGCTGGCAGCGACTGTGCTGGACGGAATTGACGTATACCACATACGCGGCGGTCTCCGATCGGAGGACTTGCGCGAGCTGGTTCCCGGCGCCGATGATGGTTATACCGTGATGCTGGAAATATGGATGGAACGGCATAGCGGAACGCTGCGCAAGGCCACCATCACCGGGCAAGTAACCGACAGTGATGTTCCCAACGCCATGCGGGTGCTGACTCTGGATAACATCAACCAGTCGGCGACCATCGAACCGCCCCCGGGATTCTGACCGGGGATATGCTGGCAGGTAAGGGTTCCCTCTATCTCGAGGGAATTTAGTTATGGCCTCCGGCGCCGGGACGCAAGGCGGGGGAGTGCGCTCTCCGGGGGTCATCCTCGCCATTACCGGTCTGGGGGCTTTCATTGCCGCGCTGGACCAGACGGTGGTGGTGACGGCGCTGCCCAGCGTGATGCTGGACCTGAAGATTCCCATCAGCGAGCTGGACCGGGTTTCCTGGATAATAACGGCTTACCTGCTGGGCTACACGGTGGCCATGCCCCTCATCGGGCGGCTGGGCGACGTGTATGGCTACCGGCGGGTCTACCAAGCCTCGCTGATAGTGTTCTGCATCGGCACCAGCCTAGTGGCGCTGGCGCCCAACTTCGAGGGGATGATCGGGGCCCGGGTGATTCAGGCCATCGGTGGCGGAGGGACAGTTCCCATCGGCATGGCTCTGGCGACGTCGCTAGTTCCTCCGGAGCGGCGGGCTCTGGCTCTGGGCGTAGTTGGGGGGGCGGCGGAAGCAGGCTCGATGCTTGGGCCGGCCTATGGCGGAGCCATTGTCGAGCTGTGGGGCTGGCGGTGGATATTCTGGCTCAATGTTCCCCAAGCTGCGGTGGTGTTCGCCGCCGTGATGGGGCTGCCCAACCGGCGCAACCGCGAGGCTCGAGTGGATTACATCGGCGCAGCATTGCTAATTGGGGCCTTGCTGCTGCTTTCGCTGGCCTTGTCGCGCAAGGAGCTGTTTACTCTGGATTCGGCTGTCCCCTTCGTTCTGGCGGCGTCGGGCTTAGGGCTGGGGGGAATTCTGCTGGCGGTGGAGTGCCGCATCTGGCAGCCGTTGCTGGCCCAGATTTTCCTGCGGTCGTGGAGCTTCATCGTTTCCAACATTGCTCAGGTGCTGGTGGGGGCCTCGCTCATCCTGGCGATGGTGACAGTGCCGCTTACGGCCGACACGGTGATGGAGAATGATCCGTTCACCGGCGCGATGTGGCTTCTGCGCATGACTGGCGGGATACCGCTGGCGTCGGTGGCCGGGGGGTGGCTGCTTCCCTGGTTGGGAGCGAGGGCGCTGACGGTGGCCGGGCTGCTGATGACGGCGGCGGGTTTGTTCCTGTGCTCCCGGTGGGAGCTGGGAGTCGGCGACCCGGAGCTGACTCTGCAACTTTTGCTGGCGGGCGCGGGTTTTGGGCTGGTAATCGCCCCAATCCTGCACCGGGCGCTGTCGGCGGTGGGCGAGGACTACCGGGCCACCGGGGCGTCGCTCGTAACGGTAGCGCGGATGATGGGCATGACGCTGGGGCTGGCGGCGATGTCGGCCTGGGGGGTGGAGCATTTTCAGGTGCTGACCTCTGGCCTGGAGTTTCCGATCCTTCAGGCAGGCGAAACTGCCGACGCCCACGCTGCGCGGCTGGAGCAGTACGCCGAGGAGCTGAACGCGGCGGGACTGACTGTATTCCGCAACTTCTTCCGGGCCGCCGCCATCATCGCCCTTGTCGCAGTTCCCTTCGCACTTCTGCCGGACAGGCTGGGACGGAGCGTGGATTTACGGCGCGGGCCACAAATCTAATTGCTGAATTCCAATTGCTCGCTACAAGGGATAAGCCGCTTCCAGCCGCCGGACATGCTCCGCATTCAGGCGCCAGCCGGAGGCGCCGCAGTTCTCCACCGTGCGCGAGACACTGTTGGTTTTGGGAATGACGACCACCGGAGGGCGGGTCAGGCACCAGTTGAGGGCCACCTGTGCCGGGCTTTTGCCCGCCTCCCGCGCGACCCCGGCCAGGGCTTCCCACTCCCGCCCGGCCCGTAGTCGCGGACGTGCGGCCAGTGAGCCGTCAGCCAGGGGAGTGTAGGCCATCACTGTGATGCGGTTCTCTTGGCAGTATGGTATGAGGTCGCGCTCGATGCCGCGCCGCTTCAGGTTATACAGCACCTGGTTGCAGACTATGGGGTACTTGGACATGGCGGCTTGGGCTTCCCGCAAGTCCGCCACCGAGAAGTTGCTGACGCCGATGTAACGCACCTGGCCGCGTTCCACCAGCGTTTCCATGGCCCGCATCGTCTCGGCGATGGGCACGCTGTGGCTGGGCCAGTGAATCTGGTACAGGTCTATCACGCCGTCGTCTAGCTGATGCAGGCTTTTCTCGGCGGCGCGCAATACTTGGTCGTAGCGCAGATTGCTGCCCAGCACTTTGGTGGCGACGAACACCCGGTGGCGGATTCCGCGAATGGCCTGGCCCACGGCGTCTTCGGTGCGATACATCTCCGCTGTGTCTATCAGGTTGGCGCCCAGCTCGATGCCCCGGCTCAATGGCTCCGGGCCGCCGCGATATTTCCATGTTCCCAACCCGACTTCGGGTATCATCACGCCCGTCGCGCCCAATTCCCGGTATTGCATAGCCCGCGTTCCCCCTGTATCGGAATCAGGATTTGCCGGATTACAGGATTATCAGGAAATTCCCAAAATCTGGCGAATCGTTCCATCCTGGAAATCCTGATTCCGACAGTCAAGATGCAGGAAGCTCCCAATCTATGTTATACCAATCGGGTCAATAAACGCGGGCAACGGCCCGGAGGTGTCGCGATGGAGTTTCAGGACTACGAGAATTTCGTGAACGCTAACAACAAGCGAGGAATCATCACCACATACCGGCGCAATGGCGCGGGGCATATCAGCATCGTAGTTGTCGGCGCGTATCAGGGCAAGGCCGCCTATGTCATCGTGCGGGGCAACTCGGTCAAGGTGCGGAACCTGCAGAACGACAACCGCTGCACCGTAACGGCTGTCAGTGAGGGCTGGCGGAGCTGCATCTCGGTGGAAGGCACGGCAACGATGATGGACTACCGCAACACCGACGCCGAGATGATGCGCGTCGAGCTGCGGGAAGTCTACCGCGCCTGTAGCGCCCACGGCGACCATCCCGATTGGGAGGAATACGACCAAGCGATGGTGGACCAGGACGCGGTAATCGTCCTGGTGGATCCAGAGCGCGTCTATGGCTTTGCCCGGGGGTAGGAACGGGAGGATGCGCCGGCCCAGGGGCCTTTAGTTTCCTGCGGCCGGCCTATCCGCGCCGGGAGCTGCTCCGCCCGTGTTGCCAAATCTAGTAGATTCCGAAGGCCGGCCTATCCGCGCCGGGAGCTGCTGGCAATGCCGCCAAAAGTCAGGGAAGCCATCCGCATTATTGAGAATGATGGCTGCTACTATGTTTACGTTATGAGGAATCCACAGGCATTTTAAGCACCCAGAGAAAAGGGGGAAAGCCACGATTCCTGGAAAACCGGGGGACGACCTATCAGCCAGAATTTGGAACAGTATCCAGCGGCAGGCCGGTTTGAGAGGGGGGATTGGGTTGAAATTTCTTGTTTTCTATGAAAAGGCGCCCAACAACTACTGCGCCTTCGTTCCCAATTTGCCCGTGGTTTGCTTGTCTGCCGGCGATATAGTGGATGAGGTCCAGCAGAATATCCGGGAGGCAATGGACAGTCCCTTGGAACTGATGGCAATGGATGGCGATCCCATCGTTGAGCCTTTGCTGTGGTATGAAGAATTGGATATATGCGCGCAACAGAAGGAAGGCTCTCCGCTGAAATACATGGCTGCTTTCGAGAATTCCCCCACCAACAACGCCGGGTATTGCCCGGAGCTTCCGGGCTGCTGGTCTATCGGCGATACGCCGGGAGAAGTCAGGGAGAACTTGCGCCAACTCATCCGCATCCGCTTGGGCGAAGCACCCCGAGAAGGGCGTACCCTTCCCTAGCCGGAGTCGTGGGCTGAAATTGTGGAAGTAGCCCTTCCTGCGCTCGCCGGCGGCAGGAGCGCGGACGGGGCCTAGGTCAGGATGAGGGCGGCGTCGGCCAGACAGACCAGCTCGCCCCGCTGGTTCGCGCCGTGAACCCGGCACTCCACGATTCCCCGGTCTGCCTCGCGCCGCCGTCCGGTCACTTCCCCGGCGAAGGTTACGGTGTCGCCGCTGCGGAAGGGCGTTATAGCCCGCATCAGCAGGCTGCCGCCGTGATAGAAGGCTTCGGGCGGGAAGGACAGTTGCAGCATCTGGTCTACGTAGGACATAGTGGCCGGGCCAGAGTTGACCGTTCCGCCGAAGATGTTTTGGCGGGCAAACTCTTCGTCGTTATGGATGTTGCTTTCGCTGGGCCGCCCCGCCAGCCGGAAGGCGCTGCGGTTGTTGATGATTTCCTGCCCCTCCGTGATGCTAAGCTCGGCTAGGGGCGTGCCTTCCGCTGCGGAGTCGAAGGTCAGCAATTTCCGCTGGCCAACTCCCGTAACGCCCGGCGGGGGAGATGACGCAGCATCCGGGGTCTCTTGGGGAAGGTTGGCGCCGGGGCGTTCCGGCGGAACATCCCGCTGGCCCTTGGCGTAGTCGAATATGCAGGTGTAATCGTACTCCACAACTGTTTCGCCCTGCTGGTTGATGCCGCCGACGCGGAAGGTGACGAACCGGCTGCCGCGCCGCTCGTACTTTTCCAGAACGCTGCGGGTTCCGGTGATGGTGTCGCCGTCGCCGACGGGCCGGCGCCAGCGAATTTCGGCCTTGGCGAAGGGAGTTTGCCGCCGGGCCGTCTTGGATTGCTCTTGCGCGGTGAACCCGTTGGCTTCGGCGATTTCCTCGCGCAGCAGCGGGGCATAGGCGAGAACCATGGTAGGCATCGCCAGCGAGGCGCCGGGGCTGCGGTATTGCGGGTCATCGTTAAGCGCCGCCTGTGCGTATCCGACGATGTTCCCGGCGGTTATGGGCACCACAGTTTCCGCGCCGCGCTGTCCCGGTTCGACCGCGTCGTAGGTCCAGAGTTTTTCCGCTTGTTCTGCCATGACCGCATTTCTCCCTGCTGATGGACTATGTTGGTTTTCTAGCGCAATTGCGTCCAATTGTTCGAGTCGGGGGCGGAGGTAGGGATGTCGTCCAAGAGCCGCTGTATCACCCGAGGGGTGTGGGTGCGCCGGCTGCGGCTGAGATGCCCGGCGGCAGCGTCAACATAGGGCTGGCTGATGTGCCCGAGATAGGATGATACTCCTTCGGCGCGGATGGCATTAAGGGCTTCTGTGTAGAAGGAAAATATGTGGACGCTGCCCAGATTGATACCGGCTTGGAGCGCGGAGGCGGCAACCAGCGTGGAAACCGCCAGCGGCGACCGCTTTTGTTCCCCGGCGGCTGTGTTCAGTTGAGAGAAGAGCATGGCTAGGCGCTGGGGGCCTGGGATCAGCCTAGCGTTCTGACGCAGCAATTCCACCGAGCGGCGCATATCGGCTATTGCCGCCGGCGGAAGGTCTATGGCGTCGGCAGCTTGGCTGGCAGTCCGGTCCAACGCCGTCAGCAAATCTTCGATGGACGAAACGTCGGAGCTGTCCGGCAGAACCCGGGCCTTCTTGAGCTCTTGGACAAAGGTGCCGAGGTAGACTCGGGTGCCGCCGGTGAGGTCAGAGGCGACGGCGAGGAACCATAAAGGCGAAAATCCCACGGTGAAAACACTGAAGGCTTCCACGAAATTTCCCGTAGCTTTGCGCTGGATTAGTTCTTGGCCGTATATGTCCTGCAAAGGGAAACGCCCGCTGATTCCGCCGACGGTCTCGACGGTAATCCGCAGGGGGCGGGCAATGAGGCACTGATAAATCTTGGCGTTGCGCACCGGCGGGGGCAATATATGGTCTGCGGCTTCCAGCAACAGCCCGCCGCCGCCGGCCGCGGTGGTGCGGACAAGCCGTTCCGGCAACGAAACCGCGTAACCCGCCAGGGACTCCCGGCCTGGATAGTCCATTTCCTGACGCTTTTCTGGGGGGATGGGGAGTTCTTCGGCTGTGTTCAACATACCCCGCGCATTAGAAGCTTTGCTGAAACCCGGCTAATGTCATTATATAGGGATGTTGTCAAAATATAGGGATGTTGTCAAAGACGGCAGAGCACTCTCAGGCCGGGAATAGGCGGCGCTGGAGAAATGCTGCCTGCCGCCGGTCAATTGCCCGCTGCGCGCCCTTTTGCTACACTAGCGGCATTGGAGTCTCGCAGTTATACAAACCGGACGGCGCAGGAGAACACCGCCTCAAGGAGTTAGGAGATGATTTACGAGGTCCGAACCTATACCCTGAAGCCCGGCAGTGTGCCTACTTTCGAGGAGAACTTTGCCAAGGCCCTCCCCCACCGGCTGAAGTATTCGCCGTTGGCGGCCTTCTGGCATACGGAGATCGGCCCCCTGAACCAGGTCATCCACGTGTGGCCGTATGAGAGCCTGGACGAACGCACCAGTATCCGCGCCGAGGCGGCTCAGGACCCCAACTGGCCTCCCTCTAATGACCCGGATATGTACGTCAATATGGAGTCGGAGATTTTCATCCCTGCGCCTTTCATGCGTCCGTTAGGGGATGACCAGGCTCTAGGCAACATCTATGAGATGCGTTCCTACAGCTACAAGACCGGCTCTATGGGAGAGGTTCTCAAGCGTTGGGAGGCCGCCGTTCCCCACCGGGAAGAGTACTCTCAGCTGGCCGCGGCCTGGTACACCGAGCTGGGCGGGCTGAACAAGTGGGTGCACATCTGGCCCTATCAGGACATGGAAGAGCGCAACCGCATCCGTGAGGAAGCGGTGAAGTCGCCGCATTGGCCGCCGCCCACCCGGGAGTTCCTGATGGGTCAGGAAAACAAGATAATGGTGCCAGCCGCTTTCTCCCCGACTCACTAACCCTGCGTTGAAACGCAGAGGCTGCCTAGAGAACGCAGAGCATCGGGGAGGGGGGCAATATAACCCTGGCCAGGCTCTGCGGTTCTCTTCACGCCCGATGGGTTAAAAACTCCTCCCGCCGAGAGCGCCGATGACCGACCTTGACCGGCAGTTGCAGGACCTGGTCACCGCCAACCGCATCCTCGCCCGCGAGGAAGTGGTGGACGCCTTCGGCCACGTCAGCATCCGGCATCCGGAGCATTCCGGCCGCTACATCCTGTCGCAGTCGAGGGCTCCGGAGTTGGTGGACACTGCCGACTTGATGGAGTATACGCTGGAAGGCGAGCCGCTGGACCAGCAGGGGCGCACGATGTACTCGGAGCGCCCCATCCACGGGGGCGTTTACGAGGCGCGCCCCGATGTAATGGCTGTGGTGCATAATCACTCGCCCGCCGTGCTGCCCTTTGGCGTAACCGCTCAGCCTCTGCGGCCGATGTTCCATCTCGCCGCCCTCATCGGCGATGAGCTGCCGGTATGGGACATCCGCGACAACTTCCGGGATACGAGCCTGCTGGTGACCACCATGGAGCAGGGGCGGGACTTGGCTGTTGCCTTGGGCGATGGGCGCGCCGCCCTAATGCGGGGGCACGGCTGCGTTGTCGCCGGTGGCACTCTCAAGGAAGCGGTCATGGCATCGGTGTACCTCCAGGTAAACGCCCGGCTGTTGCTCCAGGCGCTCCCTCTGGGGGAAGTCAAGTATCTCTCGCCCGGCGAAATCCGGCTGATGTCCCAGAGTCAGGTCAGGCCGACGTCGTTGGCCCGTGCTTGGGAATATTGGGCCGTCCGCGCCGGACGGACGCCGTAGGGTTTATATGACCGGCGCCGAACCGGAGATAGTAGAAGAAATCCGCGCGGCTAATCAGCGCTTTTACGATGCCTTCAACACGCTGGACATCGAGCGAATGGCCGAGGTGTGGGAGAATTCGGACCGGGCGTTGTGCGTTCACCCGGGCTGGACGCCGCTGGTGGGCTGGCAGCCCATCCGGGAGAGTTGGGAGCGTATATTCGACAACGCCAACTTGATGCAATTTTCCGTCCGATACCTGAATGTGGTTGTGCAGGGGGACTTCGGCTGCGTTACGTGTGTGGAGGGCGTGACCAGCGTAGTCCGGGGCCGCGCGTCCAACTTCTCCTCCTTCGCCACCAATATCTTCGCCCGTCACGCCGACGGCTGGAAGATGATTGCGCACCACGCCTCCCCCGGCGGTTAATTTCCAGCGAATTTCGCCTTAGCAACGTCGAAATTCCGGACCCCTCCTCGATGCCTCCCCTCTCCTGATGTTTGATCCTGATGTTTGATATAGTATTAGGCGAGTATTTTCTATGAAATTTCCCACAGAGATTCCGCTATGACTGCCGACCCTACTAATTTGACCAAGACGGATAAGAATCTCTGGAGTGCCATCGTATCCGAGGCGCTGGCTAACTTGAAGTACAACGCCTATGCCCAGCGCGCGATGCATGAAGGTCACCCGGAAGTAGCTCAGGTTTTCCAGGAGGTGGCAGGTGCGGAAGTGGTGCACGGTATTAACCACTTGCGCGTATCCGGGGATATGGCCACCACTGCCGACAACCTGCGGGCCCTGATTGAGGGGGAGGCAAGAGAGGCCGCCACGATTTACCCGCGCATGATTCAGGAAGCGCTGGCCGATGGTAATCAGGAGGCCGCGGATTCCTTTAGGCTGGCAATGGATCGGGAATGGCGACACCTGGAGGCGTTTAAGGAAGCCCTGGCGTTGCTGGAGGTCAAGACGGCAAACCAGGCCGGCAGCTCGCATCCGGTTGCCGAAATCCCGGTGATGCCCGCCAGCGAATCGGCGGCGTCCTTCTCTCCCGTACCCGACGGCTCCTCGGCGGCGGCGGCTGCCGCCCGCCGGGCTTTCAATCGGGATACCTACAACACGGCGGTGCAGAATGTTGACCGGGAACGCTGGCGCGTAGCCCGAATGGGGCGGCTGCGGGAGGTCGTCTTCGGGGCGCAGGACGGCCTGCTCAGCACTGTGGCGCTGGTTACCAGCTTGGCAGTAGCTGTAGAAAGCCAGACAACTATCTTGGTGGCGGGCCTCGCCGGGGCGCTTCCCGGCACGATTTCCATGGCTACCGGCGCCCTGCTGGGTTCCCGGGCGGAGCGGGACGTGCAACGGGCCGAAATCGAGCGCGAAGCCCGCGAACTGGCTGAAAACCCAGCGGAGGAGCTGGCCGAGCTGGTGGTGTTGTTGCAGCGCGAGGGCAAGACCTACCAAGAAGCGCGGGAAATGGCCGACGAAATTTCCCAGGACCGCGATCTGTGGCTGAAGACGCTGGTGGAGAAGGAGCTGGGTCTCAGCCTTGAGGACACGTCCAACCCGGTCAAAGACGCTACGGTGATGGGGCTGACCTTCATCCTCGGCGCTGCTGTGCCGCTGATTCCCCACTTCTTCCTCACCGGCGGCCAGGCCATTGGCGTATCCGTGGGGGCGACGCTATGCGGGCTGTTCACTCTGGGGATGTTCAAGGGCCGGATGGTAGAGCGGTCGCCGTTGCTGCAAGGGCTGGAGATTCTGGGCATCGGTTCTCTTTCCGCCGGCGTAGGCTATGCCCTGGGTGAGCTGATACCGCGGCTGTTCACTTAGCCCGCCGGCGCAAGAGCTTCACCGCCGCTATTCGCCGTTCCCGGAAATGACGGGGGTTCCGGGATGACGAAAGGGCAGGGGAATGACGGGATACAGCGGGAGGGAATACCTGTGGGGTTGTTGTCTTGAGGTTGGGGACTAAGGCTGTTGCCCTTCTGCCCGAGCCAGGTGCTCCTGCGCCGCTGCTAGGAAATCGGGTGGGTTGTCGCCCTGCACTAGATGTCCGGCGTTGGCGATGGTCACCGTCCGGCAGTCCGGGATTTCCCGGCCCATCCGCTGCATAGTATCGCCGGAGAAAATGTCGCTGCGGTCGCCGCGGGTTACGAGGGTGGGGCAGTCAATGCGCCGCCAGCAGTCCCATAGCTGCTCGGGCGACCACTGGTTGTCCTGTCGCCCCCGCTGGCGCATAACCCGGTCGTACTTCCAGGTCCACTTGCCGTCGGCGCCCTGCCGGATGCTGTACTTGAGGGCGCCTAGAACCTGCTCCCGGGTGCGGCCGGTGTATTCCTGGATGCGGTCGGCGAACTCGTCCAGGGTGTCCAGATTGTCGGGGAGTTCCCGGAAGTGCTGAATGCGCTGGCGTCCTCGGGCTACCGTCTCGGGCCCAGTATCCACGATGGTCAAGGAACGCAAGGCACCGGGATGACGCGAAGCCCAGACAAAGCTGTTGCGCCCACCCATAGAGTGGCCCATCAGATGGAACTTGCCGCCGTCCAGCCCCAAGGTCGGTATCAGCGCGTCTAAGTCGGCCACCATGGCGTCCAGCGTATAATCGGCGCCGGGCGCCCAGTCGCTGTCGCCGTGTCCGCGCTGGTCCAGGGCCAGCACGTGATACTCGGCGGATAGGGGAAGGCTGATGAAATCCCAGCTATGCCCCTGCTGAGATGCCCCGTGGAGCATAAGGACCGGGGGATTGACCGGGTTGCCCCATTCCAGGTAGTGGAAACGGAGGCCGTTGGCGTCAACGAAACGGTCGGCGGGTTCGTTTTCCTCTACGAAGGGCACGCCCATGCGCCTCGCCGCCTCGTGCAACGAAAGCCCCAAGGAATGTGACGCCATTTTGACCCTCCCCAGCCGCCAACCGGCTCTGAATCAGCTACAATTTAACCCTGTAATGATAACCCGGCTGTCAATTTGTTCAGTGGTGCAGCGGCCTTCCGGGAAATCCCAATCCCCAACGCGCTCTGTATACCCCGCCCTCTTCGTCATACCGTCGTGTTCTATCATGCCCGGTGTGCTCCGTCGTTCGCACTGCCTCCTTCGCCATTCCCACGAACCTGTTCACGATACTGCGTTGCTCCTCCGTCATTGGGCGGCCCCCTCCGTCATTCCCGCTCTCCGTTTTCGCGAGGACAAGCTTCGCGGGAAGGGCGGCGAGACAGCGAGCTTCTAGGAAGGTATGGCGGGTATCGCTATGACGGGAGCGAAGGGGTGAGGCTGGGCAATTCCCTTTAAGTTGCTGGGGTGGTATCATTGATTGTTGTTTGAAAATTATGGGGAGAATGGCGCTTTATGACAACCAGCGCGGTGCGATTGGAGCTACAGCCCAGGGAATTGCTAGGCAAGAAAGTAGGCCGGCTGCGAAGGGCCGGCATTATTCCGGTACATCTCTACGGGCCGGGCATGGAATCCCGCGCCCTGCAATGCGCCGCGCGGCAACTGATACCCATACTGGCTGCCGTGGGCGCTAGTTCGCCTGTCTCGGTGTCCATCGAAGGGGAGCCGGGAAGCCGTTTGGCTTTTGCCCGGGAAATCCAGTGGGACCCTACCCGCGACACCGTGCTGCACGTGGACCTGCTGGTTGCCGACGTGTCCCGCCCGGTAACGGCCCGGGTGAACGTGGAGCTGACCGGCGAAGCACCGGGAGCTGTCAGCAGCGGCGGCAATGTCAGCCAGTTGCTCCTTAGCGTCGAAATTTCCGCCCTGCCTCTGGATATGCCGGCGCAAGTGCAGGCGGACCTGGCCGTTATGGGCACTGTGGACAGTGTCCTGCGGGCGGGGGACATACCGCTGCCCGGCGGGGCAACGCTGTTGACCGGCCCGGAGGAGATGGTGGCCCGCATCGACGTCCCGCGCGGGGCGCTGGGAGTGGAGTTGGATGAAGGGGAATCGCCGGACGCGGGCTAGACGGCGCTACATAGACCAGGCCGCCCTATACGGGCACAGGGAATCCTCAGACGCGGGCTAGACGGCGACCGGAGGATAACCCGGCCCGCGCGTGGGGCCTGCCTGAGTTTTCCGAAGGATGGAATGCCGGCAGGACGGATACCCGGAAGTAACAGGGCATCCCAAAGATGAGGAGATCGTCGCCATGCACCTGGTATACCTAGGACAATCGGCCAGGGCCGGGATTGGCGCCGGCGCCCCCAGCGAATCCTTCGAGGTAGTAGCCGGGCTGATGCTCCACGAAACCCAGATAACCGCGCTTAACGGGGAATTTGACGCTCTGTGCCGCCGTCACTTCGGCTCGCCGCTGGGTTCGGCAGACGTGCCGGAGATGCTTCGGCCAATGGACATCTTTGAAGGATTGGAAGGCTACTCCGAGTGGGCTCCCGAGAAGCGCTCCCAGTTGATTCAGGAATGCCTCGATATTCTCATCCGGCGGGAATCGCCGGTATTGTCCGCCTTCCTCAGCAGTCAGACCTTCGCTGAGGCGCGGAACAGTGCTTCCTCTCCCGCCGCGCTGCTGTGGAACGACCCGATTGACCCGGTGGTGAGCCGGTTCCTGTTCGCGTTGACGATGTATCTGGACGAGATGAACATGGCGACGCTGAACCACGACCAGATAATGTCGGGGGCTTTCCCGGTGACTCAGTTTGCCATGGTGCTGGCTCAAGAGAGAGCCGGGGTCGAGCAGCGGATGCTGAGCGACTTCCTGCGCTCCGATGACGGGTCGGACGCCACGGGCATTCACGAGAACATCTGCCATCTAAACGCTCAAGACTCCCCGGCGATGCAGCTTGCCAACCTCTGCGCCTTCTTCACCCTGCGCTGGCTGCAGACGCCTGAGAACCCCAACCCCTTCTTTGAGACCCTGCGCGACAACAAGGTGATTCAGGTTCTGTATCCCGTAGCGCTCTAAAATTGCCTTAGCAGGTTCCGAAAGCTCCTTTACAACCGGCGCGTTCGTTGCTAGAATCACGCAAATTCGGGAGGTCCGCGCTCCGTGCTGGCCCTCCTATACTGTTTGTCCCCTCCGGAGGGTTCCGCGATGCCTCAGGCCACTTATCTGACCCGAGAGGGTCTGAAGAAGTTGCAGGATGAGCTGACGCATCTGAGTACCGTCCGCAGACGCGAGATTGCAGAGCGCTTTCAGCAGTCCCGGGAGCGCGGCGGAACCGTCAGCAACGCCGAATACGAGGAAGCCAACAACGAGCGCTCTTTTAACGAGGGCCGCATCCAGGCCCTGGAAAACATGATTAACAACGCGGTAATCATTGATGAAGAACAGGGCTGGCGGGACGTAGTGGTGGTGGGCGCAACAGTCACTGTCCGCAACCCGCAGGGAAGATCCCTAACCTACACCATCACCGGCAGCGCGGAGGCCGACCCTGCCCAAGGCAAAATCTCCAACGTTTCGCCCATCGGCAGTAGTCTACTAGGGAAGAAGGCGGGCGAAGTCACTGAGGTCAGCGCCCCGTCGGGAAAGATAAAGCTGGAAATCATCGCTATCGAATAAGGAATGGGGAATCCGGAAGGAGGAACGCAAAGCGCGGGCCGGGGGATTTCCCCATTTGATATTCCGGATGGCGCATTCTGAATTCAACTATGCAAGATTCCTTCGTAGTCAACCGCGAAGCCAAGCTGTCCCGCCTCCGGGAGCGGGGCATTGACCCCTACCCGCCCCGCTACCGGCGAACCTGCGACAATGCCGCCGCCGTTGCCCTCTTCGAGGCCGTGGAAGCGGAGACCCGCCCCGCCGCCGACGGTGAGGGACTGTCCTTGGCCGGTCGCATCGTCGCGTTACGCAACATGGGCCGTTCGGTGTTCCTCGACCTTCAGGACGGTTCCGGCTCCATACAGGTTATGTTGCGCCGGAACAATCTGGGCGATGACTTCGAGTTGTTGCGGGATTTGGACATAGGCGACCATCTCGGCGTTCAGGGCAACCTCATCCGCACCCGCACAGGGGAGGTTACCGCTGATGCCCGCCGGGCGGTTATCGTCGCCAAGGGTATGCGCCCTTTGCCAGAGAAGTATCACGGGCTGCGCGACACGGAGACCCGTTACCGCCAGCGTTACCTCGACCTGATAGCGAACCGGGAGAATATGGACGTCTTCCGGCTGCGCAGCCGGGTCATCAGCGGGATCCGCCGGTTTCTTGACGAGCGGGATTTCCTGGAAGTTGATACCCCGGTGCTGGTGCCGGTGGCCGCCGGAGCCCATGCCCGCCCTTTCATCACCCACCACAACGCGCTGGACGAGCAGCTATACCTGCGCATTGCCACCGAGCTGTACCTGAAGCGGCTGATTGTGGGCGGCTTCGATAAAGTGTACGAAATCGGCCGGGTCTTCCGTAACGAGGGCATAGACCAGGACCATAATCCGGAGTTCACCCTGCTGGAAAGCTACGAGGCTTATGCGGACTACAACGACGTGATGGAGATGGTGGAGCAGATGGTCTCCCGCATCGCCGTAGACGCGACAGGCTCGGCGCAGGTGGCCGTCGGCGAGCAGGTGATAGACTTCACGCCGCCCTGGCGCCGGGCGTCATTGCGGGAGGAACTGCAACGGCGCGGCGGCATAGACTTGGACGCTTGCCCCGCGTCGGAAGAAGGCACGGGAGAGCTGCAACGCCGCGCCCGGGCCTTGGGAGTGGATACGGGCATCCGCGAAAGCCGAGGCCGAATTATAGACAAACTGCTGTCGGACCTGGTGGAGCCGCATCTGGTACAGCCGACGTTCCTGCTGGACTACCCGGAGGATATGTCGCCGCTGGCGAAGGCTAAGCCCGACGCTCCCGGGTACGCCGAGCGGTTCGAGGCCTTTGCCTGCGGCATGGAAATCGCTAACTCCTACACCGAGCTTAACGACCCGCAGGTGCAGCGGGAACGGTTCGAGGGGCAGGAAGAGATTCGCCGCTTATATCAGGACGAAGAAGTGGATCGCCTTGACGAGGACTTCCTGGTGGCGATGGAGTATGGAATGCCCCCCACTGGCGGGCTTGGCATTGGCATAGACCGCCTGGTGATGCTCCTGTCCGGTCAGCGCACTATCCGCGACGTGGTGTTATTCCCACAGATGCGGAGCCTCAGCGCATAAGCGTTCCATCGGCCAGGCGAGCTAGAGGTGAAGGACAGGGATGCGCCGGAGCGGCGATTGCTCAGGGTTGTTGCCCATTTCGTCTGCCCTGCAAGGCAAGAACCCGCGCCACCAGGTCGTGAATCTTTGGACGGTCAGCAGTCCACTTCTCTTCCCCTATGAAGAGGTGGTAAAAGTCTCGGTGGTACTTTTCCGCTACGGCGAATTTGTGAGCGATTTGCGGGTCGCTGTGTTCTTCCGAGAGTTGCTCGGCTGCCCGCTTCATAGCTGTATGGCCGGTATGAGGCCAGCCCCGGGCAATGGAAATGGCCATCACTGCATGGGCAGCGGCTCTCCACAGTTTTTCCGAGGCTTAAATTTGATCGCCTTCGGAAAAATGCCGGTCGGCTTTTTCCCCAAAGTCCAGCGCGGTTTGGGCATGTTGTTCGCGGGTCAGCATATATCGCTTCCTGTTTCCGTAGTTATGCCCGAACATTTTTCTTAAAGAAAGGTGTCAGGTGACCAGAATTGCGCCGAACGGGGCAGACGCCAGATGCAAGCCTGAGCCATCTCTCTTCCACAAGTCTATTACAGCGTGTGGCTTCATCGGAAGGGCACTGTAACTATGCGCGGGCGAGGGGTTGCCTTGTAATATAATAAGGTGCTGATGCTACTTGGGCATTGCGTAGTGCAAGACCAATCAAGGGTTGGAACGAATGATTGCCATTGAGCAGGTGCGGCGCGACCCTGAAGCAGTGCGGCGGGCGATGCGGTCCCGCGGCGAGCCGGATCCGGTGGACGAGCTGCTGGAACTGGACGCTGCTTGGCGGCGCGACCGAACGCAATCCGACGAGATACGCAACCGCCGCAACCAGGTCAACCGCGAGATAGGACACGCCCGCTCCGCCGGGCAAGCTCCCGCGCCGGAAATTATCGAAGAGATGCGCGCCTTGGGCCGCCAAGTTGACGAACTCGAGGCAAGCGCCCAGGCCACCGAGTCCCGTATGCATGAGCTGCTGTTAGGCCTGCCCAATTTGCCGCTGGACAGCGTTCCCGTGGGGGGAGACTCCGGCAGTAATCGCGTCTATCGCGAGGAAGGCGAGCCTGCGGAGCTGGGCTTCGACGGCCTGCCCCACTGGGAGTTGGGCGAGCGTTTGGGAATCATAGACTTCCAGCGGGGCGCGAAGCTGTCGGGCAGCCGTTTCTACACCACCAGCGGCGCCGGGGCCAAGCTGGAGCGCGCCCTAATATCCTGGATGCTGGACCTGCACACTCGAGAGCATGGCTATACCGAGCTGGCCTTGCCCGCGGTAGTGCGCCGCGACGTGATGGAAGGCTCCGGCAACCTGCCTAAGTTCGCCGACAACTTGTACCACGATGAAGAAGACGACCTCTGGCTAATCCCCACCGCCGAAGTTCCCATTACTAATCTGTATCGCGACGAAATCATACCGCCGGGCCGGCTGCCGCTGTACTACGTCGCCCATACGCCATGCTTCCGCCGCGAGAAGACCGCCGCGGGAAGGGACACTCGGGGCATCAAGCGGGTGCACCAGTTCAACAAGGTAGAGATGTACCAGTTCGTCGAGCCGGAATCCTCGCCCGCGGAGCTGGAGCGGTTGCTGAACCACGCCGAGGAAATCTGTCGCCGGTTGGGGTTTTCCTGGCGCGTTCTTGAACTCTGCACCGGCGATATGGGCTTTGCCGCCGCCAAGACCTATGACATTGAGGTCTGGGCCGCCGGGTGCCAGGAGTGGCTGGAGGTCAGCTCCTGCTCCAACTGCACTGACTTTCAAGCCCGCCGTTCCAACATCCGCTATCGCCCGGAGCCGGGCGGCCGCCCTCGATTGCCCCATACCCTCAACGGCTCCGGCCTGGCCCTTCCCCGAGTCATCATCGCCATATTGGAGAATAACCAGCAGCCCGACGGCTCCGTAATCATCCCGGAGGTTCTGCGGCCGTATACCGGCTTCGACCGGATAGTGGCGCCTTAACCGGCCGCGCTAACGGCGGGTTGCCGGCGCCGGCAAAGGAACCCGTCAAGACGGTGCAGGGGTCTCGCGCTTTACTGCTGAAAGCCGTCCATCCAGAATTCATCGACGGCGATGCCCCCGTGAGGCAGGCGAGAAGCTGCGGCAAGCCGCCGTCTTCATCCACCGCGCGCCGGCGCTGCCATACTGAACAATCCCGTCCCGTAACCCACCGCCGTAATCCCGGAAAAACGCAGTTTTTATCTCGAGGAGGAAAGCAAGATGTCTGGTATTTGGCCTGGCGACACTCAATGCGTGGCGATGCTGGGGTTCGACGTTGACGGCGTGTCATCCTGGCTGAACCGAAATCCCGACTTCATCAATCACCCCAGCTTGATGTCTATGGCGGAGTACGGCCCGGCCGTGGCAACCCCCCGTATTTTGGATATGCTGGACGCCCACAATGTGTCGGCCAGCTTCTATGTGCCGGGCTATGTGGCCGAAAATTACCCGGACCTGGTGCGGGAGATCTCGGCCCGTGGCCATGAGGTGGCGCACCACGGCTATATGCACGAGCAGCCCGCCACTCTTACCCGCGAGCAGGAGGACAATGTGCTGCGACGAGGCATCGAAATCCTGGGCGGTATCACGGGGGAACGGCCCCTAGGCTACCGGTCGCCAAGCTGGGAGCTCAGCGAGCATTCGCTGGACCTGCTGACTGGGAACGGGTTCCTGTATGACAGCAGCTTGATGGGGGATGATGCCCCCTATATTGAGATCGCGCCGCAGTCGGGTAGTAAGCTGGTGGAGATTCCCATTCACTGGCTGCTGGACGACGCCCCCAATTTCGTCTACGCGCCGGTGGCCAACCGCCTCGGGCCGATGCGCAATCCGGACGAGGTCTACGGCACGTGGGCCGCGGAGTTCGAGGGGCTCTACCGCTATGGGCGGGCCTTCGTGTTGACAATGCACCCGCAGTACATTGGACGGCCCGGCCGCCTGCTGATGCTGGAGCGCCTTATCGAGTACATCAAGACTTATCCCAACGTGCAGTTCATGCGCGCGCTGGACGCGGCGCGGCTGTTCGCCCCGGAGGGGTGAAGATCGGCATTGCCTATTCACGAAAACTGCTAAAACATAAATAGCATCGGGCGTTATTTTTAAATCAGAAATAACGCGCTGTGTCCTTGCCATTTTGCCGAGGTTAATTTACGATTTAGCTCAAACAGTAAATTAGCCTCAGCTCTATTCACATTTCGTGGATTAAATGTACGTCAGTGAAACGCGAGCATACAGGGCACTACGAAATAACCTGGACATCCGATGAGGTTGTTCGAGCCTTTATCCCAGCACCCCTGCCGCCGGTTCCTGCCCTTGACATCGCGTCTTTGCAGTCCGCTATGGCGAAAGCGCACTTGGCCCTAGGCCGACTGGACGGACTCGCGCTGCAATTGCCGGATGCTCCGCTGTTCCTCTACTCCTATGTCCGCAAGGAAGCCGTGTTGTCGTCTCAAATCGAAGGCACCCAGTCTTCTCTGTCCGATTTGATGCTGTTCGAGATGGAGGAGGCCCCGGGTGTGCCTATTGATGACGTGGTGGAGGTTTCCAACTATGCCAGGGCTATGGAGCATGGGCTACGGCGAATTCGAGGGGACTTCCCGCTTTCTAACTGCTTGATACGTGAGATTCACGGCGAGTTGCTGTCGCGGGGTCGCGGTAGCGATAAATTGCCGGGGGAATTTCGCAGGTCTCAAAACTGGATAGGCGGCTCTCGCCCTGGAACTGCTTACTATGTCCCGCCGCCCCACAATGCCGTCCAGGATTGTATGGGGGAGCTGGAGAAGTTTCTGCACACCCAAGACGCTGCCATTCCGCCGCTAGTAAGGGCAGGGCTCAGCCACGCGCAATTCGAGAGCATCCACCCGTTTCTTGACGGCAACGGCCGCGTAGGGCGGTTATTGATTGCCCTGTTGCTAGTCCATGACGGGGTGCTGAGAGAGCCGATGCTTTATCTGAGCTTGTACTTCAAGCAGCATCGCCAAACTTATTACGAGCTGCTAAACGGCCTCAGAGATAATGGCGATTGGGAAGAATGGCTCCTGTTCTTTCTGGAAGGCGCAGCACAGACCGCAGAGAGGGCCGCCTTCACTGCCAGGCAACTGCTGGACTTGTTCAAAGAAGACGCTTCGCGAATTCAGCAACAAGGTCGCACCGCAAGCTCGGCACTTCGGGTTCATAGTGCATTACAGGAAAGACCGATCATCTCCTTGCAGGAGGCGGGTAACCGGGCTGGACTCGCTACCACTGCTACCACGACCGGTATGCGCTTGCTGGAGGAGTTGGGCATCGCGCGCGAGATTACCGGGCAAGCCCGCGACCGCAGATACAGCTACCAACGCTACATCGAAATCCTGTCCGAGGGGACCGAGCCGCTCTAGCCGCCTTGCCAACATCGCCCGCCGCTATTACCATAGCCGGCAATAACCGGCAATCCACCCGGAGTGTCTGACATGACGGATATGGCCAAGGTTCACGACATGGGCGGGCGGCCCAATGGCGACGCCATTGATCAGGGCGAGCACGAGCTGATGGACTGGGAGCGGCGCATCGATTCTATGCGCGGCGTGCTAGGCGACAAGGGTTTACTAGGCGTAGACGAGCTGCGCCGCGCCATCGAAGGGCTGGCCCCGGAGCGATATCAGGCGCTTAGCTACTACGAGCGCTGGACCGAGGCGGTGGAAGCTCTGCTCATCGAGAAGGGCGTGCTGACTGCCGATGAGCTGGATGCCGTGATGGCCCGGCAGGAAAGCGTAGGAGGCTGACCGTGAGCGCAACAGAACAGGTTGCCTTCAGCAATGGCGACATAGTGAAGGTACGCACCGGCAACCCGCCGACGCATTACCGCACGCCGGTATATGCGCAGGGCAAGACCGGGCGCGTGGTGGCTCTTTGCGGCGTATACCCCGACCCAGAATCGCTGGCTCATGGCGGCGGCGGCGTTCCCAACAAACCCCTTTACCGCGTCGAGTTTCCCCAGTCCGAGTTGTGGGACAACTACGTCGGCCCTTCCGGCGATCGCTTGCAGGTGGATATTTACGAACAGTGGCTGGAACGCGCCGCGCCTTGAGATATTTCTTTACCCGCGAGGGATGGTTGAGGGAGAGAAAGGCAAAAACACAGAAAACGACCGGGCAGGAGACGATGATGAGCGAGATAGACCACGGCGGCCATACCCATCCCGGCATGGATACCGAGGAACTGGGCTATCATGCCCGCCGTGTCCGCGCCATGGAGACGTTGCTGGCGGAGAAGGGCGTGCTGACCATAGACGAAGTGCAGCGCAACGTAGACGCCGTGGAGTCGCGCTCACCGGCCGACGGCGCTCGAGTGGTGGCGCGGGCGTGGACCGATTCGGAATACAAAGCCAGGTTGCTATCGGACCCGGAGGCAGCCTTGGCTGAGATGGGCTATGCGTTGCCCGACCCGACTCCGAAGCTGGGCGTTGTGGAGAACACCGGAGACGTGCATCACTTGGTGGTGTGTACTCTGTGTTCCTGCTATCCTCGCGCGCTGCTGGGCCGCCCTCCCGACTGGTACAAGAGCTTTGCCTACCGCTCGCGGGCGGTGGTTGACCCGCGCGGCGTGTTGCGGGAGTTCAGCACCGATGTCGGTGATGACACCGAGGTGGTGGTTCTGGATAGTACCGCAGACCTGCGCTATCTGGTGCTGCCGCAGCGCCCGGCCGGCACCGACGGCATGAGCGAGGAGGAGCTGGCCGCGCTGGTCACTCGCGACTCCATGATTGGGGTGTCGCGGGCCCTGATGCCGGAGCCGGTCGCTGCCTGAACCCCCAGCAACGGGACATTACAGCGAAGAAGGAGGGCAGGTTTCGGCCTGCCCTCCTTCCTTATTTTGCCAGAGTTTCTAGCTCAGTGCGGTCTTGTTTAGCGGATGGCGAAGTCAACAACGGTGGTTACTAAAGTAGCAAGGGTGGCCGTTCCGACGCCGAACAGCACAAACATCAGATTGTCCAGCCGGGTATTAGTTTCGTTGGTGCGTCTGTTGAAGTCGGCCCGCATATCATCCCATACGGCCGTTGAAGTCGGCCCGCACATCTGCTATGCGAGTGTTGGTGTCATCCATACGAGTGCTGAAGTTGGTCTGCATATCCGTCTGCGGCTAATGAAAGCAGCCCGCATATCATCTACGCGGGCATTGAAGCTGACGCGCATATCGTCCAGGCGGTGGTGGGTCGCCTCGTTGGCTACTTCCAGCCTGCCCAGGCACTCCTCCATAGTCATGGTGGTCATCCTGTCACTCTTCCTTGATACCGCATCGCTTTGCGTCCGCGGGATGCTTGCATATTAGCATAATTGTGCTAAGGGCAAGAGGCAGCCGGGCGAACTATCTGTTAAGAGAATACGGCACAGGGTAGGCGGAGCTAGGAGTTGAAGCCTGCCAGCCCGGCGATGAGCGGCTCGATTTGGGAGACACCTACGTCATCGCCCAGGCCCAGCTTGAGGGGGGTGATGGAGACATAGTTGCTTTTCATGGCCGTGATGTCGGAGTCCGCAGACTGGGTTTGATTGCCCGGACGGTTGCGGGCGATCCAGTAGCGTTTCCCTTCGCCGTCGGCACCGTCCAGCCGCACCGACTCGCGGTAGGATAGACCGCCCAGCCGCGTGGCTCGCAGCCCAGCGATGCGGTCGGGGGCGACGTTGGGGACGTTCAGGTTCAGGAACAGCGGCTCTCCCTCCCATTGCGAAAGCTGCTGGGCGAGCCTTTCCAGCAGCCGTCCGGCCACGTCGTAGCGGGGCGCGGTAACCGACCCGACGGAAACGGCGATGGTATTGCGGCCCCGGTTGAAGCCCTGAACCGCGCCGCCTACGGTTCCCGAGACCATCACGTCCCACCCGGTGTTGGAGCCGGAGTTGATACCCGACACTACCAGGTCAATGCCGGTGGTCAGCGTCTCCAGCCCCAGGATGCAACAGTCGCCGGGTGTGCCTTCGGCGGTGTAGGCGGTAACGGGATGCAGTCCGCCGATGGATTCCTGGAACTCGGGGGCGGGAGTCCACGGGGATACTTTGACGGGAGAGTGCAGGGTCAGGGAGGCGCCGACGCCGCTCTGCTGATGCCGCGGGGCCACGACGAACACTTCGCCCACGGCTCGCACCGCGCGCACCGCCGCCCACAAGCCGGCCGATTCGATGCCATCATCGTTGATTGCCAGTATTTTCATCTATTCAACGCAAAGAGAGCAGAGTTCACAGAGCTTCATCTCCAGAATCCCCGCGTTCTCTGCGCCCTCGGCGTTTAAATTTTCTAGTGGTGGGCTAGGCCGACGGCGTGGTACAGCGCATGCTTCAGCTCGACGGCGGCCATGCTTCGGCGGTAGTCGGCGGAGGCGTACACATCGCCCAGCAGGTCATCGCCCAGGTCGCCGCCGACCAGGGCCGTAGCTTCCGCGATGGAGCCAAGGGTTAGCTCCTGCCCGGCCAGGGCGGACTCTACTGCCGGCGAACGGGTGGGCTTGGGGGTCAGGCCGCCGACGGCGACGCGGGCAGTGGTGCAGCGCGGGGCGTGGCCATGGTCGCGGTCGTGGTCATGGTTATGGTCGTGATCGTGCCCGTGACCGGGCGCGTCGCCTTCCAGGGTCACCACGGCTGCCGCGCCGACCACGGCGAAGGAAGTGGCCGGGTGGGCCATCTTGGCGTACTCGGCTACCTGATTGGCCGCCAGGGACGGAACGCTGATGCCCGCCAGCACCTCGTCGGCGCCTGCGGCAGTCTCGAAGGGGCCGAGGAAAAAGTCGTCGGCGGCTACCGTGCGGGGGCCCGATGGCCCTTGCAGGTTGAAGCTGGCTCCCAGAGCTGTCAGCACCGTAGGCAGGTCAGAGGCCGGGTCGGCGTGGGACACATTGCCGCCGATGGTGCCGCGGTTGCGGACGGCGGGGTCGCCGACGCCGGAGGCGGCCTCGGCTAGGATGCCGCAGTGGGCCTGGACGTCCGCCGAGGCGGAAATTTCGTAGTGGGTGGTCAGCGCGCCGATGCTGATAACGCCGTCGCTAACGCTGATTCCCCGCAGCCCGGCGATGCCGCCGATGTCCACCACCTGCGAGGGGCGGGCCAGTCGCAGCTTCATCAGCGGTATGAGGCTGTGCCCGCCAGCGATAATTTTGGCGTCGGGGTCTCTTTGCAGAATCTCGATGGCCTCAGCTACCGAGCCTGCCTTGCTGTATTCGAACTGGGCTGGGTACATCGCTTATTCCCTCCTAAACCAACCGTCCTTCCCGCTGGGATGGGAATCCAGGTCCTTCGGCATCTGCGGCCTTTCTAACGGTGGGGCGTATAGATTCCCGCGAAAGCGGGAATGACGGGCGCATTCGCGGGAATCCCGCGCTACTTCGCGGGAATGACGGGCCGCGTATCTCCCGTGAAACGCCCTCACCCATCTCTATCCCAGAGGGATAGGTAACTAATTGTTAAGACTTGGCGTCTTGGATGGCCTGCCAGACGCGCTCCGGAGTTAGCGGCATTTCCAGACGGGTCACGCCCAGGGGCCTGAGGGCGTCTATGACCGCGTTGTAGATGGTAACCGTGGAGGCGATAGTGCCAGTCTCGCCGATGCCTTTGACCCCCAGAGGATTGTGGGGTGACGGCGTTTCCGACGACAGGGTTTCGATGTCCGGCACCATGTGAGCCTTGGGCAGGGCGTAGTCCTGCATGGAGCCGGTGAGCAACTGGCCGCCGGCGTCGTATACCGCGCCTTCCCAAAGGGCCTGGCCGGCGCCTTGCACCACGCCGCCGTGCACCTGGCCTTCGACAATCATCGGGTTAATCTGGGGGCCGCAATCGTCCACCGCCAGGTAGCGGCGCAGGACGATGTGGCCGTTATCGGCGTCCACATCCACGATGGCGACGTGAGCGCCGAAGGGGTAGACGAAGTTGGGCGGGTCGTAGAAGGCCGACGCTTCCAGGCCGGGTTCCATGCCCTCGGGCATATTCCAGGCCACGTTGGCCATCAGGGCGATTTCCTGAATGGACTTGCTCTGGTCCGGGGCGCCGCGGACGAAGAATTGGCCGTCGGCGTATTCGATGTCGGCCTCGGCGGCTTCCAGAAGATGCGCCGCCAGAGCGCGGGCCTTGTCCTTTATCTTATTCAGGCCCAGCATCAGGGCGCCGGCACCAACGGCGGTAGTGCGGCTGCCGTAGGTGCCCCAGCCCATGGGCGTGTTGCCGGTGTCGCCGTGAACGATATCCACGTCTTCCACCGGCACCCCCAGAGTGTCGGAAACGACTTGGGCGAAGGTGGTCTCCTCGCCTTGGCCGTGGGGAGAAACGCCGACATAGGCGTTGACCTTGCCCGATGGGTGGAAGCGCACTACCGCGCTTTCCCATAGGCCGCCGCCGAAACCGACGGCTCCGGCGACCTGAGAGGGGCCAAGCCCGCAGATTTCGCAGTAGGTAGAGACGCCGATGCCGACTAGCTGGCCGTGTTCGCGGGCAGAGGTCTGCTCTTCGCGCAGTCCGGCGTAGCCCACGTGGTCGAGAGCCATGTCTAGCGCGGCTTCGTAGTCGCCGCTGTCGTAGGTCAATCCGGCGCAAACATCATGGCCGTTGTCGAACTTGGGAATCAGGTTGATGCGCCGCACCTCTGCCGGGTCCTTGCCTACCTCGGCGGCGACTAGATCTATGAGCCGCTCCAGCAGGAAGGTGGCCTCCGGGCGCCCTGCGCCGCGATAGGCGTCAACCGGGGTGGCATTGGTAAACACGCCGTAGATGTCGGCCCGGGTAGCTTGCAGGTCATAGGGGCCGCTGTACATCAGCCCGTGAAGAATGGTGGGCACTCCCGGCGCGGCGGTGGAAAGGTATGCGCCCATTCCCGCGTGAACCACGGAGCGAACGCCGGTTATCTTGCCGGCGCGGGTGGCGGCCATCTCTACTTGTTCGATGTGGTCGCGCCCATGGATGGTGGCCTGGAAGTTCTCGGAACGGGTCTCGGTCCACTTGACCGGGCGGCCCAACTGCATGGCGCAGAAGGCGGTAATCATCTCATCGGGATAGACCGGAATCTTGCTGCCGAAACCGCCGCCGACCTCGTTGGCGATAACCCGTATCTTGTGTTCCGGGACGCCGGTAATCAGCGAGCTGAGGAAGCGGGCGATATGGGGGTTCTGGCTGGTGCTCCAGAGGGTCAGCTCGCCCATGGAACCCAGCCAGCTCGCTAGGGCCGAGCGCGGCTCCATGGCGTTGGGCACTAGACGCTGCTGCACGATGGTGTCGCTGACGGTTACTTCGGCGTCGGCGAAGGCAGCGTCGGGGTCGCCGCCCACAGCCACCCAGTGGAAGGCCTGGTTGTTGGGGGCGTCTTCGTGAAGCTGCGGCGCGCCCTCCTCCATCGCCGCCACCGGGTTGACCACGGCGGACAGCGGTTCATAGCCGACATTGATCAGTTCCAGCGCGTCTTCGGCTTGGTAGCGGGTCTCCGCCACTACCACAGCCACGGCGTCGCCCTGGTAGCGAACTACGTCTTTGGCGACGGCGGGGTGGGCCACGGCCTTTACGTCGGACTCCGGGGGAATCCAGGCGCAGGGGATGGGGGCCAGCGAGCCTTCGGTGTCTGCGCCGGTGTAGACGGCGATAACGCCGGGGGCGGCAACGGCGGCGGAAGTGTCTATGCCGGTGATGCGAGCGTGGGCATGGGGGCTGCGAAGGATGGCCGCGTGAACCATGCCCGGAAGGGTTACGTCGTCGGTGTAGGTGGAGCCGCCAGTGATGAGGCGCGGGTCCTCCCGGCGGCGGATGCCTGACCCGAAAATTCTGGTTGTCATTGCATACTCCTGGGCATACTCCTGGATTCCCGCCCCCGTTTTCCCGAGGGGGACGTTCTTTCGCGGGAAAGACGGGGCGGGCGTTGGCTGTCAAAGTTCCTGCCCCCGCTTTCGCGGGGATGACGTCTATGGCCGGGAAAGACGGATTGGGCGTTGGCTAGGATTCCTTGGCCTCGGCCGCCGCTAGTACCGCTTGGACGATGTTGTGATAGCCGGTGCAGCGGCAGATGTTGCCTTCGAGACCGTCGCGCACTTCTTGGGAGGTGGGGTTGGGGTTGCGCTCCAGCAACTCGACGGCGGTCATAATCATTCCGGCGGTGCAGTAGCCGCACTGCAAGCCGTGTTTATTCCAGAAAGCTTCCTGAACGGCGTGAAGCTCGCCGTCGGCAGCCAGCCCTTCGATGGTGGTGATGTCGGCGCCGTCGGCCTGAACCGCCAGGGTGGTGCAGGACTTAACGGTGGAGCCGTTCATGCGAACAACGCAGGAGCCGCACTGGCTGGTGTCGCATCCAATTTTGGTGCCGGTCAGCCCCAGGTTCTCGCGCAGGAAATGCACCAGCAGCAGACGTGGCTCAACGTCCGCAGACCGGGACTGCCCGTTGACAGTCATCTGAATATTCAATGCAACACCCCTCCGAAGTAGATTCGGCGGCCTGAGCCGAATGGCCGCAGTATAATGTTGCCCCTATGTAACGTCAACGCAGGCGGCTTTAGTGATGGGGGCGGGAGCGCCCCTCAAAGGCGTGATACACTGGTTGTCGGTAAAGAACAGCGCAAGGAAGGGCCGTAGACCCAGCCCGGAAGGCCTATGCCGAGGCGCCCGTACAGCCTGATATTCTCGGTACCTGATATTCTCGGTATACGATAGGGACGGCAACGAGGTGCGGCTGACCGAGGCGCAGTGGCTTGGACATATCCTGCATGGCATCCGGAAGGGGAGCCGTATCTTGAGGAAATTAAGGATGTCATTCATAACCCGCAAACCGTAAGAGTAGGCAACAAGGACGGCAGTCTATACATACTAAGTTAAGCTTAGAGATATTTTATTTTCGCCAAGACTATGCGCCGCGCTACCCAAAGCTGCAAGCGGCCTGCGACGCTGTAGCCCGGGATTGGGGCACCGGCGATTGGCGTATCCAACTATTGCCGCAAGCCAAGACAAAAGGCGCCAACTCCGCCGCCGCTTTCGCCGATATACTGCTGGAATGCGCCCGAGACCCGGTTCCCGGCTAGGCTGTCCAAGTCCGGGTATACCGAGAAAACCAATGAAAACCAATACGAGAAAACCGACAATTGTTAAGGTGATGCCCATGTTCCCGAAATCAGTTTTTCCCGATACTGCCGAAATTAACGCAGAAGGGCACTTGACCATCGGCGGGTGCAGCGCCTTGGCCCTGGCCGAGGAGTATGGCACTCCGGTATACGTCTTGGATGAGGCGACTATCCGCGCCCGTTGCCGCGCCTTCGCGGGCGAGTTCAGCCGCCGTGCCCCGGGCGCCAAGGTGGCCTATGCCTGCAAGGCGTATATCAATCCTGCCCTGGCCCGGGTACTGCATGAAGAAGGGTTGGGATTCGACGTGGTTTCCGGCGGAGAGCTGGCCACCATCGCCAGCGCCGGCGCGCCGCTGGATAATGTGTATTTCCACGGCAACAACAAGACACCGCAAGAGCTGGAGGAGGCACTGGCGCAGTCTATCGGCTGGGTCGTGGTGGACAGCTTCCACGAGCTGGCGTTGCTGGACCACCTGGCGGGAGAGGCAGGCAAGACGCAGGACATACTGTTGCGGGTGTCGCCGGGAATTGACCCGCATACGCACGTCTACACCACGACGGGCATCCTTGATTCCAAGTTCGGGTTCTCCATCCAGACGGGCCACGCCGCCATGGCGGTGCGGCAGGCGCTGGATGCCAAGAACCTGAACCTGCGCGGGCTGCATTTTCACCTAGGTTCGCCGGTGTTCGAGCTGGAGCCGTACCGCGTCGCCACGGAGCTGGTGCTGCGCTTCGCCGCCGAGTTCCGGGAGGAGGGACTGCAGATGCAGCACTTTAGTCCCGGCGGGGGGTTCGCGGTGGCCTACACCCGCGACCAGCAGCCGCCGTCGGTGGCCGACTACGCCGAGACCATCTGCTCGGCCATGGCTTCCACCTGCGAGGACTTGGGCATGGAGCCGCCGAGGCTGGTGGTGGAGCCGGGACGCTCCATCATCGGGCCTGCCGGTGTTGCCCTTTACCGCGTTGGGGCCATCAAAGACATCCCAGGAGTCCGCAAGTTCATCAGCGTGGACGGCGGCATGGGAGACAACATCCGTCCTGCCCTCTATGAGGCGCAGTACGAGGTGGTGCTGGCCAACAAGGCAAACGCCGAGCCGTCGGAAACGGTGACCATCGCCGGCAAATACTGCGAGTCAGGCGACCTGCTGGCTCAGGGCGTCGCTCTGCCGGAGATAGAGACGGGCGATTTGCTGGCTATTCCCGTTTCCGGGGCATATTGTCCGTCGATGGCCAGCAACTACAACCTGAACCCCCGCCCGCCGATGGTGCTGGCCGCCGACGGCAACAGCCGCCTCATCCGCCGCCGCGAGAGCTACCAGGACTTGATGTACTGCGACGTGGTTTAGCGAATAGATACCCGGCTGCCGCTCCCCCGTCATTCCCACCGCTCCCCCGTCATTCCCGCGAAAGCGGGAATCCACCGGATTCGCAGTCAGACGCGGTTTCCAAGGGCGGGAGACGGGGTTCCCCTGCCGTGCGGGAAAACGGGGGCGGCGTTCTTGTGCGGGAATAACGAGGATACGAGCCGGAAATCCCAATGTTTCTCGCGCTTTCTGGGTTTAATATAAGCTATGGCGTGGAAAACTCTGGGACAAGGACATCTGCTGGGGCGATTGCAGCCTGCGCTGGAGCGGGGGCGCGAGTCTCATGCCTACCTGCTTACGGGACCGGCCTTTGTGGGCAAGATGACGCTGGCCCGGGAGATAGCTCAGGCAGTCAACTGTCTGCAAGGCCCCGGTTCCCCCTGCGGCCAGTGCGGGCAGTGCCAGCGCATCACCGACGGGCTGCACGCCGACTTGCGCGTGGTGGACCTGGAGTTTACCCGCCGAGTGGAAGGACGGGAAAGCGTTACCGCCATCACCATCAACGCCATACGCGAGCTGGAGCGGACGGTTAATCTCAATCCCTTCGAGGGTTCCCGTACGGTCATAATCATTGACGGGGCGGCCATGATGGGCCCCGAGGCGGCCAATGCGCTGCTGAAAACGCTGGAAGAGCCGCCGCCGGGAGTGCTGTTCCTGTTGCTGGCCGAGGATGAAGACGCCCTGCTCTCCACCATCCGGTCCCGTTGCCAGCCCCTGCCTTTGCTGCCAATGTCCCGGCAGGAGATGCTAGATTACCTGACGCAACAGCGCGGCGAGCCGGAAGCCCACGCCGATATGCTGTATCGCCTGTCGCGGGGCTGCCTGGGCTGGGCGTTGCGCGCTTTGGACGGCCCGCAACTGCTGGAGCAACGGCAGGCCGACCTGGAGCGGATGCGGGAAGCGATGGGCGCCGGACTGGATACGCGGTTTAATTATGCCAACGAGGTGGCGTCGCTTTTCAGCTCCAACCGGGCGGCGGCGCGGGAACTGCTGGCGTTGTGGCTGCGCTGGTGGCGAGACCTGTTGCTGATGAAAGAAGGGGCTGAGGGATACCTGCAGAACACCGACCAGACCGAAGGCATCCGCGCCCACGCGGCAACCCTCACCACTGCGCAGATAACCGCGTTCATCCGCCGGATTCTGAACACCATGGCCGCGCTGGATGCCAACGCCAACCCGCGCCTGGCGTTGGAGACGCTGATGCTGAACGTGGGGTGAGGGGCGGGGTTATTCCGGTTCCCAGAACTGTCCGGGGATGGGATACCAGAATACGTTGCCGTGAAGCGCGCCGGGGGACAGCTCGCGGTCGTTTCGGACGCTGGCGATGGCGGGGCGGACCGGAAGGAGGGCGGTGAATCGCGTCAGGAAATCGGCGTTGCGCAGGGCGCGGCCGGTATCGCGGTGGCCGCTGATGTAGGATGTTCCCTCCGCGATGTAGTAAGGGGTGGCGTCGGCCTGGGTAGCCTCGATTATCCCGTCGGCGTTGACGAAACTGGGAGGGCCATCCCTGGGAGCGGCGTCGGCCTGGGTAGCGGCGTCGAGCACGGCTTGATGGGCCATTTCCTGCAGTTCGTCGTGGCTAATTCTCTCTAGTTTCGGTCAAGGCGCACATTGAACCGCTTTTGCTCTTCGACGAAGCCCTTCATTTCGGCATTGAATTGCTTTTGCTCTTCGATGAAGGAGTTCATCCGCCTGCCGAAGGCGTTGAATTTGGCGGGCAGTTGTAGCAGCCTTCGCCCAGAATTTGGGCGCGAACTGCCGCCCGCCCTTCGGGGTTTTCGGAGAGGGTGGGGAGAAAGTCTTCCTGAAGGATAATGATGGATATGAACAATTGTCTGCAAATTTGGAGTACGTCTATTCGTTGTACCAATAGACCCGGTATCAATAGACCCGGCGGGCTTTGACGCTGAAATATCCCGCCGCGCCTGCTAATATACCGGCGTCATGCTTGCCAGCCTCTTTGCCGCTATCAGTCTTGGGCCACGTCTGGCGCGCCGGACGCCCTTCTTCTATGGGTGGGTCATTCTGGCTACGGCGGCCAGCACCCAGGTAGTGCGCAATTCCGCGGCCAGCCTGACCATTGCCGTCTTCATATTCCCGCTGTCCGAAGAATTCGGGTGGAGCCGCGCTCTGATTGCCGGAGCCGCCAGCTTCGGAGGGCTGGCGGCGTCCTTTGCTTCCCCGATGGTGGGATGGCTGGTAGACCGCTACGGGGCCCGGCTGGTGCTATTCTCCAGCGTGCTGATTCTGGGAATTTCCACCGTATCTCTGGCCTGGGCGACTGTGCCGCTGGCCTTCTACGCCGCCTATGGCGTGGGACGGGTTATATTCTCCAGCCCGGTGCAGATTGGCTCTTCGGTGGTGGTGTCGCGGTGGTTTATCCGGATGCGCGGAAGGGCCTCCGGCATCCTGTTCGGGTCGCACTCCATTGGGCTGGTGGCCTTCCCGCTCATTGCCTCAGTGATTATTGGCATAAGCGGCTGGAGGGAGGCGTGGATTGTTTTGGGCCTGTTGGTATGGGCCATCGCGCTACTGCCCACGGGTCTGTTGCTGGTGCAGCAGCCGGAGGATGTGGGCCTGCAACCCGACGGGGACGCGCCCACGCCTGCCGAGGACGTAGCCGAGGCCGCACCGGCGGCTGCCCCCGCCTCTGCCGAGGAGCCGGTGTGGACGCTGCGAGAGGCGATGCGAACGCCTGCGCTCTGGATGTTCGCCACCGCCACCGGGTCGGTGTTCTTGGTGCAGGCGGGAGTGAACACGCATCTGGCGGCCTATCTGCGGGACCAGGGACTGAGCGCCGCCTTTGCCGGATTCGGAATCAGCCTGAACGCCGCCTTGCTGGGGTTGGGCAGCCTTTTCTGGGGCTGGATTACGGAATGGCTGGAGCCGCGCTACGCGATGGCGGGGATTGCGGCGTGCGTGGCGGTGGCGTCGGCGCTGTTCATCATCGCCGGGTCAACGGCGGAGATTCTCGTCTACTCGGCGGTGTTCGGCTTCGGGGTGGGCGGGCTGCTGTCAGTGCCGCCGGTTGCCTACGCCGATTACTACGGGCGGCGGTCGCTGGGGGCGATAAGGGGGGTGACGGAGCCGCTGACCAGTTTCGGCCAGGCCATAGGCGCGGTGCTGGCGGGCGTTATATACGACATTACGGAGAGCTACGCGCTGGCCTTCCTGACCTTTGCCATTCTCAGCGGGTTGGCGATGCTGCTGGTGCTGTTCGCGCGGCCGCCGCGGCGGTGGGCGAAGGGCCTGCTCCCTCAAGCGGGGTAATTCTGTTATCGATCGCGTCAAGCATAGGAGCTGGGATTCCGCGTAAGAGCAGCTACTCCAAATTCCACGGGATGTAGGGCTTCCAGACCTCCAGAATCGTGCGGTTCTGGAGGATCAGGTAAGGGTTAGGATCGGGGGTGCGGGGAGAAGTGCGCAGCGTCATCCGCGCCTCGGCAGGGGTGTGGCCAGCCTTGCGCAGGTTGCAGCGGCTGCAAGCAGTCACCACGTTCTCCCACGTATGGGCGCCGTTCTGGCGGCGGGGGATGACGTGGTCCAGCGTCAGGTCTTGCGCCTTCTTGCCGCAGTACTGGCAGGTAAAGCGGTCGCGCAGGAACACTTCCTTCTTGGACAGCTTGCGCGGCAGGAAGGGCCGCTTGACCAGATACACCAGGCGGATGATGGCAGGGGCTTCAATCTCGCCGGAAACGGTGTGCAGGCTGCCGCCGTGCTGCTCCAGCAGTTCCGCTTTGCCTTTGTCCACCATCACGATGGCGCGGCGGACGGAACATATATTGACCGGCACGTAGTTAAGGTTCAGCACCAGCACCGGAGCGCGAATCAGAACCTGGGGATCGGGCCATTCTTTTCCCCTTTCCCCCGATGCGGCCGCGCCGTTAACCGGGGCAACTTGGGTTTTCTCAAGCACTTTGGCCAATACTCGCGCCTCCCGGTCTGCTGATAGCTTTGTCGTAGTTCTATTACGCCCGATTGTACGCCTGTTGCCTCACTCGCCCCGTCCTGCGACTGATATTACTACACTGCATTATAGCGCATATGCCGGGATGCTATTAGGCTCGCCCATCGGGACCAGCAAGGAACGAGGAGATTCCCGCTCCCCGTTTTCACGGGGACAAGCTTCGCGGGAAAGACGGAGTGGGAGATGGCCGGGGAAAGACGGGGGCGACAGGTTACTGCCTTGCTTGAATCGCTCTGTGGCCGGCAGCCAGCGCCGCAAGACACAACCCGCCAAGCAGCAGGCCGCCGATGACATCGCTAGGCCAGTGGGCGCCCAAGTAGACCCGTGATGCGGCTACTGCAAGAATGAACAGAGTCAGCATCCCCTGAATCACCCAGCGGAGCATGGGACGGGCTGGGAAGACGCCCCAATGGCTGAGAAGGTAGATCAAGGCCCCGTAGAAGGCGGCGACAAAGACCGTATGGCCGCTGGGAAAGGCATAGCCCATCTCTTGGACGAGGGCCAGGGACGGGACGGGCCGGGGACGGGCGGTCAGCTCCTTCAACGCCAGGTTGAGGACCGGCGGCAGGATACCGCACGCTGCCAGAAGCAGGCCGTCGCTCCACCGGCCGTACACTGCGGCGAAGGCCGTTATGCCGATGGGGAGATAGGGAAGGAGGTAGTTGCCCCACCCGGCCAGGTAGATGACACTGACGGCAAGGGTTAGCTGGCCGGAGCGCCACCGGCTCAGTTCCAGGAGCGCCCACCGGTCGCCGGGAAAGACTTCGTGAACGCGGGCTAGGGCCAGTAATGTCGCCATAACCGCCGCAGCCGCGAAGAATAGGGCGGGCTTGGGGCGAATCCCCGATGTTATAATCCTGCGCATGATTCACGACATCGCTATTGATGGGCCTGGGGCGTCGGGCAAGACGGTGGTGGGCCGGCAAGTGGCCCAGCGGCTAGACTGGTGGTTGCTGGATACTGGCGTGATGTACCGCGCCGTGACTTGGCTGGCTCTGGAGCAGGGCGTGTCTACCGAGGACTCCGAGGCGCTGGGCGAGCTGGCCGAGTTCGTTCGGGTCAAGCCGGTGTCGAAGGACGGCGATTCGGTGGAAGTGGCCGGACGCCGCGTCGGGCCGGAGTTGCGGGAGCTTCGCATAGATAATAGCGTTTCCAGCGTGTCCCGGCACCCGTCGGTGCGCCGCGCGCTAGTGGAACAGCAACGCAACTACGCCGCTGCCGTAGTGTGCGGCTTGGGCGGCGCGAGATGCACGGATTCCAGCACCGGCATAGTGATGGTTGGGCGGGACATCGGCACCGTGGTATTGCCCCAAGCGGGGCTGAAGGTATATCTGACGGCATCGGTTGCGGAGCGCGCCCGGCGCCGGTGGCGAGAGATGAGGAACCGGGGACAGGAAATCGATCTGGCAACAGTTCAGAGGGAAATCGAGAATCGTGACGCTATAGACTCTTCCCGCGACGATTCGCCGTTGCGCCCGGCGGTGGATGCCTGGCAGTTCGACACTAGCGGCCTGAGCATCGAAGAGGCGGTGGAGGCCGTTCTGCGACGGGTGGCGAGCCGATGATGCGGAACGGCAGCCCGGATCTGCTCTATCGCCTGGGCCGTCCGTTGGCGCGTTTCTGCTTCGGGACTTTTGGGAGGATGGACGTCATTGGCGAGGAGAACGTGCCGCCCCACGGGCCCGTGATTGTGGCTTGCAATCACATGGCCTTCACGGATCCGCCGCTGTTGGTGGCGGCCCTCCCGCGGTCGCTGCACTTCATGGGAAAGAAAGAGCTGTTTGGAAACCCGGTGGGCCGTTTCCTTATGCGAGGGTTTCATGTGTTTCCCTATGACAAGGATAAAGCCGGCAGCGAGGTGATGCGGACGCTTTTGACGTTGCTGGAACAAGACCGGGCGGTGGTTGTGTTTCCGGAGGGGACGCGAAGCAAGAACCACTCTTTGCAGGAGGCGCAATTGGGGGTGGTGTATCTGGCCCTGAAATCGCAGGCGCCGATCCTGCCGGTGGGGGTGACCGGCACGCAGAATATGCGGGCGTGGCGAATGCCTATGCCGCTGTGTCGCCTCACCGCCAGCATCGGCCCGCCCTTTACCCTGCCCGCCATTGAGGGGCGCATCCCGCGCCCGGTGATGCGGGGAATGCTGCGGACGGTGATGGAACGGGTGGCCCTGCAACTGCCGCCGGAGTTTCGAGGAGTTTATGACCCCGCCGGCCAAGGAATTGAGGAGTGAACGATGCAACAACAGGCATCCAAGTTCGGCATCTACCTGAACGACGGGGAAAAGAAGGTGGTGAGAATCAATTCCCCCTATTGGTTCCCGGAGGAACCCGAATGGGTTTTCCTGACACCGGAGGTTAACGCCACTCTGTTAAGCATCCGCAACCTGGCCCGGGAGCAAGGGATGACCAGCGACGCTGACGCGCTGACCTGGGGCACCATCCCGCTGCGGGAGGAATAGCGTCGAACCAGATGTAACTACGTACGTGGGGGTCAGCACCATCCCGCTGCGGGAGGAATAGCGGAACGGTCATTGCCGGCGGAACCCGGCCCCGACAGGTGGTCGTAGTTCCCGCACCCAACCCGTCATTCCCGAACTCCACCCGTAGTTCCCTGCACCCTAATCGTCATTCCCGCGAAAGCGGGAATGACGATTAGGGTGCGGGAATAAATGACGGAAGGCGCTGGAATAAAGGCAGAGGGTGCGGGGAATGACGGGTAGCGCGGGGAATGCCAGAGGCTGCGAGAATAGCAGGGTATCCCGATGCTGGGGCTTGGCGAAAGCCCCTGTCGTTGAATATCTCTTGAACTCTGCTAATGGCTACGATCCTTGCTCCTTGAAGACAGTTCGTGATGGCATTATAGCGCGCGGGCGTTCGGCGAATAGGGCGCGGAGTACGGGGTAGAACCCTATCCGCGCCCTATTGCTATTGCGCACTTTGGGCTGAGAACCGCGGGATTAGCCCTTGAAGGCGGGCATCACCTCTTCGGCAAAGATGCTGAGCTGGTCCTTGAAGACCTCCAGGGGCATTCCCATGACAGATCCGATGTTTACGCGCTCCACCCCGGGGTAGGACTCTTCAGCCTTCTTCATGGCTTCCACCGCCGTCTCAGGGGTGCCGCAAATCCAGCCGCCGCCCTCGACGGCCTCCTCCAGCGTGGGTAGCTTGACGCCGCCGCGTCCGCCGGCGGCCACGGCGTCTATCTGCTCTTGGCTGAGGGCCATCAGTCCTAGAGGCGCAGCAAACTTCATGGCCTCTTCAAAGTAGGGCTTGGCCTTCGCGATGGCCTTTTCCTTGGACTCGGCCAGGAACATTCGGAAACCGAGCGCGGCGTTTTCGCCCAGTTGGGTCTCCCGCCCAATGTCCAACTGAGCTTGCTGATACACCCGCATCCGTTCGCCCAGAGTTGGCTCGGGAGTGTTGGCGAGAAGGGGCTTGATGCCCATCTTAGCCATAAACTCAACGCCGCGAGGGTTGCCGCTGACGAGAGGCTGCCAGATTTCGACTGGGCGGTTGAGAGGGCGCGGCACTAGGGTTAGCTTTTCCAGCTCGTAGCCCCGGTAAGGCACGCGGGCAGGTATGGTGAAGTGCTTGCCCTGGTGGGAGAAGGAGTCTTCGTTGAAAGCCTTGACCATGACCTCGACCTGTTCCTCGAACAGCTCGCGGTTGGCGTCTGAGTTGCGCATGGGAGCGCCAAAGGTTTCGACTTCGCGGGTGTGGTAGCCGCGGCCCACGCCGAAGATGATGCGCCCCTTGCTGAGGATGTCGGCCATGGCGAAGTCCTCGGCCAGCCGCAAGGGATGCCACATTGGAGTAATGTTGAAGCCGCAGCCATACTTGAGACGCTCGGTCTGGGTCGCCAGATACAGCCCCAGCATTAGCAGATTGGGGATGCCCTCGTACCCCTCGGGCTGAAAGTGGTGCTCGGCCATCCAGAACTCATCGTAGCCGTTGGCTTCGAGGTGCTGGGCGATTTCCAAGGCCCAGTCATAAGTCTCGGACAGCTTCTCGTTGGAATACCAGCGGTCGTTGGCCGGGGTGCCGTCGAAGCCCAGGTTGTCGTCTACTACGTGGCCGGCATAGGATGCGGAAAAGTTCTTGAACATACTTGCTCCGGGTTTGAAATTTGGTAGGAAAATGTATCTCGGTCAGGATAACAGGGCGCTCTGAACCGCCAGGCCGGCCATGCCTGCCAGTATGGTTACGGCTCTGCCAACGATGGCGTACCACAGGCGGTCGAAGCGGCGGTTGGTTTCATGGTTGTGCGCATCATACCGTTCTTCCATACGGGCAAACTGCTGGTCGTTGCGCTCTCCCTGCCTGGAGAACTGCTCTTCCATACGGGCAAACTGTTGGTCGTTGCGCTCCTCATGGAGGACAAGCAGCTCCTTGACCTCGGATATCTGAACTTTGTTGCTTTCTTGCGCTTCTTCCAGCCGGCCTAAGATGCGGAACATCTCGGCGACCTCCATCACCGGCGGCTGAGGGGGCTGCGGGTTTTGTGTTGTTTCGGCAGTCATCAGTACTCTCCCATACCGCCGACAATGAAGGTCCCCGCTTTTCCATGAATAGCTGTGTTATCAATACATTCCCGCTTCCGGCCCATTCGATTTGGATAGAGCGCCGGGTTATTCCGGCGGTTTACTCTCGCACTTGCGACGGGGCGGGATTGTAGAGTTCGAGGCCGATGGTGGCGGGGAAGACGCGGGCCAGTTCCTCGACGGTCCATTTGCCGTCCTTTTGGATGGTCTTGACTGGCTCAGGCTCGTTGAGCAGGTTGATCAGGCCTTCGGTAACATGGAAGACGTGGCCGTTGACGTGCTGGGCCTCATCAGAGGCCAGCCAGGCGACCATGGGGGCGATGTCGTCGGCCTGGCCGCGCAGGGTAATGGTGGCGCCGGTGCTGATGCCCCTGGCAGCGCGCAGCTCGCGGGCCTCGTCAGGGATGCTGGTGGTCATGCGAGTGGCGGCGCTGGGCGATATGGCGTTGGCGGTGATGCCGTAGCGGCCCAGGTCGCGGGCTACTACGCGGGTGAAGCCGGCGATGCCGTCCTTGGCCGCGCCGTAGTTGGCCTGGCCGGAATTGCCGTACAGCCCCGAGGTGGAGCTGAAGGTGATGATGCGGCCCGAGCGTTGCTGACGGAAGAGCACGGAAGCATTCTTGACCACCGAGAAAGTTCCCTTGAGGTGAACGGCGATGACGTCGTCCCATTCCTCTTCGCTCATATTGAAGACCATGCGGTCGCGAAGGATTCCGGCCACGGTGACCACGATGTCGAGCTTGCCGAAGCTGTCGAGGGCGGTCTGGACGATTTTCTCTCCGCCATCCATGGTGGCGACATTCTCGGTACAGGCGACAGCTTCGCCGCCCGCCTCGCGGATTTCGGCGGCCACGGTATCGGCCACCGACACGTCGGTACCCGACCCGTCTACATTGACGCCCAGGTCGCAGACCACGACCTTGGCGCCTTCCTCGGCCATCAATCGGGCAACGCCGCGCCCGATGCCGCGGCCGGCCCCGGTTACGATAGCTACCTTGTCTGTTAGCAGGTTTGCCATTGCTTCGCCTCTTCTTTGATTTGCGGAGAATTACTGTCCGGGGGAGATTAGCCCCCGCCCTCTTGAGGGGACGGGCCTTCCCGCGGACGCGGGAAGGACGGGGCAGTCTCCCATAGCAGGACGACGGTTAGGTCAGCGCGGGCGCCCTTAATGGGCAGGGTGCTAAGCTGGAGCCGCCCTTCGCCGGTAAACTCAAACTTTCGTATCTGCGTCTCGCCAATCCAGTTGGGGAAGAAACTTCCTTCCACTTGGTGAATCACCAGCCCTTGGGTCTCATCCACCATGTAGCTGCCGTAGTAGGCCAGATAGCCCTCGAACGCGGCGCGCACCTCGGCGTTGCTGCCCTTCAGCAGATTGCCGCTAGCGAAGGGCGGACGTTCCCGGGCCATTATCTGGCCGGAGAAACCGCCCTGCCCGTCGTACATCAGCATTCCGCCGGGTTCGTTGCCGTAGGGCTTGCTGATGCGGCCGTCCGACCAGCGCCCTTCGCAGGTAAGTAGCCGCCAGGTTCCGGTGAAGAGGTCTGCCTCCGGCATGATGGTCCTATCCTACAATGGCCGTGCCAATAACGGTTCCAAGGACTGCGACGCCGAGGGTGAGCAAGGCAAGGAAGTAGGTACGAGTCTCTTTTCGGGGTGCCTCGTTAGCCTCCCTTGCTTCTTTTCTGGCTGCCTCGTTGTCTTCTCGGGACTCTCTTCTAGTCGCATCGTTGACCTCTCGGGCTTCTTGCCGGGCTGCTTCGTTGGCTTCCCTGGCTTCTTGTCGAGCGGCATCTATCGCTTGCATCAAGTCCCGACGCAGCGATTCATTGGCTAACAGAAAAGCTTCCTGGCGGGAAATTACGTCGCTGAAGCGTTGCAGAATAGCCTCTTGCACGGCCTCAAGGCGAGTAGTGCGTTCTTCCGGTGTTACCAAACAAGAATCTCCTATTGACGTTTCTCTGCCTTGCTACTCTCGTGGCGGCGTGGGCGGTGCGGGATTGGCGATGCCCCGGGTCAGCACGTCGCGGGCCAAGGGAGCGAGAGTATCCATATCCCAGTGGCCCGATGGCTCGTATATGGAGCGTTCCGGGCGTGGCTGGGACATAAGCGAAACCGTGTCGCCGTATACCAGGAAGGTCTGCCCGTTGACGTTCTGAGCGTAGTCGCTGGCCAGGTAGCAGACGAAGGGCGCGATGTGATTGGGGTCCATCTGGGTCAGCGTGTCTTCGCCGGCGATGGGGGCGACCCCGCTGCGGGCGCGGATTTCCGAGGCGCTGTCCGGGATGTCGCCAATCATGCGCGTGTTGGCGCGGGGTGCGATGGAGTTGGCGGTGACGCCGTAACGGCCCATGTCTTTGGCGACGACCTTAGTGAAGCCGGCGATGCCGGACTTGGCCGCTCCATAGTTGGCTTGGCCAGAGTTGCCTATCAGCCCGGACTCGGACGAGAAAGTGATGACGCGGCCAGAGCGCTGTTGCCGGAACAGGATGCAGGCGTGCTTCACCACGGTGAAGGTCCCCTTGAGGTGGACGGCGATAACGTCGTCCCATTCCTGCTCGGTCATGTTGAAAATCATGCGGTCACGCAGGATGCCGGCGCAGGTTACCACGATGTCGAGCCGGCCAAAGTTGTCCACGGCGGTCTGAATGATTTTCTCACCGCCTTCCATGGTGGTTACCGACTCCATGCAAGGAACGGCCTCTCCGCCGGCAGTGCGGATTTCCTCGGCTACCTGCGCGGCTATCGAGGAATCCTCCCCGGAACCGTCCACGTTGACGCCCGGGTCAACGACGACTACCTTGGCGCCTTCCGCGGCCATCTCCAGCGCAATGCCGCGGCCAATTCCCCGGCCGGAGCCGGTGACTATCGCTACCTTGTCCACTAATGAATCAACCAACGTTCTCTTTCTCCCTAGGAATTTTGGAATGGGATATGTAATTTCTCCTCTGGCTCAACCGTCATTCCCGCGTCTCAACGTCTCAACTAACCGTCATTCCCATGGCTCAACCGTCATTCCCGCGTCTCAACGTCTCAACTAACCGTCATTCCCATGGCTCAACCGTCATTCCCATGGCTCAACCGTCATTCCCATGGCTCAACCGTCAAAGCGGGAATCCATCCAATGCTCTCCTGTATCGTTATTCCGCTACCGGTCATTCCCGCGAAAGCGGGAATGACGGTTAGTTGAGACGCGGGAATGACGGTTGAGCCGGGCCTTTGTACGGGCGTCAGTGCCCTTTGGGCAAGGAGACGGTAGCGCGGCCCGGGGTGGTGCGCTGGCCTTCTTCGTTTTCCAGCCATATTTCGCAATCCACCAGATATTCCCCGGCGTCCTCATATTTGCCGGTCACCACACCCCGGGCGGTGATGGGCCGGCCAGGGATGTCCATGCCCCGGTACTGGCAGGAGAGGCTGCGCAGGTTGCCGTGGGGGCCCATCCAGTCGGTGACCAGAGATCCTAGGAAGGCGTTCTTCAGCGCCCCGTGGATGATGATGTCATCTAGCCCGGTGCTTTGGGCGAAGTCCTTATCGTAGTGAATCTGGTAGTAATCCCCGGAGGCCCCGGCGTATTTCACCAACTGCTGGGAGGAGGGATGACGCACCACGGGTGGAATTTCCATGCCTTCGTCTACGTCATCCCAAACAATCTGGGCGGTCATGGTGAAACCTCCATGTCAATCTTTGGCAGCCTTAACGTCCCTGCCCTGCATTATCCCTTTGGATGGGGGAAGCGGCGCTGGGTAGGGTCAGTAGCGAATGGACGTGTTGGTCTGGGTCGCCACTACTTGGCCGAACTGGTTGGTGTAGGTGATAACGATGGTCTGAATGAGCATCAGGCCGATGCGGCCATTGCGCTCGCTGATGTCTTCGATGCGGGAAACGGCGGTTATGCGGTCGCCGGGGCGCACCGGCTCGAAGTATTCCCAGTCGCTGCCGCCGTCCAGCACCCGGTCGAAGGGTACGTCGAAGGGCAGATCTGGGCGGGCGGCCACTGCTGAACGCAGGAAGGTGGGCGGCGCAATCAGTCCGCCGTACTGCGAGGCGCGGGCGGCGGCCTCATCGTTATATACCGGATTTTCGTCGCCGATGGCCTCGGCGAATTTGATGATTGCGCCCTTCTCGACTTCTAGGGTTCTGGGCTGGCTCACGGTTCCGATGGCCTGCTGGCGCATTTCCTCGGTCAAAAACGAAGGCGTGGTAGACACGTAAAACCCCCTGCGCAACCCTTAAGTATTGGGCCTGCCGAGGGGTTTGCCCTGCGGCAGACTGGGAACAAATCCGCCCCCTTTCGCCAATGATTTATCAATCTGCGAGTCTACCGGCGGGCGTTGGGAGTGTCAAGGTTGACATAGTTATGCGACCTGGGGCGCCACTGCCGGAATAGGGTTATCCGGCGTGCTGAAATTGGCCTGAACCCACAATGGTGTGCCTGTCCGATAACGCTTCCGGACGGAAGGCGACGAATCCGGTCAGCGGGGAAGCGGCTTTGCCGGGCCGCCCGCTACTGCCCCAGCCCGCGCTGCATCCCGCGCAGATAGCCCGCTTGCCCGCCGTGCTGGTTGACCTCCCAGATAAGCATACGGAACATCGTGGCCAGGGTGATTTCGTTGCCCTGCCGGTTGGTCATCGTGGTGGCAGTCAGCGCGGCATCATCGTGCTCTGCCAGAAAACCTAGCAGATTGTCGCGGGCGGCGGCGGCATATTCCACCAGCAGGGCCTTGTCGGGGCAAGGCCAGTTGGCTAGGTCTTCGACGGAGTAGCCGAACCCGACGTCCATAGCTTCCGGTTTCATGCCCAGCCGCTGGGCCCACTCCTGCTCGTATAGCTGGGGCTGCCGACGGGCCAGCGATTGCGTCCACATATCCAGGGCGCGACCGTAGTGCCAGACGACGAAGCCGATGGAGTGGCACTGGCCGTTGGGCCGGTACTCGATTTCTTCTTGGGTGAGCCCGTCTAGATAACGCTCCAGCCATTCCCAATTGGCATCGAAAGACTCGCGGATAAATTCCTGCAACGCCATGCGCTCCCCTCGCCATTGCGATTTTCGGGAAAGGCCGCCCCCGCCGGAAATTTTGCGGGCTGCCCTTAAATTCGCCCTTAAATTCGCCCTTAAATTCGCATTGTAACGCAGAAGATGCGCCGGGGCATTGTTCTCCGCCTCCTTGCGATAACAATGGCCCAGCCGTTGCCCGTCCCTCCTGCCCCATGGGCATTCTCGGGAAGCTGTCTCTGAGAACTTTGCCCTAGGGAAACGGAGGACGGGAAAGACAGCGGAAGGCGGGTCTGCGGAAGGCGGGTCTGTATCAGGGAAGGACGGGGAGTCCGGCGGCCTATCGCCAACATCCGAATATGCTAAAATCGGAGCGGAAAACCGGTTGTTTGGAGGGGTATCTTGGAGTTTGGCTTCTATCTGCCCAACAGCGGAGAAGGTGCGCAGCCCGACGCTTTGGCGAGCATCGCCGGGCTGGGCGACCGGCTGGGATACTACTGCATGGTGGCGCCCGATCATATTCTGATGCCTCGCCAGGTCAGTTCGGTCTACCCATACAGCGTTACCGGCAGCATTCTGGCCGGGGGCAACTCCGGCGCCGGGGAGTGGCCGGAGCAAATTACGACATTGGCTTATCTGGCCGGGGTTACCGAGAACATACGGCTGGTAACCAGCGTGATGATTGTGCCATACCGCAACCCGTTGCTGTGCGCCAAGATGCTGGCGACGCTGGATTTGCTGTCTAAGGGGCGGCTCATCGTGGGCGCGGGCGTGGGCTGGATGGAAGAGGAATTCAAACTGTTGGACGCGCCGCCCTTCGCCGAGCGGGGCGCGGCCACTGATGAGTATTTGCAGGCGTTCATCGAGCTCTGGACCGCCGACAACCCCAGCTTCGAGGGCCGGCACGTTCGGTTTTCCGACATCGTTTTCCTGCCGAAGCCGACGCAGACGCCCCATCCGCCCATCTGGATTGGGGGTCAGAGCCGGGCCGCCCTGCGCCGGGCCGCCCGCTTGGGGAATGCCTGGCATCCCGTGGGGGCGATTCCCGCGGCGCCGTTGGAGCCGGAGGAATTGGCGGAGAGCCTGGCCTATCTGAGCCGTCATGCCGAGCGGGTCGGGCGCGACCCGGCGGAGATACAGGTCTCGATGAAGGCGCCGCTGTATGACGCAGCCAGCCCTGTTCCCGGCGGCAGCGGGGCGGATAGCCGCCGCCGCTTTTCTGACCCGCCCGAGGCGGTGCTGCAGGATATTCACGCTTACGCGGAAGTGGGCGTGACTCATCTGATATTTGACTTCCGCAGCCCTCATCCCGCCGAAACGGAAGAGCGCATGGCCCGCTTCGCGGAAGAAGTGATGGCGGCAGCGAACTAGATTTGCCGGGAAAGGGAACCGGCGGTTCCGGCGGCCTGTATCGCCGCGGCCGCTCGTCATCCCCGCGAAATAACGTCACCCTCATAAAAACGGGGCGCCCTCGGGAAAAAGGGATGGGAACCCGTGATGTGGGAACCCGTGATGTGGGAAAGGAAAATAACTTGGAAACTTTGGACGACCGCTTTAATCGAGGCCAGGAAATGCGCCGGCGAATGGCCGGAGGCAACCAGAGCCATTACAGCTTGCCGGGCATTGACCAGCTCGCTCCGGACCTCAAGCGTATCATAGACGAAGCGTTGTGGGGTTCCGTGTGGACGCGGCCGGGGCTGGATACCGAGCCGCGCTGTCTGGTGACCGTGGCCGCCCTCACTGCTCTGGGCCAGATGCCGTTGTTGCGCCGCAATATCGAGCGCGCCCTCAACCTGGGGGTTTCCCCCGACCAGATAGTGGAAGTGATTATTCAGATGACCTTCCTGGTCGGGATTCCATCAGTCGAGGGAGCCATGAAGCTGGCCAAGGACATATTCGAGGAACAGGGCATCGAATACGTTCCCACCCGGATTTATGACACCGATAGAACGGTGGAAGAACTGCATCAGAACGGTCTGCGCATCTATGACGAACAGATGGGAGAGCCGCCGCTTTATCCTGTGGATAACTCCAATTCCCTGGAAATGGAGGCTCAGAAGTTCCTGGAGGAATATCACTGGGGGGCAATCCATGCCCGCCCGGGTCTAGACCCCAAGAGCCGGGCCCTGTGCAGCCTTTCCGCCATGACTGTTCAAGGCCAGTATGACCGGCAGATCCGTCGGCTGATTGAGGGCGCGCTGCACGTGGGGGCGACGCCGCAGGAAATCATGGAAGTTTTCTTCCAGCTAATTTTCTATGGCAGCTACACCAACTCGCGCACGGCGATGCGGGTGGCCCGCTCCGTATTCGTGGAGAAGGGACTGGGAACCGCCGAATCAACCTGAACCATAGGGTAGCCGACTTTCACTTCCTTGGCCCATGGCCCGGAGGCAGCATGAAACTTCAACTCGATGACGGGACGGAACTGTTCTACAGGGTGGACGACTTTACCGATCCTTGGGAAGAGCCGGAAACGGTCGTGATGCACCACGGGATGGCGAAGAATCACAGAATGTGGTTCGGCTGGGTACCCACCGTCGCCCGCCACTTCCGGGTCATACGCTTCGATATGCGGGGAATGGGACAGTCGGATTTGCCCGCGGCCGGTTATCCGTGGACGCTGGACAATTTCACCGGAGACCTGGAAGAGGTAGTAGACAAGCTGGGGCTGCGGCAGTTCCACCTTATCGGCGAGACGGTGGGCGGATCCATCTCGATGAATTACTCCACTCGCCACCAGGACCGATTGCTCTCGCTCACCGTTTGCACTTCGCCCACCAGCTTCGATTCCCACCATCAGGAGAGCGCCGACCTTATCGCGCGGGAAGGCATATCGGTTTGGGTGGACGAATCCATCGGACGCAGGCTGGACCCGGACATGGTTCCGCCGGCCTATATAAAATGGTATGCCGATCAGATGAAAGCAACTCCGGCCGAGGTAGTTCACGGGTTCCAGTCCAACGCCGGGGGCGACCTGGGCCCGTTGCTGAAAGACGTGCAAACGCCGGTGCTGGTGCTGGCGGCGGCCAGTCTGCGCGAGGAGGTGCTGGGCGACTTTCGCGGGGCGGCGGACCTGTTTCCCAACGGTCACCGGGTGGTGTTTCCCGGGGTTACCGGATTTGTGCAACACGTTATACCCACCGCCTGTGCCCGGGTCTGGCTGGACTGGGTGCGGAATCTGTAGCTCGTGGCCTTCTGGGGCCGACGGCGACGCCGTTTCCGGCGCAGCCGCGTAGCTGCGATATTGCTGGCCGGGATACTGCTCCGGCGGCGGCAAAGGCGGGCTTTGGGCTACAACCTGCTTTTCCTGCGGCTGCTGTCGGGCCTGGACCCGGAAACCGGCGAAAAATGGACGTGGCGAGACCCGGGGTTCGTCCGGTCTCCGTGGGCGTTTGCGATTCAGGCGGGCCTGGCGACTTTGGTCATGCTGGCGATTCTTACCTTCGTGCATTCCCTGTCTACCGCCGCCCTCGCCGCCGGACTAGCCTCCAGCGTTGTCGGCGTATTTATTGGCCCCTCCAACCCCACCGCGCGGATTCGTGCGCTGGTGGGCGGGCATGGAGTGGCGCTGGCCCTGGGTTCGATTTTCTCGGCCCTGCTGTTTTTGGCGTCGGTAGAGGCGTTTCTGAACGACAAGGAAATCCTGTTGCATCTGTCCTTTGCCCTGGCCGTGGGCATATCCATGCTGCTGATGGCAATCACCAATTCGGAGCACCCCCCGGCCGCCGGAACCGCTTTGGGAATGGCCAGCAGAGAGTTTGACATACTGATATTCTTCAGCATCATCGGCGCGGTGACGCTACTGGCGCTGATGAAGCTGTTCCTCCGCCCGCATCTGCAGGACTTGACCTGAAGGCAAGCGGGCCATTGCCCGGCTTTGAGCGCAGTCATGATGCGCCATCCCGCCGTCATCCAGCCCAGTATTATCCAGCCTAGTAAGTAAAAAGGGAGCCATAATCATGCCCGAAGCCCTGGCCCGCACATACGCCCGGTTCGTTTCCGGCTTGGAATACTCGCACCTGCCCGCATCGGTGGCAGACAAACTCAAGGCGTCGCTCTTGCACGCTATGTTTGTTTCCCTGGCCGGGGCGCAAACGCCCCCCGGGAAAGCGGCCATCGAGCTGGTGAAGACAGAGGAAGCCAACCCCGGCGGCGCGACGGTGCTGGCCGACGGCGCCCGGGCCACTCGAAGCGGGGCGGCTTTCGCCAACAGCAAGCTGATGCACGCCACTAATCAGACCGATTCTTACCGGATGCTGATTCACCCCGGCCCGTGCATCATTCCCGCGGCCCTGGCTACGGCGGAATTGTCGGGCGCCAGCGGGTCGGAACTGCTGACGGCCCTGGCGGCGGGCTACGAGGTGGAGGCGCGCATTGCGGGCGACTTCATCCCGGCCACGCAAGCGAGAGGGTTCCGGTGTAGCCCGGTCTACGGGACGTTGGGCGCGGCGGTGACCACGGCCAAGCTGCTGGGGCTGGATGAAGACCAGACGGTTACCGCGCTGGCTCTCGCCTGCACCTTCGCCGGCGGCACCACCGAGGGGCCGAGGGTGAGCGGGCGCGAAATGCTGTATCACGAGCCCAACGCCACTCGCAGTGGTATCATGGCCGCCCTGCTGGCCCGCGAAAACCTGCGCGGCTCCGAAACCTGTCTGGAGGGCGACGCCGGTTTCTACAACGCTTTCGCCGGTAACAACCGGGGCGAGCTTTCCTACACTTTTTCCGCCAATCCGCCCGGCGACGGCGGCCCCGGCATTACGGACCTGGCCGCCACTGTCGCAGAGTTGGGAGACCGTTGGGAATTGTTGCACGTTACTCCCAAGATATACCCCACGGCGGGCTATAACTGTCCGGTCATCGAGCTGACGGCCCGTATGCGCGCCGCCCGCGACATTGCGCCGGAGGACGTGGAGCATATCGCAGTGGAGATGAACTGGCTGGAGACCACCTATCCGTCGCCGGCCTTTCCCAATACCGACCGGCGGATGCCAGGCGTGGGCAGCACGCACTACTTCACCGCCTATACCTGGACTTACGGCGGCTATCCGCCGTTGCGCCAGCGTCTCGACCCGGGCATAGACTCCGCCGATTTTGACCGGCAGGTGATGGAGCTACAGGAACGCGTTGAAGTGGTGGGGCAGCGGACGCGCGGCTCCTTTGCCCCGCGGATTACCGTGCGCACCCGTTCCGGCGATGAGTTCAGCGACGAGTTTACCGGCGACGAACTGAAGTGGGATTTCGCCACTGTTGCGGCTCGAATCCGCCCGCTTTTCCCGCAGATGGACTGGCCCGCCGCCAAGCTGGAGGCGCTGACCGCCGCCGTCGCGGGCATTGAGGGCGCGGCGGACATGTCCGGGCTGATAGCCTGCTGTGTGCCGGGGTAGGGGCGGCCTAAATTCGCAAAATCTTGACATCCGCCCATGGACAAAGCCTGGAATTCCTTTTACCTTGGGCTATGTTCAATTGACGATTCACCCCCAGGATAAACGCCAATGCTGAATCTCCCAAAAGACTTGCCTGGGCACGGCACAACTTGCTTTGACGCTGAGTCTTGCGGTAACGATAGAACCACAATCCTCAAAAAATTGAGCGCCCTTGATGAGGACGCGGTTATCAGTTGCAAGGATAACCTGGAATTCATGGGTATGTTGTCGGACGGCAAGTTCAAGCTGATAGTTACATCGCCACCCTACAATTTGGGTAAATCTTACGAGGATAAATTAACTCTGGATGAATATTTGTCTAAACAAAAGAAAGTTATAGACGAATGCGTCAGGATGGCAGATTCTCAAGGCTCGATCTGCTGGCAGGTGGGCAACTACGTTCATAATAGCGAGATAGTTCCTTTGGATTTGCTTTTGTATCCGCTGTTTCTGAAACACGGACTGAAATTGAAGAATCGTATTATCTGGTGCTTTGGCCATGGACTACATTGCACCAAAAGGCTGTCGGGTCGTTACGAAACCATCAACTGGTGGACTAAGAGCGATGACTACACCTGCTACCTAGACCCTGTACGTATCCCTCAAAAATACGGGAACAAAAGATATTTCCGGGGGCCTAATACGCGAAAATTGTCATGTAACCCCAAAGGAAATAATCCTAGCGACGTTTGGGAATTTCCAAATGTAAAGAGCAACTACCCTGAAAAAAACCATCCACCCTTCGTAGTTTCCAGTCGAGCTTGTAGATAGGCTTGTGCTGTCCATGACAGATGAGGGCGACTGCGTATTTGATCCCTATACGGGCGTGGGATCGGCCATAATAACGGCCCTCAGACATGGCCGAAAGGGATACGGGTGTGATGTCTTGAAAGATTATGTTGAAATTGCGCACGAACGTATGAATTAAGGAGCGACGAATGGATCTCGGACTGGAAGGCAAGATTGCCATCGTTACCGGCGGCAGCAAGGGCATCGGGCGGGCCACCGCCCTGGCCCTGGCGCAAGAGGGGGTAGATGTCGCCATCTGCGCCCGGGGCGTCGAGGAACTGGAAGAGGCCGCCGCCGACATTCGCGCCCGCACAGGCCGCCGGGCGCTGGCGGTGCGGGCGGACACCGGCGAGCCGGAAGACATCCGGAATCTGGTCGCTGCCGCCGTCGCCGAGCTGGGCGGGGTGGACATCCTGATAAACAACGCCGTCAACTCCACTGCCGCGCCCTTCATGGAGCTGGCCGACGAGGACTGGCTGAACCACATCAACGTCAAGATTATGGGCTATGTTCGTTGCGCGCGGGAGTGTATTCCGCACATGAGGCAGCGCGGCGGCGGGCGTATTATCAACATAGGCGGCATGGCGGCGCGGTACTCCAACCCGCTGACCAACAGCAATGGGGTGACCAACGCCTCAGTGTCGAACATGGCCAAGAACCTGGCCGACCAGGTGGCCGCCGACGGTATTCTGGTCAACTGCATCCACCCCGGCACCACCCGCACTCCGCGCCAGACCATGCTGCTGGAGCGTCAAGCCCGAGACGCCGGCATCACGGTGGAGGAAGCCGAGGCCCGCGCCGTCGCCAACATCCCCATCGGGCGCATGGTGGAGCCGGAAGACATCGCCGACTTGGTGCTGTTCATGGTCTCGGGCCGCGCCGGAGCTATCACCGGCCAGACCATTGCCGTGGAAGGCGGCGCAGTTCGCGCCATCAACTACTGAGCGGGGTTTGGCTTTGATAGTTCCTGCCCCCGCTTTGTCCTGGCTTACGGCTTCGCCCCGGCGTATGGGAAGGAAAGGGATTTTTTCGGGCTGGTTTAACTGTCTGTTCCTAGCCGCGCTGGGCCTTATCGCGCTTTCTGGGGCTTGCGGCGGTTCAGAGTCTGGCGGCGTCATCGTGCCGCCGCCGGAGGAATTCGGCGGGCCGGATTTCGCCGCGGTGGTGATAACCAGCGACCTGGGTATCGGACAGGAGAGGCTGGCCTTCGGAGTTGTCTCCCGCGACGGGCCGCCGGTCACCGGCGAGCGGGCCACGGTGCGCACCTACTACCTGCCGCCCAATACGGATTCCCGCGAAACCCGGCAGACTCTTACTGCCAGCTTCGCGGCCTGGCCTTTCTCGGCAGGCGTATTCGAGGCATACCCGGAGTTCGACGTTGCCGGCACCTGGGAGATGGAGGCGGAGTTCACGACAGCGGATGGACGGGAAGTAGCCGCTAGGTCCGCCTTCGCAGTAAAAGAAAGCAGCGCCACTCCGGCCGTAGGTTCTCCGGCGCCGCCAAGCATCACGCCCCTGGCGTCCGATGCCGCCGACATCACGCACATCACCACTGCTAGGGACCCCGACCCGGGCCTATACGCCATCTCGGTGCGCGACGCCATCGCCGAAGGAAAGCCTTTCGTGTTAGTCTTTTCGACGCCGCGTTACTGCACTACCGGAACCTGCGGCCCGCAGTTGGAGGAGATGAGCGGCCTTCGGGCCCGTTACGGCGATAGAGCCAACTTTATCCACGTTGAGGTCTACAAAGACCCTCACCTGTACGGGGATGGGAAACGCCCCGGCAAGGACGATATCGCCGACGCGGTTAAGGAGTGGGGTTTGCCCACCGAGCCGTGGACTTTCGTGGTGGACTCCCAGGGCATCGTGCGGGCCAAGTTCGAAGCCTTTACTCCCGCCGCTTCAATTGAGCCGGCGTTGCTGGAGACGCTCAATTAAACCCAGTCAACGCAAAGGACGGGCAGCGGGTGCCGGGGATTCGTTAAAAAAGAAGGCAAGCCTCTGCGCCCTGGGCGTTATTCTCTCGGCCCTCTGCCTTTGTCTGACGGCCTGTTCCGGGGAGCCGGGCGTGGTGCGCGGCGTGGTTATGGAGGCCGTGGACCGGGACTTGGCAGAGATTGAGACGCTGCGAATTCGGGACGGCGGCGGGCGGGAGTGGACGTTTGCTACCGAGGGGCCGTTGGAGAAGAACGGGGCGCATTTGCGGCTGCATCAGGTCATGGGCCAGACCATCGAAGTGCGCTACGAGGAACGGGGGGGAAGGCTGGTGGCGATAGGGCTGCGGGACTGACCCGCTCGCTTGAGTCTCCGTGCCATTCCCGCGAAGGCGGGAATCCATTCGATCCTGCCGCATCAATCGTTCCTTCCCAGATATAACCGGGGGAGTAGATTCCCGCTTTCGCGGGAATGACGGGGTATCGCGGGTGGGAATGACGGGAACGGCGCGGGTGGGAATGACGGGGGTGGAGTGCGCGGGAATGACGCAGCCCCCGGAGGGCTGGGGCTACGGTTAGTACGCCCCTACGGGTACGCAGGGGCGCAGCCCCCGGAGGGCTGGGGGGCTACGGTTAGCTGAACCGGAAAACGCGGACGGCGATGGCGGCGGTGGCGACGGCCCAAGCTGCCAGGGCCGCCAGTTGCGGCCAGGTTGCCCATATTGGGGCGCCGTTGATGGCTACTTCGCGCAGGGCGTCCAGCATCGGGGCCAGGGGCAGGATGAGGACGGCGTAGGGTAGCAGCCAGGGCAAAGAGGCAGTGGAAAAGAAGGCGCCGGCTAAGAACATCATCGGCAAGGCAACGGCGTTGCCCATGCCGGAGGCCGCTGCGGGACTGCGGGCCCAGGCCGACAGGATGAAACCGATGTTGAGGAACACCACTGTCCCCAGCAGAACGATGAGCAACACCCACGCCAACTGAACGAGGAAGGGACTACTGCCGTGGATGTCGCCGCCGAAGACGAATATGCCGACGGCCAAGATGATGAGGGCCTGCGTTATGGCCAGCAGCAAGTGGGCGAGAATCTCGCCGGCGAAGAACTTCCATACCGGCAAGGGAGTGACCAGCAGCCGCTTCAGCACCTGCTGATTGCGGTAGGCGCTGATGCGCACGGCGATGGAGATGATGCTGTTGGTCATTATGCCCAGACCCAGTAGCCCTAGCAGTACGGTGTCGAAGTAGTCTACCTCCGGCGCTTCTATCACTTCCGAGATTACCATTTGCTTCAGCAGGATAGGCCCGCCGTCGGAGCGCAGTTGGACGACCAGGCTGTGTACCGCGCCTTCGACGAGCTGATTGCGCTCTGGGTTGCGAGTGGTGAAGGCCAGCTTCACCGGCTCGGCGGCCCCGGCGCGATTCTCGGCGGCAGGGTCGTCGATGCCGCCGGGGATTATCAGCAGGTAGCCTAAATCGCCGTCAATCAGCCTTTGGCGAGCTTCCGCCAGAGCTGGGATCTCCTCAACCCCGCCGACTCGGTAATCTACGTCCAGCTTCTCGGATTCGAGGAAGGCGATGTCGTCGAGAAATTGACGCATAAGTTCGGCTTTAGGGCCACCGGAAAAGTCGGCCACGGCCAGGCTGGTGGGGGTAACGCCCTGGAAATCGAACAGTCCGAATACCACCACCAGCAAAAGGGGGAAGGCCAAGGCCCAGAACAGCCCCTGCCGGTTGCGCGCCATCATCTTCAGGTTGGCTAGGGTGATTGCCAGCAAGCCGGACCTCTGAAGGGTTGCCGATATAAGTCTCTAGGTCTAAGCCGCCAATATTCCTGACGTTCCCGCCGCTCTCTTACCCCCGGCCTGTTGCTAGACCCCTGATAGCCCGGCTTGCCGGCGGACGGGGACGCGGCGCAAGGCTATTCCCGAGTCAGTTCGATGAAGACGTCTTCCAAAGTTACGGGGGTGATTTCCAGTTGCTCCAGCACCGCGCCGCTGCGCCCGATTTCGTATAGCAGGGACTGGAGGGCGGTGGGGTCGTTGCGCAGGCGCAACTGACAGGCGTTTTCTTGGACGATGGGGAGGGCTTCGACGGGACGGCTCAGGGTCTCCAACTGCTCGCCGGTCAGGGGCCTGTCGGTCACCAGCTTGACGGCATAGGCTCCTTCGATGCGGTTTACCAGATCGCAGGGAGTGCCGGAGGCCAGCAGCCGGCCATGGTTGATGATGGCGATGCGGTCGCAATGCTCCTCGGCTTCTTCCATATAGTGGGTGGTGACGATTACCGTGGCTCCGCGCTGGCGAACCTTTCCTACCAGCGCCCACAGGTCGCGGCGGGATACCGGGTCGAGGCCGGTGGTGGGCTCGTCGAGGATGACCAGGTCTGGGTCGTTGACTAGGCTGGCGGCCAGGGCGAAGCGCTGCTGTTCGCCGCCGGAAAGCTGGCGGATGCGGCGGCGGGCCAAGCCGGTCAGGCCCACCAGTTCCAGCAGCTCCGCCGGCGGCAGGCATTTGGGGTAGAAGCCTCCCAGCAACGCTAGCACTTCGTGGAGGGTGAGGTACTCGTAGTACGAGGATGACTGCAACTGGACGCCGGTGCGGGCTTTGATTTCGCGGGCGCGGGTTGCCCCGTCCATTCCCAGAACGGTGACACGCCCGGAATCGGGGCGCTGTAGCCCTTCGATGATTTCGAGGGTGGTGGTCTTGCCGGCCCCGTTGGGGCCCAGCAGTCCGAATATCTCGCCCTGCTCAACGGAAAAGGAAAGATGGTCAACGGCGACGTCGTCGCCATAGCGCTTGACCAGTTCTTCCACCTTCAGGGCATGAATCATTGCAATTCAACATCATAACACAGGCGACAGCTTCGCAACCCCTGTGTTATGCCAATTATCATCCTTTTATCCGAGGCCGCTCCATGACCTCCTCTTCACCCCAAATCTCTCCCCGCCAGTCCCCCTCTCTCCCTTGTCCTCTTCCCATGCCCGCTCCGTAGGCTCCGCTCAGGCCGCCGCCGCTGCTCCCAATACCCGCCGGGCCTACCGATCGCCTGGCGCTCTTTCAACTCCTGGGCCGAGGCCCACGGCTATCAGCCCCTGCCTGCCGATGAGGAAATCCTGGCTGCCTTCCTCACCGAACTGGCCGGCTCCGGCAAGTCCCTGGCCACTGTCCGGCTTCACCGGGCCGCCGTCGTCAAGGCCCACCGGCTGGCCGGGCATCCTCCCCCTGCGGCGAGACCCTGCGGCTCACCCTCCTCGGCATTGCCCGCAGAATCGGCCGCCCGCAACAACAAGCCGCTCCCCTGTCCTCTGATGTTCTGGCCGCTATTCGGGCCACTGCCGCTATTCCCCGCCGGGGGCGGGGCGGCCGTCTGGAAAGCAAACAATACGCCCAACGGCGCGGCGCTGTGCCTGTGGCGATCGCCTCGGTAATGCGCGACGGCCTGCTCCGGGTCTCCGAAGCCGCTCGGCTCCGCTGGGACGCCCTGCTTATCATGTCCGACGGCAGATCCCATCTTATGATCCGCAACAGCAAGACGGACCAGTCCGGAGCGGGGAAGAGGGTTTATTGGGGGAGAACGGCTACGGCGGTTCTCAACGCCCTTCGTCTGGCGGGAGGCAGTTCAGGGTTCCCGTTCGGCTTGAAAGCCGGGGCCCTCGCCCGGCGCCTGGCGGCCATGGGCCGCGCCGCCAGTTTGGAGACTTCTTTCTCCGGTCATTTCCCCAGGGGGGCATGGCTCAGGACCTTTCGGCTGCAGGGGTGGAGCTGCCTGCTCTGATGCATGCCGGACGCTGGCAGACGGCCTCTATGCCCTTCAGGTATACCGAGAATCTGGAGATGAACCGGGGCGGCTGTGGCCGAGTACTATGCCCGAAGCCGAGGCTGAGCTCGAGGGGATGGCGGCGAGGACTGTGTCCTAGGTATCTTCCGCCTCCATCAGTATGACTTCTACCCCTTCGGCTCCGGCCCGGGCGCGGGTCTCCTCGTCGATGACCACCCCGATTACGGCCGCCAGCGCCGGCTGTCCGGCCGCTACCGCTATTACCTCGGAACGCTGCCGCGCCCGGGTTATGTCCCAGCTGTCAATGGTCACCGATACCTCGATTACCGCGTAGGTTTTCTCGGATTCCCCCCGCGTTCCCCAGAGGATAATGTCCGCTGCGTACATATCATTAACTTGGTCATCCGTGATAATTCCGCGGTCGCAGGCGTCTTCCAATATATCAGCGACTAGCGTCCCTTCCTGGGTTATTGCCGACATTAGCACTTCGGGCCGCCGAAGGTTCAGGTGGCTGCGAGCGAATATTCGGGATCTGCGGGCTGCCCGCCGTTCGTAATCGCTGCCTATAATGTTGTCCAATTTACCCTCCATCCGGTCCTGCCGTCTTTCCAGCCGGGTCTGGCCGGCTTTCAGTTCTGTAACATCAGCTTCCAGCCGGGTCTGGCCGGCTTTCAGTTCTGTAACATCGGCTTCCAGCCGGGTCTGGCCGGCTTTCAGTTCTGTAACATCGGCTTCCAGCCGGGTCTGGCCGGCTTTCAGTTCTGTAACATCAGCCGGGTCTGGCCGGCTTTCAGTTCTGTAACATCAGCTTCCAGCCGGGTCTGGCCGGCTTTCAGTTCTGTAACATCAGCTTCCAGCCGATCAAACCTGGCGGGCAGTTGCAGCAGTTCCTCGGTGAGAATGTGCCGGCGGAGAGCGTCCCGCAAGGCCGGATTTCGCTCCATCGCTTCCAGCATATCTTCGAAGGTGGGGATCATTGTCATCGGCCCGTCTCCTCTTCTCTGCCGCTATTGTATCACCGGTTATTCCACGGACGGCTCTATCTGAAGGAACCCGCCTTCCGCGGTGTAGCGGCCCTGGAGACCTATGCCCGGCTCATCATACTCCAGCTCGAATCCCAACGCCTGATAGCGGGTGGCCATGGCCACCCGCACCCAGGGCCCGATGGGATTCCAGCCGTTAGAAAATCGTACTGGTTTTCCGTGGGGCTTATTTCTTGGAATTTTATATAGTAAGCTCCTCATTTGGTTCCCCAGTGTCGCACGGCCGGGCATAATAGTCGGTGACGTCATACTCCCTGGCCAGTTTCCTAGGCTTTTCCACATCGCGATTGGACGACTTCGTGCCTTTCGCGTTCTCCGTCTCTGCGGCTAGGGTCTGGGTGTATGGGTCAGCGCTGTCATTTTGCAGACCTATGCGCATCCCTTTCCCTGTTACCATTATTACTACTATATAAAAAATCTGTTTGTTCATAGGGGGCCGCGTCTGGAGGATCTTCTGAAGCGCGGGTTCACTGTCATCTACGAGTACAATGCTCAACGGGACACGTCCAGAGACCGCTGATGACCATGCTGGACATCTTGTTCCTGCTGGAGGAGAGCGAAACCAAGGGGCTGGGCCGGAACCAGACGCTGGTGATGAGCGCTAGCAACGGAACATCCTCATCCGGGTTCAGTACCCCCATCTGTTGGTATGGTTCGATGGGTTCCTAGGCTGGAGCCAGGAACTCCGCAGCGAATCGGTTTCGCCGGTTCACTCCCGGGTGGGTTCTTTCGCCTCGGACCAGCGAGCCTCTTTGATCATGGGGCAGAAAGAGTCGACCATCAAACTTTCGGATGTGGTGAGCGACGGACAGATATTGCTGGTTTCCACAGCCTAGGGCACGGTGGGTAAGGGGCCGGCGGCGCTGATGGGCGGCACCGTAGTCAGTCTCATTGACTTGGTGTTGCGGGACCAAGAAAGCCTCCCGCCGTCCGAGCGCAATCGCTGTCTCATCGTTTGCGATGAGTTCCAGAGCGTGACCGGGTGTGACTGGGGAAATATGCTGGCGGAAACTCGCAATAACTGCTATGCCCGTATTACTTCCGACACTGAGACCTTTCACACTTTCAGTAGGCAGACCTTGTCGGCGCCGGACGAAACCGAGGGCAGCGCCGAGGCGGTGGCCCTGGTTCTGGAGCAATCCAAGGCTTATACCCGGCCTCGGGATGAAATTCAGGCGGAGCTGTATGCCGAAACCCTTCGGCGGTTGAAGAACGCATCCATGGGCGGCGGATCGGTGTCCGAGGTAGTGGGCAGCAGTTCTTCGGTGGAAAGGGAAACCGCGGTGGTTCGGTGGCCGTGTTGACGGGTCCTTTACAGGAAGCTGTCCAGCCTGAGGAGCCGGTTCCGACGGTTGCTCTACCCCCGGAAGCTGGTGGAGCCGCTGGTCCAGCCTGCATCCGTGGGATTTTCCCATCCGGTGCTGTTGGAAGACCTGGAGGCGGGCGGCTCTGAGATTCCCGCCGTGGATTACAGCGTCTATGCCGTGCCGGAAGAGCCGGAACCGGCCGCGGAACTGAAGCCAGGGCTGGCTCCCGTAGTCTCAGCGCCGGAGCAGGCCGTTCCGCCGGGTATCCCGGCGCCTGCCCCCGTTGCTTTGGGCTCCGGGACTCCGGCTGTGCCCTTGGCGGAAGCCGCGTCTTGGCCTGCTCCTCCCGGTACGGTGATCAAGAAAGGGCAGGGCGGCGGAGGTCTGGGCGGCATCCCAGCGCCAGCGTATCCGCCGGGAGGAAACGGCAGCCATCCGCGAGGGGGAGGCGGCCAGTGCCCGCGCCGTGGTGGGGCAGGAAATGGCGGAACGGGGAAAAGCGGCCCATCCGTAAACCTCGCGGCGCCGGAACCCCAGTTTGATGAAGCAGACCCCAGCCCGGCGCAGATGGCTTTCTAATGCTCAACACGGTCTCGGAAGAACTTCGGCCCCCTCCGGGCCCCGGCTGTCCTTGCTGGCGGCTATGCCTCTGGTCTCGGCGCCTGACCTGGCGTTGGTTGCAGGACAAACCCAGGCTTACTGCCCCGCGCTGTTCCTGGAGTTTCAGAACCAGGGTTTAGCGAAGGTAGGCCGCCTGGGATGCCGTCGCGCGTTTCCACGACGGCTGGGCCCTATTCTTGTGGATCGGACTGCTCCAGAGCGAAACGTATATCCGCCGCCGTCTGGCTAGTATGGGCGAAGGACTGGAATACTTTAGCGTTGGCTCAGATACGGGGTTACCCGCCGGGGGTATGAACTGGCGTTGCGCGACCGGGTTCACCTGAACTCCTTGGGCGCGGTGTCCATGCTGAACGATTCCAAGTTACAGGGCCACGAGCTGGGACTGATGAAGGTAATGGGCGGCTTTTGTGCGGCGGGCGCTCTTGGGAGCAGATTTCCGGCAAGGCCGACGTCCGACCTGACGGCTTGGTTTACCTTCGGGAAAGTCCCTACGGCCCCGGCTGGCACTATGTGGAGTACTAGCGGCGGGCCACTGGACGAGTGCGAGTTGAGGCCAAGATCCGAGGCTACCTGGCTCCGGTCCGGCAAGACCGGTGGCCGGTGTTGTTCGTAGTGGCCGATGAGCGGGCCGAGAAGGTTTTCCATCAGATGGGTATGCCGGCCGGGCTGCCCATGCTGACTTCCACGGTGGCCCGTTTAATGGCGCACCAGGCTATTTCGGCGGCATTGCGGAGGTCGCCGGCCCTGCATTGTGCGGGTGCCGGCAAATATCTCAATCAATCTCTCGTGGTCTTGTGCGGCAATGGTCATAGCTTTACTCTCTGCAACGGGCTGGGGCCAGTGCAGAGGAACGGGGAGTGGGGGCTTACGCCTCTGGCAGGGGGTTCTGGGGCCGCTGCTGTTCCGTAGCGGCTATGCTGATGAAGGTTACGCCCTGGGCGTCGGCGTATTCATGGTCTTGGCCGCTGATGTTCTCGCCCAGTACGGCTGCGTAGCAGGTCATGCCCGAGGCGGCTTGGAGGGATGCGGCCCGCTCTTTGGCCCGGTCTATGTCGTGCTGGTTTACCGTGATAGAGACCTCGGCGGCCAGCATAACCTCAATATCTTCAATGACTCCGGACAGGATTATGTCGGCTGCATCGATCCCGATGCTTTGGGCTTCGGATATGGTTCCGTTGCGCTCTGCCTCAATGATTCTGCGCCGGAACTGGAAGTGGGGTTCGACGGTGGCGCCTTGGAGCAGACGGGAGTCGGTGATGCCCCAAGTACGGTAGGCGAGGCCGTGGATGCGCCGACAGGCGGTTCGCTCTAGTTCTGCGCCTTTGAGACTGGCCATGTCGGATTTTAGGGTGCTTGTATCGGATTTTAGGGTGCTCGTGTCGGTTTGCAGCGTACCTATGTCGGTTTGCATTGCACTTATGTCCTCGCGCACCTGCCGGAAGTTCTCGGCGGTGTCGGCTTGGTTTGCACTTATGTCCTCGCGCACCTGCCGGAAGTTCTCGGCGGTGTCGGCGATATGCTGGTCGAGCTTGGTCTCGATGGCTCCGACGCGGGCGGTCAGCAGTTTCACGGTGGTGGTGAGTTCTGCCACGGCCTCGGTGAGTTCGGCCACTTTGGCCGGCAGACTGAGAATTTCCTCGCCCAGCAGCAGGTGGCGGATGCGCTGGCGCCACTCCGGGCGCTCTTGGAGGATTCTCTCGAAATCTTCGATGTTGTTGATGTTGGTCATGGGTCTATTCTACTCCCAAAGGGGCGGGGATTGAAGGCGCTGGCGCGCGCGGGGCAGGGCACGTCTTCCAAACCACTACCGCGTATGGTAGTACAGGCGCTGGCGCGCGCGGGGCAGGGCAATCGCCGGTGAAAATACAACCCTGCGGGGCTGTTCCGGCAGGGCTTTGGCCGTTGGACAAACAAAAGGCCGGCCGTCCCTATCGGGGACGGCCGGCTTGAGGCCTGGGCTTGCGCGTTAGGGGGCGACGGTTACCGCCGCCTCAACTCCGGGGGCGCTGCCGGAAGGCTCACCGGGAACTCCAGCGGCAGCGCAATCCCGGTTGCGACTGTTAGCGCTATGAGGCAGCAGCCTTCCTTGTTGGGGCCTGTTCCGCCGTCCAGTATTCGGGTGCGCAGGGCGTAATCGTAGCCATCGGCGGAAGCGCAGCCAGTTAACGGCGGGAAGGGTGAAGCTAACGCTCTGGCCGGTGTAGGCGCGGACGCCGCCGCCCCACTGGACTTCTTTAGTTAGGGGAGAGTTCGGCGGCGCTGCCGCCGGGGATATCGCCGAAGCTCAGGGCAGACTGGGTGCCGACGAAACTGGGGGAGAAGAATAGGCCGGCGCCGGCCACCGCCAGTAATAGGCCGAGGAAGGAGAGGGCGGAAAAGCGCTTTCAAGGGATTTTCGCAGTCAAAAATTGGGGGTCATAAGGAGGCCGTAAAATTTATTGCGTTCTGAAAAACGCTATAATCGCCGTAACGAGTATATAGTTGCAGTTTTTTAGGCATACTGCGCAAAGAAGCATTAAATAGATGTAATTCGGAATTGACCACCCTGCCCGCCTGCTTGCTACTGCCCGTCATTCCCGCGAAAGCGGGAATCCACCGCCAGCGAGCAGGCAGTCGGGACGGGAATGACAGGGTGGCCCTGGATTCCCGCCCCCGCCTTCACGGGGGTGACGTTCTTTCGCGGGAATGACGATGTGGCGCGGTAATTACAGAGGGGATACGGGAAGGACGGGCGTCTAGCCAGTAGCCGCGGGTTCGGAATCTTGCGAGGGTTCCGGCAGGGCTGGTTTCGCTGGTGATTTCAGGGCTGCGGGGTGGCCTTCCATGTCGTTAAGGGCCATGTCGTTAAGGGCTTCCGATGGATAGCTCCTTTTCGTTCTCACGGGATAAAACCGGGGTCCGATGCCGGAGGTTATGGGGCTCAGGGCCATGTTCCCGTTGCGGAGGAACGGGAAGGTAAGCATGGCGGGGGCGTGGGATTCGTCCCGGGTTGGGAAGTGGCTCTTGGTTCCACATAGGCGTGGCGAGAGCGACGATGGGAGCCGTCTCCGCAGGGCAAGATTAAGCCCCTGCCGTTGTTGGGCCGGGGCCGTTCGGGGGCCGATCGCTGGGGCTGCTGGGAGTTGTTGCGCCAAGTCGTTGCGGGGATGCCGTATTAATGGCTCAGGCGGGCATCCAGGCGCTGGGGCAGCACTATCTGCCGTCCGTCGGCATAGCGCTCCTGGGCGATGGTCCAGGTCTCCGGGCCGCTTGGGGTAACTATATGCCACGGGTTTGTCTTTTGCGGGCGCCTAAAATCATAGCGCCGCAGGATGTTCTCCGGTTTAGTCCTCGAAAATTACCTCCGGCTGGCTGTTCCAGTCCCTGAGGATCCGGATTACTGCTTCCTTGCCCGCGGCACGTGCCAGCGGACGTGCTCGGAGACCGCGGTGATGATGGCCTGCCGGGCGGCGTCCTCCGGGGATACCAGTTTCGTCCGGCCATGCGGGATCGCAGGGGGAGTGCAGCGACTGCGGCGAGATAGTCGAGGGTTTCGTCCGGCCATGCGGGATCGCAGGTCTCGAAGGCCAGGCCGGTGGGCAGCAGAATTTCCTGCCCGGCGCTGGCCTTTAACACGAAGATTATGGCGTCCGCATCCGGATGGTCCAGGGGTTGGCCGCTTATACGGGTCTCGTTAAGGCTCGCCTCCCGGCCGCCGGTGGCCACTAGGATATCGACGTCCGATACTTGCCTAAGCCGGTCGTACCAGAGGTAGCCAATATAGTCCAGGTTTGGCTGCATTATTTAAAGTAAGCTTCAGTTCCGGGCAGTCCTGAACGTCGGCCAGGGAACTTCATTGGCCGGGTATTGTGCTGAGCCGAGGCAGAGGCGATTCCTGCACCACCAGGCCGTGGAAGTTGATATTGGAGCAATGGTGGTTGCGGAAAACGCCGATGCGGAGGCCGCGCCATTCCTCGATGCGCACGGCGTTCCACAGAAAATCCCATCGCGGCAATTCTTCGCCGCCGAAGGTCACCGGCAGGGGGAATTATTGGGCGGCTGGCGTTGCAATTGCCCGGCTGAGTTTTGTGGATAGGGTGATGCTCCCTCCTTTCGGGGTCTGGGCGGAGTTCAGGATTTCCACCGGGGCTTCCTGCTCGCCGGTGAAATGTTCCGGGGAGCGGCGCACCTGCCAAGGGCGGGTTCCGTCGCTGGAGCGGATGGTGACGTGCCGGCAGGAGGCCAGGCAAAATAAGCCCATGCCAGCGGCCTCCTCTCGCTGGACGGTCTGTTCCTCCCATCCGCTGGGGTCGAAGGCCAGCAGATCGGCGGGGTTGAAGATGCTCCGGCCGTCGTCAGTTACGGTGGACTCCTCGGTACCGCTGGTTATGCTTACGCGGGTGGCCCCGGAGTGGTGAGCGTTTTGGAGCAGCTCGTTGAGAATTTCGCGGGGGGCGGCGCTGTAGAAACAGGTTACTCTGCTGATGGCATCTTGGTGGATCTGGGCCCGGATAGTATCGGGAGTTGTAGCCATTATGCTAATCTCCTCGTTCCCACCGGCATCGCCACGGATGATACTACCAAAGTATTCTTCTCCAGCCTAGTGCAGCGCCACTCCCTGGTAAGCCTATATGACTTCGAGAACTGGGAAAAGGTTTTCCCAGGAATACACCGCCAGATTAAGTTCTGCCTGCTGACAGTCAGCGGGGCCACTCGGCCGCAGGAGTCGTCGCAGTTCGCCTTCTTCTTGCATCAGGCTGGTCAAATCAGCGACGCCCACTGGCGCGTTGAACTGTCCGGGGACGATTTCAAGCTGTTCAACCCCAACACCCGCACCTGCCCCATGTTCCGCGCCCAGCGCGATATGGAAATCGCTCGCAAAATGTACCGCCGCGCTGGCGTGCTGTGGCGGGAGGCGAAGAATGGTGAACTGGAATCAAACCCGTGGGGCGCGGGATTTTTGAGTATGTTTCATATGTCCGGCGATTCCGGCTGGCTTTATACCCGCAAAGAGCTGGAGCCGGAGGGCTGGCAGTTGCAAGGCAACGAGTTTGTCCGGGGCGATGCGCGGTACGTTCCGCTTTATGAGGCGAAACTGTTTCATCAGTACGGCCACCGCCACGCCACCTTTGACAGCGCAAGGGTTGATTCCATCAAAAATGGGAACGCTACTGGCATCGGCCAGGAAATGAAAAGAGACCCTAACGCCGTCGTGATTCCCCACTACTGGGTTTCCGAAAATGAAGTGGCAAAAAGGCTTGCAAGGGAGAGATAGACGATAGAATACGGCCTCCGGCCTATTGCGTCACTCTCCGCCTCATTACCAGAGCGACCAACCAGCGGACCTGTATCGCGGCGTTCGCCTCGAGGCTCGGAATGAGCGACACCGCGCCAATGATTAATATCCCCGGTGCTGAGGCAGCTACGCTGTTGATGGCGCCATTCCTCTGCTTCGCCCTGGACTTCGCCACTAGATCAGCTACCGGCGGCATTGCCTTAAACTATTTCATCATCAATCAGCTCCCGGTTTTGCTGCCAGAGGAATTTGCGGCGGAGCTGTGTTCCGGCCTTACCTACGCGGAGTTCGTGGTGCCCCGCGTGCTGGAGCTCTCTTACACGGCTTGGGACTTGCAGTCCCTAGCGGAGGATTGAGTTATGACGGCCCGCCCTTTCGCTGGGAGCCGGAACGGCGGTTCCTGTTGCGCTGCGATCTGGAAGCCGCTTTGTTTCACCTGTACCATCTGGACCGGGGCGATGTGGGTTATATCATGGACACTTTCCCCGACGTCGTCCGCGACGACGAACAGGCATACGACGAATACCGCACCAAACGGGTGATTCTGGAAATCTATGATGACATGACCCGCGCCCAGCAAACCGGCCGCTCCACTGCAACGACAATTGCAGTCAATGCCGGTGTCTCGGGTATGCTGGCACAGCAAGTAGCACCGGTGGAAGCCAAAGCACTGTTGTTCACTGACAATCGCCAGGATGCTTCGCTGCAAGCTGGCCACCTGAATGACTTAGTACAGACGGCTCAAATCCGCGCTGGTCTGGTGGCAGCAATGCAAGCTAAGGGTCCTCTGCCCGTTGAAGACATCGGATACGCCATATTTGACGCTCTCGCCTTGGAGCCTGCCGACTATCTGGCTGAACCAGGGACCAGAGGGCCAGGGCTGACGAGAGGGAGGAAAGCCATCACTGGAGTGCTCCAATATCGCGCCTTGGAAGATTTGAGCCGGGGCTGGCGTATTGTAAAACCGAACCTAGAGCAGACCGGCCTGCTGAGCATCAGCTATGACGGACTGAAAGAACTGACCCATGATGACTCGTTTTGGAACGGTGTCCCCAGATTTGAAGCCGCGACTCCTGAAACCCGCGTCAGGGTGCTTACGGACTTTCTGAACTACCTGCGGATGCAATTGGCCATAGAAGCCCCGATTCTGAAACGGGACGGCATTGAGCGGTCCGGCAACAAACAGCTACAGTACTCCGGGAACCTTGAACCGTTGAAGAAACCGACCGGTTGCAGGAACAGGCGATAGCATTGCTTCCCGGTGTTACCGGGGGACGCAATGAAGACAGGACGTTATCCTTATCCTTGGGTCTCCGTAGCCAAGTATCTCGGTACTTGAGAAATCCGCGCACATGGGGGATGGACAGCCCACAGTTGGACCCCCCAGGAGCAAGGTGAAGCACTAGTTCAGCACATCATTAAAACATTGCGGGGCCATATCCTGAGGGTCGAAACGGACGACAAAGGGCAAGAGCGGGGAGTGCGGGTTTAGCTAGCGTGCTGCGTTGGAACCCTGGGAACGGAGTTCCAATTGGCCCGGACCCAGTGCGTGCCCGTCATGCTGTGCTACAGCGTGGAAAGCGCGCTGCCAACAAATACTTCGTCAAACTGTACCAAAACCGCGGTAGAGAATTGAACAAGGATGCTCGCCCGCGAGCATACCGGCCAAGTTGATACCAGCGACCGCGAAGAGAGAACGACGCTTTAGAGAGGGACGGCTGCCCGTGCTGTTCTGCTCACCGACTTTCTTGCAGCACCTCTTTGATAATAGCTACGTTCTGCCTAGCCGAACTCAATACCGGCCATTTGGAAGGAATCTATGTTCAAACTGACTCTACTACGAAAGAGGCCGAGTTTGTGTGTTCATTAACGGCCCAAGCCACGGCTCCGAAGCATAACGTACTCAAGACGCTACAGTTCGTTCCGAACTTGAAGGTTTAGGGTATCGGGTCGTGTCAATTAACCATAGTGAGGAATTCGACGAACAGATAAACAGATTTCCTACGGTTTTCAGAATATAGACTGACATTGCAGACCGTGCTAGAGGTCAGACCCGGTAGCACACAGCCCGGAATCTGGAGCGAAAGGCTAACGCGAAAGTAAATTAAGACTAGTGCAGTAATGCAGGCGTAACAGCGATAGCACCATCCTCTCCGCCGCATCGCAGACCACCCGGAACGCGAACCCAAGCCATAGCCCCTAGCGGAAACACCATTACCGGCACCAATACGTTGGTGTCAATCACTACGCGCATGGTTGGCTTGTTTTTCCTGGCGCATTTCGGTCCTGGCCCCAAGCAACGGCGTCTTTGAATGTCTTCCTCGGTCAAATTCAGGCTGGCGAAATGGCAGTCCATCTCGTTTTGGGAAGGCAGCTTGACCGGAGTAAGCACAATCTTGCCGTCCTCAATTACCGCCTCATAGTTCTCGATGCTGGGGAAGGCGTCCAAGGCAGGCGCCGTAATAGTCAGCAGGTTACGCATCCCGGGGGACTAGCACGATATTTTTAGATGAACAGTTCCCCGCTGCACCACTACGTAATCCCGCTCAATCTCCCGTTGAAAGCTCTCCGGCAGCCTAGCCCAGTCGTGGACCTGTATTAGAATAGGGATGTTGGACTCCTCCAGAGCCTCAACTAGTTCATGGTACTCGCCGCCTAGGGGTTCGAGGGTAGGGCTGCGCAGCGCCAGATCTAGGTCGCTGCCTTCGTGGCTCCGTCCGTTGACCCGGCTGCCGTAGGCCCACACCTCGGCGGCGGGCACGTGCTGACGCAACAGCGCTTCCAGCCTCTCCCGATAACGGCAGGGTAGGCGCAGGCGGTCAGTCATCCTTTCCCTCCGCGATGATCCTGGCCAGCTCCCGGGTGTCCGGTATGAGACGGGGCAGGGGAGAAAGCGTAGTTCCCGCGAATCCTGCTCCATAGTCGTGGGCGGTATCGTTCCGGTTGTCCCTGTAAGTGAGCCAGCGCTCACAAGTCGCTGCGGATATGAGGTCATGTTTGGCGGCGTACCGGAAAATGTTTTTGAAAGTCAACCGGTCCGCCTGCCGGTTACTGGCGAAGTAGGGCCGCAGACGCTTTTTCAACAGGTTGCCGGATTGCTCCAGGACCAGCTCAAACTCCTTGATGCAAGCCGACCGGAGAATGTCGTAAAGCGGGTCATCAGCTTCCCTCTGCCTCAGTTGCTCGAAGGCCGACTCCAGGGTATTGATGCAGCGTACCAGGAAATCCGGGTTGATGGCCATGGTTTATTTTCCTTTCCCATGCGGAGCGATGCCAAACTGTAGCCCTTAGTGGGCAAGCTCACGCAGAGGAAGGCCGGGCCGGGGCGAGGGATCATTCCCAAGGCTTGCCGTCAGGGAATATGTCAGCTTCCGATGTTCCGCTGATCCGGTGAGTCATGTCCGCCAAGCGGCCGATGGCTTCGTTGACCAAGACTCTCAGTTCTATTTTTTGGTCCTGGCCCATGGGGCGAGGGTCGCGATTGTAGCGGTATTCGGTGGCGTAATCGATGAGCCAGTTGCCGTAGCCGGTGGGCGAGTTCGGGTCCGGGTACGCAGTGTATTGCAGCAGGGCATCGACAGCTTCGCGTAGTTCCTGGGATAGAGGGTGAGCTTGGTCATGGTGGTTTTCAAGGTAGTGGCTCCAGATGCGGTTGAGGTCATGTCGGAAGATAGCCGGGTCGTTGTAAACGGAGATGATTCCCCTCAGGGCGTTCTCGACCCCTTGTTGAGCTGAGAACCCCAGAAGCTTCTGGTTCCAGCTGTTCCCGTCAACCATGTCGTTGAACTGCTTGCTCCATTCGGCTGCGTTTTCCAAGCGCCGTTGGGTGGCCGGCCAGTGCATCGGGTATCCGCTGGGGCAGTCGCAGGGGAAGTCCATTATGTAACCGCTCATGTAGATTCCCCAGTGGTCGGCTTGGCCGGCGATGTGTTGTTTCGCGCGGCGGAGCCTCTGGAAGTCCTTGAGGGGGATTGATACGGCGTCGAGGTCTAAGATCGGAGGATTGCTGTGCATGTAAGTTGCCGCTGCTTGGCCAGCCGAGGCGTTTTGGTCTGTGTCCGGCGCCAAGACAATGAGGAGGTCCAGGTCGGAATCGGGCCTGTAGTCGCCGCGGGCTCGGGACCCGTGAAGGATGACTATGCTGGGGGCAACGCCCTTCTGGATCGCGCCGGCGATCTCAATCGCGTGCTGGTCAGGATTTGGGGGTCTTATGCCCATAAGCTCCGGGCGCTGGGCCGTAGTTCGGCTTTGCTTTGTTACTGAGTTTGGTTCAACCATTAAGGGAGGGCGGTCCAGTGGCGACGGCGGCTGGAATTGGCCGGTGGTCGTGGCGGGGTCCTTTGGAGTTCTCCTCTTTCCCCAGCCACTGGAAGGCCAAGCTGGAATCCCCTGCGGCGAATTAGCTCAAGACCCTTCTCAATTTCAGCCTTCCGGATATCATGGGCATCCGGACCAAGTCGGCGGAGTCTCCAGGCAATGGCTGATCGCCGAAGAGCTCCTCTCGACGCTCCACGGCCCGCTTGAAGGATTGCCGGTCAAAGGGGCTTACTGAAAAGCCTTCGGCTTCGTCTTTGGTCAGCTCTCAACCGATGGTGGTTTGGCGGTACCGGCGCATACTCACCCCTTTGAGAACTGCGATTACCTTCAGCCGACGTTGAGAGTCGAGGTCCTAGTCCCCAATAAGTCCCTTTTTCTTGATTTCCATAGTTTTGTCCTTTCCCGGGGGATTTGCCTAAAATAGGATAAAGACAGAAATGATGTCAATTCACTGCTAAGAAGAGAAAATTCCGATACCCGATTTTTGCTTCCGCTGAGGCTGGGATAGTGCGGCGGGAATTCGCTATCCGCTATAGGGTTTCTTGCCAGCGAGATTTATTGCTAGGCGGTCCGCATTGCGGCAGAAAGGGTGATGCTGCCGCCTTCACAACAATCCATCGGAGCAAAGGATCCGGGCTGGTTCAAATATTGTGCTAGGCACATTTTGCTCGATGGAGTTCAGGCGGTATCGCTCTTGCAACAGCTCTAAGCGAAGCACCAGCTTGCGGCCGCCCAAGTTTATTCGGCGTAAGTCTGACAACTCGGTTTCAACGACGGAGGGGAGGTCGCCGGAAAAAGCTTGCTGCAGGGCGTGAATCCGTTGGGACGTAGCAATGCCGGCACTGACGCCTTTCAGTTGCCGTCGGATAAAGCTCCGGTTCCGGGCGTTGCCGGGAGTGCGCCGGCGCACTGTCCCCAGACGTTGGCTGAGGTCATTTCTGAAAACCTCGGCAGCCGCATTGACCCTCTCGTTGGTGTTTTCCGGCAAAGGCTGCGTTGGGGCGTCAGATTCACACTCAGCAGCGGTTATAAATTGGGCAGTACGGATGGGCCGCGGCGTCAGGGCGTCTCCTACTGCATAGCATCGCACAGCGCCGGAAGCGGCCAGCATTACCATGGTTTCGCCGACTCGTGGGGCGTCCTCAGCGGTGCCGCTGTTGGAACAAGTAAGCGCAGACCGGATGCCGTCCGGCAATTCAGGGATTGTCCGCCAGAGGTCAGGATCGTTGCTGCGTATGTTTTGCAGTAGGGCTATGGCCCGCTGGTTCGTTGCTACTTCATCGAGCGCGTCGTCCAGTTCCGGTAGCTCCCGAGCGTCGTATATAACTCCCACGCCTTGGGCGTTCAACTGTTCTTCCTCTGACAACACCTTGTTGTCCAGTCCTATTAGGTCGTGGAACGCTTGGATGCGGCCCCTCAAGGTAGCAGTGAGTCCCAGCTCTACGTCCAGTTTCGCGTCGGGAATCATGTTGTGCAGGTGGATTTCCTCGTACAGGGAGCCAATGCGGTCCACGCGCCCGAAGCGCTGGATAAGCCGGGCCGGGTTCCAATGGAGGTCGTAATTTAGCACTCGGGCGCAATCCTGCATGTTCTGACCTTCCGATACCACGTCAGTTGCAATCAGCACCCGGATTTCCTCGCCTTGCATCTGATTCCTGTCCTGCAAGTTTGCCTGCGGCGCGAAACGGCTGACGATGGCGGCCCGCTGGTCCCGGTTGCTGCCGCTGAGTTTGGCTATGGTATGGTTCCGCTGGCTGGGGTTCAGTTGTTCGTACAGGTAGTCAACTGTGGTCTCAGCCTCGCTGAATATCAGCACCTTTTCGCCGGAGGTCCCTTTGAGGAAAGTGCGCAGCCTAGCCAACTTGTCGTCGTCCTGCGGGCCGATGTCCATGATGCGGCCCTGCAAGTCGTCCAGCACGGCGTAGTCTGCCGGAGAACGTCGCCAGGATTGGCGCGCGAAGGGTTGTCATGGGTTTTGATGCTTCCGATTGCTAGGGAATCGGAACTTCGCCCGGTCAGTTCAGGTTATGCCTTTGAGTGATTTGACCATTTTGAGGTTCTCGTCAATAACTTCTATCAAGACGGACGGGATTCCCAGCACCAGGATTCGGGTGGCTTTGCGGTTCCGCACGATCCAGTCGAAGACTCGCTTCTTCAAGGTTTTGCGATCCGCCGGTCAGCGCCGGCGTGTTGGCTGGAAGGCATTTCATCGTTGCCTTTGCGGCGCGGCGGCAGTTATATAACAATATGGCAATCAATATGGAGTTTCACAGAATTCTGGACTATTCCAATTGCCGCTACACCGGTTTTGCTGGGTCTTTACTCCCAAGTCTTGTTCGCTCTTGGTTTTATTGAGAAAGTAGAAAGAGAGACACGTTCTCTGACGCGGCGAAGGCGGTCTGCGGCTCGGGGATAACGGCGGCGGCGACTGCCGGTATTGTCCTTTGGCCGGTGGCCGCCTCTAGAGTCTGAGCCCGCGCCTTGGCCCTGGTTATGTCGGGATGGTTGAGGGTGCCTGAAACCTCGAACAGGACATAGACCCGGCTGTCGCCGCCGTATTGGGGCCGGCCGTTCAGGATCAGGTCCGCGAAGGCGACGGCATCGGCCTCTTCGCCGGTGATCAGGCCTTGGTCTGCGGCAGCGTCCAGCGCGTCGGCCAGTTCCTCCGGGAAAGGTAGGTCCAGGCTCTTCACGGGGCGAAGGCGCCGGAGGCGGAGTTCCTGAGCCGCGCGCGGCACCAGTCTGCGGGCGGCGGTTTGCTCCAGCAGTATGCCGTACATATTGTCTTGCTTGTCTTCAATCCGCTTGATGTCTTGGCGAATGGCGGCCCGGTCAGATGCGGCTTCGGCGAAGCCCTCAGTCATCTCTTGGCGAATGGCAGCCCGGTCAGATGCGGCTTCGGCGAAGCCCTCGGCCATCTCTTGGCGAATGGCAGCCCGGTCAGATGCGGCTTCGGCGAAGCCCTCGGCCATCTCTTGGCGAATGGCGGCCCGGTCAGATGCGGCTTCGGCGAAGCCCTCGGCCATCTCTTGGCGAATGGCGGCCCGGTCAGATGCGGCTTCGGCGAAGCCCTCGGCCATCTCTTGGCGAATGGCGGCCCGGTCAGATGTGGCTTCGGCGAAGCCCTCGGCCATCTCTTGGCGAATGGCGGCCCGGTCAGATGCGGCTTCGGCGAAGCCCTCGGCCATCTCTTGGCGAATGGCAGCCCGGTCAGATGCGGCTTCGGCAAAGCCCTCGGCCATCTCTTGGCGAATGGCGGCCCGGTCAGATGCGGCTTCGGCAAAGCCCTCGGCCATCTCTTGGCGAATGGCAGCCCGATCAGATGTGGCTTCGGCGAAGCCCTCAGCCATCTCTTGGCGAATGGCGGCCCGGTCAGATGCGGCTTCGGCAAAGCCTGCTTCTACCCGTTCCTCTAGGGCTTGGACCCGTTCTGTTAGTAACTGGACCTGTTCCGCCAATGCCTGAACCTGGTGTGTAAGCACCCGTACCTGTTCCGCTAGTTCCGCGACTACCCGGGGCAAGGCCCGCTCTTCGTCGGTAAGCAGTTTGCGGCGGATGCTCTCCCTGATGGCCGGGTTTTCGTCCAGTATCCGCTCCAGGTCGGCTATGGTTCGGATCTCTAAGTCATCGGTCATTGTCGCCCAGTCCTCGGTAAACATACAGCCTGGCAGGGTTCCGCCTTTTGTATTTTATCACGGAGGGATTTTCCTAGGCTCAGTTGGCGGATGCCAGGCGGCGCCCTGCCAACGAAAAGGACCAGGGCTGCCGATAGGTTGTAACCATGCTGAGGTAACAGGGTCTAGTTCATTTCAGGCGCACGGAAGACTGTGGATATTCGAATCTGGTCATCGAATCTGGTCATCTTGGTAGAGCGTTCCAGGTTTCAAGATATTCTGAACGCCAGGGCGAGCATGTCCAAACACAAGCTTGCCGTCAGCAAGCAACAAGGACCTAAGGGCAGCGCGGGAAGCGGTTCAAGATTCAGTATAGAGATATAGCGATATTGTTATATTGCTATATGTAATCTGTAATTTCCAAAGCAGCTTCGATTTCCCCAAATTTAGTCGAAGGCTATATTCATCGTTAAGGGCAGTCCCCAGCCGGAACATTATCCATGGGGCGGTTCGGGGGATGGGTTGCGGGCGCGTCTAGTAATTCGGTTACTTTTCGTGCTCCTACCAGTTTCTTGAAGCAGCCGTCTTTCCTGTTTCTTTCGCCGAAAGCTTTGCCAGTCCTCCTTGCAGGCGGGCAGCGGGCAGTTCATAGGGATGGCGAGGAACGGCATCCGGTGTCTTCCAACGTTGGCTGGCCGGTGTTGCTGGGGGCAGCGGTTCTTTGTGAGCCATTCCTTAACTAGAATCATCCTCTTACTAGGATCATTCTCTATTGCGGTCAGCATCTTTCGCCCCTCCTAATACCTGTATCTTTCTTTCTTGCTTCCTTCGCTCCAGCCGGGCGGACTGGTCCAGCAAGGCTTGCATCAGCCCCAGGCGCTCTCCGTGGAACCGGGACGCAAACTCCGGGCCATGGGCGGCGTCTATCGATCTCAAATTCTCCAGGATGGCGTAGGCTTGACGGCAATCGCGGGCGGCTCCCGGGGCCAGCGCCGTCCGGATGCGGCGAAACAGATTCAGCGGGCGCTGGGCTGGGCTCGGCGGACGGGGCAGGGGAGCCATAGTGTAGGGGTCTAAAAGCCGGTGCAGCCGGAGACTGTCGATGGTCTCGAACCGGGTTCCTCAGGCGTCACAGGTGTAGTCTGATTCGTTCCGCATGACCACGCGAACTACGCGGCATCCTTCCAGCCATGGGTTTGACAATTGCCGGGAGATAGTGCATTATGGAGGAACAACGGCAATCCCACGCTTTACAACCGAATAACCCGACGCTGAGAGTACCCTTCAAAGGGGTTAAACGAGGAAGCTGGTCAAAGTCCAGCGCTGTCCCGCAACGGTAGGCCCGGTTGCGTCATGCAACCGAGGCGAGTCCGGTCTACGGCTCCCGGCGATGTTTCGGCCTTCGAGGAAAGGCGCCGGCATGGTTCGGACTAATGCAATGCGCTCTGTCCTTAGTTGGGCAGGGCTTTTTTGTTGCCCGGAAGGCTCCGGGTTCCTCTGAGAATGGGGAATACCGGAATCGGGAAATTAGAAACTTTAATCTCAACACAGGAGTAAATTTCGTGACCAAAGCGCGATACCTTCTACCAATGGTTGCCATTCTCTTCGCAATGGCCGCGGCTCTGCTGGCCTGTAGCTCAGACCCGACAGCGGCGCCGCCGCCGCCAGAGACGATAATCGTTACAGCCACACCGGGGCCGACGCCCGAGCCGGTAATTATTACGGCCACCCCAGGGCCGACGCCCGAGCCGATGATAGTTACGGCGACGCCCGGCCCGACTCCTACCCCGTTACCGCCGGTGACGGTGGTGGTGACCGCGACGCCCCAGCCCACGGCCACGCCGCAGCCGCGGAAGGTGGTGGTAACCGGAACCGGTAGTAAGGTGGTGGAGTTTGAGGCCCCGCCGGAACGGATGGTGGTCTATGACGGCGCGGCGGTGGAGATGCTGTTCGCCATCGGCGAGGGAGACCGCATCGTCGGAACGCACAGCTACGTGACTTACCCGCCAGAGACGGAGAGCATCGCCAAGGTGGGCGACGCCTTCAATATGGACATCGAGGCCATCGTCGCCCTAGAGCCGGACTTGGTGTATGTGTTCTACGACCGCTTCAACGCTGACCTGGAACGGGCCGGGCTGAAGGTGCTGTACATCCAGAGCCTGTCGCACGGCTTCACCGACGTTTCTAATCAGATGCGGATGTGGGGCGCCATTACGGGCGCGACCGAGGAAGCTGATAAAGCCGCCGACAAGTTTGATGCCCGGGTAGCCGCCATTCGGGAGAAGATGGAGTTGGTGGAGGAAACACAGACGATATATTCCCACGGCTTCCAGTGGTGGACGCCAGGGAGGAATACGCTGGTCAACGACGTGTTTGAGCTGCTGAAGCTACAAAACGTCGCCGACTTCGATGGCTACCAGCAAATCAGCCCGGAAGCGGTAGTTGCCGCCGACCCCGGCATCATTATGGGCAACCCGGACAGCGTGGCCGACGAAGCGGCGCTGGCGGGCCTGAGAGCGGTGTCCGAGGAGCGCATTTTCAACCTTAGCCCGGGTAATAGTTTCAGCGTGGCCGGGCCGAAGTTTATGGACGCCGTGGAGGAAATGGCTGCCTGGGTTTACCCGGAACTGTTCAGCGAATAGACCCGTCGCCGGGGCAAGGAAGAACGCTGTTCCGGCTGATTTTCAGCGGCATCTCGCCGCTTGAGGGCGGGATATGAGGCCCGTGGGTTCCCGACCCAGGTTTCTGGAGGGCAAGTCTTCGGGAAAGGGCGATTAGCCGCCGGTGAACCACAACCACAATATCAGGGCGAAGGTTTAGGGGCGCTATAAATGGCTGGCATACGCCTAAAAGGCTGGAGGGCCGTGGGTTCCCGCTTTCGTGGGAATGACGGGGTAACGCGCGATGACGGGGTAACTAGCGCTGATGAGGCAACGTGCTTTGAGGAAGGCGCCCATTCCGGTGTCGAAGCGCAGGCCGATGGTATGCCCCGTTCGCGAATGACGGGGTAACGCGCGATGACGGGGTAACTAGCGCTGATGAGGCAACGCGCTTTGAGGAAGGCGTTCTGATGGTATGCCATTCCCCGTTCTGATGGTATGCCCCGATGGTATGCCCCGTTCTGATGGTATGCCCCGTTCTGATGGTATGCCCCGTTCTGATGGTGAAGCCCTCGCTGGCGGTAAGGCACGCGATGACGGCGGGGCGGTTGCGGGCAGCGGCGCGGGACTAAGGCCGCGCCCTTTGGGAGAGGGGATGCTGAGGGTCGCTGCCGGGCTAGTGGGGCTGCGCTATCCGTGGTGGCGCATCGCCGTGGGGCTGGCCGCGCTGGCCTTAGCCGCCATATTCGCCGCCAGCCTGGGGTCGGTTCATGTGCCCTTCGGTTCGGTGGTGGAGATAATAGCGGCGCGACTGCCGGGCGTGGAATTGTCGGCGGACATTCCGGCGGCGTGGGACACGATAATGTGGCAGTTGCGGCTGCCGAGAGTGGCGCAAGCCGCCGTAGTGGGCGCGGCGCTGGCGATGTCGGGAGCGGCGTATCAGGGGTTGTTTAAGAACCCGCTGGCCGATCCCTATCTGGTAGGGGTGGCGTCGGGGGCCGGGCTGGGCGCCATAGTGGTGCTGCTGACCGGAGTGCCGATGTATCTGGCGGGGGTGAGCCTGTTGCCGGTGGCCGCGTTTGTTGGCGGCTCCGGCGCGGTAGTGATGGCCTACTCCATCGCCCGCAACTCCCAAGGCACGCCGACGACTACGCTGATACTGGCGGGGGTAGCCATTGCCTCGCTGGCCGGCGCAATGTCCAGCCTGCTGATAATGCGCAGCGACCCGGAACTGCGCCCAGTGCTGAGCTGGCTGATGGGCAGCTTCATATCCTCCGAATGGAAGGAGAGCGCCATCGTTCTGGCCTACGCCGTGCCGGGCATCTTAGTACTCCTGGGGTTCGGGCGGGTTCTGAACGTGCTGCAACTGAGCGAAGACCACGCCGCGATGCTGGGGGTGCCGGTCGAGAAGGTGAAGCTGCTGCTCATCGCGGCGGCCACTCTGATAACAGCGGCAGCAGTGTCGTTCTCTGGCCTTATCGGGTTCGTGGGATTGGTGGCACCCCATGCCGTGCGGCTGGTCTGGGGGCCGGACTACCGCTTCCTGTTGCCGATGTCGGCCATCGTGGGGGCAACCTTTTTGGTGCTGGCCGACTTGGTGGCGCGAACCGTCGTTTCGCCCGGGGAGCTGCCAGTGGGAGTGGTAACCGCCTTTTGCGGCGCCCCCTTCTTCCTGTATCTACTGCGGCGCAGGCGCTTGGGGACTTAGCAGAAATGTTCAAGAGAACAAACGGGCATTCCACCGCCGAGTTGCCGCGCAACGGGCATGACACCTACCGAGAGGCTGGTCCGGACGTTCCCGGCATCGCCGCGAGAGGCGTGTTCGCCGCCTATGGCGAGCGGCAGGTGCTGAGCGGCCTGGATCTGGCGGCGGCGCAAGGCACAGTGATGGCGCTCGCCGGGCCCAATGGGGTAGGCAAGTCTACGCTGCTGCGAGCGGTGGCCGGAGCTTTGCGTCCTAGCCGGGGCGAGGTTCGGGTAATGGGGGCCGATGTTTATGCCATGAGCGGCAAGGAACGGGCGCGGCTGGTGGCCATGGTGCCGCAGAACCCGGAACTGCCCCGGGGCGCGACGGCGCTGGAAGTGACGCTGATGGGCCGCAATCCCCACCTGGGGCTGTTGGCTTGGGAGTCCGCCGCCGACGTGGAAATCGCTTTCGAATCCCTGCGCCTGAGCAATGCCCAGGAGCTGGCGGAGCGGCCGGTGCATCAGCTTTCCGGCGGCGAGAGGCAACGAGTTGCCATCGCCATGGCCCTGGCGCAGCAGACGCCGGTGATCCTACTGGATGAGCCAACGGCGAACTTGGACCTGGCCTATCAGCCGGTCATCATGCGGTTGCTGCGGGAAATGGCGGCAGCCGGCAAGACGGTGGTAACGGCAGTGCACGACCTGACGCTGGCCGGTCAGTTCTGCGACAGCGTAGTGCTGGTCTGTGAGGGCCGGGTGGTGGCCTGCGGCCCGCCGGAAGAAACGCTGAACCCAACAGCGATACGGCAGGTATACGGAGCGGACACGCTGGTGCTGGAGCACCCGGAAACGGGCAAGCCCATCGTGGTTTCCCGCTGACGCCAGGTCTATCGCGCAATGTCCATCGGATGAGGAAACCGCGGGGGATTTCCCTCATCCATCCTTTTGCCCCTCCCTGCGGGGTCGGCTTGGGTGAAGCTCCTCCCTTCACTCCGGGCATTACCGCCCCGCAGCGGAGGCGGCGCTGCTTATGACGCCCCGTAGGCTGGAGGATCGCAGCGGGTTCCCGCGAAAGCGGGAATGACGAATAACCGAAAAGTGGCAGGGCTATGTATTTCGTGGGTTCCCGCTTTCGCGGGAATGACGGGCGGGAGTAAGCCTGGGATGACGGCGGGTTAGCGGAGATTGACAATTCGGCGGGGGCGGTGGTACGTTTTTCGTAGGCGATTTCGGTCTGGCGGGTACGGCGCAGGCCGGAACTCCAGCGCTAAACGGCCGTTGCGCGGATCCTGAACAGGCCGGGGCAGGCGCGATTCCCATCCGGACGGAGCTTCTGCTGTCGGCTTTGTCATGGACCCACACTGCTTCCCCTTCTCTTCACTTCCCCTTGCCGGTGGCTGGGCGCCGCCGGACGGAGAGTTTTCTTTTCAGCGCAATCCCAGGGTCGAGGAACAATCATGGCCGTAGCCGTTAGCGGGCGGTTCCGGGCGGACAGCCTGGGAACGGACCGGTGGTTCCAGACGCTGGCCTGGGTCACGGCGGCGGCGGTGTATGCCATGCTGGTACTGGGAGGCGTGGTTAGAGTCACCGAATCGGGCTTGGGCTGCGGGGACGACTGGCCGCTATGCGCCGGGCAATGGCTGCCGCCGCTGGAAAGCAAAGCCATCATCGAATACGCCCACCGGGTCGCGGCATCGTTCCTGGTGGGGCCGCTTATTGTGGCGACGTTTATCGGAGCCTGGCTGCGCTACCGCCGGGAGCCGTGGATAATCTGGCCGGCCCTCGCCGCCGTCGTGCTGGTCATCGTGCAGGCGCTGCTGGGCGGGCTTACCGTTACTACCGAGCTTTCGGGCCACGTGGTGATGACGCATCTGGCGGTGGCGGAGTTGACGCTGGCATGTTGCGTCCTGCTGGCGGTGATGTCCCATCGCGGCAGGATGCGGGAAGGCCCGGCGGCGTGGGTGGCAGGCAGGCTTCGGCGGTTCCCGCTGCTGGCGCTGTCGGCGGCGGCGGCGCTGTTTCTCCTGCTGCTGTCGGGTTCCTATCTTACCAACACTGAGTCGGCCACGTGGGCTTGCAATCAGTGGCCTCTGTGCAGCAACGAATGGGGCGGAGTGTTTCCAGGGGGCAAGTTCGCCCTGATTCATATGGCGCATAGATATGTGGCTTTGATTGCCGGATTGTTTATAATCTACGCTCTGCATCTGGGATTCCGGGGACGAACCCAGCCGCCCGTGATACGATGGCTTTCGATGGCGGCGCTGACTCTGTTCGCCGCGCAGGTTCTGGCCGGAGCGGGCGTCATCTGGGCCGGATTTGGGCAGGACGTCGAAGTTCGCGCGCTGCATTTGGCCCTGGCATCCGGAGTTTGGGGAGTAATGGCTGCGCTGGCGACAGTGGCGTATTCCCGGGAAACCAGGAGCTAGACGGGGGAAGGATTCCCGTCCCGGTTTCCCGGGGCAAGCTTTCGCGGGAATGACCTAAGAGCGTGGGAATGGTTGAGCAAGCTGGGCCTATAGAGATTGAAAAGGCTGGGGCGGAGGCCGAGGAGCCTGCGGGCGCGGAATCCGCGAAGCGCGAACGGAGCGGCCTGCTGAGGCTGGCGGCGGACTATATCGCGCTGACCAAGCCGCCCATCATATCGCTGCTGCTGGTTACGGCCATCGGGGGGATGTTCCTGGCGGCCCAGAGAGTGCCTGATTTGTTGACGCTGCTCTTGGTGTGCGTCGGCGGCGCTTTGGGGGCCGGCGGAGCCAACGCCATTAACCACTACCTGGACCAGGACATCGACGCCCTGATGACGCGGACGTCGCGGCGTCCGGTGCCGGGGAACCGGGTGCGCCCCGGGATGGCGCTGGCCTTTGGCGTCGCGCTGAACGTCGCGGCCTTCGGGGTGCTGTTCTACTGGGTGAACTGGCTGGCGGCGGCTCTGACGCTGGCGGCGTCCCTGTTCTATGTGCTGGTCTACACCGGATGGCTGAAGCGCAGCACGCCGCAGAATATCGTCATCGGCGGCGCGGCGGGAAGCATTCCGCCGGCGGTGGGCTGGGTGGCGGTGACCGGCAGCTTCGACCTGCCGGCGCTGTATATGTTCGCTATCATCTTCTTTTGGACTCCGCCCCACTTCTGGGCCTTGGCGCTGTTGATACAGCGGGACTACGAGCGGGCCGGGGTGCCGATGCTGCCGGTGGTGGCCGGAGAGCAGAAGACGGTGGAAAACATCTTCGCCTACTCGCTGGTGCTGGTGGCGCTGACCCTGATTTTCGCGGCCACCGGCGCGGTGGGGGGCATCTATCTCGGAGCCGCGGCGGTGCTGGGAGCGTTGTTCATCGGGATGGCCTGGCGGCTCTGGCGAGGGCAGACCCGGAAGAAGGCCCGCAACCTTTACCTGTACTCGCTGCTGTATCTGGCGTTGCTGTTCGGGGCGATGATGGCCGATGGGGTCTACCGGGTGCTGTAGGCTGGCGGCCCGGTTTATTGTCCTCGCAAGCGGCGCAGTTGTTCCCGCAGCTCCCTGGCTTCCGCCTCGGCGGCGAGGCGGGCGGCGGTCACCGCATCATAGGATTCCAGGCGTTGTCCCTTAGCGGGGTCATAGAGACACAACCACCCATTGCCGTCTTCCTGCCGCTCCCAGGACAGTATCAAGTCGAGGACGGGACTGTAGCCCCGAAGGGATCCGTCGGCTTCTTGGGCGAGTTCCCTGGGCCGGTAGCGGCCGTTGACCAGTTGCTCGGCGGCCAGCGGTTCGCCATAGTAGCCGCCGCCGGAGGCATCCAAGCGCCAGTACTCCCCGACGCCCAGCCGCTCGTAGATTTCCCGCTTATCGCCGATGTCGTTTTCGGCGGCGCTTTCCGAGGCCATCTCTAAGGCGAATCCGGGCATCTTGCCCGCTTCCCAAGGCAGATAGAGCCGCCGGTCGCGAATGGCGCGGGCGTCCACGCCGAGGGCCCGTAGCAATCGGGGCCGATGCGCACGTTCAGGTTGCTGCGGTCGCAGCAGATGAACGAAGACCCGCTGATAAACACGTCTCTCCGGCCTGGGGCGGTGGCAAAATGATACTGTAGCAGGTAGATGAATTCGCGGAGGGGCAGTTCTTGTACATGGCTTCCGGCCGAGGCTCCGGGTCGTTGGGGTCGAATTCCAGGCCGATATAGATGTCGCGGTCTTCCCGCTGGTAAGGAATCATGGAGGGTCTGGGTTGGGTGGTCATAGCGGTTTCTCTGCAACGATGCCGCCGTCCGGTTTTCCGGTCGGTTTTCCGCCGTCCGGTTTTCGTCTACGGGCCCGGCGTCTACGGGCATTGTAGTATAAGCATTGGCGTAGTATAAGCATTGTAATACAGACATGGCAGCCCACGGGCAGCAACGCGGGCGGGCAGGGTGAGCGGCTAATCGAAAAAGCGCGGCAAGGGCCGCTAATTTAATTGACAGCCACAAATGGCTATGTTAACCTTTCGCGCGGTAAGTGAAAAAAAGCACAAGTCCTCTAGGCTAATGGACTGAAGGGAGTCCAGCTATGGGGTTGTTGCCCGGAAAGAGGGCAGGGTCCCCACCGGAACCCACACCTGACGAAAACATTCAGAGGCCCGCTCCGCGCCGAAACAGGCTAATCAAGTTAGCCTTTCTCGGAGCGACGGCGGCCCTTTTCTTGCTGATAACGGCTTGCAGCAAGGGACTCCAGTCCACCTGGGATCCCGTCGGCCCGGTGGCGGATAAGCAGTTAGAGCTCTTCAATGCCTTGCTGTGGACGATGGTGGTCGTCTTCGTGCTGGTGGAGGGCGCGCTGCTCTACATCATCATTCGCTATCGCCGGCGGCCGGGACAGCCGCGCCCGCCGCAGATTCATGGCCATACCGCCCTGGAAGTGACCTGGACTATCATACCCACCGCGCTGATTCTCGGCTTGGGAATCTGGTCGGTTTTCACCCTGTTCGAGCTGGACCAGCCGCCCACCGACCGGGGCGAGATACTGAATGTGACAGTCACCGGTCATCAGTGGTATTTCGAGTTCGAGTATCCCGATGCGGACGGCAAGGGCAAGCGAATCAGCACGGCCAATGAGTTGCGCATCCCGGTGGACCGGCCTATCTGGCTGACAATGGAAAGCGACGACGTGTTGCATAGCTTCTGGGTGCCTAAGCTGGGCGGCAAGGTGGACGTGGTGCCGGCGCGTCAGAATACGTTGTGGCTGCTGGCGGACTCGAACATGATCGACCAGCCCTTGCCGGCGACCTACTATGGGCAATGCGCCGAGCTGTGCGGCGTAGCTCACGCGCAGATGCGCTTCCGCGTTACCGTGATGGATGAGGAAGGTTACCAGGACTGGGTTGCCAGCTACAGCCCGCCGCAGGCCCTCACGCCGCGCGCCCAGCAGGGGAAGACGCAGTTCCAGATCCACTGCGCCCTGTGTCATACTATCAACGGCCCGGAAATCGAGGCGGTGGCCCTGTCCCGCCGGGACAGCTTCCTCACCGGCGAGGATTCGGTGGCGGTGCCGGGGCCTAACCTGACCGACCTGCGCACCAGGCAGACGCTGGCCGCGGGCATCACCGATCTGACGGTGGAGAATCTGCGGGCGTGGATCAAGAATCCCGACGATATCAAGCCCGGCAACTGGATGTATGACAAGGCGGCCTTCTATGAAGAAGGGGGCGACGCTACATTGACCGACGACCAAATAGACGCTCTGATTGAGTATCTGTTGAACCTGCGTTAGACTGCAAACCCAAAGGCACCGCCCTCGCCTTTCGGCGATGAGAGGGCGGCAACCCACGAAACCCGCTGCTGGAATAGCAAATTATGGCTACGATAACCGAGGTACTAGCCCGACCAACGTATGGCGCCTCCGGCATTTGGAGCTGGATAACCACGGTTGACCACAAGCGCATAGGCGTGATGTATGGGGTGACCGCCTTCATCTTCATGCTGCTTTCTGGCATTGAGGCGGGCGTAATACGCACGCAACTCGCCGTTCCTGACACCGACCTGATAGGGCCGGATCGCTACAACCAGATGTTCACCATGCACGCCACGGTGATGATTTTCATGGTCATCATGCCGATGGGCGTCGCCTTCTTCAATTTTGTGGTGCCTCTGGCCATCGGCGCCCGCGACGTGGCCTTCCCCAGGCTCAACGCGCTGTCGTACTGGATATTCCTGTTTGGCTCCATCCTGATGCACTTCAGCTTCATCGTTAATCAGGTGCCAGACGCGGGGTGGTTCTCCTACGCCAATCTGACAGAGTATCCCTTCAGCGATAACCTGGGGCTGGACTTCTGGGCCATCGGCCTGCTGGTTCTGGGAACTTCGTCGGTGGCGGGCGGTCTCAACTTCGTGGTGACCATCGTCAACCTGCGCGCGCCGGGTATGTCGCTGATGCGGATGCCGGTGTTCGTGTGGATGACGCTGATAACGTCCATTCTGCTGATACTGGCGATGCCGGTCATCACCGTCGGGCTGATCGAGCTGGTGATGGACCGCAACTTTGGGACGCACTTCTTCAACCCGACGGGCGGCGGGGACCCGATTCTCTGGCAGCATCTGTTCTGGGTCTTCGGGCATCCCGAGGTGTATATCCTCATCCTGCCGCCAATGGGAATAGTGTCGGAGATTCTGCCGACCTTCTCAAAGAAACCGCTGTTCGGGTATCCCTTCGTGATATTCTCCGGCATCGTAATCGGCATCATGGGCTGGGCGGTCTGGAGCCACCATATGTTCACTGTGGGCTTAGGGCCCATCGCCAACTCGGTGTTCACTATCACGACCATGCTCATAGCGGTGCCGACGGGCGTGAAGATATTCAACTGGCTGGGAACGATGTGGAAGGGCAGCATCGAGTTTACGACACCGATGATGTATGCTCTAGGGTTCTTGTTCCTATTCATAATCGGTGGGCTGAGCGGCGTTTCCCACGCAGTATCGCCGTCGGACTTCCAGCAACAAGACACCTATTACGTCGTGGCCCACATTCATTACGTGCTCTTCGGTGGCTCGATAATGGGCATTTTCGCCGGTATCTATTACTGGTGGCCCAAGCTGACCGGCAAGATACTGAACGAGACGCTGGGCAAGATAAACTTCTGGCTGGTGTTCATCGGGATGAACATCACTTTCTTCCCGATGCACTTCGTAGGGATGAACGGAATGCCGCGGCGGATATATACCTACGCCGAGGAATTCGGCTGGGGGCCGCTCAACCTGCTGTCCACCCTTGGCTACTTTGTCATCCTTATCGGGGTGCTGGTGTTCATCTATGCGGTGTGGCAGAATCGTAACGCCCGCCGCGTGAGCCACGACCCCTGGGATGCCCCCGGAGTGGAATGGACCATCGCATCGCCGCCGCCGGCGTATAACTTCGCAGAGGTGCCGCGCGTCCGGGGCCGCGACCATTACTGGATAGTGAAGGACGAGGCCCGCGAGGCCGGTAACCCCATCACGGAGCCGGAAGCGGCGGTTGACCCCAGGACGATCCATATGCCCAGCCCGTCCTACTGGCCCATTATCACGGCGGCTGGCGTGGGATTGATTGGAGGCGGCCTGTTGTCGCACTACGGCGTGAGCTTCCTGGGCGGACTGATAGCCTTCATCGGCGTCATCGGCTGGAGCAACGAGCCGGCCTCCGCCGAAGAAGGACACTAGGAGAGACGGGTAGGAGACGGGACTTTGGCCCACGTACCTGAAACGGCCCATCACGAACCGGCCCACGGACATGGAGGGGCGCACGACGCCGGGGGCCACCACGAGGCGATAGGCCACGACTACACCACCACCGGCCTCAACCACCGGAAGATGTTGATGTGGGTGTTTCTGGGGTCGGACTGCCTGTTCTTCGGCTCTCTTATCGCCACCTACATGGTCTACCGGGGGCAGAGCCTTTCCGGGCCCTACCCGGTAGACATTATCGATATTCCCATTACCACCATCAGCACCTTCGTGTTGCTGTGCAGCAGCTTCTCGATGGTGCGGGCGCTGGCAGCCACCAACGAGAACGACCAGCGGGGAATAAAAATCTGGCTGCTGGCAACGGCCATCCTAGGCGCCATCTTTATCGGGTTTCAGGTCTATGAGTTCAACCTGTTCAAGAACGAAGGGCTGACCCTGGGCCAGAATCTGTTCGGAGCTACCTTTTTCACCCTGACAGGCTTCCACGGGGCGCACGTTACGCTGGGCATCATCTGGCTGGTTTCGTTGTTCATAATTTCCTTTAAGGGACGGTTGCATCCCGGCACGGCTCTGGACGTGGAAATCTGCGGCTTGTATTGGCACTTCGTGGACATAGTCTGGATTGTTATCTTTACGCTGCTATACCTGGTGGGCGGATTTGACGCCGGCCCGGCGGTTGCCGGTCATTAGAGAGACCACATCTTCAACAGGCCCGGCTTCGAGACCTGGAGATCTCCCCAGATGGCTACATCGCACGAAACTGAACACGGCGGCGGAGGGCACCCTTCCCTCAAGCAGTACGTATTTATAGCGATACTGCTGTTCCTCATCACCATCGTTGAGTTTGTCATCATCATGGACTTCCCCGGTCCGCGGGAGAAGGTGATTGGTGACGCCCTCGGCGAGCCGTCCACGACCATACTTCTTTTCCTGCTGTCGGGCATCAAGTTCGCCATCGTCATCCTTTTCTATATGCACCTGAAGTTTGACAACAAGTTTTTCTTCTGGATATTTATAGCGGGAATGGTGCTGGCGGTGATGGTAGGGCTGGCGCTCATTGGACTATTCTCGGCAGTGAAGCCAACATTGGGAGGGGAACCGCGATTACCGGATGTGGCCGTGCCTTGCGCCTTCGACCACGATTTGGGTAAGCACGGGGAAAATGTCTGCCCCGATCCGACGCCGCAGGCGACCTCGACGCCGGCACCCATGCTGGAAGCTCTGGCAATCACCGCACCGGTTGTCGCCAGCCCGTCTGTCGGCGATGGGCCAGGCAGCGGGGAGCCTAGCGCAGCCGAAGGCGAGCGGCTGGCAAACGAAGTGTATGGCTGCAACGCCTGCCACTCCACCGACGGGACCGCGCTGGTAGGGCCGTCATGGAAAGGTATCTACGGCAGCCAGGAAGCCCTGGAAGGCGGCGGTTCGGCCACGGTGGATGGGGATTACATCCGGGAATCCATCAATGACCCGGCAGCGAAGCTGGTGGAAGGCTACGGGAACCTGATGCCGGTCCTAGGTCTGAGCGACGCGGAGATAGACTCAATTATCGAGTACATCAAGACGCTGAATTAAAGTACAGATCCCTACTCAAAAGGATGGGAAAACAGGACAAAGCAGGGGCAGGCTTTACGTCTGCCCCTGCTTTGCGCTTGAGGAGATACCGTCTTTACTAGGCGGGCCGGTAGGCTTCAAGAAAGCCGTCGCGTATGGGCTGGATAATCTCTTCCCCCATGTTGCGGGCGGCGATGGACAGACCCTGCTGGGCGAACTTTAGGTCGCGGGCGAGGATGTCTTCGGGGGCGGACTGGGCCATCCTGCGAGCGTACTGGGTTAGGAAGTCGTCCATCTCGGCGCGGCTCTCGGCCATTCCGGCGACTAACCGGTACATCGGCAGGGTGCGGACGAAGTTGTGCACTTCCTCGCGAGTGTAGTGGGGGTGGCGGGACACCAGCAGGGATACGCCGAAATCTATCAGGGTGCCGCCGCCGTCGCTGTCAACGATGAGGTGGGAGCGGCCCTCCGGGTCGGCCAGGGTGGCGTCGTTGTAGTAGACTCCGGCGTTGTGGAGCCGCCGCAGCATCCCGCCCAAGGCCAGGCCGGCGGCGCGCATGGTGCTGTCGTCTCGACGCTCTTGGGGCAGATCGGTGAAGAACACGCCTTCGGCGAACCGCTCAGTCAAGTAACCGGGAAGCGACGCTAACTGAGCCGGCCCGGCGTTAACCGCGGCCGCGATTGCGGCGATTTCATCCTCCCGCGTATTCTGAAAAGGCTTGATGACGATGGCCTCCGTTCCGGAGCGCAGGATTGCCGCCGGGCCGCGAGTCCGCCCGGTAATCCGCAAGCCGGGAATGCCCCGGCCATCGGCCCGCCAGCCCATCACCACCGGGAAGAAAGCATAGTGGGACAGGGCCGCGACCCACGGGTCTGCCGACAGACGGCGGAATAGTTTCCGCTCCAAGTCGGCCAGCTTCCAGAAGGGGCGCATCCCCTCCGGGGGAGGCGGGTTCATCGCGGCCCAGATTTCCGTCGGCGCGGAAGGCGGCGGGGGCGCTATGGCGCGGTGAATTTGCGCTACTTCGGTTTCGGTGTATCCAAGAGGGGAATCTCTCACTTTTCCTGCCTTTGCCGTCGACCCCTATTCCCCCGCGAAAATGGAAGAACGGAGGCGGTTACAGCCGGTGGCGGCCATCGGAGGCCAGCGTCAGGTCGCGGATGCGGACGACGGCGTCGATATTTATCCTGCCGTAGATGTGGGGGTAAATCTCGCCCGAGCGGCTGGCTTCCCGTTTCACTTCGGAATTGAGCCGGGCAACGTCCACATCGAGGACTTGCAGACCGGATACGCCGGGATAGAGGCGGTCGGCGACGCGGAGGGTCTGCGCCTCGTCTGCCGAGCAGTGGATGAATCCTTCATCGGTCAGACTAGAGGCTGCATACTCGCCGACGGACTGCGCGGCGCCCCAGGCTTCGGGAGTGGTCAGATGATATATGACGGTCAAGTCTATGCTCCGAATGGAGTTTACGGGATTGTACACCACTCTTTGTCCGGCTTCGTGTTACCATGGGGCGGCAAACTCAACGGTAGAGGGGTGGGATGAAAGGCGAAATTCACGAAGGGCCGGGGCTGACGTATCTAACGGTTCTTCCCGATGACTACGACCCGGAGGCTTCTTATCCGCTGGTGATAATGCTTCACGGCTTTGGGGCGAATATGCACGACTTGGCGAACCTGGCGCCGGCCATCAACCCCACCGGCTATGTGTATGCCTGCCCCAACGCGCCTATCCCCTTCAACCTGGGTTTGGGACACGCCGGTTTCGGCTGGATGACGCCCCGCGGAGGCTCAACGCCGGAGGAAATCGCCAACTCGGAGGCGCTGCTGGCAGGTTTCTTCGAGCAGGCATTGACCAGGTTCAAGGTGGAGCCGGGCAACTGTCTGTTGCTGGGCTTCTCGCAAGGAGGCGGAATGACTTACCGTTGCGGGCTAGGCCGGGCGGACACCTTCGCCGGGCTGGCGGTGCTGAGTGCAACGCTGCCTGGGGCTGAGGAACTGGATAGCCGCTTGCCTGCCGAGCGCACACAGCCCATATTCGTGGCCCATGGCCGCTATGACCAGATGATTGCCTCGTCCACCGCCTATGCCGCGAAAGACTACCTGGAAAAGGCCGGATACTCCCCGGAGTTCCATGTCTACGACATGGGACACGAGATAAGCGGAGAGGTAATACGCGACCTGGTAGCTTGGATGAACAACGTGTTGCCGCCGCAGAGGGCGCCCTCGCCGTAGCCGTCGGGGGAGTGAACCTGGCGGGCGTGGTCGAAGCGTAGATTACTCGTCGTCTTCTTTCCATGAGATGAAGCGGTCTACGGAGATGGTTATCAGCGCCAGCCGCTCGTCGCTCAGCAATTGGCCGGCAAATTCCGCGCCGCGCTCGGGGCCTTCGTAGAGGATGCAGGTCCGGCGAACCATATCGTCCAGGCCACCGGAAGAGACGTTGGCCCGGCCTTCCAGAGTCACGAATTCGTAGGGATGGCCGGGGGTGCAAACACAGAGGGCGACGGCGGGGTTGCGCCGTATGTTGCGTACCTTGATTGCGCCGGAATCAGCCATCACTAGTGCTTGCCCGTTGTCCCACAGAAACCACACCGGAGCGACGTGGGGAGTTCCCGATGCCCGTAGAGTAACTAGCTGGGCCGTCCGGGGCTGGGACAGAAATGCGTTAATCTCTTCGACAGTAAGGTTAGCCATAATGTCTGTCCTTCGGTCTGAGGTTCATGGCCGGGGCGTCATCGGGCGGGCTTTACGGGATCTGGCTCTCTGCCCGGCGTGGGCAGGGTGGTTTAACGGGTTATGCCGCGTCCGTTTCCGATGTAAGCATATGAAACACTGCGGCGCGCGGCGTCGGCTTCGAACTGGGCTATGGCAGACTCGCCTAATACCGCGGGCCGGACATCCCGCCCCAACGCTCGGGTCAACAGGGCCGCTTTATCAAGGGCGCGGTCGGTATCGCCAATGCCCATGGTGTAGGAGACCTCAACAGCATACATCACTGCCATGCCCTCGGAGTCGGTGCCTTCTAGCAGGAAATCTGCCGTGCTGACGCGACTGGACTCGTCCCTCGTAAGGTTTCCGGCATTCCTGTTGTTGCTGATGTAGTGATGCAGTTCTATGTCCGGGTAGATACGGAGCAGATTGCCGCCGCACAGCCGCCGGAAGACGGATCTAGCGCGCCGCTCGACCACCAGCTCGGTCTGCCAGCCTTTAATCACGCCCATGTCGTGCTGCATTACACCCATATCACTTTGCAGCACGGCCATGTCGTGTTTCATCGCGGCCATGTTCTGGATCACGCCCATGTCGTGTTGCAATGCGGAGATGCTGGTTTTCATCTCTGCTTGGGCGACCGCGATTTTCCCTACTTCGGTGACGAGTATCTCTACGAGACTCTCAATCCGCTCGAGGCGTTCGCTGTCCGAGTTTGCGGGAGTATTCATTTCGGTAGCACCAGCCTGATACCGCTACGCCGGTTCGCGAGCGGGGGAGTTCGTGTTATTGACATTACAGTTGAAGTTGCGCCCCGTCAATGGCCTACTGTCAGAAGTTGCCGCCGGTGTTAATCCCGCTTGACGCCGCATCCCGGTTGCCCCATGCTGGAATTCTAGGAAACTTTTAGGGAGTTCCAATTCCCGATGCTCTCTTGCATACCCGGTGTCCAGCGAATGGCGCCCCTTGCCTCCTTGGTTGCCTTCCTCCCTCTGGCATTTCTCGCGCTCTCCGTAGGATGCGGGGCGGAGCCGACAGCTCAGCCTCCTACACCAACGCCCCTTCCTACCCAGGCTGCGCCGTCGCCTCCGCCAACAGCAACAGCAACGCCGACACCGCAGCCTGAGGTAACGCCGAAACCCGAGCCGCTGGTGTTCCTCCCGGCGGACGAGGCTCCCCACGACGCCCCCATCGAATGGTGGTACTTCAACGGGATGCTGCGGGATGACTCGGGGAACGAATACGGGTATCACTATGTCACCTTCCAGGCGCAGGGCGTGTCCGGGGTTACGCTGCACCTATTGCAGGCAACGCTGGGCGACCATGGGCGCGGGGTTCATTACGCGGCGGAGGCGGGAGTGTTGTCCCCAGAGCAGCCCGAGGCCCGGGGCGTGGACGTGGAAACGGGGGGATGGCTGATGAAGGCGGGCGCCAAAGGCTATGATATGCGCTTTCACTTCAACGATGCTGAAGGCGAGGTTAGGCTGGAACTGGTGGCCGTCCCCCAGCGCGAGCCGGTGCTGCACGGCGAAACGGGTCTGGTGCATATGGGCCCCGAAGCCGGCTCTACTTACTACTACTCGCGCCCGCGCCTGCACGTCACCGGGTGGATTGAGGACTCCCAGGGGCGGCGTCCGGTGACCGGCCCCGGCTGGATGGACCACCAGTGGGGCGAGATAATCAGCGGGCGTATCGGCTGGGACTGGGCCAGCGTGCAGTTCGATGACGGCGCGGACTTGATGGTGGCAGTGGTGTGGGACCCCGATGGACGCCGGCGGCTATCCGGGCACGGCACCTACGTCGAGCCGGACGGCGCTGTAACCTACCTCGAGGGTGATGATGTTTCAATTACTGCACAGAGCGAGTGGGTCAGCCCGGAGACCGGCGTCGAGTTTCCTATGGACTGGCGGGTGGAAGTCGAGTCGCTGGCCCTGGAACTGGATCTGACGCCTTACTTACGGCAGGCGGAGTCCTCCAGCGATATTCTCGGCGTGTCCTACTGGGAGGGCGCAGTGGCGGTGTCTGGGCAGCGCGAGGGTCAGCCCGTGACGGGTTGGGGCTTTGTGGAGCTGGTAGGTTACGATCCGCGGGAGCCGCTGGTTACGCCGCTTACGACAACCTTCCGGCGATAGAGAAGGCCCCCGTAATCAATGACTGCAAGACCGTGTACAATGGGTTCAAGCCTTCTGAGAGATCGCCGATGTCCGAGTCTACTGATTTCCTGGTAGCCAGCAACCTGCGCAAGTCCTTCGGCGGTTTGCATGCGGTGGACGGCGTTTCCTTCCATATCCGCCGACAGGAGATTTTCGGATTGCTGGGGCCCAACGGGGCGGGCAAGACCACGACGATACGAATGCTGTCTACGGTGTTGGCGCCAGACGAGGGCGACGTTGTTATCGGCGGACATTCGGCCCGGCGAGAGAGTGACGTGGTGCGCCGGCTGGTGGGGGTATGTCCGCAGGAATTGGCGCTGTACCCCGAGCTGTCGGCCATCGACAACCTGGTGTTCTTCGGAAGAATGGCCGGTTTAAGCGGGCGCGAGGCCAAAAGCGAGGCTGCGAGACACCTGGAATCCGTGGGCCTGACCGAACGCGCCCGCGACAAGGTGGATAAGTTCTCTGGCGGAATGAAGCGGCGGGTCAATCTGGCCGTGGCCCTGATGAGCCGCCCACAGTTGCTCTTCCTCGATGAGCCGACGGTGGGCATCGACCCGCAGTCGCGCAGCCACATCTTTGAAACCGTCGAGGGCCTGCGGGACGACGGCATGACCGTTCTTTATACGACTCATTACATGGAGGAGGCGGACCGGCTCTGTAATCGGCTGGCGATTATGGACCACGGCCAACTGATTTGCTTAGGTAGCCCCTACGAACTAAAAGGGGAAATAGGCAGCCCCGAGGAAGTGACGCTGGAAACCGTCTTTCTCGAACTCACCGGGCGCAGTTTGCGAGACTAGGCGCCCACCCCGCTATGGCGCTAGGCGTCCCCGAACTAGGAATGACTGCAACGGCAATGGTTTTCATCCCCGCCGCTAGGCCAATCGCGTCTGGATTCTTCCTATTGCTTCTGCGTTATTCCCGCAAAAGAACCCTGCCCGCGGGAAAACTGAGGGCGGGAATGAGGGGCGGGCAACGGCCTTGCCGTTGATATGCAATTCTTCTGTTCCCGCCGGCCCCCTCTCCATTGGGATGAGAGGAAGATTAGACTCTGACTCGCATTAGTGCCTGTTATGTTGCGCCCGCTTTACATCTCCCTGCTGGAACTCAAGATGTTCTTGAACAACCGGGCCGAGCTGGCCTTCAGCGTTGCGCTGCCTATCCTGCTTTTCGCGCTGATGTATGGCGCGCTGAGCAGCGAGAGCGAGGTCTTTACCCCGGCCAGTGTGGTTGACTTGGACGGCGGGGTTCACGCCCGAGATCTGGTGGCGCGGCTGGACTCCCTGCCCGAAGTGGATGTGGAAGAACGCACGGAAGCCGATGCCGATGGCGCGCTGGAACGCTCGGCCATACTGTTCGCGGTGGTGATACCCGACGGGTTCAGCGAGGCGATGGACGCAGGTAGCCCGGCCCCGTTGGTGTTTCGCCAGCGAGGCAACGGCGGGGACACCGGACAGATTGTCGCCGCTATCGTGCGGGGCATCGCCCGCGATATGGCCACCGATGCGCGGGTGCTCAACTTTACGCGGCAAGCCTTGTCGGACTCTGGCATCGCCTCGGAACGGATAAAAGCCGAGGTGGATATTCGGATGGAGGCGCTGCGGGCCAGTCCGCCCGTCGCCGTGGAGGTTCGGCGGCCCGGAGAGAAGCCGACGGAGGAATCGGGCGATAACTTGTTCTCTCGGTTGTTGCCGGGGCTGATTGTGATGTTCGTTATGTTCTCGGTTACGCTGTCGGCGCAGGCGCTGGTGGAGGACCGGCGCACCGGCACCCTGGAGCGGCTGATGACGACGCGGCTGGGCGTTAACCAGCTTTTCGTGGGCAAGTTTCTATCCGGCGTCGCCCGGGCGATGTTCCAGACGGTGGTGATGCTGTCGCTGGCCTTTGTCGTGTTCCGGCCCGCCGGGCCGCTGGCCTTCGCGGAGCTGCTAGCCTTCGCGCTGTTGGCCGCTGCGGCCTTTACCAGCGTGTCGCTGGTCATTGGGGCGGTGGCTCGCACGCGCAACCAAGCGGCCTGGGCGGCGGTATTCTTCACTCTGCTGATGGTGGTGTTCAGCGGCACTTTCTTCGTGATAACGGAAGGCAGCTTGATGGAGAGCATCTCCAGGGCCACCATTAACGCCTACGCCATCGAGGCGATGCAGAGCATCATTGCCGAGGGCGAGCATTTGGGTGGGCAGGGGCTGGAGATGGCGGTAATGGCGGGCGTCGCCGTCTCGGGGCTGACCTTGGCCCGCCTGCTGTTCAGAATCACTCCGGAGGGACGTTAGCCGCCTATGAGCGCCACCCCCCGCCAGGCGTTGTTGCTGGCATGGAAGGACACACGCATACTTTTCCGGGATCGGGCCGCGCTGACCTTCGCCTTCCTGTTGCCCTTCGTGTTCGTCATCGGGTTTTCGCTGGCGCTGCGGGACGTGGCGCCGGAAAACGAAACCTTGCGGTTTACCGTCGCCACCCAAGAGACAGCCGGAGTCAGCGCTCAGGCTATGGAGGCCATCGTGGCCGCCGCCAACGGGCTGGCGATGGTACGGGATTATGATGATGCCCTAGCGGCCGTGGAGGCAGGGGAGCTATATGGCTTTGTGTCCTTCCCGCCCGACTTCACCCAGCGTTTCCTGTCGGGGGGAACGGCCACACTGGAGGTGGTGTCGGGCGACGCGCCCGCGGCAGACGAAGTTGCGCTCCGGGGTTTCGCGCAGGAAATCGCCGTCGGGTTCGCGGAGGCCCAGGCCACCCTCTCGGCGGTCGTTGCCCTGGGGAAACCCCAGGACTCGACGGAGGCGATGGAGGAACTGTTTTCCGGCGCCAGCGCCTCGGCTATGGGTCTGAGAGTAGAGCAAGTGGGGGAGATTGCGCCGTTTAACTCCTCTAATTTCGTCCTGCCGGGCTACCTGACGATGTTCGTCTTTTTCACTGCCGCCATGGGAGCGGAGGCGCTGGCCCGGGAGCGGCAGACGCACACGCTGGAGCGGCTGATGACCAACGGCGTGCGGCGGGAGTCGCTGATATTGGGCAAGTTCTTGGGCGGTCTGGTTATCGGCGCGGCGCAGGTGACGGTGATGTGGGGGGTGGGGGCGCTGGCGTTCAACGTTGACCTGGGAGCGTCGCCGGCAGCCGTGGTATTGCTGTCGCTGCTGATGGTGGTTGCGTCGGCGGCCTTTGGAGTGATGCTGGCCAGCTTCGTGGGCAACGTGCGGACGGCATCGGCGGCCGGTGTGCTGACCTCGCTGGTGCTGGCGCCCCTCGGGGGTAGCTGGTGGCCGCTATTCATTACGCCGCCGTTCATGCAGGCCCTGGCCCGCGCCACTCCCCATGGGTGGGCTAACGGCGGATTGAATAAGCTGATGCTGTTCGGCGCGAAGTTCACTGACGTGGGGCCGGAGATGGCGGCGCTGGCGGTGTTTGCCGTAGTGTTCCTGGCGGTAGCTTTTTGGCGCTTCCGGCTAGAGCCCTCCGGGTAGGGCGTCTCCGGCATCCTTTGGGCGGCGTGTTCTAGCGGAAAAGCGTCAGGTCTGAGAACGGAAAAGGTCTGCCGGACTCTTTCCGGCGGCAGATTGAGCGGAAACGCGTCGTTTTGCAGCAGGCCGGCGAAGCCAAAAGCCGACGGCAACGGAGTAAATCAGCTTCCCCGCGCTTTATGCGGCCCGCCACCCCAAAGTTGCCAAACTGGTTGCCCGCCGGTATCGTAAGGAAAAGATACGTAATGCTAAGCCCCGAGTTTATCGTTGCCGCGCAGAGGAACTACCTTGCCGGATTGCCATCAGACCTTAACCCGAGGACTCACAACGACACGAAATCGAATAATTGACAGTTTGTCCATCCCGTGAAATGCATTTTTACGGCGGCCTTTATTGCCGCCCGCCGCGCCAAAGTTGTGGCAGCAGGAAGGGTTGATTATCATTCTGGTTAATCATTATCCTATGTTAATCATTATCTTATAATGATAGACTCGCTATAAATCTCGCCGCCCCGGCGTTTACGATGCGCCCTTGGCAGCCGAGGAAGAATGATGGACTCTACTAATCAGCGCACCCCTTTATATGACATCCATGTTGCTGCCGGGGCCCGGATGGTGCCTTTCGGCGGATGGGATATGCCGGTGCAGTATCCTGGGGGCATCATCGCCGAAGTGCGGGCGGTGCGCACCGGCGCCGGACTGTTCGACGTTTCGCACATGGGGCGAGCGTATATATCGGGGCCATCGGCCACCGATTTCCTTGACTGGGCCCTTACCGGGTCGGCGGCGACGCTGCCGGTGGGGCGCGCCCGCTACTGCATGATTTGCAACGAGCGGGGCGGGGTTATAGACGATACCATATTCTACCGCCTTGCTGAAGACCGCTACCTGCTGATACCCAACGCCGGCAACCGCCACCGGGTGCTGGACTGGTTTGGCCGGGTCATCGGGCAGCGGTTTCCCGGCGGCGTGAGCATAGACGACCAGACGGTGCAGACCACGCTGCTGGCCTGCCAGGGTCCCGCAGCGTTGCGCATGGCTGCCGCACTGTGCGAGGACGGGCTGCTGGACCTGCGCCCTTTCGCGTGGACGGAAGCGCGGCTTTGCGGCGCGCCTGTGCTGGTGGGGCGCACGGGCTACACCGGCGAGGACGGCGTTGAGGTGCTGGCTCCGGCGTTGGCGGCCCCGGCCATCTGGCAGGCGTTTACCGGTGCCGGGGCCGTGCCCTGCGGGTTGGGAGCGCGGGATGTGCTGCGGATGGAGGCAGGACTGCCTCTCCACGGCCACGAGCTGGATGAGTCCACCACCCCCGTTGAGGCGCAACTGGAGCGGTTTGTGGATTTCGGCAAGGATTTCGCGGGGCGCGACGCGCTGTTGCGGCAGAAGGAGAATGGCGCGCAGTTCATGCTGGTGGGGTTGCAAATGCCGGGCCGGTCGGCCCCCCGGGCCACTTACGCCCTCACCGTTTTGGGAACCCCGGCGGGCCAGGTTACCAGTGGCTGTTACTCGCCCACGCTTGACACGAGCTTGGGGATGGGCTACGTTTTCCCAGAATACTCGCACCCCGGAACCGTCCTCGAACTGGACAAACGGGGCCTCATAGAGGAAATTACCGTTACGGCCCTTCCTCACTATCGCCGCCCTCGCCGGGCCTCGTAACCTATGCCGGTACGTGGCTTTTTCAATCTGCATTAGAATGGAACCGGAGGACCGCTTGAGCCCGTCAGACCGCAGTTACACCCAAGAACATGAATGGGTTATCGTAGAAGATGCCGATGCCCGCCGGGCGATGGTAGGCATCACCGACTACGCCCAATCCGAGTTGGGCGACATCGTATACTTCGAGTTGCCCAAGGTGGGAGACTCGCTTGCTCACCTGAGCAAGATGGGAGAGGTGGAATCGGTGAAGGCCGTATCCGACCTATTCTCGCCGGTGAGCGGCGAGGTCATCGAAGTCAACGGGGTACTGGCTGACCAGCCGGAGCTTACCAACACCGACCCCTTCGGAGCCGGCTGGCTGCTGCGGGTCACCATGGCCGAGCCGTCGGAGCTGGATTCCCTGATGTCGGCGGAAGACTATGACGCATACATCGCCAGGTTGCACTGATGAGCGCTGCTGCCGTCAACGACGGTAGAGGTGAAGGCGCGGGTTCCCGCTTTCGCGGGAATGACGGGAGCGGCGGGAATGACGGGAGCAGCGGGAACCCCCTGGATGACGCGCATAGCGGGAATGACGGGAGCAATGGTAGCGGAGTGAACAGCAGTAGAGAGAACGGGTATTTCCAGTCCCACTATATTCCCAACACGCTGGATGAACAGGCTGGAATGCTGGCGTCCCTCGGCATCTCGTCCATTGACAGCCTCTTTTCTGACATACCGGCGGAACACCGCAACCCCCCGCTGCGCCTGCCTGCCCCTATGCCCGAGCTGGAGATACAGCGGGAGTTGGGCGAGATGGCGGGGCGCAACCGTCCCCTGGGCAGCGGGCCGTCTTTCCTAGGGGCCGGCTCATACCACCACTTCATACCGGCCATCGTCAAGGCATTAGTTACCCGCGGCGAGTTCATCACCGCCTACACCCCTTATCAGGCCGAGGCCAGTCAAGGCACCTTGCAGGTCATCTACGAGTTCCAGACGCTGATCTGCAATCTGTATGGCATGGAAGTCGCCAACGCCGGGATGTACGATGGGGCGACCAGCCTGGCCGAGGCCGCGTTGATGGCCTGCCGCGTGACTCGGCGCGAGCGAGTGGCGGTGTTGGACACCGTGTCGCCGGCCTATCGGGCCGTTATCGAAGCCTACTGCCGCCCGCAGAACCTGGAGGTGGCGACGGTCAGCGACGCTGCGTCGGGCGTGAACGACAGCACTGCTTGCCTGATTATGCAATACCCCAACTTCTTCGGCGATATAGAGGACTTGGGGGCGCTGGCGGAGGCGACCCACAGCGCGGGGGCGCTGGCGGTGGTGTCCTGCGACCCCATCGCCGTGGGAATGTTCCAGCCGCCCGGCCGCTATGGGGCCGACATCGTTACCGGCGAGGGGCAGCCGCTGGGGATACCTCCCAGCTATGGCGGGCCCTACGTAGGGCTGTTCTCCACCAAGGGGGAGTACATCCGCCAGATGCCCAGCCGGCTGTCGGGCCGCACCGTGGACCGCAATGGCGAGACCGGCTACGTGCTAACGCTGCAAACGCGGGAGCAGCACATCCGGCGCGAGCGGGCCACGTCCAATATCTGCACCAACGAGGCGTTGTACGCCTTGGCGTCCACCATCTACCTCGCCGCGCTGGGCAAGTCCGGCCTGCGGCAGGTGGCGGAGCTGTGCTACCAGAAATCGCAGTACGCCGCCTCTCTAATAGCTGGGCTGCCTGGCTACTCGGTGGCCAACAATGGCCCGTTCTTCCGCGAGTTCGTGGCCCAGTGTCCGGCGCCGCCCGCCGAGATCAACCGCCGGTTGATGCAACAGAACATCCTGGGCGGGCTGGACGTGAGCGATCGCTACCCCAACGGGATATTGCTGTGCGTCACCGAGATGAACACGAAGGACGAAATTGACCAACTGGCGGCAGCGCTGGCGACCGCGTAGTTGCGCGGGAGCCTGAAAAATATGAATGCGTGGGGCTGAGAAATGCGTCAAGGCGGAAACAGGGATACATCGAAACTGCTGATGGAGCGCAGCGTGCCGGGGCGCGCTGGGGCTGTGTTGCCAGAGTCGGACGTGCCGCCACAGCCGTTGCCGGAGGCGACGTTGTTGCGCGATGACCTGTTGCTGCCAGAGCTGTCGGAGCCGGAGGTGGTGCAGTATTTCACCGGGTTGAGTCAGCGCAACTTTTCCATAGATACGCATTTCTACCCGCTGGGCAGTTGTACGATGAAGTACAACCCCAAGATCAACGATGAAACGGCCTTCCTGCCCGGCTTTGCCGGCATCCACCCGTTGCAGCCGGCGGAGCAGTCGCAAGGGGCGCTGGAGTTGCTGGCCCGGCTTCAGGGCTTCCTGAGCGAGATTACCGGGCTTCCGGCGGTCAGCCTGGCTACTCTGGCCGGGGCGCACGGCGAGCTGGCGGGAATGCTGATGGTCAAGGCCTACTTGAACGCTCAAGGCCAGACCAGCCGGACGAAGGTCGCCATCCCTGACAGCGCCCACGGCACCAATCCGGCGTCGGCGGCGATGGCCGGATTCCAAGTGGTGGAGCTGGCGTCGGACAGTCAGGGCAACGTAGACTTGGAGGCGTTGCATGACGTGGCGGACGACAGTCTGGCCGGGGTAATGATTACGCTGCCCAGCACTTTAGGACTGTTCGACGTCAACATCGTGGAGGTCTGCCGCATCGTCCACGAGGCTGGCGGACTGGTCTACGGCGACGGGGCGAATATGAACGCGCTGCTGGGCCGGGTGAAGCTGGGCGACCTGGGCTTCGACGTGTGCCACCTGAATCTGCACAAGACTTTCAGCACCCCCCACGGCGGCGGCGGGCCGGGAGCTGGGCCGGTTTGCGCCACGGAGCGCCTCGCGCCCTACCTGGCGGCTCCGGTGGTGACAGGCTCCGAGGCCGACGGCTATGTGCTGGCGACACCGGAGTACAGCATCGGCAAGCTGGCCGGGTTCCACGGCAACTTCGGAGTGCTGGTGCGCGCATACACGTACATACGAACGTTGGGCGCGGCAGGCATCCGCTCCATCAGCGGCAATGCGGTGTTGAACGCCAACTATATGATGAATGCGCTGCGAGACGTTTATCATCTGCCCTATGACCGCACCTGTATGCACGAGGCCGTCTTTTCCGCCGACTGGCAGAAGGCGCGGGGCGCGAGTGGGCTGGAGATAGCCAAGCGGCTGCTGGACTACGGTTTTCACGCCCCCACGATGTATTTCCCGCTGATAGTGCCCGAGTGCCTGATGATTGAGCCTACAGAGTCGGAAACGCAGGAGACCATAGACGATTTTGTGGCGGTGCTGAAGCGAATCAACGAGGAGATAGACGAAGATCCTGACCTGGTCCGTAATGCGCCGCATACGACGCCGGTGGCGCGGCTGGATGAGGCGTTGGCGGCCCGCCGGCCCAATTTGCGGTGGTCATCCGCCTAAGGGTATTTTCAACGGCCTCGAAATGCCATTGTCCCGAAGTTGACATTCCGTAGCATCGTGTTACAGAATACTATTAACTGTATCGACGGTATTGATATAGAGCAGTATGGAGGGGTATTATGGAGGAGAAGAAGACAGAGCAGCAGACCCCTGCGGAGGCAAGCGAGGAAACCGGGCAGCTCGAGGCGTCTGAGATGGAAGAAGTCGTTGGTGGGTGGTCCTCTCCGTTCTCGAGTAGTGTCATCTCCGACCTCGAGAACGAGATGCAATCGGAGAGCGCAAGGGACAGCATCTAGCCCCCGTAGCCTCGATGTAGCAGAATTTTACGGAATGAGAATAGATCATGGCTGAGAATGATAATGTAGAACCCCAGGCTGCCGAAGAATCGAAAGAAGGGCAGCTTAGCATCGCTGAGTTGGAGAATGTCGCTGGCGGAGGATTGCGGGGCAGCTCGACTTCTGATGACGAATCCTCTGCCAATGCAAATAAGCCCGAGACCAGGGGGATAATGAGGGGTTAATCCTCCTAGAATTTGGGGAGTAAAAAGGCCGCTTGCTATGAGCGGCCCCCTCATGAAAATAAAGCCCGTGCAAATCTGAATGCCTTTCCGTATACTATTGGGGAAAGGCATTCAGTCTTTTTGTCATTTCGCCAATTCCGGCTTTAATTAGGACAAGCTTCGCGGGAAGGGAAGGGCGGGGGCAAGATTGTCAGGAATGCCGGGTTATGCGCGAGGTTATTCGGCAATACCAGTAACTGTCGGTGATGTCCTTAAACCTGTATTTATGGAGTGAATCGGGAAACAGTGTCTTCTCGCAGGTCGCTCTTTCGTGAAGCAGCCTTTTCCCGTCAGGGACAGGCGGAGCCTATGGATGGCCTGTTGCGAGTCACCGCGCCGCACGAGTGGGTGGTTTTGGCCGGGTTGGCAGTTGTGGTGATGGGGTCTGTGCTTTGGGTTATCTTTGGCAGCATCGAGCGGAGCTTCACCGTCCAGTGCGTGCTGGCGTCGCCGGGCGAACGGCACTTGGTGGTTGCGGAATCCGGCGGCCAGGTTATGGATGTCCTAGCCTCGCCGGGCGAATCCGTTGCGGTGGGTCAGGCTATAGCCCGGATTAGAGTTCCGGAGTTAAGCCGCGATTTGGCTCTTGCCCGCGCGCGCTTGAGCGTCTTGGAAGAGATGGAGGGAACGTCCCCCGATGCGCTGGCTGCGGCTCGCGCCGAACTAATCGGCATCGAAACGCTTCAGGCTTCCGGCGAATTCATCGTCAGCTCCTATTCGGGCGAGCTGGCCTCTCATACGCTGGTTCCCGGGCAAAGCCTTATCGCCGGAGACGGGGTTGCCGTAATCCGCTCCGGCTCTCAGCCGGGATTGGAAGCCGTGGCGTTGCTGGATTCCGAGAACGCCCGGCGAGTCTCCGGCGGTATGCAGGCCCGCGTTGTGGCGTCATCGCCCGGACGGGAGGCGCAGCCCCTGGAGGCAACAGTCACTCAGATTGCGGAACGGGCAGGCCCGGCGCCCGGCTGGCTGGCCGTCTTGGGCCTCGACGGGCCAGGGCAGAGCCATCTGGTTCGCATTTCCTTGCCAGACGCGCCGGCTCACCTGACCGGCGGCTCCCCGTGTAGCCTTCAAATTGTCTTGGGAGAAGGGCGCCCGGTGGGTCTGATAACCTCCCTGGGCGTTAACTGAAGCCGTCTGGGACTATGTTGGGAGTTGGCATAAAACGGTTCGCTGGAAGGCGTGTCCGAACCCCTCTTATCTCGCAGCTCGAGACAACCGAGTGTGGCGCGGTTTGCTTGGGTGTTCTGCTGGCCTATTTCGGGCGCTGGGTTCCGATTGAAGAGCTTCGTCTGGCCTGCGGGGTGAACCGCGACGGCAGCAGCGCAGCCGACATCTTGCGGGCCGGGCAGCGATATGGACTGCACATCACCGGCTGGCGCAAGCAGATTGAAGACTTGGAAAACACCCCCCTGCCGGCGATTATTTTCTGGGAATTCAATCACTTCGTGATTCTTGAAGGTTTGGGCCGGGACCGTTTTTATCTCAACGACCCCGCCAACGGCCGCCGTTCGGTAAGCGCGGAAGTTTTCGACCAGGCTTTCACCGGAATTGTGCTGCTGGCGGAGCCCGGCCCTGATTTTGAGACCGGCGGCCGGCCCCCCTCGGTTTTCCGGGAACTCTGGCCCTGGCTGCGCAGCGACTTAAGCTCGCTGGCGTATGCCATGGCGGCGGGGCTTCTGCTTACGCTGCCGGGGCTGGCGCTGCCCATCCTCCTGAGCATATTTGTGGACAGCATACTCATCGGCGGAGACCGGGAGTGGGGGAAGTTTGTGGTGGGTGCCGCCATCGCGGCCGGGGTGTTGGTTTACCTGCTTTCCTGGTTACAGCAATATACTTTAAGAAAGCTCACTATCCGGCTATCCGTAGTTAACGCCGAGAAAATGCTCTGGCGCATCTTTCGGCTTCCTTCCCAGTATTTCGCCCATCGCTACGCGGGAGACTTGACTTCGCGGGTTCAGCTTATCTACCAGGTTGCTAATGGGGCCTCCAGCCAGTTGGCGGCCATCATAATTGAACTCTTTGTGAGCATCCTGTTTTTGGGGCTGATGTTCGTGTTCGACCCGCTGCTGGCGGCGATGGTGGCGGCTATTGGGCTTCTCAGCATAGTATTGGTGCGCATCTTCAGCCGGATGCGGACCGACGAAAACCGGCAAATGCTGCGGGAGCAGGCGCTCCTCTTCAGCACCGGAACCTCCGGTCTGCGCAGCATGGACTCCTTGCGGGCCACCGCCACTGAGGACGATTTTTTTGTGCGGTGGGCCGGTTATCAGGCGCGGGAGCTTCTGGCCCGGCAGAAATTCATCGAGCTGAGCCATGTTATCAATGCCTTGCCCAAGCTGTTCCTGCTCTTGGGTGGTATGACCGTGCTAGGCTTCGGGGGATGGCGGGTTATGGAAGGAGACCTGACCCTCGGCGCATTGATGGGATTCTATGTGCTGACCGGGAGCTTCCTCGTTCCCATTGGCCGCTTCGTGTATTTCGCAGATTCGCTGCAAATTCTGGAGGCCGACCTGCAACGAATCAGCGACGTCCTCTCGGCGGAAGAAGCCCCGGCTCTGAAAGCCAATGCCGGCTCCCCGTCCGGCGGGGCCGCAACCCTGAACGGACGGCTGAGCCTCGCCGGACATATCGAACTGCGCAACGTTACCTTCGGCTACCAGTCCAACAGGCCGCCGCTGATAGAAAACTTCAACCTCACCATTGAACCCGGCCAGCGGGTGGCCCTGATTGGGCCGACGGGTTCGGGCAAGTCCACTTTGCTCCGGGTGGTTAACGGGGAATACACCCCCTGGTCAGGCGAGATTCTGTTCGACGGCGCGCCGGTGGACCAGATACCCCGGGAAGTCATTACCGGCTCGGTGGCGACGGTGGATCAGCACATTTTCCTGTTCAACGCCACAGTGCGCGAAAACCTGACTATGTGGAACCCGACCGTTCATGAGCGCCAAGTGGTGGACGCCGCACGGGACGCCCTGATTCACGATACCATCATGAGCCGGAACGCCGGTTACGACTCTCGCGTGGAGGAGGGGGGACGCAACTTCAGCGGCGGCGAGCGTCAGCGTCTGGAAATTGCCCGCTCCCTGGTCAATAATCCCTCCATCATGTTCCTGGATGAGGCCACCAGCACCCTCGACGCTTTGACGGAAGTGCAGATTGATGACGCTCTGCGCCGGCGGGGCTGCACTTGTCTTATCGTCGCCCACCGCCTCAGCACCATACGGGACTGCGACCAGATTATCGTTATGGAGCGGGGGCGTCCGGTTCAGCGCGGCTCTCACGAAGAGCTTATCGCCGATGAGCAGGGGTTATACTACCAGCTTATTCAGGCCAACTGAAATCAGGCTGTTGAATTGAGCTGAGATATGACGGCGCCAGAAAAAAGCCTGACCTGGCCCTCGCGGTTAGCCGAAACTGCGCCAGAGATAGGCGAACCCTTCGCCGGGGGCGCTAACCTGCCCATCCGCCTGGACGACCCGGGCGTGGCCTGGTATATCGAGGAAGGCGCCCTCGACGTATTTCTCTTTGAGCACCGGGACGGGGTCGCGGCCTCGAAATCCAAGCACATGATACGGGCCGGGCCGGGCCGCCTCGTCTTCGGAATCGGGCACCGGAACCAGCCGCTGGCGGCCATCGCCAAAGGGGTGCCGGGAACCAGGCTCTATCGCCTGAAGCTGGAAGAACTCTGGCAGCGCGATGCGGGCGAAGAACTGAGCGGCCAGGTAGACTGGTGGGTGTCGGAGTTCGCCACCAGCGTAGCGGAGCAGATAGAGCTGTATTTCCGTCCTACGATGCTGATTGAGCCGGAGATGGCCGGGGAAACGCTGGAAGCCGAAAGTGGCTGCATCCTCTCCACGCGGCCCGGCGTCCTTTTGTGGGTCTCCGCCGAAGATGGCAGTTCTGCCTATCTGGGCACGGAGGAAACGGTTCCGGACGGCACGGGTCTGGTTCCGGTTACTTCGGATACCTGGGCCACTTTTTCTCGGGCCACTCGGGTGCAGGGAGTTTTTTCGGCAGACCTGCAACGCGAAGGCAAGCTGCTCCAGGCTCTGGACGAGTTTCACGGGTTGGCCCTCGGAGCGGAACAGCTTAACAGTCTCTTGTCGCTGGCCGACGAGATGAATGAGGTAACTGCCCGGACTACCCACCGCCGGCGGGACGAGGAGCACGCCCGCGAGAGACTGTTTACCGTTCTGGGTTCCCGGCGCTCCCGGGAGAGGGCGGACGCCCCGCCCCTGATGCTGGCCCTGAACGTGATAGGCGAGCATGAAGGCATCGTTTTCCGGGCGCCGCCGCGGCCCGCTTCCTCTGACGGCAGCCCCACTCTTCGGAGCGTGCTGACCGCTTCGGGGATTCGCTCGCGCAAGGTGCGGCTGGTGCCGGAAGACCGGTGGTGGCTCGGCGACAGCGGCGCCATGCTGGGCTTCCTGAAGGAGGGCGGGCAGCCGGTGGCGCTATTGCCCGCTAAGCGGGGCCGCTATCGGGTAGTAGACCCGGTTTCAGGGAAGTCGGCCAGCGTGGATGCCGCCCGCGCTCAAGACATCGCCTCCGAAGCTTGGATGTTCTACGCGCCCCTGCCCGAAAACAGCCCGGCATCGGTAAAGCATCTCATCCGTTTAGCCGCCGTGGGGGTAAAGACGGATCTGGGCCTTTTCATCCTGGCCGGGCTTCTGGCGAGCCTGTTGGTTCAGGTTCCGGCCATCGCCGTGGGCATACTGGCCGACCGGGTTTTGCCGGTGGCTGCGGGCGGTATGCTGGTTCAGGTTATCATCGCTCTGGCCGCCTTTGCCGCCGTGGGGGTTCTGCTCCAGATATTTCAGGGAACGGCGATGATGCGGCTGGAGGGCCGGGGCGCGACGCGACTGGCGGCGGCCTCCTGGGACCGCTTGCTAAGGCTTCCCTCCAACTTCTTCAGGAACTACACCGCCGGCGATATTGCCGTGCGGATGGTGGTCTTCCAGGTTATCCGGGACCAGATTTCCGGGGTGGTGGCTAATGCCCTGCTGTCTTTAGTCTTTCTCTTGCCTACTATGGCAATATTGTTTGTATATGATGCCGCTCTGGCCCTAGTTAGTCTCACTATTGCCTTATTTGCGTTGGCATTCACCGCCGTTATCGGGGTTCTGCAACTGGCCCCGCAGAGGCGCCGGTATGAGGTGTCGCGGCGCCTTACGGGGGAGCTGTTCCAGTTCATCAACGGTATGAGCAAGCTCCGCGCCACCGGGTCCGAGGCTTCAGCCTTCGCCGCCTGGGCCCGGAACTACCGCGAGCAGCACGTCCACGGAATAGCGGTGTCCCGTTTGAACGAACACCTCATTTCTTTCAGCGCCGCTTTGCCCGTCCTGGTGGGTGCCGCCCTTTTCGCCGCCATGCTTCTCCGCAACTCCAGCGAAATCTCGGTGGGCGATTTCCTGGCGATTTACGCCGTCTCGATGACCTTCTACGCAGCGATTACCGGGCTGGGACACTCTTTCCAGGTTGTGGCCGCCCTTCTCCCCAGCTATGAGCAGGTGAAGCCCATCCTGGATGCTATTCCCGAGAGCCGGACGGAGGAGGGCGATTCTGTCCAACTGAACAGGAGGATTCGCTTCGACCGCGTTAGCTTCCGCTATACCGAGGACGGCCCGCAGATTATCAGCGATGTATCAATTCACGCCGAACCGGGGGAGTTCATCGCCATCATCGGCGAGTCGGGCGCGGGCAAGAGCACCCTTATGCGCTTGGCGTTGGGACTCGAAGATCCGGTCTCGGGCAGCATCTACTACGACGGAAGGGATATGGCCAACTTGGACCGACGCTCGGTACGGCGACAGATTGGCGTCGTGATGCAGGACGGAACTTTGTTGCCTGGGAGCATCCTCGACAGCATTATCGGTATGGGGGGCGACCTGGACATTGAAGACGCCTGGAAGGCTGCGCGCCTGGCGGACGTGGACCAAGACATCGCCGAGATGCCCATGGAGATGTTCACGGTGGTCAGCGATAACGCATCGACCTTTTCAGGGGGGCAGGTTCAGCGCATCAGAATCGCGGCGGCACTGGTGCGAAACCCAAGTATTGTTTTCTTGGATGAGGCCACTAGCTGGCTCGACGCCAGGAGCCAAGCGCAGGTTATGAGCGGCATCGAAAGCCTGTCGGCCACCCGCATCGTGATTGCCCACCGCCTCTCTACCATCCGCAAAGCCGGGCGCATCTATGTGCTGGATGCCGGGCGGGTTGTCCAGCAGGGGAGCTTTGATGAACTCTATGCCGTCGAAGGGCCTTTCCGGGAACTGGTTCAGCGCCAGATGACGTAAGGGGAACGCCCCGCCCAGTGGCGGGGCAGTAGGCCCGGTACGGGGCCGTTCAGGGCAATGGCCTTTTAATTCAGTGCCTTCCGTCATTCCCGCCCCGGTTTCCCGCTCCGTTTTCCCGAGGGGGGCGGTCTGTCGCGGGAACGATGGGGGCGCGACGCCCTTACGGCCTGAAAGGAGCTTGCGCGGGCAGGCTCTCGATGCGGCGGGGTTAGCCGCCGGCCTGACGCTCCTCCTCCAGGACGGCGTTTAGGAGGGCTTCGTCTACGCGGACTTCGACGCCGGCCCGCTCCTCTTGTAGTAGCATGGCGACGCGGGAGTCGCGGTGGCCCCAGCCGCGGTTGATGGCCTCGGTCATTTCCTGAAGGGTTAGTTGGGCTAGGCGCATGGGGACGTCGTATTCGCGGCCCACTCCTACGGCGAGGTCTACATCCTTGCGGGCGAGGCGAAGGGCGAAGTCGGGCGGGTCGAACTTTCCGGGCAGTAGATGTTCGGCTAGGCCTTCGAAGGTTCCGCGCCTTCCTTGCGCGCCCTTGCGTACGGCTTGCCAGAGGGCGAGAGGCTCGACGCCGGCTTTCACGCCCATGGTGAACACTTCGGCCAGGGCAGCCTGCACGATATAGCCGGAGCAGTTGTGAACCAGCTTGGCGACGGCGCCGCAGCCGATGGGGCCAACGTAATAGGCCTTGTCGCCGATGCTGTCCAGCACGGGCTTGCAGCGGTCATAGACTTCTTTATCGCCGCCCACCCAGATGGCCAGGTTGCGGGAAGCAGCGCCCCGGGGGCCGCCGCTGACGGGCGCGTCCAGCACGGAGATTCCCCGGGCCGCGGCCTGCTCGTGGATGCGCCGGATGAGAGTCGGAGTGCTGGTGCTGAGGTCGAAGTAAACCTTGCCTTCGCTCAACCCCTCGAGGATGCCGTCTTCCCCCAGCCCCACGGCCTCTACCTCGACGGGGCCGGGGAGCGAGGTGAAAACGATTTCCGAGGCTTCGGCCACTTCCCGAGGGGAGTCAGCCCAGGCCGCGCCGGCTTCAAGATGTTGGGTGGCCGCCTCTCGCCGGATGTCGTGCACCACCATCTCGTTGCCGCCCTGCAGGCAGTTATAGGCCATGCTGGCCCCCATAGTTCCCAGTCCGATGAACCCTACCTTCATGTCTTGCCTCCCTTGCCGTTTCGCCTGGACCCGGCAGTTTGCTCCGTATGCTAACATACGCCGGGAAGGCATATTCAATTGATATGAACTTGAGCAAACTTTGCAGGTGGATTCCAGCGCAAGGATGCCCTTTTGAGAACCATAAGGACGGAAGGGAGCATGTAATGTCCATCTGGGCGACCACAATACTCAAACTGCCGGTGCCCGGCGGAAGGAAGGAACTGGGAGAGGGCCGGTTGCCAAAATCAAGAAAGACCTAGGGTTGGACTGATGCTCGCTTATCCGATACGCCTAGAACCGGACGATGGCATCATTTTGGATGGCGGATAGCTGCACATCGTAGCCATGGATGGCCTGCTCCACCATCGCCTTATGCAAGGCCGGGGCGTCGCGGCCCCCGGCATCCTCGTGCCGCCGCCGTGCCTCCTCGGCCCCGGCCAGCCGGTCTTGGAAAGCCAGGGCGTTGAACAGCACAAGACAGCCGATGCGGAGGGCGGCGATACGGTCGCTCTCTTTGTCGGCTTCCGCGATTATGTCCGCAATTCTACGGGAAATGCGCCGATGCTGTCTGATCGGTTCAACGGCCTTTTCAATAGCGTAGTCAACAACTTGAGTAGCGGCGTCAACGCGGTCGGCTCCCTCCAGTTCCAGCGGGAGAACGCGCAACTGGTCCGCCAGGTCCGCCACAGAGCCGGAGCGGAGCGGACTTCCCGTCACCGGCTGCCCGCGGGAGCCGTACAGCCGCCAGCGCAAGTCCCCGGCGGCTAATAGGGACGCCTGGATGTCATCTTCGCCGTGTAGCCTCTCCGGATAAAGCACTCCAAAGATTCCCAATGCTTCGGGGAACTGTTGCAGACGGCCGGCAATCTGCTCGTCCAATGAACCGGCGGAGCTTTTCCACTTGCATTCCAGCAACACCAAATCGCCGCTGCGCAACTCAATTCTCGCGTCGGGCGCCCCTTCCTTGCTGCGGCGTTCCGCCTTGGCATTCAAGCCATGTAACCGCAACACCCGTTCCAAGGCGCCGTTAACCGCTTCTTCGCGAGTTGTTTCCCTTCTTCTTCGACTAGGAGTCATGGCATTGATTATAGTATATATATGCTATGCCGCTGCCCTGGGTGCGCCGCTTTTTCTCATTGAGCGAAGCGAAGGGAGCGAAGCGAAGGGGTTTGACGCCAGATGTGGGATTCTTCGCTCCGCTCAGAATGACAGAGGCAGACGCAGTTTTACAACCGCCTGTTGACCTTGCCCGGCCCGGTTAGAAGAAGTTGCTGACGTTTTTGGCGAGGAGGACGGTCTGGTCTAGGATTATCTTGCGGTAGGCGACTTTGAGCTGGCCGTCTTCCCGGCGAAGGATGTCCTCGCGGCTGCCCACATAGAAATCCTGCTCGGTTTCGCCGCGGGTGCGGTACATTATGAAGTTGGAATAAACCTTCAGCTCCGATTCCCGGCCGCCGGGCTCGACCTCGATGTTGGATACGAAGTGACGGGTACGCGACGGCGGGTCTTCGGCCCAAGCCATGCCGGTGTCAAGACGGCGGACGCGGCGGGTCAGCGAGTCCTTGTCTTCGTCCATGATGGCCAGGTCATCCTCGCCGGAGATTTCGCCCTCTTCGTAGCGCGACCCGTCCAGGATGGAGATGGCCTTGCTGTAGGCAGGGTAGCGGTTGGAGCGCAGGGGCATCCAGTATTTCAGGTCTTCGGTCAAGAGGTCGAGCCAGTCGTCGAACCTGCGAGCATCCAGCAGTCTGGCTTCGCGGTACAGGAATTGCTCGACCTCGCGCAGGGTGTCGTCTCGCATTTGAGGCTACCTCTATATTTTCGGCATTCCCGTAAGTTTTCCGTCCTTCCCTCTTTCGCGGGAATCCAGAAGCGTTGTCGGCAGGCCGCCTTATCTTCTTCTCAGCAGTTCCTGGGTTCCCGCTTTCGCGGGAAGGACGATTGTTAATCAGAATGACGGTTAGGCAGGAAGATTTGGCTATTGCGGCCAGCCGGTGGAGTCCATTAGCTGGATCCAGCGGCGGTAGAAGGCGCGGTGGTTGTTTTCGCTGAGGCGATAGTCGCTGGCCCAACCGAGCAAGTCCTCATCATAGCGGGCGTGGCCGAGGCCCATGCCGATGTTCAGGTCATGCCTGCGGGAAACAACGCCGCGGCCGGCAACGCTGCATCCTTCCCAGTTATCCATATCGTCCTGCTCGAACACGCCCGACGGCCCGAAAGTGCGGAGGGCGGTGATGCGGAAAGCCTCCTTAACGGCGGGTGGGGCGGCTTTGTCCACGTATACCGCCGCCTGAATTTCGGTTTTGCCGGGCCCTTTGGGCTGCCAGAGGCGGAAGGTGCGGGAAATGCTGCGGAGCAGGGAAAGGTTGGGGAATATGGTGCCGGCGTGGGGGCGAATCAGGCGCAGGCGCTCCCCCAGGCGTTGGGCCACTTCCTCGCGGATTTCCTCTTCGTAGGCCAGAATCTCGGGAACGGCCGGGTCGGAGGGGTCGTCGGGGCCAAGACCAACGATGCAGTGGCCGTTGGCCGGGGAGATGACCGCGCCCTCGCGGGAAGGGCGAGAGCGGAAGCTGCCGCCGAAGCCGCTGGTGACGGCGGACAGATGGCTCCAGCCGGTGTGGTAGCCGTCGCCGCAGAAATTTTCTGCGGGCATCTTCCAGTTGGCGGGGATTTGCCATTTGTGAACGCCGCCGATGACTTCGACGCCGCCCTCGCGCCGGTCGAAGAATACGTCGAGATACCAGGTGGTGGGGCCGAGGTATTCCAGCAGAGGCGGAGCGTTAGGGTCGAAGGTGGCGAAGACCAAGCCCTTGTAGATGTCGAGCTGGGCCACGGGGATGAGGCCCCACTGGGATTGGTCCAGCTCATTGTAGTAGGCATCCTGAAGATTGGGAACGGCTTGGAGCGAGCCATCGTTGCTGAAAGCCCAGCCGTGGTAGGCGCAGATGAAGGCGGCGGCGTTGCCATTGTCGGCGCGGCACAGGCGGTTGCCGCGATGCCGGCAGATGTTCAGAAACGCGCCAACCTTGCCCGAGCGGTCGCGCACTACCAGAACCGGGTCTTCGCCCATATAGGTGGTGAGGAAGTCGCCGGGATTGGGAATCTGGGTCTCATGGCAGAGCAAGAGCCAGCAACGGGCGAAAATCTGCTCCAGTTCCTGCTGATAGATTTCCTCGTCGCTGAAAATGCGAGGGTTGATAACGCCGTTGTCGGGGTCTGCCAGGGTCGCCATTTGCATCGTAGCCATAAGAAACTCCTAGCTTCAATGGATTCTTATGTCTGAACCGGGATTTCTGTAATTATGGAATTTTCGGGGTATCCGTCAATCCATGATACCCGGGAGCAAGGCGGCTCTGCCTCATACTGCGCGGCGCCGCAGCCGCAGGGTCCCGTAAGTGATGGCCGATGACGTGATTAGACTCAGCATACCACCGATGAGGATGTCTATAGGAACTAGGACGCCGGGCCAGGTTGCCGTAGCCATATACTGAGGCACTACGTAGGTGGCATAGGCGGCGCAGCCGAACACGAAACTGTTTCGCGCCGCTTTCAGCAGGCTTTGCTCCCGCAGGGCCGGTTCGATGGCCAGCACGCTGTTAGCCAGGCCGATTAGGAGGAAGAATACCAGGGCGGCCAGCAGCACCAATCCGCTCCACTCGTCCACCGGCCGGCCGAACTGGTCCCGCAGGACATCATGTCCAGTGGATTCGTAGAAATTTTCGTACATCGCCAGCACCGGGGGCAAGATGTTCCAGATTATGTCGATGATGGCGTAGACCAGAAAGGCCGCAAAGAATCGCGCGTATTGCATTTTCACCCCGTTTTGCTCCCTTGCCGTTCCTGCGCCGACGGCGATGGCAGATTTCTGGAAGGCCGCGGCCCGGTCGATTAGAGGCGGTCCGCCTAGTGACAGCGCTTCTTCATCGAAATCGCCCCGCGGCCCGGTCACTTAGGGGCGGTCCGGTTAGAGAGTCACTGGATTGCCTCACCGTTACGGTTTATGCCGGTCAGCGGTTGGAGAATTGCCAGCATCTCGGTGATACTCTCTATTTCCTTGCGGATGGATTCCGCGTTCAAGTGTCTTTTACGCCGGTAGTAGTTGGCGTGCAGTTCGCTGGCGATGGCGCGCATACCCAGCAAGCCGGAATTGCCGGCCAAGAGTCTGGCCTGATACAGCACGCTGGAAAAGTCTGAATGGCTGTCATATGCCCAGCCTTGAGCCACCGCCACTGCCTTATCCATGGGGGCCACCGCGCCCCAGCCCTTTTCCGGTGCTTGATGAAAGTCTCGTTGGGCCAAGGATTCCCGGCTCTTGGCCAGGAATTCCTCGGCTTGAGCTTGGTAGTCGGCTATTTGGTCAATATAGCGAGTTGTCATGGAACTGCTTTTCCGCTGCGGGGCGGGATAGGTCTGAGCGCATCCCGCTTTTGCGGCTAGAGGCGAAGCCGCGCTACAGCCCAGCCCAGCTTTCGGCGGCCATAAGATCGCTCCAACGCTGATAGAAGAAGCGCTGGTTGCTGTCGCTGTACCGGAAGTCGGCGATTACGGCTTCGTAGTCCTGATTGTATGCCTCGCGGCCGAGGCCCATCTGGTAGTTGAGCATCTGGCGGCGGGCGACCACGCCGCGGCTGGTGACAGTGCATTCCTGCCAGTTGTCCATGTCATCCTGCTCGAAGGTGCCGGAGGGACCGAAGCCCCAGACGGCGCTCTTTCGGACAGCCTCTCTGATCTCGGGCGGCGCGGCCTTGTCAACGAAGGCCCATGACCAGATCTCGACGCTGTTGGGACCCTTGGGGTGCCAAACGCGGAAGGAGTGGGAGCTGCCGCGCAGGATGGAGAAGTTGGGGAAGACGGTGCCTACTATCGGGTTCAGCATGGCGGCGCGGGGGCCGAGCCGCGCTTCCAGTTCCTCGCGGGTATCGTCTTCATAATCTTTCAGTATCTGCAAGGGAGCGCCGGACTGGTCTGCGCCCACGGCAATCATACTGTGCCCGTTGCCCATAGCCACTGGGCCGCCTTTCATCTTAGGCTGGGCGGTGACGCCGACGCTGAACCCGGCGCGGATGGGAGACAGGTGAGACCACTGGACGTGGTAGGCGTCGCCGGCGAAGTTCTCGGCGGGCATTTTCCAATTGCAAGGCACGACCCATTTGTGCACGCCGCCGACAATCTCGCTGCCGCCCTCGCGCCGGTCGAAGAGGGTGTCCAGATACCAGGTCATGGGGCCGAGGTAGTCCAGCAACGGGGGCGCGGCGGGGTCGAAAGTGGCGAAGATAAGGCCCTTGTAGCTATCGAGCTGAGCCACGGGGATGAGGCCCCATTTGGACTGGTCCAGCTCGTTGTAGTAGGCGTCTTGCAGGTTGGGAACGGCTTGCAGATTGCCGTCGGCGCCGAAGGCCCAGCCGTGGTAAGCGCAGATGAAGGCGGAAGCGTTGCCGTCTTCGGCGCGGCAGAGCCGGTTGCCGCGATGCCGGCAGATGTTGAGGAAGGCGTTGACTCGACCCTGGCGGTCGCGGGTTACGAGAACAGGGTCTTCGCCCATATATGTGGTGAAGAAATCGCCGGGGTTGGGGATTTGGGTTTCGTGGCATAGGAAGAGCCAGCAGCGAGCGAAAATCTGCTCCAGCTCTTCCTGGTAGATGGCGTGTTCGCTGAATATGCGGGGGCTTATCAGTCCCCGGTCGATGTCAACCAACGAGTTAACGTTTGCGATGACCATGCTATCGGGCCTCCATCCCCGTCATATATCCGTTTTCGCAGTTCTGCTGAATATAGACTGAATATAGACATTGTATTACGGGCATTGTATTACAAGGAGAGGAAAAACATAACCCGCGCTTTTCTTGCCAGCATTCGCGCGAAGGGGTTTGCAAAGGTTAGAATAGACAGGGGATGGAAGCGCATTCATTTTGTTGGGAGCGGGAGCTGATTATGACGCTGAGGGACAGGCTGGAAGAAGACATCCGGGATTCCATGCGTCAGCGGGACCAGTCGCGGGTGGACGCCTTGAGGTTTCTCAAGTTCGCGGTGCAGGCTGTGGAGAAAGAACGGCGGAAAACGCTGGATGACCAGGCCATGGTCGAGGTGGTATCGAAGCAGGCCAACGACCGCCGCGAGAGCGTCCGGGCCTTCCGGGATGGCGGGCGCACCGAGCTGGCGGATAAGGAAGCCGCCGAGTTGGCGGTGCTGGAAGAGTACCTGCCGCCCCAGCTCAGCGGAGAGGAAATCATCGCCCTCATCCGTGAAACAGTGGACGCAGTGAGCGCCACCGGCCCCCAAGACCGGGGCAAGGTGATGGGCCGCTTGATGCCGCAGGTGCGCGGCAAGGCCGACGGCGCGGAAGTGAACCGCCTAGCCGGGGAAATTCTCGACTCTTTAGGGTAATTCAGGGTAGGCCAAAGGCTTTCCCCGGTAAAAGGCGGGGGCGTTGACGGAAAAAATTTTGCCCTCTCCATCCCCCTTGGCCTTAAGAGAAGGGGCAAAATAAACCCTAAGAACACGAGTTGCAAGCATTATGCGTTTCGCTATTCTTCGGTTCCCCGGAACTTGGAGCGACGGAGACTGCCACTATGCGGTGAGCGGCGTGTTGGGACAGCAGGCGGAATACGTCTGGCACAAGGACGTTTCGCTGGACGGGTTTGACTGCGTGATTCTGCCAGGGGGCTTCTCCTATGGCGACTACCTGCGGCCGGGGGCGATGGCCCGCTTCTCGCCGGTGATGGAGGCGCTCTACGGCTTCGCGGAGGCCGGCGGCGCCGTTATCGGGATATGCAACGGCTTCCAGATTCTGTGCGAGGCCGGGCTGTTGCCCGGGGCATTGCGGGCTAACCGCCAATTAGAGTACCGCTGCCAGTGGACCACCCTGCGCGTGGAGCGGGCCGATACCCGTTTCACCGCCGCCTGCGCTGCCGGTCAACGGCTACAGGTGCCTATATCCCATGGCGAGGGTAACTATTTCGCCGACGCCGAAACGCTGGCGATGCTGGAGCGCGAGGGGCGGGTGCTGTTCCGCTACTGCGCCCCCGCCGGGGAGGTTACCGATGCGGCCAACCCCAACGGCTCGTCCAACAACATTGCCGGCATCATAAACGAGGCGGGCAATGTGCTGGGTATGATGCCGCACCCGGAGCGTAGTTGCGAGGTTCTGCTGGGGAGCGCGGACGGGGCGCTGATTTTCCAGTCGATTATTGACAGCGTATCCAATGACAAAGCGTCCTTCGACAGGCCGGGGGCAGGCGGTAATCCTGAGGCTATCGTACGGAATTAAACCCTTCAATGGCGGCCCTTGCTCTATCCCTGTTGGCGTCCATCGGTCTGGGCGGCGGCGCGGTTTCCGCCCAGGGCGCCATGCCCGGCGTTCATCCCTACCCTACCATCGGCGTTTCTTTAGTTATCGGCTTTGCGGCCGTGTTGATTGCGGCCTTGTCCTTCGCCTACTCTGCCTTCGGCGAAATCCCGCGGGCGGTCTGACCTTGGATCCTGGCGATGGGAGTAGCGCATTTCCCGGCTGGGCGCTCGCTGGGTTACTTCGCCGGGAGCGTCATTGGGGTTTCCCGTACCGCCCCGTTCATATCGGCGCAGGTTCCTTTCGCCACCCGATATTGTCGCATATAGCGCGTATAGGGAGAAGGGGATTGCGCCGGAAGACGGAATTGCCGGTTTCGGCAACGAGAAATAGGGCAACGAGAAAGAGATGGCAGCCGTAGGTCTCTCGCTGTTGTCTGCCATCGCTCTCGGCAGCGGAGCTGTGTCGGGCCGGGCCGGGATGACGGGAGTTCATCCCATTGCGGTCATCGGGGTTGCCCTCGGAGTCGGTTTCGTGGGCGTAGGCGCCATAGCGTTGATTCTAGATCCCTCCGCCCTGTTTGCCGTTCCGCAAACGGCGTTGCTTTGGATAGTATCCTTCGGGCTGGTGCAGTTCGCCGTTGGCCGTTCCTCGGCCTATACCAGCATGAGCATAATCGGGGCGGCGCGGGTATCGCTGTTCATATCCACGCAGGTTCCCTTTGCCGCGTTCTTCGCCGTAGCCTTCACCGGAGAGTCCCTGGGGTCGCTGGTAGGAGCGGGAACGGCGGCCGTGATGCTGGGGTTGCTGCTGGCCAGCGGCGACTCGCTGACCCAAGGCTGGCGAACGGACCGCCGCTATCTCCTGGGATGTATTGCCGGTCTGACGGCGGGAGCCGCCACGGGCGCGAGCACAGTGCTGGCGAAACAGGCCGTTAGCGCCTATGCCTCGCCGCTGGCGATTTCGGTCCTGGGTATGCTGGCCGCCATGGTCATAGTTATTCCGGCTGTGGGGATTATCACTCTCCGAAATCCGGCTGTCCGGGCATTTGACTGGAAGCCCATGGGCTTCGTCTGTCTCTCCGGCCTTAGCACGACGGTGTCCATCGTGGCTCAGATATTCGCGGTGCAGAGGGCCGACGTGGTGGTGGTTGCGCCGATACTGGCGACCTTTCCGTTGTGGACTCTGTTGCTGGCGCACATCTTCATTGCCCGGCTGGAGCAGATAACCCTGCGGCTGACCCTCGGGACGATGGTGACGGTGGCGGGGGTGATAGCCGTCGCCCTGGGCGGACGCCTATGACGGCCATAGGGCTTTCTTTTCTCGCTATCATTGGCTTCGGCAGCGCGACCATCTTCGCCCGGCTGGCGATGGCGAAGGCCGGGCCGATGTCGGTAACCTTCTACTCGCTGTGCTTCAGCTTCGCCGCGTCGGGGATATTGGCGGTCATTTTCGCCTCCCGCGACTTCATCACGCTGCCGCTGATAGTGGTGGCCTGGTGCCTGATGCTGGGGACGTTCAACTTTCTGGGCGGGCGTAACCTGTCGTACCTGGCCGTGGGGCGCATCGGGGCGGCCCGGTCGGGGGCCATCGTGGGAACGTCGGCGGTGTTCGCTTCCATATTGGCCATCACTGTAACCGGGGAGCGGCCCCACTGGGTCGTGCTGGCGGGCACGGTGGTAGTGGTGGCGGGGCTGGCCACGGCGCTGGGCAAGAACATTATGGACAGCGCCGGGGATCCGAGCGCCGGCCGGCGGTTGGCCTTCACTGGCTATTTGCTGGCCTTCGGGGCCGCCTGCTGTTACGGAACAACCAACGTGGTGGTGCGGCAACTGACGATTGACTACACCTCGCCGCTGGTGGTAGCCACTATCAGCCTCTTCTTCGGGATATTGCTGGTAGCGCCGGTGGCGGGTAAGCAGGCGCTGGCGTCCACGCGGGAGGTGCGCCGTTCGCCGGAGTTCATGGTGTATGCCGCGCTGTCGGGGCTGGCGGCGGCCACGGGAGTGAACTGCACCTACTTTGCGCTGCAACAGGCCGAGGTGGTGGTAGTCGCTCCCATCGTGTCGGCCAACCCGTTGTTCACGCTGCTGTTGGCCGCGCTGTTTCTGTCCCGGCAGGAGAACGTCAACCGCTGGCTGGCGTTGGGCATCATCGTTACCGTTGCGGGCGTGGCACTGGTAGTGCTGGGGAGCCAGATGTGAGGGAGGCGGATTGAGCCGGATTCCACTAGAACAGTTGGGAGTAGGGTATCAGGAATACGGCTAACACCGCAGTATATGTTTGAAAGACGACGGCGCCCTCAGTCAGAACGATTTGCTCCCCCTTCTCTGATTGAGATTCGCGGAAAATTCCTGCCAAGCTGAAGACCACCACAAACGAATACGCCAGCAGGCTGCTTATAACCAGAGCCCCTGAAAATACGAGAGCCCATTGGGGGGTAGTTTTCCTGCCTGCCGGATATGGCAAAGATTCCGGCAGAGGCCGCCGCGGACAGAATGGTGACGAAGGTAGTGATTCCGATGCCGGCGGAGTCCCATCTCTGATGGCCGCTAGGCATGGTCTTCGGTTTTTTCCGTGAAGAGCTTTGGCCCAAGCCAAGTAATTGCCTGGAAGATTAGAAAGCCCGCTAAGGCACAGTAAGGGGCAAAAAGTAACCCATAGTCTGCGTCAGCGGACTGCCAGCAGCTTCCGTCAGCAAATAGATGGAAATGGGAACGCCAAGTACCCCGCTGGCTACCGGCGGCGAATCAAGGGCGAACCAAGGAAAAGTCTCCCTTCCCTTTTCTATTCACTGATACACCCCTAGTTACGCTAAACCGCAACAGAGTTTGGATTTCATGCCTGTCAAGGGCATTGTATATCATGGCCTACCCGTCCGTGAAACACGCAGGCATAGGATTGGCCGGGCGGGTTTTTGTCCGCCGCCGGCGGCTGTGGCATAATCGGGAGGCGCAATTTGAGACTTCTTAGGAGGGGGCGTATGCCCGGACTGATTACCACCAACAAGATTAACCACGTGACGACGATGGTCAAAGACACCGCCCGGGCCATGAAGTTCTATAACAACCTGCTGGGCATCAAGCAGATAGAGAGTCAGGTGGACAACCCCGAAATCACTTGGCTGCAACTGGAAAGCGGCATCATGGTGCATCTAATCGAGACCCAGGAAGCGCCGGCCAAGCCCGATCGCATCCACCACGCTTTCGAGGTAGAGGACTTCGAGGGGACCCGTTCCACGCTGGAGGAGAACGGTTTTGAGATAGAGCGAGAGGGCGTGCGCTACGACGGCCAAGCCTTCTTGTTCATCCACGACCCGGACGGTAACCGCGTCGAGTTCTGCACTACCTCGGGCTATGCCCCGGCGCCGCCGCGGCCGTCAAGCTGCTAGACGACTGGGTAGCTTCAAAGCTATCCTTCCTCTACATGGAGAGAGCGATTGCGGCCCTAGGTTCCTCTCTCGCGGAGTGAGGGGCGGGGCCGCTTGTCTGAGAACTTCTCATTGCGGAATCTCCGAGGGCGTTCACGAGATGGCTCAGGGGATACGCGCCTGGCGGCATCCCCGCCTGTAATCCCGATGGTCAGCGGCGGGGGCTGCGGTTCATCGCCGGCGCGCCCGCCGCCAACTCCACCGGCCAGCAGACGAGGTACTTCGATACGGATACCAGCCATGGCTCGCGGATGCCCTTGCTCCGCCTTGCCCGACTGAGCGGCGCGGCGCCGGGTTACCCTCGCTCCGTTTTCGCCAGGGCAGGCTCTGCCCCTCTCCTGTAGGGGACTTGAAATATGACACAGCCCCGCAACATCATCCTCGTGGGTTTCATGGCCTCGGGCAAGACCAGTGTCGGCCGGGCGCTGGCCGGGCGTACCGGCTGGACGCTGATAGACGCTGATGACGTTATCGTGGCCCGCGCCGGCAAGCCCATCCATCTGATCTTCAGCGAAGACGGCGAGCCAGCCTTTCGGGAGCTGGAGCGGCAGGTAATCACCGACCTGTGCGCCGGGGAACGGCAGGTCATAGCGTCAGGCGGCGGCTCCTTCGTAGACCCTCAGAACCGCAACGCGATGTTGTCTGGCGGCACAGTCTTCTACCTTTCTGCCAGCCCCACCGTCATCCTGCGCCGGGTGCGGGAAGAGGCCGCCGGAGGGCCCATACGCCCGCTGCTGGCCGTGGATGACCCGGAGGCGCGCATCGGGGAGTTGCTGGCCCAGCGCGCCTCGGCCTATGCGCAGGCGCATTATACTGTGGATACGGACGTGCTGACCCCGGAAAGGGTGGCGGCGCATATTACGAGGGTTTGCCATTCTATAACGTAGTATTTGACTAGGGGATAAATTAGATGACTTCGTACCGATGGAAACCTATCGAGGGACTGGATTCCGAGCCTGCGCGAGTTGATTTCCAAGAAATCGACTCGCTACATCATCAGTGGGCTAGTTTCCGAGAGCAGCGGGAGGCCTCAAACCCGGATGCTTATAAGGCGTTCTTGGAGCGTCAAGAACGTCGTTGGGCCATTGAGACGGGGATTATCGAAGGCATATACAGCATAGACCGGTGCATGACTCAAACTTTAGTAGAAAATGGGCTTATCGTTGACTTGATAGATCGTGGGTCCACGAATGGCAATCCTCAAGAACTGGTCAGAATCTTGAATGACCACCAAGATGCTGCCGAATTCGTTACTGAGTCTATAAGGAGAGAGACCAAGCTTTCCAAACACTATATCCGAGAGCTGGACCAAATCCTGACTCGCAACCAGCCAACTTACACAGCCGTTGACCAGTTCGGCAGGGTATTTGAAGCTGCCCTAGACCGAGGCAGCTTCAAGAAATTGCCAAACAATCCAACCCGACGGGCAGACGGCCTTATTCATCAGTATTGTTCGCCAATACAAATTGAAAGCGAACTTGATAGTCTAATCAATTGGTACTACGAACTTCAGAAATCCGGAGCAGTCTACCACCCCCTCCTAATAGCAGCGTGGCTTCATCACCGCTTTACTCAGATTCCGATGGATTGACAGAATCCGCGGGTCTCGATTTCAGGAATTGCACCGTTGACCAATTTACTTTCACTTGGGAAGATGCTGCTGAGACGGTCGCACCTAGATTTGCTGATTGGATTAAAGAGCGATTGAGCATCGCGTTGCGCTATTGGAGCGAATTTATTTCATAACAGCCAACAGGTTTTATTGGCTGTAATCTGCATAATGTATGGAGGTTAACTATGACCGATCCCAACCTTGCCGCTATGGTGCATCACTCCGGCGGCTCCTATCCGGTCGTTGCAGGCTGGGACATTCTTGATGAACTAGGACAGCAGATTGCGGACGTGGGCGTCCGGGGCGCGGCCTACATCATTACCGACGACAACGTGATGAACCCCTACGGCCGGCGGGTGCAGCGTTCATTGCAGGCGGCGGGCATTCCGGCGCACTGCTTCATCATCCCGTCCGGCGAATCCAGCAAGAGCTTCGATCTGGCCCAGGCCATCTACGGATGGCTGGCCGAGCGCAAGGCGGAGCGAGGCCACGCCATCGTCAGCGTCGGCGGCGGGGTACCCGGCGACCTGGGCGGGTTCGTCGCCGCCACCTACCTGCGCGGTATGGCCTTCGTGCAAGTGCCTACCAGCATGGCCGCTATGGTGGACGCCTCCATCGGCGGCAAGGTGGCCATCAACCTGCCCCAGGCCAAGAATCTGGTGGGGGCCTTCTATCAGCCGCGGGGAGTATTTGCCGACGCCGCTACGCTGGCTACGTTGGGCAAGCGGGAGTTGGCCGAGGGCTGGGCCGAGGCCATTAAGCACGGGTTCATCCTCGACGCTGAGCTGGTGGATGTGTTCGAGGAACACGCAGAAGCCCTTATGGACATAGACCCCGAAATTTCCGCCGAAGTCATTCGGCGCAGCATGGCCATCAAGGCCGAAGTGGTCAGCCAGGACGAGCGCGAGACCTTGGGCATTCGCATCCTGCTCAATTACGGCCACACCATTGGCCATGCGCTGGAAGCTTCCACCGAGTATGGGCGCTTCCTCCACGGCGAGGGGGTGTCGGTGGGGATGATGGGCGCAGCCCGAATGGCCGCGGAGATGGGCTTGCTGTCGCCCGCCGCCGTTGACCGGCAGCAGCGTCTGCTGGAGCGCTTCAGCCTGCCCATCAGCGCGCCCGGCGTACCGGCCGAGGACGTGCTGACGGCAATGTCGCTGGACAAGAAGGTGCAGTCCGGCACCAACCGTTGGGTGATGCTGGAAGGCGTGGGCCGCTCTGTAGTGCGTCAGGATGTGCCGTGGGAGCTGGTGGAGCGCACGGTTCGGGATTTGACGGGGTAGCGCCGGGCGCCGGCTGCTATACAATCTCCCTGGGGGATGCTTGCGAATGGATGACGCCGCTCCAATGGAGCCTTACGAACAGGATAGGAACGCGGTGGGGGATTACCGGCAGCAGTCCCTGGAGTTCTTGGGGAAGGCGCGGCAATACTTAGCCGAGGGGGATTTGCATCAGGCGTCGGAAAAGGGCTGGGGCGCGGCGGCGTGGATGGCGAAGGCGGTGGCGGAGTCGCAGGGCTGGCAGTACCGCAGACATAACGAATTCTTCAAGGTTATGCGTCAAGCCAGGCAGCTATCCGGCGACGGTAGGTTGCGTACCTTGTCGGATACGGCAGGAACGCTCCACGGGAATTTCTACGAGCGCAAGATATTTCTGTATGGCGATACCATTGGTGAAGGTCTCGATGACATGGAGTTGCTGCTGGACATCCTGCAGCCGCTGACGGAGGGCGGGTAGGCGCGCTGGAATTGTTGGCCGCGGGCCTGCGCTGTTAATTTTCTTCGGAGGATGCTTGCGAATGGACGATGCCGCTCCGATGGAGCCTTACGAACAGGATAGGAACGCGGTGGGGGATTACCGGCAGCAGTCCCTGGAGTTCTTGGGGAAGGCGCGGCAATACTTAGCCGAGGGGGATTTGCATCAGGCGTCGGAAAAGGGCTGGGGCGCGGCGGCGTGGATGGCGAAGGCGGTGGCGGAGTCGCAGGGCTGGCAGTACCGCCGGCACCACGAATTTCACAAAGTGATGCGCCAGACCAGGCAGCTATCCGGCGACGGCAGGCTGATTGACTTGGAGGATACTGCCAGCAAGCTGCACGAATTCTATTACACCCGCAAGGTGTTTCTTCACCCTGATGATATTGGCCCGCGCCTCGACCGGGTGGCGTTGCTGCTGGACATCCTGCAGCCGCTGACGGAGGGCGGGTAGGCGCGCTGGAATTGTTGGCCGCGGGCCTGCGCTGTTAATTTTCTTCGGAGGATGCTTGCGAATGGACGATGCCGCTCCAATGGAGCCTTACGAACAGGATAGGAACGCGGTGGGGGATTACCGGCAGCAGTCCCTGGAGTTCTTGGGGAAGGCGCGGCAATACTTAGCCGAGGGGGATTTGCATCAGGCGTCGGAAAAGGGCTGGGGCGCGGCGGCGTGGATGGCGAAGGCGGTGGCGGAGTCGCAGGGCTGGCAGTACCGCCGGCACGATGAGTTCTTTACCGTGATGTATCAGGCTCAGGACCTGACAGGCAATGAGCAGGTGCGTACTCTGGGAAATACCGCGAATACGATGCACGGATATTTTTACACCCGCAAGCGCTTTCTGCGTCCGGAAATAATCGGAGCGAATCTTGATGATATGGAAACACTGCTGGACATCCTGCAGCCGCTGACGGAGGGCGGGTAGGCGGCTCCCCTTCAGGCTAGTGGCGGCGGGAGCTTTCTCCTCCCCCGCCCTCGCGCCATCAGTCCCAGCAGCAGGAGGCACATTCCGCCGCCGCTGCCTAACAGGACCGCCGACGCGGCGATGGACAGGGCTGAGGCTCCGGCGGCTTGAGATATTTCCTCCAGTGCGACCGCAACGGCGCCGGTCAGTATAAGCAGGCCGTAGAGGAAGCGGATGCGCGACGGCTCGATGCGGCGGGTGGCACTGGCCCCCAGTTGGGAGCCGATGGACGCCGCCGCCAGCATTAGCACCGCCATCGTCGGGTCCACCCGGTCAGACAGGGCATAGGCGAAGCTCCCCACCGAGCCGGTTATGATTATCTGGAACAAGTCGGTGCCAATGGCGATGGTGGTGGGTATGCCTAGGACGTATATCAACACCGGCATCAGGATGAACCCGCCGCCCGCGCCTAGCATTCCGGCGATGAAACCAATGCCGAAGCCAATGCCCACCGGAACGAAGACCGATATGCGCTCAATTCCCGAAACCGGAAGCGAAACGTAAGTTGAGAAGCCGCCCCTGCCGGGTATGCCTATCCGGTGGGGTGGTATGCGGAGGGAACGCACTCGCTGGGTGAGTTCGGCGGTGGAGATGTCCTCCTCGCCCCTCGTCCCCTGCCGCCGGGTGCGCCAGTAGTCGTAGAGGATGAACAGGCCCAGGGCCGACAGGAAGCCGACATAGATATAGCGGATGACCGGGCCGGCGATGCCGGCGGCCTCCAGCGTGGAGTTCACCCCTTCGGCTAGAAAGATGGCCGGGATAGTGCCGGTCACCATCAGCGCGCCCAGCTTGAAGTCCACATTGCCCAGGCTGCGATGCTTGAAGGTGTTGATGATGGATGTGCCCATCACCAGCGTGAGGCCGGTTCCCACGGCGTAAACCGGCGGCACCCCGAAGACCAGCAGCCCGCCGGTGATGAGGAATCCGCCGCCCACGCCGAAGAACCCGCCCAGCATCCCCACGATAAGGCCGAGGAATACCAGCAAGGCCGGATGAACCACAACGTCGGCGTTAGGAAAGTACATCTTCCCCTTCCGTCGGCGGCCCGGCCCCCGGCCCGCGCCGCAGCATCGCCGCCGCGCGGAAGAACGCCCCCCAGAAGAGGGTCAGAGACAACGCGGCGGCGGCCACTGCGGTCAGCACGAACAACGCCCAAAGCAAGGGTTGTCCGGAACTGAGGCTTGTCAGAAATTCGTTCATATTCGCGCTGGGATATACTGAGCTTGGCTATGGGATGATATAGGAAATCTGGGATAACGGATAGCTGAAATGACTATCGACGCGTTTGCCTTTGAATTGGCGCATACCGACGGGCCGGCTCGGGGCGGGCATATTCGGACGCCCCACGGGTCGGCGCCCACGCCGCTGTTCATGCCAGTGGCGACGCAGGCTACAGTCAAGGGACTGACGCCAGAGGAAGTATCCGAGGCCGGCGGGCAGGTGGTGTTGAGCAACGCCTATCACCTGTACCTGCGCCCTGGGGTGCAGACCGTCAGCGGCTTGGGCGGTCTGCACGGCTTTATGCGCTGGAATGGCCCAATCTTGACCGACAGCGGTGGCTTTCAGGCTTTCAGCATGGGGGCGCTGCGCAAGGCCAGCGACGAGGGTATCCGGTTCCGCTCGCATCTGGACGGTAGCGAGCATCATTTCACGCCGGAACTAGCGACTATGAATCAGGTTGGACTAGGGGCCGACATCATAATGTGCTTCGACCAGTGCATCGCCTTTGGGGCCAGCGAGAAGGAAGTTCGGCGGGCTATGGAGCGGACGCACCGCTGGGCCGGGGAGTGCCAGCGCATACATCGCGGCTCGGGCGCCTGGCCGGGACAGGCCATGTTCGGCATCGTTCAGGGCGGGACTTTCAGCCATCTGCGGGATGAGTCGTCGCAAGCGATTACCGCCATACCCTTCGATGGGTATGCCGTGGGCGGGCTGGCGGTGGGCGAGAACAAGGAGCAGCTTTACGGATTCACCGAGCAGGTGACGTCGCATTTGCCTGCCGATAAACCTCGCTACTTGATGGGAGTTGGTTCGCCGGAAGACCTGGTGGAGGGAGTTTGGCGGGGCATAGATATGTTCGACTGCGCTCTGCCCACCCGAGTAGCTCGAAACGGCGCGATGTTCACTCCCAACGGGAGGATTGACATCACCAAGAAACGATACGCCGAGCATAGCGGGCCAATAGACGACGAATGCGACTGCTACGCCTGCGCCAACTATTCGGCGGCCTACTTGCATCACCTGTTCCGGGCCCGGGAGATATTGGGGCTGCGGCTGGCGTCGGCCCACAATCTGCGCTTCGTGCTGCGGCTGATGGAGCAGATGCGCGAAGCGATACTGGAAGGGGGATTCGACGGTTTCCGGCGCGATTTCTTGGCCCGCTACCGCCCCACTAACGAGGCGTCGCGGCAGGAGCACAAGCTGCGCTGGCTGCAAGAGCGAGGGTAGGGGTTAGCGAGGGCAGCGTTAAGGGCTGGGTTTCCGCTCCCCTTTTTCACGGGGACAAGCTTGCGCGGGAATGACGAGTAGGGGCGTGGGTGGTAAGGGACGGGAATAACTGGACGGGGGGCTGGCAATCTCCGTCATTCCCGCGCATGTGGGAATCCATAGGGGCCGGCCCGGCAAGCGCATTATGGTCGGTAGGACGAGGGTTCCCACTTGCGCGGGAATGACGAGTAGGGCGGAGGGGGATGGCGGGTAGGGTGGAGGTCGGGCCGGAGACAATGTGCAAAGAGCGTCCTGACCGGACGCTCCTGCGAGCCCGGACTTACGGAAGTGGGGGTTAGCGGCCGCCGGCCACTGCCGGCACGATGCTAACCTCGTCGCCGGAGCTGGTGGTGGTGTCTAGACCGTCGAGGAAGCGGACATCCTCGCCGTTCAGATATATGTTGACGAAATAGCGAAGTTCGCCGTTTTCGTCCAGCAGTCGATCCTTGAAGCCGGGGTAGGAGCCTTCCAGTTCGTCAACCATGGCGCCTAGATTGCCGGATTCTACTTCAACCTTGTCCTGCCCATTGGTCATCCGCCGCAGTGGGGTGGGAATACGTACCATAACGCTCATCAGGGAAACTCCTGCCAGTGTGTTAGGAATATGCAATGCGAAACTCGAGGGAGAACGGGTTTCGCCAATTTCGTATTTATGCCGCTTGGTTGAATTATGGTCTAGTTGCCAATAAAGTTGCTGGCCAACACAGCCACAATTATCGCGCCGCCGATGACTAGGATGGTGTAAAACAGCCGATCTATCCTGCGGTTCACTTCCCGAAACCCGGCGTCCGTGCAGGTTCTCTCTTCCCGAAACCCGGCGTCCATATCTGCGCGCAGTTGTTGCTAGCCTTCTTTCAGTTCCCGCTGTCCTTCGAGGAGCGCGGCGGCAGTGCCTTCCAGCCGTCCGATGGCCCGCCATATCTCAAACAGTTCAGAAGGGGAAGCCTCGGGGCCGGCCGGTGGGGGAGCGGGGTTTGCGCTGGTGGTCATAATTTATTCCTTTGCCGGGGGTGAACTCTGTAGCGCGGCCTCGAAGGAGGAGATTGTCGGCTTGATGTTCAAGGGATTGACCACCTTGTCCTCCACGGCTTCCTGGGTTTTCAAGCCGTTGCCGGTGATGTAAACCACGGTCAGCTCGTCGGGGCCGATGGCTCCCTGTTCCGCCAGGCGGGCCAGGGCTGATACGGTAACGCCGCCGGCGGTCTCGGTGAAGATGCCCTCGGTTTCCGCCAAGAGCCGGATGCCCGCGACTATTTTGTCCTCCGGCACCGCGTAGGCCGAGCCGCCGGAGTTATTGATGACCCGCAACGAATAGATGCCGTCGGCCGGGTTGCCGATAGCCAGAGACTTGGCCAAGCTGTCAGGCCGCACGGGGGTGATGCGAGCGGCGTCGTTGTCCCACGCGCTGACGATGGGCGAGCAGCCCTCGGCCTGGGCCATGTGCATCTGCGTGGTCACTGACGGATGATGCGCCGTGTTCTGGTCGGGGCCAAAGGATCCGGCCTCGACGTCTTCCAGCAGTCCGAGGCAGGCCAGCTCGTTGAAGCCCTTCCAGATCTTGGTGAACATGGCGCCGGAGGCCGACGGCACCACCACGTGGTCGGGCAGGCGCCAGCCCAGTTGCTCGGCCACTTCATACCCCAGAGTCTTGCTGCCCTCGGCGTAATAGGGGCGCATATTGATGTTGACGAAGGCCCACGGATAGTCTTCGTTGTCGGCCAGTTCGCTACACAAGCGGTTGACTTGGTCGTAGGTGCCGTCCACGGCCACCAGCGTCGGGCCGTAGATGGCTGCTCCGATAATCTTGCCGCGCTCCAGATCGGAGGGGATGAACACCACTGCGCGCATTCCGGCGCGGGCGGCATGGGCGGCGACGCTGCACGCCAGGTTGCCGGTGGAGGCGCAGGAAATCGTCTCGAAGCCGAACTCCCGGGCCTTGGTGGCGGCGACGGACACCACGCGGTCCTTGAAAGAGAACGAGGGGTTAACGCTGTCGTTCTTGATATAGAGGTTGTTCAGACCCAGCCGCTTGCCCAGGTTATCGGCCTTAAGCAAGGGGGTATAGCCGGCCATGATGTCCACCGGGGCGCCGCCGTCGGCGGGCAACAGGTCGGCGTAGCGCCAGATGCTCAACGGCCCGGCTTCGATACGGTCGCGGCTGACCACTTCGGAGATGGTGGCGTAGTCATAGACCACTTCCAGGGGGCCGAAGCAGAAATCGCAGACGTTCAGGGGGACAGCGGGCTGTTCGCGCCCGCACTCGCGGCACTTGAGACCACTTACAAAAGCCACTAACTTGGTTCCTCCGCCCCAGAGTAAAGCGGCATTCCCACCCGCGGCAGGCAATGCAAAACGCCCGGCGCCCACTGCGCCAAGCTGACGGGGATGGTAGCAAAGCCCCCCGGCCTTGTCAACCGGCACCCCCGCGAAGCCTCCGGCTACCGCCAGGCCACGGTGAGTGGGGCGGAGGCGGCGCTTTTGCCGGCGGCGGTGGCGGTGACGCGCACGGAGCGGACAGCGCCGGAGTTGGCGATGGTCAGAGACCGGGAAGGCCCGGTCCAGGGGCGGGTTTTCCAAGGGCTTCTGGGGAGTTTAGTCTGCCACTGAAAGCGGACGGGGCCGCTGTTGCCGGAAACCCGGGCGGTGCCGGCAACGGTCTCGCGAGCGGAAGGCTGGGCGTTGCTGACCCGGATGGCCACGCAGAGGGGGCTGTGGTTCCGTCGGCGACGGCTTCGGGCCCCGGCCCGGCGGAGTTGACCGCGCGAACGCGGAGGACGTAGTGCTGGCCGTTGATCAGGCCGGGGATGGAGTGAGTTGTGCCGGATACAGCGGCGGGGTTGGAGAAGGCTTGCCCGGGCCGGGGCGGCGGTAGCGCCGCTCATAGCCCGCCACGCCGGGCACTGGATTCCAGGCAGCGGTGAGCCGGCCGTTGGAGCCGGCCACGGTCAGCCCGGCGGGGTACTCCGCCGGCGGCGAGGGGGTGGCCAGCACCGGGCGGTGATGGTGTTGGGTTCGCCCCAGGCGGAGTAAGTATAAGTGAACGCTCTTGTCTCTTCTCCAACAATCTTAATCTCTTTCTGTATCTGTGCTAATCTGTGATTGTTGAAATCAATCCAAAGGCCAAGCTCCTTAGTGTACATCGGTATTTCAGGATTATCCGGAGAATGTATAACACGATAATGTCTGGTATGCTGCCCCGCGATTATTTTCCCGCCAATGTACTCAGCATTGAAGATAACTCCATCTATCAGTATGCCGCAAACAGTATGCCGCAAAACTCATTGTTGCTATTACCTAATACGGAATCAGAGATAGAAGGCTGAAAATTTTCGATCGGAATAATTTCCATTTTCCACTCCCCCAATTCGCCAGCGTTATTGATCGAACGATGGTATCTACTATAAGACTGACCACTTGTAGAACTACCAGCTCTTTGTCCTAACGCTCTAACTGCAACACCTTGAAATGGAATCTTGGACCAGCAAGAAGATTTTCTGAAATTCCGAAAGCTTGTTGAATAAAATTCAAGCTATTTGGCATACTTGTAATGTTAACTGGATCAGTGCCGATGTAAATAACCGATATGGCATGATAATGTATTCCATTCTGTTTTCCCTTAATGTAATCTTTATTCTGATGAGTTTGTAATCCGCATTTAGCCAGGGGAATAAATTTGGATCCAGCCGGAAGCCCCGGTCGCTCAGGTTCCGGTGGTGGATTAGGCGTAAAAGTTGGAGTAGGTGAAAGTATTGGCGTGATTGTAGGTGTAGGCGCCTCTGGTATGCGCTCTGGCGTAGATGTAGGTGTTGGGCGGGGCGTGGGCTGCGGAATCGGCGTCATCGTAGGCATAGGCGTCGGGCGGGGCGTGGGCTGCGGTGCAGGTGGCGGAGGATGGGGTGCTGGCGTCGGCGGGGAGCAGTCCCAAGAATTATCCCAGGAGTAATCGCCCTGGAATAATCACAATGGTGTTGCCCTGCCCCGCCGTCCCGGATACGCCGCCGAACGCGCCCGGCGGGGTCTGGGCCAGCCCGTATGCGCGAGGGCAGAGGCGGCCGCCCGGCGGCGGTTGTATGTCTTCGGCCAGCCCGTATGCGCGAGGGCAGGGGCGGCGAAAATTATGGCGGCCGCCGCCATCCCGAGAGCGACAGTTCCGGCGGTTAGCGAACCTCTTTCTGAATTATCGTCAGGCATCTCAGCGGGAATGTAAATTGGATGCACCCCCTGGTCAAGGCAAAGCTGGCGGAATTCCGGCATAGGCCGCCGACGCGGGTTGGGAACGGTGGTGGGCGGCGCGGCCTTCTTCGGCGCGGGCGGACAATACGGGGTTGGGCCGCTGGGGAATTGAGTGGTATAATCGACGGCGTTCCGGGGCGGACGGAGCGATTCATTACCTGACATAAAGGGGTTCCTTGTGGCGCAAATTCGCCATTCCATTTCCTTCCTTCAGGAATACTCCATACCCCTCATCCTCGGCGTCATCGCCGGGCTGGTGTGGGCTAACATTGACTTCTCCAGCTACTACAACGTGGTGGAGTTCGACTTCTGGAATTTCGGCAAAGGGCCGTTCCTGGACGACGGTGACCACCACGACCTCAACGACTTCTATATCTTCGGTAAGCACATAACCGTTCACTTCCTGATAAACGAAGTGTTCATGGTCTTCTTCTTCGGTATCGCGGCCAAGGAGATTACCGAATCCGTGTTGCCCGGCGGGGCGCTGAACCCTCTGCCCAAAGCTATCAACCCGATTATGGGAACCTTGGGCGGCGTGTTCGGCCCGGTGGGGCTGTTCTTCCTTCTGGCCATCTTGTTCTACGGCGGAAGCGACGACTTCGGGGCGGTGGCCAACGGCTGGGCTATTCCCACCGCCACCGACATCGCGCTGGCCTGGCTGGTGGCTCGGGTCATCTTCGGCAACCGGCATCCGGCGGTGAACTTCCTGTTGTTGCTGGCAGTGGCCGACGACGCCATCGGCCTGGTTATCATCGCCGTCTTCTACTCCAGCGACGTGCAACCCCTGTGGCTGTTGCTGACCGCTGGCGGAATGGCGACGGCCTACCTGTTCCGGCGGCTGGGCGTGTCTTGGTGGCCGGTATACATCTTGGTAGCCGGCGGGATGAGCTGGGTCGGGCTGGTAAAGGCGGGGGTTGAGCCGGCCCTGGCGCTGGTGGTAATCGTGCCGTTCCTGCCGGCCCTCCGCGCCAACGGCCACGAAGGGGAGGAACACGGAGGCGGCCACGGGGACGGCGTTCTGAGCCAGTTTGAGCATCACCTAAAGCTGCCGGTGGATATGGGGCTGTTCTTCTTCGCCTGGGCCAACGCCGGGGTGGCCTTCGGCAACATCAACCAGGTCACCCTGATGATTCTGGTATCGCTGATAGTGGGCAAGACAATAGGGGTAACCCTCTTTTCCTTCATCGTGTCCAAGATGGGTTTCCCGTTGCCCGAGGGCATGGGCATGCGGCACCTGGCGGTGGCAGGCATGATTGCGGGTCTGGGGCTGACGGTGGCCCTGTTCGTGGCCAACAAAGCCTACAACACTCCGGAAGGCATGGCCTTCCTGGACCCGGGCAAGATGGGCGCGGTGTTCAGCGTAATTGTGGCGGGGTTGTCCTTCATCTTCGCCCGCAGCATCGGCATTCGCCGCGACCCGGACTAAGAGAGGGTCAGAATCAGGATTGCCCGGGTGTTAAGACTTATCAGGATTAGGTAACGTCAACCTGAAAATCCTGATTCAGACGAAGGAGTAGGGAGATGATAGGCGTACTCACCCACCACTGGGCCAAGGCCGATAAGATAGAGGAAGCGAAGGCGCTGCTGGACGGCAACGGGCTGGCGCAGAGCAAGGCCCCCGGCTTCGGCAGCCGCCAGACTCTGATTTCGATTTCCGACCCCACCAAGATTTCTACGCTGGTGACTTGGGACAGCAATGAAATCTACGACGCTTGGCGCGCCAGCCCGGAGCGGGCCGACGCCATGGCCGGGGCCGAGGAACTGTGGGCCCAGCCGCCACAGTCGGAACGGTTCGATGTGGTGGACTAGCGGCCTCTTTTGCTCGAGGATGCAGCCTGACAAGGGGGCAAGGGCGGTCGCGTTAAAACCGAGGGGCAGGATACAGGCGAGACCGCGCCTACCCGAGGCGGCCGGCGCGGGGTCTAGAAGGGGGTTCCGAAATGACTCTCCGCAAAACCGCAGGCAAATATAAGATGCTGCCCTACCGCCTGGGAGGGCCTATTGATTACGCCAGCCTCGAGTTCGATGCCTGTGAAAAGGAAGTACCGCCGGATCATATGGAACAGCGCCGCGAAATTTATGAGGTGCTCGGCCTGCTCACTGCCCGGTTTACCGACTTTGACCAAAGGCCAGATGTGTTTCTGGACACCGATACCAACGTTTGCTATGACCCCAGCAACCTGAACGTTCGGGTAGCCCCCGACGTATACATCGCCTTCGGGGTGGACGCCGAGGCCATTCGCCCGCGCCGGATTTACCTGCCGTGGGAGGTGGGCAAAGTGCCCGACTGGGCGTTGGAAGTGGCTTCGGAGAGCACGAGGCGGGTGGACCTGGTTCGGAAGCCCCCGATTTATGCCAGTATCGGCGTTCCCGAATTCTGGCGATTCGACCCCACGGGGGGCCGCTACTACTCCTTCCAACTGAATGGCCTCAAGCTCGTGGAGGGGGAATATCGCTCTATAGAATTAACTACGGAACCCGACGGCATTCTCAAAGGATACAGCGAAGTACTGGGACTAAGCCTGGCATGGGATGAAGGCTGGCCCCGCTTATATGACCCGGCAACCGGCGACTACCTGGCGAACTGGCGGCAAGACCGTAGCACCCTGCGAGCCGAGCAGGAAGCGCGACTCGTCGCCGATGTGGAATTGGAAGCGGAGCGTAGTGCTCTGCGAGCCGAGCAGGGAGCGCGACTCGTCGCCGAGGCGGAATTGGAAGCGGAGCGTAGCCGGATACGCCAACTGGAAGAGGAACTGCGCCGTCTGCGCCCCGGCGGATAGGCGGAATAAGAGGAGCGTCGCGTGAGCCGCAGAAGTTTCTGGGCCTGGAGGCTGGAGCAGGACGAACCCACGGAGCAACAGGTGCGGGCGGCGGCGGTGCGGCTGTCGCAACGCTACGGGGTGCCGGTGGAGCCGGTGATGCCGCCTCGGGCGGAGTCTCTGCGGCTGCGTCCCCCGCGAATCAGCCCTCCCCCGTCCCTCGCCGCTATCTGCGCCACCGACGACCACGACCGGGCGGTGCACACCTATGGGCGTAGCTTCCGCGACCGCATTCGAGCCTACAATCTTCAGTTTCCTAATCCGCCTGACATGGTGGTACACCCCACCACCGAGGACGAGGTGACGGCGGCGCTGGACTGGTGTTCCTCCAACGGTTACGCGGCCATTCCTTACGGCGGGGGCAGCTCTACCGTCGCCGGCTTCGAGCCGCCGGAAGGATACGACGGCATCGTAACCATCGACCTGTCGGCGCTGGACCGGGTGCTGGAGGTGGACGCGGTGTCCCGCGCGGCCCGGATCCAGGCCGGGGCCTATGGGCCGGGCCTGGAAGCGCAGCTTCGACCCCACGGTTTTACTCTGCGGCACTACCCCCAGAGCTTCGAGTTTTCGTCGTTGGGCGGCTGGATCGCCACCCGCTCCGGCGGACACTACGCTACCAATCACACCCACATAGATGACTTCGTGGAGGCGGTGCGGATGGTCACTCCCGCGGGGGTGTGGGAGTCGCGGCGGCTGCCGGGCAGCGGGGCCGGCCCCAGTCCCGACCGTTTGGCCATCGGCAGCGAAGGCATCCTGGGCATCATCACCGAGGCGTGGATGCGGATACAGGCGCGGCCCCAATACCGGGCCTCGGCGGGAGTGGCCTTCCCCAGCTTTATGTCCGGCTCTGTAGCGGCCCGCCGCGTGGTGCAGGCCAAGCTGTGGCCGGCCAACTGCCGCCTGCTGGACCCGGGAGAGGCGCAGACCGCTGCGGGAATGGACGGCAGCCGCGCTCTGCTGATTCTCGGTTTCGAGTCCAACGAATTGCCCCAAGATGCAAATATACGGCAGGCCGTCGCCATCGCCCGCGATGCCGGGGGAGACATCGCGGAAGAGGACATCAGGATTTCCGGACCCGGCGACAGGGACGGCGGAGCGTCATCCGGCGGCGAGACCGGGCGTCAGGGCGCGGTCGGCGCCTGGCGCAACGCTTTTATCGGGGCTCCTTACCAGCGCAACATCACCACCGGTCTCGGCCTGGTTGCTGAGACGCTGGAGACGGCCATTACCTGGGAGCGCTGGCCCGCTATGGACGAGATGGTGCGCGGCGCGTTACAGGAAACGCTGAATCGCGTATGCGGCGGGGGAACGGTATCCTGCCGCTTCACCCACGTCTACCCCGACGGCCCTGCGCCTTACTATACTTGGGAAGGTATGGGGCGGCGCGGTGCCGAGCTGGAGATGTATGCCGAAATCAAGCAGGCGGCCTCCGATGCGATGATGGCGGCCGGGGGAACTATCACCCATCATCATGCGGTGGGCCGCCTGCACCGTCCGTGGTATGACCGGCAGCGCCCGGAGCCCTTCGCCGAGGCTCTCCGCGCCGCTAAGCGGGCCCTCGACCCTAACGGCGTCCTGAATCCGGGGCTGCTGGTGGACGTCTAGCCGCCCAATTAAAACTCTGTTCCTGGACGAGTCCGGCGACCACAACCTGGCGGACGATTGACCCTAACTACCCCATATTCGTGCCGGGCGGGGTCATACTGGATAAGGATTACGCCGACAGGCCGTTGACGGAGTTCTTTGATGACTTCAAGCGACGGGTCTTCGGAAGAACCAGCATCGTGATGCACACAGCGGACATTGTCCGGAACAGAAATGAGTTTGAAATTCTGAAGGACCCTGGATTTCGCAATTGCTTCTACGAAAAACTAAATTCTCTCGTAAGCCAACTTGATTATACAGTGATAGCTGATAGCTTGCGTTATTAGTAAAAGAACCATTTTCGCCATTATGGAGCGGCCGACATCGACCTTCTGGCCGAACTTTTCTGCCACGAAATCGAAGATATGAGAGACGGAGGGAAAATCGTCGCCGAAAGCCGTAATAAGGTGTCGAACCAAGACTTGGAGCATATCTGGTTAAGCATCCTGAGCCGAGGATCTGGATATTCGGGCGTAGAAATTATGCGTAAACGGATTAGCTCATTAACTTTCTATGAAAAAGAGAAAATATGGCAGGACTCCAGCTCGCCGACTTAGTAGTGTCTCCTATCGGTCGTCGTATCTTGAGTAAAGCAGATAAGGATGATTGGTTTATCGTGGAGCAGAAACTTCGGCGTGGACCTAGAGGAGAAATTGATGGTTACTGGCTAGTTTCGTTGCCAAAGTAAAAGGCGGTTCCCGCTATGCAGTGACCGCCTCCCGATTCTCCTTACTAAAGGAGAGTCTGTACTTGTACGTAAGGCAGAGGGACTTCATCTCGAAGCGCTGGAATATCGGGCTGCCTGCCGAGCTTTACTCTCCGTCTAATTAAGGAGTGGGCTAGCTCCCGCTACGCAGTGGCTACCCTGTATCGCTTTGATAGTGGTAGCAATGTCGGCGGCTAGCTCCCGCTACGCAGTGGCTACCCACAAGGGAATCCTATTGCGACTATTATGCGCGTGTCAAGTGCGCGCTTGTGAAACAAACAGAGTTGTGGGACTAAGGAAAAGGCCATGATCCAAACACGCTTTACCGAACTGCTCGGCCTCGACTACCCGGGGATGTCCGCGCCCATGAGCAACCACAGCGGCGGGCAATTGGCGGCGGCGGTATCGCTCGCCGGCGGCCTGGGTACCTTTGGCGGCACCAACGATTTTGGCCCGGAATGGCTGCGGGAACAAATCGCCTACATCCGAAGCCAGACTGATCGTACTTTCGGCGTGGGATTCATAACTCAGCTTATTGAATACAACACTGCCAACATCGAGATTGCCCTAGAAGAACGGGCGCCGGTGATAATTTTTTCCTTCGCCGACCCGCACCCGTGGGTTCGCCGAGCCAAGGACGCGGGGGCAGTCACTATCTGCCAGGTGCAATCGCTGGAGCTGGCGCGGCAGGCGGTGGACGCCGGGGCGGACGCGCTCCTGGCCCAGGGCAACGAAGCCGGCGGCCACACCGGAGAGATAAACCTGCTTCCCCTGCTGGTGGAATTAGTTGAGCGCTATCCCCATCTGCCCGTGCTGGCGGCTGGGGGAATCACCTCTAGGCGGGCGTTGGCCGGTGTGCTGGCGGCTGGGGCCGACGGCGCGTCTCTAGGCACGGCGATGCTGGCTACCCCGGAGGCGGTGGAAGTGTCGCAGTCTTTTAAAGAGCAGATTTTGATGTCCGACGGGCAAGACACGGCTTTTACTCGTCTTTATGACCTGTTGGGCACCCGCCCCTGGCCCGAAGGGATAGCTGGACGGGTTTATCGCAACCGGCTGGTGCGCCAGTGGGACGGCCGGGACGCGGAAATCCTTGAACGCCGGGAGGAACTGGCCTCCGACGTTGCCGAAGCCCGGGCGCGCCACGACGCAGAGCTTTCCGCCGTCTATATGGGGCAAGGCGCGGGCCGCATCTCCGCCATCCGGCCGGCAGCAGAAGTCCTTCGAGACATCTGCGAGGGAGCGGAGGAAATTCTACGTAGCCTACCGGTAAGGCTTTAGGCATTGTCTGAATCAGGATTAAAGGATGCACAGGATGGGGAATATCCAGAAAATTCTCCAATCCGGGCAATCCTGATTCGGACAGCCCCGGGTAACATCGTTGAAACATCGAAACGGCAGGGGTAGAATGGGCCATTGCCTCCCCATTCCGCAATGAGGCGCCGTGGGATGTTTTTCATTGGACTGAGACGCGAGGGCCTGTATATCGGCGAACGGCGTATTCATTACGCCTTTGTAATCGTCGCCGTGGCTACGGCGATGTGGATGACTAGCACCAGTATGCGGTTCGCCGTGGCAATTCTGGTTCCCGAGATGGAGAAGCTGTTTGGCTGGAGCATCGGATTCATCACCCTGGGTTTCACCATTCAGTGGCTGCTGTCCGCCCTCCTCAGTCCCGTTTGCGGCTGGCTAAGCGACCGCTACGGTGTGCGCCGGGTGATGTGGGGCGGCGGTTTGTTGTTTATGGCCGGCATGGTTATGACCGGCGTCATGACCAATCTGTGGGAATACTACCTCTACTTCGGCCTCTTGCTGGCCGCCGGCACGGCCTCTTTCCAAGTGACCCTAGTTTCCGGCGTGACTCTCTGGTTCCGCAAAAACCTGGGCTTGGTCATGGGCATTTTGCAGGGTCTCCAGGGCCTCGGCACCGGGCTGGCAATTCTGATGGTGTATCTGCTGTTCGACCGCTTCGGCTGGCAGGTTACGTTCTGGGTTCCCGGAATCGCCGGCGGAATCGTCCTTCTGACCCTGACCAAGTGGTTTTACAACGAACCGGCGGACCGGGGTCTGACCCAGTGGGGAGCGCCCGAGCATGAACCGGTGCGGCGGTTGCAGAACAACGCCATCGCCAAGCTGCGTACCGGCGTCTTTCTGAAACAGGTCCAGAAGACTTTCGCTTTCTGGAACCTGGCGACCATCCATGGCCTGGGGTGCGCCGGACACAACATCATACTCATCCTGCTGGTGGCCATCGCCATCGAAGACGGCATTTCCGGCGGCATGGCGGCTATGATTTACCTGACGCTGACGGTGGTCAGCACATTGACGCGCTTCGCCGTGCCAGTAATTGCCGACCTGATTGGCAGCAAGTGGGTTATGAGCGTCTGCTTCGGATTGCAGACCCTTCCTATTCTGATACTCTTTTTCGCTGGCGACAGCGTCGCCTTATACTTCCTCTTCGCGGCGCTCTTTGGCATTGGGATGGGCGGAGAGATGACGGCTTTCCCCATCATAAACCGGCAATACTATGCCGATGCGCCCACCGGGACGGCCTATGGTTGGCAGATGATGGGCGCCGGCATCGGGATGGCCCTTGGGCCGGTGGCGGCAGGCTTCCTGCGGGACATCACCGGCGCATACGTTTGGCCGCTCTGGCTGTCCTTCAGCCTCAGCGTTCTGGGGGTGGTGGCCATAATGTTCCTGCCCAGCACCAAGCATCTCCAGTTGCCCGATTGGGAGAGTGCGCTGCCGCCGGACGCTCGCGGCAACGCGGCCCGCCCCCAGGCGGATACCGGCGCTCCGGCGTCTCCCCTGTCTTCCATGCCCGGAGTGGTGGGCGCATCGGGCGACGGAGACTAGCCGCTGACCGCGCCAACGCCCGGGCCGGAGGGCGAGCCATCCCCCGTCGGCCTGACTATATCCGCCACCGAGATGGGTCGATACGCCGGTTTTGGCTTTTGTTCCCGTTGCGCCTGGATCCGGATGAGAGCCGGTTCGTTGCCCTGGCAGAGCTTCCCCGGCATCTTTAGCAGCATTGACCGGCATACCAAGGAGGTAATCCTGCGTCACCTGGAACGGGAGGGGCGCCTGCCGCCGTGGATGGCCGGGGTTGACGACGCCGTAGATCACCTCGACCCGCCCCACTGGTCCAAATTCAAGGCCACCGACGAAGATACGGGCGTTACCCTGCGCGGCGAGGCCGACGCGGTTTTCCTGCTGACCGGCGGCGTCTGCGCCATTGTTGACTACAAGACCTCTCGCTACAACTCGGATAACCGCAGCCAGAATCGCGTTTACCGAGCCCAGCTTAACGCCTATGCCTGGATTGCCCAGCGGATAGACTTTCCACCGGTGGCCCGCCTGTTCCTCGCGTACATGGAACCGGCTACCAGCCCTGAAACGATGGACCCGGCAGGCTCGATCGGCGCCGAAGGGTTCACCCTGGGTTTCCGGGCCAGGCTGGTGGAGGTGGAGCTGAACCCGCAGCGCCTGATACCCCCGCTGCTGCGCCGGGCCGCTAAGATTCACGCGCTGAGCGCTCCGCCCGTCTCTCGCGAAGGGTGCCGCGACTGCGCGGCGCTGGAAGGGCTAGTGAGGACTCTCGCCGGTTAACTGCCGACGCCCGGTTCCCGCCCCCGCCGAGTCTGTTCCGTCGTTCCCACCCCCGCTCCTGGCGTTCCCTCGAAAGCGGGAACCTATATCCTCCTTGCATAGTGTGCTTGTCGGTCTGGTCCCCATGGATTCCCGCTTGCACGGGAACGACGAGGATGTCAACATACGTCTGGTTATCTTCAGGTTCCCGTCCCCAATCCCATGGGTTCCCGCGAAAGCGGGAACCCATGGGGTCTAAGGATATAACTGCGATTGCCGCCCGTATGGGTGTAGTAGAATCGGGATATACATCGAACGCTAGGAGAGCGAATGGCGACAACTACGGCAACGCTGCTGACAGCGGAAGACCTGTTGCGGCTCGGCAGCGAGGGAATAAAAGGGGAACTTATTCGGGGAGTGCTGTGTGAAACCGTGCCATCAGGAACGGAGCATGGGCAGATTGCTATGTCTCTCGGTGGTGCGATGATGGCTTATGTCCGCTCTCAGCGCATCGGCCGAGTAGTTGGGAGTGATTCGGGAATCCTTTTACAGCACTCTCCAGACACGGTGCGGGAACCAGACATCTACTTCGTTTCAGCAAAGAAACTCCCCTTGGAAACAAGGGTGACCGGGTATCTGGAAGTGGCGCCGGAACTGGTGGTGGAAATCATCTCCCCCCACGACACGCAGCGGGCGGTGAACGACAAGACGCAGATGTGGCTGAGGAACGGTGTTCAGATGGTGGTGGAGGTGTATCCAGCGGAGCGGGCGGTTATGGTGCACCGGGCTGGATCTGCTGCGGTTACCCTGACGGGCGATGAAGTCCTAGACGGGGGCGATGTGCTGCCGGGTTTCTGCCTGCCGCTGAGCGACATCTTCGACGTGTAGCTAATTAGCAGGCTTCGCCTTCATAAATGCCTTCCGCTATTTGCAGTTCCCGCACATAGCAGATAATTTTTTCGATGTCATCGTCGGAGACGCCGGGTTGCGGCGGCATATGGCCGAACTCCCAGTGATGGGAAATGACTCCATTTTTCACGGCGTTGCGGAAGGATATGTCGGGGTGATGCCCTGGATGATAGATGTTGTGGACCAGGGGCGGCCCGGCTTGGCTTCCCGCTCCTCCCGCGCCATGGCATACCGAACAGGTTTTGTTGAACAGCGCCTCGCCCTCTTGCGATAGGGAGGGCGGTGCGGAACCCCCGTCGCTGGTGCGCGCCGCCGGGTCCGATGAACAGCCCGCCACCAGGAACAGCGCCGCCACAGCTATCGCCAATATCGCAAAGCGGCGGATTCCCAACTTTTTGTCGGCTATGTTTGGCATCATCTTGCCCTGCGCTTAAGAGTTGCCCCGGCCGCGCCGCAGAGACCGGCCCGGCAATGCTCCGGTGTTCTCGCCGCCGTCGATGACCACTTGGCCGTTCACTATCACGTAATCTATGCCGATGGGGTACTGCTTGGGGTTTTCCTTGGTGGCCAGAGCCTTAACGGTGGTTGGGTTGAAGACGACGATGTCGGCCTTGAAGCCGTCGCGCAGGACGCCGCGGTCAGGGAGGCCGAGGCGCTGAGCCGGGAAGGACGTCATCTTGCGGATAGCTTCGGGCAGTTTCAGGTGTTGTTCGGCCCGCACGAACTCGGCCAGCACGATGGGGAAGCAGCCGTAGGTGCGCGGGTTGGGGTATTCTCCGAATAATATGGCGTCGCTGGCAATCATGCCCGCTGGGTGCGACACGAAGGCGTACAGCGTTTGGGCGTTGGTGCCTAGCCCCACGGTGGAGATGCCTAGGTTCTCTTCCAGCAGCAGGTCGAAGAGGGCATCCTCCGGGTCTTGCCCGCGCATTTCGCCGATGTCCGTGATGAGCCTTCCTTCGTACTGCTTGTTCTGCGGCTGGGTGAAGTTGGTCAGCCAGTTGTTTTCCAGCCGGTCGCGGGAAAGCTCACGTTTCATTCGTTGCCGGTCATCTTGGTCGCTCAGGGCGTCCATCAGACGTTCTGGGCCGCCGTCCTTGGCCCAGTGGGGGAGTCCGATGGTGACCGTGGTGCCGGAGTAGGGATAGGAGTAGCAGTCGAAGGTGACGTCCATACCCTCGTCGCGGGCCCGTTCCACCAGCCCGAGATAGTCTAGGTGGCTGCCTACGCCGGCGGCGCCTTGCCGGTAGTGGGTCAGATGCACCGGGCAGTCGCCCAGGCGCCCGATTTCCAGCGCTTCTTCCCAGGGGGCCATAAGCCCTTGCGAGCGCAGACTGGCGCGAGTGTGGGTGTGGTAGTGGCCGCCCATTTGCGCTGCAACGCCAGCCAGCGCACCCAGTTCCTCGGTGGATGCGTAGGAACCGGGCGGGTAATCCAGCCCGGTAGACAACCCCCAGGCCCCTTCCTCCATAGCCTCACGGGTAACTGCCTTCATGTCTTCCAGCTCGGCCGGAGTGGCTGGGCGGTCGTTCCAGCCTACGCTCCAGATGCGGACGGGCGAATTCCCCAAGATGTAGGCCATGTTGACGGCCACGGAGTTGTCATACTTATCCAGCATTTCGGCCACGGTGAGCCAGTCGGCGGGCAACGGGGGGTAGCCGTTGAGGCCGGAATCCAGCCAGATGTATCGCTCCAGCTCCTCGCGGGTTTTAAAGGGAGCGTGGGAGATGCCGTCGATGCCCACCAGCTCGGTGGTGACGCCCTGGCGCACCTTGGGGTCGTGATGCGGCTCTCCAAGGATGGTCAAACCGGCGTGGGAGTGCAGGTCCACGAATCCCGGGCAAACCACGCAGCCGGCGGCGTTTACGGTGCGGGCCGCCTCCAGGTCGGACACGTCGCCCCGGTGGATACTGACCCTGTCGCCGGTCACGGCGACAGCGGCGTAAAATCCGGGGCTGCCGGTGCCGTCAACAACCATCCCGTTGGTGATGAGCAAGTCGAGCATAGCAACCTCCGCGGTTTTAGGTGTACGCCGGGGCGCCGCAGCGTAAGGGTATTATAGCCTGCCGCATCAGGCAATGTGACGGAGGGAAACGGGTCGGGGTGGTTGTTAAATGATGCCTGGCGCAATATGCTGTTAGTTGTTGGTTAGCAGTGGAAGGAACCGTTGGAAATTTCGTTCAGGATTGATGAAAACATCATAAATTCTTCCAGGGAACTCCAGCGGATATATGGAGCTCGAATGGCAAGAGTTATTATCCGGCGTATAGATTCATTACGGAATGCCCCAAATTTATCGTTGATTCCGCATACTCCTCCAGAACGCAGGCATCAACTCGAGGGGAATTTGCAAGGTCTATACTCAGTAGATTTGGTACATCCCAAACGGCTCATTCTCAAGCCTAACCATTATCCTGTTCCCTCAAAGGAAGATGGGGGAATAGATCTAGCTAGAGTAACTTCAATAACAATCATTGAAATAGCCGACTATCATTGACAGAAGTGATCATGATGACAACATCAATTAATCAGTACAATCCCGATTACGCTGTGCCACCGGGATGGATACTCGAGGAGCACATCGAGGCATTGGGCCTTTCGCAAACAGAATTCTCTCGGCGGTGTGGCTGCTGCCTAGAATCCATCCATGAAATTATAGCTGGACGCGGAGCCATCGAGCCGCAGCTTGCTTCGAAGTTTGGGCGAGAGACAGGGCTGAACGAAATTGTCTGGCTAAATTTGGAATCCAGCTATCGCAGCAAGCTGGCCGAGCTGGGCGAGAATGCGGAAATAGCTCAATGGGCCAAAGAGTTCCCGGTAAGGGAGCTGGTTCAGCGGGGCGACATCGGCCAGTACGCGTTGAAAGCCGACAGCGTAGCCAGAATGCTGTCGTTTTTCGACGTCTGGTCAGTGAATATGTTTCAGGACAAATATGGCACGGCCCAAGTAGCCTACCGCCATTCTCCCAGCTTTAAGAGCGACCGGCCAGCTCTGGCGGCTTGGCTTAGGTTAGGTGAAATAGAAGCGGAACGGACGGAATACCCCGAATACGACAGGGAATCGTTCTCGGGTTCCTTGACTGCCATACGCGCCCTTACAGGAGAGGCGGATGGACAAGTTTTCCAGCAGTCTCAACGTCTATGTTATGAATCCGGTGTTGTTCTGTGTTTCATCAAGCCCTTCCCCGGAGTAGCTTTGAGCGGCGCATCGTATTGGCTGCTTGATGATTATGGCGAAAAGGCCGTACGGCCGGTCATTCAGCTTAGCGCGCGGCACAGGACTGATGATCAGTTGTGGTTCAGCTTGTTCCACGAGGCGGCGCACATCTTGCTACATAGCAAGAAGAAGGTGTTTGTTGACGGGATTCGCGGGAAGGCCGCCGAAGATGACCCAGAGGAATGCTCTGCGGAAGCCGAAGCCGACGAATGGGCGCAGAATTCCCTGATTCCCCGCGCCGAGTGGGACAAGTTCGCCGAGACTTTCTTGGGCAGCCCCGGCGAAGTCAATCTGTTCGCTCAGCAACAGGGCATCGCCCCCGGAATCGTTGTAGGCCGCCTGCAACATGAAGGGCGCTTGCCGTGGGAGAGCGCCCTTAACCGCCTGAAGAGAAATCTGGCGTGGCCTGACCTTTCGGCTTAGACCATCGCAATCCATCGCCTATGGGCGGGACTGAAGGGCGCGCAAGGCTTTCTCCGCCGTCAGCGGGAGACTGGTTACCGGAATGCCTATGGCGTCGGCAACGGCGTTGGCGATGGCTGCGGCCACCGGGATGTTGGCGCTCTCGCCGATGCCTTTGCTCCGGTAGGGAGCCGGCCCGTTATTGCCTTCCACCAGCACGGTTACCAACTCCGGAATGTCGGCGCTGGTAGGTATCTTGTAATCGCCGAAACTGAGGGTGGATATGTGGCCCTCTTCGGTCAGCAGCTCCTCCATTAGCGCGTAGCCGAGACCCTGGATGACACCGCCCTCCACCTGGCCCTGGTGCATCAGCGGGTTCAGGATGGCCCCTACGTCGTGGGCGGTTACGAAGCGGTTGACGGTGATTGCGCCGGTCTCCGGGTCAACTGCCACCTCGGCGGCCTGGGCGCAGAAGGACGTGATGTCCGGCGGCTCCGAGGCGAACTCGTACTCGGCGACGATGGAGCCGTCGCCCACGTGGGCCACGACCTCGCCGATGTTGATAGTGCGGTAGTAGGCCGGGCGCAGGGGCGACGGGCCAACCACCACCCGACCGCTCTGGAGGGAAACATCTTCTTCCGGCGAGTCCAGCAGCGGCGCGGCGGCGCGGATTAGTTGGCGGCGCAGCTCGCGGGCCGCGCCCACCACGGCTTGCCCGGCGGTGTAGGTCACCCGCGTACCGCCGGAGCCGGAGCTGAAGGGCATTTCCGACGTGTCCAGCAATTGGATGTCCACCTCGTCTACCGGAACCGAGAGCTCCTGAGCCACCATCTGCCGCAACACCGTGTGGGAACCGGTGCCGGTATCCCAAAAGGCCATATGCAGAGTGGCCCTTCCCGAGGAGTTCAGTCTCACTCTGGCAGCGAAGCGGCCCACTCCCTGAGACAGGTCGGTGATGGCCATCCCGCGCCCGGTCAGCTTCCCCGGCTTGTCGGGTTTCGGGCGGTTCCAATCGGCGGCTTCGGCGGCGCGGCGCAGCGTTTCCTCAGCGCGAACATCCTGCCAAATATGTCCAACGGGCGAGGCGTCGCCGTTGCGCAACAGATTCATCTGCCGGAATTGATAAGGGTCCAGGCCCAGCTCTCGGGCGATGAGGTCGGTATGCGCTTCCACCGCGAACACGACTTGGGGCTTGGCCGGGCTTCTCATGTGGCCCTTGGGGACGTTGTTCGTGTAGACCATGTAGCTGTCGATGCGGGCGTGGGGGATGCGGTAGACGCCGCAGAGGTGGTCTGCGCCGCGCAGGTAGACCGTCGGCTTGAACGCGCCGTAGCCCCCGCTGTCGAACACCACCCGCGCTTGCCGGGCCACCAGCGTGCCGTCGCGCTTCACCCCGCTGCGGATGGTCATTGTCGCCGGGTGGCGCGGGTTGCCGGCCATCAGCTCCTGGATGTAGTCCATCACCATTTTGACGGGACGCCCCGAACTCAGCGACAGGTAATAGCACAGCGGCACGTCCATGAACGAGCCTTTGCCGCCGAAGTCGCCGCCGATGCTGCACGGATGCAACACGATGCGTTCCTCGGGCATTCTCCAGACGGCGGCCAACTGCTCGCGCAGGGCGTAGGGATCCTTGTTGTTGACCCAGATTTCGACCCCGCCGGCATTACCCGCAACGCTGGCGGAGGGCGAAGATGAATGGGCGGCTACAACGCAGGCATGGGGTTCGATGTATGCCTGGTGCATCAGTTGGGCGTTGAAGGTATGCTCAAACACCAAGTCGGCTTCGGCGAACCCCTGCTCCACGTCGCCTTGCCCCCAAGTGATATGGGCGAACACGTTGTTGATGTCTGATTCGGGCTTGGGCAGACCCTCGTAGGCGGACATTTCCGGGTGAAGCGCCGGAGCATCCGGGGACATCGCTTCGCGGGCGTCGAAGACCGCGGGCAGTTCCGCGTACTCCACGTCGATGAGCAGCAGAGCTTCCTCGGCGGCTTCCCGGGTTTCGGCGGCCACAGCAGCCACTTTCTCGCCCACGAAGCGGACGACATCAGGGGCCAGCACCGGCATATCCCGCAGGCGGCGGCCCACCAAGGTGGAGGGGGGCAGGTCGGCGGCGGTTATCACGGCGTGGACGCCGGGCACGGCCCGCGCTGCGCTGGTGTCGATGCTGACGATGCGGGCGTGGGGGAAGGGCGAGCGCAGGGCCTTCCCCCACAGCATCCCCTGAAGCGTAACGTCGGCGGCGTAGACCGACCTGCCGGTAACCTTGTCTGGCCCTTCGCCGCGAACGACGGAATGTCCAATAGCGCGCGTGGTGGTCATTTCTCCCTCCCGCTGCGTGGCTGCGGATTTCGGCCTGTTGCGATTAGCGCAAAATTCCCCCGGTGCCGCGGGGTAAGTCCCAGTCTTCTTCCTGCAGGCCGCGCAGGTAGTCTATCTGCCCGTGATGGTGGTTCTGGTGAACGATTACGTGGCGAAGGGAGCCGCCCACCGTCTGGCGCGGCTCATGGGGCGCCAGATGCGAGTCCATCCTCGCGTCGTCCAGCGAGGCGACGAACCGCAGAGTGCGCTCGTTGACGGCCCTGAAATAGGACAGCAGGACCTCGGGAGCCGGGATTGCCAGGCTGCGCAGCCCGAGCCGGTCGCCGGGGTCAGGAGCGCTCACCGGCTGACCAAACTTTTCATGCCAGCCTTCGGCAACCCACAGGTCGGTCTCGAAGCCCATGGCTCCGCCAGCGGTGGCGGTAACCCGGCTGTCTTCGTGCCGGCCGAGGTGCCACAGAACAAAGCCGATGTTGTTGGCCGTGGGCGCCGGGCGCCAGGCCATCTGCTCCGCGGTAAGCCCGTCGCAAGTGGCATGGAGCCGCAGGTGAGTCTGCGTGAGGCAGTCTGCGATGAATTGGGCGGTATTCATGATTGCTCCGATGCGGCTACTAGAGGCCGCGCCTCTGAAAGCGTTCGCGAATGCGTCCGTCGGAGGGCATAGACCAACAGAAAGGGCGGGACGTGTTGTTGTGCAGTTCCTCTAGTTTACCCCAATTTATCGACAGCAACCCTACCATCCTGTCAATAGTCAATTTGCCGTTAGCGAAGAACACAATGCCCAAATTGTTGGCAATGATTGTTAGAAATTCCTCTCTTTTGTGAAGCATAGCCTTATCGCAAGTTATTACAAGGGAGTCGTGAATCAAAGCTGCTTTGGGAAGCTAGTCTACATCCGCTTCACCCAGTCATCCCAGTTCTCGGAAAAGGGCATCGTATCCTAATTGTTGGAATGATTCCGGTACTCGTGAGCCAATATTTTCGTTACAGATTAGGATCAAACTGACGACAGGAAGGCATACCGCAGAGCTTCCTCGACTTCGATGTCTTCAATACCAAGGCGTAAGCTACTTGCTCTAGAGACTCACCGGCTTCAAACATCTCGCGGATGTCCAGGACTCTAACCCTTCTCCCTTTTATAGTAGGCGCGCCGCGTGAAATTTTTGGTTCTGAAACGATTGGAACGTCTTTGCCTAATGGAAACCACCGCGCCGCGAAACCGTCTTCGTAATCAAGTTGCGCCAGTATTTTCACTGCCGGAGGGGGTAGCCGATCCTGGCGCGTTAGCAAGTTTTTGTGGGCGAAAGGAAACTGAGTCTCCCATTCGACAGCTATGCCATCTGGTATTCCCGTACTTCCCGATAGCTGCCGCCTTTGCCGCCTCTGATTTTGCCAGCCAACAGCACTTCTACCATTTCCAAGAACGAGAGCTGGTTGTGTTGGGTATGCAGATGGCTGGAAAAGTCTTTTCCGGCACCCCCGCTTCCTGCTACGGCGTCCGCCCCTAGTAGTATACAGCGGCCCCGGTGCCGCCTCCGGCGGCGATGACCTCGCCGGTTACGGCCCAGGCTTTGTCCGACGCCAGATAGCAGGTCAGATAGCCGATTTCCGAGGCGTCCACCATCCGGCAGATGTGGTTGCCTCGGGGAGAGTCCGGAGCGAAGTCGTGCGCTTCTACCTCGCCGATAGCGACGCCCAACTGCGCGGCCCGGGCTTCCAGCAGCCCCGGCGTACGCTCGGTGCGGGTAGTCCCCGGGTGGATGCAGTTGACCGTGATGCCGAAGCGGCCCAATTGCATCGCCAGCGTCTTGGTCAGATGCACCATGGAGACGTTACGGGCCCCGCCGCTCAGGTTGCCGGCGGTGCGGCCATTTCCGCCGCTGATGTTGACGATGCGGCCCCAGCCCGCTTCCTTCATGTGGGGGATGGCTGCCCGGGCGCAGCGCAGGGCGCCCACGTATTTCACGTCGAAGTCGCTAATGAGGGAATCTTCGTTGACGGTATCAATGGGGCCGACGGCATCCGACGAGCCGCCGGGCAGCGAAGCGCTGTTGACCAGGATGTGCAGACCGCCCAGACGCTCGGCGGCTTCCGGTATGGCGCGGTCAACTTGGTCGCGCTGGGTAGCGTTCATGGCGATGGGAATGATGTTGCGGCCGGTAGCCTCGGCGATTTCCTGCGCCGCTTGTTCCAGGTCGGCCATGGTGCGCGACGCCACGGCCACGTCGCACCCTTCCCGCGCCAGCTCCAGCGCGATGGCCTTGCCGATGCCCCGGCTGGCGCCTCCTACGAAAGCCTTCTTGCCGGCGAGTCCGAAGTCCATAATTTCACCTCTTTTCAGTTAGGGAAGTTGGTCTGGAGAGCGGGAGGGGGCGGAGCGTCCGCCGGAGCCGTCTCCAGCCAGTCCTCGGCTATGAGTTCGGTGGAGCCGCTGTCCAGGGTCACGTAGTAAACATTGGGGATGCCCTGCTCCAGCTCCAGCTTGGTGCCTGACCAGTCGTCGGTCATCTGCGGCGCGATGACGCCCAGCGCCCCGCGGGCGCTTTCCGGCGGCGGCCGGTGCTTGCCGCCGCCGCTCCTGCGCACGTGGACTCGCTGGGCTACGTCAAACCTGTAGGGAGATACCATAGGGAACACTGCTCCCGAAAGCGTTAGCAAGGGCATTATAAAGGATTCCGGCGCCCTTCCGCCGGTTATTTCAGCAGAAAGCTGGGGCCCAGACCATTGAGGATACCTGATTGGGGAACGGTGCGGCCTGATTCGGTTTGTGGATTCCCGCTCCCCGTTTTCACGGGGACACGGGGCTTCGCGGGAGTGCCGGGTATTGCGGGAATGCCGGGTATTGCGGGAGTGCCGGGTATTGCGGGAGTGCCGGGGGTATAGGGAGTTGGGTATATAGGGATGAACGGGTATTAAGCTGCCCAAAGGCGATTGCTCCGGTATTCCGGCGAAGGGCCGGGCTAACGCAGGGGGCGGAAGAAGGCTCTAATATCCTCGGCCAGCAGTTGCGGCTGTTCCATGGCGGCGAAGTGTCCCCCTCGGGGCATCTCGGTCCAGCGTTGCACATTATGAGTGCGTTCGGCCCATTCCCGGGGCGGCCGGTTGATTTCCACAGGAAACAAAGCCACGGCGCAAGGCACTTCGACCCGCTCTCCCGGCTGGAAGCGCCAGTTGTCCACCCGGTTCTCGTAGTAGTGCCGCACCGAAGACGCCGAGCTCTGATTCACCCAGTAGAGCATGATATTTGTCAGCAATTCATCCCGGGTGAAGCTGCTCTCCAGTCTGCCGCCGCAGTCCGACCAGGTATGGAACTTCTCGATTACCCAGGCGGCTAGGCCCACCGGAGAGTCGTTCAGCCCAAGGCCCAGGGTCTGAGGCTTGGTGCGCTGAAGGTGGAAATAGCCGCCTTCAGCCTCAAACCAGCGGCGGGTCTGGCGCAGGAACTCCTGCTCGGCTTCCGTCAGCGGCGGGTCGGGCGCGCCGCGAAAGGCCGGGGCGCCGGTCATCAGGTTTACGTGGACGCCGGCAACCGATTCGGGAAAGTCGAAGCCCAGCCGGGAGCTAATCATGCCGCCCCAGTCGCCGCCTTGCGCCCCAAACCGCCGATAGCTCAGCCCTTCCGTCATCAGCGTATGCCAAATCCCGGCGATGCGGGTGTTGCTCATGCCGGGCTCAACGGGCTTGCCGGAAAACCCGTATCCCGGCAATGAGGGCGCAACAACGTCGAAGGAGTCTTTGGCGTTGCCGCCGTGGGCCGCCGGGTCGGTCAGTAAGGGGATGATTTTCAGCATCTCCACCACCGACCCGGGCCAGCCGTGGGAGATAATTAGGGGGAACGGCTCCGGCCCCTGGCCTCGGGCATGGATGAAGTGGATGCCGAGGCCGTCCACCATCGCCCGGAAGTGGCCGAAGCTGTTGAGCGCCCGTTCTTGCGCCCGCCAGTCGTACTCCGTGCGCCAGTACTCCACCAGTTCGCGCAGGTAGGACGGATCCGTGCCGTATTCCCATCCTGCGCCGGGGATTTCGCCGGGCCAGCGAGGGTCTGCCAGCCGGAGTGCCAAGTCGTCCAGAACGGCTTGGGGAACGTCTATAGTGAACCGTTCGATTTCCATATTCTTTCGTCGCACAGTTTAGGGGAGGACTGGATGAATCGGCTGGACCCTGCTTTCCTCAAGAAGGGATTTCGGGAAGAAGGGATTTCGGGGAATATGGACCTTAATCGCTGAACCCGGATTCCCTCCGCCATTGCAGGTAGTCGGTGAGGCCGGCTCGCAGGTCATACTGCGGCTGCCACCGGAGGTCTTGCCAGAGGCGGTGGCCCGACAGCGGCCCCCGGGACGAAACGGAGGCCCGCGCCCGGTCCATAGCGTCGCCGGAGGCCGCTGCCGGGGACGGAGGCGGCGCACTGCCGGGGGCCAGCTCGGTCAGCGTTTCCAGGATTTCGCGGTAGGTTATCCAAACGCCGGCCGTCAGGTTGTACAAGGCGTGGGACAATTCCGGGGCGTCGAGGATCGCCTGCAACCCCCGGGCGATGTCCACGACGTAGGTATAGTCGCGCCCGTCGTCCGGGGCGAAGGATTCCGCCTGCACCGACAGCGGCTCGCCCCGGGCCACTTGTCCCGTCCACTGATACAGGGCCGACATCACGGCCCGGTGGCCGGTGACGCGCTCCATCGGGCCATAGGGGGTGCTGAGGCGCACGCTGGCCGCCGAAAAGCCGTACAGCTCGCTATAGCGCTGGGTGATTAGCTCGCCGGCATACTTGGTGATGCCGTACATCGAATCGGGGGCGACGGGCATGGCCTCGCTGTAGGTCTGGTCGGTTCCGGCGGCCAGTCCGTAGGCGGCGCCGGAGCTGACATAGACGAACCGGCGCACCGCCGCAATGCGCGCCAGCTCCAGAACGTTGGCCAGCCCGCCGACGTTGATGCCGATGACGTCGCGGCCCCGTTCCACTTCCAGGGCGTGTTGGTTCACGGTGTAGGTGGCGGCATGAATGACGGCGTCTATGGCGTGGCTGTCGGCCAGCGCGGCCACGGCGCTGGCGTCGCGGATGTCGCCCTGAACGAACTCAATCCGCCCGGCCCCTTCCGCGATGAACTGCCGCATCAGCCCATCGGCGGGGGCGACGTCGTAGCTAACGACCTCATGCCCAGCCCGGGCCAGCTCCCGGATGATGTTTGCTCCGACAAACCCGGTTCCTCCGGTCACCAGGGTAGCCATAGCATTGGCCTCCTTTGGGGTGATTGCCGTATAAGGTCCGGTTCCAGCAATTGTAGCATCTAAGCTCCCGGAGTTTGCCGCCGGGATCCGGAGGGCAGGAAAAGCGCCGAGCTTCTAGGGTAGAGGTATCGTATTTGAGTAGTTGAACCCGCGTCATTCCCGCATCCGCAGGAATCCCCAAACCGAATTAGGCGGCATCGCTCCTAAAATCAGGTATCCTAAACGCTCCGGACTCCGGCGGAAATAGCAGACAGGAAGGCAAAATTCGCCTTATCTTTGCCTCTATGGTATTCGATTCAGGCCCTGTATACTGAGTAAGCGGGAATGACGGGGATTAAGCGCCCCTATGCAATTGCCCTGGTTCCTGGGGCTGCGAGACTTGACAGGCGCCGTTGGGCGGGCCTACGATTTATGACAGGCGCAATCCTTGTTCGCCGTATACGCCGGGGATGCGCCGGCCCGTGGGGACATAGCTCAATTGGGAGAGCGCGGCGTTCGCAATGCCGAGGTTGGGGGTTCGATCCCCCCTGTCTCCACCAAACACCTCCCAACTTTAGAGCGGCGGCGCACCATGGGCGTTAAGCGTCAACGCTCTCCACAAACGCCAGGGTTCTGGCCGCCAGCGTATCCGGTATTTCCACCTTCATGTTGTGGCCGACGTCTTCGTAGACTTCCAGAGTTGCGCTGGGTATTCGCTCGGCCATCAGCTCCTGCCCGTTCAAGGGTGTGATGTCATCTTGGGCCGCGGCTAGTATCAGGGTGGGGACGTCAATCTCCGGCAGCAACGGCGTCAAATCTTCGGCCAGCAGGCAGCCCTGCAAGGCCATAACCACCGAAGCCGGGGTCTTGGCCCCCTCGTCGGCGTACCATTCGACTATGCGGCGGTCGGTATTCGGGCCGAAACGCTTGCCGGAGTCGGCCAGCAGCCACGCTCGCGTTCCTTCCTGCTCCAGGATGCGGCGCCAGGCCCCGGCGTCCATGCTTGCCCCCATCTGGGCCAGCCTGGGGGTTGAGGCCACCAGCGTCAGGCTGCGCAGCCGGTCCGGGAAGTCGTGGGCGAAGCGCAGGCTTACGATTCCCCCGGCCGAGGCGCCTACTAGGTGAATTTTCTCGATGTCTAGGGAGTCCATCCCCCGGGCGATGTCGGCGGCCAGTTCCGGCAAGGAGAACTGCAAGCCTTCCGGGGGTGGCGTGCCTGCATGGCCGCGCATATCAAAGCGAATCACCCGCCGCCGTCGCGCCAGCGTGGGTATCCAAGCCCTCCAGCGGTGCAGGTTGCCCCCGGCCGCATGATGCAGCAACACCGGGGTCCCCGGGAGCCACAGGTCGGAAAAATCGTCCTCGTGGTAGTGAAACCGATCCCCGTTTATGTCCAAGAATGGCATACGTCCGTCCTCTAGCCAGAGAACCTGCCGGTAATGGGCTGATGGCCGGCGGTCCCGGTGTACGGTTTCTCGCGGTAGATATCTAGCCTCCGTTGCGGTATCAGCGGTTCGCAGTTCCAGGGATTGTAGCCCCTGCGGACGGGAAACGCACTCGAAAGCTACTGGCTCATGGCTATCGCGTAGGGGCAGCTTAATACCCGTCATTGCCGCACTCCCGTCATTGCCGCACTCCCGTCATTGCCGCACTCCCGTCATTGCCGCACTCCCGTCATTGCCGCACTCCCGTCATTGCCGCACTCCCGTCATTGCCGCACTCCCGTCATTGCCGCACTCCCGTCATTGCCGCACTCCCGTCATTGCCGCACTCCCGTCATTGCCGCACTCCCGTCATTGCCGCACTCCCGTCATTCCCGCACTCCCGTCATTCCCGCGAAAGCGGGAATCCCAAACTGGACTAGACGCCATCGTTCCGAAAATCAGTATCCCCAACGCTCCGGACTGCGGCTTTGCTCTGGAGCGGCCGGGTTGTAATTTCGAATGCGGTTGCCCTGGCTAATGACTAGGCTTTTCGCTCCCACCCCTTCCCGGGCGCAGACTAATCGCAGGACGCCGCTGAATTAGCAACAGCAATTCTGTGTTTGTATTCACAAACGAGTATAAGGAGTGGGCCTCATCCTTGTCCGATGCCTTAGGTATCTCTCGATAGACAACCTGACCAAGACCTATGCGGATTTCCCGTCCAAGACCGCCAACATCAGTAGCAGCGGAGCCTTGTTCGACGGCGGGGACGAGCCTGGTGAATGCTGGGTAGTGGACTTTCCACAACCCCTACTTAGTTGCCCCTAGGGTGCCGTTACCGGCCCTCGCGGATGAAATCGGCGATGCGCTCCGCCATCATGATGACGGTGGCGTTGGTGTTGGCCCGCACGATATCGGGCATCACCGATGCGTCCACCACGCGCAGCCCTTCCAGCCCGTGAACGCGGCCGTACTGGTCCGTTACCGCCGCCGGGTCGGAGGCCGGCCCCATCTTGCACGTGACCGACTGGTGGCCGGCGATGCCCGCGTTTTGCCGCAGCCAGGCATCCAGCGCAGCGTCGTCGGCCAGGTCGGTATCGGTGGGGGAGAGCCGCTCCGCCAGCAGTCCGTCGAAGGCCGGATGTTCGAAAATCGCCACCGTGCGGCGCACCGCATCCCGGTACCGGGCGATGTCCCTCGGGTGGGTCAGGAAACGGAAATCCAGATGCGGCTGCACTGTCGCGTCGGCGGAGGTCAGGGACAGGACTCCCTCGCTGTACACATACTCGATGCGGCAGCCAATGCGGATGTCGGGCGGCTCGGCGCTTTCGGGGTAGGACGTGGTGGGCTGTACTTGCACGTCGTTGCGCATCGGAGAGCTTTCCGCGGTGAACCGCAGCCCGACCTGATTCCGCGGCGCATCCGGGGCAAGGCGATGTTCCGAGTGCGACCGGAATACGATGGAAACCGAAGGGTGATTTTTCATGCCGCGGCCCACGCCCGGCAGGTCAATGACCGAGTTGATTCCCAAGGGACGCAGCTCCTCCGCCGGCCCAACACCGGACAGCAAGAGCAGATGCGGCGAGTGGATGGCGCCGGCGCTGAGGATTATTTCCTCCCCCTCAACGAAAAAGGTCTCGCCGCCGCTTTCCACCTCTACGCCTACGGCTCGGGGCGCACCCTCGTCATTCCCGGGAGAACGGGAATCCGGCTGGGAGGCGAACACCACGCGCTTGACCAGCCCATTGGCTCGGATGGTGAGATTTAGCCGGTGGCGGCAGGCGTCCAAGTATGTTATCGCCGTGCTCATCCGTACCCCGCCGGGGTTGTTCAGGGGCATCGGGCCAACTCCCGTCGCTTCGGGATGGTTCATATCCGGGTCATCCGGAAACCCGGCATCGCGGCAGGCCCGGTAAAAGGCCGCCTGCAAGGGTAGCCAGTTTTCTCGCTGATGCCGCCATACCGGGATGGGGCCGTCGGCGCCGTGGAAGTCGTCGCGGATGTCGGCGTCGCTTTCCAGCTTGCGGAAATAGGGCAGCGTCTTGACGTAGCTCCACTCGCTGTTGCCAGCGGCGGCCCAAGCGTCGAAGTCTTCGGGCATTCCCCGCAGCACTATCTGGTGATTAATGGCGCTGCTGCCGCCGGTTACCTTGCCGCGGGCTACGGGCAGCGGGCCCGGCTGTTGGGGAGTGGCCTGCCCTACCAGAGACCAGTTATGGCGCGCGCCCTGTTCCGATGCGGCCTGATTCATATCGTATTTCAGCTCGCCCGGCAGATGGTCCGGGTAGTCGGGCCCGGCTTCCAGCAGCAACACCGAGCGGCTGGGGTCTTCCGACAGGCGATGGGCTAGCACGCAACCCGCCGACCCGGCCCCTACGATAATGACGTCGTACTTCATGGTCTCCCGCCTCCCGGCTACGTTTCGATGCGGTAGACGCGGACCGCTGTATCGTGCAGCATGGCGGCCCGTTCACTGGGACTGTATCCCGCCGAGAGCCGCTTGAAGGCGTTGTACATAATGTTGTACGAGAAAGACACCTTGTCGGGCGGGAAGTTGCTCTCGAACATACAGCGGTCCGGGCCGAACTGCTCGATGGCGTAGTTCATCCACGGCGCCAGTCCCTCGGCCAGCTCCTCGGAGCCGATGGGAAGGGCGCGATAGGGCCAGTCGAACCCCCAGCGGGGCATTCCCATTCCGCCCAGCTTGCAGGTAACGTTGGGGTTCTGGGCCACGGCGGCAATGCCGTCGCGCCAGGCAGGGACAATCTCGTCATCCTTTCCGGCATAGATTCCCGTCCTACTGACGCCGCCCAAGTGATTTAGGATGATGGATACCTCGGGCACGGCCTTAGCGAATTCGGCGACTTCGTTGAGCTGAGGGAAGGACAGCATAATGTCCAGCGACAGCCCCATGCGGGCCAAGACGCGAGCGCCGGCGCGGAAGGATTCATTGGCCAGGATGCCGGGAGTTTCGCGGTTGTCGATTTCCGGGTCAGGACTCCAGGTAACGTTATGCCGGATGCCCCGGAAGCGATTCGGACTGGCCGCTTGCAGGGCCTCCAGCACCGGGGCCACGCCGTCGCCCAGCTTGAGGTCGGCGGCACCGATGATGGCCGCCGCGGCCCGGGTCTCTCCGTAAGTTCCGCTGGCGCTGGCTGCCGCCAATCCCTGCACGAACTCCACTTCCCCGACGGGCCGCAGCTCCTCTGGCCCGGAAGCGCGGTACATCGAGCGAGCCTCCAGGAACACCGTGGAGCGGACGTTGTGACCGCTGTTCAGGTCGGCCATCAGCTCGTGAAGCAGATAACGCTGGTAGGGGATGCTCTGCATCCGTCCGTCCCAGAAGTGATGGTGCGGGTCGCACAGTGGGGTGTCGGGTTCGATGGGTTCTTCTTGAGTTAAGGCCAGCCAGTCATTATTTCCGAACGGCATATCCATACCTCCTGGGCCGGGTGGGCGCAGGCCCATAATAACACTTCCCCCGCCCCATCATTCCCGGCCTGCCCGCTATTCCCGGCCATCCCCTATCATTCCCGCGAAGCTTGTCCCCGTGAAAACGGGTAGCGGGAATCTATAGGATTCTGCCGCGGCAATCTTGCGGTATCAGCGCCGCCGGAGGTACGACGGAATGCGGGCAGGGGTGGAGTGGGTGTATCATCGGGCATCGTGAGCAATATAAGCAACTGGGCGGTTTCTCTGCGCATCAGGGACTTCCGCCTCCTGTGGGCATCCACGATTCTCTACTCCCTAGCCACGGGAATGGAGCAAGTTTCGGTCGGATGGCTCATCTTCGAGCTGACCGGTTCGGAGCTGATGGTGGGAGTAGGAGCGGCGGCTCGGATGCTGCCCTTCTTTTTGCTGGGGCTGCTGTCTGGCGCCATCGCCGACCGCTGGGACCGCCGAATGCTAGCGCAGGCCGGCGCTCTGGCGGCCTCCGCCGTCGCCGCGCTGATGGCCTTGCTGTTGCTGGGCGGCGTCGGGAACGTCTGGGTTTTCATCGCGCTGGTGGGCGCTTTAGGGTGCACCTTCGCCTTCGTTCTAACCGTCCGCCAGACCTTCATCTATGACATCGTTGGCCCGGAGTATGCCCTGAACGGCCTGGCGCTGGGGGCGATGGCCATGCAGGGTGGGGGGATTGCCGGGTCATTGCTGGCGGGGACCCTCATCGAGGCAGCGGGGGCGGGCTGGCAGTTCGCCGCGGCGTCCCTATGCTACTTGTTGTCCGCACTGGTTATCCTGACTATACGAAATCCGGGCCGCTCTCTCCGCCCGGCCGCCGCATCGATGCTACAAAACCTGACGGGGTATATCAGGCTGCTCCGAAACTACCGGCTGCTACTGGCGCTGATGCTGCTGACGGCAACCACGGAGATCCTAGGCTTTACGCATATGACGCTGCTTCCGGTGTTCGCCAAGGAAGTCTTGCACATCGGCCCCACAGGGCTGGGCGTGATGACCGCCGTGCGCCAGGGAGGGGGATTGCTGGGCGTCTGGATATTGGCGGCGCTGGGCGCGGTCAGAAAGAAGGGGCTGATGATGTTTGCCACCGCTATAGGCTTCGGCGCTGGGCTGATGGCGTTCTCCCTTTCCGACAACATCTATATCTTTACCGGCGTATTGCTGTTCGTTAACGCCTGCGCCATGGCCGTTGATACCCTCTACAAGACGCTGATGCAGGATGTGGTGTCCGACGAAGAAAGGGGACGGGCCATGGGTTCGTGGGTTCTCAGCATCGGTTCGGCCCCGGTGGGCCATGTGGGGGTCGGCGCGCTGGCTGGGATAGTGGGCGCGCCGAGGGCTTTGCTCATCAATGGAGCGGCGCTGGCCGCCATCAGCGTCGTCTCCGCCCTTGCCCTGCCCCGCATAAGGCGGCTAAGCTGAGAACGCGGCAGTGCTGGGCGAGGACAGCAAGCCAATCGCATTTGAAATACAACCGGACCGTTCCAGCGATAAGGCGGAGTTCGGAGCGTTGAGGATGCCTGATTTTCGGAACGTTACCGTCTAATTCGGTTTATGGGTTCCCGCTCCTCCTTTTCACGGGGACAAGCCTTGCGGAAATGACGGGTGTCAAGCCCCCTCATATTCGATTGCCCTGGGTGTGCAGGGCCTTGACACGCAACGGGCCTTTTGGGATGCTGTATTCTGTTATCGGGGCCGGAATCACGCCCCGGTTGCGATGAGGCGGATGGTTGAAGCCCGTCTTCGCCATACCAGGCCGCCAATAGCGCATAATGCCCCTGTAGCTCAGAGGATAGAGCGGCAGCGTCCTAAGTTGCGCGTCGGGGGTTCGAGTCCCTCCAGGGGTACCATCCTCAACCCACAGCCGGGCGTTCCTAGAGCAGGCCGCCATTGCCCGATAATCACCGGCCGCTTCTCATCAGCCCCGCAAAATACATATCGGCATTGCCGCATATGGGCGTTTCCCACCCTATCGGTAGGTTCCCCGCCCCTCTCCCGTCATTCCCGCGAAAGCGGGAATCCATGCCTCCGGCAGACATAGATTGCCGGCCGCATTCAGCATCGGAGGTTGCTGCGGGCTATGCTGGCCATGAATTCCGGCGTTAGCGAGAAAACCGTCATCGGCTTTCTGCCCCAATTCCATCGTATAGTTGGGCGGAGGATATTGCCAATGGCCTATAGTCTGCTAAAGGATTCGTTCAATTAGGGTTGGAAAGCCGTTGCTGCAACTGTTGCGCCAATCATCAAACCCGCCCTCCCCTTGATGAGACGGGTTTCAAGATTTGCCAAATCCTCTTTAGTTGCAGCGTTCTCTGGGCGAGTCTCCAAGCGCGCGAACCGTTCTTCCGGTGTCATCGTGGACATAGTCCAAACCCCATCCGGCTTAAGGGGTCTACTCCTGTTGCCAGCGGGCGATGTCCTTGGCGAAGTAGCTGATGATGATATCGGCGCCGGCCCGCTTGATGCCGGTGAGAAGCTCGGTGGTTACTGGGCGTTCGTCTACCCAGCCTTGCATGGCGGCGGCCTTGAGCATCGAGTATTCGCCGCTGACGTTGTAGGCGGCCAGCGGGTGGTTGAAGCGTTCGCGGGCCTCGCGGATGACGTCCATATAGGCCATAGCGGGCTTTACCATCACGATGTCTGCCCCCTCGGCGATGTCGCTCTCAATCTCGCGCATGGCCATTCGTGAGTTGGCCGGGTCCATCTGGTAGGTCTTGCGGTCGCCGAACTGGGGCGTGGACCCGGCGGCGACGCGGAAAGGGCCGTAGAAGGCCGAGGCATATTTGGCGGCGTAACCCATTATCGGCGTGTCGTCATAGCCGTTGGCGTTCAGCGCCTGGCGGATGGCCCACACTTGGCCGTCCATCATCGCCGACGGAGCCGGAAGGTCCGCCCCTGCTTGCACATGGGAGAGTGCGGTGCGGGCGAGCAACTCCAGAGTGGCATCGTTGTCCACGCGACCGTTTTCGATGACGCCGCAGTGCCCGTGGTCGGTATATTCGCACATACAGACATCGGTAGATACCAGCATCCCCGGATGGTCGCGCTTGATGACGCGCACGGCCTCCTGCACGATACCCTCCGGGTCGTAGCCCTCCAGCCCCAGCGGGTCTTTCTCGGCGGGAAGGCCAAAGAGCAGGACGCCCCCGATACCCAATTCTGCGGCCTCGCCGACTTCCTCGGACATCACGTCCAGCGACACCTGGTGGCAGCCCGGCATGGGTTCGATCGGCTCCCGTACGCCGTGACCATGCATCACGAACATGGGGTAGATGAACTCTTTGGGCGACAGTCGAGTCTCCCGCGCTAGGTTGCGCAGGGAGTCAGACCCGCGCAGGCGCCGGAGTCTTGTCTCTGGATATGCGTTGTAGTCAGTCATGGCGTTGCTCCTCCCAAAATAATAACCCTAACGGCGTAACTCGCCCAGGCCGGCCTTCCCCTACCCGTCATTATTTCCCACCCCGGAATTACCATTCTCCCCTCCCGTCATTCCCGCCCCCCTCTCGTCATTCCCGCGAAAGCGGCGAATCCCTGACAGCGAAGGGGCCGACAGCCACGGATTGCGCTATGGATTCCCGCTTTCGCGGGAATGACGGGTGCTTTCGCGGGAATGATGGGTACATGGGCGGGAATGACGGGTATAGTATGGATTCCCGCTTTCGCGAGAATGACGGGTGCTTTCGCGATGACGGGTGCTTTCGCGGGAATGACGGGTACATGGGCGGGTATGACGGGTGCTTTCGCGGGAATGATGGGTTCTAATCACGGGGATTATTGGGTATCTGCCGTAATCTCCTCTCCAAGATGCTTGATTAAGGCTGCGGCCAGGCCGTCTACCGTATGCTCTTCGGCCTCGATGTCCACCCGCAGGCCCAGCTCGCGGGCTGTGCTGGAAGTTACTGGGCCGATGCAGGCGATGAGACTGCCGGACAGCGCTTCCTTCCCGTCGTCCAATAGCGACAGCAGGTTGTGAACGGTGGACGAGCTGGTGAAGGTTACGATGTCTATTCCGTCGGTGATGGCGTCTTGCGCCCGTTGCCTCGCGTCGGGCGGCGTAATGGTGCAATAGGCGGTCACCCGCTCGACGGTTGCGCCAAGACCGGTCAGCCCGTCGGCCAGTTCGTTGCGGCCAATGTCGGCGGCGGGCAGCAAGACGGAAACGTCCTTCCAGTCATAGGCCGCCAATTCCTCCAGCGTCGCCGACGAAACGGAACGGGACGGAGTGAAGTCGGGACGTATGCCGCGACGCTTCAGGGCGGTGGCGGTGGCCGGGCCGATGGCTCCGACGCGGGCCGCTCCGAAGGCGCGGGCGTCCCGGTTCTGGGCCTCCAGCCTCTGGAATACTGCGTCTACGGCGTTGACGCTGGCGAAAATCACCCAACCGAAGGATTGCAGCCGTCCGGCGGCATCGTCCAGTAGAGTGAAGTCCTTGGGCGGGGCGATGGCGATGGCTGGCAGCTCCACCGGGGTCGCCCCGGCCTCCTCCAGCAGCTCGCACATCCGCGAAGCCTGGGTACGGGAGCGGGTGACCAGCACGCGCTTGCCGAACAGCGGACGGTTGTCGAACCAGGCCAGCTCCTGACGCAAGTTTACGACTTCGCCGATTACGGCCACCACCGGGGCGGACAGTCCGGCGGCGCGGCCCTTTTCGGCGGCGGTGGCCAACGTTCCGGTTACAGTTCTCTGCCTGCTCCAGGTGCCCCATTGAACGAGGGCAACCGGCGTATCGGAAGGCAGTCCGGCCCGTTGCAGGGCCTCCAGGATTTGCTCAATGGAGGCCCAGCCCATTAGCGTCATCAGGGTGCCGCCTTGGGCCGCCAGAGAGCGGGCCAGCTCCTCCCAGCGCACCCGCCCCCCGCTTACTCCATGGCTGCTTTCCCCGTCATCCCCCCCATCTCCGTCATCCCGCTCCTCCCCGTCATTCCGCTCCTCCCCGTCATTCCCGCGAAAGCGGGAACCGGGGGCCTCGCTGCCGCTGACCACGGTGAACCCGGCGGCGATGCCCCGGTGGGTGACTGGGATGCCGGCATAAGCCGGCGCAGCGATGGCCGATGACACGCCCGGCACCACCTCGAAGGGGATGCCATTGCGGGCCAAAGCCAGGGCTTCCTCGCCGCCGCGCCCGAAGACGAAGGGGTCGCCGCCCTTGAGCCGGACCACGCGCAGCCCGCCCCGCGCCCGCTCCACCAGGAGCGCGTTGATGCCGTCCTGCGTCAGTTCCTGTTGCCCGCGGGCCTTGCCGACGAACACCCGCTGGGCGGACGGCGGGGCGTAGTCCAGCAACGACGGATGGGCCAGCCGGTCGTAGACGACGACGTCTGCTCGCTCCAGCGCCTTGCGGCCCTTCACGGTGAGCAACCCCGGATCCCCGGGCCCTGCGCCTATAAGGTAGACTTTGCCGGTGGGTGGATTCATGCGTTCCTAGTCCAAATTAACGATAAGGTCTCTGCCGAACTCTAGCCCGGCTACTTCACAGGCGAGCTTGATTACCCTTATTTTCGTTCTATTGCTTACATCGGTGTTAATGAACCACCCGAAATTCAACTGCCGGGAATTTGTATCGCAAAAATCCTTATCAGGGTGCAACTCGTATTTGTCCTGCGCTAAATAACGATTTTTTGCGCCATGCTTTCGGGACGCAAACTTGCTGGGGAAAGCTGGATCATTATCTGTCAGCCTCTCGAATATGGATGTCAATACTTCAATGGCGCTCTTGCACTCATGCTGTTGACCGTGCAAGATAAAGCTCGAGTTTCTCGCTCTTCGAGGCTGAATTGGGGTAGGTTGAGAATCTGATAGTGGTTTGCCGGAATCTAGGACTGACGTATGATTAACTTGTACCTTAGATGGCCGTCCACTTGGGCCAGATTTCGCTACGATTGCCGAAAGAAACGCTTCGCAAATTTCTGTGTCAGGTTTGTAGCCACATAAGTCTGCTACCTTATCAGCTAGAATCTCAACCAGCGATTCGCCGGCTTCGTTAAGCAGAGTATTCCATGCTTGCGGCATGGTTCGCTCTATCTCTCGCTCACGGTTGGCATCCTTGTAATCGGCTTGGGCGTTTTCAAACGCTATGCCGGATGCAACATCAGAGTAGGAGAGGTATCTACTGAGTCGGTACAAGCACTCGGACAGATCTCGCTCTAAAAGGTCCAGTTTATAGACTCGGCGATCCTGGTAATCTCCTTCTCCTGCGGGGAGATAAAAATTCCATTCCTGCCCATCAGTAAGCACGGCTAATGGAACGCCTCTGTGAAAAGCATACTCGAAAAGCTGGCGCTCCCCACTGCCGACTATGCCAACTCGCTTTACTTCAAGGAATACGACGGGTTGCCCACTAGAACGGCAGAGGGCGTAATCAACGCGACGGCCTTCAACTGTGTACTCCGGGGATACCACGGAAGTACCGAATACCGGCCAATCTAGAGCGTAGAGAATTGGCAAGACTGCGCCGTTTGACACTGTTGCTTCGCTAGGGAATTGCCCTTTACGAAGTTTCTCCTGGACTTGAGCAATAGTTTCTTCTAATCGCATAGCGGAGACTCATAAAATCAGTCTTAAAGGTTCTCGGTGGCGGGTGGGCCTTGGGGTTGGCGGACGCCTTCCAGCAGGTCTGCGCCGCCGCGCTCGGCCACCGCTAGATAGGCGTCGCCCGCGAGCTGTCTAGGGTCGTGCTTCAGGCCATCAACTTTGGCGGTGAAACTGCGGGAACCTTCGGGATTGCTGAGAAATACGGTCATTAGCAACTCGTGGCCCATGCAGCGAGCATAGGCGCCCACGGGCAAGGAGCAGCCGCCGCCCAGAGTTTCCAGGAAGGCCCGCTCGGCCGACACTTCGAACCGGGTGGCCGGATGTTCAATGGACTCCAGGATTTCCAGCATCCGGCGGTCGTCTTCGCGCACCTCCACCGCCAAGGCCCCCTGGCCCGGCGGCGGCACGAATCGCTGGGGTGAGAAATAGGCCGCCACCCGGTCTTCCAGGCCTAGCCGGGCCAGTCCGGCAGCGGCCAGCACGGCGCCGTCAGCCTCTTCCCCCTCGGCCTTGCGGAGCCTGGTCTCTACGTTGCCGCGGATGGGCACGACCTCGACCTGGGGAACGTAGCGGCGCAACTGGGCGGCGCGGCGCGGGCTGCTGGTGCCGATGCGCGCGCCTTCGGGCAGTTGTTCCGGCGGACAGCGCCAGCGGTTGACGAGAACGTCGCGGGGGTCTTTACGCTCCATAATCGCGCCCAATGTCAACCCGTCAGGAAGTTTGGTGGGCAGGTCCTTGAGGCTGTGGACGGCCATGTCCAAGTCGCCGGAGAGCAGACGCTGCTCCAGCTCGCCGACGAATACGCCCAGCCCCATACCCGCCAGGGGCGCGGTCTGATTGGCGTCGCCGCTGGTGCGCACCGCGATGACTTCAAACTCCAAAGACGGGCGGCGCGCCTTGAGCTGGGCGATGGCTTCATCATCCTGAATCAGCGCCAAGGGACTGCCCCGGCTGCCAACCCGGATAGGGCGCTGCGAGACCATGCGTTACGCCCCCACCCTAACCCTCTTCCCTACGGGGAGGGGATGATTGAGGCGAGGCTGGGGATGCCTTAGCCGACGGGGGAGACGCATTCGATGCTTGGAGCGCTGCGCACCCCTCAGGTTGGCATTGGGTTATGTCTTCGCACAGGCCGCGGCCGTCACCGCCCGTTAGAGCGGAGAGCAGAATTTCGGCGGCTTCGGCGTCTCGTCCCTCCTGCGCCATAGCCAGCAGCTCGCCATCGATGCAGCACTGCCATCGTTGCGGGTCGATGCTGGAAAGCAACCCGGCCTCCCGCAGGTGAGAGCGGGCTACCGCCATCACGCCGGACAGGTCGGCCCAGGCCAGGTCTTCCGAGTTCTGTAGCGCTTCCCGCAGCTTGCGGGCCAAGGCGGGCGAAACGCCGCCGGTGGAGATGGCCAGCGTCACCGGCCCGCGCCGGACGATGGACGGCGCGATGAAGCTACAATTGGGCGGGTCATCCACGGCGTTGAGGATGACGCCCCGTTCGTTAGCTTCATCGAAGATGCGCCGGTTAACTTCGCGGACGTTGGTGGCGGCGATGGCGATGAACGCTCCCGTCAGGTCGCCGTACTCATACTTGCGCTGTTCCCAGCGCACGGTTCCGTCGGCTGCGAACTGCCGTATGCCGGGAGTAGCGTCGGGGCTAACCACCCGGATTTCCGCGCCGGAGTCCAGCAGCCGGTCTATTTTGCCCTCCGCCACGGTCCCGCCGCCGACTATGACGCAAAGGCGGCCCCGCAGGTTCAGGTATACGGGGTAATAAGTAGTCATACAACTATCATGCTGACGAGCATCTTAATTGACGAGATGGCTCAAAGGATGAAGCAATCCCCCATAATCTTTGCGCCATTGCGCCGAAAAATCAGTCCGCCGTAGCGAGAGAGCCAGGGACTTCCGACGCCAAGTATTCGTCGTAGTCGGGAACGAAGTAGCGAACCCGAGTCTTCTTGTATTCCCGGGTACTGTATAGAGCCAGCCGGTCGGTGATGCCGGTGGCCTCGCTGATTTCCTGGCTGTACTGCTCGCAGCCTTCGGGCGTGGTGGCGTGGACCATGGTGAAGTGGGTGTAGGGCCAGTCGGGGAAGGTGGGCCGTTCGTAACAGTGGGTGACGGCCTTATGGCCCGCCATAATCAGGCCCACTTCCTCGGAGCGTTCCGGCGGCACCTTCCAGACAATCATGGCGTTGGAGCGGAAGCCCGAGCGCCGGTGATGCAGCACGGCGCTGTACCGGCGCATTATGCGCCTCCCTTGGAAGTGGGAAGCCAGCTCGAACAGTTCCGCCGTAGGGATGCCCAGCCGCTCGGCGATGGGGTCGAAGGGCCTGGGCGTCAGCGGCAGGTCTTCCTGCATCTCTCGGATGGCTTGCTTCTCCCACTCGGTGACCGGCTGCGGTTTGTTCCAACTGTCGGCCTCGGCCTTGTCGAAACCGTCGGGGCTGAAGTTATAAGAGGAACCCTGCTGCTTCACCATATCGAAATTGACGCCGATTTTGAAGAAACGGATGGTGGGCATGATGCGGGATTCCAAGGCGCCAGTCTTGCGGCCCATGTGTTTTGCGGTGGCCTCCAGGTCGTGTTCCGGCGGCACGGCCAGGGTGAACCACAGATTGTAATAGGAGCCTTCCCGGGCGTAGTTGTGGCTGACCCCGGGGTGCCGGTTGATTTCCATAGCCGCCTGGTGTAGCTGGTCCGGATCGTAGGCCATGGCCACCAAAGTGGTCTTGTAGCCCAGACGCCGCGTGTCGAATATAGCGCTAATCTGGCGCAGGACGTTCTGCCGCTTAAGCTCGGTAAGCCGCGCCAGCACATCCCCTTCGGTGGTCTCCAACTGCCCGGCCAAGTCCAGATAAGGCCGCTCCACCATGGGGAAAGGCCCCTGAATCAGGTTAAGCAGCTTGCGGTCTGTCATGTCCATAGTCATTCCCCCGGTCTCCGGTCTTCCCTATACCCGGGCCTATGCCCCGGAATGAGTAATCTTTTGTTGAGAGTCGGCTGCCTCGGCGGCGCGCTGATATGAGCTGCATAGCCCGGCCAGCACGCGGTCGGAAGTTTCCAGGATACGCGACCATGAGGCGGCCGGTTCGCTGTCGAGCACCATGCTGCGGAAGAAAATAAACGCTTCCATCGTGTCGGTGAGGGCGACGTTTCGATCCAGCATTTCGGAGCCGTATTCTTGTCCCAGAATGCGGGCCTCGGCCAGCAATTCCTGTCGGCGCCGGCGAGATCTCGACTCCTGCAGCAGGAGGGAAAGCAGACGGCGGCCAAACAGCCGCATCCGGTCGTGTCCTTCCGGCTCGACGGCCTGAAACCATGGCTGGTGCGTTACGCTATCCTGGCTCAGGCGGCGGCGGATTCGACGCAAGGCCGGCCCTTCGCCCGAATACTCGCGGCCCGTATCCGCCGCTGGACGAGCCGCCCGGGTCAGCGCCTCCACGTCCTGGCGCAGAAAACGCCGGTGTCCGCCCGGAGTGCGGTACACCCGCAGATGCCCGGCGTCGGCCCACTGCCGCAAAGTCGTGTCGCTGACGTCCAGCAGACGGCAGGCGTCCCGCAACGAGAGCCAACCGCCTTCGCTCGGCAAAGGACCGTCGGAGGAACGGCTATTAGACAATCGGCCCTACCCCGCCCAAAACTATAAATATCTGAAAGAATCCCAACCCCATTTTCCTGCGGCGACGAGAATCCTAGCATAACCTCCGCGCACAGGTCAATCCGCTTTTCCTGCCCCCTATTGCTTAAGCAGGTTCAGCCTCTCTTCTAGGAGATGGACGGGAGAGGAATGGGGCGCGCGGCTAGGCAGGGATATCGTCATAGAAATGTTCTTCGGAGATAACGCGGTCTTGGCGGAAAGCTGCGATATCCTCGGGGGAATAATTGAGGATATCGGAAAGGACTTCCTCATTGTGCTGGCCGACCTGGGGAGTGGAGCCGATATTCACTGGGGTGCGGGAGAAATGCCAATAATCGCCGGAGACAGCGATTTGGCCGGCCAGGAAATCGGGGACTTCCACCAGGGCGCGGCGCTCCCAAGGATGGGGGTCTTCGGCGGCCTGGGGGATGGTATTCACTGGGGCGGCGACCACATCGTGGCGGGTGAAATGAGCGATAGCCTGCTCCATGGACTTATCGGCTAGGAGCTTTCTTACCGCGTCGTTGACCAGGGCGGCGTTATTGAGGCGTTCGTGGCGGGTATTAAAACGGGGGTCTTCCAGCCACTCGGGGTGGGCGAGGGCATTGCAGACCCTATGCCAGTGATGCTGGTCGCCGGCGGAGATAAGGACCCAGCCGTCGAGGCAGGGATAGATACCGGAAGGCGGGGCGGTGGTATCGCCGCGTTTGGGAGGGATCTTAGTGCCGTGATAGGCGGTGATGGGGATTTCGGTCATGGAATAGCCGGTGTCGGCGAGGCAGACATCCATGGACTGGCCGAGGCCGGAGAGTTCGCGCTCGTGGAGGGCGGAGAGGGCGCCGATGGCGGCGTGGAGGGCGGTGATGCGGTCGATGATGGGGACGCCGGTGCGGATGGGGGGCATACCTTCCTCGCCGGTAACCATGGAGATACCGGACATAGTCTGGCCGATGGGGTCATAGCCGATATTATCGCGGTAGGGTCCGAACTGTCCGTAGGCGGAGACATTAACCATGATGATGCGGGGATTAAGTTCATGGAGGGCTTGGTAGCCGAAGCCCATATTTTCGATGGTGCCTGGGCGGAAATTCTGAACTAGGATATCGGAGACTTTGACCAACTGGCGGAGGACGTCCTTGCCTTGTTCCTTGCGGAGGTCGATGGAGAGGGACTTTTTGCCGGAATTATACTGAACCCAGTAAGAGGACTGTTTATTGACCCAGGGGCCGTGATAGCGGGTTTCCTCGCCGCCGAGGCGTTCGATCTTGATGACTTCGGCGCCCATGCGGGCGAGGACTTGGGCGCATCTGGGGCCGGCCTGATGGCGGCCGAGGTCGATAACGCGGACATTTTCCAGGGGATGATTGAGAGGGGTCATGGCGTTCTCCTCGTCCCGGCGGAAGGCCGGGGATGGGGATGGAATTGGGGGCATTCTACGGCGGGGAGGCGGTATCCGGCAAGGAAGGGGGAAGGAAGGGGGACGAGGTCTGGGGTCAGGATTCTGGGGAGGGGAAGGATGGGCGGGATAGGGGAGCCTATCTTGCAAATCCCGAAATCGGGCAAATCCTGCTTCAGACAGTCTCCGGAAGGGGCGGAGTTTCCGGCGCAGTCAGGGATTGGGGCGCGGGCTGAAACAGCCAGACCTCGGTACTGCCGGGCAGGAGTGTCTGGGAAAAGTCGGTTTGGTGCGAATCCAGGCGGCGCACTGTTGCCTGGCGCTCCAGCCACTTTTCCGGTGGCATCAGCTCGCATTGGGCTGAGGTAATGCCGGGGATGGCGTAGTGCATCGGGATGACTACGCGGGGTTGTAGCCGGTTTATCAGCTCGTCTACCTCATCGTAGGTCAGCAGGTGGATGGAATCATCCACAGTCACCAGCAGGACGTCCACGGCGCCCACGGCGCGGGATACCTCCGCCGGCCATTGAACGCGGTTGTCGCCGAGATGCAGGAAGCTGACGCCTGCGGCCTCCAACCGGAACATCACGTTGGGGAAGGCGCTTAACCGCGAGGGGCCGGAGTGAAAATCGCCGATGCCGCGAATTTGCAGGTCGGATACAGCGAACTCGCCCGGCATTCGCAACAGAGAGGCGGCTTCCGGGAGCCTTTCGGCGGCGTCGTGGTCGAAGTGCGCGTGGCTGATTAGCCCTAGGTCGCAGGAAACTTCCGGGAACAGCCGCGTGAACCAGTAACGCCCTGCCTGATTGCGGTAAGGGTCGGCCATTACTGTTACGCCGGCGGGCGTCTCCCAGCGAAAAGCGCAGTGCCCGAAATACGTAATTTTCATAATAGCGATTTTACCCCCTCGCTGCCCAGGAACGGGAAATTTCTGCCGTTCCCGCCTCCGCCATTCTCGGGAAAACGGGAAGCGGGAATCCAACTCGCTCCCCAGAAGCCGCCGTTCCCGCCTCCGCCATTCTCGGGAAAACGGGAAGCGGGAATCCAAATCGCTCCCCAGAAGCCGCCGTTCCCGCCTCCGCCATTCTCGGGAAAACGGGAAGCGGGAATCCAACTCGCCCTTCCTAACTAGAACAGGAAATTGAAAGGCCCGGCCAGGAAACGCCAAAAGAACTCCAGCTTGCCCAGCGGGAAAGCGCCTTCCTCGGTGAAGAAATACATCAGAGTGAACAAGAGCCATATCCCGGATATGGGGATGCTAAATCAACCGGAGCCGCGCCGGGAGCCTCCCCCTCGATTTTCGCTCAAGTTATCTATGCCCGAAGAATACATGGGGGTTCCTAGATGGCAAAAACCTGCTAACAGCGTAGCCCTTGCACTTTAATCTCGCAACAATTGGCGAGCCTTGTCCTTTAGCGCTGCTGCTTGAGGGCAAAGGCGAAGTGCATGGGGATACTCCTTGCGACGGGTAGTAGAGGGGCGGTATTGGTTTATACTTGGGTAATCTTCCTGCCGGCTGCCGGAGGGTCGCCCCCCAGGGAGATTATAGACTAGAAAAATTATAGACAAGGTTCTTGCGGCATAGAAATGTTAGATCAGCTATCCAATCTATCCCCCGCCGCGTACCGGCGCATCCGGCTGGTAGCATCGCTGGGAGCGGCTGTATTGATTCTGGTAGCCGGGTGGTATCTGCTGATTCCGCTAATCCCGATATTAATTAGTCTTATATCGGCATATATGCTGATGCCGCTGATGAATTTGGGAGAACGCTCGCCGCTGGCGAAGCGATGGCCCGGATTGAACCGCCTGGCCGTTGCCATTCTCACATCGCTGTTGGCCCTCATAATAGTTTTGGGAGTGATTTCCTTGGGAACCTACGGGCTTATTGGCGGTATTGAGACCTTTGTGGATGCTGCTCCTTCCATCGCGGAAGACAGCAACAGAGTTATAGAACGTATCGAGGAAACATACCGCAACAATGTGCCTCAAAGGATTCAGGATGTGATGGACCCACGCCTGGAGGAGTACCGCAACTCCATCCTGGACTCGGGAGCCTCTACTCTGGAGCGGGTTGTCGGGATAATCCAAAGCAACATTTCTCAGATGATAACCCTGATTGCGACTCCGATAACAATCTTTCAGATGCTATACCGGCCAAAGGCTCTGACGGATGCGCTGATGCGCCTAGTGCCTGGGCCGCTGCGGAAAGACCTGCCCGAAATGGCCAGGATCGCCAGCGGAACCGTCTTGGCCTACATTCGCGTGCAGTTGCTGGGCGCCATATTCGTGGGCGGCTTGATTTGGCTGCTCTATTGGGCCGTTGGCATTGAATTGGCGCTGCCCCTAGGAATGCTGGCCGCCTTAACGGAGCTGATTCCCATCATAGGGACTACCATTTTCCTGTTGCTGATGGTGATAGCGGTGGCACTGACCGACCTGGCCAGGCTTCCTTTGGCGATCCTGTTTTTCGTCCTGGTTCAGGTTATTCAGAACACATTTGTATCGCCGAGGCTACAAGGGCAGGCTCTTGGACTGCACTCGGTGATACTGGTAGTCGCGCTGGCTGTATTCAGCCTGCTCTTCGGAATCCTCGGCGCACTGGTCGCCGCTCCGGTAACAGGAGCGGTGTACCGGGTGTTGCAGTACACTCAAAGGGAGTGGAACAATGCGGGAGCGGAGAGTTAACGGGCTGAGCCCTCCTCCCATTGCTCCGTAGGGCGTTATGCTTAAACTCGGAGAAAGCGGCGCGCGGCAGACGAAGGCGTCTATAGGCCCATCCGGCGAACCAGCTCCTCGGCGGTTACTATCGCTCCGGTAAGGCCGCGGGCGTCTTGCCCCGCCAGGTAGACGGCGGCCTTGGCCATGTCTTCCGGCGTGGCCCAAGTGGAGAAATCGGCGTCGGGGCGTTGGAACCGGAACCCTTCGGTAGCCACCGGGCGCAACGGCTTGAGGGCGTTGACCGCTATGTTGTGCTGCCCTAGCTCCGCGGCCAGGCCCCAAGTAAACCGCTCCAGCCCTGCTTTGGACGCGCCGTAAGCCTGGCCGATGAGAGCGATGCCGGCTTCGTGGTCCTCGTCTAGAGTCGAGGAGAATATGTTGGTGGCGGCGTGGGATGATACGTTGATGATGCTGCCGCCGCCCTGCTCAACCATGACGGGAGCGACGGCCTGACAGGCGATGAAGGGAGCGCGCAGGTTGATGGCCAGGTTCAAGTCCCACTCCCGCAGCGTCATTTGCAGGAAGGGCGCATAGCCGCCGATGCCCGCGTTGTTTACCAGCGCGTCCACCGCGCCGAACTCGTCCAGCGCGCGGTGGACCATATCGCGAATGCTCTGCTCCTCCCGGACATTGCAAGTCACGGCCAGGGCGCGCCCGCCGGCGGTCTCGATCTCCGCCGCGGTTTCATGGATGGTGCCGGGCAGTCCGCCGCGAGGTTCGGCGGTGCGGGCCGCCACCACAACCGAGGCGCCGGCCCGCGCCAGTCCCAGGGCTATGGCCTTGCCGATTCCCCGGCTGGCTCCGGTAACGACGGCTATTTTGCCTGCCAGATTTACGCCCCTAGCATTCAAACCTAATTCTCCGATTTCTTTGCCTAATTCTCCGACTTCTTTGGAAGTATGTTAAGGAACGAATTCAAGTCTGAATACTTGATAGTCAGTCCCCAATCTGAAGCCTGGTTGAGCTGTCGCGCTCCTCCAGGAGGCAATCCGCCGTCGCGCCTCTCGAAGGCGACGGTCACGACACGCTTGCCGTAATCCTTAACCACTTGAACGGCTGGCACATAATCCTGGTCGCGGGAAACAATCACGGCGATATCATATATATTATTTAGTGCAATGAGGTCGGATGTGAGTTTCACGTCAACCGCTTTTTCCCTTTATAAGATGCGGATTGAGACAGAATCGAACGGAGACGGCTAGGCTCTCTCATTAGGCGATTCATTCGGTACGGGGAAAAGGCCATATCGTTAATGTGATACCAGTAGGTACGAATACGCTGATGTGAAGTAGAGCATTGCTCAGCTATCCAATCAAAGAGGCGTGTCCAATTCGCCTGTTTAGGCAGGTAATCAGCTTCATTGAAGTGGCCGCGGAACAGTTCAACAATGGAGTGCCGGAAATATTCTCCGTCAACAAACAAATTCTATCCACAATCTCCCACGAGAAAAGGCGGTAAGCATACAGCCCACCGCCTTAAAAATTCGATGCCCAGAATGCACCTGAACGTGTTCTCATTAAATCACCGAATCGGCAGAGTGTCAATAAATTTGGGAGGTTTATTCGCGGCCGGCGTCGTAGCCCCCGGCTTGACAAACCCGGCCCGTCATTCGATTATCAAAGGTGATTACTGGGGGCTAATTGGAAATCGAACGGCTTGCAGGAGGGCTTATGACCACGCTCATTCTGGGCGGGACCGGGTTTATCGGACGGCGCGCTGTGCCTCGGCTGGCGGCACGGGGCGAGAGGGTGGCCGTGATGGACATCAACCCGAACGCGGTATCCTTCGAGGAGTTCGGCGACTTGGTTACCGTGATGCGGGGCGACATCATGGAGTTCGAGGACGTGGTCAAGGCAGTGCTGGCTTCAAAACCCGACCGGATCATGAATCTAGCCTATCTCTTGGGCAGCGGCGACGACACGCCCCACTTCACCATGAAGCTGAATGTGCTGGGGATGGACAACTGCTTTGAGGCGGCGCGGGTCTGCGGCGTTAGCCGGGTGGTGTATGCCAGTTCCGTGGCGGTGAGCGGGCAACAGAGCGCCTTTGGCGACCGGCTGGTGAACGAGGACGACCCCATGTACGGCACCAGCCAGTATGCCATGCACAAGCGGTTTAACGAGTTCCAGGCTCAGCAGTTCAACAGCGTCTATGGGATGAACATCACCGGCATCCGCCCGGCCAATGTTACCGGCCCGGATAAGGTGCGCGGCTCCACTGACCATGTGCAGTGCGTGACCCTACCCGCGGCCGGCGTGCCGGCGCGTTTCCCCAAGAGCGGTTTCATGCGTCTGCCGGTTCATGTGGAGGACGTAGCCGAGGCCTTCGTTCGGGTTACAATGTCCGACTCCTGCCACTACCCGGTATACAACACCGGCGGCATCCCCATCAGCCTGGGCGAGCTGGCCGACATTGTGCGCGGCTTCCTGCCGGAGGCTGATATATCCTTCGATGCCGACGGAGGGAAGGAAGAGTCGGGCAACTATCTGGTGGACAACAGCCGCCTGCTGGGGGAGTTTGAACTGGAATACCCGCCGCTGGAGTCCCGCGTGCGCGAAATTATCAACGATGTTCGGCGGGATAACGGCCAGCCGCCGGTGTAGTTGAACTCAGAGCGCGCAGGGGCGAGAAAGCAGAAGTTTATGGTTTCCATTAGCCCGTCATTCCCGCAAAAGCGGGAATCAATTGGCTTCGGGCGGGGCCGGCGGTTCCTGGCGCTTCTTGCGGCACTGGCGCTGACGGCCGGGATGTTGGCCGGGACTGCGTCGGCCAACGGGGCGGTGAAGCTGGTGGTGATAGACGAGGTGGCCGGCCCCTATCTGTTGAGGGTTGGGGTGTTGCCGGGCGACCCGACGCTGGGGCCGTTGCACGTCAGTATCCTGATTCAGGACGCTCAGGGCGATACGGCGGTGGACGCCGCCACCATGAGCGTCGTCGCCACCGGCCCCGGATCCCCTTCCCATACCGAAGCGGTGAACTCGCCCCAAGGCCCGCAGTTATATGAGGGGAACCTGTATCTGGACGCTCTGGGAGAGTGGTCGCTTACCTTGGACATAGACAGTTCATTGGGGGAGGCGAGCCACACTTTCGCTGTCCGGGCGACGGCGGAGGGCGGGTTCAACTTGATGTATGTGATTGTCGCTGCCGTGGCCGCGTTGGTGGTGGGTTCGCTGGCGTGGTCTCAGGTTCAGCGCCGGCGGCGGCTGAGCCGCGGGCGGTAGGGGTCTGAGCAATCCGGCAGCCGGAAACTTGACCACGGTAGTAGAAATGAATGTCATGAAGGTTATCTATTCAACAGAGGATGTGCAGGAAAAGCTGCCAGAAATACTGGAAGCTGTGAAAGAGTGGGGGAATCACAGTTACTGACAAGGTCGTGCCGGTGGCCGAGACTCGCCCTCTGCCGGAAGGGCGCCGGAAGCCATACCCGGAAAACAGCAGCAAACTGGAACAGCACATAGAGGAGATGCGGCGGCGGGGAGTGCTGCCGCCGGCGAAAAATCCGCGTTATTTATTCAAGCCTGGGCTTCACGTGCCCGGCGCGTTGGAACGGTTCCTCAAAGAGAGGGGTTAGTGGCTACGGTCTACATCGATATCGCCGGATTGGTCGCTGTAGCTTTCAACTAGGCCGGAGCAACTGAGATTGCTCAAAGGCTGAATGAATTTGACTGGCTGGCGCCGTCGAATCTTCTTGAGGCGGAGGCGCGGGCGGCCTATGCCCGGGGAAATCGTCAATTTGATGACTCAATCCTCGGCAATGCGATTGGATTTATCCAGACAGCCCCCTCTCCCGTGAATTGTTGGATGTTCTGGATGTCGGCTATCTTCGGGGGCGGATTTGTGGCATTTGGCGGTAGCCTTCCGGTTTTCCCAGGAACTGGAGGAAATCACTTTCCTTACCCTCGACTTGCGGTAACAGGCGGTGGCGGCGGGTGCTGGGCGATAAGGCGGGAATACTCAATCCTGCATTGTTTTGGACTGTTCTATATCCCTTAGATAACAAAAGCCCCGGCTACATAGCCGGGGCTTTAAGCGTTTTTATTGGTAGCGGGGGTTGGACTCGAACCAACGACCTTCGGGTTATGAGCCCGACGAGCTGCCACTGCTCCACCCCGCGATGGTGCGAGAGAACGCGCTAATCTGAAATTACGTCTATATTCCTGCCCTTCACTGGATCGGGTTTGAAGTTCATTGCATGGGTCAAGCCACTCGACTGGTTAGTACCGGTTTGCTGAAGTTGTTACCAACCTTACACATCCGGCCTATCAAGCAGATAGTCTCTCTGCAGTCTTACCCCCTAACTTAATAGGGGAGGGAGGCCTCATCTTGGGGGTAGCTTCGCGCTTAGATGCCTTCAGCGCTTATCAATGCCAGACATGGCTACCCGGCGCTGCCCCTGGCGGGACAACCGGAACACCATAGGTCTGTCCCTTCCGGTCCTCTCGTACTAGGAAGAGGTTCCCTCAAGCCTCCTGCGCCCGCGGCGGATAGAGACCGAACTGTCTCACGACGTTCTGAACCCAACTCACGTACCCCTTTAACCGGCGAACAGCCGGACCCTTGGGACCGCCTTCAGCCCCAGGATGGGACGAGCCGACATCGAGGTGCCAAACCTCGCCGTCGATGTGAACTCTTGGGCGAGATAAGCCTGTTATCCCCGGGGTAGCTTTTATCCGATAAGCCACGGCCCTTCCACACGGTGCCGTAGGATCACTTTGCCCGACTTTCGTCCCTGCTCGACTTGTAGGTCTTGCAGTCAAGCCCCCTTATGCCAATGCGTTCTGTGGACGATTTCCATCCGTCCTGAGGGGACCTTTGGGCGCCTCCGTTACCTTTTAGGAGGCAACCGCCCCAGTTAAACTGCCCACCAGGCACTGTCCCCGCTATGCAGGTTAGAACCAAAAACTGACAAGGGTGGTATTTCAACGATGGCTCCACCCCGACTGGCGTCGGGGCTTCTTAGCCTCCCACCTATCCTACACATGACAGCTCCCAGCCCAATACCAGGCTACAGTAAAGCTCCACGGGGTCTTTTTGTCCTGCCGCAGGTCGCCCGCGTCTTCACGGGCACCGTAATTTCACCGAGCCCTCCGTCGAGACAATGGCCAAGTCGTTCAACCATTCATGCGGGTCGGAACTTACCCGACAAGGGACTTCGCTACCTTAGGACCGTTAGAGTTACGGCCGCCGTTCACCGGGGCTTCAGTTCGGAGCTCTCACCCCTCCCCTTAACCTTCCGGCACTGGGCAGGCGTCAGCCTGTATACGTAGGGTTTCCCCTTAGCACAGACCTGTGTTTTTGTTAAACAGTCGCCCGGCCTTCTTCTCTGCGCCCCCAGAACGCTCCACCGGCTCGCGGCTTCACCCCCCGGGGGGCCCTTTCTCCCAAAGTTACAGGGCTCTTTTGTCTAGTTCCTTAACGGAGGTTATCTCGAACGCCTCGGGACTTTTATCCCAGCCCACCAGTGGCGGTTTGCGGTACGGTCGCCACAGTTCCATAACCACGAAGCTTTTCTGGTCGGTATGGCTTCAACAGGATTTCGTAACCCTAAGGTTCGATTTCCTCAACCCTCAGCTTTGCGCCGGGGTGGATTTGCCTGCCCCGGCTCGCCTACGGAAAAGGACACACCATGTCCAATGGGCATGCCCTGCCTAGCCTCCCGCATCCCTCCTTGGTTTTAAAGCGAAAAAATGGCGGTGCAGGAATATTAACCTGCTGTCCATCGCCTTCGGCGCTTGCCTACGGCTTAGGACCGACTAACCCTACGCCGATAAACGTTGCGTAGGAAACCTTGGGCTTTCGGCGTCAGGGATTTTCACCCTGATTTACGCTACTCATTCCGGGATTCTCACTTCCCCGCGCTCCAGCGAGACTCGCGACTCGCCTTCGTCGCCCGAGGAACGCTCCCCTACCATGCCCAGGAGGTATTCAGCAACTCCAGCCTGGCTTTCGCGGGCTTGCCTCGGGTATCCGCCGCCCGGAGGCGGTTTCAGCCTTTGGCGAACCTTTGTCGGCCAAACTTTTATCACTGCACCTGAACATCCACGGCTTCGGCGGCAGACTTAAGCCCCGTTACATTTTCGGCGCCGGACCCCTCGACCAGTGAGCTATTACGCACTCTTTAAAGGGTGGCTGCTTCTAAGCCAACCTCCTGGTTGTCTGGGGAACCCAACTTCCTTTCCCACTTAGTCTGCACTTGGGGGCCTTAGCCGGTGGTCTGGGCTGTTTCCCTTTCGACAATCGCACTTATCTGTGACTGTCTCACTCCCGGGCATCGGATAAACGGCATTGGTGGTTTGGTTGGGTTTGGTAAGCTCACGCCCCCTAGCCCATCCAGTGCCCTACCTCCGTCCACCTAACCCGAGGCTGCACCTAAATGCATTTCGGGGAGAACCAGCTATATCCGGGTTCGATTGGCATTTCACCTCTACCCACAGCTCATCCCAAGCTTTTGTACTAGCCACGAGTTCGGTCCTCCAGTCCGTTTTATCGAACCTTCAACCTGGCCATGGGTAGCTCACCCGGTTTCGGGTCTAATACATGGAACTCATCGCCCTATTCAGACTCGCTTTCGCTACGGCTCCGGAACTCCAGTTCCTTAACCTCGCTCCACACATTAAGTCCCCGGATCATTCTTCAATAGGCACGCCGCCACCCCGACGAATCGAGGCTACGACCTTCTGTAGGCTTACGGTTTCAGATCTATTTCACTCCCCGCTAGGGGTTCTTTTCACCTTTCCCTCACGGTACTGGTACGCTATCGGTGACCAAGGGTATTTAGCCTTGGAGGGTGGTCCCCCCAGATTCCCACAAGGTTTCCCGTGCCCCGTGGTACTCAGGAAATTCACCAGGAGTCCGTGTCCCTTTCGCCTACGGGGCTTTCACCCTCTATGGCGGTCCTTCCCAGGTTCCTTCGACTAGGAAACGGATTTGTAACTCCTGCGGACCTGATGAGGCGGTCCTAGGCGACTCCTACAACCCCGGTTCGACATAGGCCCTCATGCCGTTAGGTCGCACCGGTTTGGGCTGTTCCCCGTTCGTTCGCCACTACTTAGGGAATCTCGGTTGATTTATTTTCCTCGGGGTACTTAGATGTTTCAGTTCCCCCACTTACCCCCTGCTAATGCAGGTTGGCCGACTCAACACCGGCCAAGGTTTCCCCATTCGGGTATCCCCGGCTATGCCCGCTAGACGGCTCACCGAGGCTTAACGCAGCCTTGCCGCGCCCTTCATCGGCCCTTGGTCCCAAGGCATCCACCGTAAGCCCTTAATAACTTGACCCACGCAAGGAACTTCAAACCTTCCGGACCTCTCCCTTTTCGGGGTTTGCCCGGCAGCTTGTTGCGGCCGACGCGCTACGGTAACGCGAAGGCTCGCCTTGAAGTTTGCAGGATTTTCAGATTGCGTATTCTCTTGTTAATGTACGGGCAAGAAAAAAGCGGGCCGGGGCTTTCCCGAACCGCTGTCCAGGTATCCCGCGTCAGGGTTCCTATTTACAGGAGTTGTTCCCCATCAATTCGGACGCCTCATAATCTTGCTTGGGGGAATTATAGGCGCCCCGGCTAATTCCGTCAAGGGGCAATTTGTCCCAATTCTCAAATTGCTTATAAATCCGGCCGAAATCCCCCGGCGGCGGGCGGGAGTAACCCTTCAGAACACCCGAAAGGCCGGCGGCGGGCGGGAGTTCCTGGCCCAGCAACAATTGGCCGCCATCGGCCATGGTTGTCTGGCGCACGAAGGCGTGGGCCGCCACGGCGCGGGTGTCCCGGAAATAGCGGTCTAGGGGCGAGGCGCTGTATATGGAGCTGGCCCCGGCGGCCCGGTGGGCTCGGTCTGCGGCGTCCACCGAGGCGGTGACCGCGTGGGTGCAGGCCAGGCGCATTCCGGCTCGCAGCTTTCTAGGCAACTCTTCCCCTGCGACAATCAGTTCCCATACCCGGGCCGTCGTGTCGTACAGGTAGGCGCGGGCGGAGTCAACGGTCGCTTCGGCGATGCCCAGGTCGGCCTGCTTGTCGTAGGCGGCGGCCACCGGGAGCCGGTTGCGCCGGTCTACCTTGCCTCCGAACAGCTCCGTCAGGGCGTCCACCGCGCCCCTGGCGGCGCCCAGGGCCACCGCAGAGAGCAGAGGCACGCTGAAACCCGGGTAGACGTACCGGGGGCCGGGCAGAACGGCCGCTTCCAGAAGGGAGTGCTTCTTGACGTAGCTGTCGGCCACGAAAACGTCTTCTATAACATAGTCGTGGCTGCCCGTTCCCCGCAGGCCGGAGGTGCGCCAAGTGTCGAGGATGACGCACTCGGACGCCGGCAAGTGGAACACCCGCCACTCAGGAGCGCCGCCGTCGGCGCGAAGGGGGCCGTCAGCATCGTGGAGCCAAGCGGCGGTGGGCATCCAGGTGGCCTGATGGCACCCGCTGGCGAAAGGCCACTGGCCGCTGAGCCGCCAGCCTCCCTCGGCCCGCAGCGCGCGCCCGTGGGGAACCAGCGTGCCGGCGATGACCGACGGCTGAATTCCGCCGGGAGGCACCGGGGCGAAGATTTCCCGCCGCACCTCGTCGGGCGTCATCCGCACCGTCCAGAAGGAAGCGACGGCTAGAATCATGGTCACCCAGCCCGCCGAGGGGCTGGCGGTGGACAGGGTTTCGATGATTTGGGCGGCGGTGACCGGGTCAGCCGCCAGTCCCCCATGCTCGCGGCCGGTCAGAAGGTGGAAGAAACCGGCACCGGAAAGGCGGGCCGCCAGCCCCTCGGGTATCTGCCGCGCTTCGTCTATGTCATCGGCAGCGGCTCGGATTTCGGGGAGCAGATCCTCGGCAGCCGACAGCAGGGCGCGAGAGGATGCGATGTTTGGGCCCTCCTTGACTGGGATCATCTCGTCCTCCCGCGCTTTGGGGTTCGCCTTTGTGGATACAGTTGGCGGCAGAGACTGTTCCGCTATCGCCCCTCGTCCCCGCCTTTCCTTAGTTGCGCCGGTTACCTTCCCTTGAAGACGGCGGGGCGCTTCTCCAAGAAGGCTTGCACCGCTTCCTTATGGTCTTCGGTCTTGCGGGCTTGAGCTTGGGCCACGTGGGCGAGGTCGAGGCTGTCCTCGAAGCCCATATCCATGCTGCGGTGCACCAGATACTTGATGAGGGACAGCGACTGAGTCGGCCCCTGAGCCAGGCGGGTGGCCAGTTCCATGGCCGATTCCATTAACTGGTCGTCCGGGGCGACTTTGCTGGCGATGCCTAGGCGGTATGCCTCTGCGCCGTCTATGCGGTCGCCAGTGTACTGGAGCAATAGGGTGTTGCTCATTCCGATTAGCCGGGGAAGCTGCCAGCAGGAACCGTCGCCCGGTATCAGCCCCATGCGGGAGAAGGCTTCCGAGAAAATGGCTCCTTCCCCGGCGATGCGAATATCGCAGGCCAGGGCCACGCCCATCCCCACGCCCATGGCGTGGCCGTTGACCGCTGCGATGGAGGGTTTCTGTAGCTTATGGATGCGCAGCGGCACTAAGGGAGCGCCGCCGGCGTATTCCACGCGGTCGTCCCGGTTGGCGAATCGGGATTCCATCTTGCCCCAGGGGAGAGGTTCCGGTGCTGCGCCGGAACTCTCCTGCTCCTGGATACTGCGGTTGAAGTTACGCACATTGGCGCCAGAGCAGAAGGAAGGCGCGGTGCCGGTAATCAGCAGAACGCGGCATTCCGGGGCATCCTCGAACCGGTCCAGCTCGGCGCGGACTTCCGCCGCCATCTCTGGGCCTAGGGCGTTGCGGGTCGGCGGGTCATGCATGGTCAGCACCAGCACGCCGTCACGGTTTTCCGTTTTAATGAACTCGTAGGCCATTCCGGTATCACTCCATAGAGCCTGAAAATTCGATTCCGGACCGGGGAGCGGCTCAACTTCAGGTGGTAGCGTGTCCGCGCCGCAGCCCATATAATCGCAACTGAAAATAGGTACCGGATCAGTCCCGGCAATTCAGGTTAGCATACGCCCCGATACTCAAACAACACAGCTCCAGGCCGACGTGATGGGCCAGGGAGCGCGAAAGGAGCGCCGTTATGCAACAAGGAACGATTACCAACCTACACATAGCCCGCGTCAAGGAGACCCCGTCTGACCCGGTGCAGGAAGCGAGCGCCCTCTCCGGCATGGGGCTGGAGGGCGACCGGAGCTGCCGCAAGGGCAATATGCGCCAGGTGCTCATTATGGACAATGAGACGCTGGGCGAGTTTGGGCTGGCTCCCGGCCAGATTAAGGAGAATATCACCGTCAGTGGTCTCGACCTCTCTCAGACCGCGGCGGGAAACGTGGTGTTCATCGGCGATGAGGTGACCATGGAAATCGTTGGCGAGTGCGAGCCTTGCCACAAGATGGACGCCATTCGCCAGGGTCTCCAGTCCGAGCTGAATCACCGCCGGGGTATGCTGTGCACCGTTATCAACGGCGGCCCCATCAAGGTGGGCGACAGCATCCGCGTCGAGCCGTAGGGGGCGCGCGGCAAACACGCAGGCTAATCCATGCACTCCTGGATGACGGAGTCACATTCAATCGTCAAAGGGGCAGCCACTGCTGGTATCGGCACGCGGATGGGCGCAGAGTATCTGTGGCCTCCACTCGAATGGGAAATACCATCCCGATAAGGACTCTGCAATTCATCATGAGGAACAGGCCTGCTGGAACGCAGATGACCTTATCAGTTTGAGACTCCTCTAACTCGCCCTGAGGACTCACCGACGCCATATACACAGAGGGTAAAGAGAATGGCGAACCTGTATTACGATGATTCGCGGGGCGGCTTCTACTCCCAGCAGGCCGCCGACGCCATCTTCAGCGGGGCTATGGCCCGGCTCTACGGCTGGATCGCGCTGGGGGTGGTCACCACCGGAGCCGTCGCGTGGATTAGCCACCAGGCGGGGTTCCTGGAAGCCATCCTGGAAAACTTCGGGATGATTGGGTATTTCGTGGTGCTAGGCGTCTGGCTGGCGGCGATTTTCGGGCTGAGCTTCGCCGCTGCCCGCGTGCCTCCGGCGGTGGCGGGCGGACTCTACCTGGGCTTCACTGCCATCACCGGCTTGATGATTTCCTACATCTTCTGGGCTTATACCGGCGATACCATTGTTCTCGCCTTTGCTCTGACCACCGGCGTCTTCGCGGTGATGAGCGTCGTCGGCTACACCACTAAGCGCGACCTTTCCGGGCTAGGAACGATGTGCTTCGTCGGGCTGATAGGTATTGTCATCGCCGCGATAGTCAACTGGTTTATCGGCTCCAATATGCTGTCGTGGATTATCACGCTGGTTGCGCTGCCCATATTTCTGGGGCTGACGGTATACGAGACCAAGCAGGTGAAGGAACTGGCGCAGGAGGCAGCCATGCAGGGCGACGAGCGGGCCGCCAGCCAAGTAGCCATCATGGGGGCGGTGGGGCTGTACGTGAATTTCCTGAATATCTTCCTGATACTGTTGCGGATTCTGGACTTGTTTAACAGCGATTAAGCCGACGTGGCGCGCCGCGCCCGATATAGCTCCAAAAGCCAGGCCCCGGACTTTCATCCGGGGCCTGGCCGCATCATCCGCGCCGCCTTCGGTCATTCCCGCCCCCCTATGGCAAGCAGGAAGGGAACCTGTTTCTATTGCCCGGATTGGAGCGAGTGGAGCAGTTCTCGCAAGCGGCGGTTTTCTTCTTCGGAATCCTGCAGCGCCGCTTCCGCCTCTCGCTGGGCCTCATAGCTTTCGGCGGGCGTAAGTAGACACTGCTCCAACGCCGGATCGTACAGGCGCAGCTCCAGCCCGGGGCGGACGCATATATCCAACCCTAGGACTTGGTTGTGGCTCCGCAGTATGCCGACGGCATCCGTGTGGAGCGGCAACGGCCGGTATTCGCCGCCGGAGAGTTCTTCGCCAATCAGTTCCGGGACGAAAAATTCGCCCCGGGGGTCGAACCGCCAGTATTCGGTTATGCCCATGTCGGCGTAAATGTCCCGCTTCCTGCCGGCGTCCTGTTGCCAATCTCGCGGTGAGGCCACCTCCAGCACGAAGTCCGGGGCCTGCCTTCCCGCCAGACTAGCCAGGAATGGCGGTGGTGATTGCCATTGGCCCCGAACACCACATAAACGTCCGGCGCCAACCGGGCGGAAACATCGTTCATGCGGTAATAGACCAGCATATCGCTGGCTACATAGACGTCAGTACGCCCCGCATAGCGGTTGCGCAAGGCGAACGCCGTGTCGGCCATGGCAATCCATTGCCAGTCGTTGTCGGCCATGGGTTCGCCGTCTCCGGATGGATATATGATGCTCAGGTCTTCTTCCACATCATGGACGGGCGGATCCTTGGCCTTTGGCGGAATGTTAGGAGGGGTCATAACCTTTGCCCTCCGGCCTGGGAATGGACTAGGCTGTTTAGACCTTCGTGGCCACCAGCGTGCTGCGCACCAGCTCGGCCACGTTGGTGACCTCCGGGATGTCGGCCCAGGACTGCACGGCGCGGTTCACGTCCTCGTCATTGAGCACCAAGGCGACGTTTTCCTCGAACTTGGCCTTGATGTTGTCGAAGCCCCACGGGTTGCCCTGGCTGCCGAGGATGTCGGCGCGGGCAGTGGCGTGCTCGAAGACCCGCCCGTCCTTCAGGGTGATTTTCACCTTTAGGCCGTCCTCCGAGTTGGTCAGCAGTTCCTCGGACTTAGCCATCACCCTCGTCTGCACCTTATCCATTGCGCCGGCCATTACCGGGTGGTCAATCTTTTCCTGGGTGAAAGTGTCTATCTTGACCTCGCCGTCTACCAAGGCGGCGGCCACGTTGTACTTGGCGCTGAACTTGCCCTTGAGGTCGTCCTCCGGCTCCTGATACAGCATCACCACCGAGAAGTAAGACTGGTCAACTTCGGCGTTGGCAACGTCGTCCACGGTGAAGTCGTTGTCGCGCATCAGGCTGAACAGGCTGTCCAGCATGGCGTGGTTGCCGCCGCAGCAAGGATATTTCTTGATGATGAGGGCGTCTTGAGTGCGGAAGGGCTGGCCGAGGTGGGCGGCCATTTCGTCCAAGTCATAGATTCCCGGCCCCAAGACAGTATTGGCGAAGCCGAAGGGATGTTCCACCACCTGGTCTCCGGCAGTCAGCCCGGCCTGAGCAAGCTGCACGGCGGTTACGCCGTCGCGCCCGGTAAGCCCGGCGTGCAGCGGTTTGGTCATGGTGCCGAAGTTGTGGATGAGGCCCGACGCCATGGACCCGGCGATGCCCAGCGCGGTTACCGTCTGCTCCTCGTCCAGCTTCAGCAGCTTGGCGCAGGCGGCGGCGCAGGCGAGGCGGCCGATGACGGCAGTGCTGTGGAAGCCCCGGTCCATCTGCTTGTACTTGGTGGTGTGTTGCAGGGCCAGCCCTACTTCGCAGCCTGCGACATAGGCCTCCAGCAGGTCGCGGCCCGTGGCGCCCGTCTGCTCGCCGATGGCCAGCAACGCCGGGAAAATGGCTACGGTGGGGTGCCCGAAGCCGCCGAAGTCGTCGTAGTCCAGGGCATGGCCCATGGTGCCGTTGGCCAACGCGGCATTGGCCAGGGTGGTTCGGTTGCCGCCGGACAGAACGGTGGCCTCAGGCGCCGCGCCCTGGTCTGCCACGTACTTCTGTATTATGTTCCCCACCGGCTGTACAGACCCTGCCAGAATCACGCCCAGCAGGTCGAAGCAGGACTCGTTGGCAACGCGAATGGCGTCCGGAGGAATGTCCTCGTAGTTGGTGTTTACAATCCACTTGGCGATGGTTTCGGTAGCTCCCATTGCGGTTCCCTCCTGTATCGTTCTGAAACGGCATCTCGCCTCAGGTTGAGAGCCATTATATCCCGTTGACAGGCCGGGGCAAGCTAAGGGCGCTGAACGCGCACAATCAGGCCGTCGGGCGCAGAGACAAATCCAACGGAACGGAATCGCAGGATTGGGCCAACTGCTGGCCGGGGCGGGACGGTTCCAGGAACGTGACAGAGTCATAGAAATCGTCGAGGGAGACAAAAGCGCCGTTTTCCTCGGCCCAACGGCGCATTCTCTGGTTGCAGGAATGGCCCTAGGACAGGATTTCGACCCGCCAGCCGCGGTTGTGCCTTCGCTCTAGGGTCCGGTGGAATCCCGCGCCCTCCAAGTATCCGGCTCCATCGCCGGTTAACAGGGACACAATTCCCGGGGTGCCGTTGTAGTCCCAACCGTCTTCTAGCATTCGCAACTGCAAGATACGGTCGGGCATTTCCTGCTCTCCAGCCCCGGTGTTCCCGCGGTCGAATAGCTGAACTTCCACGCCTTGATTTTCCAGACGGTTCCACAACTACCGCATCTCCGGCGGAACGGAACCGGCGGCGCAGGCCCGTTCCAACGGGCGGTCGGCGTGGGCCAAGCGCAACATATTGGCGAAGTTAATCCGGACCCGGTAACGGGCATCGGGTCCATTGTTCCGTTCTTCGGCAAGACGTTGCGCTTCTTGGAAAATTTTGGAGTTGTCCCTGTAGATAAAAACCTTATCTATTAGAAATACCCTTGGCTAGAAATACCCTTGGCCGATGGATGGAAAATTAAGGAAACGGTGGGCCGGACATGGAGACAAGCAGCCGTTTGATTCCAATTTTCAGTGTAGCATACCCGAGTTTGCTCGTTAGTATTTCGGTATAAGAGACGCGGCCCGGCCCACCCGCCCCGTCATCCCCGCATTCCCGCTGCCCTTGTCATCCCCGCTGCCCTGTCCCCGTCATTCCCGCTGCCCCGCCCCGTCATCCCCGCTGCCCTGCCCCGTCATCCCCGCTGCCCCGTTCCGTCAAAAGCGGGAATCTATTCATCCCCGGCTGTGGGAAATTCATATTGCTCAACGGTCTTTGGGTTCCCGCCTTCGCGGGCAATACCCCGGTTCCAGCAATCAGTTCAGATTCCCAGGCGGCCGTATAGCTCCGGGTTAGCGCAGTGGACTAGGCGCTGGCCGTTGACTCCGTTGACCAGATTCTGGGCGGCCATAATGCACATGGCGCGGCGGGATAGCGTCGAGGCGCTCCCGATGTGCGGGGTGATGGTGACGTTGTCCATGGACAGCAGCGGATGGTCGTCTGGTATCGGCTCCGGGTCTACCACGTCGAGGCCCGCGCCGCCAATCCAACCCTCTCGCAAGGCTAGGCACAGAGCGTCGGTATCCACCACCGGCCCACGGGAAATGTTGACCAGGATGGCCGTCGTTTTCATCTTTCGCAGCGCATCGCCGTTGATGATATGGCGCGTTTCAGGGGTTAGCGGGCAATGCAACGATACATAGTCCGACTGCGACAGCAAATCGTCCAGCGAGGCATAGGTTAGGCCGTACTTCTCTTCCGCCTCTGGGCGCCGGTTGCGGGAGTGGTAGAGGAGGCGCATATCGAAGCCTTGGGCGCGGCGGGCCATTTCCAGCCCTATCTGACCAAGACCGATGATGCCCAGGGTGCTGCTCTGTACTTCGCTGCCCAGCCAGTAGTTGGGATGGAAGGCCAGCTCCCAGTTGTTGCCGCGCACCCATTTGTCGCTCTCGACGACGCGGCGGGCGGCGGACAGGAGCAAGGCCATGGCATGGTCGGCGACAGCCTTGGACAGGACGCCCGGCGTGCTGCCCAGCAAGATGCCCCGCCGGGTGCACTCCGGGATGTCTACATTGTCCAGCCCGGCGGCGAGCTGGCTGATTACCCGCAGCTTGGGGGCGGCGTCCAACAGGGCAGCGTCCACCCGGTCCATGATATTGATGAGAACGCCCTCGGCGTCTGCCAGTTTGTCCCGCAACTGCTCCGGGGAAGGCGGTGGGTCGCTGGGCCACACTTCCATGGCGGTGGCGCCGCCGATAAGGGCAATGCTGTCGGGGTGCATCCTTCGGCTGACAAAGACGCGCGGCTGGCTCATAGCTTCCTCCCCTGCGCCCCGGTGGCCCGGGATTTCTCATACATCAATTCTAGTGTAGCGAATGCAGCTATCGCATACCAGAATAGCGTATCCTTAACAGGGCTATTGCAAAAGACTCGATGGCTTCCCTCCCTCGTTTTCCCCAAGGCGCTGTTTATTTTCCCCAAGGCGCCGTTCTTTCGCAGGAACGGAGTCAGGGAGGAATGACCGTGGCGCGGGCTGGGATGGGGGTAGGGGCGAGACTTTTGCGATACTCGCAGTTTTATAAAAACACTCGCAAAAAAGAGGATGCCATGGCTTTGTTTCTGAACGAGCAGGAAGTAGTTCAACTTCTGCCAATGGATGAGTGTATCGAGGCGCTGGATACGGCCTTTGCTCACGCCGGCGCCGGTTTGGTGGACAACAAGCCGCGCTCTCGCATTCGGATGCCCGGCGGCTTCTTCCACTTCATGGCCGCAGCCGACGGCGGGCAGGGATTCTTTGGGTATAAGGCATATCCGTCCTTCGCCGGAGCTGGCGGGGCCAAGATGATGGTGATGCTTTATGACTACGAGTCGAGCCAACTGCTGGCCTGTATGGATGCCGGACGGCTGGGCCAGATTCGCACTGGTGCGGCCAGCGGGCTGGCGACACGCTACATGGCCCGCGAATCCGCCGCGACGGTAGCGGTCATCGGCTCCGGCTTTCAAGCCCGGACGCAGTTGGAAGCCGTCTGCGCCGTCCGTCCCGTCGCGCAGGCGCGGGTGTTCAGCCGGCGTCAAGAACGCCGGGAAGACTTCGCCCAACGCAGCAGCGAGCGGCTGGGAGTGGATGTGCAGCCGGTGGACAGCGCTCAGGCGTGCGTCGAAGGGGCGGACATCGTTATCGCCATTACCTCGGCCCGCGACCCGGTGGTGCTGGGCGAATGGCTCTCGCCGGGGGTGCACATCAACGCCGCTGGAGGCAACCACTGGCAACGCCGCGAGATAGACGAGGCGGCGGCGCTTCGCTCAGAGCTGATTGTGGTCGACGACCTGGAGCAGGCCAAGATCGAGTGCGGCGACCTGATGTGGCTGGAGGCCCGAGGCAGTTTCCGCTGGAGCATGGCCCACGAGCTGGCCGACGTGGTGGCGGGCCGGGTTCCCGGCCGGTTGTCGGAGGATGGGGTTACGTTGTTCGAGTCCATGGGCGTGGCTCTGGAAGACATCGCCGCCGGCGGCCTGGTGTACCGCAAGGCGAAGGAACAGGGCATCGGCGTGGAATTGCCGTTTTAGCCGCATCCCCAGTATATGCTGCTACCGCCTGCAAACGATGGATTCCCGCTTTCGCGGGAATGACGCAACCCGCCGCCGCCCATAAATAGCGAGGGATGTATTCCCGTCAAAACAGGAATGGACCTGGGGCGTCAGCAACGGTGCGATAGTGCCAACCTCCGTCATTCCCGTGGAAGCGGGAATCCAGAATTGGGGGGGGGGGGGGACGGCCTTCCGTAGATGTTGAGTTATAGATTCCCGTGAAAACAGGAATGACGCACAGGGGTTTCTGGCGGAGGGAATGGGATTCGAACCCATGAACCCGCTCGTCACGGGTTAAGCGCTTAGCAGGCGCCCGCACTAGGCCTCTATGCGATCCCTCCGGGGCCATTCAATGGTAGCAAACGCAGCCACCGGCGGCAAGGGCGGATGCAGGGAAGTTGAGCTGACATCTGCCTCACTCCCGTTATTCCTGCACCAACCCCGTTATTCCCTCTACCCCCGTCATTCCCGCGAAAGAACGTCACCCTCGGGAAAACGGGGACAGGAACCCGCGGTTCTGCGATATGGCTCCGAAAGCGCAGGCACCCCCGGGTGCGGGATTGCGGCAGCCCTAGCGATTGCGGCGGTTCTGACGGCGTCGGCGGCGGGCGGCGCGCTGGGCGGCCAGACGCTCCTTCTGCGCCTTGGAGCGGAAGAAACGGCGGTCTTTCAGCTCCCGCAGGATACCGGAGTGCTGTACCGAGGCCCGAAAACGATTGACCAGACTCTCAGGCCCTTCGCCTTCGCGGGGGGTAACGTATGCCATGCAAAACTCCCGTCTATTATCTGTGCCGGATGTTGCCGGTAATTTACCACAAGGCCAATGGACGGGCAACGGAATCGGGAGCTAATGACCGGGCTATCGCCTATGAAATTTCAGGCCCGTTACTCCGGCGCAAGCAGGATACCGGGAGGCGAAATTCGCTGAATGTTTGCCCCAGCGATATTCGATTCAGGCCCTGGATTCCTGCTCCCCGTTTTCACGAGGACAAGTTTCGCGGGAATGGCGAGGGCAACAGGAATGGCGGAGGGGAGCAGTTCAGGAAATGGAGCGGGCGAAGGGATTCGAACCCTCGACGTCTTGCTTGGGAAGCAAGCACTCTACCACTGAGTTACACCCGCTCGCGGCGACGGGGTCACCAGATAGCATAATATAATACATATCGGCGGGAATAGCAAAACCCGCCCGGCGCGCCGGAATGAAAAGGCGCCGGCGCCTAACCCACGGCGGGAAGGTCGGCCATGCGGCTCTCATGCACGGCGGCCCAGTACTGCGCCCACTCCTCCCGGGTGGCGCGTTCCGTCTTGCCCGAAACATAGGCGGGGGAGACCAGCGGCAGCGCCCGCTCCACCTTCAGCAGCACATAGGCCCGCGCCGGTAGCTGAACCTGATGCACCCCTCGCGTTCCGGTGTCGAAGGCGTGGCGTATCTCGTCGAACAATGCCTCGCCCTTTTCAATGATGCTGACCGTTCCCTTGAAACGGTAGCCTTTGCGGGAATACACGTCCACCACGTTCAGCTCCAGCGCCGGATTGTGGCGCAGATTAGCCATCGTGGTGGGCGAGGCCAAGTCGGCGAAGACCAGGTGGTCGCTATCCCATACCGCCGTGGTGCCTTTGGGCGAGAGATTGGGGGAGCCATCGGGGCAGACAGTGGCAATGAATCCGAATCTTTGCTGACGTACCACCCGCTGCATATCATCGTTGAGAATGCCCATCGTTTGATGTCCTCGCCAATTCATCTTAGCTTTTGACGCCGCTTGGCCTTGCGAGCAATTATAGCCGATGCTCTAATTCCTAAGAACTATACCGGGTCTAGAACCCCACCGGGTCTAGAACCAGACCGACGCGCGCTCGGCGATCATAATGGCGGTAGCGTTGGTGTTGGCGCGCACCACGTTGGGGGCTACCGACAGGTCTACCACGCGCAGGCCGGCGATGCCGCGCACCCGGCAATACTGGTCCGCCACCGCCATGGGGTCGCCGTCGGGGCCCATCCGGCAAGAGCCGCAGGTGTGGAAAGTGGTGCCTATATTTTCGTGCAGCCAAGCGTCCAGCGTCTCGTCCGATTCTAGGTCGGCGCCGGTGGGGAAAGCCAGGCCGCTGACCAGGGAGCGAAATCCCTCGTGTTCTATCAGACCGGCGCAGAGGCGAATGCCCTCGCGCATCCGGCGCAGGTCGGCCTCATCTTCGAGATAGCGGTAGTCAATGCGCGGACCGTCTTTGGGGTTGGAAGAGGTTAGGGTGAGCTCGCCGGCGCTTTCAGCCAGTTCCAGAATCACGGTGAAGTGCAGCGTGCGTCCGTTGCGGCTGCGGCTGGCTCCGGCGATGGGATCGCCGCCGCCGTCGCCGCTGTAGGACGTCAGCGTTATCTGCATATCGTTGCGCTGGGCCGACCCTTCGGCAGTGTAGCGCAGGCCGGTCTGGATACGTGGAACGTCCTCGGAGAGGGCCACGCCCTCGCGGGGTTCCAGCTCGACCAGGGCCATGGGGTGGTCCCGAAGATTCCGGCCGACGCCGGGCGAATCCAGCACCACGGGAATGCCCATCTCCCGAAGGTGGGCCGCCGGCCCTACGCCCGACAGCAACAGGAGCTGGGGCGACGCCAGCCCCCCGGCGCACAAGGCTATCTCATGGCCCTCGACGGTGAAAGTCTCGCCGCCGCTCTCGACTTCTACGCCGACGGCCCGCGGCGGGCCTGCCGGGTCGGTGTCGAACACTATTCGCCGGGCGGTCACGCCGCCGCGCACGGTGAGGTTCAGCCGGTGGCGCGCCGGATTGAGGTAAGACAGCGCGGCGCTCATGCGGATGTTGCCGGGGTTGTTCATCGGCACTGCGCCTGTGCCGGTAGTCTCTGGGTTGTTCATATCGGGGTCGTAGGGATAACCCGCGTCCAGCGTGGACTGGTGAAAGGCTTCGTAAAGGGGCAGCCAGTCCTCCCTCGGCACCCGGCGCACGGGAATTGGCCCGTCGGAGCCGTGAAAATCGTCGCGTACGTCCAGGTCGGTCTCCAGTTTACGGAAGAAGGGCAGGACGTTGACGTAGCCCCACTCCGGGTTGCCGGCCTCGGCCCAAGAATCGTAATCTTCCGGCAGGCCGCGCAGGAAGACCTGGCCGTTGACCGATCCGGAGCCGCCGATGACCTTGCCGCGGGCGATGTCCATAGGCCGCGATGCCCGGGCGCTGCCGGTGGCCTGGTAGGCCCAGTTGAAGGGCGAATCTATCTCCGACGCTCCGTTATTGTAGCCGTACTTGATTTCGTCGGGCAGCCTCTCGAAGTCCGGGTAGTCTGGGCCGGCTTCCAGCAGCAACACCGAGCGGCTGGGGTCTTCCGACAGCCGGGCCGCCAGCGCGCATCCGGCCGACCCGCCGCCGACAATCACCACGTCATATTTCATCGCTTCCTCTCGCCTCTATGCCTCACCCTATCTTATGACCGCCTCGCAGGATTGGCAAACGCCCAACATGAGAACCGCCCGCGCCTTGTCGTCATTCCCGCCCCGCCTTATCACCCCACCCTGGATTCCCGCTTTCGCGGGAATGACGAGAGGGCGCGGGAATGACGAGAGGGCGCGGGAATGACGAGAGGGCGCGGGAATGACGAGAAGGCGCGGGAATGACGAGAGGGCGCGGGAATGACGAGAGGGCGCGGGAATGACGAGAGGGCGCGGGAATGACGAGAAGGCGCGGGAATGACGAGAGGGCGCGGGAATGACGAGAGGGCGCGGGAATGGAATGACGAGAAGGCGCGGGAATGACGAGAGGGCGCGGGAGGCATCCTCAGTCCCCCATTAGGGAGATGCTATAATCCCGAAACTTGCTATGCCCAGGCCAGCGCAGGAGGCGGCGATGACGCCGCAGCAGTTTGTCGCCAAGTGGCGCGACGTCCAGTTTGGAGAGAGACAGGCATCCCAAGAGATGTTTCTGGACCTCTGCGCCCTGGCTGACCACCCGAAGCCCGCCGACTTGGGAAACCCCGACGTCTTTACCTTCGAGAAACGGATTCCCGGCGGGTTCGCTGACGCCTATTTGGAAGAGCATTTCGGCTGGGAGTTCAAGGGCAGCGACGCCGACCTGGACGGGGGGCTGAATCAACTGCTCCGTTATCAGGTTTATCTCAAGACGCCGCCGTTGCTCATCGTGTCGTCTTTCCGAACCATCCGAATACAGACCAACTTTCCTGGGATGGAAACGGTGCGGCACGAAATCCCGGTGGCGGCCCTGGATCAGCAGGAGCAACGGAACAAACTGCGGCGCGTTTTTCACGCCCCGGCGGAGTTTCGCCCCCGACGCTCAACCGAGGCCGTTACCCAGGCCACGGCCCGCTCTTTCGGAGCCGTAGTCTCCGAAATGGAGCTGCATGGCGCCGACCCGGAAAGGCTGAGCCGCTACCTCAATCAAATCGTTTTCTGCCTCTATGCCCAAGGCGCCAGGCTGCTGCCGGAGAGTACCTTCAGCGACATCCTCCGGAATTACCATAGCGACCCGGTTCTGTTTGATGAGGCGGTTCGCGACCTGTTCGCCAAAATGAACAGCGGCGGTTTGTTCGGGGCCGTCAAAGTGCCTTACTTTAACGGCGACCTGTTCCAAAACCAGGACACGGTGGAACTGAGCGAAAGGGCCTTGCTGTTGCTGCATGAGGCCGCGCAACAGAACTGGGGCAGCATCGAGCCTTCCATCTTCGGCACGCTGTTCGAGCGCGCCCTGGACGCCTCCAAGCGCTCCCAACTCGGCGCCCATTACACCAGCGCGTCTGACATCGAGCTGGTGGTGGAGCCGGTGGTGATGAAACCCCTGCGCCGGGAGTGGGAGGCTGCCCAGCAGGAAATCGGCGCCCTGCTGGACGATGATAACCAGGCCGCCGCCCGCCGGCGCTTGGAATCCTTCCAGCAGCGCCTGGCTGCGGTCACCGTTTTAGACCCCTCCTGCGGCAGCGGCAATTTCCTCTATATCGCCCTGCGCTCATTGCTGGACTTGGAAAAGCAGGTTATTGATTTTAATGACGCCCAAGGGTGGGATGAAATTTACCCACAGGTCAAGCCCAGCCAGATGCTAGGGCTGGAAATAAACCCTTATGCCGTCGAACTGGCCCGCACCGCCCTGTGGATTGGCTATATCCAGTGGCACCAAACCAACGGCGTCTATTACCGCCAGTCTCCCATCCTGACCACGATGGACACCATCCGCCAGACCGATGCCTTGCTTACCCCCCCCCCCCCCACATAAAAATAATGAATATACTGAAACGGAATGGCCCGCCGCTGAGTTCATCATTGGCAACCCGCCGTTTTTGGGTGGAAAGATGATGCGCAGGAATCTCGGAGACGATTTGGTGAATGCCATTTTCACAGTCTATGGCGACCGGGTGCGCAATAGTTCGGACTTATGTTGCTACTGGTTTGAAAAGGCTAGAAAACAGATCGCCACAGGAAAGACGAAACGGGTTGGACTTTTGGCAACTCAAGGTATTCGTGGAGGAGCTAACCGACAGGTTTTGCAGCGTATCAAGGATTCTGGCGACATTTTCATGGCATACCAAGATAGAGAATGGATATTAAGCGGTGCCAATGTCCATATCTCCATCGTCGGTTTCGATGACGGTAGCGAAACAGAAAAAACTTTGGACGGGTCTTATTGTGCTGGCCAGATTAACGCAGCTTTAAGATCTGATGTTGATTTGACAAATTTCCGCGCCTTGAAAGAAAACGACAGATTATGTTTTCAAGGATTCAATCGAGTAGGTGACTTTGATGTTTCATTTACTGAAGCCGAAAAGATGTTCATCTCTCCGAACCCCCATGGAAAGCCCAACAGTGATGTGTTAAAGCCATATCGCAATGCCAGAGATTTATTGGACATTCCTAGAGGCGTTTACACAGTTGATTTTGGCACAGACAAGACATTGGAAGAGGCAGCATTGTATGAGTTGCCCTTTGAATATGTCCGCACTCATGTGATGCCGATCCGAGCACAGAATCGAATCAGGCGAGCCCGCGAAAAATGGTGGCTTTATCAATTACCTAGTGTTGATCTTCGCAAGGCGCTGGCAGGCATGAAGAGGTACATAGCTACTGGGCGAGTAAGTAAACATCGCATATTCGCGTGGTTAGATGGCAGTATAATGCCCGACAATGCGCTCGTAGTATTCGCCCGCGATGACGATTACTTCTTTGGCGTGTTGCACTCCCGCATCCACGAAACTTGGGCGCTGGCGATGGGCACTCAGTTGGAAAGCCGCCCGCGCTACACGCCCACCACCTGCTTCGAAACTTTCCCCTTCCCCAAACCAACCGACGCCCAGCGAGCCGCCATCGCCGAAGCCGCTGCCCGGCTCAACGAACTGCGGGAAAACTGGCTGAACCCGGTGGACGCCAACGGCAACCCGGCCCTGAACGCCAAAGACTTGCGGAAACGCACCCTGACCGGCCTGTACAACCGGCGCCCGACCTGGCTGGACAACGCCCACGTGGCGCTGGACTCCGCGGTGGCCGACGCCTACGGCTGGCCCGCCGGTCTGCCCGGCGCCGCGATTCTGGAGCGGCTGCTGGCCCTGAACCTGGCTCGGAGCGGATAATAGTCTGAATCAGGATTAGCGGAAATAGAGGATGGGCCGGATTGGGAGCATCCTGAAAATGCTGAAATCCGTCCAATCCTGATTCAGACGCCGCCCCTAGTTGACGGCGGCGGCCTGCCCCAACAGGCGCATGGTGCGGTCTACCGACGCGGCGGGGTCGGCGCCGGCGGAAATGGGTGAGGCCAGCACCTCCGTCGCGCCCAGGTCGAAGAGCCGCTGCACTCCCTCGGCGCACTTCTCCTCGTCGCCCCAGATGACCGCTCCGTCAATCATGCCGTCGCTCCATACGCCTTCGGTGGCTTCCGGGTATCCTGCGGCCACCAGCATCCGCTGGTAATAGGGCAGGCGGGGGTTCATCACCTGCTGACGCACGGCGGCGCGAACTTCTTCGGCGTCGTCGTGGACGCAGACCGGCGCGTGGGCGATGAGGGGCGGTGTTTCCCGCCCCGCCCTTTGCGCCCCGGACTGCATGGCTGGGAGGGCTACGTCGTGCAGATACTGGCCGGGGCAAATCCAGCTTATGGCCCCGTCGGACTCCGCGCCGCACAGCTCGAAGGAACCCTTGCGCAGGGCCGAGGCCATTATCTCGATGTCAACGGGTTCCGGAATGCCGTCGTGGGCGGTGTAATGCTCGCCGTCGAAGTCCACCCGCCCGTCCTGAAGAATGGCCTTAAGGATTTGGAGATACTCCCGCAGATGGGCTAGGGGAGCGTTGAATTCGATGCCCATGGCCTCGATGGTGGGCCGGTGGCTGGGGCCGACGCCCAGGCGGAAACGGCCGGGGGCGAGTTGGGCCACAATCTGCGCCTGCTGTGCCATCACCAGGGGGTGGCGCGGGTAGGTAGGGACGATGGAGGTTCCCAGCTTGATGTTTTCGGTGAGTCCGGCGGTAGCGGCGAAGGCCGTCATGCTGTCGGGCCGCGCGCCGCCGGTAGTCATCCAAGCGGCGGGGATTCCCAGCTCTTCCGCCCGCAGAATCATCGTCTGTATCTCGCGGATCCCCGCGCCGCCCACGGCTACTCCCACCAGCTTTTCTGCCATAACTGCGCCTCCTTGCTCAAGCACGATATGGTTGTACGTTCCCGGGCAAAGCAAAGCACGCGGGATATAGCGTGTCAAGCAGGGCGGGTTAACTCCCTTCGGTTAACTCCCTTCAGTGAAAGGAACCCGAAGGATAAAGGGGGCGAGGGACGCCCGGCGGGAAGGTTTGGCGGGATGCCTTTCTGATAAAGCCGGCGGGCGGCTTATTTCGCCAAGCGCTTCGGGTTCCAAATTATGTCGGGGTGGTTAAATAGAGGATGAGGAATGTCGCGTCCTGCCTTGGGGTTTCGTCGACGGGTCAATCTCTATCAGCGGCAGTATGCTGGTGGCGGTGCTGATAAACTATTGCCAGTCCTGCAGCGGCCTCTGGGTTATCGGCCTGCTCAAGGATATGTCTGAAAAAACGCAGGACTGATAGTAGTCGCTACGCTGCTGCTGTTTCCCACGGCGGTAGTTATAACGGCGGTAGTTATAAATGGGGTGCGCCTTTGTTTTTCGCTGCTAAGGAAGCCTTCGAGAGGCGTCAAAGGAAACTTATAAGGGCCGCCCGCTAAGAAGGCCGCCGGGAAGGCAAACGCATTAGCCAGGCGATGGAGCGGCAGGGCATTACCATCACGCCGGAGCTTGCCAGAATCCTGTCCGGCGAGGATGCCTCGTGTTCCTGGGGCCGTCCAATCCAACAGCGAACGGGAAACCGCCCTATCCGAAACCGCCCTATCCGAGGATGCCTCGTGTTCCTGGGGCCGTCCCCGCTCGGGAGACGGTTCCGCTGGCATGATGCCTGCTGACTCGTTGCTGGGTTAAACTAGCCCCCACGATGCTACCGGAGGTGGAGTAATGGTACTAGCAGGACAGCAGCTAGAGACCGGCATGATTCAGTATCCCAGCCGCGACGGGACAATGATTGACGCCCTGTACAGTCAGCCCGCGGAACCCGGCAACTACCCTAGCGTCATCGTTACCATGGAAGGGATGGGCCTGATGGACCATCACAAAGACATCGCGGTGCGCTTTGCCGGGCGAGGTTTCCTGGCCATAGCCCCCGACCTGTATACCCGTGAAGGCACGCCGGAGCCGGAGAACGTGCTGGCAACCCTCTTCGCCAGCCCCGACTCGCGGGCGATGGACGACCTGGAAGGCGCGGCTCTGTTTCTGAAGTCGCAATCCCACAGCAATGGCAAGGTGGGTATCATCGGCTTTTGTTCTGGCGGGCGCTACACACTGATGATGGCCTGCCAGAGCAGCAACATAGACGCCGCCGTGGACTCTGCGGGCGGGCATATCGCCGACCAGGAAATCACGGACCTGCGCCCGGTCAACCCCATAGACATGATCTCCGGCCTCGCTTGCCCGCTGTTGGCGCTTTTCGGCATCGAGGACCAGAATCCCACCCCGGAGCAGGCAGAGCGGCTGAAAGCGGAGCTGGATAAGCACGGCAAGACTTATGAGTGGGTGATGTACGACAACGCAGGGCACGCTTTCTTCGCCGACTACCGCCCTAGCTATCGCGCCGCTCCGGCCCAGGATATGTGGCACCGCGTCTTGCAGTTCTACGGCAAGTATCTGTCGGCATAGAAGAGCGGGGGCAAGTCCCCGTCATCCCCGCGCTGCCCCGTCATCCTCGCGAAAGCGGGAATGACGTCGATGGGCGCAGGAATGCACGGGGGCGGGGCTACGGTTCCGCAACCAGCCGGAAAATGCCTGCGCTTTGCGACAGCACGTACAGCTCGCCGGCGTTGTCTTGCCCGAAGGCGGTGATGCGCAGCCCAGTGTCGGCTAGGGGATAGTTTCTGAAGTCCGCACCTTCGCGGCGAAGCCCGAAGACCTGGCCGGAGCAGAAGTCGCCGTAGACATACACGCCGTTGAGCCACGGGATGGCCGCGCCGCGATACACATAGCCTCCGGTGACCGAGCAGGCGCCGTCTTCCAGCGAGTACTCCCATACCGGGGGAATCATGCCTTCCTGTGGGCAGTCGTGCTGCGGCCTGAAGCAGTGGCTGCCCTCCATAGCGTTCCAGCCATAGTTGCCGCCGCGCTCGATGACGTCGATCTCTTCCCAGCGGTCTTGCCCCACGTCTCCAGCCCACAGCTCACCGCTGTCCCGGTCGAAGGAGAATCGCCACGGATTACGCAGGCCGTAGGCCCAGATTTCCGGCCGCCCGCCGCCGTCAGCGAAGGGATTGTCCGGCGGGATGGCGTAGGGCTGCTCCACCGTTGCTTGGGAAACGTCGATGCGTAAAATTGTCCCCAGCATCGTCGAGGTATCCTGCCCGTTCCGTCGAGGGTCGCCTGCCGAGCCGCCGTCTCCTAGTCCGATATACAGGTATCCGTCGGGCCCGAAGGCAATCTGCCCGCCGTTATGGTTGGGGTAGGGCTGCTCCACTTCGAGGATTGTCAGCGCGCTGTCGGGGGCGGCCCAGGCGCCGCCATCTTCGCCGGCGAGGGTATACCGAGACACCACCGAGCGTCGTGGATTGGCAGCCGAGTAGTAGAGGTAGATCTGGCGACGGTTCGACGGGTCGAGGGCCATCCCCAGTAAGCCCTCTTCCCAGCCGTTGTCGCTCACCCGGTCTCGGATGTCCAGGAAATTGCTGGAGAAGGCGAGCTCGTCCCGCGGGCCCTTCGCATCGAACTCCAGGATTATCCCTTCCTGCTCGGTAATCCAAAGGCGCCCGTCCGGGTCCTGGACGAAGTTGGTGGGCGAATCAAACTCCATGCCGCCTAGGGTAGGCTCCAGCCGCAGGGTCTTTATCGGAAGCGCCGACGGGCCGGATACGGGCGCGGGCGTTGGAATTTGCGTCGCCGAAAGGCCGTCGCATCCGGCGGCTAGGGCGGCGAGCAGTGCCATCATCAAAGCTATTAACAAGGCCATAGACGAAATTCTACCCACGTCTACCCTTCCGGGAAATGCTCTCAAGATTTGCCAACATTGTCATATAGCTTAGACGCTCCCCACCATTTCTGCTTGCCGCCGCTATACGCCGTTCCACCCCTCTATCGCCTGCCCTCGTCATTCCCGCCCACCCACGCCATTCCCGCCTGCCCTCGCCATTCCCGCCCACCCACACCATTCCCACCCACCCTCGTCATTCCCGCGTAAGCGGGAACCTACCGCCGTGCGAGAAGGCGAAGTCGCCCCGGCGGGCGTATAATGCACGCTGGCTACCATGCCGCGAGACCCCCGAGGCAGCAAATCCCATGGCCGGCCGGGCTAGTTGCCAATTCTGCCGGAACCGTCGCAGTACAGGAGGGGCGACAGTGTTGAACATCAGGCTTGCTACCCCGGCTGACCGCGACGATGTGATTCGCCTGGCCAACGCCCTGCTGGTTGAGCTGGGCGGCGCCGCCCGCCCGGAAGAGCTGGCGGGCCCGGTCTTTGACGAGCTGGTATCCGAGGGCAGCGCGGGATTTGCCGTCATCGCCGAGGAAGACGGCGTTGCGAAGGCAGTATGCACGGCGTCCTTCCAGAAGGCCATACGCGCCGCCGGCCTCTACGCCACCCTACAGGAGATGTATGTCGAGCCGGAGTCGCGCAGCTCCGGCGTAGGAAGGGCAGTCATAGACTTTGCGCTGGCGCACGCCGTATCTGTCGGCTGCCAGGTCGTGGAGTTGGGGACGCCCCGCGCCGGCGACCGGCAGATAAGGTTTTACGAGGGAGCCGGGTTCGAGAACATCGGCGCCCGTCTCCGCTGGCGGACTACGGACAACATTTTCGGCTAATGATGCTGTGTCCTAGTCTTGCAGAAACAAGTAGGCCGCCGATGTGGGGCCGCTGTCCACATGGCTGTGCCCCTTGCCGGAGACGTCCTCCATCAGGCGGGCGTCGCCGGGAAGGAAGACGTGGCTCGCGCCGTCGCTTACGGTAATCGTAGTCTCGCCGCTCAGGTGGATGATGAACCTCCGGTCAGGCAGCGGATGAAAGTCCATAACGCGCGGCTCCGTCCACCACTGCACCTTCACTTCGTTCACGTTCAGCATCGAGTGAAGCTGAGGATACTCGGCCAGATTCAGTTCCTCCATGTGGCTTTCCCCGTCGCCGGTGGCGTAAACCCGGTAAATTGCCATAACAACCCTCCGCTTTCTAATATCCGCCTCTATTCTAGTGTATGCTGGAAGAAAAGCGGGCGGGACAATCGAAATTGGACTGGATGTATTGGCTCATCCTGGGAATTATCGGGTTGGCGCTGTCGGCGCTGATGTGCGTGGGCGTCGTTTTATACCTGCGGCGGAGAGAGCCATACAGCACGTTCCTGCGGCTGCGCCTGCGGGCCAAGGTGACTTTCCTGCGGCTGCTGGCCTTTGACCCGCGACTGCCCTGGTATGTTCGCGCCCTGCCGTTGCTGGCGCTGGCCTACTGGATTAGCCCCATAGACTTGATTCCGGGCTTTATGGCCGATGATTTGGCCTTCACCTTGCTGATGATAATGGCAGTCATCCGCCTAACCCCCAGCGAGCTGATTGCGGAGCTGCTTCAGACCGCCGAGGCCGCCCACCCGGCGGGCCAACAGGAGTAGGCTGCCCGGCGTACCCGCCCCGCTCGCAGCGGGCGGCCGATAGAGGTGGGTCCCCCCCGTTTTCACGGGGACAAGATTCGTGGGAATGACGGCGGCGGTCGGGAATGACGAAGGGGGTCGGTGGAGGGTGTTAGCCCGCCAGCCACTCCCGCACCCGGCGAGTCCACGGACTGTCGGGGTCAGCATGGTCAAGGCTTATCTGAAAGTGATTGTGCCCCTCGCGCACCATTTCTTCGACATAGCCCGCTTCGGAGCGCAGGGCCGCCAGCATCCGGGGATGCTGGGCGCGCAGGTTGTCGAAGTCATCGCTTCCTATTTCCAGAAGGAAGGGCGTGACGTTGCCTTCGGTGTTATACATCGGGCTGGCTTCGCGGGCGTCGTCATCGGATTGCAGGAACGCCTCGCGCCTGTCCGGCGGGGTTTCCGTAACGTCAAACACGCCACTCACGGGGAAGCAGCCCTTGATGACATCCGGAGGCAACCCGAAATCGTTCAGCCGCTCCCTTTGCAGTGTTATCAGGGCCGCCAGATGTCCGCCTGCGGAGTGGCCGCTGACGTAGATGCGGTCCGGGGAGCCGCCGTAGTCCGCGATGTGGTCGTATACCCAGCGCAGGGCGGCGCGACAGTCGTCCACCTGTTGCGGATACTTGGCGCCGGGGGCCAGCCGGTAGCCCACCGGCACCAGTAGCGCTGGAGCAGCGGTGATGGACGGAGCCATGAATCCCATCAGGTCTTTGTGGCCAATAACCCAATAGCCGCCGTGAAAAAACAGCAGCGCCGGCGCCGGACCGGCCAGCGGCTCCTCGGGCATATAGACGTCCAGTTTTTGCCGTTCATCGTCGCCGTAGGCCAGGTTCAGGGCGCAACGGGACGCGGCTCGCACCTTGTCAGACCAGGCCATGGCTTGGGCTAGATATTCGCCGGCGCCCGGCGAAGGCGGCGGTATCACTTGCGGCGTCTCTGCCATGAGAACTCTCTCCGGCAATGAAGTTTGTCTAACTCCCCTCCGTCCTTTCCGCTAGGATAGGATTGGCGGAAAGGACGGAGGGGAGTTAGACATTTGTCCAGACAACGGTGTCCAGACAACGGTAATATACACCTAATGACGGACCATGCGTTGATTAACAGGTTTCGGAGGGCGCGACGGGATAAGTCGCTGGCGGTGATGGACGGGCTGCACGCCGTAAAGCACGGCCTGCGCTTCGGGGCGGAGATTGTGGAGATGGTCAGCCCCGACGATGAGGCGATACTGCGACTGGCGGCCGAGGTCGCGCCCGACATCCACGCGAGATTGGCGGCGGAGACGGCGCAGGTTTCCGGGGACGACTTCCGGCGGCTCTCGCCTGTGCCGCCGGATACCGGCATCATCGCCATTGCCCGGCGCCCGCCGGTTTCCGCCGCCGCCGCGTTGGAGGGCAATTCTGGTATGCCGGTAGTGTTGCTGGAAAACCCGCGCAACCCGTTCAACATCGGCGCGGCGGTGCGAGTGGCGGCAGCGGCCGGGGCGGCGGGCCTGCTGGTTACGGGGCAGCAGGACCCGTGGCACCCGGCGGCCATCGTGTCCGCTGCTGGGTTGCAGTTCGCTCTTCCGGTGGCGCGCGCGGATGGCATTCCTCTAGCCCCACGGCCTATCATCGTCATAGACCCACGGGGGGAACCGATGCCATGGAGCGGCGTTGCCGAGGGCGCGATATTGGCCTTCGGCAACGAACGGCAAGGGACAAGCCCGGAACTGCTGGCCTGCGCCGTTCGCCGCCTGTCCATCCCTATGACTCCCGGTGTGTCCAGCCTGAATCTGGCGACATCCGTTGCTGTAGCGCTGTACGCGCTGAAGGCCTAGCCCCGCGTTAAAAGGGGCACCTGGATGCTAGACTGGCGGCGGCGTATCATGGCGGACCTAGCCCCGCGTTAAAAGGGGCACCTGAGAGCGCGTTATGCGTAAGGGGCACCAGGCAATCGCGCTTCAATGGGAGGTGTTGCGCGCCCGTCCTTCAGGAAAAGAGTGGATTCCTGCTCCCAGTTTTCACGGGGACGATCTTCGCGGGAATGACGAGGAATGGGTAGTGGTAGGAGATGCGGGAATGTCGGGAACTACCAGCCGGCGGCGGTTTGTGTTACTCTTGTTGGTGTAAAATAGCGTAAAATATACAGAATTGCTTACGAAAATCGCAGAGACGAGGAAGGTTCGTTGTGCTGGGCCACTGGGCGCTCAGAGCCTTAGGCGCGGTGGGCGGCGGTGCGTTGGGCTGGTGGATTAGCGTCTACTCAGACTTGTCTGCCCTGCAAGGCCAGTTCCTGCCTTGGGGACTGGTCTTTGCCGTCGTGGGCCTGGTTATCGGCGGGGGCCTCGGACAAGGCAGCATCTTTGGGGCCCGCAGATTCTCCGAGATGTCCGGCGCGGCCCTGGTCGCCGGTATCGCCGGATTTCTGGTCGGGCTGGTCGTTGCCACTTTGGTCTCCATTCCTCTCTACGCCTTGGACGGCGTTATGGGCTGGGCCGTGCCTGTTGGCCTGAGCGCCGTCATGGGCGCGGGCGGTTTTCTGCTGGGAATGCAGCGGGAAAGGGATGTTCGAGCCATTCTGCCCGGCCTGGACTCCGGCATATCCGTGCCGCCGCGCGCCGCCGCCGCGCGCCGGGACGGGAGGGCCATCCCCGACTCCGGCGCAGGGCGAGATTCGCGGAACGGTTCGATATTGATGGACACTTCGGCCATCATTGACGGGCGTATCGCGGACCTGACCCGGACAGGCTTCATTGACGGTTCTTTGCTCGTGCCCCGCTTCGTGCTGGACGAGCTGCGCCACATCGCCGATTCCAATGACCCCCTGCGCCGGAACCGGGGAAGGCGCGGGCTGGAAGTGCTAGGCCGCCTGCGGAAGGACGCCTCGGTGCCGCTGAGGGTTCTGGACGTGGGAGTGGAAAGCGGCGAGGAAGTGGACGCGCGGCTAGTGGAGCTGGCCCGGGGTATGAAGTCGTCCATTCTCACCACCGACTACAATTTGAACCGGGTGGCTGAAATCCAGGGTGTACAGGTGCTGAACGTCAACGAGCTGGCTAATGCCGTCAAGTCCATCGTCCTGCCCGGCGAAAACCTGCGGGTGGACATAGTGCAGGCGGGCAAGGAGGCGGGCCAGGGAGTGGCTTATCTGGACGACGGCACTATGGTGGTGGTGGAAGGCGGGCGCCGCTATATTAACTCCAGCCACCAAGTTCAGGTCACTCGCGTGCTACAAACCAACGCCGGCCGCATCGTCTTTGCCCAGCCGAAATGAGCCTTAAATAAATAAGCGGCTCTCTTTCGCCGGGGTGGGGTGATTGGGTTATCCTTCTCCCCAATCGTTGGGAAAGAGTCGGGGGCAAGGATGGAACTGCCGGATAACGAAAATGCTCCCCTGAACGCCAGCGTCGTAATCGTTGCCGCCGGGCGGAGCTCCCGCATGGGGGGCATGGACAAAATCTTTACGCCGTTGCTGGGCGCGCCGCTTATCGCCCATACCGTGGAACGGTTCGAGTCCCATCCCGGCGTCGGCGAAATCGCGCTGGCGTTGTCGGCGGAGGCAGTGGAGCGCGGCCGGGAACTGGCGTCGGTTCGGAGATGGCGCAAGGTGGCGCGGATATGCGCGGGCGGTGCAAGACGGCAGGATTCGGTGTATAACGGCCTGGCCGCCCTTTCGCCCTGCGAACTGGTGATGGTTCATGACGGCGCGCGTCCCTGCCTCGACGCCGCGACGCTGGAGCGGGGTATTCGGGCCGCCGCCGAGCATGGCGCGGCGGTGGCGGGAACGCCGGTCAAGGACACCATCAAGCGAGTGTCGGCGGATCTGGTTATCGAGGACACCCCGGAACGCGCCCGCCTGTGGGCCGCTCAGACGCCCCAGGTCTTTCGCTATGACCTGCTGCTGGAGGCGCACCGGCGCAGTAAAGGAGATTTCACCGACGATGCGGCGATGGTGGAGAGCCTGGGGCATCCGGTGAGTATGTTCGAGGGAACCCACGAGAACATCAAAGTGACCACTTCCGGCGACCTGACCATCGCCGAGGCGTTTCTGCGGGAGATTTTGCAAGCCCCGCCTGCATAGGGCGCGGGAATGGGGTTGTGGCTGTATTAGGCCGGGAAAGCTAAACTGTCCCTAAGCAGGCGTACAGCGGTGTAGCGATGGGAAAAGTCTGCGACTGGATTGATAAGAACCGCAAAGCCACTCGGTTTTTGGTGGTTGGAATTCCTGCTGTCTTGATACTGGCTTTGCCCATACCTGTTGCCCTTTCCATGCCAGGAACATTGGATAATCTTAAAGAGTTGCACCGGCAAGATGCTGTGCGGTTTTACGAATTTGTGGTTATTCCTGCCGTGATAGCGGCGATTTGTGCCTTAGCTTGGGTTATGAGGGACGCTTGGGAAAGACTAGGGGCCGCTCTTTACCTTAACGAAGAACCTGAGGCTGAAGATTGATCATCGGTGGGTTGCGGCTGGCAGGTTGGATTTGGGTCGTGCTGATGAATTTATTGGGCTTGGGATCGTTGTTCTTCCAAGCCGTTTTTCCTGGCACCGTGCAGCTAGAAAAGCAAGGTACAGCCCTGTTAAAGGTACAGCCCTGTTATTAGTAGCGGCCTGCCTGCTGTTTGCCGCAGTTTTTGCCCCTTGGGATTGGGGAAAAACAGACTTGCCGCTTTCGCCAGCTTTTCGACAGCTATCTTTGGTTTTTTAGGAACTTCTTATATCCTTGTAGAGCAAAACCGGCCACTGCTGACTATATTGGGGATAATCGCGTTTTATTCTATGTCGACAGGTCTACTGGGGGCGGCTGTTTTCGGATTTCCTGTCAGAGCTGCCATCAGGCTCATCCGTGATGAAATGTCAAGGCGACGTGATAATAGCTGAATTTATGTGATGCATAGTTAGTGAGGGCGTCTTGACGCAGCCCGTTCCCGACTTCCGCGTTGGCATTGGCTTTGATTCCCACCCCTTGGCGACGGGGCGGCGGTTGGTGTTGGGTGGGGTGGAGATACCCCACGACCAGGGGCTGGCCGGGCATAGCGACGGAGACGTGCTAGTTCATGCCCTGCTGGACGCTCTGTTGGGCGCCGCCGGGCTAGGGGACAAAGGCACGCACTTCCCGTCGTCCGACCCGCAATACAAAGACATATCCAGCCTGTTGCTGCTGGAACGGGTGGCGTTCCTGCTGGCCGGTGCCGGTTGGCGCGTGTCGAATGTTGATGCTACAATGCTGGCGCAAACGCCCCGGCTGGGGCCTTTCATTCCTTCTATGCAGGAGCGAGTTGCGGATGCGCTGTCGCTCCCCTCGGAGCGGGTGAGCATCAAGGCTACCACCACCGACTATCTGGGTTTCGTCGGACGGGCCGAGGGTATTGCTGCCTGCGCGGTAGCCTGCGTGATGTCGCGATAGCGACGGTAATGAGCAAGATTTCCCGGCGGCGGTCCGGAGGCCGTCATTGTCAGCGGCCGCAGGAATCCCCAAATTCTGATACGGGCGCGGCTCCCTGCCGTTGCCCGCCAAGCTCCGGCTCCGGAGCCTGTTCTAATGAAACTGTACAGCACGCTATCTGGCGAAGCCACCGAGTTCGCTCCCGCCGAGGGCAACACCGTCAAGATGTATGTCTGCGGCGTCACCCCCTATTCCTCCACGCATATCGGCCATGCCCTCAGCTATGTCGCCTTCGATGTGCTACGCCGTTATCTGGAGCATCTGGGCTTCGAGGTGCGCTACGTTCAGAATTTTACGGACGTGGATGACAAGATTATTCAGCGCGCCCAGGAACAGGGCATTGAACCTGCTGAACTAGCAGAGCAGTTCATTAACGATTTCTTTGATACGATGGACGCGCTGAACATCCGCCGCGCCCACGTTTACCCGCGCGCCACCGAGGAAATTGGCCCCATCATCGAGACCATCGGCAAGCTGGTGGCCTCCGGCCATGCCTACCCTGCGGGCGGGGACGTTTTCTTTCGAGTGGGAAAGAGCGAAGGATACGGCAAGCTTAGCCACCGCACCCTGGAGGGGATGCAGGCGGGCAGCCGTATCGAGGTAGACGAAAATAAAGAGCATCCGATGGACTTTGCCCTGTGGAAAGGCGCCCGCCCGGGCGAGCCGTCGTGGGAAAGCCCGTGGGGGCCAGGGCGGCCGGGCTGGCATATTGAATGCACCAGTATGTCGATGAGTTACTTGGGCGAGAGCTTGGATATTCACGGCGGCGGGCAGGATTTGGTTTTTCCTCACCATGAAAACGAAATCGCCCAGAGCGAGGCCACCACGGGCGTTGTGCCTTTCTCTCGCTACTGGGTGCACAACGGCTTGTTGCGGCTGGGCGGCGACAAGATGAGCAAGTCGCTGGGCAACCTGGTCTCGGTGGAGGAAGCGCTGGCCCGCTTTTCGCCCGACGCCATCCGCCTGTATTTCCTCAGTTCCCACTACCGTAGTCCGCTGTCTTACACCGACGACGGCTGCGCCGCCATGGAGCGCAGCCTGGAACGCTTGTGCCACGCCCTCGACCGCGAAGGCGGCAGCGACGGAACGGCACTGGACGCGGAACCCTACCGCCAGCAGTTTTTCGGGGCGATGGACGACGATCTGAATACCCCGCGAGCCTTGGCCGCGCTGTTCGACTTGGCCCGGGACATCAACCGTAGCAGCGACGAAGGGCGCCCGGTTGCCGGAGCGCAGGATACGCTGCGCGACTTGGGGGGCATCCTAGGCCTGACCTTCGCGCAGCGGGCCCGGGACGATGCCTCAGGAAGCGCCGAGGTCGAGCCGTTCATCGAGCTTCTGCTGGAAACCCGGGCCGCTCTGCGCCAGGCCCGGCAGTTTGAGCAGGCCGACCGGATACGCGACGGCTTGGAGCAGTTGGGCGTGTCGGTAGAAGACACTCCTAACGGGCCGGTGTGGCAGTTCCGCGCAGGGTGAAAGCAAGCTGCTTCCGGCGGGACGGCGAAAGGCCGGGGATGACGGATAGATAACGCAGCCCGCGCGGCCCTGTCCCGCAGCCCGAGAACAAGGATTGAAACCACTGTGATTGACAACATACCGGCGGTCGCCGGAGCCGCCTTCAACGATGCTTGGGAGCAATACGATTCCGCCATCGAGCGGCTTAACGCCGGGGACATCCGCGAACCCTGCGGCAAGGCTTGGAACTCCACCAGGACAGCCACCCAAGCCGCGGCCCTAGCCCACGGCGAAGCGCTCCAGACGGCTAATCATATATCGGGCTGGATCCGGCGCATGGGCCGCAAGACGGAAGGGTTTGAGGCTATGCCGTCTATGTATGGCGCGCGAGCCCGTTTCCTGGCACCAAGAAGGGTGCTATGACGGCTTTATAGACAACGAAGATATACCGGACTTAATCTATGGGACGGCGGATTATATCCGTCAGTCTCAGTAGTTGGCTTCTGTATGATGCCGTACATAATCAAGCCGCACCCTTCGCTGCCGGCGGCGGGAGTTTGCCGGTGAATAGGACGCCGTTATGACCAACCACCTGAAAGCGTCGTCGCCGGAAAGGTATGAGGAAATCAGCCGCCATCTGCTGGAGCAGGCGAAGGAAGAGCTGGGCAAGGGGGATGTCCTGCAAGCCTCCGACAAGGTGTGGGGCGCGACGGCCCATGCCATCAAGGCGGTCTGTCAGCGGATGGGCTGGAACCACCACGCCCATAATCACCTGAGCGCCGCCGTAAGCTATATCTCCGCCGAGTTGGAGCGAAATGACCTGCTGAACGCTTTTGGATTTCTCGAAGCGATGCACGCCAATTACTATGAGCATCAAAAAGAAGCGTATGATGTGCGTGTACAGATCAACAATGCCGACTTTTTCACCAGGGAAATGGCTGTTTTAGCCCTCGATAACCTGCCTGGCAATCAGTCGCATCTTTCCCCTTTGGAACGGCAGGGACAGGAACGCCTCTTGCGGATGCTGACGCGCAAGAATCGCTATTCCCACGGCCCGCAGTTCGAGGGCGACGAACTGGGCGGTTTGTTGCCGGTCAAACTTGTTGCCGACGCCGGTGAAAGCGATGCTGGCTGATACGGCCCTAGAATCTCTGGCCCGCATCGTGGGCGCGGACAACGTGCTGGCCGATGCCGATTCCCTCGACCGCTACACGGGCGACTCGCTTTCGCCCAGCCGCGCCTTTGGGGCCGCCGACGCCTTTGAGCGGCTGGCCGACGGAGTGGTGCGCCCTGGTTGTACCGCTGAGGTTGCCGAGGTTTTGAGGTGGGCCAACGAGCATGGAATCCCCGTTATCCCCTATGGCGGCGGCACGGGCGTCATGGGCGCCGTAGTGCCGGCGCGCGGCGGCATAGTGCTGGACGTGAAGCGCATGAACCGCGTCTTGGGAGTGGACGCGGAAAGTCTGACCGCTCGGGTGGAGGCCGGCATTGTGCTAGGCGACTTGGAGGCGATTCTAGCCGAGCATGGGCTGATGATTGGGCATGACCCGTACAGCGTTCCCATTGCCACCATCGCCGGTACTATCTCGACCAACGGCGTTGGCTACCGGGCCTGCGCCCACGGGCCGATGGGCGACCAGGTGGTGGGGCTTGAAGCCGTGCTGGCCGATGGGCGGGTAATCGAGACTCGCGACATTCCCAAGTACTCCTCCGGGCCTAACCTGAATCATTTGTTCATCGGCGCTGAGGGGGTGTTCGGAGTCATCACCCGCGCTACCATACGCATATTCCGGGTTCCCGAATGCAGCCGCTTTGCCAGCGTGGGCTTCGACAGTTTCGAGGAAGGTTTCAGGGCCTCATCGGAAATGATGGCCGTGGGCGTCCGCCCGTCGCTGTTGGACCTGACTGAAGAAGACGGCGACATTACGCTGCACCTGCTATTTGAGGGTTTCACCGAAGGGGTGGCGGCGCAGGCCCAGCGGGCTGAGACCATCTGGGATGCCGCCGGGGGGTACTCGCTGGGGACAGAGCCTACCGAACGCTATTGGACCTTCCGCCGAGAGTCCGCCGAGAACTACAAGCTGACGGCTTTGGGACAGCCCCGCCAAGTGCGCTGGAACCGTTGGCGGCGCCGGCGCGGCTTCGATTATTTGCACGTGGCGTTGCCTTCCTCCCAGGTTTTGGAATACAAGCGGCAAGCGGGGGACATACTGGCCGCTCAGGGCATTACCGTGGCCGAGTATGCTATCTGGAGCCGCCCGGAACTGTTCTCCATGCTGATATTGCCGGAGTCCGGGGACCCGGACGAGGCGCGGCAGCGGCTGGCTCGGACGGTGGACCGGGTGCTGACGCTGGCGCAAGATATGGGCGGCGCGATGGAATACTGCCACGGGGTCGGCGTCAAGCTGAATCATCTGCTGGCCCGCGAGCAAGGTTCCGGCCATGCCGTCATTCGCCAGCTTAAGCAAACTCTCGACCCCAACAACATTATGAATCCCGGCAAGCTGGCGCTATAGATGGAATTTGGCCTGCAATTTTTCCCCGGCGTTTCACCGGTGGAGAAGTCAGGGCAACAGTACTGGAGCGAGGGTCTTTCGCTGGTAGACCTGTGCGACGAGCTGGGTTATACCCAGGTGCGCACGGTGGAGCATTACTTCGAGCCCTACGGCGGTTACAGCCCAGCACCCCACATTTTCCTCACGGCCGCATCGCAGCGCACGCGCAAAGCCCGGTTGCTCACCGGGGCTGTGCTGCCGGTGTTCAACCATCCGCTGAAGATCGCGGGCGAAATCGGGATGCTGGACGCTATCTCCGGCGGAAGGCTCGATTGCGGATTTGGCCGGGCTTTCCTGCCCCACGAGTTTCAGCGGTTTGAGCGTTCCATGGACGAATCCCGCGCGCGATTTGAGGAGGGAGTGGAGGCGGTGCGGTTGTTGCTGGAACGGGAGAACGTGACCTTCGATGGAGAGTTCTACCGTTTCCGAAATGTTACTTCGCTGCCCCGTCCGACGCAGCAGCCCCGTCCGCCCTTCTGGACCGCCGCGCTGGGGACGCCGGAGTCCTTACGGCGGGCCGGCGAGCGCGGCTTTAACCTGATGCTGGTGCCCTTCGCAGGACCGCAGATGCGCGAAGCTATCCGCGTCTATCGGGGAGCCTGGCACGAGGCCGGCCACGCGGGGCAAGGTCGCATAGCCTTGGGCTTCCATATGTTCTGCCACGAAGATGGCGAAGAAGCCCGCCGCATCGCCCAGCCCAACATTGACGCCTATTTCAAGTCGCTGGTAGCCGCCGCCGAGCTGGATTCCGGCTGGGGTGCGGGAACGGCCTCGGGCGACTACCCCAACTATGACAGCCACATGGACAAGCTGCGCCAGTCCAACTTCGATACGTTGCTGGATACCGGCGCTATCTGGGTGGGAAGTGCCGCTGATGTGCGGGAGCAGATTGCCGCCTATCGCGACGCAGTGGGCGGATTTGACACCGCTTCCTTGCAGGTCAACTTCCACCGGATTTCCCTGGACGACGCTGCTGCCTCCATGCGTCTCTTTTCCGCTCAGGTAATGCCCGCCTTCCGGGACTAAGCGCGCCCGGATGTCTTGCTTCACTTCCTAAGCTTTCTGCGGCAACAACACAATCGTGTATATGGATATTTACTCTACTATAATATCTCTTGACATGATGTAAGAGGTGATATATCATTATATTAAATCTCATATACGGAATTATATTACATAAACGTTACATTCCTGTAGGAGGAAGCGAAGGAAATGGTAATTATGAATCAGGGTATCAAGGAAGTTCGGGAAACCGGCTCGCGGTTTATCCGCCGGATGGAAGCGGGCGCGCTGGCGGCCTACGACTGGGTCTCGGGCCCGCCTATGACCGAGCAGGAGCGGACGCAGCACCGGCTGGCCGAGACCGAGCCAATCCGCCGCTTTTCCCAGCCCACCGTCTAACCCGGCTCGGTAAAAGAGGAAGGTTAACAAACCATCCTGGCAAAGGCATCATCTCAAACATTAAGGGGCGCACTCGCGCCCCTTAATGTTTGATGCCCGGCGGGGGTGTTGCCCGGCTGGTCGGGGCAAGGGCCGGGCCAATCCTGTCGGCCGCGCCTCAGCCGGACTGCAAGCGGCGCAGTTGCTGGCGCAGCCGCCGGTTCTCTTCTTCCGCCGCCCGCAGCGCCGCTTCGGCTATCAGCCGCTCAGTTCGGTCTTCGTGGTGGGTGCGGAGCCACTGGCGGGTGTCTGGGTCGTAGAGGCGCAGACTGCCGCCAGGCAGAACGCATAAATCCAGGCCTAGGACAGGGCTATGCCCTCGTAGAATGCCGTCTGCGCCGGTGGCCAGGGGTATCTCGCGGTACGCTCCGTTTTCCAGCCGCTCGCCGATGAGGGGCGGAGCGAAGTAAGAGCCGGTGGGGTCGAAGCGCCAGTATTCGGACACCCCCATCTCGGCGTAGATGTCCCGCTTTTCCTGCATATCCCGCCGCCAGGTGCTGCCCGATGCCACTTCCATCACTAAGTCGGGGGATTTGCCTTCCCGCCACACGATCCAAGAGCGGCGTTTGTGCCGGCTTTCGACGCCCATAACGACAAAGATGTCGGGGGCGACCCGAGTCTCGTTGTCGTTCATGCGGTAATACATGAGCATATCGCCGCCGACATAAACGTCTTCCCGGCTGTCGAACCATTCGCGGAGGGAGGAAATGGCGTCGATCATAGCGGTGAGTTGGGCATCGTCTTCGGCCATGGGTTCGCCGTCGGAGGAGGGATATTCGATTGTTAAATCGTCTGCAGGGTTCTCTTGGGGCGGGTGTTTAGAGTAGGCGGGTATGCGCTCGGCGGTCATGGCTCTGGACTCCGGCCAATGCAGGGGTTGCTCTCAGCTTCTAGCTTAGCACTGGAGAAGGATGGGATTCGGGAAAGGGATTGTTTTATTATAGCGCTCTGCTTTTATCTGGATAGCCGCTTCACTGGCAAATAACCAGGGCGCGAGACGGATCTTTAGAGGGGACGTTTGAGATGCCAATCCGGCAAACGGGAATATGGACTATAGGGGAAGGATTCCCTGCCGGGGGACAGCCGATGGAATATTCCCCGGCCCCGGTTCGTGTAGAATAAGGCGGGTTCATCCCTCGCCCTATTCTATTGGTGCGGCCCGCCGGGGCCAGTTGCTAAGGAGAAATGTCATGGCCGCTACTACCGCTAACCGGATACGAGCATCGGAGCGGCGCGAATTGGAGCAGGAACTGCGCCAACGGGTGTCGGGTGAGGTGCGCTTCGACCCCTTTTCCCGGGTGTTGTACAGTACCGACGCCAGCATCTACCAGATGGAGCCGGTGGGCGTGGTCATCCCGCGCAGCGCCGCCGATGTGCAGGCGGTGGTAGAAGTGGCCCGCGCCAACGGAGTGCCGGTGTTGCCCCGGGCCGGCGGCACCAGCCTGGCCGGCCAGACCGTCAACCACGCCATCGTGATGGACTTCAGCAAGTGCCTAAACCAGGTGGTAGAGGTCAACCGGGAGGAAAGCTGGGCGCGGGTGCAGCCGGGCATCGTGCTGGACCAGCTCAACCGGGAGCTGTTGCCCTACGGCCTGATGTATGCTCCCGACCCCACGACTTCCAGCCGCGCCTGCGTGGGCGGCGGCATCGGCAACAACACCTGCGGCGCCCACTCGGTCATTTACGGAAAGTCGCTGGATCACATTATGGAGCTGGATGTCATCCTGTCCGACGCCAGCTCCACCCATTTCCGCCCGCTGGACAGCGCAGAGCTGGAAGCCAGGCTGAGCGGCGCCGGCCTGGAGGCGGAGATATACCGGGGCGTTCGGCGCCTGGCCCAGGACAATGATGCCGCCATCCGCGACCGCTATCCTAACATCATGCGGCGGGTCAGCGGCTACAACTTGGACGAGTTCTTGACGGAGCCCATAGGCCCCTATGCGGGTTCGGCCAACAGCCATGGCTTCAACCTTACCCGCATGGTGGTCGGCTCCGAGGGAACCTTGTGCGTCGCCACCGAAGCCAAGGTCAACCTGGTGCCGCGCCCGAGGATGACCTCGCTGTCAGTGGCCCACTTCCACGACATCTTCCAGGCCAGCGAGGCGGTAAAGGAAATCCTTAATCACGGCCCGTCGTCCATCGAGATAATGGACAAGAACGTCCTTGACCGCTCGCGGCAGTCCCTCGGGCTGGGCAACGCCATGTCAATCATCGCCCCGGACCCCAGGACGGGCGAAAATCCCGGCGCCATCCTGGCCATCGAGTTCTACGGCGAGTCCGAGGACGAGCTGACTGCCAAGATGGAGGCGCTGAAGCAGGACCTAGAGCGGCGGCGGCTAGGTTACGCCTGCCTTAGCCTGCTGGACCGGGCCGCTCAGGCCAACGTTTGGAATGTGCGCAAGAATGGTCTCGGCCTACTGATGAGTATGCACGGCGACGCCAAGCCGTTGCCCTTTGTCGAGGACACCGCCGTTGACCCGGAGACCATGGGGGAATTCGTGCGCCGATTCGACGAAATTGTTCGCTACCACGGAACCGAGGCGGCCTACTACGGCCACGCCAGTGTTGGCTGCCTGCACATCCGTCCGGTGGTCAGCCTGAAGAACCAGGAGGGCGTCAATCTGATGTATGCCATCGCCGACGAAATCAGCGACCTTACTCGCGAGTTCGGCGGCTCCCTCAGCGGCGAGCATGGCGACGGCATCGTGCGCGGGGTGTGGACGGAGAAGATGTTTGGCCCGGAGCTCTACCAGATTTTCCGGGAACTGAAGTCCACCTGGGACCCCGGCGGTATCATGAATCCCGGCAAAATCATCGACTGCCCGCCCATGACCGAGAACCTGCGCTATGGCCCCAACTACAGCGCCCAGGCGCTGCCCGCCCGCCTTGACTTCTCGCTAGATACCGACTTCGCCGGGGCGGTGGAGATGTGCAATGGCATGGGGGCCTGCCGCAAGCTAGACGGCACCATGTGTCCCTCCTTCATGGCGACGCGGGAGGAAGAACACTCCACGCGGGGCCGGGCCAACCTGTTGCGGGCAGCGATGTCGGGCAAGCTGCCCGAGGGCGCCATGACCAGCCAGCGCTTGTACGATGCCTTGGATTTGTGCCTCGAATGCAAGGGCTGTCGCGCCGAATGCGAATCCGGCGTGGACATGGCGAAGCTTAAATATGAGTTCTTGGACAACTATTACAAGACCAACGGCCTGCCCCGCCGCAATAAGGTCTTCGGCGACATCGCCCGGCTGAGCAAATGGGGCAGCCGCTTTGCGCCCTTTTCCAACTTGGCTGCGGCCAGCCCGCTAGGCAAGCTGTTGTCGGGATCGCTGTTGGGAATCCACCCTAACCGCAAAGCGCCCAAGTTTGTCCGCCAGACCTTCCCGCAGTGGTTCCGCTCCCGCCGGGAGCCCCGTCCCGCGGCGGCGGGAACGGTAGTGCTGCTGAACGACACCTATATGAACTACAACTACCCGGAGATTGGCCAGGCGGCGGTGGCTCTGCTGGAGGCCGCCGGGTACAAGGTGGAGTTGGCCGATGCAGCCTGTTGCGGCCGCCCGATGATTTCCAAGGGGATGATGGACATGGCCAAGTCCAACGCCAGCCGGAATGTGAGTCTGCTTCACGCCTATGCGGGGAACGGCGTGCCGATCATTGGCTGCGAACCTAGCTGCCTGCTGACCCTGCGCGATGAGTATCCCCAGTTAGTTCCTGGCCCCCAGGCCCGGGCCGTCGCCGGTCAGGCTTTCCTGATAGACGAGTTCCTGGCCAAGCTGAAAGCCGAAGGCAGTCTGAACATAGAGTTCAAGGACACGGCCAAGCAGATTCTGTTCCATGCCCACTGCCACCAGCGCTCGCTGGCCGGAACCGCGTCTTCACTTAACGCGCTGCGCTTGGCCCCCGCCTACCGCGTCGAGTTGACCAATGCCGGCTGTTGCGGAATGGCCGGCTCCTTCGGCTACGAGAAGGAACACTACGACCTGTCTATGACCATCGGCAGCCAGTATCTCTTCCCGCAGGTCAACGCCAAGGGCGAAGACTGGGAGGTGGCGGTGATGGGAGTGTCCTGCCGCCAGCAGATTGAGCACGGCACGGGCAGGCGGGCGCGACATCTGGCGGAGGTGCTAGCGGAGGCGCTGGGGTGAGAGGGAAACCCACTTTCAATTCCCGCAATTAGGGTTGTTGCCTGTGGATGATTGATGGCTCCGAATAACAGAACAGCGTTCCGCGTTGTTGAAACGGAGGAGTTCTAGCATTGGATAATCAACCTTCGGGATAGACAAGCTCGGGATCGAATTAACGCCCGTCTTAGTAGAGTTAGGCAGGGAAATTTCGGCGGCACTGGTTCATTGGGCGGCGGTATATCCGAGATGCGCATCCACTATGGTCCTGGTTACCGGATATACTTTATACGCGAAGGAACGACCATTGTCGTTCTGCTTTGCGGCGGCGATAAAGATACGCAGTCGAGCAGCATTAGCCGAGCCAGACGATTGGCGGCTGATTGAAGGGCTGGAAATGCCTGAAAAATATAGAGGATGGGACGTAGTTAATTATTTGGACTCCGTGCAGGACGCTTGCGGATACTTGCAATCGTGTTTAGAAGAGGCCCCTGAAGACACTGATTTTCGCCGCCTGGCTTTGAACGACGTTGCGCGCGCCCGGGGATAGGCAAATTCGACTGGGACATTGCTAACAACGATGGGGAACTGTTGCAGGCGTTGGTTGACACCGGCCAACTTAGCCACGCTGCTTCCCTGGAAATTGCCCGCGCCCTTGGGGTTCAGTTACGCATCACCGCTTAGCGTTCCCGTCGGGGTCTGATTCCGGCTTATCAAAGGGGTTGGCGTGGCCGTAAACTTCGAAATTATTGGCTAGGGTCAGCCGATAAGAGGCTTCCAAATTCAGCCATAGGGAAGCAGAAACCCCGAGGATATCCTCGTATGGCAGACGCCGTCTTGGGTGTTATGGGCCGCTCGCCACAACAGATTTCTTCCAAGGCTGGGATTGTTTTTCCCAGCCTGTCGACCAGCGTTTCCAGATTTATCCCGCGGGACTCCAGCTCTCCTGCAAAGGCTCTCCTGATGGGATAGCAAGGTTCGATAGATGTACTGTCTTAGCACTCATAATACTGAGTAACACCCACGATGACCAGTTGGTTTCCGGTCTGGCCAGGGATTACGATGAGCCGCCATCGATTCGTAAGGTCTATGGCGTATTACCTTTGCCGCCGGTCCGCTAACAGATGAAGGCGAAGCGAGCGATTGTTCCGTAGGTTCCCGAAAGATGTTTCGGGACGCAACAGACGAGTTCTCGCGATATATCTGCGCGCAACCGGCACGCCCTACTCTCGAACTACCGCCCTGTAATCCCTCGCGCAGATCTCCAGATGGACTGACGCGAACTCAATTTCCATTACGTTCCCTGCACATTACGTTCCCTGCAATGGAATCACGGCGGCACTTTCGTAGTGCAGCAATTGGAGCAACGAGCTATTGCCATCCTGTCGCTCCAATTGTTGCGCCCTTTACACCGCCGTTATGGTGATGTGCGACATATAAGACTCGGCCCGCGCGCCATGCCAGTGATTCTCGCCCTTGCGGATGTGCACCACGTCCCCGACGGTGATTTCCTGCTCCCCGGCCTCGTTGGCCACGATGCCGATGCCCGAGGTCACCACCAGAATCTGGTCGCTCTCGTGGGTGTGCCAGCCGGTGGTGGCGCCCTGCTCGAAATTGACCACGCTGCTGTTGAAGTTCTCGCTGGCACCCTCGGGAATCAGCGGCTGGCGGGTGCGTCGCACCTCTCCGCCGGTCCAGCCCGGCACCGGCGTCGCCGTGTCTATGGGAACCGTCTCCACCTCGGCTATCCTTATGACGCGCATTTCGTCCCTCCCGGTTTTCAAACTGCCGCGATGATACACCATGCCGGAGGAACCCCAACCGGCGTCCCCAGATTCCCGTTACGGCGAATCAGTACAGATTGCCTGGAGAACATAGAGACATTTGTGGGATATACTGAAATCACCTCGTTATCCCTAGCTTGTATTGAGGAATCTCCCGGCGAATGAGGATACATTGCCATCAGGAACTTGTAGCAAATGCAGGCAGTTTCCCACAAACTTGGATGTTATAAGAGGCATCTGCCCAACCTGTCAGTCTGCCCCTGCCTCTGAACCTACTCCCCGCCAGAAAGGGGAAAGGGAATTGGTGGCGCGAATTGGCGGTTCGTGCCGGGTATGTAAATTCAGTGTCCATGACACTGGCGGGTTGGGAGGCGGCCGCTGGGGATGTCACCGTTGGCCTCTGAAGCCGATACAGCAGGGTATTGCCAGGGTGATAGTTGGAGACATAGCGGAAGCGTCCGTTAGATGGGAATTCCCTACCGTCCGCTCTGATTCTGCCTGCGGAGAGTTCACGCCCCTAGATTAATAATTGAACACAGGTTTTCCAGAGTAATTTGAGGGACAAACCCTAAATTCTCGGTGGTCATAATCTCTCAGGGAGAGGCGGCGATGATTGGCAATGGGTTGTCTTACATTGGCGTGGTGGTTCGGGATGTTCCGGCGGTGGCGGAAATATTGGAACGCGACTTCGAGCTTTCGCGCACCGACTGCGAATTCGGCGATAGCGGCCGACAGATTCCTGTGTTTCCGGTGGGCCAGACCGCCCTGGCATTGTTCGAGCTGGGCGATCCCCTGGTGGGCGGTGCGGAAAAGACCGGCCTGCACCACATGGCCGTATCAGTGAATGGGCTGGTCAGCGTTGGAGTGGACGCCTATGCGGCGGGGCTGCGCACCCTCACGTCCGAGCCGCAGAAGGCCCTGGGCGGGAGCCGGCGGATTCTGCTGGACCCGGCCGGCACCTGCGGCGTTATCACCTACTTATCCGAGCCATTGCGTCTCCCTCTGGCCGCGAACTCCGACGGCGAGGTGGAGCGCATCGATCATCTGGGCGTTGCCAGCGTCGACAACAGCGAGGTTGACGAAGTATTCGCCCGCAAGCTTGGCTGGCCTGTGGAGAGCAGGCAGACCGACGTGGAAATATCCACCAAGACCGAGTCCTTTACTTCGGACAAGTACGGCGTGGTGTACCGCAACCACCAGCCCGAATTCATCGGCGGACTCCGGTGTTCCTTCATAACCGTGGGCGACCTGGAGCTGGAGTTCCTGCAGAACGTAGATCCGATCTCCCTGGGCATCATCGACTACGGGCAGGCGGGCAGTACCCGGCAGGATCAGGGCGCCATCAGCCGATACATCCAGAACCGGGGGCCAGGGCTGCACCATACGGGCTTTAAAGTTAAGGACATCAACCGTCTGCTGTCCCGGTTAGACAAATCAGGCCTTACCTTGATAGACCCTGTGGGCCGTCCCGGGGGCCGCCGTTCCCAGATAGGGTTCATCCACCCTGCCAGTCTCGGCGGCTGGCTGGTGCATCTGGTGGAGCGGGTGGATCCGGAAGGATAGTATTTCCCGCAACCCGATTTCTTTGGGTAAGGGAGAGAATCGGGGTATCGAAATTATTTCGGGGAGTTGTGTATGCCCAGGCAAAGAACCGGGGAGCCAGTCTACGGGCTGAGAAGGTCGTAATCGAGGCCCTGAAAATCACCACGAAAAGGATATTTCGCAGGACAGGCGGGCATAACGCTCAACATGCAGTAGCTGAGCGAAACGCCGAATGTGTAATCACCCCCCAAATGGTACTTGCCGGAAGAAACCAATAAGTCGGATACCGCTCTCCGGCATCAAATAATCCAATATTGGATAAACAGGGGCAGAGCTTAACCTGCCCCTGTTTGTTGAGTTCTTACTCTGGTATTTCTGCTGTCATGCCCTCGCCCAGCTCCACCTCGAAGGCAGTGAGAACCTGCGCCACCAGCAAGTAGTGGCCGCAGAGGACAGTGAAGTGCAGGGTGTCCTTCTCGCCGAAGCGGCCGGTCATCGCCTGGAAAGTGGCGTCGCTGACCTTGTGTTGGCGCAGCAATTCATGAACGAAGTTCACCAGCAGCGCCTCGTCTCCTTCCAGTCCCTCCGGGGCCGCGCCGCTGGCGATGGCCTGGATGGTGTACTCCGAAACGCCGGCCTGCCGGGCGAGGCGAGCGTGGGCCGAGAACTCGTACTGCTGCATCATCTCTCGGGCCGTGGCGATGATTAGAGTTTCCTTCAGAGACTCGGGCTGGTCAAACTCGAAACGCACAAAGGCGCCGGTGTCGGCGACGCGGGCCGCCAGCTTGGGGCTGTTGAGCAGCACGCCGAAAGGCCCGCGGACGCTGCCTCGGGTGCCGACGATGGCATCGTGGTACTGCTGGTCCGCTTCCGAGAGTTGGTTTCTGGCTACCGAGGATATGCGCGGCATAATAATTCCTCTCTATAATCGTTATTGATTGGGGAGGATGCCTGAACGGGGATTTTCAGAATTAGAAGATTTGCGAGATTCCGATAATCACTCTGACAATCCCTAAACCTCGAAAACCCTGGTTCAGACAATGACCGTCAGGCGACAGGAACAGGAATGCCGGCGATGTTGACCGGCACTGACCCCAAGTGATTGCGGCTGGTGAAGTACAGCGTCTTCCAGTCGCCGCCGCCGAAGCACAGGTTGGTGGTGGCGGAGGCTCCATGAGCCACGCAGCCCAGCTTCTTGCCCGACGGGTCCATTATCCACAGCCCGCCGGAACCCCCGCAGTACACGTTCCCTTCCTCGTCTACCTTCATGCCGTCGGGAACGCCGGGGGCGTCGCCGGTCAGGTCGGCGAAGATGCGGTCGCTCTGCCGGGCTAGAGAGCCGTTGGGGTTCAGGTCGAAGGCGCGGATATGCCCCCGCCGCGAGTCGTTGATATACAGCACGCTTTCGTCGGGCGAAAAAGCCAGTCCGTTGGGAAGGACGAAGTCGTCTACCAACAGCGTGATGGTTCCTAGGTCGGGAGTGACCCGGTATACCCCGGCATACTGATGGTCCCACTGCTCCGGGGGCGTGGGCAGCGTCCACGGGTCGGTGAAGTAGATACAGCCGTCAGACTTCACCACCACGTCGTTGGGACGGTTGAGCCGCCGGCCCTGGAAGCTGCTGGCCACCACAGTGATGCTGCCGTCGGTCTCGGTGCGGGTTACGCGCCGGCTGTCATGCTCGCAGGCGATGAGGCGTCCTTGCAGGTCGCGGGTGAGGCCGTTGGCGCGATTGGTCGGTTCGTGGTCAACGCTGGCGCCCTGGCCCGGCACGAATTTGATGCGCCGGTTGTTGTGGATGTCGCTGAACAGCAGATAGCCGCCCTCGGCCCACCACAACGGGCCTTCGGCCGGGCCGTTGTCACCGCCGTAATCGTCGGGCGTGTGCCGCGCGATTTCGGTGTCGGCGGATATGATGCGCGCGAGTTCCGGAGCGTGTTGCTCGATAGGCATGGCCCTCTCCTAAGGATGAAATAGGCTGAGGGCATTATAGCGGAATGAAAGGCGAAAAATTCCCCTCTCTCCTGAGAGGGCGTGGGCTAGGGCGTGGGAGAACGCGTCCAAGAAGCTGTCAGGCCAGCATTTCGGCATCCCGGATATAATCCGCCGATCCATGTATGAGACGCGCGGTGTCTTCTATGGGTTCACAGAGTCCCAGATAGAAGCAATCGCCGTGCAGGAAATCCAGGGCCGCGGCATAGCGGTTGATTAGAGGGAAAACATCTGACGGCTGGTTGCCCAGCCGCCGTAATTCTCAGGACGTTACCGGCGATTTTCCCGGCTCGTTCCCGGTTCGGGCTAGAATAAGGCGTCTGAGGCCCGCTTAACGGCGCACCAAGCCTTATCCGCCGCGTCGCGGATGTCCCCTGCTTCCATCCGCTCGATGGTGGAATCATAGAGTCCGTGGGCGTCGGCAAAAATTTCGCTAACTCTGTCCGTCGCTACCATTTCAACTTCTCAGTCCTGTCGTATGGATTCGTTGCGCCGGTTGCCGTCATTTGCGGAGAGCAGATATATTGGATTTCCTATTAAGGCTGCCCGGCGGCCTTGCCGGCTTCCGCTTGGCTGCAACCGGCCTGCTCCTGGGCCCATCGCAACATCTCCGGCGTAACGCGCGCTGTAACTCTCGCTGGCATAGCCTTCCCTATCCAGCAATGGGTTTGCCAGCGCATTATACTGGACGCCCGGACGGCTGCCGGCGCCCTCCAGCTTGACGCCATAGGGCCGGTAAACTATTCTGCCAACCAGGGCTACCGCAGTTGTGGGCCCGGTTTCCCTTCCAAAATTCCGCCTTCTTAGGAGGCCCGATATGTCCCTCAGCCTGAACCACGTCCACCTCAAGTCGCCCGACCCTCACGCGACGGCACAGTTCTATATCGACACCCTGGGCGCCACCAAGATAGCCGATGTAGGAGAAATTGGTGTTCGCCTCGACTTGCATGGCCTGACCCTCAACGTTACCAAGCACATTGAAACCCAGACCCGCGAGCAAAAGTACGGTATGGAGCATATCGCCATTGACGCCGAGGACATCCAAGGCGTGATTGATATGCTCAAGGCCAACGGCGCCAAGATTCTGGAGGAAGCCACCGTGTCCGGCGACCGCCGCGTCGTATTTTTCGAAGGACCGGACGGCGTGCAACTGGAGTTCATCGAGAAAAAGTAGACCCTCGCCCTGCCGCCCGCTGGCGGAAAAGATTACTCCGGATACGGAATGGAAAGAGAGGACGAAATGCTTTACGAGTCCCGAGTCTATAAGGCCGTCCCCGGCCGCCTGCCGGACATCAACGCCCGTTTCGCCAACCACACCATGGGCTTCTTCAAGCAGTATGAAATCGGGATGATGGGCTTCTGGACCGACGAGATTGGAGCCAGTAACCAGCTCACCTACATCCTGAGCTTTGACAGTATGGCCGACCGTGCCGATAAGTGGGCCGCTTTCCAGGCGGATAAGGGCTGGGCCGAGGTGCGCGCCGAGACCGAGGCCAACGGCCCGATCGTGGCCCAGGTGCTTAACTCCTTGATGAGCCTCACGCCCTACTCGCCGGATCCCAAGTTCGAGACAGCGGTTCAGGAGCTGCGCATCTACGACGCCATGCCCGGCAAGCTGCCCGGCCTGCACAATCGCTTCAAGAACCACACCATGGGCCTCTTCGAGAAGCACGGCATCGAGAATGTGGCCTACTGGACCGAGGACGTAGGCACCAGCAACCGCCTGGTCTATATGTTGGGTTACCCCGACCTAGGCGCCCGCGAGAATAGCTGGGCCGCCTTCCAGAGCGACCCTGACTGGCAGAAGGCCCGAGCCGCTTCCGAGGAGAATGGGGCCTTAGTGCGCGTATCCACTCACTCCATCCTTCGCCCCACGCCCTACTCTCCGCGCTAACGCTGGCCGCTGGACGCCCGGAACCAGATACCGCCCCCACTCGCGGATGGAGGGGGGCGGGCTGCCCTTTCGCCCGGATGCAATCCGCCACAAACGAGGCATTCGCTGCTATGGATATACAGAAGCTGCGCGACGAGATTCCCGCCCTGCGGAACCTGACTTATATGAACACCGGCTGGTCGGGGCCGCCGCCGCGACAGGCCGCCGCCGCGATGCAGGCGCGGGTAGTCTTGGAAGCGGAGCAGGGGCCAACAACTCCCGGCGTCTACGAAAGCGGCCGCGAGATTCAAGATGAAGCCCGCCGCGCCGCCGCCCGCCTGCTGGGGGCTGACGAGGATGAGACGCTGGTCACCCGCAACACCACCGAGGGCCTGAACATTGTTTTGAGCGGCCTTGACTGGAAGGAAGGCGATGAAATCGTTACCTGCAACCTGGAGCATAGCTCTGTGCTTTCGCCAAGCTGGCACATAGCCCAGCGCTACGGCGCAAAGGTTCGGGTTGTCCCCCTGGCCCCGCACGACTCCCAGGACGCCATCGTTGGCAAGTTTGAGGGCGCTTTAAAGGAGCGAACTAGGCTCATTTTCGTTAGCCACCTCGAATACTCCACCGGGCTGCGGATGCCTGCCGCCGGCCTGGCCCGCTTGGCCCACGCCCACGGCGCGCAGATATTGCTGGACGGGGCGCAGACCGGCGGCCATATCGAATTGGACGTTCACCGCGACGGATTCGACTATTACTCCATCCCCGGCCAGAAATGGGTGCTGGGCTACGAGGGCGTCGGCGCGCTGTACATCCGGCGCGAGCTTATCGGGCGGGTGCATCCAGCCCACACCGGCGGGCGAGCCGTCACACAGACCGGAGACCCGGACGAGCCGGACGGCTATCGACTAAATCCTTCAATTATAGAGAAGTTCCTGGGCGGCTCCGGCAGCGCGCCGTTGCAGGCTGCTTTTGTCGAGGCGGTGAAATTCATCGAGGGCGTAGGAGTGGCGGAAATCGAAGCCCGCAACGTTTCGCTGGCGGCCCGTTTCAAGGAGCAGCTCGCCGAGATTTCCGCGGTCAACATACTGTCGCCGATGAACGATGCCCAGTCCGCCGGATTGGTGTCCTTCGCCGTGGCCGGGCAGTCCGCCGACTCCGTGGTGGGCCGGCTCTGGGAAGGTCACCGCATCGTTGTCCGCCAGGTGCATTACCCCGAGGCCATCCGGGCCTCGCTGCACTTCTTCAACACCGAAGAGGAGGTAGACCTGCTCGCCAGGGCAGTGGCAGAGCTGGCTTAGAGCGTGTTGACAAAGAAGCTACAGTTAACCATACCGACGCCCGTTGCCTGATAGCTATATCCGAGAGCAAGGAGGCGAAGGATGGTGGTTGCCAGTAACGAGGAACTGATAGCAAGACTGGAAGCCGGATACGAACATCTGGCAGCAAAAGCGGATCTGGCAGAGACATAATCGCGGCTGTTGACCTTTATATCGCAGCGGGTTGACTATGTATCCCAGCGCGTTGACCGCCTGTTTTGGGCAGTGCTAGGCATCGGCTGCTGGCTGTTGCCATCGCAGCCTTGATTCGGGATTCCCTTTAGCCGGCAGCATTTTCTACCGGACGTCTCTATCCGATTGATGTGCTGCTGGGGTCTAACCGCGCTCAAGCTGAGAGGCAACGCAACGATTTCCCCCGGGAGCAGGGTCCATAGTTCTAAGCCGAACCGCCACGTTCCCAGCGGCGGCGCAAGACGGGCAAATGTCGCCAGCGGCGTCGGCCACGGGATTCGTTTCCAATGGCCCACGGAATTATCGGGGCTGAACCTCCTTCCCGAGTTCCCCGGTTCGTTGGTTACGCTCTAGCCTAGCGTCCCCTGCGGGTAATTCTGAAGCCACCAGCGGGCGATTTCGTCGCGGCGGGCGAACCAGACGCCGGGCCTTTGCCGGGCGTATTGCAGAAAGCGCTCGACGGCGCGGGAGCGAGCTGGGCGTCCAGCGATGCGGCAGTGCAGGCCAACGGACATCATCTTGGGGTGAGTGCGCCCTTCCTCGTACAGCACGTCGAAGGTGTCTTTCAGATACTCGTAGAACGCGGCGACGCTGGACAGCCCGCCGCGCCAGAAGCGGGCATCGTTGGTCTCCATGCTGTACGGCACTACCAGCCAGGGCATATCCCCGCCGTCGGGGTCTTGGACCGTCACATAATAGGGCAGGTCGTCATTCATGCCGATGCTGTCATAGATGAAGCCGCCGTGATCCACCACAAGCTGGCGGGTGTTTAGGCTGGGGCCGTAGCGGGTGAACCAGCCCACCGTGCGCTCTCCGGTGGCCCGTTCCAGCGACTCCACGGTGCGGGCGATGGACGCGCGCTCCTCGCTCCGCGGCATCAGGTGGTACTCCTCCCAGCGGTAGCCGTGGCCGCAAACCTCATGGCCCTCGGCGGGAATCGCCTTGGCCGCTTCCGGGTTGCGCTCCAGGGCCAGGGCGCAGCAGTAGAAAGTGGACTTCACGCCGTAGCGGCGGAACAGATCCATCAGCCGCCAGACCCCGACCCGGCTGCCGTACTCAAAGAAGGATTCGTTGTTCAGGTCGCGGTCGCCGGCCGGCACCGGCGAAGGCACTTCGTTGTTGGTTTCGTGGTGCGGGTCGCCGTCCAGGGTGCTGCGTTCCGCGCCCTCCTCATAGTTCACCACCAGCGAGACCGCAATCCGCGCCCCGCCGGGCCACTGGATTTGCGGCGTATTCCTGCCGTATCCGATTAAATCCCGTTGCATTCCCTTCCTCCCTAGGTTATTTCATCGCAGAAATTGCGAAGAGGGCGCAAGTGACGCAGGTATTATAATAGTAAATCTTAGGGCCTCTGCGAACTCTACGTTGAAATAATTGATGGTGAATACAATGAGCGTTGCCGCTGACCTAGTCTACGAATTGAAAGGTATTGCAGACCCGGTGATTTCCCCCGACGGCCAACGGGTGGCGTATACCCTGACTTGGGTGGAAGGGTTGGGCAGCGCGGCGGAGAACCGGTCTCGCCTGATACTCGCCGGGCCCGATGGGGAACATCGCGAATTCACGCAAGGGAACGCCGACGGCAGTCCGCGCTTCTCTCCGGACGGAACGGTGCTGGCCTTCCTGCGGGCCGGGCAGACGGGCGCCCGGAGACAGGTCTGGGTAATGAAAGCCGACGGAGGCGAGGCGCGACAGATTACGGACGCGGCTAAGGGCGTGCAGGAATTCGCTTGGTCGCCCGACGGCGTCCGCATCGCATACTGCGCCGATACCGAGCCGCCGACAGACGAGGCGGCGGACGCGCAGACCGCAGGCCTCCGCGCCGTCGAGGTCAACCGCCTTCGCTACCGCCATGACCTTCAGGGATGGCGGGGCGACGCTCACTTTCACCTGTTCACCGTGAACCTGGAAACGGGCGACACCGCGCAAATCACCCGGGGTGATTGGGACGACTATGGGCTGGTGTGGTCGCCCGACGGAAAGAAGATCGCCTTCATCTCCGGACGGCGGGAGGACCGCGACTTTCGCGCTCTGACCGAGGCTTATGTAGTGGACGCCGAAGGCGGGCAGGCCGAATGCTGGTCGGAGGGTCTTGCCGATGTCGGCGCAGTCGCTTGGTCGCCAGACTCGCGGCGGCTGGCGGCGGCCGGTTCGGAAGACCCCGCGGGGATGGCGCTGTGGCAGAGCTGGCTCTATGTGCTGGAGCCGGGGCAAGAACCCCGGCGCATCACCGGCGATGAACAGCGCCCCGTTCTGGGCGGAGGGCCGGGAGCGGCCCGCCCACCGGAAATCCGCTGGCTGCCCGGGGCCGACGCCAGGGACGGCGGACGCATCCTTTTCCTGGGGGAGAGCCGCGGCGAGAGCTATGTCTTCCAGTCGCCGGCAGAGGGCGGTAAGGCCCGGCGGCTGTGGGGCGGCGGACGGCTGATTTCTGGGCTGTCGCTGGACGGCGAAGCCCGGCGGGCTGTGGCGGCTTCCTCTACGCCCTCGTCCCCGGCGGAGCTGCACCGGCTTTCCCTGGCCGAGCCGGACGCCGCGCTGTTGGCCGCCCCCAACGCCGGCTTTCTCGGTCAGCGCCCCGCCGCCTCAATGGAGAAGCTCACCGTGGAGCGCGCCGGGTACGCCATCGAGGGGCGGTTGTGGTTCCCCCCGCTCTTTGACGATGCAGGCCGTTATCCGCTCATCCTCGACATTCATGGCGGGCCTAACGGGGCTTTTTACGACTCTTTCGTTCCATGGCAACAGGCGCTGGCCGCTTCCGGATACTTGGTGCTGGCAGTGAATCCGCGCGGTTCGTCTACCTACGGCAACGAGTTCATGCGGGCGGTTTTGGACGATTGGGGCGGAGAGGATTATTTGGACCTGATGGCTGTCTTGGACGATGTTTGCCGCCGGGACTATGTGGACCCGGAGCGGCTGGGTATCCACGGCTATAGCTACGGCGGATATATGACCGGTTGGGCCATCGGCCACACCAGACGCTTCGGCGCGGCGGTTATCGGTGCGCCCTGCACCAACTTGTATACCATGTATGGCACCTCGGACATCGGCCTCAGCTTCGGGGAGCCGCAGTGGGGCGTGTCGGTGGCGGATACGCCCGCGGACGCCTTTGCCAGTAAGCTGCTGGCCCGTTCGCCCATCAATTACGTCAGAAACGTCACCACTCCGGCCTTGCTGCTCCACGGCGAGGCCGACGCCCGTTGCCCGGTAGCCCAGAGCGAGGAGTATTTCACGGCCCTGATGCGCTTAGGCAAGACGGTGGAGTTCGTGCGTTTCCCCAACAGCAACCACCAGTTCCCCCGCACCGGCCACCCTCGGATGCGGGAGGAGTATCTGTCGCGGATGGTGGGCTGGTTCGACGACTGGTTGGAGTGACATGGCTAGGGCCGGGCTTTCCACTGGGGGCCGAAAGCCCGTGGAGCTATTTCCGCGCCAACATCCCCGAGCCCACCCTGCTCCGGGAATTAGAGTCTGCTTTGGCCTTCTCCGCGGCTTGAGATTAATCGTGCAACCTTGCCGATACGCAGTACTCGAAGAGTTCCTTCCTGCTGGTTCTCTTTCTCAGTGGTCTTGAATTGACGTTGACAAATCCCCGAGCTTTCAATGACTCTATATAAAGCTCATGGGTTGGCACGTGAATCTCGTAGAGGGTGCTGTTGCCAATCACATAATGGATTTCTGCGTTATGGTTCAAGGATTTTCTTACAGATGCGATATGCTGGTCTATATCGTGAAAGTATTTGGTCCCGTAAATCGACATTAATTCGCAGTTCGTCCCGCCGGACTCTCGAATGTTGCGTACAATATGGTCGAGAGTTGGCATTGAACAGTTATGACTTGGCGACCATTTGGAGAGTCGGCTCGTCACTATCCTCCAAGGGCCTCCGATGGTTTGCTAGTCCAGTTCCCTTGCTTCCTTCGGTTCAGACAAAAAATCCTAACCAGAACATATATGGCCTCAGCTCCCGAATATAGCTGATTCGGTTCGGGTATGGCGGTGATGTTACAATGGCGCCAAAGGAAAACCCCATAGGAAGCGGCTCAGAACTGTCCCGCAAATAAACCCGGTTGTCCGAATTCAATGGCGTTAGAGCATCGTCAATAAATGATTCGGCAAAAGAAGCAAAGGAAAAAATCTGATGCAATGAATGGGCTTTCACGGCTGGATGAAATGACACTGAGATGTGATTGAATGCGGCAGCAGAATGCTCTATGGCAACTCTTGAGAAAGCGACCCAAAGCAGCGTATGATATGACGATGACCGCGGTTCGCGGATCAATGCCAACAATGATTCCCTCAATCGAGGGAGGTTTTCAAGAGTTTCACTATCCCACCATTTTCTATATTGCTAATTTGCGGATACCGGAATTTGTTCACTGGAATGCTTTATCCATAATCCGTTATTTCTCGGGTCGCCTCGTGCAACTCTGCAGCCTGCATGTAAGTTAATGGCTTTAATTTAACATTGCCAAGCCAAATCAGAAACGGATTTATGTCAAATAAACTGCTGGTATGCCTGAATTCGCTGGCTACTATGCCAGTGGTATCGGCGCCAGAAAAAGGGTCAACAATGTGGCTTCCGGCGGGAAGCTGTGCGATAAGCTCCCGAACCAGCTTTACTGAATATGCTGGAGTAAAGCGAAGCCAGGCATGGAACAAGTTGCTACCGTATAGCGCTCTAAAATTGGGCAATGATACCCCGGATGTTCGCCCAGTGCTACCGAACTTTGGAGCATATCAGCGCATTGCCTTACCGGAGCAAGAAATAGGTCTAGGTATTTGGAGTCGGACGTCCCTTTCCCTCATAGCCTGATGCTAAACCTGATTTATGACAACAGGGATTCTAGAGAGTGTTACGGTGGCGTGTTCAAAGAGGTGTGTGCAATATGCAACTGTCAGGAAAGTCCCGTAAGCTTCTGGGCGCGCGCCCCATCGTTGCCCCAGGGGACGTCGGGGAGGCCGCGGGTGCGGCGAACTTCGTTGATGGTGAGGACGCCGCGGTCTAATAGCTGAGTTTCGCGGGTTGTGCGGGCATTCTGATCTTCCGCCAGAGCCTCTATTTCCGAGAGGTCGAAGCGCATTTCCAAGTCGGGGTAGCCGAGAAGAGGAAAGAGCTGGCGGCTCACCTGCTCGGCCAGGAAACTCATCTCGGGTACCATGGTGTTGCGCCAGAAGAAACGCTCGGCGGCGTTGACGTTGGAGAAGGTGGCGCGTTCGAGGTCGGACAGCAGAGGGCGGGGCACGCCGAAGGCGCGGCTGACTTCCTCCAGACTCCAGCGCAGCCCCTGGATGAAGTCCATCTCGCGATGGCTGAGGCCGAGGGTCTTGATGTCGCGGACGAAGCTGGCGACGGCCGGGCGGCGGGCGTTGGCCGGGCCCCGGTAGCGAGCTTCCCAGCGGCGGTAGAAGTCATCCACCTCGTTGTCGTTCATATACTCGTTGGTGAGCAGCACGAAGTCGGGCTGGGCGGAATTGCGCAGGAAGTTGCGGTTGAATAGCAGGGCGTCCTTGCCCATATCCACGGCCAGCCGGGCGGGCGCGATGGGGGAAAGGCCGGCATACTCTTCGATGGGGTTGAAATAGCGAAACCAGACCACCTCATCGGGGGTCAGGGCTACCATGCGGCTGCGCCCGTGATATACGAAGCCCCGGATGTACTGATCTCGGTCCGGGACGATGGAGATACGGTCGGGACGGAGGGGCCAAAGCTCGCGGTTGCCGTCGGCGTCGCGGTCCAGCATCCAGTAGGCGGCGCCCCAAAGGTTCAGATAAATCTCGGTGGCGCGCCAGAGGTCGGCGCCGGTGTACCAGCGGTTGACTCGTTCGAGGAGCTGCCGAGCCGGGTGCTCCGGCCCGACGGGAATGCGCTGGGGGCCGTATTCCGAGGACGCGCGGCGGTAAACGATGACCGGAGGGCGGGTAAGGGCGTCGGCCCGGACCCGCATGGCGGAATAGACGGGGGCGGAAGCGGCGTAGTATTCGCCGTACTCCGGCCGCTGCCAGCCGCCTCCCGCGCCAGAGAGGGTCGGGAAACCGTCAACATCGGCTGTCGCGGGGCCGCCGGTCTTCATGCGCGACGGGGGATTGGGGCTTTCGGCGAGCCGTTTGCTCCAAGGCAGAGAGAAGGACAGTTTGCGTATCATGGCAATTGCCTCTTTTAATTTTTGCGGACATATCCCGCTTCGATTGCCGGGTTCCCGCCCACCCCCCGCCGTCATTCCCGCCGCCCACCCCGAGCCGTCATTCCCGCCCACCCCCCGCCGTCATTCCTGCCGCCCACCCCGAGCCCGTCATTCCCGCCCACCCCCCGCCGTCATTCCTGCCGCCCACCCCGAGCCGTCATTCCCGCCCACCCCCCGCCGTCATTCCTGCCGCCCACCCCGAGCCGTCATTCCCGCCCACCCCCCGCCGTCATTCCCGCCGCCCGAGCCGTCATTCCCGCCCCCGTCACCCCCCGCCGTCATTCCTGCCGCCCACCCCGAGCCGTCATTCCCGCCCACCCGAGCCGTCATTCCCGCCCACCCCGAGCCGTCATTCCCGCCGCCCGTGCCGTCATTCCCGCGCCCGCCCGTGCCGTCATTCCCGCGCCCGCCCCCGTCATTCCCGCGAAAGCGGGAATCCACATGCCTATCCGCCGAGGGCGAGTTAGCGGCAGCGGGTTGCTGGATTCCCACTTTCGATTTCACGAGGGTGGAGTTCATTCGAGGGTTGCTGGATTCCCGCTTTCGCGGGAATGACGGCGCGGGCGCGGGAATGACCGCTGCTAGAAAATGGCAGCGGCGGCGCATAACGGAATGACGGGCGCGGGCGGGAACAGCGGTATGGGCTAAGTCCATAGACGCATTCGGCTGGCGGGGTCTAGGAAGGCTAACATCAGGGCATCGGCCTTATCGGGGGATGGCAGGCCGCGCCTGCGCATATCATCCTTGCCTTCCATTTTGATGCGTCCCTGGCTGTCGTAACCGTAGCGCAGAGCCGCCAGCTCGCCGACCAACTGATTGTCGGCGGGGATGCTGATGCGGCCCGAGGCGAACCGCTGCCGCAACGTCCAGTAGCCCTCGGCTCGAAGGTTTAGGAACACGCCGTCCTGGCGGGCTTTGTGAGCGACGTTGACGCCGCGCACCGGGTGGCCTAGCTCCCGCAGGCGGTCCACAACGCCGGCGCCTACGCCGATTTCGTCCACATAGACCTCCGCCGGATTGTTTTCGCGGATGGCGGCAGACACCCATCCCGCGAGCTGCATGGTGTCCATCTGGCGCAATGTTCGCATCTCCTCCACGCAGTCGCCGCGCCGCCGCAGGATGACGCTGCGATCGGCGCCGAAGCGGGCGACGTCCACGGCGAGGATTACCTCTTCCGAAGCGGTTTGCGGGCCGGCGGCTGGGGTTTCGCTGCGGCGCATAGCTGCTTCTACGTCTCTTAGGCTGAGCAGGGTGTTTTCGCCCTGTTCGGGGAACTCACCCAAGACGCGGGCGCGGAAGACGGGATTTTCCTCGCCCCAGATTTCCCGGCGCTCCTCGATCCAGCGGGAAGTGGTCAGGCCGGGAATCACCACCCGCCCGGCCTGAACGTTGGGACTGTCGAGGGCGGACATGGTGATGGTGCGATATATCCGCCGCTCTTCGTAGAAGGCGCGGCGAAAGGCCCCGGTCATGATGGTGGGGTTGCCGATGAGCAGCAGCAACGGGTCAGCCGAGGTCATCACCGACTCAATGGCCTCGTATATTTCCTCGCCCACGCCCTCGGCTTCGTCCACCACGATGAACACGTTGGGGCTGTGAAAGCCCTGAAACTGGTCGGCGCCGTCGGCGGACAGCCCCAGGGCATAGCGGTCGTCAGAAATTTCCCAGCGGGTTTCCAGCATCTTGCCGCCCAGAGTTTCGGCGGCCGGACGGTAGAGGCGGCGCAACTGCCGCCAGAGGATGTGGCGTACCTGCCGGAAGGTGGGCGCGGTGCTAAGGGCGATGGCGGCGTCCTGGTGGACGTGCATAAACCATAGCACGGCTACGGCGGCGCAGAAGCCCTTGCCCAGCCCGTTGCCCGCCTTTACGGCCACCCGGCGATGCTCGGTGAGGGCGTTCAGAACCTCCGCCTGCTTGGCCCACAGCTCCACGCCTAGCACCTCTCGGGCGAAAGCGACGGGCGACGGCAGGGGAGGGCGAGCCGCAGGTTCACCTTGCGGCAGGGGCAGTGGGAGCGAAGGCTGGCCGAGTTCATTCCCCGGCTGTCCCTCCAGAGACTTCCATCCCAAAGAGAGGAAGTTCTTTGGCCGGGTCAGGATGAACGGCTTTCCCCTTGGGGCGGGCTGAACAGATAGCCGCAGTCGCGGCAGCGATAGACGTCGTTGTCCTCCTCGCGCTTCTTCTCCAGGATAAGCAGTCTTGATGATTGGCAGCGTCGGCATTCAGTGTTTCTCAACTCCCCCTCTTCTGTAGACGCGCTTCCGGTCACGGGCAGCGCCGCGGCGGGCATTCCCGACAATAGGGGGCCGCCTTTTCGCGCTTCCGGTCACGGGCAGCGCCGCGCCGAAAGGACGGTAATTAGTACCTGGAAAGCGTAGAAAGGCGTCACCGGACTGCGCAAGGGGCGGATGTCAGCGGGCGCTGCGCGGAGGGGTGATGGTCAGAATCAGGATTACCCGGATGATAAGATGCTCAGGATTGAGGCTATCCCGAAAATCCTGCAAATTCTGATTCCGACAATCTCCTGCTGCGGAGGGCCGCCCTTGCCAAGCCCATCCCTTGCTGTCAAACTAGCAGTATGCGTATTGGAGATTTCGAGTTCAACGAGCCGTTGCCGGAGCTGAAAGACCCCCATGTTCTGGCAGTGTTGCGGCCCTGGATTGATGTGGGGCGGGTAGGCACCATCAGCCTGCGGCGTATTGAGCGTCATCTGGAATCCAGGGAAGTGGGGCGTCTGGCCCGGCCGGGACGTTATTACGACTTCACTCGCTACCGGCCTAGGTCGCGGATCAGGGGGGGCAAGCGCGAATACAGAATTCCGTCTACCACCATCCGGGTGGCGGAGCGGGAGAATGGCCCGGACCTGATTACGATGCATCTGCTGGAGCCTCACTCCTATGGCGAGGACTTTACGGATTCGGTCAATGAGGTGCTGGACCGGCTGGGGGTGAAACGCTACTCGTTGGTGGGCGCGATGTATGACATGGTGCCTCACACCCGCCCGCTGCTGGTTTCCGGGGGCAGCCTAGACGATTCCAACGAGGACGAGTACCGCTCGGTGAATGTCAAGCCCAGCGATTATGAAGGGCCGACGACCATCACTCATCTGACCTTTCAGCACGCTGAAGCGATGAAAATGGACACCCGCATCTTTGTGGTGCATCTGCCGCAGTATTTTCAGGTGGAGGAGGATTTCACCGGCGCGGCGCGGCTGACCGGCATTCTCTGCCAGCTATACGGCCTGCCCAGCCGACTGGAAGACCGGGATCGGGGAGTCCAGCAGTATGCTTCCCTGCAGAGCGTGGTTACGGACGCCTCCGAGGTTTCGCAGTTGCTGTCGCGTCTGGAGGAGCGCTATGACCGGGAGAACCGGCAGGCCGCTACCGGCGCGGCCCCGGTGCCCCCGCTGTCGCCCCAGATAGAGGAGTTTCTGCAAGGGCTGGACTTCGGCGGCGCCGCGGACCCTCTGCCCGATGACCTGGATGACAACCCCGGCGACGAGTAGCGGGCTTTCGTTTACCGGGGCTCCCTGCTTGCTTTTCGGCAGCAGTCCTAGCCGCGGGCAGAGTGGGGGGTAATGGGATTGTATGCTGACTTTACCCACGGGCGTGGAAGTGTGCGAAATTGGATTCGACTGGTTCCTGAATTTCGCACACTTTGAGCTGCCGGCTGGACATGGGCGGCAATTTCCGCTGACAGCCGTATTCGGTGCTTGCCGGCAGATCAGCCCCCGGTGGAGCCGCCTTTCGGCGTCCCGGCGTTCCCGGATTCTGTCGTTCCCGGTTTCTGTCGTGAGCAGTCCATCCCTGCCGACTAGAGCGTGTTGACGAATTGAGCAGGGAACCCGGAAACGGGGTTGCGGCCGGTTGGTCGTTAGTGTTTCCGGCAGTGTGTTTCGTTCCTAACATCTGGTCAAACTTTTGGTGCCTCTGGGGCCGCCGCTGGGATCCGGTTCGGCCGCTGCTGGTTCGGTTTGAGCCTGTTCATGCAGGGAAGGCCGGCGATCCGGGCCCGAACCATTCGACGTTCCCCGGTGCGTACTCGTAGGAAGGGCGGTCGGTTGTCACCGTGTACCGTTTCCCGTCGGCACGTTGTATTTTCCAGTGTCGGCCGCCGATATGTTCAGCGCTCCAGCCTTGCGGCATCAGTGCTGGTTCCTGCAATGCGCGCTGGAGGTCCCACGTGGTTATCTTCGCTGGCGCCATGGTGGCGTCACCCAACTCGCTGTTCAGCGTGTCCAGGTTGAGGCGGGTTTCGCTGGCGATGTTCCTGACTGCCTCTCTAATGGCTCGGGAGCCGGCGTTGCTGCGGATGATGCCAGCCAGTTGATTGGCGGCTGCCGGGTCATACAGGATGGGCTGGTATTCGCCGACATGGCCGTGGATGTTTTCCAGCCTTTCGCGCATCGCTTCGTAAGCGTCCCACTCGGCAGTGTCCTCAAAGAACAGATTCAAGATGTCCACGACATTTCGTTCCTGCCCGATGCGGTCAATGCGCCCGATCCGCTGTTCCAGCGTCATTGGGTTCCATGGAATGTCGTAGTTGACCATCGCGGTGCAAAACTGCAGGTTCAGCGATTCGGACGCCGTTTCGGTGCAGATAAGCAGACCGGCGTCCGAGCTTCGGAGCGCGTCGATGTGCTGGCCCCGGTCTCCTGGTGATTGGTCGTCCTGCCCGGAGATGCAGGTGATGTTGGCGTAGCCGTACTGCGCCAGTCGGTCGGCTAGGTAGAGCATGGTGTCTCGGAATTGAGTGAAGATGATGACCTTGCGGTGACCATCGGCTTGCCACTCAGTCAATCGGGATCGCAGCTCGCTTAGTTTGGTGTCGCGGCGCTCCAACTGGTCGGCCTGACGCGCTGCCTGTTCCAAGCGTTCTACGGCTCGGGGCGTGATCACGGTGTCGGGCAGATGATCGTCGGAGAAGTCCTCTTGCTCGTCAGCTTCCAGCTGAGCGATTTCACGCCAAGCTTCGGTGTTGGCTTGCCGGCGTTGCAGGTGATTTCGGCAGGTTTGGGCGAACGCGCGCGGAGACGAACCCAGCCGACGGCGGTAGGTGGTCATGATGAATCCCATTGCTGTCGGATTGATTCCGGGCGCTTCAGCGTAAACTTCGTTTGTCAGTGCATCAATCTCGTCGTACAGATGGCGTTCCGCCTCGTTCATTTGGATGGCGACGGGATGCACCCGCCGCTCCGGGATGATGGCTTGGATACGGCCGTCTCGGGCGTATTGACGCAAGGTTGCCCTGGTATGCCGGGACATCAAGCGCTTTGCCGGCGCTCTCTCCCGCATCAGGCGCGCCGTGCTTTCCATTACTTCCGGCGTTAGCTGACCGTCAACGTAGGCACGGTTGCGCTGGTGTAGCAAACGCTCGTCGTTGGCTTTCGGGTCAGGTGAGAGCGGTCGATAGCGCTCTACCATGAAATGCCATCCTTCCGGCGTGGCCGGCGTTTCGGGATGGTAAAACCGCCGGAATTCCTCGGCGTCCCAGATGGTGGGCGTCAGCAATTCCAGCAAGGCGTGCAACTCGGCCTCGTGAAGTTGCATGGGCGTGGCAGTGAGCAACAGCAAGCTTTCGGTGCAATTCGCGAGCTGGCGCAACAGTGCGAGGAACTGGTTAGGCCGGCGGTTGATATTGGCGACTTCCGAGAAGCGAGCTCGGTGCGCTTCGTCAACGATGACCATGTCGTACTGCGGTTCACTGGCCAGGAACTCCTCGGAATGCTGGCGCAGCCACTGGTAGGACGCAATCATCGTTTCCGACGCCCACGGCGGGTTGGCCGCGTCGTTCTCTGACCCGTCCGGGTAGGCCAGTCTGGTTCTGCCGCCAGTTTCCAGCACGGGTACGCTGAGGCAAAACTTGTGGAGCAACTCGGCCTGCCACTGCCGGCAGGCCGGCTTGGGCGCCAGAATTAACAGACGCTTCACCCGTCCCTGGTTGACGCGGGCCTTGAGCAGTATGCCGGCTTGGATGGTTTTGCCCAGGCCCACTTCGTCGGCGATAAGCAAGCGATCGGGACCGGGACTGCCAGCGTGCCGGTTGAAGAAGGCGGATTGGTGCGGCCACAGCGTGGTTGGAACAGTGGCGGTAGTGGTGGCGGGGTCCTTGCGAATGGCGTCGCTGACGCGCTGCCAATAGGTACTGCGTTGGTCACGGTATTCTGCCGTGGGTTCGTTGACGCCGCCGGTTGCTGAGATAGTGCGGGCGTAGGCCGGGTTCTCTTTGGGAGCAACCGACTTCAGATGCTCGGAGTAGTGTTCCGGGAGAGGGATCACGCGCACGGCAGTTGACTGGTTGTTCCAGAGCAGCTCAAAGTGGTCGACGTCTCCCCTGACCCGTTCCTGTTCTGCCCAAGACCGGAACAGGTGAAATCGCTCGTAATTGCGCCCCCAACCAGACTCTGTCTCGTTGGGGCTCCCGTCGAAAGAGATGCGATTGCCTGCGGCGTCCGACATAATGCCGGTTTTGTCGTGAAAGATGCCCTGACCAACAGTCAGGGGCAAGGCAACGCGAATTTCCAACCGTCCTTGTGCCACCAGCCAGGTGATAACGTTCAGCTGTTCTTTGGCCCGGATGTCATCTGCGGTGACGTTGGTCAAGTCTTCCGGCGGCACGGCGTTCAGCAGAGCTTGGACATGGCCGTAGATGGCGGCCTGACGGACGTCTTCGGATAGTTCTTTGGGCTCGCAGATGATGCGGACGCTGCCATTGTTGCGGAGCAAACCGGCCAAGCCGGCCGCCGCCGCCACCAGTCCCTTCGCGTTGAACGTGAACGTGCTCCGGTCGTAGGCGACTGACTCAGCCAGCGCCGGCGAGTAAAACGCGTCCACCACGTCGGGGCAGTGGTCGGGGTCATAGGCCTGGATGAGGGTGAGGTCGGTGAGGGACATAGTTTTGCGCCTCGATTGGGTTTCCCGGTGTAATTGGGTTTCCCGGTGTAATTGGGTTTCCCGGTGTAATTGGGTTTCCCGGTGTAGTGGTACGGCGCTATTTGCCGGTGTCAGCTATGCCGATCAGCGGTTGCTGCACGGGCCGCTCCTCTTCGTACAGCAGCGCGTGCAGAGCGCGGGCACCGAGTTCGTCGGGGTGGCCTGGCTTGCGGATCTTGCGCAAGGATTCCAGAGTGGTTCGCAGCTCGCCGTCCTGCCAGCGGTGGCCGTTGAACTCCAGCCACTGCTTGGCTGCCGCTGCATTCTGCCGGTCGGCGATGGCGATGGCGGTGTGGGCCTGGTCCAACGGCGTTGCCGCCGGACGGGAGATCCCGATGATGCCTTCCGCCATTCGTTCGGTGGCTGCTTTCAGCGTTACTTTGCCGCTCTTGTTTTCCAGCACACGCCTGGCGTCATTACCGGCCAGTTCCACGCCCAAGGCGCGGGCGAACAGGTTTGCTTCGTCAAAGGGCATCGTCGCTCTGCCGGCGCCGTCCTGGGCCAGGATGTAGAACCAGGTCAGCGGGTCCGTGAGGGTTTGCCGGTCGGCGCCGGCGATCTGCTCGGTGCGGAAGGCGATTACCTCGTCGCGCGCCACGGCCAGCGCGTCCATAGGTGTGATACTGAAGGGGTCGTCCTTACGGGCGGGGTTGGCGGTCTGGCGCCGGGTGCCCCAGTTCTCGGAGACGACTTGCAGGGCCGGTCCATAAGCGGCCAGGTAGATGTCCACCGGGCTGAGGTCGTATTCCTGCAGTCGTGCTACGTCGGCACGGACGGAGGCGGCGATCTCCTGGGCTACCTCGGGCCAGAGCTTCGGGTTGCGCGCCCCAGCCGGCCGACACACCAGCAGGATAGTGGAGCGGGCGGCGGCCTTGTCCCTGATGTGCATGGAGGACTCGGCTTCCGTCTTCACTGGCCAGGTGCGAGTGATATTGAAGCCGGCTTCCATCAAGCCGATTGTCATCGCGTTCCAGGCGTCGTTGGAACGGTGGGTGAACATCACCACCATGATGCCGTCCGGCTTGATGACCCGGCGGCACTCCCGGAAAATGTCGTCCATCTTGGCTTGGTAGTCGCGAGTGGCTAACTCAGCCGCGGTAACTTTGCCGCGGCCCTTTTGACCAGCGTTGCGGGTGTCAGCCTGTTGCTTGAAGCGGACGGGGCTGGCAATGGCCTCGTTCACCTTGTCGGTAAGGTGGTTCGCGAATAGGTCGTCGCCCAGGTCGTCATCCAGGACATAGCCGGCGGTACGCTTGAGCCAGACGTAGAAGAAGTCAGACAGCTCGGCGTAGGAGACATTGTCGTGGTAGGGCGGATCGAAGACCACGGCGTCCACGGAAGCGTCGTCCAGGTCCAGCATCCGGGCGTCGCCGTTGACCACGGTAGTTGACCAGGCTGGCGATACCTCGTTGAGCGTCATTTGCTCGTCCATCAAGGCCGGTGTGTCGGCGTTGGGTTTGCCGTTTCGCGGCGTGTAGCCGACCATCTCGACGAGGTTACTGATGCACCCCCCGATGTCATCAAGGGCCCACTCCAGGCCCAAACTTGCAACAGCGATGGCCATTTCGGCGTAGGACCACCTGAAGCCGAAATCGTGACTATCGAAAGTCCCCACTACTGTGCTCGTTCTTGGTTCCCATCGAGTCAGGAGGCTGTTGCGGTTGATCATTTTGTCGATTGCGATGCCGACGAGCGCCCACGCGGCCTTGCGCTTGTCGTCCAGCCGCCCGGCGTCCTTGTCGGTGTCAACCAGTTCGCGGAAGGCCTGTACGCAGTAGCCGTGGGCCAGCATCTGGCGTGGGCTGAACATATTTCGCCATTCAGTTTGTCCGTAAGCGTATGACCTGGTGCTGTTGCCAACCGGCACGGGCTCGTCAGGCAGGATTTTCTGGGCATCCCACTGCGCCTGGTTGGCGTCCAACCGGTTGGCGATGTGAGCTCGGTTGTCGTCCTCGGGGCGGACGGCGCGGAACTCGCGGGGCGGTACGGCCGGTTGGTCTTTGGGCTTGCGGATGTTGACCCAGCCGCCCTTGCCGTTGGCCTTCTGCCATTGGTTTTTGAGAATGACGCAGTACAGCTGGTGATCCATGCCTCCGGCTCCGGCGGCATCCGCCAGGTATCCGGCGGCGGTGGTGGCGCCGCAGTTGGGGTAGGGACAAGCAGCCTTGCCCCGGGCGACGGTGCCCCGGCTCTGCTCGCCGGCGGTTTGCACTATCTCAAAGTCGCAGACGCCGCGGGCCGAGTCGGGCAGCAGGCGGAGGCCAGCGCCCTGGCCGTCCAGCCGCCAGTTGGGCGACAACGGGATGAGACCATTACAATCCGGGCACTTAACCGTCCGGCTCCACAAGTATGTTTGGGCATACTTGTGGAGCCGGACGGTGCCCTCGGGTGGATTTTTGGTGTCCGTGTCGTTTTCGTCGGATTTCTGTTCCTCGGCCGGGTACAGTTCGTTGTCGGTGACGAGCTGCCGTACCCGCGCCAGGAAGCGTGCGCTGACCTCGGCGTAGGCGTCGTGCAGGGCCGGGCCGTACTGCTGCGGCCATTCGCAGGTGGCGCGCAGGATGAGCGTGGCGACGGGGTTGAGTTCGTTGGCGATGGATTGGACGCCCAGGCGGCCAGCCTCAAAGGGGATGCTGCCGCCGCCGGCGGTGACGTCGAGCACCAGAGGGTCGGCGACGGCCAGGTTGGACTGGAACCACTTGCGTTCATCCGCAGTCAGGTTGTGGGTGAAGGCGCGAGGGTGGTTCTTCTTCATGGGCTGTCTGGGGTTGTTGTACACAGCGCCATTAAGCTGGGTGTTTTGAGCCTTGGCCTGGTCGATGAGTGCTTGATCGTCGACGATTTCAGGATAGGTGCCCAGTATGGAGTACAGGTCATCTTGCCGGACATCGGCTTTGAGCAGCGCGCCGGCTACTGCCGCTCGGCTGATTGCTAGCGGGCGCCTGGCCCACCAAACATGAAGCCAGTTGATAGGCGGCAAGGCGGATGAGGCAGACCGTTCCCTGATAGACTCGATAGAGACTTCTCTAATGGGCAGCCATTCCTCGATAAGCCGGCGGCTGGTGGCGGTCTTCATATCTGCTCCCTCTGGCTGCTCCCTCTGATGGTTGGTACTTTCTGGCGTCCTTGCAAAGTTTGGCATTGGACAGATTGCTTCAGCTTTTGACCGTCGGCCGGCATCAAAAACGCTGGGCCGCGTTTCAGTTGTAGATCAGTTCCAGCGCCTGCATGACCTTACGGGGACGGTGGCGGTTGGTGTATAGGGCGTACCACCAGCCGGCTTCGCAGTCGTGCTGGCGGGCGATGGCATCGGCCAGACGCCGGCCCTGCTGCAGGTCTCCGGCGTCCCGGACAGCGTGCATGGCCAGCAGCATGTGATTGGCGCAGTATTCGTTGAAAACGTGATACTCGCCTGGCGGCAGGTCGTCGGCTACGGTCCGCAATCGTGCTCCGGTGTGGTCGTACAGGATGTCCGACAGCGCGGGGTACGCGGCGTTCCGTTCCGCGCCGGTGAGCGTGAAGATGCGCTTGCCGCCGCCGCGCCGGCCCTTGCGGGCCAACGTGACGGCGACGCGGGGCGCGCCGGTGGGCGAGTGGTCCAGGTAGATGGCATGGGTCTGCGGGGGCGGGTAGTAGATCATTGCTTTTCCTGTAGGCTTACGTCTGTAGCTTACGTAGGGGGACGGGCAGGTGTCAGGTTGCGGACTGGCGGAACTCGATGTACAGCTGCACCTGGTGGGTATTGTCCAGGTCGTAAAGCATGGTTTTGAGGGCGGCATCGGCGTTGTCGTCGGCAGTGATTGTAATTTCGGTTGAGACGTTGTCAGCGCCGGCGGCGCGTTGCATTTGAGCGCAGGCGCGGCTGCACTGCTGCCACTGTTCGGGGGTTTTGCCGTTGGCCCGCAACTCAAACCCGTTGACATCGAATTCGTAGCTGATGGCCGCGGCCACGCCGCTGGATTGGGCTTTGGAGGCCATGTCGTTGAGCAGGGCGATGTTGGAGCCGTACAGCGTGGCTCCGGCAAGGTCTGACCAATCCAACTGGTCGGAAATCATTCGGTCTCTCAGTTTGCTAACGGCCACTTGGCCGCTGACTGAGCTGATCTCAAACGGAGGGACATAACCTGGTCCAGGGCTGGGGTCTGGTTTGGGAGCAGGGTCAGGAATGGGCTCTGGTTGATCCAGCTGCGGAGCGTGCTGTTTTAGCCAGACGCGCATATCGTCTTTGTAGGCCACCCCGGAGCCGTGGGGGATTGGCAGGCCTGTAGGGGTGCGGATTACTACGACGTCCTGTTCGTTGGCTTGGTCCAGAGACCGGTCGAAGTGCGCCCTTTTCAAGAACATGTTGCGGCTGGGAGTGCGGGTGAAACGCTCGTGCAATTCGGCTACCGTCATACCGGCGGCGCCGACGTGGTTCAAGCCGGCAGCGGCCCAGACTCCTCCGTCCAGCGCGGGGTTCCTCGGATGGGCCATCTTTCCGATGACGTTGCTGGTGAGGAAGTCTACAACTGCGCTTTGCCCGAGTCCTTCCTGGTCGGGAAGTTGCAGCCGCGCCGACTGCAAGCCGTGGGGCTGGACGCTGGGTTCCGGGTAGTACAGGTTGACCCAGTTGCGCTGGACGCCCTGGAATACTGCCTTGCGGCTGTTTTCCTTTATGGAGGTCAGGGTGTCGCGCTGGTAGCCCAGTAGCTGGCCGTTGTCGGCTTCAAGGATCGCGCTGGCGGCCTTGTGCCGCGCCATCTGCTGTTTGACTTCAGTGAGGTCTTCATGTTCAGGCACGAGGAACAGTACATTGTTGGGGTACTCCCGCGGGGCGTTGCCGCCGTTGCCTGACTGGTGGCGATACAGGCCGCCCAGCTGAGTGTTCAGGTCGGCGCTTTGCGTCGTCACGTGGCTTGGGTTCACGATGCCCACGTGGACCAGGTCGGGGTCATCGGGAACGTTGTTGGTCCGGCTGGGAAAGACGGTCAACCCCATGCCGTCCCTGTTGGAGAAAGCGTCCTGGAGCGCTTTTTCTACACCGTCCAGCCGCTCGGTCTCGCTGATAGTGTTCGAGCGCTGTTCCACTTCACGGCGCACGTTGGCCTGCTGGTTGAAACGGGTGTTGGCCGCGGACGGGTCGTCGTCAATGTATAGCCCGTTGTCCTTCATGTTCCGCACCGCTTGCATGGCCACGGAGTCGTCTGGTTCCGCTGGACTAAGGAGCGCGTTGACGATTTCGGCGTCGCTGAGCCCGTTGTTGGCGGTGGGCGCCAGGCTGCCCAGGAGAATGACGTTGGCAGCCTGGCGGGTGGCAGCCCCGTAACGTTGCGCCGTGGCGTTCTGTCCGATTACATCTGCTGCGATGGCGGAGTGCAGGGCGGTGTGTCCGGTCCGGTTCACCAGTTCTTCCGACACGTCGGAGACGCTCACGTCCAAGTGATACGGGTGGATGATTGGCTCGGTAATTTTCGTTCCATGGTGGATCACGGCGGAGATGGCGCGAAGGGTGCCGCGCACTCTCTGGAAGCCGTTGTTGCTGGCAAGCCGCTCGGCGATGATGCGGAGCGTCTCCGGGTGGAAGGGGTAGCAATCGTAGAAGCGGCCTTCTGCTTCAGCATCCTGGGGATTGTGGCGTCGCCAGACGGCGGCATAGCTCTGCGCCACCGCGCGGCGGTGTTCGTCCGTGCCGGTGTTTTGGAACAGGCGCCGGCCCAGGATCGCGGGAACATCCGCGGTGTCGGTAGGCGTAAAGTCCCGGGCGGTGCGAGCGGTCACGGAGTCCAGATTGTTCATCGCGTTGTGGACGAACTGGGTTTCGTCCCGGTAGGCGTCGTGGCCCCCTTCCGGCGTGGTTATGACCATGACGGCGTGGGGCGAGTTGGCCACGGCTTTGGAGATAGTGGTGAGCGCATTCCTAAGTCCATTGGCCGCCCGCTGGCTTTGGTCTCCTTCCAGTTGGTTAGCAGCAGCTACCCAGCGGACCAGTTCGTCCAGCAGGATCAGCGTGGGCCGTTCTCCGATGAGCCGCTGGATGTCGTTGGCTCCGGGATCGCTGAACAACTCATCGTGCTGTCGTACGGAGTCGAAGGCAGCTTCTCCGCCCAGGGAGTAGGCAAGAAATCCGATCAGAGACTTTGCGCGACGGCTAGTGCCATCCATCGCCGTGCCGTCGAGCAGATTCGCGTTTTCGCCGGTGAAGCAGACCAGTTTTACGTTGTCCACGGCCAAGTCGGGGGGTATCAGCCCGCCAGAGGAATCTGAGCGTATCAGCTGGGGGTGTTTGGCGGCGGCGGCTAGTGCGATGAGGGTGTGCGTTTTGCCGCCGCCGAACATAGAGTTGAACCGCATGATGGCCGGTCGGCTGGCCGCGCTGCCGTGCTTGAGGCGGTCGAAGATGTCGGTGGCGACACGGCGCATGGCCGGTGTTGCGTAGGTTCCGGCGAAGAAATTGGTGGCCGAAGCAGCGTTTCCGATTTCGCCCTGCAATGCTTTGTGGAGGTCGGCGGCGTAGTCCTCACTGGCCTGTTCCTTGGGACGTGGCGAGCACGCATCAAGCAACGGTAGCAATTTAGTCATGGTTGTTCCTCTCGAAAATCGGATTAGCCGCCTGACCACTGGTGTCGTGCGGGCCGACACCGCGGAGCTGCATCAGCGACATCGTTATTAGCAAAGATGCAAGTAGCAAAGATGCACAACGCTGTGCTACAGCGTTCACGCCGCTGCTCGGCGGTCGCCGTCCTTCAGCCAGGCGGGATTGCCGCGGGCCGGTGTCATCCTGGGCTTGTTCCAGTATTCGCTCTTGCACTTGGGGCAGACCTTCGGTTCCGGCGTGTCGGGCTGCTTCGGTGCCCAGCGGTGCCAGCACCGTTCGCACAGATAGCCTTTGATGTAGATGTAGGCCATGGTGATTTCTCCACGATGGTTCGGTGGTAATTTCCACGACGGGGAAATTGGCGCATCGCTTTCCGTCCGGGGGGCGATTATACTGAATAGGTAGCATCGTTTCAAGAGCGGCTGATCTCGCATATGCAACTTAGATTAGTCTCTATACTGCCTAGCAGCTGACGGCAATTATTTATTGATTTACGACTATTATGGTAAAATCGCGGCAGTGTCGGAATGGTGCCTTTTAGGCTTCATTGCGGCCCAAAAGCAAGGGCCGCCGTAGCGCCAACTACGACGGCCTACCAGAAACCGCCAGCCACCCCACGCAATGAGTAACTGTGGTTAACCGGCAGAGTAACCTAAACCCAAATGTCCTGCAACCTTCCGCGAACCTCTCTGACCTACTAACGGCAGTCAATTACGTCAGCCTGCATCCGTTGGTTGACGTACTGAGCCCGCCCGAGCGCGGCAAGGGCTACTTCCCAGTTTGTCGCGACGACAAGCGCAAGACTGAGCCCGCCCGAGCGCGGCAAGGGCCGGCGTCTCACGCAGCCTTTGGCCAAGGCCAGGGTGTTCCTGACCAGCCGCTACCCCGGCTCCGGCTTGCCGTAGAAGGACAAGCCGTTGCGGGATGCGTTGGCCGCTGACAAGGCCGCCATTGGCCGGCTGTTCGGCTTCGCCGCTGGAGGCGTGCCCGACCGTACCCGCTTCCGTGAAGCGTTCAATCGGCTGGAACGGCATCCGGATTTAGTGGCAGACGCCGCCGGAGCGCTGGTGCACGTCTTGAAGGATCGCCCGTGGGAACCAGACGACGGTGTGGTTTTTGAGCCGCGGCCACGTGGTCCACAGAGAGGGTCAAACGCCTATCGCCGCCAGCGTAAGCAGTTGCGGCTCACCCTTGACCGTTTCCTGCAGTCGTTTGAGACCGACGCCGACGTTTTACAGTTTTTCGTCTCGATGCGCTGGCCTGATGGCATTCGTTGCCTCAGGTGTGGCGGCGACAACATCGCGGACCGGAAGAACTGCCGGCCGCAGCCGTGGCGTTGCCGGCCATGTCGCTACGACTTCTCCGTGAAAGTTGGCACCGTGATGGAAAACTCTAACTTTTCCCTGCGGCAGTGGTTGGCCGCGCTGTGGATACTGTGCAAACAGCCCAAGGGCCAGTCGGCGCTCACGCTGGCCGACGATTTGGACTGCGAGCATGGATCAGCTCTGCACTTGGCGCACCGCATCCGCGTTGCGACGGTTAGCGACAAGCCGCTGCTGATGGGTCCCATCCAGGTCGACGAGGTGTACCTCGGCGGCCGCGAACGCAACAAGCCTGCCAGCAAAAAGTTGCGCTCCGGGCTCGGCACGGTGGGCAAGACCCCGGTCGTTGGCTCCCCGGTCGTTGGCTCCCCGGTCGTTGGCTCCCCCGGTCGTTGGCTCCTATGACGAGACTTCCCGGTCGTTGGCTCCCCGGTCGTTGGCTCCCCGGTCGTTGGCTCCCCGGTCGTTGGCTCCTATGACGAGGCTTCCGACCGGATCTGGGCTGGAAGCGCTCAGCAGCGTCAATGGGCTAACGGTACGGATGTACTTCAGCAACCTGGTCTTGCCGGGCACGGTAGTGCATACTGACCAGGCGGCGGTTTACGCTGAAGTGCCGGGCATCGTGCGGAAGTCGGTGAATCACTCCAAAGGTCAGTACTAAAGGTCAGTACTGATGGAATGGCTTGACCCCCACGCGATTGAGTCGGTGTGGGCGTTGCTGCGCCGCATCATGATGGGCACGCACCATCAGGTGAGTCGCAAGCCCTTGCCTCGCTACATTGCAGAGTTGATCTGGCGGCACAATCACCGCCGCTTGCCGGTCGTTGCAGAGTTGATCTGGCGGCACAATCACCGCCGCTTGCCGGTCGTTGAGTGGATGGGCGCTCTGGTGCAGGGGATGGCGGGAAAGCGGCTCACCCGCGAGCAGATGCGGCAAGGTGGTCGGGATGCGTTGAGCAAGTTGCCACCGAGCAACCACGGTCCGCCGGCAGTGGTGCAGATGCAGGTGTTCCAGCTCGCGCAGTAGCAGGCAGCAGTCCGTCCTGGGTTTCCGGCCCCTCTGGAGGTCGGGGACTGACGCCGGCTCGATGGTGGTCGGATGCAGCGCGCGGGGCATAGTAGTAGGCCGGCCGGTGGCGTGCTTACGGGCCGGGTTGCAACTTTGTGGTAGGATGGCGGCCTGAGTTTCCACATTTCCGCTGCTGGAGTGGCTTTTCGGGCGGCGCCGTGGCAAGGATGGGTAAAGTCGCCGCCTGCTGAGCGTAGGTAGCTGAGCGGCGAACGCTGGCGCCGTGTAAAGTTGTCCTACATTCCCTTTTTAATGCAGGAGGTGGTGGGGTATGGCCGGTAGCGCCCCGATTTGGTTGGCCCGTCCGCGTTGACGGCCGCCCCCGGGTGTGATAAATTGCCCTATGCCCATCGGCAATGGCGGGGCATAATTCATTGGAGGTATGTCAGCATAGCCAGACAGTATCGAGTAAATGAACGGATAACCAGCCCTCAAGTACGGGTCATCGGCGGCGACGGATCGCAATTGGGGGTTATGGAAACCCGGCGGGCGCTTCAGATGGCGCGTGACGCTGAGGTTGATTTGGTGGAGGTTGCCCCCAATTCTGACCCGCCTGTGTGTCGGCTGCTCGACTATGGCAAGTTGCTATACCTCTCCTCCAAAAAGGAGAAGGAATCCAAAAGGGGCCAGAAGAGCACCGAGCAGAAAGAGGTGCGTTTCCGGCCTAATATCGGCACCCACGACCTTGACGCGAAAGTGCGCAAGGTGCGGGAATTTATAGACGACGGTTCCAAGGTTAAGCTGACTGTTCGCTTCCGCGGGCGCGAGGCGGCTCACCAGCAGCTTGGGCTCTCCGTATTGCGCCGCGTGGCCGACGAGCTGAAGGACGAAGTGCGTCTCGAGCGTCCGCCATCGATGGAGGGTCGGTCGCTTTCCATGGTGCTTATACCTTCCTTGCAGAAGAGCGAGGAAAGAAATTCGCAACGCGCTTCCGCCAGCAGGGCCGAAGGCAATAATTCTAGCGAGAAAGAAGAACTGGCCGATGCCAAAACTTAAAACGCACAAGGGCGCAAAAGCCCGCATACACATTACCGGATCCGGCAAGATGCTTCGCCGCAAGCGAATGAGCAGCCATCTTCGGAGAAAGAAGCCTACCAAGGTGACCCGCAAGTATTCCGACAAGATGGAAGTGGCCGCCGCCGATGTGCCCCGGTTGCGGAAGCTGATTCCTTACGGTTAGAGCCGCTGTTTCTTGCGACCCGTACCTTAACCCTCCCCCTGACGGGGAGGGAATTGTTTGAATTCCTTCCCCGCCGAAAGAGAGGGAGTTGTTGGGGCTCCTTCCCTGAATGGGAAGGTATAATTGGGATGGAGAATAGGTTGTGGTACGAATAAAGCGCGGGGTGACCAAGCGCCGACGGCACAAGAAGATCCTCAAAGAGGCCAGGGGCTTCCAGGGCGCATCCCACCGCAATTACAAGTGGGCCAAAGAGTCGGTGATGCACGCCTGGTCTTACGCATACCGGCATCGCCGCGAGCGCAAGGGCGAGTTCCGCAGCCTGTGGATTGTCCGCATCGGCGCAGCCTGCCGCGCCGCCGGGCTGTCGTACAGCCAGTTCATCCACGGGCTGAAGCTGGCCGGCATCGAACTGGACCGGAAGATCCTAGCCGACATGGCTGCGCGCGATCCCGACGGATTCGCCAAACTAGTGGAGACGGCCAAAGAGCAGTTGGCGGCCGCCACCCCCAACTGACGGCTAACGGCAAGCTACTGGTCTTCCAGATTTTCTAGCCGCTCCTGCATTTCACGGATGCGAGCTTCTGCCAGCATACGGGCCTCGCACTCTATGCTGGCCCTTTCTTGGGCCTGAATGCGGGCCTCCCGCTCCGCCCTGGCCTCTTCTTGGGCCTGAATGCGGGCTTCCCGCTCATCTTCTAAGGTTGCGATATGGCGTCCGGTTTCCGGGTCATACCATTTCAGTTGACCCTGTTCCCACCGTAAGTACAGGTTTAGGACTCGGCTATGCCCTTGGAGAACGCCGTCCCCGATGGGTTCTATGGGTATGGGCTGGTACTGGCCGTTAACCAGACGGTCGGCGGCCAATCGCGTTTTGTGATGTTCGCCCGTTTCGTCGAAGCGCCAGTATTCGGGAATGCCCAGCGAGGCGTAGTCGTTCCGCTTTCCTATCACATCCTCGGTTCCTGTGCTGGGGGAAGCGATTTCCAGAACGAAGTCCGGCGGCTTGCCCTGCTCCGAGATGACGTAGGCGTTGCTCCGGCGGTAGGCGGCTGGGTCTGCGTTAAAGGCGATGAGCAGGTCAGGATACCTCACTCCGGTTAAGTCCCGGGTGCAGGTTACGCTGAGGTAATGCTCGCCGGCCACTAATGTGGTGTCCGGGTTCCCGAAGTGCTGAACTAGGTAGTGAGCGTTGCCCGTAAGGACAAGATGGTCGAAGCTGGTCATATCATCAGGTTCGCGGTCCGGCGGGTCGGGAAACCGGAAAGTTTGTGGTTGGGGGTTTTTAGCGGTGGTCATCCCTCCCTTTTTTTCCTCCTACACCTCGGCGAAGCCGTAGTAGACGTCCGCGTCTAGGATGCGGCGCAGGCCGTCGGTTTCTATGGATATGGGGCGGAAGGCGCTGTGCCAGCGTTCGGTAAGTTCGCGGTGCAGTTCATATAAAGACGTGGGGGCGTTGCCGCGGGCCAGCAGGACGCGGAAGACAATTTCCTGGATGGGCATCTCAGCCCGGATGAAGTCGGGTATGTCGGCGTGGAATTCCCTGATTTCCCGTATCAGGGTTTCGGCGTCGAGACCGCCAACGGGCTGGTCGTAGGACGGGCAGCCCTCGTTGAGGCGGTCGGCGATAAGATGGACCGCCGAGCGGTTCAGTTGTGCCAGTCGGGGCAGGCTGATGCAGTATCGCCCGCTGCCCAGCATATTTTCTTCCGGCGCTCCGGCAGTCTCCGGCTCGGCAATGGTCATATTTCCACCTCTTCGTTCCAGTCCAGCATGATGATGCGCACCTGCTCGCCGGCCTGTTTGACGGGCAGGTCTTCGGGGCAGATGGCCAGGCCGTTGGCTCGGGACATTGACGTAAGTATGTTGGAGCCTTGCGGCCCGGCGGGAGTAGCGTAATACGCGCCGTCCCGTTTTTCCACTTCAACGCGGGCGTAGACCCGCCGTCCATCGTAGTTGCGGATTGGCCCAGTCAGCAGGCCGTCTACCTCCGGGCGGGGGCGCTCCGGACGGCCTAGCATGGCCCGGATGGCCGGGCGGGCGAACATCTCGAAGGCCACCATCGCGCTTACCGGGTTTCCGGGCAGGCCCAGCAACGGCACGTCTTTAGCCTTGCCGGAGCCGTCTTCGCTCCGCAGATGCCCGAAAGCCAGTGGCTTGGCCGGACGCATTCGCACCGACCAGAAATTCATCGAACCTCGCTCCTCCAGCACATCCTTCACGATGTCGTAATCGCCCTTGGAGACCCCAGCGGAGGTGATAATCAGGTCGGAACCGGCAGTGGCTGCCAGCTTGGCGCGGAGGTCGTCGAGATTGTCGCGGGCGATGCCCAGCAACCGGGAGGTGCCGCCGCAGGCCAGCACAGACGCGGCGACGCCGAAGCTGTTGCTGTCGTATATCTTGCCGCCGGACAGCGCAGCGCCAGCGGTTTCCAGCTCGTCGCCGGTAGCCAGCACCGACACTATGGGGCGTCGCACGACCTTGACTTTAGCTAGGCCGAGAGAGGCCAGAACGCCGACCTCGGCGGCGCGGATAACGGTTCCTGCTTCCAGCACCAGCTCTCCTTCGCGGATGTCCTCCCCGGCCGGACGCACGTTGGCGCCAACGGGAATCGCGGAGAAGATGGCTACCTCGTCTAGCGGACGGCCCTCACTCTTGCGCTGCACTTCGTCGGTTTCCTCGAAGGGAACAACGGTGTCGGCCCCTTCGGGAACCGGGGCGCCGGTCATTATTCGCACGGCTGAGCCTGCGGCCACGGGGCTTTCCGGCATCTGGCCGGCCGCGACAATGCCAACAACAGGCAACCGGCGCGGCGTTTCTTGGGAAGCACCCGCGATGTCGGCGCCCTGAAGGGCATAACCGTCCATGCCGGAGTTGGCCATAGGCGGCAGGGCTAGGGGGGAAGTGATGTCTTCGGCCAAGGTCTGCCCTAGGGCCTCCAGTAAAGGCGTCTCTACCGAGTCCAAAGGCGCGAAGCAGGCCATTATCTGCTGGTAGGCCTCCTCCACGCTAAGCATATCTTCCCCATCATGGCTGTGGCCGTGGTGGTGGGGCGTTTCTTCGGGATGGTCTGGGCGGCGGTGATGCCGTGTCGTCATAATGCGCCTCCTGTTTCAGGAATTCGTCCCATCTTCGCGGCTGTCGGCGTGAGGGACTGATGTAATGATTGTCTGCCGGTTAATTCTAGGTATCTTGTCGGCGCTCAGCCTTGGATTCCAGCAAGCGGAGGCGCTCCTCGGCTTCCATGGGCGCTTGACGCTCGGCGTGAGCTTGGGCCTCGGCGTTGTTAGCGCGGACGGTTTCCTCATCGCGTATAAGCCGCTCTTCCTCGGGCGTGGGCAGGAACTCTTTGGTGTAATGGCCGCTGAACCGCAGCTGACCCTGGTTCCAGCGCAGCTCCAGGTACAGCTTCGGGCTGTACCCCCAGACAAGCCCGTTCGGGTCTCGGTTTATAGGCAAGGGCCGGTACTCCTTGCCCACCAATATGTCGCCGGCCAGCGATGCGTCGTGAAAGCGTCCGCCGGTGTAGTCGAATCGCCAGTATTCCTCCACGCCATAGGCCGCATAGCCTTCGCGCTTGGTGGTGTAGTCCCGCCGCCCAGTACTGCGGAAGCCCCTTCCAACACAAAATCGGGGGGCTTGCCTACCTCGCTGATTACATAGCCGTTGCGAGCCACGATGCTCCCGGGATTGACCCCGAAGGCAATCACGCAATTAGGCGCAAACCTTTCCTTCTCGTCATAGGGTTGGCGACGCAGGTAACCGCCGCCAGCCATCAGTACGTCACCGCGCCGGGCGAAGTGAAACTGCAATATGTCCCGGAAGTCAAAAATTCGTTGGCCTTGCAGCATATCAGGTTCGCGGGGCGGCGGGTCTGGCAGCGGTTCCAGAGGGGAGTGGTCGGCAATTTGAGCGCGCAGGGGGATAGTCATAGTAAACTCGCGGGTCGGGAGCGGTTACGTCCTTCGTATCATATAGTTGCAGTCGCTGGTTTCGCAATCGACGGGCTGTCCCTTCAGCAACGTGCCGTACGCGGGAAGCGCGCAATGTTGGCCTCCGCGGATTCCTTAGCTCCTCAGCGTGGCGCCGACCTCTCGTTCAAGGTTGCGGAGCAGGCCGTCGAGGGAGCGGGCCACCTCTTCGTTGGTCAGAGTGCGGTCGGCGGCCTGGAAGTGAATATGGAAGGCCAGGGACTTGGTCCCCGGGGCCAGGTTCTCTCCGGAGTAGATGTCGAAGAGTTCGGCGCGCTGCGCCAGCCGGTTGCGCATAATCAGATCGGTAACGCGGCCGGCAGGAACGTCGGCCGGGACAATCAATGCCAGGTCACGGGTTGCCGCCGGGAAGCGGGGAAGGGCGATGAAGTTGCGCTCGGATTGCGGCTGGGCCGCCAGCAGGGCCGAAAGGCGCAACTCGAACCCGGCCACCTGGTCGAAGTCCAACCCCATCCGCTCTCGAATGGCGGGATGAATCTCGCCGGCGAAGCCGAGTTCTTCCCCGCCCGAGCGCACGGCGGCGCAACGGCCGGGTTGATATACGGGATGCTCCCCCGGTTCCCAGTCGGCCTTGATTCCCAGCCTAGACAGCAGCCACTCAACCATTCCTTTGGCGTCGTAGAAGTCCTGGCCGCCGCTTTCCGGACCGGCCAGCCATGACGCCTCAGCGCGACGCCCGGCCAGCACCCCCGCTATGGTCTCGACCTCCTCCGGAAGGTCGCCGCTGCGGGGCAGGAATACTCGCCCGGCCTCGAATAGCCGGAAGGGGCCGGGGCTTTGGGACTGGTTAGCGGCCAGATTCGCCAGCAGACCGGAATGCAGCGTGGGGCGCAGATATTCGTGGGTCGCGCTCATGGGATTGGCCAAGCGCATGGGCGGCGCTGCTTCGTCCACGGGAACTACGCGCTCAATCAGGCTCATCGAGGCCAGCGAGTAATTGATGACTTCCTGCATTCCGCCGGCAGCCAGCAGGTCTCGCGCTTCCTCTCGCAGGGCGATGGCGCGCGAGGGGCTGTGAAACGGTATAGGCGTAGACAGCATCACAGTAGGCACGGCGTCGTAGCCGATGATGCGAACCACTTCCTCAACGAGGTCGTCCTCGATGTTCACGTCGTTGCGCCACCACGGCACAGATACAGCCAGTCCGTCGCCTTCCGGGGCGCAGACGAAGCCCAGGGATTCCAGGGCCTTCCGGGCTTGCGGCGGGGCGATGTCCATTCCCAGCGACTGTCGCAGCCGGCGCATGGTGAGGGTGACGGTCAGCGGCGGAGCCGGTTCGGGGTACACATCTATGATGCCGGGAGCGACAGAGCCGCCCGCGACTTGCTGTATCAGGGCAGTGGCGCGGCGCAGAGCTATGGGGGCCAGCTCGGGCCGCAGCTCTTTCTCGAAACGCAGGGTGGCCTCGGTGCGCAGGCCCAGGGACACGGCGGTCTCGCGGTTGTTCGCGGCGTTGAAGTTGGCCGACTCCAGCAGCACGCTGGCGGTGTGGGGGCCTATTTCGCTGTTGGCGCCGCCGATGACCCCGCCCAAGCCGATGGGGTCATGGGAGTCTGCGATGACCAGATTGTCGCCGGTAAGGTCACGCTCCACGCTGTCCAGGGTGGTCAGCTTCTCGCCGGGACGGGCGCGGCGGACGATGACCGTGGCGTCTTTCACCGCGCCGAGGTCGAAGGCATGCAGGGGCTGGTTGTATTCCAGCATTACGAAGTTGGTGACGTCCACCACGTTGCTGATAGGACGCAGCCCGGCCCTAGTCAGGCGCTCCTGCAGCCATTGAGGCGATGGTCCGATGTGGACGCCGTCTATAACCGTCGCGGTGTAGCGGCGGCACAGGTCGGGGTCGGCGATGGAGATGCTGACCCGCTCATATATCGGGGCGCCGGTTTCTTCGTAGCTGATTTCCGGCTCGACGACTGCGCCGCCGGTCAGGGCAGCCACTTCGCGGGCCACTCCTAGGATGGAGAGGCAGTCCAGGCGGTTAGGGGTTAGTTCCAGGTCGAGGATGGTGTCGCCCAAGTAGTCGGACAGCGGTTCGCCCAGCGGCGCATCGCTGGGCAGAACGATGATGCCGGTATGGTCATCGCCCAGGCCCAGTTCCAGTTCGGAACAAATCATCCCCTGGGACTCGACGCCGCGAATGCGGGCTGCGGCCAGGGTTTCGTGGCGCTGGCTGTGGGCGTTATACAGGTAGGCGCCTATGCGGGCGAAACATATCTTCTGGCCTTCGGCCACGTTGGGAGCGCCGCAGACGACTTCCATCTCCTCGTCTTTCCCATCAGGGCCTGGGCCGGTGGTAACAGTGCAGAGGCGCAGCCGGTCGGCGTTGGGGTGCGGGCGAACAGAAGTGACGCTGCCCACGTAGACCTCGCTCCAGACGCCGGTTTCCTGGACCTCGCCGACTTCCACGCCGGCCATGGTCAGCCGATGGGCTAGTTCGTCGGCGGGGAGGTCTACATTGACGTATTGCCGGAGCCAGCTAAGGGGAACTTTCAAGCGGAGCCTCATTTGGATTCCCGCTCCCCGTTTTCACGGGAATAAACTTCGCGGGAATGCCGGATATAAAATTGGGGGCTGTCAGGTTGCCGAATTGGCGGGAAGGGCGGGCGGCTCTAGGCGTTCCCAACGCGGGTTGGCATTGCCGACGGATTTCGAGCGCCCTCGCCGTTCCTGAAAAGTCGGGAATACAGAGGGTTCTATAGATGAGCTTTCCAGCATCAGGGCGCATAGTATCCCGCGAAGGCCGGAATGACGGTAGCACAGCAGGCCGTGGCCAACCCATCATGGCGGGAATACCCGGCGCCTAGAACTGCCGCAGGAAGCGCAGGTCGTTGGCATAGAAGTGGCGAATGTCGTCTATGCCGTATTTCAGCATGGCTATGCGCTCGGGGCCTAAGCCGAAGGCGAAGCCGGTGTACTTGCCTGGGTCATAGCCCACGCCGGCCAGCACCCGGGGATGCACCATACCGGCCCCCATTATCTCGATCCACCCGCTGTCGCGGCAGATGCGGCAGCCTTCTCCCTCGCCGTCGCAGGCGAAACAGTCTATGGACATATCCACGCCCGGCTCGACGAAGGGGAAATAGTCGCAACGGAAGCGCACACGGCGCTCTTCTCCAAAGAGACGGCGGGCGAATTCGTAGAGGGTGCCTTTCAGGTTGGCGAAAGTGATGCCTTGGTCTACCGCCAGCCCTTCGACTTGGTAGAAGTGCCATTCGTGGGTGGCGTCGGTGGCCTCGTAGCGGTAGCACTTGCCTGGGACGATGACGCGCACCGGGGGTTGTTGTGTTTCCATGACCCGGGCTTGCATCGGGGAAGTGTGGGTGCGGAGCAACATGGGCTGCTCGCCGGTTTCGTTGGTGTAGTCCACCCACAAGGTGTTCCACATATCCCGCGCCGGATGGCCCTTGGGAATGTTCAGCATTTCGAAATTGTAGTGGTCCCACTCAACTTCGGGGCCTTCCACTATGCTGAATCCCATACCGATGAATGCGGCGCAAATTTCGCGGACTATTTGCGTTGTGGGGTGCAGCCTTCCCTCGACCGGAGGCCGGCCGGGAAGGGTGACGTCGAGGCGGTCTTCGCTGGCGGCCCGCAATAGCGCAGCCTCGTTAATCTCCCGGGCGCGCTTTTCCAGTTCGCTTTCCAGCGATTCCTTGGCCTGATTGGCCAGCGCGCCGATACGGCGGCGCTCTGAGATGTCGAGCCCGGCCAGGCCGCGCAACACAGCGGTCAGGCTGCCGCGCCGCCCCAGATATGCGATGCGCCATTGCTCCAGCGCATCAAGGCTGTCTAGGGCTGAAAGCTCGGCGAGGGCTGCGCCGGCGAGGTCTTCGATGTTCTGCTGCGTTGGCTGAAACAAGGAGATTTCTTTCCTAATGTATGCGCCGGAATTCTTGCTATCGGATTATAGGAATCGCCCCCAATGCGGTCAAGAAGCAACCGCTTTGCGTATTGTCCCTTGCGCCGGGATTCCCGGCGCGCTGCTGGTTCGCTGTCCTCGCGCTGGCGTTCCCTACTCCTGTCCGTCATCTCCGCACCCTCTATATCATCATCCCGCACCCTGTCTATCATCATCCCGCACCCTGTCTATCGTCATTCCCGCGAAAGCGGGAACCCATTTCTTTAAATACGGAAGCCCGCGCCTGCGAATCCGCCGGATTCCCGCTTTCTCGGGGACAGCCGCTCGCAGATACGGCTGGGCGGAAATGACCGCGTGTCCCGGAGGAGCTGTGGCTGGGGCATCTTGAAAACGAACAATTGTTCTGTTATCGTGAATCGGTAGGCCCTATGTAAATTAACATCCCGGACTGACCCTTGAGAGACTCAATATGAACTTGTACCGGCTGGGCGTTTGCCTCAAATGCCGCGGAGACCTGGCCTATGACGATGGCGACTGGATTTGCCTCCAGTGCGGTGCCTATTACTACACTGGCCTCTACCTGGATGAGCGCTCCGACATCCCCGACGGCAACGGTCTGCGCCTGCTTCGGCCGCTTCCGGATGGAGGCGGATTTCCCAAACACCGGGCTGCGAACAACCAGTTGGCCCCAGCGGCAGATTAGCCTTGATGACCGAAAACATCGGCGATGGCAGGAGGCTACTGGCCTTGGCCATGGGGACCCGGGAAACAGGATGGGCCGTGCTGGACGGCTCAGGGGTTGCCGCCAGCGGCGTTGCCGGCTTGAAATCTCGCCGAAAGGTGGTTCTGCCGGAACGCATCGCTTATCAGTTGGACGCCCTGAGATCTGTGGTGAGCCGGTGGCGGCCTGCTTGCGCGGTACGCAGCAGAGCCGGCGCTATCAACTGGCCGACGCCGGGATTGGAGCAGTTAGACGCGGCACTGCACATCTGGGCCAATGAATTGGGCCTACCCCTGTCCGGCTGCACCGTCGAGGAGGTGCGGGCCGCCATCGCCGGGCGGCGCAACGCCTCCAGGGACGCCCAATGCTACGCCATCATGCGCCGCCTCGGTCTCATCGGTCAGAGCCGCGCCACTGCCGAATGGGAAGCCATCGCCGTCGGATACTATCACTGGGCCTTGAGAGAGGATAAGGGAGGAATGTCAGCAAAGTCGTTTAGTTGACAGCCTATCCCTTTCCTTTCTAGGATGAACAAGAATGGAGAACCCCACCAATAAAGCCCTGCGCGACCTAGGGATATTTTATTGCGGGGTTTATCTGATTTCCCTAACCGCAGGTTCTCTGGCGCTATGGCTGTATTGGGATGCGTGGCGGCTGGACAGCCTGGTTCCGGTTCTGGCCGACGTTACAGCGGTGTCCGTCGGCGTCGCATTGTTGGCGACAATTATCAATGAGGCGGTGTGGCAGATGGTACTTGCTGCGATGAAAATCAAGCAATGGAAAGAGCAGGGGCACGAGGAAGGGCGTAAACTCGGAAGGGAAGAAGGAAGGGAAGAAGGGCGAGAGGCAGAGCGCGAGAACCAGCGCCGGCGGCAGGAAGAAGCTTACGCCCGCTTTGGTGTTGAAGTAGATGGCGTACTTGTGTTGCCCAAAACCCCGGAGGTGGAGCGGTTTCTGGCCGGGGAGGACGGCGTAGATTCGGAACAGTAGGGTCTCTTCTCCTTCCGGCCGCGCTGATGTTGCCCAGGACGCCCGGAGACGCGGTTTCCCCGGGAACCGGAGAAATAGGGGATATTCCCCTCGTTCCTGTATAATGGCGGCGCTTAAGATAGCCATTCTTAAAAAGGCCTAGGAGAGGCGCCATGCCCGTAGTTCAGCGACCCTACGTTCCGCCCGAAGACCAGCCCCCCCGCGAAGAGACCTACGCCCGCCCCGGCGACACCCATGCCAGTGAGGGCAGTTCCTTAGACCCCATCACCTTCTACGCCGACTCGATGCACATCTTCAGCAGCCTTTACTCGGCGGTGCTGTTCTTCGGCGAGCAGATGGAGGAGCGCGAACCCATCCTGCGCGCCCGCATCAAGGTCAGCCCGCAGATGCTCAAGGCTATCGCGCTACTCACCGCCAAGCATGTCCGCGAGTATGAAAACGCTGTCGGCCCTATCACGCTGCCAGAGCAAGTCTACTCCGCGTGGGAGCTGGACTCTGATGGGAATCACAGCCATGCCTGATAACGGGCGGCCCGTGGGCCCGGAAGAGCGCCCCGAAAATAACCCTTCACTGGAAAGGGAGGGAAGAGGAGAAGACCGTCCGCTGGCTGAGGACTTGGCGTTGCCGGTGATAGTGGAGCCTGGAGTAGACTATGCCACGCCGCCCGGCTGGAACTGGCGCGATGTTGACGCCAGCCAGCCTAATGCCGCGGTCTTTCATATCAGCCACTCGGAGATAACCAGGGTTCTGGTGGACACCCTACGCTCCGAGGATTGCTCCCCCGGCTCCAATATGGTCATCAAGGACGAAATCCCCATCGTAGTGCTGGACAGCCTGGACAAGTACTGGGCCGGCGAGGCCAAGTCTCGTCTGCGTTTGAATGGGATTCGTGTTCCAGTGGAAGCCGACACAGTGGCCGAGGCCAAGCGGGCGCTGGCCGATGACCTAGCGGCTCAGTTGCGGCTGCTGATGATGTTACGTAGCTCGCGCCAACACCAGCTCGCCCCGCAGCTCGAAGACAACCTGAAAATGCTCATTAGCCTGATGGAGCCGCGCCAAGCCCAGGAGGGCGGCGGATAGTTTAGCCCTGCGCGGCGATGCGCATTGCAACCCGCGGCAGCCAGTGGCGAGGGCGGTTGGGCAACGGCTCGCGAACTGCAAGTTGCGCCCCAGCTTCCCCGCAGTCCCATGCCCAAGCCGTCCATAAGCTCTGGAGACAAGGGCTTGAACTCCAAAGATGTTGGCGTCAATTGCGGTATACCTTTGCGAATAGAATCGGCGTAAATAAAACCGGGACGCTCCTTCAGCGCCCCGGATACGTAATCCTGCGGTTTCAAGGCGGCTAGCGGGCCTGGGAATCCGCCTGGAAACCAGCGTCGCGGTGCGCGCCGTCGCAGAAAGGCTTTTCCGACGAGTATCCGCAGCGGCACAAGCTAACCCAGCGCCCTTCGGGGACGTTGTAGTTGGCGCCGCTGGCGTCTACGATTTCGATCGGCCCGGTGACCCGGTTAGGCCCGTTTTCCCTGACTTCTATCTTGACGTCTGCCACAGTTTCTCCTCCGCCTGTTCCCGGCCGGATTGTTCGTTGCTTGCCGGGATTTCGAGACTAGTGTAGCAACCGCCCCAGCAATAGTTCAACCGGCGCGCCTTGCTAATCGGCCTGACCCTGCGCCGGCTGGCGGCGCGGCGCGGTCGGTTCCCCGTGTTTGCGCTCTCCGCGGATCACGGCCAGAACCACTCCAAGCAGTAGCATCGCCGCCATCAGGAAGAAGGCCCCTTTCAGTCCCGCCACAAAGGCATCGGCTACGGCAGGCGAGACCGCGTCCAGGCTCGGCTCCACTCCATAGCTTCCCATAGTCACCACTACCACGGTCGTGGCTACGGCGATGCTGGTGACGTTGGCCGAGTTGCGAATTAGCTGTGTTAGCGCCGAGACTACGCCGTATTGGCTGCGCTCCACCGCACTGAGCAGTGAACTCTGGTTGGGGGAGTTGAAGAGAGCCATGCCGGAACTCTGGAGCATTAGCATCAGTACGATGAACACCACCGGAGACGCCTCGGTGAGGGTAACGGCGATGCTGATGCTGGCGGCCATAGACAGGGTCAACCCCGAAACGGTCAATACGCGCCAGCCGAAGCGGTCCGACAGCCGCCCGCTTACCGGGCCCAGCAGAACCATGCACAGCGCGGGAGGGATCAGCAACAATCCGACGTCGCGGGGGCTGATTTCCAGCACCCGTTGCAGGTAGAAGGGCATCATAAAGCGGGACGAGGACATTCCCATAAATGACAGCCACGCCGCCGCCGCGCCGATAGCCATCAGCTTGCGCCGGAACAGCCGCAGCTCCAGCATCGGCGACGGAGCGCGCAGCTCCCACCAGACGAACCCGGTCAGCAATGCCACCGTCGCTCCTGTGCCCAGCAAGACCTCCAGGGAAGTCCACCCCAGCCGGTGGCCGTTGCTCACCACCAGCAGGAAAACCAGCAACGCCATGGCCGACAGGCTCGCGCCCAGCCAGTCGAACCGGCCCGCGGCCCGCTCGTTCGCGGTGTCTTCCCGCGCCGGGCGCAACACTAGCCAGGTAATCAGGACGGTGAGGATGCCGATGGGGACGTTGACGAAGAACACCGACCGCCATCCGAAGGAGGCCACCAGCAGTCCGCCGATGGCCGGGCCCGCGATGGCCCCGCTGCCGACGACGCTCATGTGGGTTCCTAGCGCCTTGCCCCGCTCGGTTCCCGTGAAGGAGGAAACGACGGCGGCCATGCCGTTGCCCTGGATCATGGCCGACCCAAAGCCTTGGAACACCTTGGCTGCAATCAGCCAGGGCAGGTTGGCCGCCAGCCCGGCCAAGAGCGACCCGGCGACGAAGATGACCAGTCCGCCGATGTAGACCCCTTTGCGCCCGGCTATGTCGCCCAACCGCCCCATGGGCAGGATGAGGGCGCTGATGGCCAGAGCGTTGCCCACCACCACCCACTGAACGGTAGGCAGGTCGGAGTTGAAATGCTCTTCAATCTCCGGCAGCGCCACCAGCACAGACCCGGTGTCCACCACCGAAACGAAGGTGCCGATGGCAATGGCGGCGAACACCCACCACTTGTAGGAAGAGGAACCCCTTACGCGGGAAAGCAAATCTCAAACATCCTGGGGCCTTGCGCCGGTAGTGGAGACGTTCTCTGCCTTGCGCCGCCAAACCGGGGGACATATAGTGACAAATAGAGATTATAGACGATTTTCGGAATAGTTGATTCTTAGATAGGCCGCTGACTCTGGATAAAGACTCAGCCGAAAGTCTGTTGCTGAACCACCCCAACCCAAAGCCTAAAGAGGAACGCGGCAAGTACGGTGAGCTGTACGACCAAATGCGCCGCCAATGACCATTGAGCGCGCGCTGCGGGATGACCAGGAAGCCGCTCCCAAGGGCAGGAAACTGACTAGACGTAACCCACTACCTCCCCTCGCCTGGAAGGATGTGTAGGGTTTACTGCGATGCCCTTCAACCGGGATAGAAGCCTGCTTCTTGAGACTGGTAATGCAGGCCGTTATAAGCGGCAGGCGCTAATTGCAGATAGGGAAGCCCTGCAACAGCAGTTGATTGACCTCCCGCAATCCCTCTCGGCTCTGTTCAGCAATGACAACGCTGCCGCCGTTAGTTTGCCGGTAATCAACACAAACCTCTACGGCGAGGAATGGGCCATACTGTGGCGGCTTTGGGCCAGATATTTCGCGCTGGGCCCAGCAGGAGAATCTTCGAGAGCCGCAACTCATCCCACGTGTTGGCCCGTCCATCCGCAGGCTGATCCGGCCTTGACCATCGCCGCCGGGTAGGTTAAATTCACCAGCAACGACACTGACATTGGGAGCGGCCTTATGCCTCTGTACGAGTACCACTGCCCCAGGTGCAGCCACAAATTCGAGAAGCTCCAGCCGATGAGCGCCACCGGCGCCGATTGCCCCAACTGTGAACAGCCGGCCAAACGGGCCATCTCCATGTTCGCCCGCGTCGGCGGCGCGGGCGAAGAGCTGTCCTTCGACCCCGGGCCCCTGCCGCCCCTGAGCGGTGGCAGTTGTGGCGGCTGCGGTTGCGGCCACAGCCACTAGTCCGGTATTTCCAGCCGGGTTTACTTGTCGAAAGGGCGGGGAGTTTGTTGCTCCCCGCCCTTTTACTTCCATCGGCTAGGGTTGTATGTGTCTGGCGGCTCCTTTTCATGGAAGATGGAATACTGCGAAATTGGAACATCCTCGCTGCCTATTTCGCCCCACAGTAGGATGGTGTAGACCCCCGCCCCATACTGAGACAGCAGGTTGCTGATGTTGGCGCTAACGGAGAAATCTGCGCCTCTCGCTGTCCAGTCTGACGCGGTTATCCACAGGGCACTGTGATGGTCTGCTCGGTCTTGGTTTGGCTTGCGTCATATGCCCTCTGCCAGAACTCGCGCGCTTCGTCGTGCGATCGGGGGGCGAAGGCGTCCGGGGGGACGTCGTAGGGGTCTGGGCAGGGAGAGTATGTTTTCGTGAAATTGTCCTCAGTCCAGAAGCTCCTGCCGGTCAGTGGGTATCTGAACGCGGCTATCTGAAGGCCGGAATCGTAGCAATATGTCCGTGAAACTTGCCCTCTGGTCAGCGGATGAGGTGGCTGGTCGTAGAAGAGTTGCAAACCCAACTCTTCTCTGCCGGAAAACCGCAGGCCGTTTATTGCGCTTCCTAAGACATGCAGCGTTCCGTTCGTTATTTCCGGTGGACGGGCGTACTCCACGTAGCCGCCCTCGAAGTGCTGGTAGCCTACTATGTTGTACTTGTCCCAGGCTAGGCCGATGTTTGCTTTCTTGTGCCACTTGTCCAGTATGTTGCGGCGGTGGCCTGGGCTGTTCATCCAGCCGTCCATCATCTCTTGAATCTCGGATTCGATGCTGCTTAGGGATCGGTAGCCGTCGGATGACTGAATGCAGTAGTCGGAGCCGATGCCGTTTTCGCCGTTGGATTGATAGCCGCCGGCTAGGCTGTAGCGCATATAAGGCTTTAGTCCGTCAGCCCCCCAGTGGCCGCTGAAGCAGTTGGCGAGGGAGTTTTCGGCGTGTAGTTGCGCCGCTATGTTGTCTCCTAGAGTTACGGGGAGGACGCCCGCGCTAACCCTTTCCTCGTTGATTAGCTCCAGCATATACAGTTTGAAATCGTGATGGCGCTGGTCGGGCCGTAATGGCGGATCCGGCGTCGGCGCGGCATCGGGGCTGGACTCGCCTAGATTGCCGATGCTTTCGCGGGCTTGGCGGTATAGATTCTGGGTTTCCTCGCCAGCCGTGTGGATGCTATCATCGCCGGGAAAGTAGGCGTTTCTGCCTATGGTGAAGAACGAGGCAATGCCAATGCCAATCAGTATGATAAACAGACAACCACAGCCGAAGTTGCCTCTTCCCCCTTGCCCGGCTGGCCCACTGCCCGCGGCCTGCGTACTCAGACTACGGCCCAGGTACATCAGATCAACGCCGGGCCACTCCTCCACTACCACAAGCCTGCTACTCGGGCGAGTGAAAACCCGGTCGCAGTTTCCGCATCTCCAATTCATGGGGCGGTGCTGCCGCCGCCTTGTCCTGATGCGAGGGTGGTTGCAGTGAGGGCAAACGCCAACCCATTCTTGGGTAATTCTGTGGTTAGCCATAGACGCTAACTCTCGACGCTAACTCTCAGGGTGGTCCGAGAAACTGGCATTGCCTATTATCCCTTGTCGCGCCACCGCCGCCAGGCCAGGCAGCCGCCGCCGGTGGCGGCCAGCAGCGCGCCGCCGGCCAGCGCGCGCAGGGCGGCCCACATCGTCGCGTCGAACCAGAATCCTTGCGGGAACAGCAGCACCAGGTAGTCGGTGCGCGGGTCGAGCTGCCAGAAATCGTTGGCGAAGCTGACCCGGTGGAACAGCAGAAACAGCGCATCGAACCCCACGGTCGCCGCCAGTCCAAAGGCAATCAGCAGCGCGACCGTCAGGCCGCCGCCCCACAACGTCCGGCGGGCCAGCGCGGGCAGGTGGGCGCGCCGCTGCAACGCGAACCCGGCGGCGGTCAGCGCCAGCAGGCAGCCCGCCGCCGCTGCAAAGGCCCCATACACGCCCCACAGCAGCCGCTTCACGTCGCGCATATGGTGAACTTCCTTGGCGTTGAACAATTCCCGCTCGGCGCCGTATATGCGGGTGCGCACCCGCAGCGGCTCATCGCCGGAATTGAAATAGGCGCGAAGGTCCAGCGCCACCTGCCGTAGGTCTTCGGGGGTGATGCCGCTGACCCAGGCGATGCGATACTTCTCGAAGCCGCTTTCGTAGAGGCCGATGTTGTTGAAGGCCCAAGTTATGCTGCCAGTTACCAGAAAGACCGGCACGGCGGCTATGAACAGTGCCGCGGGGAGCCAGCGCATCCGGCGGGCGAACCCCCGCAGGTGAACCCCTCGCGGAAGCCCGCGATGTATCAGAGATTGAAACATAGTTGGGGTTAATTATAATTTGAGTTATGAATGAATACGAATTTAACGGCCAAATCTCCGAATTTCAGACCCTGGTAGACATTGTGGCGCGACTGCGCGCCCCCGGCGGCTGCCCCTGGGATCGTGAGCAAACCCACGAATCACTGAAGCGCAACCTATTGGAGGAAGCCCACGAAGCGCTGGAGGCCATAGACGAGGACGACCCCGGCGTGCTGACTGAAGAGCTGGGTGATTTGCTAGTGCAGATAGCTTTTCACGCAGATATCGCCCGGGAAGCTGGGAACTTTGATATTGGCGATGTGGTGGAGCGCATAAACCGCAAACTCATCCGGCGTCATCCCCACGTGTTCTCCGACGGGTCGTTCTCCGACGCCCGCGAGGTGGAGCGGAACTGGGACCGCATCAAGGCCGAGGAACGAGCTGCCGCCGGAATCCGCCAGTCGCCGGCGGACGGCATTCCCGCCAGCCTGCCCGCGCTGGCCGCGGCGCAACTGATGCAGGACCGAGTGGCTCGCGTCGGCTTCGAGTGGGACGACGTTTCCGGCGTGCTGGATAAGGTGGCCGAAGAAATTGAGGAGTTCCGTCAGGCCAGGACGCCGGAAGAGCAGGTCCACGAACTGGGCGACATCCTGTTCGCTATGGTTAATCTGTCGCGCTGGGTTGACCTCCACGCCGAAGACGTTCTGCGCCAGGCCAACGCCCGGTTCCGCGCCCGCTATCTCGGCATGGAGGAACTGGCCGCATCGCGGGGGCTGGATTTCGAGGCCTTGCCGCTGGCGGAAAAGGAAGAACTCTGGCAGGAATCGAAACGGCGGAATGGATAGCGGCGAGAGGCGCTCATACGCCAGGCAAGGGGCGTCCAATCCCCCACACCACTACATAGATGAACCGCATCTCGCCGTAAAGCCGGAGTGGATTGAAAGAACGATAGCCGGGCCGCATCATCGAGGATATGCATCATCGAGGATATGATGGAAGAAAGTTATATTATGGATGGATTGATGAGATGAAGCATTGACTACGGGTAGTGGTTGATAATGACCGGTTTCCCACTGCTTACTTTGACGGGCGCCTGGACAAGGTGTTTGGGAGATTATCGTGAGTCGGAAAGGCTTAACCGTCAGATATTATGACGACACGGATACCCTGACTTTCCGCATGGCGGAGTCGTCCAAGGATGGAGAAACTGTCGCGCCGTATCTATGGGTGATGTACGGACGAGATGGAGAAGTGAGCTCGCTTACTATTGACCGCGCCGCCAAAATGCTGGGGGCCATACCTGTTTCCCGCAGACGGGGAGGCCAGCGAGGGCGGAGAGTTCGACCGGGAGTTGACCATAACCTATACCACGGAAACGGATATGCTCCGGCTGCAAACGGGCGAGCCGCCTTATGCGGGCTGCACGGAAAAGACCGTTGCGCCGGAGCCTTTGCGTGAACTTTGACCCGGAAGGCTGGGCCATGGGAGTAGTAATCGAAGGCGCCGCCGAGCTGTTGCGGCCCTGCTTGCTGGCGGAAAGCGCCGGTGTTGCCTAACCGCTCCCACCGGGGCGGCCGGCCAGATAGGCTGGGTCCAGGTAGTAGATTCCGCCGCTGAGGATTCGCTGCAAGCCGCCAGCCAGACTGGCCATCGCCGTCGCTTCGGTGGAGGAGCGGCCCATCAGCCGTTGCGACAAGCTGCGGCGGGGATGCAGGAACTTGAGGCGCGGCCTCGTGTTGCCCGCCTCGGCTGCGGCGTTCAGGGCGTCGGTGAAGTCGCCAATGTGGTCTACCAGTCCGGCCTCTACTCCCTTCTGGCCGGTCATCACCTCGCCGGTGGCCAGCTCCCGCACGGTTTCTTCCGGCAGCGAGCGGCCTTTGACCACCACCTGCACGAAGTTGTCATATATCTCGGTTATCAGCCCTTGCAGTTTTTCCGATTCCTCGGCGGTGGGGCTGCGCCAGAAACCGGTCATATCCTTATATTTGCCGCCCTTGAAGATGGTGAATTCGACCCCCGCCCGAGCCAGAAGCTGCTCCAGCACCGGGCGCATATAGATAACGCCGATGGAGCCGACCAGGGCTGTGGGCAGGGCGAAGACTTGGTTGGCGGCGCAACAGAGGTAATATCCGCCGGAGGCGCCGATCCCCCGCACGTAGGCCACCACCGGCTTGCTTTCGGCCACCCGCTCGATGCTGCGGTGTAGAGACTCGGAGGCAGCGGCGGAGCCTCCGGGGGAATCTATGTCCAGCAACAAAGCCCGGTAAGATTTATTCTTGGCGATGTTCTCGAAGATGCGGGCATAGGCGGAATCCCGAACCTGAGTGCCGATTACGCCGTGCATTTCCACTATCGCGACGCCGGAACCGCGGCCAATTCTAAACGGCATGGCAGTACCCCCTGCTGCTGGTTGCCTGATTCATTGTAACGCAATGCAGTGGGCCAGCGGCCTGTTTCGTCTTTGGCGCCGGGGAAAAAGAGGCTCTGATTGGCACCAGAGCCCCGGGAATGACGCCGGATACCGGAAGGCGGCTAGGCGCCGTTCCCGTCCATGGAGCCTTCCGGCGCGCCCTGGGACGATGGGCGGAAGTGGGGGATGACGTGCTTGCCGAACATTTCGATGGATTCCATCACTTTCTGGTGGGGAACGGTTTCGGTAGCCATCAGGAACTGTAACTGGTCAACGCCGGTTGTTTCGTGCAGCCTGGCCGCTTTGATGCAGGATTCCGGGTCGCCGGCCACGATGATGCCACGCTCGGCCATGGTGGCGGCATCGAACTCTTCCCATACTTTCTGGGCCAGAGCGCTGCCGCCGGACAGATCGAGGGCCGAACCGCCGTTGCTTCCCTGGGCCGGCACGTTAATGTATCGCGAAAAGTTCTGGCTCAGATGGCCGGGCACTCCGCCCCATTGCTCCAGCAGCCGGGCATATACGTCCTTCTGGTCTTGAACATAGGGACGCCCAGGTCCGAAGAAGGTCTTGAGCGACTGGGCCGACAGCTCCTTGGTGGCTGCGTCGTCTTCCCCGCATAGGCCGAAGCAGGAGGACAGCCACTTGTTGTTGGCAAAGGCCCCTACCGGGTTGGCTTCCTTGATAGCGGTTTTGTATTCGCGGATGGAAGGCTCCAGAACCGACGGAGCGTTGACACCGAGGGCCATGGAGCCGATGCCCTTCTGCGCCGCAAGCTGGTAGGTGGCCGGTTGCAGGGCGGCGACCCAGATAGGCGGGTGCGGCTTCTGGTAGGGCTTGGGCAGCACCTGGCGAGGCGGCACCTTCCAGAACTTGCCGTCCCACTCGAAGTAGTCGGATTCCCATATCTTGGGAATCATGGACAAGGATTCCTCCCACATCTCCCGAGTGTCCCGCGGGTCTATCCCCATGCCTAGCTGTTCGTAGGGGGCGGAGCGTCCGGTTCCGAACTCCACCCGTCCGTGGGAGAGGTGGTCCACCATCGCCACCCGCTCGGCCACCCGAATCGGGTGATGGTAGGGCAGAATAACAACTCCGAAGCCCAAACGGATGCGCTTGGTCAGCCGGGAAAGCGCGCCGAAGATGACCTCCGGGCAGGGCGACTGGGAAAACGTGGTCAGGAAATGATGCTCCACGAACCAAACGGCATCGAAGCCCATCTCGTCGGCCAGAATGCACTGCTCGATGGTCTCCTCGATGACGGCGTGGTCATCCAGTATTGGACGCTGCATCTCGTAAGCCAGCGAAAATTCCATCACAAACCTTCTCGCATAAACTGAGCGTCGCGGGCAATTCTAGCGGTAAGCTAGGGCGCAGGGCAACCGGGCAACTAAGGTCTGCTTTGAACTCTGCGTAGTGATGACAAATGAGGCGACACCGCCGGTCCGGTTCAGTATGTGCGGGACGGACTAAGACTGCTTGTCTCGGTCGTAAACCCCGATAGCAAGAACCACACCCACCGAGATTTGCAAAAAGCCTCAACCTATATCAAGCGGCTATGGAGAAACCATATGAGGCGCAGACAGTTCCCACCGGCGTTGCGAGATACGCAAGGAGTAATCACTAAGCCTACCCTTTGGAACTAGCCCTAACCCATCAGTACGACTTCCTGTTGCACCGGGGACGACGGGTATGGCCCGTTTTCGGACATGAACACGTCTATCTCGGAGCGGACGCCGAATTCGGGCAGGTAGATGCCCGGCTCCACCGAGAAGCAGACGCCGGGGATGATGCGGCGGGTGTCGTGGGTCTCGAAACCGTCTAGGTTGACGGCCTCGCTGTGCACCTCGAAGCCGATGCTGTGTCCCAGCCGATGAGTGAACCACCGGCCGTATCCGCGGGCTTCGATATAGTCCCGAGCCGCCTTGTCGGCCTGCCAGCCCTGCGTCTGCTCTCCCCGGCTATGGCGTTCCTGCAGGTATTCTACGGCGGCGTTCCGGGCGCCGGTAACGATGTCGAATATCTCTTGCTGCCTAGCCGGCACCCGGTCGCCGGCGTAGGCGCACCAAGTGATGTCGGCGTAGACGCTGCCCGGCTCGATGCCCTTGGCCCACAGGTCTATCAGTAGCCAGTCGCCGGGGCGGATGGGGCTGTGCTGTTGGGCGGAAGGCTCGTAGTGCGGGTCCGAGGCGTTGGCGTTGACCGCCACGATGGGGCCGTCGGGAGAGGCGATGCCCTCTTCGGCGAAACGCCGGCGGATGAACTCGGCCACATCGTACTCAGTCACTCCCCGGCCGAGGCGCTCCCCGGCATGGGCGAAAGCCTCGTTGACGATGCGGCCCAGTTTGAGGGCCGTAGTGCGGTGATCGGCATACTGCTCCGGCGTCCACTGATGGGTGGCAGCCTGCATCAGGTCGGCGGACGACACTACCTCTACCCCCATGCTGCGAACCAGCTCAACGGTGCCGGCGTCTACGCGGGAAACGCGGGGCAGCTCGTTCATCGGCGAGTATTCCATGGCCAGCCGCCCGGCTCCGGTAATCAGGCCGCTCAGGGCGGAAACGAGAGTGTCGCGGCCGCTGTAAACGACGCAATCCACCCCCGACTCGGCGAACTTGCCGGCGTCTACGTGGTGGGTCAGCAGGGTCGGCGCGCCCTGGGCGGGCAGGTAGAAATAGCAGGGCCGCGTGACGTGGCCCGAGGGTTGGATGACCTGCCGGAAGATGGGGTTGGATTCGCGGTAGTCATAGACCAGCCAGCCCGGCGTGTCGTCCTGAGCCATGAATTCCTGCGCCGCTTGGTAAACCCTCTGGAAACGGTCTGCTTGCCTGTCCATATCCACCCCGGTTCATATTGACGTTGGCCTTTGGGGCATTATCGCACAGATGAAGGGGAGTGTGGATTCCTGCTCCCCGTTTTCACAGGGACAAGCTTCGCAGGAAAGACGGGGGTGCGCGGGATATATGGGGGGCTTAGCGGATTTCCTTTGGGATGCCGCCGTTGAGGGCTATGCTGGAGCCGGTGATGAAGGATGCCCGCTCCGAGGCGAGGTAGACCGTCAGGTCGCCCACTTCTTCGGGCTTCCCCAAGCGGCCCATAGGCACGGCAGCCGCGGCTTCCCGGAGCAGCTCATCCGGCAGGCGGTTCTCGTAATGGCTGCGCTCCTGCATCGCCAGCATAAATCCGTCGGTCATCACCGGGCCGTGAATCAGGTTGTTGACCGTGATGTTGAAAGGCGCTAGTTCGTTGGCGAGGCTCTTGGAATATCCGACTAGGGCTAACTGATTGGCGCTGGCGAGGGATGTTTCGCCGGCGATATCCCGCGCGCCGGCGGCAAAGGGGCCGCGGGAAAATTCTGGCAGAAGGTTCACTATTCGCCCCCAGTGTTGCTGTTTCATATAGGGAACAACTTCCCGGGCGAATCGCACTGTGCTTAGAAAGGCTTCGTCCAACGCCGAAGTCAGCGCGTCGTCGGTCAGTTCCGAGGGACGCTCCGCCTCGTGATAGCCCATGCGCGTCACCAGTATGTTTACTTGTCCGAAACGGTTGACGGTGTCTCGGACCACCCGGCGGATGTCGCGGGCGTCGGTGATGTCGGCCGGGATGGCCAGTACGTGCTTCTGGGAACTGGCGCGGGCCAAGTCAATCTCCGCGCGCCGCAGGTCGGATTCCGTGCGGCCGCAAATGGCCACGTTGGCCCCTTCCAGGGCAAACGCCAGGGCGATGGCGCGGCCCATGCCCCTGGTGGAACCGCCCACTATAGCAACCCGGTCTTTCAGACCCAAGTCCATTACGTGTACCCGCTATTCGTAAATTCTGGAATTAACCAAAATGCTGGAATTAACCAAAATGCTGGAATTAACTACGAACCGGCGGCGCCCGGCCCACCCTTTCAGCGGGCTGGCGGATAGGGCGGAAACCTAGATCACCTCCCGCTGTTTCAGCGATTCGATGGCTTCCTCGGAGTAGCCCAGTCCGGCCAAGATATCGCGGTTGTGCTCCCCTAGCAGAGGAGGAGGCAGTTCCAGCCCGCCCGGAGTCTGGGAGAACTTGACGGGAATGCCGGTCTGCTTGATCGTCCCCGCCACCGGGTGAATCATCTCCTTCAGCATTTCCCTGGCCTCGATTTGCGGGTCGGCAAAGACATCGGCGAGATCGTTGATGGCGCCGCAGGGAACGCTGAATTTCTGCAAGTCCGCCACCCACTCGGCCACTGGACGGGTTAGGAACACTTGTTGCAGATAGGGAACCAGCACAGAGCGGTTGTTGACCCGTTCGCCGTTGACGGCGTAATCGGGCTTGCTCAGTTCTTCCAGTTGCATCGCCTCGCAGAAGCGCTCCCAGATACGCTCCGAGCCAACGGCGATGTTGATAAACTTCCCGTCCTGGCACATAAAGGCTTGATAGGGGCAAAGATTGGGATGCGCGGCTCCCAGCCGGGCGGGCGGCTTGCCGGTGGCGAAGTAGGTGGCCGCCTGGTACGTGAGCCACGCCACCTGTCCGTCCAGCATGGAAACGTCGATGTATTGCCCCTGGCCGTGCTGAGAGCGGTGATGAACCGCCGACATTATCCCGAAGGCGGCCCACATTCCCGCGCCGATGTCCGAGACAGCGATGCCTACCTTCTGCGGTTCGCCTTCGGGTTCGCCGGTGAGGCTCATCAGTCCGCTGATTCCCTGCATAATCTGGTCATAGGCCGGGAGGGGGCGGTAGGGGCCGTCCTGCCCGAAGCCGGATATGGAGACGTAGATGATAGCGGGGTTGATCGAGTTCACCACGTCGTAACCCAGCCCGAAGCGCTCCATCACCCCCGGCGTGAAGTTTTCGACGATGATGTCGGCATTTTCCGAGAGCTTGAGGAAAATTTCCTTCGCCTCATCTTCCTTGAAGTTGAGGGTCAGGCTGCGCTTGTTGCGGTTGATGGACATAAAGTAAGCGCTCTCGCCCTCGATAAAAGGAGGCCCCCAGTGGCGGGTGTCATCGCCGCTGCCCGGAATTTCTATCTTGATAACGTCGGCTCCGTGGTCGCCCAGCATCAGCGTGCAAAAGGGGCCGGCCAGCGCGCGCGTCAGGTCCAGCACTTTCAGCCCTTCCAGTGCTTTCATTCCCGCCAATCTCCTCAATTCCGGCGCGGGGTTCAACCCCGAACAACGCCAGCGTAATGCTGACGGAATCTTACCACAATACGGCTCCGCTTCCGCAACGCCTGTCTTCAGCGCAGTCTCTGTCTTCAGCGCAGTCTAAGGGTGGCGGCGTCGGTCAGGTGCACGCGGCAGCCGCCGGTGTCCTCCGGGTCAAAGTAGATAAGCCGGTAGCCCATAAAGTTGGTAAACGGTTTATCGGTCAGGAACCGGAAGCCCCGGCTGCGGTGTTCGGCCACTACCCGGTCCAGGTATTCCACGGCATAGGCCACATGGTGAACGGCGTAGTTTCCGCCGCCGTCCAGCGTTGCGGTATCCTCGGGGAGGATGAACTCGACCTCGACGCGGCCCGCCTGAAGGAACGCCACCTCGCCCAAGTTAGGGACGGCGCCCCGCCCGGTGACCGTTGCTCCATACATACGGGCATAGGACGCGATGGCCGCGTCGAGGTTGGGAACTAGGTAGCTGATGTGATGTATGTCGGAAAACATAGTTGCTCCTGAAGCTGGCATAGACTTTTGGCGGCACTCTCCGTCCGCGCCGGCAATGGCAAACCCTCCCGGGATTCCAGGGCTATGGCGAATAGGCGGCTTATACCCGTCATTCCCGCGGACGCGGGAATCCATAAACCGAATTAGACGGCATCGTTCCGAAAATCAAGCGCCATCGATGCGCCGGCCTCCGGCTTTCCGCTGGAGCGGCCGGGTTGTAATTTTATATGCGATTGCCCCGACCGGGATTCCCGCCCCTGTTGCCGTATCTGGGCGCGGCGCATATTATATGTTTCCGTTGCGAGAGAACGAGACCTACGGCTCGCAGACGATTATGGAGATGGGGAAATGGCAGTCGGGAGCACTTACAAGGTGGTCGAGCTGGTAGGCTCTTCCAGCGAAAGCCTACAACAGGCCATAGACGGAGCTATCACTCGCGCCTCGCAGACCATCCGAAACCTGGACTGGTTCGAGGTGCGGGAAATCCGAGGCACCATAGACGGGGATCGCGCCAACTGGTATCAAGTGAAGCTGGGCATCGGCTTCCGGGTGGACTCGAGCGAAGACGTAAGCCAGGATTAAGGCAGCCTTATGGCCGGGCCCTTTGTGGTAAGCCGCAACAGGGCGGTAATCAACGCCCCGCTTCAGGATGTGTTCGATTACCTGGCCGATATGACGCGCCACGGCGAGTGGAACCCGGAGGAAGGCTTCCGGGTTACCGCCCAGCCGGAAGGGCCGCTCGGTGCCGGCTCGGTGTTCAGCCGGGAGAAAAACGGCGTGATGCGAGGCCCGCTGATTATTCGCGGCGGGATGGCCGATAACCCGGTTCGGGTGGTCAGAATCATGACCATCACCGCCTACCGGCCCTACGGCGAACTGGTCTTCGAGACCAGGAACAGCTTCAACGGCCTGCTTCACAGCGTCGAAAGGATGTCCTTCACTTTCTCCCAAGAGCCGGAGGGCACCGCCATTGCTATGGTCTCGCAGATAGAGCCGATGGTTCCCAGCGCGTTCATCGGCCCGGTCTATGCCATTCGTCTGGCCCGGTCCGCTTTCGACCGGCTCTTTGGCAAACGGCTGTCCGGCTTATTCCCGAATATGAATGTCGGCCCCTACCTGTCCCGCGTCAAAAAGACGATGGAGACGGGCAAGACCGCCGCCGGGGTTTGACCGCGCGTCCTTTCGGGCGCTTCTGGCATCTTTGACCCCAGCCTGACGAAGCAGGCTGCCCCGTGTCCGGCGCGGCAGGTTCCAAGTATTACGGGCCTCCTGCTATGGCGTGGTTTGCCTTTGGGGAAAGGAATATATCCCTGCGCCCCCGTAAGGACAAGCTGCGGGCGCCAGTTAGCTTAGCCAAGGGCGGATGCCGACCCTGGGGGCGCCCGCGCTACGACGCCAACGTCATCCGCGGCTGTTGGGGATGCCGGTATTGGAGTCACCCTCCCGTTAGCAGGAACAGCACTCCGAAGGCGAAAACTATGGCGTTGATTCCGGCGGCGAAAATCTTGTCGGGTATGCGGCGCAACATCCTAGCTCCGAAGTAGGCCCCGCCTATGGCAACTAGGCCCAAAGCCAGCCCCAGGGACGCCACCATCGGGGTTATCAGTTCACCCCCGGCGCCGTAGACCGCCAGCTTGGGAACCTGTATCAGGAACATACCCATAGAAAAGGTCGCCATATACTCGCGGGGTTTCAGGCCGTAGGCGATGTAGAACACCGGCGCGAAAGGCCCGGGTATCCCCAAGACCGACGCTAGGAAACCGGATACGCCCCCCAGCGGCAGGAAGCCCCACAACGTCATCCGCACCCGCTGGGCCCAGGGTAGTTGCGTCAGGATAACGAGGATAACCATCCCGCCGCCCATAATGCGGATAAGCAGGTCGGTGTTGGCGGCGATGAACAGGAAGCTGCCCATAATGGCGAAAGGGGTCGAGCCGGCGGCGAACCAAGCAACCACTTTCCATTTCAGGCCATCCCGGGCGAGCCAGATACGGGAAGCCGTCCCCATAAGCTGGAAGATGGCTACCACCGGGACCGCCACCTCGGGGCCGTAGAGCCACACCAGCACCGGCAGGACTATCACGCCCCCGCCGAACCCGGCGACGCCCGACAGCGACATGCCAATGGCCGCCACGACAAACAGGAGGGCCAACTGCCAGACGATTAAGTCTTCCAAAGCACAATCGCTCGCTGCCGGGTTAAGGCCCCATCATATACCCATACCCTTCCGGCGCAAGCCGCCCCTCATTCCCGCGCCGCCGTCATTCCCGCGCCGCCGTCATTCCCGCGCCGCCGTCATTCCCGCGCCGCCGTCATTCCCGCGCCGCCCCTCATTCCCGCGCCGCCGTCGTTCCCGCGAAAGCGGGAATCCAAACGGGACTGGACCCCAAAGGGGGCGCGGCGGGCCAAATACCCAAAGTTGGGGCGGTTCCGGTACAATACGCTCCAACACTCCCCGGCAACGGAGGAATATGGCAGACTTGACCAGAACGCAGCGAATCGGAGCGTTGGTTCCCGCCACTAACCCGGTGGTCGAACCGGATTTCTACCGGGTCATCCCGCCGGAAATTACCGTGCATTTCGAGCGGATGTGGAATGGCACTTGGGGCAGCCAGCCGGACGCTCCCGCCGGCTCAGGCCACAAGCTGAGTATGTCCAGCCGGGAAGCCAATGAAATAGACTGGGCGCTGTTCGGCTTCGACGTGAACAAGATGAACGACGACGTAGCTCGCGGAGCCAGTTCGCTGTCGAACATCGGCCCCGACGTGCTGGTCTACGCCTGCACCTCCGGCACCTGGCATAAGGGATATATGGCCTTCGACCGGCGGATGGCGGAAATTATGGAGGAATCCAGCGGTATTCCCTCTATTACGGCGGTAACTGCCTGCATCGCGGCCCTGCGGCACATGGGCAGCCGCAAGGTCAGCATCGCCGGCCCCTACCGTAATTACCACTTGCGAAACCGTCTCAAGCCGCTGATGGAAGAGGCCGGCTTCGAGGTGCTGAGCGCCGACGGGGAGCCGTGGATGCAGGATTCGATGAATCCCCGCGAGATAGACGCCGAACCGCCCCAGTCCATCATAGACTTCGTGCCTACGGTGGCACAGGAAGAGGCGGACACCATATTTCTGCCCGGCACGGCCTGGCGCGCCTTGGACGCCGCCGAGGAACTGGAGCAGAAGCTGGGGAAGACGGTGATTACCGTGAATCAGGCCACTATCTGGCTGGCCCTGCGCCGTCTGGGCTGGACGAAGCCCATTCCCGGCTATGGCAGTTTGCTGCGAAGTCTGGAGTAGATAACGCACAAACGCCGGACGCTTATACTGCCGGCAGTATAGGCTCAGAGCAAGTGTACAGTCAGGAGGTAAGCGCCCATTCCGGGCAACGTCCATGCGGGGGGAGATCGCTAGGCGGTTAAAAAAGCGTGCGGAAGGAAATTGGTACCGGGAGAGGGGGTCGAACCCACACACCTGTTAAGGTAACGGATTTTAAGTCCGCCGCGTCTACCATTCCGCCATCCCGGCATCCAGTTTGCCAAAGTCCGAGGGTAACATAATCTCAATGGCGAGGGCTGGGGTATCGGGGTTGAACTGAGTTGGCGTCGCGCCCGGCTAACGCTGACGTGCGCATATCACCTGTACCAGCCAGTACCCTGGTAGAATCCCCGAAGATATGCAATCTGGCCGCCGTGGGCGACGCTCTCCAGCACAAGCTGGCCCAAGGCCGTGGCCAGGGTATGCTCCTGCCGCAGCGCTGTGGGGGGAAACACGACTCTCTTCTCCATGTCTTTGCCGGACAGGGACAGCACATAATCCCGCGTAATCGCCTTAGCGGCCTCAAAGTACCCTATCTGAACTTCCTTTGCCGGCGGCTTCCAGGCAGCCAGGTCAGCGCCCCGGCCCAGCCCTTCCACATTGTCCGATAACCCGAATTTCTCGCACCAGCCGTCGGTGAACCACATCTCGGGCTTGGATTGTAGCCGGTGCAAGATAAACATATCGGTCACGCGGCTGATGTGGCCGAAAATCCAGGAAATGGAGTTGCTCTGCTGGTTTGGCTGCATCGCCATGGTGTCATAGTCTAAGTCGGAGATGGCGGATTCTATCATCTCCCAATTCCGTTCCAGAGGGTACATAATTGAATCTGTGGCTGCCACTTGCTGCTCCTTGACATCTCAAAGTTGCTGCCTGTTTTATGCCTTCGGGCGACGCTTAATCTGCCAGCCGCACCCAATCCACCAGAGACGGTAACAGATACTATCATAATTAAACCGCTGTCTGCTTAAATCGGGGGCTGCCGGTTAAACTGTCATCTGTCGGAAAGCCGGCGCTCCAAATCCCGGAGGTTCATTCCCGCGCCCTGCCGTCATTCCCGCGCCCTGCCGTCATTCCCGCGCCCTGCCGTCATTCCCGCGCCCTGCCGTCATTCCCGCGCCCTGCCGTCATTCCCGCGCCCTGCCGTCATTCCCGCGCCCTGCCGTCATTCCCGCGCCCTGCCGTCATTCCCGCGCCCTGCCGTCATTCCCGCGCCCTGCCGTCATTCCCGCGCCCTGCCGTCATTCCCGCGCCCTGCCGTCCCGCGCCCTGCCGTCATTCCCGCGCCCTGCCGTCATTCCCGCGCCCTGCCGCCCATTCCCGCCTCACTCCGTCATTCCCGCGCCCTGCCGTTATCCCCGCCCCCTCCGTCATCCCCGCCCCCCTCCGTCATCCCCGCGCCCTGCCGTCATCCCCGCGCCCTGCCGTCATCCCCGCGCCCTGCCGTCATCCCCGCGCCCTGCCGTCATTCCCGCCTCACTCCGTCATTCCCGCGCCCTGCCGTCATTCCCGCCCCCCGCCCGTCCTGCCCGCGCCCTGCCCGTCCTGCCCGCGCCCTGCCCGTCCTGCCCGCGCCCCTCCGTCATTCCCGCGAAAGCGGGAATCCAAATCCCCGTGGGCAGTTTCTGACATGGCGTTAAGACAAGGATATAATAGGCGCCGGAAATAGCGGGCCGTCCGGTGCCTGTTTGAGGGGTAAGGGACTTGGCCCCGGGGATAGCATGGATGTAATCGAATCCAACCTGCGCGCTGCCGATAGGGATTTTCGGGACAATCAAGCCCGCATGGAGGCCCTGTCGCGGGACCTGAAAGAAAGGCTTGCCCGGGTGCGGGCCGGTGGCGGAGAGCGGGCCGTGGAGCTGCACCGCAGCCGCGGCAAGCTGCTGGCGCGGGAGAGAATCGAGAGGCTGGTGGACGCCGGCACTCCCTTCTTGGAGTTTAGCCCCCTCTCGGCTTGGGAGATGTACGACGGCGAGGTAGCGTCGGCCGGCATCGTCACCGGCGTCGGCGCTGTGAGCGGGAAAGAGGTGGTGATTGTCGCCAACGACGCAACGGTCAAGGGCGGCACATACTATCCCATTACGGTGAAGAAACATCTCCGCGCCCAGGAAATAGCTCTGGAGAACCATCTGCCCTGCATCTACCTGGTGGATTCCGGCGGGGCCTTTCTGCCGTTGCAGGCGGAGGTATTTCCCGACCGGGAACACTTTGGGAGAATTTTCTACAACCAGGCCCAGATGTCGGCTTTGGGCATTCCCCAGGTCGCGGTAGTTATGGGGTCATGCACCGCCGGTGGCGCCTACATTCCCGCCATGAGCGACGAGGTGGTGATGGTTCGGCAACAGGGAACCATCTTTCTCGGCGGGCCGCCGCTGGTTCGCGCTGCGACGGGGGAGGAAGTGGACCCGGAAACGCTGGGGGGCGCCGAGGTACATACCCGGGTCTCCGGGGTGGCCGACCATCAGGCCGCCGATGACGAGGACGCCCTAGCTATTACCCGCAACATCGTCGAGAATTTTGTCCGGCGGCGGGATCCCCCCTTCGAGGTTACTGCGCCGGAGCCGCCAGCCTATGACCCCGCCGAGCTGTATGGCATCGTGTCTGCCGACAACCGGCGGCAGTATGACGTTCGCGAGGTCATCGCCCGCATCGTGGACGGGAGCCGCTTCCACGAGTTCAAGGCCGGATACGGGGAAACTTTAGTCTGCGGCTTCTCCCGCCTTTGGGGCTATCCGGTGGGACTGGTAGCCAACAACGGAGTGCTCTTTTCCGAGAGCGCTCTCAAGGGCAGCCACTTTATCGAGCTTTGCAGTCAGCGGGGGATTCCCCTGCTGTTCCTGCAAAATATCACCGGCTTCATGGTGGGCCGTCAGTATGAGGCCGGGGGCATCGCCAAGGACGGGGCCAAGATGGTCATGGCGGTGGCCAATGCCGCCGTCCCCAAGTTTACCGTCATCACCGGCAGCTCCTTTGGCGCGGGAAACTACGGTATGTGCGGGCGGGCCTACCAGCCACGCTTTCTGTGGACTTGGCCGAACTCCCGCATTTCGGTAATGGGCGGCCAGCAGGCGGCGGAGGTTCTGGCCACCGTGCGGCTGCAACAACTGGAGCGGCAAGGCCGCACTCTGGAGCAGGAAGAACGGGAAGAATTGCAGCGCCCCATTCTGGAAAAGTACGAGGCGGAGAGCGATCCGTATTACAGCACCGCCCGCCTGTGGGACGACGGCATCATCGACCCGGTGGACACGCGCACCGTGGTGGGGCTGGGAATCGCGGCTTCCCTCAATGCCCCCTTCCCGGAACAGAAACGAGGGGTCTTCCGGATGTGAGGGCCCGGCGCAGCCCCTCGGTATCATGATGCTTAGATTCCCGCCCCCGTTTTCCCGAGGGTGCCGTTCTTTCGCGGGAATGACTAGGCGCAGTCAGCCCTTTGGGATATGGCGCGGCAGCTTTATATCGGGGGTGGCTATGCGCTTGCCGCTCCCATACCCCTACCCCACCCCCAAGCCGGGAGCTGCGGATTCCGCCTCGTCGGCGTACTGGCCGTAGCCCAGGCCGCGGACGTGGGGTTCGTTGTGCAGCAGGTGGCGCAAATGCGCTAATTCCGCGGCGTCCCAGCCCATCGCCACGGCCACGGCCTCATCCCACAGGCGGCGCACTTCGCATTCGCCGTCGCGGAACTGCGGCACGGTCATGTCCTTGGTCCGCTCCCAGCAGTCAGCCAGGACGCCGCGGACGTGGTCATCCTTGACGTCGGGGATGCGGAGGTTGTCGGCTTCCGTCGTGCTGTAGGTAGGGAAGTCGATAGTCCGGCCCGGAGTGCGCATGAGCTGCAAACGACCAACGGTTGAGTTGATGAACACGGCGACCGCCTTGGCGTCCGGTGCTGACAGACCCGGCATCGGCATCCAGCCGTTGCCAACGTACTGCTCGTCCCCTGCGACCGCAGTCAGCCGGGAGGTGCCTGTTCTCTGCCCGGCGGTTATCAGCAAGTATCCGGCTTTTTCCAAAATGCGATCCACTTCGGGGTATGTACTGCCATTCTGCTGGCGCTCTGCTTCGTCTTGTTTCTTTGGTATCCAGTACTCGTCCGGCTGGCTTTGTATGCGTGTTTGCCCATCAGCGCCTTTGGATTTCAGTATCGGGAAACTGCCCGCAGTGCCGGCTGTTGCGCGCTCGAAAGAGCCGCGCAACATCTGGCCGGTCGCCTGCGCCGACCGGCCAGATGTTGCTAATGTTGCCATACCGTGATGCTCGGCGAAATTGGTTGCGGCTTCTGCCAGCTCCGGCGAGCGCCAGATAGCCGGCGTCCAGTCGCCCGCCGCCATCCGCTCCGCTGGCCAGTAGGATACTTCGCCCCAGCCGTTGGCCAGCGTGCCCTGCTCGCATTGGCGCAGCGCTTGGTGCAGGTCGTGCACTTCGCTGTCGTTGGCAGGCATCCGGTCCAGATTTATGAAACGGGTGTTCGGGTGGGGGGGGGGGTAGAACGAATGCGCTGGGCTACGATTATGCTCTCGTTGATGCTTGTGTTCTGGCTTAGATTGATCTGTCCCGGCTGATGACAGGTCAGCACGGTGTGGATGTGGAAGCGCTGGGCCAGTGTCTTCCGCTCGTTCAAGCCCGATGGCGCAGACAGCGCGATGGTCGGGTTGATCATCGTCAGTGTTCCGACATCTTCGGGTAAACAGCGGTCAGCCAACATCACGAAACACGGTGCGACCGTGTTTCGTGATCCGAAATTTTTCAATTCCGGGTCGGCGCCGATCAGTAAGTCCTCCAGACTGTCCGTCCGTTTTCGCAGTGCCTGCTGAACCTCTATGGGGAACTTTTCGCCCATTTTGGAGCGGTTGCTGAAGGGCGGGTTCATGATGACGATGCGCGCGTCTTTGGCCGCGTCCACGGCGTCTTCCAGCTCCGCGTCGTCGGGCTGATCCCACACTGCCTGGGAACCGATTTTGTCGTCGGCCAGGTCCATCTCCCCAACGCGAGGGACAATCGCTTTCTGCCCCAGCAGTTCCAGCGTGCCCACGGATACTCTGGCAAGGTTGTCGGGCGACGGGCCGTAGGGCATCAGGTGCAGGCCCATGCGCCGGTAGCGGATGTCGTGGTTGCCGGCGGTGAGTTGGGACGCCGCCAGTTGCAGCGACACCGGGTTGATGTCCATGCCTTTCAGGGTGTCTTCCACGGCCAGTTTTTGCAGATCGGCGATTTGATTCTCGTCGGCGCCCTGCTCCCGGGCGCGGCGCTTCATGTCGGCGAGCATGGCGGCCAGCAGCGTGCCGCTGCCGCAGGCCAAGTCCACGGTCTTGTGGGCTTTCCACACCTGCGGGTCGCTCCAGTCGCCGCCGCCGCAGGCGTCCAGAGTCAGGCGGGCGGCAATGGACGCGGCCACCGGACGGGTGAAGAAGGCGCCGTCGGAGGCCTGATTGCCCATCACGCGGTTGAACAGCGGGCCGGCGTGGTCGGCGCCCATATCGGCGTAGGTCTCGGCGAGGCGTTCCGCCTCCGCCGCGATGTGCCGCAAGGCCCGCTCCGGGCCGCCCCGCTTTCCGGTGTCCTCGATGGCTTCGATGGCCTTGACCGCCGGCTCTAGGACGGGACGGAAGTCGTGGCGCAGGATGCTATTCCATTCGCGGCTGATCCTTCGTATCACTTTCACGTCGTTCTTTACCGCAGCCAGGCCGCTGACGCCGGAGAGCCAGCGGCCGTTGGCGATGCGCTGATGCAGCATGGCGGCGTTCATGAGCAACAGGGCGGCGGTTACGCAGCCGTCGGCAGCCTTCCCTTCTTGCATGGCCTGTTGAGCCTTCTCGTCCAAGTTGTCCAGCATAAAGTGCTGGTTCAGGGTCGGCTGCAAACCGTCTTCCCGGAGGTGATGGGCGGCTTCCTTGACGCTGGACTCGAGGAGATTGAGGTCTCTGACCACCCGGTTACCGGTAAGGCCGGACTTGGCCAGCAGGTTCATACTGATGGCGTTGCCCTGGTCTTCCATTCCGCTGAGTTTGAGTTGCCTGTAGAAGACCTGGCCGCTTCGCTCATCGAGGGTCGGGCGTTGTTTCTTGTCCTTGGTAAGGGGCAGGCGCATCCCTTCGCCTTTGTTAATCATGGCTCGGGCCTTATCCTTGGACTTCTTGATGTCCACTGCGCCGCGGGTTCCGTCGGGAGCGGGTTTAACCCGGGCAACGGTATCTATGCGCAGTTCGGGGCTGCCGTCGAGGTTCTTCTTGCCGGTAATGATTTGGGTGGGTTCAATGGCTTGGGACGGTTCAGCGGTTCCGGTCTGATAGGCTGGGGCCGTCCCCTCGGCAATGATTCTCTCCGCCGGGTCTGACGGCGCCGGTGGCAGCTCGTTTATCGGGTGGAATTCCTGGCTCAGGGTACTGCTGCCCGCCAGCACGCGCTCCACGGCGACCTGCGCCGCTCCCGGTGCGCCTTCGTGCTCCCGGTATTGGATGCGTTTATCCTCGCCGCCGGTGGCGACGGCCACGATGGTGCGCAGCGATTCCGGCGCTTTGGGGATATGCAGGTGCAGCAGTTCCTTCAAATTATCCTCGATGCGCTGGTCGTGGGCCCGCAGGGCCAGCAGTATCTGGCCTAGTTCCTGCCAGCCCTCTTCTTTATCGCTGGTGCTGAGCCACTGCTCCGGGTCGGCATTGGCCGGAATCACGATGGGGCAGATGATGTAACCCATTTCCTTGCCGGGGGAGGTGCGCATAGCCCGGCCCACGGCTTGAATGACGTCTATGGGGCTTTTCCGGGCTTCCAGAAAGGCCACCGCGCTGAGGGAGGGGGAGTCGGTGCCTTCGCCGAAAATTCCCACGTTGATAATTCCGTGGGGTTTCGCCTCGCTGGCCTCTGCCAGCCTCAGCTTGGCGTTGTCCCGGGCGGTCACATTGCTGGTGGCGTCCAAATGCTCCAGCCTATAATCCGCGGCTTTTTGCTCAATCCGGTTCTCGTCCAGCCAGTCCTGGAGCCATTTCTTGACGGCGCTCGCCTGGAGGTCTTTCGCCATGTTCTTGGATTTGTCCACAGTGTTCATAAAGGCGATGCAGGATCTGATGGCCAACGTACCCTCTTCGGGGTTCTGGGTTGCTCCGCCCATAGCCAGGGAGAAGGCCAAGCCCCGTAGAAAGTGGGTGGTAGTCAGGCGGTTCTGCCCCTTGCTCTGGGTTTGACCGGCCAGCGTGTTGGCAATGTCATAGGCATCGGGGCCGTTGACGCCCACAGCGATGATGCGGTAGTCGGCCAGCCAGCCGTTGTGGACGGCTTCCCCATAGCTCTTGCGGTACAGCTCCACGCCGAACACGCTCTCATCGTCCATGCTGCGGACAATCCAGTCCTTGGCCTGGTCCTGATTCACCAGGCGGGTATCGTAGATACGGGGCGTGGCTGTCTGGTAGACGCGGCAGGTGGCCGGAAAGGCATCGTTGTCGTGGCACAAGGTGAAGTCGCGGAGGCGCTTCTCTTCTTCGGACATCCCAGCGCTTTTGGCCTTGCGCTTGCGGCGCAGTCCGGCGGTGCGGTGGGCCTCGTCGCAGACCAGAACATTCGCAGTGACGCCGGTTTCTTGTAGCGCCTCGGCGATGCGGCTGCCGCTCTGGTAGGTGCCGAAGATGACGCTGATTTGCTGGGAGTCCAAGCCGTCGCATATCCACCGCGCGATTTCTGCTGAGGCGGTGGTGACCTTGCCCTTTACCTCGGACGCGCTGACGTTGCTGTTGTCCAGCGTCGGGTCTTCGGCAGTGTTCCGAGTGCTTTCCTTCTTGGGATCGTAGCCCGCGGTTTCATCGGAGCAGACGGCCAGGGCCCGGAGTTCCTTCTCAGCTTGTTCGAGATACTCGCGCCGAATTTGAGCCACCAGCGCGATGGAGGGGCAGAGGACGATGGACAGCCCGCCCGTCGGCGTCAGTTCCTCGACGATGCGCAGGGAGATGCGAGTCTTGCCGGTGCCGCAGGGCAGGATGATTTTGCCCCTAGCCTGGCCCACCGGCAGTCCGCCGCTGTCACTCTGCGCGTGCTCCCGCAGGATGCGGACGCTTTCGGAGACGGCCTCATTCTGCATGCAAGTCTTGGTTCGCTTGCGATCCTCCCCCTCGGGGTTGGGCTGGCAGTGGGGGCATTCCTCGTCGGCGAAGGCGTTCTGTTGTTGCGACAGGTCTCCGGCGATGTTGACCATCTTAACCGGTTTGTTGGTTAATGCCAGGGTTTGCTTGACATTGTTCCCTGGAGGGTTGTCGCCGTTGGTAACGATCCAGCGTTCAGCCCAAAAGTCATTGGAGGATGCGCTGGCGAAACTGTCAAACTCGTCTTTGTGGATGGGGCCGCCGTAACCATGCTCGTCCAGTTGACGGGATTTGCACTGGATGGCGATATGTTTCCCGTCGCTGCGGCGCACGGCAACAAGGTCGATCCCCACATCTTGATTGGTGGTGCCCGGAAAGCGGACTTCCCGCTCCGGCCATTCGGCCCATACCCAGCATTCCGTTATATCCCATTCCTTGACGTATGGAGCAACCTGCGCTGTAAGGTCTTCCAGCCACCTCCCGCCGGTTTGCTGGGGGTTCGCTTCCGCAATCATGCGAATTGCATCTTCGATTACGTCTTTGTTTTGGTAGTTAGGCATTGCCCCTCTGCAAGCGCTGAATTGGAAAGGGGACAATCCGCCAGAGGATTGTCGCTATTGATTCTCCTTTCTTGGGCGCTTGGGGTATTGCTGGGAATTCGTTGGAAAAGCGGATTATACGCCAGCAGGCATAGAGCCGCTAGGTACTTTGCGGGAAAGCGCTTCGCCGGGTTCCGCTATCGGCGCGGGCCGGCCGGGCATCTCGATGGTCATGGGCCGCATATTTGCGTAATCCCCGGCCAGCAGCCGTCCGCAGTCTGTTAACAGGAAGCTGAATATGAACATCCTGGCGTGCAGGCTTACTCTCGTCAGTCCTAGGCATTGGTGTTTGTCCGGCAGCCGGGACTGCTTCGCGCTGCTGAAGTACCGCTCTGCCGCAGGCCTCGGCCTGAAGGGCCTATGTGGCCCTCACCCGGACAAGATGATTAACCGCAACAGCCTGCATCGTCGGGATTTGCCTGGTACTCCCGATATCACGTTGCCGCGTTATAGGGCAGTGATATTTGTCCACGGTTGCTTCTGGCATGGTCACGATTGCCACTTGTTTAAATGGCCTGCTACCAACCCGGAGAAATGGGCTAACAAGATTCGTGCAAATCAGGATCGCGATTTGAGATCCGTTCAGAACTGCCTACCCTAGTTGCTGTACCCCTCGCTCACACCGGTAAATCTCTGCAAAGCGTGAACCTGCCTGAAGCACAAGCCCGTTGCCCAACAGGTTATACATGAGGAATACTACGGGAGGTTCGGTGCTGACCATAGGGAAACGGAACGGCAAGCGGGGAAAGAAGGGGCGCGCCGGGGATGGGGTGGTGGGCCTGGATGGACTCGAACCAACGACCTCGGTCTTATCAGGACCGCGCTCTAACCACCTGAGCTACAGGCCCCCATAGGGGAGAAGCGGGGCGTCTACGCCGGAGATGCCCTCAAGCATTCTTAGGGAAATGCGCCGCTTAATTATTATATCCGCCTGGCATCGCGTAGACAAGCCTTGACGGCGCCGTTAGCCGGGGCCATCCGGCCCGTCCGGTTCCGCGATGTCGGAGCTGGGAGTATCCACCGGAGGCGGGCGCCGCACGAATACCGGCATGGGAGTATCGGAGCGCGCGCCCCCCGGAAGGGCCGTCTCGTTGGGAAATTGCAGGGCGCGCACCGGGTAGTTGATGACGATGGCCTCATGGGCGAAACGGCGATGCAGCTCGTTTATCAGCTCTGAGCGCAGCTCGAATCCGGCCAGCCGGTCTTTGGCCTGCACAAACAGCCAGAAATCCACGTTGGACTCTCCGAAGTTGTCAAACCCGAAGTAGGCCCCGTACTCTTTCACCCCGTGGGGGCTGCATTCCAGCACCTGGTGCATCACGTCCATAGACACCGCTTCCACCCGGGCCAGGTCGCTGCTGTAACTTACGCCGCAGGTCAGATACACGTTTACCGGCAGCAGCGGCCCGTTGTAGTTGGTGAAGATAGTTTCGGCAAACCGGGCATTGGGGATGACCACTAGATTATTCTCCCAAGTGCGTATCCGGGTGCTGCGCCAGCTCACCTCCAGCACGTAGCCCGCTACGCCGCCTTGCAGCTCGATGTAATCCCCGGGGGATATAACCCCCTCGGTCATCACGTAGGTGCCGGCGAAGATATTGGTCAGCGTAGGCTGTATCGCCAGCGCCACCGCCAGACCGCCCAGGCCCAGCCCAGCGATGAGCGGGCTGACCGAAATACCCAGGGCTTCTAGGGCCAGCAGGCCGCCGATGACGTACACCGCCATGACCGCCAGCTTGCGCAACATGGGAATAATGTGGGCCCCGGCGCCCCGCTTCGCCGCTTCTAGCCCGGCGATGTACCATTCGAGGGTTACGGATAGCATCCGGCCAACGAGCAAAACGACCGACATGATGGCGGCGGCGATGAACAGGGAGTTCACCAGATCCTGTTGCGCAGCGGTTAACTCGGCGGGGATTATTACCGCCAGATAAGCGCCCAAGACCATTATGATGACGCTGACCGGACGGCGGATTGCCCGGAAGATACGGTCGTCCAGCTCGGTCTCGGTGTGATGAGACAGCCGCTGAGCCAGAGGTATAATGACGTAATGCGAAAGGGATGACACCAGCACCGCGATACCGAAAATTATCAGTCCGATTACTGGGTCTACCCAAGCCTGATCTTCCAGCCCGAACTGGGCGAGCAGCGATTCCATTTGCGTCCTGACGTCTCTCCGTAGTTGCCCCTTATTCGTTGGCTAAAATTATAGCTGATTCAGCAATTGCGGCAGAATAGCGTCGGCCGGCCCGGTCAGCGTTATGTCGCACCAGGGCGTAAGGGCTGTGGGTTCCGGGTTCACTTCAATAAGGACAGCCCCTCTTTCCTGAGCCACCAGCGGCAGGCGTGCTGCTGGGTTGACGGTGCCTGAAGTGCCAACCAGCAACATACAGTCGCACGCCTCCGCCGCCTCGCGGCAAGCCGCGAGAGTATCCTGCGGTATCGGCTCTCCGAACATCACGGTGTCGAGCTTGAGCGCACTGCCGCACTCGCCGCACTGCGGGGGGCCGCAAAGCACCGCGAGTTGGGCGTCAAAGTCGCCCCGAGGGAAGCGTAAACCGCACTGGAGGCAGCGCAGCCAGTTTCGGTTGCCGTGGATTTCCAGCACGGAGCTGCTGCCGGCAACGGTCTGCAAATTATCTACGTTCTGGGTTATGACGCAACGAAGTATCCCCCGCCGCTCCAGCTCAGCCAAGGCCAGGTGTCCGGCGTTGGGCCTGGCCCGGTCAACAGCCTGTTTCATCTGATATACGGGGTGCGACGGGTCAACCTCGGCGGCCAGACGCTTTCGCCACCACTCGGCCGGGTTATGGGCGAACTCCTGGTATGACAGCAACGGCGGGATGCCGTGTTGCGTCCACAGTCCGCCGGCGCCGCGGTACGTGGGTATGCCGCTGCCCGCCGACAGCCCGGCCCCGGCCAGCGCGACTCCATAGCGGGCGCGGTCGATGATGGAGGCGGCCTGGCGGATGTAGGCATCCAGGGCGGTCATTAGTTGCTGTCTATACTCCTGAATTCCGTGAAGGCAGTCATATTGCCTTTAGTTCAGCCATATAGGATTCCAGGCTATTGCCTGGATGGATTCTTGCCGATTCAGGGAATCCGCGTCCAGCGAAGTATTCCACCTCGGGACTCATATTCTTTAGTATTGCGTCAATTATATGCCCCATACGGGTTGGGGCGCCTATGTTCATTTTCCTGTTCCTGGGGTCATTCAGGGAAGCCCTCCCCGCCTAGGAGCGGGACGAACCGGCAGGGGCCGAGGACGCTGATGGATACGCCTTCGCCGGTCTTGAGAGCCAGCAGTAACTCTTGTCCCTCGCGGGAGCCTACGGGCAAGGTCATCCGCCCGCCGACCCGCAGTTGCGACAGCAGAGACTGCGGAATTGCCGGAGCTGCGGCGGCGACCAGAATCGCGTCGTAGGGGCCGCGCTCCGGGCACCCCGGCCCCGGCCCGGCCAGCTCCACCACAACGTTGCGGTAGTCCAGTTCCATCAGCGTAGCCTCTGCCCGCGCCGCCAGCTCGGGCAGGAGTTCCACGGTCACCACCATACCGTCGGGCGCCGCCTCAGCCAGCACCGCCGCCTGATAACCGGAGCCGGTGCCTACCTCCAGCACTTTGTCGCGCGGCGAGAGGCGCAAGGCCGAAGTCATCAACGCCACTATGGCCGGTTGCGAGATGGTCTGGCCGCTGCCGATGGACAGCGGTATATCAAGGTAGGCCTGGTTATGGTGTTCCGGCGGAACGAACCGTTCCCTCGGCACCGCGGCCATCGCCCGCAGCGTCTGCGGCGAGCTAATCCTGCGGGACAAGCTAGAGAACAGTTCGGCTTTTTTCGCCTCCAACTCACTCATACTAGATTTTAGCACGGCGGCCCTCTATCACGGGCGCGCTCCATAATGGGTTTGCGTCGCGGCCTAGTCCCAAACATTACCCATAATTCCCGCGAAGCTTGTCCCCGTGAAAACGGGGAGCGGAAATCTATATCCCCCGGCAGGCCGGTTTGACACTGCATAAGGGGCAACCTAGAATCGAAGGCAATTGGTGATTCCCTGGGCAGGAGGGTTCATGCACATCGGACTGGTGATGGAATGCGATTACCGCTACGGAGATACGGAGCAGGACGCTTTTGACGAGGCTTTCGCCATGGCCGAGGCCGCAGAGATGGGCGGGCTGGACGGCGTCTGGCTGGCCGAGAGGCACTTTGCCGCACCTCGCAGTCCGCTGGACACTGGAGGGGCCGGTATTCCGTCGGTGGTGTCTGCGCCGCTTATCATATCGTCGGCCATCGTGGCCCGCTATGAACGGCTGCGGGTAGGCGTGGCGGTGAACGTGCTGCCTCTTGCGCACCCGGTTCGAGTGGCCGAGGAAGTGGCGACGGTGGACCACATCAGCCGGGGGCGTGTTGAGTTTGGCGTGGGCCGCAGCGGTTTCGCCAGGGCTTATGAAGGTTACGGCATCTCCTACGCCGAGAGCCGGGAACGCTTTCAGGAATCTCTGGACGTGATATTGGCCGCCTGGACCAACGAGCGCTTCTCTTATGAAGGCAAGTATTACCAGTTCAACGATGTCTGCGTGATTCCCAAGCCCTTCCAGAAACCTCATCCGCCGCTGCGCATCGCCGCCACGACGAAAGAAACCTTCCCCCAAGTGGGCAAAGCCGGGATTCCGGTGTTCGTCGGGTTGCGAGGCATGGACCGTCCGGCGCTGTCGGAAAGCCTGACGGCATACCGCGCCGCCTGGAAAGGCGCGGGACACGCCAGCACCCCCAGCGTCTTCCTGCGCATCCCGGTCTACGTGGATGAGACCGACGAGCAGGCCTACGCCGACGCCGAGGAATCAACGATGCGGGCCTATCGGCGCTTGGCCCAGAACTTCCTCAACAGTGCCGCCGTGGCCGGCGCAACCCCCAGCGAGGAACGAATCGAGCGGGGCCAGCGGCTCTCGGCCATCACCTATGAGGACCTGTTGCGTGACCGCCTAGCCTACGGTGGCCCAGAGCGCGTGACCAGCCTGCTCCGAGAGATTATTGACGAGCAAGGGCTAGACGGCGTGGTTGCCGAAGTGAATGTGGGTGGCGGCATCTCTAAGGACAAGGTACTGGCTTCCATCAAGCGATTCGCCGCCGATGTCGCCCCCAACCTGCGCTGACGGCCCTACAGCGGCGACTCATCGCCGACATACCGGCCTTTTATTCTGCTGCGGCATCTTGTTCATCATGAACAGGACTGCCGGACTACGGCGCGAGGGTTTTTCTCCGAAGGGAAAGCTCAGGAGCGGTCGCGCTGGATGGCCGATGGGCGGCCCTACTCGGCGGGAGCCAGGCGCGGCAGGATGAAGCGGTCGATAGCATAGGCCAGCCCGTCTTTCTCCACCGGCGGAACGGTAACGGCCGCGGCTCTCCTGATATCCTCCGGCGAACCGCCCATGGCGATAGCCAGCCCGCAGACTGCGAACATAGGCAGGTCATTGTAGCTGTCGCCAACGCAGGCCATGTCGGACGGTTCCAGTCCCAGCATCTTGCCCATACGGGCGACGCCGCTGCCCTTGTCCACTCCTTTCACGGTGAAGTCCACTGCCCACAGCCCGTTATAAGGAAGGGAGGCGAGGATAACACTGATTCGCGGGTGGCTGCCGAAACGGATGGTCAGAGCCTCCGCCGTCTCGCGGGAGAGGTCCAGCGCCGAGATGCGCACGATGTTCCCGTCGGGGATGTCGGCTATCCGCCGGAAAGTTCCTTGAATGTGGGTGGCGACGAAACGGGCGTTCATTTCGCCAATCAGCCCCAGAGCCTCGGATGCCAGCTCCGGCCCCAGGTTGGCGCTCCAGATATGCCGGTTCGCCGCTGGGTCGAGGATGGCCGCGCCCCCATCGGATAGTTGCGGGCCGGTCAGGTTAAGCTGCCGGGCATAGGCGAAAACGTCCTGCGGCTCGCGGCCGGTGGCGATGAACACGGGAATTCGCGCCGACAGCCGTGCAATGGCGTCCTTAACCGCTGGCGTTACCCGCTCATCGGGGCCGATGATGGTGCCGTCCAGGTCAAAGGCCGCTGCTCGTAGGGGTTTCGGTGTACTCATCGCCTTTATGATACGTCCGTAGTTGGGAAATCTGGCCCGCCATTTTTTCAAGTTTGTCCCCCAATGCGGGCTTACTTGCCATATCCGTTAACTATGCGCCCGGCATGCCGTCGGCGCCCATGCCCATAACGGGAGAGGGGCGCACATTGTGCGCCCCTAAGTGCAATCCGGGCGTTTCGGCAACAGTCTAATCGAAGACCAGCGCGGCGTTCTGGCGGCCGGGGCGGCGCATTTCAGCCAGGCCGTCCTCGGCGCTGTCAAAGGAGTTGCAGAACAGCTCGATGCCGTTGCCGTCCGGGTCTTTGATGTAGATACTCTTGGTCATACTGTGGTCAACGGTGCGAAGCTCATCCACTTCGTAGTACTGCTGGAGCTTCTGATAGTAGTCCTTCAGCTCCTCGTAGTCTTCAACCTGGATGGCCATGTGGTTCAGGCCCAAGCCGCCCTCGACCACTTCCTGCGCGTCTTCCTTGGCCTGGAACAGGGCCAAGTCGTGGTGGATGCGGCCGCAGGTCAGGAATGTGCCGAAGCCCGGCCGCTCCACGGCTATCTCAAACCCCAGCACGTCGGTATAGAACTTGGTGGAGGCTTCCTGGTCCTTGACATTGATGACCAGATGTCCAATCCTCTTCGGCTTCGCCATTGTCCCCTCCGTCAGGACTAACGTCCCTCGTCTTGGATATTGCCTTTTATGATACGCCAGAGAGTTTCGTTTGCCAAGAGTGGTAAACAGCAGCATCATCCCGGCTATGGTATTTGGGCAGCTTAATAACCGGTGTTCTCGCCGCCGCCCCTGTCATTCCCGAGAAAGCGGGAATCCACCGGCCGAATTAGGCGACATTGTTCCAAAATCAGGCATCCTCAAAGGGTCTGGAATCCAGTAAAGGGTCTGGAATCCAGATTTCCGACGGAACGGCCGGGTTGTATTTCGTATGCAATAGCCCTGACAGCATCATTCCTCTCGCCCCAAGAACTCTCGCACCCTCTCGATGGCGCCGTCACGGTTGTAAGACTGGTAGAGCATGAGAGCGTTGCGGGTCGGGTCTCCGCCGAAGAAGCGCTCGTACAGCACCTGCCGACCTCCGAAGGCGCTGCACGCCACGTCCCACGCCAGCCGGAACAGCCGTACCCGTTCCCGGGCATTGGCGGTGCCGGTGGTCAGGTAGCGCTCCACCTCCGGGCTGATGGGCGCGTTGAAGTCGCCCTCCGACGGCAAGGCCATCAGGTTGCCGGAGCCTAGAAGCTGCACAATTTCCGCCAACCGGGGGTAGATGGCAGTCGGATACAGGGCGCGGCCCACGGTAATCGGCCCCTGCGCCGGGCACATCACGCCATAGTCATTGGGGGCGGCATCGGCCTCCGATGCTCGCATACAGGCCTTTAGCGTTTCCAGGTGGATGATAATTTCGGCAATCCGTTCCTGCATGTGTTGCAGCTCGCCGGAGCCTAGGGTGTCCACCATCAGTTGCGCCAGCCCCAGAATGAATTCGGTCTTGACTACGCATCGGTTAACTACCTGATAGCCTGAGTGGGTAGTTGACTGGGTGGCGACGCCATAGTTGTTGCACATATCCACGTCGCCTAGCAGGAATACCCGCTCCCAAGGCACCAGCACGTCGTCGAAGAAGACGATGCAGTCCATCTCCTCGAAGCGCGAGCCGAGGGGGTGGTCGAAGTTGGAGCGGCCATAGTCGAAGCTCTCGCGGCAGAGGAATTTCACGCCGGGCGTCGCGTTGGGGATGGCGAAAGAGAAAGCCTGCCGCCAGGACTCCGGGCCTATCATGTGCGTCCGGGTTGGATACACCGCAATTTCGTCGGAGAGGGGCCCCAGCGTCGCCAGCACGCGGCTGCCCCGGACGACGATGCCTGCGCCGGTTTCTTTGACTACCGTTAGGGCTACTTGCTCGTCCAACTGATCCAACACTCCGGGCTTGCGACGGGGTTGCAGGTTGACCAGCGTGTGGGTCAGCGTGACGTCGTTCTCGCGGACATGCTCGAAGTAGCGGCGCACATTGTTGGCGAACTCCGGTCTATTCCCGCCAAAATACCCGGCAGCCCCGGCCCAGCCGGCGATGGAAACGTTCATAAAGTCGGGCGTCCGCGCCATCATGCCGCAGCCGACCCAGGCCCAATGGGTCATCATCTTGCGCCGGCGCAACAAATCCTCCTCTGTGCGCGGGATGATGAAGGATAGCCCCACCGGGTTCCCTGACGATGGCGATGGGAACACCATCTCGTCGCGCGCGGCCGGGTCGTGCTGATGGTCGTACAGGGCGGCCATGGATTTGGCGCCGCCCTTTAGCGCCGGGTGCGAGGTAACGTCCTTAACGCGCTTGCCGTGAATCCACACCTCGGCGGGATTCTCGCGCAGGCTGGCGATGTATTGCTGGCCGGTTTTCGCTGGCATGGCGGACTCCGGTAGGATTGTTGGAAGTCATAGATGTTGCGGATAGTAGCATACAAGTATATTTCGGGGGGTATAGCTCAGTTAGACGAAAACGCCTGACAGCAGGCCGTTGGCCCTATAAGCGGTCAATAGCTAGACTTTCAACCGCGATTCTGACTGCTCCGGCTTTAGCAAAGAGCAGTTGGGGCAAAGGGGAGTAAACGAATGCCTAGGCGGACGCCACCATATGCGCCCGGCCAAACTATTCTTCTGCCGCGGGAAAAGGAACAGGGCCCGCGGGTATATCGCCGGGGATAAGCAAACCTATATTTAGGCGATTTTCGGAAGTGTCTGAAGAATAGCCCCACCAACAGTAATAGTAGCAGACGGGCCTTATGGCGTAGCAAGTTATCCGGGGGATCCTGTATCCCATGAAGAATTAACTGATTGGTGCTCCCCGCATATTGCTTGCTGGTCTGAACAGGCATTGCCAGAAACGACGCTATGGTTCTGGAGCACTGAAATAGGCTGGGCCAGCGTACACCCGGTGTTGGCGAGGCATGGTTGGGAGTACCAGTCATGTCATATATCATATATGGGATAAGGTAGTGGGGCATATCGCCGGCAACGCCAACAACAAGACGCTCCGCCGGTTTCTGGTAGTTACGGAAATCTGTGTTCAGTACGTGCGCAATGTAACCGTTAACTCAAATGGACAATTGATGAGCCTGAAACAATGGGTGCGATACGAATGGGAAAGAACCGGATTAACCTTTAACGAATCCAATTTAGCCTGCGGCGTAAAGAACGCCGCGACACGCAAGTACCTGACCAAGTGCCATCTTTGGTACTTCCCGCCGCCGGACGCCTTTGAGCTTCTGACGCAATACGCCAACCGTCCCGGACGGCCTGAAGGCAAGCCTTACTATAGCCTGGACGGCATACATCCGGCGGCTGCCGAAGAGTGGGCCAAAATGAGGGCCAAGTTCCACTGCGACGTAGGCGTCACTAATGTTGACGTAGGCGTCACTAATGTTATGGAGGGAACCGCCAATACGCGGCGAGGAGCGGATCAAGGACGTGTGTAAAAGCGTCCACATGAACCAAAAGGCGCTCCGTCTGCTGGAGCAAATAATACTGGCTTTCTCGGATATGGGATGTGTGGTGTGGGAACCCTTCGGTGGACTTTGCTCCACTGCCATCGCCGCGCTCAATACGGGGCGGAAATGTTACAGCGCTGAGATTCTGGATAATTACTACAAAGCGGCTCTGGACAGGCTGGCGAATCATGACGCCGCCTTAGCCCTTCGCCGCCGGACGCCGCATGGCCGCACATCCAAGTATACCGGAGGGTTATCGAAGCCATATATGCGATTCCTGCGCACTTCAACAGCCGGACAGTTATCGAAGGCATACCAGCTACGGACCTTCAAACCCTCAACACCGTATTGGGCGTGGCCATCGAAGAGCAGGTTGTAACGACATTGAACCGGATGCGTTCCGGGTGGAGCCCCACGGATGAATATCAGACCTATTTCTTTCAACGCCAGGCTCAGGTATTCCCCGATGTTCTACTTAAGCCAGACAGCAAGGGAGATGTTTTGGATGAATCTCCAAGTGTCGTATGACCTGCTGGTAGCAGAGCAAAAAGTCGGCGGCCTTATCAAGAAACAGGTGAATCCAAGGGATGACCCTCCGGAATTTCTAGAAGGATGGGATGCCGATTATTCAGCAGCCGTTCCATCTGCCGGTTCTGAAATCAAGTGGCGGCGACGAACCGGGAAGGTTTAGTTCGAATGTCCCCAAGCCCTTGTGTGCTAGAATGCCCTGGAAAGCTCCCAGCGCGAGGTAAGGACGCAAATGAAATTTGGCCTGATGTATGAAATACAGATTCCCGAACCTCACCACCCCGGCATTGAGTCGGAGCGGTACAAGCAAGTGTTGGCCCAGGTGGACCTGGCAGACGAGGTCGGCTTTGAGTACTTCTGGACGGTGGAGCACCATTTCCTGCGGGAGTTCTCCCACTGTTCCGCGCCCGAAGTGCTTTACGGCGCCATCTCCCAGCGCACCAAACGCATTCGCATTGGCCATGCCGTGGCCTTGTTGCCTTCCCAGTATAATCACCCCGTTCGCGTTGCCGAGCGCGCCGCCGTGCTGGATATCCTCAGCGATGGACGTATGGAGCTGGGCACCGGACGCTCCACCACCCTCATTGAAATGGACGGCTTCGAAGTTGACCCGGCGCAAACCCAGGCCCAATGGAACGAGGCTATCCAAATGATTCCCAAGATGTGGACGGAGGACCCCTTTTCGCACCAGGGCGAGTTTTTCAACATCCCCGAGCGGTCGGTCATCCCCAAGCCGGTGCAGCAGCCGCACCCGCCTATGTGGGTGGCCTGCAGCCAGCCCGACAGCTTCCGCCGCGCCGGCGAGATGGGCCTCGGCGTTTTGTGCTTCAACTTGGGCGGCTATGCCCAGATGGAAGAGCGCGTGGCTGTCTACCGGGAGGCGATCAAGAACGCCAACCCGGTCGGCTCCTTTGTCAACGACCAAGTGGCCGCTCTCTGCATCGTCTATTGCGGCGAGGACGGCGAGGAGGCGCGCCGTGTCGGCGGGCCCGAAGGCGCCTGGTTCGTGCAGATGGCCGAGAACCTGTACGCGCCCTGGACCGGACGCCAGGTGCCGGACAGTTATAAGTTCGCCGTTGACGCCATCCAGACCGAGCGGGTAGACAAGACCGCCGAAGACCACCTGGCCTCCGGCGCCTTCGCCATGGGAACGCCCGACGAGGTAATTGAGGTAATGAAGAAATACCAAGAGGCCGGCGTGGACCAGGTGCTGTGCTTCGTCCAGCCCGGTAATCTGCCCCACACTAAGATAATGGACTCCATCAAGCTGATGGGCAAGCACGTCGTCCCCTATTTCAAGTAGACCGGTTTCAAGTAGACCGGGGCCCTGGGGAATAACGGCAAAAGGGGCGCACCCTTGTGCGCCCCTGAAATTTTGGGCGGGTTCAGGCCGCGGCGGTTGTGGGAGCTAGTCCGAAGACGGGAGCTTGCGGGGCTCCTGCAACTCCATCTTGACCTCGCAGCATTCAATCTCGCCGCCGCCGCTCTTGGTGCAAAGGACGCTGCTGCCGCACGTGAGGCAGGTATATCGTTTGCCTAGCTGATTCGCCATCTGTTCAAGCCTCTACTTGAGCTGCATGGACTGGCCACAACAGCCGAGGCTGCCTGTGCCGCCCTTGGTAACAATGAATTCTGCGTTGCATTTCGCGCAGACATAGCGCTTACCCGTCTGGTTAGCCAATTGTCGCGCTCCCTGATACGAAATTAAGTAGCGGCAATTTTAACGGGATGACAGCGGCGGTTCAACTCTTGCAGACTGTGCCGTCCCATCGAAGCTGGTTTATACGTGGCATGGCTCGTCCGTCGCTTCTTGGTTTGCTAAGTTTTCAGGGTTTTTAAGCTGAGTGCAAAGGTCATCCAGTTTTTCTTTCGGGGCACTCATAAGTTCGGCTGGCCGGTTCCGAGGCGATTTTCTCGCTTCCCTCGAATTCCCCAATAGCATCTCTGAGATATGGCCGGTAGCTATCCAGCAGCGCCTTATATATTCAGTATGCGCCTTTCTCGTATTTCATCGAGGGTGGGAGCTTTGTACCGGTTCAGCGTGCCGCCGAAATCGAAAATCCGGGCCATGCCTTCGATGAAGGACGGACGGGCATAGCCGATTCGGAAGGGGTTGGTCTTTCTGGGCATCATGGACCTCCGGGCAGAGCCACGACGACAGACTGGAGCAAATCCGCCACGCTACGTATAATGGGCGTGTCCTCTCTTCTCCGTCTTGGCGGCTCAGGGAAACGCCGCCGCGCTGCGCGTTATGAGCGTATCCTCTTGGGCTATTATACACCAAGTGCCCGCAGGTTCCGGCTAAACGCGCCGTCGCCGCCGTTCTACTCGGGCTTGAAGCGTACCAGGAAGCTGGCCTCGCCCAACGGTATGCCGTCGAACAGGATGGCGGCGGAGTGTTGCCCCGGAGCCTGAACCGGGATGCGGAAGGTTTTTATCCACCGCTGGAACAGGATACCCTCATCCCACTGCACCCTCTGCGCCGGGGGAGTTTCCAGCGGGACGCCGGGGGTTTTTAGCGCCACAAAGAGCCGGTGTTCCCCAGGCAAAGCCCCGCCAATACAGAAAGCCAGATTAACGTCCACTTCCGCCAGCACGGGCCCAGCCTCGCCTCCCGGAACCGGCTCTGGCAAATCCACCAAATCCACTACATCGTTCAGGCTTAATTGGCCGTCTTCCCCCTCTGAGGTGCTGCGGCAGAAGAGGGCGTATTTCAGATACGGGTCGTCAATGCCTGTAGTCAACCGGCGCCTCCGCCTGCGATTTATATTCGGCGGGTATTTTATCACGGCTTGCCGTCCGGCGCAGAATTAGCCGTTGAATTTGCCGGGCAATCGCATATGAAATTTCAGCCTCGTTACTCCTGCAGAAACTGGAGACCAGAAGGCGAAATTCGCTTGAATTTCCCCCAACGATATCAGGTTCTATTGACATTTCACCGCAGCCGGATTAAGGGAGCTTGCGAAAGGGAAGAAGGTCAGGTATCCGTTGCTCCGTTTCTCATACTGAGAAAAGACCCGGGGAAACCTGAGAAAAGACCCGGGGAAACCGCTTCAACTTATTGATGAGGCCTTCCATCGGATGCCGCTCCCGGTACAAAGGCCGCTCATATTCGCCAGGCTCTTTCCATAGGGAGCGGTTCGGAAGGACCGGGGTCCCCCCAATCTCGAATGGACTGGCGGAACTGTTGGGAATCATATCCTTTGTACTCCATCACGCAATCACGCTCCCCCCAGGCATAGCCGGCGGTCAAGTCCTGGGCCCGAGGGATGTTCTGCTCTTGTCCACCGCCCAGAAAGAGCCGCGCGCGCTCTTATCGGCGCCTTTCGCTGAACCTATGGAGGATTCCTGCTATGCTAGTGACCTAATCCAAGTAGCGGAATTTTCTCGGCATCCCAAATCATTGACACTAACCGGGCCGCCGCCTACCATCGGTGGCAATCGTTCCTAGCGGCGCGGGAGGCGCAATGACTGATTTCAAGACCGGCTCGGTACAGGCCAACGGCCTGAATTTCCACTATCTGGAGTTGGGTGAAGGGCCGCTGGCGCTCTGCCTGCACGGCTTTCCGGACCACGCTTGGTCTTTCCGGCATATGTTGCCCGACCTGGCCGAGGCCGGTTTTCGCGCCGTCGCGCCCTTCATGCGCGGCTACGCTCCCACTGAGGCCCCGCAGGACGGGAACTACCGGTCGGTTACGATGGCTCGCGACGCCGTCGCGCTGGTGGACGCTCTCGGCGGCGGGCAGGCCGCCTATTTAATCGGCAACGACTGGGGCGCGGGGGCAGTCATCGGCGCCTCCGTCCTCGCGCCGGAGAAGGTGCTGAAGTTGGTCATCATCGCCTCGGGGCGCGCTGATGAAGAATTGGCCATGGATTATTGGTATCTCCGGGGAACCTGGCACTTCTATTTCTTCCAGATGCCCTTCGCGGAAAGGGCGGTGGCCCACAATGACTATGCCTATGTGGAACAGTGGTGGCGCGACGCCTCGCCGGAGTGGGACATACCTGGCTATGCCCTGGAGAGCATCCGCGACACATTCCGCAAACCGGGAGTGGTCGAAGCCGCCCTAGGATACTACCGGGCCCGGTTCGGCCCGGCACCGCAAGACCCGGAGCTGTTGCGAGACGAGGAGCGAATCAACGCCGGCCCGGTCACCGTACCTACCCTAGCGCTGCACGGCACCCGCGACCGTCCCATGCGGCTGGAATCCTTCGAGAGCGAACACATGGATTCTTATTTCACCGGCGGTCTGGAGAAGGTCATCATCCCCGGCACCGGACATTTCATGCATCAGGAAAGCCCGGAGGAGGTCAACCCCCATATAGTGCGGTTCCTCACTCAGTAGGTTTGCCCGTCATACCCGGCAAGGCTGCTCTCGGTCGCCCGTCATTCCTGCCGTGAAAGCGGCTGTTATTTTACAACTGCCGCCGCGTCGGGTCGGTGCGGTCACGTAGCCAGTCGCCGGTTAGGTTGCAGGACATCACCAGGAAGGTGATGGCTATGCCCGGTATTAGCGGGAACCACCAGGCGCCAGGGAAGAACAGAAACTGCTGGGCATCCCGCAGCATATTGCCCCACGACGGTATGGGCCGTTGCACGCCCAGGCCGAGGAAGCTTAGCGATGCCTCGAGAATAACGGCCAGCCCTACCTCCAGCGTGGCCAGCACTAGCAGGGTGTTGATGATGTTGGGGAAGACGTGCCGCAGCATTATCCTAGGGCGGCTGGAGCCGGCCACATTGGCCAGCCGCACGAAGTCCATCTCCATCAGCCGCAACACCTCGCCCCTCAATACCCTGGCGAAGCCCATCCAGCGTAAGAACCCGATTACAATTATCAGGTTGACTATGCTGGGCCCCAAGAGCGTAACCACCGTCAGCGCCACCATCAGGTAGGGCAAAGACAGAAAGGCATCGGTAATCTGCATCAGCAGCCGGTCAACCCATCCCCGGACCACGCCGGCGATGAGGGCTATCAGGGTGCCTAGGATGGCCGCGAGAAGAACGGCGGCCACGGCGACTCTTACCGAACTTTGCCCGCCGTGGATTAACCGGCTGAGGACGTCCCGGCCCTGATTGTCCGTCCCAAGGAGATGCTCGGAAAAAGCCGGGGCCTGCAACAATTCGGCCGGGCTGATTTCGATGGAGTCGTGCGGAGTTATCCAGCTAACCGGCAGTACGGCTAGTATGATGCAGACGCTGAGAAAGAACAGCGAGAGCTTGGGGGATCCTCTAAGCGCGTTTCCGGTGGCGCGAAATCCACGAATAATCCTGTCCGTCACAGACGGCGCAGGTTGGGAAATTGCGGCTGTGGTGTCTCTCGCTTGCATTGCCGTCATTCCCGCCATAACGGGGGAATCCACTTTTAGATATCTGATAGAGCTGCTAGGCCAGCCGGATGCGCGGGTCCAGCCAAGCATACATCACATCCACGAAGATGTTGACGAATACTATAATGGCCGCGACAAAGAAAATTACGCCCTGCGTCACCGGATAGTCTCGCGCGATGAGGGCGCTGACCAGGAGATGGCCCACGCCCGGCCAACTGAAGATGGTCTCCGTAACCACCGCGCCGCCGACCAGGGCAGCGAAGTTGACGAAAAACAGGGTGAATACCGGTATGGAAGCGTTCTTGAAAGCGTGTTTCCATATGACTAGACGGGTGGGCAGGCCCTTGGCCCGTATCATCTTAATGTAGTCCGACTCCAGCACTTCCAGCATGGTGGAGCGGACAATTCTCATGTGGGAGGCTATCAGGAAGAAGGCCAGGGACGCGGCCGGCATAATAATGGCTTTAGGCCCTATCCGGTCGAATCCCCCGGCGCTTTGCAGCCAGCCCAGCTTCACCGAGAACAGCACTATCAGTAGCAGTCCGACCCAGAATACCGGCATGGACTGGCCGGTTATCGCTACTACCTTGCCTACCCGGTCAAAAATCGAGTCGGGCCGGGCCGCCGAGACCGCGCCGATGATTACTCCCAAGATTACGGCAAAGGCCATGGCCACGGCGGTTAGCTGCAAGGTGGCGGGCATACGGTCCAGCACCACCTCTACCACCGGCTGATGGTCCCATTGCAGGGCGTCTCCTAGGTCGCCCTGAAACAGATTCTGGTAGTAGATGCCCAACTGCACCCAGATGCTCTTGTCGAAGCCGTAGGCGGCGGTAAGCTTTTCTATATCGGCTTGGGTGGCCTCCGGCGGCAGCATATACTCCACCGGATTTCCTCCGCCAATGCGCAACAAGATGAACACGGCCAGCGTGATGAGAATCATCGTAATGACTCCCGCAAACACGCGCCTGATAATGTAACTGCCCAAGTGCGTCTCCCTTGCGTTCCTTTCCTTGCGGGGAGAGGGTTGCTATGCCCCTTTCCCCGCAGGAATTGCCGGTTTCAGCCGTTAGTCCCTCAGAACCACCAGGTCATAGTGCTTGAAGTGCGGAGTGAACTCCACCGTGGGGTGGGCGAGAACCCGGTCGGTGTAGGCATTGACCAGGGTCATGCCGTACAGCGGGAAGGTTTCCTCTGTCGCCAGGACTTCGTCCTCCAGATCGTGGAGGAATGGAATCATTTCCTCGGGAGTCTCCGCTCCGGTGGCGTCCCAGTAGAGTTCTTCAATGCGCTCGTTGTAGATGCCCACGTAGCCGCTGGTAGCGTGATACCAGCTTATCTGCACTCCGGAATGGTCCTGACGGCCCCAGGTTTGGAGGTTCACCGGAACCTGGGCGAAGATACCGGCCCGGAAGCCGCGCACATAGTCCGTCGGATCATGCTCCTGCCAAGTCATGTTGATGCCGAGTTCCTTCCAGTAGCTGGAAATGGCGTCGGCCATCTCGGGGATGCCGGGGCGCCCGGCGAACTGGCCGAAGTGTCCGCTCATATCAAAGCCGTCGGCATAGCCGGCCTCCGCCAGCAGCCGCTTGGCCTCATCGGGATTATATTCCGAGACGTTGTAGACCCGTTCATCCAGCCGCGAGCCGAAGGAACCGGCGTGGAAGATGGAGCCGATGGGCTTGGAGAACCCGAAATGCGGGCCGGCGGAAATGGCGGCCTTGTCTATGGCCAAGTTCAGGGCGCGCCGTACCCGTTCGTCCAGCGTCGGGTGGTCTACGCAGACATCTGGGGTTGTCCACTCCGGTATGTTCACGCCGCCCTCATCCACACGCCCGGTGGGTTTGGCCGCCTCGCGCAGGTGGATGGGGCAACCGAAGGTCATGCTCAACATACCGTTGGCCTGATATGTCTGGGTCCAGGTGTTGCCGCGTCCGGGATTAACGCCCCGCACGCCTAAGTCTTCCGACTTGTCCAAGTCTTTCGCGAGAGCCCAGGGGAGGTTGTACACCGCATCCACCTGCTCGCTGGCCAGTAGAGCGAACCGGGCGGCCGGGTCGGAAACGGTCAGAAACTCCATCTCCGAGAACTGCGGCTTGTGCCAGTGTTCGTAGTCGGCCCAGAAGTCATCCCAGCGATTGAACAAGATGCGGTTGTTAGGTTCCCAATCGGCGATGGAGAACGGCCCGCCGCCCGCGGCGTCTTCCAGATAAGCGTCGGGGCCTTCCAGCAGCCGGTTGGAGTTTCCATACCAATAGAGATGGTAGCCGTTGCCGCCCAGGTTCCACATCCAGGTCGGCTTGCCGCCATCGGTCTTAACGAATACCTCGGTGGGGCTGATTACCTCCACATCCGACACCAGTTCCTGAGCCTTGGCGCTGTTCCACAGCGGCGCGTCGTAACCGGCCTGCTCCACGAAGTCACCACGGAAGCCCAGCAGGTTATTCTTGACGGCTTCGGCATCGGCAGGCGACCCGTCCTGGAAGCGGGCGTTGGGGTTGAGCTGGAACGTCAGACCGTCGAGGGTCTGCTCGAAGGATAAGGCCCACGCTGGCGCAAGGACGCCGTTGGGGTCTTGCATCATGAGGCGCAGGTTGTAGTAGTCGTGCAGGAAGCTGACGCTGGTCAGCCCCCACGGGTTAAGGTCGCTGCTACCCCAACTATCCATAGCTACGGTGAATTTGCCCACGTCAGCGGGGATGCCGTTTTCACCGGCCTTGGGGTAGGCGCTGGGCCAGGTCTTACTGGTTTCCGCCACCGCCTCGGTGGGGGCCACGGTGGGAATGACTCTGGCCGTCGGCCTGGGCGCGGCCGGCGTCGTTCCTGCGGATGACGGCGCTTGGGTAGCCGCCGGGACATCCGTCGGAGCGGGGGCTGAGGTCGGCGCTGCTGCGGCCGTGGGCGCGGCTGCTGACGCAGTTGCTGCGGCAGACGTGGGAGCCGCTGGCGCCTCCGTCGGTTCTTCCGCGCTTCCACAGGCAGCCAGCACACCAGCCATCAACACAGCCAGTAAAAGGGGTAAAGATAGCTTATACGCCAGCAGACGTTTCACTTTTCGATCCTCCCTATTTGATACCCCGGTAAAGCTACAACGCAGCTATACCTCTGTCAACAGCATAAAGCTATTTCGTTGCGCATTAACAAAGATGTTACGAATCTGTAATATCGTGGTTACATTACATAGCGGCAGAAGGGTCAATGGCAAGCGTCCAGCCTCGTCTTGACCGGACTGCGGGAACTACCGGAATTCGGTTTGGGTTCCGTTCAGCCCCGGACAGTGAGCTTGCCCGCCGAATACCCGCCGTCAACGTAAATGGCCTGACCGTTTACGTATTCCGCCGTCGGGGACGCCAGGAATAGCACCGCGTTGGCGATGTCCGAGGGGCGCCCGGCCCGGCCCGCCGGTACTTGAGCCAGGAAGTTGCTGCGGTACTCTTCCGATGATTCTACGGTAGCCGGAGTCTCGGTGAATCCCGGCCCCACTGCGTTGACGGTTATGCCGTATTCCCCCAGCTCCAGCGCCAGCACCTTGGTAAGCTGTACTACTCCGGCCTTGGCCGCACAGTATGCGCCGCCGGCGTAGCGGGCATTGTTGGCGGCGGTAGAGGCGATGTTAACGATGCGCCCGCCGCTGCCTTGCTCAATCATCCGGCGGGCCGCGGCCCGGCAGCAAAGGAACTGCCCCTTCAGGTTCACCCCCAGCACCAAGTCCCAGTCCTCTTCCTGCATATCAACGATGGGGCTGTTAAAGCCGAACCCGGCCACGTTTACCAGAATGTCCAGCGAGCCGTATGCTGCCACCGCGGACGATATGGCGGCATCCACCAGTCCGCTATCGGTAACATCCACCTGCGCCGCACTGGCCGTACCGCCCGCATCCGCGATGTGTCTTGCCACCGCCGTTGCTCCCTCAATGTTGCGGTCGGCGACGGTTACGGACGCGCCTTCGGCGGCCAGTTTCAGCGCTACTTCTCGCCCAATTCCCGATGCGGAGCCGGTAACGATGGCGGACTTGCCGGAAAGAATCATACTAACCTCCTAAAATGGCGGAAATTCACCCGCGCCTAAATTTACCCGCGTTCTAAGAGTAAAGGAACCCAGCCAGGAGTCTTGTCATTCCCGCGAAATTGGGAACCTCGCCGTGCCCGAGAAAACGGAAAGACTTCCACCGTCGTGCCCGAGAAAACGGGAATGATGGGTAGGGTGTTTCATGTCGGAGCCCTTCTCCGCTATGGCCTTGGATTCCCGCTTTCGCGGGAATGACGGGTAGGTGCGGGAATGACGGGTAGGTGCGGGAATGACGGGTAGGTGCGGGAATGACGGGTAGGTGGCTGAAAGGACGGGTGAGTGCCAGAATGCCTACGGCGGGTGCGTGTATGATGGCGGGTGCGGCTTTTCCCCCTCTCTCGGGTATGACGGGCGAGTTCGCAGTAGCGGCGGTTTTCTGGGTGGGGAGCTTTCTGGTTTCGTAAAAGTCGCTACGCCGCCGGCCTGGAGCCGACGGGCGGGGCCACCGCGACCGGGGCCTGTTTGTCGATCTTCTTGATTTCGTCCGGATAGAGGTGGCAGGACACCATCCGGCCGTCCTCCGTAGCGGTCAGGCTGGGCGTTTCCTGGCTGCATACCGGCATGGCGTAGGGGCAGCGGGGGTGGAAAGAGCATCCGCTGGGGGTTTCCAGCGCACTAGGCACTTCGCCCACGATGGGGATGGGCCAGCCCGGAGTAATTCCGGGTGGGGTAGCGGCGGCTACTAGCGACGCCGTATAGGGATGCTGCGGCTGCGAGCAGGTCAACTCAGCGTCACCCAGCTCCACCAGCTTCCCAAGGTACATCACGCCGATGGTGTGGCTCATGTGCTCCACTGACGCCAGGTCGTGGGAGATGAGGATGTAGGAAATTCTCCGCTCGTCCTGGATGTCCTTCAACAGGTTCAGCACCTGCGACCGGATGGATACGTCCAGCGATGACACCGGTTCATCCAGCACAATCAAGTCGGGGTTGAGCGTCAAGGCCCGGGCTACGCCGATACGCTGACGCTGCCCGCCACTGAATTCGTGGGGAAACTGGGACTGAACCCAAGCTGGGAGACCCACGGACCGCAGCGCTTCGGTTACCCGCTGCTCTCGGTCGTTCCGGCCTACGCTATGCACCTCCAGCGGCTCGCCGATGATGTGGCCCACCCGCATCCGGGGATTAAGCGCTCCATAAGGGTCTTGCAGCACCGCCTGAACGTTCCGCCGGTAATTTCTCGTCTCCTGGGCCGACATTTCCGCGAGGGAGGCGCCCCGGTACAGAATTTCGCCGGAACTGGGATCGAGCAGCTTCAGAATAAGGTTGGCCATGGTGCTTTTGCCGCAACCCGATTCTCCTACCAAGGCGAAGGTCTCTCCTTCGTGGATGGTGAAGGAAATGTCGTCTACGGCCCGAACTATCCCGGCGGCGCGGCGGTTCAGCATCCCAGTCTTAATTACGAAATGCTTGATGGCACTGCGGGACTCGATGATCACTTCGCCTGCTGGGGCATTAGACTGCATATTCCCTCCGGCGTCCTGCGCCGCTTCCGTTTCATATTGCCGGGGCTGGCCGGCGCGGGGACGGTTATCCGCGGGCAGCAGGCGCACCGGCGGTTTCCCCGTTACCTGGTGTCCATTTACCTGGTGTCCATGAAGTCCGAGACCAATTCGATGTACTGGGCCTCGCCCCGCTGGATGTCGCTGGCCGCCATGTCTTCCAGCCGGACGCTGACGATGACGGGATGGGCCTGCTGCTCGGTAATGGCGGCGACAACCGCCGCGTTGCTCTTGGCCTTGCTGATGTCTTCCTGGACGGCGGTGAAAGCCGTTTCCACTGCCAGGTATACGCAACTGCCGTCTTTGTCCATCGCCTCGACCAAGAGGTCGGCGTTTACGAATTTCGCGCGATCTTCGTAAGGCACATTAGAGACATCCCGCACCATATCGGCCCGTTTCTCCGCAGATATGTTGGTGACCCACAGGTAGCCCAACTGACTGGCAATTCGGGGGGCGTTGTCGTTGACATTGATATGGGCTTGTCTGGCTCGAATGCTGGTTATGTCTCTCTGTAAAACACCTACCTTGTTCTCTAGCGAGCTGCTGATGTGTTGCTGATATTCATTAAATTCGTGCTGGGCGCTTATGCCTCTTACTATCAGGTCCCGCAGGAATTCGAGGACAGTTTCAATCTGGCCAACTCTGCCGGGGGTCTGCAACACTTCGTCGGTAAGAATTATCTGGCGCGCCTCGGCGAGCAACTCGGGGTTCTCCCCAAGGACTGCGGCCAAGTGGCCTTGCTCGGACAGTCCGCTCCAAACCTCCCGAGCGAACTCCGGGTCTTGCTGTAATGCGGTCACGATCTGTTGGACCGTCGGTGTTGTGCTTTCGCTGCTCATTGCGGCACCTTATCTAGTATCCCCAGATTGGAAGGCTATGAAACAGAACCTCGGCCTGCCTCGTCCGTTCGGAAGGTTCCTAGCTGCTGTTATGGACTGGGTTCAGCTTACATCAGGAGCCGGACGGGAGCCTTTGCCCGCAGCGAAGGTGTTTGCCGGCTCATCCTAAGCGCAGAACAACCAGATTGATTGAACTCCAAGGCGTCACTCCACCAGCCAGCACCGCGTCCTTTGCTGATGGCCGGCGTTGAATATGGGCGGCGGGTCGCCTTCGCTGCACCGGTCTATCACCTTGTCGCAACGGGGATGGAAAGGACAGCCCCGGGGCAAGTTGCCGGCGTTAGGGGGATCGCCCTGGATAGTGCGGAGGCGCTCCCGCTTCTCGCCCAGCACCGGCAGAGCCTCCAGCAGAGCCTCGGTATAGGGATGAGTGGGGTGGTTCAGCACTTGGTCTTTAGGCCCGTACTCCACCACCAGCCCGCCGTAGAACACCGCTAGGTTATCGCACAGATTGCCCACTATGCTGATGTCGTGGGTGATGAAGATAAGCGCCATCCCGGTCTGCTGCTGGAGCTCCTTGAGCAGCTCCAGGTATTGCCGCTGGGTAGTGACGTCCAGGGCCGTGGTCGGTTCGTCGGCGATTAGCAGGTCGGGGTAAGGGCCGATGGAGGCGGCGCTGGAGGCCCGCTGGCGCATACCGCCGCTCATTTCGTGGGGATAGTTGCGGACTCGCAAGTGGGGCGCAGTAATCTTCACCATCCGCAACAGGTCGATGCTGCGTTCCATGGCGGCCCTCCAGCTAAGCCCGGAATGCACCGCCAGCGGTTCGGCAATCTGCGTGCCAATGGAGAACACCGGGTCAAGGGCGGCCATGGAGTTCTGGAGAATCATCCCCATACGGACGCCCCGCAGCCGCTCCATCTCCTTCTCAGACAAATCCAGGGTATTCTGGCCTTGGAACAGCACCCGTCCGCCCACGATACGGGCGCCCCGCGGCAGTAACCGTAGCAGCGACAGGCAGGTAATGGTCTTTCCGGAGCCGGACTCGCCCACCAATCCGAGAGTCTCTCCCGGCATTACGTTGAGGCTGACGCCGTTTACCGCCCTGATTACCCCGCGACGGGTGAAGAAGTGGGTCTGGAGGTCCTGAACCTCCAGCAGAGGGCTTGTGCTCCTTCGCCGAAGGTCTGAGGCAAGGACTTGTTCCGTGGTCACAGCAGCCTCCGGAGATGCAGATAGCTGATAAAACGCGAAGGTCGGCGCGGAATTTCCCTCGGCCAGCGTTCCTTGCGCCCATATTTATTACAGGGAAAGTTAAGCCGCAAGCCGAAGGGCTGTCAAGTTTCCTGCCACCGCTGCGCCGAAATTTAACCTAAATGTAACCCTTAACCTAAATGTAACCCTTTAGATGATTGCACTAGCCCGTCAAATCCGAACTTGACGCCGTCCTTCCCGCGCAAGCGGGAATCCATAGGTTTCCGCAGATACGATTTTCAAAGTAGGGCCCGTAGATTCCCGCTTGCGCGGGAAGGACGGCGGCCGACCGACGCGGGGATGACGGGTCTCTTGCCAGGCTTGGTGAATACCGAGATGCGACGGCCGACCCGCGCGGGAATGACCCTACGACATACGGCGTAAATTCGCGGATATACGACGGCCGACCCGCGCGGGAATGACGGTAATCTACCCGCGTAGATGCGGGAAGGACGGCGGCCGACCCACACGGGGGGATGTCGGAGGTGTATCCCACCGAAAAGTCTTCGTGTTCCGGTAGCCGACCGACGCGGGGATGTCCGTTAGCGCGCGGCCTCGACTATCTGATGGGCCTTTAGAAACTCGCGCACCTGCTTAATGGTGTTGGCCTTTATGTCTTCCTGTTCCTTCCAGGGGTAGACGGTGACCTCGGCCATGGGCGCCAGTTCCGCCATGGCCATGGCCGCTTCGTATGAGTGGGCCGGCGTGTCGTCGGGCATCACCAGCAACGGCGTCTGGCAAGAGCGGGCGAAGTCTCGTGAAACGCTGTACACGAAGTCCGGCTGGATGCGGTACAAGTTGTGCAGATACTGTTCGATGGTCTCCATCGTCAGGCCGGGCCGCTGAGCTATCAAATCGGGACCCCAGGAATCCCGGCCCATGTCATACATGGCGTCCGGCGTTTTCGAGGCATGGCCCACGGGCTGGCACAGCACGGCAGCCAGCACGCGCTCGGGAGCCCGCTCGATGAGCTTCATCGCGAAGGGCCCACCGATGCAGTAGCCTATGAACAGGAACTCTTGGATCCCCAAGTGATCCATCAACCCCAGTTGATCGTCGGCGAAGGCTCCCCACGGGTCATTTACCTGCACCGGGCCGGTGGATTCGCCCCCGATGGCGTTGCGCTGATCCATCGTAATGACCCGGAAATCGTCCTTAAACACTTCCATCGAGTCGAATACCTGGTTGGGCCAATTCTCAACTTTGGAATTCAACCCCCCGCCGGGAGTAGCCAGCAGCGGGAAGCCAGCCCCAACCTCCTCATATCTGATGGTGACGTCGCCCCTGGTAAAATGCGGCATTGTCTTTCCTCCTTAAGTATACCCCGGGTTTCTTAAGTATATCCCGGGTTTCTTAAGTATATCCCGGGTTTAGCATAACCCAGGTTTGGGTTCCTTCAGCAATTGTAACTGTGGAAACGGGAGCGTCAATTATGTTGTGCCGTCCGAAAGAGCGCCCAGGGCGGCCAGGCTATAATGCCGCCCTGGGCGCTACTCCAGCGGCCCGTTTAAGTTAAAATTCCCTTGTTATTCCAAAAAAGCAGGAGGGATTATGGCGTCCATAAGGCTGTATTCCGGCGACGACGGGGAATCGCACATTGAAGAGATAGACCCGGGTTCGCATCCCGACTGGACGGAGCTGCACAACGCCCAGGGAATCGTTTTCCGGGCAATGCCGCCGGGGTTCTTCAGCGACTGGCACGTCGCTCCCCGCAGACAGTACATCATCACCCTCTCCGGCGAGGCCGAGATTGGCCTGGGCGACGGCACCATCCACCGGCTTGGCCCGGGGGACGTCAATTTGGCCGAAGACCTGACCGGACGCGGCCACACCACCCGCGTGGTAGGCGATGTTCCCCGGATAGTCGCCACCGTCCACTTGGGGGGCTAGCGATAACCGGCCTGCTCCGAAGCCCGGCCTTCCCCCACGCCGGGAGAAGACTGGGCTTCGGGCAAAGCTAGCCAGGGCTTGTCCGCCCTCAGCCTTCCAAAGGGGGGAGCAAGGATGGGCCTGAATACCGTGCCGCCGCGCCCGCAAGAGCGCTGGGCGAGTTCCCGCCCCCGTTTTCCCGAGGGTGACGTTCTTTCGGGGGAAAGGCGGGCAGTGTTCATGCGGAGGGCTATTGTCCCATACCGGGGCGGCACAGATTCCTCGGAGAGAGGACTACACTGACCGCTCCGGCCAAACCGGATTGTGGTAGCCCAAGGGTACTGTGGGCCTGGCCCAGAAGGGCTTGGTTTCGGAGAGCTGCACCACCGGGGCTAGGTGCCGCAGTCGTCCGCCGGAAACATCGGTTATCGTTGACCAGCGAGCGATTTCTTCCGGCGTAAATTCCTCTGGCACGGCGCGCAGTTCGGCTTCCGGCGTCTGGCCTCTGTCCACCAGCCAGCGTCCGGTCTGGGCTAGCGACGCCCGCACCAGCCAACTGCCCCCTTCTCGCACCCGCCGCGCTAGGGCCACCATGGCGCCGAAGGCCATGAGGTAGCCGGTCAGGTAGTCTATGGCCGACACCGGGTAAAATTGCGGTCCCGGCTCAGCGCCGGGGAACATCTCGCCCTGCCGGTGGGTGATGCCGCTCACCGTCTGCACTACCGTGTCGAACCCCCGCCGCTCGGCCCACGGCCCCCCACGGCCAAAGGCGGACAGGGAGACATACACAATGCCCGGCCTCAGCTTAGCCAAGTCTGCGGGCGACAGGCCCCGCTGCGCCAGCGTCCCGGGGCGGTAGCCCTGAGAGAACACGTCTCCCTCGCGGGCAAGCTGCCGTAGAATTTCCCCGTCCTCGTCCTGCCGCAGGTCGAGATGCGTGGAGAGCTTGCCGTGTCCGGTATCCAGTTCTTGCGATGGACTGAAGGGCAGGTGCGGCCCGCTGACTTTCATTACGTCGGCCCCATGTTCGGCCAAGGTTCGGGCGCAGCTTGGTCCCGCCAGCACGCGGGTGAGGTCCAGAACCCTTATACCCGACAGCGGCCTCGAACCTTCCGGCAGCGGCTCCGGCGGGCTGTCGCCAATCTTCTCGATTTCCAGCAGGGGCAGGGAGGCGATGGCGGCAGATTGCGGGTGCTGGGCCCACTCTGGTATAGAGCGCACCATTCCGCCGGCGCCCTTGGCGGATATGATGGCTTCTTCCAGCTCCAAGGCGTCCCACTGGGCTACAGCCCGGCGCACCGCCTCCCGGTCCTCTTCGACGCCTAGGACGCTTAGGGCCGCATCGCGGTGGTTGGGAAAGTTGCAGTGCAGGTAGCTCCAGCGTCCGTTCCTGGCCGGATATACTCCCATCACCGGAGTGCGCTCGGCGGCCACGGGAGTTCCGTCCATCTCCAGGTACTTGCCGCTGCGCAGCGATGCGGTGGCCTGCCTGCCGTCTATCTTGACTTCCTGCTTGCGCCCGGTGCGCAGATCCCAGAGGTCTGAGACCGCTAGACCAACGGCGGCCAAGCTGGCCGCGGCGGTCTCTCCGATGCGGAAGGGGGTGGGCAATATAGGGTCGGCGGCGTCCGCAATTTCTGCCTCGGCGGCGCGGCTAGCCCCCCACCCCACGGTTGAAAGAATGGTTGTTAATGTCTTGTTGCTCACTCTGGAATTTACTCCTAGGGCTTAGGTTGTCCCAGGCTAATCTCGGGCAGCCGGCCCATATATCTAATGACTCATCGGCGAAGAACACACCGGAAATCACCGCTGATTCCTAGGGGCGGAGCAGGGACGATTCCGCGCCTGACTCCTCCCGCCATAGAGTATCAGATACCTGCAAGACATCGCGTATCCCGCCGCTTGCGCAACGGCGCGACGCAGGGGGCTCCGGGCCTGCCGCAAGCCGCCCGGCTGGTGGAGCGGCAGGGAAGTGCCGGGCAATCGCGTTTTGATTCATCCCCTTCCAATATTACCGCGAAGGCATTACCGCGAAGGCGGCAACAGAGTCGGGGAAACCCGCTGCCTGCCGCGCCGCGCAGGACAGCGTTCAAGTTGACATTCGACAAATACGAATGCTAGAATCCCGGCATTCCGTAGCCGTCCTAAGCTTGCCTTGCGCTTGTCTAACGGGCTCGCCCAATGGGCGGTTTAGTGCCGCTTTTAGTCCATCCTCGCCTCGGTTACCGGCGGCCGATGCGCGCCGTATTTCTGGGGAATCGGCGCAAGCCGGCAAGGAGAATAGGTCATGCCCGAGATAGTGAAGGGGCTCAAGGATGTCTATCTTGACACCACTGAGTCCAGTTTCATAGACGGTCAGGTAGGCAAGCTGCTATACCGCGGCTACAACATTCATGACTTGGCCGAAGAGTCCACCTTCGAGGAAGTTATTTACCTGTTGCTATACGGCAGCCTGCCTACCCAGCAGCAACTGGCAGACTTCGACGCCGAGTTGCGCGCCAGCCGCCGCATCCCCGACGGCATCATCACGGTGCTGGAAGTGATGAAGGACGCGCACCCCATGGACGCCCTGCGCACCGGCATATCGGCGCTGGCCGGTTACGACGTGGAAGAAGTGGCGGATAACTCCATCGAAGCCACCATCCGCAAAGGCATCCGCCTCACGGCGCAGGGGCCGACCATAGTGGCGGCCCACCACCGTCTGCGGCAGGGTCTGGAGCCGCTCGCCCCCAACCCTGAACTTAACCACGCGGGCAACTTCCTCTACATGATGTTCGGCGAGGTTCCCGACGAAGAAACCACCGGCCTTCTGGATGTGGACTTCATCCTTCACGCGGAGCACGGGGCCAACGCATCGGCCTTCGCGGCCCGGGTCACTGCCTCCACCATATCTGACCTTCACTCAGCCGTGTGTACCGGCGTCGGCACTCTGAAGGGCCCGGCCCACGGCGGCGCCGCCGAAGAAGTGATGAAGATGTCGCTGGAAATCGGCAACCCCGAGAATGCCGAGGAATACGCACGCAATCACTTGGAAGCCGGCGGCCGCATCATGGGCTTCGGCCACCGGGTGTATCGCGCCGAAGACCCTCGCGCTCGGCATCTGCGCGAACGGGCCCAGGCCCTCGGCGAGAAGAAAGGCGAGCCGCGCTGGTTCCAGATTCTTTCTCACCTCGAACAGAAGACCATGTTGCCCTATCGCGACCGGGGCATCTGCGTCAATGTGGATTTCTTCGCTGGTGCCATCTATTACTTGCTGGATATCCCCGACGACCTGTTCATCTCCATTTTCGCCTTAGGCCGCATCCCCGGCTGGACCCTCCAGTGCGTGGAGCAGTACCAGGACAACATTCTAATCCGCCCCCTGCTGGAGTATACCGGCGAAATGGACTTGGAGTACGTGCCCATAGAGCAGCGGGGGTAGTCTTCTCCGCATGCGGGGAATATAGGCCAAAAGCAAAGGGGGCAATGATAGCCCCCTTACTCTTTGCCGGAGCCAACGCCCGCCCGGTTTTACTGCATAGCTACGTTTCACCTAGCTGTTCCCGTATCCGCCGCAACTCGGTTTCGGCGGTCTCGGCCCGGGCCGAAGCTTCCGCCCGGGCCGCCAAAGCCACTGCCGCCAATTTTCCAGATAGGTTCCTGTTGAAGGATCGAAGAATCACGGCCAGCCTTCTTCCCAGCACAAGCTCAACCGCAATACCTCTCTTTACCCTTTAAGGGGCCGGCCCTGCTATGACCGCAGAAACTGAAATACGCCGCCGCATCGCTGCCCGCGGCCCCATCCCCTTCGCTGAGTTTATGGAGATCGCTTTGTATCACCCTGCCGGCGGGTACTACACCGCAGGCGAGCGAGTCGGCAGAGAGGGCGACTTTTACACCAGTCCGTCGGTGCATCCGGCATTTGGGGCGCTATTGGCGGTGCAATTGTTCCAGATGTGGGAACTGCTCGACCGGCCGGCCCCCTTCACCGTCGTTGAGGCTGGCGCTGGCAACGGGCTGCTCTGCCGCGACATCGGGGCCGCCGCTGCCGGGCTGCCCGGCGCTTTTCGCCATAGCCTGCGCTACGTATGCCTCGACCGCCGCGCCCTGCCAGGGAACGAGCGCGGACTGCCCGGCGTCAGTCGGCTGGCATCCGGCGGAATTCCTTTGCGCAAAGTGGAGGGCTGCCTGCTGTCTAACGAACTGCTGGACGCCATGCCGGTGCATCAGGTGACGGTAGAGCAAGGACGGCTGCGGGAAGTGTATGTGGCCCTGGAGGGCGGCGAGCTTGTCTTGCAGACCGGAGAACCGTCCACCCCTCTCCTGGCCCGGCGCCTGGCTGTTCTGGGCGTGGAGCTGGCCGAAGGGCAGACAGCCGAGGTTAATCCGGCCTTAGAATCCTGGGCTAGGGAAGTGGCTCTGGCAATGGAGCGCGGCTTTGCGCTTACGGTAGATTACGGACGCTCTTCCGAAGAGCTGTATTCACCGGCGGAACGCTTCCGCGGAACGCTGACCACGTTCTACCGTCATCTGCAAACCGACAGACCGCTGGAGCGAATCGGCCGACAGGATATTTCGGCGCAGGTGGACTTCACCGCTCTGGCGATGGCGGGAACGCAGGCCGGGCTGGACTTTCTGGGTTATACCGGCCAGGCCGCATTCCTCCATAACCTGGGGCTAGGGCAACTGGAACGCCGCCTGCCCACTGGCTCGCCGCGGCAGGCGCAGGCCAGCCGCATGGGGATGCGCGATCTGGCAAAGCCCGGTGGCCTGGGGGACTTTCGGGTTATAGCGCAGGGCAAGAACGTAGGGCAGCCCGCCCTTTGGGGATTTTCTTCGCCGGAACGGGCGCAGGATATTGCGGCGCAGATGCCGCTCCCGGTTCCGGCGGCAGTGCATCTGGATCTGCTGGCAGGCCGTTATCCGTCGGCGGAAATCGAGATTGAGCTGTCTTGGGACGCCCTCTGGCCTGAAACGCCCTAACCCCTCTCCAAGAGTAGGGGCTTTCCGGGGGTATTAGGATGGCTCGGCCAAACCTATGCGGACGGAAACCGGCTTCATGCTCTCTACCACGAAGGCGATGTGTTCATCCAGGTCAACGCCCAGCTCTTCGGCGCCTTTCGTGATATCGTCGCGGTTGACATCCTTGGCGAAAGCCTTGTCCTTCATCTTGCGCCGCACCGAGCGCGGCGTAACCTCGTCCAGGCTCTTGCTCGGACGCACCAGGGCCACGGCCCGCACGAAGCCCGACAACTCATCGACGGCGAACAGAGTATGCTCCATCAGCGATTCCCGCGGAATGCCGGTATGCTCTCCGTGGGTTAGCACGGCACGGATCATGTCCTCCGGATAGCCGGCGTCGCGGAGAATCTGGGCGCCGTAGGTGGGGTGGCTCTCCGGAGTCGGGCAAATCTCCCAGTCAAAATCGTGGAGCAGGCCAGCGATGCCCCATCGGTCTTCGTCTTCGCCAAATCTCCGGGCGTAGCCCCGCATGGAAGCCTCCACCGTCAGCAAGTGCTTCATTAGCACGTCGGTCTGTACGTGGCGGCCCAAAAACTCCAGGGTGTTCTCCCTATCCATCATATTCATCGGGCAGTTCCTTCATAATCCTCTCTTCCTGCGGTAGAGGGTTGCGGTAGAGGGTTAGGGTGAGGGGGCGCCGGGTAATTCTTCGTCCGGAGGAGCGTTCGCAGGCGGACGCGCGCCGGGACGGGGCGCGCAACGGACAGCGGTGGTGAGAAAACCGCTGTGCGCCACCATCCGGTGTTCCGGGCGCACGCTGCGCTCGGTAACATGCCAAGGGCGCAACAGCGTTTCCATCGCCTCGATGAGCTGAAAGCGCCCGTCCCTTTCCAACGCGCCCACCAACTGGTGAACCTGTAATATCGTGGGAACAAAGCTCAGCATCCTGCCGCCCATCACCAGTGCCCCGGCAACGGCCGCCGCCGCCTGCCACGGCTCGGGAACGTCCAACACCACGCGGTCTACATCGCGCTCCTCGATGCCTTCGTAGATGCTGCCTATCTTCACTTCCAGGTTGGAGGCGTCGGGAACGATGCGGTCAATGTTCCGCATTGCCTTGGGCAAAACCGCCTCGTCAATTTCGTAGGTGATAACCTTTCCTTCTCTGCCAACGGCGCGCAACAGGGCGGCGGTGAGCGCGCCTGAACCCAGTCCGCCCTCGATAACCGTGGCTCCGGGGAATATATCGGCGAAGCTGATGATGTTGCCCAAATCTTTCGGGTATATTATCTGCGGGCCGCGCGGCATCTGCCGCACGTAATCGCCCAGCGTCGGCCGCACCGCCAGCAGCGTATGCCCCCGGTCAGTGCGATACCACCCGCCAACGGTGCCTCCGATAACCTGGCCGTGCTCCAGCCGCCCGAGGTGGCTGTGAAAGGTCTCTCCCTGCCCCAGCGTCAGCATATATCTGCGAGACTTGCGGTCCAGCAACAACGCCAGATCGCCGGGCTGAAACAGGTTGGGATCAGCAGGAATATCCCTATAGGAGGGAGCGTCCGTTCCGGCAGTTGCGTCAACCAAAGCGATACCCTAGCCGCCGGACGCCGCCGGCTGCTTGCTCTCATCGTAAGCGGCGGGACGACTGCCTTCGAGATAGGTAGTATTATGGCCGGCGTAAGGGTTCATGTCCGGAAAGACGACTAGCAGCTCGGCGTTTTCTTCTCCCACGACACTGAAACCGTGCTCCGCTCCCGGCGGAATGACCAGCGTGTGGTCTTTTTCTACTCTCCGCGTTTCGCCGTTGATGCGAACTTCCAGCGCGCCGGATAAAATGACGATGAGCTCGTCTATGGCGTGGGTGTGCAACGGCGCGCCGGTGCCGGGTTCGGCGGTGTTGAGGCTGAGGGAAGTGGAAACACCATGCTCATGGGTGGTGATGTCCCATTTGCGATAGCCGGGCCGCCACGGCACTTCCGGGGCTTGGCTATGGTCTATGATAGGCATAGCTCATCCTTTCGCCGCCGGAGAATGGGGCCTGCGCAGCCCCCGGCGGACGAGGCTATTGTACGATATTTGAGCGACGGACGGGATGTCTGTTTATCGAAACGGAAAGCTGAACCGTCTTCCCACTAACTATCAGCGAGAATAAGGGATTTTATGCCGAAACGCCTGTTCACTTTGGAAGAAGCCAACCGCCTGATTCCCTGGCTGGAGCGGACTTTTGAGCGCCTGCGGTCCTCCCGGGAACGTCTGGAGGACACTAAGGAGCGGCTGACCGAGATTCAGCGCGAACTGCAACGCCTAAACGGGACATTCAGCCGCTACGAAGAAATCAACTCCATGCAGGCCGAGCTGGAGAACATGGACAAGGAACTCAATGACATCGTAGAGAGTATCATCGCCGAGGGGATAATAATCCGCGACGTCCCTCGGGGGCTGGTGGATTTTCTCCACCTGCGCAACGACCAAGAGGTCTACCTCTGCTGGATTAGCGGCGAGGAGCGCATTTCGTATTGGCACGAGACCGACCGCGGCTTCGACCACCGCCAGCCCCTTTAGGCGGCAGCCAAGCCCTGCAGTTCCGATGCGCCAGAGCCGACAACCTGCCGAAAGCCGCAGGGGTTGTTTATGGATGAAGAACTAAAAACCCAAGTCGCCAAGTTCTGCCGAAAGCATCACATAATAAGGCTGATGCGCTACACAACCCCCCGCGAGGCCATTACAGAAATGAGGGCCGGATTGTGACCTGATTGCAGATTTTGAGCAAGGTTATGACCCCGGCTATATCAGACTTTTCCCCGTTAACTTCGTTCTTCCGCTCCTTAAATAAACCGGGCCTGTTGCCTTGCCGCATCGCCGTGGTCGATGTAGACCGTGATAGTCTCGGTGAAGAAGTCGAACGTCTCCGTCCCTTGCTCGCGCTGGCCCACGCCCGAAGACTTCAGACCGCCGAAGGGCAAGTGAACTTCACCCCCCAGCGTCGGCGCGTTGACGTGAACCATGCCCGTCTCCACCGTGTTGATATACTCAAAGGCGCGGGAAATGTCCCGCGTGTAGACCGACGATGACAGCCCAAACTCCACATCGTTGGAGATTTCGATGGCGTCCTTAAGGTCTCTGGCCTTAAATACGGTCAGCACCGGGCCGAAGATTTCCTCTTTTGCGATGCGCATATCCGGGGAAACCTCGGTGAACACCGTTGGCTCCACGTAATAGCCGCCGTCGTATTCCCCGCCGGTCAGGCCGCGACCGCCGAAGGCCAGGTTGGCTCCTTCTTCGGTGCCGACGCCGATGTACTCCAGCACCTTATCGTATTGCCCCGGACCGCACAGGGGTGACACGTCCACTTCCGGGTCAATGCCGTCGCCAACCCGCAGGCTGGCCGTGCGACTGAGCAGGCCCTCCATGAACTCGTCATATACCGATTCTTCCACAATAACCCGGCTGGTGGCGGTGCATCGCTGGCCGGTGGAACCGAAGGCTCCCTGCACAATGCCGCCCAGGGCCTTGTCCATGTCGGCGTCTCCCAGCACAATGACCGCATTCTTGCCGCCCATTTCGGCCTGCACCTTCTTGAGGCGGCGGGCGCTGTTGGCGTAGAGGTCGGTCCCGATTTCGGTGGAGCCGGTGAAGGAGATGCCGTTGACGCGGGTATCTTCCACCAGCGCGTTGCCCACCTGTCCGCCGGGGCCGGTGACCAGGTTCAGCACTCCGGCCGGCAGCCCCGCCTCCTCGAAAACCTCGGCCAGCTTGACGGCGCACAGCGGGGTTGATGATGCGGGTTTGAAGACCAGTGCGTTCCCGCAGATGAGGGCCGGGGCCATCTTCCACACCGGAATGGCGACGGGGAAATTCCAAGGCGTGATGATTCCGACCACGCCCAGGGGACGCTTCATGGTGTATGCCACGGTGTTGGGCAACTCCGACGGAGTGGTGTAGCCGAACATCCGGCGGCCCTCGCCGGCGGCGTATTCCAGGATATTCATAGCCCGCCGCACTTCACCTCGGGCGTCGGCGATGGGCTTTCCTTCTTCGGTAGTTATGGCGGTAGCGATTTCCTCGGCGCGGCGGCCCATAATCTCCAAGGCCCGGAACATCACCGTCGCCCGGCCCGGGGCCGGCATATTGGCCCAGCCGGACAGCGCATCCTGGGCCGCCGTAACTGCCGCCGTTGCGTCTTCGGCGTTGGAAGTCTGGAATTCACCCACCACCTGGTCCTTGTGGGCCGGGTTGTATACCGGATAGGTGCGACCAGAAACCGTTTCCACCCACTGTCCGCCGATGTAGTTCTTGTACGCGGTCATTCAAGCTCTCCTGGCTTATTGCGCTAATTGCGATGCTTCCCAAACTATCCTTTGTATTCCAAGCCCACGCCGATGACCTCGATCTGCATAGAGCGGACGTCGGGCGCGGCGCTGTCGAAAACAACGCCGAGAACGATGTTGATGCCCCGGTTGATTTCCGGGCTGCCGGGCACGTCCACCCGATATTCCGGGTGCTCGCCGCGCAGGTCCTGGTCCATGTGTTCGGCGATGCGCCGGTCCCCGTCGTAGACGATAATTTCGTTCACCGAAGCGTGGTCGCGGGTACGGAAGCTGACCAGCGCGCCGTCTATTCGCATCCGCGCGCCGTCTATAACTGCGGGAGTGGGCACTGGAAAGTGCAGCCAGGTGTTCTGGCCTCTCGCGCCCTCAATACGAACAAAAGGTCCGGTAGCTCGAACTGAGGTTATCCGGTTCGGATACTCAACTTGCATGTTTGCGCCGTGCATCCACAACGTGCGCTGCGGCATATTTTGCCCCCCTTAACCGTCGGATACCTTGGTTCCTTATTCCTGCAAATCATACACCCACCCCCCATTTCAGTACAGACAGCTTCCTCTCAATCCTCTCTCCTAGGTTTTTCCCAAGTACTGTCCGAATCAGGATTGGCCGGATTTAAGGATTTACAGGATACAGGCCCAATCCTGGGCATCCCGGAATCCCGGTAATTCTGATTCGGACACCCCCTCCTGTGCGCTGGTAGAATAGATGCTATTAAACCGACCCACGACGGAGGCGTAATATGGGCAGGCTGGACGGCAAGGTGGTCTTGATTTCGGGCGGAGCCAGGGGACAGGGAGCACTGGAGGCGGAACTCTTCGCCGCCGAGGGCGCCAGCGTGGTTTTCGGCGACGTGCTGGACGACGAAGGGCAGTCGGTGGAGCGGCGCATCACCGAAGTGGGCGGCGAGGCGGTCTATGTGCATCTGGACGTGACCAGTGACGATGACTGGACCGCTGCCGTTGACACGGCCATCGCGCGCTTTGGCAAGCTGGACGTGCTGGTTAACAACGCGGGCATCGCCAACGACGAAAAAATCGAAGCGACCAGCGAGGATCTGTGGGAACGCATCATGCTGGTCAACGCCAAGGGCGTGTTCCTGGGAACTCGCAAGGCGCTGCCCGCCATGCGCCGCGCCGGGGGCGGATCCATCATTAACGTATCCTCCATCGCCGGCATCTTGGGGCGAGCCTTGACCGGCAGCGCCTATAGCGCCTCCAAGGGCGCAGTGCGCACCTTCACCAAGACCACCGCCATCCAGCACGCCGCCGAGCGCATCCGATGCAACTCCATCCACCCCGGGCCGGTGGATACCCCGATGCTTGCCGGAATCAGCGACAACCCGGACGTTCTGTCGGCTCGCACTGAGGAGGTGCCATTGGGCCGTCTGGGCCATTCCCGGGACATCGCCTATGGCGCGCTGTACTTGGCGTCGGACGAATCGGCCTGGATTACCGGCATCGAGCTGGTAATTGACGGCGGTATCACGGCGAAATAAGTTCCGGACTGGAGCCTGGGGCGGGGAATGCGCGAGATAAGCTGCCTCAACTGTGGCGTTATTGCCCAGGAAGGCGCGAACTTTTGCACCAAATTGCGGCGGGCGGCTTCGGGTCGCCTGCCCCGCCTGCGGCGGAGTCAACTCTACTGGCAACCGGTATTGCTACCGTTGCGGCAAGCCCCTTGCCGCCGATACTGCATCCACGCCTCCGCGTCCCGCCGTCATTTCCTGCCCCCGCTGCCGAGCATCCAGAGCCGTGGGCGACGATTTCTGCTACTCCTGCGGCCTGCCGCTGGACGTACCGGCGCAACGGGCGGATGGGCCCCACGTGTCCATACATCACCGTCATTCACGTCCCCCACCGGCGCAACGGGCGGATGGGCCCCACCCTGCGTACTCAGGCAAGCCGGCGAGTTTCTAGATTCGGCTGCTGGTGCTGCTGATTGACTGAGTTGTCTTACACAGTGGCGTGTCAGTTCTGCACTTTCTGGCGCTGGAAAACTCCTTCGTAGATTACTATACCAACCCTATCCAGACCAATCCTATCCAGATGATAGGTCTTGACATCATTTATATATCGATTAGCGCTGCCTATCATGTCCTCGGAGTTTCTATATTTTCTACCACTGTCGGCAAACGAGGGTTAGGGATTTATGTACTGCACAAGGATGGGCCACGAGCAGGTCCGGGACGGGCCTTAGTCAGGCACACATTGAGATGGCTGTCGTTCTTGACCTTGAGTTTCGGGTTTTTGCGAATAGGGTTCAACGATGACAAGCGCGGTTGGCACGACCACATTTGCGCACCGTAGTACTCAAGCAACGGGGAATAGTGCCTGATTGGAACTGCTGAGTTACTTCCTGCTTGCTCCTGCGCCGGGAATTTTCTGGCTCTGGTTTTCGTCCGCGGCCGGGCCTGCCGGCCCAAAACCCGGCAACTGCTGGCCTTGACCTTCTTTTTCGGGATGCTGTCCACCCTTCCGGCAGCAATTCTTAATGCCGTTTTCATTGGCGATGCCGTTTCGGGCGGCACGGCGGGTTTGGGGACTTTAGCCGCGGGTATGCTGTTCGTGATTGGGCCGGTGGAAGAGACTAGCAAGTTTCGGCGGTGCGTTTGGGGGCGCGTACCGCTTGCTCTGCTTCGACGAGCCGTGCGACGGCTTGGTGTACGCCGCGGCGGCCAGCCTGGGGTTCGCATCCCTGGGAAACATGCTGTATATCGCGCTGTATGGCCCGGCAGTGACGATTGGCCGCGCCTCGATAAGCACCCTAGCCCATATTATATTCGCCAGCTTCTGGGGTTATGGTCTAGGGGTGCAGGCGCAGGAAGGACGGCGGGGTGGTGGCTGGCGGCGGGACTGGCCGTGGCCGCGATAATTCATGGCCTATTCAATATACTGGTATTGGCCTCCGTCCAGTCTCTGGCGTGGCCGCTGCTTGCTTTATTTCTGGTCGCTTTAGGTCTGGTATGGACGCTGAACCGCTTCCGGTGGGCGCAGCGGGTTTCCCCCTTCTGGCTCAGGCGCAACTACCCGCAGGTGGAATGTCCCCGCTGCAGGAGGCGCATATTCATCACCAGCCGCTTTTGCCAGTTCTGCCGGGAACCTGTCGCAGTGTCGCGCGCTCCGGACCCGATATGCAGCAACTGCAGGAACGTAGGGCGCCCGGACGCGGCCTACTGCCCTCGATGCGGCGACCGGCTGTTGCGCCGTTAACCAGCAAGGCGATGGTTCCGGAAGAAACCCGATACTGCAGCATCGCGGAAAGGGCAAACCGATAGAGCGAAGAAGAGGGGGGATGCTGCAAGGCAAAAGAATGGAGCGGAAGACGAGATTTGAACTCGCGACCCCCTCCTTGGCAAGGAGGTGCTCTACCACTGAGCCACTTCCGCTCTAAACGCTGCCGGGAAACTCATGACCTACCGAACCGCTTAAAGCTATTATATCAGAACCCTCCGATGTTTTGTCTAGCTTTTAATGCCCTCCAATTCCGATAATGCCGGAGCAGGCCGCAACGGACGCGGCTCCGCTTATTCCCGCCAAGCTGGAATGACGCGCCTGGAGAAGACAGCATGGTTTGCCTGAATTGCGGCGGCGAATTAACGTCCGGCGACCGGTATTGCCCCTGGTGCGGAGCCCCGCAATCCGGGACGCCAGCGCCCGGCCCGGTATCGCCCGAACCGGGAGCCTCCTCCGACCAAGCGGAACTGCGAGAGTTGCGGGCCGCCGTCGCAGGGATGACCTCCGATCTGGCTCGGCTGTCGGCTCGGCTGTCGGTTCTGGAAAGGCGCAGCGGGTCGGACTCGCCTGTATCTGGGCAGGCGGGAACGCCGCCGCCCGACGCCCCGGCCATGGCGAGGCCCTTTGCTCCGGCAACCCCAACCCGGCCTCAGGCAGCGGGCCCGGGCGAGCCCATCGGCGCCTATGAAGCGGCCGGTTCCGGCCGGCGGCATGGAAACCCTGCGCTGTCTGCGGCGGGTATGGCAATGCCGGGCGGAGCGGGAAGGGGCGGGTTCTTAGGCCGGCCTTCTGAGATTTTCGCCGATTGGAACTGGGAGTGGCTGCTAGGAGGCAACTGGCTGGCCCGCATCGGCATCGTGGCCCTCATCTTCGGCGTCGCTTTCTTCATCAGCCTGGCCATAGACCGGGGCTGGCTAGGCGAGACGGCAAGGGTCATCCTCGGACTGGCCGGGGGGCTGGCATTCCTAAGCGCGGGCGAGTACTACCGCCAGCGTTACTCCGTATGGGCGCAGACCGTAACCGGCGGTGGAATTGCCATCTTCTATCTGTCGGTCTACGGGGCTTTCGCTCTCTACGGACTGATTTCCGCTGAGCTTGCCTTCGCCGCCTTCGTGGTGATTACGCTGGCTGGGGCTCTGCTTTCCCTGCGCCACGAGGCCATGGGCGTCGCCGTGCTATCCATCTTCGGAGGGTTCGCCACTCCTTTGTTGCTGCGGGAACAGCTCCCCGATGAACGGCTGCTGCTCGTTTATGTGCTGGTCTTGGACTTGGGCGTGCTGGCCCTGGCCGCTTTCCGCAATTGGCGCTGGTTCACCCTGCTGGGGTGGGCTGGGTCGCTGGTTCTATTCGCTTTCTGGCAGGGAGAACTGGACCCTAGTATAGGCTTAGGGCAGATTGGCATTACCGCCATATTCCTCATTTTCGCGGGGGCGACTGTAGCCTTCCACCTCGTGCGGCGACAGTCGGCAGGCATCGCCGACCTCGCGCTGGTGGCGCTGAACGCCGCCGGGTTCTACGGCGTCAGTTACTCCCTGATGAATGAGCCATACCGTCCCTGGATGGGCGGGTTCACCGCGCTGGTTGCCGTGTTCTACGTGCTGATGGCCGCCGCCTGCCGGAGGCGCGGGCCGCAGCAACTCAACTTAACCTTGTTTTCCGCAGGGCTGGCCGTGGTTTTCGCCGTATTGGCGGTGCCGATACAGCTTGGCGGGCCGTGGATTAGCGTGGCCTGGGGAGTTGAGGCTTTGGTCCTGACATGGCTGTCATTCCAGCTCAGGATGCGGGAACTTCGCTGGGCCGGCTACGCGATGTTCATCGTTTCCGCAGTGTGGCTGCTGGCGGCGGACACTCCGGACGCGCTCCGGGAAGACTTTAGTCCCTTGCTGAACGAATACGCGATTAGCTATGGCGCGGCTGTTATCCTGCCCGCTTTGGGCGGCTATCTGCTCCATCTTCGCCGCAAAGACCTGAATGCCCGGGAAGAGATAGCCATACCCGCATTAACCTTGCGCGCCGCCATCCTGGCTGCCGTCGCCGTCCCCGTGCAGCTTGACGGCGCCTGGATTGTCGTTGGCTGGGCCGCGGAAGCAGTGCTGCTGATGACGCTGTCGTCGTGGCTGGTCATGCGGGAACTTCGCTGGGCCGGTTATACGCTGCTGGCGGCGATGCTGGCTTGGCTGCTGGCGGTGGACACCTTCGACGTGGATTTGAGCGCCTTCCGGCCAGTGATTAACTGGCGGTTCCTGTCTTTCGCCGTCGGGATAGCGGCGCTGTATTCCGCGTGGTGGCCGGCTTTCCGCCGCCGGAGCAGAGTCAACGGGACGGAGGATGACGTTAGGGAGAAGCGGTTCGCCCTTCCGGCTCTGCTGGCCCTGGCAAACTTTGCTACTCTTTGGCTCTTCTCGGCGGAGATTATCGCGGCGGCGTACAGCGAGGTCTTCGACCTGACCGATGCTGCGAGAGAAAACCTGGCGAGCATGGGGCTGAGTCTTCTCTGGGGTGCGTATGCCGCTACGCTAATAGCGCTGGGCGTAGTCAAGAAATGGCGATGGGTTCGCGTGGCCGGGTTGGCCCTGCTGGCGGCGCCGGTGATCAAGCTGTTTGCCTACGACTCCCGCACTCTGGAGCAGGAATACCGGGTCATTGCGTTCATAGTCCTTGGCCTGATCTTGTTGGCCGGGGGCCTGTTATATCAGCGTTACAGCCGGGCAGTACGGGGGTTCCTTTTCGAGTAGCGGGTGTTTCTCGCCCTTTAGCGTTGCCCTCATTGACCACATATGCCCGGAAACTCCCGGTAATTCTCGCCAGGTTTTTTTCTATGCCTCGTGGATTCCCGCTCCCCGTTTTCACGAGGACAAGCTTCGCGGGAATGACGGTGACGGGGCGGGAATGATGGGGAGCGCGGGCTGTGGTGAATGACGAGCCGGGGGTGTTGGCCCCTGTCGGAAGTACGATGACCAACCGAGTATTGCAATTAGGGTTATGTTGCTGTAATGCGGTGGTGGAATTTGTATTAGTCGTCTGTATTAGTCAATGAAAAGGTTTTTTTTGCAACGGATTATATGCGCTGATTGGAGCAACACCCCGGAAACAGGAGATAGAGAAATTCAACGCTTCATCTTGCTAAGGCTGGGCCAGGCCATTCTTTCCCTCTGGGTGGTAAGCGTCATCGTCTTCGGATTGGGACGCATCACCGGCGACCCGGTGGATGTAATGCTGCCCATAGACGCCACTCACGAAGAGCGGAAACAGTTGCGTGAGCAGCTTGGCTTCAACGCGCCAATCTGGACTCAGTATGCCAACTATATGCGCAACAGTTTTAAGGGACAGTTTGGCGAGTCCATCAAGTATCCGGACTACGAAACTATAGGGCTGGTTCTAGACCGCTTCCCCAGCACCATTAAGCTGGCCTTGGTAGCTATAGCGTTCTCGGTGGTGGCGATTCCCATAGGGGTGCTGTCCGCGGTCAAGAAGGACTCAATCTTCGACTGGTCGGGCAAGACCATCGCTCTATTAGGACAGTCCTTCCCCTTTTCCCACAACGTGCTCAGGCAGCACTATCCGTGCGCACTTCCGGGGGCCTGCAGTAGTAATCTCCACATACCGTTCCACTTCCCGCAGTGCTACCCAGTCAAAAATTCGAGGGACGCCCCTGGAGTCTATGGTTACTGAGTAGTCGGATGCCAGTACTACCAACCCTCCTCCACGCCGCAGAATTCCGCCAGCGAGATGCTCGATGAACTCGACGGCCGAGTCTAACTTGGCTTCAGCGCAGAAATTGCTTGCGCTACCGCTAATCAGTATGAACTTTCCTTATCATGGAGGCTGTTGCCCCCATCTAAATGTCGAACAGGTTGTCAATGTCCGCTTTAGACCTGGCCTTTTCGATGCTGTCTCGCATATTCCTGAAGTTGGCCGCCGCCCTCTGGCGCGCGGCGCTCCCCGGACTGCCCATGTAATCGTCCACATACCTGGATTGGCCTGTAGCGTCCCTGATAGGTTGTTGCACGGCAGTTGAAGAGTAGTTCCAAGCTCTGCGATTCTGGGTTCGTTTACCGGAACCGCAGAGGAAGGTATTCTTTGGCAGCGCCACTTTTGGATGGCTTTATTCGGCGACAGGCAGCATAGACTTTTAACAGCCTGAACAAATTTACAATGGCGTTGCTTGATAGGCCGGCGAGTTACTACCCTTTGAACTCGGGCATCACCTCGTTGCTGAGCAGCCGCAGAGAGTTGTGGACGCGGCCGGCGGGAATCTGGCCGCCATAGTTGACCTCCATGACCACGCCGGTTACACCCAGCTCTTCCTGGTAGCCCTTGAAGGTGTCCACGATTTCTGCGGGGGTGCCGAACACTACCCGTTCTTCCAGCACTTGTTCGTAGGGCGCGGCGGCAACGCGGCGCATCCGCTCGGCAATCTCCGGGCTGGCGGCGGTTTGAATTAGCTCCGTAACGGCGTATTGGATGGCCCCGAGGGCGCTCTCGCGCGGCTCGTCGTGGGCCTTCTCGGTGGTTTCGGCGCAGTAAACTGGCACGCGGATAGCGATGTCGGGCGTGCCTGTGGCGCCCGATTCCGTTAGCTTTTCGCGGTAAGAGGCCAAGCGTTCCTTCAGGGCGGCGCGTCCGGTGTTGGCGCTGATGAAGATAGGGTGCCCCATAGAACCCATTAGCGGGAAGGTGTCCTCGCCGGCCACCGCCACCCGTACTGGCGGATAAGGCTGCTGGTAAGGCTTGGGGGTTACGGTGACGCCGTGGAAGGAATGGTACTCGCCTTCATGGGTGAGGCTCTCTTCCTGCCAGGCCTTCATTATGATTTCCAGGGCTTCAAGGAAGCGGGAGCGACTCTCGGAGTAGGGAACGTTGTAGCCCTGATAGTAGCGGGTCAATCCGCTGCGGCCGATGCCGAAGTCGAATCGGCCCTTGCTTATGTGGTCTACGGTGGCTGCTTCCTCGGCGACGCGCAAGGGATTGGTCAGCGGCAAGACTTGCACAGCCAGGCCGGTGCGGATGCGTTCGGTTCGGGCAGCAATGGCGCTGGCGATAACCATGGGCGAGGCCAGCACGGCCCGCTCCGGGCTGAAGTGATGTTCGGCCAGCCAAACAGTGTCGAAGCCCATTTGCTCAGCCTCGACAATCTGGGCGAAGGACTCATCAAACGCCTCGGCCTGCGAAGCGCCATTGCGGACATGGAAGTCGGTAAACATTCCGAAATTCATCGGTAATCTCCGGGGTAATCTGCGCGGTTAATATTACGGATAGCAGTTACTTTAGTGGGGCGCGGGCGGCGCGTCAATCAAACCGGCCCTCGCTCCCTGCCAGCGGAGCGCGGTTCAGCTTGGAATACGGCGCAAAACACTCCGGCGCATTGTGTGGCTCGAAGCCGACTACGCTGTATTTTTAGCGACGCCTTCCCGGGCATATCCTAGATGAGCTTTGAAGCTACATCCGACTTCAGACGGCAAACAATTCCGATTACGGCTGTGCCCCTCTCGTTGCCGAAATCACCAAGCTCCCCCCTACACCGGCGGGCGGCGGGTACGCCAGCCGACAGCCTGCTCGTAGGCGTGTCCAGCGCGGAGAACGGTGGCTTCGTCGAAAGGCCGCCCGGCGATTTGCAGGCTCAGGGGCAGTCCGTCGTCGCTGAATCCGCAGGGGACGGCCAGGGCGGGGATGTTGGCTAGGCTGGGCACAGTCGTTAGCAGGTAAGGCGTGCGATTCACATTCTCCCGTCCGGTAATCTCCGGGTCCGGAGTCAGCGGCTGGGCCGGCACCCCCGCTGTGGGCGAAAGCAGCAGGTCTACGCCGTCCAGCGCTTTCAGTACCTCGGCGCGGAGCAGGGTTCGGAGTTGGATGGCCTTGTAGTAGTAAGCGGCAGGCATCACGGCGTTGGTCAGATAGCCGATGCGGTTGTCGTGGGCGATGTCCCGCGGGCGTTCTCGCAACAATTTGCGGTAGGTGGTAGGGGCTTCGATACGGATGCCGCCGTTAATTGGCCCGGCGTGGGCCGCCATCGGTATGGAAACATCCTTCACTTCGGCCCCCATTCCGGCTAGAGCACTGGCCGCATCGAGGACGGACTGGCGCGTGCGGGCATCCACGGAGGCGTTGTCCAACACTTCGCGCAGAATGCCCAAGCGCAGTCCCTGCACGTTGCCGGTCAGGGCTGCCCGATAGTCGGGCGGCGTTTCCTGGCGAGTGTTGCGGTCCCTGAGGTCGTGACCAGCGATGGCTTGTAGCATAATGGCGCAGTCTTCGACGGAGCGCCCCAGCGGGCCGACGGTGTCCATGGAGCGGACGCCGGGCATCACCCCGTAGCGGCTGACCAGGCTCCATGTGGGGCGGAGACCGGCAAGCCCGCACCAGGCGGCGGGGAAGCGCACCGAGCCGCCGGTGTCTTCGCCTAGGGAAGCGGCGCACATAAACGCGGCGGTAGCGGCTCCGCTGCCACTGCTAGAGCCGCCGCTGGAGCGGCCTTGGTCCCAAGGGTTGCGGGGCGGATCGAACTGGTGCGACAGCCCGGTGGTGGCGAACTCCGTCATGTTCAGCTTGCCCAGCAACACCGCGCCGGCCTCCTTCAGGCGGGCAATGACCGTGGCGTCGTATTCGGGGACGAATTCGTCGAATACCGGGGAGCCGCCGGTGGTGCGGATGCCCTCGGTATAGATCTGGTCCTTGACCGCGACGGGGATGCCGTGAAGCGGGCCGCGATAGTTTCCGGCAGCTATCTCGTCCGCGGCTTCGCTGGCGGCCTGCCGGGCTTGCTCGGGGGTGACGGTCAGGTAGGCGCGAATGTCGCCGTTGAGGGATTCGATGCGTTGCAGGTACGCCTCCGTTGCCTCGACGGGCGATACCTCGCGAGTCCGGATTAGCTCGGACAACTCGGCCACTGTTAGAAAGGGAATATCTTCGCGGGCCATCGGCTTCACCCCCAATGCGATGCGGGAATCATAGGGCGGGCCCGTGCGATGGTCAAGGCGCCGGAACGAACGCGCCCCCAATGTCTGCCGGGGAATTAACCGGCCATGGCTGCCTGCGCCTGCTATGAGGACTGCTCGCCGCCGCCGTTTTGCCGTCCGGAAAGGCGTTCAATTATGGCGAGGAGTTGCTGCTTCTCTGCCTCAGATCTCGCGCGTTCTTGTGCCAGTAGTTGCGCCGATCTTTCCCGCTCTTCGGCTAGCTGCCTTTCGCGGGCTCTGCGTTCTCTGGTAATCATGGCATAACTCCACAGACCACCACCGCCGCCGGCAACAACGGCATGGGCAACCATCTTATTCAGCAAATCCAGGTTAATGTAATGTATCGAGCAATTTGGGAAGGATTACAGCCGGTGGTTTGGGATAGCTCCAATGTACAGGATGTACTTGGTACAGGATGTACTTGTAAAATACCAGACGGCCCATGTCCCCGTAATGGCGGCCTGGGAAAGTAGTATCGGTAGACGCAGTATTTCCCAAATTTCGAGCAGGTTGAGCGGCCCGTAGACCGACTCCGAGGGCTTCGCCGTTTCGAGTATCCTTTAGTTATCCGCGCAGAGGAAACTTTTTCGCCTTTGAAGTTTCCTTTGTAGAAGACTGGTCAGGTTACGACGCCGTTTTCCCGCAGCCGTTCCGCTTCCTCCGCAGTGTAGCCCAGCCACTCCAGTATCTCGGCGGTATGCTGTCCGAGAGCGGGCGACGCGGGAGCATGGGGCAGGGGGGTGCCGCTGAACCTGGCGTAGGGTCCGACCATCCTGACCTGGCCTTCCTGGATGTGGGTGAACTCGTCAACGAGTTCATTGGCCACCACCTGCTGGTCGTCGAACATCTCTTCGATGAAGCGCACCGGCCCGGCGGGAATGTTTCGTTCTTCAAGGATGCGCAGCCACTCGCCGCTGGGCTTGCTGCGAAATAATTCCTCGGCGCTGCGCTCCAGGTTACGGGAATACTCCCGCGATTCCGGCTTGGCGGGGTCCCAGCCGGGGGACATGGAATCGTCGGTCAGGCCCAGGGTTTCCAGCAATCGCTCCCGCAAGGGCTGACTGAGGCATCCGACGCCGATGGGGCCGTCGGCGGCCATGTATACGCGGTAGTATATGTTGCCGTGATGCTCGCGGCGCCGGCTGCCGGGCGATAGCTGCACCAGCTCGTCGAAGGAAGCGCCGGCCTCTCGTTGCTCGCGGATGTCTCGTAGCGTCTTTTCCCTGATTTCCTTATCCAGCCTTTCGACGTGGAGAAAGCGGGCGCCCATCAAGTTGAGGGCCTGCCCCAACAGGGTGGTCTCGATCTTTTGTCCTTTGCCGGTGCGTTCGCGGGCGTAAAGAGCGGCGCTTACCGAGCCGGCCATAGCGATGCCGGAAGATGTGTCTATGAGGGGGCTGGACCAGACCCATGAAGGCACGTCTTCCACGGTCTTGGTCTCCGAGGCTATCATGCCGGTCATAGCTTGGATAATCATGTCGTATCCGGGGCGGTGGGCGTCCGGCCCCCGGCGTCCGTAGGCGGTGAGTTCGCAGTAGACCAGCCGGGGGTTGATGGCCGACAGCTTCTCATAGTCGACGCCCAGTTTCACCGCCACGTCGGGCCGGAAGTTGACCAGCGCCACATCCGTGCGCTCGATGAGGCTTGACAGGATTTCCTGCGCTTTCAGTTTGGTGAGGTCGAGAGGCAGGCTGCGCTTGCCCCGGTTGTAAGTCATAAAGGTGCGACTCTCGGTAGCAGTGAACCTCTGAGTAAGGCGCCACGGCTCCCCCCAGGGCGGCTCTATTTTGATAACGTCGGCGCCCATCTCGGCTAGGATGCGCCCGGCCAGCGGCCCAGCGATGATCTCAGTGAAGTCGGCCACCCTTATGCCTTCCAACGGACCGGGCATGGTCAGTTACCTCCCCAAGAATGACTGGTCATAGATATTAACATTGTATTTTGCCCTGCTTCCCTGGAGTGCTGGATTCCCGCGTTCGCGGGAATGACGGTTGGGCGGGAATGACGGTTGGGCGGGAATGACGGGCTGCTCGAAATTATTCCCCCAGAAGCCTGGCAAGTTCCGCATTGACGTCGTCGGGGCGCTCGCAGTGGGGGAAATGGCCGGCCCGCTTCAGCTTGATATAGCGTGAGCCGGGAACGGCCTGGTGGATTTCCAGCTCGTATTCCTCGGGCTGCATAGGATCGTCTACTCCGCGCACCAAGGTTAGCGGCGCCTTGAGCCGGTGGATGCGGTCGCGGGCGTCGAACCGGTCTATGGTCACCAGGTCGTTGTGTTGAGATATGGGGCCCACTTTCTTGTGGCATTCCATCAAGTCGGCGCGCAGGCCGGGCTCGACGAACATCAACATATGCTCCATGACGGCCAGCCACTTCTGCATCGGTTCTCCGCCCTTGGCGGCATTCAGCCGGAACTCGAGGCTGCCCGGAGCGCGCTCCTTGGGGCGCATAGCCACGGTCATAAGCAAAAGGCCATCCACCTCGCCGGGCCAGGTCAGGGCATAGTCCAGGGCCACGCAGGCGCCGAGAGTGAACCCCGCCAGCGTCAACCCGCCGGTATGGCCGCGGTCGCGGAGCCATTCGCGCAGCCAGCGGGTATAGCCGGCCACATCCTCAAAGGACTCCCCTTCCAGATGGCCGGGTAATTCGGGGGCCAGCGCGTCGGAAAAGCGCTGCAACTGATAACGATAGGACGCGGCGCACCCGCCCGCGCCCGGGCCGTGAATCAAGACTAGCTGCGACACTGCAAACCTCCTTATACTACCGGCCAGGGTTATACTACCGGCCAGGGTTGGGGAAAGGACAGGCCGGTGCGAGCCAGCATACTCTCGCCCACCGACTGCACTTCGGCTATCAGCGCTGGCTCGTCCACGAACAAGGGCGCGTGGTTCTCCACCACCACCCGGCCGTCCGCGATAACGGTATGCACGCTACGCCCGTCGGCATTGTAGACCAGGTTGTTTACTGGATTGAAAAGCGTGGCCCATTCGGCGCGGCGCGTATCGTAGAGGACGAGATCGGCTTTCTTGCCCGGCTCGATGGAGCCGATTTCGCTGTCCAAGCCCAAGGCGCGGGCGCCGCTGATGGTAGCCAGCTCCAGAGCGGTCTCGGCGGTGATGGCGGTGGTGCTGCGGCGGGCGTCCTTGTACAGCACGGCGATGAGATACATCGCCCGGTTGGTCTCGACTAGGTTGGAGTTGTTGCCCGCGTCGGTGCCGATGCCGGCGGTAATCCCGGCCTCCAGCATCTCGGGCAGCAGCCCTTCGGAGGTCATACCGAAGCCCGACTTGACCGCCGCCGTAGGAACAGCAACCACCTTTGTGCCGGTGCGGGCCAGCGCTTCTACCTCCGACTCATCCAGACCCAAGCAGTGGGACATAACGACGTTTTCGCCAAGGACGCCCAGGCCCTCCAGGTACTGCGTAGGGCGCGCGCCGTGGTCTCGCAGGCAAGATTCCACGTAGGCGCGGCTGTTGTTGAAATGCAGCGTGAGGGAAACGCCGTTCTCATCGGCCAGCCGTTTTGATTCCTGCAAAAGGCGCGGCGTGGCGAAGTTGGGGCCGAAGGGCATCGCCCAGGCGCGAACCCGGCCATCCAGAGCGCCGTCGTAGTCGCGGATGGTCCGCTCCACGAGGGCGACGGCTTCGCCGGTATCATAGACCGGGAGGTTGACCGGGTTGGGAAGGTCAGTTACGTGGGCGCCGACGATGACGCGGCAGCCGGACTGCCGGTAGGCCCGCAGTCCGGCGTCCAGGAATTTGGTGCTGCCGGGGTCCACGAAGGTGGTAGTGCCGTACTTGAGCAATTCGGTGATGCCCAGCAACGAGGTCAGATACTCTTCCTCGGCGGTCATTTCGCCTTGCAGACGGAACACATTGGGCAGATAGTTGGAGCCTAGGCTGTCGGGAAAGATGCCCCGGGTGGCGTGGGCGTAGCTTATGTGCATATGGCCGTTGACCAGCCCCGGCGCCAGCGCCATACCTTCGGCGTCTATGACCCGGCCGGCGGCGACGTCGGCTAGGTCTGCGGCCTTGCCCACCTGAGTGATGCGGCTGTCCTCGATGACCACCGCGCCGTCGCGGATGATGCGGCGTTCTTCGTCCATAGTGAGGATATAGCGTGCGTTCTCTATTTTCAGCGAAGCGTCTGGCATTGCGCGCCCCCGTTGCGGCTGGATTTGTGGCGGCCTGAACTTGTGGCGGTAATTATTTGTAGCGGTATTGATTTGTAGAGGTTTTGTACAGAAACCCCACCGGCCCGCTGGCGATTTCCCAGAGCCGCCGGCCATGCTTTAAAGATATAAAGTCAAAGGGCGCACTGCTGTGCGCCCCTATGAGGTCGTGGCCAAACTTGCCGCTCCCGTCCTTCCTGCGAAGCTTGTCCCCGTGAAAACGGGGAGCGGGAATCCTGGATTCCTGGGAGCGAGGGTTCCCCGCAGGCGTTTTCTTACAGCCGGTCCAGGAAGGCCGTCACCGCGGCATTGAACTCGGAGGGCCGTTCCATCTGAGGGCTGTGGCCGCAGTTGTCTATGACGGCAAGCTGAGAGCCGGGGATGGCGCTGCGGTAAATCTCGCCGCATTCCAAGGGAATTATGGCGTCGTTGGCGCCCCAGACTATTAGTGTGCGCGCCTGTACTTTGGACAGGTAATGGGGCAGGCTGGGATTGTGCAGATAAGGCTTCCAGCCCAATCGGGACAGCATCTCCCGGTTGGAGTGATCCACAGTGGATTCCTGCGGAGTCAGCTCGCGGGTGAAGTGGTCATAGTTGGGAACCTGGGAAGGATCGTAGAAGGCCAGCTTCAGGCGGGTTGCTGCGTCCACCATAAAGACCTCGGCAATTTCCGAGTTCTGGGGGCGGATACCGGCAGCGTTAATCAGAATCAAGCCCTCTATATCGCTGCCGCCCATGGCCGCCATCTCGGCCGCAATCCAGCCGCCGATGGAGTGGCCGGCGACTACGTATTCGTCAAGACCGAGGGCGTCGGCTAACTCTAAGGTGAAGTGGGCGACATCGGTAATGGAATAGACCCAGTCAGGACGGGGAGTGCCGAAAAAACCGGGATGGGACGGCGCATATACTGCGCGGCGGCCGGCGATGGGGCCGCTGGTGGGGTCGAAAGTTCCAAAGCCGTTACCGCCGTGCAGGAAAAGAAGAGGCGGCCCAGAACCCCCGGTAAAGACCTCGACAGGGGTGCCGGAGATTTGCACGGTCAGTTTGTTGCCCACTGCTGCCAGCGTCATGCCCTTTACCTCGCTTTCAGTAAGTGTCGCGCTCCTGGCGAAACGGAGCGTGCGAAAGCGGCAACCCATCTCGGCGGATGCCGCAGTATTGACCCAAAAGCAAAGCGATTCTGTTACATAACGCTATTATTGTCAAGGCGAAAAACCGTTGCGCACTCTCCCCGCCGGCGGCCAATTCCGGCCTTGCCCTTGGCCTTCCAGCGAAGGCGGGAATCCGAGCCTGTCCTGAGACCCCGCTACGGAAGCGAAACCAGGCGGAGGTTTGGAGCCGAGGCAGGCTGTTGGGAAAAGGCCGCCGGATAGGCGGAGGCAAAGGGAAGGCTGAATCCGGGGGAATCAATGTCGCAGCTCCGGTTGACTTGACACTCCATCGTTGCGCCAATACCATAAGAAAGAGTTGTTGCGAAGAAAGAGTTGTTGCGCGCCCCTGCGCAACGGGCGCATCGCCTGATGGGGATTAGTCTAGCGGTAGGACACCTGACTCTGGATCAGGCAGCGGAGGTTCGAATCCTCCATCCCCAGCCACCCCCTCAGCCGCAACCGGAATCAGGAAGCCCCCGAGCTGAAAACCCTGAGCGCGCCGTTCCGTCCACCTAACTCATCCTTCCCCGCGTGTGCGGGCGAACCCAAGCGCAACGTCAAAGCCCTGGTAGCGCTTGGGTCTATCCCCGCGTGTGCGGGGGAACCTTCCTTTGGCAGGGGCTGGGCTTGCCGGTAGCGAAGGTCTATCCCCGCGTGTGCGGGGGAACCTTTGTACTTGGGCCGCAAGCGAAACCGCATAGCGGTCTATCCCCGCGTGTGCGGGGGAACCGCGCTTTTCGTACATTTGCGGGAGAAAATCCAGGGTCTATCCCCGCGTGTGCGGGGGAACCGCGCTTTTCGTACATTTGCGGGAGAAAATCCAGGGTCTATCCCCGCGTGTGCGGGGGAACCTCCGCCACCACGCCGAGAATCGGCGCCCACCCGGGTCTATCCCCGCGTGTGCGGGGGAACCGGTAGGTGCGCAAGCAATTGCACCACGTCGGCGGGTCTATCCCCGCGTGTGCGGGGGAACCAGCTTGACCTTCTCCATCGCGCGGCGGGCGCGGGGTCTATCCCCGCGTGTGCGGGGGAACCTCTGCCCGCGTGGGCCTGGGCCGGGGCCACGGGGGTCTATCCCCGCGTGTGCGGGGGAACCAGTCTTTCGATGCTGAAACCCACCAATATTTTCGGTCTATCCCCGCGTGTGCGGGGGAACCTGTGTGCGGGTACTGCGTCCCCCCTGTGTAAAAGGTCTATCCCCGCGTGTGCGGGGGAACCGGCATGGATGCTGGCCAGGTGCTGGCCCCACTAGGTCTATCCCCGCGTGTGCGGGGGAACCGGGCCCGAGCGGGAGTGTGTGTACGTGGAGCCGGGTCTATCCCCGCGTGTGCGGGGGAACCGTGGCGGGTTATCGGAGAGCCGGAATTCGACGGGGTCTATCCCCGCGTGTGCGGGGGAACCTCCAGTACTGGTCTAGACAATGATGAAAGGACGGGTCTATCCCCGCGTGTGCGGGGGAACCCTTTGCGACACGAACCCCCACATAAGCAACGTCGGTCTATCCCCGCGTGTGCGGGGGAACCCCGAGCGAGAACTCGCCCCGCCCCAGGTACTGAGGTCTATCCCCGCGTGTGCGGGGGAACCATGCGGCGGGTGAGGGAACAGGTGCAGGTCCAGGGTCTATCCCCGCGTGTGCGGGGGAACCGGACGACGATGAGCAGATGCTGGCGGCGGTAGGGGTCTATCCCCGCGTGTGCGGGGGAACCCATCCTACGTGCTGTCGGGCAACGCATACATAAGGTCTATCCCCGCGTGTGCGGGGGAACCTTCCCTCACCGGGTCTACCCGCCGCGTGGCTATGGTCTATCCCCGCGTGTGCGGGGGAACCTAGGCGTACCGGCCCGCGGGCGATGACAGCCAGGGTCTATCCCCGCGTGTGCGGGGGAACCCCCTTGAGCAGGGTATCGAAGTCATAGCCGTCGGGTCTATCCCCGCGTGTGCGGGGGAACCGCGGACGACCAGCCCGACCCGCCCGTCCGCGAGGGTCTATCCCCGCGTGTGCGGGGGAACCCTCCGGGCCAGCACGGTCGGGGCGCCGCCATCAGGTCTATCCCCGCGTGTGCGGGGGAACCTTTGCGTTGGCGTTCGGCGCACTGGGAACACCAGGTCTATCCCCGCGTGTGCGGGGGAACCCCACGGAATAGCAAGGAAAACTCGGCAACCGAAGGTCTATCCCCGCGTGTGCGGGGGAACCTTTCACGTTCTCGTCCACGGTGGTGGCGCGCGGGGTCTATCCCCGCGTGTGCGGGGGAACCCGAGACGCCAAAACCTGACTCATGGTCGCCGTAGGTCTATCCCCGCGTGTGCGGGGGAACCCCGGATATGGTCAGTGCGCCGGGCCAGGTACGAGGTCTATCCCCGCGTGTGCGGGGGAACCGAACCGGCAAGCGCGGAAAACCTGTGGCACGTAGGTCTATCCCCGCGTGTGCGGGGGAACCAATCGCCGCGACGGTTTGGAGAGCATCAGTGCCGGTCTATCCCCGCGTGTGCGGGGGAACCGCTTATCCACCACCACCATAGCACCATATCTAGGGTCTATCCCCGCGTGTGCGGGGGAACCGCCGTCGGCGCCGGTGCGTTGGATTAGCTTGGAGGTCTATCCCCGCGTGTGCGGGGGAACCAGCGGGCGCTTGTCCGGGGTGGCCGGCAGTGACGGTCTATCCCCGCGTGTGCGGGGGAACCTATCATCGCCACGGTCGCGGCCCCCATCTGCTCGGTCTATCCCCGCGTGTGCGGGGGAACCGGTGGTGGCACGGCCGACGGGGTGCTGGATGGGGGTCTATCCCCGCGTGTGCGGGGGAACCAACGACGGCAACACCTGTATCTATTAAGGCTATGGTCTATCCCCGCGTGTGCGGGGGAACCTTGGGCCGCAGCGACCGGCTGCTGTTTTGGGAGGGTCTATCCCCGCGTGTGCGGGGGAACCTCATTCACGGTTGCCCTAAGAGGCGGCCGATGAGGTCTATCCCCGCGTGTGCGGGGGAACCAAGCATTTTGGGTACTGGCACGGATGCCGACACGGTCTATCCCCGCGTGTGCGGGGGAACCAGCATCCGCCAGCTCCAATGCTGCCGTAGCTGCGGTCTATCCCCGCGTGTGCGGGGGAACCCTATGACTGGAGGGGAGACATGGGACTGGAGCAGGTCTATCCCCGCGTGTGCGGGGGAACCGATTGCCGGAAATTAAACATAAACACACGCTCGGGTCTATCCCCGCGTGTGCGGGGGAACCTTCGTCCCCATGCCGTCGGGGCAGAACTGGAAAGGTCTATCCCCGCGTGTGCGGGGGAACCGGCAGCTACAGCCTGGACGAAATCAGCGCCTACGGTCTATCCCCGCGTGTGCGGGGGAACCCGCGGCATCGCGCCGGTCGCGTAGCTCCACCGCGGTCTATCCCCGCGTGTGCGGGGGAACCTGGACTGGCCGCGCGTATTCCGTAGCTATGATGGGTCTATCCCCGCGTGTGCGGGGGAACCACGTGTCGGCGAGTCTGAAACGTACTCAGGAAAGGTCTATCCCCGCGTGTGCGGGGGAACCGTGGTCGCATAGCGTACCGACCGGCGACGACGAGGTCTATCCCCGCGTGTGCGGGGGAACCACTGCCACCACCACGGTCTGGCAGACCGGGCAGGGTCTATCCCCGCGTGTGCGGGGGAACCGCCTGTCAGGTCGGGCGCCAGGAGCCCCAGCACGGTCTATCCCCGCGTGTGCGGGGGAACCACAATCTGTCGGTGCGCCCGGCAACGACTGGAGGGTCTATCCCCGCGTGTGCGGGGGAACCTGGACGCGTGAGGGAAAATCTCCGCGGCTGTCCGGTCTATCCCCGCGTGTGCGGGGGAACCGTTTTTGCCAGCACCGAGCAGATTAACGAAGCGGGTCTATCCCCGCGTGTGCGGGGGAACCTCGCGGGGGGATTTCGTATGCGCCGCCGTTCTCGGTCTATCCCCGCGTGTGCGGGGGAACCCGGGGCCTGGATTGCGTCGCGGCGCGCCCAGAAGGTCTATCCCCGCGTGTGCGGGGGAACCTCCTGCCCCGGGCTAAAAACCGCCAACAAATCGGGTCTATCCCCGCGTGTGCGGGGGAACCCTCGCTTCGGTATAGTTTGAAAAGGTGCTCCGGGGTCTATCCCCGCGTGTGCGGGGGAACCGTTACGGACTCGTTGCCGACTGCGGCTACGAGAGGTCTATCCCCGCGTGTGCGGGGGAACCACGGACTCTATGGGCGCTAGGCCCAGCAGATGGGGTCTATCCCCGCGTGTGCGGGGGAACCTCGCACAGGATTTCGCGGGCGAAGGGGCGCGGGGGTCTATCCCCGCGTGTGCGGGGGAACCTTCCGCCGCGGATGCCAGCACCCGCCATCGCTCGGTCTATCCCCGCGTGTGCGGGGGAACCTTTCCGGCTGGACTTCACTCGCTAACAACTATAGGTCTATCCCCGCGTGTGCGGGGGAACCTATACCTCAGCCCATAGACATAGCTTTGGAACGGGTCTATCCCCGCGTGTGCGGGGGAACCATTAGAATGTCCGTTCGCATTAACCGCGCGGACGGTCTATCCCCGCGTGTGCGGGGGAACCCTCCCGTGCCAGCTTTTTGACGATATTCGTAGCGGTCTATCCCCGCGTGTGCGGGGGAACCGGCGGTAGACTACATAGTCCCTGGAGTAGGATGGGTCTATCCCCGCGTGTGCGGGGGAACCCCGGACTCGGCGCATGGCGACCGGCGCCATGTCGGTCTATCCCCGCGTGTGCGGGGGAACCGCGGTATTCTCGGCATCGGTGTAGGTCGCCGGGGGTCTATCCCCGCGTGTGCGGGGGAACCCCCTGTTGAGGTATTAGAGGGAGGAGTTTTCCGGGTCTATCCCCGCGTGTGCGGGGGAACCCGTGGGTCACTCTGGTGACCGACAGGCGGCGGAGGTCTATCCCCGCGTGTGCGGGGGAACCACTTCCAGGCCCTTTTTTGGAGAGCGGAAGGGCGGTCTATCCCCGCGTGTGCGGGGGAACCCCCGTGCGGCATCGCAGCCGACGACGCCCACGGGGTCTATCCCCGCGTGTGCGGGGGAACCCTTTCCGTAACTACCTTTGCGGTAATCGTAACGGGTCTATCCCCGCGTGTGCGGGGGAACCGGGATTCGATATAAGATGCTACCTCGGTAGGGCGGTCTATCCCCGCGTGTGCGGGGGAACCATTGAGCGGGTGATAAATCAGATCATCAAGGGGGGTCTATCCCCGCGTGTGCGGGGGAACCCAGTCAGGGGGATAGCCGGAGTGATCTCGATAGGGTCTATCCCCGCGTGTGCGGGGGAACCCGAGATTCGCCAGCACCGGGCCGAACCCACGGAGGTCTATCCCCGCGTGTGCGGGGGAACCGGAAGCTATCACCAACCCACGCGCGTATGGCGAGGTCTATCCCCGCGTGTGCGGGGGAACCACGCCAGGCTAGACGCGACTGCACTCAAAAATCGGTCTATCCCCGCGTGTGCGGGGGAACCACTCCACGGACAACCGGAGAGGCCCAAGAGACAGGTCTATCCCCGCGTGTGCGGGGGAACCGACAGCGTCCATAATCGTAAACGATACCTGCACGGTCTATCCCCGCGTGTGCGGGGGAACCACTTGTCGAGGTAGAGGCATACCACGCGACAAGGGTCTATCCCCGCGTGTGCGGGGGAACCAGGTTGATTCGCACCGGTGCCGGTCATAAAGGCGGTCTATCCCCGCGTGTGCGGGGGAACCTGGCTGCGGGCCGCGAGCCTCGAGTCTAGAACGGGTCTATCCCCGCGTGTGCGGGGGAACCGCGCATCGGCGAGTCCGAAACGTTCAGCGGGAAGGTCTATCCCCGCGTGTGCGGGGGAACCAGGCCTTTACCGACCCTGGTGACACCGTCCTAGGGTCTATCCCCGCGTGTGCGGGGGAACCGTCCGACTCCACCGAAAATGCATCGGCCATCCGGGTCTATCCCCGCGTGTGCGGGGGAACCGGGCTGCCACAAAAACTGGCCGTTGGCAGTCAAGGTCTATCCCCGCGTGTGCGGGGGAACCGACCTGTACTGATACGACGATGCACTTAGAACAGGTCTATCCCCGCGTGTGCGGGGGAACCTCGGGGCCTATCATCATGCCCGGAACCGCGAAAGGTCTATCCCCGCGTGTGCGGGGGAACCGGCCCCCGCTTCGTCTTCGCTCATGCCGTATAGGGTCTATCCCCGCGTGTGCGGGGGAACCGACGTGATGAGTCGCTGGAGGGGAATGACCGCGGGTCTATCCCCGCGTGTGCGGGGGAACCCGAGGATGTCGATGCTGCTGTCCTCGATGAAGCGGTCTATCCCCGCGTGTGCGGGGGAACCTGCGCCAGACACAGAGTTCCAGGTAAGAGTTACGGTCTATCCCCGCGTGTGCGGGGGAACCCATCTCTCTCACTCCTGCGGGGTCGGCGCCCCGGGTCTATCCCCGCGTGTGCGGGGGAACCGTTTGACGTAGCATCCTACGAATATCGGCCCGGGGTCTATCCCCGCGTGTGCGGGGGAACCGCCCCGAAGCATCTCCGAGTATATGTCGATACCGGTCTATCCCCGCGTGTGCGGGGGAACCCAGGCCGGACTCGGACTCGCCAGGGAAATCGTCGGTCTATCCCCGCGTGTGCGGGGGAACCTGTGCGCTCGGAATCGGAAATCTTGAACATGAGGGTCTATCCCCGCGTGTGCGGGGGAACCCGCTCGGCCAGCGGCGCCTGGAACCGCGTCGGCGGTCTATCCCCGCGTGTGCGGGGGAACCCGCCAGCTCAGGGAGCTCACCGCGAACGGGCAGGGTCTATCCCCGCGTGTGCGGGGGAACCGACTGGGGGTAGGTGCCAGAGTACCCGGACTCCGGTCTATCCCCGCGTGTGCGGGGGAACCCCTGCTGAAGGCGCCGGACACCGAGCTGAATCGGGTCTATCCCCGCGTGTGCGGGGGAACCTTACATCGGATGCCTTGTAGTAGGTCGGGATTAGGTCTATCCCCGCGTGTGCGGGGGAACCAATTGAATGGTCTATAACGTCTCGATTTACAGAGGTCTATCCCCGCGTGTGCGGGGGAACCGTCCTGCCTCATGCAGATAGAATATATTCAGCAGGTCTATCCCCGCGTGTGCGGGGGAACCAGTTTTAAGCCCTCGCTTTCAGTAGTCGCCTGAGGTCTATCCCCGCGTGTGCGGGGGAACCGTGGCTACGGGGGCATTCAATGACGCCTTTGCCGGTCTATCCCCGCGTGTGCGGGGGAACCACTGCCGTCCGCCGTCAGGTACCGCTCAAGAGCGGTCTATCCCCGCGTGTGCGGGGGAACCTCGGCGCGCGCGGCGCCGGCGTTGACCCGCGCTGGTCTATCCCCGCGTGTGCGGGGGAACCGCGCCGGTTACGGCAGGGAGAGTCGGCAGGTTAGGTCTATCCCCGCGTGTGCGGGGGAACCAGTCTCGCCGACCTGTACCAGGATACGCTGGACGGTCTATCCCCGCGTGTGCGGGGGAACCCACCGGTGGCGCCCACCATACCGGACGGCGCGCGGTCTATCCCCGCGTGTGCGGGGGAACCCGGGCGGGTGCGTGCCGTGTGCGTGGGCTGTCGGGTCTATCCCCGCGTGTGCGGGGGAACCGCCGATGCTCCATAGCCACCAGAGTCTCGGTCAGGTCTATCCCCGCGTGTGCGGGGGAACCCAATATTCTTTGATGAACTTATGCCTGGATACGGTCTATCCCCGCGTGTGCGGGGGAACCCTAGACGGACACCAAAAACGCATAAGGGGATAGGTCTATCCCCGCGTGTGCGGGGGAACCTAAGCATCGTCCCCGGCCGCACCTGAAAAAACCGGTCTATCCCCGCGTGTGCGGGGGAACCCTCGTTCGTGGCGACTGAGACGGAAGCGCGGACGGTCTATCCCCGCGTGTGCGGGGGAACCCGGCGGGATAGCCGGGGATGTCCCCGTCCCGCCGGTCTATCCCCGCGTGTGCGGGGGAACCCGCGGCGGTCAGGGCCTTGCCGATGCCCTGGACGGTCTATCCCCGCGTGTGCGGGGGAACCTTGCTCGTCTCCAGGTAGTAGCGGTGGAGCGGAGGTCTATCCCCGCGTGTGCGGGGGAACCCGCAGCGGCCAGCGGCGGCGGATGCGGATAGCAGGTCTATCCCCGCGTGTGCGGGGGAACCGGGAGCAGCGAGTGGCCGAGCTAAAACCCGACGGGTCTATCCCCGCGTGTGCGGGGGAACCAAGGCCGCCTTGATGTTGGCGATGGACAGGGCCGGTCTATCCCCGCGTGTGCGGGGGAACCTCCATAGTCTCTTTCTCCATGCGGGCCACCCAGGGTCTATCCCCGCGTGTGCGGGGGAACCATCACCCCCTGCGCCGTGATGGCCGTGCTCGTGGGTCTATCCCCGCGTGTGCGGGGGAACCAGCGCCCTGGAGACGTATCGGGAGTCCGGGCAGGGTCTATCCCCGCGTGTGCGGGGGAACCACGTCTAGCGGCGAACCACGCATTCGAACGACAGGTCTATCCCCGCGTGTGCGGGGGAACCCGCCACGCCTATCCATTCGTCGGCGCCTAGCGGGGTCTATCCCCGCGTGTGCGGGGGAACCTATCATCGCCACCGTCGCGGCCCCCATTTGCTCGGTCTATCCCCGCGTGTGCGGGGGAACCAAAATCAGCAACGAGTTGCTCATGGCCCCGGGGGTCTATCCCCGCGTGTGCGGGGGAACCCCTAGTGGCTAGGCGCAAGAAAGCGACGCCCTAGGTCTATCCCCGCGTGTGCGGGGGAACCTTCGGCAGCCATATCTGTGAAATCCACGCCGCGGGTCTATCCCCGCGTGTGCGGGGGAACCGTCGTCCTGGTACTCTAACGTGATGCCGCCCGGGGTCTATCCCCGCGTGTGCGGGGGAACCCCCCGAAAAGCTGCTGTTGACGTAATCCACTAGGGTCTATCCCCGCGTGTGCGGGGGAACCGGCGATGAAAGTTTTCCTCGCACAGAACGGATGGGTCTATCCCCGCGTGTGCGGGGGAACCCGTGGAAATTCCGTCGCCGAGTTTTCCCTCCTGGGTCTATCCCCGCGTGTGCGGGGGAACCCCCTCCCAGCTGCAAACCCCTAACGACCGCGAAGGTCTATCCCCGCGTGTGCGGGGGAACCGGTAGCGGGCACGGCGGTCTCCATGATGATGGCGGTCTATCCCCGCGTGTGCGGGGGAACCCGTGGCCGATTTTAGTCCACTTCTCGTGCAATGGGTCTATCCCCGCGTGTGCGGGGGAACCGTCGGGATGCGGGGCCGGTGGAAGATGCAGCAAGGTCTATCCCCGCGTGTGCGGGGGAACCTGGCCGTCCGCCAGGGTGATGGTGCTGCCGCGCGGTCTATCCCCGCGTGTGCGGGGGAACCGATTGACTAGTGTTACAGTGGTACTGGTGGCTAGGTCTATCCCCGCGTGTGCGGGGGAACCGCCCGGAGTAGCTCCACCACGCCGATGATTGGGGGTCTATCCCCGCGTGTGCGGGGGAACCTGTCCGAGCGCTATACCTAGCCCCGGGTCAAAGGGTCTATCCCCGCGTGTGCGGGGGAACCTATTTTCGTATCTGGTAGGCCCTTTTTTTCGCGGGTCTATCCCCGCGTGTGCGGGGGAACCGTCGTCGGGGGTGCGTATCTCAGGACACCCATAGGTCTATCCCCGCGTGTGCGGGGGAACCTCGCCCTGGACTACGACTGCGCCGGTGCGGGCGGGTCTATCCCCGCGTGTGCGGGGGAACCGGCAGGTCTGCGGACTCCGGGATCTCCACCATCGGTCTATCCCCGCGTGTGCGGGGGAACCAAGAATCAAAGAACTGACTGCCGAAAACAAGGAGGTCTATCCCCGCGTGTGCGGGGGAACCTCGCACCTGTCGTACATCAACCCAAACAATACCGGTCTATCCCCGCGTGTGCGGGGGAACCCCCGTGCGGCATCGCAGCCGACGACGCCGACGGGGTCTATCCCCGCGTGTGCGGGGGAACCCCGTCGGCGTCTACCGCCGCGCGGACGGCCCGGGGTCTATCCCCGCGTGTGCGGGGGAACCCGGCGCGCGGACTGAGTCATGGCGCGCCCAAAAGGTCTATCCCCGCGTGTGCGGGGGAACCTTCGTGATAGCTTCGATATCCTCGACCGGATAGGGTCTATCCCCGCGTGTGCGGGGGAACCCTCGTTCGTCGCGACTGAGACAGAAGCGCGTACGGTCTATCCCCGCGTGTGCGGGGGAACCGCTGTGCCCAGGGCGCCGGTCGTGAAGGCAGCCGGTCTATCCCCGCGTGTGCGGGGGAACCTACGGCACCAAATCGTATACGCCGTCCGTCTCGGGTCTATCCCCGCGTGTGCGGGGGAACCCTCATGAACATGAACGACTACCGAGATTTCCGGGGTCTATCCCCGCGTGTGCGGGGGAACCAAAGGCGCTTGAGCTACCAGCGTGCAAAAGCGGCGGTCTATCCCCGCGTGTGCGGGGGAACCCAGTCATCTCTCTCATCTCCACAAGCGGGGGCCGGTCTATCCCCGCGTGTGCGGGGGAACCGCCGCGGCCCGTCCCGCCGCAGTGAGGGGAAAAGGTCTATCCCCGCGTGTGCGGGGGAACCTGCTGTATCCGCTGGGCGAGCTCGGGGTAGTGCGGTCTATCCCCGCGTGTGCGGGGGAACCTGGCGGGGGTTGCCGCTTTGTCCCTCCTGCGAGGGTCTATCCCCGCGTGTGCGGGGGAACCAGGGTGGTGGAGAATCTCGGCTGCGGCGAAAAGGGTCTATCCCCGCGTGTGCGGGGGAACCACTCCACCAACTCCCGCACCGGCGCAGTCGTCGGGTCTATCCCCGCGTGTGCGGGGGAACCCCATCAGCGTCCACCGCCGCGCGGACGCCGCGGGGTCTATCCCCGCGTGTGCGGGGGAACCCAGGGGGGCAGGCCAGTGCAGGTAGCGCATATGGGTCTATCCCCGCGTGTGCGGGGGAACCGCTCGCCGTCACCAGGGGAGCTGGAGCTCCCCGCGCCCGAGGTCTATCCCCGCGTGTGCGGGGGAACCCTCCGGTGCCAGCTGCCTGACGATATTCGTAGGGGTCTATCCCCGCGTGTGCGGGGGAACCCCTTCCTTGAACCATGGTCGCCGGTGACCCCGAACGGTCTATCCCCGCGTGTGCGGGGGAACCGATGGCTCGCCTATCCCCGATGTGTGCGATGGGAACCAAATTGCGCCGGCGTGGGTCTATCCCCGCGTGTGCGGGGGAACCAAGTACGCGTTCCAGCCCTTGCCGAGTCTTCCCCGCGCCGGGGGAACCATGACGGCAGACGGGGTCTATCCCCGCGTGTGCGGGGGAACCCTAGGCGTTGACTACTACGTACGCGGAAGGATTCGAGCCCTCCCCGACATGCAGGGAGGGTCTATCCCCGCGTGTGCGGGGGAACCGGTCATGATGCCGGCATCTAATCGACCGCGTAGGGCAAGCCGTCGACGGGTCTATCCCCGCGTGTGCGGGGGAACCCGCCATCCAATACCTAGCGGCGTCGCCGGGTAGGGTCTATCCCCGCGTGTGCGGGGGAACCTCCCTCACGGCCCGTGAAAATCCCCAGCAAGGGATCAACCCTGTGCGGGGGAACCCGCCGGCCTCGATGATGGCGGCCTGAGGTCTATCCCCGCGTGTGCGGGGGAACCCTAAAATGTAACGATGGTCGGCCAGTGTGCGATCCTGGGAACGGGTCTATCCCGGGGGAACCCCTTGCGCTGATATATACTTTATCATAATTCATCCAGGTCTGCCAATGGGTTTGGCCGGATTACCGGTACTTCACCAAATAGACCCCATCGGCATCTACAATCTCTTTAGGCGCCTCGCCTAGAGTGCGGATGCTTTGCCCCGCTACCGCTGACGGCTCCCGCCAAGTCATCACTATCGAGCCGTTGCCCAGCTCGTAATACCATCGGGATACTACGTCCCAGACCCTTTCCCGTATTCCGGTGGTCATATCGGGGGATGTGTAGACCCCGGGGGCGATTTCCAGCATGGCCGACGCCAGAAACCCCCGGTAGCGCCCTTCCACATTGACGGTTACCACTACGGTCATGCTTTACTCTTCCTCCCACTGCCAATCCAGGCTTTCTGGCCCTTCGTCCACCTCCGGTTCATCGGGAACCGGCACATCGTCGAACAGCGTTTTGACGCGGTCAATCATTTTGGAAATCACCCTTTCCGTGCGCAACATTTCCCCGGTGGTGCGGCGGGTGTGCCGCTCGATGTCCAAATCGGGATTGTCCATCACCTGCCGGGCCGACTTAAAGGCCGCGGGCAACAATATAGTGTCTCGGAACAAATCGGCCACATCCAGAGCGAAGGCATCGCCGCTGTGTTCGTGAATGAAGCCTAGTTGGGGGATGGCGCCCACGGCGATGACCGAGATTACCGCGGCGGAGGTGACCGCTACCGAGGCGTGATTGATCGCCTGATTGGGAATGTCGGCCCAGGTCGGGTCGGTGCGGTCGTAGCGGCGGCGGCGCCACTGGATGCCATAGCGCTGGGCCAGCACCTGGTAGGTTTTTCTCATGCGGGCGCCCTCGATGCCGCGCAGGGCCTCGATTCCCTGATGCGGCAGCACTTCGCCTAAACGCAGGGCATACATCTTTCGGGCGATGGTGATGCGGCTTCCTTCGGCGTCGGTCCAGGCCCGCATTTGTTTGCGGGCAATTTCCGAGGTGTCGGGCATAAGCGGCGGGGCGGTGTAGCACCGGACGCCGTCTTCCCCCACCGCTACCAGAGCGGTGCCGTGGCGGGCCATAAGACGCAGGGCGTCGTGGCTTACCGTGGAGCCGGGGCCCAGCAGGATCATCGAGAGGGTCTGGAAAGGGATGCCGTATTCCCCGCTTTCCAAGGAACTGCCCGAGTCCGGCCCAGCTTGGCGCTCAAAGCGCAGGGTGCCGTCTTTCACGGTCAAGGCGCCGCGGGAGAGCCACAGCAATCCGTGCCGGTCGGCGTGGGGAATTCTAGCCGTTTCCAGCCCTAGACGGCCTCTCAGCATAGGAAGACCTCCTTGTCCCCGCGTTTGCGGGGGATGGATATTCGATTGGTAAGGTGCGGGTGGCTCATCAGGCGCGGGCGGGACGCAACAACAGCATCCCGTATCCGTAAGAGCGGTGCCGGCCGATGCCCTGCCTGAGGGCGCCGGCGAAGGCCGCTGGGCCGGTTATGGTCAAGACGCCGCGCATTACCGCGTCGGGCCCTTCGGATTGGCGGGCGCGCAGCCGACGGTAGGCGCGGGTGCGCTGGAAGGATACCAGCTTTACGCTTTCTAGGTCGAGGGCCGCCCCGGCCTTTCCGGCGAGCCTTGCCGCGAGCCATTCGGCGTAGATCCGCTCGCGGGTGAAGGGCATTGCCTGGGACGGGAAGCCTTCGGCTCTAGCCTGGAAAGCGTCTACTTCCGCCTCTTCGCGCCCGGAGCCGCGGGCCTTTCGGATGACTGGACGAAGACGGACCTCGAAGCCGAGACGTTTTCCGTCCGGGAATTCGTCAGGCATCGCTTTGCTGTGGATGCCGCCGGCGGGGATGATGCGGTGTTGCAGCGGGTCGGCGCAGATGGCGGCCGACTCGCGCAGTTCGTCGGCTACGGCCAAGCCGTAGCCGTAGAGACAGGCGGCAGGCCCGTCGCGTGGAGTTATCAGGCGGAACGGCTTGGGGGCCAGGTCTCCGAAGCACTCGGTCAGCAGGCAGTGCATGGCATGGTCCGGGTCTTGCAGGCGGCGGGTTCCCATCCAGCGCTGGAACTCGCGGACGTCTATGTCGGCCCGGATCATTTGCAGGGCGGTATGGGCGGGGGTTGTCATGGCTGTTCGTCCTGTGGGGGCGGATCGGGCCGGTGGGTTCCTTCGTAAACAGCTCTTCCGCCGCCGTGAAGCCCGGACACCCAGTTGCGCTCGTCGGTAATCATAAAGCGGCGGTTGACGTTCACGGCGGCCATATTGGGCGCGTCCTCGCCCTCGGGCCAAAGCACGCGGAGGCCGGCGCCGGGCCGTTGGCCGCCGCTGGCCTCCGCGGGCGCGGAGAGCAGGGCATCCAGCGAGGTTTCGCCTTCCCCGAAGCCGACGAAGAGCGGGCCGGAGGGGAGACACGGCTTGCGCCCGATAAAGAGCGGACGGGACGGCTCTTCCAGCGCGGCGGCCAGGTCATCCAGGGTGGGGTCGCCGTCGGCCGGGGCCAGGCGCAACGCGACCGTTACCTGCGCGTCGGGGTAGTAATCGCGGTATCGCAGCGTGTTGGTAAAAGTGCCTCCGGCCCGGCCTTCCGGCTGCCCGCGGGTGGTCCAGCCTTGTTCCCGGTTGTTAATAGCCGCACTCTGGAAGTCCGTAATCTGGGTGCCGCCCTGAGGTTCGCGGCTGATGCGGGCGGCGAAGACCAAGCGGTCTTGCAGTTCCTGGTGCCGCCGCCGTTCGACCCGCCGCCAGCCCAGGGCATTGGCCAGCAGCCCGGTAAGCATCGAGACCGCCGGGAAGGGACGGATGACGCCCAGGTTGTCGATGGTCTCGCCGCCGAAGGACATCAGCGGCGCTTCCAGGTTGAGAATCATGTGTCTTGTCATTGCTAAACCGTGCCGTCGCGGATGGCTCCGGCGGCCCAAGACGCCAGCTCGTCCAGTCTGCGGCTTTCCGCGCTGGGTATGTCGCAGTCTTCCACGGACATCAACCCGCGCGTTTCCTTCACGCCGTAGGCTTTGTCCAGCTTGCCCATATAACCGGCTAGGGCGGTGTTGGCGTCGGCGATTTGGGGCCGGCAGGGACTGCGGAAGGCGTTGGCCAGGCTGCGGGGTTGTCGGCTGCCCGCTTCGATCAGCATCAAGTCGGCGCAGGCGTAGGGCGCGGTGGAGCCCAGCTTGGCCCCCGGCGACACAGTGGCGATGAGATGGGTCAGATGCTCGATGACGTTGCCGGCCAGCTCCCGGTCTGCGTCCTGCCAGGCGTCGGCCGGGCAGCCCTCCAGGTTGGATACCAGCCCCGGCACGTCTACCACCACGTAGCCGTAGAACAGCCCAGCGGTCAGCTCCATGTCGCCGATGTGGGCGGCCCCGGCGTCCTCGTCGTCGCCCTGAAGGTCGTCCACCACGGAGAAGTAGTCGCTCTCGCTTTCCTCGCGGTGTACGGTGAAGGCGTGGGCCACGTGGATGGCCGCTTCGATGTTGGACCCGGGGTCGGAGGTGACCATGCGTCCGAAGAGGGCGCCTTCCAGTCCGGCAGGGAGCCGGGCGGATTCCATCAGGGCGCGGAAATTGTTTCCCTCGCCGCGCCGGGCGTTGAACATGGCTTCCGCCGCGGCCTCGGCGGCCTTGTCGTCGGCGGAATGTTCGACGCAGATAGCAGTGGCCCTCTGGCGCAGATGCTCTATCTCCGGCACCCCCATTAGCAAGGGCTGCCGCCCCCTTTCGGTGGTGCCGCTTCTGCCGTAAACGCCGACGTTAAAGGCGGTTTCCACCGCATTCAGCACATCTATATTATATTCGCCGCTGTCGCGCAGGGGCTGCATTACTTTGCGTTCGATGATGTTCCGGGAGCGGATGGCGGCCGTGCTTCCGGCGATGTTGTGGATGCCGAATTCGTCTTTGGCCATACGCCAGTGGCGTTTGAGACACTGGGACGAGATGCGAGTGCGGACGGCGCCCCCGAAGGGCATCCGCTTGGCAAGGCCAGAGTCGTCGCGGTTCAGCAACGCCGCTGGATATGAATGCAGGGTGTGAATTTGAAGGAATCTCGGGGTGGTCATTGTTAATCTCCTTATCCTGCGCCTTGCGCTAATCGTTGCCGGAAGCAGATGAATTGGAGCGGCGTTCCGCGCGGTAATATTCGCGGGCGATGCGGCGGCGGCCTTGCTCCTCCCCCTCGTCGTTGTATCCCTCATTGCGGATGAACTGAGCCATTTCCCACCAATCGAAGGCAACACCCTCCGAGGCCAGCATCCGGAACATCCGGGCCAGCAGGGTTCGCAACATCGGGCCGCCGGAAGTCAGCAGGCGGTTGATCCGGGTCTCGCTGTAGAAGGCTAAGCCCGGCTGCGATTCCCCGCCGTAGTAGAGCGCCCGTCCCACGCGCATCCCGGTTTGATGGGCAGTCTGGGAATTGCCGTCGCTGTTGGTGGGCGTCATCAGCGCGATGCCGTGGATGATGAGTCCCCACTTCCTCTCTACCTGCTCGCCGCTGTCCAGCAGGTCATACTGGGCCATCAGCCGCCAGAACGCTGCCGCGTCGGGTTCGTCGGGGTCCATGCGGCGCAATTCCGCCAGATCGCCGCGGCGGCCTTCGGCGAACCCCGCTATCTGTCCAGCCATGGAAGCCGCGATGTCTCCCCAAGAGCGGGGACGGTTATCTGGCGCATCAGTGGTGGGTGGATTAGCCAATTCCGTAGGGGTCATTCCGTTACCTCTCTTTGTGGGCGATTGAACAGGTGCGGGAAGCCGTTGCTTCCGCGGATTCGCCCCTCGAACAGCCCTTCGGCACTCTCGCGGGCCTTGTAGTAGTGGATGGCACGGCAGGGCAGCGAGTCTATGGCCTCGGACAGCAAGGCCCAGGCGTGGTTTATGACGCCGCTGGGATCTTCGTCATTCAGCAGCCAGCGGTCGCGTATCCTCTCCCTTTCGCTGGGGTCGGGTTCCTCGAACTCTGTCTGCAAGTCATCGAAGAAACGGGTGTCAATGATGGCGTCCAGCCGGTCTCGCCACTCACCCACTATTTTCGCATTGTCACTCGTCCAGTATCGCCCCAGCCAGCGAATGTACTGATAGCGTGAGAAAATATATTTTCTACCTTTCCGATTTGGTTTATCCGCGCTTGAGAAATGGAGCCAAGGTCGTCCGAGTCTAGGCTCGTAGAGTTCCGTACCATCGCACTTCTGAGCCGACCCGAGCGAATGGGAATGATACGCTCGTAATAGCCTTCCGTCTGCCCGCCCTTTTTCCGCCTTATCCCGCGCATTATCAGATTGATATGCCTCTCGTTTGGCATGGGGCTAGACAATTCTGGGCGTTCCCAGTCTCCCGAAGTTAGGTACTTGGTGATCTCTTTATACCCAAAACTATTTCGTTGCAGGGTAAGTGCTTTGTTTCCATTCTTGTCAGCCAAGTTAATAAGAGTCCATGGGTCGCCAACTACCCCTCTATTACTTGCCGCGGCAATAAACCGTCCTTCACTAGGAGCTTTGATTGCGTAGAGACGCATATCGTGGTCAACAAGCAAACGCCGCCGCCGACACACCTCTATGAAAAACGGGTGTAGAGACTGGAGGGGAAATTTCTCTTTTTCCCCATTCCATTGTATTGTCCACAAAAGTCCTGGCCCGTCCCATTTGAATGGCAGTGAATTCATTATTTTCGGTGAAACTACCAGTAAGGCTTCAATGTCCCGACGGACATGAGCCCCTGGACTGGTAGATGGAGTCACGCTAAAGGCAGTGCGACTGCCGTCGCCGCTATTCATTCGCGCAATGGGATAGTTGCCGCGACCAACCTGACCGTTCATGGTTTGCATCGCAATCAGGGCAAAGACCCAATCCTCAGCTTCACTGTCCCTTGCGACTAGTGATTTCAAATCATGGTTCTTGGCTGTATCCAGCATGTCCAGCGAATCCGGCGAATATATGACTTCTTTCCTGTCGTAATTTGTTAAATCTTGGCCCGGCGGCTGCATGAAGGCCGGCTGGGTGATGTCCTCCGTCACAAGCTGCCAGGGCTCATCACCGGGCCAGTCCTCTGTCAGCTCTCGGATGATGTGCCGCCACTCCCCGGCATCGGCGGGCGGGCCGTCTAGTCCGGCGCGATGCACCGCCATCGCGCCGAGCTGCACCAGGAAGGCGTGCCAGGCGTGGCGCTGGTGCGGACGCAGGGACGGAAAGGCTTCTACCCCGTCAGCCATCAACGCGGCATAAACTTCGGGGAGAGACGCATCTTGAATTCCTCCGCCGGAGGGGCGGAATCGAATTACTGGTTCAGTCAGGAGATTGTGCATCGCTGATTTGCTCCCATAATGAGATCATCGCAGTTTTCCAGTGTATATTGCGCCATTATACCCGTTATTCCCGCCATCCCCGCAAATGCAGGGGTAGATTCCCGCGCCAGCGGGAATGACGCTGTTTCCCTTCTTACAGCGAGTAATATTGCTAATAGATTCCCATCTGCGCGGGAATGACGGGGCCCGTGGGCATTGTCCGCCTCCGCCGGATTCCTGTTCAGGCGGGAATCCGGCGGGCCGCTTTGCGGTTACCCCTCCCGTCGCAGGCCGTGGCGGTCGTAGTGGAACCGCTGCTCGCCTATGGCGAAGGTGAAGCCGCCCTCGGCCTCGGCCGGCGTTAGGGTGTCTTCTTCGGGAGCCGCGCCGCGTAACAGGTGGCTGCCGATGGTCATCGCTTCGATAGGCCGCGAAGTGTCGAAGGGGCTGGCAGGCTGCGGGTCGAACTTCACCTCATAACCCTCATCGCCCAAACGAGGGCGGATGCGTTCCTCCGATGAGCCAAAAAGTATGTCGCGGTTATCGTTGAAAAAGGATTTGTCGCGGCGTATGACGGCGTTGTCGGCGGTAAGGCCCTCGCCCAGTTGCCCCCCCATGATATTTTTGGAGTGAGACTGCCAGTCCGCGCCCAGCTCCTTAGCTATCGCTTTCAGAGCGGCAGGATGGGTAGCCCGCTCTACCAGCATCCGGTTCATGGCCGGGATGCTCCATTGCGAGAATTTTGCAATCAGTCTGCGGGTGGCTTCGAGAACGCGCAGGTCTTCGTAGACGAAACCGGAAGGGCCAAGCCCGGTGCGATTGGTCCTACCCCGAAGCATGGGCGACAGGTCTTCTGATTCCGGCGTCAGAACGGTGCAGACGGGAGCTTCGTAGCCTGAGGGCCGGTCATGCCGCCGGTGGCGGTGCAGCCGGCCGATGCGCTGCAACAGCACATCCACCGGGCATAGGTCGGTTATCAGCAGGTCTGCGTCTATGTCTAGGGACTGCTCCAGTGTCTGGGTACCCACTATGACCAGGCCGCCGGGCGCGCGGTCCCGGCCTAGCCGCCGCTCCACCTCGCCGTCCAGCAAGCGGCGGTCGTCGGGCGAGTAGCGGCTGTGGTGCAGAGTGGCGATGCCATGGAGAGAGAACAGCAGGTGCCGGTCATCGCCGGCGGCCAGCTCCAACGCCTCCTGAGTGGCGATGGCGGAAGTGACGGTATTGCGGATGACCAGAACCTTGGCCCCGGCGCGCGCAGCCATCATCGCCATCTCCGCCACCTCGCCGAAGTTGAGGATCAGCGGCTTGCTCGATATGCTGACGGTCTTCTCCTGATTATTCGCTCCTGCGGCGGCGATGTTCTCCCCGCCTGACGCCGCCCGGGCGCTGATGGACGGATAGGGGACGGCAATCGCTTCGGCTAGAGGCGGGGCCTCATCGACGCCCGGCTGTCCATCGGACAGCCACTGTCGCCGGGCCGCCGAGCCGAGGGTGGCGGACATCAGCAGCGCGTATCCACCCGCGCCCAGATGGGCGTCCAAAAGCGCTTTGATGATACGGCGCATATAGGCGTCGGAGGCGTGAACTTCGTCGACCACCAGCAAGTTGCGCGACAGGGAGGCCGCTCTCATGTGGGCGTGCTTGACTTTGAGGGCCGCCATCATCGCCTGGTCCACCGTCCCGACGGCAATTTGGGCCGCCAGGTAGCGCTTGGAGCTTTCGGCGGCCCATCGCCGGTTGCGGGCAGCGGTGTCGGCCTCGTCATCCCACCAGACCTCATAGTTTTGCAGATGACGGCCGGAAATATCCCCGGATTTCACGTAGCCTGGCACAGCTAGGATGGTTTCCGGACGGCAGTCCGCCGGAAACATCCGCTCCGCCATTTGCGTAACCCTGCCGTGGAGCTGAGTCGCTGCGGCGCGAGTGGGCAAGGCGAAGTAGAGACCGTCTACCAGCCCCGCTTCGTACATTTTGGCGAAACGCCATAGGGCGGCCTCGGTCTTGCCCGAACCGGTCTCCGACTCGATGATGACCAGCGGTTCCCGCAACGAAGCATCGGAGGCGGCTTGCTGGATGGCGTTGGGCTCCCCGTCTATCTGGGGAAACAGGCCGGAGAAGCCGGGCACTGCCGACAGTTGTTCCCGCTGCGCTGTGATGTCCAGTCCTATTTCCCTAACCGCCTTTCGCGCCTGTTGCCGGGCTTGCGCCATATAGTCGCCGCGAGGCTCGCCGCAGAAGGGGAACCATAGCTCGTTGGAGCCAATCCAGTCCGCCAGGGTGCATAGACCGAGAAAGTGATGCTGGAACGCCGGCGGGGAGGGCAGGGGTGGTGCGTCCTTCGCCAATGCAGCGGGGAACCACTGGCGGGCCAGCTCGCCGATGCGCCGCACTTCGTCGGCGGGGGTAAGACTGCCGTATTGGCTCCAGAGGGAGGGGTTACGGTTCTGCCCGCCCTCTAGCTGCAAGGGCTGCCCGTGGTGCGAAAGCGCAGCCACGAACAGGGCGCAGACGGTTTCGCCACCGCAATCGTCCCAAGTCTCAACCGCGTCCCACCACCATCCGAGGTTATTGAAGAACCAGTCCGCGGTATTGCTGTCCTCACTTTGCAGTACCGGCACGAGTTCGCGGTAATGCCCCGACCTGAGCGGCCGGCGCTGCCCCGGGGGAAGGTCTTCATCCCGCCATATCAGAGTCTGAAAGCCTACGTTAACCTTGCCGATGTCGTGCAGGGCGGCGAAGAGGGACAGCCGCGCGGCGACAGCATCATCCAGAGAGCCCAGCCCGCCGGAGCGGGCGAACCGTTGCCGGAGGGTGGGCTGCTCTAGCAGGGCCTCAAAGCACGCTCCCACGTCCGCCAGATGATGCTCCAGCAAGTGAATGCTTTCCGGCCCCTTTTGCCGGTAGGGCTGCGCTTTGGCCCAAAACTTGCGGGTATAATCCGGCGTGTTTCCGTCAATCTTCATGCTTGTTCTTTCCCTAGGCAGAGTTTGGGTTTGGCTAAAATACGGCTATGCTTGCGTTTGTGCGGGGGCAGTGACCATACTGATCAATGAGAGCTGTCAATGAGAGCTGTCAAATTTCGCGCTCGATTCAGGAATTCATGGGTAATCTGACCTTCAATGCCATAGACGTGGAAACGGCGAATTCCGACCCTGCCAGCATTTGCCAGATAGGGATTGTCAGCGTTCAGGACGGCATAATCAAGGAGCAAGTGTCAGTGCTGGTAAATCCCGAAATGCCGTTTAGAGAATTTAACGTGAATCTTCACGGAATTGACCAGAACGCAGTAAAGGACAGCCAAACACTTCCCAAACTCCATGCGTGTTTGCGTCGGCTGCTGGAGGGGAAGGCGTTGGTTAGCCACACCGCGTTTGACCGCTGGGCAATGGACGGGGCGATGCTCCGGTACGGGCTTAGGCCGTTGCGGGGGAGGTGGCTGGACAGTTCGCTGGTGGCCCGCCGCGCTTGGCCACAACGGTACCGGCGCCGCTGGAGCCTCGCAGCCATCGCGGGCGACCTCGGCATAGCCTTCCGGCATCACGACGCGGCGGAGGACGCGCGGGCGGCGGCCAAGATAGTGCTGCGAGCTTGCCATCATACTGGGCTGGACATTGATGCCTGGCTCGCTCGAACCCGATAGTGGCCGCTGACTTGACCGGGGGTTGGGAAGCCGGGAGAATTGTAGCGAGTCTAGGGGAAAGCCTGCTTAGCGGAAGAGAGGCGGAATGACCACCGCGAGAACCGGAGCCGAAGCAGCGGAAAGGGAAGAGATGGCCGTCTGGTCGGCGGAGACCGGCGAATACTGGTTGCCGGATCCGCCGGAGCGCGAGCCTGACGAGATGACCAATATCCAATTTGTCCACCGGCCGGGGAATTCGCATCATCTGGCGATGCACTTTGGGAACCCGGAGACGACGCTGGTGGAATCGGAGCGGTGGATAGTGCCGGATCCTGGCTCGAATAAGGCGAGAGCCCGGAGGCCGGATTTGATGATTGCCTTCGGGGTGAGCGCGGAAAAATACCGGGCGCAAAACGGATATATCATATCGGAGCAGGGCAAGCCACCGGATTTTGTTTTGGAAGTGGCGTCGCCCAGCACGGCGGAAACCGATATAGGGAAAAAGGCGGAGGATTACGCGCTGCTGGGAATTAGGGAATACTGGCGGTTTGACTCCACCGGGGAGAACTACGGGGAGAAACTGGCTGGAGACCGGTGGGAGAAAGGGCGGTACGAGGCGATTCCGGTGGAGGAAGGGGAGCTAGGAGCGCTGCAAGGATATAGTGCGGCCCTTGACTTGTACCTGCGCTGGGAGGAGGGGCGGCTGCACTGGCACGATCCGGCAACGGGCCGGCACATACTCAGGTACGAGGATCAAAGGGATAGGGCGGACTGGGAACAACAGGGACGCATCGCCGCCGAAAACCGGGCGAGGGAGCTGGAGGCCGAAGTCCGGCGGCTGCGCGGTGGCTGACCCTATCGGTTTCCCGAAACTGCTATCCGCTCAGCCCATCTGTCATTCCTGCTGGATGGAGACGAAGGGACAAAAGGGTTCCTTTTACGTTTCGTCATCCCACTGATGAGGCAGCGCTGCCAAGCGTTCCGCTCCTAGTTCCCGGCACAGCTCTTCGTATTCTGCGCGCCGCGCGCCCCGCCATCGGACGGCTCCAGGCGCGGCGTCTAGGGGAACGTCAAGGCGAAGGGTGGCCAACCGGCGGTAGAGCAGCGCGTTGTCGTATTCCTGAGCCAAGATGCCCTGCAAGGCCGCCGCTCCGCGTACTGGAATGTCCCACGTCGTCCCGGTAGGGATGTCTTCCAAGCGGCCGTAGCGCGACAGCACGGCGGCGCTGCTCTTGGCTCCCCACCGCGGCAGGCCTGGGATGCCGTCGGCGTTGTCGCCGGTGAGGGCCAGCAAATCCGGGATGCTCTGAGGCGGGACGCCGTATTTGGCGATTACATCGTCTTCTCCGATGGTTTCATTCCTCCGCCGGTCGAGACAAACGATTCGCTCGCCCTCGACTAGCTGGGTCAGGTCTTTGTCCGGTGAGCATATTACCACCCGCTCCACTGCCGGATTCTGGCGAAGCTGCCCGGTTGCGGAGCCGATGGCGTCATCGGCCTCGAACTCCACCATGGGCCATACGCATATTCCCAGCGCCGCCGCCGCCCGCTCAGCCAGGGCGAACTGGGCCAGCAGCTCCGGAGCCGTTCCCTCACCGCTCTTGTAGCCAGGGAACAGGTCGTTGCGGAAGGACGGTATCACGCTGTCGAAGGCGCAACCGATATGGGTAACGCCGTTTTCGCGGATTAGGCGCAGAAGGCTCTGAATCAACCCGTGTACCGCGCCGACGGGCTGCCCGTCAGGGGACTCCAGTGATGGCAAAGCGAAATAGGCGCGGAATAATTCATAGGTTCCGTCAACAAGGTAAACTTCCAACCCGTCCCTCTTACCTCGGCCCTTCGCTTTCGCGGGGGCGGCGATGCTTGCTTTAGGCCTCCCCTCTGCTTATAGCATTACTGTCTCTTCTGTTATTCCGCCTACTCTCATCATTCCCGCGAAGCTTGTCCCCGGGAAAACGGGGAGCGGGAACCGCCCGCGAGCGGCGCCAACACCGTAGGTTCTAGCCACCGTACTGGAGCGTATTACTCGGTAAAGTATACGTGCCGGAGATATGGGATCAACAGCGCCGTAAATTCCAAGCCCTTGACGTAGGGTTTAATCAGGTAATAGTTTCCGCCGGAATGATATAGGGGAACCCAGGGAGCGTCATCCAGGATAATTTGTTCCGCCTCCCGGTACATCGCAAAGCGGGCCGCCTGGTCCTGCTCCACGCGGGCCTGTTCCAGCAGCGCGTCCAGCTCTGGGTTGTAGTAGTAGGTATGGTTGTTGCTGCTTGAGCTGTGAAACAGCACGTCCAGAAAGTTTTCCGGGTCGGCATAGTCGGCAATCCAGCCTAATCCCCCGAAAATCTGGAAGCGTCCTTGGCGCAAGTCTTGAAGATATGTGGCCCACTCCGTTTGCAGTATATCCATGGTGATGCCCAGTTGCTCTTCCCAAAGCAGCAGAATGGCCTGCATCATGGGGTCTACCGGAGACCCAAAGGAGCCAGGCATAGTCATAGTGATGGCTGGGTAGTTGGCGGTGTCGCTGCCGTACTTGGATTCCGCCAATAGCTGGCGGGCTTTTTCTGGGTTGAACTCATAGCTGTCCAAATCTGCGTTGTAGCCCGGAAACCCCGGCGGCAGAATTCCCCGGGCCGGCGCGACGGTGTCTTCCAGCAACATCGCTATCAGCCTTTCCCGGTCAATGGCGTAATTAAGAGCTAGGCGAATATTGGGGTCGTCGAAGGGCGGCTCGTTGACATTCATGCCGATGTATGTCGTGTCAAACCCCGGCGGCGCCTGGTGAAGTTGGTTATGGAGCGGGTTGGTAGGGTCTCCGAACATTTCCAGCCCTGCCACGCCCACGTTACCGAAGTGCAGCTCGTCGTTCTCGTACATCAGTAGCCTGTCGCCGCCGGCTAGGTTGAACTCTACGGCCTCCAGAATCGCCGGGCCGAGATGGTAGCCGTCAAAGCGCTCCAGCCGCATCAGAACGCCTGGTTCGTAGTCCGCCAGCATGAAGGGGCCGGTGCCGTTGGGTTCCCTCACCCACTGCTGCCCGGTTTCCACATTAGCCGGGTCAACGACGAAAGCCGTGGCGTAGGTCATCTTGGACGGGAAGTAGGCTTTGGGCGCGTCAATTTCCAGCCGCAGGGTTTGCTCGTCTATGACGCTGATGCCTGCTATAGACCTCGCTTCACCCTTGAGTTTGTCCATCGCCCCTACGATGTCGCCCAGGAAGATGTCCGCCGACGGAGACTCGGTGGCCGGGTCGGCGGCCCTTTCTAAAGACCAACGGAAATCGTCGGCGGTGACCTTTCGGCCATCGTGGAATGTGGCGGATGGGTTCAGCCGGAAGGTGAAGATTTGGCCGTTGGAAGAGATTTCCCAACTTTCGGACAGATCCGGCGCTATTGCCAAGTCTGTATTGATGGTCAGCAACCCGCCGAAAATCTCCGATATGTAACGGGACGACGTAGAATCCGCTGACTGATGCGGATCAAGGGTGGGCGGGTCGGCTCCCAGCAGTTTTAGCACGCCTCCCTGGATGGGGATACCTGGAGGCTCCGGCTCCCCGGCATCCTCGCCGCCTTGCGCCGCCGGGGTGGGACTCGGTACGGGCGCGGGCGTTGTCGTAGAGCCTGGGGTAGCAGTAGGGGAAACCGTGGGCGCCGGTGCCGTAGCTGTTGGAGACGGTGGGGCCGTCGGCGTTTCCGAGCCGCAGGCGGCCAGAACACCGGCCAGCAACAGCGAATTCAGCAACAGGACAAGTTTCATATAACGCTCCACAGTGCATGATATTGTAACCCGGTTCGGCGGCTGCCGGTTGGCGCCCCGCCTCGGGAGATGCCCTGCTTCCCGTCGGCCCTGCCCTTGCAACCCGGTTATTAGTTTATAATCACCGCACCTGTACCGGATGGCAAGGAGTTAGGGTATGAAAGAGATATTACTGGATTACTCGAAACAATGCGGCGGCGAACCAGAGAAAGGTCATAACCGCTGGCATCCCGACATTTCCCCTGCCGTCTATGCCGACGAGGGTGAAGAAGTGGTGATGCAGACGCGCAACGCTTTCGATGGTCAAATTACGCCCAGCACCCAAGCGCCGGATTTGTTGCAGACAAACCTGGGCTTGGTGCATCCGCTGACTGGCCCAGTATACATAAACGGAGCGGAGCCGGGCGACCTCCTGGAAGTCAACATACTGGACATCGAACCGGCCGCGTGGGGATTTACTACCATCCTGCCCGGTTTCGGATTTCTGCGGGACCTCTTCCTTGAACCCTACATCATCCACTGGCGGATGAGCGGCGGGTTCGCTACATCAGAGCAACTGCCGGGCGTCCGCGTTCCCGAGGCGTCGTTTATGGGCACCATCGGCGTGGGCCCGTCTCGGGCCCTGCGGCAAGAGATACTGCTGCGGGAGGACGAGCTGTTGCGCCGGGGCGGCGCGGTGGTGGGGCCAACCCCGGAAGGAGCGGTTCCGGCGCAGGAACCCTTCGCTTCCGAGGGACTGCGCACAATCCCTCCCCGAGAGCACGGCGGCAATGTGGATATTAAGCAACTCACTGCCGGAACCCGGCTGTTCCTGCCGGTCTTCACCGAGGGCGCGCTGTTCTCCGCTGGCGACGCGCACTACGCTCAAGGAGACTCCGAGTGTTGCGGCACGGCCATAGAAATGGACTGCACCCTGCACGTCAGTTTCAGTGTGCGGAAGGGCGAAGCTGCCGGGCGCGGCATCAATTTCCCATATTTCCAGCGCGATGAGTATTTTACCAGCCCGGAGATGGCCGCGCCGCGCCGCTTCCTGGCCGCTACCGGAATGTGCATCGCTGATGGCCGCAACGAATCGGAGGACGGCACGATGGCCTCCCGCCAGGCGCTGCTCAATATGATCCATCTGTTGATGGAGCGGGGCTGGAGCCGCGAGCAAGCCTATTGCATCTGTAGCGTGGCCGTCGATCTCAAGGTCAGCGAGGTGGTGGACGTGCCCAACTTCGTGGTCTCGGCCTTCCTTCCGCTGGATATTTTCATGTAGAGGCCAGAGCTTCAATTGTCTGAATCAGGATTTGCCTGATGGGGGAATTTCAGGGTTTCCAATTTCTAATATATTTGCTATCGGCGGAAACGGCCCCGGTGCCCCACAAAAAGTTGACATCCCCAGCGCGGATGAATTCTGCGTTAGGGATATGAAGTGTGACTTGGGCCACGATGTCAGGGGTAATATTCTCGTCTGCAAGTAAACTTAGCAATCTTTATCAAACCAGTCGTCTGCGCGGCTTTTGATATAGGCTTGGTATGATTCCTTGGGAGTAAATCCTTCGCAAACGATTGCTCCCAACCTTGATCGGCCCGCCGATAGCTTTCCCTGAGGTAATTTCTGACCGACTTTTTATTCCGCAGGTACAACGCGATGACCATGTGTATGTCGGCCAGTTCCAGCCAAGGGTAAGTGTCGCAAATCATTTCTGCCGTGCAGCCCGTCTGGTAACAGGTCCCGTCTGGTAATAGGTAATAATGTCTTCCAGAGAAATACGCGACCCGCACAATCTTACAATCTGCCCTTCTTCCACCCAGCGCAACGGCACCGGAATTGGCGAGAAATCCAACCGCGTCTCCAGAGACCTGCCCTTGTCGGGTTTGGTGTTCGTGTCTGTCATACACGCCTCTCATTAGCTTACTAATAGTAACTCCAGTGTACCCCCGGCCCTGGTGCGCCCCAAACTACCCGCTCTGCCGGACATAAGGTATACTTTCCGCAGATTCATCCTATATATCAATTTAGAAAGGAGCAGCCTAATGCAGTTTGGACTCCTGTACGAAATGCAGCGCCCCTATGATGACGAAATCGACTGGTACTCGCTGTACCAGGAAACATTGGAGCAATGCGAACTAGCCGACCGGGTTGGCTTCGACAACCTGTGGTTCGTGGAGCATCACTTCCTCTACGGATTCTCCGGCTCGCCTTGCCCCGAGGTGATGTTCGGCGCCCTTTCCCAGCGCACCAAGAACATCCGCATCGGTTTCGGCGTGTCCATCCTGCCGAACCACCATCCCATCCGTATCGCCGAGAGGGCCGCGATGGTGGACCAGCTTACCGGCGGGCGCGTGGAGTTTGGCACCGGCCGCTCCAACGCCTATGAGCAGCTAGGCCAGGGTATTGACCCCCGCGAGACCCGCGACCGCTGGGACGAGGCCATCGGCATGATTCCCCAGATCTGGCAGACCGCTGGCGAGTTCTCTTGGGAAGGCAACTTCTGGAACGTGCCGCCCCGCCGCGTCCTGCCCAGGCCTTACCAGAAGCCCCACCCCAGGATGTATCTAGCCTGTACTCAGACCGAGAGCTTCCGCCTCGCCGCCCAGAAGGGCATCGGGGTGCTGTCGTCGGCCTCCTACGCCGTGGACGTATTGGCCGAGCACGTGAAGGTGTACCGCGACGCCATTAAGGACGCCGACCCAGTGGGTGCGGAAATCAACGATTTCTGGGGCAACAATGTGCACTCTTTCTGCGCCAAGGACGACCAGACGGCCAAGGAGCTTTGCGCCGAGTCCATGAAGACCTTCTTCGGCCCGGACAAGCCTTATATCGCCGGTCGCATCAACGCCTACGAGGAACTGCTGGAGGCTTGGGGAGGCGTGCCAGAACACCTGAAGGCCGATTTCGGACGCTGGCTGCGCCAGTCCGACGCAGACCACCAGACGCAGGCGGCGGAGGCCGGCATCTCGCTGGACAGCGGCCCCGGCGCGGCTCGCGCCGCCGTAGCCCAGCTCGACGCCAACACCCTGGCCGACCGGGGTGTCATCATTGCCGGCAACCCGGAGAGCTGTATCAAGACTATCAAGACCTACGAAGATATCGGCGTGGACCAAGTTATGCTAATTATGCAGACCGAGACCATTCCCCACGACAAGGTGATGGAATCCATCGAGCTGTACGGTAAGGAAGTCATTCCCGCCTTCCGCAACGGCGGCAACGGAAAGTAAATTCATCCCCCCAATCAGGAGTGATACGGCCCCCGGTCAATATCAATGACTGGGGGCCAAGACTTTGCTATGACTAAGGACACCCCCCATTACGGCCAGTTTTCGCTGGAGTTTTACCGGGAACGCGCCAACGAATACGCGGCGCTACGTCAGGTGTTCGCCAACCGCTCCCATGCTGGGTTCAGGGAAGACCGCGACCTGTACCGTCGGCTGGCGGAGTTGGCCGGCCCTGGGCCGGGGCTGGACGCCGGCTGCGGCCCAGGCGCGCTGGAAATGGCGTACCTGGCCGAGCTAGGATTCGAGATGTACGGGCTGGACGCAGTAGCAGAGAACATCGCAATCGCTCGCGGCCTGCGCCCGGAGTTGGCCGGCCGGCTGCGAGTGGCCGACCTTCGGGCGCCGTTGCCCTTTGCGGATGCCGCTTTCGAGATTGTGTTATGCAACGCCGTCATTCAGCACATCCCGCGCGAGGAGGTATTCGGAGGTGTGTTGCCGGAGTTCGCCCGGGTGCTGCGGCCCGGCGGCGTGCTGCAGTTGATGTTCAAGACGGGCAGCGGCGTAGCGACGGCGGTTGACGGAGCCTATGGCGTCGAGGGAGTGGCCCGCAGCTTTGTGTTGTACGGTGAGCGCGAACTGCTGAACGCCTTAACCGCTCTAGGACTGCGCCTCATTGAAGAGGACCCGAGCGGCAGGATGGGCGGCCTGCTCTATTTCGACGACAACAAGCCTATGCGGCACTGCATACTCTGGACGCGAAAGGATGGGCCGGGCGCCGAATTATCAACGGACTAGCACTAGCAGGCCGGCGCGGGGGCGAGTCCGTTCCTGCTACTGACCGGTTTGCAGAGAGCGCAACTGTTCCCTCAGCCTTTCGTTCTCTGCCTCCAATTGCTGCCTGACCGATTCGGATTCCTGAAGGGCGGATTCAGCGGCGATGCGCTCGGATTCGGATTCCTGCAAGGCTGTCACCGCTTCTGCGGGAGTTAGCAGCCATCGTTGGCCCGACGGGTCATAGAGGCGCAGCTCCAGCCCCGGAAGCACGTAGATGTCCAGCCCCAGCACCAGGCTGCGGCCCCCCAGCCGACCCTCGCCGTCCCTTTGCAGCGGCAGCTCTTGGTACTGTCCCTCCGTTAGACTTTCGCCCGCCAGTTCTGGGGTGAAACACTCGCCGGTAGGGTCGAAGCGCCAGTATTCCGTAACGCCCATATTGGCGTATATGTTCCGTTTCTCGGCGGCATCTCGCTCCCAGGTGCTGGGAGAGGCTATTTCCATCACGAAGTCCGGCGCTCGGCCTTCCCGCCACACCAGCCAAGAATCGCGGGGGTGATTGCCCGAGGCCCCGAAGACTGCATAAACGTCCGGAGCCACCGAGGTTCGATTGTCATTCATCCGGTAGTACACCAGCATATCGCCGGCGACATAGACGTCGGAGCGATGGGCAAACCAGCTCCTCAGGGTGATTACGGTGTCGGTCAGAGGCACGAACTGCAAATCAGATTCTGCCATCGGTTCGCCATCCGATGAAGGGTATTCGATGCTCCGGTCGTCAGCCTCGTTCTGCCCCGGCTGGACTGGGGCGGCGGGACTTGGCCGGTTTGCCGGTATTCGGGTGTCTTTGGGGACCATAGTGTTATCCTCTCGGCAAGAATTTGCCCGGGCCCGGCCCGTTGAGGTTGGCGTTGGGGGCTACCCTCCCTTGGCTCCGGCGATGTCCCGGCGTAGGAACAAGGCCAGGGCGGCGGCGGCCAGAACCACGGTATAGAGAGTAACGAAGATGGCGCCATGGGCCATGTCGGATATTCCGCCGATGGTGGCTATGACGGAGGGCGTTTCGCCGTTGGCGCTGGGGACGGACTGCCAAGCGCTGACATTGGGGCCTAGCAGGAAAGCTAACACATGGTCGGACCAGTCGAAGGCCGACAGGATGGGAACCAGGATAATTGTCTCGGCTATGTAGTAGCCCAGCGATAGCCCGATGCCGACACCGTTGGATGAAGTTAGTACGACAAGCATCAAAGCCAGCATGGTGTATGGCACGAAACCGTAAATCATCCTGCCGAACAGCCCCAGCAGGTCAACCCACGAAATAGCCCCGTAACCCTCGGCCTGCGGGTCGGGAGTGAGAGCGGCCTCGGCGATAAAGCCGCTAATCATCACCGTTAAAGACAGGATGACGAGAATGGCGATGGTCACCAGCAGCACCACCGCCATTTTAGAGGCTAGGAACGGCCATCGTCCGGCGCCCTTGCTCAGAACCGGGCGCAGCGTTCCCCAGCCATATTCGCCCCCTAGCACCACGGCGGCAAGAATCACCGCTATGAACGGGCCGAAAAAGGCGGAGAACCCCAGTCCGTTAGCGATGTTCTCCGTCGGCGACTGATATGATACCTCGCCGTTCAGGGTAGCGGTTAGCCAGAAAATGAGCTGCCCAATCACCAGCACAAAGCCCAGCAGTATCCACGGCACCCAGCGCCGGCGCAGCTTGAACCACTCCCAGCGTGTAAGCGTTGCCACCTGCATTGCCATGGCCATCATGCCACCTCGCTCTGCGCCGCCGCTGCGTCGGTGACGTCGAGGAAGTACTGCTCCAGCGACATCTGGGCCGGAGTCATCTCCGCGATGTAGACCTCATTGCGGCTGAGGGCTGCGGTTATCTCCCAAGAACGGTCGGGGGCCACGTCGGCCACCAGGTAGCCCGCATCGGCGCTCACGTTGTCTACCCAAGCCAGAGCGTTCAGAATTTCGTAAGCCTTGCGGTCGTTGGTAGTGCGAAGGCGCACTTGCGGCTGTCCCCGTTCCTGCAACAGTTCCGCCACGTCTCCTTGAGTAATGAGCCGCCCGCGCGACAGAATAGCCACGCTGTCGCACACCTGCTCCACCTCGTTCAGAAGGTGGCTGGAAAGTATGACCGTGCGGTGTTCGCTGCCCAGCCCGCGAATCAGCCCCCGCACCTCGGCCATTCCTGCCGGGTCCATGCCGTTGGTCGGCTCGTCCAGCACCAGCAGCTCCGGGTCGCCCAGCAGCGTATACGCCAGCCCCAAGCGCTGTTTCATTCCTAGAGAGTAGGTCTGAAACTTGTCGCCGCCGCGCCCGCCGAGGCCCACCTCCTCCAGCAAGTATTCCAGTTCGGCCGGGTCGCCGCGGCCGGAGATACCCTGGAAGTAGGCCAGATTGTCGCGCCCCGACATATAGGGATAGAAGGTAGGCGTCTCTATCAGCGCGCCGACGCGGTGCAGTTGCCGGTCCAGGCCGCCCCTTTCCGGTGCGGCGCCGAAGAGGGTAAAGTTGCCTGCGGTAGGACGAACCAGCCCCAGCAACATACTCATCAGGGTAGTCTTGCCCGAGCCGTTGGGCCCCAGCAGTCCGAAGATGCGCCCGCGCGGAACGTTCAGCGACAACCCGTCCACTGCCAGCACTTTTCCATACCGCTTGGTCAACCCGTCGGTCTGAATTACTGTAGTGTCCATTCCGCCCTCCAAGTTAATTACTATGATACGGCGTGCCGAAATTCAGTACAAGGCAAGCCTGTGGGTGTGTCAGGGCGATTGCATATGGGCGATTTATACCCGTCATTCCCGAGGGACTCGAGAATCCATAAACTGAGCCAGGAGGCATCCTTCCGAAAATTAGACACCCTAAATACTCCAAATACTCCAGATTCCGACTTTCCGCTGGAGCGGCCGGATTGCAATTTCATCGTGCGATTCCCCTGGGCAGGGGGTTCTCTGTCTCCATCAGCTCGGCATCTGCCAGCGTAGCGGCGATTCCCCTGGGCAGGGGGGTCTCCACGTCTCGAAGGACTGCCGGACGCATACTAGGGGACTCCCATTGCCGCCGGGCCGTAAGTTGGCTGGCTGGGGTTACCGGGCTGCCCTCGCGCGGTCGGAGCGTAGCCCTTCAGCCCCTTCAAACGTGCCAGCGTACTGGGGCTGCCCTCGCGCGGTCGGAGCGTAGGCGTCTCCGCGCGGCCGTCGAGAACGCATACAGGCGGGCACCGATTATGGCGGGTACCGATTATGGCGAGGGGTGCGCTAGGCGTTTCATAGATTTTCTCCTTATCGGATTGGCAACGGTTATACTATATGCCCCGGGCAGGAAGCCGAACGCTGGCCGGGACGCAAGAAACCGTATGCAATGGAGGCGATGATGCAACTGGGAGCTATTTTCCCGCAAACCGAAATCGGGGCTGACCCGGCCGGGGTGCGCGACTTCGCTCAGGCCGCGGAGGACCTGGGCTACGAACATCTGCTGGTCTTCGACCATGTCTTGGGCGCAGACGCCAGCAAGCGCGAGTCTTGGGAGCGCCCCTACAGCTCGGTGGATATGTTCCACGAACCTTTCGTGCTCTTCGGATACTTGGGCGCCATCACCCAGAAGCTGGAGTTCGTCACCGGCGTGCTGATTCTGGGTCAGCGGCAGACAGCGCTAGTAGCCAAGCAGGCTGCCGAAGTGGACGTCCTCACCGGCGGACGTCTGCGCCTGGGCATCGGCGTCGGCTGGAATGAGGTGGAATACGAGGCGTTGAGCGAGGATTTTGGTAACCGGGGCCGCCGCTCCGCCGAACAAATTGAAGTGATGCGCCTTCTTTGGACGCAGGAAGTGGTGGATTACCACGGCCGCTACCACAACATCACTCACGCCGGAATCAACCCCTTGCCGGTGCAGCGTCCCATCCCGGTCTGGTTCGGCGGCGGCGCTCCCCAGGTGGTGCGGCGTATCGGCCGCATGGGCGACGGCTGGTTCCCGCAGTTCCAGCCCGATGGTGAAGGAGCTGAGCGTATCGCCGAGATGCGTCAGATTGCGGTGAATGCCGGCCGCAACCCGGAGGACATCGGCATTGAAGGGCGCATCAGCATCGCTGCTGACAGCCAGGATGACTGGGGCAAGATTGCCGAAGCCTGGGCCAATGTGGGCGCAACCCACCTGTCGGTCAACACTATGCGCGCTGGTCTCCAAGGCCCGGACCAGCATATCGAGGCCATCCGGCGTTTCAAGGAAACCGTCTCGGCGTAGAGCCGTCTCGCTCCTTCTGGAAATCAAACAATCCCTTCGGTCATCTTCCGGCGGGGCGCAATGTTTCTGTTGCGCCCCGCCGAATTGCGCAATACTTATATGGAATTCAGGCATCCTAGGCTGCGGAGATTCTGGGAGCAAGACGGCGCCAGTCGGCTTAACCCTGCGTATGTAGGCCAAATTTTTCGGAATAGCCTACTCTCGCCGCCATACTGGGCTGGGCAAGGCGGGCGGCTGAGCCTGCCCGCGCCCTCTAAAGCGGCAGTGCGCTGTTGCTCCTGCTGCCGCCGATGGCGATTACGCCGGTGGCGTTGAATCCGCCGATAGCGACGACGCCAACAGCATTAACACCGCCGATGGCCACCAGTCCCATAGCGTTGACGCCGCCGATAGCTACTAGCCCCATAGAATTGACAGGGCCGAAGGACACCAGTCCCATGGCGTTGAGCAGGCTGAGCGCAGCAATTCCGAAGGAGTTGTAGAAGCTGGCCGCCACAATGCCGATGGCGTTCTGCCCTATGGCGATGACGCCGACGTCGGCCCACCAGAGACGAGGTTTCTGCGAATCCGCGGCTGTCTGGCCCATCCTTCCACCCTGAGTTAGAAATCTTTAGCCTAGTCTAGCCCCGGAGCAGAGCCGCCACGCGGTCCAAGATGCGGTTGCCGACCTCGTATTTGGTCAGCAACGGCAGTTCCTCCACGTTCAAATCCCGGTCTATGAGTGTTACCCTGTTGGTATCCGTCCCGAAGCCGCTGCCCTCGCTAGTGATGTCGTTGGCGGCGATGAGGTCGAGCGACTTGGACGTCACTTTGGCGGCGGCGTTGGACACCAGATTCTCGCTCTCCGCGGCGAAACCCACGCGCAGGAAGTTGCCCCGGGCCGAAGCCAGTATATCTACGGTCTTGGTTAGGGGTATATTTAGTTCATCGTCTGACTTCTTGATTTTCTGGTCCGCAGTAGTTAACGGGCGGTAGTCGGCCACTGCCGCGGCCATTATGAGCGCGTCGGCCTCTCCGGAGCAAGCCAGCACCGCGTCGCCCATCTGTTGCGCCGTGCTGACCGGAACAACCTCCACCAGCGGCGGGTTGGGCAACCCCTTGGCTGCGGACACTAGAAGCACCCTCGCGCCCCGGTCGCGGGCAGCCTCCGCTACGGCATATCCCATCTTGCCCGAGGAATGGTTGGTAATGACGCGCACCGGGTCTATCGGCTCGGCCGTTCCGCCGGCGCTGACCACGATGGTGCGCCCCGAAAGATCTCCGCCGCGCCCTAGGGTATAGGCGATGTACCCCAGGAGATCGGGGGTTTCTAGCAATCGGCCCCAGCCGGTCAGCCCCGAGGCCAGCCTTCCTCGTCCCGGCCCAGAGATGACCGCTCCCCTCTGGCGCAGCCGCTCCAGGTTCTCTTGAGTCGCCGGATGCTCATACATGTCTGCGTCCATGGCCGGGGCGACCATCAGCGGAGCCCGGGAGGCGACGGCAGTGGTGGTCAGCGGGTCGTCGGCCATTCCCAGGGCCAGCTTGGCGATGGTGTGAACGGTGGCGGGCGCAACCACGATGATGTCGGCCTGACGCGCCAGCTCCACGTGTTCCACTGCGTACTCCGCATTGGCATCGAAGGCGTCGGTGACCACCGGCCGGTGGGTGAGGCTGCGGAAGGCCAGCGGGGTCACAAACTGCGTGGCCCCGTGAGTCATAATGGTGTCCACCAGCGCTCCGGCCTGCGTCAGCTTGCTGGCCAAGTCCAGGGCCTTGTAACAGGCGATGCTTCCGGTGACACCCAGTACCACTCGCTTGCCGCTTATCACGCCGTTAACCTCGCATAAGGAAACCTGGGCTCGCCCGCGAGTCATCCCGCGATGCCTGTCTCCATATAGGGGGAGAGTTGGAACCGCCCCCCTGCCGCTCCGGACGGTAAATTCTCCCTATCTCAAGCTAATGGCAACGCAAGGAGGGCCTTCATAAACCGGTCAATCCGGTTTCCGGTTGAGGTCATAAATCTGGCGAAGGCCGATGAGGGTCAAATTAGGGTTTATATGGTCAAAAATGCCTGTCTCCCGGGAAATTACGTCGGCTAGGCCGCCGGTGGCGACCACCGTGGCAGACCCGCCCAGTTCGCCCTTGATTCGCTCCACTAGCCCCTTTACCAGCTCGGCGTAGCCCAACACCAGCCCGGCCTGGAGGGCCGCGGTGGTGTTCTGTCCGATGGCCGAGGGCGGCGGCGTTAGCTCAATGCGCCTTAGCTGGGAAGTGTTCAGGAACAGAGCTTCGGCGGCCACGCTGATGCCCGGTGCGATGGCTCCGCCCAGATACACGCCCTCCCGCGAAATTACGTCGAACACGGTGGCAGTGCCAAAATCCACGATTATCGTCGGATAGCCGTACAGTTCTTTGGCCGCTACGGCGTCGGCGATACGGTCCGCCCCCACGTCTCGCGGGTTGTCGTAGGCGATCTGCAACCCGGTTCGGACGGCCCCGGTGACCGTCAACGGCGGGACGCCGAAGTAATTGGCGGCAACTTCTTCGAACACGCCGGTCAGCGGCGGGACCACGCTGCACATGGAAACTTCGGTGATTTCATCGCGATGAACGCCGTTCAGTTGCAACAGGCTGGTCAGCAGCAGCCCGTATTCGTCCGCCGACCGGCGGGAATCGGTGGCGGCTCTTATGGTGGTAGCCAACCCCGAATCGCCAAAGACTCCGATGGTCACGTTGGAATTGCCAATGTCCAAGGCCAGGAGCATAGCTCTGTCCAAACTCAAAGTGCCAATCTATACCGGAGCTGATTATATGGGAGAGCAAGAAGAGCGGCAAGAAACAGCCTGCTTCCCTGCGGAGCAATCGCATATAGGAGGCTTAATACCCGTCATCCCCGCGAAAGAACGGCACTCTCGTGAAAACGGGGGCGGGAATCCAGGGCCTGAATCGAATATAGTTGCAAGAACAGCCAAGAGGTCAAGAAAAATCCCGGCGTACTCCACACCCCGCAATATGCGTTATAATTAGCGGGGCCCACGGGCAATCCTACAACAGTGGGAGTTTTGGCGGGAATGAGTAGCAAGTTTCTGGAACGGCTGGATGAAATTCGAGAGGGCGCGCCGCCCCGCTTGGGCTTCGGCGCGCGCCGCCCGGAAAAGACGCCGGGTCTGGCCCTGATAGTGTCGGGGGAGGGGAAGGACGGCGTATCCGCGGCGGCGGCGCTGGCTCCCGAAGCGATAATAATTTCCGGAGCCGCAGCAGTTAACGCCGACGAAATCAGGGAAGCGGCCGGAAACGCGCGCTGGGGAGCGCAGGTGGCCTCCTTGTCCGCCGAATCCGCGGCGGCCTGGCGCGAGGCCGGCGCCGACCCCATCGTATTTTCCTTGCCGGATACTGCCTTGGGTGCCCTGACGTCTAAGGACGCGGCCCGCGTTCTGGTGGTGGATTCCGGCCTGTCCCCCGAAGATCTGCGCGACATCAACCCGTTGCCGGTGGATGCCGTGCTGGTGTCCATCCCCGGCGACCCGGCCCAATGGACGCTTCAAGACCTGGCCGGCCTCGCGCGAGTTAGCGGGCGAGTGGGCAAGCACCTGTTGGCCGAGGTCTCTGGCGCCCCCGACGGCGATACTCTGGAGGCTCTGCGCAACGCCGGCGTCATTGGTTTGGTGGTGAATTTGTCCTTGGGCGAAGATGCCATATCGGGACTGAAAGAGGCGGCGCTGAATATGCCTCGCCCCGGAGCCGACCGCCGCAGTCGTTCCAGCGCCATCCTGCCCGGCTCGGTCTATGCCGCTCGCCGTCCCGCTCCCGCCGAAGACGACCCGGACGACGACGATTAGCAAGTTTATGTTCCTGCCCCCGGATGGGGCAGGGTGAGGGCGTTCCCATGGCGGAAGAACATCGCCCGGAAGATGAACCTGAAAACAGTTCCCGCGAACCTGTTCCCGATCTGCATGAGCATTACGGCGTGCTGCCCGCGGACGGCGTGGAGGACTTGACCGACAATCTGACCGGCTATATGTACGAAATTGAATTGGGCGGCCTGTCGGACATAATGGGCCAGGTGCTGGATGACTTCGCTGAACAGTCGGGGGGAATGCCAGAAGACCTGAAGGCCCGCGATGCCTTCGATCAGATTTCCCGGAGTCAGTTAGCAGTCACCCTCGCCTATCAGTTGGGCCGGCTGGAAGGCCGATCGCCGCAACTGGTGGAAAATCTGGTCGCCCGCGCCATCGAATCCTACGGATTTCTGCCAGTGGACGAATCCGAGCAGATAACCGACGCCGATATGGATAACCCCAAGGTGCAGGTTTACCCGCGAGTCCGCCGTATGAAGTATGTGGAGCCGCAGATACTCCAGATCCAGGGCTTGGGCGACGGCCCGGAGGGAGACGGGAGCGCGCCGCCGGCGTAGCGAACCAAGGGCAGGCGACTTTAGCTCCTGCGGGGCTGAAAGGGTTTTCAATTCGAGACAGCCATAATGACGGGGGAATTTCCATGACCGCTACCGCGCCCGCATATGACCTGCTGCTCACCGGAGGCACCCTCCTGGACCCGGCGCAGGGAATCAACGACCGTCGCGATGTGGCCTTCCGAGACGGCCTGGTGGCCGCCGTTGCCGAGCGTATTGATGCTGCGGAGGCGGTTTCCGTATTGGACGTTTCCGGCAAGCTCATTACGCCGGGGCTGATTGACCTGCACGGCCATTTCTATCATGGCGGCAATCCCACCTCGGTCAACCCCGACGAAATCTGTTTGTCTTCCGGCACAACGACGGGCGTGGACGCCGGCAGCGCCGGGTTTCTGAACTACCAGGCCATGCGGGATTATGTGTTTCCGGCGCACCGCACCCGGCTGCTGGCCTTCCTCCATGTCGGCGGTGTGGGGCTGGCGGTCAACCGTGTGTTGGGCGGTGGGCTGCACGATATGCGGGTGATAGATGTTGACCAGACTGCCGACCACATCCGGCAAAACCCCGGTTTCTGCTTCGGCGTCAAGGTGCGGATGCACGTCAACGCCGTGGCTTATTGGAACGCCCACGAGGCCATGCGCGCTGCCCGAGCCGTGGCCGACAAGTCGGGTTCCTGCCTGATGGTGCACGTCAGCGGCACCCCTATCCCGCTGCCCGATGTGCTGGAGTTCCTCGGCCCTGGCGATATATCGACCCACGCCTTTAACGGTCACCCGGAACATATGCTGGACCGGAATATGAAAATACGACCCGAGGTCAAGGACGCCGTTGACCGGGGCGTAATCATGGATCTGGCCCACGCCGGCGTCCATTGCGACGTGGAGGTTGCTCGCGCTGCCCTGGAGCAGGGACTGGCCCCCCACACCATCAGCACCGATATTCATGTTCCCCCGCCGGAACGCACCGTCTACTTGATGAACGACCTGGTGAGCAAGATGCACGCCATGGGGATGCCGTTGGACGATGCCATCGCCGCCTCTACCAGCACGCCGGCCCAGGTTCTGGGCCTGCAGGACAGCATCGGTTCGCTGGCCCCCGGGATGGACGGAGACGCCGCCGTCTTCGACCAGCGAGAGGGGGCCTTCGTCTGGATGGACTCCGCCGGCAACTTGCAGCGCGGTTCCCTACGTCTCGACACCTATGCCACCGTCCGCGCCGGACAGATGGCCTGGCGGGAGGGCCGCCTGGTCGAGATGGGCAACTGTTAGGTTTCGGAGACAGTCTCAGTCTGCGCCGGGAATGCCCCTTAGTCTCGGGCGCCCTCCGGCCATTCCGGCGTTGGCGGCCCCGTCAAGACGGGAAGCGGGAATAACCATTGGGTGTAGCCGGGGGAATGATTATGCCGAGGATCCCGCGGGTGATGACCGTTGCCGGTTCGGACTCCGGGGGCGGAGCCGGCATCCAGGCCGACCTCAAGACCTATGGCGCTATGGGCGTCTTCGGCGTCTGCGCCATCACCACCGTCACCGCCCAAAACACTGTCGGCGTGAACGCGGCGCTGCCAATGCCCTCGTCATTGATTGAAGCCCAGATAGACGCCATCATGTCCGACATCGGCGCCGACGCCGTTAAAACCGGAATGCTGCCGGGGGCGGACATTATCCGATGCGTTGCCGAGCGAATTGAGCGCCACGCTCTTGCGAGGGCGGTTATTGACCCGGTGCTGGTGAACAGCGCAGGCAACAGGCTGTTCAGCGACGAAGCCGCGGATGCCTACAAGCTGTCCCTGTTCCCGCTGGCTACGGTGATAACTCCCAACAGCCACGAGGCCAGCCTTCTGACCGGGCTGGAAACCGACACCGTTGACGATCTGAAGAGGGCGGCGAGAATATTGGTGGGTGAGCTGGGGGCGAAGAGCGCGTTGGTCAAGGCCGGACGCATCGAGGGGCCGGCCACCGATGTGCTTTACGACGGCTTGTCCTTTCTCGCCTTCTCGTCGGAACGCATAGACACCCCCAACAATCATGGCACGGGCTGCTCCCTGGCATCGGCCATCGCCGCCGGTCTGGCCCAGGGATTTGCCTTGCCCGACGCGGTACAGCGGGCCAAGGACTATGTAACCGCCGCGATGCGCGCCAGCTTCCCCGTCGGCCGGGGCCGAGGCCCGATCCATCACTTTTACGAACTATGGCCGCGCCAGGCCGGTTAGCGGGCAGGAGTTCGCCCAAGCTCCTGGTCTAGTCTTGGCGGGAACGGCGGAATCCCCTCCTGCGCCTCCATAAAGAGCGAACCCGCGGACATCGCCGCGGGCTTGCGCATCCGTGGAACTGCGGCGCGACGGGACGATTAGGCCGGTTCGGCGATAAACACCGGTATCTTTCGAGACGTGCGGCCCTGATACTCTTCATAAGATGGGAAGGCGGCTACCGCCAATTCCCATAGTCTGGCCCGTTCCGCGTCATCCTGAACCTCGCGGACCTTCATGTTGTAGACCGCGGCCTCGTCCCGAATCTCCACATTGCTGTCGGCCCGCAAGTTGTAGACCCACACCGGATTTTTGGGCGCGCCGCCCCGGGAGGCCACCAGCACGTAATTGTCGCCGTCCTTGACCCGCATCAACGGCGTCTTGCGGATGGCCCCGGTCTGGTTGCCCTGGTTAGTGACAATGATGACCGGCAGCCCGGTGTCGCGCAGGGTCGTTCCTTGCGTACCGCCGCTGCCTTCGTAAAGCTCTACCTGCTCGCGCACCCAGTCGGCGGGGGATGGAATATACTCTGCCATTGTTCGCTCCTGTCGCTTGATTGCCGCCTTATGATAACCCGAATCCCCGCTTTACTCTACTAAAGCTGCAAGCTCAGTACTCCCAAAGGGCCATACCCTGGGCCCCGCTTACGGGGTGGTGGTGTTGCCAATACCCTAGCGCATACTATCGATGGGCCTAGCCTCCGCGCTGTCCCATCCTTCCCGCGAAGCTTGCCCCTGTGAAAATGGGGGGATCCACGGGCATAGACGCGATTCCCCCTCTCTGCGAAAGCGGAGAGTCTAAGGACGCGCCGGATTGGGCGTGGCGGTTCGCGTGGCTACGGGCTGGCCGTTCAGCTCGAAGACGAACTCCACGAACTCTCCCTCTGGGAACAGCGAGCGTTCCACCGCCACCATAATCATCGGCGCAAACAGGTAAGGATACTCGCGTCCCTGCGGGTTTTCGTCCAGCTCCATCTTCACCACCGCCCGCCCTTGCTCCAACTGCAAGCCGGCCACCGAAAGGGGGTCTCCCCGCGCCGGACGCCAGACATAGTAGGCTGCCAGCAGGGCCGCGCTGTCGAAGTTGATACGGTCCAGCGTGGTGGCATTGCCGTAGATTCGCTTGCTGATGATGTCTTCCTCGAAAGCGTCCAGCTCTTCTTGGCTGACAATCACGAAGGCGCGCAGTTCCGCGGCAAAGGTGCCGGTATCCTCCTGATCCAGCGGCGAAACCCACCCGCTGTTGACGTAACGGAACACGGGCGCTTCGGGAGCCGGCTCCATTGGGGCAACACCGCTGCCCCAGGCCAGCAGCGCGGCCACGCCCGCCGCCATCAGCAGCAACGCCGCCGCCAACCGCGGAGACGGCGCCGCCGGGCGGCCAGGGGGACGTGGGGCAGAGGCCTGTTCATTGACTGTACTCATAACGTCGCCGCCCATAATACCAAATCGCCGCTATTGGTCGGGGGGGGGGGGGGGGGGGGGGGTAAATGGCTCGCAAATGGTTATGAAAAACAGCCAGGAGGATTCCTAATGCCCTATGTAGCTGACATTAGCCGCGCTAATCCCGCTTGTTTCCTCTTTCTGATAGACCATCCGGTTCAATGGCCGTGGCCCTTGCCAGGCAGCCGGGAGAGCGCAAAATGGACCAGGCGGCCAACACGGTAAACCGGATTCTGGATACGATATCCCAGCGTTGCTCCCAGGGTATGGACATTCGCGATTACTTCCACATCGGCATTCTCAGCTACAGCACCGACGGGCGCGGGACTCCCCGAATTACCAGCATTCTGCCCGAAACCACGTCCGGCCAGCCTTTCCTGTCCATCAGCCAAGGGGTGGATGCCACCACAATCGAGGAAAGAGTGGTTAAGGAATGCGCCGGCGGTTTGGGGGAAGTCACACAAAGAGTTCCGGTATGGCTGCGGCCTGATGCCGGATACGGCACGCCGATGCTCAAGGCGTTACAGGTAGCAGCCGACGCCCTGGAAGTCTGGATTGGGGAGCATCCCGATTCCTTCCCACCCATTGTCATCAATATCAGCGACGGCGCGGCTACCGACGGCGACCCGGAAAGGGAAGCTCAGAGGATAATGGCCCTCGAAACCAGTGATGGCAATGTGCTGGTTTTTAATGTGCATCTTTCTGGAGCCGCTGCCCGGCCGCTCCAGTATCCCGACGGGGAAGATGTTCTGCCCCAAGGGGACGAATACGCCCTGACCATGTTCCGGATGTCATCGGTCTTGCCCAAGTCCAGCCGCAATCATGCAATCCGCCAGGACCTGTTGGTGAACGAAAATTCCCGGGGATACGTTTTCAACGCCGATATGACGGCCCTTGGTCCAATTCCTGGACATTGGCACCCGCGCCGCGTCGAACCTGCACTGAACCGGCCTGCGACGATTACTCCACCGGAGGGCAGCGATGCTTTTGCTACCACCCAAAGTATTCTGTACCCCCAAGGCGGGTAACCGCCGGGAGGAATGCGAAGACAGCTTTATGGCAGCTTACCCCTACTTCACCTTCTATTTCTATGTAGTGGGTGTTGAGGAAGAGGATGGGCGATGGGATTTCTTTGATCGCCACTGAGGACAAAGGTTAGCTAACGCTCCGAGCTATACCTACTATAAACCGCTATCCGCCGTCGGCGAGGGTCTCTATATTCATGGGGAGTACATACTGCAACCCAAAACCGGCGATTGCCGTTATCACGTGGTGAAGCACGCTGACCCTTCCTAGGTCTCCCTAGGGCAGTACGGCCTCATTATCTCCGTGGGTATATGCGAGGACGATTTGGCGGAATATGACCGGCGGAGAGAGATAATTCTGACCAGCTTTAAGGAAATTGAGTAAATCCCCGCAGAGCGGTCTGTCGAAAGTCCCCGACTTCCCCCTCGTCCTTCCCTCGAAGCTTGTCCCCGTGAAAACGGGGAGCGGGAATCCATGGAGGGAATGGCGGGCACAGGAGGGCGAACAAAAGCAAACGGCCCCGATATGCCGGAGCCGTTCCGTAGTTTCGCGTTTGCTGGTCGTCTCGAGCTTGCCGCCGGGCGGCTGCCGACTAGCCGGGGTTGTAGCGGATCACCAGCTCGGCCACGCGGGGGTCGATGTCTCCGATCTCGACGCCTCCGTCCAGTCGGGCCACTCCCAAATGAGCCGCCCGCTGAATCTCCTCCCAGTCGGGTTCCAGCTCGTACTGGTCGCGCAGATCGTCGAATAGATTGTCGAGCGATTCTTTGTCAAACATAGCGTTCTCGCCGCATCCTCCTTACCGAAAATTAAGCCTGGCCGATGGTTGGGCGCCGTTCTTCAGACCCTGCCGTCGAAGCGGCGCCGCGTTGCCTTTGCGGGGGCAGAGCAACGCAGAATAGCAAGCGATAGTCTAATCAATAAGCTGTCTGCTGACAAGTATAGCCCGGCAATCCGCCATAATGTTACGGAGCCCCCCCTCGCCGCTGCTGGTATAAATAGAACAGCCCGATGGCCGCCGGTATGGCGATGATTATCGCCGATGTGGCCGCCACCATCGTCCACGGGCCAACACCGAATATCTCGTCCATTCGGTCTTTGAGCCAGTGAATCAATTCGGCATCGGCGGCGTCCCCTTGATGAAGCAGCAAAAAACGAAAGGGTTGAAACAAGTCAGGCATCGGGCGCCCACACTGTTTGCGGCTGTTGATACCGCGCCGAGTACCGCTTCTCGCGGATGGTGAAAGCAGACAGCGCCGCCAATCCCAGCAGCGACCCGATGATGGAGAAGGGCAGGGTGTAGGAGCCGGTTACGTCGTAGAGCCAGCCGGCCAGCATCACGCTACAGAACCCGCCTATCTGGTGGAACATAAAGGTGATGCCGGAAATCGTCCCCATCGCCCTAAGTCCGTACACCTCGGCGGTGAGGGAAGACGTGAGGGGCAGCGTTGCAATCCAAGAGAACCCGGCGATGCAGGCAAAAATCCACAGGCCGGTGATGGACATTCCCGGCACTGTGGCCGTCAGCAACAGGAACAGATAGGCGAGCCCGCGCATAACGTAGACCATGGTCAGCCAGTTCTTGGTGCCGCCAATTTTGTCGGATAGATACCCCGCCGACGTTGCGCCCACGATGTTCAGGCCGTTCATCACCGCGAAAATCAATGCGGCCATGCCGGGACTTGCCCCCCGATCCTCGGCATAGGGAATGAAATGGGCCGACAGGATGAAGGTGGTCGCGCCGCAGACGAAGTAGGCCCCGGACATCTGCCAGAAGGGCGCTGATCGCAGGGACTCGCGCCAAGAGGTCGCTTCCAGCGGCCCCGGGGTGCGGGCAGGCCGGTTGTTGCGGGCCTGCTCGTCCGGCTCCTCGTCGCCGTCGGGGCGAAGGTTCATCTGGGCCGGATGTTCCCGGATGAACATGAACCCTATGGGCAGAGAGAGCAACACTACGATGCCCAGTCCCACCCAGGCGATGCGCCAGCTTCCTGTGGCCTCCATCAGGTAGACCGCCAGAGGCACCAGCACCAGGCCGCCCAGCGATAGCGCAGTGGAGTTGATGCCGATTACCGTGCCCCGCAGCCGTTGGAACCATCGGGAGAGTAGCGCGGAGGTATTGGTCAGCGAAAGCCCGCTCTGGGCTAGGGACGCCAGCACGCCGAAGACAAAGATAAAGAATAGAACGTGCATGGTCAGGGCCGTTGTAATGGTAACGAGGCCCAGCGCCAGTACCGCTACCAGGATGAGCTTACGCCCACCGGTTCGGTCGAACACCTGCCCCATAAAAGGCTGGATAATTCCGTTCAGCAGAATCCCCAGCGCGAAGGCCGTGGAAATCGTAACCCGATTCCAGCCGAACTCTTCGCTCATCGGGTTGACGAAGGCGCCGAAGCCATTGCGGGCGCCGACAGCGGCAAAGCCGATAAACACCGACGCCGCTACGACGTACCATCCGAAGAAAATCGGCTGGGGGGAAGGGTTGCCTGCTTTATCGTTCATTCCCGGAGTCCTGCAATCTCGCATTGCGTAAAGGTACGGAGAATATCATAGCACCTCTGGGAATCGGAGTCTCCGCCGGATGTTTGCCCTGGCCGACAATCCCATTTCGCCGGCCAGGTTCGACGAGCCTGCGGATGGCTGCGCAAGCGGGAACGGGCTGGAAAGCGTGCTTGTGGCAGATTCCTGCCGACGGCAAGGGCCGTCGGCTAACCGCGGTGTTGCAGAGCGCCGTTAGCCAGAATTATCAAGGCCAAGCCGCCCCACAGAAAGGGCCACTGCTCCACCCCGGCTATGCCCAACGCCGACAGTATCAGCAAGGCCCAACCCGGCTGCAGATATCCCAGCCCGTTGATCACTGGTCTCAGGTCGTCTCCATTGGCCAAGGCCCACAAAGTCGTGCCAAGCAGCACTGCTAGGCCCATGAGCGCCATCAGACCAATTTCGTTTCCCTCGGGCAATCCCGCCGGAATTCACAGCAAAAGAAAGGCGCCGACACCAGAAAAAAGCCGCTCACCCGGGCGTTCTTACCAGTCGCACAAATTCGCTGGTCTGCATTAAGTTGTCCACGGAATGGGGGGGGGGTGGGCGCCCGGGGAATGCTGCTCTGGCACTTGGTTCCAAGAGGACTGCCCGCAATCAATTGATTGCGGGCAGTCCCTTTCCTCCTCCGAAAGACCTGCCGGTGCCTAGTCACGCAAGGCGGCGGCATGTTCGGCGGCGCCGTTGCCGGCGAGACGCCCAAAGACCATCCCGGCGGCTAAGCCGGAGCCGCCGGGGTAGTTGTGATAAAAGAGGCCCCCCACCATCTCGCCGGCGGCATAGAGGCCCGGTATCGGCTCCAAGCTGGTGTTCAGCACGCGCCCCCGGTTGTCGATGCGGACGCCGCCGAAGGTAAAGGAAATGCCGCAGGTCACTGCGTAGCCTAGGTACGGCGGCGTGTCTATGGGCTGGGCCCAGTTGGTCTTGTCGGGCGAGAGGCCCACGGTGCGGCGTCCGTCCTTGACAGTGGGGTTGTAGGGGGTGTCGGTCTGGACGGCGGCATTGTATTCCTGGATGGTAGCGGCAAGGCCCTCCGGGTCTACGTCCAGCCGGCGGGCCAGCTCCTCGATGCTGTCGGCTTGGGCCATGGTCACCTGGGGAATGTGATATTCGTCGCGCAGCAAGTGCTTCACCTTGTCGTCGAATATCTGGAAGGCCACGCCCTGGGGCTGAGTCAGCAAGGCGCGCCCGTAGGTAACGTAGGTGTAGTTGCGGAAATCATACCCTTCGTCGAGAAAGCGCTCGCCGTTGAGGTTGACGATGATACCGAAGGGATAGGAGTGCTTCTGATACAGCTCAGTGATGGTGCGGTCGCCGTAGGAGGGGGCGTTAAGGTCCCAGGCTACGGCGTGGCAACTGCTCCAATGGCCATGGGGCATGGCCCCGGCCTCCAGCGCCATGCGAATGCCGTCGCCGGTGTTATAGGGGATGCCGCGCACCTTGACCAGCTCCCATCCTGGGCCCAGATAGCGGCAGCGCATCTCGGCGTTGGCCTCGAAGCCGCCCGCCGCCAGGACCACGGAGCTGCCGTAGATGTCCTCGTGGCCGTCCGGCCCCAGCACACGCACGCCGTTGACGTGGCCTTTGCCGTCGCGGAGCAGGCTGACGGCTTGGGTGGAATAGCGGATGTCAATACCCTCGGCGCGGCAGACGTCGAACTGCTGGTCCGACAGGCCCTTGCCAGCGCCCACGGCCTCCACCAGCAGGCCGCCCCAGAAGCGGAACTTGCCGGTAGTATCGTCCTTGAACGCTTGCCGTCCGTAGGACAGCACGAACCGGACGCCCTTGGAGTTCAGCCACTGCATCGTGGGCCGGGATTGGCTGACCAGGATCTGGGCCAACTCCGGGTCGCTGTTGCCTTGGGTGACGCGCATCATGTCGTCATAGAACTGGTCCTCGGTGTAGCTGCCCACGTCCACCGATTCCTCCTCGGTGGGCGACATATCGGGGATGACAGTCTTGATGTCCTCCAGCCCGTTGAAGGCGAAGCGTATGATGCCTCCGGTGAAGTAGGTGTTGCCGCCCCGGAAGTATTCCGGCGCCTTCTCTACCACCAGCACCGACGGGCAGCTTTCCCGGGCGGCGATGGCGGCGGACAGCGCGGCGTTTCCTGCGCCGACCACGATAACGTCATAAGGGTTGGGCATAGTTGTCCTCCTGTGATTGCCGGGCAATTCGTTATGACTACTAAAACTCGGCTGTTCACCCTATAATAAGCCTGTTGACGAAAGTTGTGAAATGACAAGCAGAATTGACGGCCGGGCAATCCCCGATGAAATGACAATCCGGCCGCTCCGGCGGAAAGCCAAAGCCTGGGCGTTGAAGATGCCTGATTTTCGGAACGATACCGCCTGATTCAGTGTGCGAACTCCCGCGGACGCGGGAATGACGGGCATAAGCCGCCTATATACAATAGCCACGGGTTTGGAGGGACGAGCCGGCGTAGTGGCGCAAGGGCATCAAAATTATCCCTTGCGCCGCTGCGCCGTAATAAACCTGTGAAAAATCTTATACTTTCGATATTGCCCCTGGCGATATTGTTTTTGATATTGCTGCCCGTCGCGGCCTGCGCCGATGAAAGCCCCCAAGCCGTTCCTGAGACCGAGCCGGGGCTGTCCCCACTGCCACCCCCTAATTTGGAAGCGACGATTCAGGCCGCCGTAGCTCAAGCCTTGCCCACCGAAACCCCCACGCCGCCGCCGGACATTGCCGCGACTGTCGCCGCCGGCATAGCGGCCACGCAGGCCGCCGTACCCACTCCCACGCCTACGCCATCCCCGGCGCCGGATTTGGACGCTACTGTCGAAGCCCGTATGGCCGCCACTATCGCTGCCATGCCTGCCCCCACGTCTACACCGGAGCCGACGGCAACCCCTACGCCAACCCCGGTTCCGACGCCGACGCCAACCGTTACGCCGATGCCAACACCTATCGCAACCCCTACGCCGACGCCGACATCCACGCCCAGACCGACGGCAACGCCGCGCCCGACATCGACGCCCGTTCCTACCCGGTCACCGGCGGCGCTGCTGAGCGAGATGGTCCGGCGGGTGCGGCCCGCCATAGTGCGGATTGATACCCGCACCAGCATCGGCTCTGGGGTCATATTTGAAACGCAGAATCGAACCGGGTACATCGTTACCAACTATCACGTGGTCGAAGGCTTGTCCGAGGTCAAGGTCACCGTAGACGACGCTTATACCTATACCGGCGTGGTCAAAGGTACCGACCCGGTTCGTGACTTGGCGGTGGTCACTATCTGCTGCGGCAATTTCCGCTCGCTGTCCTTCGGGGACGCTTCCCGCCTGGAACCCGGCGATGAAGTGGTGGTCATCGGCTACGCTTTGGGGCTTTCCGGCGAGGCCACTATCACCCGGGGCATCGTTTCCGCCGTCCGCTACGACCGGGAGTATCTGAGCGACGTGATCCAGACCGACGCTGCCATGAACCCGGGCAACAGCGGCGGGCCAATGCTCTCGCTTTCCGGCGAAATCCTGGGCATCAATACTTTCCGCATTGATGCGTCGGAGTCCGGCAGAACGGCGGCGGGCCTGGGCTTCGCCATACCGGAAGAAACGGTGCAGCAACGAATCCCTATGCTCAAGGCCGGCCGACCAGCCCCGACGCCCACGCCCACGCGCCGCCCGACGCCTACGCCATCCATCGGCGGCGGGCGCGGCTTTGGCCCAACAGACGGCGAGCTGTGGCACGACCCGTCGGACGAATTCATCGAGACCGAACACGCCGATGTCTCTATATCGGATATGATTGTGTCGGCTACCTTTGTCAACCCCTACTCGGCGGCTTCTAGTTCGTGGGACTATGGTTTCATCATCAGGGCCCGCGGCACAGGGTCAAACGGTCAGTTCTTACGGGTCGTAGTAACCAGCCGGGGCCGTTGGATAGCAGCTTGGCAGCAAGGCAGGAATTCGGAAAGCAAGACTATTGCCGAAGGCAGACTGGGCAGATTCGATACCGGCGCCGGGGAGCAAAATATTTTGTGGCTTGCCGCCTTCGGAGAACGCGGCGTGCTTTACGTCAACGGCGAGTTCATCTCAATGCTGGACTTGTCGGACCTTACTGATGCAGGCGATGTCGCCATCATCACTGGAGCGTTTACAGGCAATGAAGTGGCCGGAGCAGTTACCAGGTTCAAGGACTTCCTGGTTGCCCCCTTGCAGAAAGAGTACGGCCCGGCCAACGGCAAGCTGGAATATGAGCAGGGGTTTATCTCTGAACACGATAGCGGCGTCTGGGAGAGGGATTTTATGGCGGAGGCTGAGTTCACCAGTCCGCCAGGTTCCGACTGGGACTATGGGTTTACATTCCGCAACCCTGAATCCGACCGCCTCGAGGTTGTCGGTGTGACCGGCAGTAATTGGTGGTTCCATCAGACGCGCGACGTTGGCGATGATGAGTATACCGTGGTGGATGATGGACGCTTGAGTCCCGGTCTGAGCAGAAAGAATCATCTCCTGTTGTTAACTATTGATGACCTTGGCATCTTTGTCGTCAACGGGCAACTGGTTACAAGCCTCGACTTGTCTCACAATCAGGATTACGGCAACATCAGCGCGATGGGGGGCTTCTTCGAAGATCACACCGGGGAACCCAGCTTTGAGAACTTCAACGTTTGGACGTTCCCGGGGCGGTGACGGCGCGCGTTGCCCCGGGGAACCACGCCCGGGAGAGCATCCTACTTTGTCTGCAAGGGGTATATAGAAGGGAAGGATATGGTTACGGCGATAAACCCGGCGGCGTTTACCGGCGAATACAAGACTGAATTCAGCATCACCGGGCCTGAGAGTAATGAAGTCCCCTTGTTCGAGCGGGTCTGCGCCCTAGTCCAAGAACGGGTTGAGGATTTACGGAACGATGAAGAACTTCTGGATGAATCCGGCGAGATTGAAGAACTGGCTTACCGGCGCTTTCGGATAGAGCTGCCTCATGGCCGCAACCCTGACTTCCGGCTGAGTCTCGAAGTCAAGCTTTCTACCGCTGGCGGGCCTGTGGCCGTAAGCGTTCAGTCGGCTTTTATCGATGCGGAGGGGCCTGTGCCGCCGCCGGAATTGATTGCTGGCCCGCCGCGTCTGGCGCTGGAGTTGTTTAGGGAGTTTGAGTGCTATAACGGTCCTGACCGCTTATCCTCTCAGCCTGTCCGCCTGATCCGGGAAAACGTGGCGGAGTTTGTCAACCGAATCTTTGCCCCCGGCCGGAGACTTCCAATTCTCGCCATCTCGGAAAACTGGCGCGGGCAGACGCCCGTTAATCCGAATTGGCTGCAACAGCTTTTAACCGGCTTGGCCGAAGTGGTGACCTACAATGGCGAGACGGCGGATGAACTCCGGCGTCTGGTGGGGTTCCAATTGGCCTGCTTCAACGGGGCGATGCGTCTTTATCAACCCGGCTGTAGCCGGGATGACCGCCGGGGACAGCATAAGTTCTGGATGCCGGCGGACGCCAGCGCTTTGCTCCGCCGTCCGGCCGGCAGGGTAGTCCGGGATCTTGCTAATTTCCTCCCCGAATTCGCCGACCTGCGGGAATTTGAAAATATCCGCAGCCAGGCGCAACGGCGGCGCATGGCCGAATTGGCGGCTGAACGGCTCGCCCGGCCTCTACGCCAACGGATAATCGAACTCGAAAGCGAAATGGAATCGCTTCGCCGCAATCTGGGGGAACGCGAAAGGGATGCCGCCACTGGGGCGGCGGAACTCCACAACCTGAACCGGCAGTTGGCAGACCAGAATTCAGAGTTGGATTCCCTTCGGGGCAAGTTGGAGCAGGCGATAAGCCGCGAAGCGGCCTATGAACCGGAAATTGCGCGCTTGCATCTGCAACAGGCCCAGCGGGATGAACGCATCGAGGGCCTGCGCAAGCAGATTGAGGCAACTATTAACCAGGCCGACAGCGGACAGCCGGAAGTAGCCCAATTGCACAGCCTCTTGCTGGAGCGGGACAGGCAGATCGAGTCCTTTCGGCAGGAACTGGATAACTCTGTTCACAAAGAATCCGAATTAGATCGGGAATTGATTCTACTTCAGGCCCGGATTCGGGAAAGCGACACGAAGATAGAATTACTGAACCAGCAGTTGGAAGGCGCTTCTGGCGAAGCCGGGGCCAGCCGTCAAACTATCGAGCAACTAAACGTAATCTTGCGAGAACGCGACGACGAACTGGTGATACTGCGTGGACGGCTTGAAGAAGTATCGGGACAAAGGAAGGAAAGCGAGCGCCTAGTTAGTGAACTGAGAGAGAGTCTTAAAACTCGAGATAATGACGTAGCGAATTTGAGCCAATTACTGGATGGGATTCAAACTGGCACAACAAACCTCGAGGAGGTTATCACCGAACTGCGCCGCGAATTGCAGGAACGCGAGGATGATTCGAGAGCAACCGGAATCCTGCTGGAGAAGACCAGGAATCGCGCCAGTGTCGCTGAAAACACAACGGAGGAACTGCGCCGGGAGTTGGAGTTGCGCACGTCCGAGCTAAGGGAACTCGAAAACCTGACAAATGCGGATGGTCTGGCAGATGGTCTGCGCAAAGAAATCGAGTCCCTAAACAATACAATTTCAAGTCTTAAGCAAGCTCTAAAAGATGCAGAGGAAGAGACGCTTAGACAAGAGATTATAAACGAAGAATTAGGAAATTCAATAAGAGAAAAGGATTATGAAATCCGTTCTCTTGGATACTGGCTCAGAAATATGCATCCCCAAGAGCCGGACGGACAGGAATATGAAGAGTCGCCACCCATCAACAATGTGGGAGATGCAGTAGTAGCTGCTGATCAGTACTTCGACAAATTGCGATTCCTAGATTCGGCTTTCGACTCTGCCGACGGCTATCCCTTTCAGCATCCCCATGAGGTTTACGAAGCCTTTGAGCTACTCCAACAACTGGCTCTAGCCCGTAACCCGGGGCCCTTGGGCATGAGTGTCGAAAGTTGGATGCAGGAGCGCGGATGTGATTACGCGCCCCACCAAGGCAAAACCGCCATGAATAAATACGGGGATAAGTTCATCTTTCATGGCATCGAAATGCAGGAACACATCAAGATTGGCAGCGGCACTGCCAACAAAAATTTTTACATCCGCATTCACTTTGCTTGGTTTGAGAAAGAAAAAGAGTACGTTGTTGGCCATGTAGGTGAACACCTGCCCACCGCCAACGGCTAGGGATGGCACTGCCGGGTACAACATCCGTGCCTGGGCGCCCTGTTGCCTCAGCAAGCCAATCGGGAAGGGAAATACGACATGACTACGCAGATAACGCTGCTCACCGCCGAGGAGTTCTACCGCTTCTGCCAAGAGAACGATGGATGCTATGAATTGGCGGATGGCGGGGTGGTGGAATTGGCTCCCCCCAACGACGAACACGGAGAAATCGCAGGCTATATAGTTACAGCCTTTAATAACTACTCCCGGCCTCGCGGAATCGGACGAGCCAGGGTAGAGACCGGATACACTTTGCGCACCGGGCCAGACACGGTGCGCGGCCCGGGCGTGTCCTTCGTATTCCACCCCCGCGTGGAAGGCCGGGGCCGCGGCTTCGTGCCCGGCGCGCCGGATATTGCCGTGGAGGTTGTCTCGCCCTCCGATACCGCCGCAGAAATGGCCCGCAAGGTAACTGAATACCTGTCCGCCGGCGCGCAAAGGGTCTGGACGGTATATCCGGCAGACCGTCGGGTGGTGGTTTACTGTTCTGATGGTTCGATTCTGGAATATGGCGGGGATGACAGGATAACCGACGAAGAATTGTTGCCGGGATTCTTGCTGTCCGCGTCGGAAATCTTTGACTAATCCGCCCTAGCTTGGCCTAAAGAGGGATGTGTTGTCATCGCCAATCCGCTGCGCCTGGGCTGCTACACCCCTAGGCATCGCCTACCACGACGTGGAATGGGGCGCGCCGCTGCACGATGACCGGAGCCTGTTTGAATTTCTGATACTGGAAGGGGCTCAGGCCGGGCTGTCGTGGGAGCTTATCCTGCAGAAGCGCGACGCCTACCGTCTGGCCTTCGACGGCTTTGACCCAGTGAAGGTGACCGATTACGGCGACGCGAAAGTGGCGGAGTTGCTGGCCAACCCCGGCATTGTGCGCAACCGGCTGAAGGTGGCGTCAGCCATCGGCAACGCCCGCGCCTTCCTCGACGTGCAGGCGGAGTTCGGCAGCTTCGATTCTTACATCTGGGACTTCGTGGGCGGCGCCCCAGTCAGGAACGCTTGGCAGTCCATATCCGATGTCCCAGCCAGCACGCCCGCGTCGAAAGCGATGAGCAAAGAACTGCGGCGGCGCGGCTTTCGCTTCGTCGGACCTACCATCTGCTACGCCTTCATGCAAGCCACCGGCATGGTCAACGACCATACCACCGACTGTTTCCGCTATGTAGAGGTAGGGTGACCTTTGCAACGGCTGCCGGCTTTGCCCGGGACGGGCAGGGCTATTGCATATAGGAGGCTTATACCCGTCCTTCCCGCTTAAGTCATACTGGTATCATAAGGGCACCCCAGAGAGGGGCAAACCCGATGCAGGACGGAGAAACGCAAGCCGAAAAGCACCTTCGCATCACTCAACAATTTCTTGCCGCTGCGGATGAGCTCTTTGATAAAGGCGCCATCATCCAAACATCGGAAAAGTTGTGAGGGACAACGGTTCATTCCGTTAAAGTCTTATGTATTCGCGGGAGTGGATTCATAACAAGTACGCCTTATTGCGGGATGCGGTAAAGCGACTGGCTGAAGAAACGGGAGAGCCTGCCCTGGCCAGGGATTTTAAGGTTGCTCAAGGGAATCATATAAATTTCTACGACGATTTTATGACCGCTGAGGCCGTGGACGAAGATAGAGAAACGATGCGAGAGCTTATCGCAAAGATTCTTGCGGCCGCCGCAAACCCGCTGTCTGCTCGCGCCCGAGGGGATGCTCAGGGAGAGACAGTAATACCAAAGCGCTGCCCGGACTGCTCGCTGGCGGGTAGAAGAGGCACCGCATATACCGGCCGCCCCATAAGTGCGGCGGCCGGTGGACAAACTGTAGGCGGCGCCGCTGAGAGTTGAGCGCCCATAACATATTGCCCCGCGCCGTCCTTGCCATTAAGATAGCCCCCAACGGACTAGGCCGCCTTTCGCGGACTCAGCAGAAGAGCGGCGCCATCTTTGTTAGGGAGAACTGATTAGTATGAAAGCGGCCAGACTAGTCGGCCCCAAGCTGTTTGAGCTTTTGGAAGTGGATACCCCCATGGCCGGCGACGGCCAGTGCCTGGTAAAGCTGGAGCGTGTGTCGGTCTGCGGCAGCGATATACGCCATGGCTTCGCTGTAAACCCGGAAGAAATGTATCCCATGCCCGTTGGACACCCCTGCCACGAGCTGGCCGGCACCATCGTGGAAAGCCGCATCGACGCCTATCACGAAGGCCAGCGGGTCATCGTCATTCCGCCTAGCGGTTCTGCTGGACTGGTGGAATACATCGTATCCGACCCCAACCGTATGATACTGTTGCCGGACCATGGCACCCTGGACGATTGGGTGATGTGTCAGCCCTCCGGCACGGTGCTGTATTCCTGCCAGCAGATGCCCAACCTACTGGGCAAGAACGTGGTGGTCCTGGGTCAGGGCAGCATCGGCCTCAGCTTCACTATGATCACTTCCCGTATCGGCGCCCGCAACGTAATTGCTGTTGACCTGCTGGATTACCGGCTGGAGGCCTCCAAGGGATTTGGCTCCACCCACCAAGTAAACCCGGACAAGGACGATGTGGAGGCTGCGGTCAGCGAAATCACCGGCGGCGAGGGGGCCGACGTGGTGGTTGAGGCCGCCGGGTATGCCGACACCTTTAATATGTGCTTCCGTCTAGTGCGCCAAAACGGGACGGTTATCGTCTTCGGTATCCAGGAAGAGGAATTTATCCCCTTGGAACACAATTGGCTGATGAACAAACAGCCGCGCATCATCCCGACCACCGGCGCTCGCAGCGGCAACGTCATCTCCCATATCCAGGAAATCGTGGCCTTGCGCGAGCGGGGCTGGTGCGACCCGGCTCCGCTGGTCACCCATCGCCTGGGCTTCTCGGACGTGCAGAAAGCCTACGATATGTATGATCAGCGTCAGGACAACATCATCAAAGTGGTGATGGACCTGAGCGGATAACTTTTTGTGATTCCCGCGCGGCTCAGCTCCGCAAGACAGTTAGCGCGGGAAGGCGTCTCCATATCTGGGCAGGCGTAATCCTCAAAACGCGGCGCTGGGCGGTGGTGCGTGAGGCCGGGCGAAGAAATCAGACTTGTAAAAAGGAACCTTTCCTTTGCGGTGGCTTTCTGGAAGGCCGCCCAGGCTGGCAGGGTTCCGCCGACAGCCCTGATTTACCCTGGCCTTGAGGCCTCCCGGCCCAGCGGGAGCGGCGTAGCCCTGGGGGAATCCGGCGCTGACCTTTCTGTTGAGCTGACCCGCGGGGCGGCCAACCAGATGCGGGCCGCTTTTGCCCTGGCGGCGTTGCAATCCCGTCGCAGCTTAGGGGTTGCCTTTCCCGGCGAACCCATCGAGCAAGAGCTGCCTGAACTTCGCACGGCCCTGTCCGTGATGTATCTCATCGCGCTGGCGGTGCGGCGTTCCATCATCCAGCCGGTTTGGGAGTGCCCGCCGCCCTATCGCCGCCTGTTCCATATTCGGCGATTGGGCTTGACCCTGAATGCGACGGGGCTCAAGGGGCAGCCGTTGAATTGGGACCACTTCGGCGGGTTGGACAGCTACGTTGACCTGCTGGAATACTGCGCCGCCAGCGCCGATGAGTCTGGGAACAACGTTTCCGAGCAAGGTAAGGTCGTTCTTCCTGACCGCCCGTCGCTCCTGGATTTTGACGACATCATCGGCCTGCCCCCGGCCGAGCATTATGAAACCGCAGAGACTCCGGGCGTGCGGCTCCCGGCAGACTACAACGGCGGCGAACCTCCGTCCAGTAGGTTCCCGCAGGTATCCCCTCGGACAGCCCCGCCCGCCGAACCCCTTGCGCCCGCGCCCGCCGAGCTGCCGGTAGTTCCGTCTCAGTTCGGCGGCTCTCCCGCCGTCGCAGTGCCGAATTTCGGCGTCAGCGCGGTAGACCGGTTCGTCATGATACGCTGCGACACTGGAGAAGGAAAGCGGATTCTCGCCGGAGAGCTGTACGCCGGCTTCGCGGAATGGAGCCGCAATGCCGGGGAGGAACCCATATCTCAACGGGCTTTTGGGATGCGCCTGACCGCCCTGGGCCTCCGGCGCAAGCGGCGCGGCCACGGCAAGCACTGGTGGGAAGGAATCCGCCTGGCAGAACCTTCTCAGACCTTATCGGTATAGGGGGATTGCGGAACCGGGCAATTCTTCGACGGCGCTGTTTCTGCCCTCCCTTAGCCTTTCAGTTGCAATGAGGATGGTGATGCCCGCCGTCCGGCGAGTTCGTTTCCTTCAGTCAACATCCGGGTTGGCCGTAATTTCCGCAACAGCCTTGCCTGCGGCGAATCTTGGTCAAATTGTTGCGCACAATCAACCGCAGCTTCCGCCCCAAAGATATGGGAGTACGCATATTTTCCAAGAAAGAATATGACAGTTGCTGCTTGTCGCTCATAATGTTCGGTATTATGCTGTTAGCCCACTGAATTTGCAAACTGGAGACAGGTAACCCGAACCCCAGCCGAATTACCGGAGGTGGGCGAAGTGGAAGACCATCCCGAATACTTGGAGCGGCTGGCTGGCTTCGTCAGCGAGACCAAGCTGGACAGCCTCAGCGCGGAAGCAGTGGACTCGGCCCGCACTGTGGCCCTGGACACCTTCGGGGCCATCCTGGCAGGCAGCCGTCTTCCGGAGAATCGCAGCCTCGCCAAACGGGCGGTCAAGATGGGCGGTAAAGGCCCGGCCAGCATCCTTGGGCATCGCCGGCCGGCCACCGCGACCTTTGCTGCCTTGGTCAACGGGACTTCTGGCGTGGCCCTGGAGATGGACGAGGGCAACCGTTTGGGCGGGGGCCATGCTGCCATCCACGTCCTTCCCCCGGCCCTGGCCGTGGCCGAAGAAATCGGCTCCAGCGGCCGCCAGTTTCTCGAAAGCCTTATCGTCGGCTACGAGACTACCTCCCGCATCGGCACCGGAACGCTGGTGAAATCCGAGGTTCATTCCCACGGCACTTGGGGAACTATCGGAGCCGCCGCCGCCACTGCCCGTTTGCTGTCCCTCGGGCCGGAGCACACCCTGGAGGCCCTGAACATCGCGGTCTCCATGAGCCCGGCCAATACTTGGACGCCCTGCATCGAGGGCGCCACTGTCCGAAACCTATACCCCGGCCGCTCGGCGATGCAGGGCATCATGGCCGCCAACCTAGCTCTCTGCGGCTTCACCGGGGTTAAGGACGCTCCGTCAGACGTATACGGCTCGCTGTTGGGAAAGGGCTTCGACCCCGATGCGGTGTCCGATGGGCTGGGCGGGCCCGGCCCACTGCGCATCCAGCAGAACTACTTCAAGTTGCATGCCTGCTGTCTGTATAACCATCCCGCCCTAGACGGGATGCAGCATATTCTGAGGCGCGAGGCCTTTTCCGCCGCCGACGTTGAGCGCATCGACGTGCTGGCCCCGCCGCTGGCGACGATAATGACCGATCCTTCGCCGTCCAATATGCTGGCGGCCAAGTTTTCCTTGCCCTATGCCGTGGCGGCCTCAGTAACTTTGGGCGCAACTGATGTAACGGCTTTCTGCCAAGACAAGCTGACCGACGAGGCTACCTTGTCGCTGGCGCAGCGGGTGTCGGTGGCCGCCGACTCGGAGATGGACCTGCGCCGGTACGACTACCCGGCTGCCCGGGTCACGGTGTCTCTGAATAATGGCCGAACTCTTTCCGAGTCGGTGGTGGCTCACCACGGCGACCATCGTAACCCGGCGTCGCCCGAGGAGCTAGGCGAGAAGTTCGCTTTCCTGACGGAGAGCGTGCTGGGCGAGAAAGGCGTGCGCAAGGTGATGGAAGCCGTATCCCGGCTGGAGGAACTGCCGGACATCGGCGAGCTGACGGCGTTGATGCGACGGGGATAGAGGGCGATCGAAGCGCCGCCCATGTATCCCCTTTCGCCGAATTTTCACCCCAACCAATTTATATTTTCCGGAGCGTACAATGACAGACACCGAACAGCGACCCAGTAACAGCTTTACCGCCAATCGAGTGCTGAAGGCCCCAGCGGAGCGGGTCTACCGGGCCTTCATAGACCCGGCGGCGATGGTGAAGTGGTCGGTGCCCCATGGATTTACCGCCACCATAGACCACATTGACGCGGTGGAGGGCGGCGAATACCGAATGTCCTTTATAAACTTTGTGACGCAGGAGGTGCATTCTTTCAACGGAACTTTTGTGGAACTGAGTCCGGGCCGCCGTATCCGCACTACCAGCGTTTTTGACAACCCCGAATTGTCCGGTCAAATGACCATGACCGTTGACCTGGAAGAAACCGTAGCCGGTACCCGTCTGACATTGACGCAGGAGGGTCTGCCAGACCAGGTACCCGTGGAGTTTGCAGTCTTGGGCTGGCAGGAATCTCTGGAATTACTGAAGCTGTTGGTGGAGCCTAATATGCCCCCCATGGATCAGGGAGCTGGCAGCGAAAATAGATAAGGAATGTCGCTCAATATCCGCCGGTCTCATTCCCCCTGGCCTCATGATCCACAGTTACCACCGTATGCAGTCCGCCGCGAATCTTGTAATCGAGGGTGATTTTCATTCGGCGGGGCTGGCAACAGGCAACGAGGTCGCTAAGAATGCGATTGGCGGCGTGTTCCTGCACAATGCCCACGTCCCGGTAGGACAGCAGGTAGAACTTCAGCGACTTCAGTTCAATGCAGCTCCGGGAGGGGACGTAGGAAATCACCAGCTCGCCGGTGTCGGGCAGGCCGGTCCACGGGCAGACGGCGGTGAACTCGTCGGTGTCGATCACCACTTCCGTGTTCCTTTGCGGATACTCGTACTCGAAGGTGAGCAGGCAATCCGGGTCAATGGCCTCTTCGCTCTTGGCCGGAAGTTGCATATCCAGCCCTTCGTACTTCTCTTTCAGTTCCGGGATAGTAACCATCGCGCGCCTCTCGGTGTATTGTCCTTTCCAAACCATCTTACGGGCGGATTCGACCAGTGTCAAAACCGCCCCGTTGCTTGCGCCCTTGCGCCGGTGGGGACTAATATAGGCCATCGCCCAAACTGCCCTTCCTGGGAAAACGGGAATCCATTCTTACTTCAACAACATTCTCATTGCAACAATTAAGGAATGTTCTGATGACCCAAACCGGAAGCGCCGCGCTTACCCTCTCCGACCTCGACGCTATGAGCCTGGAGGCAGCCCAGTCCTTGCCCTTCGCCGAGCGCGACCGACTGCTGGACTTGATAATCGCAGACGGCCGGCACAACGCCACCGACGCCGTCTCCCACCGCACGGGGCTTTACGGCGACTATTTCGAGGAAGACATTACCCGGATGCTCAAGGTGCGCGCCGTCAAGGTTTACTGCCGTGGCACCACTTCGTCGGATTTCGATGGCAACCCTGTTGGAGACACTTACCAAGAGCAGTACCGCGCCTGTTTCCGGCACGTGGAGACCATTCTCACCGCCGCCCGCACCAATTACGGACGGGTGATAAAGCTGATAGTCTTCCTTACGAACATGGACCTCTGGGGCGAGTTCAACGAAATCTACCGGGAGTTTATCGCCAACTCGCCCTGCCGCGCCGTCATCGGCACCACGGGCCTAGCCCAGAAACCGCTGGCTATTGAAATCGTTGAATGCGTCGCCTATCGTGTTGCCGACTAAGGCGAAATCCCCCCTCTTTGCGAGAGGGTTAGGAATAGGGCGGAATCCCTCCAAGACCGAAAGCGTTGAGGAATCTGGAACGCAAGGGAGGCAGTCATGGCTGAACTGACCTTGGCCTACAAGGCAATGAGCTACAGCACAGGCACCCTGGGCCGCGCCATCTGCAACGCCCGCAACCATCACTGGGTCGCCGATGACGCCGGCGGCGAGGAAATCGGCGCGGGCGAGCTGTTCTTTTCCGGCATCACAGCCTGCGCCGTAAACATGGTTGAGCGCATCGCCAACACGGAGAGCATTCGTCTCGACTGGATGGAAGTTGGCATCGAATCTTACCGCGACCCGGACAAGGCCCCCAGTGACCTCACGCTTTATGACGCCGTGCGCATCCACTTCGAGATGTGGGGAGTGGACGATGACCAGGCTCACGAGCTGGTGGAAACCTGGAAACGCCGTTGACCCCTCTACGGTTCGGTCGCCGTGGCGACCCCGGATACCACTGTAGGCTTGACTTCGCACACCGAAAACCGGCGTTAAGAATTAAACGCAGAGAGTTCGCAGAGAAGAGCAAGCGGATTTGCCTTCTCTGCGTCTACTTCTGTGTCTTCTGCGTTGAAAAAGAAGGTTTGGAATGAACATCTGCTCGTTTTTGCCCAGCGCCACTGAGATTGTCTACCAGTTGGGGCTGCAAGACGGCCTGAAGGGCGTAACCCACGAGTGCGATTATCCGCCGGAGGCCCGCAACAAGCCCTGGGTGGTGCGCAGCGTGTTCCACGGCCAGCAGCCCACCAGCGGGGAAATCAGCCGCGTTATATCCGAACGGCTGGAACAGGGGCTGGGCATCTACGAGATTGATGAGGACGTCCTGCGGGCCGCAGAGCCGGACTTGCTCATTACCCAGGCCATCTGTGAGGTTTGAGCCATATCCTCTCGGCAGGTTGCCGAGGTCAGCATGAGCTTGGACAGCCAGCCCGAGGTCATTTCCTTGGACCCCCAGCTATTGGGCGACGTTATCGAAAATATACGCATGGTGGGCCGCGCCACCGGCGCCGAAGAGCGGGCGGATGAGATTGCCGAAGGTATGGAAGCCCGCATCGAGGCGGTGAAGGCCCGCGCCGCCGGCGCCGACACCAAGCCCAGCGTGTTGCACGTGGAATGGGCCGACCCAATCATGTGCGGCGGCCATTGGGTGCCGGAAATGGTAGATCTGGCCGGAGGCAGCAATACCTTCGGCGACAAGGACACAGGCACCTTCAAATTGGAATGGGAAGAGGTGGTAGAGCGTCAGCCCGACATCATCGTGATGATGCCCTGCGGCTTCGATGTGAAGCGCGGCCTTGAGGACGTTCCCATCCTGTCGCAGCGGGAAGGCTGGAAAGACCTCCCCGCCGTCCGCAATGACCGGGTGTATGTGGTAGACGCCAGCGCCTACACCAGCCGCTCTGGCCCGCGCCTGGTAACCGGTCTGGAAATCATGGCCGAAATGATTCACCCGGAGTTGTTCAGCGGAAAAATCCCGGAGCAAGGAGCGTTGCGGCTGTTCGGGGCGTGAGCCGGAGCAACATCCGTAGGAATATAGGCGGGTTTGCGAAAAGCTGCGCAAACCCGCCTAAGTATTTTCGCGCCTTCGCAGTTCTTCTTCCAGTCCCCCCACGGGCTTCCGCCAAAATTCGCGCCTCGTGTTCTTCCGCAAAGGTCATCAGGTGATGTCCCGCCACCGGATCGCACCAACGCAGTTGGCCATGCTCCCAGCAGAGATGCAGGTTGAGGACGCCGCTGTATCCGTGGAGATGGTCAGGCTCTATCTCGATGATTTCCACGGGTTGGTAAGCTCCATCCGCCCGCCGGCCAGCGGAGTGTCATAGCTTTGGTTCCCGGTGGGGTCGAACCGCCAGTATTCCAGTATGCCGAAGTTGGCGTAATCGCGCCGCTTGTTGGTATGGTCATTGTCCGCCGTCCTGGCAGACGCTATCTCCAGCGCGAAATCAGGCGGCTTGCCTTGGTCCTGTATTGAGTGGCCGTTCTGCCCGATAGCTTGGGCCCGGTCAACATTGAATGCCACCAGCAGAAGGCCACCAGCAAATCCGGGATACGGTGGCCTGCCGTTTGGCTTGGCGTCCACCGCACCGGAATTCGCTCAGTATGAGCGTGGTGTTGTAGTTGCCGAAGTGTTCCGCGAGGGACGCCTGATGCGCCGGGCCGTCCAAGGGAAGGGAATTTTACATATCGTCCCTGGGCGGGAAGTCGGGAAATTTCTCCAGCGGTCCAACACCCTGCGGTTGCTGTCCCAGCTTGCTGGTCATGGTATTCCTCTGGTGGAGGGTTGCGGTTCAGTTCAGCCGGGGGCCGCGGAAGGGGTTGCGGCGCTCTATCTCTTCCTGCAGCGCATGATTGCGCCGCCGTAGCAACGGGATTAGGCGGTTAAGGCGGTCGGCCGCGGTGGGCACTTCCAGTAGTTCCTGACGTAAGGAGGTGGGCGCGTCCAGGTTGGCGGCAATCATGTAGGACAGCTCCACCGGGTCTTCGGGAACCGTGACCTCGGACATATAGCCGCCGCTCAGCGTGGTCAGGCCCCGAATCAGCCGGGCGTATTCCTCGGTCAATTCTGTCGAAATGCCTGCGAACCTGTCGCCCAGAGGCTCCTCCAGTAGCTTCACTAGGGCGGCCACGTAGGGCTCCTGCTGCGTAATCTCGATAATCTCGTAGCGCCGCTCGCCTTTGGTGAGGATATTCATTCGCCCTTGTTCCAGCAGTTCCGAGCGTAGCACCCGGGCGGTGGTTCCGGTGGCAAAGGGGTCGGCGGGAGACCCCACTTCCTGCCCCGAGCGGATGAGCGACACGCCGAAGGGGGTATTGTTACGCATACAGTCGCCGATCATCGCCTTGTAGCGCTCTTCAAATATATGCAGCGGCAAAGGCATACCCGGAAAGAGAACCAAATTTAGCGGAAACAGCGGTAATTCGGTTAATTCATCGTTTGCGCTTCCCATAACCTTTGGAGTATAGCACAGGCAGCAGGCCCTTTCGATTCTTACCGCGACGGGAAGTATCCCCGGGCTGCCATGAAGCAGCGCTGACCGGCTCCCCTCTGCCCCGCCGGACGGCAAAGCCAGGGTGCCGGCCAGCCCACTGGGGGTGCGGGATCTGCTTTCTGGCGCAGGCGGTCACTGGGTTCGCGAGTATCGAAGGAGTATTCGGCCAAAGCTATTATGGCCTCCCCGGAGGCTTCATCCGGAGAGTAGTAGAAAATTGATATAGCGAAGCGTTCTTCCAGGATGCTGACTAGCATCAACCCTGTAAAGAGACCGGCCTGTAAAGGGACCGGATATTGCTGAAAGGTCAAGCACAATTGCCTGAACCCCATCAGGCGTAGTGATATTCCTGCGAGAGCTCCCTTGAAACCCATTGGAAGCCAAAGTCAGCTCCGCATCATCCACAAACTCTTTCGGTAACGTTCCGCCTTCGCCCGACGCAAACAGGTCCGCTTCAATTATAACTATTCCTTTATAACTATTCCTTCCCCTTCTGGAGTTGTAGCCAAGAAGATTTCAGTGCTGTCCTCATCGTCGGGCCATTGTTCAATCCAGTCCGCCGGCGCCTGAATGGAAAAGCCGGACAACTGGCCCTCATAGACAATCATTTTTCCGCAGGGGCTGTCCATCTCTTGCGGGGTTGGCGGAATCTCAAAGGTTGCATCGTCTTGATGGGCCTGCTCTACTGACAAGTAGTAGCCGCCAAATCTGTCTCTGCCTGATTCAAGAATGACTATGTGATACTCGCCGGATTGCGGAGCTCGATAAGTAAGGTCCGAATTTGTCTGGAACAACCCGCCACCATTGTCATTGCCGGAGACTACCTGCTACCTGGAGACTACCTGGTTGAAGCGGGAGTATAAGGAAGCCAACGAATATGACGGTATCCACGTTGAGGGAATCGATGGAAATTCTTACCGTTTCTCCTTCTTCCAGGCGGATTGAGTACCAATCTGTATCTCGGAAGTGGTCAATTCTCCCGGCGACGGGTTTCACTCACCGCGATGTTCTGCCCGTCGTCTGGGTTGTCAATGGGATACAAAGCGACGCTGCTGGTCAGGTCGAAGCCGGACGAATCTCCGCTCCCCATCACGACTCGCAGAAAATGAGGGTAGTCTTCCAGGTATTTTATCCGGCCGAACTCGATGCCGGTAAATTCGTTATTTGCTGTTAATAGTCTTGAGCCGAAGACATCGGATATTTGGAGCAATCCGTCGCCTGCCCCGTTGATTTCGGTCTCTATAGCCACCGGGCCCTCAGGTATATGAAACGCTTTGCTATCCCAATAGTTTTGCAAGGCTACTTGGAACTCGAAGGCGAACTTTCCATGAGTTAGGCTGCGGCTGTTCAGTCCCCAAGGGTCTTGTCCGTTGATAAGCCCCTCTACGATGGGCGCGATGTCAGCCGCCGACGCAACCAGACCGAAGCCGGCCTCGCTGAACTTAAACTCGGAGATCCCGATAACCCCGCCTCGGGCATTGACCAGCGCCCCGCCGCTCTGTCCGCCCGGCAAGCCTCTGACGCCGAAGTTCAGCGCCTCCGCGAGCAGCTTAGCCGTTTGCAGTCCCCATAACCTTTCCCGCCCCCAGCGTGGGAGGGAATTTGCAAATAAACTCCCCCTGCCCCCGCCATCGGTGTGCCGGGTTGACACTCCGTCGCGGGCATTCCCATAATGGCGCCATCTCTAATAATGTGAGCCGACAATTATGGCTGAGTTGATTTCCGATGTTGAACTGGACGCTTTGCTAAAGGGCGACAAGCCTTTTGCCTTGATCGATGTTCGTGAGTCCGGCGAGTACAACAGCTCTCACATCCCGGGGGCCTGCCTCATCCCGCGCCGCCGTATCGAGTTCATTATCGAGGACTCGGTGCCTGCTAGGGGCGTTCCCGTGGTAGTTTGCGACGACGACGGCCGCCGGGCGCCTCTGGCCGCCGCCACGCTGGAGCGGCTGGGCTACACCAACGTCTCCATCCTAGACGGCGGCGTCAACCGGTGGTCCGCCCGCGATTACCCCACCGAATGGGGCGTCAACGTGCCCAGCAAGGATTTCGGCGAGAAGCTGGAAGTGGTTTACCACGTTCCAGAAATCACCGCCGAAGACCTGAACGAACGCATCGAACGCGGCGACAAGCTGGTCATTCTCGACACCCGCACGCCGGAGGAGTACCAGCGCTTCTGCATCCCCGGCGGGCGCAGTGTGCCCGGCGGGGAGCTTGCCCTGCGCATTACAGACATCAAGAACGAGATTGACGAAGACACCACCGTAATCCTGAATTGCGCGGGCCGCACCCGAAGCATCACCGGCGCCCGCGTGTTGCAGCGTATGGGCGTCGAGGCGCTGGGCCTCAAGAACGGCACCTCCGGCTGGCTGCTGGCCGGCTTCGACCTGGAGAACGGCGCAGACCGCGTGGAGCTGCCCGAAGTGTCTGAGGAAGGCCGCGCCGCCGCTGAGGAGTACGCCGCCCGCCTCGCCGCGGAGGACGGCGTTCGCTACCTCTCCCCCGATGAGCTGGAAGCCCTGATGTCGAGACGCGATTCGGAAGCCGTATATCTCGTAGATGTCCGCACAGACAAGGAATATACCGACGGTCACATCCCCGGCTTCCGCTGGTGGCCCGGTGGACAGGCAGTCCAGCGCGCCGATGACCTGGCCGTGGTCAAGAACTCCACCATCGTCTTCTGTTGCGATGGCCGCGTGCGGGCCACCGTAACCGCCTCGTTCTACCGGCAGATGGGACACCAGGAAGTTTACGCCGTAGACGGCGGCGCGCCGGCCTGGGCCGCCTCGGGCCGCGAGCTGGCCGCCGGTATGGAACGAGCCTCGGTGTCCGGGCTGGGCGACGCCTTCCGCAACGCGACGCTGGTATCGGCCCAAGAACTGCACGACAACCCCCCGGCGGTGACGCTTTTCGTGGACACCAGCCAGGACTTCTCCGTCGGCCACACCCCCGGCGCAAAGTGGCTTTCGCGCAGTTGGCTGGAAATCGAAATCGGCGATATCGTGTCGGACAAGGCCGCACCCATCGCAGTCACCTGCGGTACCGGCCGCAGCTCCGCCCTCGCCGCCGTCACCCTCGGCGAGCTGGGTTACACCAACGTCGCAGTGCTGGAAGGTGGCATGAACGCTTGGCGGCAGGCCGGTCTGTCCGTTGAGCAGGGTCTCACCGGCATCGTTCGCCCGCCCGCCGACATTAACTATCTCGGCGTAGACCGCAGCTACGGCGAGATGATGAACTATCTCCGCTGGGAGACCGAGTTGGGCTTTAAGTACGCTGCCAGCCCGTAACCCGGCCGGGATGGGGAAATGGCTCCCGGTAAAAGCTGTCTTCAACTCCTGTCTCTCCGGTGGCTACAAAGGGAAGGGAGGCCGCGCTTACGAGTTTTCCGGGAGCGCGCAGGGTTGAGCCCTTTCCGTCATTCCCGCGAAAGCGGGAACCCAGTTTTCCGGGAGCGCGCAGGGTTGAGGGTTAGAAACGATGCTGTATCTTGCCGGGCTGGTTGTCGCCGTTGGCTTTGCGCTGGCTTTCTGGTGGTTGTTCTTCCGGGGAAATGCGAGCCGCGCCAGGGGCAGCGATTTGATGGAGTTGCGACAGGCGGAGAACAAGGTCAAAGTGTCCGACCCGATTCTCCGCCGAGACATCGATATTTTGGAGCGATATGACTCGGCTCTGTTACAAGACGCCATAGAACTGCGACGCGCCCAAATACTGCGGGGCGAACATCCCGACAGCCCTTCTGCCCCCTAATCTCCGCTATGAAAGATGATAGCTCTGTCTGCGCGTTTCGCAATTTGTCCGCAGCCCCTGGAACAAGGGGTAAAATTCCAGCCCGAGGAACGGGAAGCACAAACGGGAACTTAGGATAAGGAGGCTCTGGATGACTACCCGCGAAGAAGGGGCGGTGCCCGATTTTCTGAGAATGGACGAAGCCATCGGTTCGGATGCGGCCAACACCGGCCTCACCGGCGACTGGTACGGCTGGCCCTCCAAGGAAGTTAATCCGGTTACCCTGCTGGACGACGAAGGCCGAACCGTGCGCATCCGCACCCCGGTGATGGATTTGGAGGGGCTGATTACTCCCACTCCTCTGCATTACACCGTGCAGCACTTCGATGTGCCGCCCATCATCCCCGCTGACCAGTGGACGCTGACCATAGACGGCGAGGTTAAGAACCCCCTGACCTTATCCTTCGACGACCTGCGCCGCTTTCCGGGCCGCTCCGTGCGCACGGTGATGGAATGCTCAGGCTCCGATGCAACTTTCTTTGAGTTTTTCAAAGGAGAAGGCCCCCGGCCCTCCCGCACCTCTGAGGCCATGATTCTCAGCGCTAGCGAGTGGACCGGCGTTCCGCTCTATACCGTGCTGCAGGAAGCCGGGTTGACCGACAAGTCGCTGTATATCCGGGCTGAGGGCTGGGACATCGGCGTTCCGGCCACCGCCGAGGAAGGCACGGAACCTTTCTATTACGACAAGGGCCTCCCGGTGCAGAAGGCCCTGCATCCCGACACCATCCTGGCCTGGGCGCAGAATGGCGCGTTGCTGGAGCATCTGCACGGCGCCCCGGTGCGGCTGCTGGTGCCCGGCTGGTCGGGCAACTGGTCGGTAAAGTGGTTGCGCCGTTTGGAAGTGTCGGAGACGATGCCCGACTGCTGGTATCACTACCAATTTTATTACTACGCCGATTCCGCCGATTCGCCTGACAAAGAGCTCATTACCACCATCGGCGTGAAGTCCATCGTCACCAGCCCCAACGACAACACCAAGGTCATCAACTCCGGCGAACACATGATTCGCGGCTACGCTTGGAGTGGCGCCGGAGCCATTGACAATGTCGAGGTCAGCGTGGATGACGGCGAGACCTGGCAGGTAGCCCACATAGAACAGCCTCGCGACCGATTCATGTGGGTGCGCTGGTCCTATAAATGGGACGCTAGGCCGGGGGATTACACCATAATGTCCCGCGCCACCGACGAAGTAGGCCGAGTTCAGTCCCGCGAGCCGCGCTACAACAATATGCGCAAGAACTTTAGCGCCATCGTCGGTTACCCAGTGACTGTCGAATAGCCGGAATTCTCTTCCCCTCTGGGGAAAGGCCAGGGGGTAGACGCCTTTGCCCGCTGGATATGGCCGGAGGGGGAATATCCCCCCTTTGCCAAAATGCTTTTGCCGCGCCGCAGTGGTAAAATGCCTGGAGAAATGGAGGGATAATGCCGTTCATTGACCATGCCGACATCAGGATGCCCGCGCCGGTGGACCGGCTGAGGGAGCGTTACCTCGTATCCAGCGCCCATGGGGCCGAGTCCTTGACCATCAAGGAAGTGCAAATTGACCCCGGTTGGGAAGGCCGGATGCACATCCACGACACGGATTCGTCTATGCAGGTCACCTCCGGCGCAGTGCAGGCTATCATAGGCGACGACGTGCAGACAGTGCGCGCCGGCACCACGCTGTTCGTGCCTCCCGGCACGCCGCACAAGCTGGTCAATCACCTCTGGACGCCCGTGGTGCTGCTAGTTACCTACCCTACCAACGAGCCGCAAACCAGCTATCTGGAATAACCTCGTTGCCTGGAAACCCTGACCAAGACGAAGAAGCAGGTAGGGAAGAGCAGGAAAATCAGCCGGAAGACAGGCTTGATGATGACCGGGAGTCCATCTGGACTATTCCGGCCAAGCTGAAACGGTGGTATTTCGGCCTTTTCTCGATTCAGGCCGTCATAGCCGCGATATGGCTGTCTAGAACCGCTATATTGGACGAAAGCAGGAATGGCGCTGAGGAAATCCTGACTTTCCTATGGCTGAATATGGCTCCGGCGGCCGTTACGTCGGCGACCTTTGCTCTGTTGATAATCGACACGGTGAATGGGATTATGGTACTGAGCACATGGCTGGAAGACGAGCTGAAAAAGCGCCGGCGGCGGCAGATTAAGGCCGCGGTGGACAAAGCCTTGAAAGAAACTGTGCCTATAGCTGTGAAAGAAGCCGTAGAAGAAGCTGTGGACAAGACCCTGAAAGAAGCTGTGCCCAAAGCCGTGAAAGAAGCCCGCGCTGAAGAGCGGCGGAAGTGGCAAGGCTGGAACTCACGCCGGGAAGCGGCCGCCGCGGCCGGCGAAGCCTTCAACGAACCCCATCCCGGCGCCGATGCCGAAAACGAAGATTCACAGCCCCGAGAACAAGGATAAGAGACGCAAGCCGCAGACATTCAGGAGGACAACATGGCGCTACCGCAGATAGGAACCCGGGCGGAACCCCAGATTATCCCGACCAACGCCGGCCTGCGCACCTTCGCCGCGCCCCCTTCGGCGTTGCAAGACCCCATCGTCCCCAACGACCTCTTCTATGTGCGCAATCACTGGAAGGACTGCCCGGAAATAGACGTCGATTCTTATCGCCTGAAGGTTGACGGGCAGGTTGAACGCGATCTGTCGCTGTCTCTCGACGACCTCAAGGCGCTTCCGCAGAAGCGCTTCCAGGTCACCTTCGAGTGTTGCGGCAACAGTCCGGTGCCGGAATACTACACCAAGTCCCTGCGCATCAGCTCGGTGATGGAGCAGATTAAAGGCCACGGCATCATGGGCAATGCCGAGTGGGCCGGCGTCTCCCTGCGCGACGTGCTGGAGCTGGCCGGAGTGAAAGACAGCGCCGTCGAAGTGATGTTCGAGGGCGCCGACCACGGGCCCGACGAAGTCGTGGGCGACCCCTCCGAGGTAACCTACGAGCGCAGCCTGCCCATGGCCAAGGCGCTGCACCCCGACACTCTGCTGGCCTACGAGATGAACGGCGAGCCGCTGCCCCTGATGCACGGAAGGCCCCTGCGCCTGCTGGTGTCCGGCTGGTACGGCATGAACTCGGTCAAGTGGCTGGTCGGCATCCACGTCTTGGACCACGAGTTCAAGGGCTTTTACATGACCGAGCGCTACATGACCCAGAACGAACCCGGCTCCCCCATTCCCTACACCTACTACACCAAGATGAAGGTTAAGTCCATCATCACCAATCCGGTCCCGGGCGAAATCATCCCTGCGTCCGGTTACCAGTTGGCCGGAGCGGCATGGGCCGGAGAGCAGGAAGTCACCAAGGTCGAGTTCAGCGAAGACGGCGGCGAAAGCTGGGTGCCGGTGGACGTAGTGCATCCCCGCGTCGGCTACTCTTGGTATCGCTGGGAGCATTTCTGGCAGCCACCCGCCGAAGGCAAGTACACCATCATGTGCCGCGCTACCAACAACCTGGGCGAGACCCAGCCCCTAGAGTTCCCCAACAAGTGGGACGGGCGCGGCTATGGCAATAACATGGTCTTCCCGGTGGATGTGGAGGTGGGGAGCTGACTCTGATTCGCAATATGCCGGCGCCCTTCGTCTTTGCGACCGTCACAATTGGGACGTTGGCGCTGATTATCTTCTTCGGGGCTTGGGCCGTGGCGTCTGACGCCGAGGGCCGGGAGCTAACCTTTGGCTATACCGGTACGACCCTCGAAGATTTCGGTGCAACAGAATCCGAAGGCGGCTCTTTGACCAGCTCAGGGCAGGCCGCCTTCGGCGTTGCTCCCATAGGGGAAAGTTCCGAAGATGCCCTTTCCGACACTTGGTGGGGAAAGGGCTTCCTGAAGGCTTGTCCGCTCCATTGAAATCCGCTGAAATCCGCAAATTAGACCCGTCATAAGGGCGATATGCCGCAGCTATCCGTGAAAGCCCCCTTCCGCTTCCACCGCGCCTGGACCATTCTGGTCATCCTGATTGTAGTGCAGGTCATCGGCCAGTCCATCAGTATGTCCGCCGGCATCATGGTTCCCCTGCTTCAGGACGAAGAAGGCCCCTTTGCCTGGAACATCTTCACCATTGGCGCCGCCATCTCCCTCTACTACCTCGTTGGAGCATTGACGTCTCCCATAGCCGGCATGATGGGCGACCGTTTCGGTTCCCGTCCGATAATGTTTGCTTGCGGCGCGCTGTATCTCGTCAGTATGTTCCTGGTGGGGATAGTTACCGAGGTCTGGCAATTCTTCATTGCTTTCGGGATGCTGCTGGCCGTTACCCAAGCCTTCACCTTCGTGCCGTTGCAGGCTTCCATCGGAGGCTGGTTCCGGCGGCGGTTGGGGCTGGCGACCGGGCTGTTGCAGGCGGCGGGTGGCATCGGAGCGGCGTTGCTGGCGCCGGCGGTGGCCGAGTTGCTCGAGGCCGTTGGGTGGCGAGAGACCTTTTGGGCCATCGCCTTCGTTGGCGGGGGACTGATCATCGTTTGCAGCGTGTTTTTCCGCTCCAAGCCCTCCGACGCCGGAATAACGGCCTATGGCACCCGCGGCGGCGACCCGCCGGAAATAGTCGTGTCCAAAGATATGCTAAGGCTGCGGCTCAAGGTGTTCGGCCAGCACATGAGGCGCACCCGCGCCTTCTGGAACCTGCCTACCATCCACGGCCTAGGTTGCGCCGGGCACGGCATCGTGCTGATATACGCCATTCCCTACGCCACGGAATTGGGAATTGGTTTAACCCAGGCGGCATGGATTCTGAGCTGCATCTCCATATTCAGCATCGCGGGCCGTTTCGTGGTGCCGATTATGGCTGAGCGCTTGGGCGGCAAGCCCGTGATGATGGTCGCGCTGTTCCTGCAGGGCGTGACCGTCGTTGTACTTTTCTTCGCCCATGACCCGTGGACTTTCTACCTGTTCGGCATATTGTTTGGGCTGGGGTTCGGCGGCGAAATGTCGGCTTATCTCGTGGTGAACCGGCAGTATTTCGGCACCGGCCCCATGGCAACCCTCTACGGCTACGAGATAATGGGCGCCATGATGGGCCACGCCATTGCCACTTTGCTGGGCGGGCTGGTCAGGGAGCTTACTGGCTCGTTCCTGCCGGTCTTTGTGCTGTCTATGGGTTTCAGCATAGTCGGCGTGTTTGTCATCCTTACCCTGGAATCCACCAAGCGGGTGCTTATACCCAATTGGGAGGAATCACTGCCGCCGGACGCCCGCTCCGGGGCGATTGCTAACCGGCGTCCTGAACCGCATGTGGCCTCCCCCACAGGGGCTCTGCCCGATGCAACCCCGGGCGATTAACCCTCGAAAGGACTCCTCGCCCCAGCGGGTGACGGGGTTGGGCGCAATCGAATGGCCCGACTGATTGCCCTGCTTTGCCCTTGGGCATCGCCTGGATAAGCCCGGTTCCGGGCTTGACTAACGTGGATACCACGCCGCCGAGGATGAAACTGAAAGGCGAGGGCGGCGCCGCAACCCGGGCGGTCGCGCGGATTCCCTAGCTGGTGGAGATTTGACGCAGCCTGTTCCCATTCTTCTCGCCACTGGCAACCGCGATAAGCAGGCCGAGTTTCGCCGTCTGCTGGACGGCTTGTCTTTTACCTCTGTGTCTCCTGCCGATGCCGGACTGACCGGCGTTCCCGAGGAGGAAGGCGACAACCACGAAGATATAGCCAGGGACAAGGCCGTCCAATGGTCGAAGGCGGCTTCGATGCTGGCCATAGCCTCCGATGGCGGCTTAGCTATCCCCGCCCTGGGGCCGCGCTGGGAAAGCCGCTATACCCGCCGTTTCGCCGGGCCTGCCGCAGACAATGGCGAGCGGCTCTCCCGCATGCTGGAGCTGATGCGTCCGTATCAAGGTCAAGACCGCAGCGCTTCCTGGGTCGAAGCCGTGGCCATTGCCCATTGCGGCCGGGTGCTGGTGTCCTGGGAGTTGCGCGGCGGCGTTGGATACCTCGATGAACAGCCGCCGGATGGCCCGTTGCCTGAGTTCTGGGTGTTCAGCGTGTGGCGATTCCCCCAGTTCGGCGCTGTTTATCCCGAGCTAACGGAGGCCCAGCGCGAGTCCATAGATGACCACTGGAGCCGACTGCGCCGTCTCGTTCGCCGCTTTCTAACCTCCACCTATGTCCCGCCCCTCTGACTCGCCCCCGTCCGGCGCTGCATGGATACCTGCCGGCCCTACCTGGCGCCATTCACTCCTGCTAGCCCCGTCCAGCGCCGCATGGATACCTGTTATCCCCCGTCATTCCCGCTGCTACCCCGTCATTCCCGCGAAAGCGGGAATCCACGAGAACGAACCACTGCCGCTGAGGCAGGGATAGCGCATATGAAATACAATCCGGCTGTTCCGACGGAAAGCTGCATCCCAGCCGTTGAGGTGCCTGATTTGGTTTATGGATTCCCGCTTTCGCGGGAATGACGGGGTAGCGGCGGGAATGACGGGGTAGCGGCGGGAATGACGGGGTAGCAGCGGGAATGACGGGGTAGCAGCGGGAATGACGGGGTAGCGGCGGGAATGGCGGAGAGCAGCGGGAATGACGGGTATTAAGCCGCCCAAAGGCGATTGCCTTTCCCGCAGAGAAGGGTGACGCCACAAAGCAGTCCGATTTCGGATACAATGGCTGCACCCATACCGCTGGAGAGCCATGCCTTGACTTCGACTCCCGCCATTCCCGATTCCATTGATAGCGTTCAGGAACTGTTGCGCGGGCAGGGTTACGTTGCCGACCGCTCGCTGGCTGTTCCCTTATTTCTGGCCTTGCGCTTGCAGCGTCCGTTGTTCCTTGAAGGCGAGGCCGGCGTCGGCAAGACCGAGATAGCCCGCGCCCTCTCCACCGCTCTCGACGCTCCTCTAATACGGTTGCAGTGCTATGAAGGACTGGATGTCAACCATGCCGTTTACGAATGGAACCATCCCCGCCAGTTGCTGGAAATCCGGCTGCTGGAAGCTGCCGGGGAGGTAGACCGCGAGTCGGCCACTGCCGGACTGTTTGGTGAACGGTTCCTCATCAAGCGGCCCTTGCTCCAAGCCATTGACGCTGCCCACGAGCGATCCCCGGTGCTGCTGATAGACGAGCTAGACCGCGCCGACGAGGAGTTTGAGGGTTTCCTGCTGGAAATGCTGGCCGACTTTCAGATAACCATCCCTGAGCTGGGCGTCTTCAAGGCCGTCCACCCGCCAGTGGTGATCATCACGTCTAACCGCACCCGAGAGGTTCACGATGCCCTTAAGCGCCGTTGCCTCTACTACTGGATAGACTACCCCGACTTTCAGAAAGAGATGCAAATAATCTCTTCCCGGCTGCCCGGCGCCCCCCGTCGCCTGGCCGAGCAAGTCACGGGCTTCGTGCAGGAGCTCCGCGAGACGGAGCTGTACAAAATCCCCGGTATATCCGAAACGCTGGACTGGACTTCGGCCCTCCTGGCCCTCAACCAGCGAGAGCTGGAGCCGGAGGTGATTGACGATACCCTGGGCCTGATGCTCAAGTACCAGGACGACATCGAGCAGGTTCGCGGCGAGCCCGTGCGCGCCATGCTGGAACGCTCCCGCAACCGAGGCCCACGAAGGGGCGGGCGGCGGTAGGAGGCATGGTTATCTGCGTTAGTTTGTACAGCCGAAAGGGTTGATTCAACGGGACTGTAACGTAGCTGTCAGGAAAGAGAAACTTCCCATGACCACCAACCTCTATGCCCTGAACCGCGACGGCGTTGACGGCGCCCGCAGCATCCTGCCCAACCTGTTGCGCTTTGCCGAGGTGCTGCGCCGGCTCGGGTTGGACGCCGGCCCGGCCAATGTATTGGACATGGTGCGGGCCACGGAGCACGTTCATATCGGGCGGCGCGCTGAGTTTTACCAGGCTGCTCGCAGTATCTTCGTCCATCGCAAGCAAGACTTGCCCGTTTTCGATGAAGCCTTTAACGTTTTCTGGCGCAAGCCCAATACCGCCCGCAGCGGGATGGACCTGCGCTCGATGGGTGAGCAGCGCCGCTTTCGCAAGCCCCAGGTGTCGGTGGGAAGCGACGAGCCGATGGACGATGCGCTGGCCCTTGACGGCGACCCCGACGACGACTCGGTATCGCGCATAGACCTCACGCGCACTTACAGCGCCCGCGAAGTGCTGCGCCAGAAGGATTTCGCCCAGTTCTCCGGCCCGGAAATTGCCGAAGCCCGGCGGATGATGGCGTCATTGCGCTGGGATTTGGGGCAGAGGCGCACGCGGCGTATGATACCCGGTAACGGCGCCAATTTCGACCTTCGCCGTACGCTCCGCCGCAGCTTGCAGTACGGTGGCGAACTGGTTGACCTTGCCGAGCGCGGCCCCAAGAGCCGCCCCCGTTCCCTAGCCCTCCTCTGCGATGTTAGCGGGTCAATGGAACGCTATACGCGGATGCTGCTGCACTTCATACACACCATCGCCGCAGGGCAGCCTATCGAGGCGTTCCTGTTCGCCACCCGGATCACCCGGATCACCCGCCAGCTTCGTTACCGCAGCATCGACCAGGCCATCGCCGAGGTATCTCGCGCGGTGCCTGACTGGGCCGGCGGCACCCGCATCGGCGAGGCGGTTAAGACTTTCAACTACCAGTGGCTACGCCGCACCCTGCGAGGGCAGGCCATCGTGATGATAATTTCCGATGGCTGGGACAGAGGAGACCCGGATCTGCTAGCCCGCGAAACTTCCCGGCTGCAACGCAGTTGCCACCGCTTGATGTGGCTCAACCCGCTGCTTGGTTCGCCGGACTACCGGCCGCTCACCCAAGGTATGCAGGCTGCTCTGCCCTACATAGATGATTTTCTGCCAGTGCACAATATGAACAGTCTTCAGGCTCTCGCCGACCACCTGAGCGCCATCGGCCCTGAGCGTTCGCCTGGGCGCGCCTATCGTCCCCAGCCGCCGGAGCCGGAACCAGAACGCCAGCCGGAGCCGGAAGAGCGGCCGATAGACCGAATCTTGCCGAGGCCCACCTTCCGCCATCCGATGTGGGGCAAAGAGCGGTAGCGGTTTATTCTTTCGAAGGGCCGCCGCCGCCACCCTTCCACTATGCCGAAACACAGGCCGGCCAATACTCCTCCGGCTATGGCATCCAGAATGAAATGGTTACCCGTGATGGTGATGGCGAAGAAGGTCATCACTGGGTAAAGGATTCCCGCCACCTTGAATAGCTTGGGCAGCGACCGCCACCAGTAGACGCCTAGGATGACAGTCCAACTGAAATGCAGGCTGGGCATTGCCGCCGATATGTTGTAGAAGGTGGCCATGGATTCCGATCCATACAGAGCGGGCCCAAAGGCTTGTATCGTGTCCGTAAGCTCCACTGTCGGAATGGCGAAGGGCGAGGCCACCGGGAAGAGCGCGAAGCACAGCAACGCCGCGATGAGGTCCAGCAGAACGACGGTGCGGAAATAGTAGTATTCCCGCCGGTTGCGCAGGAACAGGTAGATGGCCAAGGCCAGAATGACCGGCCAGTAAGTAATTATGTAGGCCCAGTTCAGGAATACAACGAGGTTGCGCGCGTGTTCGGTGGCCCACGCCTGCCAGCCTGGCTCCCAAAGGAATCCCAGCAAGCCCTGCAGATCAACGATGCGCTGGCCGTTGACGATGCCCACCGCTCGCGGGTCATCGTAGACCAGCCCGCGACTGAGCACGTAGACTAGGTAAGCCCCGATATAGAGGGCAATCTCCGCCAGTTCCCGCCGGTAGGCCCAGCACCCCTGTGCCGCCGGATGACCCATATAAACGGACAGCCGCTCCTGCGCCCACGGCGGCAACGCCGGTGCCCGGCCCGGCCCGGCATATCTCCCCCGGAGACCGGTGCGGCGAAATTTTCCTGTCCGTATTACCCGCATCCAGCGTCAATCCATGGGAAGATTAGCATAACTTTCTTTAGGCTATGGATATAGGAAGATACGGAGTTGATAGGATAAGCTAAGGTGAAAGAAAGGGGAGATCTGGAATAATGTTGTAGCGAAGAGTTACTCGGTCGCTACCTTGGCTAGATACAGGAACTAGATACAGGAGCAACCGGGGCCCGGCTGCGTAGCGCAGTCTATATCAAGGGGCAGAGGACTGAGAAAGGAAGGAATCCCGCGACGCATACCGGTAACATCCCCCTTTCAAGTCAGTACCTTATTATGATACAACCCGCCGTAATGCAGGGCAACTTGCTGAAAACCACAGTTGATCCCGATTCCCGTAATTCCCAACGCGCGCTGACAACTGCCCGCTCCCGTCATTCCCGTCATTCCCGTCCTTCCCGCCGTTCCCGTCATTCCCGCCGTTCCCGTCATCCCGTCCTTCCCGCCGTCCCGTCCTTCCCGCCGTCCCGTCCTTCCCGCCGTCCCGTCCTTCCCGCCATCCCGTCCTTCCCGCCGTCCCGTCCTTCCCGCCGTCCCGTCCTTCCCGCCGTCCCGTCCTTCCCGCCGTCCCGTCCTTCCCGCCAATCCCGTCCTTCCCGCCGTCCCGTCCTTCCCGCCGTCCCGTCCTTCCCGCCGTCCCGTCCTTCCCGCCGTCCCGTCCTTCCCGCCATCCCGTCCTTCCCGCCGTCCCGTCCTTCCCGCCGTCCCGTCCTTCCCGCCGTCCCGTCCTTCCCGCCGTCCCGTCCTTCCCGCCGTCCCGTCCTTCCCGCCGTCCCGTCCTTCCCGCCGTCCCGTCCTTCCCGCCATCCCGTCCTTCCCGCCATCCCGTCCTTCCCGCCGTCCCGTCCTTCCCGCCGTTCCCGTCCTTCCCGCCGTTCCCGTCATTCCCGCGAAAGCGGGAATCCGTGTACTCTATTCGGAGTCTCTCATCGCGAAAGGGTATCGAGTTCCCACTTTAGCGCTAACGGGCAGTTAGGGCCTAGCGGCTCCAATTCCCCGTTCCAGGGTTCCAATGAGGGAGGATAGAGTTGGCTAGAGTAGAGTTGATAACTGAGCAACAGGCTACGGGGAAGGTCAAAGAAATCTACGAAGATATCAAGGAGACTATGGGCTGGGAATTTGTTCCTCAGACCTTCCAGCTCATCGCCCACAACCCGGACCATTTGGAATCCTACTGGGAGCATTACAAGCGGAGTATGGCCCCCGGCAGGCTGGACCTCAAGACCAAGAAGCTCATCGCTTATATCGTCTCGGCTATGAACAACTGCGGTGTTTGAGTCCGCTTCCACTTAGATGCCGTGAAGCATCTTGGAGTTGATGATGCCACCCTCGCCGAGGCAGTGGAGGTGATGACCGAAGTCTCCAAAGGCAATCTGATAATGCACGCTACGGGCCACCGCCACTAGAATGGGGGGCGGAAGACTATGCCCGCTAGGGATGCTGGGATAACGGCATTATCCCAACATCCCTTCGTCATTCTTGGCTGCCCCTCGTCGCCGCCTGCCCTTGTCCTGCCCGTCTGCCCCGTCATTCCCGCGAAAGAACGTCACCCTCGTGAAGACAGGGGCGGGAATCCTCCTACCCCTTGGAAGGGAAGGTTGGAACGATGGTGAAGGGGAGTTTCCGTACAATCTATCCAGTGGATAATTTCTGTTAGTGGAGGTTAATTATGAACGCTGTTGAAACTTGGGGTGAAATGGTGCGAGTGGAGCATGAGCAGTCGGACCGGATGCGAGGCGCGCGCCCTGCAGACCACTGGAGGCGATATGCTCACCAGTTCAAGGCCGACCCGCGCCGGACGGATGATGGGCTGGTGGAGCGCCTGCGCGCTCATCTGCTTCCCGCGGACTCCCTGCTGGACGTGGGCGCCGGGGGCGGCCGGCTGGCCTTGCCGCTGGCCCTGAGCTGCCGCCGGGTGACGGCGGTGGAGCCTTCCCCTAGTATGTGCGCCGTGCTGCGCGAGACAGCGGAAGAGGCGGATATAGACATCAGCGTTGTCGAATCCGGATGGATTGAGGCAACGGTTGACCCTGCCGATGTGGTTCTTTGCAGCCACGTGGTCTACGTCGTCCAGGGCATAGAGCCATTCGTGCGTAAGCTGGAACAGAGCGCCCGCCGCCTGGCGCTGATAGTGATGTTCCAGTCAGCGCCGCAGTCGCAGTTGTACGGCCTATGGGAGCAGGTGCATGGCGAGCCGCGAAATCCGCTGCCTACGCTGCCCCAATTCCGGCCGGTGCTGGACGAACTGGGAATCGCTTACCAGGTGGAAGAACTGCCCGTAGATCGGCCCTTCGGATTCGCCACTGAAGAGGAAGCGCGGGAAATTATCGCCCAACGTCTCTATGTCGCGCCGGGTTCCGAGGCGGAGAGCAAGCTGGCCCGGGCGTTGGATGAGGCGCTTCAGGAAGACTCTGACGGCGTGTGGCGTATCAAGGGCAGCCAACCGTTGCAGCCCTGCATCGTCTCGTGGAAATCTGCCGCGTAGCGCGATGACATCGCAGCCCGCGACTTGACTGCCGCCCCTTTATTCGGCCCGCCGCTGCGTTTGCAGGTATATTGCGCCTAGGGTTCCCACTGCCGAGCCTCCGGCGGCCATCCAGAACACCCATTTCATCGCCCCATAGTCGGCGGCCAGCCCGCCGATGGTGGGGGATATGGTGCTGCCCAGCCCCGCGCCCACGGACATCAGCGCGAAGGCCGCCGCAGAAAACCGTACCGGCACATAGTCGCCTGAGGATGCGGCGCATATAGTGTATGTCGCCCGCAGAGTAACCCCCATCAGAATTGAGGAAATCAGGAACGGCCCGTAGCCCGGTATGAGGGCCAGCAGAACGAAGGATGCCCCCTGAACCACGAAGGAATAGGCGAAAGCCTGCCCGCGGCCCAGTTTGTCGGACATCCACCCCCACAGCACTCCGCTGCCAATGCTCAATACGCCTATGAGGATGACCAGCCGGCCGACAGCAGCCAGCGATATGCCGTTTTCCTGAGTCAGATAGAGGCCGAAGTAGGTGGTGAACAGGTTTTGCGCCCATCCCGACGTGAAGGCTATGAGCGCAATCAGCCCCACGGCGGGGTTCTTGAACGCTTCCAGCGGCCAGGCGTTTCGGGGCGGCCCGGGCGGATGGCCTGATTCCAAGGGGGCCGGAGGGCGCTCGCGGACGAACAGCAACGATACTATCGCCACTGCCATAACCACGCCGCCAAACAACTGCCAGCTATGCCGCCATCCGTCCTCCCAATTGGCCCCGGTCAGGATAGGAACGAACAGCCCGGCGGCGATGAAAGCAATGCTGCCGCCGGAGGCGGCCAACCCTGCCGCAAGACCTCGGTTGCGCATCCTGAACCAGGCGGACAGCAGCCCCATCATCGGAGTCAGCGCCCCGCCTGCGCCGATGCCCATCAGCGCGCTGGCTCCGAGGGCCATTCCGTAATTCCGGGCGAGGCCCAGCAACACCATGCCTATGCCGACGGCAACCGTGCCGGCGACGATGGTGGAACGGCTGCCATAGCGCGGCGCTAGGGTTCCTGAGACCAGCGCGCCGCCCATACGGATTGCCGCTGAGACGGTAATCAGCAGCCCAGCCTCGGTGTGAGACAGGTGAAGCGATTCCTCCATTGACGGCAGGGTCAAGCTGAAACCGAACTGAACAAACCCGGTGGCCAGATTGACCAGGAAGGCCACCAGCAACATCACCCCGGCATAGGTTCGGAGCCAGTAAACGCCCAGGCTGTTAGCTAGAATGTAAACCCCTGCTCCTAATTTGGATGCGGCCTCAGTGGGGGGATAGACGCTCGTAAAGCTGGTTTACGCAGGAAAGGCGGCAACTAATTGACTAAACTGTCCGCCCTGAGGATTCAAGGCGGACGGTCGCTCAGGCCGCTTTGCCGGGGGAACAAGCGGGTTCCTTACCGAAGGGCGCGGAAGAAGTTGCGCATATCCTCCACCAGCAGCTCCGGCTCCTCGAGGGCGGCGAAGTGGCCGCCGCTGGGCATCACGGTCCACTGCTGGACGTTGTAGGAGCGCTCGGCCCACTCCCGCGGCGGGCGGCTTATCTCGGCCGGAAATACCGCCACCGCCACCGGCACGTTTATCCGCTCGCCCTGAACGAAGTCCCAAGGCTTGCGCAGCGTCTCGTAATACAGGCGGGTGGAGGAATTGATGCTTTGCGTTGCCCAATAGATAGTAACCGTGGTAAGCAACTCGTCCTTGGTGAACTTGGATTCCACGTCGCCGTGGCAGTCGCTCCAAGTGCGATACTTCTCCACAATCCAGGCGCATAGTCCGGCGGGGGAGTCGTTGAGGCCGTAGCCCAGTGTCTGGGGCTTGGTGCCTTGAATGTGGGAGTATCCGCCCTCGACCGCCAGCCATTCCTCCCGTTGCCGGAGCAGGCCCTGTTCGGCTTCCGTCAGCGGCTCGGAGCCGGGCCCCATATACGGGGTGGGCCGGGTAGTGGAGGTGGTATGGATGGCGATGCAGTGGTCTGAGTGCGAGTGGCCCAACCTGGCGGTGACGCTGGCGCCCCAGTCGCCGCCCTGGGCAACGTAGCGGTCGTAACCCAACTGCTCGGTCATCAGCTTCGCCATAACATCGCCGACGGCCAGCACGTCCAGCCCCCGCTCTTGCGCGGCGTCGGAGAAACCATAGCCGGGCATTGAGGGCGCGACCACGTCGAAGGCGTCGGCCGGGTCGCCCCCGTGGGAAGCCGGGTCGGCCAGCATCGGGATGACCTTGTGCATCTCGAAGAAGGTGCCGGGCCAGCCGTGCGTAATTATCAGCGGCAACGGATTCGGCCCCTGGCCCTTCTCGTGGATGAAGTGTACCTGCCGTCCGTCCACCGGGGCCTTGAAATGGGAGAAACTGTTAATTAGTTCTTCCTGCTTGCGCCAGTCGAAGCCGTTCTTCCAGTACTCCACCAGCTCCTTGATGTAGTCCATGTTGGAGCCATATTCCCAGCCGACGCCGGGCAGCTCGTCGGGCCAGCGCGTGCGTTCCAGCCGCACCTTCAGGTCGTCCAGCACTGCGTCGGGGATTTCTATCTTGAAGGGTTCTACCGGCATCTTCTTTTCTCCTGTCATTCAGTTCCCTCTCCCTCTGGGAGAGGGTTATTTCCCCTTAGAACAGAAGGGGGTTTTACCCCGGCAGCAGGGGTTCGGTGCGGTTGGGGGGCAGGTCAGGGTCGAAGGCGTTGATTACGAAGGCCAAGAAGCTGTAATTGCCGATAACCAGCGTCAACTCGATAAGCCCTTGCTTGCCAAACTGCTCCAGCGCATCCTGGAAAGCGCCGCGGCCCACCTTGCGGTCTTGGAAGAATTCGCGGGCGTAATTGGTAACGGCGCGCTCGAGGTCGCTGAGGGCGGGCAGTTCCTTCCCGTCCCGGAGAGCGTCAACCACGGCGTCCTGCACTCCGGCGGCGCGGGCCGCTCCTGCGTGAGCGTTCCAGATGTGCTGGCAGTCGTACTCCCGCGCCGCCAGCAGCATTGCTAACTCCAGCGCGGCGCTGGGAAGCGATGATTCGTTGCGGAGATAGTTGTTGAGGTCGGTGGCAGCTTGATGGGCCTTAGGCACGTGAATCATAACCGAGCCTGGGCCGTAAGGCGGAACGCCGCCCAGGTTCTGCACCATCTGGTCGAATTCGGCAACCTGGTCCTGGGGGACGTTTTCCCGGGTGGCGGCAGGAATTCTTGCCATTGCGAACCTCCTTTGCATTGGGGGAAACCGCCCTAACCCTACGCGCCGCAGCCGGGCATTGTCAATTGGAGTTTTTCTTTATAACAATCCGCGGCTTTGGGATCTGGTTCTCCTTCTGATTATGGGTGGAGTAGTACCCCTCGGCTGGTGTATATAGGGGCGCCTAAGCGCCCCTATATACACCAGTTATACATTCGCAGTCTGGTCAACCTGCCGCGTTCGTAGGCCTTCATCATCCGTCGCCATTCCTTCGTTTCTGGGTCGTTGTTCTCCAGCATCTGCCGCATCAGTCCTCTGCTGATGTGGAAAATCTTAACTTTGTGCGTAGGTCTGCATTTCATATGTGCTCATTTCTCGGAGGCCGCATCCGGCGGCAACAGAACGCCGCATATCAGCAGCGCCCAGCTCGCCGCCGCGCAGATCAGGAAACCGATGAGGAATGCCCCGGAAACGTCCCGGATGGCTCCGACCAGAATTGGCGATACGAACATTCCGATGCCGGAGAAGGTCATATAAGACCCCCAGACTACCGCCACCCGATCCGGCGTGGCCCCGGCCAGCCGCATCGGCACCGTCAGCAGAGTAGGCACGTAGAGCCAGGATCCCACGCCGAGGGCAACTACAGATACGTAAATGCCGATGGTATTAGTGAAAAGGAAGGATCCCAGCCCTCCCGCAACGGCCAGAGCTCCGGAGAAGATGAGGATACTGCGGTAGGAGAAGCGCATGGGAAGCGCCCCTCCTGCTATCACGGCGAACATTCCAACGAAGGGCAGAATGCTGGTAAGGAAACTGGCCTCCAACAGGGGTATCCCTCGCGCTTCGTTGTAAAAGGTGGGCAGCCATCCGGTCAGCGCGGTGTATTGGACAAAGATTCCGGCGTCGGCGGCTACCAGCAGCGCTACCGCGCGGCCCCGCAGAACAGTGAACACTTCCCGGAAGGATATGCCTGAGCTTTGAGCGGGGCCTGATTCCCGGTCCTTTGGCGCGAAGGGCCACAGCAAGGTTCCGATTACTCCGGCCCCAGCAAATATGGTCAGGGTTTCTTTCCAGCCCAGCCACTCCGCGAGAGGCACTGCCCCAGCTACCGAGGCGGTCACGCCGAGGCTGAGAATGGCGGTGTTAAGGGCATTGATGAGCAGTATTTCCCGACCCCGGAACCACTGCATCACCAGCGGGCCGCTGGCCACCACCATCATCGCCAGCCCAACGCCATAGAACAGCCGCAGAACCAGCAGCGCGTAGAAGTTCGGCGCGACAACGCTCAGGGCCAGCAGAGCCATCGAGGCCCACGACAGCATATAGGCCCGTTTCAGACCGATACGGGCAGTCAGCATTCCGCCCGGGATGCCGAGGGCCGCGCCCACCAGCATGGGCATGGAAATCAGCAAACCCGCTTCGGCGCGGCTGATGCCATAGTCATCTATCGCCAGCGGCAACAGTGGAGAGACGGTGAAGAGGTTCAACCCGGCGGCCAGATGGGCGACCAGCGTCATTGCCGCCATGAACAGGCGGGCGCGACTGGCGGCGGTGGGGGATGCTTCTGCTGTTAGCTGAACAGCCGCACCTCTTTGGGGGAGACGGCTGGGTCAATACACGCGGGATTGTCGTTGCGGACGCTGTTCACCGCCGGCGATACTTCCCAGACGTCCAGAAGCTCCGGCGGCGCAGGCAGAAGCAACGGTTCAAGAGTTGCTGGAGTTTCGGTAAGCGGGTCCACCCACAAAGGCTCGGTTTCCGCAGAAAGGATGACCGGCATACGGTTGTGGACCGGCTCGACGAGGGAATTGGCCGAAGTGGTCAAAATGACGCAGGAGCGTATCCACCCTCCATCAGGAGATTGCCAGCTTTCCCAAAGCCCGGCGAAGGCCATCGGCTCCCCCGACTTTTGGGAAAAATACCACGGCGTCCGCCCTTTGCCCTCGCGCCGCCACTCGTAATAGCCATTGGCCAGCACCAGACAACGCCGACGGCGAAAGGCGCTGCGGAAGGCCGGCTTGGCCGCGGCCGTCTCGCTGACCGCGTTGATCATTCGCGAGCCAATCTTGACATCCTTGGCCCACGGCGGAACCAGCCCCCAGCGCATCATCTCGCCCCGTCGCGCGCCGTCATTTGTTACGGTCAGAGCCTGCTGCGTCGGCGCGATGTTATAGCGGGGTTCGGGTGCCGGCGAGGCCATCTCAAACCCGAACCTGGCTTGCAACTCGCTAATGTTGGAGATTAGCGTATATCTGCCGCACACTGCGGAGTACTCCAAGGCGACGGAAGTATCGTTAGCCTACGACCTCGCGGAACTGCTGGATGGCGTTGATGTGGTCTTGCGGTGAATTGTACCCTGCTCGCATCGTGTTGATGGAGATATGAGTAGCCCCCAGGCCGGCCCAGGTTTCGGTCTGGGTTTGCCAGAATTCCGGGTCGCCGTCGGCGGAGTTGATGCGCGGTTCCATCTCGATACTGGATGGGTCTCTTCCGGCGGCTTCAGCGAAACCGGCCAGCCGCTCCAGTACTGCGGGGGCGTCATCGAGGCCGACCTGCGGGAACCAGCCGTCGGCCAGCCGGGCGACGCGGCGCAGTACCCGGCCGGGCGGGGAAGGATTGGCCCGCGCTCCGGCGCCCATCCAGACAGGGATAGGACGCTGAACCGGTAACGGATTGATGCCGGCGTTGGTGATGTCGTGATACTTGCCGTGGAAATCGATGACATCGTTGGTCCAAAGCTGACGCATTACCTCTATCTGCTCGGCTTGGCGGACTCCGCGATTGCTGAAATCCTCGCCCAGCGCTTCATACTCAACATGATTCCATCCAACGCCGACGCCTAGCCTTAATCTGCCGCCGCTGAGAACGTCGCACTGGGCCGCCTGCTTGGCCACCAGCGCCGTTTGCCGCTGGCCGAGGATTAGTACCGCAGTCACCAGTTCGATGGACGTGGTGATGCCTGCCAGGTAGCCGAACAGCACGAAAGGCTCGTGGAACATACTCTCCAGCGTATATCCGCCGGTCCAGTTGGCGTGCTTGGTGGTGTCGGCCCCCAGCACGTGGTCATAGACAATCAGGTGAGAGAAGCCTAAGCCCTCGGCGGCCTGAACGTAGTCGCGCACCGCCGCCTGGTCAGCTCCGATTTCGGTTTGCGGAAAAACAACCCCTGCTTTCATGGTTCAACTCCCTGCAAGTCCTCGCTCTATCCTAGTCATTCCCGTCCTACTTCGTCATTCCCGCGAAAGAACGCCATCCTCGTGAAAACGGGGGCGGGAATCCATGGAATACCCGCACTCTCGCTCTCTGTCCCAGCCGAGGGCGCGTCGGATTAAGCCTTCTCCTTGTCCTTGAAGTGGGGGATAACGTGTTTGCCGAACATACGCAGCGTGTTCATGGTTTCCTCGTGGCTGGCCGGGCCGATGGCGCTAAGGCAGAAAATTTGCTCGATGCCCATGGCCTCATAGTTCTCTACGAAGCGGATGCAGTCATCGGGAGTGCCCACGCAGAAGTTGGCGCCGCGCTGAACCACTTCCTCTGGGGTGGGGTCGCCCTCGTGGGGCCCGGCGGCTAGGCGCATATCGCGCTCGTAGTAGCCCTGGTAGTCCTGTGGAACCGCGGCCGGGTCGATGCCCCGCCATACCAGCCGCGCCCGTTCCCGCTGCTGGTCGAGATACCAACCGACCAGCTCGGTGCCGCGCTCTTGGGCAATCTTGGGGTCTTCGTGGCAGAAACCGGCGGTCATCAGCGCATTCTGACTGTTGACCGTTGCTCCGTGGGTCCCGTTGAGGCTCTTGTAGTACAGCTCCAGGGTGCCTGATACCCGGTCCGGGCCTCCTTCGCTGCCCACCAGCGCCCCTAGCCCCAACTCACCGGCGCGGCGGGTAGTCTCTTCACTGGCGCAAGCCGACCACAAGGGCGGATGAGGCTTTTGCAGCGGCTTGGGCAAAACCTGACGGGGCGGAATCTGAAAATATTCACCTTCGTGGCTGATTTCCTCTTCCGTCCAAATGCGGGGCAAAACGTGGGCGAACTCCTCCCACATCCCCCGAGTATGCTCTAGGTCTGTGCCATAGGGCGTGAGCTGGTAGGGATAGCCCGTGCGGCCCAGTCCGACGTCGACGCGGCCCTTGCTAAGGATGTCTAGCGTGGCCATGCGGGCCGCCGTGTGCAGCGGGTGGTGAATGGGCGCCAGCACCACGCCGATGCCCATGCGGATTCGGGAGGTGCGTTGCGTGACCGCGGCAAGCGTCAAGTCGGGCGCGCTGTTGTGCGACCATACCGGACGGAAATGGTGTTCGGAAAACCAGACGCTGTCGTAACCCATCTCCTCGGCGAAGGCAATCTGGTCCAGCGCCTCCCAGATGCGCCGGGCCTCGCTCTCTTCATCCCATGGTTTGGGTACCTGTATTTGATAGAAAAGCCCGAATTTCATTGACTAATTCTCCCCTTGCCGCTTACGAACTGGTTCCTGGCGGAATACGAAAAGATACCACTCCTGTGTCAGGGTCGTGAGAATGGGAAATCAAGGCGTCCATTAGCCGTCGGATTTCAGTCAGCGTTTCCCCTTGACGGGCGTCGTGGCGCTGGAATTCAGCAACCATTTCTGTGCGTAGCGCATTCAGACCGGCGTCGATTTTGTCGGACAGGCGGGCATAATCGGCTTGAGCGGCTTCCCGATTGGCGTCGATTTTGTCGGACAGGCGGGCATAGTCGGCTTGAGCGGCTTCCCGATTGGCGTCGATTTTGTCGGACAGGCGGGCATAGTCGGCCTCAGACGCTTCCCGATTGGCCTCCAGTCCTTTTTCCATCTTTCCGAGCCGGTAGTAGAGCGGGGCGAGGAAGCCTATCAGTGCAATGGCGGCGGCGATGATGGCGGCGATGATGGTTGCAGTTGCCCCGCTTAGCATGGTTTCTCTCCGTCGCAGGGTTGATGCTGTCACGATGCGGAGACAGGCAAGGCCATTATAGCAGGGCTGGAGAACAGGAGCGGCGCGCATAAGGGTTTTGCGGGTTGGCGTGATTGCGGAGGCAAAGAGACTAAGAAAGACACCCCAGATTCGCTGCTGCAGCGTCACTCCCCATCTCAGGTATGTCTTCGCCGCCTCCGCAGCCATACCAGCCCGTATACCGCCATCGCTACTGCCAGTATCACCGGGATGAACACGCCCAGCCACAGCAGCGCGGTGGCTAGGCCGTAGCCCACCGCCGACAAAGCCCGGACGGCCTGCCGTCCAGCGTCAGCCAAGCTCCAGCCGGAGACTACCAGGCTGTCCGATTCCTGCACCAGCACTCCCAAGTATCCGGTGGTCTCCACGCTGCCGGCATCGCTCTCGGCGGTGACCTTCAGGGAGGCGGTGTACTCATTGGGCCGGTGATTGGCGTAAACGTGAGACGCCGTTACCTGAGTATCCCCTTCTCTGGGAGCGCCTTCCGCCCCTGGCGAGCCGTCGCCAAAGTCCCATCGGTAGCGGAAGTCCCGCAGGCCCGCCGGACGGGTGAAAGACCCGCCGAAGGCTACTGCCTGTCCTTCCTCCACCACCTGAGACTCCCCGGCGAAAACGGCTATTTCGGGCGTCTTGATTACCGTGGCGATGAAGGTGTCGGAACCCTCTGCCAGCCCCGCCTCGCCGGTGCCTACCAGATTGAACTCGACAATATACGGCGAGTCTCGTTCGTCGCGGTAGGTGTGGGTGACTGTAGCCGTGATGCGCTCGCCGGTGTTGGTGGTGGGAGCCGACGAACTTCCTTCCACCGGCCCGGAACCGTCGCCGAAGTCCCAGCGCCAAGAGAAGTGATCAATCCCGTCCGGTGGCCGGAACGTGGCTCGGAATCGCGCCGCCGCTCCCACCGCAAAGGTCTTGTCCGGGCCGGCGTCTGCCGGCAGCGCCGCCGGAGCTACCTGCAGCCCCACGTTTATCAGGGAATAGGCGGAAGTTTGCTCCAGATACTTTATTCGACCCTCTATCTGCTCGATGCGGGTCTGCAAGTTGGACAGCTCTAGCTGGACGCTCAGGGCATCTTCTACGGATTCGGCCTGCTCCAGAATTTTCAGCAACCGCGCTTCGGTGGCTCGCAGTCCCTTGAGGCGCGACTGGATGTCCACGTACTCATCGGTTACGTCTTGGCTGGTGGAAATCTCGGATTCCACCTGCAGCGCCAGTTCCCGCAGTCTCTGTATGGTGGAGTCCAGCGCCCCGGCAGGCACGCGAATGGATATGTGTCCGCCGTGGCGCGCGCTGCGGTCAGAGCTGACAACCCAGCCCCCCGACCGCCCGGCCAGCTCGGAAACTTCATCCACGGCCATCGCCACGTCGGAAACTGTCAGTTGCATATTCACGGTGCGAATGATGATGCGTTTCTGTGTGGGCAGCGACGCTATGATGTCTCCTCCCCCGGACTGGGAGGCTGCTTCATCGGCCATCTCTATACCCTCTTCCCCGTCCCCGGCCCTTTGCATTTCAGCGCCGGAGGCAGAGGCAGGCACTGTGGTGGCGAAAGCGGACGAGGCGGAGGCAGGGAAAGGAGCGATTGTTGCGGCAGGAGCGGCAGTCGAGGATATTCCGGATACTCCTGCTTGCCGTTCGGAATTAACCTGTTCGGAATCCAGCGAGTACGAGTCTTCGCTCGACCCGCAAGCCAGCGATATTGCCGCCAGCAACAGGCATATCAGAGCTAGGACTCTTCCCATCGGCAACATATTAATAGCTCCCGCCCCTAGCCGGTTCAGTGGAGCGGCCAAAAGGTATTGCGAGATAATACGCCGGAACGACAAGATTCGTTCTATGAATTCGGAACGAAGGATTGCGGAATGCAGGATTTCCACCGGAAAGGAGGGAGGAGGTGGAGCCGGTGAGGGGATTCGAACCCTTGACCTGCGGTTTACGAAACCGCTGCTCTGCCACTGAGCTACACCGGCTTCAGATGGGGTGTCTGTTCATTTTCGCATCAAGCCGGGTATTCTGCAATCACTTTGGGGGAGGATGAAATTCCGCTACTCGGGGCCAGGACGAATCTGGCTGAATAACTGCCTGATTTCGTAATTCCAGCCCCTTTGCGACATCCGCGGCTCCTCCCTTCTCCAAGGATGCATTCTGCCCTTGCGATAGGCAAATATCCCTCCAAAGCTTGATCCGCCAGATTTGGAAACCCGCGTGCGGATAATGAACGTGATTCACCGGGCCAGTAAGGAGGGGAAGCGCCTGTTCCGGATGCTTCCCGCCATTGAGCGGTACTTCAGTGCGCGAAACAATCCAGACTCTTGGACAAGTACCAGCCCAGGGGCGCTGCCCCCGAAGCGCAGTCCTGCCCGCAGCACGGATGGATAGAATCGGAAGCCACCGGCCACAAGGGCCAGTTTTGAAAACTTATGAAAAATTGACATAGGGAAGAATACCCCCCTAATATCCCGCTTAGCATCGGCCCAGCCGGTAACATCGAAACGGCGGCACAAAAGAAAAACTTCCCCATCCTCAAGCCAGTCTAACGGTGCAGTTTCTTAATAATCCGCACCCTACGGCGAGGTTGCAGGAATACTCCCGCCAAAGTAAAAGGGGAATCGGGTTGCTCGATGAAAGCGAAGGGGTATTGTGTAACGCCCCTTTCAACAACGAACATACCCGGCTTCATCCATACTGGAAGGGCACCGGCTGGAAGGGCACCGGATAAATCTAAATCTGCGCCTGTATCCCTCTAGGAGCCGTAATGACGACCATCCGCAGACCGAACAAGGACGGCCTTATCAAGACGATAGACATTTACCGGGACGCCATGCGACCCTTCTTGGTCCACCATCTAAAGCAAGTGCCTGGAAAACACTTGGAGGATGCCGTCAGGCAGTCGCTGAGGGATAACCAAGCCAATCAGTTCGCTCAAAATCTCCGAAATGGCAAGACAATAGAAGAAAGCATTGACGTAAACGATTTCCCGGAAATGGTCAATACTTACTGGCGAGACGTATTCGCGAACAGGTTTTCCGGTGACCGCGTAATCCGGAACCGGCTCCACGATATAAAGGCTATCCGGGATGAAGCTTCCCATCCCGGAGCCGCAGACTTAGACGAGGAGAAAACCAGGGCGCATATCTACATGGTCGCGGACGTTCTCGGCAAGATTGGGCGGCTCGAAGAAAAAAGAGAAGTCGAGAAGATAAGGGACGAACTGTTCGCCTCCCCCCAGTCTGAGGCAACCCCAACCCCAACGCCGGAACAGCCTGGAGACAATCAGGGCGTTCTTGATCACATGCCCGCGCCCCGCGCCAGTGGGCTGCGCCCGTGGCGGGAGGTAATACGCCCCAATGAGGATGTCACCGAGGGCCGGTTCCGGCAGGCCGAATTCGCCGCCAGCCTGCAACGGGTGTACGACGGACGCGCCCGCGACAGCGAATACGGAAACCCAGTCAGCTTCTTTAACCGGACGTACATTACTCCGGGTATGCGGGCTTTGCTGGTGAACACGGTCAAAAGGCTGAACGGTTCCGGCGGCGACCCGGTAATCCAGACCAAGACCGGGTTTGGCGGCGGCAAGACCCACAGCCTCATCGCCCTATATCACCTGGTGCGCCACGCCGATGTTCTCATCGCGCCTCCGGCCGGAAGTGACTCCAGCACCAGCGCAGAGATAAGGAAAATTCTTGACGAGGCTGGTTTCAAGGAACACCCGTCCGGGCTGGGGGAAATAGCCGTGCTGGACGGCGCCCACCTTTCGCCCACTGACACGTCCGAGACGGATTCCGGCGACCCGCTCAACACCCTTTGGGGGGAAATGGCCTACCAACTGGCCGGGCAGCCGGGATATGACATTGTTGGAGAGGCAGCCCGGAGGGGCATCGCCCCCGGGCAGGCCCAATTGGACGCTCTGTTCGAGTACACAGGCCCCTGCGTTATTCTCATCGACGAGTTGGTCGCCTACTGGCGCAACGCCGCAGATGCCGGCAAAGATGTGGATTCCGACCGCGTGTACACCTTCTTGCAGGCCCTCACTCAGTCGGTCAGCGCCAGTGACAACGTGGCTCTGGTGGTCACCCTGCCGGAAAGCAAAGAAGAAGCCGGAGGCGAGCGGGGACGGGAAGCCCTAGAAACCCTGGAGCGGCTCTTTGGCCGCATCGAAGCAGTCTGGGAGCCGTTGGCGGTCAACGAAGCCTTCGAGGTGATAAGCAGAAGATTGTTCGGCGAAATCCTTGACCCTTCGGAGCGGGACCGTACCTGCGAAGCCTTCAGCCGTTTGTACGCCGCCAACCGCCGAAACTACCCCAGCGGGGCCGGCGAGCCGGCCTACTTGCAGCGATTGAAGGCCTGCTACCCGGTGCACCCGGAGATCTATGACCGCTTGTATTCCAACTGGTCATCGCTGGCTCAGTTCCAGCGTACCCGGGGTGTGCTGCGAATGATGGCGAGCTGTGTCAGCTACCTGTACCGCAACAATGACTTCAATCCGCTGATAATGCCGGCCAACCTGCCGTTGCGGGACCAGTTCCTCGCCGCCGAGTTCGAGCGGCTCTTGCCGGGTAACTGGAAAGCGGTCATAACCGAGGCGGACAGCGACGGCTCCAGCACCGACCGGATTGACGGGACTGCGCGCTTCGGGCAGGCAGGAGGGGCCGCCAAGCGGGTAGCCCGCGCCGTCTTTCTGGGCAGCGCTCCCACCGGAGCCCTGCGCGGCATAGAAGAGCGGGAGATTAGGTTAGGGGCAGTGCAGCCCAATGACCGCGCCGCCAGCTATACCGAAGCGTTGCAAGAAATGTCCAGGGAGTTGTATTACCTGTACAACTCCAACGACCGCTACTACTTCCACGCCGAGGAAAACCTGAATAAAGTGGTGAGAGACCGGGCCGGCCAGTTCTCCCAGGCCGAAGTAGACCGCTATATTGTTGACGGCCTGCTGAGCAACGAAGTGCGCCGGAATAACGCGCAGGTCGTGGTCTCCTCTGAGGGCGGCGCTGCTATCCCGGACAACAGCTACGCTGTTCGCCTAGTCATACTACCGCCGGACAAGACTATCAACACCCGGTCGTCGGAATCTAATGACGCCGTGGCCGAAGCGAAGCAGGCTCTGCTCACCACTGCCAGCGGCGGCAACCGCGTCCATCGCAACACTATCCTCTTCCTGGCCGCCAAGCGCGACGAAGCGAGAAGCTTGCGCCAGGCCGTCCGCAATTTCCTCGCCTGGCGTTCCATTACCCAAGTTTGTAATGGCGACGACCGCCGCATCCCGGGCCTCACCGGGGAGCGGGCGGAACAAGCCAACACGGGAATGCGGAACGCCGACAGTGCGGTGCGAGCCGCCTTGGTGGCCGCCTACCGTTGGGGGCTGGCGCCCTCGCAGCCCGACCCGCAGGATGCCGCCAATATCCAGTTCACCGAGTTCCGCACCAACGCTGCCGCCCAGGGCGAAATCGTCAATGCCGCTTTTGGCCGCTTCGTCGAGGAAGAAGCGTTGGTGGAGAAAATATCGCCGTCCTCTTTGGCCCGGCTGCTCCAGGAGCGAATCTGGGGAACGCCCGCCCACGGCGACCACATCGACGTGAATGCTCTGTGGGAGAGGCTCACCAGCTACGTCTACCTGCCCCGCCTTCGCAGCCGCAGCGTTCTGCAACAGTGCATTGAGGAAGGCGTAGTGGCGGGCGCCTTCGGCTACGCCCGGGAGTACAACCCGGCCTCCGGCGAGTACCGGGGACTGCGCTATGAAGGCCCGCTCCACGACCCGGCGCAGGGCCTGGTTGTCAACGAAAACTCCGGCGGCCTGCTGGTGGCCCCAAGCCGCGCCGCCGAGGAAAAGCGAAAGGAGCTGGAACAGGTCGTCGTAAACCCGGCGCCGGACATCTCAGATGAGCCGGAGCCTGGCTCCATCCGGTCAACTAAGCCCCGCCGAATCCGAGCCTCCAGGAAGGTCCAGGGCGACTTGTCGCTGGACGATTTTAACAATCTGCGCAGCGAAATTATCCGCAATTTGCGCGACGGGGGCGGAGAAATTACCATTACTGTTACCATTGACGCCAGTAATGATGACGGCTTCGAGGAAACCGTCACCCGCTCCGTCCGCGACAACAGCGGCCAGTTGGGCCTGGAATTCGACGCTCAACATTAGCTCCCAGCCCGGAGCCCGCCGCCCTGATTACCGGGGATGACGACTTGTTAGCCCTGGCGCCGGTCTTCCCAATACCAATAATCCCTCATACCAATAATCCCTCCCGGCGAATTACGCTCCTGACTGGACCTCGCCGGACACTAAAGGAGCGATTGCGTGCCCCAACCACCCTACCGCCGCAAACTCATCGAGGTTGACCTGCCCCTCGACGCCATCAACGCCGAGTCGGCCCGGGAGAAGTCCATCCGCCACGGCCACCCTTCCACGCTGCACCTGTGGTGGGCCCGCCGCCCCCTGGCCGCCTGCCGCGCCGTGATTTTCGCCAGTATGGTGGACGACCCCTCGGCCTGCGAGGACGAATTCCCCACCCTCGAGGAACAGGCCGCCGAGCGCGAGCGGCTCCATGACCTCATCCGGCGGCTGGTCAAGTGGGAAAGCACCGACGAGCGCAACCCGCAGAACGTCGAGCTGCTGGCCCAAGCCCGCTGGGAAATCGCCCGCTCCGTGGCCCGTTCCCAGGGCGAAGCGCCGCCGGACAAGGACAACCGCGCCGGCGTGCTGGCCTACTTGGGCAACAAGGCCCAGCCCATCTACGACCCCTTTTGCGGCGGCGGCTCCATCCCTCTCGAAGCCCAGCGCCTGGGCCTCCGCGCTGTGGGCAGCGACCTTAACCCCGTGGCCGTGCTGATTACCAAGGCCCTGATCGAACTGCCCCATCAGTTCGCCAACCAGCCCCCGGTCAACCCCGGCGCCGACAAGACGGGCCTGCCCGTCGGCAAAGGCAAGAAAGCGCAGGTCATCCCCTGGCGCGGCGCGGCGGGACTGGCCGACGACATCCGCTACTACGGGCGCTGGATGCGGGAACGGGCCTGGGAGCGCATCGGCCATCTATACCCCGCGGCCAAGCTGCCCGACGGCGGCGAGGCCACCGTCATCGCCTGGCTCTGGGCTAGAACCATTCCCTGCCCCAACCCGGCCTGCGGCGTGGCCATGCCCCTGATGAAAACTTTTCAGCTTTCCACCAAACGGGGCAACGAACACTGGACCCGGCCCGTCGTTGACCGGGAGGCTAAGACGGTTGCATTCGTGGTTCAGAATCACCCCGGCGGCGTGCCGACGGAAGCGACGGTAAACCGCAATGGCGCAACCTGCGTCGCCTGCAACGGTACCGTGCCGCTGGAGTACGTGCGGGAGCAGTCCAGCGCGGGCAACATGGGCGAGGTAATGACCGCCATCGTCGCCGAGGGCGACCGCAAGCGGCTGTTTCTCTCGCCTGCAGATGATCACATTCAGATTGCAAGGCAATAAATACGAACCAAATTGGCGGCCTCAGCAAAAATGCCCACGACCGCTTATCAAGGGATTTTAGCGGTCGTGGGTATGGATTCACTAACTGGTATCAGCTTTTCTCGGAGCGCCAGCTGACGGCCTCACTACCTTCGGCAACTTGTTACCAGAAGTTCATAGAAATTGATAAAAGATGGCGCTGCTACGGAGTATGCTGATGTAGTTTGCCACATATGGAGCTATGGCTGTAGCAAAAAACACGAACAGCTTGTTCTAATTTTTCTAGATGGCATAACGCCGGAGACAAAGTCTCCGGCGTTTTTGCGCGTCAAGCAATTCCAATGGTTGTGGGATTTCGCAGAATCAAACCCCTTTAGCAGCGCAACACAAAATTACATGGCGCAAATAGAATGGATTTCTCAAGTTGTTCAGAGACTGCCAGTTGGCGTAAAAAGGGGAAGCTACATCAAGCCGGATGCTGCCATCACCATACATGCCGAAAAGGGCCCGGTCATCGTTACAGATCCACCCTATTACGACAACATTGGCTATGCCGACTTGTCGGACTTTTTTACGTCTGGCTTCGCCCGCTACTCAGGGACATTCACCCAGAATTGTTTTCAGGCATCATGACCCCTAAAGCCGAAGAAATGATTGCTATCCCTGACCGCTTCGACTCTCCCCGTCAACGATTCGAGGACTTATTAAGCCAAACGCTCCGTCTTATTCGGGAACGTTGCAGTTCGGAGTTCCCGGCATCAATCTTTTACGCTTATAAGCAGCAGGAAGAAGATCGGGAAGGGCGAACCTCTACCGGTTGGGAAACGATGCTGACGGCGGTGGTAACGCAGCGATTTGAGATTGTCGGCACTTGGCCGATGCGCACCGAGTTGGCCTAATCGCCCACGTTCTCTTGGCTCCAACGCCCTCGCCTCCTCCGTCGTGCTGGTTTGTCGGCCGCGGCCGGCGGACGCGCGTCCGGCCAGCCGCCGGGAGTTTCTGAACGCGCTGGAAACAGAGATGCCGGCGGTGCTGGACCAGCTTACCCGCGAGGGCCATATCGCGCCGGTGGACCTGGCCCAGGCGGCCATCGGGCCGGGGATGCAGATATATTCCCGCTACAGCCGGGTGGAAACCATCAGCGGCGAGCCGGTGACCGTGCGCGACGCCCTGGCCGCCATCAACCAGGCCATCGCCAACTACGACGAACGGCAGGAGGGCGAGTTCGATGCGCCCACCCGCTTCTGCCTCGACTGGCTGAAACAGCACGGCTTCGGTGAAGGCCAGTACGGCGAAGCCCAGACCCTGGCCCAGGCCAAGAACGTGTCCATCGAGGACGAACTGCGTGACGACCACGGGCTGGTGACGGCCCAGAGCGGAAGCGTCCGGTTGCAGCCGCCGGAATACTTCTCGGCGGACCGGATGCCGTCGGCGACGGGGATGACGGCCTGGGAAGGCTGCTGCCGGATGGCCTGGCACTTCGACCACCCCGACGGCAGCACGCAGGGCGCGGCGGCCATCGCCCGGCGCCTGGGCAGCGGCGCCGAACCGGTGGAGCGGCTGGCCCGCGTGCTCTACAACCACTTCGACCGCCTTCGCGATTCCCGCCGCGCCGTGCTGTTCAACAATCTGGTGACTTCGTGGGACAGCATCCAGGAAGAGCTGAGCAAGCCGGGCCAAGGCCAGTTGGTCTAGCAATGATGGTCTAGCAATGATGGTCTGGCAATGATGGTCTGGCAATGATGGAAGGCCCCCGAACGCCATTGGGCTTGAAGTATCAGTTGGAGCGGGAACGCCGGCCCTTCCATAGCGGCGAACTGCGCCAACTGGAGCGGAACCTTAGCGGCGTCTACGCCCTATGGCTGCCCCACGGCGGTTCCGAGGAATGCCTCTACGTGGGAATGTCCAGCACTTGCGTAAGGCGCCGCCTGTTGCAGCATCTGAACAACGAGACCAACCCGGAGCTGCGCCGCCTGTTGCTCCTGTACCGCGACACCGTGGAGTTCTCCACGGCCTGCACCGGCAGCGAAGACGAAACTCTGGCCCTGGAAGACGCCATCATCAAGGCTTGGATCCCGGCGGCCAACAGGAAGGGCATCAAGAGTTAAATGAAGGGAATCTCCGGATGTTTTCCAAAGTTCTGGTAGCCAATAGAGGCGAAATCGCAGTCCGCATCAACCAGACGCTGCGCGCTATGGGGATAGCGCCGGTGGCAATCTATTCCGAGCCGGACACCGGCGCGCCCCATGTCTCCCCGGCGGAACAGGCGGTGTCCTTGCTGGGCAACACCGCGGAAGAGACCTATCTGAACATTCCTGGGATAATTCAGGCCGCTTTGGACTGCGAGGCCGAGGCGATACATCCCGGATACGGATTTCTATCGGAGAACCCCAACTTCGCCCGGGCTTGCCGCGAGGCCGGGATAACCTTCATCGGCCCTGCCCCCGAAAGCATGGAGCTGCTGGGGGACAAGCTGCGCTCCAAGGAGATAGCCCTGGGAGCCGGGGTTCCGGTAGTTCCCAGCTCCCCGGTATGCCTGCCGGGCGATGCCGCGGCGGGGGAGTTCGCGGGGCGCTGGGGATTTCCTTTGCTGGTCAAGGCCGCCGCCGGCGGGGGTGGGCGGGGGATGCGCCTAGTTAACGCCCGCCCCGAGCTGGACGGAGAGATTGAGTCGGCCAGCCGCGAGGCCCAGGCCGCCTTCGGCGATGGACGGGTGTTCCTGGAGCGCTATATGGCCAACCCCCGCCACGTAGAGATTCAGGTACTGGCCGACGGATTCGGAAATACCATCCATCTCGGCGAGCGGGAATGCAGCATACAGCGCCGACACCAGAAGATCATCGAAGAAACCCCCTCGCCGGCCCTGATGCCGGACGCGGTCGCCGCCGGAGGGAGCAGCCCGGCGGCGCGACGGGACACGGCCCGGCGCATGGGCGAGGCCGCCATCGCGGTAGCGCGCAGCGCCGGATACGTTAATGCCGGCACGGTAGAGTTTCTGCTGGACCCCCAAAGCGGTGATTTCTACTTTCTGGAAATGAACGCCCGGCTTCAGGTCGAGCATCCGGTTACCGAGGCGGTCTTGGGGCTGGATCTGGTGGAGCTGCAGTTGCGCATCGCCCACGGAGAGCCTTTGACCTTGCGGCAGGAAGATGTGCAGCCCCGCGGTCACGCCATAGAGGGCCGCATATACGCCGAAGACCCTTACCGGGACTTTATTCCTTCCACCGGCGCTCTGTTGCGCTGGCGGCCCCCCAGCGGCCCGGGCCTGCGTCTGGACAGCGGCGTGGTTGAGGGACAGGAGGTGTCCATCTATTACGACCCGATGCTGGCGAAACTGACGGCCTGGGCCCCCAGCCGCGACCTTTGCCTGCGCAGGATGGAGGTGGCTCTGGCGCAGTTCCAGGTTCTGGGCGTAGTGACCAACATCCCGTTGCTGCGGGCGGTGGTGGGGCATTCTCAGTTTCGCCGGGGCGAGTATGATACCGGCTTTCTGGAGCGGAACCCGGAGGTGACGATACCGGCGGTGTCTGGCGAGTTCCGTAGAATGGCCCGCGCGCTGGGGGCGTGGGCATCACGGCAGGCGGTCAACCCGGCGCACCGGCAAGTACCGGCGGGAGAGAACGGGGGAAGCCGCCGGGACAGCTCCGGCCCGTGGCAGTCCGCCGGGGAACAGAGGCTGCCGTGACTCCAGGCCGGGGTGGGATGCGGGAGATCTACCCGGATTCAGGGGAAGCCTTTCGCTACCGGCTGGAAGAGTCGGAAGGCCGTTTCACCCTGCATCCGGAGGGCGAATGGGAACCGGAATCCCCGGCCGCCATTACGCTGAACATCGAATTGCCGCCCGGTTCCCTTGCCGCGGGAACAGGCGGGGGGGAAGGGTTGTGTCGCAATGAATCGGGCCGGACTTATCCCTTTGTCTGGGGATGGGCTGGAACGGAGTTGCATCTGTGGCTGGATGGCGCGCTGTTCGTATTCCAGCGGGCAGAGACGGCGCCGGTCTCCGGAAGGCGTCGCGGAAACTCTGCTTCGGCGGAAGAATCCGGGGACGTTCTGGCTCCTATGCCCGGCGCAATCCTAGAGGTACTGGTCGCCGAGGGAGACAGCGTGGAGCGAAACCAGACCGTGGTGGTGATGGAGTCCATGAAGATGGAGCTGCTAATCACTGCTCCCCGCGACGGCGTTGTGCGGCGGGTGGCGGCGCGTCCAGGGGAGCAAGTGGAGCGGGGGATGCGCCTGCTGGAACTGGCCCCGGCGACGGGCGCCGCCGGGTGATGGCCCGGCGGCCCTTGCGCGGCGGCCCTTGCCCGGCGGCTGATGCCCGGCGGCCCTTGCGCGGCGGCCCGGCCCTTGTAGGATTATGGCCGGCGGCCCTTGCCCGATGCCCGCGGCTGATGCCCGGCGGCCCTTGTAGGATTATGGCCGGCGGCCCTTGCCCGGCGGCTGATGCCCGGCGGCCCTTGTAGGATTATGGCCGGCGGCCCTTGCCCGGCGGCTGATGCCCGGCGGCCCTTGTAGGATTATGGCCGGCGGCCCTTGCCCGGCGGCTGATGCCCGGCGGCCCTTGTAGGATTATGGCCGGCGGCCCTTGCCCGGCGGCTGATGCCCGGCGGCCCTTGTAGGATTATGGCCGGCGGCCCTTGTAGGATTATGGCCGGTCTGATATAAGAATCAGTCCTATGGCGTTCTCACTGTCCGCTCTCCTTAACTGGCGTCCCAACCCGCCCTTTTACTATGGCTGGCTGGTTCTCGGACTGTCCGGCGCGGGGGCCTTCGCGGCGACGGCCATAGCCGGGGTAGTGCTGGGGGGAGTGCAGACCTACATTCTGGATGACACCAACTGGTCCCGCACCAGCATAGGGCTGGCGGCCGGTTGCGGGGTTTGGCTGTCGGGCTTTTTCGCTCCCTTCGCCGGCCGGCTGGCCGACCGGTACGGGCCTAGATGGCTGATGCCAGGGGGCGTGATTGTTCTGGGATTGTCCATGTTCGCCATCGGCGGGGCCCATGCAACGGGGCAGTTTTTCCTGGCGGCGGTCATCGGGAGGGCGATAAGCCAGCCTTTTCTCATCGGCGTGGTTCCCCGGACCATGGCCGTCAACTTCTTCAACCGCCGCCGGAACATCGCCCTGGCCTTGACAGGCATCTACCGCCCTATAAGCGGAGCGCTCATCATCCAGGCGTTCTCGATAATTGCCGTATTCGCCGACTGGCGGGCGGCTTTTCGCTACCTGGGGATATTCAGTCTGGCCCTGGCCTTGCCGATGCTTGTCATCATGCGGCGTCGGCCCGAAGACATCGGCCTTCTTCCCGACGGCGCCCGGCGAGACGCCTCCACAGCGGCGCCGTCTGCTCCGGGCAGCGGGGCGCAGCGCGAGGGGCCGCCGCGGATGGCGGAGGTCAGCTCCACGGCAAGAGAAGCCTTTCGGACGCAGGCGTTCTGGCTGATTTCCGTCGTCGCCCTATTGGAGGTGGCCGCCACTTCTGGCCTGGGGTTCAGCCTGGTACCTTACCTGCGCGATTTCGCCGGGCTTACGACCCCGCAGGCGGCCGGCGTGCTGAGCATCAGCACTTTCCTGGCTCTCACCAGCCTGATATGGGGTCAACTGGCCGCGCGGCTGACGGCCCGGTGGTGCATCATCGCGGCGCTGGCCCTGTCCGGCGCGGCGGCTCTGGCGTTGCTGTGGGTGGATTCGCTCCTGGCGGCCTATGTGTTCGGCGTGCTGTGGGGACTGTTCCACGGCGGGCTGGAGGTGCTGAAATACATTCTGCTGGCCGACTACTTTGGCCGGGATTCCTACGGGGCCATTGCTGGGTCGCTGCGTCCCTTCGAGGCCGGCGGCCTGGGTTTGGGGCAGGTTGTGGGGCCGCTGATTTACGATTTCACCGGCAGCTACACCTGGCTGATTATATCCTCGTCCGGCCTGCTGGCCCTATCCGCCGCGCTGATGCTGCTGGCTAGACGACCGGTGAGGCCAGCGTGATTCCGTCCGCTTGTCTTCGCGATTAAAGCGGGAACGGCCTTAGCGCAGCTCGCGGGGTTGACAACCGGGGGGGAATGGATGATGGTACGCAGGTGATTGTCCCGCCGAGAAGGAGCGGCTCCCCCATAGGATTAGCAGGGATACGCAGAATTGTGCGGGGAAAGGCGATGAAATATCGACCTTTGGGCAATACTGGACTGAATGTTTCCGAAATCGGATTTGGCTGCGGCAATGTCGGCGGCTTTATGATTCGGGGCGGGCCTGGCGACCAAGTGCAGGCCGTGGCGCGGGCGATGGATCTGGGCATCAATTATTTCGATACCGCCCCATCCTGTGGTGACGGGGTTTCCGGCGACGGGGTTTCCGAGACTAACTTGGGGCGCGCTTAGGGAGTTATCGGCGGACGTCTGCGTCGGCACCAAGTTCCGGGTCGGCCTCCGCGAGCCGGGACGCATCGAGGGCAATGCCATCGCGTTGGTCGAGGAGAGCCTGAACCGGCTACAACGGGAGCAGGTTGACCTTATTCAGATGCACAACCATGGGGCTGCCGCCGGGGACGGCAGGGCTGTCTCTCCCGAAGAGGCGATGGCCGAGCTAGGGCTGACGCCGCCGGAAACTCCCAGCCCGTGGAATCTGTTTATGAACATTCCCGTAGGGTGGGACGGCGGCCTCAGTTTCGAGCCGCCCGTCTCCGGACCCGGCGATTACGTGGCGTTGCGGGCGGAGATGAACTGAGGAGGATGTCGGATTCCTTGCTGGAGCAGCTAAAAGCCACAGTTGGGCGAGAGCTGGTTTTCCATGCGCCTGATGAGATTGGGCGCTCAGCCTTCCGGCTATATGCCTTGGCCATTGGCGACTTTAATCGGCTCTATTCCGACCGCGAGCAGGCCGCGGCCTACGGCTTGCGGGACGTTATGGCCCCGCCGACGCTGGTATGCGATACCTGGCAGTACGTTGACAGCGGCATGGATGAGCGGGGTGACCTGTTGGGGCGCGGCCCCTTTCGGGAAATGCCGGGGCTTCGGGCCGACAACGAATACGAGTTCTTCCAGCCCGTGCATCCGGACGACGTTCTCACGGCTCGCTGGCGGGTCAAGGACGTTTATCAACGCGCCGGGCGCACCGGCCCGCTCATTTTCCAGGTTATCGAAGCCACGTTTTACAATCAGCGCGGGGAGTTGCTGGCCCGCAACACCGAGACTCTGTTCTACCGGGAGCAGCCACCGGAATGACTGCCGACGGGAGCGTGGGCCGGTTCTTCGAGGACGTGGCGGTGGGCGATGAGTTGTCTTTGTTGCGCAAGCGGATAGACCTTCCCCGCATGGTGGCCTATGGCGCGGCGACCTGGGATTTCGTCCGCGTCCATTACGACTCCGGATACGTCGAGGATAGGGGCTTTCCCGGGCCTTTTGTGGACGGGCAGATGCTGGGCGCTTTTCTGGCTCAGCAGGTACAGGACTGGGCCGGCCCCGGCGCATTCCTGCGCAAGCTGGCCTTTCGCAACCGGGTTATGGTCTATCCCGGCGACTCACTGGTTTGCCGGGGCGTGGTCAGCGCATTGTACCGGGAAGGCGGCGACGGGCTGCCTGCCTGGCCCCTTCCTGGTGGGATGGCCGCAGCAGGATTCGCGGAATGCGTCCTTTGGATTGAAAACCAGCGCGGCGAGCGCGTGGTCGAACCGGCCAGCGCAGTGGTGCAGCTTCCATTGCGGAACGACCGGGATGCCCTGACTGGCAATTGACGGTGCGAGGGGTTGCTATGCCCAGAAACGTTGTCGAAGTAGACCCGCAAAAATTCCCGTGGCTGGACTTGAACCGCTACACCTTCTGCCTCGCTGCGGAAAGCGGAGGGATCCTGTACTTGGCCGGACAGACGGCCAGCGAGTACGATTCGTCCTCCGGCGGAATTGTGTGTAAGAGCGGCTTGCTGGAGCAAACCCGGGTCATCTATGAAAAGCTGGGCGTAATCCTGGAAGCCGCTGGTATGTCCTTCGATAATGTGGTGCAGACGGTGGACTACATAGACCCGGCGGCTTTGCCCCAATACCGGGAGACGGGCGCAATTCGCCGCGAATTTCTGGGCGGATCCCCGGTGGCTTCGACAGGAATTTGCGTGGAGCGGCTGCTGCGGCCCGATGCCCTGCTGGAGGTCAGCGCCGTGGCGGTGGCGGGAGAAAAGCGCGCCGTCAATCCCGGCTACGCTGGTTACGATGCCCTCACCTTCGTTCCTGGCGTAGTCGCGGGGGATACGCTTTGGACCTCCGGTTTCCTCGGCAGTGTGGAAGGGGACGGCCAGGTTTCCTTCCCGCAGGATACCGGAGTACAGATGGGACTGGCCTACGAAATCGTGGGCAGCGTGCTGGCCGCCGCAGGCTCCGGCCTTTCCGACGTGGTAAAGACCCTGGAGTACATATCCCCCCAAGCGTGGCTTCAGTATGACGGAGGCGCCTCGGCATCTCGCCGCGAGTTCTTCAAGGGCGATTACCCAGCCAGCACGGGCATTACAGTCAACCGCCTGCTTCGCCCCGAAGGCCACGTGGAGGTCGAGGCGGTCGCGGTGTTGGGGGGAAACCGTGAGGAGATAAGGGTGCCTGGATGGGAGGTAGGCTACGGGGGTGCGACCAGCTTTCCGGGAGTGAAGAAGGGGCGTATGCTCCAGCTATCGGCACAGACGGGCGTAGACCATGCCACGGCTACGGTTATTGGCCCCTTCGACATGGCAGCTCAGGCCGAGCAGGCTTATGGCAATCTGGCGCGAGTTTTGTCCGAAGGGGGGTACTCTATGGATAATGTGGTTAATACCATAGAGTGGGTTCCTCCCAACGGTCTTTCGGCCTACCGGAGGGTTGGAGATGTGCGCCGCAAGTTTTTCGGCGACAGTTTCCCTTCGGCGACGGGAGTCTCCGCGCACCGCATCCGGCGGCCGGGCCCGCTGGACCGGGCGGCTCCAGAACTCCTGTTTGAGGTGACGGCGGTGGCTCTAGTCTAGCTGCGCTCCAGCCAAGCCATAGAGCGGTGGGAACCTACGGATAGAGAGGCATTGAGTGAGGCAGGCGTAAATGGATTCCCGTATTCACGGGAATGACGGTGAGGGTAGGCGGGAATGACGGTAGGGGATGGGGCGGGACACCCGCCCCGTTTTTCGGTTTGTGGAGGGGGCGCTAGTCTTCCTTTAAGGCGGGGATGACTTCCTTGCCGAAGAGTTCCAGGGAGCGCATAGTGTCCTTGTGGGACAGGGGGCCGCCTTGGGCCTCTAACAGCAACGCGCCGATGCCCAACTCCTCCTTGATGTAGCGCAGCTTCTTGATGACGGTGTCGGGGCTGCCCACCACCAAGTGATGCTCGTCTTGCAGTTCCTCGTAAGACATCTCGTTCAGGGGCCGCGACCGGCGCAGCGTGTTGGCGGCGGCTCCGGCGGCGGAAAAGTAGCCCGGAGGCGACCAATATTCCCGCGGGCCTTTGAGCGGGTGTCCCATACGCCACATGAACGCCTTCCCCGACTCTTGGGCCTTTTCGTCGGTATCGTTGACGTGGGCGCAGATCATGAATGCGAACTTGCTGGGGCCGGGCTCCCATCCTTCCTCGGCGGCCAGCTTGCGATAGTTGCCGAACAGGTTCCGGGCGACGTCCATCTTGGTCAGGAAGGCTGCATAGGTGTAGCGGTTGCGGGCGGCCCATTGCACCGTCTCCGGGCTGCCGGTGCCGGGAACCCAGCAAGGCGGGTGGGGCTGCTGTATCGGCAGCATCCACGGATTGACCGCGCGGTAGTGATAATGCTTGCCTTCCCAGCGGAAGGGGCCGGGGGTGGTCCACGTCTTGATGATGAGGTCGTGGCATTCCTCGAACCGCTCGCGGTTGTAGACCGGGTTGGTGTTGTTAGCCCAGCTCTCGATGCCAATGCCCCGCACGAAGCCAGAGATGATGCGCCCGCCGGAAATGACGTCCAGCATGGCAATCTCCTCGGCCAGCCGCACCGGGTTGTCAGAGGTGGGAAGCATATTGCCCAGCATCAGTATCTTGGCTCGGTTGGTGACGCGAGCCAGGATGCCGCCGGTGATATTAACTTCCACATCCATGCACGACGGGGTGTTGTGGTGTTCGTTAATCATTAGGCCGTCGAAGCCCACTTCCTCGGCGTATTGATACTCGTCGAGGTAGCGCTTAAACAGGTCATGGGCCTTGTTCGGGTCAAAATAGGTGTTGGGGAAGGTAAGGCGCATCGAAGGATACTTGTCGGCTTCCGACTCGGGAAAGGCGGCGTAGGGCAACTCGGTAAAATAGAAAACTTCAAAAGACACAGCGTGCCTCCGTTTTGTTGGTTTACGTGTTACTCAGACTCATCAGGACATAGACAGCGAAAGTGCGGCGGTCGCGCTCCGAGGTCTGGCGGAATTCGGCGATGGCGTTCGCTGCGTTGTTGATGTCTCTAATGACGGCGGACTGGTCGAAACTTTCTGATAGGTCATATCGGCGGTGTGCCGTTTCCCCTGCATATCAGCGGAATTTCTGCGAAGTCTTGTACTTGCGAAGGGAAACGGCGGATAAAGTCTTTTCGCTCCCATCGTTGCTTGGCGAGACCGTGTTCCAATGCCCGGTATGCTTGATACCAAGCCGATCGGCTCTGGCCGGAGCCGAGTTCGCCTACCAGCATGTTAGCGCAGTTTTCTGCCATATAGTGAAACAGGGAGTAGTAGGTGGTGCTGACAGCCCCGCGAAGGTTAGCTTGGCTGGGTGGCGGCCCGCCGAGCGTTCCGGCCAGTTGCCTTGCCGTGGCGAGTAAAGCGCTCTGGCTTGCCATTCCCAACCCTTTCATCCTTGCTGCTCTCCGCTCTCCCCTTTGGGTTTGGGAATATAGTCAAAATGGGGGTAGAAGTTTTCCAGCCATTCCTCCCATTCCTCGTGCATTATGTGCCAAACGTGGTTGAACACAGGGGATCCCCAATTCAGGGGTGGCTCCCTCAAGTCAGCCTCGTAAACCACGGTGATAAGAACGTACCCGGGGTACTCCCAAGAGCGTTCCATGTAGGCTTGGTAATCGGAGTTCACCAGTATCGGGCGATGCTGAAGTCCTCGCCGCAATACTGACGGAATTCTTTGCTGATTTCTTCGGTGGTGAATTTTCCACTTTGCGGATGAATTTCTTGCGATTCATTTCCATTCCCAACTTTTGCTCGCTCCATCATAAAGCAACCCAGGCAGGGGGTACAGCGAACAGGAATCGTTCACTCCTGCGCCAGCAGCCAATCCAGCAGAGCATCGGTGAAGGCGTCGCCGTAGCCGGGGCCGTGGCTGCCGCCTTCACCCACCCATAGCTCGATGCTGATGCCATCGGTGCAGCCGGATTCAAGGCGGTAGGCTTGGGTTTCGGCGCCGGGAACGTATTCGTCCAGGTCCAGCGTGGCGTAGGGCTGGCCTGGTCGCAGAGCATCGCCGTCTTCGTCTTCAGGCCAATGGCATCCGGCGCGTTCGCCCCAGTTCCGCGCCATATCGCCGGCGGCCGCGTACCCAGCCCAGGCTTCTGCTAGGGAGTCGGTTCCTCCGCCGGCGCCGTCGAAAAGCACCACAGCGTCACTGGTGCCATGGACGTGCAGCACGGACACTGGGGCCGCGCCCTCGCAAAGAGCGTCGTCCATATAGCTGGTTCCGGCTAGGCTGGCGACGGCGCGCAGGCCGGGCAGTCCTTGGCAGGCCATCCAGTAAGACATAAAGCCGCCGTTGGAGTAGCCGAAGAAATAGACCGGCCCGAAGCCTTTCAGCTTGTGGGCTTCGGCGACGATGTGAGACAAATAGGCGTAATCGTCCTCGCCGCTCTTTCCGCCCTCGCAACACTGGTCGGTGGGGTTCCAGAAGCGGTTTCCTTCGGCGTTTCTGATGCCGTTGGGCAACAGCAGCCCGAAACCACGCTGAGACATATGCTGATGCAGGGGAACATAGGTGATTTGGCCGGCGGAGTCCCCGCTGAAACCGTGTAAGGAAACTATGAGCGGGCTTCCCTCCGGCAGCCCTGGGGGAGCGGCCAGTATTGCCGGCTCTTCCCGGTCTGAATGGTTGATGTAATGAACTTCTCCACCGGCGGCCTCTACCAGTTGAACCGTTCTTTCCAGGTCGCTTCCTTCCAGTTCCTTAACCCGCTTGTCCATGCCCGTGAACCAGCTTTCCAAGACAGGGAGGAACAGAGTTATTTGGGAAGCGACCTCTTCCAGCGCCCGTAGCCGCGCATCTATACTCTCGTGGGAGGGCGACTGCGGCTCCTTTCTTCCGCCGGTGGACTCGGCGGGCTGAGCTTTGTCGGCCAGTTGCTGGCGGAGGGCAGCGAGTTCGCTGCTCAGCTCCGCGTTTTGCTCTTGCACGGCGGTGAGTTCGTTATTGACCGCCGCGCTCGTCGCCGCTACTGATTCCAGGGATTCTTCCAACGAGTGTATCTTTGCTTCGAGGGTCAGCACTTTTTCGCTGGTGGCGTCGGGGTTGCTGCCGGAGCAGGCCGACAGGGCAACGGCCAGCAAAACGCTGGCCGCCAAGAGGGCGATGTACCGCCAGGAACTGGAGAGGGCATATCCTGGCATGGGCTAGTCCAAGAACTCCACCGCCGTCTGGATGAACTCTTCGGGCTTTTCCACCTGGGGGGAGTGGCCGCAGTTCTCGATAACCACTAGCTCAGAACCGGGAATGCTTTCCTGATAGATTTTGCCGCATTCCACGGGGACGATGCGGTCCTGGCGCCCCCAGACCATGCGAGTGGGGATGTTGACGCGCTGGAGCAGGCCGCCGGCCAGCCGCGGGTCGTGCATATAGGGCTTCCATGTGAGGCGCACGGCCATCTCACGGTTCAAGTCGGCGGTTAGCTGCTCTTCGGGGGGTAGCTCGCGGCCATAAATCTGCTGGTATTCCGGGGCTTGGGTGGGGTCATGAAACATCAGATCGGTAACCTGCGCCGGGCTAATGATGAAAATGTCGGCGATTTCGCTCTCGTTGGGTTTGACGCCGGCAGCGCCTACCAGCATTAGCTTGCCGATATAGCCCGAGGAGGTGGCGACAATCTCGGAGGCAATCCAGCCGCCCATGGAGAAGCCGATGGCACGGACGTCCCGCAGCCCGAGGGTGTCCAGATACCAGGTGTAGAAGGCGGCCATGTCGGGAATGGATTCCAGCCAGTCCGGCCGGGGGGACTTCCCATAGCCAGGATGCGATGGGTAGTAAACGGTGTAGCGCTCGGCCAGAGCATCGGCGAACCGGAGCCATCCGCTGTTGCCGCCTGCGCCGTGCAGCAGCAGCAACGGGTCGCCGCTGCCGCCCTTCAGGGTGTGTACTCCAACTCCGCCTACATCAACAACTTCCTCGGTAAACGCGGGCATGATTGTTCTCCTAATTTATATTTTCAACGCTATGGAACGGGGTCTGAATCAGGATTATCGAGATGAAAGGATTTCCCGGATGGTTGTCTATCATCTGGGCCATCCTGAAATCCTGGGAATCCCGATTCAGACGGACGGTTACGGGGTCTTCTGGAAGGGGTCGGTCAGCTCCAGCTCCTCGCCGATTTCGCGCAGGGCCGGCAAGACTTCCTGGCCCATCAGCTTCAGACAGTTCATAGTGTCGGCGTGGGTGGTGTCGCCGTCATTGGTCCAGATGCCTAGGATACCGGGGCGAAGCTGGCCCAGCACGTCGCGCAGCTTGCGAACCACGGTCTCCGGGCTGCCCACAATCCAGCGGTTGGACGCCAGTATCTCGTCGTAGCTGGCCACTTCCAGTCCCAGGCCGAGGAAGGGGTCTTTGCGGACGCGACCCTGGTAGCGGGCGACGCGGGGGTCTTTGACGCTGCCGCTGTATCCGATGGGCATCATATAGTCACGGGGCATGGGGACGCGGCCCACGCCGACGTTGCCGGTGAGGAAGCCTTTGGCCGCTTCATACGCCTTTTCGTCGGTGTCTTGGACGTGGATGCGGCACAGGTAGCCAAAGTGTTCCGGGCCGGGTTCGTAGCCGTTCTCCCGGGCCGTCTCGGTGTAGATGGACATCATATCCTGAGTGCCTTGCGGGTCGGTCTCTAGGTATATGTAGGGGTAGTGGCGCTCGGCGGCCCATACCAGCGTTTCGGGGCTGCCTAGGCCGGGAATCCAGATGGGCGGATGGGGTTGCTGCAAGGGCCGCTCGAAGGGATTGACCACCCGGAAATGATAGTGTTTTCCCTCCCAGCGGAAGGGCCCTGGGGTGGTCCAAGTCTTGATGAGCAGGTCGTGGGCTTCCTCAAATCGCTCGCGGTTGAAGAGCGGGTTGACGTTGGCGGCCAGGCTTTCGACGCCGGTGCCTCGCACGAAGCCCGATACCAGCCGCCCGCCGGAAATCATGTCAATCTCGGCCAATTCCTCGGCCAGACGCAGAGGATTGTCGAACACTGGCAAGGGGTTGCCCAGCAGGACAATCTTGGGAGTCTTGGTGTTGCGGGCTAGGATAGCGGCCTCCAGGTTCATGGTGGCGCCTATACAGGTAGGGGTGTTGTGATGCTCGTTCAGCATCAGGCCGTCGAAGCCCGCTTCCTCGCAATACTCATACTCGTCCAGGTATTCGTTGTACTGCCGCGAGCCTACCGCGGGGTCGAAGTTGCTGTTGGAGAAGGTAAGCCGCACCGCCTGATTGGGGCTGTTGCGAACATCCTCCTCGGTGTAGTTGGTATAGGCCCGCTCGGTAAACCGCATCAGGAACATTGCTTCGTCTCCTATGTGTTGGGGATGGATTCGGCTTCGATGATGTAGGGGATATGAGGATGAGTTACTTGGGCGATGTCGTAAAATCGCTTGTCCGCAGTCCAGAGGCCACAGTCCAGAAATTCCCACAAAGCAAGAAAAAACGAATCATAGACCATTGCCTGTCCCAAAACCTCAGTTAACTCCATCGCGCGCGAGGGTAACGGAGCTGACCGGTGATACACGACCGGGATAGCCATCAACTCCGCCATCATTTCCTTGGCGTCGGTATAAGACACTTCTCCCCGGTACGCTTTTCCATACAAGGCATTGGCAGCCTCGAAAGGCATTAGATCAGGAGCCGATACCGTAATTCTCCACCGGCTCCAAAATTCGACGAGAGGGTTGCTTTGTCGCTGTCGGTTTCTACGGCAACCCATTTTACTGCCAGGCTTGTATCAACAATCACAACACCGTTCAATCTGCTTCACCCGGGCTTCTCTGGTCTGTCGAATATCATCCGCCGAATTGCCGGGGAGGGTGCGTCCACCAAATATCCGCTCTCGCGATTTCGCGAGCCTCTTGAGAGTCTCCTTCGAGAAAGTAGGGGACGCCCGGCCGGGAAAACCGTTTTCTCTGCTCCCTCCGCGATGACTTCGAGGCAAAACTCCTCAACGCTTACTCCGCGCAACGCGGCGGTTTTCAGCGCTGCCAGGGTTTCTTAGCCGACGGTGAAGCTGATATGCCGGTCTTGGTCGCTCATAGTTGCTCCGGCGGTGGCCGAATCGCATTAGGCCCGACGCCACCTATCCTACCTGCGCGCCCTACTAGGGTCAAGGAACGTTGCTCCCTTGCGGGCCGGGGGCGGATTCACAGGGATGCACGGGATATATCGGACATAAGAACGCTCCCGCGCCGGGCCGGGGCTGATGCGCCGAGGCCATTGATATACGTATGCTATATTTGGATGGCGTAAACAGACAGTCCTACCGCCGGGGCCGGGTTGTCCCGCTGAAAGCTGTCCCATAAACATCCCATAAACATCATTGAGGTATCCGTCTATGCCCAGGGTTTTAGTATCAGATCCCATTGGCCCCGAGGGGGTGTCCCTGCTGGAAACCGGGGCCGAAGTAGATGTTAAGACGGGCATGAAGCCCGCAGATCTGCTGGACGCCATAGGGGGCTATGACGCCCTGGTGGTGCGCAGCGAGACCAGGGTCAACCGCGAAGTTATCGAAGCTGGCAAGAAGCTGCAGGTCATCGCCCGCGCCGGCATCGGCGTGGACAATATTGACCTGGAAGCGGCCACCGGCGCCGGCATCGCGGTGGTGAACGCGCCCACCGGCAATACCGTGGCCGCCGCCGAGCACACCATCGCACTTATGCTGTCCCTAGCCCGCAATGTGCCGGGGGCTCACCACTCGCTGAAATCGGGCGAGTGGCGGCGCAGCGCCTTCATGGGCGTGGAAGTGCGCGACAAGACCCTAGGGATTTGCGGCCTGGGGCGGGTTGGCACCGAGGTGGCCCGCCGCGCCCAAGGCTTCGGGATGCGGCTGCTGGGCTACGACCCCTTCGTCGCCCCTGACTATGCCCGCCGCATCGGCGTGGAGTTGTTGCCGCTGAACGAGCTGCTGGCCGAGTCCGACTTTGTCACCCTGCATACGCCGCTGACCGAAGGCACCCGAGGGATGCTGGGGATGCGGCAACTCGAGAGGATCAAGCCCGGCGCCCGCATCATAAATGTGGCCCGGGGGGAGCTGGTGGACGAGGCCGCGCTGCTGGCAGGGCTGGAGTCGGGCCAACTCGGCGGGGTCGCCTTGGATGTGTTCGCCAAGGAGCCCCCCGACCCCAGTCCGTTGCTGGAACATCCCAAAGCCATAGTCACGCCGCACCTGGGGGCATCCACGCGGGAGGCGCAGCGCGAGGTGGCCATCGAGGCTGCCGAGCAGGTGCTGGCGGTGCTGAAAGGGGAACCAGCCCGCAACACCGTCAACACCCCCTTCGTCGCGCCGGAGGTGCACGAGGTGCTGGCCCCCTACGTTCCGGCGGCCTCCATGGTCGGAAAGCTGCTGGGGTTCCTGTCCGACGGGCAAGTGACCGGCGTGTCCGTCAGCTATGAAGGCGAAATCGCTCACCACGACTGCCGGATGCTCCAGGCGGCGGTTCTGGCCGGGCTGCTAGGACCGGTCAGCACGGTCAACGTGAATCTGATAAATGCGCCGGTGCTGGCCCGAGAGCGAGGCTGGAACGTCACCGAGCAGAGCAACGGGGTTTCCCGGGAGTACGCCAGTCTTATATCGGCAACCCTGCATACCCGGGAAACCGGGCCCGCCAATGGCAGCCTGACCCTGGCGGCCACTTCCATGCGTAATGAGACGCATATCGTCAAGTTCAATGACTACTGGATGGACATTGTTCCCAACACACCGTATCTGTTGTTCGTGGATAATCGCGACCAGCCCGGCTCCATTGGCGCCGTCGGCACCATCGCCGGCCGCCACAATATCAACATCAGCTTCATGGGCGTGGGACGCATCCGATTGCGCGGCCAAGCCATGATGGTCATCGGCTTCGATGACCCGGTGCCGCCCCCTGTGATGGAGGAAATCCGGGCCTTGTCCCACATCGAAAGCGCCCGCCTGGCCACGCTAACGGGGTGAGAAGGGCAGAAATCGAAGCAACTAGTCATGACAGTACGGCAACGGTTTACTACGATGCCCGTTGACAAGGATAAATGGATGGAGGGAAGGAGATGGGCAGTTTCGAGCAGGCATTTAGCGAGGTAGAGCGGGCCGCCGCCTCGACTGCCAGGTCGGCAGGGGACTTGGCTAAGCTGGCAAAGGCTCTGGAGAAGGCAGCCAAAGAAGGCAACATAGCCGCTATCAAGCGAGGGCAAAGCAGGTTAGGCGAAGCTCTTAACGCCCTGAGGCAGGAAGCCGCCAACGCCGGTGATTCCTGGCCCTTTCAGGAAAAGGAAGAAGAGGATTACCTTAAAGACGGCTACGCGGCTGAACTGCGGTCCGTCGCTGCTGAAAAAGGACTAGACATCTACGAGAGAGATGGCAATATGATTGCCCATCCCGCTATTGTCCGAACCTTGCCTGGCTCCAGGGCAGTACGGATTGACCGGAAGCAGGTGTCAACGCTGCGCCCGTCTTATATTGCCGAAATTCTGATACGGAACCAACAGAAGCCCGCCAGAGTTCAGACTGGTCAATTTCTGAGCGCTTTATATCAGGTTTATTGCGAGTTAACGCGGGAAGAAAGCCCTGCCCGTACTGAGGACAGCCAAGGTGGGCAGGTCATTGAGTTGGTGCGAATTTACCGCCTCTTCACCGCGTTGCCTGGCTCAAATCGCGAGTATGACAGGACAGACTTCGCCAGGAGTTTGTATCATCTGGACTCGTCAAAACCGCAATTAACCGTGTCAGGAATGCGAGTATCATTCCCGTCGTCCGGGGCCCGTAGAGTCAGGTCAGAGAACGTATTCGACTTTGTTGCTCCCAGCGGCCAGCGTATTTCATATTACGGAATCCGGTTTTCAAAGGAAGAGTGATGCAGAACACCATTTCGGTTAGCGATTGGATAGGCACAATCGAATCCGAATACCTTACAACTTTCATCAAAGATGGAGGCTCGTCCGTAAAATTCGCCGTGGCCCCAGAAGGACTGAGAGCAGAGTTTTGCGACGCAGTAGAGCGGCGTTGCCGGGAACTGGATTATGCGGTGATTAGGCTTGACGCGGCGGAAACCCGGTTTCATATGCCCCAAGACATCTTCTTCGGCATTGCGCGGCAAGTGGATTGGAGACAGTTGGCCCGCCGCGCGATTATCCGCATTGCCGGAGAAGCAGGCTATCCGGTGGATAATGTTATACCGGGGCTTCCGGGAAATATCTTCAAGGCCATTGGGGAGATCTGTGGCGTTGAAGCACAGATTGTGCTCGCGGAGTTGCGCCCGGAAATGGTAAAACAGATTTTCCAAAGCCGGAGTATGGGCAAAGATTTCCGAGTGGCAATGTTTCAGCTTTGTTTGCGGGAAAATGCCGGAGAAGGAAAGGAATATGCCGCCCAGCCTTTGCTGGATTGGCTGACTGGCGAAAATACCAGAATCAGCAATGTTAGGCAGTTCCAAATTGCCTCAGGTATTAACCGTAACACAGCCAGGTATTTCATTGAATCTGCCCTGTACTGGTTTCAATTCGTAGGACACACTGGCACGGTGCTGTTGCTGGACGGTTCCAGAGTGACCCTGTCCAGAAGGCCAAATGACGGAAGCAGGTATTACACCAAGGCAATGACGATGGATCATTATGAACTTTTGCGGAGGTTCATAGATGGAATCGGTCAACTGACAGGTGGGTTTATAGTCTTGATGACGAATGAAGACTTCCTTGACGATAGCCTTAATTTCCGAGGATTCGGAATATATCCGGCTCTTATGACCAGAGTGATGGATGACGTGCGGGACAAAAACTTGGTCAACCCAGTGGCATCTCTGGTCCGATTATCCTGAAAGACGCTGTCGTAAGATAGCGGCAGGAGCGTAAGCGATATGGATGCCTTTACTTGCAGGAGGGCGCTGGAAGCCTTGCGCAATGGAGTGCCCAACAAGCAAGCAGTCGAGTTGTTGGGCAGTAACCAAACTGGAGCCCAAGGCCGTTTTTCAGACCTTCTATCTCGTGCGGAAGACCGGGACAATGCTCCTGTAGGTGCGTTGAGTATGCTAGTGTCCGGCGATTTCGGCACCGGCAAGTCCCATTTGCTGGCGTACATGGAACACGAAGCCCTGGAACGCGGCTTTGTTTGCAGCCGGATTGCTATCACTAAAGAAACGCCTCTGTTTAACTTGGATAAAGTATTCAAGTCCGCCATATATTATGCGCAAATACCGGGGGCCACTGGACATCTAATGGAAGAGATTGGACTAAAACTGAACGCTAGGACGTCCAGGGCCTATGACGCCTTCTCCCGATGGGCTAACTCCGGAGATAACGGATTGCACCTGATATTTCCAGCAACACTGCTGATTCACGAAAGGTTAAACGATTTCGATTTCAACAATGAAATTGAAGCTTTCTGGTCCGGAGACCCTATGCGAATTTCAAGAGTGAGGCAAGGGCTTAAGGATATTAATCAACAGCGCAGTTACAACATCAAAGCTCCGATAGCCCGCGACTTGCCCCCTCAGCGACTCCGATTTGCTACAGAAATGATAAAAGGCGCAGGATATAAAGGCTGGGTTGTACTGTTAGACGAAATCGAACTGGTCGGCTCTTACAGTCTGTTGCGGCGCGCCCGATCTTATGCGGAGCTTGCCCGCTGGATGGGTCAGGCTGAGGGCGAAAATTTTCCAGGGCTCGTAGTTGTTGGCACTGTGATAGAAGATTTTGGGATTGCCATGCTAGGAAACATAGGTAGACAAGATCTGAACAACGCTGCGCAAAGGCTACGAAGCAGTAACGAACCCGTTCTTGCTGCACGGGCTGAAACCGGAATGAGAATCCTTCAACGCGACGCGATTCCGTTAGTACGGCCGACAGAAGAATATCTGTACAACACCTTAGATAAGTTGCGTCAAATCTACAGCACTGCCTACGAATGGGATGCGCAGCCGGTAGAGCCAAATATAGGGGGAGGCGGGTCTCAGAATCATATGCGCTACCAAGTTCGCTCCGCCATCAACGAGTGGGACCTATTGCGTTTGTATCCTGGTTCCCAGCCGGAAACTGAAGGAATCGAGTTCCAATATGGCTATGACGAAAATCCTGACTTGGAGAAGGAGTCGAAAGACGACGGCGAATAATCCGCTCCATAGCCTTGCTCTGAAGGCGATGCTTTCTTCTGTTCTGTCGTCATTCGTATTGCCTCCACCGGAAGATTCGCCGCGGGGTATAAATCCTGAAAATCCTTAAATCCAGCTTATCCTGATAAGGAGCCGTAACATGGCAGACAGAATCGGCATTATGGGTGCGGGCGCGCTGGGCAGCTACGTTGGCGCTTTTCTGTCCCGCGAGGGTGAAGACGTCACCTTCATTGATATGTGGCCGGAACACGTGGAGAAGATGCGGGCCGACGGGCTGCACGTCACTGGCAGCCAGGGGCCTTTCACCGTACCGCCGGCCGCTGGCGGCCAATCGGGCGTGAAAGCGATGCACCTGACCGACGCTCAGGGTATCACCGAACCCTTCGACTTCGTGTTCATATCCGTCAAGTCGTACGATACCGAATGGGCCACCCACTTCATCAAACGCTACGTGAAAGACGGAGGCTTTTTCGTGTCGTTGCAGAACTGCTGGAACGACGTAACCGTCGCCGGCATCGTCGGCGAAGCCCACACCCTCGGCTGTATCGCTTCGCATATCGAGGTGGCGCTGTGGGAGCCGGGCCACGTCACGCGGGGCGGCACGGTAGGCCGAGACCACGGACATCACGTGTTCCGGGTGGGCGAGTATAACGAGCGTCTTTCGCCCCGTTCCAGCAAGGTGGCCTCGTTGCTGGACTGCATAGACGGCTCCTACCCCACCGACAACCTGTGGGGGCAACGCTGGGCCAAGCTGTGCCAGAACGGTATGGGCAACGGCATATCCGCCGCCTCTGGCCTGGGTTCGCAGGAAATGGCCGACGACCCTCGTTGCCGGATGATTCGCATTCAGCTATGCAAAGAGGGGGCGCAGGTGGGCTTGGCCTTGGGGCTGAATGTGGTGGACATCAACGGCCTTCCCGCCCAGACTTGGGCCGACGCCGACAAGGGAGACGTTTTCGAGGAGCTAGACGCCTTCCTGTCGGCCAGGGGCGGACGGGTGAACTGGCTGGCATCCATGGCCCAGGACGTTCACAAGGGACGCCGCTCGGAAATTGACTATATGAACGGGTTAATTGCCGCTAAGGGCCGCGAGGTGGGCATACCCACGCCCTTCAACGACGCCGTTATAGAGGCTATGCGCGCCGTAGACTCCGGCGTCCTGCCCCAGGAGCCGGAACACGTGGACCGGGTGCTGCGAGCCGCCGGACAATGAGCCGCGGGGGCGTCGCAGGGAAAGACAGATGCTAGGTAGGCTCGGCCCGCTACCACCCCGGCGGTTTCGCGAAAGCGCTGCTGGCGTCTTGCATCCCCTCGGGGAACTGGCGGGCACTGAGCGGGCCGCGACGGATGGGCCAGTACTGATTGACACTGCTTATCAATGACCTGCTAGGTCTGCGGTGGGGATTAAGCGGCCAAACGACCGTGCTAAATCTCTCCTGTATCATCCTAATGGGAGTTACTAGATCTGAGTCATTGGAAATTACCACCGCAGTATCGCAGTCGCTGTCTAGTGCGTCGAATATCAAACATGTGGCGATGTTAAGGTAAATTTCTTGCCTGTGGCGTTGGCCCGGGTTCCCTTCCCTGAAAAGGAGTGGGGCGGTGAAATACCTAATTTTATTTATATAATGGGCAGGTAGAAAAATACTGCAGAGTTTAGCAAGGTTAAGACAGCGGTACAGGGTATCTTTCAGACAGCCGTAGTAAAGGCAGACAGCCGTAGTAAAGACAGACAGCCGTAGTAAAGACAGACAGCCGTAGTAAAGACAGACAGCCGTAGTAAAGACAGACAGCCGTAGTAAAGACAGACAGCCGTAGTAAAGGCAGACAGCCGTAGTAAAGGTAATAAAGGTTAAATCCGTCAACGTATATGTTCGCAATCACTGAAAGTCCCAGAAAAAAGCTGAAGCCGCCCGAAGGCGGCCTCGCGCCCGTTCGCCTAAGCTACTAGGGGGAATGTTATTAGTCTAGTGCCTCTACAGCCTTTTGCCAACCATGGGACACGGTGTTAGCCGGGTGTGCGCCAAATCTAGCCCAGCAGGAGGGCAGCCATGTTCATCAAGGTGGAGCCTGCCGAGTTCTTTATGTACCGGGTTATCCTGGTGTTTGACTTGGAAAGCCCCAACTCGGAAGACCAAGGCGTGCGCGATTATATGAACGAGTGGGAGCTGGAGCCTAAGTACCAGCGCATCGGCGACTTTGAGGGTAGCAATAGCGAGATAATGCAGTTCGGCGGTTGCTATCTGGGTCGGCACTTGGGCAAGATTTCGGAGATCCAGCGCAGCCATGTCGAGCGGGAAATCATCGCAGCCGAGATTGCGCTGCTGTTGGACGAGTCCGATGAGCCGGTGGTCATACCGAAAGCCGGACGGGAAGAAATTCTGCAACAACTGGCGCAGACTTTCCATCAGCCCGAGGCGTTCCAGCCCAATGAGGAAGGTCTGCTGGAAGCCGTCCTAGACGCCTCGGCCGTTCGCCAGACCGCTCGCGAGCTGGTGGCAGCATCCGCCGGAGGCTAACCGGCGGCTTCGTTCGCCCGGCAGCAAGTTCAGAATTATCAGGGCAGGGAAACACAAACAGCCCCGCCGAATTTGACGGTGGGGCCTTTCGGTTTCTTTTGGAGCGGGTGATGGGAATCGAACCCACGTAGCTAGCTTGGAAGGCTAGAGCTCTACCATTGAGCTACACCCGCAACCGGGGATCTGGGAATCAGAGGCTCATTACAATCTCAATTATAACCCCTCCCGGTCCGCCTTGCCAGTTGTTATCGCAGGGCAATCTCATATAGGCGGCTTAATACCCGTCATTCCCGCGCCCCGTCATTCCCGAGAAAGAACGTCACCCTCGAGAAAACAGGGGGCGGGAATCCAGTCCCTGAATCGAATATCGTTGTGGCAAAATTCAGCTAGTTTGCCTTTCAGTCTACTATTTCCGCCAGAGCGACGGGATTTGTAATTTCATCTGCGATTGCTCTAGCGCGTTCCTTAGCCTTGATGGGACGGAGATTCGACGTCTTCCTCGATGGTTTTCCCGGGGGCGGTTGCGCCGCCGCTGGCCGGGGGCCGCCGTCTGCGGCTTCTTTCGCGCTCGTTGCGGCGGGATGGGTCGGATACGCTGAAGCTCAGGCGCTCCCGCAGTTGATAGACGACTCGTTCCACTTCATAGTCGGGCGTGCGGTAGCGATGCAGGGTGTGGCGCAGCACTTCCAGGCCAGCTTCCATCTCCGGCCAGACCACTTCCTGCACTCCCATCATCTGCAAATCTTCTCCCTCGGTACGCGCCCGGACTCGGGCCACGATGTCCAGACCCGGTTGCAGATCTAGGGCGTGTTGCGCCGTCAGTTCTACCGACACCGGATCGCCGGTGGTAATCACCAGCAGCCCAGCCTGCCGCACTCGGGCCGCCCGCAGCACTTCCATCCGGTCGGCGGAACCCTGAATGGTCGTGTAGCCGTTAAGCCGCCACTCCGCCAGGGTGCGCTGGTCCAGGTCTACCGCCACGAAAGGTACCTGGCGTTCCTGTAGCACTTGGGCCACCATGGTGCCGACCTGTCCCAATCCACAGATGACCACATGCCCAAAGAGCGGGCGAGGCCGCTCCTCACCGTGGGGATTGCCGATGCGGTAGGGGCGCAACATACGGAAGCGGTTACTTAGCTTGGTTATTAGTCTGGACCATCCGGCCATCATCGGCGGTCCAGCGGCCATGGTGAGAACGGCCGACACTACTATCAGCGAGTAGAAGTCGTTGCTGACAACGCCAACGCTCAAGGCGCTGGCCACCAGGATAAAGCTGAATTCGCCGATTTGACCGAGACCGATTCCCGTCGTCAAGGCCGTGCTGGGCAGGTAGCCGGAGCAACGAATTATCAGCGCGGTTACGGTGCATTTGATAGCTAGGACTGAACCGACTATGGCCAGCACGAGGTCGTAATTCTCAAAGACGAATACCGGGTCGGTGAGCAGGCCCAGGGAGGCGAAAAAGAGAACGCCAAACACGTCGCGCAGCGGAGAGATTTCGGCCAAGGCCCAGTGCCCAACATCGGACTCGCTGAGCAGCAGTCCGGCGACGAAAGCGCCTAGCGCGGCCGACAGCCCGACCTGATTGGTGAGGGCGGCGATAGCGAAGGCCGTCGCCACCACCATCAGCACGAACATCTCTCGCGACCCCATGACGGTGATACGCCCCATCACCCACGGGACGATTTTCATGCCCAACAAGGCTACCCCGGCGATGACTACCGCTGCCTTGAGCACCCCCCATCCTACCTGCTGCAACACTAAAGTGGGGCCTCCAGTGCCGTCCAGCGCGGGTAGCATCGCTATCATGGGAATGAACATCAGGTCCTGCAACAGGAGGAATCCGGTCATAATCCGTCCCTGCAGGCTATTCAGTTCGCCCTGGTCGGAAAGGGTCTTCAGCACTACCATGGTGCTGCTGAGGGCACCCACCATCCCCAGGATAACGGCGGTGGTAATGTCAAACCCTAGTCCCACGCCTACAGGAGTGATTAGCAGGACGCACAGGACTATTTGCAACAGTCCGCCGATGACGATAACCTTTCCGAGGCTCACCAGTTCGCGGAAGGACACCTCGATGCCAATGGCGAATACCAGCAACACAACGCCAATCTCCGCCAGGGTGTGAACCGTCGCTTCCTCGGCGACGGTGGCGAAGTCGAGCCAGTCGGTGTCGAGACGTCCCATACCGTAGGGGCCGATGAGCATACCCATGGCGAGATAGCCCAGCACCGGAGGCACGCGGATGAGGCGGGCGATGAACCCGCCCAGGAAGGCAGCGCAGACCACCGTCACCAAGTCTACGAATAGATAGTTCTCATGCCCATGCAAGGCTTAAATCTCCAATGTTTCTCGCAGGAAGCAAATCGGGGCAATTAATACTATTATAAGCTTAATGCCGGTTTGCAAGAGTTTTTATTGCCGCGTATCCTAGGGAAATAGGAAAATCGCCCCTTCCGGTGGCTGATGATCCTTACAGCCCAACGATAGAAAAACACCGGCGGCGGCCCAAGAAAAATCGGTTCCAGGAGGGAGCCATGCCCGTAGAGCATAAAGACTATCCAGACATTGCGCCCGCAGGCCCAACCTACAGCCGCAGCACCCGGGCCGGCAACCTGCTGTTCATCTCCGGCTGCACTGCCCGCGGCTCGGAGGCGCAGGGCAAGCCGCTGATGGAGCAGCTTGACGAGACCCTGAAGCGAGTTGTCGGGGTGGTCAGGGCCGAGGGCGGAACCCCGGGCGACATCGCAAAGATAACCTGCTTCGTCACCAGCATCGCCGACTGGCAGAACAACCCGGAAGAGCAGGCGGAGCTTTTCGCTCGCCACTTTGAAGGGAAGTATCCGGCCAACTCGCTGATAGAAATCACCGCTCTGGCTGAGCCGGGGCTGGACGTGGAAATCGAGGCGATAGCAGTTCTGGAATAGCGGCAGGGGTAGGCGACTCCGCGGCTGGCCGGGATTATGGCGATTTCTTTCCCGGCCGACCCTTCGCCTCAGAACGATGAATCTCTTTCCCGCAACTGCTTTTTGCTGGCTTGGCGGGCGAGATGGTTTCCCTGGGAAGCCTAGTTCGCCCCCCGGAGCCGGCGCAGTTCTTGCTCCAAATCGCGGGCCCGCGCCTCGGCGCTGTCGGCGCGGGCTTCGGCTTCCTCGGTGCGGGCGCGTTCGTCGTGGAGGGTGGCGATGGGCTGGCCGGTGGCTGGGTCGTGCCACCGGAGCTGACCGTGATCCCACCGCAGATACAGGTTTAGAACCTCGCTGAACCCTTGCAGTATCCCGTCGGCCAGTTCTTCGATGGGTATGGGCCGATACCGGCCGTCTACTAGCCGGTCGCCGGCCAGCCGAGTGCGGTGGAACTGGCCGGTCTCGTCAAAGCGCCAATATTCTGGGAGGCCCAGGGCGGCATAGTCATCTCTTTTTTCCCGCCAGTCGGTGCGGCCGGTTTTTGCGGAGGCAATCTCCATTACGAAGTCCGGCGGCTTGCCCTGGTCGGCGTTGATATAAGCGTTGGCCCGGTGATGCTCTGCAGTGTCCACGTTGAAAGCGATGAGCAGGTCTGGGTATCTTATCCCGGTGAGATTGCTGGTTCGTACTGCGCTGAGGTAATGCTCCCCGGTGACGAGGGTGGTTTCAGGGTTGCCGAAGTGCATTCGGAGATGGTAGGCGTCTCCGTTGGCGGCCAGGTGGTCGAAACCAGTCATATCCTCAGGCCGGGGGTCAGGATCGGGCATGGTGAAAGGAATCTGGGATTCCGGCGGCTTGGCGGCGGCGTTGTAGGTAGTCATGTTGAACCTCCGGCGGCATTGGCGATGGTAATCCGGCTATTAAGCCCATCGAAGGGAGCCAGGGGAGCCGCGTCACTGAGATGCGGAGGCCTCCGAAATCCAGCGGCGAATGTTGTCGGGGCTGAGGGGCATGGAGTTGACCCGGACCCCAAAGGGCGAGAGGGCGTTGGCGACGGCGTTGCCGAGGGCCGCGCCAGTGGCCAGGATTGCGCCTTCCCCTGCGCCCTTGACCCCCAGCGGGTTCAGCGGCGATGGGGCATCTTCGGTTATTATGGTCTCGATGTTGGGAATGTCCTGGCTGGTGGGCAGTAGGTAGTCCATCAGCGAGCCGGACAGCAGTTGACCGCCGGCTTCGTAAACCAGCTCCTCCAACATGGCGCCCCCGATGCCCTGTGCTGCGCCGCCCACCGACTGGCCGTGCATGGTCAGCGGATTGATGCAGCGGCCTACGTCCTCCACCACCACATAGCGTAGGACTTCCATCTTGCCGGTCTCGACGTCCACGGCGACATGGGCGGCGTGGCTGCCGTAGGAGTAAGTCCATTCCTCGATGCGGAAATATTCGGTAGCATCCAAAGCCGTTTCGGGGTCGTCAAACCGGCGTTGCGCCTCGGCCAGCGCGGCTACCTGTTGCAGCGTCAGCGCGGAGTCTCCGGCGGAGGCGTCCTTGAACGCCACTACGCCGTGGCGCAAGTCTAGGGCTTCCGGCTGGGTGTCCATATAACTAGCGGCCAGCGATAGTATCCGCGCTCGCAGAGTCTGGCAAGAGAGATGGATAGCGCTGCCGGCCATTACCGTGGCCCGGCTGCCGAAGGTGCCGATGCTGGCCGGGACGTAGTCGGTGTTGCCATGGAAGATGCTTACATCCTCGATGGGGACACTGAGGGAGTCGGCGCAAATCTGGGCGAGTACCGTCTCGTGGCCTTGCCCCATGGTGGCGATGCCTAGATAGACCTCGACGCCGCCGCTTTCGGTGACCAGCACCCGAGCCCCCTCGAAGGGGCCAAAGCCGGTGGGTTCCACGTAGGCCGCGATGCCGACGCCGTGATAGCGGCCCTGAGCGTCCGGGCCCTGGCGGGCCGCCAGCTCGGAGTAGCCGATCTGTTGCAGAGCGCGGTCGAAGGCGCCGGGGTAGTCGCCGCTGTCGTAGACGGTATTGCGGCCGTCAAGCCGAGTGACTCCCACAGTGTAGGGCATCTCGCCAGATTGAATCATGTTGCGGCGGCGCAGCTCCGCCGGGTCAAGGCCCAAGTCGCCGGCGGCTAGGTCGAGCATCCGCTCGCGGATGAAGCTTCCCTCGAAGAAACCGGGAGCGCGGTAGGTGCCTGCGCCCATCTTGTTGGTCATCACGCAGTTGACGGAGGCGCGGAAGTTGGGGATACGGTAAGGCCCGGTCATCATCACGGCGGTAAGGGCCGGAACCACGCTGCCGTGGGTTCGGACGTAGGCCCCCATATCACCGTAGACGGCGGCCCGCAGTCCCAGAAGCTCGCCATTATTGCGGGCGGCCAGCTCAACCTGGCACAGCACCTCGCGGGAGTGGTTGGCCGACGCCAGATGCTCCACCCGGTCTTCCACCCACTTCACGGGGCGGCCCAGCTTGAACGATGCGAAGGGAATCAGGAAGTCTTCGGCATAGAACTCTCCCCGCACGCCGAAGCCGCCGCCGACGTCCGGCTCGATGAAGTGGATTCGCTCTTCGTCGATTTCCAAGTGGCGGGCCAGGATGGCCCGGTTGGTATGGGAGACCTTGGTTGGCCCCCACACGCGCAGATGCCCGTCGACCGGGTCGTAGCTGGCGGCCAGCCCGCGGGTTTCCATGGGGTTGGCGGTGTGGCGGTTGGTGCGGAACTCCTCCCGGCGCACGTAATCGGCTTCCCGGAAGGCGGCATCAACGTCGCCTACGTTGATTTCGGTGGAACCGGCCAGATTGGTGCCATTGGCCGGGTGCACCACCACGGAATCCGTTAGCGCATCGGACACGCTGGTGACGGCGGGCAGTGGCTCGTAGTCTACGGCGATAACGTCCAGCGCGTCCTCGGCCAGATAGCGGCTCTCGGCCACTACCACGGCTACGGCTTCCCCGGCGTGGCGCACGGTGTCGGCCGACAGCGGCGTTTGCAGATAATTGTCTAGCCCCGGCAGGGGGAAGACGCGCATAGGAATGGTTTTGGCGATGCTGGCTATGTCGGCATAGGTGAATACCGCCGACACGCCGTCGAGGGCCAGCGCCGCCGAGGCGTCAATGTCCCGTATCCGCGCATGGGCGTGGGGGCTGCGTAATATGGCGGCATGGAGTATTCCGGGAAGGCGCACGTCGTCAAGGTACTGTCCCCGCCCGGTGACGAACCGGACGTCCTCCCGCCGTCGGAGGGGGGCGCCGATGTAGGACTGCGTTGAAGATTGAGCGGCCACAGCGTTATCCTTCCTTATCGTATTGTTGAATAGCGCCATTCCCGTGGAAACGAGAAACTGCATAATCCCATTGTTGAGTAGTGCCATTCCTGTGAGGACGGGAATCTAGTCTGTTCTAGGCGGATTATACCCCGGCGCCTTTGGTCTCTGGTTTCTTGATTCTCTTTACCGGTTGGCGCTCCACGATAACCCGCCCGCGCTCTACGCCCAGCCGCATCCGTTCGTACTCGGAGGCGAACTCGGCTCCGGCGATGAGTATGAGGCTGGAAATGTAGGTCCAGCCTAGCAGCGCAATTACCGACGCTAGAGAGCCGTAGACCCTTTCGTATTCGGCGAAGTTGTCTAGGTAGAAGATGAAGACGCTCTTGAACAGCTCAAACATCACCGAAGCCAGCAGAGCCCCCGGCCATACGTAGCGCCAATGGGTTTGAGTGTTGGGGATGAACTTGTATATCACCAAGAATATGGTCAGCGAGAACAGGAAAGGCAGCGGGCGGGTGAGTAGCCTTACGCCGTCGTTGTCCAGAAACCCGATGCGCCCAAGTAAGGGAATTTCTTGGTTTCCCAAGAATTGCAAGACCGCCGTGGTGCCGAAGGACATCAGAAACAGCGGGGCGACGCTGAGGGCCATCAAGATATGGCGCGCCTTGTCTATGTAGAAGGGCCGGTCTTTGTGGATGTCCCAAGCGCGGTTCACCGAGCGGGTGATGGCCCCGAACAGCAGGCTGGCCGACCAGAACAGCCCGAGAAAGCTGACTACCCCCAGGAATCCGCGAATGTTGCCCGCCGCCTGGACGTTGGCGGACAGTACCGAGCTGGCGCCGGGCAGATAGGCCTGGAAGAAGCTTATAATCTCGTTCTGCACCTCCTCGGAATCCAGCAGCAGGCCCAGCAGGGAGATTAGCCCTACGGTGAGGGGGAAAAGGGAGAGCATGGCGTAGTAGGCCACGCCCGCCGCCATGTGCGTGGCGTCGTCGGCGCTCATCTCCTGCACCGTGCGGTATACCAGATGCACGACGGGGATGGCGTCCAGCTTTCGCCCCAGCCGACGGACGCGTACTCGAATGCGCTGGAAGTCGCGACTGCGGGCAAACCGGGACTGGACCCGCTCTACGGGAGCGGTCAATCGGGATTTGAGTCTGGCTGGAGTTATCGCCATGAGACCATTATAAGCCTTGTCAGCTTTTTCGGCGGGATTTCGTTTTGGGGTAGAGGCGCCGGGCTACTAGCCGCCCGCGCTTCACGCCCAGCCGCATCCGCTCATACTCGGACGCGAATTCGGCGCCGATTATGAGAATTAGCCCGGAAAGATAGACCCACCCCATCAGCGCGATTACCGAGGCCAGCGAGCCGTAAACCCTTTCGTGGTTGGCAAAGTTGTCGAGGTAGAGAACGAATAATGTCTTGGCTATCTCGAACATCACCGACGCCAGCAATGCCCCAGGCCAGATGTAGCGCCAGCGGGTGAAGGTGTCGGGCGTGTACTTGTATATCAGCAGGAATATGCCCAGCGAGAAAACGAAGGACAGCAGCCGGGTCAGGATGTTTACGGCGTTGTTCTCCAGGGAGGTGAACCGGTCCACCAGCGGCAGATCTATTTGCCCCGGAAATTGCAGGGCCGTAGTGGCGAATATGGACAGCAGAAGCAGGGGCGCCAAACCCATGAACATGATTATCTGGCGCGGTTTGTCTATGTAGATGGGCGGGTCATCGTCAACATCCCAGGCCCGGTTGACGGCTCGGGATATGGCCCCGAACAGCATACTGGAAGTCCATATCAGCCCCAGAAAGCTGATTACCCCCAGCGAGCTTTGGATGTTGCCCACCACGGCCACGTTGACTTGGAGTATGTCATCGGCGCCCGGCAGATATGCGTGAAAGAACCACAAGGCGCCCCGCTCCACGCTCTCCGGATCCATTACCATGCTGAACAGCCCCATAAGGACAATAACCAGCGGAAACAGCGAAAGCAGGGCGTGGAATCCCACGCTGGCGGCCATGTCGGTGGCGTGGTCCGGCCCCAGCTCCTGCCAGGTGCGCCGGGTCAGCTCCACTGCTGGTATGCGGGTAAACTTCCGCCATGCCCAAGCCAGCCGGGCGCGAACCCGCCGGTGGTGGATGTAGGCCGCCAACGTCCGGCAAAGCCCGAGATGCCCCGCGAGCCTGTGTTTAAGTTCTGTTGAGATTAGCGCCATACTACTATTATAAGGCGCACAAGGTATAAGGCGCACAAGGCAGTCCGAGGGCGGCGAGAATGGGTTCGGCATTCCCGGCGACGGCGATGGGGTGAAAGACAAAAGCAGGGGCGGGTCTGAAAACCCGCCCCGTGCGCTGCCGCCGAAAGCGGCGGCTCCCGATTGTAGCGAAGGTTCGCGTTACGAGCCGCTGGGCTTCGATTCGTCCTTCTTCTCGGGGGTTCTGAAGGGGGCGCGCAAAGTAACGGCGACGCCGCCCACCACGCCGCCTACGGCGTTGGTGACGGTGGTAGTAGTGGTTTCGCCGAAGGAGCCGGCGGCACTGACTGCGCCGTTGGCCGCTGCCGAGGCCGCGTCTTCGGCTCGCAGGCCGATGCGCTTGGCGGCCTCGATGGACTCTTCCACCGCGTTGCGGGCCACGGTTCCCACATCGCCGCCCACTTCGGCGGTGCCTTTTATCAGGCCTCGGGTACTGTCTTCGATGGCATTCAGAACGCTCCCGCCAATCTGGTTGGCGCCGTCAACGGCGCCGTCAATGGTGTCGCGGGCCGCCGAGCCAAGGTCGCCGCCGATGTCCCGCACGCCGTGGATTGCGCCCCGGGCGGTGCTGAAGGCCGCGTCCTGCATCCGCACGCTGACGCTGCCGGTGGCTTCGATAGCCCCTTCCACCGCGTTGCGGGTGACCGAACTAACGTCGCCGCCCACGTCGGCGGCGCCCCGAATTATTCCGCGAGTGCCGTCTTCCACGGCCTCCAGCACATTGCCCCCAACCTCGGCCGTTCCAGTGACCACGCCCTTGGCGGTATCGCGGGCCGTGGCCCCTAGGTCGCCGCCCACCTCTCGCGTGCCTTGAATCGCGCCCCGGGCGATGCTGAAGGCCGCGTCTTCGGCCCTCAGGCCAACGCTCTTGCTCGTTTCCAGCGTGCCTTCCACCGCGCTGCGAGCCACGGTAGCCACGTCGCCTCCCACCTCGCTGGTGCCTTTGATGGCGGCTCGCACCGTGTCGCTGCAAGTGCCAACGGTTACGGTGGCGACCTCGCCTACGCCGCGGATGACGCCGATGACGGCGCTTTTGGACGCCGACCCTATCTCTGCGCCCACGCCGCCGGTAGCTTGTATAGTGCCTTTCATAACGTCGGTCACCAGCCCCTGAAATTCATTGAAGGCATCTCGGGAGCCGGAGAACGCCCCGACGGTGACGTTACGCGCTGCGCTTATAGTTCCTTCCACAACGCTGCCAGCGCCGTTGATAGTGCCGGTTATCGAATCTCTTATCGTCCGGCCAAAACTGCCCAATACCATAATCCCACCTCTCCTTAGATCCCAAGCTGAGTATTTACGGATGCCGGAAATCCCTATTTACCCCACATCCCCGGATACCTGTAATGCAACAAATATATGCAATTTTATCATAATGCCTGGGGAACGATGAATGTTCCGTATTCCCATTATGCTCCGGTTAGACATCGCTTGGCCCGGCGCCCTCCGCAGGAACTGATTCATCGCCTTCACCCGGGGAGCCGGAGTCCGCCGCGTTGGCCGGCCGGTTCCAATCCCGAACGAACCAGACGGCCATGTCCTTGAGCATGGCTGCCAGAGGCGGGCCGAGGATTACTCCCCACAAGCCGAACAGATTGCTGGCGATGATGATGACAATGATTAGCGCCACCGGATGAAGGTTCAAGGAACTGCTCTGAATGCGCGGCACGAGGAGGATGTTTTCCAGGATTTGGACGCCGGCGTAAAGGAGGATGACCCACGGAACCAGGTGAGGTTCGGTGGCCAGCGTGACCAGCACTCCGATGGCCCCGCCCACCCACGGGCCGATTATGGGAACCAGTTCCGTCACCCCCGCAACGAGGCCCAGAACAAAGGGAAAAGGCGCCCCCAGCAGCAGCAACCCAATGGTTACTACCGTTCCCACCGCCACCCCCAGGGCGAACTGCCCCCGGATGTACCCGCCCAGAGTCTTCTCGGCAATCCCTAGAAGGTCGTTCAGGTAAGGGCGAAGTGCCTCGGGAAAGGGCGCGCTGAGAGAGCCCCTAATCTTCGTGGAATCCTTCATCAGGTAGAAGACCAGTACGGGAGCGGTGGCCAGTCCCAGAATTAAGGTGAAGGAACCGGAAACGACCTCCCAAGTCTGAGAAGTGACCCGGCCAACGGCGTCTCCCGCAATTCCTCCGGCGTCGGACAAGGCTGCTTCGACCTGGTCTCTTATTTCCACGGGAATCAATTCGGTGTACTGCTCCAGCCAGCCTTCCACCGTTGTGCGGGCGGAATTGAGGAAACCTGGGAACTCTTCCGCGAATTGCTGGCTCTGCGATACGGTGGGCGGAACAATCAACGCGAGCAAGGCAGCGAAGATGACGAGCAAGGCCAGATAAATGACAGTGACGGCAATTCCCCGGCTTAGGGCGGGCCGTTTCTTCGGCCACGGAATCGGTCTTTCCAGCACGCGAACCACCGGCAGCAGGACGTAGGCAATCACTACGCTCAGGCCCACCGTGAGCAATACCGTTCCCAACAGATACAGCACGGCCAGCGTGATGACCACCACGGCCGCCGCGCCCAACAGCAGTCTGCGCCTGCGTTTAATATCCTGTTCCATCAATCCTTGCCTGCGACAAAAGTCGGCCCTTTCCCGGTATCCCGGACTGCTATCCCGGCCTGGCGGCAGCCGCGCCGGTATTAGGCAGGGCAATTAGAGTAAGCCCGGTGCAGTATACTCCCCGGCAGGATGAAGCATGACTTCCAGCGCTCCCGTCACATCTGTTATGCCTGTTATGCCCGCGCCCTTCCGTCATTCCCGCGCGCACTCTAAGCACAAGAACGGCAGAAGAGGGCGGGTGTTCCGGCGCCGACAGCCTGCCCCCGGGAATGTTCGAGGTATGGCTGCCTTGAGCCGTCTATAAGTTAAGGTTACACTTGGAATAATGATTATGTTGCGGCTGCGTATGCGCCGCCGATTCTATGAATGCGGCAGGCAAGGAGGGCGTTATGCCCAGCAAGGACAAGCAGCAGTGGCGGGAAGAAACCCTGGCGCCGGCGGTGTCGCGCTACCCGGAGCGCCGTCCCGATTTCGAGACGGACAGCGGCCTTCCCATAGATGCGCTGTACGCCCCTGAAGATTTGGCGGACAGGGGCCACGATTATGCGCGGGACATCGGCTTTCCGGGGGAATTTCCCTACACCCGTGGAGTGCAGCCCAGCGCCTATCGGGGCCGGGTCTGGACCATGCGCCAGTATTCGGGATATGCCACCGCCGCCGACACCAACCGCCGTTTCCGCTATCTGCTGGAACAGGGGCAGACCGGCCTCTCCGTCGCCTTCGACCTGCCTACGCAGATAGGCTACGACTCCGACCATCCGCTGGCCAAGGGCGAGGTGGGCAAGGTGGGCGTCCCGATTTGTAGCCTGGAAGACATGGAAACGCTGTTCGACGGCATACCCCTGGGCAGGGTCAGCACCTCTATGACCATCAACGCCACCGCGTCGTTGTTGCTTTGTTTCTACATCGCCGCCGCCAAGAGGCAGGGCGCGACGCCCGACCAGCTCAGCGGCACGGTGCAAAACGACATCCTGAAGGAATACATCGCCCGAGGCACCTACGCCTATCCGCCGCGCCCCTCCATGCGGTTGGTGGTGGATGTGTTCAAGTACTGCGCCGAGAGCGTGCCGCGCTGGAACACTATCAGCATATCGGGCTATCACATGCGGGAGGCCGGCGCGACGGCGGTGCAAGAGCTGGCCTTCACCTTCGCCAACGCCATCGCCTATGTGCAGGCCGCGCTGGACGCCGGGCTGAAGGTGGACTCCTTCGCGCCGCGTCTGTCCTTCTTCTTCGTGGCCCAGAATAACCTGTTTGAAGAAGTAGCCAAATTCCGGGCCGCGCGCCGTATCTGGGCCCGCATCATGCGCGACCGTTTCGGAGCTCAAGACCCGCGCTCGATGATGTTGCGCTTCCATACTCAGACCGCTGGGGTCTCGCTAACCGCTCAGCAGCCCGACAACAACGTCATTCGTTGCACGGTACAGGCGCTGGCGGCCATCCTCGGCGGCTCCCAGTCGCTGCACGTCAACTCCCGCGACGAGGCCCTGGCGCTGCCTACCGAGGAATCGGCCCAGCTTTCCCTGCGCACCCAGCAGATACTGGCCTTCGAGAGCGGCACCGCCGATGTAGTGGACCCCCTCGGCGGTTCCTGGTACATCGAGAACTTGACCAACGACCTGGAAGAGCAGGCCCTGGACTACATCCGGCGCATAGACGAGATGGGCGGAGCGGTGGCGGCCATTGAGGGCGGTTTCCAGATGCGCGAAATTGGCGATGCTGCTTACCGGCACCGGCAGGAAGTGGAGTCTGGCGACCGGGTTATCGTGGGCGTTAACCGCTATTCTACCGATGAGCCGCCGGTGGAGGGGCTGATGCGCGTGGACGAGGAAGCCGCCCGCCAGCAGGTAGCCCGGCTGGAGCGCCTGCGCCGAGAGCGGGACGGGGCCGCCGCGCAGGCTGCCCTGATCCGTCTGGCCGACGCCGCCCGGGGCGACGGCAACACCGTTCCTGCTATCCTGGAGGGAGTCGAAGCTTACTGCACCCTGGGTGAGATGTCGGGCGTGTTGCGGGAAGCCTTCGGCGAGCAGGAGGGCGAGGTGGGGTTTTAGCGGGGCGGCATACCGCCATTCCGTGTACCCGTCATTACCGCGAAGCTTGTCCCCGTGAAAACAGGGAGCGGGAATTCAGGTCTAAAGCAACCGGAGACATCATGCCGTTGCACAAATACAACAACCCGGGCCTGGTGTATTACCAAGCTCTGAGGAAGTACCTGAATCTGGTCAAGGGAATCCCGAAAGTCGTCGAGGTGCGGCTATCGGGCGATGACACGCTGTACACTATTATCTCGGCCCCCGCGATGACGACGGCATTCTAGATCAAGTCATTGATGCGGATTTGGCAGTGATGCGGAAAGTGAAACCGCAGCCCTTTCTCTTTCGGGTGGTCAACTCTCAACGTATGCCCCAAGAAGGGTGTGCCCCAAGAAGGGCTGGAACAGCGCATCACCAATTTTGGCGATATGGTGTGGCAGATGTAGTCGTGTCAGACTGGCAGCAATATATACGGAAAGCAGAAAGGAACGAAAGACTGGCCGATGAATTGGCGTCTCTGCCGCGACGCTATCCCGAATGGGAGATAACCACCCTTTTCTATTCGGCACTGCACTACGTAAACGTATTTCTGGCAACGCAAGAACAGAGCGCCAACTACCACCGCGAGCGTTACGATTTGCTGGACAGCCAGACAAGTTTAGGCAAAGACTACAATACGCTGTTTCAGTGGAGCATGAACGCCCGGTACGATTACGACGAATTTACAATGAAGAATGGATAAAAATTGCCAAAGGCTAGCACAATAATTTTCCAAGATTCAGACAATCTTCGGCGAAGCATGAGGGACGCCGAGGAAATTGCTGAACGCTATGCTAATTGGGTAGAGATTCTGGCAGTCTGGGACGAGTTATATCACGATATAGACAAGGATATTCTAGACAGTGGTATTAGCCGTGTAGTGGCCGCTGCGGACGATGGAGGATTCCTAAATATGATGCAGGCAGACATTGCTCAAGCTACCTTTGAGCAGAAAATAGAAAATCTGGGATTCTTACCATTACGAACTATAGTCATTAAAACTGGAGTTTGGAATAGCGAATGCGTCTCGAATCAACGCTCTGGACGCTATGCAAGGTTTTACAAATTTACTCTGATAGAACCGTTAACGCTTTCTATAGATTTGTCTTCCAGTGTAGACACCTACTTGTATCTGCTTAGATCTGATGGCTCGGTGCTCGATGAAAATGATAACTGGCAAGATGGTACTAATTCCCGTATCAACCGACACTTGGTCGCCGGAACTTACATGATTGAAGCAACCACCCTTGGCGAAGAAGAATCTGGTGAATTCAGCTTGGCTATCAACACGTAAAATACCTCTGCAATACTCGACTGACCGGCAGAACATAGACATAGATTAAGGAGAGCAATACACCATGCCCGACCTGATTCTTAACGAAGAGGAGCAGATGCTCCAGACCACCCTGCGCGATTTCGTGGACCGCGAGATTGCGCCCAAGGCTAAGGAGTCCGACGAGCGCGGCGAGTTCCAATGGGAAGTCTGGCGAGGCCTCGCCGACCTGGGCCTTACCGGCCTCGGCGTGGATGTTAAATACGGCGGCAGCGGCCCGGCCGGCTATCGCCAGGTGTCCATTGCCGCCGAGGAAGTGGCCCGCGGCGACGCCTCGGCTTCGGTGAGCTGGCTGGCCCACCTAGCCCTCGGCGTGGCCTCCATCGACCGTTTCGGCACCGAGGAACAGAAGGAACGCATCCTGCCTCCCCTGACCGGCGGACAGGGCGTGGCCGCCTTCGGCTTGACCGAGCCGGGGGGCGGCTCCGACGCCGCCGCCCTCCAGACCACCGCCGTGGAGCGCGACGGGACATACTTCCTCAATGGCAGCAAGATGTTCATCACCAATGCATCGGTGGCCCGCAACATCGTCGTCTTCGCTACTCAAGACCGCAGCCTGGGCTACAAGGGAGTCAGCGCTTTCATCGTGGAGAAGGATTCCCCGGGGCTGACCATCAACCCGATGCACGGCAAGCTGGGGATGCGTAGCTCCACCACCGATGAAATAGTCTTTCAGGACACGCCGGTGTCCAGCGATAATCTGCTGGGAGTGGAAGGCCGCGGCTTCAATCAGGCCATGGAAATCCTGACTTCCAGCCGCATTATCATCGCCGCCCAGAGCACCGGCATCGGCCAGTCGGCGCTGGAGGCCGCCGTGCGCTACGCCCAGCAACGCCAGTCTTTCGGCCAGCCCATCGGCCAGCATCAGGCAGTGCAGTTCATGCTGGCCGACATGGCTGCCGAGGTTCACGCGGCTCGAGTGGTTACCATGAATGCCGCTACATTGAAAGACGCCGGGCAGCCCTTCCTGCAGGAAGCCTCCATCGCCAAGCTGATGGCGTCGGAGATGTGCATCCGCGTGGCGGACAAGGCCTTGCAGATTCACGGCGGCTCGGGTTACTTCCAGGAAGCCGGCGTAGAGCGCATCCTGCGCGATGCCCGAGTGACTACCATCTACGAAGGCACGTCGGAAGTGCAGCGGCTGCTCATTGCGCGGCAACTGCTGAAGGATTACGCTATCTAGGGAGGGGATTGTCGGCGCGAGAGGGCCGGAGTTGCGGCATATCCGAATCCCTGCCCCTATATCTCGTCGCAGTGCCGCTTTTTAGCGGGAGCAGAAATATGGCCTCTGAACCGGTCCCGGAATCCAACGCCGCCGTGGGGCGCCTCCAATCGGATGTTTCCCGAGGGTCGGATGTTGCCCGGGGGATAGAAGGGCAAGCCGGCCTCGTATTGACTTGACCGAGTCTAACCGCGATACCAACCGTGGGATAGACCGGCTGTTTTATGCCATTATGAGCGTCGGGGCGGGAGTCATCGCCTCCCTGGTCGCCCTTCTGCCGCGCGGCGCCTAGCTGTCGGGCGGATGTTCCCGGAAATAGACAAGAAAACTAGATAAGAACGAATCGAGATGCAGAATAACGAACGCCCTATTCGGGTTCTGGTGGCCAAGCCCGGCCTTGACGGACACGACCGCGGAGCCAAGGTTATTGCCCGCGCCTTGCGGGATGCGGGCATGGAGGTCATTTATACCGGCATACGGCAGAGTCCCCAGATGATTGTGCAGGCTGCCGCTCAAGAGGATGTGGACGTTCTCGGCCTGAGCATCCTGTCCGGCGCGCACCTGGAAATTCTGCCGGAGGTGATGACCCTGCTGCAAGGCGAGGGAATGGACGACGTGTTAGTGGTGGTGGGCGGCATAATTCCCGCCGTTGACCGCCAGCCTCTGAAGGATCTGGGCATCACTGAGGTCTTCGGCCCCGGGACATCCACGGGCGAGATAGTGGACTTCATTCGAGATTCAATGGCGGGGAAAGTCTAGAATGCGCCTGCCCAGAGACTAACCGGGTACCGACGGGACACCGCAAATGGAAGCCGTCTTATTCGCCGTTGGCACCTTGGCCCCTTTGTTGCTCATTTTGGTGGTGGTTCATGAGTGGGGCCACTTCGCCACTGCGCGCGCCATCGGGGTTAAGGTACTGGAATTTGGCGTTGGCTTCCCGCCGCGGGTCTTTGCCTTATACACCGGCCGAACCCAGGTCTTGTTGCATTCCAAGACCCGCTTCATCGGGCTGGACGGCCCTGAGTCCCTCCAGCCCGGACAGCAGGTAAAGGTAGGGTCGATCCAGGATGAAGAGCTGGGGCTAATCGCCGTTGAGGTGGAACTGCCCCAGAAGCGGGACAAGGACGAAGACCCCAGCCACTTCAACCGTCCGGTGGATCACGTGCTGTGGCACGAGGGCAAGGTGCGCTCGGTCAACGGCGGCTCTCTGGAGCTGGCCGATATGCTCTACTCGGTGAACCTGATTCCCTTGGGCGGATTCGTCCGGCTGGCCGGGGAGAACAACCCCACCGTGCCCCAGAGCCTAGCCGCCAAAGGGCCGGGCTCCCGCATCATGGTTCTGGCTGCCGGCGCAGTGATGAATGCCCTGTTGCCCTTGCTTATCTTCGCCTTGATATTTATGTTGCCGCAGGAAGAAGAGGTGGGCCGGCTGGCGGTCACCGAAGTGGTGGAAGGAAGCCCGGCCGCCCAGGCAGGCTTGCGCTCAGGGGACGTTTTCGTCGCGGTAAACAGACAGCCCGTTGAGAACCGCCAGGACTTGACCCGCGAAATAAATCTCAACGGCGGCTCGGAGCTGACGCTGGAGATTGAGCGCGACCGCGCGCTGCAAACGGTAGCATTAACCCCCGCCTTTAATTCCGGCAACAGTCAGTGGCAGGCTGGGGTCGCGGTGACCCTCACGGATACGCAGATGGTTAGCCGCTCCCGCCTCCCGTGGGAGGCCGTGGCGGCCAGCGTAGCCAGCACCTGGGATTTGCTGGTGCTGCTCAGGCAGACCGTGGGGGGCATGATCTCCCACGGCGCTGCGCCGCAACTTTCTGGGCCGGTGGGCATCGCGCAGATGACCGGGGAAGTCAGCCGCGAAGGCGGGTTCATCGGGTGGCTCACCGTAGGTATATTGCTGAGCGTGAACCTCGCCATCATCAATATTTTGCCCTTCCCGATCCTGGACGGCGGACGCATCGTCTTCGTGGTTATCGAATGGCTGCGCCGGGGCAAGCGCATCTCGCCCGAGAAAGAGAATATGGTGCATCTTATCGGGCTGGTGGTCATTGTTGGCGGAATCGCCGCCATCACAGTCAACGACGTGAGCCGCATCATCGGGGGTGTCAGTATGCTGGGCGGGTAGGGCGTCCCCCGCCGCCCTTCCCCCTTCTACCCTCGTCCTGCCCTCTCATCCTCTCCCTGACTACCCCCCTGCCATTCCCACTTTTCTCGTCATTCCCGCCTTTCTCGTCATTCCCGCGAAAGCGGGAATCCACGCTCTCCGGTCATTCCCGCCTTTCTTTCCCGCTTTTCTCGTCATTCCCGCTTTCTCGTCATTCCCGCGAAAGCGGGAATCCACGCTCTCCCGTCATTCCCCTTTCTCGTCATTCCCGCTTTCGCGGGAATCACAGGCGGGAATCCCGCCTTTCTCGTGGGGAGGACCGTATTTTCCGGCGCTCATAGATTCCCGCTTTCGCGGGAATGACGGTGAAAGCGGGAATCCACGCTCTCCCGTCATTCCCGCTTTCTCGTCATTTCGGGAATGACGGTGAAGGCGGGAACCTAAGCGCCCGATGGGGAGGACCGTATTTCCCGGCGCTCATAGATTCCCGCTTTCGCGGGAATGACGGTGACAGGCGGGAATGACGGTGCTCATAGGCGGGAATGACGGGGACAGGCGGGAATGACCGGCGCTCAGGCGAATGACGGTGACAGGCGGGAATGACGGTGACAGGCGGGAACCTAAGCGCCCGGTGGGGAGGACCGTATTTCCCGGCGCTCATAGATTCCCGCTTTCGCGGGAATGACGGTGACAGGCGGGAATGACGGGGACAGGTGGGAATGACGAAGGTGGGGGATGGCGAATGTTCGGGAGGCTAAGGAATACCGGTCAGGAATTGAATGGCGAATTTGCCGCCTTTCGTGTAACATACGGCGCGAGATTTGCATAGGCTGGCTAGGTAGTTCGGGCCGGCCATCGGGGGGTTGGAAAGGATGATGAAGCGACGGCCAACCAAACCGGTCTATGTCGGCGGCGTCAAGGTGGGCGGCGACGCCGAGATTACTGTCCAGTCCATGACCAAGACCGACACCCGCGACGTGGCGGCCACTGTGCGGCAGATTCACGAATTGGAAGAGGCGGGCTGCGACATCATCCGCTCTGCCGTTCCTGATATGGACGCCGCCATCGCTATGGGCGAGATTAAAAAGCAGATAAACATTCCGCTCATCGCCGACATACATTTTCACTACCAGTTGGCGCTCAAGTGTCTGGAAGGCGGGGTGGACTGCCTGCGCCTCAATCCGGGCAACCTGCGTAACGAAGACCAGGTGCGAGAGGTCGCGGCGGCGGCCAAGGCTCAGAACGTGCCTATTCGCATCGGCGTCAACTTTGGCAGCCTGCCCCCCGTGGGCGGCATCGGGCGGACGCGCGGTTTCTCGCGCCATATGGACCTGGTCAACAAGCTGCCCAAGGCCGGCGAGGAGAACGAGGGCGATTACAGCGTCGTTGACCACATGGTGGCGACGGCCCTGTGGGAAATCAGCTTGCTGGAAGACCAGGACTTCGACCAGATAAAGATTTCTATGAAGGCTTTCGACGTTCCTACTACCGTGGAAGCCTACGCCCGGCTGGCCGAGCTGGTGCCGTATCCCTTTCATCTGGGCATCACCGAGGCCGGCACCAAGACCTCCGGCTCCATCCGCACGTCGGTTGGGCTGGGAGTGCTGCTGTATCAAGGCATCGGCGACACTATCCGCGTTTCCCTCAGCGACGATTCCGTAGACGAGGTAATCGCCGGGTACGAAATTCTGAAGGCGCTGAACCTGCGCAGCAAGGGCGCGGTGCTGGTGGCCTGCCCCAGTTGCGGCCGGGCCGACGTGGACGTGCGCAAGCTGGCGAATGACGTAGACTCTTTGTTGCGCAAGAGCAACCGGAACATCAAGGTGGCGGTGATGGGCTGCGAGGTCAACGGCCCTGGTGAGGCCAAGGACGCCGACGTGGGCATCGCCGCCGGAGCGGGCCGGGCCGTCATCTTCCGCAAGGGCGAGAAGGTGCGGGTGGTACCGGAGGCGGAGATGCTGACGGCGCTGATGGAGGAAGTGGAGGCGGAGCCGGTGCCGCCGGGCGGCTAGCGGGCTTGGCGCATTGCAACATACGCCGGAATGCGAAACCGCCGATGTTCTGCAACATCGGCGGTTCCGTGCGTAATGCGGTCAATGGCAGCTAGTCAGGCAAGCGGACATTGAACTGCTCCGGCGTTAACGGCCCTTGCCTGCCTTTTCTATGATGATGATCGCATTCTTTATATGATAGGAAGTGGTATAATCACCATCCAAATAAAATTGGCCTACCTTTCTGGGTCTTTTGAAATTCCTTTGATTAGAATTGACGGGATCGGTGGATAGAACATAACGCGTGCCTCTTTGTATTGGTATGCAGACTTCATCCAGCTTGCCCTGCCGCTGTAGCCAGTCCACCACAGAATTGGGTATGTCTGCCCAATACTTAATTGAGGTGATTGAGCCGTCGGGAAAGCAAATTGCCTGCGGCGCTGAGTCCCCCTTCGCTGGGTGCAGTTGCGAGATAGGGAGCCAGTTGCCTGCGGGGAGTGGGCTAATCGCCACAGGCTCCGGTTGGGGAACAAGCGTATTAACCGCTTCTTGTATCTTGCTATCGTCACTATGTGACGCAACCAGCGTTGCTCCTTGCGGTTCCAGCAGGGGAGTCTCCGCCTTGCGGATGGCGCCGTTCTGAACGCTGCGCCGCCAGAGGGCCAGCGCGTCCAAGCACACATCAGAAGAAGCGTCGTCCAAGTCGAAGCCAACGATCTTCTTCTCCGGACGGGGAACCCGGCGATGCGTCTCGTAGATATCCCACTGCTTGCCGTCGGTGGCGACAAAGTATGCTATACCGTCATTGATGCAGTAGTTGATACCCTGAGCCGCGGCTTTGTCCAAAGGTGTGCCCAGCTTCTTGGCCTCTATCACAATCGCCGGTTTACCGTCGCTGAGCAAGGCGTAGTCCGCGAACCCGCTGTCCACCTTGTACTCAGGCATGACCAGCGCTGGGTCTTCCATGTCCCAGCCCAAGGCGCGCAGCAACGGGTCTACCAGCGCGTTGCGGGTCAGGGCTTCGCTTTGTCCGAGCTGATCGCCGTGTTCCTTAATTCGCCCCTGAATCCTTTCGACCACTTGCAACAGGTCTTCCAGCAACATACGGCGCACTCCTGGCAGTATATACTATAGGGGTATTCTTCGCAGTATAGCAAACTTCTCATGCCCAACCATCGGGAGGTACGATGACAACGACGGCTACGGGACTTCCGGCGGCGCGGCCTTTCACTCCGGAGGAGTGCTGGGTTCTGGTATCGACGGGAATTATCGCCGAGAACGAGCGGGCCGCCGTGCTAGGCGGTACTCGCCGCTTCACGGTGGACGAGTGCCTGGCGATGCTGGAGGCGGGCGTTCTGCACGAGGATGACCGCATTGAGCTGATGGACGGTGAGCTGCTGATTATGGCGCCTATCGGGGATTTCCACGCAAATACTACCGACTGGCTGACCGAGCTGTTCGTTCTGGCCTTTAGCGGCCGGGCCAGAGTACGGGTTCAGGGGTCAATCCAGCTAAGTAACATGAGCGCTCCCCACCCGGACATTGCCGTATTGCGCAACCGTCCGTTGGCGGATATGCGGCCTTACTTCCCGCAGGACATTTTCTTGGTCATCGAAGTCGCGGACAGTTCGTTGGAGTACGATCTGGGTCCCAAGCTGGCGCGATATGCGGAATCGGGGATAGCGGAGGTGTGGGTAGCCAATTTGCGGGCGAGGGAAGTGATTGCTCATACCGGGCCTTCGGGCGCTGGATACACCAGCGTCCGAATCTTTCGCGCCGGGGATAGGGTCAGCCCGCAGGCCTTTCCCGATGTGGAGCTGGCGGTGGACGAATTTATGCCCCCGGCCACGGAGCCGGAGGGGGAGCAGGGTTGAAATTGGCGTCTGTTGAAATTGGCGTCTAGGATATATGAGGTTTACTTTTGGTTAGACGGCTGAAGATATGAAATTCACGCGAATGGTCAGCAAGACTTTGCGTTTCGACTCTCCTGAGGCGGAGACGGCCAGCCACCGGCTGATGTTGCGAGCCGGGCTGATTCTGCAGGTGGCCGCGGGGGTTTACACATATCTTCCCTTGGCCCTGCGTTCCCTCCGCAAGATAGAGAACATCATCCGCGAAGAAATGGACGCCGCCGGCGGGCAGGAACTGATGATGCCCGCTCTCCAGCCGATGGAGCTGTGGGAGCAGACCGGACGCCGCGGCGCCTTCGGCGACAACCTGTTCTCGTTGCAGGATCGGCGCGGGCGTCCCATGGTGATGGCCCCCACCCACGAGGAAGTTGTTACCAACGTGGTCAAGAGCAATGTCCAAAGCTATCGCGACCTGCCGTTGCTGCTGTATCAGATTCAGACCAAGTTTCGCGACGAACCCCGGCCTCGCGCCGGCCTCATCCGGGTGCGCGAGTTCGATATGAAGGACGCTTACAGTTTCAACGCCGATGACGCCAGCCTCGACGACAGCTATCAGGACATGGCCCAAGCCTACCGCAATATCTTCCGGCGCTGCGGGCTGCCGGTGCTGATGGCCGAGGCGGACAGCGGGGCTATTGGCGGCAAGGATTCCCACGAGTTTCTTTTGCCCACCGACACTGGCGAGGATACCGTTATTACCTGCTCCGGCTGCGATTATGTGGCCAATGCGGAGAAAGCCGAGGCGGTCTTCCCGCCCATCGAGCGGGAGCCGGAGGCTCCCTTGCAGGAAGTCTCCACCCCCGGCCTGAGGACTATCGCCGGCCTGGCGGAGTTCCTGGACGTGCCTGAATCCAAGACCCTCAAGGCAGTCTTCTACATAGCGGACGGCGAGCCAGTGTTTGTCACCCTTCGGGGCGACTTGGATGTTAATGAAGTTAAGCTGAAGAATGCCCTGCACTGCGATGCCTTGCGTTTCGCGGAAGACGAAGAAGTGCGAGCGGCCGGGCTGGTGGCGGGCAGCGCTTCCGCGGTGGGGATAAGCGGCATCCGCAAGGTGGGCGACCTGTCCATCGAGAGCGGCAACAATTTTGTGGTGGGCGCCAATAAGCCCGACACCCATCTGACCGGCACCAACTATCCCCGAGACTTCGATGTGGACATCCTTACCGACATCGCCCTGGCCCAGCCCGGCCAGACCTGCGCACGCTGCGGCGGCGCCCTGGAGGCTACCCGCGGGGTCGAGGTGGGGCACATCTTTAAGCTGGGCACCTTCTTCAGCGAGAGCCTGGGCGCAACCTACTTGGATGCCGAAGGGCGCAATTGTCCTATCACTATGGGGTGCTACGGCATCGGCGTAGGCCGTCTGCTGGCCGCCGCCATCGAGCAGAATAACGACGACCGAGGCATCGTCTTTCCCCACCCCATCGCGCCGTATCAGGCCCATCTCGTCGGCCTCAACTTGACCAACCAAGCCGTCGCCCAAGCCGCCGAAGAACTCTATGTCCAACTGAACGCCGCCGGCATTGAAACTCTCTACGATGATCGCGCCGACCAGGCCGCCGGCGTCAAATTCAACGACGCCGATCTTATGGGGCTGCCCGTCCGCTTGGTAATCAGCCCCCGCAACCTGAACAACGGCGTAGTCGAAGTCCGGGGCCGCCAGGATGCAGAAGCAATAACCGTGCCGCTGGCGGAAGTGGTGGACGCAGTGCGGGCGCGGCTGGCGATAGACTAGCGTCCGCCGTCCTTCCTGCTATTGCGGGAAGGACGGAAGATGACGGCGGGGAACGTTCTGCCTTGCCGGAGAGTTTTAGGCGTTCCCGCTATTGCGGGATGCGAGGGCAATGAATGACGGATAGGAGGATGGCGGCAAATGTCGAGAGAATCTAAACTCCTGCTGGAGCTGCCGCTGGCATCCTCGACAGGCATGGACGTCTAGCCGAAATGGGAGGGTCAGCTTATGACCGAAAAAGCCTTGGACTATTCTGCGCTCTTTAACCGGGAGCTTCCGCCGCCGGCGGCTCCATGGACCGGCCACCCGAAGTATAACTTCATTGGCGGCCACAGCGACCCCGACATGGTTCCCATGGACGGGTTCATAGAGTCCGCCGCCAGGGTGTTCCGGGGCGACCCGCGAAACATCTCGATGTACAACTTCGATGGCGGGCCCCAGGGCATTGTTCCGTTGCGGCAATTTCTGGTGGACAAGCTGGCGGCCCACCGGGGAATCAGCACAACGATAGATGAAGTGCTGATTACTTCGGGTTCCGGCTTGGCAATCGAGCTAATTAACGAAATATTGCTGGAAGAGGGCGATACCGTAATTGTGGAGGCGTTCAGCTTCTCCGGCGCGCTGGGCAATCTGCGGCGGCGCAAGGTTAATATGATCGGCATTGAAGTTGACCATGACGGGATGCGCATGGACCAACTGGCCCAGGCCCTCGAAGACTTGCGGAGCAAGGGCGTTCGCCCCAAGTACATCTACACCATTCCGACTCTCCAGAACCCTACCGGCACCGTGATGAGCATGGAACGCCGCCGGTGGATGCTGGAGCTCAGCGCAGAATACGGCGTTCCGATATTCGAGGACGAATGCTACGCCGACCTGATATTCGAGGGCGACTATGAGAACGCTATCCGGGCGCTGGATGACAGCAACCGGGTGCTTCATATAGGCTCTTTTTCCAAGACCCTGGGACCCGGCACCCGGCTGGGATACATTGTCGCGGATTGGGAGGTGATGAGCCGGTTGCTGTCGCGCAAGAATGACGCCGGTACCGGTGTTATGGATCAGATGATTGTGGCCGACTATTTCACCAACCACTACGAAGAGCACATCGTGGCGATGCGGGCGGCCTTGAAGCGCAAATGCGACGTTCTGGCAAGCGCGCTCCGCGAGTCCTTCGGGCCGACCGTTGAGTTCGATGTGCCTCGCGGCGGAATGTATCTGTGGGTCAAGCTCCCGGCGGGGGTTGATTCGCGCGCGTTGAATCTGCCGGCTCTCCGGGAGGGCGTCGCCTTCAACCCGGGGCCGGACTGGTCTGCCGACCCGGATGCGGCCGCCAACTACATCCGGCTCTGCTTTGCCCTGCCCTCCGAAAACGAGATACGGGAAGGCGTCGAAAAGCTGGCGGAAGTGTTCCGGGCCGAGGTGTTCCGGAAGGAAGGGGCAGTGTGCTGACCCCTTTCGCTCCGCGCGCCCGTCATCCCCGTTCCCGCTTTCGCTGGAATGACGGGGTGGGCGGGAACGACGAGGGGGCGCGAGATGACCTGGGCACAAGGTAATGACCGAGGTGGGGGGATGACGGGGCAGGGTACTACGAAGCGGGGCGCTATGGGCAGCGGCGCCAGAGCTGACGGACGCCCCGGACGTTGGTCAGCCGCTGCTCGGCTAGATGGTCGGCGGCGGCAGCCGTCGATATTTCCTCCGTCTGCGACGTGCGGATGACGCGGCCCATGATTTCATGGATGCGCTCGGTCTTCTCGCGGGCGCGTACCGGGCTGTATCCGTCATCGCCCAGTTCGGCCTCGACGTTGATAATGCCGCCAGAGTTGACGATATAGTCCGGGGCATATAGGATGCCTCGGCGGTGCAGTTCCTCGCCGTCGGCTTCGCTGAGTAACTGGTTGTTGGCGCCGCCGGCCACCACGCGGCAGCGAAGCTGCGGGATAGTCTGCGGGTTCAGCACGCCGCCCAGGGCGCAAGGGGCGAAGATGTCGCAGTCAACGTCATAGATGGCGTCGGGAGGGGTGACTTCCAGTCCTTGGCTGCGGGCGCGGTCGAGGGCGTCGGGGTAGACGTCGGTAACCACCAGTCGGACGTCATCCTCCAGCAGGCGCTGGCACAGGTGTCCGGCGACCTTGCCGAAACCCTGCACCGCCACGGTTTTGCCGCGCAGCCCGTGGCTGCCCCACACTTCTTCAGCACAGGCTCTCATCCCCATGTACAGCCCCAGGCCGGTCATTATGGAAGTGTCGCCGCTGCCGCCCAAGGAGAGGGGAAGACCGGTCACGTGTCTGGTTTCCTGCCGCACATATTCAAGGTCGCGGCTGGTGGTGCCGACGTCGGTGGTGGTGATGTAGCGTCCGCCTAGGGTGTCCACGAACCGGCCGTAAGCGCGTATCAGCGCTTCGGACTTTTCGGTGTGAGGGTCGCCGATGATGACGCCCTTGCCGCCGCCCAGATGTATCTCGGCGGCGGCCGACTTGTAGGTCATGGCCTGAGACAGGCGCAGCGCGTCGGTCAGGGCCGCCGCCTCACTCTCGTAGGGCCACATCCGGGTGCCGCCGCAGGCCGGGCCGAGGGTGGTGTCGTGGATGGCGATGATCGCTTTGAGGCCAGAGCCGGGATCGGAGAACATTGTTATCTGCTCATGCCCGCTGGAACTCATTCCCTGAAGAATGTCCATTTCCGTCACTCTCTCTACGCTTTCTATACTCTATTGTAAATCATAGGGCAATAATTAGATATAGAAAATCACTGTTTCCGAGGCAAATTTCCGGGCCGGGCAAGCGGCTGTAATCCGGTGTTACAATTGGCGGGCTAACTTGTGGAGGTTTCTAATGCCGCCTAAACAATACCCCAGCCCCCCGCCGGACGTTATCGATAAGGCCAAGACCTACACCGCTACCATAGACACCAGCGCCGGGACAATGACCCTGGAGCTTTTCGCTTCGGAAGCGCCGGTGACGGTCAACAGCTTCGTTTTCCTAGCCCAGGAAGGATTCTACGAAGACTGCCAGTTTCACCGGGTAATCAAGGACTTTATGATTCAGGGCGGTTGCCCCCTGGGCACCGGCACCGGCGGCCCGGGCTACAAGTTCCAAGATGAGCCGGTGACCCGCCGCTACGTGAAAGGCACGCTGGCTATGGCCAATGCCGGGCCTAATACCAATGGCAGCCAGTTCTTCATCGTCCACGGGGCGGACGTGGGCCTGCCCCCCAACTATACCATCTTTGGAATGCTGACGGACGGCGAGGACGTGCTGGACGCTTTGGCCAACTCGCCGGTGACCCGCAGCCGCGGCGGGGAGCAGTCTTCCCCCGCCGAGCGGCTGGTGATTAACAACATCACTATCGATTAGCCGGAAGGGGCGGGCGCGACTGCGCCGGCCGTACTAAAAAAGCGGAGAGCGTTTGTACGCTCTCCGCTTTTTATGGATTCAGAGTTGCGACGGATATTGCTAATCCAAGACGGATATTGCTAATCCAATAGGAACAAGGATTCCAGTTCGCCAAGTTCAGAAACCGCAAATACTACGCCCTGGCAGGGATAAGGCTCTCTCTGGATTTGGAACAAGGATGGTTCTGACTTAGCTCGATCCATAAATTTGTCGGCCATTGTATCTTAAACCTTATACTGGATGTGCTCCGGCACTTCATCCTAGTAATCGCCGCTAGATACCCCTTACTACCCCAAAGGTGTTGGCGTACAGCACTCTGACTCGCACGTCTCGGAATTCTGGATGGCCGGAATCTAAAGTAACTTCTAACCGAAGGCTCTTAGCCTGCGTCGACGAGCGGCCTCTTCGCGCCAAGCCGAGCACATGCAATTTACCTGGAATCCCTAGGGAGTCTAGCAAGTAGCGGGAATGGAAGGTCTCGATAGTGCCTGCGATAGACTTCCCCATGCCATCTAGGGCATTGATTTTATGGATTATGAAACTACGCATGCCATCTACGCATACCATGATTGTCCGAGGATTGTCCGAGGCTGTCAGATATGCCCGCGTCGGGATACGGTTTGCTCGTTGACGGCGCCCTTTCGATTCTAAGTAGCGGCGGGCACGGCCTGTGCCGGGCAGGGGCCTTGCGGCCGGGGGCGGACGGCGGCCAGGAAGCACAGAGCGCCAATCAGGTTCAGCCCGGCCAGAATCAGAAAGGCCATATCATAGCTGCCGTTCCGATCATACATCCACCCGGCGAAGGGAGAGGCGATCAGCAACAGCAGGTTCATGGGAACGGTGGAGAAGCCCAGAATTTTGCCGAAAGAGCCTGTCCCAAAGTAGTCGGCGCGAATGGCTACCGTCAGCGGATTGCGGCCCCCGAACCCGGCGCCGAACAGTATCCCGAAGAAGTAGAACATGGGCAGGGTCTGGGCTATGACCAGCACGAAAACCCCCGCGGCCTGGAGCGTGGTAAAGAAGGCGAGGGCCACCCGTTTGGACATCCGGTCTCCGGCATACCCGCCCACCAACTGGAAGAACATGGCTACGCCGGTATAGACCGAGACCACCCAGCCGGCATCTTGGCCGGTGTAGCCCTGGTCCACCATGAGCAGCCCTAGGTGGGTCATAATTGCCAGTATCACCATCGAGGTGAAGCCGTGTCCGAAGGCAATCAGCCAGAAGGCGGGGGTGCGCAGCGCCTCGGCGGCGGTCAGTTCTTGCTGTCGCGGCGGGGAAGCGGCGGGGTTGGCGCCAACGGCAGATGGGCGCCGCAGCGCGCCATCGGGAGCTTCGCCGTAGTCCTTGGGGTCGTTGCGAATCAGGCTGGCTAGGGGGGCGGCTAGGATGAGGATTCCTATGCCTAGAATCAGCGCGGTCATCTGCCAGCCGATACGGCCCGGGGCGTCTGCTACGCACCACGCGATGGCCGGCACCATTAGCAGGGCGCCAAAGCGGCTGACCACGTTGGCCCACCCTATGGCCGACGACCGGCGCCGGACAAACCATTTGTTCAGCATGGTCATCAGGGGGATCCAACTGCCGAGGCCCTGACCCACCGCCATCAGGACATAGGCGGCATAGAACATCCAGAGGTTTTCGGTTCGGGAAAAGAAAATCCAGGCCCCGCCCAGGACGACAAGGCCGATGAGCACCATTCTGCGGGTGCCTACCCGGTCGACGAGGTATCCTTCGAGGGGGCCGATGAGTCCGCTTTCCACGCGGGTGAGGGTTAGGGCGAGGCCCAGTTGAGCGCGGGTCCAGCCGAAGTGTAGCTCCAGCGCCACGGCCCAGACGGCCATGGCATGGAACAGCGGCACAGTGGCAATAATCATTACCAGGCCGGTGATGATGACCAGCCACCAGCCGTAGAATATGCCGCTCTGGCCCTGACCGCCGGTGCGCTTTGAGCTAAGCAGGCTGAAAATACCCGTTTCTCTCTGCAATCGGATTAAATGATTAAAACTCTAGTATATCATTATATTTAAGAATAACTGTACCTGAATCTGGAATTTCGGGAAGTGCTGCATCAATCTTGCTCGGCCTGGTCTTCGGCGCGGATTTCCAGCCATATCTGATAGGCGCGGTTTTTCGATACGCCAAAGAGCTGGGCAGCCTCGGCCACCGCGTCGCGGGCGCGGACGCCCGTTGTCCGCCGTTCCCGGAGGAAATTGCGGATGGCGCCGTCGTCGGCCTCCGGGGGCGGTTGGGGTGCGGCTCCGGCGATGACCAGCGCGAATTCGCCGCGTGGGGCGTCGAAGTTGGCCAGCGCCTCGCTGGCGGTGCCGTGAAAGACCTCCTCATGGAGCTTGGTCAGCTCCCGGCCCACAGCGATGGGACGCTCTCCGAAAGTGGCGGCAATGTCTTCCAAGGTTCCCCGAACCCGGTGGGGAGCCTCGAAAAGTACCAGGGTCAACGGACTGTCGGCGACTTCCCGTAGCCGCTGCTGCCGCTCGGCGCGCCGGCGAGGCAGGAAACCGAGGAACTGGAAGGCGTCGGCAGACAGGCCGGAAACGGCCAGGGCGGTGGTGACCGCCGACGGCCCCGGCACCGCCTCGACGCGGATGCCCCGATCCGCGGCGGCGGCTACCAGTTGGCGGCCCGGGTCGCTCACGCCTGGCATTCCCGCGTCGGACACCATAGCGGCGTCGCCTTGTTCCAGCGCCTCCAGCACCGTTTCCAGGCGCTCTCGCCAGTTGTGGTCATGAAAGCTTAGGAGCCGGGGCTGCGCCCCGATATGGTTCAGCAGCCGCCGGGTCACGCGGGTGTCCTCGGCGGCGACGAGGGCGACTGCCCGCAACACGCGGGCGGCTCGCGGCGACAGGTCTTCGAGGTTGCCGATGGGGGTGCCAACGACAAAGAGGGTTCCGGGCATGGACTCGGCCTTGTTTTAGAGTGTTGAATTATTTAGGAATGTTGAATTATTGATAAGATGGTTAGGAAGAGTTATGCCTTTCCAAGACCGCCAATCCGCAGGTTTCTGCGCCTTCTTGGGCGACGAACCCCGAGGCTAATGAAAAGGCAGCGTTGCGCGCTGACCCTCCCCCCATTGCGTAACGGCCGGGTGCGCCCATTTTAGCCACCGTCTGCAATGCCCATGCCACCGTCTGCAATGCCCATTTTAGCCACCGTCTGCAATGACGGATATATGGTTTCCCAGGTAACGGATATGGATATATGGTTTCCCAGGTAATTGTATAAGCTATCCGCGTATAAGCCCCTTCCGGGCTAGGGCAATCCTGTATAGACCGCTTATACCCATCATTCCCGCCCTTACTTCCGTCATTCCCGAGAAAGAACGTCACCTTCGGGAAAACGGGGGCAGGAATCCATGGCCTGAATCGAATATCGCCGGGGCAAAAGGTCAGCGAATTTCGTCTTTCGGCCTCCTGCTTGCGTAGGAGTAGCCGGGTTGAAATTTCATATACAATAGCCCGCCCCTCCGGACTATCCAGACTTGCCGCGTTTCGGCGATATAAAGTAAGCTGACTCCGGCTCTGGAGCCCCGTCGGGCAGCCGCTATATTTCTGCATCTCCCGGAGGAACCCATGCCGAAACTCAACGGAGGACATCTGTTCATTCGATGCCTGAAACAGGAAGGCATCGAAAAGGTGTTCACTATCGTGGGCGATACCATACTGCCGCTGGTGGACGCGGCTGAAGACGAAGGCATCGAGTTCATTGACACCCGCCATGAGGGGGCGGCGCTGCACATGGCCGACGGATACGCCCGCATCACCGGGCGGCCGGCTTGCGGCATATTCACTGGAGGGCCGGGCTTCTCCAACGCCGTCTCCGCCCTGCCAGCCATTTACACCTCGGAGAGCCCCGTGGTTTTTGTGGCTGGCTGCGCGGAACTGCCGGAGAAGGGCATGGTGACCTTTCAGGAAATTGACCAGGTGAGTATGGCCGATCCGGTGACCAAAGGGTCGTGGCTGATTCACGATCTGAAGCGCATTCCCGAATACGTGGCGACGGCCTTTCGCACCGCCACCACCGGTCGGCCCGGGCCGGTTCATCTGACACTTCCTATAGACCTTCAGGACGCGGAAATCAGTGAGGAAGACCTGCCTAAATACCTGCCGCAGGAGTACCGGCCAACAGGACGGCCTCAAGGCGACCCGTCGCTCATCGAAGAAGCGGCGGCATTGCTGTGCGGGGCGCGGCGCCCGGTTATCATCGCCGGGAACCCGGCCCGCTACTCGGTGGCTCCGGAGCAGTTGGAAAAGCTGGCGGAAACCTCCGGCGCGCCGGTATTCACGGTGGAGCAGTCGCGGGGGCTGTTGGATGACGAGCATCCTTTGTGCTTCGGATACGCCGACGGCGCGCTTAACCCCACGGCGCGGCGGTTCAGGGAAGCCGACGTTGTTCTGCTGCTGGGCAAGCGGCTGGATCACCGCTACCGCTACGGCGGGGTGTTCTCCGGCGAGGCCAAGCTGATTCAGGCAGACCCGTCTCCCGCGGAAATCGGGCGCAACCGGGGCGTGAGCGTCGGGATACAGGGCGACCTAGGCGCGGTGGTGGAGCAAATTACCACGGCGATTTCCTCTTCTGCGGCCTCCTCGGGCGACAAATCGGCCTGGGTCAGCCAGCTCCGGCAGGACCGCGACGCTTGGGATGCAGAGCTGCGGGGGCGGGCCACCGGGGAATCGCCGATGCACCCCTTGGACGTGTACACCGGGCTGGAGGAGCACTTGGACGACGATACGGTCGTCATCTTCGACGGCGGCGACTATGTGCAGTGGGGCCGAGCCTACGTCAAGGCGCGAAAACCGGGGCGGTTCATGCGCCTCGGCCCGCTCTCGCATCTGGGTGCGGGCATACCCTACGGCATGGCGGCGAAGCTGGCCCACCCGGAGGCCAAGGTGCTGGTATTCATCGGAGACGGGGCCTTCGGGTTCTACGCCATGGAATACGATACCTGTATCCGCCACAATCTGCCCATCACCACGGTGCTAGGCAATGACGCCACCTGGGGCATAGACAAGACCTTTCAGGTGGCCTATTTTGGCCGCGCCGTAGGCACCGACCTGCGGCATATCCGTTACGACCGGATGGTGGATGCCATCGGCGGCTACGCCGAGCACGTGGAAGACCCAGGGGAAGTCGGCGCCGCCGTGGGCCGCGCCCTGGCCTCGGGGCAACCATCTCTGGTAGACGTTACCGTCCGGTCCGGGGCCAGTCCGTTGGCTACGGCGATGATTGCGCGGCGCACCGGCGGATAGAAAAGAAGGTCGTGACGAATATCAGAATCATATGGGGAAAACCATAACCATATCGGCTAACAGGGCGCTTAAATCGCCCTCCGGCTTCGAAAACGGTGATACAGGAGCCGACGCTGGATATGGAAATCTGATTAAAACACGGCTTGACAATCAAAAGGCGCCGGGGTATTGTGGCGCATAAGGCAAACCCCCGTTGCCCTGGTCATCTAATTTTGGAGGGAGGATATGCTAAAGATAGGCCATGAGGTCGTTCGGCCTGGCAAGTATCTGGGTGATGAGTCCGTCACCATTCAGGTTCCCGAAGAGTTGGAAACCGTTCCCGGGATCCCCATGACCAATCGCGAAGTTGACTGGTACGCCCGGGAATATCCTGTCGAAACCATGAACATCACCGAGCGGGCCTCCCGCGACTGGGCTAACGCTATCCGCGACCAGCACGTCGAGATGCGCGAGATCCGCAAGGAGCACGACCGCCTGAACCAGCCGCTCATTCTGGCCGCCCGCTTGACTGGCGACCAAGAGCCTTCGGGCGAGGCTACCGGCGAAGACGTAACCGAGGCCATCAAGCAGAAGGCCCGGGAACTGGGTTACATCGAAGTCGGCATTACTGCCTATGACCACCGCTACACCTACCAGAGCAAGAAGGACTGGGTCAAGTTCCCCCACGCCATCTGCTTGGCCTACGAACAGGACTTCGAGCCGACTCAGACTATTCCCAGCATAGACGCTGAGATTGTCCACTCCAGCACCTATCGCACCGAGGGCGCGGCGGGTTTGGAACTGGCGAAGTTCGTCCAGAGTCTGGGCTACCGGGCGCAGGTGCACAGCCCCAATGACAACACCGGCCCCTACATTCCGATGTTCGTCTCTGCCGGCCTCGGCTCCTTGGGTGCTTGCGGCTATCTGCTGACCCCCCATGTCGGCTCCCGCTGCCGCCTGATGATCATCACCACCGACGCCAACGTCCAGCACGATGAGCCGGTGGACTACGGCATCCACGCTTTCTGCCAGGTCTGCCAGGTCTGCGTGAACCGCTGCCCGGGCCGCGCCCTGATGCGCGACAAGATCTGGTGGCGGGGGATTGAGAAGAACAAGCTCTACTTCAAGCGCTGCCGCCCCGTCATGGCCCGCTATCTGGGCTGTGGGGTCTGCATGAAGGTTTGCCCGATCCAGAAGTACGGCATGTCTACCGTAATGGAACACTATGCCGCCACCGGCCAGGTTCTGGGCAAGGGCACCCACGATCTAGAAGGCTACGAACTCGAGGGCAAGGGCTACTTCGGCCCCGGCGAACTGCCGGTCTTCGAGCGCGACTTCTTCTCGGCTATGCCTCACGGCGACACCGAGCAGTTCGCTTTCGACAACTTCAAGGACCGCGCCATGGACAACGGCGGCGTGGTAACCGATGAGATGTGGGAAGAGCTCCGGGCTGAGGTCGCCCGCGGCCTGCAACAGTCCCGCGACAACATCGACATGATGCAGGAAGAAGACTACATCTAGTCTCCATGCTCGCACTGCAAAGGGGCAGCTACTTAGTAGCTGCCCCTTTGTTATTTGTACCGGAACAACCAACATTTTTGAAATACAACCCGGCCGTTCCAGCAGAGTGAAGTACCCAGCCCGTTTAGGATACCTGATTTTGGAACGATGCCGCCGGATTGGGTTCATGGATTCCCGCTTACGCAGGAATGACGGGTGTTAAGGGAATGGTGGGTATTAAGCCGCCCAAAGGCGATAGCCTGGCTGCCGCCCCTCTCTTCAATTGACGCGCCTGCGCTGAAACCCATAGAATACCCGCATTCCCTCAGCATTGCCCTACGGGAGAGGAATGTATGCCTGAAACTACCGTTGACGTTGAATTGATTGCCCATCTGTTGCGCCGGGCCGGGTTCGGCGCCACTCGAGGCGAGTTGGCTTCTTATGCGGCCAAGGGCTACGAGGCCACCGTTGATGAATTGCTGGCTCCCAGAGATGAGCGGCGCATTAGCGATTATCTGGTACGGCGCTTTCACCCCGAACTGTCGGGTATGATGGGCCCCTTGGCCCCCGGCGAAAACTGGCTGTACCGCATGGCGACCACCACTGCGCCCTTGCAGGAAAAGATGACTCTGTTCTGGCATGGTATATTCGCCACCGGATACAACAAAGTGATCCACGGTAAGGCGCTGTCCGACCAGACGCGGATGTTCCGCCGATACGCCACGGGCAGCTTCCGCACCTTGCTAGCGGAGCTATCCAGAGACCCGGCCATGATTATTTGGCTGGACAACCAAGATAATCACAAAGACGCTATCAACGAGAACTACGGGCGGGAGTTGCTGGAGTTGTTCTCCATGGGCGTGGGCAACTACACCGAAGAAGACATCAAAGAGTGCGCCCGCGCTTTCACCGGCTGGACCATTGCCAACCGCCAGTACATGGAGCTGCGCTCCCAGCGGGATTCCGACTGGCCCTATGGCCGCATCTCCTGGCACTTTGAGTTCCAGCCTGAAGACCATGACGACGGCGAAAAGACCTTCCTGGGCGAAACCGGCCCCTGGAACGGCGAAGACATCGTGGACATAATCTGCAAGCAGCCGGCGACGGCCCGGTTCATCTCGCGTCATCTGTACAGCTTCTTCGTAGCCGATGAGCCGCCGGTTCCCGAATGGCCGTATACCCCGCCGCGGGACCCGCAGGCCATCGAAAGGCTGGCGCAGGCTTACTTCGACAGCGGTTATAACATCGGCGCGATGCTGCGGACGCTGTTCAACTCGGACTTCTTTAAAGCCGACGGCGTGCGCTATACCAAGGTGAAAAGCCCAGTGGAGCTGGTGGCTGGCGTGCTGCGGCTGACCGGCGAGTTCGACCGGCCCCGCTACGAAATTCTGGAGCGGTACAACCAGGCTTCCTATATGGGGCAGATTCTCAATAACCCGCCCAGCGTCGAGGGCTGGCATCAAGGCATCGACTGGCTGGACAGCGGCACGCTGGTGGAGCGTATCAATTTCGCCAGCCAGCAGATTGGCGATACCGACAAGCCGGGCATCCAGGCGATGATTGGCCGCATCAGCGACCAACTCAGCGAGTCCACATCGCCCGAGTTGCTGGTGGACGCCTGTCTGGAGGAAGTCGGCGCTCTGGAGGTGGACGAGAGTACCCGCCGGACGCTGGTGAACTTCACGGCGCATGAGATGTCTCAGAAATCCGGGCAAGGCGCCAAGTCTGGCCGACAGCCCATCGCCGACGTGTTGCAGATGGTGGCGGCAACCCAGGAATTCCAGCGTTCGTAGGCCGCTTCCAGAAATTTCGGCAACTCCATCTCCCATCGGGATAGGGTTGGGGTTAAGCCTTACCTCAACCCTTCTGGCAGGGGGCTTTTCTCCGTGACTACGCAAACTGCCAAACCGCGACAGGATAGACCGCAGGCGACACCGGAGCCTTACGGCCCCATCGCGCTGCGGCTGGGTTCCGTCGCGCCGCTTACTGACGAGCTACTGGCCGAGTTAAGCTCGCTGAACGACGCTCTGCGCCTGGAGCGCAACGCCGACGGGGATTTGGAAATTTTGCCCCCTGTAAACATTACCTCCGGAAACCAGGAATCAAACATAGTTACCGATTTGATGATATGGGCTAGGAGCGACGGTAAAGGCGTGGCCTTTGGCCCTAATGCCGGATTCACGCTGCCCAGCGGGGCGGTGCGAGCTCCGGATGCATCGTGGATACTCAAGACGCGCTTGGCGGAGTTAACCGATGAGGAAAAGCGTAAATTCGCGCCCCTTTGTCCCGACTTCGTAATCGAACTGCGCTCAAGCTCTGACCCGCTAACCGGGTTGCAATGCAAGATGGAAGAGTACATCGCCAACGGAGCCCGGCTGGGCTGGCTGATAGACCCGCTGGACAGCCGCCGCCGGGTGTACGTTTACCGTTCCGGCGCGAAGGTGGAAGTATTGGAGCGGCCTGAATCTCTATCCGGCGAGCCGGAGCTGCCGGGCTTCACGCTGGAACTGACCCCTATCTGGGAACCGGATTTCTGAGCGAGTCATCAAATTAACGCCGAGGTGCGGCTATGACCCCAACGCAGATAACCAAACGACTGGAATACTCCCACACCATGGGTATGACGGTTATGGAGGGCAAGGGATTCTACTACCCGGTGGACACCGCGGTAGGCAAGGATGACCGCCTCTATGTCATCAGCCGAAGCAAGGAAGAAACCACCCGAGGCATCCGCGTTACCCTGTGTGACGCCGAAAGCGGCTACTACGGCAATTTCGGGGGCTATGGCGAGGAAGGCGGCAGGTTCATCTGGCCTGCTTGCGGAGCCGTCGATAGCCAAGGCCGGTTCTTCATCAGCGATGAAAAGCTGAACCGAATCACCGCCTATGACGCCGACGGCAACTATCTGTTCCATTGGGGGCGTTCCGGCTCCGGAGAAGGGGAGCTGGACACCCCTTCGGGTTTAGCTTTCGACAGCAAAGATAACATCTACGTAGCCGACACTTATAACAACCGGGTGCAGAAATTCACTGCGGAAGGCCGCTTTCTTCTTTCTATCAGCGGCGAGGGAGCGCCGGGCGTCAGCCTGCCTTGGGGATTGGCCTGCGATGCGCAGGATAACGTGTATGTGGCTGACTTCGGTAACGACGCCGTCAAGAAGTATTCCTCGGACGGCGAGTTTCTGGCAGTCTTCGGCTGTTCGGGGCGCGGCGACGGCCAGTTTACCCGCCCGGCGTCGGTGGCCGTGGACAGAGAAGGGTATATCTATGTTGCGGACTGGGGCAACGAGCGGGTGCAGGCGCTGGACACCGAGGGCAACTTCGTGCAACTCCTCCGTGGTGAGGCTACAATCTCTGAGTGGGCCGCCAACTTCCTCAGCATCAACCGAGAGGAGGCCGCCGCCCGCGCCACCGCCGACTTGGAGATGGGAATAGACTACTTCATTGACGATCCCCATGAAGAATCGTCGCACATCGAAAAGTATTTCTGGTGTCCGGTTTCGGTAAAACTGGACAGCCAGGGCCGGCTGTATGTTACGGAGACCAACAGGCACCGGCTGCAAATTTACAAGAGGGTCGATTAGGTTCCCCGCCCGCGTTATTCTCGTATTCATCGTCGTTCCTGCGAAGGGCTTGGGAGTGGCAAGGGAAATCGGGCAAGGCAATACTTCAAGGACTTGGACCGCAACAAAGACAATCCGGCAGGAGCAATGCAATGGTATCCACAAAGAAAGAGAGGGCGTTAGTTGTAATCGAACTTAACGGCGGCAACGACGCTCTGAACACTATAGTTCCTTTCAGTAACGGCCTCTACTACGACTACCGGCCCGGTATCGGCATCGCGCAACAGGACGTGCTGCCCATTAACGGCGATTACGGTTTCAACCCCAATATGCCAGCGGTCAAAGACCTGTGGGACGCCGGAAACTTGGCTATCATCAATGGCATCGGCTATCCACAGCCCAACCGCTCCCACTTCCGCTCGCGGGACATCTGGTATACGGCTGAACCGGATACCATCGGCACCGAGGGCTGGCTGGGCGCGGCCATACGGGACCTGGACGCAAAAGGCGAAAACGTCTTGACCGGCGTAAACTTCGGGCGTGGACTGCCGCGGGCGTTGGTGGGGAAGGGCGTGCCAGTAGCCTCCGTGGGTAACCTGGAAACTTATGGCCTGCTCCCGGACATCGATGACGAGAACGTGCGTTATCACGCCCTGGACACTCTGGGCCGGATGTATGGCCCGTCCGGCGGCAGAGATATAGTCGCGCAGGCTTTGAGCGAGAACGGCTCGCAGGCGCTGTTGGGCGCGGATATCCTTCGTACTGCGCCGGAGCGTTATTCTTCCAGCGTGGAGTATGCCGATACGCCGATATCTCAGAGCCTCAGGAATGCGGCGCAGGTGATGAGCGCCGGCTTGGGTACCCGCATCTTGTATGCCCAGCACGGCAGCTTCGACACTCATAGCGACGAACTGCGCTCCCACGGCAAGCTGTGGCAGGACGCCTCCACGGCTATCGCCGACTTCACCGAAGACCTGAAAGAGCAAGGTCTGTGGGAAGACACCTTGGTGCTGGTGTGGTCCGAGTTTGGGCGGCGTGTGCGGGACAACGGCACGGGTTGCGACCACGGCTCTGGAGGAGTGGCCTTCGTGTTCGGCGGCTCGGTGCAGGGCGGACTCTTTGGGCGGTATCCTTCGTTGCGAGAGGCTGACTTGTCCGAGGGCGATATGGCTTACACCACCGACTTTCGGTCTACCTACTCCACCATCCTCGCCCGCTGGCTGGGTCTTGACCCGGACCCCATCGTCCACGGCCAGTTCGAGCAGTTCGACTTCCTTAGCCGCTAAACCTGCGTCGGCTGAAAAATCAGGGCGGGCCACTCAAGCCCGCCCTTACTCTTAGTATTATGATGGTAGCATCACCCTAATGAGCTGGAATCATGGTAGAGGATTATGCAATAAACTTCTACGCTAACGATGGATGTGTCTGTCCTCACAGAAAAACGGGAGGACAGGTGGGCTTTCTACGTCCAGGAATTCGGATTCACTGTCTACTCGGAAACTGAAAAGGGTGGAGAAGAAGCCGTTGATGACGCCATCTCTGCCTTACTGAACAGTTTCAGGGGAGACGACGAGAAGCTGCGGAAATTCTTGGATGCTCACCAAGTGAAGTATCTATTTAGCACGGTGGAAGCTGCGTCCAACGAGGGAATACGTCTGACGCGACGTGAAATAAATGTGCCGCTTGCCGTTGCCGTCTAGCCTCACTAGTCTTGAGGTCTGCACCTTGCTCGAGGAAATTGGATTGTGCGAGCATTACAACAGCGGTCAGTCTACTGTATTCATAGACAATGCGGACGACACTAAAGTTATTTTGGTTCAACAAGGCTGGGGAAATTTCATCCGATGATTTGGCGCGAAACCTAGAGCGGAATGGATTTGACTCTCCCAAACTTGAGGATGCCTACTAGAGGCTGTTCGGCCCCATAGACCCTGTGAATCTCATTCGCAAACGGCGAGCTCATTAAGAGAAAAACGAGACGAATGGATCCATTCGTCTCGTTTTGCATCTGTACCAGAACAGTCGGCTAGAGCTGGAAGTCCACCACAGGTACTCCGGCACTGGCGGGCTGGTTCTGGCGGAGGGCGTCGGCCAGCTTGGACAGTTCCGCCTCGTAAGTGGCGGAATCGTCGGGGCGAAGGTCGAAGATGACGTTCTCGGCGGCCATGGTGCGGGCTGCCCGGCTGCCGGGGCGCATCAGCCCATTGTCGGGGGCGACGAAATAGAGCAGCCAGCGATCGGCGGTCTGTTGCTTGTCGCGGGCCGCAGTAATGTCGTTCAGAATAGTTTCCGTGTCGAGAGCGCGAGAGGAAGCTACAACTATCAGCTTGTCATAGTCGCGCAGCCAGCGTTCAATCTCTTCCTGGTCCGAGGAGCTGAGGCGCGACACTAGCGCGCTGCCTCGGACGCGCTCGGAGAATACCCAGCATCTGACGCCCTGGGCGTTGAGGCCGGCGCTGAGTTGCCGGGCGAACTCTTCGTCATCGTCCCGGCAGGCAATGTAGCACTCGGTCAGTATATGCTCTTCCGCTGCCACGGATTGCTGCAGGGAAGCCGCCGAAGCGGGAATCCCTGCACCGGAAAGGAAATCGGGAGGAATCTGTCCAGCGGAACGGTAGAGGGTGTCCATGCCGATGGTGCTGGGCGCATCGTGGCGAGCCTGTTCCATACCGACGGCGCCCCGCAGGTCGCAATCTTGAAACACGGTGTATCCGAGGGCGACGGCAGCCAGGTTTGCGCCGGAGAGATTGCAGGCCCAGATCTGGGTCTGGAACAGGTCAGTGCCGGTTAGATCGGCGTTGGAGAGGTTAGAGCGAACCAGAGACGCGCCGGCGAAGCTGGCTCCGTTGAGGTTTGCTCCCGAAAGATTGGCTCCGATGAGGCTAGTGCGCTGGAGATTGGCGTTGGTTAGATTGGCGCCGGAAAGGTTGGCGTCGGAGAGGATGGCGCGGTCCAGGTCGGCGCCGGTGAGGTTAGCGCCGCGCAGGTCTGCGCCGCGCATATTGGAGCCGTTGAACAGCGCGTTGCTGAGGTCTGCTTCGCGCAGGTCGGCGTGGTAAAGGTGGCAAGGGTTGAGGAAGCAACCGGAAAGGTTAGCGCGCCGCAACACCGCGCCCATGAGGTCGGCGTTCCGCAGTTCCGCGCCGCTGATGTTGACCTGGGGGGCGCGAACGTAGCTCATATAGGCTGCGTTCAGGTCTAGCAGCTCGTTGGGGTTGGCTTCCCGCCAGCGGGCCACCACATCCCTGCCCCGTCGTACCATTTGCACATGCTCCATGTTGGCCATAATTGCCGCTCCGGACAAAGGTATGATAGGGCGGATTTTAGCACACGCTCGGCCCTTCGGCAGGCTCAGAGAAGGAAATTTGGCAAGCCGGGCAAATCCGGCCGCAATCCCCGGTCATTTAACGCTCCGCCTAGCCCGTTTTCGGTCTAAATACGTGGATTCCCGTTCCCCGTTTTCACGGGGACAAGCTTCGGGGAAAGGCGAGGGAGGGCAGCGTTGGCGGGCAATGACTGGGGGGGATGCCATTGCCCGCCCCGCGTTTCTGCTTAGGCCGGAGTCTGAATGATGGCCCGGCGGTGGGTGCCTTCGCCGATTTTGCGCTCACCGTGGTAGGCTTCGACGCGGAAGGTTAGCCGGTTGCGGTCTACCTCGGTCAGTTCGGCGGAGGCGTGGATGGTGTCGCCTATGTCGGCGGGAGCTAGATGGCGTACGTTCACCTCGAACCCCACAGTAGTCTCGCCGTCGGATAGATGACCAGCAACGCTGTCCATGGAAGCCTGTTCCATTAGCTGAATCATGGAAGGCGTGCTGAACTTGGGAACATGGGGGGCGACATTGGCCTCGCTTACCACCGTTTCCATCCGGCCCTTTAGTCCGGCCTTCAAGTCTGCGCCTGGCATGACTCATCCTCGCTTTCGTCTAGGTGGGGAAACAACCATCGGATGCCGATGCACCAATAATAACAGATGAGCGGTAGGCAAGGGGAGAAACGCGGCGTTAAGGGATTGCCAATACGCCGCGGCATCGGGCTGCAATCCCTAGCATTGGGCTGCCCCTCCCGCCATTCCCGCTGCCCCCTCCCGCCCCTCCCGCTGCCCCCTCCCGTCATTCCCGCTGTCTCCTCCCGTCATTCCCGCGAAAGCGGGAATCCATACATTGCTATGTGGGAATTGTACCTGCGTGCGCCTGGGGATTCCCGCATTCTCGGGAATGACGTGGGAGTTCTGCGGGAATGACGAGGGCTATGGAGGGCGGCCAACGGAGACGGAGTGGGCTGGGCTAATGATGGTCTACCCGGCGGCAGAGGGATTCAGCGCCCGCTCGATGGCGAACCACACCGGCGCTAGATACTGGCGGGCGGCGCCGGCTTTGCCTAGCAACGCGTCTTCGGCTACCCACTGACACAGGTCAATATCCTCCGACAGCTCGGGGGTCAGGGTGTCGGTAAGATTTCCAGTGTAGTCCAAGAGGAACCAGTCTACCGTCTTGTTAACCGGACCGAAGGAATACCAGGAAATGTAGCTGGATTGGCAGAGGGTAGCCCGAATAGAGAGAAGGGTGGGATTCAACCCCGTCTCTTCGGCGATTTCCCGCACTGCGCAGTATTCCGGCGTTTCGTCCCCTTTCAGCTTGCCTTTAGGAAGGTCCCACAAATGATGCTTGCGAATCAACAGGGCGTGGCCGCCGGAAAGAACCAGCCCCCCGGCGGCGGACATCTGTGGGAGATCATCTTTATTCATGTATGCGAATCCGCTCCAAAATCGCTGCCTGCTCCCGGTTCATTCCGCTGAATAATACGCCGTCCACCATAAGATCGAGATACTCGGTGTTTTCGATGGCTTCATCCCGAAGCGAGGGGTGGATTAGCCCGCTTTCTTCATAGCCAAACCGTTGCAGTATGCAATGAAGGGCGTTCAGCAAGGCCTGCTGTTTATTATCAGAGTCGATTATAGTCCACGGCGCGTAATCAGTGGAAGTAACCGCGAACATCCTCTCCTTGAAATAAGTGAGTAAATTCCAGCGTTCGGCTGCCTTGCGGTCATTGGCGGAGTATTTCCAGTATTGGAGGTCGCTGACGCTGCGGAGCTTGAATCGGAGGTCCTGGGTTGCCTGGGACACGGAGAGGTAGATTTTGATGAGGTTAATGCCTTCCTCCGTTAGGCCCTTTTCCCAGTCATTGATCTTGTTCATAAAGTAGTGGTACTGGCGCATAGTGCAGTAGCCCATAGTGGGCTGTATCATGGCGCGGGAATACCAAGAGCGGTCAAAGACGACGATTTCCCCCGCTGCGGGCATCACCTTGTAATGGCGCCCCAGCCAGTTGCGCATTGCTTGGGGAGTGGGGGTGCCTTGGTGGACAATCCTGGAGAACTTGGGGTTGAGGTAATGGGTGATGCCGGAGGAGAGTTTGCCTTTGCCAGCGGCGTCGCGCCCTTCAAGAACTATGGCGACCCGCTTGCCTTCGACTACTATCGTCTCCTGTAGGGTCAGGAGGTGCAGACGGAGCGCCCGCAATTCGGCCCGATGAGCCGGGTAAGACAGCTCTCGAAACTCTGGGACGTCATAAGTTGTAGGTGTAGTCTCGGGTATTCTGCTCTCCATCGCCTGCATGATCAGCCTTACCTGACAATAAATTTCCATAGTCCTCTGGAAAATGCAACGGAAAAGCGTTTCCTATGTTAATAAAGGGCCGCGATGCCGGTCAACCGGACTCGGGTATTTTCAATGGGGGCGATGGGGGGGCGTCCCCCATTCTCACCCGCTCTTTCCCGGGAATGACGGGCTGGCAGCGGACTTACAATTGAAGGGCGATTGTCCTGATTGGAAGGCCCAGAGCTTGCTTGAATGAAGAATGTTATTCGGTTAACATCTGACAATAGGCGGATGTTATGTCAAAGAAACGAGATTTCCTTTCCGTGACCGACTTATCTCCGTTGGAAACCCGGAGGCTGATTGAGCGGGCCGCCGAAGGGAAGGCCGAAGCCGGGCGCGCGCCGCTGGCCGGCAAAACGGTGGCGTTGCTGTTCGAGAAGCCTTCGTTGCGGACGAAGGTGAGCTTCCAGGTGGGCGTGGCTCAGCTCGGCGGGTTTTCGATGTATATGGGCGGCGATGAGGTTGGCTTGGGGAAACGCGAGCCAGTCTCGGACGTGGCGCGAGTGCTTTCGGGTTATGTGGACTGCATCGTGGCCCGGGTTTTCCGCCACGAAGACCTGCGGGAGCTGGCCGAATATGCCTCGGTGCCGGTTATCAACGCTTTGTCGGACTGGGAACACCCTTGCCAGATTATGGCCGACCTGCTCACCGTCTATGAATACAAGGGTGCCCTCGAGGGTCTGACGCTGGCCTACGTTGGCGACGGCAACAACGTGGCCCGCAGCCTGTGTCTGGCGTTGCCGGCGGTGGGAATGAACTTCAATTGCGCCTCTCCTGCCGGATACGAGCTGGACGCCGAGTCGGTAGCCGCCGCCGCAAGGCGAGGCTCCGGCGCGGTGAATGCCATGCGCTCGCCAACGGAAGCTGTGGCCCCTGCCGACGTGGTGTATACCGACGTATGGGCCAGCATGGGGCAGGAGGATGAGGCGGCCCAGCGGCAGCAAGAGTTTGCCGGATATACAGTGGACCCGGCGCTGATGGCTCAGGCCCGCCCCGGAGCGCTGTTTATGCACGATATGCCGGCCCACTATGGCGAGGAGGTGCCACCCGGGATGCTGGAACACCCGCAGTCGGTGGCCTATCCTCAAGCCCACAACCGGCTGCACGCCCAGAAGGCCGTCATGGAGTTCCTGCTGACCGGCGAGTAACGGTTTCAGCCCCGTAAATTATTCCTGAAAAGGCTGGAAGCGCACAGTTTAATCAGGGTCAATCTCGTTCCCGTCTCCCTATGGATTCCGGTGACAGGGAGATGAGGACAAAGCAGAGATAGCGCCATAATGCCCTTACCTATCATCGCTATTGTTGGCCGCCCCAATGTGGGCAAATCGTCGCTCTTCAACCGCATTGTCGGTTGGAGACACGCCATCGTGTCGGACATTGCAGGGACAACCCGCGACCGGCTGATGGCTGATACCGACTGGGAAGGCCGCCGCTTTATACTGCTGGACACCGGCGGGCTGGAATCTGCCCCGGAGGGCGAGATTCGCTCTAGGGTGCAGGAGCAGGCGGAGATGGCGATGAACGACGCAGACGTCATCATATTGATGACCGACGTCACTGACGGGGTGACGCCCGCTGACGCGGTTGCCGCGCAGCGCCTGCGATCTACCGATAAGCCGGTGATTCTCGCGGTCAACAAGGTGGATAACGACCAGCGCGAGCTGAACACCCCGGAGTTCTATGCGCTGGGAATGGGAGGGCCAACTCCCGTTAGCGCCTTCCACAATTATGGCGTATACGAACTGATGGAACGGGTGATGGACTGCCTGCCCGGTTCCACGCCAACTTCGGCCCCCTTCTTCGAGGACGAAGAAGAGTCCGAGGGTCTCGAAGAATTCCCGGAGTCGCTGGAGGATGTGCCGCTCCAGGCCGAACTGAACCTGTCCATCGTAGGACGGACCAACGTAGGCAAGTCGGCCCTGCTGAATGCCATATTGGGGCAGGAACGCTCTATCGTGAGTCCCATAGCCGGGACTACGCGAGACGCGCTGGATACGCAGTTTTCCTACCGGGGTCGCGAGGCGGTGATTGTGGACACTGCCGGTATGCGCCGGCGCGGGCAGGTGGAGCGAGGCATCGAGAAGTACAGCGTTATCCGGGCCGTGGGAGCCGTTGACCGTTGCGACATAGCCCTGATAGTCGTAGACGCTTCGGAACTGGCGACGGCGCAGGACACGCATATCGCCGGGCTGGCTTGGGAGATGGGCCGGGGCGTCATCCTGGTGGTCAACAAGTGGGACTTGCGAGAAGAGCAGGGCCGCTACGCCCGCGCCGAGGCGGAAGCATTGATGCGCGAGCGGCTGCACTTCATGGCATATGTCCCGGTTTGCTTTACGTCGGCCTTGCTCCGGCAGGGCATCGGCGGGCTGATGGACACGGCGATGGAGCTTTGGGACGAACGGCGGAGGCTGGTGGCCAACCGCGAACTTCAGTTCATGCTGGCCGACGCTATGGCCGAGCACAGCCCGCCGATGGTGAAGCGGAACAGGGGCGTGCGTGCGCGCATTAACCGGGTGCGTCAAGTCGGCATTAATCCACCCACGTTTCTGTTTACGGTCAACGACCCGCGACTGATACACTACACCTACAAGCGCTACTTGGAGAACCGGATCCGCGACGCCTTTGGATTCGACCGCACCCATCTTCGACTGGTATTCCGACGAGAATGAAACAGCTTCCCGGCGCGCTGATGATACAGCTTTCTGCCGTTCCCATCCTGGCGGCGGCAATTGCCTTTGCCGTCCTGTATCTTCCGGGACAGGCGACAGCGTTACAGTATGTCGTAGTGATTGCGCTGTCTTACTTGCTGGGATCCCTTTCTTGGGGGTATATGTTGCTGCGCTGGCGGCTGGGGACGGATGTGCGAGAACACGGAAGCGGACGCACTGGGATGTCCAACGTGCTGCGCACCGGGGGCGGCAAGATGGCGGCGGTGGTGTTCGCGCTGGACGTAGGCAAAGGCGTGCTGGCGGTGATAATGGCCAAGGAAACAACCGGCGCCAGCGGCGCGGAGGTGGCGGCGGGCCTGGCCGCGCTGGTGGGCCATAACTGGCCGGTGTTCCTGGGATTCCGGGGAGGCCGGGGTATTCTGACCGCGCTGGGCGGGCTTTCGATGATGACGCCCGTGCCGGCGGCGGTGGCTACGGTGACTTTTCTGGTGACAGCCTTGGGGAGCCGGTATATTTCGTTGGGTTCTCTAATCGGAGTCCTGGCCGGGGCCGGCTCGCTCATCGGCTTGGTGGCCCTGGCCGGCTGGTACTCCCAGACCTATATGGCCTTTGCCGGGATTGCGGCAGCGATGATAATCTGGCAACATCGCGACAACATTCAGCGTCTCATTAACGGCAACGAACGCAGGATAGGGGCGCCGGCTACTCCGGTGGAGTAGTCCGCTGCTCCCCACCGCTGAACCCCTAACGCCTTTGCTAATCGCCGGCTGATTGCGCGAGGTCCTTTCTTGTCTGAGAAAACGGTGGTGGTCGGCGCGACGACCTGGGGCACCACGCTGGCCCTGGTGGTGGCCGGAGAGGGCCGCCCGGTCACGCTGCTTACCCGCGACCAGGACGAGTGCGACAGGCTAGAAGCCGCCCGGGAAAACTCCCGCTTTCTGCCGGGCGCAGCCTTCCCGTCCCTTCTGCGGGTGTCGGCGGAGGAGTCGGAGGCGCTGAACGGGGCGAGTCTGGCGGTGGTGGCCGTGCCGTCGCACCGTATGCGGGAGAATGCGCGACGCATCGCCCCGCATCTGGGGCCGGATGCCGTGGTGGTCAGCGCGTCCAAAGGGCTGGAACTGCCCACCGCCTTGCGGATGAGTGAGGCCCTGACCGAAGAACTGCCGCCGAGTCTGCATTCCGGCATCTGCGCCCTCTCCGGCCCCAACCTGGCCAAGGAAATCGTGCAGGGGCGGCTCGCGTCCTCGGTGGTAGCCGGGGCTGCATTAGAATCGGCGGAGCGGGCGCAGGCGACATTGCATTCGGGCCGTTTCCGGGTCTACACCAGCGGGGACTTGACTGGTGTAGAGCTGGGAGGCGCGTTGAAGAACATCGTGGCTTTGGGCGCGGGCATCTGCGACGGGCTGGAAATCGGCGACAATGCCAAGGCAGCGTTCGTTACCCGCGGGCTGGCCGAGATTACTCGCTTGGGGATAGCCGCCGGGGCCTTGCCGCTGACCTTCGCCGGGCTGGCCGGAGTGGGGGATGTTATCGCCACCTGCGCCAGCCGCCTCAGCCGCAATCGTTACGTGGGCGAGCAGTTGGCGCATGGCCGTTCTTGGCCAGAGATACGGGCTTCCATGGACAATGTGGCGGAAGGAGTCAACGCTACCGAAGCCGCCCTGACGATAGCCGCCCGGCTGAACGTGGAAATGCCCATAGCCCAGACTACCTACCGTATATTGTACGAGGGCTTGGCTCCTCAGGAAGCCGCCGTCGAGCTGATGGAGCGGCCCGTCGGAAATGAGTGGTAGAAGCGGGCGGTTGGGTATTCTTGACGCAGATGGCTCTCGCCCTTGTAGGATTCCCTCATTCCCTGTCCCTCCCGTCTCCCCGCCGTCCCCCGCCGCCTTGTCATCCTCGTCATTCCCGTCTCCCCGCCGTCCCCCGCCGCCTTGCCCTCGTCATTCCCGCCTTGCCCTCCGTCCCCCGCCGCCCTGTCATCCTCGTCATTCCCGCCTTGCCCTCCGTCCCCCGCCGCCTTGCCCTCCGTCATTCCCGCGAAAGCGGGAATCTATACCCTGGCGTGCTAGGAAAGGCCGTATCTGCCGGAGCCTCTGGATTCCCGCTTTCGCGGGAATGACGGGAATGACGAGGGCGGTGGGGATGACGCGGGAATGACGGGAATGACGAGGGCGGCGGGGATGATGGAGGGGGGAAGCCTGTACTCACCTATGTCGTTGCATAAACAACTTTTTTCACCGTAGCCGCCCCAAGGCCAGGCCGGGAATGCGCTCCAGTAGCCAGGCGGCGGCGCAACGGCGGTGGCAGGGCTGGCCTGCCGGCTCGAAACAGAGCAGCGTGAAATCACCCCCGGCCGACAGAACCTCTAGGAAGGCGCGAAACTCGGCATCCTGCTCATAGGTCTCGTCCAGCTCCTGCCGGTAGCGGACATCGAGGCCGGAAAAGCTGATATGGCCTTGCTGGTAGTCAGTTAACAGGACGCGGGATGGGTACAGGGCCGGCTGTACCTGCCAGTCCGTCTTGCGGCCCCTCGGGTGCCCCCGCGATATGCGGTAACGCTCGCCTATCCAGTGGCTCGGATCATAAAAGCTGGCAGTGTAGAGCATATATTTCCCCGCAAAATTCCCCTTCGCTGGGGATAATGTCAGGGGGAGGGCGTGCCCTGGAGCGGGTCTGACGGCGCGGGCCGACGGCGGCGAAAGGCGGGCCGGACAGCAAATATGACCGCGCCCAAGATAATTACGCTGATGTAGGTGATGAAACGATCCACCAGCACCAGGGCGGTGGCCGCTTCCTTCCCCAACGCGGCGATGCGGATGGCCAGCCCGGCCACCCCGGACTCCACCGCGCCGATGCCGCCGGGGGTGGGAACCAGCGACAGGAGCGAGTTGGCCAAGGTCAGGAATATGACCATTGCTACGCTTAGGTCGAACCCCAACGCTATGGCAACCAGGTACATCCGCCCCATCTCGGCCAGCCATCCCAGCAGGCCCAGCATCGTGGTCTGGGGCAGCTTGTAGCGGACGCCTGTGGCGCCATGGAGAAAGCGTTCGTATCTCGAAGCCAGCCATCCCGGAAGCCACCGGAGCAACAGGGTTCGCAGCCGCAGCAACAGGCCCAGAAAGGCCACCAGCAACAGCACCAGCAGGACGGCGATAAGGGTGACCAGGGACCAGGCCGCTCCGCCGCCCGAATGGCCTATCAGGAACGGGGCTGCGGCCAGAAGCATCAACGCTACCAGAACTACGTCCAGAACCCGCTCGGCCAGCACCGTTCCGATGGCGCCGGAAAAGGCCGCGTTATGTTCTTCGCGGTACAGGTAGGCCCGATAAGCGTCGCCAAGCCTCAACCAGCCGATGGAGTTGATGAACCAGCCCAGCAACACTGCCCGGCTACAAAACACGACGCCGGGTATAGGCTCAGACTCGCCCGAGGTCTCGGCAGAGTGGGCCAGCAACAACCGCCAGCGAGCGCCTCGAAACAGGAAGGTGGTGTAGTGGACGGCAAAGGCGGCGGCCAGAAGCCAGGGGTTGGCTCCGCGGACTTGTTCCCAGGTGATGCCCAGGTCAATGTCGAACCGGGTGACTATGAACAGCAGGAAACCGCCGGCCACCAGGAAGGAAACCAGAACCGGCAGGGACAGCACCTGCCGCCGCAATGAATCAAACCGGGCAGCAGCTTCGGATTCCTTTCCGGGGCCGGGTGCGGCGTCAGGCTGGCCGCCGGTGGGCATTAGGGGGTTAGCCGGTTCGCCCGGTGGGGCCGGGCCATGACTAGCGCAGTTCCCGGGGCATGGTAAAGGAAACGTCTTCCTCGACGCCGCTGAGCATGGTGACGCGGTCCGGAGCTAGGGCGGCGATGACGCTTTCCACCAGCACTTCGGGAGTGGACGCTCCCGAAGTAATACCAACTTTTTCCTTGTCGTGCAGCCACTCGGGGTCAATCTCTTCCGGGCCGTTTATCAGGAAGGCCGGCACGCCCTCGGCGGCGGCCACCTCGCGGAGACGGTTGCAGTTAGAACTGTTCTGCGCTCCGATAACCAGAACCAGGTCCACGGTGCTCGCCATCTTGGTCACGGCATCCTGCCGGTTGGTGGTGGCGTAGCAGATGTCGTTGCGAACCAGAGCCTGGGGGAACCGTTCCCGGATGGTGGAAATAGCCTTAGCGGTGTCCTGAACGGAAAGAGTGGTCTGGGTGAGAATGGCGATTCCCTCGGCATCGCCCCAGTTGGGCAGCTCTTCGGGGGCGTTGTCGTCGATGAGGGTCATCTCAACTTGGCCCATAGTGCCGCGCACTTCCTGATGCCCCCGGTGTCCTACCAGGAGGACGCGGCGGCCCTCGCGGCTGTATTTTTTGGCCTCGTTGTGGACGCGGGTGACCAGGGGGCAGACTGCGTCTATAACGCGAAGGTTGCGTGCTCGGGCTTTCTCGAAGTCCTCCGGCGGCGAGCCGTGGGCCGAGAACACCACTAGTGAACCCTCGGGCACTTCTTCCACTTCTTCCACGGTGATAGCGCCCCGGCTCTCTAGATCGTTAACCACGTAGGGGTTGTGGACAATTTGATGCTTGACATAAACCGGCGGGCCGTAACGGCGCAGGCAAACGTCAACCACGTCGATGGCTCGCACTACCCCGGCGCAGAACCCTCGGGGCGAACTGAGCAAAACCTCCAAACCGGCCCTCCAACGGCGCAAACGGGCGCAAATAAGCGAAAACTATGATAGCACAGCAGTCTAGCGGTCATTGCATAATCGGTAATTGGTGCTCCTCCCGCTTTCGTCGCTGCGCGTCAGGATACCTCGATCAACTAAGGCGGCGATGTCTCTCAGAGCTGTGTCGTGGGAGCATTTGTTTAGCTTCGCCCATTTTGTTGTGGTGAGCTTGCCCTCAAAGTCGCCCAGCAACAGTTTAATTACTTTGCTTTGCCGCTCGTTGATAGGAACTCCAGCGATTCGCTCCCAAAATCTCGCCTTGGATAGTGTCGCATCAAGGGCCACGCCAACATTTTCTATGGCGCGGACTAGGCAATCCAAGAACCAGACCATCCATCCGGTTATATCTGTTGTTTCCTTTTGAGTCTGCTCTAGAATGTCGTAGTAGGTTCTGCGCTCTCTGCGGATTTGGGATGACATACTGTAAAAACGTTGCGAGTTGCCGTCGGAGCGGGCTAGGGCCATATCCGCTATAGCCCGCGCGATGCGTCCATTGCCGTCTTCGAAAGGGTGAATGCTGACGAACCACAGATGGGATAACCCGGCCTTTAGAACCCCGTCGGTATCGGATGGCCCGTTGAACCAGTGTAGGAAATAGCGCATTTCCCGGTCGAGTCTCTGAGCATCCGGCGCTTCGAAATGGACTTGTTCCTTCCCGATTGGACCAGATACCACCTGCATTTTCCCCATACTGTCATCGCGCCAGCCGTCCACCGTAATCTTGCGTCCTAGGCTCCGCCTGGTGGGGAACAAGGCGGAGTGCCAGCCGAACAGCCGCTCATCGGTGAGGGGCTGGGTGTAATTCTGCGTTGCGTCCAACATCAGCTCGACGATGCCTTCGACGTTTCGGTCGGCTGAAGGAAGACCGCCTATATCCAACCCCAACCGCCAGGCGATGGAAGCGCGAACCTCCCTTCTGTCTAGGATTTCGCCCTCAATCTCGCTGCTTTTCACCACATCCCCGGTCAGTGTATCCAGCATCGCTTCCTGCCGGAGGTCGAAACCGAGGGACTCCATCCTGCCTAGCAGCCAGCCTTGCCGACGGTGCACTTCCGCCAGCCGGCCAGCCAGTTCATCTTGCCGCCACTCCATTTGGGGCCAGTTTGGTTGCTGATGAATATACAATCTACGCACCTATTGCGTAGATTGTAGGGTTAATCACCGCACAAGGTAAATTGCGAGGCTTAGGGTTTTGGCGATAGTTGCCACGAAAGGCGATGGTGTCCCTGTGACGCCGGGCGGCCCTGTGCTATAATCTTGCGGCATTTGATACTGCTTTTGGCCGCGCTCCCAGAAGAATTTCCGGAGGAGAATCCCGGTGGAAGCGGTCCTCGGATACTGCAACTCCCCCTTTTCAGGAGGCCCTGATGGTCAGCATTCACGATGAGCTGGTGGTGTTCTCCGGCAACGCCCACCAGGAACTGACCGAGTCAGTATGTGAATATGTAGGTATACCGGTGGGGCAGGCCGAGGTGTTCAAGTTCGCCAACGACAATACCTTCGTTCGCATCCTGGAAAACGTCCGGCAGAGGGATGTTTTCATAGTCCAGCCCATCTGCGCCCCGGTCAATGACCATCTGATGGAACTGCTGATAATGATAGACGCCTGCAAGCGGGCGTCGGCCGGGCGCATCACCGCCGTAATTCCTTACTACGGCTATGGCCGCACCGACAAGAAGGATCAGCCCAGGGTGCCGATTACAGCCCGGCTGGTGGCGGACCTGCTGACGGCGGCGGGGGCCGACCGGGTGCTAACCGTTGACCTGCACGCGCCGCAGGTGCAGGGCTTTTTCAATATGCCTGTGGACGAACTGACGGCGGTTCCGATACTGACGCAGTATTTCGCCGACAAGGGCATTGATGACCTGGTAGTGGTGGCGGTGGACATCGGCATAAGCAAGAAGGCCCGCGATGTGGCGGAACGCCTGTCGGCGCCTTTGGCCATCATCGAGAAGCGGCGGACGGATAATAGCGGCAAGAGCGAACTGATGAACGTCATCGGCGACGTGGAAGGCATGGTTGCGTTGACCTTCGATGACGAAATAGACACGGGCGGCACCGTAGCCAACGCTGCCCAGTCTCTGCTGGATCACGGCGTGAAAGAGGTTTACTGTTGCGCCTCCCATCCGGTGCTGTCCCGTAATGCGCCGGAGACAATGGCTAACAGCGCTTTCAAGGAGATAGTGGTGACTGACACCATTCCCATTGGTCCTGAGAAAAGGAACGGCAAGTTTACCGTTCTGTCGGTGGCCCCTTTGCTGGGCGAGGCGATTATCCGAATTCACAAAGGGATGTCCGTCGGCGAACTGTTCAACAACTAGGAACGGTGGGATGCGATTCGCAAGGGGCGCACTGATGTGCGCCCTTAAAAGTTCGTAAGGAAACGCCGCCAGGAGCAAGGAGCGAGTTACGATGTACGACCTGTTAATCAAAGGCGGAACGGTAGTTGACCCGTCTCAAGGCATCCACGGAGTCAATGACGTAGCCATCGAAGACGGCAAGATAGCCCGCGTCGCGCCGGACATAGATGCCGCTGGGGCTGCTCGGGTAGTGGAGGTCAAAGGCAAAGTGGTCACGCCGGGCTTGATAGACCTGCACACTCACGTCTTCGCCGGGGTCAACGCCAACGGAGTAGACCCCGACACCGGCGGTGTGCGGGCCGGGGTCACGACGATGGTGGACGCCGGCAGCTCCGGCTGCGATACCTTCGGCGGGTTCCCGCGTCATATCCTGCCTAATAGCGAAACGGAGATTATCTGCTTCCTGCACATCTGCCGCACCGGACTCGCCACTACGCCCGACATCTTCAGCCCCTCCAGCATAGACCTGGACCATACCGTAGAAACCATCAACGATAACCGGTCCATCATCTCGGGCGTTAAGGCGCGAATGGTATCCCCGGCTCTGGAAATTATGGGGATGGAGATGCCCCGGATGGCCAAGCGGGCAGCCAAGGAGGCCGGTGTCCGCTTGATGGTGCACATCGGCGACACTGAGAAGCGCTACGACGCCAATGTCATCCGCGAGCTGTTGCCTATCCTGGAGGAGGGCGACATAGTAACCCACTATTTCACCGCCAATCCCGGCGGCGTGTTGGACAGCGAGGGCAAGCTGGTGCAGGAGGCCAGGGAAGCCCACGAGCGGGGGGTATGGCTGGATACGGCCCACGGGCGGATGAACTTCAGCTTCAACGTGGGCGAGCGGGTGATAGACCAGGGAGTGTTGCCTCACTGCATCAGCACCGACCTGACCTTGCCGGGCCGCGCCCGCACCGTGCACAGCATGACGGAGATGATGACCCGCTTTCTGACTATGGGCTTTACCTTCGACCAAGTGGTTACCATGAGTACCGAAAACCCGGCCAAGGCCGTGGGAGTGGATGACCGCCTCGGCACGCTGCACGCGGGCAAACAGGCCGACCTGTCGGTGCTGGAGGTACAGGACGGCGACTGGGTGGTCTACGATGTGCTGGGCGATTCCCGCAAGTCAGACCGGGCGGTGACGCCGGTGATGTCGGTGAAGAAGGGACAAGTGTTCGAGGCGGCCTGGGGGCCGAGGCCCTGGGGCTGGACCCCAGACAGCGCGTAATCTATAACAGCGGAAATTCCCATGGGAACGTTTTATGTAACGATTAGAGTTGTGGCTCGCCATAGAGACCCCGGGTCGTCTAGTACTCAGCGGGGGAGACGCGCCTACGAATCGAAGAACTGGAACGGACGGTTTCGGTGCTCTTTGCGCCGGATGACGAACTGCTTTAGTCGGGGCTACTACTCTGGAGATTCTGCGGCTGGGCATAGACCCAGTGGCGGGGAGACAGACGCCGGTCAACGGGTTGCGGAAGTAAAGGGCAATTGACTAGAAACAGCACCAATAAACAGGAGCAGCGGTTATTCTGCCCCTGCTCTTGTTGTGCTCCCGCTTTGGTCGAAATACAACACCTTTATTACAAAAGCTACGGTGAATAAAGAATCAACCAGGATGCCCAGCGCAAAAAGCGCCATCACTCCCTCGAAAGAAGGCGTCCATGCACCTGTATAGTATAATAGAAAAGCGGCCAGGTAAACGGAACCATTAGTTATCAATGATTGATAAGACAAATACTTAGTTTGGCCTATACACTCTTTGCACGGTCAAGCTGAACCAGTATTCCATTTCTAATTTGAGAACATAAGAAAAAGAATATCGCTAGAATCGTAGCTTCCTGAAAGACCTCTACAACAAGTCCTACAAATTGCCACTGCGACACAATGGCGAGGGTTCCAGTATCGGGAAGCTCTGTGCCGATGAGGTGAACCCGGTAAAGTTGGTAGGCATTAGGCAAATCCAAAAACAGCAGGATAAATAAAGAGAGCCGCCAATTCCAAATTTTCAGGCAATACCGGAAATAGCTCAGCATATTCGATCTTCGTTATCAAGCAATCTGCTTCAGCGGGCTTGCTTCTTTCCTTGGAGACGGCGGGCCAGCCGCCGGGTTTGCGCTCGCAGGCTAAAGCGGCGGCGGACGTTGTTGGCTATCAGCGGGGCTAGATGGCGGTTGCCTGCGACTAAGGGGGCGACCCAGGCGCGCAGTTCCTTCATTGTGGGGGTCTTTTCGTCCCATGAGGGAACGAAGTTGTCAATGGGGCGCCAGTGTTTCTCGCCCCGGAAGCGGGTCATCACCGTGCCGCCGGCTTCCTGCACTGCCAGCGCGCCGCCGGCCATATCCCACATTCTTGGCGCGCCAAAGATGCTGTACTGCATTACGCCGCGGGCCGTCATTGCCAGCTCGTAGGCTATGCTGCCGGTGGTGCGCGGTTCGCCAGCCTTGCCTGCCAGCCCGCCCGTGAAGCGGTTGGCAACGCCAAAGTAGCCGGGCAGTCCAATCAGGCGATTTGGAATGGGCCGTTCCGTTTCCAGCACTTTCACAGGCTCGTCGTCGGCCCCGCTGCCACCGGAAAATGGAGCGATTCTGGCGCCCCCGCCTTTGCGGCAATGCAGCACGAAGCCACCGCCGTCGGCAGGCCACGGGACGTATAGGGCCGCCGCCACGGGCCGGCCCCGGTGGATTACGCCGATGGACGAGGCGAAGACGGGCAGGCCGTTTAGGAAGTTGGTGGTGCCGTCTAAGGGGTCCAGTACCCACAGGATATCGCGAGCCGGTTCCTCGGATTCCTGCTCTTCTTTGGTGGCTTCCTCGCCGAGGATTCCATGGTCAGGGAAGCGGCGGATAATCTCGGCGGCGAGGTACGCCTGAGTTGCTTTGTCGGCGGCGGTAACCGGGTCGCGCTGCTTGTCGTCCTTGAACTCGACTTCGATGCGACGTCCGAATTGGCGGTTCAGAATTTCCCCGGCGCCGCGGGCCAACTCCACCGCATGGCGTTCGATTTCATGGGCTTGCGCGTCATCGAAAGAATATCCTGCGTTGGCTGTCATCATTCACTTTGCCTCTGGCCTTTGCTCTGCGTCTATTCGCGTATCGCTTTGAAACTGTCTGCTGTAAAGACCTTCGCCTTCAACCCGCTCCAGGATAAGCTGGCAGATAGGGTCTCCGGGGCGGACCCGGATGGGCAGCGGGCCGACCCGACGCTCACTGGCCCGCTTGGCTTGGATATTGGCGGACCCGGATGGGCAGCGGGCCGACGTTGTAGAATTCCAGCATTATCGGCTACTTAATCCGGGATGAACGGCAGGGACAGATATATGCACAAACAGGCCAATCCTGGCATTGCCGCTTTTGCCTTCCACCCACCCGCCCAAGTGCTGCGGCAGGTTCACCCGCTCTCTGGTATAGCCTAGCATTAGTTGTTAAACCGGGATGTATAGGTAGCCGTCGGCGGGTATGATTATCCCGCGCCCGAACCGGCGGATAAACCTGTCCCACCTGTAGCCTTGGAGTTCGATGGCTCCTGCTACTCTGGCTTGAGCCAAATCCCCTAGAGGCTCCAGCGAGTAGAACGTTTCCGACAAGTACAGGTCTACGGAGCTGTCTTTGATTAAATCTCTTGGCACTGGCGGATTAAAGGACAAGCTACTGGCTTCAACCTCGCGGAGAATTTCACTCCTTGACAGTCTCATCCACTCTCATCCTTTCCAGCCAGTCTCGGGAAACCCATAGCCGGTTGCCGGTGGCGTTGACGTCTTCACCGGGAATCCTTATCAGGACAGGACGGCATCGCGGCCGATGTTCCATATCAGAACTTTGACCGCCTCTTTTTCGGCGTCTATCTCGTGGGTCGGAGTGAAAAAACCGACATCGCGCCCTTCCCAGTCAATCCGCACTTCCGCTTCCCATGGGGCTATCTTGAACAGCTCAGATAGCGGATTTTGGCCGGGTTGGCATATATCTCAAGCCGATGTTTGGCCTAGTTTCCCGGTAATTCATCACAACGTTTCCTGGTGCTGGCGGCAAGGGCTTTGCCGTTGAACTGTTCAGTAAAGCAAGGGTAGGGCAGCCCCGGCGCGCGGTCAACCGGCGGATGTCGGCGGTTAGGACGGGCTGGTATAATCGGCGGTGTTGAATTTCGCCGCCGCCCGGCCCTCTTATCCACGAGAGAGGGATATCAAGGGGCGCAATGAGGAAATTGGTATGGACTTGGGGCTGAAAGACAAGGTGGCAATCATCGGCGGGGCCAGCAAGGGTTTGGGAAGGGCTTGCGCTCAGGTGTTGGCGGAAGAAGGCGCTAAGGTCGCCATCTGTAGCCGCACCGCTTCCGACTTGGAACAGGTGGCCGGCGATATTCGGAATTCTACCGGCGCGGATGTGCTGGCGTATCCTGCAGACCTGGACCGGCTGGAGAGCATTACCGGACTGATTTCCGCGACGTTGGAGCAGTTCGGCGGGATTGACATTCTGGTAAACAACTCGGGCGGGCCGCCCCTGGGCCGTTCCGCCACTGCCACGGAGGAACAGTGGGAGACGGCGGTACAGCGATCGCTCATCTTCTTTGGGCGTATGTGCCGCGAGGGGATTCCCCACCTGCGGGAGCGCGGCGGCGGGCGTATCATCAACATCCTAGCCAGTACAGTATATAACCCCATTCCTAACCTGGCGTTGTCGGGGGCGACGCGAATGGGCGTAGTGGCATACTCCAAGAGCCTGGCCGACGAGGTAGGGCGCGACGGCATTCTGGTGAACAATGTCTGCCCCGGCTCCATCCTCAGCGACAGGATGCTGTCCAATGTCACTGCCAGGGCCAACGAGTTGGGCATTACCGTTGAGGAGGCACTGGCGCAACGCGCGGCGGATACTGCCCTGGGCCGCGTGGGAGACCCGGTGGAGCTGGCGAACCTGGTGGCGTTTCTGGCTTCGGAGCGGTCTACGTACATCACCGGGACGACAATTCTGGTAGACGGCGGCCTGGTGCGGTCGGTGATGTAGCGGTAGCGGTCGGTGATGCAATGGAGTCCACGCCAGCAGGGAGGCGGGGATAAGTATGGTTTTTCAACGCAGGGAAGCCGAGGAGCCTACCGACGCGGCAGGGTTCCTGGACCGGGGCAGCCGTTACGGACGCAACGGGGTATACCACCGCGCCATACAGGACTTTACGGCCGCCATTGAGCTACAGCCCAATTGGGCGGAGGCGTGGTACAACCGGGGCTGCTCTTGGTATGAGGTGGGGGGCTGGAGAAGGCCATCGCTGACCTGACCCGGGCCATCGAACTGTCCCCGCATAACGGCTTGTACTACGGTCAGCGCTCCCTGGTCTATCACTTCAACGACCAGCCGGAATTGGCGGAGGCGGATCAGGAGCGCTGCGACGAGTTGCGGTTCGGCCCTCCATCGGAATAGAGCGGTGCGGATACTTTCGAGGCATTCGCGATTCCTTTTCGATGCTCCGCCCATCCCCGTTCATTCCTTTCTCTGACTGCGTGGGTTGCGTTGCGGTTTCCGATCCCGTTTTCACTAGGACAAGCTTCGCGGGGCCTGCGGGTTGTTTGGGGAAGACGGATGTTATCCCGATGCCGGGCGGAAGTAGGGGACACTTATCTGGTCGGTGGCGCGCTCAAAGGTTACTTCGACGGGCATTCCGATAGTGACCTCGGCAGGTTCGCAGCCGATGATGTTGGTGAACATACGCACGCCTTCCTCCAGCTCTACGAGGGCGAGGACATAAGGCCCTTGGTCGAAGCCGGTAGTCCGATTCTGGTAGGTAATGGTATAGGTCCAGACGGTGGCTTTGCCGCTGGCCTGTACCCAGGCCGGAGTTTCCGACCAGCAGTGGGAGCAGATGCCCCGGGGATAGAACTGGTACTCGTTGCACTTGTCGCAGTGCTGGATGAGCAGTTGACCCCGGCGGCAGGCGTCCCAGTAGGCGCGGGTCTCGCCGACGACGGTGGGCAGCGGCTTGTTCCATTCCGGCATAATACATCCTCCACGGGCTGGTTTTCGCCCCCGCTTTCGCGGGGGTGACGCGGCTTTGCGGGGGGACGGGGACGGCGGGGGCCCCTCGCGCGGCCCCCTGAGCGGTGATTGGGCTTTGCGGGGGGACGGGAGTTTCAGCGCGGTAGCGCTGCTTGCGCTAGGGTAGCATTGTTTTCGTTAAGGTAGCGCTGCTTTCGTTGAGCGGCGCTGCTTTCGTTGAGTGGCGCTGCTTGCGAGATGGCGCTGCTTGCGAGATGGTGCACATTCCATTCCTGATGCCGGAGCTTTCGCCGGGGGCTTTGCGGCGGCGCTAGTCTCTTCCCAGGATGATGGTGCCGCCGCTGTGGCGGGAACCCAGCGCGCCGCCGGTGCCGTGGCACAAGGCAATTTTGCAGTCGGGCACTTGACGTGGGGAATCCTCGAACTGGTGGCGGAGCTGGCGCGTCGCCTCCATCAGAAGGAATATGCCGCGCATTCCCGGGTGATTGGAAGACAGGCCGCCGCCATCGGTATTGATGGGCAGCTTGCCGCCGATTTTCAGCGTACCGCCGCTGACGAACTGGCCGCCTTCCCCTTTTTCGCAGAAGCCGAGGTCTTCCAAGGTCTCCAGCACGGTGATGGTGAAAGAGTCGTATATCATCGCCATGTCTATGTCGTCATGGGTTACGCCGGACATAGCGAAGGCGGGTTCGTGGCTCTGCTTGGCGGCGATGTATATGAGGTCGCGCTTGCCTGCGCCCTGATGGGCCACAGCCTCGCCGGCGCCCAGAACCCACACGGGGGTGTGCTTGCAGTTGCGGGCCACCTCGGGCGATGCTACCACCACCGCGCCGCCGCCGTCGGTGATGACGCAACAGTCCATCAGATGCAGGGGTGATGAAATGACGCGGGAGCGCAACACGTCGCTCACAGTTATTTCGTCGCGGAATAGGGCCTCGGGGTTCATGGAGGCATGGTGGCGGACGGCCACGGCGATTTCGGCAAGCTGTTCGGGAGTGGTGCCGAACTGATGCATATGCCGATTGGCAATCATGGCGTAGAGGCCGACGGTGGTCAGGCCGTAGATCTCCTCGAAGCTGTCGGGGGATGGGTCGAGACGGGGGTGGCCGAAGCGGCCCACGCCGCCGGTGCCGACGGATACGCCGCCGGAGCGGGCTAAGGTGGCGTAGGTGATGACGGCGACATTGATGCGCCCAGCGTGGATGGCGTTTAGGGCGTGGGACAGATGGAACTCGAAGGAGCCGCCGCCGACGGTGGTGTTGTCCACGTGTTTGGGGTACATATTCAGGTAGTCGGCTAGGTTGAGACCGCTGTTGCGCACGGACATAGAGGCGGTGAACAGGCCGTCTACGTCGTTCTTGGACAGCCCGGCGTCGTCTAGGGCTTTGATGATGCTCTCGCCCTGAATCTGCAGCTCGCTCTTGTCGGGGGCGTAGCGGGTAACGTGTTCATAGACGCCGACGATGGCGGCGGCCCGTCTCAAGTCAACCATGGATAGGATACCTCCTATGGGGTTGGGTTGGGGCCGTTAGTCTCGAAAAGGCGCAGTTATTATCACCGAGGCAGTGCGGCAACACAAGGCGGGACGAGAAGGCGGCCTAACCAAGAAATTGTTGTATGCGAGAACGTAGAGCGGGAATGTCGCGGAGTTCGCATTCCCCCACGATGAAGGATTCCCAGCCCATCTCAAGGAGCAAATTCTGGTTGTTGGCGTCTCTTTGCATGGTTCTTTCGAGTTTCGGTTTCCAGTAAGCCAAATTAGACTTTGGCACGCGGCCATCCAGGCAGACAGGCGATTGATGCTGATGCCAGAAACAGCCGTGAACAAAAATTAACTTGCGCCTGGGGCGAAATACTATATCGGGCTTGCCGGGCAGTTCCTTTCCGTGAAGACGATATCGGTATCCCATGCCATGAATCAAGCGGCGAACGGCAAGCTCTACCGAAGTGGGAGAGCTTTTGATGCGACTCATGCAGAATCGACTCCCGGTATTGCTCGAACCGGGCGTCAAGTGACCCTCTGACGTTTTCGATCATCACACAGCGCGGCCTGGATTCGCCAATCAACCGTACTGCCGCTGGGAACAGGTCCCTTTCGTCGTCTTGGCCTAACTGCTTGCCCGCTACAGAAAAGGGCGGACAGGGCAGCCCGCCTTCCAGCAGGTCAATGCCCCAGAAACTCGATCCGCCCAGCCCCCGAATGTCGCACTGTGTCGCTGTCCATTTGCTGCGGTTCCAACGGAGAGTAGCGCAAGCTTTGGCGTAAATTTAAAATAGCCCGCTATGCAGGAATCCCGCTTGTTCCAGCCCCAGTGCCTGACCGCCGCCAGCGCATAGCTCAACGCAATACGGACCAGTCATCCTATACCCCCTTAGCCAGTGAAAAATTTCACACGCATTTTGGGAATTCAACGCGCGTCCGTCATCGTTTTGGAGAGAAAGTGGGGCATGGTTATCGCGAAATGCGCAGGTGTTGTATAGTATGCCTGTCAGTTACAGGCAGTGTATTGCAGGAGGGGCGATGCTTGCGATTCTTGGGGGAACCGGGCCGGAGGGTAAGGGGCTGGCGTTGCGGCTGGCGCTGGCGGGTGAAGAAGTAACCATAGGCTCGCGCAGCGCGGAGCGGGGCGCGGCGGCGGCGGCGGAGCTGGCCGAAGGCGCGCCGGGAGCCAGTATTTCCGGCGCGGACAACGCAAGGGCCGCCGTTGCGGGAGACGTGGTGTTTTTGGCGTTTCCCTACGAGGGGCAACGCCCAGTGCTGGAGGAGCTGGCCGGTGCGCTGGACGGCAAAATCGTGGTTAGCGTCATCGCTCCGATGGCCTTCGAGCGAGGCAAAGGGGCCCGATCCGTGGAAGTAGAGGCCGGCTCCGCCGCCGAGGAAGCGCAGGAGATTTTGCTCGGCGCCCAGGTGGTGGCCGCCTTCCAGAACGTCAGCGCCGAGAAACTGATGGACCCGCAGGTGCATATGGATGGCGATGTGGTGGTGTGCTCGGACCACGGCGACGCCAAGAAGTTGGTGATGGGGCTGGCGGACAAAATTCCCTACTTGCGAGGCATCGACGGCGGAGCGTTGTCCAACGCCAAGTATGTTGAGCAGATAACGCCGATGCTAGTGAACATCAACCGCATTTATAAGACTCATGCCAGTATTAAGATTGCCGGGGTCTAAGGGCGGAAGGGGATTCCCGCCTGCGCGGGAATGACGGGCCCGCACGTCAGCTCAAAAACGGGCGCGCGGGGCGTATCAGGGATTCCCGCCTGCGCGGGAATGACGGGCCCGCACGTCAGCTCAAAAATGGGCGCGCGGGGCGTATCAGGGATTCCCGCCTGCGCGGGAATGACGGTAGTGCGGGAATGACGGTAGTGTTAGGAGGGCGGCCCGCCATCGTTTTCGCAGGGACAGGCTTGCGCAGGGCTGAGATTACTGACAGTTTATAGGAGGGAAGTATGCCGCGATTTCCGATTGACATTAACAGCGCCGAAGGGCAAGCCGCCATACAAGGCCAGTGGCGGTTCGCCGAGGGGTACATTCCCGGCGAGGCCAACTATGGCCTCTCGGAGCGTTTGGAAGGCAGCCCATGCCGCTTGCCTGACTACGATGATTCGTCGTGGGAAGTATGCTCGGACACCAGCCTTTGGGCCAAGTTCGACGGCGAGTTTGTGACCGGGTTTTCCTTCGTTTGGTATCGCATCAACATCACCGTGCCGGAGACCGTAGGCGGACGCGACGTGAGCCGCACGAGGCTGATGTTCGAGACTTGCGTGGATGATTACGGCGAAATCTGGATTAACGGCGAGTGCAACCGTGAGCGGGGGACGGTGGAGGGTTTCAATCGTCCGCAGCGGATTGAAGTAGCCAACAATCCCAACCCGGGCGACCGGCACACCATCGCCCTTCTGGCGGCTAACGGACCTCTGGGCGCGCCGGGCGGCGGCGTGTTCGTGCGTTACACCAACCTTAGCTTTGAGTGGCGGGATGATGACCCGTAGGGATAGGCGCAAGCCTTGCATCCTCGGGGTGAGTTGGGGCAAACAGCATTGGATTGGAAGGCCTTGGGGTCTCGCTCCCAATCTTTCTGGGGAGGATCTTTAAGGGAATTACCGGTGTTGCCGCCCGCAAAAATTTCTGGGATTCATAATAAGTAGTGCGTCTATGGCTCGCCTGAAATTTGTTCACGCCGCTGACCTGCATTTGGACAGCCCCTTTCACGGCATCGGGAGCGAGGCCCCGGATTACGTGGTGGATACCTTACGCCGCGCTACCTTCGATGCCTACGAAAACATCGTCGAGCTGTGTCTGCGGGAGCGAGGGGACGCGCTGCTGGTGGCCGGGGACATTTACGACGGGGCCGACCGCAGCCTGCGGGCGCAACTGAAATTCGTCGAAGGGCTGGGTAAGCTGGACGAGGCCGGGGTACGGTCTTTCGTTTGCCACGGCAATCACGACCCTCTGGACGGCTGGGAGGCGCGGCTGGCTTTGCCGCCGGGGTGCGTGCGCTTCGGGCCTGCGGTGACCGGGGAGCCGGTGTTTCCCGACGATCCCGGGCGCGCGACAGTGTATGGAATAAGCTATCCGCGACGGGAAGTGCGGGAGAATCTGGCTCCCCAGTTCGCCGAGGTTGGGGCAGACCACGGGTTCGGCATCGGGCTGCTCCACGCCAACGTCGGCGGCAACCCGGCCCATGATTCCTACGCGCCCTGTTCCGTCGCCGATTTGGCGGCCATCGGCTTGGATTACTGGGCGCTGGGCCACGTCCACACTCGGCAGACGCTGTCGCCGGCGCGGCCCACAGTGGTCTATCCCGGCAATCCCCAAGGGCGCCATCCGCTGGAAACAGGGGCGCGCGGCGTCTATCTGGTAGAAGTGAATGACTACGGCGGCGTAACCCTGGACTTTCGCCCGGCGGACGCGGTGCGATGGGCTTCCATGGAAGCGGATATCGCCGGACTGGATACGGAGCAGGAATTGCTGGATGCGGTCAATTACCGGGCCGATTCCGCGTTGGAAGAGGCCGAGGGTCGTCCACTGATAGTCCGGCTGACGTTGACGGGCCGCGGGCCGCTACACCGCTGGCTGCGGCGTCCGGACGCCCTGCCCGACATACGAGAGCAGCTTAACGGCCGCTACGCCGGCGCTCGCGTCTGGCTGTGGTGCGAGCGAATCCGGGCGGCAACGGCATCGCCGGTGGACCGCGAGCAGGCGGCCCTGCGGGAGGACTTTGCCGGCGACCTGGCGCGGCTCTGCGGGGATCTGCGGGAGAACCCTAGTGAGCTGGAGAAATTGCGCGGGCTGTTGCGCTTGCTGTATGTCAATTCCAATGCCAGGCAGTTTCTGGGCAGCTCCGCTCTGCCGTCGTTGGATGAGCTGCGAGATCTGCTGTCCGCTGCCGAAGATCAGTGCTTAGCAGCGCTGGTGAACGAAAACGAAGAGGATGAAGAGTGAGGATAAAAGAGCTTTACCTCGACGGGTTCGGACACTTCCGCCAGCGGAGCATCGGGCCGGTTTCGGGTAAGGTCATCGTTTTCTACGGGCCTAATGAGGCGGGCAAGAGTACCCTGCTGGCTTTCATTCGCGCGATTCTCTTTGGCTTCCCTCGCACGTTCAATAGCCATTATCCTCCGCCGCCCGGCGATCGGCATGGAGGCCGCATCACGGTGTTGGACAGCACCGGGTCGGACTACACCATTGAGCGGTACGCCGGAGTGCGGGGCGGGCTGAACATCACTGCCGCGAACGGCCAGGCGTCCAACCCGGAAGTACTGTTGCAGCGCCTGACGGGCAACGCCTCTCCCGATCTGTTCCGCAACGTGTTCGCTTTCAGTCTCGACGAACTGCAAGCCGCCGCTTCTCTCAACGATTCCAGCGGCGCCATTTACAGCGCCGGACAAGGTGCCCCCGGTCTGCCCGCGCTTATGAAATCCCTGAAAGAGGGTAAGGAGAGAATCTACCTGACCCGAGGCAATAACCAAGAAATTCCCAGACTCCTGAACGCCTTGCGGGATGTAGACGAGCAACTGCGGTACATCGAAGGCAACGCCGGCCGCTACGGGGCGCTCACCGCCCGCAAGGCCGCGATTGACTTGGAGTTGCAGGATGCCGACGCCGAGTTGGATCGGATCAGCGCCCAGCGGGCCGAAATCCGAAATCTCCTCAACGGGTGGGAGGACTGGGTGGCGCTGTCCGGCTGCGAGACGCAACTGCGAGATATGCCCCGCTACATAGATTTCCCAGAGAACCCCGTCGCCCGGCTGGACAGTCTCATTGAGCGGGCCAAAGAGGCCAGAGAGTACCGCGACGAAGCTGCTGGGCAACTGCGGCGGGCCGAGGAAGCCGCAACAACGGACATCCCCGGCGAGACTCTGCTGGCCGACGAGGGTGGCATCGAAGCAATACGTCGGGCCCGTAGCAGCTTCGACAACTCTGTCGGCGACCTTCCGGAGCGGCAAGGCGAACTCCGGGGACTGGAAGCGGACTTCGCCCGAAAAATGGCCGAGTTAGGCCACCCATGGGGCGAGGCGGAACTGCAAGCCTTCGATACCTCGCTGGTGGTTCGGAACCAGGTTGACGTCTGGAAGGCGCGGCTGGGGGAGGCCGGCGAACGCCATCAGCGGGCGCAGTCGCAACTGGCCCAGGAAAGGCAGACGGTGCAGGACCGTCAGAGGGAAACACAGGAAGCGCAAGACAAGCTGCCCCCGGAGCCTTCGCTGAATGCCGCAGCCCTGACGGAACGGCAAAACGCGCTACGGTCTGCGCGGGGGCGGCTGAGCGAGTATGAGCAGCGACGGCAACACTACGATACTCTGGTGGGGCAGCTTAATGCCCTGGCCGCCGCCCGGGAAACGCCCGTAAAGGTTTCGAGGCGCAATGGTATCGTGCCAGTGGCCGCGCTGGCCGTTGCCGGGGCGGTCCTAGCGGTGGGGGGAATCGCGCTGGGCGGAGGCGCGTTGCTTCTGGGGATTATTTGCGGGCTTATTCTGATGGTTGCCGCGGTGATGCTCTGGTTTATGGGAAGGCCGTCGCCCCCCGCCGAGGCGTCGCCCATGTCTTCCGCGTTAGGGCAACAAACCGCCGTTGCGAAAGACGCTATGGAATCGGCCCTCCGGTCGCTGATGGAATCAGGGGCTGCCCTGGGGCTGGCCGGGCAACCCGACGGGGCCGACTTGGACGAGGTAGAGGCTCGCCTCGAATCCGCCCGGAATGCCCTGGAAGCCCGGAACGTGGCCAAGGAGCGGCTGGAAGACGCGGCCCGTCGGGAGAAAATTCAGGAACAGCGCCTTGAAGGAGCGGCTGCGGATTACGGGGCATCGCAGGCAGCGCTGCAGGAGGCGCAACGGGAATGGCGGCAGTGGCTGGGCGAGCGGAGGTTGGATGAGACGCTGACGCCCGAGGCGATGACCATTTTCATCGCTCACGTGGAAGGGGCGCGGAGTTCCCTGTCGGAGGCCCGCCGGATGCGGGACCGGGTGGCGGCCATTGAACACGACATCCAAGATTTCCGAGAGCGAGTGGAGCCGTTGGCCGCCGGTCACGGCATGGCGCTGGAACCTGAAGACCGGGGGCAACTTGCGTCGGTGGCGGACGAACTCATCCGGGAGCTGGAAGCGGTACGGTCGGTCATTGGGGACCGAGAGCGAGCCGAGAGGCAAGCAGACGGGTTTCGGCAACAGTTGGAAAGGCGCGAGCGGCGGTTGCAGTCGGCGGAAAGGGAACTGGTCGCTCTGCTGGCGGAGGGCGGCGCTGAGGATGCCGAACGCTTTCGCCGCCGGGCGAGCCAGCACGAGGAACGCAAGGAACTGGAGCGGCGGCGGGACGAACATCGCCGGAGTCTGGAACAACTCAGCGGACCGGGGGAGCGGTTCGACGCCTTCTGCGCGGCGCTGGCAATGGCGGAACCCGACCGGTTGACCCAAGAGTCCGGACGGGTATCGGATTTGTACGCCGAGGTGGACTCCCGCCGCAACTCGCTGCGGGAAGAGCGGGGCGGTATTGATGTCGAACTGCATCAGCTTTCCGTGGAGGAAGAATCATCGGCCCTCCGAGGGCGCCGCAGTACGCTGAAGGAGCAACTGCGGGAGCAGGCGCGGGAGTGGTCTCGGCTCACTATTGCGGAGGCGCTGCTAGGCCAGACGCGGGACAAGTTTGAACGGGAGCGGCAGCCGGGCGTCATCCGTCATGCCCAGCAGTTTTTTTCGGACATTACCGCCGGGCGATATGGGAGGGTATACGCGCCCATCGGGGAGCGAACGATAACGGTGACCGATACTGCCGGCGCGAGCAAGCAGCCCGAGAAACTGAGCCGGGGCACCCGGGAGCAGCTATACCTGGCTCTGCGATTCGGCTTAATCCGCGAGTTCGGGGAACACGCCGAATGTTTGCCAGTGGTGGTAGACGAGGCGCTGGTCAACTTCGACTTGGAGCGGGCTCGCCTGGCCGCCGAGGCCTTTGCTCAACTGGCGGAGACCAACCAGACGCTGGTCTTCACCTGCCACCCCTATATTGCCGAGATGTTCGCCGAAGCCGCTAACGCGCAGGTGGTGGACATCGGCTAGGACGACTTCACGGAGAGAGCGCAAAGGCTTTAGCGCTGAAGCCCCAGAGGTTGTCGCCTGAATTGAACTCTCTGAGGCCTTGGCGATTCCCGTAGCTTGCCAGGCTGCAAGCTGATGTTGCGCCTAGTCTTCCGGGGGCCATTTGGTGCCGCCGACGGCGGGGCGTTCCGGCGGGGACAGTTGCAGGCCGGTAGCCACAACGTCGTGAAACTCCTCCAAAATGACTTCGGCCCAATCTTGGGCATGGGATACGCGGTGGGCCATCCGCCGGCCCCGGCGGGCTTGGCGCTGGGCTGCCTCGTCCATCCCTTCGGTGTCGCGGTTGATGGCCTCGTCCATGGCGTCAATCTGCGGCACCAGTCCGTTGGCGGTTTCGATGAAACGGGCCACCTCGTTCATATCGTCGTCCAGGACTACGAATATGGGGACCGTACCGGCGCGATGCTCCGGCAGGAAGGTATTGGCTAGGGGAACGTCGTCGTCGCGGTTAAAGACTTGCAGGTTGACGTTGGGAGTGCTGTCGGCCAGCCGCAGGATGACCGGAGTGGTGCTGACGGCGTCGCCGCACCAGTCGGCGGTGAACACGGCCAGGTTGACGGGGTTGCTCAGGCCGTTGACCCACGCCGCGGCGTCGGCGGGTATCTCCACCGAGTTGTAGATTTCCACGAAGGGGTCTTTGTTGACCTTAATCTGGTCGATGTACTCCTGGACGGTCATGCCGGATTCGAACTGCTCTCTGCTCAAGGGCATTGCGGTTTCCTCCCGAGGATGCTTTGGGCGCAATTATAAATCAACCGGGACGGTTATAGCGGCGGGTTCCCGCCTCTCGGCTTCCCGGAGGCAAGCTTTATTGGGGAGGACTAAGGGGGCAAGGATGTTCAATTTGATGTCAGTTGGGCATTGTTTGACAAAAGTATAGAGATATAGACTGTTATGGAGACGTCGCGGAAAGCTGCGGCGGGACTAAACAGCAGGAGCCGACGAACGATATGCCGGAAGTTACTTCCTACGCGCCTGGCGCGCCGTCTTGGTTTGAGCTTTCCACTACCGACGAGGCGGGCGCCCTGTCCTTCTATTCTGCCCTGTTCGGGTGGGAGGACGACCCGCAGGAAATGGGGCCGAACTGGTACTACCACATGCAGAAGCTCAACGGGCAGTACGCCTGCTCCATATATCAGCAAGGCGAAGAAGAGCGCAGTCAGAACGTGCCGCCGCACTGGAACATCTACTTCACCGTGGACAATGTGGACGCTACGATGGAAAACGTCCAAGGGAACGGCGGCAGCGTGGTGTTCGGCCCTATGGACGTGTTTGAGGCCGGGCGGATGGCGATGTGTCAGGACCCGCAGGGGGCGTTCTTCGCCATCTGGCAGCCCAAACAGCACATCGGCGCAGGCGTCAAAGGCGAGACCGGAGCGATGTGCTGGAACGAACTGCTGACTACCGACCGCAATGCCGCCATTGACTTTTACATCGCGGCCCTGGGCGTTGAGCGCGGCGAAGTGATGCAGCCGACGGAATACGCGATGATTCTGGCGGGCGGGGAGAACGCCGCCGGCGTGATGCAGATAACTCCGGAAATGGGCGAGTTCCCGCCGCATTGGACAGTATACTTCGGGGTGGAGGACGCGGATGCCTCCGTGGCCAAAGCCCAGGCGCTGGGCGCGACGGTTTACGTGCCGGCGACCGACATCGTGCCGTTGGAGGGACAGCCGCCCATCGGCCGGTTTGCCGCGCTGGGCGACCCACAGGGCGCGTCCTTCAGCATCTTCCAACCCTTCTGCGATACGCCCCGGTAGTCAGGCGCTGGGCGCCTGTATGGGGTTATTCGCTATCATCTCGTCCATCTCCCTAACGTAAGGGGATGGGTTGTCTTGTTTCGTGTTCCCGCCCGTGGCGGGGGAATGACGATAGGCGGCTTATACCCGTCATTCCCGCGTCCGGGGGAATCCACAAACCGAATCAGCGGTATCGTTCCAAAATCAGGTATTCTCAACGGTCTGGGATACAGCTTTCCGTCGGAACGGCTGGGTTGTATTTCATAGGTGATTGCCCTGCAGCAAAAGCGGCGGGCATTTTTGTTTTTGTGTTGCAGGGGGTACAATCAGATTTGAATTATCTCTAACCAATCAGCTACGGGAGGCAGCATGACCAGCGCCACCAGCCTCAAGGAACTTCAAGACTCCGCTTTGGAGCATCTGTGGGTATACCTGCGGGAACCCAGCGACATGGCGGAGAAAGGCGAGCCGGCCGTCTATGTCTCGGGCGACGGCGTGCGGGTGACCGACGCTCAGGGCAATACCTCGATTGACGCCATGTCTGGCCTGTGGCTGAAGAACGTGGGCTACGGGCGCCGGGAAATCGCCGACGCCGCCTATGAGCAAATGCTCAAGCTGACCTACATGCCCATGGGAACGACTACCGAGCCGACCATCCGGCTGGCGGAGAAGGTGGCCGACATAACGCCCGGCGACCTGTCGCGTTCCTTCTTTACCAGCGGCGGCTCGGAGTCGGTGGAAACGGCCATCAAGCTGACCCGGGCCTACTTCAAGCGAATCGGAGAGCCGAACCGTATCAAGTTCATCAGCCGCCGGGGCTCGTACCACGGAGCCACGGCCGGGGCGCTGGCTTTGGGCGGCTCGCCGCTGTATCCGCGGGGGGACTACGAACCCCTGATGCCGGGCACCTTCCATGCCCCCCAGCCCAACTTCTACCGTTGCGAGTTCAACAGCGAGACGCCGGAGGAATGCGGCGAGCGGAGCGTGCGAGCCATTGAGGAAACCATCAAGTTCCAAGGCCCGGAGACGGTGGCCGCCGTCATAGCCGAGCCGGTGTCGAGTCCCATGGGCGCGGTTGTGCCGCCGGACAACTACTGGCCGATGCTGCGGGAGTTGTGCGACAGGTACGGCCTGTTGCTCATCGCCGATGAAGTTATCACCGGATTCGGGCGCACCGGCAAGATGTTCGCCTGCGAACACTGGGGCGTCACGCCAGACATTATGACCGTAGCCAAAGGCATCACCAGCGGCTACATCCCCATGGGCGGGGCCATTACCCGCAAGAACATTGCTGACGCCTTCGTGGGCAGCCAGCGGGTTTCCTTCCGCCACGTCATCACCTTCGGGGGCCATCCGGTGGCGGCGGCGGCGGCCCTGCGTAACATCCAGATTATGGAAGACGAAGACCTGGCGGGGAACTCAGCTCGTATGGGCGCTTACCTGCTGGACGGCCTTAAGGAATTGCAGGAAAAGCACCCAATGATCGGCGACGCCCGGGGCCTGGGGCTGATGTGTGGCATGGAGCTGGTGCGCGACCGGGAAACCAAGGAGCCTTATCCCGCCGAAGCCGAACTGGGCAACCGCCTGACTGCGGGCTTTCAGGCCAACGGCCTCATCCTGCGGGGGAGCGACAATATGAACGTGGCCCCGCCTTTGTGCGTGACTTCCGGGGAGATAGACGAGATTATCACCGTCATGGACCGGGTGTTTACGCAGGTTGCCCGAGACTTGGGATAACTTCGGATTGTTTCCGGATTTGCGAAGCCCTCTCGAAAGGAGAGGGCTTCGCTTTTGCGCCGCTGCGGGCAGGCAGGGAAGGGCATGAAGGAGAGGGCGCGAATCAGAGAGAAGCGAAGAGGCCAACGAGGCGCCGGACGCGGTCGGGGTCTACCGGCTTGGAGACGATGCCCTCTTTTTTGAGACTGGTGCCGACGATGGCTCCGTCAGCGTGCTCCAAGATGCGCGCGACGTTGGATTCGGTGATGCCGCTGCCAACCAGCACGAAGCCGTCGGGGACGGCCCGGCGCACCGCGGCCACGTCGAAGCTGTTGGTGGGCTGTCCCGTGGCGGGCCCGGAAACGATGAGGCCGTCGGCTAGGGCGCGGCGGGTGGTTTCCTGGGCCACTAGGCCAATGTCGGCCTGGGCCATGGGGGCGGCGTGCTTGACCAGCACGTCGGCGAAGATTTGGACGTCGGCATTGAGCGAGCGGCGGCGGCGCGTGGTCTCGTGGGCCTCGCCCTCTACGATGCCTTCGTCGGTGGCCATTACGCCGTAATGCACATTGACACGGATGAACTCCGCACCCGTCGCCGCCGCGATGGCGAGGGCGGAAATGGCGTCGTTGCGCAACATATTGAGACCGACGGGCAAGGAAACGGAGGCGCGAACTTGCTCTACCGCCAGGGTCATGGCGGCCACGGTTTCCGGTTCGACCCGGCCGGTACGGAAGGGAGAATCGCCGAAGTTCTCAACGATGATGCCGTGGGCTCCGCCGTCCTGAAGGATACCCGCCTCCATCTTGGCGCGGTTCATCACGGACTTGAGGTTGCCGTTCCACCGGGGAGACCCGGGCAATGGCAGGAGATGCACCACGCCGATGAGCATTTTGCCTGGGCCAAACAATTCCCTCGCCATAACCCTCCGCCCTTCTGCTTGTGTATTGGGAACTTCCGGAAATTCAGTTAAATGATACACGATTGTAAGGCTCGCCAAAACATAGAAGTCGAGCCAGTTTATGTTACGAAGCAAAGGGTTGTTCCCGGTCGGCGTGATAAAATTATGGAGATGATTGGCGGGGAGGGAGCCGCGAATGCCGCAGGATTTTATATACGTCAAGGGAGCGCGGGAGCATAACCTCAAGAACATCGAAATTACGGTGCCCCGCGACAAGCTGGTGGTTATCACCGGTGTTTCCGGTTCCGGCAAGAGTTCTTTGGCTTTCGATACCATCTACGCCGAAGGGCAGCGGCGCTACGTTGAGTCGCTGTCGGCCTACGCCAGGCAGTTTCTGGGCCGGATGGACAAGCCCGACGTAGATTACATCGAAGGGCTTTCCCCGTCCATTTCTATTGACCAGAAGGGTGTTTCCCATAACCCTCGCTCCACCGTCGGCACGGTGACCGAGATATACGACTATCTGCGGCTGCTGTTTGCGCGCGTGGGCGTTCCGCATTGTCCCAAGTGCGATAGTCCGGTGGCGCGGCAGACCGTTTCTCAGATAGTGGACGCCATTATGTCGCTGGAGGAAGGCAGCCGAATCACGCTGCTGGCGCCCAAGGTACGGCGGAAGAAGGGCGAGCATAAGGACGTTTTCGAGGCGGCGAGAAAAGCGGGGTTCGTCCGCATTCGCGTAAACGGCGAAATTATGATGCTGGACGAGATAGACAATCTGAAGCTGAACAAGCAGAAGTGGCACTACATCGAGCTGGTGGTGGACCGGATAATCATCCGTCCGGAAACCGAGCTTTCCCGAGTTGCGGAGTCGGTGGAGACTTGTCTGCGGGAGGCCGAGGGGGTGGTGGAGGCGCTGCGGGAGCCTACCGGGGATTCCCCGGGCGAGACGCTGGTGTTCTCGGAGCAGTTTGCCTGCGCCAAGTGCAACGTGAGCCTGCCGGAAATTGAGCCGCGCACCTTCAGCTTCAACAGTCCGCACGGGGCCTGCTCCGATTGTAGCGGGCTGGGCTACAGCCTGGCCGTTGACCCGGATCTGGTTATTCCCAACAAGAACCTGAGTTTGGCCCAAGGGGCGATAACGCCGTGGGTGAAGGTAGGAACTTCCGGCGCGTGGTACATTAGTCTGATGGAGGCGGTGGCGTCGGCCAACGGCTTTTCGGCGCAGGCGCCGGTGCGGGAGCTGGATTCGTCGCACATCGACCTTATCCTGCATGGGAACGGCAACCAGAAGGTTACCGTGAATCACCGCACCCACCGGGGGCGGGCATATAGTTGGGAAACCAACTTCGAGGGGGTCATTCCCAACCTGGAGCGGCGCTACCGCACCACCGAGTCGGACTACGCCCGCTCGCAGATTGAGAGATATATGTCGGCGCGGCCCTGTCGCTCCTGCGGAGGCAAGAGACTCCGGCCCGAGGCTCTTGCGGTGCGCGTCTGCGGGCTGGGCATTATGGACGTGTGCGCGAAAAACATCGGAGCCGCCGCCGAGTGGATTGAACGGATTACCCCAGACTCGGAATACAACCGCAACGGCGGGGGCGCAACGGTTGTGCCTAGCGCCAACGGTAGCGAGGCTAGCAACGGACGGCGCAACAGCGCCAGCAATGGACGCAAGGCCGTTTCCAAAAACGGAGCGGCGCCGCCGCAGACGCTGTCGGAACGGGACAAGACCATCGCCAACCAGGTGCTGAAGGAGATTGAAGGGCGGCTGAAATTTCTCATCGGCATCGGCCTGGACTATGTGACCATGGACCGGACGGCGCAGACCCTGTCGGGTGGCGAGGCGCAGCGCGTCCGGCTGGCGACGCAGATAGGGTCGGGGCTGACCGGGGTGCTGTATGTGTGCGACGAGCCGACGGTGGGATTGCATCCCCACGACGACCAGCGCCTCATCAGCACGCTGACCCGCCTGCGGGACATGGGCAATACGGTGCTGGTGGTGGAGCACGACGAGGCTATGATGCGGGCCGCCGACTTCATCGCGGACCTGGGGCCGCGGGCGGGCGAGTACGGGGGGCAGGTGGTGGCCGTAGGCACGGTAGAGGAAATCGAGAAATCCGCGGAGTCTCTGACCGGCCAGTACCTCAGCGGGCGCAAGAAGGTGCCGACGCCGAAAGCGCGCAGGGAAGGCAACGGGATGTCGCTGACGGTAAAGGGCGCGCGGGAGAACAATCTGCGGGGCATAGACGTGGAGTTTCCGCTGGGGTGTCTGGTTTGCATCACTGGCGTTTCCGGCTCGGGCAAGAGTAGCCTGGTATATGAAATCCTGTACAAGAAGCTGAATCAGCGGCTGAATCATGGGAGAGACCTGCCCGGCGACCATGATGACCTGCTGGGCATCGAGGGCGTGGATAAAGTGGTCAAGATTGACCAGTCGCCCATCGGCCGGACGCCGCGCAGCAATCCGGCTACCTATACCGGCGCTTTCACGCCCATTCGGGAGCTGTTCGCTAATCTGCCGGAGTCCCGGGTTCGGGGCTATAAGCCGGGGCGCTTCTCGTTCAACGTCAAAGGCGGGCGATGCGAAGCCTGTCAAGGGGAGGGTTACAACCAGATTGAGATGCAGTTTCTGCCCGATGTTACGGTGCCGTGCGAAATATGCCACGGCCTGCGCTACAATCGCGAGGCGCTGGAAGTGACGATGCGGGGCGAGCACATCGCCAACGTATTGGACATGACAGTGGATACCGCGCTGGAGTTCTTCGGCAATTTCCCGCGTATCCGGCCCAAGCTGGAGACGCTGCGCGATGTGGGGCTGGGGTACATCCGCCTGGGGCAGCCTGCCACAACGCTGTCGGGCGGTGAGGCGCAGAGGGTGAAGCTGGCGACGGAGCTGTCGAAGCGAGCCACCGGGAAGACGGTGTATCTGCTGGACGAGCCGACCACCGGGCTGTCTTTCGAGGACTGCGCCGCTCTGTTGGGGGTGCTGCACCGGCTGGTGGACTCCGGCAACACAGTGATTCTCATCGAGCACAACATAGACGTGATGAAGAATGCCGACTGGCTTATAGATCTGGGCCCCGGCGCCGGCGACAAGGGAGGCCGGCTCATCGCTACGGGAACGCCGGAGGAACTGGCGGAGCACCCGAGCAGCGTTACTGCGCCGTATCTGAAGGCGGCCCTGGAAGGACGGGTATATGTGGCGAGGCAACCGGAGGCGAAAGCGGCTGAGCCGGTTGGCGCGCGGTAGGATTCCAACGGCGGCAATAGAATGGATGCCGAGCAGGAGAGACAGGAGATGAGCAGAATTCCATGGCGCGTCCGAGGCGCACAATGCGCACAGGGATGTGGAGCAGCATCAGGACGCGCAAAGCTCAGATGGATCCAGAAGGACTAGTGCTGATAGGCAGTACGCTTTACTGCGAAGAGCCGGACGGATGGCTTACACAAATTTATTACTGGGATGAGACCCGTGAAATCTGGCGGTTCTAATGAGGGGAATCTTTGGACGAGGCAATTAACAAGGCTCTGGCGGAGCATATCTACCTGATACGGTTCCCGAAGAGGATTCAGCGGGCGGAATAAGCAGCCCGCCAGTATGATACATCATCCTAAACTAAGTTCGCCTGCCGGAGCAGGGAACACCGCGGTTATACTCCGCCCCAAAACGAGGGAGATTTTGGTTACAGTTTCAGCAGGGATGTTAAGGTTTTGGGGCCGCCTTGCGGGCCGACTACGGCGAGGCGAAGCTGTTCCTGACGGAAGAGACGGGTGGCCAGCGCAGAGATGTCGGCGGGGGTGACGGCGTTCAAGCGGCCTACGATTTCGTCCACAGTGCATAGCCGGTCTTGGAGCAATTGCTGAGACCCCATCCAGGATGCTACGGCGCGGCTATCCTCCATGCGCAACAAGAGGCGGCCCAGCGCGTACTCGCGGGCTTTGTTGAGTTCGCGCTCCTCGGCTTCCACGCGCATACCGTCGAGTTGTTGCATTACGGCGCGGACAGCGTCATTGGTCTTGCGGGGTTCGACGCCGCAGTAGATGACCATCGAGCCGCAGTCCCGGAAGTGGTTGATGGAGCTGCTCACGTCGTAGGCCAGGCTTTGGATTTCGCGCAGGTTCAGGAACAGGCGGCTGCTCATTCCATCGCCGAGCATCACGTTGAGCAGGCTCAGGGCGTAACGGTCGGGGTCGCCCAGAGATAGACCGGGCAACGCGAGGCACAAGTGGGACTGGTCGGAGCGGCGGCGTTCTACTTTGACCACCGGCCCGGCAGCTCCGTTTTCTGAGACCGGCTCCCAGTCCAGAGGGTCTTGGGGCTGCCAGTTGTGGGCGGAGTTTTGCACCAGGCTGACGACTTCATCGTGCTGGATATTCCCCGCGACGGCCACAACGGCGTTAGCTGGGTTGTATTGGCGGGTCATGTAGTCGCGGATGGTTTCTTGGTCTATAGCGGCCACAGTGTCCGGGGTGCCGCCCACATCGCGGCCCATGGCTTGGTCGGGCCACAGTGCTTCGTCGATCAGCAGGTCTACCCGGTAGGACGGGTTGTCATAGGTCATCCGCAACTCTTCTTGGATGACTTCGCGCTCCTTCTCGACCTCTTCGGGGTCCAGGAGGGGGTTCATCAGCATATCCATGAGAACGGCAAGGGCGGTGTGGAAGTGGGGGCGGGCGACCTTACACCAGAAGACGGTTACCTCGCGGTCAGTGCTGGCATTCATGATACCGCCCACGCCCTCGATAGCCTCGCTAACGTCTCGGGCGGTGGGCCACTTCTCGCTGCCTTTGAAGGGAAGATGTTCGATGAAGTGGGACACCCCGGCCAGTTCCGGCGATTCGTAGCGGGAGCCGGCGCCGACAAATATGGCGATGGAAACGGACTGGGTGTGGGCCATCGTGGATGTGACGACGCGCAATTGGTTGCTGAGAACCGAGCGTTGGAACATTGCTACTCCGTGAAGATGATAATTGGCCTAGGTGCGCCACTGGGGAATGAAATCACTGGTTATTCCGGCCTTCAAGCCGCGCTTCCAGCTCACGGACGCGGGCTTCGGCCAACAGACGAGCCTCGCGCTCCCGGGAAAAGGCCTCGCGCTCCCGGGAAAGGGCCTCGCGCTCCCGGGAAAGGGCCTCGCGTTCCCGGGAAAGGGCCTCTCTCTGGTCCTCGAAGGTAACGATGTGGCGGCCCGTTTCGGGGTCGTGCCAGGCAAGCTGCCCGTTTTCCCACCGCAGGAGCAGGTTCAGGACTTGGCTATAGCCTTGTAGAACTCCGCCGTCGCCTTCTTCGATGGGAATGGGCCGGTAATGTCCATCTTCCGTTAGCCGGTCTCCGGCAAGGAGGGGTACGCGAAAACTGGTTGTTTCGGCGAAGCGCCAGTATTCGGGAATGTGCAGCGCGGCATAGTCGTTCCGCTTATCTCCCACGTCTTCCCGCGCGGTGCGGCGGGAGGCGATTTCCAGCACGAAGTCGGGCGGCTTGCCCTGTTCCGAGAGGACGTAAGCGTTGCTCCGGCGATAAGCGGCTGGGTGTACGCCAAAAGCGATAAGCAAGTCGGGATACCGCACCCCAGTCAGGTCGCGGGTATGGATTCTTGCGAGGTAATGCTCCCCGGCGATGAGGGTGGTTTCCGGGTTGCCGAAGTGCTGAATCAGGTGGTGCGCGTTGCCGTTAAGCGCCAGATGGTCGAAGCTGGTCAAGTCGTCCGGCTCGCGTTCCGGCGGGTCAGGGAACCGGAACTTTCGCCGGCTTTCAGCGGTGGTCATTCCGGCCCTCCTTATCCCGGGTGAATTCTTAGGGGATTTCCGGGAGCGCGGCGGGAGCGCAATTGATGCGCCCCCACCATTAGATTCCGTCGGATGGGAGGCCTAGCTTTCCAGCCAGTCTACATCGCCGAACTGGTTGGCGGAGTGAGACTTAGACGCATAGACGGCGTGGCGGCGCTTCGCCTCGGCGATAGTGGTGTCGTCGCCGTGGCCGGGGTATACCAGCACTTCGTCGGGCAGAGGGAACAGCTTGGATCGGATGTTCTCCAATATCGTTTGCAGGGCCTCTGGGCTGCGGGTTTTACCGGGGCCGCCGGGGAAGAGGGTGTCGCCGGAGAACAGGTGCTTGCCGACGAGGAAACAGCTTGCGCCATCGGTGTGGCCGGGAGTTACCAGCACGCTGAGTTCCTGATTGCCGAAGGGGATAACCTGACCATCGGTCAGCTCCATCTCGGGCTCTTTGGGAAGGGGCCCCTTGTCGGCGGCGGTGATGCCCACGGGAGAGCCGAGGGCGCCAGTGATTTCGTCGAAGCCCAGCAGGTGATCCTGGTGGTTGTGGGTGATGAGGATGGCCTTGATACTGACGTCGCCAACTTCGTTGAGCAACAGTTCAGGCTCGGCTGGGGTGTCTATCAGGATGCCCTCGTTGGTATCGGGGCAGGATACGATGTAGCCGTTGTTGTTGTAGGGACCCATATTGACCTTGACGATGCGAACTTCGCCGTCGTAATGCAACGCCATACTTTCTCCTCCAGAAAGGCAGTGGGGATTAGGATAAAGGTTGTTATTCCGTCAAGGGTTATTCTAGCAGAGCGGGCCAGAATCCGCCGGGGTGTCAACGGGGCGGCGCCTGCGTCTGCGGCGACGGCGGGGAGCGCGCTGGGCGGTATCGGCCGGGGCATCGGCAGGCACAGTGCCGGACTCGGAACCGGAGGGGCGGGCATCGGCATCATCCGCATCCGTGGGCGGGGGGCCGTGCTGGGCAATGTGGGCGGCCCACTGTATTTGGGTGATCAGGGTAAGCAGCAGGCCAGGCAAAAAGATGAGCAGGTTGACGACTTGCCGGTGGCCTTCATCATCGGCTTGTACCCATCGCACGGTGAAGACTACGCTGGCGATTAGAAAAAACCAGGCAACTCCGCCAATCAGGATGCCGAAAAAGCCCTCGCCCTTGTGCCAGGGAGAGCGAAGGGTGAGGATAGACCAGACCGGCGGGAAGATGATGAGCCCGTAATAGATTTCCGGCCGGTAGAACCAGGGCCGGGGGTATTGGGAGATGTCTTGCTTGCGTCTGGAGGCCATTTCAGCGATTCCGTTAGTCAGTTGCGGGCCAGGAGCATTTGGAATTCGATTTCAGGAATAACGCGCTGCTGGCGGATGGAGGCAACGGCGTACTCAGTACAAAGGCGGGCGAAGCCGGCATACTCGAAAATGTTGTGCCCCATGACGACCAGGGGTACGTCCCGGGCGAAGTCCACCTCCAACTGGGATCCGTTGTCATCATCTATGCGCAGTTCAATATCGCGCTCGGTCAGGTTCTCGATTTTCTCCTGGATGCGGTCAATAAACTGCTGGTCGTTCAAGATGCTGCTCCTTAAGTTTCAGCGCTTGGCGTTGGAGCGGCGGACGCGAAAGGATGCGCCGTCCTTCTGCTTGCTGGCCCATTTGAGGTAGCCGGCGAAGTCTGGGTCGGCGCGGAGGCTCTCGATGGAGTTAAGTTCGTTGGCCAAGGTTTTCTCGGAGAACATGGCGTGCAGTTGCCGGTGGCAGGTGGGGCAGAGGCGAGCCTTGGGGCCGTGCTTGCCGCCTCGGGAACGAGGCACCAAGTGATGCTCGGTGAACCGCGCCGACTCCCGCAGGCACAGCTCGCAGACCGGCGGATCCGCGTAGGAACTATACCTGGTTTTCCTGTTTTCCGGATTCTTCGTCCGCGCCAATTGTCGAGATTATCCCTCCCTCTTGCCCGCTCCTGCTAGGGCGAGGGAGACTATGTTTTGTCCTGAGCTTTCTGCCCGTCCTCGGGGTTGTCCGCTCGGGGGTTCTCCATAAAGCGCCAGCCGGGAAGGTCTACTTTCCACTCTCCGTCTTCCATCAGCATGGGCAAGATGAGGCCGTTCATGCTGCGGCCCCTTCGGACTTCGGTGTTGTCTTCAGTGATGCCGAAGGGCAGGAAGGCGAAGGCATGATGGTCGTCGATATAGCTGGTGGGCGAGACGCCCAAGTCTATGAGGTCTTCCAAGGGCCAGAGGCGGAGGACGGTGGTGCGAAAGTCCTCCAGCATCGCGGCTCGCATAGGGTGGCCCTGATTGTATCCGGCGCGGTAGGCCACCTGCATATCTATGCTGTAACGAGTGGCCCAGACGCCCATGCGCATTCCGCGGGTCTCCTTGGACAGCATGGCCCAGGCGAGGTCCATATCACCGTCGCGCACTGCCTCGGCGAAGATACCGGCCTGGTTGCCGCACTCGTCGGGGAAGGGACTGCGCTTTTCGCCGGGTATGGGCATAAATTGACCTCTCTTAACAATCCTATCCTGCGGAAGGAGAGGGTAAAACAATTACCAGCCGATGGCGTAACCGTCGCGGCGTGGGTCGGCGGCGCCGTGGAGCGCGCCGGTATCGCCGTCCACCTGAATCATCATCTCGCTGCCGGAGGCCCCCCATCCGTGCATTACTTCCAGAGTATGCCCGCGTTGCCGCAGCCCGTCTAGTATCTCGGCGGGGAAACGGGCCTCGACATAGAGCAGGTTGTCGCATTCGTGGGGGATGTTGGACTCGGTGGGGCTGTGGGTGTTGCGCCAGCGGGGGGCCTCGACGGCCTCGGCGACGGTCATGCCGAAGTTCAGGACATGAGTAAGGACTTGCAGGTTGGTTTGTACCTGGGTGTCGGCGCCGGGGGTGCCGCAGACCAGAGCCAGGCCGTCGGAGCCGGAACCGCCGTTGCGGGAGCCGTTGGCGGATGGGCCCTCGCCCCGGAAGACCATGATGGGGTTCATGGTATGGCGCACGCGCTTGCCGGGCTGCAGGCAGTCTACGTGGTCGGGGTCGAGATGCCAGTAGGTCATGCGGTTGTTGAGGAGGATGCCGGTTTCTCCCGCCACGATGCTGGAGCCTAGAGAACTCTGGATGCTCTGGAGCTGGCAGACGGCGTTGCCCCACCGGTCTACTACAGCGAAGCAGGTCGTGTCTTCTTCCGGGATTGGCGTAGTTGGCGGCGTCGCGGCCAGCGTTGCCCTAAGCTTGGGGCGGCGGCGGTAGTTGGCGGGCTGGTAGCTCCACGGGTCGCCTTGGCCTACCTGCTCGGCGGCGCGGTTCAGGTCGATGAGTTGGGCGCGCTCGGCGGCGTACTGCTTGGACAGCATTCCGGCCACGGGAACGTCCACCCAGTCGGGGTCGGCCATATAGGCCTCGCGGTCGGCGAAAGCCAGTTTTTTTGCCTCTACCATCAGGTGGATGCTCTCCGCAGTGTTGCAGCCCAGCGTTTGCAGGTCGAACTGCTCGACTAGGTTAAGCTCTTGTAGCAGGACGTGCCCGCTGGAGTTGGGCGGAGCCTCGTAGATGGTATGCCCGTGGTAAGGGGTGGAGATGGGCGTTTCCCAGCGGGAGCGGCAGTCGGCCATGTCTTTCAAGGACAGGATTCCACCCTGTTCTCCGCTGAATCTGACCAGGGCATGGGCGGTTTGGCCTTCGTAGAAGGCGTCGCGTCCGCCCTCGACGATGGCTTGGAATGTGCGGGCCAAGCCGGGCTGCCGGAGGATCTGCCCGGGGCGCAGGGGCACGCCGCCGGGGGCGAAGACAGCCTGGGATGCGGGGAATTCGCAGAGCAGCCGGTCGCCGGTGATGACTCCGGCGAGGACGTGGGTGACAGGGAAGCCGTTTTCGGAAAGGTCTATGGCGGCGTCGAAGATTTCGGATCGGGAGAGGGCGCCGTATTTGGCGTGGGTGGCCATCCATGCGTCAACCAGGCCGGGGACGGATACGGAGAGGACGCCCTTGGTCGGGATGCCGTTTTGGCGGTACCAGTCTACATCGGTGGCGTAGGGGGCGGCGCCGGTGCCGTTGCAGACTTCGATGGTTCCGGCCTGCCGGTTGTATATCATGATGAAACCGTCGCCGCCGATGCCGGACATATTGGGCTCAACGACGTTGAGGGCGGCGGCGGTGGCAATGGCGGCGTCTACGGCGTTGCCGCCGCGTTGCAGAACGGCCATGCCGGCCTGAGCAGCCAGGGGATGGCCGGCGCATACCATGCCGTTGCGCCCCATAACCACCGGCCGGTTGGACTCGAAGTTGACGCCGTGGGGAGTATCTGGCATTTCGGTCTACTCCTTAGCAGGTTGGGTTTCTGGGTTTACGACTGTTATTGCCGGTTCAGGTAATTTAGCAGACTGGAGCCGCAGTCTATACGGCGAACACTTCTCGTTCGACCCTTGTATGACACTTTCCTGCGATTAAGCACGGTAATTTCAGGCTTGGGCATACTGCCGCTGTAGACCAAAAGGGGACGCCACTTCGCCACCTCTTGCCCCGACAGAAGTATGTCGGCCAGATTTAGGCCGCCTTGAATTTGATCAATCGCGTCGCTGACATCCGCGCTTCTCCCGCCTTCAATTCAACCGCGCAAAGGAAATGTTCGTTGCTGGTACGCCCGAATATGACTCGATCGCAAAGTTTGCCCCGCCAAAAGTGATTGGGGCTGGTTTGATATTTAGTGCCATGAATGGTAGTCAGGGAGGCACGAGCCAAACCCCTCAGATCCAGTCCGCAATTGTTCTCTTCATAGGAATCGGTAAGGCAGCAATCCTTATCCCTGGCGCCAATCCTGTCGATAGCTGATGCCAGGGTCATGTGAGCCGGGCGTCCTGGAGAGCGAGGGCTTCGTGATAAAGCTGCTCGGCCACCGGCAGAAACTCCTCGTCTTCGATGCCCACGTCCGAGCCGACGGGCAGCGGGTAGGTCACCGCCCCGCCCGCGCAGGCGTCAATGCGAAAGCCGTAGGCGCTGACCTGCTCCGGCTGGAGGCATTCCTCCGGCTCCAGCCCCAGAGACTCGGCGGTTGCTTGGCTGACGTTGCTCATGCTTAGCAGGTTATTTATCTGCCCCGTGAAATCGCTGCTGTGGGTGGTGATCAGCACCTGCACGCCGGCGTTCACCAGCCGGGCGATGCCCCGCGCCATCCGCAACTGCGCCTTCGGGTGCAGGTGCGACTCGGGCTCCTCAAGGATGAGCAAGTCGCCGGGGTTGACTAGGTATTTGAGGAACAGGATGAGCGGGGCGAGTTCTGATACCATAGATGATGTGTGTTCCAGGGTGAACTTCCCTGTGGGAGCCCCGTTGCTTTCCTGCAAGTATACGATTTCGGGGTAGGGCAATCCGTCGGATTCATCCAAGTCAATCTTGCCGCGCAAAACACTGGTTTCGATAAAACTGATGGCGTTTACCATGTCTCCATCAGTCTGAGACCGGCCCAATTGCCTATCCAAGGTCAACAGGTTGCTGAGAAATTCCGTTGCCATGCCTGGCAAGGATGGAATGCTGATTGGTTCAAGCCCAATACGGCGCGACTGGCGAGCTAAGGAAGCGGACAGAACTTTATGGCCTTGAACAATACCAGATCGAGCAGCAGGCATATAATAGCTGCCGGACGGAAATCTAGCAGTGATGGTTTCTACCGCTGTTAACCTAGAAGCTCTAAAAACGTCTTCCGCCAAGTCATCGTACCCTGCCAGAGAAGGCAAGGGTCTTTGCCAATTCCTGGGGGCAGGCAAAGACCCTTTAGCATTGGATATATCGAATTCCGGCATTGTCTTTCCGTTTCCGGATAAACGGACATTCAGGCTCAACAGAGGCTTGTCTCGGCGTACAGATAGGGAAAATTCTCCTGTTCTGCCGTTTCTGGCGAATTCTGAATCGCCGCCGTAGGCATAACGCAATCGGTTGATGACGGTTTCGCAAATTTCATCCAGTGATTGGCGGGCGTCCTGTTCAATCACCAACCGTACCGTTTCCGGCAAGTCTGCTACCATAAATTCGTGCGGTTTGCCGAAGGGAGCTCCTTGAAGGTCAATCCAATCTTGAAGGGACTTGATAGCTTCCTCGTACTTGTCCTGTATCCCCATCCTTTCATACCTGGCACGAAGAAAAGCTCTCGAATAACGCCGTAGAGACTCGATTCTGTACTGGAAGTGAAGGGTGCCCGGCTCGAAAGCCTGCGCCACCACCCAGACGGCTGCGGCCATGTAGGACTTGCCGGTGTTGCTAGGGCCAACGAATATCGTCAGAGGCTTCAGATCTACTGAACCTTCTGCGATGGGGCCGAAATTATTTACGGAGATGGTCAGCATGGCCGTTCCTACATGTTGGCGGCGAGGCGGAGTGTACGCGATTATCGGCGGTGGGAAGTTGGGGCGTCAAGGATGGGGGGCGGTTCTTAGCCAGGACAGAGCTGGAGGGCTGAGACAGACAGAGGCCCCGGCATTCCCGGGGCCTCTGGGGTGTTATCGCGTCTGTTGGGTGGGTTTCCTATTAGCCGCAGTTACAGTTGCCGCAGCCGCCTCCGCCGCAGCCGCCGCCGGTATTGCCGAAGAGGGGATTGTTGATGACGAAGCCGACCTGCCCGCCGAAATTCTCCACGTAGTCAATGGTAGCCTCTTCCAGGAAGGGGGCGCTGTCGGAGTCCATGAGGAATTTGACGCCTTCCAAGTTCAGGACGGTGTCGTCGTTCTGGCTCTCGTTCTCCATGGTCAGCATATATTGGAGTCCGCCGGTCTCCGCAGGAATGGCGATTACCCGAAGGGAGCTGTCTTGCTCACCCTGGTCTTCCATCACTTCTCTCAGCTTTTCGATGGCGAGCGTCGTTACTTCCATAATCCTAGTGCGCTCCTTGCTTAACTTGGTCGGACGGCGATGTCCGCCTGCGTCTTGCGATGAATGCCTGCCTAACCTGATAAAGCTACCATAAAACGGCGGATATTGCCAGTCAATCGTTGGGGCCATTTGGTTTGAGGCGCTGGATTGGCGGGACGATGCCGCCTAATTTGGCGCATGGGTTCCCGCGTGCGCTGGAATGGTGGTGGGAGGGGGTGACGCGGGAGTGTTGACATGCCCGCGGACGGCTTCATAGACTCGAGCTCAAGTTGAAGCGCAACCCATCCGTCCATATCAAGGCAAATCTTGGATGAGCGGCGGAGCGCTGGGCGAATTTTGAGGGACGTACCCCGCCGGGCACGTCCCTTTTTCTTTGGCGGGCGCGGCGGTTTCGGGAGAACGGAATGGAACGGGAAAGGAAAGCAGGCGCGCTGATGATCAAAGGGAACACCCTTGGCATTTCGGCGGGGGTTGTGGGAGAGCGAGCCGCCGGGCCGGTTACTTTCGTGCTGTCCACCGATGAGGTGGACCGGCACGGCGACATAGTGTGCGCCGACGGCTGGCGGCTGGAGGCCTATCGAGAGAATCCGGTGTTGCTGTGGGCCCACGATTACCGCCACCCGGCCATTGGGCGCGCGGTCGCGGTGTGGAGTGAACCGCACCGGCTGCTGGCCCAAATGGAGTTCGCCCCCAGCGCCTTCGCTCAGGAGATCGCGGCTCTTTACGCCGCTGGGTTCCAGTGGGGCGTGTCTGTGGGGTTTCGCCCCATCCGCTGGGAAGACCGGCGGGACTCTCGCCCTGGAGTTTACGCCGGTCTGAAATATCTGGAGCAGGAACTGCTGGAGGTTAGCGCGGTTCCTGTGCCGGCCAATCGCAGCGCGCTGAGGCGGGGAACGGAGCCAGAGGTTCCCGGCTTCGCGGGTATGACCTCGCTGGAGGGGCTGCTGGCCGAACTCAGGGCGGTGCGGGCGGAACCTGCGGGCGGGCGAGAGTTGCAGCACCGGACGGGACTGCCGGAGAGTCTAGCAATAAGTGAAGCGGCTGGAGCCGCAAGTTCTGAAACCGGCGAGTCCCGGCTTTATCCATATCAATTCACATCCCTAACCCATACCTAATTTATACCTAGTGGACGAACGGGGGGACGAACAGCATCTTCAGGAGGATGTATGACCACCGAGAGCGGCAGTATTTCCACGACCGGCCTGGAGCTGGTGAAGCGGGAGCTAGGCGGTATCCGGGAGTTTTACGAGACGCGGATGAACGCCGAGATTCCGCCCTTGCGCGAGGAAGTGGAGCGGTTGGGAGCGCAACTGGTCAAATTGCAGGATGCGCGGCGGCAAGGCGAGAAACGGGCCTTGATGAATCAGCATTTGGGGGAACGAGCCCGGGTGCCTTTCGGAAAGTACGCTGGGATGGATCATCTGGACCTGGCGTGCGCCAAGAGCTTGCTTTCGGCGCAACTCCGGGAGCCGTCGGGCGCCAGCCCGCGAATGCTGGAGGACTGGCAGTTAGGCCTCAAGGCGGCGATGGACTCCACCACCGCCGGTAGCGGGGACGAGCTGGTGGATACCCAGGAAGCCCGAGCCTTGTGGGACGACGTGAATCTGGAAACGGCCATCGCCCCCTTGTTCAACGCCGTTCAGATGCCCAGCAATCCTTTTCAGATTCCGTTGCAACTGGGCGACGTGAATTGGTATCCGGGGACGGAGAATACGGCGGTGACCGGCAGCGCGCCGGCCACCGCCCGGCAGACGTTGACTGCCCATGAGCTGGTGGCTGAGGTGCCGTGGTCTTACGACCTGGACGAGGACGCCGTTATTGCCATGATGGATGAGCTGCGCCGCAGTCTGTTGCGCAACGCCCACGAAGTCATCGACGACGTAATCCTTAACGGCGACACTACCACCCAGAACAACATCAACGCCGATGGCGCCACCATCGCGGCCGGCACCGCCGGGTCGGGGCACTTCCTCATCGGGTTCGACGGCCTGTTGCACCTGCCGCTGGTAGATAACACGGCGATGGCCAACAACCACAATGCGGCAGTCAGCGCCGATATGTTCAACGAGATTCGCGGCAAGCTGGGCAAATACGGCGTGCGCCCATCGGAGCTGGCCTATATCACCGACGTCAACACCTTCATCAAGGCGCTGACGGTGGATAGCTTCCGCACGCTGGACAAGTTCGGCCCTCAGGCCACCATCCTGACCGGGCAATTAGGCTCTGTAGAGGGAATACCGGTCATAGTGTCGGAGCAGATGCGGCCGGCCGATGCCGACGGCAAGGTCACCAGCGGCGGCAACGCTAACAACAAAGGCCGTCTGCTTATCGTCAACCGCTCCCAGTGGCGGGTGGGTTTCAAGCGCGAGCTTATCATCGAGACTGTACGCGACGCCCAGAAGCGGCAGAACATCATGGTGGTGAGTTTTCGCATCGCTTTGCAGGAACGCAGCGGCTCCCGGGCCAAAGCTACCCACACCGCGTTGCAATACAACATCACCGGGGTATAGCCGCGTTCAGGATTAAACGCAGAGGACGCCGGGAATGCCTGCGGGGTTCCGGGGCATATCCCGGCCCTCTGCCTTTAATCCTTTGGGATTCGGGTAGATACAGAGATAAGGAGGGGCAGTTGATGCAAGGCAAAGAAGGGCTAAGGGGCCGGTTCTCCCGTCCGTGGGCGGTGGTGGCGGGGCTTGGCATCCTGGCGGTATCAGGTATAGAGACCTATGCGCTGTCGCAGGGGATAGACGGCACGGCGCTCACCGCGTCGCTGGCGGCCATCGCGGGGCTGGGCGGCGCCGGTCTAGGCCGGTTGTTGCGATGACCGCTCGCCGCAACCGAAGGGTGCAGCCGCGGCCCCGGGTCTACGAGCCGCTGTTGCAAGCCTACGATTCCAACACCTCCAACGTCCGCGAGACGCTGGTCTCGCCCAGCAAGGGCAAGCGGCTGCGGATTCTGTGGGTTCGAGTTATTCAGGAGACGGCGGATGGCAGGCGCCTGTACGAGGTCTACTTCGGCCAGGGAGCCACCATCGCCGCCAACCCGGACAAGGCCGTGGATACCCTGGATATTCCCGAGTCGGGCGAGGAGTCCACACGGGTTTTCCCTCGGGACGAGGGCCCGCGCGGCCAGCGGGACGAACCCCTCAGCGGACGATGGAGCGGGGATGCCCCATCAACGGTACACAAGATAATGGTCGAGTATACCGAAGAAAGTTAGGACAAGGAGAAAGGCAGCTATGACCCTCCGCGCCTCCCACCGGGCGCCGCTGCGCCGCCGCCCCTTCACGCTGAAGACCGCCGATGTAACCCCTAGCAACCGGCGGGGCCGGCATACCATCCTGACCCCGGCCAAGGGCTATCGCCTCCGGTTGGTGCAGGTGAAGGTGATCCAGCCGGGTTCCGACGGCCGCCACCTTTGCGAAATCTACTTTGGAACGGCCGGGAGTCTCATCACCGAACCTTCTCGGGCGGTGGACATTCTGGCCGTACCGGACAAGGGCTCGGCGTCCACTCGCGCTTACCCCCGAGAGCAGGGGCCGAGGGGGCTGCGCGGGGAACCGCTCAGCCTGCGCTGGCGAGGACGCCGCCCGTCCACCGGCCACAAGGTCATCATTGAGTACACGGAAGAAAGCTAGGGGAGCTTTCTGGCGGACGGCGGAAGGGCCTCCCGCCCCCCCCCGTTTTCACGGGGGAGCGCCACAGCCGCCCAATCCCCCCGATAGGTGTCCATCCCGCCCCCCGTTTTCACGGGGGAGCGTCTATCACGGGGAGAACCGGTTTCGCAGGAAAGGCTGAGTGGGGCGCAAATAGTATGACGGAGAGGCGATTATGGCACGAGAAGCCTACCGGTCGCTCTATGGCGACCTTACAAAGTTGAAGGATGACAGCGTGCTGAAGGACCCAGCGGCCGGGAATGATGACGACGATGAGCTTTTCGAGCTGCTGCTGGCGGTGTCGGACTGGGTTGACCACTACTGCAACCGGCCCTTCTACCCTCGGGTGGAGACGCTGGTGTTCGACGGGGCCGGCGGAGACCGTCTGCTGACGCCGGACTTGATTTCGGTGAGTGAGCTGGCGGAAGCAGATGCCTCGGGCCGCGAGTTCGGCCCTGGGTGGGATGCCCGGGACTACCGTCTGCTGCCCTACAACGCTGCGCCTCTGCATCCTTGGGGGCAGCCCTATGGAGCTATTCTGAAATCGGGAAAGGGTCGGGCGGATCCGGAACGGAGCGGGGGGTTCACTCCCGGCGAAGCCAACTTCCGCGTGACCGGCGTGTGGGGCTACCGGATGTTCGCCGAACCTTCGGGGGCTACTTTGTCCTCGTCCCTTACCGGGAACGCCGCCACGATTATCGTGAGCGACGGCTCTCAGTTCAGCGTCGGCCAGACCGTCCTGTTGGCCGACGGAGCCGTAACAGAGGCGGAGCAGGCGTTGGTGACCGCCATAAAGGGCAACGAGCTGCGCCTGTCGCGGGGGCTGAACGGCAGCATCGCCGCGGCCCGCGATTCGGGAATCGGGGTGGGCATCCTGCGCTGGCCGGCCTCGGTGGAGCGGGCGGCCTTGATCCAGGCGGCGAGAATCTGGACGCGGGCGGCAGACTTTGAGCCGTTCTACGTGGACGCTGACGTGGACACTGACGTCCGGCTATTGCTGGAGCCTTACCGTAAACTGTCGGGCGGATAAAGTAGCTCTATGTTTTTCGTACTATAGTCCGTCGTTCCCTGGTTAATCGGGAATGGCGGTTTTCCCTGTTTTTCGCGCTGGAAAATTGCTTAGGACTAGGGGTTGACTACGGTTAGTTTGTGCCATAGTATCTTTCAACTTAGCAGAATAACAGCGGCGGTGGCAACACCGTTTTTTTGCGTTGGCATCGAAAGCCGGCAAACTTTCAGGACTGCGGCAGTAACGGACGCCGGGCCAATTTAGGAGGAGAAAGTAGAGAATGGCGATACACCGATTAGTTAAGCTGCGACTCCTGCTTCCCATGGCAGTGATGGCTCTTGTAGTTGTGGGGGTTGCCTGCGGTTCTGCGGAGGAGCCTACGGCCACCAGCGCCCCGGCGGCGACTGCCGAGTCTCCAGCGCCCGCAGCTACCGAGGCTCCTGCCCCGGTGGCCACCAGTGCCCCGGCGACGACCAGCGCCCCGGCGGCTACGGCTGTGCCCGACGCCACCATCCGACCCACCAATACCCCGGCGCCGACGGCGACACAGGTGGTGGACAGGCCGACGCCGACGCCTGTGGGCGGCCCGCAGTACGGCGGCACGGTAAATATGTCGGCCTACGCCGACAGCCGCGACTGGGACCCCAAGGGTTCCTCGTCCCTTTCCAGCATCCAGGCCGTAAGCCAGCTTTATAACCAGATAGTGCAGTACGACACGGTGGACACTGGTCTGATTGTCTGTGATCTGTGCGAGAGCTGGGAAGCGTCCAACGGCGGGCAGACCATCACCTTCCACCTCCGCGATGACGTGCATTGGCTGGACGGGGAGCATCTGGATGCCGAAGATGTTCACAACTCCATGCTGCGCTACGGCGACTTGGACTCCAAGATGGGCCGCTCCGGTCTCTGGCGACAGTACACTCTGGAGTCCAAGAATGGCGGCGTGAATCTGATTGACGACAAAACCGTCGAGTTCAATCTGAAGTTCGCCTCCGGCGCCTTCATCAAATTCCTGGCGGTGGACTACGTCAAGGTGCTGCCGAAGCATCTGCTAGACCAGGGCATTGACCTGAATCTGGCCGAGAGCGTCATCGAGCATCGCTCCGGCTCCGGCCCCTTCGTGCTGGACGAATACCAGAGGGGCAGCTTCTACAAGGTGTCCAAGAACCCCGACTACTTCAAGGACGGGCGTCCTTACTTCGACGGCATCGACCACACCATCATCGTGGATCCCAGCGTGCTGATTGCCCAGATCAAGGGCGGCCAGATTGACATGTCCAACGGCGGGTTCACCAACCTGACCCCAACCCAGGTGTTTGAGCTGGAACGCGACACCGACGGCAAATACCGGGGCGTGGCGGTACAGCCAACGGCGGACTGGGGCTTGATGCTGAACATCAAGAAAGAGCCGTTCAACGATGCGCGAGTGCGCCAAGCCATCGCGCTGGCTATTGACTATCAGCAGTGGAACGACTTGGTCTTCGACAACACCTCCGGCGTGGGATGCCCGCTGATGGGCCTGGCCCACAGTTTCCAGGAGTGCGAGACCTGGCCGGGGCTGCGGCCCAAAGACACCCCCGAAGGCGAAGCTGACCTGACCCGGGCCAAGGAGCTGATGGTCGAGGCCGGCTATCCCGACGGTTTCGAGACCCGCATGGACGTGCGGCAGGTCGGTACTTACCCCGAGCAGTGCTCGGTGGTTAAGGATCAGCTCGAGAAGGCGCTGAACATCCGGGTCACCGATTTCCAGACCTATCCTAGCGCGGCCGGTTACGACCTCTTCGCTACTTCCCGTCCGCCCGACCAGGTCGGCAACTGGGAGCTGGCCTGCCAGGGCGAGGGCCAGGTGGTGCTGGACGTGGACGGTATCATGGGCGGCGTTTACCTGAAGGGCGCCACCCGCAACTACACCGATTGGGAGAACGACTGGGTTAACCAGAAGTTCGAGGAACAGAAGGTGGAGCTGGACCCCGACAGGCGCCGGGAGATTAATAAGGAAATGGAGCTCTTCCTGTTCTCTCAGGAAGACAACCACTGGATTACCCTGGGCTGGGGTGTCTTGCAGTGGGTGATTGGCGAGCAAATCAAGAACTTCAACGCCCCCCAGACAGTTCAGACTCACTTTAAGCACGAGGACATCTGGCTGGAGCGTTAAGCGCTCATTGCAGACGGGGGACGGGCATTGAGCCCGTCCCCCGTCGCGAAAATTGGCGAAGTAATTGTCTGAATCAGGATTCACAAAATTGAAGGATTAACAGGATTGACGAACATCCTGGAAATTTTATAATCCTATGAATCCTGATTCAGACAATGGGTAAGAGACCTTATAGGATCCCTGATACTGCCCCCAAATAGCTCCCTCTTTCCAGGGGAGTAGGGTTGGGATAAGGGCATGAGACAGTACATAATCAAGCGTGTTGGCCTCTTCATCCCGACGATAATTCTCATCACCATAATCGTATTTGTGGTGATGAGGCTTATTCCGGGAGATGTGTGCTTGGCCATCCTCAGCGACGGCGAAGCCACGTTCACGCAAGAGGAGCTCATTGACTGCCGCATAGAACTCGACCTGAATAAGCCGCTGGTGACCCAGTACTTCGACTGGATTGGCGGTGTGTTGCAGGGCGATTTCGGGAATTCCTACTGGTTCAAGGCGCCGGTGATGGAAGAGCTGGCCGACCGGATTCCGGTGACGGTCGAGCTGACCATCATGGCGATGTTCATTTCGGTGATTGTGGCCGTGCCGCTGGGGATAATCTCGGCGTTGCGGCCGGAAAGCCCGCTGGACTATGCAGCGCGGGTTTTCACTATGACCGGCATAGCCATGCCAACCTTCCTCATCGCCATCCTGTTGCTGTTGTTACTGGTGAACGTCGGAGGGCTGGCCCCCCTGAACTACTCGCAACTGTGGGATGACCCGCTGGTGAACCTGCACCAGATGATATGGCCCGCGCTGGCCCTGGGTTTCTATGAAATGGGCTTTGTGGCCCGTGTTACCCGCTCCGCGATGATGGAAATCATCCGCGAAGACTATATGCGCACCGCCCGTTCCAAAGGACTGAGCGAAAACGCGGTGGTCTATGGCCACGGCTTGAAGAACGCCCTGTTGCCGGTGCTTACCACCTCGGGGTGGATTTTCGCCCGACTGTTCGGCGGAACGGTGATTATCGAGACCATTTTCCTGGTTCCCGGCATGGGCCGGATTCTCATTGAGTCCATCTTCCAACGAGACTACACGATGATCCAGGCAGTGATTGTCATCGCCGCCGCCTTCATCGTAACCATCAATCTTCTGGTGGACCTGTTGTACGGCTGGCTGGACCCCCGTATCAGATACGCATAACGATCGAGAAACGCCCCGCCCTAACCCTCCCCCATTCGGGGGTGGGAACGATATATCTCCCACTCACTAAGGAGAGGGGTTGAGGCGAGGGGAAAATCTTGCAGGGAAAACCCGACAGGCAGGGATAGATATGGCCGTGTTTCGCACGGATGAGGCTCCCCGGGATGCGGATTTGGAAGTTGTGTCCCTAGAACAGGCTAGAACCTCATCCGGAAGTTTTCTCGCTTTTTTCACGACCACTGTGGCTGTCTTTGTGGTCACTTACATCATCAGCCACTTCGATACGGTGTCGTGGCTAGATACGGTGATTCACTTCATTGCAGCGGTCACTCTGCCGCTGATACTGGTTTTGGCCGCCATCCTGAAGCCGGTTCGAACTAGCATTATCAGATTCTCCCGGCGCAAGCTGCTGGCGGCCTTCGGCGCCGTAATCATCATCTTGGCGGTGGCTACGGACGTCTACGCCGATTACATCGCGCCCCATGACCCGGAGAGCGTGGGCATCGCCAAATGCCAGTCCGGTGATAGAACCTCGAGCAAGTTCTGCGCGCCGGGGACGGACGGCGCCCTCTTGGGTACGGACAACATTGGGCGCGACGTGCTTAGCCGGCTCATCCACGGCGCGACTATTTCAATGTACGTGGGGTTAATGACCGTTCTCATCGGGATTACTATCGGGACGGCCATCGGGATTGGCAGCGCCTATTCGGGCGGTATTCTGGATATAGTGGTGCAAAGGCTGGTGGACGCCTTGATGGGGTTCCCGCCGATTATCCTGGCCTTGGGGCTTATGGCGGCCTTGGGAGCCTCCGTCAACAACGTGGTTATCGCGTTGGTGGTTATCCTGGTGCCCGGCGCCACCCGAGTAATCCGCTCCGAGGCTCTGCGCATCAAAGAGCTGGATTACATTCTGGCCTCGCGCTCTATTGGGGCGAACCCGTTTCGGATTATGCTCCAGCATATTCTGCCCAACGTCATCGCAATTTATATTGTGCTGATGACCATCACTTTGGGGTTCGCCATCGTGGTGGAGGCGTCGCTGAGCTTCCTGGGCGTGGGCGTGCCCGAGGGCGTGCCGACCTGGGGCAGTATGCTGGAAATAGGCCGGGCCCATATTGACGAGCAGGCTTGGCTGGTGGTGTTCCCTGGAATCGTTATCGCAGCGGCAGTGTTCGCGGTGAACTTCCTGGGCGATGGGCTGCGAGACGTACTGGACCCGAGACTGCGCGGCCGATAGCCCCTCCAAGTCGAAACTGGCGTCAGGAAGATTGCAAGCTCCCTAACCTGAATCAGGATTTGCCGGATTAGAGGATTTTCAGGATGGAGGTTCATCATGTGCATCCTTTCATCCGTTAAATCCTGATTCAGACAATGACGCCCGATTAAGTCTGATAGAGACTTTGCGCGGGATTGCCCGGAAAACAGGGTGTAGTAGGTAGTACGTTGTAAGCCAATGCGATAGACTATACCCGGTTGCGCTGAGCCTTGTCGGCGCAGTTAATTCGATTTATTTTAAGGAGGTAAAACACGAATTGAAAATGAAGCTATTTGTTCCTTTGGCTGTATTGTCGGCGATGTTGCTGCTGTTGTTGGCGGCCTGCTCCGGGGAAGCGGAGACCGTCGAGGTTACTAGGGAAGTCGAAGTTACCCGCATAGTGGAAGTAACGCCTGAAGGCGGCGGCATGATGATGGAAGAGACCAACCGTCTTCAGACGGTGAAGGATCGCGGCACCGTCATCTGCGCCAGCCGGAATGATGTCCCCGGCTATGGCTTTATTGACGCCTCCGGCAACAATGTCGGCTTCGACATTGATCTTTGCCGCGCGGTGGCCGCCGCGGTGCTGGGCGACCCCAACGCCATCGAGATTCGCTTGATTACCGCCGCCGAGCGCGGGCCGACCGTCCAGTCCGGCGAAGTTGACCTCCTGGTGCGCACGGTTACCTGGACCTCCTCCCGCGACGCCCAATGGGGCAACTACACTCAGACTATGTTCTACGACGGCCAGGGCTTCTTGGTTAGCCAGGACTTGGGCCTTGACAGTGCCCAAGAGTTGCAGGACGCCAAGGTCTGCGTAACCCAGGGTACGACCACCGAGCTGAATCTACAGGACTTCTCCAACCAATATGGCCTGAACATCGAAGCAGTGACTTTTGAGGACACCGACGCAGTGGTGGCGGCCTACCAGAGCGGGCAGTGCGACGCTTTTACTAACGACCGCTCGCAGTTGGCGGCACTGGCATCCGCCTTCGACGACCCGTCGGCCCACAACATTCTGCCGGAAACTATCTCCGAGGAACCGTTGGGCCCGGTGGTTCCCCACGGCGATGAGCAGTGGTACGACGTGGTGAAGACCGTTATGGGCATCCTAATCTACGGCGAAGCCTACGGCGTCGGGCAGGGCAATGTCCCTAGTGCCGCCACCGGCGAGACGGCTGTGGACCGGTTGCTCGGTATCGAAGGCTCCTTCGGGCAGGAGAGCATGGGCCTGAGCCAGACCGTGGCGCAGGATGTGCTGAACGCTGTGGGCAACTACGGCCAGATTTACTCCCGTAATCTTGGCCCCGACGGCATTAACCTGCCGCGCGAGGGTGGGCGCAACGCCCTCTGGGCTGACGCTCCTTGCCAGGACTGCCCCAAGGGCGGACAGATTTACGCCGCTCCTTTGCGGTAAGCTCTTTCTGGCTCATCTAAAAAGGGAAAGGCTGTCCTAAAGGGGCGGGTTCAATACCCGCCCCTTTGCTACAATGGCGCCAACTCGGGATGTCTCGACTGCCTAGGGAAGCATATCTCGGCAGGAAAGACGAAAGTGGAGGATATGCCACTCCCAACTGCCATGGCAGTTAGTCTGCTGGTTAGCGTTCTTCTGCTTCTGGCGGCAGTCGCCTGCGTCGGCGAAGCGGAGACCATCGAAGTGGAAGTTACCCGCATCGTGGAAGTTCCAATAGCCCAGGAAGAAGACAATCGGCTGGAAATTGTACGGGAGCGCGGCCAGGTTGTCTGCGCCAGCAACCGCACTCTGGCTGGGTTTGGTTTCATAGACGAAGGCGGGAACACCACCGGGTTCGACATTGACCTGTGCCGCGCGGTGGCCGTGGCTGTTCTGGGCGACGCCAACGCCGTGGAGTTGCGCCATACCGTCGCCGCCGAGCGCGGCCCGGCGATTCAGTCCGGCGAAGTGGACATAATGTCTCGAAACACTACTTGGACTACCTCCCGCGACGCTCAATGGGGCAACTTTGCCCAGACAATGTTCTATGACGGGCAAGGCTTTATGGTGCGCAAAGGCCTGGGCGTGAGCAGCCTGCTGGAGCTGGAAGGAGCCAAGGTCTGTGTGCAGCAAGGTACTACCACCGAACTTAACCTACAGGATTTCGACAACCAGAAGAATCTGAATCTGGATGTTCTGACTTTCGAGACCAACATCTCCACCAACGCGGCATACGAGTCGGCGCAGTGCGACGCGCTGACCACCGACCGCTCCGGATTGGTCAGTACCCGCGCTGGCCTGGCCGACCCGTCGGCCCACGTCATCCTGCCCGGCACCATTTCCGAGGAACCGCTGGGACCGGTAGTGCCTCACGGCGATGACCAGTGGTACGACATCGTGAAGACCGTTATGGCCGTTCTGATTTATGCCGAAGCTTTCGGCGTTACCTCTGGGAACGTGCCGAAGGCCGTGACCGGAGATTCGTCGGTTGACCGCCTGTTCGGACTGGAAGGCTCCTTTGGACAGGAAAGCCTAGGCCTGAGCCCTACGGTGGCGCAGGACATTATCCGGGCCGTGGGGAATTACGGCGAGATTTACGGCCGGCACCTGACCCCGCTGGGGCTGGCTCGCGAGGGCAGCCGGAACGCCCTGTGGGACGGAGCCCCTTGCCAAGACTGCCCCAAGGGAGGGCAGATATACGCCGCGCCGCCGCGGTAGAACACCCGGCAATAGCGGCCGGAGATTTGGGACGGAGGCCGTTTTCTTTTGACAGGCTCAGAACCGGCGAGTTTGATTCCGGCAGGCGGTTTAACAAGCTTGCCGGGGTGTGTTAGATTTGGAGAGGCTATCCGGCCTGTCCCGTTGGGGTTTTATGGCCCAGATTAAAGGACTGCTTACCTACCAGGGCGTTGAAGTATGGCGGCATACCAAGGTCATTCACTGGACCTTGCAGATTGTGTCGGGCATCGTGGTCGTGGTTCTGGTGGCCTGGTTCTTCACTAACATCGTCAATGCGGTGCAGGATCGGGAGATTCCCCACGGCTGGAGTTTTCTCGACCGGGAATACCAGACGCCCATCGGCCAGCATTTTCTGCCGTATGAATCGTCGGATTCCTTCGCCTATGCGTTGGGGGTAGCTGCCGTAAACACCATAACCGTGTCCATCGTAGGGGTGATCCTCGCTACCGCGCTGGGCATATTTATCGGCGTTGCGCGGCTGTCCACCAACTGGCTGGTAGCCAAACTGGCGACGGTCTACATCGAATTTTTCCGCAACGTCCCGTTGCTGGTGCAGCTTTTCTTCTGGTTCTACATCATCCTGGCCTTGCCGCCGGTACGGGAGGGATACATCGTCGGCGGCGGGTTGTTCATCAATAACGGCGGCTTCTCTATGCCCTTCCCACAGGCCGCCGGGCTAGGCCCGTCGCTGACGTGGGCGCTTCTGGCGGTAGGCTCCATCGCCGCCGGGTGGGCTCTTTACCAATTTATGATTGCCCGGGAAGTCCGCACAGGACAGGCGTCATATCCCGTTGTGGCCGGAGCGGCCGCGGTCGTGCTGCTGGGCGCCCTTAGCTGGATTGTGGTAAGCCTGGCCGCCGGAGATTCGCCGTACTACATATCGTCGCCAGAACCGCAGGGACGGTTTGGGCGCATCGGCAACGGGTTCACCGCGCCGGCCGGCCTGGTAGTGTTGCTGGTGAGCCTGGTGACGTATACCGCCTCATTCATCGCCGAAATTGTGCGGGCGGGCATACAGTCGGTCAGCCGGGGGCAAATGGAGGCGTCGCGGGCATTGGGATTGACGGCGATGGAAACCCTGCGCAGCGTTACCTTCCCCCAGGCGCTGCGAGTGATAATCCCGCCGCTAATCAGCCAGTTTCTGAACTTGACCAAAAACAGCAGCCTGGCGGGAGCCATTGGTTACGCCGACCTGACCAACGTGGCGAAAACGATGACGCAGACCGCGCCGGCTGTGTCTATCTTTATCCTGATAATGGTGGCCTACCTGGCGATGAGCCTGACATACTCCATTATCGGCAATCTGTACAACCGCCGCATCCGCTTTGGCGGGAGTTAGCGATGGCTGCTACGGCTCATCCCAACCCTAACCCTCCTCCCGCAGAGGAAAGAGCAAGAACTTTGCCGCCGCCCCGGATGGAGACCGGGGCCTTGGGATGGCTGCGGGCCAATCTGTTCAACTCCTGGTTCAACTCCGTCCTGACGGTAATATCCTTGGCCTTAACGGTGGTGGCGCTGTGGTATGGGCTGCGGTGGATTTTCACCCAAGCCGACTGGACGGTGATACAGGTGCTGGGCGGCCAGCTCGTCATCGGGCAATACAACACGGAGTTTGCTTGCCCCGGTCAGAACTGCTTCTGGAGGCCACAGGTCGGGCTGTTGCTGGCGTCGTCCCTGCTGGGCATGGCGTGGGGGCTGGCGGGCAACACCGTGGCCCGTAATGTGGCTATCGGCGCCGTGGCTATCATGGCCCTCTTCGCCTTTCTGCCGTACAGCTTCGAGCGTATGGGAATGGATGTGCGGTTCCTGTTGCTCGCCAATATACCGGCCATGCTGACGGGGTGGGCCATCGCCCGGTATACCGGGATAGACGCCCGGGGAATCTTCATCTATGGCGTGGCGGCCTTTATTGTCTTCGTCTTGCTGCTTCGAGGAATCCCCGGGATTCCAGGGCTGCAAACTGTGTCGGTGCTGCACTGGGGTGGGTTGACGCTGAATCTGTTACTGGCCATCGTCGGCATCGTTATCAGCCTGCCCATCGGCATCGCGCTGGCGCTGGGACGGCGCAGCAACCTGCCCGTGGTCAAGCTGCTGTGCGTATTGTTTATCGAGTTGTTTCGGGGAGTGCCCTTAATCACCCTGCTGTTTATGTCGCAGGTGCTGGTGCCGCTGGCCTTCCCGGAGGATTTCCAAACGAACTCTCTGTTCCGCGCCTCTGTGGTTATCACGCTGTTCAGCTCGGCCTATATGGCGGAGAACATAAGGGGCGGTTTACAGGCTCTGCACCGGGGACAGGCCGAGGCGGCGCGGGCGCTGGGCCTGGCGGCCTGGCAGGCGACGCTGCTGATCTCGCTGCCCCAGGCCATTCGCAACGTTATTCCCGCCATCGTGGGGCAGTTTATCGCGCTGTTCAAGGACACCAGCCTGGTATACATCATCGGAATGCTGGACGTGGTGGAAATCAGCCGAGCCTTCATTCAGGGCAATGCGGAATACCTGACCAACGCTAAGGAGGTGTTCATCTTTCTGGCAGTGGTCTTCTGGGCGTTCTGCTACACCATGTCTTACGTGAGCCTGAAAGTGGAGGAACACCTGGGTGTGGGACGGAGGTGACCTTCGGGATGCCAGATGAAGCGGGAGACGAGCTTCGCGGGAATGACTATGAGGGCGGAAAATGATGGAGGAAAACCAGGAAGTAGCGGTCTATGAAGGGCCGATGATTGTGGCCCGGGACGTGCATAAGTGGTTCGGCAATTTTCATGTGCTGCGGGGTGTCACCACCTCGGTTGACCGGGGGCAGAAGGTGGTAATCGTCGGCCCGTCAGGGTCGGGGAAGTCCACTTTCATCCGCACTATCAACCGGCTGGAGGAACACCAGCGGGGCGACATCATCGTTGACGGCGTTCCGATGACCCAGGACGTGCGCAACATCGACGCCATCCGGCGCGACGTGGGAATGGTGTTTCAGCAATTCAACCTGTTCCCTCACCTGTCGGTGCTACAGAACATCACCCTGGCTCCCATCAAGGTGCGCAAGTGGAAGCGCAGCGATGCCGAGGACGTGGCGATGGAGTTGCTGGAACGGGTGGGCATTCCGGAGCAGGCGGGCAAGTATCCGGGCGAGCTGTCCGGCGGTCAGCAGCAACGGGTGGCCATCGCGCGAGCTCTGGCCATGCGCCCCAATATCATGCTGTTCGACGAGCCGACGTCGGCCCTGGATCCGGAGATGATTAGGGAAGTGCTGGATGTGATGCGGGACCTGGCGGAGTCCGGCATGACAATGTTGATTGTCACCCACGAGATAGGGTTCGCGACGGAGGTTGCCGACCGCATCGTGATGTTTGACGAGGGCGTGATAATCGAGGATGCGCCGCCCGAGGATTTCTTCAACAACCCTACCCAGGAACGCACCAAGACATTCCTGAGCCAGATATTGACCTAACCGGGGGAATAGTCTGAATCAGGATTTAAAGATTTCCCGGATGGGCGTCGCGCCAATCCTGAGCATCCCTTAATTCGGCAAATCCTGATTCAGACAATATAGGGCTTACAGAACGGTTCCCAACAGGTCGAAGGCGGCTTGGGCCGCGCCGCGTTTGGTAGCGTCGCGGTCGCCGTCGATGTGGACTTCGACTGCAGTATCTTCGCCGTCCTTGACGGATAGGCCGACCCAGAAGGTGCCGACGGGGAGGCCCGAGCGTCCGGCGGCGGGGCCGGTGACGCCGGTGGTGGAGATGGCGTAGTCAGTGCCGGTGAGTTTGCGCACGCCGCGAGCCATACCGATGGCCATCTCGCGACTGACCGTGCCGTGGGCCGGGGCTACCTCGTCGGGGACGCCGAGGACGGATTCCTTGAGACCGCCGGTGTAGGCTATAACGCCGCCGGGGAAGTAGCGCGAGCTACCCGGCACGGTTCCTAACATATAGCCGACAAGTCCGCAGGTGCAGGCCTCGGCGACTGAAACAGTCTTGCCGGCTTCGGTCAGCTTCGCGGCAATTTCTTCAACTTGCATTGCTCAGTCCTAATTTCCGGTGTTTCAGTGAATGCCGGGCAGTGGGTTAACCATTGGCGCGCAGGAGGTCTTCCCGGATTTCTTCCATAGCAGTTGTTGCCCGGACCAGCGCATTGGCGGCAGCGTCAACGCTGGCTGCAACTGCGGCGTTGGCAGCGCCTATGGTTTTGAGAGCATCCGTAGCCGCGTCCATACTGTTGGCAACGGTCTTGAGAGCTTCCGTAGCCGCGTTCATGCTGGCTACCGCGGAGTCCATGCTATTGGCTACAGCTTGGGTCGCGGCGCTTATATTTCGGAGAGCTGTTCCAGCATCATTCAACGACTGTATGGCGCGAGTATCAGGGTTGGTGGGTACGGTAGACACTGTTAACTCCCTTTTCACAAGTCTACCAGGCTATCTTCAACCTTAACAGAACCGAACTAATCTATCAATTCCGCTCGTTTACCTATCGTTGTTGAGCCAGGTTTTGGGCGGCGCGGATGTATTCTGCGGTGCCGTAGATTAGGCCGGATATGTCATCGTTGTCGCAGGCCCCGTAGTAGCAGGCGTCGCGCACATCACCGGCGTTGAGCGGCTCCCCACGGCAGAGCGATACTGCCCCCAAGCGTGGTCCAGCAATTTCTGTACTGACGCCCAGGCAGGCTCGGCAGGAGGTGAAGTCATATAGCTTGCCTCATCCCGAAGTTAGTCATGGTGCGCTACCTTGGGCGGCCCCGGCGACGTCCCTAGACGTCCAGCATTTTGTCCGGGGTCATCAGCTCCATAATCTCGATGCGATTGCCCTCGGTGAGTTCGCGGACTTGGGCGCCTACCTGAAGCGCCTCCTGGGGCAGCTCATGACCGCTGCGCATGGGAGACATCAGCGCATCGTCGGTCCATTCCAGCACCACGGTGTCGGGGTCGGTGGGCGTGGTGTAGCCGTTGAAGTAGACCTTAAATTCGCTGCGCTGCCCGGCGTCATGGTATATCTGCGCCTGCTTCTGAACCAAGCTGGCCACGCGGCGGGCCTCGCCGGGCTTGCATTTCCAGATTCGTCTCAGTAAGTACATGGAACTGTTCTCCCAAGGATGATTGTTGACGGCAAGGGAGCCGACAGGGGTTATCATAACCGATTTTCGTCCTCGGGAGGGTATTCCGCGGTTTATGGGGGCCAATGGATTCCCGCTCCCCGTTTTCACGGGGACAAGCTTCGCGGGAATGATGGGACGTTAGAGTTTTCGCAACAGCGCCAGGAACTCGCGGTTCCCGGCGTCGCCGGTGATGGGCGACGCGATGGTGTCCAGCAGCGCTACGTCATCGCGGGCCTCCAGCCACTGCTCCACCCGCAGGAGTATGTCCTCGCGCAGGGAGTCGTCGCGGATTACGCCGCCCTTGCCCACCTCGCCGCGCCGGGCCTCGAACTGCGGCTTGACCAAGGCAACGGCGTGTCCGCCCGGGCGCAGGTGAGACAAGGGTTGAGGCAGGGCCAGCGTAAGGGAGATGAACGATACGTCTATGACCAGCAGGTTGACGGGTTCGGGTAGGTCAAAGGGCAGACGGGCGTTCAGTTTCTCGTAGGAAACGACTCGGGGGTCTTGGCGTAGCGGGTAGGCAAGCTGGCCGTGGCCGACGTCAACGGCGTAGACGCGAGCGGCGCCCCGCTGCAACAGGCAGTCGGTGAAGCCGCCGGTGGATGCGCCGATGTCAAGGGCGACGAGACCGGCGGGGTCTATGGCGAAATGGTCCAGGGCGTGGGCCAGCTTGACGCCGCCGCGACTGACGTAGGGCAGCCGTCCGCGAACCTCCACTTCGGCATCGTTAGGCAAGAGAACGCCGGATTTGGATACGCGGCCCGCCGGGGTGAACACCATTCCCTCCATGATGAGGGCCTGAGCGCGCTCCCGGGATTCGGCAAGACCGCGCTCCACCAACAGGAGGTCGGCGCGGGTTTTGTTGCTTGCTTTCGGCGTGGCTTTCCCCCTAATCCGCCTCTCTCCCGGGAGAGGGCATAGTTCCCGGACTGGTCCGCCGCGATTAGCGTCCGACGAAGTTGGGATGGCGCTTTTCCAAGAAAGAACGGTATCCTTCCTGATAGTCCGCGGTGTCGAACTGGGTTAGGGGAAGGGCGTTCTCCTCGTCGGTGAGGTCGGAAAGAACAGGCTTGGCCTGCACTTGGCGAAGGGTAAGTTTGTTGACGGCGTGGGAAAGGGGAGCCAGGCCTGCTATTTCGCTGGCCAACTTGTAGGTGGCGTCGCGGAGGTCTTCTGGCGGCACAACTTGGTTGACCAAGCCGATGCGCAGGGCCTCCTGGGCGTCGAGAAAGCGGCCGGAAAGTAGGATGTAGAGGGCATTGCCCTTGCCCACGAGGTCTACGAGGCCGCGCATCTCGCGGTGGCCGATGGTGATGCCGAGGCGGGCCACCGGTATGCCGAGACGGCTGCCTTCGGCGGCGATGCGCAGGTCGGTGGCGACGGCCAGTTCGCAGCCGCCGCCGGCCGCGAAGCCCTGAATCATAGAGACGGTGGGCGTGGCCCCTTCGGTAAGGGCTTCCAGCAGACCGTTGACGGCGGCGTTATAGCCCTTGCCTTTAACGGAATCGGAGCGGTGCTTGTGGAAGTCGGCGATGTCAGCCCCGGCGGAAAAAGCCTCACCCCCTGCGCCGGTAATGACGATGCAGCGCACTTCGCCGTCGGCATCCAGTCGGCGCATGAGGGCGGCCAGCTCATGCCACATATTGAAACTGATGGCGTTGCGCTGGGCCGGGCGGTTGATGGTAACGGTGGCCAGCGGCGGCTGACGGTCGAGAAGGATATAGTCGTTCAAAGCGGGCGTTCCTTCCTAGCGGTATTAGCGGGCGGCGCCGAGTTAAGTCATGGCAGAGCTAAGCGGGCTCATCATACCTCGCCGGGTACTTGCTGTTCCTTATTGATAATCCTGGGCGCAATAGAGCCATAAGAGTGGTTCCCTTGTCCGATGACCATAACCGCTTTACTTTTCCAGAAGCAGGCGCAGCGCCCGCTTGACGGTGTTGCGGGCCATGGGGAGCTTGTAGCCATTTTGGGTAAGCGGCGTGGCCTTGGGGAGGGCGAGGGCGGCGGCCTCAGCAGCATCTACTTCGGCGGCGGGGCGGCCGGTCAGGTAGTCCTCGACCTCGGCGGCGCGATAAGGTATGGGGGCAACGCCGCCCAAGATGATGCGGGCCTGGCGGATGGTTGCGCCGGCGCTGTCCCCGCCACCGGCCTCGAAAGCGCCTGTGGCATCACCTGTGGCATCAAAGGACAGGGCGGCGGCCACGCTGACCAAGGCGAAGTCGCCCGCCTCCCGCTCGCGGACTTTCAGGTACACGCTATGTTCGGGGGCGTCGGCGGGCAAGAGGATGCGAGTTACGATTTCGCCCGGCTCCAGCACATTCTCCCTCCGCAGATCCCGGTCCGGGCCTGCGAAGAAATCGCCCATCGCCAGCGCCCGGCCGCCGCTGGGACCGGCAGTTTCCAGCCGCGCGTCTAGGGCGCTGAGAGCTACGGCGGTGTCGGAGGGGTGGACTATGTAGCAACGGTCGCCGCCGGTGACGCAGAGCAACCGGGTGTTGCCGGCCAGAGCATAGCAACGGTAGCCGCCTTTCTTCAGGCAAGGAATGAGCGGGCTGCGGTAGTACCAGCAGCGGGGGCGCTGGTTCAGGTTGCCGCCGATGGTGGCTTCGTTGCGAATCTGGGGGGTGGCGAGGCCGGCGGCGGCTTGGGCCAGGGCGGCGTGGCGTTGCCGTATCAGGGGGTTGGCGGCAATGTCGGCGATGCTGGCTGCCGCGCCGATGGATAGGGCGCCGTTGGGGTTGGCGGCGATGTTGGCTAGTTCCGGGATGGCGGTTAGGCTTACTAGGCGCTCGGCTGCTACCACGCCGTCCTTTACCTGGGGCAGGAGGTCGGTGCCGCCGGCGATAGGGGTTGTGGCGGGGTCGGTTAGGAGGGCCAGGGCTTCGTCTATGGATTGAGGTTCGGTGTATTGGAAGGGGGGCATGATTTAGGTCTGCTCCCTTAACGCCGGTCAGGCTTGATTGCGCAGATCGGCCAAGTATTTGTTGGATTCCTGGGCTAATTTCTCTGCCCGATGGTTGAGCCATTGCAAGTATTGTTGTGGCTCCACAAAGGTAGGGTCTGGTATTGCCTGCTGCTCTAATAATCCTTTGGAGCCTAGTTCTAGCTCCGTGATGTAGTCTTTGGGCGCCTTTGCAGCGATTTTACGGTTTGCTACACCGCTAATTACCGCCATGTTGGCTACAGTATCAATGTATTTTCTTTCAACTCCGGGAACGTTGTTTTTGAGCCATTTGCTAGGGAAGATATGATGCCATTCGGGTTTGTACTCGCCATGTGCTTCCGCTTTAATTTTGTATCCGTCTCTGTTCCAGTCTTCAGCATCGTTTGTGTAGGCAATCAGGTAAATCATCAGGCGTTGCACGGAGTTACGTCCGCTGCCTGTTTCGATAAATTCCTGCGGAGTGAATTCTAATGGATTGTTCAGTAGGCCATTCAGATTTTGCAGAGCTTCATTTTTGGAATCGCTCCCTCTTATTGCACCAATAACCCGATCCAGCTTCGTTTCCGTGGGGCCGCCCCAAAAGCCTTCTTTGATTGAATTGAGCATCCATGCCAGGAAAGGACCGAAGGAGCCTTGTGGAAATTGTGCGCGATATACTGCTGCTGCTACCAATGCGTTGAGGCTCAATACCAAATCCGAGTTGATGATGCCATACTGGCGGAGGCCCTGGCACACCGATCGCAGTGCTTTTTTGGTAGCATCCCAATCTTTGCTGCTGTTGAGGTTATCCCAGAAGCTTACACCAACCTCCCGGAATTTGCTTTTCCCTGCACCAATGGCGGTGAATGAACGAAACAGAAAGGCAGGTTCAATTTCAAATTCTTGCTCATAAAGCTCGTCCATGAATTTGAGGAAGTTTTGGTTCACCCATCCGGGGTTTCTTGAAGCCACTACCCCCAAGTAAATATCCGCCTGCTGTACCCGTGTTCCGGTTGAATTGAGCCTTTTGAATATCTCGGCAACTTCGGTCAACTCAATGGCATCGTCAATTTCTATGGTCGGCAACAGAGCCTGCTTTATGTTTGCCACTTTCTGAAGATGATTAGCCAATGCCCCAATTGAGTTGGTATAGGATCGTCCGCCTTTGATCAGTTCCTCGGCAAAGGCGTAAAAATCTTTGGTTTCCAAGATGTCTCTGATCGGCACATAGCGTTGCGACGGAGATTTGCGCGTTACAAACGTCAGTTCTTCTTCTCCGATGTCAAGCTGTACATCGAATGTCTTCAGGTGGTCGTTCCAAGTACCGCTCCGGTTATTGTCCCACCAGTCGGGCCGTTTGCCGAATAGAGTACAAAGGGCCGTGGTTCGTTGCTGACCGTCAATGAGCCAAGATTTTTGCCTCGTTTGACTGCTGTCGCCGCGCTGTATGGCAGTGCTGGATTTCCAAGTCAATATGCTGCCAACCGGATAATTCCGTGACAGGGAATCGGCGAAATCTCGAACCTGGTTGGCGGTCCATACGAATCCGCGTTGAAATTCAGGGACAGCATATTCGCCTTGAAGTGCTGACTTGACAATTGATTCGGCTGTCGGATTTCTGTGTTCCATCTCAACTTTCCTCTCTTTGGATAGCTGTTGCGCTGTTTGCTTGCGCTTCAAGCGCCGACAGCACCCGGTCGGGCGTGAAGGGGGGGCGGCGGAGGCGGACACCGGTGGCGTTGTAGATGGCGTTGGCGATGGCTGGAGCTGGGCCGACGGTGGGCACTTCGCCCAGGCCCTTGGCCCCTAGGGGGCCTATGGGGTCTACGATGTCGGCGAATATTACTTGTATGTTTGGGTAATCCTGGATGGTGGGGGATTTATGCTCCAGGTAGCCGGGGTTAAGAGTTACGCCGGTAGCATTGTCAGTTACCAGTTCCTCGGACAAGGCGAAGCCGAGCATCTGGCTGACAGCGCCCTCGGCCTGGTTCAGTGCGGCGCGGGGGTTGATGATGCGGCCGGAGTCGTGGGCAGCCACGTAGCGCAGAATGCGAACCCGGCCGGTGTCGGTATCTACTTCCACTTCGACGAAGTGGGCGCCGAAGGAGTTTACTATGTGGTTGGGGCTGCCGGGTATAACCGATGCAGTGGCCGACAGCTCGTCCCCTTCCATTCGCCCGGCGACTTCGGCCAGAGCCATGCGCCGGGACGGGTCGGATTTTACGAACACCCAGCCTCGGGCGGCTTCCAGTTCGCTGGCCGGAACTTCCAGCCCCGTCGATGCTAGTTCCAGCAACGACTGGCGCACTTCGGTGGCGGCCTGCACTACCGCCGTTCCGGTGGAGAAGGTGGCGGTGGAGCCGGCGGTGATGGGGGCGTCGGGAGTGCCGCTACTGTCGGCGAAGACGGCTTCCACCTGCTCGTATTCCGCGCCCAGTATCTCGGCGGCGATTTGGGGAAGCACGGTGCTTGCGCCTTCCCCGACATCCATCAGGCCCGTAATCAGCTTGATGGCTCCCGACTTCTCTATGCGGACTTCGGCGGCGGAGGGTGAGCCGGGGCCGCCGCGATAAATCATTATGGACATTCCGCGCCCGCGTTTCAGGGCCGGGTCCGCCTGCTCTTCGGCTCGGTAATCGCGCCAGCCGAAGGCTTCGGCCCCTAGTTCGAGGCACTGGCTCAGGCCGTTGCTGGAAAAGGGGATGCCGCCCTCGAAGGGCTGGCTGTCTATAACCTCGCCAGGGGGAGTTATTCGCTGGCCGGGCTGCCCCTCGGGGGGGACATGATTCATCACGCGGAAGTCCAGCGGGTCTATGCCCAATTGCTCGGCGGCGCGGTCCATCAGGCTTTCCAAGGCGAAGTGACCCTGAGGGGCGCCAAGGGCGCGGTAGGAGCCTGCAGTGGGGCGGTTGGTGTAGACCAGGCGCGCATCGTACCGCACGTTGGCGCAGTGGTAGAGATAGATGATGCCTTGCCCAGCGCGGCGGGCGACGCCGGCGCCCGAGGCGATATAGGCGCCGGTGTCCAGCAATGCTCTGGCTTCGATGGCGGTGATGCTGCCGTCTTTTCTGAATCCGGCCCGCAGATGTATCTTGACGGCGTGGCGCACGCGCCCGGCGATGAACTCATCTTCGCGGGAGTACTCCAGGCGAACCGGCCGGCCCGCGCGCTGGGAAAGCACGGCGGCCAGCCCGGCCAGCCGGGTTTCGTCCTTGTTGCCATAGCCCGCCCCGAGGAAGGGACCAACGACGCGGACGCGATGGGAAGGCAGGGCGAGGGCCGCGGCAAGGGCGTCGCGGTCTACGTGGACGCCCCGGGTGGTCTTCCAGACGGTGAGGTCAAATTCCGCATCCGCCCGTCTTTCAACGGACTCAGGATGAACGAACGACCGGGTTGGGTCCGCCGGGGTATTGCCCCATGAGGCTAGGGCTGCGCGGGGTTCCAAGGGGGCGGCCGAGTGAGTGGGTATCTCGAAGTCGTCTTCCAGAATCAAGTCGGCGGTAACGAACCCGTAGGCAACGCTGCCCCGCTCCACCAGCATTGTATTGGGCAGAGCCAGATTTCCGTTCGGGTGAATGGGAACGGCGTTGCGGGACAAGGCGGCTTCCGGGGTCATGTAATGGGGCAAAACGTTGTATTCGACGCGGATGAGGTCCAGCGCTTTCCGGGCTATGTCGGGGCTGTCGGCAGCCACGGCGGCCACCTCGTCCCCCACGAAGCGGACTCGGGTGTCGAGGATGCCCATGTCAGGGGCAAGCTTCCCTCCTGGGACGTCGAAGGGCGTAACCACAGTGCGGACGCCCGGCAGACTTAAAGCCTGGGAAGCGTCTACCGACACCACGTCGGCGTGGGGATGCGGGCTGCGAAGAATTGCGCCATAGAGCATACCGGGGAGCTTAAGGTCGGCGGTGTACCGGGCTTCGCCGGTGAGCTTTACCTCGAGGTCGCGGCGGACTACGCTGGTTCCGGCTATGTTAAGGGTCATGGGAAATCACTCTGTCCCCGGGCCTCTCCATCAAGAAGGCCCGGAGCTAATGCGTTAGCGCTCAGGAGCCGGGATAAAGATATGACGCTAGAGGACGTGGAAGAGCCGGAGATGCTCGCGCAGAACATCGGCGGCGAAGTCATTTTCGATGTCCCGCCAGACCGAGTGGATGTGATTGGCCCCGTCCTGCCGGTTGTCGAACTCCACCACGAAGTTGCCGCCGTGGATGCGGTAATAGTGGGCGTCGCTCTTGGACACTGGGCCGGCCCAGGCGAGGTAGAAGTGGTCCAGCCCCCCTTCGCTGATGGCTGCTAGTTTCTGTTCCGCGAGGTCGGTGCGTACCTGCCCTACATAGAGGGCGACCAGGTTGAGCAGCGTCTCCTTTTGCGATCCGGTCATATCCGCCGCCGCCAGCCCCTGCGGGCGGAAAGGGAAGGAAACTTTGGTACTGTTGTAAGTTAGGATGTCCAGCGGGGCCTCGTCATAAATGATGGCGGCGGCCTGCTGGCCGGAGTCTAGGCTCTCCATGAGCTGGAAGGCCAGGTCTTCGCGATCGCCGAGAATGCGAAGGCCCTGTTTGGGGCCCTTGCGGACTTCCGCGGGGTTGGCTCCGAAGAAGAAGGGGGTGACGGAGATAACATTGTCGCCCCAGATGCTGAAGTGAAGGGAAACGTGATGGCCCTCGATGCGCCAGCCCCACGGTTCCTTGGGGCCGGGTTGCCCGAAGACGGTGAAGTAGTAAAGTTCAACGTCGCGCACGAAGGTAATCATGCCCATCTCTTTTTCCAGCGGGCCGAGAACATCCTCGTGCTCGATGATTTGTCGGCATTGTTCGTAAGAGCGGGGCGTAAGCCCGGATTCCAGCAACGCAAAGGCCAACTCGCGCTGGTTGGCGTCCATATCGCGCAGGGCGAGGCCATGGCGGTTAATAGGCGGGTAGTACCAGTACATTCGCTCGCCGTCCATATACTCGAAGGTGGCCTTGGCCTGTTGCTCGGCGGTAAGGCTGTCTAGGAAACGGCGGGCGGCGTCGCCCATCTGGGCGGCGGCCTGCGACTGGGATTGGACTGTTGCCATGGGGGAAACCTCCTGGACCAGTGCGGATTACGGATTAGGGTTTGAGTTTATGGGCGGTGGGTAAGGTAGTCAACCGCCTTCGCGCCGGAAGGGTAGGTTAATCGTCGCGGCGGCGGAGTTCCTCTTCCAACTGGCGGACGCGGGCTTCGGCGGTGATGCGGGCCTCGCGCTCGGCGTTGGCGCGGGTTTCGGCCTGTCGACGGGCTTCGCTTTCCTCGAAGAGAGTGAGCAGGTATCGCCCCTCTGCCGGATCCCAGAAGCGCAGATTGCCGTCTTCCCAGCACAGGTCGAGGTTTAGAGCATTACTGTGGGCCCAACAGCGCTCCGCTGCCGTCCGGTGGACGGGGATGGGCTGGTATGCGCCGTTGACCAGCCGGTCGCCGGCCAGGGGCACTGTATGATAGCTGCCGCCCGTAGGGTCAAAGCGCCAGTATTCGGGGACGTTCATGCGGGCGTAGTCTTCCCGTTTGGTGGTTTCGTCGCGCCTGCCGGTGCTTTTGGAGGCGACTTCCAACACGAAGTCGGGCGGCTTGCCTTGCTCCGGGATGAGGTATCCGTTGCGAGGGATAATCGCTGCGGGGTTGGCGTTGAAGGCGATAAGCAAGTCGGGATAGCGCACGCCTTCGTAGGTCTCGAGGGGAATGATGGCGGCGGCTATCTCGCTGAGGATGACGGTGGACTCCGGGTTGCCGAAGTGGAGCGACAATACCCCGGGGTAGCCCGGGAAATTCACATGATGGTAGGCAGTCATTTCTTCCGGAGGGGCGTCGGGAAGCTGGATAATTTCTGCTGTGTCCGGCAGTGAAGTAGCGGGCCTAGTGGTCATAGCGGGCCTCAGTTGGGCGGAAAGGAATGGGTGGGCGTATTATACCTGCTACGGCGCAAGGGCGGTGAAAGCCCATAGGGGATCACAGCAGCCGGCGGCAGGAGATAACTGCCGTCGGCGCTATACGGCTATAAGTTATAAGCTATAAGCGCAACGCATCCCTTCAGCCGCGTTCGGCGGCGGTGCGGACCGACTGCAGGATGCGGCCGTAGGCGTTGCAACGGCAGAGGTTTCCGGACAGGGCTTCGCGGATTTCCGAGTCGGTGGGGTTAGGGTTGGAGTCCAGCAGGGCGCGGGCCGACATCAGGAAGCCGGGGGTGCAGAAGCCGCACTGCCCGCCGTCTTCGTCTAGGAACGCCTGTTGCACGGGGTCAAACTGCCCGTCCCTAGCTAGACCTTCTATGGTGACGACGCTCCGGCCCCTCACCTGGGCCGCCAGGGTGATGCAGGAGTATACCGGCTTTCCGTTCAGCAGTACGGTGCAGGAGCCGCACTCCCCCCGGTCGCAACCCCGCTTGGAGCCGGTAAGATCCAGTTCCTCGCGCAACACATCCAGCAATGTTAGGTGGCAGGGAACGTTCAGTTCGTGAATTTGCCCGTTTACTTCGAGACGAATATGTTGTGTTAGCATCAGGCTATGCTAAGGCAGGAAAGGGGATATTTCAACGCTGAGTACAATGCTCCCCCGTCATTCCCGCCCTCCCCGTGGATTCCCGAGCAAGCGGGAATCCATAGTCTGCCACTGGCGTGGTTCGCCACAAGAGGGCGCCAAGATTCCCGTATGCGTGTAGATTCCCGCTTTCGCGGGAATGACGGGGGACGCGGGAATGACGGGGGACGGTCGCAGGTCATTCCCGAGGCCCATAGTCTGCCACTGGCGTTTCGCCACAAGAGGGCGCCAAGATTCCCGTATGCGTGTAGATTCCCGCTTTCGCGGGAATGACGACGGTTGACGACGGTCGCAGGTCAAGGCCGATTTTGTCCACGGTATCGCGTCTTCTTCATTAAGAGGTATCACGCCTTTCTCGCCTTAATTCAACGTCTCTTGCAAGGCATCTTCCAGTTCTGCGACAGTGGCGAAGCCCTCGAAGCGGTCATGAATCCGGCCATCGGCGTCGAGGACGAAGGTCCAGGATTCGTTGAACCAGTGTTCGATGCCGGTTAGCCCCCACTCGTCCACGGTGGGAGCGATGCGGGCCCGGTCCAAGTCTCCCTGAATTTCGTCGGGGTTGTCGTAGATTTCCACGTGGATAAAGTGGGCCTGCCCAGCATAGGTTTCTCGTAGCTCCGACACGGCGTCAACCTGCGGCCCGCAGGTGGCGGTAGTGCAAAAAGCAGGGGATGCGAAGACCACCACAGCGGGCAGGGAACTCTCTACGGCTTCGCGGATGGTGACTTCGTAGAGGGCCAGGTCTGGGGTGTAGTCGGTGGTGATCAGTTCGATGGCCCCGGCGGAGCTGAGGGTTTTGTTTTCGCTGAGGGGGCCGGCGCTTCCGATGAAAGGCACGGCAGAATCTTCGGCGACTTCAATCTCCACCGCGGCAACGCCGCCATCAGGCCCTTCGGCAGTGACGTCCAGTCGCCACGGCCCGGCGCGGTCGAAGTCAACCTCGGCGGCGAAGGCCCCGCGCACGCCGTAGGGCCATTGGTGAAAGCGGGTGACCACGCTGGGGCCTGCGATATCGTTGAGCAGATAGACGGGCGTGATGGATACGCTGGTGTCGCCCTTGACCAGGCCCGTCGGGGTCACCAGGAGGAAAGCCACCCGCTGCGCCCCCACTTCCAGCACCGTGGTAGCGAGGATGACGTTGAGTTCCTGCGCATCGGCGGGCGGTGCCTGGCCGTCTTGCGCCTGCTCCGGTGCCGGCGTTGGCTGCTCGCTGGCTTCCGGCGAAGCAGCTGGGGGAGGCGTATTTGTGCTGACGGGCGCAGCCGGGGCTGTGGGCTGATGCCCTTCCAGCGGCGGCGTTTTGGCGGGCTGCCGTTCCGTTGGGGCGGGCGCTTCGGTAGGGCGCGGCGCGGGTGTTGGCTGGGAGGGAACAGGCGTTGCCGTCGTCTCCGTCGGCTCGGCTCCGCAGGCGGCCGCTAGCAATATGAGGAGCATTGCCGCTAGGAGGGCGTAGATTCCCGCTTTCGCGGGAATGACGGGCTTGAATGTATCGGGAATGACAGGCTTGAATGTATCGGGAATGACGGATTTTAAGGTCACGGGAAGGACGGGCTTGGGGAACTTGCCCTCGACGGGCCCGGAGGTCTTGCGCGCGATGGGTTTTAGGGCTGCTTGGAAGGCGGAGGGCATCATCAGTAACCGTCCTCATATACTCCGAAGGTGAAGGAGTAGAGACCAAAGTCGCTGGACATTGAGGACATTCTCAGTTCCTGTTCTCCCTGCCATTCGTCATGTTCGATGAGCTTATAGAGCTTGGGTTCGGTCACTCTCAGATAGGAAACACCGTCATCGCCGATGATTACGTCATCGCCCTTGTTCGCGTTTGTAAGGTATTCGCCGTTGACAGTGATTCGCACTTCATAGGGTTCGCCCGATTCGGAGGTCAACACGGCGTTGACCGAGCGGGCGGAGTATATCAGGGAGAGGTAATCGTCGAAGTGGGGTGTCTGCTCGGCGTGGCGAGCGCTCTCTGGGCCGATGGCCCAAGGGCCATGGAAGTATATCAAGTTCGGTTCCAGCTTTCCGGGGGCTTCAAAGAGGGCGACGACGGAGGGGTTACCCGATTCCCCGAAAGAGGCACGGGCAGCTTCCAGGTATTCCGGGCCTTGGCCGATGCCGCCGCGCCCTTGGGACGCCGTGAATTTCCAGCCGGCGAATAGCTCGCGGGTGACGTCCATTCCCAGGCGGAAGGCATCGTCGCGCTGCTGGTCTTCGGGAAGGGACAGGCTGGGGTCTATGGCGGCCATGCCGTCTTCTTCCAGAAGTTGACGAATCCACTCCTCGGTTTCGGCGTACTTACCCTCGCCAAAGTGGCGGTACTGGATTTTTCCGCTGCGGTCTATTAGATACTTGGCGGGCCAGTAACGGTTGGAGTAGCTGCGCCATACAGTAAATTCGTTATCCTGAACCACGGGCCAGGCCACGCCCTCATCCACGGTGGCCTGCACTACGTTGTCGTAGACCTTCTCGAACTCGAACTCCGGCGTGTGGACGCCCACGATAACTAGGCCGTCGTCGGCGTAGCGCTGGTGCCATTCTTGCAGGAAAGGCAGGGTGCGGATGCAGTTGACGCAGGTGTAAGTCCAGAAGTCTATCAGCACAACCTTGCCTAGCAGAGCCTCCATAGATAGGGGCGAGCTGTTAATCCACTCCTGAGTTCCGGCGAACTCTGGGGCGCAGTCGCCCACCGAGCCGCCGAGAGAACCTTCGCATGGCATCCCCCTGGCGGGGGCGGGAGGGGGTTCCGTGGCTTGCGATGGCTGGCTTGCGGGGGCTTCGGTGGCCGTCGGGCCGGGCATTATCGTCGGGTCGGGCCGGGCCGTGGAGTCGCCGCCGCAAGCTATGGTGATGACCAGCAGCGCTGCCGCAATAAGAAGGGTTCCCGCTTTCGCGGGAATGACGGGAATCCCAGCGGGAATGACGGGAATCCCAGCGGGAATGACGGGAATCCCAGCGGGAATGACGGGAATCCCAGCGGGAATGACGGGAATCCCAGCGGGAATGCTGGTTGTCCTTGCGGATGTATTCGCGGAGTCGGAGGGTTTTCTTAGAATGGCGGGGATCCTCATTAGAAGCCGTCCTCGTAAGTGCCGAAAGTGAAGGAATACAGGCCAAAGTCATCGGATGCTGAATACATCTGCAAGAACTGGCCCTGCTCCCAAGTGGGTTGTTCGACGATTTTGTAGGCTTTGGGTTCTGTGACTATCAGGTAGCTTTCGCCGTTATCTGCGATGATGATGTCGTCGCCTTTGTTTTCTTCGGTGAGGTATTCGTTGTTGACTGTGACTACAACCTTGTAGGGTTCGCCGGACTCCGAGGTTAGCACCGCATTGACGGAACGGGCGGAATAGGCCAACAGCACGAAGTCGTTGAAGTCATCGCTCTTTCGGGCGTGCCGGGCGCTTTCCGGCCCGATGGCCCACAGGCCGTGGAAGTAAATCAGGTTTTGCAGCACCGTGTTGGGAATCTCGAAATCGGCCACGACGCTGGGATTGCTCTCAGTAGCGTAGGATTCTTGGGCCGCCGCTAAATAGGTCTCTGTCTGTCCGACGCCGCCGCGCCGCTGCAGGGACACGAATTTCCATCCGGCGAACAGCTCCGGGGTCTGGCTCCTTTCTGCGGACTGAATATAGGCGGCGTCCCGCTGCTGGTCGGCGGGAAGGGGTTCAGCGAAAGCGGTGGACTGAGAGCCTGTTTCCGCCAGCAGCTTGCGTATTTCCTCTTCGGTCTCGGCGTATCTGCCTTCGCCGAAATGGCGGTACTGGATAACGCCGTGCTGGTCTATCAGGTATTTGGCCGGCCAATAGCGGTTGGAGTAGCTGCGCCAAACGGTGAATTCGTTGTCCTGTACCACAGGCCAGGTTACGCCTTCATCCACGGTGGCCTGCACCACATTGTCGTAGAGCTTCTCGAACTCGAACTCCGGGGTATGAACACCGACGATGACCAGACCCTCGTCGGCGTAGCGGTCGTGCCACTCCCGCAGGTAAGGCAGGGTGCGGAGGCAGTTGATGCAGGAATAGGTCCAGAAGTCAATCAGCACCACTTGACCGCGGAGGCTCTCCATAGATAGGGGCGCGCTGTTAATCCATTCTTGAGTCCCGGCAAACTCTGGGGCGCAGTTGCTGATCTGCCCGCCCCTAGTTCCCAAGCACGGCGGCGACGGTGGGGGAGGCGGCGAAAGCGTCGCCGTTGGCTCCGGCGCGGTTGTTGGTTCCGGGGCAGCAGTGGGCTCGGCAGTTGTTGTAGTAGCAGGCTCGAGCGTAGCAGTGGGTTCCGGCGTGGCGGTAGGCTCTGGCGAGGCGGTAGGCTCTGGCGAGGCCATTGGCGCCGGGTAAGGGGTGGCTGGGGGTGTCGGAGTGACTATAGGCTCCGGCGTGGCGGTGGGCGGCTGTGCGGTGGCGACCTGGCCGCTGGTTGGCGATGGCATTGGCGGGAATGGGGGCCTGGCCGTTGGCGATGGGCTGGCCGGAGCGGGGAGTGTCGCGGTGGGTGGAGGTGGGTCGGCCGGGGTTGATGTAGCGGTAGGCGTGGTAATTGTCTGCCCCTCGCTGCCGCAGGCGGCTAACGTTAGCAGTGCCAGCAACGCAGCCGCAATAATCAGCATCGGCGGCTTGGAAATGCGAAGGCGAGAGTCGAGCCGCTTCATTAACTTGCGCACTCCATTTTGTTGTGTAGTATACGCTTTTGGGCGGGCGGCGGATTTAGCGGCGCAGGAAATTCGCTAACTTATTAGCCTGGGTTGGCAATAATCCGTTGCCTTGCGGCATCCCCGCATAACCTGTGCATTCCCATCATCCCCCACACGTTCTCGCATGACGTGCGCAGCCCTGTCAGTTCTCCTGCTCATTCCCGGCAGCCGAGGGAACCCACTACCATGGGCGGCCGGTGACGTTCTTTCCTCAAATGCGCCTGTCAGCTCCTGTCCTGCTACCCGTATTCCTGGCGACAAGCTGTAAGAAAGGGGACAGACAAGAGCGGGATGACAACGGGGGCGGCTCGTGGCTAGGCTTAGCGGCCTGCTCCGGGGATGGGAACGGTTTCCAGGAGGCGGTCTATGACCTCGCGGGGCTGGAGGCGGCGCATACGGGCGGTGGGCGAGAGGATGACCCGGTGGGCCAGCACGCCTTGGGCCAGAGCCTGCACATCGTCGGGGATAACGTAGTCGCGGTCCTGCACCAGGGCGTAGGCCCGGGCCATGCGGAACATCCCCAGCGACGCGCGGGGAGATGCTCCTAAAGCCACGTCCTGGTGGCTTCGGGTGGCCTCGGTCAGGGCGACGATGTATTCGCGCACTAGGCCGTCAACGTAGACTTCGCGAGCGGCTTCCTGGAGCCGCACCACGTCTTCCGGAGAGGCGACGGACGCCAGCCCTTCGATGGGATGGGTCCGCTCTTGGCGCTCGATTACCGCCAGCTCTTCGGCAAAGTCGGGATAGCCCAGGCTGACGCGAATCAGAAAGCGGTCAAGCTGCGCCTCCGGCAAGGGGAAGGTGCCTTCGTACTCGATGGGGTTCTGAGTCGCCAGGACGATGAAAGGATAGCCTAAGGAGTGGGTGTTGCCGTCTACCGACACCTGGCTCTCTTCCATGGCTTCCAGCAAGGCCGACTGGGTTTTGGGGGTAGCGCGGTTAATCTCGTCGGCCAGCACTACTTGCGCCATGACTGGGCCGGGGCGAAACTCGAATTGCCCGTTGCTCTGGTTGTAGATGGAGATTCCGGTGATGTCGCTGGGCAGCAGGTCGGGCGTGAACTGGATGCGCTTGAACTGGCAGCCCAAGGAGGCGGCCAGGCTCTTGGCCAGCATGGTCTTGCCGACGCCTGGAACGTCTTCGACTAGGATGTGGCCCTGGGCGATGAGCGCGGCCAGCGTCTGCTCGATTACAGCGGTTTTGCCGATGATGACTTGGGCGACATTGTCAACGATGGCCCGCGCCGCAGCGGGGACGGAATCTGGCTGTTGCACCGAACCCCCCGGCCCGAAGGATTTACATTTCCGTTAATTATGGGCCGCACTCAATTTAGTGTATCATACGGCAAAGGCAGGCTTGCGGCTTGTTTCAAGCTGGACTATGAATGCCTCGGTAGCGCCCGAACCGCAAGCCCGTCGGCGCCGGTGTATCCCGCGCCCGGAGATAACAAACTATGATAATGGCCCCGTCGTAGCCCTTATTGCAGCGAGCATCGCCGCCTGCGTTGCCCTGCTGATTGCCTTCCTGGGAGTCAACGCCAGAATGTTTACCCGGCTGGGAAGGGTGGAACAGGCTGTAGATACCGTGGGTGAAGGGCTAAGCACTACGCGGAAGGAACTGCGGGAGTACTTCCAATAGGAGTCAAGTCGCGTACGGGAGGAAATGCGGCTCCCGCGGAAGGAACTTCGGGAAGAACTCCAGGATGAGCTAAAACACACACGGGAAGAATTCCGGACGCAACTAAACAGTACACGGGAAGAACTGCGAGAATTGATCCACTCCGAAAGCGAGGCTACCAGAGCTGAAATACGCCGTTTGGCGGACGCGCTGATTTCTCATCACCACGAAGTGGATGGAACAATCGTATTTCGTATACCGCCTCCCCAGGAATCCGGGAGCTAAGGAAAGGGCGGGATTTCCCGTCTCCACCATTCCCACGGAGAGTGGGAGGATAGCGATGTTTACTGCCAACAAGCGCACTATCGGACTACTGGTACTGTTCCTGGTAGTGGTGTTTTACGCCATAGGGACAGGATTCCCATTCTTTTACCGGCTGCTCTATGTGGTGCTGTTTGTCATTGTCATCGGGGCCGGGTGGGCTTGGCTTTCCTTGCGCGGACTGGGGGTGCGGGTGTCCCGGACGGGAGATAGAGGGCAGGTGGGCGGCTACCTGGAAGGACGGGTTACAGTGACCAACAACACCTGGCTGCCCAAGTCGTGGCTGGAAGTTACCGAAGTGGCCGGGTCATCGCCGGAGACCGGCGGTCGGGGGCTGTCGCTAGACCGGCGTCAAGTGCGGAGCTGGCGCATAGACACCTTTCTGGCCCGCCGGGGGCTGTTCGAGGGCGGACAAGTGCGCGTGGTGAGCCAGGATCCCTTCGGGCTGTTTCGGATGGGACGCCGCTTCCATGACCCGCATACTTATATCGTTTACCCGGCGACGGAGCCTTTGCCCAACCTAGACTCGCGGTTTGCCGGGCTGCCTGCCGACAGCCGGCTTACCCGATACTTCGACCAAGTGACCACCGACGTAGCCTCGCTGCGAACCTGGAGGCCCGGCGACGCCTACCGCCGCATCCACTGGCCCTATACTGCCCGGATGAACACGCCGATGGTCAAGGAGTTCGACGCCGGGCTGGCGGCCCAATTCTGGCTGTTGCTGGATCTGCACCGGCCGTCTCACCACTACCCCGATGCCGCTTCCGGCGGAAACGGCGAGGCAAGCCCGGCGGACAACACGGAGGAACTGGCGGTTACCGCCGCCGCGTCTCTGGCGCAGCGGCTGATGGAGCTGGGTCTTCCGGTAGGGCTGGCGGTTAACGGAGAAAGCGGGGGACTGTTGCGTCCCGACAGCGGGCCGGACCATCTGAACCGGATTATGGAAGCTCTGGCCGGGGCGACGGCGGCTAACGCCGAGCCGCTACCGGAGTTTCTTTATGGCATGCGCCCGCATCTCAACCACTTCCATTCCGCGACGGTCATCACGCCCAATTCCGACCCGATATGGATTCCTGCTCTGATGGACCTTAAGCGGCTGAACGTTGCCGTTGCCGCCGCGCTGGTGGACCCGGCGTCCTTCGGTAGCCGCCGCCCGGTTACGCCGGTGGTGGATGCGGCGGCGGCGGAACTGGTTCCCGTCTATGTCGCTGCGCGGGGCGGGCGGCTGGACGATGCTCTGGCCCGCCCGATAAACCGCGAAAGCCTGGAAGGGGCGGAACCTGTAGCCATGGCAGCGGAGGGGATATGATTCGCGGGGATGCAGCAAGACGCGCCTTGCCCCTGGGGTGGGGTGGAGACGCCGCGGCCCAGGATTCGGCCGGGCGGTTGCTGACCTGGCTGAGGCCGGCGGACGGCTGGATTGCGCTGCTGTTACTGACGGCCAATCTGTGCGTTGTGGTGATGTCGGTGGAGCGGGCCGACTGGGCCCCGACTCCTAGCTTAGTAGGGCTGCTGCTGCTGGCGATGCTCACCGCTTTCGTGTTTCACAAGCTGCCGGTGTGGTGGTGGCTGGCGATTCTGCCGGGTCTGGCGCTGGGCGCCTTGACCGTGGTCTGGCAAGTGTCGGGATATTCCTTCGACGGCGAGACGCTGGGCGGCGCTGGCGCGCTGAGGGAAAGGCTGAGCCTGTGGGCGGAAGCGGCCCGCACCGGCTCTATCAACATAGACAAGGTGCCGTTTTCCTTCGGACTGTCGGTGGCCTCGTGGCTCACCGGATATCTGGGGGCCTGGTTGTTCCTGCGGCACCGCAACTTTTGGGGCGTGTTCGTGCTGGGGGGGTTGGGGCTGCTTTCCAACCTGACCTTCCTGCCGCCGCACACCAATCTACACTTGGCCCTGTATCTATTCACTGCGCTGTTGCTGGTGGCGCGGGTGCAGGCGGTGCGCCGTCAGGGGGAATGGGACCGCCGGGGCGTCCGATACGACGAGGGGCTGCGCACCCTTACCCTCTCCGACAGCTTCTTTCTGACCCTGGCCGTCTTGGCGGTGGCCTTTCTATTGCCGGTGTGGGGAAGCTGGACGCCCGTTACCAACGCCTATGAGGGGATGCGCAAGCCGCTGACGGGATTTGAGGACGACTTCAACCGCCTCTTCGCCGGGCTTCCGGCGCGACGGGCCATCGGCTTCCGGGTGTGGGACGACGTGATGGCCTTTCAGGGAACCATCAATCCGGCAACTACGCAGGTACTGCAAGTGCACTCGGCGGCTCCCCTTTACTGGAAGGCCCGTACTTATGCGACCTATACCAGCAAGGGCTGGATTGCCGAAGAGACGGAGTATGTCCCGGTCGAGACGCTGCCTAGCTTCGATGATTCCGGTGAAAGCGATAGAGTGCGCGTGACGCATACCCGGGTGACGCATACCGTGGTTCCCCTGTATGACGCCAAGGTACTGTTTGCCGGCGGGCGCGTCATTGGAGTGGACCGCGAAGCAGATGCCGAGATAATGACGCCTCCCGGAGCCGCGGTATCAGGCGTGACGGTGTCGGGCGTTTCCAGCGAAGGGGTTCGCAATCTGCTGGAAACGATACAGGCGGAAGGACGGGAAACGGGAAAAGACGTTGGAGACAGAATAGCCGGTTTTCCGTTGCCGTCCAACGTCAGCGTAACCGTGAACAATGAAACCGCCGCCCCGCCGCCCGACGTGCTGTCGGTGCAGGCCCGCAACGGCGTTTTCCCAGCCTACGAACCCTATGAGGTCACGTCGTTGGTCTCGACGGCGGAGCCGGAGCAGTTGCAGGAGGCCGGGGAAGACTACCCGCTCCATGTGGTGACAAGGTATACCCAACTGACGCGAGACTTGCCGCAACGGGTGAAAGACCTGGCCGCTTCCGTCACCGTTGATGCAGAAACGCCCTACGACAAGGCGCTGGCCGTGGAAGCTTATCTGAAGACCCTGCCCTACAATTTACAGATAGAGCCGCCGCCCTATGACGCCGACGGGGTTGACCATTTCCTGTTTGAGCAAGGCCAGGGATACAGCGAATACTTTGCGTCGTCCATGACGGTGATGCTGCGGTCGGTGGGAGTTCCGGCGAGGGTGGCAGTGGGATACACCACCGGCGACCAGGTCCAGTCCGAGCCGGCATATGCGGTGAACGACAGCCACAGCCATGCCTGGGTGGAGGTGTACTTCCCCGGCTATGGCTGGATTGCCTTCGAGCCGACGCCGGGCGCAATACTGCCAGTGGTGATGGTTCCCGGGGGCGCTGATGGAGAAGCGCTAGAAGGGCCGTTTATCAGCGGGCTGGATTTCGACTGCATAGATGAATTCGATCTGGAATGCGGCGTGCCGCTGGAGGCGCTGCCCGGCGACGGCAGCCTCCCCGGAGACTCCGCCGATGGCGGGGTACTCCTGCCCCTGATATGGGCGATGGGCGTTCTGGCGGCCGTTGCGGTCTCGGGATTAGCCGGGCGGTGGGCTTATCGCCGCTACCTGGCGCCGGCCCGGGAACCTTCCGCGGTTTATGGACGCCTGAGGGGATTGGCGGTCATTGGCGGGCTGCATGGCCCGGGGCCGCGAACCCCCTATCAATTTGGCCGGCAACTGGGCCGCAGCCTGCCTCCTTATCGTGAGTCTGTGGATGTAATAGTGGATTCCTATGTGCGTTCCCGATACGGCGCAAGAACCCTGTCGTCTGGCGAAGAGGCGCGGCTGACGGATGCTTGGATCGGGGTGCGCTACCCGTTGCTGCGGCTCTCGCTCCTTCGCCGCGCCAGAATTCTTTAGACCCCGGACTCCTTTGCTGTCGCCATAAGAAAATGAAGCCGCTAAGCAGGGACGGGACTGTATGACACGCCTCAAGTATCATCTGCACCAGTTGCCGACGGGATGGATTGGGCTGGTCGCCGGAGATAAAGGTCTGCGCCGAGCCTCGCTGAAGCCGACGCCTCAGGAAGTTATGGAAGACTTGGGAGCCGACGCGGACGGTGCGGAAAACGACCCAGACCACTTCGCTGGCATCGTGGCCTGCTTCGTCCGCTATAGCGAGGGCGACCTCGATGCCTTGAACGGCATCGAGCTGGACCTAGCGGATGCGCCTCCCTTCTTTCGAGCGGCTTGGGATGCCTGCCGCACTATACCTCCGGGGGAGACGCGCAGCTATCGTTGGCTGGCCGCCGAGGCCGGCAATCCGCAAGCTCTCCGAGCAGCCGGGCAGGCCATGGCTCGCAATCGCTTCACCCTCATCATCCCCTGCCACCGGGTCATATCCAGCGACGGAGGTCTCGGCGGATATGGCGGTGGGGGCCTCGGAGTCAAGGCCCGGCTGCTTCAGATGGAGCTGGAGCGCGCCGGCGGCAATTAACCTTTTCAGGAGAGGATAAGTTGGCAGACAAGGACGCGGCCAAGCCAACGGAGAAGTGGGCCAAGGTCAATGGACTGGATATGCGATACCTGGACTGGGGAGGCGACGGCGAGCCTATGCTGGCCCTCCACGGGCTGGCTTCATCGGCCCATTGGTATGACATTGTTGCTAGGCTGCTGCGGGAGCGCTATCGCATCATCGCTCCGGACCAGCGGGGGCACGGGCAGACCACGCAGGCGGCAACCGGCTATGACTGGCATACGCTGTCGGACGATCTGGCGGCGCTGCTGAATCACGTCAGCGCCGAGATTCCCGGATTCCGCGAGCCTGTGGCGGCGCTGGGCCACTCGTGGGGCGGTCATGTAGTCAGCAACTTTGCATCCCACTACCCCGCTAGGGTGCGGCGCATCGTGATGATTGACGGCGGCTTCCTCGACGGGCGGTTGTTCCCCGAGCCGACGTGGGAGGCCTTCTCAGATCGGCTGCGTCCCCGCAACGTCAGCGGCAACCGTCAGGACTTCCTCAACCGGCTGCGCGAGCAGATGGCCGGATTCTGGAACGGCGATATTGAGCGCATCGTGCAGACGATGGTCTACGAAGATGAGGACGGCGAGATCCAAGACATACTGCGCCCCGAAAATCAAGCGCAAGTTATTCGTGCGATGTGGGACGATCCCTGTTCATCTACTCTGCCGCGGGTGCAATGCCCGGCCCTTCTGGTAGCCGCCGGGCCGTTGCCGGAGCGAGCCGACAGCGATTTCGCCCAGCTCCGCCGCCGCATGGTGGGGGCCGCCGAGGCCGCCTTGCCCAACGGCCGCGCGCACTGGATACCGGAGACCGTCCACGACATCGGCTATCACAAGCCGGAAGAACTGGTGCGGGTGATACGGGAATTTCTGGAGGAATAGCCCAACGGCAAGAGCGGCGATACATCTAATGCGCCTACCGGGGCAACCCCCCTCCCCTTTCGAGAAGAGAATTGGTTGCCCCGATTTGCTGGTTCAATCCAAGGCAATCGTCTTTGAGCCGTTGAACCCGCGTCATTCCCGCTTACGGGGGAATCCACAAACTGAATTAGGCGGCATCGTTCCGAGAATCAGGTATCCTGAACGCTCTGTATCCCGCCTTTCCGCGAAGCGACTGGCTAGATTCCCGCTTGCACGGGAATGACGGGATAAGGCCACCCATATACGATAGCCTGGGAAGTTATTAAGCCTTAGAAAAATTGCAGGAGATGTAGTGAACATTAACTACTACACCTCCCGAATTATGTGGTCTGCTACGGATGAGGAGTTCGTTGGGCTGTGCGCAGAGTTTCCTTTGCTTAGCTAGCTTGAGCCTACGCTGGAAGAGGGCGAAACGCCGCCGGAGCCTGTCGCCGACCGCGTTTACAGCGGGAACTTTATGGTGCGGGTGCCGCCGGAAACGCATCGCGCCCTGGTGTTGCGGGCGGCGGAGGAAGGCGTCAGCCTGAACCGGCTGGTGAGCGCGCGGTTGGCGAGTCTGTAATCTACCGCCTGGCTTTAGGTGAGGGGCAGAGGAGGCTGCCAGAACTTGCCGGTGTCGTTGACGGTTATCTCGTCTACCCACTTGACCCAGTCATAGCCCCGCTTGTGCGGCTCCACCATGCGGGCGGGGAACCCGTGGCCGGGAGAAAGGGTCGCGCCGTCTACCCGGGCGGCCAGCAGCGCCCGGCCCGCTTCGTCCATGGAGTAGCGGCGGTAGTAGCCGGTGCGAGAGCGGATGGTGATGCTGCCCGCGCCGGGTTTGGGGCGGGCGCGGGCCAGCAGATCCGGAACCGGTATGCCCTGCCATTCCCGTGTCGTGTACCAGCCGCCGGTGCAGTCCAGGGTAGCCGTCAGCGGCGTTCGCCAGCCCTCCAGTTCCGAGTAGTCCATTTCGTAGGGCCTTTCGACGTGGCCGTTGACTTGCAGTTTCCAGCGCCCGGCGTCAACACCGGGAGTGCGGTCGTTGAGCCACATAGTCACGGGAAAGTCGGGGCCGTCCTCCGGGTGGGAGCCGGTGAACCGGCGGCGGGAGACTGGGCCGTCCGCCAGGATGTTCAGCCGGTCCGTTATCTGCCATAACGCCAGCCCCGCCACTGCCAGTCCTCCCAGGCGCAGGATATTGCGCCGGTCGGCCATGTAGCGCAGGCGGAAACTGATTCTGTGCCGGACGGAGTGCCAGAGCAACAGCGGAATCAGCAGCAGGGCTAGGTTGAGATGGATGGTGGTGCCGGAGAAGCCCCAAAAGTTGTATGGCCCGAGGTGGCTCCAGGCTAAGCCTAACCCCAACACTGCCAGCAGGCCCGCCAGCAGGACGGACGATGCCAGCATGGCTTCGGGGCGCAGTTTCCAGTTCCGCCGGGTGCGGAAGGAGCCGAGGATGTTGCGGGATTTCCAGATGAACAGAACCAGGATGGCGAATCCGGCGATGCGGTGCAGGTGCATAGCCGCAATCCACTCTGGGTTGGAGTGCGTGAGGCCCAGGTATCCGGTAATCAGCTCGAAGGCGAACAGGACGACGAGGGCTATGTTGGCCCAAGGAAACTGCATATCGGAAACTTCTTGCCGCGCAGGGTTACTGATTATATAGCCTTTTCCCCTTTTCCCTGCCAGCGCCGTCATTCCCTCTCTCCCTTCATTCCCGCGAAAGCGGGAATCTATGCCCTGTGGCAGTGTCGGTATTGAGGCGGCGGCGAAATATGGATTCCCGCTTTCGCGGGAATGACGAGTGCTGGCCGGGAATGACGAGTGCTGGCGCCGGGAATGACGGGAAAAGACAGGAACGACGGGAATAACGGCGTTGAACGAGAATGACGGGAGACAGGGGATTCTTGCGATATTGTTCCCTCGCGCCGCCCCTGCTTTCGGGCTATTTGTTAAAGCAGAGAGCGCGGAGATTTTCCCTCCGCGCTCTCAGTACGCTTGGGGCCGGCCGATCAGACTTGATTATACGACTTGGAAGGCCCAAATTTGATGAAAGACTTCCGGCTCGCCTTTGGGCATGGGCTGGAAGGGGTCGGTTACCTGAGCTAGTTTCCACTGGCCCTTTGTTTCCAGTCCGTTGAAGTAGTCCTGATAGCCGCCGTCCACCATGTCGGTGCGGAGGCTGAAGACTATGTAGCCGCCCGGCTTGGTGACCCGCACCAGCTCGTCGAAGGAATTGATGGGGGCGTGCCCCAGCGTGAAGACGCCGATGCTGATGACGCCGTCGAACTCGTCGGTTTGGAAGCCGAGGGTTTCGCCCATTACCATCTGATGGAATGAGTTATAGACATTCTTTTCCTGGGCGATGTCCAGCATCCCTTGGGAGATGTCCATAGCCGCCATGTTGGTAAACCCGGCGGCGGCGAGGCAGACTCCGGCTAGGCCGGTGCCAGCGCCGGCGTCGAGAACGTTGGCGCCGGTGGGAAGAAGGCCGGCAAGAACCCGGGCGCCGTTGTCCGGCGCGTTCCAGGCAAAATCCTCGGCCAAATCCCGGTCATACTCAGAGGCCCACTGGTCGTAGCGCTCCTCCAGGTCCTGGTTACTGGCGGAGCCATAGACCCACTGCACTCGCCTGTGGCTCTCTTCCATTGCCATACAGTTGCCTCCATCTCAAATTCCCTCTCCCGGCAAAGGAGAGGGAATTAAGGTATTTTCTTAACTGGTAGCGGCGGGTTTGGGGTTACTTGCGGCAGATGTAGAGGCCCCAGCCGAGTTCGTTTTTCTCCACGGCTTTAGCCGTTTCCAGATAGGCCGTAGCGAGCCACTCGTAATGATCGGCGTGCTCGCTGGTGTCGCCTTTGGGAGTGCGGTCGGCCAGGCACAGATAGCTCTGCCGCAGGTGGCCGGAGATGTCCAGAGCCTCAATAATCTGGAAACCTAGGGCCTTCAGCGCCTCCTGATAGGACTCGAAGCTGAACTCCGTGTCATACAGCAGGCGGTCATAGACGTACCGCTGGGCCTCGGGGCTGACTTCGGGCACCGGCTTGACCAGGTCGTCGAAGACGAAGATACCGCCCGGCTCCAGCACCCGATACACTTCCTGGAGCACCGTGCGCTTGTCCGGCACATGGTATATGACGGCCTGGCTCCAAACGTGGCTGAACTGGCCGTCGGAGAAGGGCAGTTCGGTGGCCGAGGCTTTCTCGAAGGCCAGGCGGTCCCGCAGCCCCGGTTCCTGGCACTCCCGGTCGGCCTTCGCGTTGTCGATGCGCACACCGCTCAGGTCTATGCCGGTGACGCGGCAGCCAGCGTATTCCGCGAGCCAAATGGCGGTGGTGCCGTTGCCGCATCCCAAGTCTAGCGCTTTGGAGTCGGGGCCGATGCCGCCCTTCTCGACCATGATGCGGTCGAGATTGGCGCAACCCTTCAGAAAGTCGGTTCCGGTGGAGTTGTCGAAGTAGCCCCAGTGGACGCTGCCATCCTCGTCCCATATGGTGCGATAGATGGCGTCTTCAGCGTCGTAATATGACTCGGTTTCCTGTTCAGTGAACCGGCTCGACATGCTTGACGCCCTCCAGGTACTCCACGAATCGGTTGTCTTGGTCAACCAGAATCATCTTGGGATCGATGGGGGTGTCGGTGACCTCGAAGGACATGATGATGAGGCAGTGCCCTTCGCCGGTGAGGCGGGCAGCGGCGCCCTGAACGGCGATGTCGCCACGGCCTCTTTCGCCGGGGATGACATAGGTCTCGAAGCGGCTGCCGTTGTCCACGTCGCAGACGAGAACCTTCTCGTTGTCCCACAGGTCAACCTTTTCCATTAGCGCCTCGTCTATGACGATGCTGCCGACGTAGTCGGGATTGGCCTCCGTAACCCAGGCTCGGTGAATCTTGGAACGTAGTACTTCTCGCATGGTTCCCTCCTTATGGATGTGCCGCTGGTGCGGACGGTGTTCCCTATCTAATTTGAGGCGAATGTTTAGCTTAGGGGGCTTAAAATCCTGAAATTCGCAGCTATATTTCTTGACATAAAAACATTTCTGTGAATGGGTCCCCAGTCAAGGGGCCAAAAACTTGACGCAAGACTCCTGCGGCCTGACAAGGGATAATCATAAGGCGCCGACAGACGCGCGAAGGCGTAGAGCTGGCGGGCAAGGGCGGGCAGGACTTTCTGGGAGGAGAGGCCCCTAGCGGTTTCTATTTGGAAGGGAGCGCTAAGGCTCGCAGGGGAGGGCGTGGCGTTCTCTGTTGCGGATCCGGCGTTGGTTTAAACCAATATACTTTACCGGAGGGCGCGTAGAGCGATAAATCATGTTCTCTTCCTTAGGATAATCCGGCTCTCGCCCTTCCCGTGGCGGTGGTTGGGGCGGGCCACAACAGTCAGCCTGAGCTTCAACTTGGGGCAGTCTAGCATTGGCGTCAAGGCCGGTCAACTTTCTGCTAGGCTATTTGAGCAGCAATATCGTTGAATAAACGTTAATTTGAGACGTAATACGGTGATTATAGTAAATTTACGACGATATAAATGCAATTTATAATTGACTTTAGCAGTATTACCGCAAAATGCAGTCTAATTCGGATACTTCCGGAATAGGCGGATTACGTTAAGCAGAAGGGAAATTGCGTCGTGAGGGGAACATTCGCTTCTGGCAAAGGATGATTACCGCAAGAATGCCGGCGATGAAAAGGGGAAAGGGCAACCGCACAGTTGCCCTTTCCATCTGGTGCCGTCCTTTCGCCGTATATACGGGGAGCGGGTGTCAGGCTTATTGCGCGACAGATGCCGGCAGGGTTCCTAGACGCCTAGGGACATTTCCTGGCTTACGGTTATAGTGTCTGGGCCGAGAATGTCTTCCACCCTTTCCTTGAGGTCGTCGCAGTAGCCGGTGCTGACTACGGGCATTTCCAGCAACACCCGGCGGCCTGCGGTGCGGATTTCGAGATTGACCCGGTCGCGGCCCGGGTATTCCAGCATCAGGCCGATGACCTCGCGCAGGGTGTTAGCGTCGTGTTTTTGGCCGTCTTCGGTCACAATCAACCGCACCAGCCGGTTGGAACCGCCGTTGCCGCTGACCGGGGGCGCGGCGGGGACGGGACTGCCGTTGCCGCTCCCGTTTCCGTTCGACTTGGCGGCCTGTCCGTTGCCATTACCGTTATAGTGGCCGTTTCCGCCTCCATTTCCGCTGGGCTTGGCGGCTTGTCCGTTGCCGCTGGGCTTGGTCTGCCCGTTACCGTTAGGGTAACTGCGGGCAGGCGCGGACGGCGCGGCGGTTAGCGTAGACGGGCGGTCGTGGTCGTATTCCTCGGCGTCGTCGCAGACCAGCTCCACCTGGTCGCCCCTCAGGCGTATCTTTCCGGCCACGCGGACGGTGCGGGCGGGCTGCCACACTTCTTCGGTGCGCTGCAACGATTCGGGCCAGATGATGACTTCGAGCTGGCCGCCGAGCAGATCCAGCGACACGATGAGGAAGCGCTGACCGTCGCGCCTGGCGCGCTCGGTGACAGTGGAAATCATGCCGAGCACGGTAACCGCCTGGCCCTGCATCTCCTCGCTGAGCTGGTCTAGGGAAACGATGGCGCTGCCGGCCCCGGCCGCGACGCTGAGGGCCATCAGGGGGTTGTGGGACAGGGCGACGCCGAGCAGTTCCCGTTCCCAGCCGGCTTTCTCCTCCGGGGATACGTCGTGAGTGCTGAGGGCGAGGCCCGGTTCATCCTTGATTGCGCCCCCCATCTCGCCGCCAAAAAGGCTGCTCTGGCCGCTGTTGCGCGTCTGGGCTTCCCGTTGGGCGGTGGCGACGATGCGGTCGAGGGCGGAGAGCATGGCGCCCCGGGGGGCGAGGGAGTCGAAGGCGCCGGCCTTGACCATGCTTTCCAGAGTGCGGCGGTTGAGATTGGCGGCCCCGGCCCGGTTGCAGAAATCGTCTATGGAACGGTATGGACCGTTCTCCTTTCTTTCCTCAACCACCGGCTTCACCGCGCCCTCGCCCACGGTCTTGACCGCGGCCAGGCCGAAGCGCAAACCCGGGTTGCCGCCGGCATCGTGGTCTATGGTGAAGAACTCGCCCGAGCGATTGACGTCGGGCAGCCAGATGGATATGCCCAAGCGGAAGCACTCGTTGATGGAGCTGATAACCTTGTCGGTATTGTCCAGCCGCGCATTGAGCACCGCCGCCATATATTCCACCGGATAGTGGGCCTTGAAGTAGCCCGTCCAGTAGGATATGAGGGCGTAGCTGACGCTGTGGGCCTTGTTGAAGGCATAGCCGGCAAAGGGTTCGATGAGGTCGAAAATCTCCCCAGCCAGGGATTGCTCGAAGCCCTTGGCCATGGCTCCGGAGACGAAATTTTGGCGCTCTTCGGCCATCAGGGAGGCAATCTTCTTGCCCATGGCCTTGCGCACGATATCGGCTGCGCCCAGGGAGTATCCGGCGAACTGCTGCAAAATCAGCAGGACCTGGTCTTGGTAAACGATGATGCCGTAAGTCTCGTCCAGCAGCTCCTTAAAGCTGGGATGGGGATAGGTGACTGCCGTCCGGCCGTGCTTGGCGTCGATGAACCGGTCTATATTTTCCATCGGGCCTGGGCGGTAGAGGGCAATCATGGCGGCGATGTCATTCAGGCTGGAGGGTTTCAGCTCCTTGATATAGCGCTGCATTCCTGCGCTTTCCAGTTGGAACACATCGGTGGTGTTGCCCGAAGACAGCAGGTCTAAGGTGTCTTGGTCGTCCAGCGGGAGCCTTTGCAGGTTTATCTCGACGCCGCGGCTTTCGCGCACCAGCTTAACGGCCTGGTCAAGGATGGTAAGACTGGTAAGGCCGAGGAAATCCATTTTCAGCAGGCCCAGATGGGCCACCGGGTCCATGCTGAACTGGGTCATCATTACCGGGCTGGATTCCTCGCCCCGCACCGGGCGTTGTAGCGGCACTGTGTCAGTCAGAGGTTCATCGGCGATGAGCACGCCGGCGGCGTGGGTGCTGACGTGATGCACGATGCCTTCCAGCCCCTGGGCCCGGTCCACCAGCTCGCGCACGGCGTCGTTGCTGGCGACTTCGGTCTGGAGTTCGGAGCTGACCCGCAGGGCGTCTTCCAGATTGCGGGCCTTGAAAGGCACCATGCGGGCGATGCGGTCAACGTCGCCGTAGCTCATGCCTAGGGCGCGGCCCACGTCGCGCAGGGCCGCCTTGGCGCCGAGGGTTCCGAAGGTGATTATCTGGGCCACCCGGTCGCTGCCATATTTCCCTATGACATAGTGCAGCACTTCATCGCGCCGGTCGTCCTGAAAATCCATGTCTATGTCCGGCATCTCCTTGCGCTCCATGTTCAGGAACCGCTCGAAGACCAGACGGTACTCCAAGGGATCGACATCGGTGATGCCTAGGCAGTAAAGGACAACGCTGGCCGCCGCGCTGCCCCGGACTCCGAACAATATGTGGCGCTCGCGGACGAACTTGATGATGTCCCACACCACCAGGAAGTAGTTGGCGAACTTGGTGTAGCGGATGACGTCCAGCTCGTAGCGCAGCCGCTCGATGGCCTCGGGCGAGGCGTTGGGATAGCGCTCGCGGAATCCGGCTTCACAGACCTGGGCTAGGTATTCGTCGGCGCCCATGCCGTTCGGGGTCTCGTAGCGGGGCAGGTGGGTCTGGCCGAAGTCCAGCGACACGTCGCACATATCAGAAATCAGGCCGGTGTTCCCCAGGGCGGCGTTGCGGAGGGGCGCGGACAGTCCTGCGAAAAGCTGCTCCATCTCCTGGGGGCTTTTGATGTAGTAGGAGTCATCCTCCATCCGCAGGCGATTTTCGTTCCGGATGGTCGTGTTGGTCTGGATGCAGATGTATATGTCTTGAAGGCCGGACTGATGCTGGTGGACGTAATGAGCGTCGTTGGTGGCCACTAGCGGAAGCTTCAGGTCTTCGCTCATGCGCAGCAACCCCTCATTTATCTGGTCGAGCTGCGGAACGTGAGCGTGTTGCTGCAATTCGAGGAAATAGCCGTCGCCGAACAGCTCGTGGTACCAGCCGGCGGCCCGGACGGCTTCGTCATAGCGTCCGTCGGACAGAAGGCGGGGAACCTCGGCGGAGGGGCAGCCGGAAAGGCAGACTAGGCCAGAGCCGAATTCCTCCAGCAGGCCTTTGTCTATGCGAGGACGGTTATAAAAGCCCTCGACGTGAGCTTTGGTGACCAACTGCATCAAGTTGCGATAGCCGGTGTTGTCGCGGGCCAGCAGAACTAGGTGAGCCGGGCTGCGCTCGCTGGGGTTCTTGTCGTGTCGGCTGTTGTGGGCGACGTATACTTCGCAGCCGATGATGGGCTTGATGCCGGCCTCGCGGCAGGCGGAGTAAAAATCCACCACGCCGTAGAAAGTGCCGTGGTCGGTAATGGCCAGGGAATCCATGCCCAGCTCGCCGGTGCGCGCGACCAGTTCCGGGATGCGGCTGATGCCGTCGAGCATACTGTATTCGGTGTGAACGTGGAGATGGGTAAAAGCCAAACCGGGTATGCCTCCAAGAAAAGATAGATATTGAAGGATATATATTTGATGCCCGGCGCTGGGCCGGAGACTCGCCGGGGAGCCTTATTATAAGGGCCTGCTCCTTCACCGGTGTCAACTATTTTTGCCCCCAACCACCAGATATTGGGAGCGTTCTAAGAAACAACTACAATATAGATGACATAACATTTCAGAAAAGGAAAACGGGGTCCGGGAATCTTTGCCGGCAGCGTAAGGCCTTAGGCATAGGGGTACACCTTAGGCATAGGGGTACATGGGAAAGGCGCGCCGGACGCCCGGTCCGGCGCGCACCAGACTTGGGGTGAGATGTAGAAATTATACGGCGGGAAGGCGGTGGCCCAAAGCGGAAAATGTCAGCAGAAACGGCGGGTTTGAGGATGTCAAAAACAAGGGGCGGGTTGCGGCCCGCCCCTTGGCTTTCGATTATGGTATCCGCCCAAGGCGGCGAAGAATCCGTTATTCGTCGTCCCAGGAGTCTTCGGAGGAGAAGACGACCGGCTTGCTGACGGGGGCCGTGGGAAGCATCAGACGGGTGTCGCCCCAGGTGGCCGTCTCCACGTAGTTCTTGAACTCTCGGGTCTCTCCGCAAATGCGGCAGATGCCGTCGCTGGTCGGGCCGTCGGCGGCCTGAATCAGCCAGTGGTGCCGACAAACCAGAGAGCCTTCGGAAACCTCTTGAACGGGGGCACCCCCCACCTGCTGTACCATCATCCTTACCCCTCTGATGACTTTACGAAATTCTACCATCTAATGTACGTATTCGTCAACTAGTTGCCCTAATACGTTCGTAAAATAAAAAGATGATATTCTATATCCGTCTATCCGGCTTAGTAAGGAGCAGAGACTATCTTCCCGGATTCAACCCCTTTCAAGCCCGATTTGCGTTGACTTTTGGATGCTAAAACTGATTAAATCGGGAGTTAACCAATGCACTGCGTAATCCTCAACCATAAGGGGGTCAGCGATGGGGAGAAGGCTGTTTAAGGAACTGGAACGCTCTTACGGTTTCGACGAAGTGGCCATCGTTCCCGGTCAGGTGACTATCAACCCTGAGCTCACTTCCACCAAGATGACCATCGGCGACCTGGAGTTTGAGATTCCCATCATGGCCTCGGCCATGGACGGCGCGGTCTCGCCCCGGTTCGCCGCCAGAATGCACGAAATGGGCGGTCTGGCGGTACTGAACGGCGAAGGGCTGTATTCCCGCTATGACGATCCATATACAGTGCTGGAAGATATTATCGCCACGCCCCAAGAAGAGGTGACGGAGTTCCTTCAGCAGGTGTACACCGAGCCGGTGAAGGAAGACCTTCTGGCGGCCCAGGTTCAGGAAATCAAGAAGTCCGGCGCTTTGTGCGCCGTTTCTTTTACACCCCAGACCACCAAACGGATGTCTCCCGCCGCGGTGGAGGCTGGCGCCGACATCGTGGTGGTTCAGTCCACCGTCACCACGGCGCGGCATATGTCCAACAGCTACCGGGGGCTTATCTTCTCCGAGCTGATTAGTTCCCTGAACGTGCCGGTGATGGTCGGCAATTGCGTGTCCTATGCCGTGGCGTTGGAGCTGATGGAAACGGGCATTGACGGCGTGCTGGTAGGCGTTGGCCCCGGCGCGGCTTGCACCACCCGCGAGGTGGTGGGCGTGGGCGTGCCGCAGGTTACCGCTACCCTGGAATGCGCCGCTGCCCGGCAAGACTACTACGAGAAGACAGGCCGCTACGTTTCCGTCATCACCGACGGCGGTATACGCACCGGCGGCGACATCTGCAAGTCCATCGTCAGCGGCGCCGATGGCGTGATGCTAGGCACTCCCTTCGCGCAGGCCGAGGAGGCTCCGGGCCGCGGCTTCAACTGGGGCATGGCCAACCCCCACCCGGAGCTGCCCCGCGGCACTCGCGTTAAAGTTGGCACCAAGGCGCCGCTGAAGCAGATACTCTACGGCCCAACCTCCAAGACCGACGGCACTCAGAACTTTGTTGGTGCCCTGAAGGCCGGCATGGGAATGTGCGGCGCGTACACCATCCGCGACCTGCACAAGGCCGAGATGGTTATCGCCCCAGCCATCAAAACGGAGGGCAAGTTCCTCCAGATGAGCGGGTAGTCCTAGAGAGGCAGCGTCGGAGGAGGTAAGTAAATTGTCTCCAGAACTTTATGCAATCATGCAATCATCGGCGTAGGCATTTCTACGCCTAGCTTTCTGTCGGGCTTGATGATTTTTCTCTTCGGCTTGCTCAGCCGACGGATGGACCGGCTGGAAACGCGCATGGATCGGCTGGGGGATAGATTCGAGCGTCTGGAAGACAAGTTCGATCGGCTACAGGAACAGATAATTTCGCTGGAATGGCAGTTGCACGCTTTGGAATTGAGAGTGCCGAAGTTGGAGTGGATGCTGGAAGTTGCGCTGCATGGGAAGCCGGTGCTATTCCCGCAAGAAGGCGACGCCGACAGCGATTCAGAAAGTCAAGTTGCCTAAGGAGCGCGTATGACTACGGCAGAGCGAACAGTGGAGATTCTGGTTCCTGTCGCCGAGGACGTGCCGGAGGAAATCGGCTTGACCGATTCCCTCTCCGGACTGGAAGGCAAAGTCGTCGGTCTGCTGGAGAACCGCAAGTATCACGCCGACACTTTCATGCAGGAGTTGGAGCAAACCCTGCTTAACGACTATGGCGTGAAGCGGGTAGTCTATGCCCGCAAGTCCACGTACAGCGCGCCGCATCCCGACGGCAAGCTGGAGGCGCTGCTGGCGGAGTGCGACGCCATCATCCACGCCATCGCCGATTGAGGGAGCTGCACGGCGTGGGGTCTCCACGACACGGTATTCACCGAAACGAGGGGCAAGCCCTCGGTTAGCGTCATCACCAGCAGCTTTACGCGCGCGGCCCACGCGCGCGCCGCTTCGCTGGGAATGCCCGGCGTCCGCATCGTGGTGCTGCCCAGCCCGCTGGCCAGCCGCCCGGCGGCGGAGGTGCAACGGATGGCCCATGAGTATGCGCCGGAAATTGTGGGGTTGTTGACAGGGGAAAAATTCTGAACAGCTAACCGGTATCTCGCCGTATCGAAAGAGGATGCTTGATGAGTACCCTTACCGCGCCCCAGAAAATCAAAATTAAAGCGGCCGCTAACGAATGGATATCGAGAAACCTTCCTATTGAAAGGAAATTAATTGTTCACTCGATCCCCAAATACGACGAAGTTTCTCAGTCATGGAATATCGGTCTAACAGCCAGAAACAGAAACGGAAAGCTAATTACCGTAGGAAACCTAGCCTTTGACAGTAATGCGTGCATTTTGGATGCGCAAGAACCGCAGAACATCTCAGCGCGAATATCTCAGTTGCTGGAAGGCATCCAAGAGCCATTAGCGATTTTCCAAGAAACAGTTTTAGAGGGAGAGCATTATAAATTTAGACTGGGCGATGGAATAGAATGCTCTAAGCTGCTAATTGATGGAGGCATGGACCTACTGCTCACAGACCCTCCCTACGGTATCAGCAACTCTTATACCTGTGAAAATCAAGTTCCAAGAAGATTGAGGAAAAACGGTGCAGATTTCATTATGCCAAAAGGAAATTTCGGTGACTGGGATAATGGAATTGAGCCAAAGGAATGGACCGATGTGGTACTGCCCAAAGTTAGAGGATGGGCAGTGATATTCTGTGCTCAAGCTCAAATCGGAGAATATTCAGACATTCTTAGAGTCCCACAAATTTAACTCGGTAGGAACTCTAGTATGGTACAAGACAAATCCTGTTCCCTTTAATCACAAATACAAGCCAATCAATGCATGGGAAGCATTAGTAATCGGGCCTGCGAGCTATGTTTTAGAACTGGAACGCGGGGTACGCTGTTTGGCATCTCATATTTCTATGCGGGTGGTAGCGAGGGGGAACCGGAAGATAAAAGGGATTCAAGGGGATGCAAGGGATGTGGTTGGTATGACTTTAATCTCTGGAGGACGCGCCTAAACGAGACGCTAAGACAGGGAGTGCCAAGCAATCCCGTTCATGAATAGTCAATTTCGGAGAAGTAGACTAGGAGCACACCCATGACCACCCCCCATCTCACCACCCCCCATCTCACATCCCGGCGCGAGCGTGTGCCGGCCGGGTTCGCCGAAATGCAGGACTACTTCTGGGAGCAGGGCTGGACCGACGGCCTCCCCGTGGTTCCGCCCACGGAGGATGCTGTCCGGGCGATGCTGGCCTCCTCGGGCGCCGATCCGCAGCGCTCCTTGGGGGTGATGCAGCCCAGCAACTCCCGGGCCACGCTGGAGAAGCTGGCCATCAACGCCGTTATGGCCGGGTGCAAGCCGGAGCATTTCCCCGTCGTGGTCGCGGCGGTCAGGGCGGCGATGCGCGAGGGCTTCAACCTGGCCGGCACGGCGGCCACCACCGGCGGCGCCATGCAGGTCATGATTGTCAACGGCCCCGTCGCGCCGCGGCTGGGCATCCAGGCCGACGCCGGTTGCTTCGGCCCCGGCTTCCGGGCCAATGCCGCCATCGGCCGCGCTCTCCGCCTCATCGTCCGCAACGTGGCCGGCCTTACGCCGGGGGAGATGGACAAGGCCACTCTCAGCTCGCCGGGGCGGTACAGCTTCTGCTTCGCCGAAAACGAGGCCCGCAGCCCGTGGGAGCCGCTGCACGTGGAGAAGGGCTACGCGCCCGGGGACAGCGCGGTCACCCTGGCTGGCATCCTGGGCGTATACCGCATTATGGAAAGCACCTCGGGCACTGGGTTTGGCGTCCTCGGCACCATCGTCGGCAACATGAGGACGGTGGGCATCGCTAACTACTATCAGCAGGCCACCGGCGGACAGGTGTTGCTGGTTCTTTGCCCGGAGCACGCCGCCGAGGTTGCCGCGGCAGGGCTGTCCAAGGCCGATGTCAAGGATTTCGTGTTTCACAACGCGCGTATGCCGGTGCGGCAGCTTCGCGGCGTGGCCCATTACGGCAACCGCACTTGGCCGGCGTGGATTGACGAGTCCAATGACGACGTGATGGTGCCCATCGTGCGTTCTGCGGGCGATGTGAATGTGGTGGTGGCCGGAGGCGACGGGCGTCATTCGGCCTGGATGGCCGGCTGGGGAGTGACCCTGATGTCTACCGAGCAGGTGGGAGAGGCTTAAGGGAAAGTTAGAATTTTCTGAAAACCAGTCAAACCCCTTGCGCGATTGTGAAAAATAGTGCATACTAGTCCGCGAATGCTCCCTGGTGGTTTGAGCGAGGCGGCCCCACCCGTTCCCATCCCGAACACGGAAGTGAAACGCCTCAGCGCCGACGATACTGCTTGGGTGACTGGGTGGGAAAATAGGTCACCGCCGGGGGTATTTCACTTAGTACCTCCTCTGTGCCGGGATGAGCTTGGCTCGGCTAACCACGCTAGGGGCCGATGCAGGCTGCCCCGGGTTGGCCGGACAGCATACCCTTCCATTTCTCAGCCGCTAAGCCCCTTCAGAAATGACCAGGGGCAAGCGAGTTCCCACACTAGGCGCGCCTTTACACCCCTGCAGGGCGTCAATATAATTGGCTCTCGTGTAGGCTTGGCGGAGAGCGTTCGCAACCCTCCGCAGGGACGCCATCAGATTTACACGACACCTCCCAGACGGGTAGGAGCGGAGTTATGGGCAGCAGATTCGAGAAGTTTTCGGAGCGAGCGCGACGGGTATTATCGCTGGCCCAGGAAGAGGCACAGCGCTTCAACCACAACTATATCGGGACTGAGCACATACTCCTCGGCCTTGTCCGTGAGACGGAGGGGGTGGCGGCCCGAGTGCTGTCCAGCCTCTCGGTAGACCTCTCGAAGGTGCGTTCCGCCGTTGAGTTCATCATAGGACGGGGCGAGAAGCCCGCCCAGGGCGAAATTGGCCTCACCCCCCGCGCCAAGAAGGTGGTGGAGCTGGCGGTGGACGAGGCCCGCCGGATGAACCACACCTACATTGGCACCGAGCATCTGCTTATCGGCCTGTTGCGGGAAGGTGAGGGAGTCGCCGCCGGCGTGTTGGAGAGCTTGGGCGTGACTTTGGACAAGGTGCGCACCGAAACACACCGTATCCTGAGCCACACTTCCGGCCAAGGGCAGCAGTCCAGCCGCGCCAACACCAAGACGCCAACCCTCGACAACTTGGGCGTTGACCTGACCAATGCCGCCCGTTCCGAAAAGCTGGACCCGGTGCATGGGCGCCAGCAGGAATTGGACCGGGTCATTCAGATTCTCAGCCGCCGCACCAAGAATAATCCGGTGCTGGTGGGAGAACCCGGCGTCGGCAAGACCGCCATCGTCGAAGCTATGGCCCAGCGCATTGCCAAGGGCGACGTGCCGGATACCCTCCAGAACAAGCGCCTGGTGACCCTGGACATGGGATCGCTGGTGGCGGGCACCAAGTATCGCGGCGAGTTTGAAGAGCGGCTCAAGAAAGTTATCGAGGAAATCAAGGGTTCCGGCAACTGTGTGCTATTTATCGACGAAATACATACGCTGGTTGGGGCCGGAGCCGCCGAGGGCGCGGTGGACGCCTCTAATATCCTCAAACCGTCCTTGGCGCGCGGAGAACTTCAGTGTATCGGCGCCACCACTCTGGACGACTATCGCAAGTATGTGGAGCGGGACCCGGCGCTGGAGCGCCGCTTGCAGCCAGTGCGCGTGGAAGAACCGTCGGCCGATGAGACCGTGGATATCCTGAACGCCGTCAAGGATCGCTACGAAGACCATCACAACGTCACCTTCTCCGACGACGCCGTACACAGCGCGGCCCATCTGGCGGCCCGGTTCATCTCGGATCGTTTCCTGCCAGACAAGGCCATTGACCTGATAGACGAGGCCGGTTCCCGCGTGCGGCTCCGCGGCAGCGTTACCCCCGCGTCGGTTACCGACGCTATGCGCGTGCTGGAAGAGGTCAGCCGCGAGAAGGATGAAGCCATCGCCGAGCAACGCTATGAGGCGGCGGCGGAACTGCGCGACCGGGAGCTGCGTCAGCGCCAGGACCTGGATGAGCTGTGCAGCGAGTGGCAGGAAGGAAGAGGCCGGGAGCGCACTATTGTCACCGAGGACGATATCGCCGAGGTGGTCAGTATGTGGACCGGCGTTCCCGTCGCCCGCTTGGCGAAGGAAGAGACCGAGCGCTTGCTCCAGATGGAATCGGAGTTGCACAAGCGTATCATCGGCCAGGACGAGGCCATCGTGAACATCTCCAAGTCGGTGCGCCGCGCCCGTGCCGGTCTCAAAGACCCGCGCCGCCCCATTGGCGTGTTCCTGTTCCTTGGCCCCACCGGCGTGGGCAAGACCGAGCTTGTCCGTGCGTTGGCCGAGTTTATGTTCGGCCACGAAGACAATATGATTCGCCTGGATATGTCGGAGTTCCAAGAGCGGCACACCGTGGCCCGGCTCATCGGCGCCCCTCCGGGCTATGTGGGCTACGATGAGGGCGGCCAGCTCACCGAGGGCGTGCGGCGCAAGAACTACTGCGCGGTGTTGCTAGACGAAATTGAAAAGGCCCACCCCGAGGTCTTTAATATCCTGCTCCAGATTTTCGACGCCGGCCAGTTGACCGACGCCCGGGGCCGCAAGGTGGACTTCCGCAACTCCATCCTGGTTATGACCAGCAACTTGGGTTCCGACCTCATCAAGCGGGAGACATCGGTGGGCTTCGCCGTCAAGGCGGACAATGCCCGCACCGACCAGAGTGCCTACGAGCGGATGAAGGACAAGGTGATGGAGGAGGTTCGCCGGTTCTTCAAGCCGGAGTTCCTCAACCGTATCGACTCCACTGTGGTGTTCCACCAGTTGGCCCAGTCGGAGATTCTGTCTATCGTTGACCTGATGATGAATCAGGTGCGGAGCGAGCTGGACGACAAGCAGGTAGGACTGGAGATTACCGAAGCGGCTAAGGAATACTTGGGTGAAAAGGGGTTCGACCCGGTGCTGGGGGCCCGCCCGCTGCGCCGCCTGATCCAGAACGAGGTCGAAGACCAGCTCTCTGAGGAAATCCTGAGCGGCCGCTTGGGAGCAGGCGACATCGCCCTGATAGACGTGGAAGAGGGAGCAATTAGGATTATCGCCAAAGCACCCATCGAGACCAGCGTAGTGCTGGAGGAAGAGCCGGCCCCCGCCGACTAGCCTCCCGCCTCTCGCCTGAACCACCGAACCGGCGCGCCGAACATCAGCTTGGCGCGCCGGTTTCGTATTGGAGTTTGCCTCCGCCTGCGCCGTGCTACATCCGCTAAAGGGATTCGATTCCTGGGCCTTCAATGGGAAAGAACGGCGGGGAGACGGCAAGGAACCCGGCAACGATGACGGCCATTCCCAAGCCCTGCATTCAGCGTTCTTTCCCGAACCCCCAGGAAAACAGCCTGGCAGGAATTGCTACCGCAGAAAGGTCGAACCGGGTGAATTCCAACCCCAAAGAAAATTCCCAACCAAATTCAGCGAACAAGTATCGCAGGACCATAGAGTAATATATGTATATCATGATATAGAATTAATATAATGTCTAATGATAATGAATTTCACAAAGAAGTTGTAGTGAATTTCATAAGGGTGGGTTTGCCCTGAAGGGAATTGCTGACAATTGCCTGCCGACAGAAGACAGCCCGCCCCCTTATAATCGTCGTAGACCGGAATTCGCTCAGAGGATCGGAAGTCATGGCGAAGGCGGCAGAGCGGCGCAGGACGGTTTTCTACTGCCGGGAGTGCGGGCATGAGAGCGCTAAGTGGATGGGGTTCTGTCCTAGTCCGCTGTGCGGCTCGCCCCGCCCGCTGACGGAAGGCGCGGCGGTTCCGGCGTCCCAGCGGACACGGGAATCCGCCCGCGGACAGGACGGGCGTGGAAGCTGGATTGGCGCCACCGGTGGACGGGCGCTGGAGTTGTCGGAGCTGTCCGCTGATTCTCAGTCCCGCATTCCGTTGCCGTCTTCGGAATTGAACCGCGTCCTCGGCGGGGGGGTGGTTCCCGGCTCCGTGACTCTGCTTACCGGAGAGCCGGGCGTCGGCAAGTCAACGTTGTTGCTGCAACTGGCCGACTCGCTGACATTGTCCGCGGGGGCGCCGACGGATGCGCCGGTACTGTACGTCACCGGCGAGGAGTCGCCGGTGCAGGTCAAGCTGCGGGCGCAACGAATGGGCATCGGGGGGCAGGGAATACTGCTGCTGGCCGAAACCGACGTTGACGCGATTCTTGAGCAAGCGGACGAGAGGCAGCCCGGTCTAGTAATCATAGACTCGATTCAGACCCTGCACACCGCCGGCGAATCCTCGGGGCCCGGCAGCATGGGGCAGGTGCGGGAGTGCGGGCTGCGCCTGTTGCGCTGGGCCAAGGCGCAGGGGACGCCTGTTTTCCTCTCCGGCCACATGACCAAGGACGGCGTGCTGGCCGGCCCACGGGTGCTAGAGCATATGGTGGACGTGGTGCTGCACTTGGAATCGCAGGAATCGGGCAGCTACCGGGTGTTGCGGGCAGCCAAGAACCGCTTCGGCTCTACTGACGAGGCCGGCGTGTTCCACATGACGGAGCTGGGACTGAGCGATGTTTCCGACCCGTCGCAAGCCCTGCTGTCGCAACACGCGGGGCCGCAGCTTGGCGCCATCGTAACTCCGGTGCTGGAGGGGAGCCGCGCTCTGTTGCTAGAAGTGCAGGCCCTGACCAACTTCTCGCAGCTTCCGGCTCCCCGGCGGGTGGCCAATGGCGTGGACTATAACCGGCTGATTATGCTGACGGCAGTGGCGACGCGGCGGGCCGGTCTGGAGCTGGCCGGACAGGACGTTATCGTCAATGTGGTCGGAGGGTTTCGCGCCACCGAACCGGCGTCCGACCTAGCCATAGTCCTAGCCATCGCGTCCTGCTATCGCAACGCCCCTTTGCCGTTGGCCGCCGCCTTTGGGGAGGTGGGCCTTAGCTCCGAGCTGCGGACCGTCCCGCAGGCCCAGCGGCGAGTCAACGAAGCGGCTCGCCTCGGCCTTCCTCGCTGCATCCTACCGTCCGCCGCCTTGCCGGAGGTGGATGCGCCGGAAGGAATGCGCCTTATCGGGGCGAAAACTGTTGGCCAAGCCATCAGCGCCGCCCTGTCGCCGCCTGCGGACGCGTTGGAGCGGATGTTTGCGGAATCAGGCGGTTATTAGCCTTCGGGGAAGGGGAATTGCAAAACGGATGCTAAAACCAATTACCGTAGCCAGTAGCCGGGCACCAGCCCAATCCGCCCGGTTGCCGCAGCAGTGTACTCCGGGTTGTCTTTCCAGTCGGTTGTGACCAAAACGCAGAACCCGAATCCCATCAAGCAGATGGTGGCTATAATTTGCATCGCCGGCCGAATGGAAAATTCGTTTCTAATTCGGTTTAAGGGGCCAGTTTCTGACACAACTACCGTTGCCTGATTTCCTTGACGGTTTGTCGGATTACGTCTATGGGGAAGTGTATCTGGCTACCAAACCAAGGATACTTTATATCGGACTCTTCTCGCACAGTTGACCAGCTTCCTGAATGCCAATCAATGGGCGAGTTTGCTTCTCCGCTCTAGGGAACTGTATCTTCTGGGCTCGAATTTTGGCCATTCGTTTTCATCAGCCACCTCCCAGCGCGGCCTCGTGCTCGTGAGTGAACTCGTGGTCTTCGCAGGCGACCCAGCGGGAGCCGTCTTCGTAAACTTCCTTTTTCCAGATGGGGACGACTTCCTTGATGCGGTCAACGGCTTTGTGGCAGGCGTAGAAGCCCTCTTTCCGGTGCGGTGAGCCGACCGCCACCACCAGGCTGATTTCGCCGATGGCCACGGCGCCGGTGCGGTGGCCGATGGCGATGTCGTCCAGCTCGAACTCGGCCAGCAGTTCCTGCCGCACTTCTTCCAGCTTACTGACGGCCATCTCGTCGAAGGCTTCGTACTCCAGGGTCAGCACACGCTTGCCCTCGAAGTTGTCCCGGGTGGTTCCCAAGAAGGTAACCACCGCGCCGTTGGTGCCGCTGCGGACGGCGGCAGTGAATTTTTCCGGGTCAAGAGTCTGGGCGGTCAACTCAATCATGCTGCCCTCGCGCGTAATCCAAGCTATCCGCCGCTCACGGGCGGGATGAGGCAAACATCGTCTCCAGGGTTCAATACGTCTTCCGGTTCCGCGTAGTCGGCATTGACCGCGACCACTATCTTCACGCCGGGCGGTGCCAGCCGCGGGAAACGCCGACGCACGGCATCGGTCAGGTCGGCCACCGTCGCGCCACTAGGAAGCTCCAGCGGAAACTCGCGCGCTCCGGCCCGCTCCCGGTACAAAGCAAACAGACGAACGGTTAATTGCATCATAGTCTGATTGTAGCCCCCAAGTCCGTCTGCCGCTAGTGCATCACCAGGCCGCCGTCCACATTGAACGCCTGTCCTGTGATGTTGCGGGCGCCGGGGCCGGACAGAAAGCGGGCCATGGCGGCGATGTCGTCCGGGGTGTTGGGGCGCCCGATGGGGATTCGGGCGTCGCGGGCCTGTTCCAGTTCGGCGATGCTGGCGCCCGAACTGTCAGCGCGGCCCTGCATGGTCTCGGCAGCCATCTCGGTCAGCGTCGAGCCGGGGCAAATGGCGTTGACGTTGATATCGTGTTGCCCCAGTTGATGGGCGGCAATCATGGTCATCGCCAGCACCGCGCCCTTGCTGGCGGCATAGGCGGCGTTGGATGTGCCGGAGTAGCCCTTGCCGGCGATGGAGGCGATATTGACGATGCGTCCGCCGCCGCCTTGCGCAATCATCTCTCGGGCTGCCCGTTGCATACAGAAGAACACGCCCTTGGCGTTAACCCGATGGATCCGGTCCCAGTCTTCTTCCTCCACATCCATCACGTACAGATAGCGGGTTACGCCGGCGTTGTTGACGATGATGTCAATGCGACCGAAGGTGTCCTTGGCCTGCCCAATCATGCGGTCTATGTCGGCCACGCTGCCCATATCAGCATGGATGGCGACGCTCTCTCGTCCCAGCGCCTTGACGGCGACGCTGGTGTCCTCGACGTTCTCGGCATTGATGTCGGCCACGGCCACATTGGCGCCGGCGTCGGCCAGTTGCAGCGAGATGGCCCGGCCCATGCCGCGCCCCGCTCCGGTAACCACCGCTATCTTGTCTTGAAGCTCCATAAGGGCACGGCTCCTATAGGGAATGTGAGGCGAGTTTAGGGCAGGCCGCCGAGAATTTCAACGCGATGGCAAGGATCACTAATCTTTCAGTCTATGGAGGAACTAGTTTCGGCGTCTGACGAGTAATCCGATAGGAAGATAATGGGATCCCCAAGAAGCGTATGCGCCGCTTACCAATCGTTGCCAGGGATTACGCCCTGCATGAATTGGTCAAACATCGGAACGGTGAATGCAGTGAGTCCGTAGTTGGGGCTCCATATCATTCCCTTGCTGATGAGTTGGTTGCGGATAGGCGGCCAAGGAGTTGACACTCCGGCCTAGCAATACCGCAATATCGCCGGACCGGTGCGGGTCAGGACCTTGCTGAGCCATACCCCTCAAATAACTTCTTTCGGCAGGAGTAAGCCGGTCGAATCGAACCCGGAAGAAACTTTCATCCAATACGGCCACCGCCTGTTCGGTGGCGGCTTCTACGGCGGCGACCGTTATCGGAGATTGTTCCGCCATATCCCATGCGTGCTTTCCCCATTCCTGTAGGAAGTAAGGGTAGCATTCGGTCTTGGCTACGATGGCGTCGAGAGCGGAATCTTCTATTTCTACGTCTTCATCTTTTGCCGGTTTGGCAATGGCTAACTTGGCGTCCTTTGGCGACAGAGGGCCTATTTCGGGAAATTCAAAGAGTCTTTCAGGTATGACTTGGCTTTTCCGGTACGGGTTCGAACCTGCGGGATCCCGGCCCCTACCATCGTTACGGGGAGCTGTCTTTGGGATGTGTAGTGCAGGGCAGTAATCAAGGCTGGGAGCCCCTTTAACATACTGGAGTTCATCTATAAACAGAGCCAAGCAAATGTCCCCTGCCTTGGCTGCGGCCCCGGCGGCTTCCATTAAATCTTGGAGGTCGGTTGCGAGGTCTCCGTTATCGGCGAGGCCGGGTTCTGGATCGAAATCCAGGCCCACTTCAATGTCTTGGTATTTCACCTTGAGAGCGGTCACGAATCCAGCAAGGCCGCTGAGAGCGCGTTGCGCCAAGGCGCGCACCTTCTCCTGACGGGAAAGCCTCCGCAACGCAATGCGCAATTGAGGGGTTAACATAGCTGGCAACGACCGGTTTTCAGGGACTCAATCCACAAGGTACAGATACCCCGAGTTTCCGCATCCGCACGAATCCGGTTCAACAACACCGTTTTGCCTGCCCCACTAAGCCAAATCATCAAGAGACTCTTATTGGCCCGGCCTATCCGAATTCGGTCCAGCGGAATGCGGGCAGTTTCCCGCACCCCGTAGCGGCCCGCCAGTTGCGGCGGCGGTGTGCCTGCCCCGGGAGCGTATGGATGCGTAATAATCCGTGTAGATGGGCCGGAAGTCGGGAGCGCCTGCCCCGGGAGCGTATGGATGCGTATTGGGTCCATATCAACAGCTTATAGAGAGTTTAGCAAGTTTATAAATTATACATAAACCCCCTAATCTCAATATATCAATATCACAGCTTACCCTGCGATGGTAATGAGAAATGCCGGCCCGCGTCCTGCTATAGCCTTGTCCTGACATAGAAGGGAAAGCGTTGAAAAATGCCTAGCCCGCCGCTACACTCGCTCAAGGAGAGTCCAAGCGAACCCGCGGAGGTTGAGGATGGCTGAGGCGAGAGTTGATACCATCGTGCGCGGCGGGCAGGTTGTTACGTCATCGCAGGTCATTGACGCCGCCGTGGCAATTCAGGGCGAGAAGATTGTGGCGGTGGCCCCAGAGCATCTGTTGCCCCCAGCCGACCGGGTTATAGACGCCGAGGGCAAGTTTGTGTTGCCGGGTCTGATTGACGCCCACGTACACCTAGACGGGCACGACGACTATGCCCTCGGCGCGCTGGCCGCGGCCCACGCGGGCATGACCACGCTGATCCCCTTCGCCAACTACAGCCTGGATGGCGACGAATCCTTGCCCCAGGCCGGCAACCGCATTCGCGAGGAAATCAACGCCTCGGCGGTGGTGGATTTCGGCTTTCATTTCATCCTGCAGAACCGGCCTTCCATCCTGCGCTCGCTGCCTGAGGCCATGGATATGGGGTTCAAGTCCTTCAAGATGTTCATGACCTACAAGAAGCGCCCAGGGCGAATGTGCGACGACGACTACATCTGCGAGGCCATGGAGATGGTGGCCCGGGGCGGCGGAGTGTTGCAACTTCACTGCGAGAGCGGAAACATCATCGAATACCTGGAGAACAAGCTTATCGCCGATGGGCATACTCACCCGGAGTTCTTCCCTGCAGCCTGCCCGGACTGGGCCGAAGAAGAGGCCATCAACCGCGCTATCGCCATGTCCGGCGCCACCCGTTGCCCTACCTACGTGGTTCACCTCAGCACCCATCTGGGACTGGAGCGCATCAAGCAGGCTCAGTACCAGGGGCAGCGCATCTGGACCGAGACCTGCCCGCAGTATTTGTTGCTCTCAGATGCCGAGATGGCTCGCGTCGGGCCGCTGGCCAAAATTGGTCCGCCGTTGCGCCCGGAGGACGGCCCCGACCGCGACGCTCTGTGGGCCGGCTTGCAACAGGGCCACATCTCCATCGTCGCCAGCGACCATTCGCCCCACCCGCAGGAGCTGAAGAAGCCGGGCTGGGATAACATCTTCGTGACGCCCGATGGCGCTTCGGTGCCTTTCGGCTCGCCGGGCATCGAGACGCTGGCGCCGCTGATGTACAGCGAGGGAGTGGTCAAGCGCGGTATGCCCATCTGGTGGCTGGCGCGGACGATGGCGGAGAACCCGGCCCGCATCTTTGGTCTGTACCCCCGCAAGGGAGTCATTCAGCCCGGCGCCGACGCCGACCTGCTCATCCTAGACCCCGGCATCGACCGGGTGATTACCGCCGATAGTCACATGAGCAATGCTGGATACTCCTTGTTCGAGGGCTGGGAGATCACCGGCCGCCCCTGGATGACCCTCCTGCGGGGGCAGATATTGCTCAACGACGGCAAGCTGGAACAGCGCCCCGGCTACGGCCAGTTTATGGAGTGCAAAGGCCCCACCATCCCTCTAGGGGGCGCGGTGAGTTAGGGGGAGATTGAATAAAAAGACGGAACGAAAGAGTTCGTAATCCTCTTAGCTTTACGGCCAGTCAAGAGCCGGCTTGCTAGGTTCTGTTGACATTTCACCGCAGCCCAGTAAGGGGCTTGCGAAAAGGGAAAGGCCAGGTATCCGGTGTCCGGTTTCTCATACTGGGAAAAGGCCCGGCGGAACTGCTTCAGATTATTGGTGAAGCATCCCACCAGATTCCGCTCCCGGTACAAAGTCCGGTCATATTCGCCGGGCTCCTTCCGCAGGGGGCGCGGCGGAATCACCGGAGCCATCCCCGAATCCAGAATGGACTGGCGAAATTGCTGGGGAATCATATCCTTTGCCCCCATCACGCACCCTGCATAGCCGGCGATCAAGTCCTGGTCCCGGGTGATGTCCTGTTCTTGGCCTCCACTTAGGAATATCTATACGCCCTCGTCCCTTACTCTTTATTTTGCTGCCCGCCTCAGAACGCGCATTCCACGCCCAGCTCGGCGCAGATGTCGCGGATGGACTGCGAGACTTCCGGGTGGAGGGGGATGCCCTCTTCCCGGCGGAGGGCCTCCATCTCCGCCTCGGGCTGGCCGGCTACGATAACCCGGTCTTGGCCCGGCGCGGGTTTGGTGGCGTTCATCATGCGCACCCAATCGTCCATTTCCTGCTTGAAGTGGGCCACGTCGGTGAAAGCATCCACGCTGTATGCTGCCACATAGTGGCCGAAGTTGGGACGTCCCGGAACCGCGCCGTAGCCGAAGCCGGTCAGCACCCCGGCCAGGATGTCTACGACGCAGGAGAGGCCGTAGCCCTTGTGGGAGCCTCCCTCGCGGCTGCCGCCGACGGGCAGCAGCCAGTAGTCGTCCGGGGCCTGCCGCTCTTGCATTATGGGAGTGCCGTCGGCTTCCGCCAGCCAGCCCGCCGGGATGTCGGCCCCCAGGCGCTGGGCGATGCGTATCTTGTTGACGGCGACGGAACTGGTGGCGGCGTCGAAGACGAAGGGAGCTTCCACACCGGTGGGTACGGCGACGGCTATGGGATTGGTGCCAAGCCGAGGCTCTGCCCCGAAGGTAGGCAATACCGCCGGCGGGCAACTGGTCATGCACACGCCAATCATGTCGTGCGGCAAGGCCAGCATGGAGTGATAGGAGGCCATGCCCAGGTGCCGGGCGTTGCCGACGGCAACCATGCCCACGCCCACGTTGCGGGCCTTTTCAATGGCGATGTTCATAGCTTTGGGAGTGATGATGGTGCCGAGACCGCGATCGGAGTCCACCGTGGCGGTAGAAGGGGTCTCGCGGATGACCTTCCATTCGGGCCGGGGGTTGATGGAGCCGTCCTGATAGCCGCTGACATAGCTGCGCAGCATATTGGAAACGCCGTGGGAGTCCACCCCGCGCAGATCTGCCAGCACCAGCACGTCAGCGCCTAACTTGGCGTCATCGTCGGGCACTCCCAACTGCCGGAAAATGCTCGCCACAGTTGAATTGAGGGCGTCCCCCGATACAAATTCCGCTTCGTCGTGTCCTACCTTGAACTGCTCCAGCACGGCTATTCTCCCCTTCCGTTTAATCTTTTCACCAGTATACAAGATTAGCCGTCCGGGAGTTTAGAAAGGTCCTGTGAAGTGCGGCTATTTCCTCTCAGCTTAAGGGGTAGAAATTGCAGAACCGGCAGAGCGATATGCCTTCCCGCACTGGGAAACCGGCCTTATCCGGGGGTGCCTAGCCGTCGTATTCCCGCTGCTAATGCCTCATTTCCGCGTCCGCAGGAAGGACGGCTTACTGCGCAGCAGATGGGTGTGTCCGCGGACCTCATTTCCGCGTCCGCAGGAAGGACGGGATATGCTTGGCAAGAAAGGCCGGAGCGGCGGCCCACTGCCAACCCGCATTGGGAATATATTGCTGGATAGCCCGGTATTGCCGGGCGAATCTAATTTTTCTGGAACTTGTTTATTCCGTTGCGTTGATTAGGCGTGGTAAATTTGCGGTACGGCGGTACGGAGGAAATCTATGAACGAACGAGAAGAAGCGCTGAACTTCCTGGCAAGACTCGGGGCTAATCCCGCGGTGGCCTTTCACGAGGCGGGAGTCGCGGCGGCGGTGCGGGCGATACTGGAGGAAACGGGCATTGAGCATAGCACGGACGAGTTCGGGAACATCCTGGCCCAGGTGCCGGGCAGTAACCCGGATGTCCCCCCGCTGGCCGTGGTGGCCCACATGGACCATCCGGGCTTCGAGCTGGTGGAGCGACGCGGCGACAGCGGAGAGTTCGTGGCCGACGCGCTGGGTGGGATACCGGCGTCCAGCTTTTCCGCCGGGGTGCCGCTGCAGGCAGTGATGCCCGGCGGCCTGCGAGTCGCGGCAGTCACCCTCGGCTCCTATGGAGAGGAATCGGGGCGCAAGGCGCTAGTTCAAGTGCAGGACGCCGCCCTCGCTGCCGAGCTGACCCTGCCGGCGGTGGCGGTTTTCGCCCTGACCGACTTTGAGTTGGACGGCGAATATATCCGGATGCGGGCGGTGGATGACCTGGCTGGGTGCGCATCGGCGCTGGCGGTGCTGGCGCGGCTGCTTCGCAGCGGGAATACGCCCGAAGGCGATGTGTATGCGCTATTCACTCGCGCCGAGGAAGTTGGCCTGGTGGGGGCGCGGCTGGCGGCCGAGGCCCGGTTGCTGCCACCTTCGACCCTAGTCATCTCTGCCGAGTCTAGCCGCATCCTGCCCGGAGCCGAGCAGGGAAGGGGGCCGGTGATTCGGGTGGGCGATGCCGGCTCTACCTTCGACGCCGACGCTGAGTCGGTGTTGATACGGGCGCGAGAGTCCTTGAGCGAACGGGAAGGCGGCTTTGCGTCGCAACGGCAACTGATGAGCGGCGGAGTGTGCGAAGCCAGCGCCTTCGCCGCCTATGGATACAGAACCACCGGCATCGCCTTTCCGCTGGGCAATTATCATAACGGCGCCCCCGAAGGCCATATCGAAGCTGAGTATATCCATGTCGAGGATTTCTTGGGTGGCGTCGCGCTGATGGAGGAAGCCGCGTGCCGGGTGTCTGACCGGGTCAACACGGCCTTCCGCAGCCGCCTGCGGGCCGTTCCGGAGGATATGCGCCGCAGACTGGCCGGCTGATGCCCCAGCCCCGGTTCCCTAGCGAAGGCGGAAGAGTTGACGCCAGGCGGGGCAAATTGTGTATTCGCTATTCCCGCCCTTGGGAATCTGCTAAAATCCCTTCGCATTCCGCCGATGAATCAGAGGCGCCATAGGCATCCGTTCCTCAGGCCCCCGCCAGTATGGACGGCAGCGCCGGAAAGGGCGCCGGCTGAGTCAGTCGGCCCTTAACTAGGCACAATGGATAGGAGGAGTTCCATGCCAGCATTTTGGGAGAACATACGGTTCGCTGACGATAGCGAAGATGTAATGGTGTCGCAAGGGATGGATATGGCAACCTACGTCAGCCATCCGGCGCCCTCGGAAGGAAGCAGCTTCCCAGCGGTTATCGTGGTCATGGAGGCCTTCGGCGTTACCCGTCACATCGAGCAGGTCTGCGACGAATATGCCCGCCACGGTTATGTTGCCGTTGCCCCGTCGCTCTACCACCGTGACGCGCCGAACATCAAGCTGGGCTATGACCATATGCCCCAGGTGATGCAGCACATGGGTGCCCTGCGAGATGACCATATTATTGAAGACATCAACAAGACCATTGACTATCTCCAAAATCGTTACCAGCGCACTCGCGGCAACAAGATAGGCATCGTCGGATACTGCGTCGGCGGACGCATCACCTACCTGGCGGCGACGAGCTGCCCCGGCTTGAGCGCCGCCTCGGTGTACTATGGCGGGCGCATCTTGGTGCCCTTCGGCGACGGCCCTGCCCCCGTCGAGCGCACCAGCAGCAACACCATCCCCGTCATGGGCAACTTCGGCGAGGACGACGCCAACCCCACGCCGGACGACGTAGCTCAGATTGAAGAAGCTCTAAAGGCCGCCGGTGTAACCTACGACTTCAAGATGTACTCCGGCGCCGGCCACGGCTTCAACTGCAACGAGCGCCCCGACTATCGTGAGGACGCCGCTGCGGACGCTCTGGCCCGCACCCTCGCCTGGTTCGACCAGTACGTCAAGAACTAGCCCCACTCTTATTACCACTCCTCACGGAGATATGGCCTGGCGAGGTAGCATTATCCCGAAGAAAGGCCCGAATGCTTCATCAAGCATCCGGGCCCTTTTATGCCGCCCGTGGCGCCCGGGCGATGGCGAACAGCGCCGCGCTGAGGGCATACAGCACGGTCAGGATTAGCAGGGACTCTGTGTACCCTCCCGTCCGGTCCACCATCCAGCCCAGGAACAGGGGCGAAAGCATCATGCCCGCGCTGTAAAACACCGAGATGATGCCGGTTAGCGTGGCGAAACTCCGCCGCCCAAAGATGTTGCCTACCAGAACCCAGTTCAGCACCGATGCCCCTTCCAGCACCGCCATGCCCGCAATAAAAGGGAAAATAATCCAGGTTCCGGAGACCAGGTCCAGGGCCAGCAGAGACACCGCGCCCACGGCCATCCCAATCCCCAGCACGCCTTGCCCAGGCAGTTTCATACCCGACATACCGATGAGCAGCCTGGCGGGAATGGAGACGAAGAATAGCAACGCGACCATGTCTGCGCCGGCCTGTTCCGAGGTTCCTTTCCAGACCATGATGGGGATGGCGTGAACCAGCACGCCGCTGGTTACCGATATTCGCAACGCGCTGGCCACCAGTATGAACCAGTAGGCGGGAGTCTTTAGAGCTTCCCCGACGGTGAAATCTCGGCCCGACGCCTGGGCCGAGGACGCCGTTGCCGTCTGCTCAGCCGCCTCCCCATATTGGGTCAAGGCGATACCTGCGCTTTCCGGCGACCGGCGAATCATCAGGGCGAAGGGAATTACCACGACGGCGACGAAGATGCCGGTATAGAGCATGACGTCGCGCCAGCCCAGAGCTTCCACGCCCCGCGACAGCACCGGAATTAGCATCGCACCGCCGGCGGTGTAGGCTGTGATGACGATGGTCATGCCGATGGCCCGCCGCCGCACAAACCAGCGGTTGACGACCGCCAGGAAGGTCTGCCCGAAGCCGCTGTTGTTGCCTACGGACACGACGCCGACATAGACCAGCACGAAAATCCAGTAGCCGTCTACCCCCGACAAGATTATCAGCCCGATGCCTGACATCAGTCCGAACACTAGCACGATGGGCCGAGAGTCGAATTTGTCCACCATCCAGCCCACTAGTGGTCCGCCGACCCCTGCTTCGCCCCGAGACAGCGCGAAAATCAGCGAGACCTGAGTATCGGTGAGCATCAGGTCTTCGCGGATGGGAATGTAGAAGACGGGGAAGCCGTAGGAGAAAATCGCCCCCGGAAACAGAGCAAGAAAACAGCAGGCCCCCAGCACCCACCAGCCGGGATAGACGACCGTGAACCGGGGACGCAGGGCGGCGAACGGCGCCATCAGGCCGGATAGCTCTGGCAACGGGCTGCCGTTATCGGATGCAGGCGGTTTGCAGGACGCAAGCGTTCCCTCCCAGAGCGCCGTTGCGCCCGTTCGGTAGATAACATCGCTGGAATCATAACACGCTGGGGGAGGTCGCCCGTATACCAGGATTACCCTGGCCCTGTGCCCCAGCTTGCGGGCAAATGCGTTGATGGCGGTGTCTGATGCTGATGGCGGTATAGTCGAAGCCAGGTTCCGGACCGGATCCTCGCTATGCCGGCTCTGCGGATTCCCCAATGAGCCTGCCGGGGTTAAACTGGCGTCGAAAAAGGGTTTGGAGGCAATGCGATGAAGTCATTAGGACGGGTCGCCATAGTAACCGGCGCAGGATCCGGCGTTGGGCGCGCGTCGGCGCTGGCTCTGCTGCGCGACGGATATTCGGTGGCGTTGACCGGGCGCAGGATCGAAACGCTGGAGGCGTCGTTGGCCGAAGCCGAGGAGCATCGGGAGAGAGCCATCGCCGTTGTTGCCGACGTTGGCAGCCCCGAATCGGTGGGCGAGCTGTTCGCTCGCGTCCGGGAAGCTTTCGGCGGCCGGCTGGACGTGCTGTTCAACAACGCCGGCAGCGGCTCCCCGCCGGTCAACCTGGAAGACTTGACCTTTGAGCAGTGGATGACGGTGGTCAACGCCAACCTGACCGGCACCTTTCTCTGCACTCAGGAAGCTATCAGAATAATGAAAAATCAAGACCCTATGGGCGGCCGCATCATAAACAACGGCTCTATCTCCGCCTACGCGCCGCGCCCCAACAGTGCCCCCTACACCGCCACCAAGCACGGCGTGATGGGGCTGACTAAGGCCACATCTTTGGATGGACGTAAGTACAACATCGCCTGCAGCCAGATAGACATCGGCAACGCGGCTACCGAAATGACCGCCGCGATGGAGCGGGGCATTCTCCAGCCCACCGGTGACATCACGCCCGAACCGCGCTTTGACGTGGCCCACGTCGCCGAAACGGTGGTCTACATCGCCAACCTTCCCTTGGACACCAACGTGCAGTTCATGACTATCATGGCGACCAAGATGCCCTTTATCGGAAGGGGATAACGGGAACTGGATGATTCTTCACGCCCGGATGGCAACTGGGCAAAGGCCCCCGATAGCGAGGGGCCTTTTCGTTGAGCGGCTGTTGTCCGCCGGTAATGCCTTCCGGGAGCTTACCCGCTAGTTGATTCAAAATATATCGGGGAGGACATGAGCAACCCGGCGTAAAAGAGGATGCCCACGGCCACCAGCGCGATTCCCGGCCATGTCCAATTACTGTCATGAAGAATCATCGCTACGCCAATCGGCAACGGCACTGCCGGAAACAAAAGGCGGCATCGTTCCGAAAATCAGGCATCCTCAACGCTCCGAGCTCCGGCTTTCCTCACGGAGCGGCAGGATTGTAATTTCATATGCGATTGCCCTGTGCTCCCCGCCGTTCTCGGCCAGGTTGTATATATTACACTCATAGATATATATTATATCAATATAGTGAATATAATCACAGAATATAGTCCGCGGTGATGAGAGAACCGCGAAAGGGACTCGCCTTCCTGCAAAGATGGCAAGCTACTGGCCTGCGGTAGGGAATGCTCTTATAATGACCCTGCGCGCACCATCCCGAATTTGTATACCCGCAGCTTGTTGGCCCTTGCCGTTGGCTATTCAATGAAAATGCCCGCGGCGAAAATGCCCGCGGCGCCGGCGGACTCTGGATTATCCGCGCCAGAACAGCCCCCAGGAGGATGGCATGGTTGAGCAACTGGCTCGCCCTCGAGAGCAAGTCGAGGTTTACTGGTTTTCCGAGCAGCCCCAGGGCTACATCAGCGACGCCCAACTGGAGCAATTCGACTCGGGGCGCTTGGGATTTCCCAACACGTTCTTCGACCCAGACAAAGCCCATACCCTCTACAACGAATACCACGACCAGTATGCGCTGGCCGACGAAGTGGGGTTCGACGGGATTATGACCAACGAACACCATGCCGCTTATTGGTGCGGAAAGCCGGCGGTTAACCTGGACGCCGCCGTTATCAGCAAGGTCACCAAGCGGGCCAAAATCGCCATACTAGGCAACGTTATTGCAATTAACGACCCCATCCGAATGGCCGAAGAGATTGCTATGCTGGACTGCTATTCCGGCGGCAGGATTATCTCCGGTTTCGTTCGCGGCGGCGCGGTGGAGAGCCTCCAGGCCGGCATAGACCCCACGGAAAACCGGGAACGCTTTGAAGAAGCCCATGACCTGATAGTGAAGTGCTGGACCCAGCCCGGCCCCTTTCGCTATGAGGGAAAGTATTATCAATACCGGGCCGTTAATCCGTGGGTGCTGCCCATGCAGAAGCCCCGGCCGGACATCTGGTTCCCAGGCACAGGAAGCCCGGAAAGCGTGGTTTGGGCGGCGAAAAACGGCCATCCGTATATGAACCTGGGCGCCGTCTTGGAAACCACCGAATGGCTCAAGAACATCTACATTGACACCGCCCTAGAAGCAGGCTACCAGCCCGGCCCGGAGCATTTCGGCTATTTGCTCAAGGTGCTGGTTGTCGACACTGACGAAAAAGCCGAAGAGATAGGCCGGAACTTCGTGTGGACGGAGGGACACCGCCAGCGCGGCCCCCGGGAACACGTGGACCCGCCGGGCTACCAGTCTCGCCAAGCTCTCCAGATAAAGCGCAGCCGCCCCACCGGGGTTTTCGCCGGCAACGCAGGAGCCCCCCAATCCTACGAGCTTCAACGGAAAGCCCGCACGATCATCGTCGGCACTCCGGATACGGTAATCGAGCAACTGACCGGGGTGCTGGAGACGCTTAACCCCGGGTACCTGCTGATTTACGGAAACGAAGGGCCAATGACTCACCAGGACTGTATGCGGTCCATAGACCTTCTGGGAAGGGAAGTAATCCCGGCCCTTAAGGAAATTCAGCTACAGCCCTACGAGGCGGACTAGTAGCCCGGCCCCTCTGAATTGAGAATTTGATTAACGGGAGCGCGCCCGCTCTCCCATTGGCGGAATTGCTTTCGTCGCAGCCTTGATTTCCGTTAACATCTCAGGATATGGGAAGGCCGTTGGCGCTCTGCGCGCATAAAGGCGCGGCTTATTAGGACAGGCCGCGCCTTCAGCTTTTACCTCGCGGGGTTAGCTGGAACAGCAGCCGCCGGGACGACTCGGTAATCTCCGCCACCGCCTGCTCGAAGGCCGCCGCGTTGGACTTGGAGGGCTGACGGTAGCCGCTTATCTTGCGAACGAACTGCAACGCCGCCGCCGCAACTTCGGAGTTGGCCTGCGGCGCCTCCAGATGGCGCAGAACCTTGATGCTACGACACATAAGCTTTCTCCCTGGTGGTCAGTTGGCGGTTCCGGGGCGGTATTTATCGCCCTCTTCCTGCGTTATCCGCCCCGAAGCCATGAGCCACATTCGCGCGATTTCCGGCCCCATGAACTTGAAGGTACGGCGAAGCTCCCGCGCCAATTTCGGGTATTCTTCGCCTTCCATCTTGTCGTAGAACCAGCCGCAGAAGCTGCCATGCTCATCCCTCAGCGCCTGCACCCGGCGGGCATTCTCGATGACTCCTTCGATCTTAAGCCGGTTGCGGATGATGCCGCCGTCCTGCTGCAGCCGCTCAACGTCCTCCGGTCCGAAAGCGGCCACCGCGTCTATCTTCCACCCAGCGAAGGCCCGGCGGAAGGCGTCGCGCTTGTCCAGAATCATTTTCCAGGTCAGGCCGGCCTGGAAGACTTGTAGGCTCATCACCTCGAACAGAGCATCGTCCTCGGTGGCTCGCCGTCCCCAGATGGTGTTGACGTACCAGTCCCGCAGCGGGTCCGGCGGCCCGTGCGGGTCTGGGATGGCTTCGTGGGGCATTTCCGCTCCATCTTCTTCAGCGAGAGGACGCAGATGTGCCAACAACCCTCATTGCCCTTTTGCGTCCTCTGCCTTGGGTAAATCGCTCCTATCGCGGTACTATGGGCAACGAAACGTAGGACGGATGGGCCGCGTCGTGTAGGATGGTCTGGACGGCGGGTTTTAGTTCCGTATCTTCGGCGATGACTCCGCCCGTGTTGGTGTTGCGGTCGAAGCGGGGGAAGTTGCTACTGGAAACTTCCAATCGGATGCGATGCCCGGCCTTGAACACATTGCTGGTGGCCCACAGGTCAATAGTGTAGCAGTAGGCCCGGCCCGGCTCCACCAGCGAGGGTTCAGACATGGACTCCCGGTAACGGACCCGGAGGATGCCGTCGGTCAGGTTGCGGGCGCAGCCGTCCTCGCATACGTCCACCAGCTTGGCCGTGAAGTCGGTATCGGTGGCGGAGGTGGCAGCCCACAGCGTCACCGTAATCGGGCCGGTAACTTCCACGGCGCGCTCCAGGGTCGGCGTGGAGTAGACTAGCACGTCGGGGCGCGCCTCGATTTCGCTCTGGTCAAAGGCGCCGCTGGTGGCGAAGTAGGGGTTGCAGCAGAGCTGGCCGCCCCGCGTCGGCACCGGATTGGCCGGGTTGTATAGGAAAACGTCGGGCGGCTCATCGGAGGGCGCTTCGGGACTAAGGCTGCCGTCGCCGTGCAGCGTGTTGGCATTGCCGCCGCTGCGCAGATAGTAGTTGGTGGTCTGGGCGCGGGCCAACGGCCACTCGTTCTCATCGCGCCAGACGTCATCCCCCATCACGAATATCCTGACCGGCGGCTCGTCCAATATCCCGGTGTCTTCGCCCTTCAGCCAGTGCTGATACCACCGCAGATGAATCTCGTCCAACCCCAGGGCCATAGCGTCGGCGGCCACTCCGAAGTAGTGGCTGCCCGCCATACTGCCGCCGCGGGAGCTGTGCTGCCACGGCCCGATGATGAGCTTCTGGCCATTCCTCGCTTCCTCGGTAGCCGCGTTCCGGCGCATACCCTGGTAGTTGCGGATGGTGCCGCCCAGAAAGATGTCATACCAGCCGCCGATATTCAGCGCCGGGGTGGTAATACGGGAGTGCTGGTCCTCGATACACAGCTTCTTCCAGTAGTCATCGAAGCTGGGATGCGCCAGCCAGTCGAAGTAGTAATCGGCAAGTCCGCCGCTCAGGTGCGGCAAATCCTTAAGGGGCAGATGCCGGAAGGCGTCCGTCATACCGTCTACGGACTGCACCAATTCAGCCTGCCGGGCCTGCGGGATGCTCTTAATTCCGGAGTGAGTCTTGAAGTTAGCCAGGGTTAACTGAAGAAGAGTCCACGAAGCGTTGAACCCCAGTTCGAAGGCCCCTCCCTGATATGTCCACCCGTTGTGGTAATTGGAAGCTGTGACATTGGGAGCGATGGCCACTAGGTGCGGCGGGCGGCTGGTGGCGCACAGCCACTGGGTTGCGCCGACATACGACGCGCCGATCATTCCAACTCTGCCGCTGGACCACGGCTGTGAAGCCGCCCATTCCACGGTGTCGTAACCGTCGTTGATGTCATCTACGAAGCAATAAAACTCCCCGCCGGAGGTGTAGCGGCCTCGGGTGTCTTGGATAATCATGGCGAACCCGGCCTTGGCGGCCTTCATGGGGTCGAGCATCTGAAAGGCCAGCGGCGATGTCTTGTCGTAGGGCGTCCGCTGCAGGATGGTAGGGAATGGGCCGGGGCCGTCTGGCCGGTACACGTCGGCGTAGAGTATTATGCCGTCGCGCATGGCGGCGGGCAGGTTGGTTTCCACCTTCAGCGAAACCGAATTTGGCATGGCTTTCCCTCCTGGGTTTATTGGGCCTGGTTTATTGGGGATATTAAACGACAAATATATTGAGACTTATGGGTTTCGACGGCTCAAATCCAACTCCAGGGGCCTGGAGTTCAGCTAAACTTGGGCATTACCTGATCAGCGAACAGCTCCATCTGACGGTACAGTCCGTCGGCGTCAGGGGACAGGAAGCCGAGGTTGATGTGCTGCACCCCGGCTTCGATCTTCGCTTCCATGGCGCGGGCGCAGTCGTCGGGCGTTCCGGCGACGCACAAGGCCCTGGCGATGTCTTCGGCGCTGCGCTCCGGCGTAACGTAACGTTCCCCTACATTTCGCACTGCCAGTTCGATAGCTTCATCGCCGTCGGTTGATATGGCTGTGGGCTGATTCAAGCCCCAGTGGAAGCCGTCCAGCTCCCGCCCTGCTTCGGCGGCGAACTGACGCACCATATCGTTGCTCCCCTTGATTCGCCGGTTGGTGAACAGATAGGGATACCAGCCGTCGCCGTGGAGCGCGGCGCGGCGCATGGCGGCTTCGCTGCGTCCCGACACCCATACCGGCGGGTAGGGTTTTTGCAACGGCTGCGGAAGCAGCGTAACGTCGTCGAACTCAAAGAAGCGGCCCCGGTGCGACACATTAGTCTCGGTCCAGAGCCGTTTCATTACGTCCAGCATCTCGTCGGTGCGCCGGCCGCGAGTGCGCGTCGACAGGCCCAGGGCGTCGAACTCCACGTGGGTGCCACGCTGCCCGCTGATGCCAATGCCGAAGTCCAGCCGCCCCCCCGAAACTTGGTCAACGGAGGCTACCATCTTCGCCAGCATCACCGGATGGTAGAGCGGAACAATGACGATGCCGGTCATCACCCGTATGTGCCGGGTGGCTCCCGCGGCGGCAGCCATAGCGGGCAGATTCAGCACCGTGGGACGCGGAGGGCTGCCGTCCATGACGTGCTCGCCCATGGTTACTCGCCGGAAACCCAACTCTTCGGCTCGCTGGGCAAAGGCGGGAACGTCCCAATAGTCTTCCACGCTCAAACTGCACCCGAAGGTGATGCTGCCGTCGCTCATGCCGCTACTCCTCTGTTATTCTTGAATCTGCTCCGCTCCAGGCTGACCCGCGAGTATTTGACGCCCCAATTCTACCAGCCGCCCGCCATTCCCGCGCCCCGTCATTCCCGCGAAAGCGGGAACCTACGCGCGCCCGTCATTCCCGCGAAAGCGGGAACCTACGCCCCCGTCGTTCCCGCTGCTTCCGCGCGCCCGTCATCCCGCGCGCCTCGTCATTCCCGCGAAAGCGGGAACCTACGCCCCCGCCGCTTCCGCGCGCCCGTCATCCCGCGCGCCTCGTCATCCCCGCGAAAGCGGGAACCTACGCCCCCGCTGCTTCCGCGCGCCCCGTCATTCCCGCGCGCCCCGTCATTCCCGCGAAAGCGGGAACCTACGCCCCCGTCGTTCCCGCGCCCCCGCTGCTTCCGCGCGCCCCGTCATTCCCGCGAAAGCGGGAACCTACGCCCCCGCCGCTTCCGCGCGCCCGTCATCCCGCGCGCCTCGTCATTCCCGCGAAAGCGGGAACCTACGCCCCCGTCGTTCCCGCGCCCCGTCATTCCCGCGCGCCCCGTCATTCCCGCGAAAGCGGGAACCTACGCCCCCGCCGCTTCCGCGCGCCCGTCATCCCGCGCGCCTCGTCATTCCCGCGAAAGCGGGAACCTACGCCCCCGCCATTCCCGCGCCCCGTCATCCCGCGCGCCTCGTCATTCCCGCGAAAGCGGGAACCTACGCCCCCGTCATCCCGCGCGCCCCGTCATTCCCGCGAAAGCGGGAACCTACGCCCGGTGTATGTTAACCTTACCTCAGGCAAGCTACCGGAATCTTCGCCCTAGGGGCGAGCAGGGGCACTGGGATGCTTCAGACGATGCAAGGCAAGACCTGCCTGATAACCGGGGGCAGCGACGGCATCGGCTATGCCGCCGCCCGCGAGCTGGCGGGCATGGGGGCGCGGGTGGTTATTGTGGGCCGCAATCCCGCCAAGACCGACGCGGCGGTACGGCGCATCGCGTCTGATACCGGCAACTCCTCTGTCGAGCGCTTGCTGGCTGACCTTTCGTCCCAGGGAGAGGTGCGCCGCCTTGCCAACGAGGCGTTGGAACTGTTGCCGCGCTTGGATGTGCTGGTGAACAACGCCGGAGCGATATTCCTGTCCGACAGGCGCAGCGTTGATGGTCTGGAAATGACCTTTGCCCTGAACCACATGGCCTACTTCCGACTGACTACCTTGTTGCTGAACTGTTTGCGCCAATCCGCTCCCGCCCGCATCATCAACGTGTCTTCCAGCGCCCACTGGTCTGCCGGCAGGTTCTGGCTGGAAGATCTGCCCAATCCAGGAAATAATCGCGGATACCGGGCTTACGCGCGCTCCAAGCTCTGCAACATTCTATTCACCTATGAACTGGCACGGCGGCTGTCGGGGACGGACATAACCGTCAACGCGCTGCACCCTGGCCTGGTTCAGACGAATATCGCGCGAAACAACGGATTTCTGGGTCGCCTGGTAAATTTCTTTATCGGCGCCCGAGGGGTGGACGCCAACAAGGGCGCGGAGACGCTGGTCTACCTGGCCTCGTCCTCCGAAGCGGAAGGCGTAACCGGCAAGTTCTTTGTGGACTGCCGCGACGTGCCTTCGTCAGCCCCGAGTTACGATATAAGTCTAGGTACCAGGCTGTGGGACATAAGCGAGAGACTGGCCCATGCTTAGCCATTCCGCCAGCCCAGTCATTCCCATGGAAGCGGGAACCCGACACACTCCCCTGAAATCAGGGAAGCCCCCGTCATTCCCGCTTTCGCAGGAATCCCTTTGGGCGAGAATACGCAAAGGTCAGGAGGTTTAGCCAATGAAGCGAGCGGTAGAGTTCTATAGCGAGGGGTTCAAGTTACAAGGGGACGTATATATTCCCGACGGCCTGGCCCCAGGCGAACGGCGCGCGGCAGTGCTGTTGTGCCACGGCTATACCGGGGTCAAGGACTTGTATCTGCCCGACAACGCCCGCGTACTGAACGAGGCCGGCTACGTGGCCATGGCCTTTGACTACAAAGGTTGGGGGCAGAGTGAGGGCGTTTCTCCTCTGCGGCTGGCTCCCCACAGCCGAGTATCTGACGTTCAGGCGGCTATGACTTTTCTCGGCGAGCAACCGGAAGTGGACGAGGAGCGCATTGGCATATACGGCACCAGTTACGGCGGGGCCACCGTCGTCTGGACTGCGGCCATAGACCCGCGCGCCAAGTGCGTGGTCAGCGTGGTGGGTATCGGCAACGGCGCTCGCTGGATGAGCCGGGTCCGCCGCATGGACGAGTGGTTCGACCTTCTTGATCGCTCCAAGGCCGACCGCATTCGGCGCGCGATGACTGGCAAGTCGGAGATGGTGGAGCGGAGCGAAATCCTGCTGCCCGACCGCCAGTCGGCCGAACTGGCCGCGAGGCAGAGAGCTAACAATCCCAACGCCGTTATGACCATTCCCGTCGAGTATATCGACGACACGCTAGGCTTCAACCCCGAGTGGGTGGTGGACAAGATTGCGCCCCGCCCGGTGCTGTTCATAACCAGCGACCAGGATCGCTTGGTGCCGCCGGAAGAATCGGAGCAGTTATACGCCCGCGCCGGAGAGCCTAAGAAACTGGTTATGCTGAAAGGGACAGGCCATTACGAGGTCTATGAAGAGCCAGCTTTCTCCGAAGTAATGCGCCACACAATGGACTGGTATCAGCAGCATATGCCCGCCAAGGGTTAGGAGGGAAATATCTGAATCAGGATTCGCAAGATTATAGGATTATCAGGAAGGCAAATTGATTATCCAGCTAATTCCGTAATCCTGATTCAGACAAATACTGAGAAACTAGTACGCTTCCACAACCCGCACCCAAGGTGGTGATGGTGCCCGATGCCAGCTCTAGCCGGCGGATGCGCTGGTCCTGCACGTCGGCGATGAGCAGGCCGCCGCATCCGTCTAGGAAGCAGTCGGTGGGTTCGCGGAACTGGGCCTGCGTTCCGGGCCCGCTATCGCCGCCGTAGCCCGGTTCCCGCGACGGTGCTGATGCTGCCGGTGGTGGCGTTCACTTTGCGGATGACGTAATTCAGCCGGTCAACGATTATTACATCTTCGCCTGCCCTTCCGTATGCTCCATACACTTCGTATGCGTTGGCTGTGGCTCTGTTCAATCCTCTTCTGTTCGTCTCGTGGATGTTCAGTATTGTCGTGTTATACCCCTGAAAATAGTAAATCCCGTTGTTCGACAACTTCGGTTCGGTAACTTCCTGTGCTATAGTCCTCTTCGCAGTCGCATATGCACTCATCGTAGCAGCAGCACTCGCATAGGTCGCAACAACAGTCGAAACCATAGCCTTCGCAAGCGCAACAACATTCGGGGTCTTCGTCGTCATCAATAAGGAGCACCAGCGGCCACGGCGAAGCCCCTAGGCGCGATAACCCGAGCGTCAGAATCGGGTTCTCCGGAGGCGTAAGGAAAGTCAGCACTGGTCTTAAAGACGGCATCTACGCCCTTATAGTTGAGGGCACTACAATGAACGATAAAGTGCTCACGCCGCCGGAGGGCATAGGCCCTCCCAATAGCCTATTCTTCGCCAGCTTTAACACTCAGGCGGATTGGGAGCGGTACGTCGAATCCCTCGCAAAGATGCTGGCCATCAATGGCCCCTTCGATGAAACAATTCAAGCAGTGTTACGTTGAGGATGGCGATCCCCAATAATCCAGCCGCAGGCAGACCACCGCCTGCGGCTATTTCTATGGGAATCATCATAGGCAATCTTGAGTTTCTTCCGTGGGCAAGGGCACAAACGCGCCTGTCAGCTATCAAACCCCTGTCGCTCCCGCGTCAGCCTCCGCCGGCGGTTGCGCTGGTCGCGGGTCTCGGGCGTGAATTCCGGCGGCGGCTCGGTTCGGATGCGCTCCATCTCCGACAACAGTGATTTGACCACATTCATGTAAGCCTTAACGACATCCAAAGCAAGAGAGTCTTCATAAAAGTTGACGTGCAGAGATTGGGCGGTGCCAAACCAGGCGATAATATCAGTACGCCCCTGCTCGTCGGCCACTTGCTTGGCGATGTCCACTATCAAACCGTGACCGTTATGGTTCCAGCCGCGCTCTTCGGCGATGGCTTTCAGGGCTTGAGCTGTCGCGCCCCAGCCCTTTTCCGATGCCTGGATGTTGTTTCGCCGACGCAGGTAGCTTTCCGCCTCGGTGATGCACCAGCAGCTTAGTTCAGCGTACTTGTTGGCCAACGAACCATTGGAGCCGAGCGTTTGCGGCGGCATATCCTCATATTCCCGTTCTGAGTCTATTGGCCGTTGCCCGCCGCCTGGTTATACCAGTCCAGTATCTCGCTGCCGGTCATAAAGACCACGCCCTCGAAGCGGCGGATGTACTCGAAGATAGCGTCGTAATACTTGATGCGGTGGGCCGCCCCGGTGATGTACGGGTGCGTCGAGATGCACATCACCCGCGCGCTGTCGGCCCCCTCGCGGTACAGGGTATCGAAGTGGTCTTTGGCTCGCTCGAACAACTCCGGCGAGCGGTGGTTCTGAATCAGATAGATGGGAATGTCGTTCAGCTCCACGGTGTAGGGCAGCGCCACCATCCGCCCCGATTTGACTATCATCTCGTAGGGTTGGTCATCGTTGCACCAGTCGGCGATGTACTCGATGCCCTCCTCGGCCAGCACATCCGGGGTGTCGAAGGTTTCGGCTAGGCCCGGGCCCATCCAGCCGCGCGGCGCCGCGCCGGTGGCCTCGGCGATGGTGTCTATGGTGCGGCGGATGACGGCCCGCTCATCCGGCTCGCGGTTGATAACCCGCTGGATGAATCCGTGGGCCAGCATCTCCCAGCCCGCCTTCGTGCACTCCTCCACCAGCATCGGGTAGCTGAGGCACACCGAGGCGTTGAGGCTGACCGTGGCGCGGATGCCATACTTGTCCAGCACCTGCTTGAAGCGCCAGAACCCCACCCGCAGGCCGTAGTCGAACCAGCCGAAGTTGGGGATGTCGGGGATGGTGCTGACCCCTTGCGGCGTGGGCAGCACGGTGCGGGCCATTGGTTCGTTGATGTCCCATTCCTCGACGTTGATGACTGGCCAGACAGCAACGCGGGCATTGTTGGGCAGCTTCAGCGGAGGACGGTGAAAGATAGGCGAGAACTCGGCGCGGGGATTGGCCATGATTGCCTCCTGCGTATGTGCTCAGACCGTTGGTACCTGCGGCTGGATTGGTGAGGATATTGCTGGATTTTACCTTCGAGGGCCTTGATTCATTTCCACCCGCGCCCTACCGTCGGGGATGTCATATACCCGGAATCTCCATGCGACATCGGCGTCGAGCAAAGGATATACCATAACGTAGCTCTCTTCCCGAAACCCGTCCTGGATTACCGGTTTGCCATCGCCCTTTGCCGGAGAAAACCGCCGCCATATCTGCCAGCCGGCTCCCGGGTCTCGGAGAATCAAGAACGAAGGCAAATTTAGGTCGCTTTCTTCCTGCTCTGGAATCGCGCCAAGGGTAAGGGGACGGCAAATGCTGGAGCGAGTGCTCAGGTCGTCCGCCATAGTTTCTGGCCGATGGAGGGATTCGCCGTCCGGCCCGTGATGAACTGCATTCCATCGGGCGATGACGCTGCCGTCGCTCAGGGGCTGCATCAGCATCTTGAAGGACCTTTGGCCTAGCATCGGATAGGTGCCGTCCTTGAATTCCACTACTCGAAAATATACGCCAATGTAGTCTCCCATAGCGCCGTCGGTGCCGGTGGCGGAGGGATACATCTCCGCGCAGGCGCAGAACATTTCATCCGGAGAGCTGCCAATCTCGAAGGCATCCCCGGAAATAAGAAAACCCGCAAGGGCTTCGATTCCTTTGCGAGCGCATTCTTCCACGGAAAGGCCGCCGGGAACATTGGCCCACAGTACAATGGCCGCGCCGCCGTAATGCGCCCCAGGCCATGACTCGCGGAGCCCCGGCTCGTTCATCCACAGCCGCATCAGCGCAGCCTCTCAGCTACATCCATGGGGGGCGGAAATTGGAGAACTTGGGCCAGAAATTGATGAACATTACCGGAGATTCTACTTTGCCCTAAAAACTCTGTCCAGCCATAGACTGTGTCCAGCCATAGTATGTAGGAGGCGATGGCGAGTTGCCGTTTGTCCCTTTGAGGGGAGCAGAACAATGGATGCCGAGGGGAAGGAGAAGAATTCTCAGCGGGAGATGAAAGGGAGAAAAGACTGCCCCTGGGAAGGCAGTCTTAGAATTCGCAACAATCCGGGTTGGAGAGGGTATACCTGCGTTATGGTCTGCCCGGTCTTTATGCTGGTAATGGGCAGGGGGAGACGAACATTACTCTCCGGTGCCCGTAGGCCAGCTTGACCGGTCGACCGTGCCCATGCGCTCCCAGCTATCGTACTGCGCTTGGCTGAAGCCCCCCGACACGTTGTCCAGCTCTTCGGCACTGAGTTCCTGTTCCTGCTGCTCGTCCTGTTCGCTGATGGTCTCTTCAGCGGAAGTGGAAGCCCTCGTTTCATCGCTCATAACTCAGCTCCTCCAACTAATATAGTATGTAGTATATAAATATAATAAACTATATTCGCCTGAAATACAATTCCTCCTGCTAGGGGTATTTTCAATGCCTGTTGGCGTTTTCGCCCTGGCCTTGAACGTTCTCTGTCACCCCTGTTGTCCCATAACTCCCACCGGGTCCGTAATTCCCAACAAGTTCACAGTTTCTACCCAGTGCAGCCCAGCCATTTTCAGCATTCCCGCCCAAGTTCGTCATCCCGCCGTTTTCGTCATTCCCTCGAAAGCGGGAACCCCCGCCCCGGAGACCCTAAGCGTGCTGCACCGCCATCAGTTTGCCCGGTAAATTTTCGTCTCGGGGGCGAAGGCGGCCCAAGCGAACCAGAAGTGGTTGCCGTGAACGACAGGGGTGAGGGACTCCCCTGTTAGCGGCCCAGATATGGCCTGCCCCAGCACGTTCCAGACGGAACCGGTCTGGTTGTCCGTAAAGCCGTTGGCCCCGAGCCGGAAGGTTAGCGTTTGCCCGTCCAACTTCGCATCGAATACCCCGGTCGCCCCCACGTCCCGCGACTCTGCGATGCGCGACTGGTCCAGGGCCGATGCGGTGCCGGGCTGAAACAGTACCACGATGCTGCGGTCCCCGGCCGCGTAGTTGATGACCTGCTCCTCTTGCAGCGTCATGAAGGGAAAGGCCAGCGGTTGCCCGTCCAGCAACAGTGCAGCAACCCGCTCCATGGGCAGCAGGCGGCCGTCGGGAGGGCCGTTGAACAGGAAGGGCGACTGGTCAACGCGGTCGTAGCCATAGTAAGGGTTGCGCCCATAATCGCGGCGGTGGCCGGTTTCGCGGGACAGCACATCGGCATCGGGGAAAGCCGTCTTGAAGTCGCCCCACGACACTATCTGCGCCGGGGCCAGCTCTAGTTGGTAGCCGGCGTATGTTCCGACAATACCCTGGCCGGTGAGCTGCTGCCACCAGCTTTCCGTCTGCCGGTCCCACATGACCAGGTCGCTGTTGCGCAAGTTGCCCGACACGCCGAAATCCAGGGTAGCATCGCCCACCCGGCGGTCGAAAGCCACCGCCGAATTGCATAACGGGCAAAATGTGACCGCCACGGGAACTCCGCCCAGCTCATCGTTGGCGATCTCATGCCAGGTCAGTATCGCCAGGGGATAGGCTCGCGCCGCTCCGTTGATTTCCAAGGCCACCACCGGTTGCACATCCTCCAACCAGTCGTCGGCGTCGGCGATGCTCTCGAACTGCGGATTGTCCAGCGGGGGGATGCCATCGCGGGTAACGCCGCCCGAAAGGAACTCATCGTAGGGAACGGTATGCCGACTGAAATCGGTCTGCCATACGCCCGTCCTGAACCGGGCTGCGTCAAGAGAATCCTGGTAATTCGGGTCGGGCTCGACCAGCGGGGCCGGCCCAGCGGGCTCGGCTTCCTGGCTTGCCGGGGAAGTTTCAGAGGGCGACATTGTTGCTGGCGCCATTGTCGGTTCCGCAGTGGCCGGTTCCGCGGAGACAGACGATACTATTGTCGCAGTTTGAAGGAGGATGCCAGGTGCGGTTGGCGCAGGCTTGGCTTCGGACGGCGGCAATGCCGAAGGGTGGGCGACGGTTGCCTCCGGTTTTTCCGGTGGGGGTGCTAACGTTGGGGAGGCATTGCTGCTGCCGCAGGCTAGAGCCGCCGCACTGAGAAAGATCAGCGTTAACACGCCCAGGAAGCTGTGCCGGACGCCTCGCCTAAAGCAGATTATCGCGCCCAACGGTTAACCAGTAAAAGACGATGTAGGTTCCGGCGACGACCATAAAGGCGGAAGCTATGGGCTGAATGTAAGGTAAGGCCCGGCGCATGGTGCGCACCATCGCGCCCTTGAAAATCGCCATCCCCAGCGTCATTACCATAATTACCAGGCCCATGCCGAAGGCGTAAAGGAAGAAGTTTCCCACCACCTGCAACAGGGAGCTGGAGGCGCTGCCGATGCCCACAACGGCGATAAAGATGGGCAAGGTGCAGCTTAAAGAGGCGGTGCCATAGGACAGCCCGAAAGTGAAAAAGCTGCGGAGGCTAACAGTGTTAGGGTTGCCCAGGCGGTCGGCGGCGCGGGCGGCGATCCCGGTATACAGCTTGCCTCCCGCCACCATCCACGACCCGGTGGCCACCAACGCAGCGCCTATAATCAGCCCCAGCCAGGGCAGCAGATCACTGATGAACGACGCCGAAAGTCCCACGGCGCCGCCGACTACCCCGAATAGCAGGATGAATCCGGCGGATACTGCGCTCCCCACTACCAGCCCGCGCAATATCCCGGACACCGGCCCAGGCTGCTGTTCCTCGGTCAGGTTGGATCCGAGGTATAGCCCCAGGTAGGCCGGAAGCATGGCGAATCCGCAGGGATTCACCGCCGATGCCATACCGGCGGCGAAAGCGAACAGGGCCGTTCCGCCAATCAAGCCGCCCAGGAATTCCTGCGAGTTCCCCGACAGCTTTCCTTCCACGAACAGATTGATCGGGTCAATCCCCTCGCCGCTGCCTATCGCCAGGGCACCGCCGACAGCGACAGCCAGCGCCGCCGCCGCCACCAGGACGGTCACCGTCCAAGTGCGGCCCTGCCCCTCTCTCAGTCCTGCTATCATGTCCGTCAATACGCCCCGTTAAACCGTTTCGGATTCGCCCAAACTCTTTCTATCTCGCGATCAGCGAAAGGGCTCCGGGTCGAAAATCCCGGCCGGGGCCAGACCGGCGAACTGCTCCGGATGCAGGACTTCCGCCAGCCCTTCCAGCACGTCCACAATTCGCGGGCCGTGGCGGCTAGGGATGCGCCCGTCGAAGACGATGGCGCGCCCGTCGCGCACCGCAGGCAGGTCTTTCCACCCGGGCAGGATGGTCAACTTGTCGGCAGCTTCCTGCCGCGAGCGGTCCGGGCCGAAGGCGCAGGGCATAATCATCAAGTATTCCGGCGCGTACTCCCGCACCTCGTCCCACGATAGCACGCGGGAATGACCGCGCGGGATAGCCAGTCCTTCCTCGCCCCCGGCCATTTCCGAAATTTCCGGCAGCCACTGTCCAGTATTGCGCAGCGGGTCCAGCCAGTCGAGGCATACGACCCGGGGGCGTTTGCCGCCGACAGGAACATCATCGGCAACCCGCTTTACTCGCGCCTCCAGCGACTGGCGCAGTTCCCGGCCTCGTTCCCCTACTCCGGCGGCATCCGCGATATTGCAGATATTTTGCAGGATGTCGTCCAGCCCGTCGGGGCGGATGGTCAGTATGTTCGGTTGATAATCTAACACCTTTGCCGCGGTCTCGAATACCGAGCCGCTGGCGATGGCGCAGACTTCGCAGAGTTCCTGCGTGATGATAAGGTCCGGGCGCAGACGGGCCAACGCTTCTTCGTCGATCCAGTACATCGGGTTTTTGTTAGCGCGGGCCTGTTGCACCAGCGCGTCAATCTCTCCGCTATCTAGGTGCTTCACGTCGCGCAGGCTGTGGCTAACCACCGGAAGGGATGACGCCTCTTTGGGGTGGTCGCAGGCGTAGGAAACGCCCACCAGGCTGTCCCCCAGCCCCAGCTCGAACACTATCTCGGTGGCACTGGGCAACAGAGAGCAGATACGCACGAAATCCCTCCTCCCAAAGATGTCGCCAGTATAATTGCGCCGAAGGACGGGATACAAGGCGGCCCGGCAATCCCCGTTACTCCCGCAAGCACCTAACTCTCGCAGCCTTGCACCAATGCTCCGGTCCACCCCGTCGGCAATCCCACAACCCCCATCATTCCCGCGAAAGCGGGAATCCGTGCTCACCAGAGCCCACCCCGTCGGCAATCCCATAATGCCCCGTCATTCCCGCGAAAGCGGGAATCCATGTGCTTCAGCGATTATGGCTCTCTTCACCGTAGGGAGTGGATTCCCGCTTTCGCGGGAATGACGGTCAAGGGACGCGGGAATGACGGCGGGTGTGCGGAAATGACGGGGGAAGGGCGCGGGGACGGTGCGCAGGCCGACGGGGAAGCGACGTGGTAAAATTTCGAAATTCAACACGCAGGGAGGCTTGTCCTTGTCGGCCAAAATTTTGTCCGGGACCGACCTGTCAGCTAAGATTCGGGCCGAGGTTGCCACCGGCGTTGCCGAAATGCAAGAGAAGCACGGCGTAATCCCCGGGCTGGCCGTAGTGCTTGTTGGCGACGACCCTGCGTCCTCCGTGTATGTCAAAAACAAGCGCCGGGCCTGCGAACAGGCCGGGCTGTTCAGCGACGCCTCATATCTGCCTGCTTCCGCCACCGAACGCGAAATCTTGTCCAGCGTCGGTAAGTACAACGATGACCCTCGTATCCACGGCATTCTGGTTCAGCTTCCCCTCCCCGGCGGGATTGACAGGTACCGGATTATAGAAGCCATTAACCCCAGCAAAGACGTTGACGGCATACACCCCTACAATCTGGGCAAGCTGATGCAAGGGCGCCCGGATTTTGTTCCCTGTACCCCTGCGGGAATTGTCGAGCTGCTGATGCGCAATGGCCACGACCCAGAGAGCGCCAACGTGGTAATCTGCGGACGCAGTGAAATCGTAGGAAAGCCGCTGGCCGCCTTGCTGATGCGGAGCGCCCGCGGCGGCAACGCGACGGTCACCGTTTGCCACACTCGCACCCGTGGCCTGCGCGACGTGACCAGGGCCGCCGATATAGTAGTATCAGCGATGGGCTGCCCATCGTCTATAACCGCCGACATGGTGAAGGAGGGTGCCGTGGTTATTGACGTAGGCATCAACCGGACGCCGGACGGCGCGGCGCGGCGCGGCTACCGTCTGACCGGCGACGTGGAGTTCGAGAGCGTATCCCGTAAGGCGTCTGCCATCACGCCCGTTCCCGGTGGTGTCGGCCCGATGACTATTGCCATGCTCCTGACCAACACCCTGACAGCGGCCCGCATCAGCATCCATGGGCGATGACCGGCTCCCCTTTCCAGGGGAGAGTTAAGGCGGCGAATGCGCACCAGCGATTTCGACTACCAACTGCCACCGGAGCTGATAGCCCAGACGCCGGCGGAGCCTCGCGATTCGTCTCGCCTGCTGACGCTGAACCGCGCTAACGGCGATGTGGAGCATCGCCGCTTTACCGATATTCTGGAATATCTGTGCCCCGGCGACCTGATGGTTTTCAACCAGAGCCGCGTAATCCCGGCCCGTTTGTTCGGCAAGAGGGGCGGCGGCGGCCGTGTGGAGTTCCTGCTCTTGCGCCGCGAGGCCGAGGGAGTGTGGGAAGCTTTGGCCCGCCCCGGGCGGCGACTGCATCCCGGCGATGCCGTGACCATCATCCCGCCGGACGTCATCCCTAAGGAGGGAGAAAGCAGCCGTTCCGGCTTTTCTTCAGAAGAATCTGCGCCGCTGACCGTAGAAATTCTGGAATCCCGGCCCAACGGCAACAAGGCCGTCCGGCTGTCTTCGGAAGACGCCATAGAGCGGATGGGACACACGCCGCTGCCGCCATACATCCGCCGCGCCCTGGATGACCCAGAGCGTTACCAGACGGTCTATGCCCGCCGGCCGGGTAGTGCCGCCGCCCCTACCGCCGGGCTGCACTTCACGCCGGAACTTCTTTTCCGTATCCGCCAGGCCGGGGTAAAACCGCTTTCGTTACGCTGCACGTGGGACTGGATACCTTCCGTCCGGTGCAGGGTGAAGATCCAGCGGAACACCCCATCCACACTGAACACTACTCGCTGGATGCGGATGCCGCAGAGGCATTGAACCAAGCCCGCGCCGGGGGCAGCCGGGTTATTGCCGTCGGCACCACCACCGTCCGCGTCCTAGAACAGGCCGCGGCAGACGCGGCTGCCGAAGGACGCTCCGGCTTTCGACCGGTCGAAAGCAGTGCCGGAATTTACATTCTGCCCGGCCACCGCTTCCAGGCGGTGGATGTTATGCTCACCAATTTCCATTTGCCCCGCTCTACACTACTTATGCTGGTATCCGCTTTCGCTCAGCAGGGCGCAGGCGGAACGGATGACTCCGGGCGGCGGATGATCCTGGATGTGTACGTTGAGGCGGTTCGCCGACAGTACCGTTTTTACAGCTTCGGCGATGCGATGCTGATTGTCTGAAAGCACGGCAACCGCTCTGCGCTAAATGCAGGGTAGTGGGAGTAGGAGTATAGGGATATGAAAAGGCGGCGCTTAACCCACGCTGAGACGAATGTCGCCCAGGCCCTCGAAGGTGAAGGCCGCTTCGTCGCCGGCGTTCAGGAACTTGGTGCTGACGATGCTGCCGGTCATCACCAGCATCCCGGCCTTTAGTTCCATGCCCCGTCCGGCCAGGGTGTTGGCCAGCCATGCCAGCGCGTCCAGCGGATGGCCTAGCACGTCGCGCCCGTAGCCTTCGCCGGCCGGCTCGCCGTTGATGGTCATCGCGCCCCGGGCGTTTTCCAGGTCTAGGGACTGCCAGTCCGCCCTTTCTGGGCCCAGCACCACGCCGGCGTTCCAGGCGTTGTCCGCTGCCACTCCGAGGAAGTACAGGCTGCTGTAATCCGCGCCCCGGTCGTCAACCAGTTCGAAGGCGGGCATCAGTGCTCCCACTGCTGCCGCGGCACCGTCTCGTCCGTAGGGCGCGCCGCTGGCCGGCATTCCCGTTGCAGCCGCACCGCGACCTCGCATTCCGCACCGAGGCGGACGTAGTCGCTGGCCTTCACCGTAGCTGGGGAGGAATGCACGCCGCTCTCGAACACCGCTCCGGCGCAAGGGGCGTCGAAGCCAACCATCCGCTGCATCACCGGAGTGGTCAGGGCTATCTTGTAGCCGACGATGGCTCCCCGTTCTGGCGCCAGCAGGGCTTGAAACGCTTCCTGCATGTCGTAGGCTTCCTCAATGCTGACGGGAGAAATGTCATCGGGCAGCGGCTGGTAGGGCTGGCGGTCGCGGTGAGCGTCGAACAGAAAACGGGCCGCCCTTTTGGCCTTGTTCAACTGGGTCATGACAGAACCTCCACGGTTTTGACGGGAATGGCGGTTGGTTCTCCTATGCCCCGTAATTATACAAGCTGCAACAATTGCAGCGTATTGCCATCGGGATCCCGGAAGGTAGCCACCCATCCGCCCCAGCTTTCCTGCTCCGGCTGCCGGATGAATTCTACTCCGGCCTCTTGTAGCCGCGCCGCTACGCTATGGATGTCGGTCACGCCCAGGTGCGGCATAAAGCGGAATGGTTCCCGGGACGTCCCCGATACCCGGTTGTGCAACCCGATGTTGAAGCGCATGGCAACGTCCCCTCCCGGCCCGCCCCGGCCCAGCTCGAAGGCAATGAAGTCGGGGTGCCGCGAGTGCAAAGGCAGTTGCAGCACGTCGTTGTAGAAGCGGAACATTTTCTCCAAGTCGTCAGTCCAGAAAGTTACGCCCACTACTCCTGTAATCATTGATGGGACCTCCGAAAAGTAAAAACCGGCCAGGGAGCGACACCGGCCGGCTTGGGGGATACCAGGTTCAGGCAGAACTCTTTTGTCAAACAGGCTAGACTTCCGATAACTCGCCCCGTCGCCGGGCGGCGGCGCAACGCGGGCAGAGGCCGTAGAAGTCCACCCTTTGCCAGCCCACCTCGAAGTCCGTTCTGTTCGAGATGCTGCGGCGCAGACTGACTACTAAGTCATGGACTTCGCTGGCAGTGTCCGCGTCAACCACGTTTTCGCACTCGATGCAGACTAGGTTGACGTGAGGCTCCATGTTGGGCTCATAGCGGGACATCCGCTGAAAGGGAAGCTCCTGGATCAACCCGCTCTTCTGTAGCACGCCCAGAGTTGAGTAGATAGTTGCGAGGGTCATCGAAGGGAAATGGCCGCGAACCCGTTCGTATATCTGTTGCACCGTGGGGTGGTCTTGGGAGTTCAGGACGACTTCCGCGATGGCCAGCCTTTGCGGGGTGACTCGAACAGCCCACTCCCGCATCCTTTCCACCAGCTCCTGCTGTGTCAACATAGGCTACTCCGGGGCGGCGTTTACCCAGCGGCGCAGGCGTCGAAACACCGGCAAGCGAATATGAAAAGCTATTGATACTATATACCGTACACCCTTTCCCAAGCAACCCTAGCACGTTCTGCTTGGGAAAGAAATGGGCTAGTGGACAGTTCCTTAAACATTGGCAAAGGAAAGGGAATGCCATAGAATGATAAGTACGGAGAGATGGCTGAGTGGACGAAAGCGCCGGTCTCGAAAACCGGAGTACGGGCAACTGTACCGTGGGTTCGAATCCCACTCTCTCCGCCATAGACCTTCCCCTAGTCGCGCTACACACCTCCGCAGGGGGCGCCAGAGCCAGACCGGCAGCGAGCTGCCCCCTTTCCGCTCCCCCGCCTCGTAGCCCGCGCCTTTCTCTGGCTCCAAGCGCTGGTGATTTACAGGCCCGGCGTCAGAGAGACCCTTGACTGACAGGCCTGGTGCCGACGCTACCGGCGCAATTCGTAACGATAGGCCGTGTGGGTGCCCCGGTCCGGCACTGCCGCCGGGCTGGCAGGAGGGAAGGGATAGGAAGGGTCGGCCTTCTTCTCGCCCAGTGTGTTTCGGACAGAGCCGATGCCCTCCACTTCCATTTCCACCACGTCGCCGGGCTCCAGGAATCGGGCCGCTTCGTAGCCCTTGCGAATGGCCTCGCGAACCGAACCGCCGCCCACCGTGCCGCTGCCGATGACGTCGCCGGGCGCGATGCGGCTGTCCTTGGACGCTCGCTGCAGAATCTCGCCCCAGGTGTAATAGGCTAGGGCAGCATCGCCGTCCGTCAGCCAGGCCTCGCCGTTGACCCGCACCTGGCACTTTACGGTAAGACGCCCGTCGCGGATGTAGGGGGCCAGCTCGTCGGTGGTGACTACCCACGGCCCCAGCGTCGAGGCCGTGTCCTTGCCTTTGGCCGGCCCCAGCCCAAAGGCCATCTCGTCGAACTGCACGTCGCGGGCGCTCCAGTCGTTAAAGATACAGAACCCCGCGATGTGCGACAGGGCATCGCCCGGCGCAACGTCGGCGCCGTTCTTTCCGATGACCGCGCCAATCTCCATCTCGTAGTCATACTGGTCTGAGGTAGAGGGGAAAGGAACGATGTCGTCAGGCCCGTAGATGCAGAGGGTGTTGGAGAAGTAGAACACCGGCATCCTGTACCAGACCTCGTTGGGCTCGCGAGTGCCTTGCGAGCTGGCGTGCTCCTCGTAGACGATGAAGTCGCGGACTGTCGGCGGCTGCAATATGGGCGAGCGCAGCCGAACGGCGTCCAGAGCCACGGCAGGAGCCGCTGCGCCCCCGGCCAGCGCATCCCCCACCCGGTCAACCGGTGATTCGTCCAGCGCCAGCAGCGCCCCCACGTCCCGAATGGTGCGAGGCTCCCCTAGGAGCGCGCTAACGTCCATGATGCTGTCGCCCTGCAATACGCCGCAACGGGGGCCATTGCCAGGGTCATAAGTTAGCAGTTTCATAGCAGTTCTCTCATTTTCAGAATTCGATTTTGCCCTATTATGCAAGGCCGCCAACGCAAAGTCGTCATTCCCGCGAAAGCGGGAATCTATCGCCGCCGGCTCGGCCCGCGCCCGTCCTATCCGCAGGTTGGCTTCGTTCTCCCCCCTATTCTACCTCCATATCCCGTTCCTCCTGGGAGTTATACGTTTTTGCTCTTCGACGAAGTAAGGATAGTCGGAATCAGGATTTGCCGGATGGGGATTTTCAGGATGGTCTCAATCCTGGGCATCTTGTAATCTGGGCAATCGTGATTCCGACTATATTTTGTCATCGTCTTGTAATGTGGGAGAGGGCATAGGGACTGTTCCCCACGCCCTCTGCGTCATAGGCGGCCGCGGAGTTTAATTCCGGGCTAGTGCATTGGCGAGAAGCTGGCTGGGATGAGAATCTTGTTTTCCTGCGACACGCGGCCCGGGGCGCCGCTGGGCCACTGGGGAATCTTGCTGGCGGCGGCGCGCACCTCGGCGCGGTGGTTCAGGTCTTTGTAGGGCCAGACGTGCATCCATCGGTTCAGCCCGCCGAACTCGGTATACATCCCGGCGGCCAGCGGCGAGAACTCCTCGCGGTAGGGCAAGGATTCGGCCCAGAGGCGCAGCAACTCCGGGATGGAGCCAGGCTGGTAGGTATAGATGCGCATCTCGTAGATGTTGCCTAGGACCTGGTCACCGCCCATCGGCTTCATGAAGGGCGCAGGCTGCCAGATTTCCGCATTCATGTTCAGGATGTTGCCCGGAGTAATTTTCGGAGGCCAGTTGGGTTCCTGACTGGCGGCTGCGCGAATTTTGGCCCGCTCTTCCAGGTTTTCGTAGCCCCAGACGTGGATAATCTGGTTCAGCGGCCCGATGTCGGTGTGCCAGAAGGCGGCGATGGGCGAATACTTTTCCCGGTAGGGCAGGGCCTCGGCGAAGGCTTCCTCTGCTTGCGGCACCGCGCCGGGTTTCAGATCATAGGTGCGGACTTCGTAAATCATGCGCTCTCCTAAAGATGGCGGCTGACCGAAAATGGCGACTGACCGCCGGTTGCGGAAGCAGTGTAGCAACCGTACCAGAGGGCGGCAAGCGCGGCGCGGCGACACTCCGGGGCCGACTAGGGGCTAACAGACTAGGGGCTAACAAAAGAAAAAGCCGAAGCTCTGCATCTTTCGAGATCGAGGCCCTTCCGTCGCGTCCGTGCCCTATGCGGAACTCCGGCCCTTCCGTCGCGTCCGTGCCCTAGCTCAGTAGGAAACAAACGCCCTCTGACAAGGAAGTCTAGGTTAATAACAAAGGCGATATATTGGCAATATATTTTTCAAGCAAAAAAGTGCGACTGGCAGGACTCGAACCCGCAACCTTACCCTTGGCAGAAGTGTATTCTATCCAACTGAGCTACAAGCGCACGTAGGAATTTTAACACGCTTGGCGGTTGCTGGTATCATTCCTGGGTTATCAAAACTTGCCTGGGTTATCAAAACTTGCCTGGGTTATCAAAACTTGCAAAACTTGGAGGTTGGCCCCATGACGCAGGAGCTGGGCCGCGTTGAACGTCCGGCGGCGGAGCAGTATCTCGGCTGCCGCAAGCTGTTGCTGGTTCCTCTGGCATACAGTCCGGCGCCTGATGATCCGGAGGGCGCCGCCGCCCTGCAGAACTATTGGGAGCAGATGCAAACCCAGGTTGCCGCCCTGGAAAACGCTCTGGGCAGCTTGCAGCGCATCTATCACGAGACCATCACAGCCAGCGAGGAGGAAGGTCTCGACCAGCTCCTCGCCGGCGACCGCCGCAGCTACGCCTTTGTGTCCGGCAAGCGCGAATCCGGCGCAGTGCTGGAGGCCACCGAAGATATGGATATATTGCTGGAAACGCTGGACTTGCAGCGCTGCCTGATGCTTCCCATGACCAGCCCAGCCGTCGCCGGGCGGTTACAGGAATGGCATACCGACGCCAACCGTCGCCGCTATGAACACATAGCTTCCCGCATAAATGAGACGCTGTCCGGCGATGGCGTCGGCCTCCTCCTCATCAGCGAGCGGCACCAAATACAGTTCCCTTCGGACGTCGAGGTCTTTTACGTCTCGCCGCCGGCTCTGGATGAATTCCGGCGCTGGTTTCAGAACTGGGCGGCCCGCCAGCAGCAGGCGGCTGTCGCCCAAGCATCCAGCGAGGCCCCTGATGCTGAAGGCCTTGATGCCGGCCAGGCAATTGACACCCCACCCGGCTGATAACATACTGGCAACTACTCAACAGATAACCGAAACGGTCATTAGAGTCGAAAACGGGGGCGCAGCATGGAGCGCGAATTTTTCTTTTTTACCGAAATGGGTTATACCGCCTACCCGCAGGATGAAGCCAAGCGAGTTGGCTACAACAACCTGATGTTCCCCAACGAGCACTTCAGCCCGGAGAAAGCTCAAGAACTTTATGGGATGTATTTCGACGAACTGCAGTATTGCACCGAGGCGGGCTTCGACGGCGTGATGATTAACGAGCATCACAACAACCCGCTGTGCATGATGCCCTCGGTCAATGTTATAGGCTCGGTGCTGGCGTCCCGCACCAATCAGGGCAAGATAGTGTTTCTCGGCAACGTGCTGCCCATCCATGACAACCCCCTGCGCGTCGCCGAAGAAGTGGCGATGATAGACATTTTGTCGGGCGGGCGCGTGGTATGCGGCTTTGTGCGCGGTATAGGGCAGGAGAGCATGGCCACCAATACCAACCCTATATACAACCGCGAGCGGTTCGACGAGGCCCACAACGTCATCGTGCAGGCGTGGACCAACCCTGGCCCCTTCCGTTACGAGGGCAAGCACTACCACTACCGGGTGGTGAACCCGTGGGTGATGCCCCTCCAGAAGCCCCACCCGCCCATCTGGATTCCCGGCGTAGCCTCCCCCGAGTCGGTGATATGGGCCGCCAAACACCAGTACCCCTATGTGGCGCTGGCCCCGCCCTTGAACTTGCTGTCGGATATTTACCGGCTATATCAAAACACTGCCGAAGGGGATGGCTGGAGCCCAACGCCCCAGCACCGGGGCTACGCGGTGCGGATGGCCGTGGCCGATTCCGACGAAAAAGCCTATGAAGAGGGCAAGAACTTCTACTGGCAGTTGGGCACGTCCTTCGGTGTGACCCCGCCTCACTGGCTGGCCCCGCCGGGTTATCTGACCCGCGCCGCCGCCACCGGCGCCCGGGAGCAGGCCCGCCGCGCCGTCCAGACCGTCGTTCCCGGCGGCCCTGCTTTGCCCTACGATGACGCTCAGGAAACCTTCCAGATTGTCACCGGTAACCCCGACACGGTGATCAAGAAGATGAAGCGCTTGATTGACATCATCAACCCCGGCTACATCATCTTCTGGGGCCGCGAGGGGCCTATGACCCACGACGTAGCTATGCGCAACATAGACCTGATGACCCAGGAGGTCATCCCTGCCCTTCGGGAGTACGAGGCGCAGCGCGAAGGGTAGGCAACGTGCTGCCCGCCAAGCAATTGCCCGATCGGTCTATTACACCCGATCGGTCTATTACAAAGGTCAGGGCGGGACTCCCGCCCTGACCTTTTCTCTATAGCCGGGGTTCGTATTTTTCCATTGCCTGATAACCCGATAATTGCCTGAGAAGAAAATACAGGCATTGCGCAAGTTAACTTAACCGGCTATCTGCCGTCCGGCAGCCGGGTTGCCACGCTGCCCATGCCGGGCGGTGGCCAGTTGCCGGTGAGATAGTCGTAGAGGTTGGCAGCGCTTATGCGCATCACCATCAGGGCCAGCCCCTCCTGCAGGGCCAGCCCCTCCTGCTCCTCGTCCATCGGATAGCGGTCGGTCATGCCAGTCGGAGCGGCCATCGCTTCCTCTCGGTTCATGCCTCGGTCGATGGCGTTCTGCGCATAGTCCTTCCCATCGATGATGAACCCGCCTTGCTCGCCCAGATAGTCCTTGCCGCACAGAGCGCCCTGCCCGGGGACAAAGACACCTTCGTCCAGCGCGCGAAGGGACTCCAGGGCGGCCAGCCACAGGTCGGGGTTGCACTCGTGCAGCCAGGTCTGCACCCCGTGGAAGATATTGTCGCTGGTGAATACTACGCCTTCTTCCTTGAGACTACCGCGACGACTACCGCCGCCTGGTACAGCGTATGCCCAGGCATATGAATCATCTCGAAGGTATGCTCTCCCCCTCGTAGCGTCATCCCGTCCTGGAAGGTGATGTTTGGCGGGTTGGCCTGGTAGCCATCCAGAAGGGCCGCATCCTCGGGTCCGAAGGTGCCGACGCGGGCGGCGTACTCGGCCATGTTGGTGTTCAGAATCCGGGTTCGCACGCCTTCGTGGGCAATGACCGGCGCGCCGAAGAAAGTATTGCCGGTCCAATGGTCGCCGTGGGGTTCGGTGTTGATGATGTAGCGCAGCGGCCCACGCTTCTCGATTTCCGCCTTTAGCCAGATTGCTGTGCTGGGCTTGTGGGGCGCGTCAACCAATACTATGCCTTCGGTGGTGGTAACAAAGCCGAAGTCGCATCCCCGTACATCGGTTTCCACCCATACGTTGCCAGTTAACTGTTTCGTGGCGTATCCTCTCAGCGGAGAGATTTGGCTTCCTCGCATTCTGCACTGTTGACCAGGCAAGCCGTCGCGGCCTATGCTTGGTTCCGCAATTCAATGGCGCCGGGGGAGCATTGGACAGTCAGGAATTGGACCTTCACGGCAAGACTTGGCCTGAGGCCCTGGAAGAATTTGTCCACGCTTATAACAAGGCTGTTCAGCCCGGCGGTCATGCTTGCCGCACTCTGCGCGTAATCCACGGCTACGGCTCCACCGGGGGCCCCGGCGTCCTCCGCGGCAGATTCCGCAAGTTCTTGGAAAAGCACGCGGCGCGGCTGGAGTTCACTCTGGGCGAGAAGGCCGACAACAACCCAGGCTACACCCTTGTCAAGCCGGTCTATTCTTTGCCAGGCTCCGACGCCGCGCTGTCTGAGCTAGTCTGGGAATACTGCGAGCAGCCGAAAACGCTGAGCAAAATTGTGGGACAGTTCCGCCGCTACGGCACTCCGCGGGTGCAGCAGGCTGTCCGTTCCCTGGAATCGCAAAGGAGACTGCGCAAAGCCGCCCAGTCTAAGAACAGCGTGTATCAGGCAATATAGAAATCCCGGCCATCATAGAAATTCGGAAAGGATGCTATTAACTTGCTGTTATAATTATTAGCGGATAAGGTAACGGAGGTCGAATTATGGGCGAGATGTTGCAACAGGGAGACCGTTTTCCCCCATTGAATTTGAAATTTCTGGACGGCAGCGAACTGTCGTTACCGGGAGATGCCCCCAGCCGCTACATGGCACTGTTGTTCTATCGCGGCCATTGGTGACCCTACTGCCAGCGGCAGTTGGCCGCATACGAAGCAGTGAAGGCAGAGCTGGACGCGCTGGACGTTATGGTTATCGCCGTCAGCACCGACGACGAAGATCACGCGACCGAAATGAAAGACACAGGCTTGAGCTTTCCCGTCGCTTACGGAGCGACCGAGGATGATGCCGACGCCATTGGAGCCTGGTGGTCCGACGACCGGGGCGGCTTCATCCAGCCGACCGATTTTCTGCTGGGGCGCAGCGGGGTCGTGCTGGGTTCGATGTACGCTTCCGGCCCAGTGGGACGCATGGCCCCCGAAGAAGTGATTCACGCCATCCAGTTCCGCGAGGATCGTCGGCGCAGGGAAGGGGGCGAGTAAAGTCCTCCCCACGAAAGAGAGCGGCAAAATTCCCCTCTTGGGAGAGGGTTTAGGGCGAGGGCAAACCTCAAAATGAACGAAACCAATCAGCAGCTTGTGGACATGATGGAGTATGTCTGGCGCTCCATCGGCGAACTCTGCGACGGCCTGACGGAAGCGGAGTGGAAAACTGCCACCGATTGCCCCGGCTGGTCGGTTCAAGACCAGATAGCCCACTTGGCCGGCTCCGAGACCGGAATTCTGGGCGACCCCGATCCCGACCACGCTCCCAGCGAAGAGGCTCTGGCCCACACCCGCAGCGAGCAGGGCCGACGGAACGAGATTGTGGTGGACTTCCGCCGTCCGTGGGGCGGGGCCCAGGTGCTGTCGGACTTTCGCGCCAAGACGGCCCGGCGAGGAGAATTCCTGCGCAGCCGCTCCGATGACGACTTCGCCGCCGAAATGCAGACCCCCATAGGCCAGGCCCCGATGTCGGAGTTCATCAGCATCCGCATCATGGACGCTTGGGTTCACGAGCAGGATATCCGCCGGGCCGTCAACCGTCCCGGCCACTACGACAGCCCGGCGGCGGCTCATGCCCTCAACCGCGTCATCCGCGCTATGCCCTTTGTCGCCGCCCGCCGAGCTCAGGCCCCCGACGGCGCGACGGTGGTTATCGACATCTCAGGCCCGGCCGGACGCCGGATTTCCATCGGGGTCGAGGGCGGCCGCGGGCGGGAGCTGGAGCAGGCGCCGGACAACCCAACCGCGGCCATCAGTCTGGACGCCGAGACCTTCGGTTGCTTAGGCTGCGGGCGCTGGAACCCGGATGATGTTCTCCAGTCCGGCAAGGTGTCCATCGCGGGAGATGCGGAGTTGGGCGAGGCCATAGTGCGTCAAATGAACATTATGCCTTAACCTGTCTGACCCCTCTGCCCCGCTTAAAGGCGCCGATGCCCTAGAGCATCAGCTCAAGGCTAGTGTGTTGAGGCGGCTTAATACCCGGCATTCCCGCGAAAGAACGCCACCCTTGGGAAAACGGGATCGGGAATCCATCGCTCCCCGTCATTCCCGCGCCGTCACCTCCGTCATTCCCGCGAAAGCGGGAATCTATTACTTGAACCGGACGTTGTTGAGGCAAAAATCCAGCGAATTTCGCCTTCCTGTCTCCTGATTCCTCAGGAGTAACTGGCCTGAAATTTCAAAAGCGCCGATGCTCCAGAGCATCAGCGCCTTTTATATATCTCCCGGATGAGGATAGTGATATTATGGACATCGGAAAATCATAAGATTCCATAATCGCTACAGGCTGAGTTGATGATTTGCGAAGGCGGACTGACGCTGGCTCCCAGGTATCTATAGGAACTGAAATAAGATCTCGCGGCCTGGCGGCTCGCCTCCCCTTTCACTATAGCTGGATAATCATCGCTATTCTGGCCACGGTGCAGATTTTCGCCAGCTCCATCAGCATGGCCGCCGGCATCATGCTGCCACCCCTTACGGACCAGGATGGTCCCTTCGGCTGGAACGAGAGCCTGGTCACCCTCGGCATTGCCGCCTATTACGGATTCGGCGCCCTCTACGCCCCGGTCACCGGCTGGATGGGAGACCGTTTCGGAGCGCGAATTATGCTTCTGGCGGCGGCCTTGCTGTATCTGGTCAGCATGATACTGCTGAGCCAAATCCAAGAAATATGGCATTTCTTCCTTTTCTTCGGAGTGTTGCTGTCTTTGACGCAGTCGCTGGGAATGGTCCCGCTGATGGCCTCTGTCAGCGGATGGTTCCGCCGCCGCTTGGGGTTGGGCATTGGCATCCTGTGGGCCGCCGGAGGCATCGGCACCGCCGCCTTTGCCCCGATTGCGGGATGGCTTATCGAGAATCTGGGTTGGCAAGGGAACTTTCTGGTTATCGGCCTCATCGGGGGCGGCGCAATGCTGGCGCTGGTGCCGCTGATGCGCAGCCGCCCGGCCGATATGGGAATCGAGCCTTACGGGGCCCGCCCAGGCGATTCCGTCCCCGTCAAGCTGGCTAAGGGAATGGAGCGGCTGCGGCTAAAGACGTTCAACCAGCAAATCCGCCGTACCCGCCCCTTCTGGAACCTCCCTCTGATTCATGGCCTGGGGTGCGCCGGGCACGGCATAATCCTGATATACGTGGCCAAGTACGCCATTGACTCCGGCGTGTTCGACTCCCTGGCGGCGGCGGGGATCATCCTCGCCATCATATCTCTGGTAAGCATCGTCAGCCGTTTCGGGACGCCGGTGCTGGCCGAGATGTATGGCACCCGCCGCATGATGGCGGTGAGCCTGACAATTCAGGGACTCACCGTCCCGCTCATCATGTTCGGGCCGGCCGAACCCTGGCTTTTCTACCTCTTCGCCGTAACCTTCGGTATCGGATTCGGCGGCGAATGGACCGGCTATCTCATCATCAACCGGCAGTATTTCGGCGATGGCCCGATGGGCACGGTCTACGGCTGGCAGACCACCGGCGCGCTGATGGGGCACTTCGTCGCTACCGCCCTGGCCGGGTTAATCATGTACGCCACCGGTTCCTACATGGCCGTTCTCGCCTTGTCCATAGCCTACAGTCTCGGCGGCGTGGTGGTGATTGCCCTGCTGGACAATAACTCGCAAGTGCTGATACCCGACTGGGAAAACGAACTGCCCGATGAAGCCCGCCTGGGGCCTGCGCCGCCCCCGGTTTCGCCCGGGCCGTCCCCTGCCCCCGCGCCTGCCGCCGGCGACGATTAGTAAATACGGAAGGCCGAAGGAGATCGATGCCCGGCCTTCCGGCTTAGTCCCTGGGACGGTTAGACAGCAGGCCGCCGGTCAGGGGCCCCGGCGGGCTATCCCTGTTGCCCTTCCAAAAACCCCCGCACGAACTCCGTGGCCGGTTCCTTGTCATACAGCCCGTTTAGCAACACCACGTTGCGGTAGGCGTCGCCCTGGAAAAAGCGTTCGTAGAGAATCTGGCGCGAGCCGAAGGCGCTGCAACAGGTGTCCCAGGCTAGCCGGAACAGCCGCACCCGCTCCTCCGCCGTAGCAGTGTCTGTGTCTAGATAGCTCGCCAGCTCGTCGGCCAGCGGCCCTTGCATATCGGCTTCGGTGGGCAGGGCCATCAGGCTGCTGGAACCCATCAGTTGCAGTATCTCTCCCATGCGCGGATACATTTTGATGAACAGATGCCGGGCGATCATCAGCGGCATCTCCGCCGGGCACATCACTCCCCACTGGTCAAAGTCCGCATCGGCCTCGGATGCCCGCAACAGGGACTTGGTAACTTCTAGGTTCTCGATGATTTCCGCCGTCAACTGGAGCATCTGCGGCTGCTGGCCCGAACCCAGCGTCTGTTGCATCAGATTAGCCAGCCCCAGCACGAACTCCACCTTGACCACATTCTTGGTCACCACCTGATGCCCGGAATGCAAGTATTGATGGGTATGCCGGGACATATTGTTGCAGCGATCGGGGTCGCCCAGCAGAAACACCCGCTCCCACGGAACGAACACGTTGTCGAAGAAGGCCAGCGCATCCATCTCCTCGAACCGCGAACCCAGCGGGTGGTCAAACTGGGACCGCCCCAAATCAAAGCTCTCCCGGCACAGGAACTTCAGTCCCGGCGCATCGCAGGGCAGTGCGAAGGCGAAGGAGGTTCGCCCCGGCGCTCCCGTGGGCAGCCGGTGGGAGCGGGCCGGATACACCGCAATTTCGTCGGCGATGGGCAGCGTTGCCAGCAGACGCGCGCCGTGGACTATGATGCCGGCATCGGTCTCTTTCACGACGGAGAGAGCGATGTCGGTATTGTCATTCAGGATTGAGTCGGCGGGAGCCCGGTTGCGCTGGAGGTTGACCAAAGTGTGGGTCAAAACCAGGTCTTCTTCGCGCACCTTCTCATAATAGTTCCGGATGTTCTGCCGGAACTCCGGGCGGTCCTGGGCGAAGTATTCCCCAGCGGCGGCCATAGCCATAAGGCTAACGTTGAGAAAGTCGGGCGTTCGCCCCATCATCCCGCAAGATACCTGCGCCCAGCGGCGCATCATATTGCGCCGCGCGTCCAAGTCCGCCTTGCTCTGAGGCGTGATGAACGACAGTCCCACCTGCTGGCCGCTGCTGGGCGAGGCATAGGTCATCTGGGTCCCGTTCGCATCGTGCTGGAGGTCATAGAGCCTGGCCACGGTCTTGATGCCGCCGCTAAGCCCCGGATGCGCCGTTGGGTCCTTAACCCGTTCTCCCTGCAAGTAGAGGTTGGGCGGCCTTTCTCTCAACCGTTCGATATATTGCTGCCCGTTTCTGGCCGGCATGACGCTCCTCCCTCGTCCTTCCCGCGGATGCGGGGATTCTCCATAGATTCCAGCAGCGGGGCCATAGTGCATCCGTCTTTCCCGCGTCGGCGGGAATCCGCCCTAGCGCGAGGATCAAGCCCCGAGAAGGCGTGTCCCTGCGTCTACTATTGTGGACGCAAAGACGCAAAGACGCAAAGGCGAAGGAACAACCCCCGGCAAGCCCTGGGAATCCTATCTGAGCAATGGACTTGGGGCGGCTTAATACTCGTCATTCCCAATTCCCACTATCCCCCGTCATTCCCGCTACTATCCCCCGTCATTCCCACTATCCCCCGTCATTCCCGCTATCCCCCGTCATTCCCACTATCCCCCGTCATTCCCGCTATCCCCCGTCATTCCCGCTATCCCCCGTCATTCCCGCGGAAGCGGGAATCCAGAGCCTTAAATGGAGAGCGGGAATCCTAGGGCCTTAATCGAACATCACTGGGGTAAAAATTCAGAGAATTTCGCCTTCCGGTCTCCTGCTGTCCGTAGGGGTAACAGGTCTGAAATTTCAAAGGCGATAGCCCGAGGAATCCTATCTGAATCCCTTGACACCCCAAAGAGTGTGTGATAATTTTCACTCGCTTGATGGCCCGGTATTGATTCGGGCCGCTATTTTCGTAAGGCGGCGGCAGGTTTAAGCGCGAGCCGTCGGCTAACTCAGGTGAACAGAGCCTCCTGATGGACGACCCCAAAGCTCTAACCAGCGCAGACTGGCATAACATCCACCTGTTCCTTCAGTGGTTCTGGATTTACTTCCCGCTGATAGTAACCTTCTCCGTTACCATGCTCACCGCCTACGCCTTCATCCCGTCGGCAGTGGCTACGGGACATCTGCCCCCTTCCGCGTCCAGGCTGAAGATTCCCTTGACCGCTTTCGCTCTGCTCGTGGCGGTAGTAGCCATCGTGATTCTGATTCTCGGCATAAACCAGACCCTCGACGTGAGAAATTTCTGGGACCGGCTACTGATCTAGGTCAGCCCTGCCGGAGTATTCCCCTGGGCCTAAAGAGCAGGCATCTCAATATGAACGGTTCCCGACAAATATGAGACCCACAAGCAAAATGATTCCCCTGATGGTGGCTGGCGGAATTTTCACCGTCATCATAGGTTTTATCCTTGTGGTGTTGTTCATTTCCTGGTTCTCCAACCCGCCCTTTGGACTCGGCAATGCTTCGGCGCAACCGATAGAGTTCCCGCATACCGTTCACGTGGTGGAGAACAACATCCAGTGCGAATTCTGCCACCGCAACGTAACCAAGGGCAGCGCCGCTACCGTCCCGGCGGTGGAGCAGTGCCTGTTTTGCCATCAGGAAGTCACCGGCAGGGACGGCGATGCCCAGACCGAAATCGCCAAAGTGCAACAGTATTTCGATGATGAGGAACCCATAGACTGGGAGCGGGTCCACCGCCTGCCCGACCATGTGCGCTTCGTTCACGAAGCTCATATCCGGTTCTTCACCAGCGAACTAGACACCGAGGGGGCCAGCGGACAGCGCTACGACATCGACGGCAACGAAGTCAACCGCCCGTACAGCATCGCCGAAACCTGTTCCATCTGTCATGGCGATGTGGGCAGCATGGAAGAAGTTCAGCCCAAGTCCGGCCAGTCCCTCAAGATGGGAACGTGTCTGGACTGCCACCGGACAAATAACGTGCCCACGGACTGCACCATCTGCCACAAGTAAAGTCCCATTTAGATAAAGGGAAGAAAGCCGGAGTCAGGGATGTAACCCCTGCTCCCATAAAAATACAGGACTCATAAAGCGAAGAACTGTATCAATGAAACTGACTAGGCGACATTTCCTGGCTTGGGCCGGTCTGGGCGCTCTCGGCGCCGTGGCCTGCGAAGGATTCGGCATCCGAGAAGGGGAGCTCAGCATCCAGAGTCCGGTGGGCTTGCCCGAGGACTTGGTGAGGGGCAAGGATAACTGGTACGCCAGCTTGTGCCGCAACTGCCCGTCATGCGAAGGCATATTGGTGCGCGTGATGGAAGGCCGAGCCAAGAAGGTTCAGGGTAATCCCTTCTATCCCACCAACCAGGGCAAGAGCCACGCCCGTTGCGAGGCCGGCGTTCAGGCCCTCTATCACCCCGACCGAATATCCGGTCCTATGAAGCGCGGAGGGAATCGAGGCTCAGGCCAGTTCGACCCCATCGCTTGGGATCCGGAAGGCATGGATACCCTGATTCGCCAACTGAACGACCGGGGCGAATATACCGCGATGATAACCAAACCCATGCGCGGCCACTTGGGAATGCTGACAGAGCGTTTCGTTCAAGCCACCGGCATCGAACATCTGAAGTTCGAGCCGGTGGACAACAACGTTTACCGCGCCGCCGTCAAGAACGTGTATGAGCAGGATGTCCTGCCCGACTTCGACTTGGAGAACGCCAACTTTATTCTTTCTTTCGGGGCCGACTTCCTGTCAACCTGGATCTCGCCCACCCGCTGGAACCGGGGCTATGGGGAGTTCCGCCAGGGCGAGGGCCGCTCCAATTCCGGCGGACGCGATCGGGGAGTCCTATATCACGTGGATTCCCGGTTCTCAATGACCGCAGCCAACGCCGATAAATGGATTCCTGTCCGGCCCGGCTGGGAAGGTTATATGGCCCTCAGCATCGCCCAGGTCATTGTCGAAAAGAACCTCCAGGCTCCCGGCGTGGATGTCGATGCGCTGCTGGGCGGCGATACTGGGCGCGAGATACTAAACTCCTTCCGCCCGGAAGTGGTGGTCCCGCTGGTAGGAGTGACGCCGGAGATAGCCGGCGGCGATCCGGTTCATTTCATCGGGAAACTGGCCGAAGACTTCGCTACTCACGGCCCGGCCATCGCCATTGCCGGTGGCTCGGCGGGCGCCCACTCCAATGGTCTCTTCAATGTCGAGGCCGCCTCCGTTCTCAATTGGTTAGTGGGCAGCGTCGGAGCCGAGGGCGGCGTGATCCTCAACCCTAAGGGCCCATGGGACGGCGTGCCGAGCACGGCCTCTGCTTCCAGCATCGATGACTTCGAGCGGCTCGCCCAGAGGATTCGCACCGGCGAAATCCGGATGCTTCTGCTCCACAACGTGGATCCGGTGCACGGCTTGCCCGGCGCATTGAAGCTGCGCGACGCTATCGAAAGCGCGCAGGACTTGTTCATAGTCAGCTTCTCGCCCTTTATAGACGACACTTCCGCCCTGGCCGACCTGTTGCTGCCCGACCGGGTGTACCTGGAAGACTGGGGGGATGACATCCCCGACCCGGCCCCGGGCTACCAAACCGTAGGGTTCCAGCAGCCGGTGGTGAACCCGCTATGGGATTTGGACCCTCGCAGCCTCCCGGATGTTTTGCTTGCCGCCGCTGACGGTCTGGGTCTGGGCGACCAGCTCCCGTGGGCCAGCTACCAGGCAATGCTGAAAGAATCCGCCGCCGCGCTGTTTGGGGAGAACCGCGGCTCTATCCAGGCGGCGTCTGCCGATGAGTTTTGGACGGCCCTGTTGCGCCGCGGAGTGTGGCAGGATGAATCGGCCACTGGCCCTTCCCGCGGGAACCTCCGCCCCCGCGCCGGATTGTTGCGGGGAATTGCGTTGAGCGCGTCCCAGCCCGCCTTCGCCGGATATGGCGGCGGGGATACAGTGTATCTGGCGCCCTTCTCCCACAACTCGATTCAGGATGGGGAACTGGCGCATCTGCCCTGGTTGCAAGCCGCGCCCGATCCAGTAACGTCCATCACCTGGCAGACTTGGATTGAAATGAACGACATCACGGCCCAGCGTTTCGGCATCCGGCAGGGCGACGTGGTGCGCGTTGAGTCTTCCCAAGGCTCCATCCGGGCAGTGGCATTCCTGACGCCGGCCACGCCGCCGGAAGTGGTGGGGATACCCTTTGGGGGCGGTCGCCGCCACGGGCCGGACTACGCCACCCACCTCTCCTGGGGCGACGGCCGCCCGGGGCCGGAAAGCTCTAACGTCAACGAAATTCTGGAACCTACCCGGGTGGCGGGGCCGGGCTCTCTGGCGTGGGCCGGCACTCGCGTTCGTATTTTCCCCACCGGAGAGAGCGTCATGCTCTCCAAGATGGAGGGTACTACGCGGGCTGTGGAAGTCGGCTTGAGCGCCGCCGAGGAAATCATTAAGACCATCGCTCCGGGGAACTACTAAGGAGAAAGGAAAGGATATATGGAAATGAGGAATTCCGAATTCTTCATTTCCTATTGACGAGAAGATGGTAACGAAGCGAATTGACCACAAATGGGGAATGGTTGTTGACCTGGACCGTTGCACCGGGTGCCAGGCCTGCGTCGTCGCCTGTCAAGCCGAAAACAACTTGCCCATTAACGACAAAGAAGCCTTCCAGCAGGCCAGGGCCTACGAGTGGATCCGCATCGAACGCTACTGGGAGGGCGAGTTTCCCAACGTCAAAGCCCGCTTCATACCCATCATGTGCCAACACTGCGAGAACGCGCCTTGCGAGCCGGTATGCCCGGTCTACGCCACCTACCATAACGACGAGGGCATGAACGTTCAGGTCTATAACCGTTGCGTCGGTACTCGGTACTGCGCCAACAACTGCCCCTACCAGGTGCGGTTCTTCAATTGGTGGGAACCCAAGTGGCCGGAGCGCCTCCGAAATCAGCTCAACCCCGATGTTACTATTCGTAGCCGGGGCATCATGGAACGCTGTTCCTTCTGCGTCCAGCGTATCCGCCGGGGCGAGATTACCGTGGAGCGGCAGGGCGTTGAGCCGATGACCGGCGACCGCATCCCCGCTGGCGACCGGTATCTTAACTACCAGCGCATGAAGGACGGCAATTTCCTTCCTGCCTGCGCTCAGGCCTGCCCGACGAATGCCCTAAAGTTCGGAGAGCAAACCGACCCCACCGGCCCGGTCTACGAGTACTTCGAGAAAGCCAACGAGCAGTATGACAAGGTGCATCACGGCGAATACTTGGACGAATCCAAGACCCGGGTGTACCGCCTGCTGGAAGAAATGGGCAGCAAGCCCAACGTCATATATCTCAAGAAAGTTGACAAGTATCCCATCGGCGGCGGAGGGGCTCACTAGCGTGGGATGCCCCCATGTCAAGAAAAGTCCTGCTTAGCGGTGCAAGCGTATAGGCCAGTCCGCCCGGTAATCCAATAAATCTCAATTTAGACGAAAAAGATGGCAGCCAGCGAAAGCGAACATATCCACCACGGCGAAGGGCACGGGGGAGTTTCCGGAGGGCATTATCCGGGGATGTGGGTTTTTCCCAATCCCAGAAGGATGACGCGCGACATGGCGGAGAAGGTTTCTGCCATGCCCAGAGCCTTCACCCTAGCCTTCTTCGCCAGCTTCGCCTTGCTAGTGCTGGGAGTGGTAGGTTTCATCGCCCGGGCGGCAGTGGACGGGTTCGACGACCGCGGCCCTTGGGGCTACTACATGGCGACCTTTTCCTTCGTCTTTATGGTCACCAGCGCGGCCCCGGTGGCGGCGGTGGCCTTCCGCTTTACCAAGAGCCATTGGCGGCGACCTCTGTCGCGGGTTTCGGAACTGTTCGCCGTGGTGGGCATCTTTAATGTCATCACCTTCATCCCGATGATGATTGTGCTACCCCCCATCGCCAACCCCGATCCGGGGCATGGGCATGACCTGGACATCCGCCGCACCATCTGGTTCGAGGGACCTATCGGCGCCCCTCATGCATGGGACCTGGCCGGAGTCATCGGCCTAGCGGTAACATCGCTGTTCATCCTGTGGCTGTCGGCAGTGCCCGATATGGCCGAGCGGCGCCTGACCGCCACGGGCTTTAAGGGCTGGCTCTACCGGATCTTGGCCGGACACTGGTACGGCACCAAGCGGCAGTGGAACGCGCAGAAAGCAGGGCTGGCGATGTTGGGCGCGTTCTATTTCATGATTCTCATCTTCGTGCATTTCATCATCAGTTCGGACTATGCCCAGAGCATGATTCCGGGCTGGAAGGACTCCATATTCCCGGTGTTCTACTCGCTTACCGGGCTTCAGGTGGCCCTGGGAAGCTGCCTCATAATCCTGTACATCATGCGGCGCTGGGGCGGATTCCAGGAATACTACGGGAAGTCGGTATTCTGGTCGGCCAGCAAGGTGCAGTTGGGCCTGACCTTGCTGTGGGCCTATCACCTGTTCGCCTTCTTCATTACCTACTGGTATGGTCGGTTGGTGGTGGAGCAGAGCATCATCAAGTACCTGTATACCCAGTCCTATGGCGGAGTGTTCGTGGCCAACCTGTGCCTATCCTTCGCCATTCCTTTCCTGCTTTTGCTGTGGAACCCGGTGAGGCGCAGCGCTTGGGGGCCGCCTTTGGCCGGGCTTTCGGCAGCGGCGGGCGCGCTGATGTTCAGCATTCGCATCTTCGTGGGCGGGGCCAACTCCGGCAACATCTACCAGGCTTTCCTGATGGATGCGCCCCCGGCGGTCTACCCGGACATCTGGGATATATTCATCGTGCTGGGCGGCATAGGCGGAGCGATATTCGTCTATATGCTGGCTACTCGGGTTCTGCCGCTGCTCTCGGTATGGGAAGTCAAGGAGGGCGCCCTGTATCAGCGTATGTCCCGCTTCATACGCGGGGAGTATCTGGTGCTGGCTAAACCCGAATAACCGGACGATGAAATCAGGGAAACGGAATCTCGTATTCCGACTTCCCGACGCAGGCGCGAAATCTGAATACGGAAGCAGGAACCGGGAAAGCGTAATCCGCGCGCTCTCGCCCTGAATCCAGACTCGAAAGAGGAAAAATGCAAGAAGGCAGGACACCCATACCCTACCGGCAGATTAACCGGGAACTGCTGGCTTCCATCCTGCACTCGCCCAAGTGGTTCACGATTTCCGTGGTAGTCCTGGGCCTAATAGTGCTGGGAGGATTCAGCGCCGCCGGTCTGCTGGTTAACAAGGGCTTCGGAGTGACCGGCCTGAACCGCCCGGTAATGTGGGGCTTCTTCATCACCAATTTCGTGTTCTGGATTGGTATCTCTCACGCCGGTGTGATGCTCTCGGCAATTCTGCGCCTCAGCAAGGCCGAGTGGCGCAGGCCCGCCACCCGCGCCGCTGAGATTCTGACCGTTTTCTCGCTGATGACCGCCATGATGATGCCCCTGATTCATACAGGGCGGCCTTGGCGCACCATCTACTGGATTTACACCATTCCCTTTATGCCTTACGACTACGCCCGGGGAATCTGGCCCAATGTACGCTCGCCCCTGGTCTGGGACCCCTCAGCGGTCTATACCTATCTGACCAGCAGCATTCTTTTCGTGCTGGTGGCGCTCATCCCTGATTTCGCGGTGCTGCGCGACCGCACTACCGGAATGAGCCAACGCATCTATGGCATCCTGGCCATGGGCTGGAGGGGCAACCCCCGGCAATGGAAGCTACAAATTATCGCCGGCGTTCTGCTCTCGGCCCTCATCTTGCCGGTGTTCGTGTCGGTGCACTCCATAGTGTCCTGGGACTTCGGCATGGCAGTGGCAGTGAAGACTTGGCACTCCACCATCTTTGCCCCCTACTTCGTGGTGGGCGCAGTGCACTCCGGCGTTTCCGCTGTGGCCTTTGTGATGATAATCCTGCGCTATATCTACGGGTGGCAGAATTATATCCGCCACGAGCATATAGATGCCCTGGGGCGGTTGCTGATAGTAGTGGCAACCGGTTGGTTCTACTTCTTCGTCATGGAAATACTCTTCGGCTTCTACGGTAGGGAGGCCGACGAGCTGGCGGTGCGCGACCTCCAGTTTATGCAGAATCCGTGGAATATCTGGATGATGGTGTTCGTGTTCACCACCTACTTCCTGCCGGTGGCGCTGTGGCTGCCCAGGTCGTTCCGCCGCAATCTCTGGCTGATGTCCATCGCCTGTATTTCGGTGAATATCGGTATGTGGCTGGAGCGCTTCATCATTATCGTGCCGGGGCTGCAAAACAAGCAGGTGTTTACCTTTAGCTGGTGGACTATCTATGCTCCCAGCGCGGTGGAGTGGACCATCATCGGAGCCACCTTTGCCCTGGTGTCCATGCTGATGCTGATAATTGCCAGAGTGGCGCCCTTGATACCCCTGTATGACATTAAGGAAGCAGAGATTCTTCGCACCGAAATTCGCGTAGGCCGGGTCACTGTCCCGGCCGTATATCGGGAAGACTAGAACAGTTCCCGAGGAAACTGGAACGGAAAAGAGGAAGCAAGGCCATGGCCAAACGACCGATATTGGGCCTCTTCGAGGACGCCAACTACGCCGCGGAAGCAGGCGACGCCCTGCAGAGCGTCGGCGTGTCGCCAAATGATTACGACTTTTTAACCGATACTCCCTATCCCGAGGGAGCCTTCGGGGAACGCCACGAGGGGCATCGCCTGTACATATTCCCGCTGTGCGGCGCGCTGGTGGGCCTGACCGTTGGTATCCTGCTCACCTCAATGACCCAGATGGCTTACCCCTTGGTGCAGGCCGGTAAGCCCGTCCTGTCTCTCCCGCCTATGGCTGTGATCACCTACGAAAGCACCATGCTCACGGCCATAATTTTCACGATAATAGGCATAATCTTCGAGTCGCGTCTGCCCAGCTTCAAACAGGGCCTCTACGATACTCGAATAACCGAGGGCTATATCGGGGTGCTGGCCAATGTGGAGGAAGAACAGCTAACCGAGGTTTCGACTCTGTTCACCCAGGCGGGCGCCGTTGATGTTGTCCGCGAAAATCGAGGTTAGGCTACCTGATAATGAGCCTTCTCAAGAATAATATCCCTGCTCTTCCTTCATCTAAGAGCCGTCTCAGCGGAAGGAACCTTCGGCTTTCCCGCGTTAGGCTGCTAATAGCCGGACTGGCGTTGGCCGCGGCGCTGGCCGCAGTGGGTTGCACCTCCGGCAGCTACCCGGTGGACATTTTCTACGAGCAACACTACCAGCAGTCCTACAAATCCCACGAGCCGCCGCGCTTGTCGGGAGTGCCCGGCGCCGTGGCCTTCTACCCGGCGCCGCCCAATACCACCGACGACTCTGTCGAGCATCTCTTTGAAGTCAACTGCCAGATGTGCCACGGAGCCGGAGCAAAGGGCGACGGCCCGGTTCTCACCCTGATGATGAATGAATACGGCTATGAAACGGCGATTACGGCGGACCTTACGACCCTCGAACCTGCGGAGATAGAAGGGTTCCTGAAGGTCACCGTGCGGCCCTTCGGCCCAAATTCAGTGATGCCGCCTTTCGGCAAGCTCCTCAGCGAAGACGAACGGTGGGCCCTGGCTAACTATATCAATTCCCTACCCAAGTAGTACCGGTTCGCCGACAGACGCAAAGCGCGCGAGGGGCGGGAGATTTCTTGAGCAAGAACATCTCTTTGTGGCCTTTGAGCGCTTTTTGCTTGACCATCGTGGTTGTCTTGGCCGCCGCTTCCAGCGCTTCCGCCCAGACGCCGGAGGAAGCGCTGGAAAGGGAAGCGCAGGCCATTGACCGGATGATAATGTGTCCGGTTTGCCCGGCCGAGACCATTGATCAAGCCCAAGTGGAAATCTCTTTCCAGATGCGGGCCGTAATACGGGAGATGCTGGCCGAAGGCAGAACCCGAGAGGAAATTCTGGACTACTTCGTTGACCGTTACGGGGCCGACATCCTGGCGGCGCCCCCCAAGTCCGGCATCAATCTGCTGGCTTGGGTTCTGCCTATCATTGGCATTGCCGCCGGTCTGGGTGCGCTGTATCTGGTAGTCCGCTCGATGACCAGCCGAAACCAGCCGGCGCCCGCTACCGCTATTGCATCTCCAGGGGATACTTCCCAGGCATTGTTTGATGGCGCATCCGCCGACGGCGATGCGGATTTGTCGCCTTACCTCGAAATCGTAGACCGCAGCCTGGCTGTGCGCCGGGGGATTCGCCCCGAGGCTGAAGAACGCCCTCGCCGTAACCTTCCGGCAGAGGCAGAAGGCAATTCCGCCGCGGAGTCCGGCGACCATGGGTGATCTCGGCGCAATCAGCTTGTGGATGGCCCTGGCCCTAGCGGCCTACTCTAGCGTCGGGTCGGTGGCGGGGAAACTGCGCGGCTCCACCGCGCTGGTAGACAGCGCCCAGGCCGCTATGTACGCCACTGTCGTTGTGCTCTTCGTGTCAACGCTGAGCTTGGTGGTTTCCTTCATAGCCCGCGACTTCGAGATTGCTTACGTGGCCCGGCACAGCGACCTGGCAATGCTTGACCGCTTCACGTGGGTGGCCTTCTACGCCGGGAACGAGGGCTCGCTGCTCTATATCGCCATGGTGCTGTCGGTGATGGCAGCCATTGCCGTATGGCGCGCGCCGGAGCGGGTGCGCGACGCCCTGCCCTACACTACCGGCGTGCTGATGCTGGTGCTGACCTTTTTCTTGGCCGTAACCGCCGTGATGGCCAACCCCTTCGAGAAGCTGCCCTTCATCCCGGCCGACGGCGAAGGCATCAATCCGTTGCTTACCCACTTCGGGATGTTCTTCCACCCGCCGGCGCTGATGGCGGGTCTGGTGGGTATCAGTGTACCCTTCGCCTTCGCGCTAGGCTCCCTGCTGGCTCGGCAAACGGGCGACGAGTGGGTGGATGCTGGGCGCGTCTGGGGCATCATCACCTGGGCGCTGCTGGCCAGCGGCCTTCTGCTGGGTTCATGGTGGGCCTACACAATCCTCGGCTGGGGCGGCTACTGGTTCTGGGATCCGGTGGAAAACGCCGCCTTTATGCCCTGGCTGGCCCTCACCGCCTTCATTCACTCGATAATGGTGCAGAAGCGGCGGGGAATGTTCCGGATGTGGAACATCGCCTTAATCAACGTGGCTTTCGCCCTAGCCCTATATGGGATGTTTATGAATCGAGGAGGATCAGTTCCTTCGGTTCATTCCTTTGGAGAGTCCGACCTGGGTTGGATTTTCCTGATGTTCCTGGCTTTGGGCGTGATTGTTCCGTTTATCATCTTTTTCTGGCGTTACCCGTTGTTGAAGAGCGCGCAGAACCTCGACTCCATGCTGTCGCGGGAAGCGGCTTTCCTGGTCAACAACCTGTTGCTGCTGGCGATTGCCTTCGTGACTCTATGGGGAACGGTGTATCCGCTTATCTCCGAGCTGACCAGCGGCGAGCAGATAACCGTGGCCCGGCCCTTCTACGACCAGGTCAACGGGCCGCTGATGCTGGCGCTGGTGTTCCTGATGGGCGTGGGGCCGATGTTGCCCTGGCGCCGGGCCAACTGGGCCAGCGTGCGCCGCGCCTTGACCGTGCCGGCCGCCGCGGCTGGGTTGACCCTGGTTGTCCTGCTGGCCTTTGGCCTGCGAAAGGAGTATGCCCTGGCGGGTTTCGGCTTGGCCGCCTTCGTCGCTGCCGGAATCTTGATGGAGTGGTATCGGGGGGCTCGCGCCCGCCATCGCAATTCCCGAGAGAACTACGCCGCCGCCTTCTTGCGCCTCATCTGGGCTAACCGTCCGCGCTATGGCGGGTACATCGTGCATCTCTCGGTGCTGATGGTGACATTGGGCATCGTAGGCACTTCCTTCTTCAACACTCAGAAGGACGTGGTACTTTCCCCGGGCGAGACCGCCGTCATAGATAACTACGAAATCCGCTACTTAGGCACCACCCAGGCAGTGTTCGGAAACCGGACGGAGTTCATATCGTCGGTGGAGGTCTACCGGGACGGAGAATTTCTGGATACTATCAATCCCAACCGCGCTTTTTATCCCAGCTTTAACATGGCATCCACCCGCGCCGCTATCCGCTCGACGCCCGTGGAGGACTTTTACGTCGTCCCCAGCGAAAATCTCGCCAATGGCGACGCCGGACTGCGCATCCTGGTCAACCCGTTAATCTGGTGGATGTGGGTGGCCGGGCCGGTGATGGTATTGGGGACCGTAATTGCCTTGTGGCCTGAACCCTACCGCGTCCCGGCGCGCGCTCCCGCGAGGGCAACGGCGCCCGCCTCCGCCTGACTCGTCGGCAGGAAAAGGGGGAACCCGCTTATATGCGATTGCCCTGCCTCCGGCAGGCAGCGAAAGGGCGTTCCTGTTAAACTGAAGGCATGGACGGGGAAGCAATTTTCGCCATTCTTGTCGGCGTGGGCCTGGCCGCCTTCAGCTTGGTAATTGTTACATATTCCTTTTTTCGAGGCTCTTCGGCAAGCTCTGTGGCGGTGCCTCCGCCTGCCAGCGATGACGGGGTTGGATTGGATTCGATTTACGACTCCATCGAAACGCTGGAGTTGGAGTACCAGTTGGGCAACTTGCCCGAGAGCCAGTACCGGGAGCAATTGCAGGCATACCGCCTAGCTGCGGCTGCGGCCATCAAGGCGCAATTGGAGCAGGGCGCCGCGCCGTTGGAGCTGCTGCTGGAACAGGAAGTGATTGCCGCCCGCGCCGAAATCCTCTCAGATAACCCTTCGGAGGGAGCTGTGGCGGACCTTGCCGAGGGGTGGCAAGCCTGCCCGCAGTGTGATGCGCCGGTTCCCGCCGCTCTCGGCCTCTTCCAGGATCAATGGGAGAACAGCGGTTCCTGCCCCCACTGCGGCGCGCCGGTTGACGATGCCGGCGGAGAGCCGGGAACCGGGACGGCATCGCGGCAGTGATGCGCCTTCCGCCGAATCCGGCCCGGCTGACGCGCTCTCCCCTTCTCGCCCTGCTATGTTGCGGCGCATTGGCCGGGTTGCTTCTGAATATCGCTTCGGCATCGTCGCCAGCCCAGGAAACGATTTCGATACGGGGCCGGGTGGTAAACGGCACGGCGGGATTTTCCGCCCCCCAAGATATGGTGGTGCTGATGCTGGTCACTGGCCCGGACGGAACGCTCGCCGACACCGGCCAGACTGTGGCCGACACTGACGGCCGCTTCGTCTTCGACGGCGCCCTCCGAGTAGAGGAAGGCGCATATACTCTGAGCGTGGATTACGACGGCGTATTTTATGGCCTGACCCTGGCTCCTGACGAATTGACCAGCGAGCAGGTTATCACGGTCTATGAGCCGACGGAGGACGCCGGAATTATGGTTGTTGACCGGCAGGTGATGGTCATTACCGGGTTCGATGTGCCGCAGCGAACAGCCACTGCCACCGAATTTGTCCGTTTCACCAATCCGACGGACAGGACATTGAAGCCCAATCTGGAAACCGCTCGCCCCGGTATGTTCAGCTTTATGCGCTTTGCCCTCCCGCCGGACGCGGCAGACATAACCGTACAGTCCGACCTAAGCGGAGGCGAAGTCATATCCGTCGGCTCCGGCTTTGCCCTAGCGGCACCGGTGCCCCCCGGGCAGCACAGCGTTGACTTCGCCTATTCCTTCCCCTATCAAGGCGGAGAATTGACCTATCGCAATAGCCTGCCTCAAGGCGCGAGCATTTTCCAGATTCTTGTGCCGGATCAATGGGAGAACGTTGAGATTGCCGGGTTGGGCGCCCGTCCGCCAGTGGGGATTCAGGAAGGTGTCTACCGCGCTTGGGAAGGGCGCGGCATACCCGCCGGCCCGGGAATCGATCTGCGGTTTACGGGCCTGCCTCAACCGGGAGTGTTCACTCGCATTGGCGTCGCGCTGAGCAGCAGCTCCTTTTGGTTGACGGCCATTCCGTCGGCCTTAGGAGCGGCGCTGCTGGCGCTGCTGGCTCTGGGATTGTTCCGCCGCTACCGGCCCGCCGTCGCGTATGATGCCGTCGGCGCGACGGGAGAAACCGGTGAGCCGTCGGCCCAGCGCGCCATACTGGTCTCCACTCTGGCCGAACTGGACGAGATCTATCAGGACGGGGAACTGGACGAGGCCGAGTACTTGAACCAACGGGCGGAGCTGGTGTCCTTAGCCTTGGGCGAGCTGGAGCATACGGACGAAATCGGCGACTCAGAAAACGATGGCCCAGGCAGAGATGCGGAACGCAGCGGAAGAGACGGATAACCCCGGACCGGCAGCAAACTTGGGGCCGACCAGAAGATTTGGGCGGCGGACGCTGATTATCATCGGAGTGGGCCTGCCCATCCTCGCGTTCTTGGCCGTGCTGGCCTGGGCCTCTTTTAGCTCCGACGGCGCCCCCGACAGCATCGCGGTCAACGAAAGCATTGCCGAGGTGCAGCAGAAAAGAAGGGTCGCTCCCAACTTTAACCTTCAATCGCTAGACGGCAGTGCCCTGAGCCTCGCAGACCTTCACGGGAAGGTAGTGATGCTGGATTTCTGGGCGTCATGGTGCCAGCCCTGCCGCGACGAGGCCCCGGTATTGGCCCAAATCTATGGGGAATACCGCGAGCGTGGCGTCGAGTTTGTGGGAATCAATTTGTGGGATAATACCGGCGACGCCGAGCTTTTCTTGCAACAACAGGGGCACGAATACCCTAAAGGCATTGACTCCGAGGGTAAAATCGCCATTAGTTACGGCGTGCGAGGCATCCCTGAAAAGTTTTTCATCAGCCGCGACGGTTCGATTGCCCGAAAATTCACCGGCCCGATGAATCCCGCCCTGCTCCGCCAAATCCTAGACGCCCTGCTGACCGAATCTTCCTGAGGGTGTTCCTGACAGACGCTGGTATGGGCCTTTATTGCACGGGGATTCCTGATGGATTCCCGCTTTCGCGGGAATGACGGGGGCGGGAGCGCAAGGAATGACGGGGGCAAGGGCTCGGGGCGGGAGCGCAAGGAATGACGGGGCAAGGGCTCGGGGCGGGAGCGCAGGGAATGACGGGGCAAGCCCCTAAGGATGGAACGCTGGAAATGACTGCTCAACAGCCTGTCCCTGCAATGCTGGCTATGGACTGGGGCGGAACGTGGTGCCGGGTCGCCCTGATTGACCGGCAAGGAGGAGTCCTGTGGCAGGCGCGCCGCCCCAACCCGCGAGGAGGTTCGTCTGCCGATTATCTGGCGCTGGCAGCCGGACTGCTGAACGAGGCCTTTGCGGTTGAGGGACTTCGGGCCGAAGGCATCGGGATTGCGGTAGCCGGCCCGGTGGATCCGGACAGTGGCATCTTGTATCAGCCGCCCAACCTAATGGTCCTGGACGGCGTTTCCCTGAAGCGAGCCTGGCAAGAGCGGTACGGTCTCCCCGTGACGGTCGGCAATGACGCCAACCTGGCGGCGGTGGGTGAGTTCCACTTTGGCGCAGGCCGAGACGCGGCCCAGGCGGGACGCCCGCCCAAGAGTCTGTTTTACGTCACGGTGAGCACCGGCATTGGGGGCGGCGCGGTGATGCGCATCCCCGGGCTTCCGCCAGCATCCAACAAAGGATGCGCGTTGTTGCTGGGGGCCAACGGCCTTACCGCCGAGGTGGGCCACACCACCGTGGACACCGCCGCGGACGCTCCCCTATGCCAGTGCGGCAAGCGGGGCTGCCTCGAAGCCGTATCCTCCGGCACCGCCATTGCCAACTATGCTTGCGCTGTCCTGTCCAGTCGCGGCGGGCAGGCCTCGGCGCTGGCCGCCATTGCTCCGGAAGAAATCTCGGCTCGCACGGTGGTCGCCGCCGCCGTGCAAGGGGATGCTTTCGCCAAGTCGGTAATGCTGCGCGCCTGCGCTGGCCTGGCCGTTGGGCTGGCCAACATGGTTCATCTGTTCAACCCCGACCTGATTATCTTGGGCGGCGGCGTATCCGAGGGCCTGACCCAACTCAACTTGCTGCCTCACATCCGGCAAGGCATCCATGACCGGCTGATGAGCGAACTGCACAAGCCCTTCGACTTGGTGCCGTCCGTCCTCGGCGACAACTCCGGTCTGTTGGGGGCCGCAGCGGCTGCATGGGAAGAGACCTGAACCACAAGCATTGAAATTAAGCCGATTACGATAGGCGCAATTCCATACCGGACAGATTCCGGTTCAGACGATATACCGCCCGCCCATCACATTCACGCTGTCCCCTGTGATGTAGGCCGACTCGTCGCTGGCGAAGAATAAGCAGGCATTGGCTACATCTGCCACCGTGGCTTGCCGTCCCATGGGCAGGTCGCGCAAGTGTTCGTTGGAGCCACGGGTTATGCCACCCTGGAACTCAGGGTACCATTCAGGGTGTTCCCGGGATGTGTCGGTAGCGCCGGGGTTTACCATATTGGCCCGAACGTTGTGAGGCGCGGCCTCGGCGGCGATGGCGCGAATAAGCCCCAGCAGCCCGGTCTTGGCGGCAGTCACCGCGGTGGTGTTGGGCCGCCCGGTGATGGACGACTGGCCGCCCAGCGCGATGATGCTGCCGCTGCGCCGCTCCAGCATTCCCTGCCCTGCTTCTGAACCTAGAACGGCCTTGCAGAGGTAGAAAGCCGAGTTCAGATTGGTATTCATCACTTGCAGCCATTCCTCGTCCGACACTTCCGTTATCGGGCGGTGGGGACGGATGGCTACGTTGGATACCAGCACGTCAATTTTGCCCAACTGGTCAATGCCGTCGGCCACCATTGCCCGTACCGCCTCGGCTTTGCCCACGTCGCAGACTGCTGTCACGGTGCGCGCCCCCAGCTCGCGGCACTGGGCCGCTACCTCGTCCAGCTCTTGGGCGCTCTGCCGGGTGTTCAGCACTAGGTCGGCGCCTTCTCGGGCGAAGGTCAGGGCCACTTCCCGTCCGATATTGCGGCTGGCGCCGGTAATCAGCGCCGCCTTTCCTTCCAATCGCATATTCGTTTCCCTTGAATTAAAATAATGCTCGCGCGCAAGTCTCTGGCAGCTTAATCCAGGGAACAGGATAACATAAGGGGAAATCAAGAAAGCAGGGAGGAGCTTTTATGAAGTGGTGCCGATATACCGCTAACGGCTCAACATCCTATGGCATTATCGAGGGCGAGACGGTTCACGAAGTTTCGGGCAGTCCCTTCGGCGAACACTCCAAAACCGGAGCGACAAGCATCCTGAGCGAGGTGCAGTTGGAAGTCCCGGTCATACCGCCCACCTTCTATGCCGCCGGCATCAACTACCCGGAGCATGTGACCTGGGCGGCCCACATGAGGGGCGAGGAGCCTAACCTGCCCAAGAAGGCCGACGTGGGCTACCGAGCCAATAACGCCCTAGTACCGCACGGACACGACATCGTAGTTCCCGACGACGCCACCGAAGAACTACAGTATGAAGGCGAGCTGGTGGTGGTCATCGGCAAGACCTGCGGCCCCAACTCTTCGGGCCCGGTCAGTGAGACCGACGCCCTGGACTATGTCTTTGGTTATACCATCGGAAACGACGTGAGCGAGCGGTACTGGCAACGGAATGACCGCACTATGTGGCGGGCCAAGAACACCGACACCTTCAAACCCATGGGGCCGTGGATTGTGACCGGCCTGAACCCCGACGACCTGCACGTTATTATCCGGGTCAATGACCGCGTGGTAGGCGAATATGACGTGGCGACGGCTCTGTTCGGCGTCCGCCACTACATCAGCGAGATGAGCAAGTACCTGACTCTGGTTCCCGGCGATGTTCTCTGGATGGGAACGGAGGGCGCCACGGAGAACATGAAGGACGGCGACCTCTGCGAAATCGAGGTCAGCGACATCGGCACCCTTAGCAACCGCGTCAACTGGCTGAAGTAGCCGGGACAATTAACCCCAGAGCGCGCGGATAACACGGAGAGATTACAAGGCACTCCCCAAGTCTCTGCGCTCTCTGGGGTAGTTTTATGTTAGGGGGGAGGATGCGATGGGAATATTGCACGGGAATGTGGGACTGGCAAAGCCCTTTGACCCGGTGCGGGGTGAACTGCACCGGGTGGACGCGCTGTTATAGCGGCCCAACCGGCCTTTTGCTTTAATGTTACTCCGGGATTCTGAATCCCGTTTCCGCCGCCCAGGCCTGAAGGCCGCGACGGAAGGCCAGCCCACCCATAGGCATAGCGACGCACTGGAGGGCTTCCAATATCTCGATGGGGGTTGCGCCTTCCCGCAGGGCCACGCGGACATGGGCGCGTATCTGGTCTACGTCGGCGCGGAGGGCGGCTTCCACCGCCACTTGCAGCAGCTCCTTGGTCTTGCGGTCTAGGGTGCGCTCCCCGGTATAAGTTGCCTCGATGAAGGCGTTGTACTTTTCCACCCAAGCCGGGTCGGCGGCAGCCATAATGCCGTGCATTTCCAGCGTGTAGCCCCGGCTCTCTGCGATTCCGGCCAAGACTTCGTTCTGTTCATCCGTCGCCATGTCCCTCTCCTGTCTTTCTGCGAAATGTTATCCGAAATCTGCTCGGATGGGCAATTGTTATCCTGTCCCCTCCCGCCTTGTCAAGGAATGCTGCCCCTAGGAGCAGGGCAATCGCATAGGGGCGGTTTTAATACCCGTCCTTCCCGTATCCCCCGTCCTTCCCGTATCCCCCGTCCTTCCCGCGAAAGCGGGAATCCAGAGCCTGAATCAAATATCATTGGGGCAAAAATTCAGCGAATTTCGTCTTCCCGTATCCTATTTCCGCAAGAATAACAAGTTTGAAATTTCATATGCAGTAGCCCTGCCCGGGCGTCCCCTTTCCCGGCTGCGGGGCGAGGGCGGGACTTCACAGCTCGTAGTGCTGGCAGGCGGTGGCCTGCCGCGGGTTATTCTGCTGGAACAGGTCGGGGTGCGGGCCCCGGGCCACGGCCAGGTAATATGTGAACAGTTGCAGCGGCACCACGTAGACCAGCGGACTCCAGAATTCGGGAAGGGCAGGCAACATAAACCGCTCCGTAGAAAGGTCGGAAAGCAACACGTCCCCGTCCTGCAGCAGGCCCCATACCGGCGAGCCCACCGCGTTGGCGGCCCGGGGCACGTTCATGGCCCGCTTGTAGCCGGGCCCCGGTGGGGCGACCAGGGTCATCAGGCATTTCTCGTCCACCGGGCAGAAAAGCCCGTGGAGCAGTTGCTCGATTTGCAGCCCCTCGCTGTCGCAGGCACTGGTCTTCTTGATTTTCAGGGCCACTTCATAGGCCGATACGGTATTTGGTCCCCAGCCGGCGCAGATGAACCGCTGGCGGCTCTGGAACCGGCGGGCCGCCCGCTGCACTTCTCCCTGACGCGCCAGAATCTGTTGCGCCGCCGCCGGGACTTCGTCCATCCGCGCGCGCAGTTGCGAAACGTCGCCGTTCTGGTCGGTACAGCCTCCTGGAGCCGCCGACAGCATCCCCATCACCGTGAGACCGGCGGTATAACCTATGGTGAAAGCGGCCGAGCGTTCCTGAGCCACCGTTTGCAATTGGGTATCGGCGACGGCGATGCAAGGGCCGGGGGCTGTGGAGGTGACGGCAACGGTATAATCCTCGCTGCTCTTCGCCATTTCCAGAGCTAGGTAAGGAATAGGTCTTGGTGCCGCGGTGGCTGATTACGATTACGCCGTCGCCGCTGTTCAGAGGCGGCGGGTAGGAGCAGAACTCAAAGGAGTGGCGCACTTCCACCACCGGCCCGGCTCCGGCGAACTTGCGGAACTAGTGTCCGGCCACCAGCCCGGCGTGCCATGACGTGCCGAGCCGACGTGGTAGACGCGCCGCTTCTTCGCTAGCTCCGCGGCCACCGGCTGAACGCTGGTCGCGTGTTTGGTCAGCATTTCCTCCATCGCTTCCGGTTGACGCATAATGGCGTCATACATGAAATACGGGTGCCCTTGCCGTACATCCTGCTGCTGAACCATAACCGGCCCCTATATCCGAATCATCCCCCTAGGACTGCGCCGGAGTTTTTGGAAAGAAAATTGTGGCGGAAATTTTGCCCTTGCCTAGCCCTGCCGCGCCCTTTCTTCGTTGGCGCTATGGTAAAATTCTGCGTAGACGGAAGGAGGCAGCGGCGATGACCCAGTTCACGCCCCAGTATTTCGAGCGGATGGACGAAGAAGACGACCGCGTCTTCTATTTGCAACCCCGCAAGGTTGTGCATATCGACGATGGAGCCATCGCTGCCGTGGGCCGCCTTTTGCGTGAACTGGTGCCGCCGAATTCCGTGACCCTCGACTTGATGAGCAGTTGGCGCTCCCACTGGCCCGCCGGCCATCCCAAGGCGAGCCTTGTAGGGTTGGGGCTGAACCGGGAGGAAATGGAGGACAATCCCGATTTGGACGAAGTGGTAGTCCACGACGTCAATCTCGATCTGCAATTGCCCTTCGAGGATGATACGTTCGACGCCGTTGCGATAACCGTGTCGGTTCAGTACCTGACCCATCCGGTGGACACCTTCGGAGAGGTGAATCGCATCCTTAAGCCCGGCGGGGTGTTCATCGTCAGTTTCTCCAACCGGATGTTCCCCACTAAGGCGGTATATATCTGGCGAGCGTCCTCCGACCGGGGCCGCGTAGACTTGGTAGGCACTTATATGGAAGCCGCCGGCAATTTTGAGGACATCCAGGGCGTTTTCGCCAACCCGCAGGACAGCCCGCCCGGAGACCCGCTTTTTGCCGTGCACAGCCGGAAGTCGGCGCCCGGCTCCGCCAATCCGGTCTTTCGCCCGTCCCCGGAGGAAGAATAGGCCTCTTTCCCAGCTAGGGAGATAGTCAGCGCTAGGGCTATGCGCCCGCCGCCGCGGGGCCCGGCCTCGCGGCGGCACTGCGGCTAGTACCAGCAGCGCCGCCAGCGCCACGGCCGAGCCGAAGATTACGAAAGGCACAAAGTAACCGCCGCTGGCATCGAACATAAAGCCCGATACCACCGGCCCGATGGCCTGCCCCCCAATCTGCGCCGGAAGCGTCAGCCCTCGAATGGCGCCCAGATGCACGCGCCCGTAGTAATCGGCCCAAGCCAGCCGAAGCAGAGTGTGAAGTCCGCCCACGCCCGCCCCAAAGGCGAATCCGAAGACTATGCCCCAGGTCAGCCGGTGGGTAAAGCCGATGCCAAAGACGCCCCCCGCCAGCCCCACTGCGGAAATAGCGAGCATCACCCGCACCGGCATCCGCCGTCCCGCCAGCGACCAGACCATTCCGCCCGGAATCTGCCCCAGGGCGAAGAAGGTGGCAACCAGCGCGGCCTGACCGTGGGAGACCCCGGCGTCAACGTAATGCGCCGTCTGATGCAGACTGACCCCAGCCTGGGCCATGAATCCGACCATGGAAAAGAAGGCTAGTATATAGAAAGCTGGCGTGCCCAGCGCTTCCCGCACTGTATAGTCCACGTCGTGCCAGGCGGAAGGGTGCGGTTGAGGGGACTGCGCTGCCGCCAGCCCTTGCCCCCGGCCCGGTTCGGCGTCTATATCGGGGGCAAGCCCCATGTCTTCGGGCCGGCGGGCCATCAGCAACAACGGCGGCAGGACGCCGGTGGCCACGGTGAACACCCCAAGCGCTACCCAGGCCGACTGCCAGCCGAAGCCGCCTATCAGCATGGCCGCGGCCAGCGGCAGCAGCCCCAGCCCCACGCCCTGCACCGCGCCGAACCAAGCCAGGGCCATCGGCCGGCGGCGGATGAACCAATTGCTGATGGCCGTGGTCGTTCCCAATTCCAGCGGACTGGAGAACACTGCCCTTCCCGGCACGTATATGGCGTAGAACGACCAAGCCTGCGTTACTGCCGCCAGCCCCAGGGCGCAGACTCCCACCACCGCCGAACATCCGGCGAGAATGAGACCGGATCCGTAGCGGTCTATCAGCCGCCCGGCGAAGGGGGACATTATCAGGCCGCAGACCGCGCCCAGGCTGACTGCGCCGGAGAACAGCCCCCGCGACCAGCCGAACTGTTCGGTCATCGGTATCACGAAGACCGATAGCACCGCCACTGATGCCACCGGCCTGGCTCCGAAGCTGGGGAGATTGGCGAGGGCAAAGATGACCCACCCGTAGTAGACAGGCAGCGATTGGGCCAATCGCGCGCGCGCGCCGCCTCCGCTGAACATATTTCCCGCCGGTTCCCTTCGGTCGAATCTGGCGTAGTTTAACACTGCCGGGAATCCGGTTTTCCGGCGTATATTTCCCGTCGCATACGGAGATGCCGGACATTTCCCTCTGACAAGGTTATGGCTGACAAGGTTATGGCTGACAAGGTTATGGCTGACAAGGTTATGGCTGACAAGGTTATGGCTGACAAGGTTATGGCTGACAAGGTTATGGCTGACAAGGTTATGGCTGACAAGGTTATGGCTGACAAGGTTATGGCTGACAAGGTTATGGCTGACAAGGTTATGGCGGGTGGCGGGTTATACTTAATCCCAAATGACCCCCGCGAAAGCGGGAACGATGGGAGAACATGGCCTGCACTTTCCGCCTGGCCCTGGCGCAGCTCAACCCAACGGTGGGAGACATCCCCGGCAACACCACCCGGATGGTGGAACATCTTCGGTTGGCCCGTGAATCGGGGGCCGACCTGGTTGCCTTCCCGGAACTCGCCACCACCGGATACCCTCCGGAAGACCTGCTGTTCAAGAAATCCTTTGTTGAAGCCAACGTCGCCGCCATGGAACATGTGGTGGCCGAATCTCGGGGCATCGCTGTGGTGCTGGGCTTCGTTCAACCCCGCGAGGCCGGCGTCGCCAATGCCGCCGCCATCGGATACGACGGGCGGCTGATAGACGTTTACGACAAAATCTTTCTGCCCAACTACGGCGTTTTCGACGAAGAACGCTACTTCACCAAGGGCAAAGCCTGCCCGGTCTACGAGTTAGGCGGCGTCCAAATCGGCGTCAATGTCTGCGAGGATATCTGGTACGAAGTCGGGCCGACTACGGTACAGCGGCAGGCGGGGGCGGAGCTGATTGTCAACATAAACGCCTCTCCCTTTTATGCCGGCAAGAGCGCTTACCGCCGCGACAGCATCGTGGGCAGCCGGGCCGTTGACCACGGCCTGTTCGTCGCCTACTTGAACACCGTCGGCGGACAGGATGAGCTGGTCTTTGACGGCAACAGCATGATTTGCGACCCCTGCGGGCGGGTTGTCGCGCGCGGCCCCGCCTTCAGCGAGGCGATGATTCTCGCGGACATTGACGTTGGCGCCGTTCCGCCCCTTGCCGATTCCTCTTCCGGCGGCGCTTGCCGGGAAGACCTGGCCGCAGTAGGCGCGCCCAAGCGGGTTTATCTGGCCGGCCGCCGTCCGGTTGCGGAGCGTCCTCCGCTGCCCACGGTTTCCCTCTGCGGCGAGCCGGACGAAATTGAGGAAACGTATCGCGCCCTGGTGTTGGGAACCCGCGATTATTTGCACAAGACCGGGTTCGCGAAGGCCATCGTCGGCTTGTCCGGCGGGATAGACTCGGCCCTCACTGCCGTTGTCGCCGCCGATGCTCTGGGGCCGGAGAATGTGCTAGGCATCACCATGCCCTCCCGGTACTCGTCGCCGGGCAGCGTCGAGGACTCTGCGGAGCTGGCGCGGAACCTGGGCATCGAGTTTTGGGAAATACCCATCGAGCCGGCTCATACGGCCTTCACCGAAATGCTGGCCGAACGATTCGCTGGAGCTGCGCCTAATGTGGCCGAGGAAAATGTGCAGGCCCGCATCCGGGGCAACGTGTTGATGACCGTCTCCAACAAGTTCGGCTGGATTGTGTTGACCACCGGTAACAAGTCGGAGATGGCTATGGGTTACGCTACTCTGTACGGCGATATGGCCGGCGGATTCGCCGTCCTGAAAGACGTGCACAAGATGATGGTGTACTCCCTCAGCCGCTGGCGCAACGCCCAGGGCGGGCTATTCGCAAGCGCTGACGACGTTATCCCGCAAGCCATCATAGACAAGCCCCCCAGCGCCGAACTACGCGAAGGCCAGTTGGATGAGGATAGCCTGCCGCCCTATGACATTCTCGATCCGGTGATACAGGCCTATGTCGAGGATGATTGCAGTTATGCCGACATGGTGGCGCAGGGCCACGACCCGTCAGTAGTCCGGCAGGTTATCACCGCGGTTGACCGCAACGAATACAAGCGCCGTCAAGCCCCGCCGGGCGTAAAAATTACCCCCCGTGCTTTCGGCCGGGACCGCCGCCTGCCCATCGTCAACCGCTACCGCCAGGGGTAAACTGGTATTGCGGCCATGCATGAGACAAGGCGGGATCAAGCAGGCGCCTCACGCTTCTCGGATAATCCCCGGGAGAGTATGCTATCAAAGGACGTGCCCTGCCCGCCATCGCGAATTGTCGCGCTAGTCTCCCGGAGCGGCGGATTCCCTAGGCTGCCGTCCGTCGTCCACCAAATTCCGCTCTCTGCCGGACGAAGGGGCCGGATTGACCTTGGGACGGCCGGCTCGCCCCTGTAGGAAAGATACGGTCATCGAGGCTATGACCAGGGCAATCAGCCCGTAGAAGGCGTAGCGCATCCCCACGGTGAACGCGCCGCGCACGCCCTCCACGGCGCCGGTTCGCACCGCCTCCAGGCTTGGCTCGTACCCTAGCGAGCCCATCGTCATTGTCACGATGGTGGTGGCGATGGCAAGGCTGATTACGTTGGCCGAATTTCGCACGAGGTTTAGGAAACCCGACACCACGCCGTAGCTTTCCCGCCCCACGGCGCTCAACACCGAACTGGAGTTGGGGGAATAGAACATCCCCATGCCGCAGTTGACCAGTATCAGGCCGGGAATGACTTCCCAGAGGGGTGAAGTATCCGTCGCCCGGCTCAGCACTGCCAGCCCCAGGGACGAGAAAACCATTCCGCCCACGGTGAACCAGCGCCAGCCGAATTTGTCCGACAGAGTGCCGCTGACTGACCCCATAATGGCCATGCACAGCGCGCCCGGCATTACCACCAGCCCCGCTATCTTGGGGCTGTATCCCAGCACGTTCTGTATGTAGAAAGGCATCAGGAACAGCACCGACGACTGTCCTAAGAAGGTCAGGAAGGCCGCCGATACACCGCAGGAAAAAACGCGGTCCCGGAAAAAACGCAGGTTGAACATAGGGTTGGCGGTTCGAAGCTCCCACCAAATGAAGGCTACGAACATACCGGCCGACAACACGAAGGCGGCCAGAATAGGGGCCGACATCCAGCCCCGGTTGACTGCTAGAGTCAAGCCCAGTAACAGTGCCGCGAGCACGCCGGTGGAAAGGATCGCGCCTGCCCAGTCGAAGCGGCTGTCCTGAGATGCCCGGTCTGACTCCCAACGGCGCAGGACATACAGCGTCGCAATTATGCCCACCAAGCCCAAGGGGATGTTCAGGAAGAACACCGCCCGCCAGTGAATGAAGTCTACGACCGCCCCTCCAATGGCCGGCCCGGCCACCGCGCCCACTCCCACGGTGGTCATAAGCAGCCCGATGGCCCGTCCCCTCTCCGTAGGGGGGAACACCGACGTCATAATTGCCATGCCGGTGCCTTGGGTCATAGCCGCGCCGACGCCTTGCAGGATTCGGGCCAGTAGCAGCGTCGTCAGGTTGGGCGCAAGCCCGGCTCCCGCCGCGCCGACCATCAGGATGACGCTGCCGAGGATGTAGACCCGTTTCTGGCCGATCATATCGGCCAGCCGCCCCATAGGCAGCAACAGGGCGCTGATGGTAAGAGCGAAACCGATGACCACCCACTGGACGCTGGGCAGGTCAATGTACAGATGCTCCGCCACGGAAGGCAGCGCCACAATGACGCTGCCGTGGTCAACGACAGAGGCGAAAAGCCCGATGGCCAAAGCCCCGAATACCGGGTATTTATTGCTGCCGCTCTGATTCATAATACGTAAGGAAAAACAACCCCGGTGCGGTCCCGCGCAGCCTGAAGCGCATGACCTGCTAGGCCGGGGTTACAATCCTAGTCTCCCGTTACAGCTATTATACTTTATCCGAACCCAGGCGGCGGAGACTCTTGGTTATTAGAGCCTTTGTCGCCGGAATTCCGGGCGTGTTCTGCAGCCGGACATATCTCGAAGGTAGTAAGGAGGCGTAAAGTGGCGAGAATTCCTACGGCCAGCCGGTCAACCGTCCCGCAGGAACAAGGGGAAGCCTTTGATGAGTACGTATCGCAAAGGGGCGGCATTCCCGAAACCGGGCCGCTCTCAGTAATGCTGCACGTGCCGGAGCTAATCAAGCGCGGTGAGCATCTGCGGGCCTATCTCCGGGGAGATGAATCCAGCCTTCCCGCTAACATCCGCGAACTAGGGATGCTGGTGGCGGCTAGGGAAATGGACTGCCAGTTCATCTGGAATGCCCACGCGGCCTTGGGCCGTCAGTCGGGTCTGAGCGACAGCCTGGTAGACGGTCTGCGGGACAAGGAAGAGATTAGCGGGCTGTCGGAGGCCGAATCGGCGGTAATTGATTATGGGCGCGAATTCTTTCGCACTCACCGGGTCAGCGAAGCCGCTTTCAACGCTGCTATGTCTCAGTTCGGCACGCGCGGCCTCGTGGAGCTGACTACGCTGATGGGCTACTACGCCTGCCTGGCCTTCAACATCAACGCCTTTGAGGTCGGCCTTCCCGAGGGCATCACCGAGGCCCCCCTGCCGGTGTAGGGGGCGCGCCAAAGCTTGGAAGCAACAGAGCGCAAATATAGGCGACTTGCCTTATGGGTGGGTATTTGCGCTCATACGCCTCGCCAATCGGCATAAAATAGAGATACGGCCCTGCCGCGATTTCCCACGGAGGCAGCGGTAAACCCCCTGGCGCTGGTCATACGGCGCCTAGCGTATCCATAATTCCCTCAAAAGAGGGGACCCGGCGCAAGGGCGGAACGGCGGATTTGCCCCTGGCGCAGTAATGGTATTTTGACGCGAAAGCGAGTAGAATCAGCGCGATTGTCTGGTTGTGGCCGTTTAATGCCCTTTGGGATGTAATTCCTGTGGAATGAAGCAAGCGGTTGAAGGGAATTCCCCTGGCGCTCCTTCCCGCCAAGACCGGGATTTACCCATGAGCCTTCGGTTGAATTCAGCCAGCGGGGGTACGACCTTGGGGTAGCTGCTAAGGACCGAATAAGCGAACTCCTGGAAAAGGTGTCCGACTATCTGCCTGAGGACGCCACCGGGCTCATCGAAGCCGCCTATGCCTTCGCCGACCGCTGCCACGACGGGCAGTTGCGGAAGTCCGGCGAACCCTACATTGCCCATCCCCTGGAAATCGCCCTCTACCTTTCCGATTTGCGCTTGGACGAGCAGACCATCGCGGCCTCTCTGCTCCATGACGTTGTCGAAGACTGCGACGTTACCCTGGATGAACTCTCGGCTCAGTTTGGGCTGGAAATCACCAAGCTGGTTGACGGGGTAACTAAGCTTACCAGGCTGGACAGCCGGATCCACGACCCGGTGAGCGCCATGCTCGATGGCGCCGATGACCCGGACAGCCTGTATGCCGAAAGCCTGCGCAAGATGCTGGTGGCTATGGCTGAAGACATCCGCGTGGTGCTCATCAAGCTGGCCGACCGGCTGCACAATATGAAGACGTTGGACGCCCTGCCGCCGCATAAACAGCGTCGCATCGCCCAGGAAACGCTGGACATCTATTCCCCCCTGGCCCACCGCCTGGGCATTTGGGAAATCAAGTGGCAGTTGGATGATTTGTCCTTCCGGCATCTGGATATTGACAAGTACCGGGAAATTTCGCGGATGCTGTCTGCGCGGCGCGTCGAACGCGAAGAATACGTAGCTGGAGTTTCTGAGCAGTTGCGCCAGAAGCTGGAGGTAGAGGACATAAAGGCGGAAGTTTCCGGCCGCCCCAAGAATATTTACAGCACCTATCGCAAAATTCAGAAATATGAAGCCGAAGGCAAGCTGCTGAGCGACATCTATGACCTGTTTGCCTTGAGAGTGCTAGTAGAAAAGGAAATCGACTGCTACCGCGTTCTTGGCGTAGTCCATCAGCTCTGGCATCCCCTTCCCGGCCAGATAGACGATTACATCTCCAACGCCAAGGAGAACGGGTATCAAGCCCTGCATACCACCGTGGTCTGCGAAGGCGGCACTCATCTGGAAGTGCAGATAAAGACCGTGGATATGCACCAGGTCTCCGAGTACGGGGTGGCGGCCCATTGGCGCTACAAAGAAGGCAAAACCGGCGACAAAAACTTTGAAGAGAAGATGAGCGAGCTGCGGCAGTTGCTGGAATGGCAGCGGGACGTGGCCAGCACCGCCGAGTTCATCGAGTCGGTGAAGCAGGATATCCTGCGGGACCAGGTGTTCGTCTATACGCCCAAGGGACGCATCGTCGAACTTACCGCCGGGTCCACTCCGGTGGACTTCGCCTACAAAATCCACACCGAGCTGGGCCATCGCTGCATCGGGGCCAAGGTCAACGGCAGGCTGGTGTCTCTGGATACCTCATTGCAGAACGGAGACACCGTGGAAATAATGAGCACTAAGTCGGAACGCGGCCCCAGCCTCGATTGGCTCAACCCCAACCGAGGCTACGTCCGCTCCGCCGGCGCCCGCCAGAGCATCCGGCAATGGTTCAACCGCCAGAAGCGCGAGACTAACATCAAGCGGGGGCGAGAGATACTGCGCCGCGAAATGCGCCGCCTCAACCAGAAATTTGACGACAGCGAAGTTCTCTCCCTGTTCAAGCACGATACCATGGACGAGCTGCTGGCGAATCTCGGCTCAGGGGGATTGTCCGAGAGCCATCTGGCGCAGAGGCTGGTCGAAACCCGTCAGGAGCCGGAACACCCCCTGGCGCGAAAACGGACGGACCTGCCGCTGTCCGGCCCCACTTCAGAGGTCACGGTACAAGGAGTGGGCGATATGCTCACCCGGATGGGCCCGTGCTGCAATCCTATTCCGGGCGACGATATTCTGGGCTTTGTGACCCGCTCCCGGGGGGTTACGGTGCACAAGCACGACTGCCCCAACATCAAGCGGGAAGACGAGCCGGAAAGGTTCATCTCCGTGGACTGGGGCCGGGCGAAGGAACTCTATCCGGTACGGATTACTATGGTGGCCTACGACCGCGTCGGCCTGCTGAACGATTTGACCCGCAACGTGTCGGAAGAGGGAGTGAACATATCCTCCGTCAATACCGGCGAGTACCGCGACGGCAAGGTGACCATGACGCTGACCGTTTTCACCACCGGCATGGAGCAGTTGGGCAAGCTGTTTTCCAAGCTGGAAGGCATCCGCGGCTGCATTTCGGTTCACCGCGAGCGCTCTTCCAACGCCGTCGCCACTCGATAGCCGGGGATCTCCTGAATGAAGCAATCCGGGAGCGCAGAGATTTAACCAAATCCTCTGCGCTCTTTGAGTTAATCCAAACGCCGTAAGGAGACAGTCATGCCAGAGCGACAGCCCATTATTCCCCCCGGAGTATCCCCGAATCCCAATCTCTCCCCCGGCATACGGGTCGGCGATATGCTGTACGTGTCGGGCCACGTCGGGGTGGACGCCGACGGCAATGCAGCCGAAGGAGCGGAAGCCCAGTCCCGGCAGGTGATGGCCAACATCCGCGCCGTCGTCGAGGCTGCCGGTGGGCGCATGGAAGACGTTTGCAAGATAACCTGCTTCTTGACGAATATGGACGACTATGCGGCCTATGCCAAAGTGCGGCTGGAGACCTGGCCCGAGAACCCGCCCGCCAGCTCTACCGTCGGGGTTTCCTGCCTTGTCCGCCCCGAGTTGGTGGTCGAGGTGGAGGCTATCGTCAAGCTCCCCGGCTAGGGATTGGCCGTCGGAATCGGGATTAGCAGGATGAAAGGATTATGAGAATTTAAGGATCCCCATCCCGAAAATCCTAAAATCCCGAAAATCCTGATTCTGACAAAGGATTGCCCTTAAAGTTAAGGAGAATGCAAATGTCCGTTGAAGACAAGCTGCGGGATATGGGGCTTTCGCTGAGCGAACCCAACGCGCCGGTGGCCAACTTTGTGCCGACGGTGCGCACCGGTCACTTGCTGTTCGTTGCTGGACATATTGGGTTTATGCCCGACGGCTCAATTCTACACCCTGGGAAGGTGGGTCGTGACGTAACGGAGGAACAGGGCTACGAGTCGGCCCGCCAGGCTATGCTCAACTGCCTGGCCGCTATAAAGGCGGAGACCGGCAGCCTCGACCGCGTAAAGCGGGTGGTCAAGCTGCTGGTTATGGTTAATGCCGACCCGGATTATGAGCGGCACTTCGCTGTGGGCAATGGCGCCTCTGACCTTCTGGTTGGCCTCTACGGGGAGCAGGGCCGCCACGCCCGCTCCGCGGTGGGCATGGCTGGTTTGCCGCTACGGGCCCCGGTGGAGGTAGAGATGGTGGTGGAAGTAGAGTAGCGCCCGCCGCCATCGCAGCGAGCCGCTGGCCTTTCCCCTGCGCTCTCGCCGTTATTGTCTCTACGTGCTCCACCGTCATTCCCACCCACGTGCTCCACCGTCATTCCCGCGAAAGCGGGAATCCCCGGAAATTGCTGACAGTTGGGAGTGGCGGCAGCGGCAATAGCTGGTTACCATCTCGTCTGTAAATCGTTGGCTCCTTGTTGAGGATCCCTTGGAGGCTGGAAATTGCCAGAGGCGACGTTGCTGTTAGGCGATTCAGGAGAGCAACTAAAAGCTATCGAATCGCATTCGGTAGACCTGATAATCACTTCGCCTCCCTACGCTAACCAGCGGGCTGCCACTTATGGCGGAATCAAGCCTGCCGAATACGTGGAATGGTTCATGCCCATCGCCGGTCAGTTACAGCGGGTACTCAAACCCACCGGCACATTCATTCTTAATATCAAGGAACCGGCAGTTAATGGCGAGCGGCATACCTGCGTCATCGAGCTGGTTTTGGAAATGCGAAAATGCGGCTGGCTGTGGACGGAGGAGTTTGTCTGGCACAAGAAAAACTGCTATCCCGGCAAGTGGCCCAACCGCTTCCGCGACGCCTGGGAGCGGCTGCTTCAGTTCAACAAACAACGCAAATTCAAGATGAATCAGGAAACCGTAATGGTGCCTGTGGGCGATTGGTACGAAAACCGGATGCGCAACCTTAGCGATACCGACCGGGTGCGGGACGAGTCTAAAGTAGGCAGCGGTTTCGGTAAAAAAGTAGAAAATTGGCTGGGCCGAGATAGGGTCTATCCCACCAACGTTCTGCACGGGGCTACCGAGTGCGGCAACCGCCAGCACAGTGCCGTATTTCCTTACTGGCTACCAGAGTGGTTTATCGAATTGTTCACTGATCCCGGCGATGTGGTACTGGACCCCTTCGCCGGCGCCGGCACTGCGGTCTTTGCAGCGCTGGCTATGGGACGCAATGCTATCGGCGTGGAGATATATGAGCCATACTTTGAGAAAATGGAAGAACAGCTAAACCAGAGGGCGCGGCTGCCGGTATGAACCCCATTAGCGATAAGCAGATTACCGCTTACGTGGAAGCCAATATAGGCACGTTCCACGACAAGCGACTGGAATCGCTTAACAAGCTGAAGCTCAAAAATCTCTTACTCCGCAAGAACCCCTACTTGTTTAGAAGCAAGGACATGACGGTATCTGCCGACTTAGTCCGCTCGCTGATAGACGCGCATTTGAGTTCGCAAGAAGAAACATTGTTTGGCGATTTCCTCGAAGGGTTAGCGATTTATGTAACCGAAGTAGTCTACGGCGGTCAAAAATCTGCGGCTACGGGTATAGACCTAGAGTTTTCCGTAGACAACGCTCGCTATATAGTTTCAATAAAGTCGGGGCCTAATTGGGGCAATAGTTCGCAGATTGCCAGATTGAAAGAAAACTTCGCCACCGCCGCCAGGGTAATCCGGCAAGGAAACCGCACGGCTAATATAATCGCAGTAAATGGATGTTGCTACGGACGAGACAATAAACCGGACAAAGGCGGCTACTTCAAGTATTGCGGACAAGATTTCTGGGAGTTGATTTCTGGTGATGCCGATTTCTACACCCGCATAATCGAGCCGTTAGGCCACAACGCAAAGCAACGCAATCGCGCATTCGCTGAGAAATATGGAGCTGTAGTAAACCGGCTGTCCGGGGAATTCACCGCCGACTTCTGTGAACCCAATGGCTCCATAGACTGGCCCAAGCTGGTGTCGTTCAGTTCTGCGAAAGGACTGCGCCAAGCATGAGGTAACCATTTAAGGCAATTTACCCACTTTTCATCTAACCCAGGGTGATTTCGCAGAAACTTTTGGACGGCGCGATGAACCCTTACTTGATAGACTGGCATGGGGGATTGCCTCGTCAGGGATTCCTGCGTCGTCGGGCAGCAATCTTGGATCCGTTTTTGCTAGCGGCCACAGTTTCTTCCGCGGTCGCAATCCGACTGTTAATCAGATGAGCATACTCCAGTCGGGCTATGTTACCTTTGACGTGTTCGATGCCGCCGTTTAAAATTTCCGCCGCGAGTTCGCGGAGGGTAGCTACGCGCTGCGCGGAGCAAAGCTCTTCCACATCCTCGGGCGGGGGAAGTTTGTCGATCTGGATTTCCAGTTCCGCATCAAGATGTTGCTTTAATGTTTAGCGAGAGCCAAGATCCCCCTAATCCTCCACCAGCGTTCGGGTCACTTCTACCGTCGCATATGACCAGGCAATGCGGAAAGGGCAGCCGCCAGTGTTGATCAGCCGGTGGCGCGTGCCGGGCGTGATGAACGCCGCATCGCCCATGCCTACTTGGTGCTCTACCCCGTTAATCATCAAGATGCCCTCGCCCTCGATGACGATGACCGATTCTTCGGCGTTGTGATAGTGGGTGGTGTTGGAGCGGCCCGGCTCGAAGCTGGTGATGCCGCTGGAAATCTCCGTCGCTCCGAACTCCTTATTTATATGGCTGGCGACGGTTACTCCCTCGGCTCGTTGCAACGCATCTACTTCGCTGGCGCGGATTACTCGCGGCTCCGGCATAACGTTCCTCCTGTTTCTATTAAACCCAGAGCGTCCATAAGCCCTGAGCCATCTATCGCTTTCTCTCCGGTTCTCTGCGCGCTCTGCGATGGATTATGCCTGAGTTATTCCTGCTCTAGGAACTGCCGCACCCAGTCGGCATGAGGCTGGCGGTCCTTCATGTTGTAAAGGATAACGGCGTTGCGCACGGAGTCGGCTTGAAAGAAGCGCTCGTAGAGGATCTGCCGGGCTCCGAAGGCGCTGCACGACATATCCCACGCCAGGCGGAACAGGCGCACCCGGTCGCGGGCGGAGGCGGCGTCGGTCTCTAGGTAGCGGTTGATTTCCTCAGCCAGTGGGCCTTCCATATCGGCCTCGGTGGGCAGGGCCATGAGGCTGCTGGAACCTAGCAGGTGGATAATCTCGCCCATGCGCGGGTACATACGAATGAACAGGTTTCGGGCGGCCTGCAAGGGGAGTTCCGCCGGCGCCATCACGCCCCACTGGTCGAGTTGAGCGTCAGCTTCGGCGGCCCGCAGGCAGGCTTTGGTCACCTCCAGGTTCTCGATTATCTCGGCCATCATCTGCTGTGCCTGCTGCTGTTCCGACGAACCCAGAGTGTCCGTCATCAGCGTCGCCAGTCCCAGCACGAACTCGCACTTGGCGACATTCTTGGTGACCACCTGATGCCCCGAATGCACATGGCGGTTGGTGGCGAGCTGAAGATTGTTGCATAACTCCACGTCGCCCAGCAGGAAGACGTTCTCCCACGGCACGAAGACGTGGTCGAAGAAGGCCACGGCGTCCAGCTCCTCGAATCTGGAGCCTAGCGGGTGGTCGAAGTGGGAGCGCCCGAAGTCGAAGCTCTCCCGGCACTGGTATCGCAGCCCTGGCGTATTATTGGGGAGGGCGAAAGCGAAGGCGTAAGGCTCGGGAGCCTGGCCCGGAAGCTGATGCGACGTTGTGGGATACAGCGCTATCTCTTCAGACAGCGGGGCAAGGGTAGCCAGGACTCGCGCGCCGTGGACGATGATACCGGCGTCGGTCTCCTTCTCGACCCGGAGGGCGATGTCAGTGCGGTCTTCCAGCGGCGTCGCTCCGGGAGAGCGGCTGCGTTGCAGGTTGAGCAAAGTGTGGGTAAGTACCAGGTCGTTCTCGCGGACGTGTTCGTAGTAGTTGTTGATGTTTTCCTTGAACTCGGGGCGGTTTTGGCCGAAGTAGTCCCCGGCGGCGGCCATGGCCATGATGTTGACGTTCATAAAATCGGGGCTGCGGCCCATCATGCCGAAAGTGGCGCGAGCCCAGTGCCGCATCATCACGCGGCGGGCATCGAGGTCTTCCTTGGTGCGGGGGGTGATGAAGGACGTTCCAACCCGGTCGCCGGTAGTGGGCGAGACGTAGGTCATCTCGTCGCGCAAGGCCGGGTTGTGCTGCAAATCGTACATTCGGGCCAGGGTTTCCACCCCGCCGCGCAAAGCCGGGTGGGTGGTGACATCCTTGACCCGCTCCCCGTGCAGGTATACCTCCGGCCCGTTTTCCTTCATATTAGCGATGTACTCTGCCCCAGTCCTGGCTGGCATGGCGCGGCCCCCTATGCTCCGGTTGTGGCTTGCTTCCCGGTTGTGGCTTGCTTCAGGGAATAGTATCACGCCCGGCCAATGCCGTCACGACGGCTGCGCCGCATTGAGAATCGGGATGTCATAAGGTACGATTCCTGCGGTTGGCTCAGAAAAAGGCAAACCATTCTACTGTCGGCAAGGAGTTCCAAGAATGTACGTAATTATCGCGCCCATCCAGATAAAGCCGGGTTGCAAGGAACAGTTCATGGAAGCCATCATCGAAGATGCCAAAGGCTCGGTGAACGACGAGCCGGGCTGCCGCCGCTTCGACGTAATCCAGGACGCCGAGGACGAGAACCGCATCTGGCTCTATGAGGTGTATGACGACGAGGCCGCCTTCCAGGCCCACACCCAGGCGCCGCACTTCATCAAGTTCCGCGACGCCACCGCCGACATCCGCGTTGAAGGCATTCAAGGGGCGGCCCGGGGCAGTTCCAACGTCTGGCCTACCGATGCCGAGTGGAAGTAGCCCCTTGTTGTCGGCGGATACGTTGTTCCCAATGCCCTTACCGGATCGAAGAAAGGTTGGGGTGAGGATATACGAAGGAGAGTTGCCATGTATGTAATCATCGCTCCGATACAGATTAAAGAGGGCGCCAAGGAGCAGGTGCTGGAGGCGCTGGTGCCTAATGCGCGGGCGGCGGCGGAAACCGAGCCGGGGTGCCTGCGGTTCGACGTAATCCAAGACGCCGGCGACCATAACCTGCTCTGGGTCTACGAGATTTACGTGGACGAGGACGCCTTTAACCACCACATTCAGACCGAGCATTACAAGAAGGCCATCGAGGTTATCGGGCCGAACCGCGCTGAGGGTGACCGCGTAGGCGCGGCCCGGGGCAGCGTCAACGTCTGGCCGCTCGACGCCGAATGGAAGTAGTCCTCCGGGCGCTTACATCCGGCGAAGGGGTTGGCGAAAATTCCCTCTCTTTCCGGGAGAGGGTCAAGGTGAGGTAAAAATCATGGCCAAGGAAGTTCTGATAAGCGACGCCGTGGCGCGACCGGCAGGCATTATGTCGCAGGGTATCGCGGTCGCCGCAGGGCGGATGGTATTCGCGTCAGGCCAGGTGGCCCGGGGTGTGGACGGACAACTGGTGGGCCGGGGCGATATTCGCGCCCAGACCCGCAAGACTCTGGAGAACCTGCAAGCGGTGCTGACCGAGGGCGGCGCGACGATGGACGATGTGGTGAAGGTAACAGTGTTCGTTACCAATCTGGCGGAACACTTCTCCGCAATCCACGAAGTGCGCTCGGAGTTCTTTAAGCCGGAGTATCCCGCCAGCACGTTGGTGGAAGTCAGCCGCTTGGTAGACCCCGATATGCTGATTGAAATCGAGGCGATTGCCGTGGTGCAGTAGACGGGTGTATAAGGGTACGCGAACGGCTCAGGGGCGCATACTTTGCGCCCCTGAGCCGTTTCCGGACTTCTCTGTCCTCCACGCCAATGGAATTCCCGCATTCGAGCGGGAAGGCGAGCGCCTGAGCGGCGGGTATGCCGCCAAAAGGAGTGGGCGGTTAGCCGCGTTAAGCGGCGGCGGCGCCATCGGGCATAAGGTCGGCTTCCCATGGGCCGGGAAAATTGCCTTGGGGCCGTTCGCCGCTCATAAACAGGTTGTCTTGCCGGTGCCACTCGTGCCGCGGGGCCTCGTAGTAGACCTCGATGCCGTTGCCGTCGGGGTCTTTGATGTATATGCCCAGCGACAGCCCGTGGTCGGAGACGCGCATGATAGGCACGTTCTTTTCCTTGAGGTTGTTGTAGAAGTCAGCTAAATCGTCGAGACTGGCCATGCGCCAAGCCATGTGATTCAGCCCCACCTGTCCGGCGCGAGGGCCTTCGGCGTTCTCGCCTACTTCCATCAGCGCAATTTCGTGGGACTGGTTCAGGTCTGCAGACATAAAAGCGGCGCGCCCTTCCATGAAGTCGTAGGTGTGCAGGCCCAGAACGGACTCATACCAGTCGCGGGCGTCCTTGGCATTGCGAACATAAATGTTGACGTGTCCCAGATAACTAGGAGTGAATCCCATATTCAACCTCCTGAAAACTTGCCGTTTATCACCGTAAAACTATCACAGCGGAACCGGAAATAACAGGGCGCGGATACCGGACGGCAGGGCAATCGCCCCGAGAACGGGTGAGGCATCCCCGCCGGCGTCCACCCCGGCATTCCCCCCGCATCCCCGTCATCCCCTCGAAAGCGGGAATCCACAAACCACATCCGTCGGCAAGTTCCCAAGTCAGGCATCCCAGCGGTTTGGATTCCCGCTTTCGCAGGAATGACGGGTATTATGCCGGCCAGATGCAATGCCCTGCACCGGACGGGATTCGGCGCGCCTGTGCTACAATGGATAGTAGCCTTCTAGGCTATTCCATGGGCCGTTAGCTCAGCAAGGCAGAGCACCGGACTTTTAATCCGGGTGTCGTGGGTTCGATCCCCACACGGCCCACTACGCTCAGACTATCTTTCCCGCTCCTCCGGCAGATCCCCCCAGACGAATTGGAGCAGGGGCATGGCCCGTAAGCCTTCCGCGAAGTTAAAGAATGCTCCCATGCAGGCCGAAGGAGACGTGTTTCTTCTTTCCGGGAGCAACCCACAGATAGCGAAAGCCGACGGGGACGCGCCAGTGCAGGCTTACATCGCGGCTATGCCCGGCTGGAAAAGGGCCGCCGGGCGGAAGCTGGACGACCTTATCGTGCGCACCGCGCCCGACGTGCGCAAGGCCGTGAGATGGAACTCGCCCTTTTACGGCATCGAGGGCCAGGGATGGTTCCTCAGTTACCATGTCTTTACCCGGTATGTGAAAGTGACTTTTCTCAATGGGGCGTCGCTGAGTCCTCTTCCCCCCGTAGCGTCGAAGGACAAGGACACCCGCTACTACCACATATACGAGGATGGCGAGATTGACGAGGATCTGGTTGCGAGCTGGGTCCGGCAGGCGGCCGCTCTGCCCGGCTGGCAGGGATTCTGACATACCACCGGATGGCATTTCCGCGGATGGCATTTCCGCGGATTCCCGCGGATGCGATTCCCCGTCCGCCTGCCTAACTTCGCTGGATGCAGCGGTGGAACTAGCCCGCCGCAATCCAGTCAACCACGCGCTCGCCGATCATTATGACGGTGGGATGAAGACCGCCGCCGCGGAGAAGCTGTGGCACCACGGAGGCATCGGCCACCCACAGATTCCGCATTCCCTTGACGCGGCAGTACTGGTCCACCACCGTCGTTGGGTCTGAGTCCGGCCCCATGCGGCAGGTGCCGGATACGTGGCGGGCAGTGCCGATGGTCTGACGCATATAGAGGTTCAGGGCATCGTCGTCAGACAGAACTTCATCGGTTGGCGTAATGCGGTAGTCAACCACGTCGCGGTATGCCACGGATTCCAGCAGCCTGGCGCCGAAGCGCACGCCCTCCCGCACGCGGCGCAAATCTTCGGGGTGTTGCAAGTAGCGGTAGTTGAAGTTGGGCTGAACCGTGGGATCTGCCGATGACAGTCGCACATATCCTGACCCCCGCGGCACGCCTAGGGTGCAAGAGATTCGGCCGGCCCGTTCCGGAGGAACTTCGCCGGTGCGGTACTGCGTCCTGACGCCGCCCACGCGCTCCTCTCGCTCGTCAACGACGTTGACCGTGGACAGCACCAGGTCGTTTTCCAGCTCCGAGTCGGGGGCCGTGAATATGAGCCGGTAGTGGGGAGCATCGAGGTCGGCGGGCACTTCCACGCCATCCTTTACCTTGAAGTTGATGTGGACGCTCAAGTGATTCCACAAACTCTGTCCCACGCCGGGAAGGTCCTGGACGACGGGGATGCCCATTTCCTCGAGGTGTTCCCTGGGGCCGACACCCGAAAGCATCAGAAGCTGCGGCGACCGGAGGGCGCCTGAGCTAAGAACGACTTTTTCTGCTTCGACGGTGAAAATCTCGCCCCCGCTTTCGGCTTCCACGCCGATGGCCTGGTCTCCGTCGAAGAGTATGCGGCGGACGTGAACCTGCCCCCGCACCGTCAGGTTGAGACGGTGGCGCACCTGGCTGAGATAGGCGATGGCGGAGCTAACTCTGACGCCGCCCAGGTTGTTGGTAGGAGACACGCCAACCCCAGCGGCGTTTACCCCGTTGGTATCCTCAACAAAGGCGAAACCCTCACTGACGCACGCCTCTCGGAAGGCCCGCTGAATGGGAGGCGCGGGGTTGGACTGACGGCGACGGATCGGCATGGGGCCATCGGTGCCGTGAAAGTCGTCTTGGATGTCTAGGTCGTTTTCCATCTTGCGGAAGAAGGGCAGCACTTTTTCGTAGGCCCACTCATCGTTGCCCAGACTGGCCCAGTTGTCGTAATCATCGGGCATACCCCGCTGCATTGCCTGGCCGTTGATGGACGACCCACCGCCAATGACCTTTCCTTGTGCGACGTGAATCTCGCCCTGCTCTTCGGTGGCCATGCCCCTCAGTGCCCAGTTATGCTCCGAATCCGGGGACTCGGCGAAGCGAGTGTGGCCGTATTTGACATCGTCGGGAATGAGGTCAAATTCGGGGTAGTCCTTGCCGGCCTCCAATACCAGCACGGAGCGGTTGGGATCTTCGGACAGCCGGCCTGCCAGGACTGAACCGGCCGCCCCACCGCCAACGATGATCACGTCGTACTTCATAAGCCCCTCGCAATATCCATTTTTCTAATGCTAGGCGGGCATTAGCGTAGACACCTCCCTATCGGGTGTCAAGGCGCGAGAGCCCGGCGGCACCGGACGGACAGCGGCTCATTAAAGGCGCAAGTTACTCTGCCCAAGATACGGGCGCGGCATATATCAAGGCCAAGAAACTGGATAACAGCGAAGCAACCGGCAGTACGCATCCCCCTTGACCGGCCTTTGCCCTGGGCCTATGCTTGAGCGGTCATGGTATATCATAGATAACTGTTGGCCCAACTATCTGGCGGGGTGAGGAGCGATGCCGGCTCGCACCGGACAGGAATACATCACCGGCCCCAAGGAACGCCCCCGGGATGTGTGGTTGAACAGGGAGCGAGTTAAGGACGTAACCACCCATCCCTCCTTGCACAACGGCGTCCGGTCGGTGGCCGCTCTCTACGATATGCAGCACGACCCGGCCCTGCGCGAGGAGATGACCTTCGCCTCTCCCTCTACCGGCGAGCCTGTCGGGCTGTCCTTCCTCATTCCCAGGACTATAGATGACCTGGTGCGGCGGCGGGAAATGATGACCCGCTGGGCTTGGGCTAGTTGCGGGATGATGGGGCGTTCCCCGGATTTTATGAACTCCATATTTTCCGCTTGGGCCGGGTCGGCAGCCTACTTCGCCCAGAACCGGCCGGAATTCCAGCGGAATATGCTCAAGCAGCGACTACCGAGGGGCTGCTGGCGCTGGCCAGAGAATCCGCTGACTTTGAAACCCTAGTAGGCCGCTACTTCACCCGCATCAGTTACCTGTACGGAACTTGCTTCTGCAACGGGATGTGCGGGCTGGACACGGAGCGCCGCATACGGGAAACCGCCGACTGCATCCGCGACACGGAGAATTTGGCATACGGCGGACGTACATAGTCTGCACTGGAATTTTTGTGATGGGATGATTGCCTTGATTCCAGCCCGGAAATCTGGAAAAACCAAACGTACTAAAGGAGGAAGCGATATGTCATATACGCCGAAAGGATTGGGACATCTGGTAATGCGAGTGCGGGATATTGACCGCTCCGTGGACTTCTATACCCGCGTTATGGGTCTGACCGTTATGGAGCGCAGCCCCGGGGGAACGGTGTTCATGTCGGCCAACACCGAAAAGTCCCACGAGCTGGCAATCCGCGCCATTGGGATGGACGCTGAAGGGCCGGATCATTCCATCATAGGCCAAGCGCACATGGCCTGGCAGATGGAGACCTTCGAGGACTTGCAGGAGCTGTACGGCCGTCTCAAGGAGAACGACGTCCGAATTGTCCGCATGGGCGACCACGGCATTTCCATGGGCGTCTACTTGCTGGATCCCGACGACAATGAGATTGAAGTATACTACGAGCTGCCCAAGGAACAATGGGAGCGCCACCCGGAGAAGGGACTGTTCGGCAACCAGTTCCCCCGCCCCCTGGAAGAGCGGGTTGCCGTGGCCGGCGACTAGCGAGACGAAGGTTTGTGGCAAGCGACGGAGGACGCACTGGACGCCATCGCCGTCGGCGCCGGGATTCTCGGTACCGGCGGCGGCGGAAATCCGTACATCGGCCGGTTGCGGGCGCGGGAGGCCCTACGGCAGTGGGGTCCGGTTACCGTGCTGGCCCCGGAGGAACTGCCCGAAGACGCCCGCGTAGTGTGCGTCGGCGGCATTGGCGCGCCCACCGTCGGTATCGAAAAGGTGCGCGACCTTCAGTCCTATCACGCTCTTCGCGCCCTTGAGGATTTTACTGGCGAGAAAGCTACTGCGCTTATATCCAATGAAATCGGCGGCAGCAATTCGGTGGAGCCGCTGATTCCGGCGGCCATGGCCGGGCTTCCGGTGGTGGACGCTGATGGCATGGGCCGGGCCTTTCCCGAGTTTCAGATGAAAACCTTCTTCGTCTACGGAGTGCCGTGCTGTCCTATGGCCATCGCCGACGAAAAGGGAAATTCGGTGGTCATCCGGGAGACCATCAGCCCAGTATGGGCCGAGCGGCTGGCCCGCTCGCTGACGGTGCAGATGGGCTGCGTCGCTTGTTACGCCGTGGCCCCGATGAGCGCCGAGCAGGTGCGCCGCACCGCCGTCCCCCACACCTTGTCCCTTGCCCGCAAGCTGGGGGATGCCGTGATGGAAGCGCGCGCCGCCGGGCGGAACCCGTTGGATGCGATCCTTGATGTTTGCCCCGGCCGTCTTCTCTTCGGCGGCAAAGTGACCGGCCTGGAGCGGCGGACTACCGTCGGTTTCGCCCGGGGTACGCTCACCATCGAGGGTTTGGATGATTACTCCGGGGAGCAAATGTTCATCGAGTTCCAGAACGAAAATCTAATCGCTAAACGCAATGGCGAGACTGTCTGCACCGTACCCGACCTTATCTGCGCCGTGGCTACGGATGGAGGCGAGCCGGTAACCACTGAGCTGATGCGCTATGGTCTGCGGGTCACCATCCTCGGATTCCCGGCGCCCGCGCTGTGGGCCACCCCTGAGGGTCTGGCCGTGGTCGGGCCCAGGGCCTTTGGCTACGATACCGGCTACACTCCCCTCACCGTTTAGCGTTAGCGGCGACGGGCTTCATGTTCATTGGCGTTGACGTTGGCGGGACTAACACCGATGCCGTTCTGATGGACGGGCTGCAGCTATTGGGAGTGGCCAAGTCTCCCACCACCGCCGACGTCACTTCCGGCATCGTCGCTGGCGTGACCGAGCTGCTGGCGCAAGACCCTCGCGCCGGGCAGGCGGACGCCGTAATGGTCGGGACGACTCACTTCACCAACGCCTTGCTGGAACGGCGCAACCTGTCGCTTACTGCGGTAATTCGGCTGGCTCTACCGGCGACGCAGTTGCTGCCGCCGCTGGTGGATTGGCCGTCCGAGCTGAAGGAAGCCGTCGGCGGCTTCACCAGCATGACGCGCGGCGGGCATGAGTTCGATGGGCGGGAGATTTCGCCCCTAGACCGCGAGGAGCTGAGAAGGGCAGTTCGCCATTTGCGGACAGAAGGGGTGCAGGCCATCGCCCTTTCCGGCGTGTTCTCGCTGGTTAATCCGGCGCATGAGATAGAGGCGGCGGCGCTTGTTCGGGAAGAAGCCCCGGAAATGCGGCTGTGCCTGTCCCACGAGAACGGGCGCATGGGACTGCTGGAACGGGAAAACGCCGCCGTTCTCAACGCCTGCCTGGGCGATATGGCCGCCCGCACCGTCCGCGGCATAGAAGAGGCCTTAAAGACGCTGGGCATCGATGCCCCCCTCTTTATGAGCCAGAACGACGGCACGCTGATGGATACGGAGTTCGCTGTCCGCTTCCCCGTGCTGACCATCTCTTCCGGCCCCACCAACAGTATGCGCGGGGCCGCTTGGCTGTCCGGGGTGCGCGACGGCATCGTGGTGGACGTGGGCGGCACTTCCACCGACGTGGGTGCGCTGGTCAAGGGATTCCCGCGAGAGGCGGCGGTCGCTATCCAGCTCGCCGGTGTCCGCACCAATTTTCGGATGCCCGATATGGTGTCCATACCGTTGGGCGGGGGCAGCATCGTGCTGCAGCAGGGCGAGGGCTTGAGCATCGGCCCGGAGAGCGTGGGCTATCGTCTGACGGAGCAGGCGTTGGTCTTCGGTGGTAATACGCTGACCACTACAGATTTGGCCGTCGCTTATGGCCGCGCCATGGTTGGCGATCCTGGCATGGTGGATCGGCTGGAGCGTCCCTTGGCGGAGGCGGCTATGGCGGAGATACAAAGGCGGGTGGAAACAGCCATAGACCGGGTGAAGCTGAACGCTGGGGACGTTCCGGTGGTGTTGGTGGGCGGGGGCAATATTCTGCTGTCCGACGAGCTGGCCGGGGCGTCCGCCGTGCTGCGGCCGGCCCACGCCGACGTAGCCAACGCCATCGGCGCGGCCATCGCTCAGGTCGGCGGGCAGGTGGAGCGAGTCTACTCGCTGGAACAGTCCGGGAGGGAGGATGCTATCGCCGACTGTTCCGCCGCCGCCGTAGAGCGGGCCGTTGCCGCCGGAGCCGAACCGGCCTCGGTGGAAATAGTGGAGATAGACGAGGTGCCGCTGGCATACGTTCCCAGTAACGCTACCCTGGTGCGAGTGAAGGTAGTTGGCAATTTATCTCCTGGGATGAGATGACTAATGCGCCTTTCCCCGGCGTCCTGCCTGTATACTTGTTATGCGATTCCCCACAAAGATTATCTTGGAGGTGGTAAAGTGTCCCGATTTATGCAAATGAGAGCGTTTGCGCCCTTTCTTTTGATGCTTTTGGCCTTGTCTCTGGCGGTGGCTTGCGACAACTCGGAAACCCGAGAAGTCCCCGTAACCGTGATAGTGCCTCAAGAAGTGCCGCAAACAGTGGTGGTTAGAGAAGAGGTAGAAGTCACCAAAATAATCACCGAAGAGAAGGTGGTGACCGAGGAAGTCCCTGTTGAGGTTACCAAGATTGTCACCGAAGAAGTGATGATGGAGCAGTTGCCTCCCTTGGTAGTAGGGAACCTCAACGCCTTTACGGGATCGTTGGCCGAATTCGGGCCGCCGTTGCGCAACAGCGTCGCGCTGGCCGCCGACCATGTGAACGCCGCCGGCGGCATTCAGGGCGCGTCCATGGTTATCATCAGTCGAGATACGGGGGTCAACCCGGTGCAGGGCGTGGATGCCGCCCGGGCCTTGGTAGACGTGGAAAACGCTGTGGCCATCGTTGGGGCGCTCTCCAGCGGCGTGAGCATCGCCGCCGCCGAAGCGGTGGTAGTCCCCAACGGGCGGATTTTGATAAGCGGCGCGTCTACCGCCCCGGCCATCACGATTCTGGACGACGACGATTTCGTTTTCCGCACGGCGGTTTCCGATGCCGCCCAGGGTGTCGTTCTGGCCGAGCTGGCTATGCGGGAAGGCTATGAGACTGCTGGCGTGATGTACGTAAACAATGCCTATGGCGAAGGGCTGACGGACCAATTCGAGAAGACCTATACCGAGCTGGGCGGCCGGGTTTTGAACCGGGTGCCCCACGAAGACACCCAACCCACATATACTTCCGAACTGGCAAGGGCCACTGAAGGCGACCCGGATGTGCTGGTAACCATCAGCTACACCGGTCAGGCCCAGGTCTACGTCCGAGAGGCGCTGGAAGGCGGATACGCGAACACCTTCCTGTTCGTAGACGCTGTAAAAGGGCCGGAGTGGATTGAGGCCATTGACGCCTGGGATGAGTTGGAAGGCACCGTGGGAACCGTACCGGGCGGGCCCGACCGGGCAGAGAAGAACGCTTTTGAATCGGCATACACCGCAGCCTACGGTTTTGCTCCGACCCATCCCTTTATGGGCGAACACTACGATGCGGCGGTACTGATTGCGCTGGCGGCGGCCAAGGCCGGCACGACCACCGACGCCGCGGCAATTCGCGATGCGATGCGAGACGTAGCCAACTCTCCCGGAGAGTTGGTCGGCCCCGGACGCGAAGGCATCGCCCGCGCCATGCAACTGATAGCGGAAGGGAAGGACATCAATTACGAAGGCACCGCCGGCAACGTAGACCTAGACGATAATGGCGATGTCTTTGGAAGCATCGAAATTTGGAAGGTAGAAGGCGGCGAAATCGTCAGCACCGGCGAGTATATAACTCCGTAACGCCTCCGGCCCCTAACCGCCGCCGAAGGACAGCAAGAAGGGCAACCCATAGCGGGTTGTCCTTTCCGGTTCTCTCCCCTCAGTGAGTATTGAACTTTGCGAAGGCTTCGCGTCAACCGTTTTCGGCGGTGTCCGCCGGGCGCTGGCTGGCGGCGCGAGAGATGCGACGGGATTCGCCCAGGATGCCGCCGGGCCGTAGCAGCATCCCTCCGACGATGAGCGCGCCAATCATGAAGAATCGGAAGTTGGGGTCTTTGAAAACGCCCGGCAGAAATTGGGTTCCAGTCCAGATGCCCCAAACTACGAACGCCCCCAGCACTGCTCCCGCGTTGTTGCCTGACCCTCCCACCATCAGCATCGCCCAGATGATGAAGGTCGCCAGCAGCGGGTCGAAGGTTTGGGGCGAGAGGAACCGGATGTTATGGGCGTAAAGCGCGCCTCCGATGCCCATTATCACTGCGCCTAGGATGAAGGCTTGCAGCTTGAATTTGGACACGTCCTTGCCGCTGGCCTCCGCCGTCAGCTCGTCCTCGCGTATCGCCCGCAGTACTCGGCCCCATGGCGAGCGCACGGCTTGGTGGACGGCGAGGAATAAAATCGCCAGTGCTCCAAGCACCACCACGACATACAGGTAGTCGTACTTGTCGGAGGCGATCCAACCCTCCATGAACTGGGGGATGTTGTACAGGCCGCGGGAGCCATTGGCGGCCCATTTCTCGTTGAGAAAGAACAGCCGGACGCTCTCGGCGATCCCCAGAGTGGCGATTGCCAGATAGTCCTCGTTGAGCCGCAGGGTGACGTAGCCGATTACCAGCGCAACCGCCGCGCAGACCACCATCGCCGCAGCAATGCCGAAGAAGAACCACAGGTCAATACCCAGCGACAGGCCGGCGGCTTGGGCCCAGTCCCCGCCGAACACGTAGTCTTCGAACTGTCCCTGGGGCGGAGGGCCGGTCAGCAGCGCGGAGGTGTAGGCGCCGAGGGCGAAGAATCCGGCGATGCCGATGTTGAAGAGCCCCGTAAAGCCCCAGTGTACGTTGAGGCCCAGAGCCAATACCGAATATATGCCCGCCATGACAACGAAGCCAACGGCGTAATCCAGCGCGCCCGCAATTTCCATAGCGATGCCCTCGGCAGCGGCTCCGTACTAGCTCGAGCCGGAGCCGCCAAACAATCCGCGCGGCCTGGCCAGAAGCATTCCGATCATAATGGCAAAGGCCACGGCCGGTTTGTAGCTGGGGTTAATCCACTGGGTCGAAACCTCCATCGTAATCCCGATGATGAAAGCTCCTGCCAGAGCGCCGTAAGGGTTGCCGATGCCGCCCAGAATTACTGCCGCGAAGAGCGGTATCAGGAACTTCCAGCCCATAATTGGTATTAACTGAGCTTGCGACACTGCCAGCAGCACGCCGGCGATGGCCGCTAACCCCCCGCCGATAGCCCAAGTGGTCCAGATGACCCGTTGGGTATTGATGCCGGAGACCAGCGCGAGGTCCGGGTTGTCGGCGGTGGCCCGCATAGCTTTGCCTATCCGAGTTCGCGTGAGCAGCAGATATACCAGCGCGACCAAAAGTATGGCGAACAGGGCGATGAAAACGCTGTCGGGAGGAATTCGCACGTCCAGCGGCAGATGAAAAACCTGGCGCGACTCGCGGGGATAACTCAGCGCCTGGGTGCCCCAGATGATTTGAATCAGCCCGCGAAGGGCAATGGCCAGCCCCAGCGAGGTCATGGCCAGCACGGCGGCGCTGGCTCCCCGTTGGCGCAGCCGACGGTATACCAGGCTGTCTAGCGCAATGGCCGCCAGCGCGCCGGCCATTGCGCCGAAAGGCAGCGCAATCAGCAGCGGATAGCCAAAGGCGAAAGGCCCTAGACCTTGCCCCTCAATTCCCAGCAAGGGCAGGAAGCTGTCTACGAAGAAGAAGGTCACGTAGGCCCCGGTAATCATATAGTCGCCGTGGGCCACGTTGGCGAATTTCAATATACCGAAAACCAGCGACAGTCCGATGGCCCCCAAGGCGATGATTCCGCCCAGGAAGACGCCGTTGACCACCAGCCCCATCTTGAAGACGGGCAGGATTCCCAGCACGAGAATGATGATAACGATGGCCGCAGTGGTGTGCAGGGCCGTCCACCACCGGGGCGGGCGCGGCAGTATGCGAAGGATCTCCCGAGACAGGTCTCTCATGCCCGGCACACCTGCATTAGCGTCGCTTCACCTGCTTCAAGCCTATCTTCCGCCCAGGTACAGGCGGGAAATTTCGGGGTTGTTGAGGAGTTCGGGGCCGGTGTCCTCCAGCCGGTTTTCGCCGCTGACCAGCACATATCCGCGATGGGACATCTGTAACGCTTCCCGCGCGTTGTGCTCCACCAGCAGAAGGGCGACCCCCGTTGCGTTGATGCCAACGATGCGCTCGAACACTAAACTGAACATGGCCGGGGACAGCCCGGCCGAGGGTTCGTCCAGGAGCAGCAGTGAAGGGTCTAGCATGAGGGCGCGGGCGATAGCCAGCATCTGCCGTTGCCCGCCAGACAGGGTTTGGGCCTTTCGCCCGGGAGCCTGCGCCAGGTCGGGAAACAGGTCGAACATTTCGTTGATGCGGCCCCGATAGTCATCCCGCCGCAGGAAAGCGCCCATTTCCAGGTTCTCTCGGATGCTGAGGGAGGCGAATATATTGGCCGACTGCGGCACGTAGCACAGCCCCTTGCCTACCACCTGCTCCGGAGGCGCTCCGGAGATGTCTTCCCCGTTGAAGGAAATCTTCCCTGACCGGACCTTTACCAGCCCGGCCAGGGTCTTCATAAGCGTGGACTTGCCACAACCGTTAGGGCCGATGATAGTGACAATCTCGCCTTTCTTTACAGTAATGGATACCCCGTGAAGAATAGCGGTCTCGCCATATCCGGCCGTGACGCCGGTTGCCTCAAGCAACGTCAAGCTTGCGGCCTCCGAGGTAGGCTTCTATGACCTGCGGGTCGGACTGCACTTCCCGGGGCGTGCCTTGGGAGATGACCGCGCCGTTGGCCATGACGATGACCGGGTCGCACAGGTTCATCAGCACGTCCATATCGTGGTCAATAATCAGAAAGGTGACGCCCCGCTCAACGCTGGCTAGGTGGATGCTGAGGGATAACTGGGTCATCAGTGTGCGGTTGACGCCGGCAGTGGGCTCGTCTAGCAGCACCAGGCTTGGATTGCTCATAAGGGTGCGGGCCAGCTCCAGAAGCTTCTTCTGGCCGGTGGAGATGTTGCCGGCCAGCTCGTCGGCCAAGGGCGAAAGCTTGACGAACTCCAGCACTTCTAGGGCGCGGGCCTGGATGTCCCGCTCTTGACGCTCCACGCGCCAGGGAGTGAACCAAGAGGACCAGATGCGCTCTCCCGCCTGACCAGACGGCACCAGCATCAGGTTCTCCAGCACGGTCATTCGCTTCATTTCCCGGGGAATCTGGAAAGTCCGCACCAAACCAAGAGCGAAAGTCTGGTGCATGGCCATGCCTCCGATACTGGCGCCATTGAAGAAAATTTGTCCGCTAGTGGGCTTAATCGCCCCGGAAATCAAATTAAACAGCGTTGTCTTTCCGGCGCCGTTGGGTCCGATAAGTCCGGTAATTCGGCCTGGATAGACGTCCAGCGTGCAGTGATCCACTGCCCGGAGTCCTCCGAAATCCTTTACCAGACCTCGGACTTTCAGTATGGGTTCAACATCCTGCACACCGACTCCCTACGGCATTACGGGCCTTTGGAGATTCTTGAACGGTTAAAGCGCTAACGTGTTGCTGACCCTAGCGCCGCCGAAGCCCAGCAGGTCTCGCACATGGTCATTGGAGCGAATCAGGCGTATCGCCGAGGTGGGAAAAGACGGATTGTTAGGGTTCACCACATCGTGGCGCTCAATAATCTCGTCATACAGCCACTGGTCAACCAGCCGGTAGCACTCGTATTCGGTGAAAGCAATGCCCCAATCCAGCATCCACTGAGTACAGAGCTTGTTATAACCAACGAAGTTGAGAGAGCCTTCAAGACGGTCCATCTGACGGACGAAGGTTTGCAGAATATCCTGCGGCTGCTGATGGCTTTCCGTCGATCCTGGAAGGGCTCCATGCTCAGGCAAACTGAAGCCCAGCTCCGCTTCCAAAGGAAAGAGAGGAGCGACAGCCAGCATATCGCGGGCCACCGATTGGCTGAAGGCGCAGATTATTATGCGGCGCTCGTTGTTCTTGGCCCGGTCGACCAGGGCCTGATAGTCCGAATCGCCAGAACCTAGAATTATGTACCGGCAGTCGTCGCGGTCTCGAATCCAGTCATAAACCTCGAGGATAATGGACGGGTCGGTGCGGTCTTTGCCGGCCATGGTTCGAGGAGCGTTATACGGTTCGATGCCGGCCATGCTGAAGGAAGCGCCATCCTCCCGGCGCAGGCTCCAGTCGCCAAAGGCCTTGCCGCCGCGAATCGCTCCGAACACTTCTCCCACGCCCTTCATGGCATCGCACAATTCCCGCGGCGTAATCGTCTGCTGATACATCTGGGCCCCGCGCCGTATATTCTCCCAGTCTATTGCAATCAGTACTCCTGTACGTTCCGTCTCTGAATTAGCGCTCATATAGATACACCCTGGGTCTAAAATAAGGCTTCCGCCGCATAGAAGCAGGTGCCCCGGTAGTTCCAATCCTGTCCTGTCTCTAAATAGTATCCCACAATCCCCCCGCCGGGTATACGCGCGGCGGGCTTACTCCCAGGCTATCGTATCCGGATGAGTCTCATTTCGGTATTCCCGCCCCTTATTCGTCATTCCGGCGAAAGAAAGGCATCCTCGGGAAACTAGAGCGGGAATGACGGGCGCGAAACGGACTTACGGTTGAAATGCGACTGCCTCGGACAGCCTCCCGGTTGATGGGACAAAGGAAGACCCCGATGCGAGCCACCGGGGCCTTTGAGCTTTTAGCCTGCACGAGCCGCAGAGCCGGTTGTTTCCCTGGCAACGGCGCGGCTAGTTAACTTTGACCACCGTGCCGTCCTCTTCGATGCGGATACCGACAATGGGGGTAATCTTCTCGTTGAATATGTCGAAGATGGGGTCATTCATATCGCCCACTCGGTTGATCCAACCGGGGACGACATTGTTCAGCACGGCCATATCGCTGAGAGCCTGGAGCTCATCGGAGAACAGCACTTTGGTTAGCCCCGCCAGTTCGTTCTTCTTGATACCGACTTCGTTCTGTATCGCGGCCAGGCGCAGGGCCTCCAGTTCGTGTTTGGCGCCTTCTTCCAGCAGAATGGCCTGAAGGTCGGCGGGCAGCTTGTTGAAGTTGCTGATGTTCATCACCACGTTGTCGTTGAACAGGCTAACCAGGAAGCCGTTCATGTGGGTGGTTACCTCGTACCAGCGCTGGCCGTAAGCCGGGTCTGCGCCGGTAACGCCGCAGTCGAGGATGCCGCGCTCCAGAGCGGTATACACTTCGGCGAAGGCCACGAACTGCGCTTCAGCGCCCATACCCTCAATCCAGTCCGAGATGGCTGCGCCGTGGCTACGAGTTTTCTTGCCCTCAAAGTCCTCGGGGGTCGTCAGCGCCTCACTACAGAAGAAGAACTGGTCAATCCCCACATACCAGTTGTGAGTGATTATGGGCGAGCCTCCGCTCTCTTCCGCAATCATCCGCTCCAGGTCGGGAGTCAGGACGGTGGTGGCGTCATACTGGGCCTTGTGGTCCTTGAACATACCCCACAGGCTCTGGATTTCCAGCGCCGGAACTTCGCCGGCAACATAGCCGGTGTAGATTTCGGCTATGTCCAGCGTGCCGTCTCGTATCAGGGTCATATTATCGGCGCCAGAGATTCCCAGCTCTGGGAAGGATGTCAGGTTGATTATCAGTTGGTCGTTGGTGCGCTTCGCCAGATTGGGAATCAGATAATGCTCCATCAACTGGCAAGGCAGAAGCGCGCGGTTGGTGCAAGCATATTGGAACTCGTACTTCTCGCCGGTAGTGGTCAGCGGAGTAGGGTCCAGCAGCTTCGCCTTTTCCAGCAAATCCTGATAGTAAGGGGATTCGTAAATCCAGATATGGCGTTCCAGGGATTCCAGAGGAACGCTGCCGTCCGGTTCTCCGTTGGTGTTAATGCCGCCTAGACCCGGGTCGGAGGCTGGACCTTCCAACTGGCTCAGGTCGCCGACGTAGATGGCGCCCGGCCCGCCCGCTACCCTGGCGGCATATTCCATCAGCGCCGCATCCCCGGACATGGCGGATTGGCCGGACGGCGGCTGGATTGGCGGGTCTGTCGGCACAGGGGTGGACGTTGGCGAAGCAGTGGGAGCCGGGGCATCCGTTGGAGCCTCGGCCGCGCTGCCGCAAGCGGCCAACGCCATGGCCAATAGCGGGGACAAAATCAAAATCAGGGGTAATCCAACCAGTTTTTTCATTGGAACCCTCCGAAAATTTGATCGGAATACTTGCCTTTGGGCAGTTAGTGATGCCTCCGTGATTCTGAGATGGCGAATTGTAGTTACGCTCGTTAGGGAATGTCAATAATGAAAAGAGAAGCACAAAATTACGAAATTACTTAATAATTCGTCGAATTACGTAATATAATAAATCCAAACTGAAAGACAGAACGGTGGGATGTCTGACGCTTTGCCGCCATTGCTGCCCGATGCGGGAAATGAAGGGAAAGGGTTTGCTAAGCCAGGTTTGCGTTGAATAGAAACGATTCCAGCAGGGCGCTCATCTGGCGCTGATGTTCGGGCGCGAGCTTGGCGAACTCCCGCAGATTGCGGGAGGATTCTTCCTGGGGGCTAAAAGCCTCGCCCATGAGTTCATAATCGCCCGCGAAAACCCGGTTCCACACCTGGAGCTCGTCTAGCGTAAGCTGCGGCTCAAACTGGAAGGCATAAGACGCGCCGTACCGGAAGGCCATATTTATGCGGCGGTAGCGTCCGTCGCGGAGCAGTATGTCGCCCTCGGCGAGCTTGGTTGCGCCGTGGGGTATGGTGAAGCATTCGCCATGCAGGGTGGGAACCAAGGGCGTGGCGATGTGACGAAAGACAGGATCGCCATCGCCCTCGGCGGTGACGTGAATCTTGCGCAGCCCAAACTGGTAGCCGCCGCTAGGCTCCACCGTGCCGCCTAGGGCTGTAGACATCATCTGCGCCCCGAGGCAGACGCCGAACACGGGTTTGTCAGCCTCCATCGCCTGTGCCAGGTATACCCGTTCCTGGTGCAGGGCCGGCAGGCCGTCGTTTACCGACATGGGCCCACCGAGGGCCATAATCAGGTCAACTTCGTCCGGTGGGGGCGCGTCGAAACGGTCGTACCCGGGAGCGGACTCGAAGATGTTGCATTCGATTAACCCGAACTCATGGCCTTCTAGGATTGCCCGAAAGTTCCTGCCCATGGTTTCCGCTTCGTGGTGCCGTATGATAAGCGCCTGTGGCATCGCGTCCTCCGCTGCTTCAAGGATGTTGGCGGCACTGTATCCCTAAGGCAACCGCATATAGGCGGCTTAATGCCCGTCATTCCCGCGTAGCGGGAATCCATTGCCTGAAATTTCAAAGGCGATTGTCCTGACTGTATCACACCGAGGGCTGCCTGCCGCTTTGTAGAGTGATACAATCGGCGGACATAGTTCGCATAGACAAAACTCATTCTTCACTACCCGGCGCTGCGGTCGGGCGGGGAATCGGTCAAATACAAACCACGGAAAAGAGGAATAACAGATGGCTAAAATGACTGGCGGGCAGGCGCTGGTGAGATCGCTATATCGCGAGGGCGTGCGGGTGGTTTTCGGGTTGCCAGGAGTGCAACTTTATCACGCTATGGACGCATTCTACGACGAACCGGGCATCCGGTTCATCACAACCCGGCACGAGCAGGCCACCGCTTATATGGCCGACGGTTACTCTAGGGCCGGCGGCGGAATTGGCACCGCGCTGGTAGTGCCGGGGCCCGGTCTGCTTAACGCGACTGCTGCCCTGAATACCGCCTATGCCGCATCGTCGCCCGTGATGATGGTGTCGGGCCAGATTGAGCGCGACCTGATTGGAGTCAACCGGGGGATGCTCCACGAGGTTGATGACCAACTGGACATCATGCGCACGGTGACCAAGTTCGCCCGCCGGGCGCTGGACCCGGCGGAAGTGCCGGAGACGGTGCACGAGGCCTTCCAGCACTTGAAGAACGGCCGCCCGCGCCCGGTGGAAATCGAGATTCCGCCGGAAACTTTGGCCGAAGTGGCCGACGTAGAATTGCTGGAGCCGGAAGCGCCTCGCCCGTTAGCCCCCGACGCTGGACGCATCGCCGAGGCGGCCCGTATGCTGGCGGCGGCGGAAAATCCGCTCCTCTGGGCCGGCGGGGGGACTATAACGTCCGGCGCTTCCGATGCCGTCAGGAATTTGGCCGAGTGCCTTCAGATGCCGGTCATCGCCACCGCCGAAGCTAAGGGCATCATCTCCGACCGGCATCCGCTGTCTTTGGGTTCGCTGTGGTTGCGCAACGACACCGTGGCCGGCGAGAACAGCAGCCATGACTTGGTGCTGGCGGTAGGCACGCGGCTGGCCTTCCCCTTCTGGCTGGGCGGGCAGCAAGTGGTTCAAATTGATGTCGATAACGAAGAGTTGGGCCGTAACTACGCCAACACCTTCGGGATCCACGGCGACGCCCGGCTGTCGCTGGAGGCGCTACTGGACGAGGTTGCCAAGCTGACACCGGCCCGTGCTGACCGCAGCGCCGAGGTAGCGGCGGAGCGCACGCAACGAGAGGAGGCTCGCATATCGGTGGAGCCGCAGGAGTCTTTCCTGGCTGCCGTGCGCGCCGCCATGCCCGACGACGGCATCCTTATCGCCGGGATGACGCAGCTCGGCTACTACAGCCGGGCCTACTTCCCAGTATATGAGCCGCGGACTTTCATCACCTCTTCCTATTCTGGCAACCTAGGCTATGCCTACCCCACGGCCCTCGGGGCTAAGGTGGCCCAGCCAGATAAGGCGGTGGTGGCGCTGTCGGGCGACGGCGGGTTTATGTACAACTCGCAGGAGATGGCGACGGCGGTGCAGTACGGTATCAACGCGGTGGTGGTGGTGTTCAACGACAACGCTTACGGCAACGTGCTGCGGGACCAGCGCAACCGTTTCTCTGGGCGCACCATCGGCGCAGACCTGCACAATCCCGATTTTATGAAGCTGGCCGATGCCTATGGCATGAACGGCGTGCGGGTCGAGACCCCCGAGGGGCTGGAAACTGCGCTGAAGCAGTGCCTGGCCCACGATGGCCCATCCCTCATCGAAGTCCCGGTGGGGCCGATGCCCACGCCCTTCGAGCGGCTGGGGTAGATTAAATACCCTGAGTTTGTTCCTCCTGAGTTTGTTCCTGGGGATAGGGGCTGTATGGTTGCGCTATTCGGCATTGGGTTCTGTCACAAGACCCCAAGAACTTCTCGCCGGCTAAAAAGCGATTCCAGTTTGGTTTTTCGGAAACAAAAAGGGGGCGGGCACACTGTGCCCGCCCCCTTTTGTTTGCTCCGTATGTCCCGGATATCGCTGCTAGGCGTTGAGCTTCATCGGCAGTTGAATCATAGAGCGGAGGGCCATAGTCGGTTGGTACTCCGGCTCGTGAGGAACCATTTCCAGGTCGGGGTAGCGGTCGGCTAGGGCCTTGAAGACTTCCTGTCCCTCCACGCGGGCGATGGTGGCGCCCAGGCAGTGGTGGACGCCGGCGCCGAAGGCCACGTGGGGATTGGGCCAGCGGGTGATGTCCATCTGGTCAGCGTTCTCGAACTTGTCGGGGTCGCGGTTGGCCGAGGGGATGACCCAGCGCACGCGATCATTTTCCTTGATCTGCTTGCCGCGAATCTCCACGTCCTCACTGGCCAGGCGGGGCAACGACTTGACCGGCGAGTCGTAACGCAACGCTTCCTCGCAGGCCCGCACTTTCATGTTCTCCGTGTCCTGCCTGAATAGGTCCCACTGGTCCCGGTTTTCCATAAACGCCTTGGTGCCGTTGCAGATGAGATTGATGGTGGTCTCGTGGCCGGCAATCAGCAACAATGCGGTATTGGAGAGAGTGTGAGCCCGGTTGAACACGCCCTCCTTCTCCCCGCTGGCCAGCACGGATATAAAGTCATCGCCGGGGTTTTCCTTGCGCTCTTCCAGCAACGGGTCGCAGTACTCGAACATTCCGTTGACGCCTTCCATCAGCGTGCGGTAGCGGTCCGGCTCGCCGCGGTTGTTGAAGAGGAGCTTTTCGGCCAGCGTGCGGATGTAGGGGCGGTCGGCTTCAGGAACTCCCATCATCTCGGCGATAACCAGCAGGGGCAGAGGCACCGCCAAGTCGCGCATCAGGTCAACGCTGCCCTTCTGCTCCGCTTGGTCCAGCAGGTGATTGGTGGCGGAGATGACCAGCGGGCGCCACTCCTCCATGGACTTGGGGGTGAAGAAGCGGTGCACCACCTTGCGCATATCCAGGTGGGCCGGGCGGTCGTGCTGGATGAACATCATCCCTTGGTACTCGCACGCCATCCGGTAGATTTCCTCGTCCGACTCATAGATGGAGGGATAGGCCGGGCGCGGGTCATTGAGGAAAGTCGCGCTGGAGAACTTCTCGTGATTGCGGGTCAGCCACACCAGGTCATCGTGGCGGGTGACAATCCACAACTCGTAGAGTTCGTTCCAATGGACCGGGTCTTCTTCCCGAATCCGCCCGAAATAGGTATAGGGGTCCAGAATCGCCGCAGGGCTGAACATGTCGTCGGAGACTATGGTGGAGACCATGCTTCACCTCCCGTTGGGATGGTCTTGATTAGTCCAGTACCCGGACTTGGGAATCCTTGACCGTAGTTGTGTGAGTCTATCAAATTGCCCACAGAGTTGACAATAGACAATATCCGCTTTATCAATTACGAATTATGTCGTTATTCCACCGGAATACGCTGGAACTCCGTTTTTGGAAACACCGCCAGCAAGGCCGCCTTGTCCCCGGAGCGGTTGACGAAGCCGTGCTTGACCCCCGCCGGGGCCAAAACCGTGTCGCCGGGGCCGAGGGTGACCACTTCGTCGCCCAATACGGCCTCCAACTCGCCCTCGACGATGACCATCGCCTCTTCGGTATCGGGGTGGATGTGCGCGGTGACGGTGGCGCCTGGAGCGATTTCCAGGTGGCCGACCCATAGAGATTGGGCGCCTTGCTCTGCGCCGACCAGGGTCGCCCGCGGTACGCCTGGGTATCCTTCGCTGGTTTCTGCATTGGCCCGCCGGAGTATGGGCATAACGGTTCCTCCTTGTACGCATCTGGATTGCTGGGATGCCCGGAACGCGCTGACACTCCCGGCAGCCCTGCATTGGCGCATTATAAATGCGCCGGCGCGAATTGCCCAAACGCCGCGTTGCCGGCAGCTTACAGTATTGCGACGGAATACCTGCATTCAGGCTCTCCATTGCCGCCGGGAGTCTACCCCAGCTTGTCCGGCGCCCGTATATTGCGAAATTCTGGTATTATTCCCCCAATTCTTTCGGAAAGCCTAATGGAGGCGCGGTTATGCTGGATAAAACGGCGCTAATGGAAATGATGCGGCGAATGCTACGTATCCGGCACTTCGAGGAGGCGGTTATCAACCTGGTGGAGCGGGGCGAAATCGTCGGCGCAGCCCACTCCTACATCGGCGAGGAAGCGGTGGCCGTGGGTGCCTGCATGGCCCTGCGCGACGATGACTGGATGACAGGCAATCACCGTTCCCACGGGCACCCCATCGCCAAGGGCGGCAACGTCAAGACCGCCATGGCCGAGCTGCTGGGCAAGAAGACTGGCATCTGCAAGGGCAAGGGCGGCTCCATGCACTTGGCCGACTTCAGCATTGGGATTCTGGGCGAATCGGGCATCCTTGGCTCCTCCATTCCAGTGGCCGTGGGCGCGGCCCTGGGCAGCCGCTTGCAAAATAACGACCGGGTGGCGGTCTGCTTCTTCGGCGACGGGGCCAGCAACGAAGGCGCCTTCCACGAGTCCATCAACTTGGCCGCCGTGTGGAAGCTGCCGGTGATTTTCCTCTGTGAAAATAACCAGTATGCCGTGACCAGCAGCTTCAAGGAAATGGTGGCGGTGGATAACATCGCCGACCGCGCTGCGGCCTACGCCATCCCCGGCGTGCTGGTGGACGGGCAAGACGCCATGGCGATGCACGAGGCGGTCTCGGAAGCTGTGGCCCGCGCCCGCTCCGGGCAGGGGCCGACGCTGGTAGAGGGCCGGACGTACCGCTACTACGACCACTCGCTGGGCTTGGGCCGCATCGTTCGCAACCCGTATCGGGAGGATGAGGAAGTGGAACAGTGGAAGCAGCGCGACCCGCTGGGCATCCATCGCGTTCTGCTCATCGAACAGGGCGTCGCCACGGCAGAGGAACTGGACGCGCTGGAAGATGAGGTTAAGGCGGAAATCGAAGAGGCGGTAACCTTCGCCCGCGAAAGCCCCTACCCCGACCCTTCCGAGGTCTGGGAGGATATGTTCGCCGACCCCATCCCTCTGGAGTGATTGCCCTGCTTTACGCCTGTCATCAGCATGGGAACCCGTAGTATGGGAATCCGCTGTTCCTAGGGGATGCGACCCGGCCGGCCCCGTCATCCCCGCGAAAGCAGGAATCCCAGTGAAAACGGGGAGCGGGAATCTACGGCTTGACCCACACTATTCTTATATCCGCTATTCTTGTATCCGGGGGAATCCATCAGGTATACCGGAAATGGAGTCAGGAGGAACCGCCATGGTCACCGAGACCCAGGCCCGCAACATCACTTATACTCAGGCCATTAACGAGGCAATGCGAGAAGAGATGCGCCTCGACGAGCGCGTCTTTATCATGGGCGAGGACATCCAGAAGGGCGTCTACGGCGCCTCGGGCGGACTGTTCCAAGAGTTCGGCGGCGAGCGGGTGCGCGACTGTCCCCTTTCGGAAAACGCCTTCTTTGGCGCTGCCGTCGGCGCTGCGGCGGTGGGAATGCGCCCTATTGTCGAGAGCTTGTCCAGCTTTATGTGGGTTGGTATGGACCAGTTGGTCAGCCAGGCTTCCAAAATGCGCTATATGTTCGGCGGACAAGTCAACCTACCCATCGTCTACCGCGCCGCTATGTACTACGGCGGCAGTATGGCGGCCCACCACTCCGACCGCTCCCATCCGCTCTTTATGAACATTCCCGGCTTTAAGGTGATGTTCGCCAGCAACGCCTACGACGGCAAAGGGCTGCTTAAGTCGGCTATCCGAACCGACGACCCGGTAATTTTCTGGGAAGACCGCACAATCCTAGGTGCTCGGGGTATCGTTCCCGAGGAGGAATACACCATTTCCCTGGGCGTGGCGGATGTGAAGCGCGAAGGCACCGACGCCACTATCGTCGCCATCGGCGGCATGGTGCCGCGGGCGCTGGCCGCTGCCGACGCGCTGGCCGGCGAAGGCGTCTCCGTCGAGGTGATAGACCCGCGTACGCTGGTTCCGCTGGACAAGGAAGCCATCCTTCGCTCGGTGGCCAAGACGGGCCGGCTGGTGGTAGTGGATATGGCTCACAAGACCTGCAGCGCGGCCAGTGAAATCGCCGCCATTGTAGCTATGGAAGGTTTTTGGGATTTGCAGGCGCCGATACAGCGGCTGGGCACTATCAACGTTCACATCCCCTTCAGCCCTGCGCTGGAGCCGCTGTGCTACCCCACCGATGAGTCCATCGCTGAAGCCGTCCGCGTCACCATGGCATAGAGGCGTCAACGAAGCGGATAATTCTCAACGCAGAGAGTGCAAGCATTACGCAGACGCCGCAGAGCATGAGAATTGGAGTCTTGTCTCTGCGTTTCTGGGTTGCTTTCGGCCCTTCGCGTTGGAGCCAAAAGAGAGGTTGTTATGGCGTCGGAGATTGTGCTGCCGCAGTGGGGCATGGAGATGCAGGATGGCACCATCGTCCGCTGGCTGAAGCAGGAAGGCGACCCGGTGGCCGAAGGGGAGCCCATCGTCGAGGTAGAGACCGCCAAGCTGCAAACCGAGCTGGAGTCCACCGCCTCGGGCATTCTTAGCCGGATAGTGGCGCAGGAAGGGGAGATTGTGCCTATCCGCGGCGTCTTGTGCGTCATCGCCGAACCCGGTGAGGAACCGGCGCTGACGCCCGCCCTCGCGCCCGTTAGCCCGGTCTCGACGGCACCCGTTAGCCCTGAGCTTGCCGAAGGGAGGCCTGCCCCCAGCGCGCAGGTTGTTCCAGCAGCCCGGCGTCTGGCCCGGGAGCGGAGCATCGACCTGGCGCAGGTGCGAGGCAGCGGCCCTAATGGGCGGATACTGCTGGCCGACGTGGAGGCTGCGCTCCCGGCTCCGACCGCGTCTTCGGCGAGCCAGCCTGTGGGGGAACGAGGGCCTGTTGTCCCGGCGGCCCGCCGTCTCGCCCGGGAGAACGATATAGACTTGGCCACGGTTGTCGGCAGTGGGCCGCAGGGCCGAATCCTAATCGTGGACGTAGAGTCAGCCATTGCCGCCCGGTCTGCGCCGGTTCCGCCTGCCGCGCCCGAACCGTCGGATACCGCCGGGGTTGTGCCGCTGACGGGCATTCGTGGGCAGGTGGCGGCGCGTATGCTACAAAGTATCCAGACCACAGCGCAGGTTACGCTGACCACCGAGGCCAACGTTACCGAGGCCATGGGGCTGCGGCGCGGCCTCTCGAGACACCAGTCTGGCCAGGAAGGAAGCAGTATCGGCCCGTTGCCGTTGGTGGTCAAAGCCGTGGCGGAGGCATTGAAACGGCACCCGCGCATGAACGCCATTGAAACCTCCGCGGCGGATGGTCAAGCGCAGGTTCAGACGTTTACCGAAATCAACATCGGCCTGGCCGTGGCGTTGGATGAGGGGCTGGTTACGCCGGTGATTCGCGGAGCCGACGGAAAGTCGCTGGTGCAGATCGCCGCCGAAAACCGGGATTTGGCCGCCCGCACCCGGGGCGGGCACGCCCGCCCGGAAGAGATTACCGGCGGCACTTTCACCATCACCAACCTGGGGGCCAACGAGATAGACGGCTTTACGCCTATTATCAACCGGCCGCAAGTGGGTATCCTTGGCGTGGGCCGGGTGGCGGAGAAGCCAGTCATCGCCAACGGCGAAATCGCCAAGGGCGAGACGATGTTCCTCAGCCTTACTTTCGACCACCGGGCTATAGACGGCGCGCCTGCCGCGCAGTTCCTGCAAACGGTCAAGAACCTGCTGGAAGACCCGTGGTGGATGGTCTCCTGACCGCTTCTCTCCCTCGGGAAACTAGGGGAGCGCCGGGGGCGTTGAATACCCGGCACTCCCCTTGCCCTGCGCGGAACTATACGTCCACCATTAACACCCACATAGGCCCTTGTCCGACGGGGTAGACTTCCAGCGGCTCCAGTGCCCCAGTGTCGGCATCTACGCGATAAGACGCCAGCCGTGCCGACTCCAGCCCGGCGGCGTATAGGAAGCTGCCCGAAGGGTCCAGACTGAACGCGCGCGGTATCTCCTCCGTTGGCGTCTGGCCCAGCGGCGTTAGAGTGCCGTCGGAGGCGTTCACCGCGAATCCCGCGATGCTGTTGTGGCCCCGGTTCGGCGCGTACAGGAACTTTCCCGAAGGCGTTATCTGGATCTGAGAGCAGGAATTATGCTCGCCATAGCCCTCCGGCAGCGTCGGCACCGTCTGGAAGGGGGTGAGAGCGCCGCTGGCCCGGTCGAACTGGTATGCAGTGACGCTGCAACCCTGCTCGTTGGACGAATACACAACGTCCAAGTTGGGATGGAAGCAGACATGCCGGGGGCCTTCCGGAGCGTTAGGCACGGCCCTGTCCGGGTCGCAGGACGACAGCTTTCCGGTTAGCTGGTCGAAGCGGAACTGAAAGATGGCGTTAATGCCGGTGTGTGCGCCCTCGGCGATGTGCGGCACGTAGGCGTAGCGGTTGGAGGGGTCGGTCTGGATGTAGTGGGCTCCGATGCCCGTCTCGCGCCACTCGATGGGGGAAGCGTCCAGCTTGCCTTCATCGCCGATGCTGTGCACACCCACCCGCGCTTGGTAGTAGTGGGCCGACATCAGGTACTTGCCGGTGCGGTCAACAGAGATATGCACCGGGTCGCCTTCCAGGGGAACGCTGCCAATCTCCCTGAGACGGCCGGTGTCGGGGTTGATGGCATAGCTGGTGAGGCCGAAGGCGCCCGGTTGCCGCCGCCCGGCGAAGACGAAGCGACGTTGCGGGTCCACTGCCATGGGCGCCGGCATCCCCGCCAGCGGAAACTCCGTTCTTCGCGTCAGCGCGCCGGTGCCGGGATCCATTACGTAGAGGGAAATTCGGTCCTCCCTTTGCAGGGATATATAAACGTAAGTAGTCACTTAAAATTTCCTTGCCGCCGGGCATTGCCTCGGCTTTCTGGTATTTGTGCGTATAATAGCACCAACTTCCCCCGCGCTATTGATTTGCGAGCCTGCGTCCCCCCAGCAAAATTGGAGGTTGAACTATGTCTGAACCAGGCGAAGTCTCGATGGAGGAATTTCGGTTTATGGCCGACCGGGCCGGGTTGGGCCTGAGCGACGATGAGCTGGAAGAACTGAAGCCCATATACGACCTTTATGCCGCCTATGCCGTCCAGCTTCACGCTATCAATTTCGGCGCTGAAGAAATGGTGACGGAGTTTCACCCCGACTGGCCGGAGGGGTAGTCTATCCAGTTTCTTGCCCGATTTCCTGCGGCAGACTTAAAATCCCGAGGGGGTGAACCCAAATGGCCGACACCGGCAAACTGTATTTTCTGACTATGAGAGAGGCCGGACAGTTGATGCGCTCCGGGCAGCTTTCTCCCGTGGAACTGCTCCGGGCCTGCCTCGACCGCATCGAAGCCACCGACGACCGGCTGCATTCCTTCGTGACCCTGATGGCCGATGAGGCCCTGGCGCAGGCGAGAGTCGCCGAAGCCGAAATGCTGCAAGGCAATTACCGGGGCCCAATGCACGGCATACCCTTCGCTCTCAAAGACCTGTATGACACTGCAGGCACCCGCACAACGTCCGGTTCCTATGTGGACCTAGAGCGGGTTCCTACGGTGGATGCGACCACCACGGCGGGCCTGAAGAATGCCGGGGGCATTCTGGTGGGTAAGCTGGCGATGCATGAGTTCGCCTTGGGCGGCCCCGACTGGTCAACGCCCTTCGAGCCGGCCCGCAACCCTTGGAATCTGGATCACATCACCGGCGGTTCCAGCAGCGGTACAGGCTCGGCGGTGGCCTCGGGGCAGGTTATGGGCGGCCTAGGCTCTTGCACCGGCGGCTCCATTCGCGGGCCGGCTTCCTTTTGCGGCATCGTAGGCATCAAGCCAACCTATGGCAGGGTTAGCCGTTTTGGTGTGGTCACGCTGAGCTGGTCGCAAGACCACGCAGGCCCGATGACCTGGACGGTGGAAGACTGCGCCTATATGCTCCAGGCCATTGCTGGCCACGACCCGAAGGATCCTACGTCTAGTACCGCTCCGGTGCCGGACTACTCGGCTTCGCTGCGAGAAGACATAAAGGGCGTGACCGTCGGCCTTCCCCGGCACTACTTTTTCGACCCCGACCCCAGCGTCAACCCCGAGGTTGTGGCGGTGGTGGAGAGAGCCGTCGCCGAGCTGGAGGGTTTGGGAGCCAAAGTCCGCGAGGTATCGCTCCCCAGCCTCGATTATGTTCGCGCCGCCAATTCGGTCATCATGGTCTCGGAGGCTTACGCCTACCACGAACCTAACTTGAAGACTATTCCCCAGAAGTTCGGCGACATCGTGCGCAGCCGTTTCCGCACCGGGGCTATGCTCACCGCCGCCGACTATCTGCAAGCCCAACGGGTGCGGACTTGGGCGAGGCGGGAGTTCGCCGAGGTGATGCAGACGGTGGATTTCCTGGTTACTCCGACTATGACCAGCGCTGCCCCCGCTTTCGAGGGCTATGACCCGACCAGCACCGTTCGCGGTCGCAGCTTCACCGCGCCGTTCAACGTTACCGGCTTGCCCGCCATCTCGGTTCCCTGCGGCTTCACCGAGGCCGGGTTGCCGGTAGGGATGCAGATAGCCGGCAAGCCCTTCGATGAGCCTGGCATAATTCAGGCGGCCTACGCCTACCAGCAGCACGCTGGGTGGTACAAGACCCGGCCGGCCATCTGATTCGCTCCCGGCTGATTCAGCGCAGAGCGCGCATAGGACGCAGAGATTTTTAAGGTTTCGCGTTTCCTTGGGCGCTCTGCGTCGAATCCGTATCCCCTAACCCGTATCTCAGGGAGGTTGAGGATGCCCAGCGCGGCCGAGCTATACGCCGATATGCTGGATTCCGTGGAAGAGCAGCAACTGCGTCTATTTGGCCCCAGACCCGCCGACATCTGGACTGGGCAAACGGCAACGCAGTTCCGCTTCGACCCGCACCGGGAGCTAGGGCCAAACCTGGCGGCGCTGGCCTCTTACGTGATGCCGGATGACGTGGTGGTGGACGTGGGCGGTGGCGCGGGCCGCGTTTCCCTGCCCTTGGCGCTGCGCTGCCGCGAAGTCTTCACGGTGGAGCCGTCGGCGGGCATGGCCGCCGAATACGAAGCATCGAAGCAGGAAGCCGGAATCGCCAACGCCCGGTTGGTGCCTGCGAATTTGCTGGACGCTGAAGGCGTGGAGGGTGACGTCGCGGTCACCTGCGACGTCACCTACTTTGTCCGCGACATTAGGCCCTTCGTCGAGAAGCTGCGCTCGGTGGCCCGCCGCCGGGTGATGATTCTGGTATGGAGCGAGCCGCCCCCCAACCGGGGCGCCGACTTATTCCGCCGAGTCTACGGCGAACCGTTGGCCCTTATGCCTGGGCACCGGGAGCTGTTGCCCGCGCTGTGGGACATGGGCATACTGCCCGACGTCTGGGCGCTGCCGGAACCAACTTGGTGGGAAACCTGGCATTACGCCACCCGAGAAGAGGCTCTGGAATCGGCGCTGTTTGGCCGCTGGGCCCGGGAATCCGGCCGGGACCGGGCGCGCGCTGTCTTCGAGGAACAGTTCGACGAGTTATTCGCGCAAGACGGCGAGGGCTACCGGGTCATCTGGCGCAAGCCGATGCGGGAGCTGCTGATTACCTGGGAGACTACAGACTAGACGGCAACGTGGCCTTCATCCTAAACGTGGCCTTCATCCTAGTCGAAGACAACTTGGTAAGCCGCTCATTGAGTGGGTCAATCTCAATGCCTAGAGACTCCAGCACGGTTACCCCCAAGAGCGGCTCTGCGTTGCCACCGTCCAATACTACTATGTCCTTCCATGTTCTCCCGCCCATGAATCTATCACGCCGCCGGTGATGTCCAGCCTTATTTCGCTGCCGTCGGCTAAGCTATACCCCCGGCTTTCCAAGGGCGCCAGGCTGATAGCTTCCAGGTACTTTCGAGGCACTACACAGTCGATGGCGCCCGTGTCTACCGGAAACTCCCCTTCCCAAGCCCGGTCAAGGCCGGCTGGGTTTCTCACTGTTGCGGTCGCGCACATTATTCCCATTTCGTTCTCCAAATTCCCCTACTTGTGGAACTGGGGCAACAGCTCTTCGCCTAGGATGTCCAGTTGCTCCATGGTTTCCTCCGCTGGGCATAGGGGCCGGACAACGAACTTGGAGGCGCCGGACTCGATGTAGCGGTTAACGAACTCGGCGATGCGGTCTACCGGGCCGACGGCGGTGAACTCGGTGAAATGGGCATCAGGGCGCTGACGGGTGACGAACTGATTGGCCTTAATGGTCGCTTCCTCCACATCGTCGCTTACGTAGTAGCCCAGCAGTACGCCGATATGGTCGTCCTCGATGACGCGGTTGAACTCACCGGCGGTCTCAAACACGATGTCGTGGCCCTCCTTGACCTCGACCGGGGTGGCGCTAGATACCAGCCAGCCGTCGCCGACCCGGCCCACGCGACGGGCAGCGGCGGCAGTGCGCCCGCCAATCCATACAGGCGTCGAAGGCTGAAGGAAAGGCTTGGGCGTTACTGACACGTTGTGGCAAGTGTAGAACTCGCCCTCGTGAGAGACTACATTCTCCTCCCACAGGCGGCGCATAAGCTGGATGGCCTCGTCGGTTCTGGGGCCGCGCCGTTCTTTGCTAACGCCGCAGGCTTCATATTCCTCCGGCTCTTCCTGTCCCAGTCCCACGGCAGGGAAGAAGCGGCCCTGCGACAGGAAGTCCAGCGTGGCGATCTGCTTGGCCAGCACCACCGGGTTTCGCAGGGGCATGGCGATGACGCTAGTGCCGAATTTCAGCTTTTCGGAATAGGCCGCTACCATGGCGCAGGCGGTCATAGCCTCGAGGCTGAACTTGTCGCTGACGATGCGGTCGCTGAGCCAGATAGAGTCGTAGCCGTGCTTGTCGCCGGTTTCCACCAGCTCGCGCAGATAATTGGGGTTGTCTCCGCCTTCACCAAAGGCTCCCGGCATATATCCGATGGCGATACTCATGGCGTTCCTCGCAGAATTTGGAATTTGGGCGGCCCGCCAACCCATAATATATTCCCGGTCTTCCGCCCCGGCTTTCCGGGAATCCCAGCCGCTTTTCTTTGCTCATAACCCGTAAATTGACGTAATTATACAACTCTTGCGGATTCCCGCCTCCGCGGGAAAGACACCCGGTTGAGTCCCGCCCGCTATCGGCGAGTGGCTCCGTCCCCTTACCCGGCTAGGGGAGCCATTCCCGCTTCGGCGCGGGCGTCGTTGATGTGGTCCAGGATCCGCTGGCGCAGCGGAGCGATTTCATAGCCGATGTCGGCCAGCATACGGCTGTTGTCCACCATATATACGTGGGGGACCGTGCGGTCGCCGGTGGTTATCTGGGCGTCGGGGATGAAGCTACGCACGGCGTCGGCCATGTCCTTGATGGTGGCTAGTCTGCCGCCGCTGATATAGGTGCGGTGGTTCAGATTTTCGGCGAGGGCGGCGCGGACGAAAATCTCTCCAGCGTCCTCTGCGTGAATCATGGGCGAAGGCTCGTTTTCGTGAAAGGGCATGGAGACGGGCTGTCCAATGGCGGGGAGGGATACCATCAACCCGCCAATCATGCCGGTCATGCCGGTAACCCGTCCGTGGCCGAACACGGTGCAGATGCGAATACCGCGCAGGTCGAGGCCATACAGATCGGTGTAGCGGCGGGCCGAGAAGTCGTTGACCGATTTGGTCATGCCGTATATGTTGATGGGGTCGTTGACGTCGTCCTCATTGATGGGCCGCTCGCCGAAGGTATCCTGCACGCCGTAGACGGCGATGGAGCTGGCATAGACCACTCGCTCAATGCCCGACCACCGGGCGGCCTCAAACACGTTGTTGGTGCCGCCGATGTTGACCTGCATAGCGAAGTGAGGGCGGTCTTCGGTGTCGGGCGGCAGCAGCGCGGCCATGTGTATGATGCGCTTAACGCCGTGGATGCTGATGGCCTCCATCAGTTGCGGCAACTGGGTAACGTCGCCCCGGTACAGCTTGATCCGGTCGAGGTAGGGCGCCAGGTTGGCCCGCGGAGGAGCCAAGTCAAAACAGACTACTTCCTCGTCGCGCTCCAGCAGCTTGCGGATGATGCGGTTGCCAATGAACCCGGTTCCGCCGGTCACCATAACGGACATTTGCGTTCTCCAGAAAGCTCCCCGGTGCACGGTGCCGGGAAAGCGATTCCGCCTGTGGGATTGGGCTTCTATGGGATTATGCCAATGATAAATTGGCGCCACCTATGCCGCAATCCCCGGCGCGCCCAGGGAATCTTTTGGCGGCGTCCGGTCTAACCGGCACGGGCGCGCCGGCGTTTGACAATTCAGCGGCCAATGGTGTATCAAAGCAGATATAATAGGCAGCGATTTACCCGGCAGCGCGACGAGGGTTCGCCGCAGCCCAAGAGGAGGAATATGCCCGACACTTTCTATTGCAGGGTTAGCAACTTTCTGTCCGACCCTCGGGACCGTTTCATCGCGATAGGAGAAACGGCCGACGAAGTTCTTCAGAAGGTAAAGGACTATCTGAGAAGCGAGGACGCCGTTGCCCGGTACGGCGCTCTTGAAGTTGACCAGTTGGATAACAACATCAAGACTTGCATCTTCCAGCGGGGAACCAAGGCCATCCACAATCGAGCACCCGACACCCGGTATTACCACGAGTCGCCTCCCACCGAATAAGCCCGTCAGAAACTTGCCAGGTATACCAATGGCCCCGCATCCCCCGAAGCGGGGCCATTCCTTTGCGATTCTTGGGCGGCGTTATTGACTTACAGCGGACGTTTCGCCGGTATGCCGACGCAGCGCGGATACCGGTCGGGCGTAGCATCCGTCTTCTCGAAGGCGGCCAACACTCGGTCGTCGGTCAGGCCCGGCAGGGTTACTTGAAACACGCCTGCTGCCTGCCCTCGCAATTCCAGCAAGGCATTATCCGCCTCGGTCAGCTCGCCCCCCAGGCCGCCATGCTTATGGGCCAAGAAAGTCCCCCCAGTCCGGCAGAAGGGCAGCGCGTATTCCAGCAGCAGGGAGAGCCTAGCCACGCCCCTCGCCAGAGCGAGGTCGAAGCTATCGCGCAGGTGGGGCTGGCGGGCCAGCGTCTCAGCCCGTCCGGTATGGATGGCAACACCGTCTAGCCCCAGTACATCGCATAGATGCTCCAGGAAGGCAGTCTTTTTGCCCACTGACTCAATCAAGTGTAGTTCCAGATGAGGGAAGGCTAGTTTGAGGGGCAGGCCGGGGAAGCCGGCGCCGGCGCCGATGTCCACCACCCTGGCAACCCCCGGCAGGCCGGACAGCGTAGCATTCGGCCCTTCTCGAAAGGGAAGGCATACGCTCAGCGAGTCCAGAAAGTGCCGGATTTGCGTTTCTTCGTAGCCGGTGACAGCAGTTAGATTTGCACGCTCATTCCCATCGATCAGTTCCTGGTAATACAACTCGAACTGTTCAAGCTGTTTGCCGGAGAGGATAATGCCAAGTTCCTTTGCACCCTGAGCCAGCAGTTTCATCGGTTGATTCCTTATTCGGCTTCCTATCTCTATTATGGCGTAATTGACACGGAAATAGTCGGGCCGTAGAATTGCCCGTGCGCAGAAAACTCCAAATGAGCAATAATTGGAAGGCGGGAAATGGCGACTAAGGCGTATCTGTTGGTGGAGACCTCCGTGGGCAAGACTCGGGAAGTTGCTACCACGCTGACGGGCCTGCCCGGAATAGCAACGGTCGATGTCGTGACCGGCCCCTATGACATCATAGCGATGATTAACGCCGACGATATCTCCGTCGTAGGCGACCTGGTTACCGGGCACATCCACACCGTTAGCGGCGTGGTGCGCACCGTAACTTGCGTGGCGGTGGGCGGTTAGCCCATCCCATCCGCATACTCTCTAACCCACCTTACATTCACCCTGCTTCATACCGCCAGGGAGTGTCGTTTTGGACTTTAAGTTTACTCCTGAAGATGAGTCCTTTCGCCAGGAACTCAGAACCTTTCTGGAAACCGAGTTGCCCGAGACCTGGGAAGGCGGCGGGCGATACCCCGAAGAGGATGACTGGAACCTGACCAGGGTCATCCGCCGCCGGATGGCAGACCGGGGATGGCTGACTATGCACTGGCCCGAGGAGTATGGCGGGCAGGGGGCATCGCCGGTGAAGTCGGCGATCTTCAACGAGGAAATCGCCTATCTTCGCGCCCCTGGCCGAGACATTTTCGGAGTTCGGATGCTGGGGCCAACGCTGATGATTCACGGTTCCGAGGAGCAGAAACGCACGCATCTGCCTCCGGTGGCTCGCGGCGAGGTTCAGTGGTGCCAAGGCTACAGCGAGCCGGAGTCCGGCTCCGACTTGGCTTCCCTTAGCACCCGCGCGGTGCGCGACGGTGACGATCTGGTGATTAACGGCGGCAAAATCTGGACTACGCTGGCGCACCGCGCCGACTGGATTATGCTGCTGACCCGCACAGACCCGGATGCGCCCAAGCATCGGGGCATCAGCTTCGTGCTGGTGGATATGAAATCCCCGGGTGTTACGGTGCGGCCCATCATCAATATGGCTGGCGGCCACGAATTCAATCAGGTGCTGTTCGACAACGTGCGCGTGCCCCGCGCCAATGTGGTGGGCGAAGAAGACCGAGGCTGGTATGTAGCGGTCACGCTGCTGGACTTTGAGCGTTCCGGCATTGACTACTCCGCCAATGCCCGCCGCCTGCTGGATGACGTGCGGGAGTACGCTACGGAGACTAAACGCAACGGGCAGTCGCTCATGGATATGCCGTGGGTGCGCAGTCTGATGGCCGACCGTTACATCGAATGCGAAGTGGCCAGGCTGATTGCCTACAATGTGGCATATATGCAAGGCCAGGGTTTGGTGCCTACCAGGGAAGCCTCAATGAGCAAGGTGTTTGGCAGCGAGACGGTGCGCCGGGTGACAGAGGCGGCTATGGACGTGCTGGGGTTATATGGCACGCTGGGCCGCGAGGAGAAGTGGGCGCCTTTGCGGGGCCGAGTGCAGGAACACTGGATGCTCAGCTTCTCCGGCACCATCGCCGCCGGCACCTCGGAAGTGCAACGGAACATCATCGCCGGGCGGGGGCTGGGACTGCCGCGCGGTTAGAAACCGCTTTTCAGTGGAGTTTTGCCCTTAATCCATCCCTCTCCCTTACAGGAGAGGGAGTTTTTATGCTAAAGGCGGGGGCATTATCGAGAGAAAAGGGCACTGCTAGGCTGCGCGCAACAGTCCTTCGCCGACGGTCTCGCCTTGCATGGTGGCCTCGCGGCAGCGTTGCATTATGCGGAATACCGTGCGCGCGGTGACCGAGAACCGCGCGGCGGTTTCCTCGATGCTCAGAGAGTCTTGCGTCATAGCCTGCAAGATTCGGAAGTCGCGGGCTAAGCGGCGGTTGCGCTGGTACCAGGACGGATTATCGTGCTTGCAAAAGGGCAATGGGCAGTCCAGGCAGGAGTCCGACGCTTCGCAGCCGTTGTCTTCATAGTGGTAGAATTCCGAGGCGTCGTCCAGGGTTGCGCGTCGGGAAGCAAGGCTCGGAGACTTCAGATGGGTGGCTTGCAACGTAACCATGACACCCCTCAAACAGGCGTTCTAATTTACTTCGACAAATATAGAACATAAGTATGGTATATGTCAACATTTATACAGCTTAATCTGAGAAAATGTTCTAAATTAGCAGAAACTCTCAATAAGAATTGCCTGGAGGAAGCATGATTGAATATAAAACGATGACCTATGAGCGCAAAGGCAAGATTGCCTACATAATGTTCAACCGGCCGCAGGCGTTGAATGCGGTCAACCGTCAGTTTGAGGATGACCTTCACGAGGCGCTGCTGGAGTTCGACACCGACGATGAAGCGTGGGTCGGCATCATCCACGGCGCAGGCCGGTCCTTCTGCGCCGGGGCCGACATCAAGCAGCGCTTTGTCGCGATGACCCCGCAAGAGAGCGCCCGCCGGGAGCGCGGTCCCAATCCGGAGGGCTACCTGGGCCGCACAATTAACTGGAAGCCGGTAATCGCGGCAGTCCACGGCTACGCCCTGGGAGCCGGCATCGTAATCGCCGCCGAATGCGACATGATTGTCGCTTCCGAGGACGCGAAGTTTGGTATCACTGAAACCCGGCGCGGACTGGCGGGCGGCAGAATTTGGGCCAAGGTCAACGCCTTTATGCCCTCCAAGATAGCCAGTGAGATGGTGATTACCGGCGAACCCGTTGAGGCAGCGGAGCTGTATCGTTTGGGGCTGATTAACCGCCTGGTTCCTAGCGGCTTCCACCTTAGCGCCGCCGAAGCTCTAGCCGAGAAAGTGCTGAAGACCCCGCCGCTCTCAGCGCGGGTAGGAGTTAAGCTGACCCGCCGCCAGTGGGTGCAGGCTGGCGCCGAGGCCGATATGCAGACCCTTCCTCTTAAGCTGCACCTGAGCGAGGATTTTCAGGAAGCTAGCCGCTCCTTCGTGGAAAAGCGCCCCCCGGAATACAAGGCGCGATAGGCTAGGCCACAAAAATTCCCTCCCCCAAGCCGGGGGAGGGTTAGGTCAGGGCAGAAATACAGGCAAAGCGTCGGCTGCTTACCCTTCCACTTCCACGCTCTGCATCCCATAGGGCGATTTGCCTATGACCATTCCGTTGTCTAGCTGCACAATGGCCTTCAGGTTGCGAAAGAATAAAAACGAACGCAGGTCAATCTGCATACTGACCACGTGGCGCGACAGTTCCGGCAGCGTCAGCACCTCTACGCCGTTCAGCCGGTGGGGTTCGTAGGCGGAAACGTCTCGCCGGTGGACTCGGGTATCGACCGATACCTCAACGGCGCAACCGGCTCAAGAAGAGTGCTGCAACAGATCAACCGCTGCCCGCCCACCTTGATTTGCGATATGTTCCGATGCCCTCTGACTAAGAACGATTTCCATGATGCTGGCCTCGGCTACTTCTATGCTGGGATTGATGCTTCTTGCTTGGCTCCGGCCATCAGCATCGCGTTGATGGTTGCGACGCTGGCCGGGTGCACCGGCTTGCGGAGTTGCAGACGCAGGGCCGACTCGCGGCACAGGAACTCTAGCACGGCTTGGTGCAGGCTTTCGTTGGCGATGGATTGCAATTCCCGCTGGTAGGGGTAGGACTTTGCCTTATTGGGGTCTAGCTTGTCGGCGATGAATACCAGCAGCCCTAGCGGCGTTAGCGTGGGGTGTCCGGTAGTGTGATAACGAACTGCATCCAGAATCTCGTTGTCATTCAACCCGTCCTCATGGCGCAGCAACTCGGCGCCGACAGGCCCGTGCAACATTATGGGCGCCTGCCGCTCGATGTCCAATGGGGAAAGCCCGAACCGCTCGGATTGTAGCAGGATTTCATGCTTCGGGGCAGCTCTGGCGACGTCGTGGCCCAGGATAGCGAGTTCAGCCCGGTGTTCGTCTACACCATGCCGCGCCGCCAGGTCTAGCCCCACATCGCGGGCACGGAAAATATGAGCGCGCAACTTCTCAGGAAGGGCTTCGAACCGTTCCCTGAGCCTAGCGTTGGCGTCTTCGGCAATCTCAGGGTGAATGAAAATGCCGCCGGTCATCCCATATCGCCCAGTTGCCGGCCGCCCAGCAGGTGTACGTGGGGATGAGCAATGGTTTGTTGCGCGTCTGGCCCCTGGTTCAGCGTCAGACGATAGCCGCTGAGGGTAACGTTCTCCCGGCGGGCCATCTCTTCGGCAACTACGAACAGATGGCCCATGATGGGCACTTGGCCGGGGCCGACGTACGCCAGCGACGCGATGTGCATATTGGGAATGACCAGTAGATGCACCGGCGCTTGGGGATTGATATCCCGCACGGCGAAACAGCGGTCATCGCGATAGATTACGCCGGGGTTTGCCGTGTCGCGGGCAAGGGAGCAGAAAATACATTGTGTGGCAGTGGTCATTGGCTGTTACCGCATTCCCTTTATTTTGGGCAGTGTATCACAACGGTTCCAACTGTCCGGTCAGGCGGGCCAGGCGCCGGCGCTGGGCGCGAGTCTCGACGGCAAAGGAAGCCGGAAGCTGGCTGCTTACCGTTTCCAGTTCGGCTAGATAATTCTTGACTTGCACAACAGCGTGCGCTACTCCTTCTTCCGGCTCCCAATTTTCGTAGAAATTCTGATGCATTGATTTGGCGACAGCGAACAGATTATGCAGGTCAGGGCGCCCTAGTTCGTCTGCGACTTGATTGGATATATCGAAGAGCAAGGAGTGGGACTGATGTCTCCAGCCCCGCTGTTCGGCAATGGACTTCAGAGCGCAGGCCGCCGCGCCCCAAGACTTTTCTGACGCTTGCGTCAAATCTCCATCGCGCAGATAGACTTCTGCTCGCGCCATATAGTCCTGGCTCAGAGCCGAGTATTTATTGCTAGGTGTCGTCATATTTCCGCCAGCCCGTTAACCCGCTCTCCGCTTGCCGGAAGATAGGCCGGACTATTCGCGGTCAATGCTGGCCAGGGCCAACTCCTTGTGGTAGTTAGCGTCGCCGAATCCCAGCTCCTGAACCTTGGCGCGGCGGGTGTATAGCTGAAGGTCGTGTTCTTTGGTGAAGCCGATGGCGCCGTGGCACTGGTGGGCGGTGGCACAGACCCGGCGATAGGCTTGGCTGATCCACGCCTTGGCGATGGACACCTCGCGCTGGGCCGGGAGGCCTTGAGCCAGCCGCCAAGCCGCTTGGTAGGCCACGCCCCGGCAGCCTTCCACGTCGGTCGCCATTTCAGCGCAGTGGTGCTGTACGGCCTGAAAGCTGCCCACGGGACGCCCGAACTGCGTCCGCTGTTTGACATACTCCACAGTCATGTCCAGCACTGCCGACGCGCCGCCCAGCATCATAACACAATGCCCGGCCACGGCCCGCTGGATGGCCCGCTCCGCGATGGGCCAGCCGCCGTTGACTTCCCCCAGCACCGAGCCGGACGGCACGCGGACATTGTTCAGCGCCACCTCGAACTGCCGCTCGTTGCCGATGATGCGGATGGGAGATATTTCCAACCCAGGCAACCCCGGCGGCACAAGGAACAAGGTTATGCCTTCGGCCGGGTCGCCGTCCTGAGAAGTCCGGGCAGCCACGATAATCACGTCGGCGACATGGGCGTCCGGAACGAAGAGCTTGGCGCCGTTCAGAGTATATCCGTCGCCCTCGGCGGCGGCGGTTGTTTCCACGCCCCACGCCTCGTAGGTGGCGGACTCTTCAGTGACCGCCAGGGTCATCAGGCCGCTGCCATCGGTAATTCGGCTGAGCAGATCATTCTTCTGCGCGTCGCTGCCGGCATCCAGCACTGTCAGGCCGCCCAATATGACGGTGGAGAAGTAGGGGCTGGGAACGAGGGCCCGGCCCATTTCTTCCAGCAACACGGCCAAATCTAGGAAGTCGCCACCGGTGCCGCCGTACTGTTCTGGGAAAGGCACGCCGGCCCAGCCCAGCCCGGACATCTGCCGCCATAATCCGTCGGGATAGCCGCGGTCATCCTCTTCCATTTCTCGTACCAAGGTGCCGGGACATTCCCGCACCAGGAATTCCTGTGCGCTGGTTTTCAGCATCTGCTGGATTTCGGTAAGGCCCAAGTCCATCTCTTCGTCTCTCCGGCGTTTATTGCACTTAATGCCCCGGCGGAACCCTTCCCCGGAGCGCCGCTAGTATAGTCTATGCGTGGTGGCCGCTCAATAAAGACGGCTGGTATTAAAGAGGGCTGGTATTCCGTCGAATCAGAGGGGAGTACTCCGATTGCCGTTGCCAAATCTGCCAATGGACAATACCGGAGTCAAGCGCTCGTTCATGGAGTCCGTAGCGAGGTGCGCTGTTGCCAGGGTGGTAGCGTCCAGAAGGGGGTTGCTTCCCTGCTCAGCGAAAATCACGGGCGCAATCACTTCTATACCTTCAACTACAAAGGTGGCGTACTCAAAGGGAATGTCAACTGCCCGGTCGTTTGCAAAGGCAAAGGACCGGGTCTCGATGGGCCGGACATTCACGCTTTCCAGCAAGTCTTCCGGTATGTAGCTGTGGACGGAACCCGTGTCAGCCAAGGCATCAACCGCGATGAAAGACGCCTTCGCCAAGTCGCCGACAAGGATTTGAACCGCGAACGTTCCCACGACTCTACACCTCGGCCACTATCTCTACCGGCGTGTTTCGGGCGACGATTATTTCCATCACTTCGTCGCTATCGTTGACCGGCTGGTGAATGGCTTCGGCGGGGACATAAATGAAGTCGCCGGGGCCGATGGGCAGTGGGTCATCCAGCTTGTCGCCTACGATGAAGCGGCCACGCCCTTTGACCACATAGATGGCCGATTCGCAGTTGACGTGGTAGTGAGGGCTGGAGGCACAGTGCGGCGGAATGGTGGCAATGGACAGGTGGATGCCAGTGGATCCTGTCAGCGCCTCGGATACCCCGGCCAGTCGGGTCATGGCGCCGGACTGAATCTCGACCTCTAAGCTGTCGGGATGGATTACTTTGCATTGAGCCATTACGCCCTCCTGATTCGTTACGTTGTTTCGCCTGGGGGTGCCTCCGCCATACTCCCCGGGAGATGGGAAACCTTAACTTCATGGAGGGCTTAGAGGCTGCGGACGAAAGTGTCTAGCCGTTCGATGGCCTTGCGAATGTTTTCCTGGGAGTTGGCATAGGACAGACGCACATAGCCATCGCCGAATTGACCAAAGGCCGAGCCGGAGAGCAAGGCAACCCCCGCTTCCTGCATGGCCCGCTCTTCGAACTCGCGGCTGCTCAGGCCGGTATCCTCGATGCTGGGGAAGACGTAAAACGCCCCCTCCGGCTCAGGGCAGCGAAGGCCGGGGATGCTGCGCAGGCCATCGGTGATCAGGCGGCGACGGGTGGCGAATTCGGCGGTCATCGCCTCAACTTGGTCGCGGGGGCCTTCCAAGGCGGCGACGCCGGCCTTCTGCGTGAAGGTGGCGGCGCAAGACACGCTGTTGACCGCGAGCCGCACCACGTGGGGCACCAGTTCCGGCGGCATTATGCCGTAACCAAGACGCCAGCCGGTCATGGCGTAGCTCTTGGAAAAGCCATCCAGGATTATGGTGCGCTCCTCCATCCCCGGAATCGAGGCAATGCTGAAATGCTCTCCGGTGTACAGGATATCCTTGTATATCTCGTCGGCCATGACATACAAATTGGGGTGTTTCATGACCATATCGGCAATGGCGCGCAACTCCTGTTCCGACAACGCCGAGCCGCAAGGGTTCTCCGGCGTGTTGAGAATAATGAGCCGAGTCTTGTCCGTTATCTGCGACTCTAGTTGCTCCAGGTCGGGGTGGTAGTTCTTCGACTCCAGAAGCTGCATCGGGACGGGGGTGCAGCCGGTGAAGCGAATCATAGATTCGTAAATCGGGAAGCCCGGGTTGGGGTATATGACCTCGACGCCCGGCTCGCCTAGTGCCAGTAGGACATAAAACATAATGGGCTTGGCTCCGGGCGTCACCACCACGTTGTCGGGCTCAGTGTTGGTACCTCGGACTTCGCGGCTGTTGCGGGCGATGGATTCGCGCAATTCCGGCAGCCCGGCAGTAGGGCCGTAGTGGGTGAAGCCGTCGCTGATGGCCGCCATTCCGGCGTCTATGATGTGCCGGGGCGTATCGAAGTCGGGTTCGCCGATTTCCAAGTGGATTATCTCTCGCCCCTGGGCCTCCAGAGCGCGGGCCTTGGCCAATACCTCAAAGGCGCTTTCGGTGCCCAGGTCGTGCATTCGGGCGGCGATAGTCATTTGTCCTCCGGTATCGTAGGGGGTTGCTTTGCAGAGTTGTTGGGAAAGCCGCCTAGTCCGGCTGGGCCTGGTTCTGGGTTCGGACGGGCAAGCCGTAAATGCTGATGAATCCGGCGGCGGCGGCGTGGTCAAACTGGTCCTGCCGGTCATAGGTGGCGAGGCCATAGTTGTATAGCGCGCGCGGGGCCTGTCTGCCGACAACGGTGCAGCTTCCCTTGTGCAGCCGCAGCCGCACATCGCCGGTTACGTGGCGCTGCGTGCTCTGAACATAGGCGTCGAGGTCTGCCCTATGGGCGGTGTACCAGAGACCGTTGTAGATAACGTCGGAGTATTCCTGAGCAATCTGCGCTTTGGTACGGGTCTGCTCTTTGCTAAGGGTCATAGTTTCCAAGGCCTTGTGGGCTGCGTGAAGTATGACGGCGGCGGGGCACTCGTATATCTCCCTGGATTTGATGCCCACAAGCCGGTTTTCCACGTGATCAATGCGGCCTACGCCATGCTCGCCGCCGACAGTGTTCAGATGGCTTATGAGGTCCACGCCGCCCATAGACTCACCGTCTACGGAGATGGGGGCTCCACACTCGAAGCCTATCTCGATATACGCAGGCTCATTCGGCGTATCCGCTGCCGGCTTAGTCCATAGGTAGGCGTCCTCGGGCGGCTCCCGCCAGGGGTCTTCCAGCTCGCCAGCTTCCACGCTGCGGCCCCATAGGTTCTCGTCCGTCGAGAAGCGGCTGGCGCGGGTGTTGATGGGCAGGTTGCGGGCCAGCCCATACTCAATCTCGTCATCGCGGCTCATGCCCCAGTCGCGGATAGGGGCGATCACCTGGAGACTGGGGTCTAAAGCCATTACGCCCACTTCCAGGCGAACTTGGTCGTTGCCTTTGCCGGTGCAGCCGTGGGCGACGGCATAGGCCCCGTGTTCGCGGGCCGCCTCCACCAGATAGCGGGCGATGAGCGGACGCCCCAAGGCCGTGGCCAGCGGGTATTGCTCTTCGTACACCGTCCCAGCCTGGAGACTGGGGTAAAGGAACTCGTCCACCAGCGTCTGCCGGCCATCCACGATGACCGCCTCAACCGCCCCGATGGACAAGGCCCGCTGGCGGACAGTTTCCAGGTCAACCATGCCCAGGTCTATGGTGAGGGTAACGATGTCTGCGCCGTACTTTTCCTTGAGCCACGGCACTGCTACCGTAGTATCCAGCCCGCCGCTATATGCGAGGACGATTCTGTCGTTAGGCATCTGGCGAAATTGCTCCAGTTGTAAATTGAATCAGCGTAAATTGCCTGGTTGAGCTAGTGGCGTAATTGGCGGCGGCGTAAAGCTTTTCTCCACTCTGGTATGAAATAATATTTCTGCGATTTAAGCCATACCGATCGTAGCTCCGTTTATTTCCTCATAGATACTATGTGCCAGACTTGCTGTATCCAACAAGCTCATTTCGCATTGGCGTATTTAATGGGGTTATAGAGCATCCATGAATTGCTGCCGCGTAACCCCAGAGTCGCGAATGATAGTGCGGACTATTCCCTTTCCTAAATCGCGTTCACCATGGTCTGGTACGATTACGGTGCGTCCGTTGCTGTGGATATAAGTGATATGGCTTCCGGTTTGCCAAGCGTATTCAAAACCCAAGCGACGCAATACGCGAATTACGTCGCTGGACTTTAGCGTTGGCATTCTGCTCATTAATCATTACACCATAATCCGTTGTACTCCGACAAATTCAGGTAAATCATCCAGACTGCGGTCTTCATGCTCAAGACATAGACAGATGATGTCTTTCATATTCTGCATAAGTTCTTCAATAGTTTCACCCTGGCTATAACAAGCCTTGAGCTGAGAGACTTCACCCACATAAAAGCCGTCTTCGTCCTTCTCTACTACAACGTAGAATTCCCGTTTTTTCATTACGCCTGCCTAAATTTCTATCTTATAAACTCCGATAAACTCTGACTGGTTGTGGAGATCGTCGTTTTTGAGGCGGGTCTCGATAACTGCCCTCATATTGACGATTAGCTCGTCGAGCGTTTGCCCTCGGCCTGAGCAGTCTCTCAACTGCGGAGTCTCGCCGACAAAACCCCCTTCGCCATCTTTCTCAATGACGACATAGAACTCCCGCTTCATCATTCCCTCTCTTAGCATTTTCTGGGTTGAAATTGCAGTTACCCACAAAAAGGGGGGGCAATTTCACGCCCCCGCCTTCCTCTTGTTAAATGTTTAAATGTTCGACAGCGCCGCGCTCAAACGCTCGGCGGCTTCGTCCACCTCTTCCCTCGACACTGTCAGCGGCGGCATGAAGCGGATGGTATTGGGGCGCGGGCCGTTCAGAAGCAGTCCGGCCTCGTTGGCGTTGGCCAGCACCTGCGGCGAAATGGCTTCCTCGAAGTCCATGGCCGCCAATAGACCCTTGCCGCGCACTTCGGACACAAAGGAGAACCGATCCTTGACCTCATTCAGACGGCCCAGCAGATATGGTTCCATCTCTTTGACATGGCCGGGGATGTCATTGTCGATCATGTACTTGGTGCCGGCGTATCCCGCGGCGGTGGTCAGGGCGTTGCCACCGAAGGTCGAGCCATGGTCCCCCGGCACCAAAGCCTGGCAGTGGGCCTTGGACAGGAAAGCGCCTATAGGCACGCCATAGCCCAGCCCTTTGGCCAAGGTCATTACGTCGGGTTCCACGCCGTATTCCTGGTATCCGAAGAGGCTGCCTAGGCGGCCCATGCCCGTCTGTACCTCGTCCAGGATAAGCAGGATGCCCTGGCTGTCGCACCACTGGCGCAAGCGTTGCAGGTAGTCATCGTCGGGGATGATTACTCCGGCTTCGCCCTGCACCGGCTCTACCATTACGGCGGCGGTGCGGTCGGTGGTGGCGCTAATCACGCCCTCGACATCGTTGTAGTCTACGTGGACGAAGCCGGGCAACAAGGGGGCGAAGTTCTCCTGGTAGTGGGGCTGCCCCGTGGCGGCGACGGTGGCCTGGGTGCGCCCGTGGAAGGAGTTGAAAGCGGTGATGATTTCATAGGCGCCGTCGCGATTCAGCTTGCCGTAGCGCCGGGCCAGCTTCATCGCCCCCTCGACCGCCTCGGCGCCGCTGTTGCCAAAGAACACCAGGTCTAGGCAGCTATTCTCTATGAGCGTCTCGGCCAACTGCAACTGAGGCACGGTATAAAACTGGTTGGAGGTTTGGATTAGCGTTCCGGCCTGCTCGGCGATGGCCTGGGTAAGAACCGGATGGCTATGGCCCAACTGGTTCACGGCCCAGCCGGCCACGAAGTCCAGATATTGCTTGCCGTCGGCGTCCCAAACCTCGGTGCCTTGGCCCCGCACGATTACCACCGGCTGGCGGCGCACGGTCTGGGCGTAATACTTTTTCTCGATGTCAATCCAGTCGCTACTGATGCTCATGGCGAGTCCTCATCTCCCGATTGTCGTTGTCCTTCAGGCGGGTTGCCGCTAGATTATCGCACACCGGGCGGCGGATTTCATGGGGAGAGTTTCCCGAGCGATTATGAGGGAGAGGGCGGCGGGCGGCGATGGGAAGGTTAGCGCGACGGCGGAAGGGAGAGCCCCTGAGCGCAGCGGCCGGAGCGTCCGCGAAGGTTCTCGGCGAAATCCCGGAACAAGCGGAATTCGTCGGATTGGAGGTTGGCCTCATATAGCCGCTGGGCATATCCGAGCAGGTTGCCGAAGAGCGGAGCTGTAAGACGCATCCCGCCATATACCTGGTCGTAAATCAGGATGGAGTTATCCAGGATTTCGCTGCCCCCGGTTTCGTTTTGAGACCATATGCCCGCATCTGTCCAGTCAACCTCAGTCCACTGGATACTCCGGTCGTAGCAAAGTATACCCAGTAGCGCAGCGGCAATTCGCCGGCGCGCGCTTGAATCGCTAAACCAGGGCAGATTTATTTGCAGCAACACCCCGGTAGTGGTGATGTTAACGCTTTGAGATTTGAGGCCGGGCCGGCGGTCAGCGTAATTCTCATACAAGTAAGTGCGATTGCCTTCCGTCCATCCCGATACCGTCTTGCTCAGATCAATCCAAGCCTCGGCCAACATTCCGTTGCGGCGGTTTGCCGTCCTGCTCTCTATTATTCCTTTCCGGTGGAGGCGGGCTATTGCTTTAGAATTGAGAATTGGGTCAGTCCGTTGGTAGGTGTCCCGATAATCGGCTTCAGGCGTTCTCGGGGCAGGCAAAGCAGCCCTCGAATTTGCCTCGGGCAATCCCAGGGGGTTCCGGTCTGGGCTATCTCCTTTCAAGGGGCGAGCTCGGATTTCGGCGGCCCCGGCGCCTCGGTCCTGCCAGCCGGTGATGCGCAATCCCTGCTGCAAATGCAGATAGCAGGCCCCTGGGTAAGCCTCCTTGAGGGCTTGCTCTGCTCCAATCCTGCCGATGGCTCTTCGGTTGGATTCCTCTACAATCTTATGGTCGGGGAGGTTTATATCCCTTATATGCCATGCCAAATGCGGCGGTTTGCGCTCCTCGATTATGGGCAATGCAATAGGGTCGAATCCGGGAAAAGGTTGGGCGCTCCAAACCTGCCAAGCCATACGTGGGAAACCGTTGGGCCACGGGATAGCGTTCAAGTTTTCCTCGAAGGATTTGGAAGATATGGATTCTCGGGCAAGACAATGGGCATGGATGAAATGGAAAACCTCGTTGCCCAGATAGAGATGGGAGGGTTCCACCGACTTTTCCCAATACTGTTCAAAGGAGTCGCCATAACGGGCAAAGGCGTCGTGCTCTGCCAGTACTAGGAAGGCGCCGGGCCGTTGCCGTCCTATGCGGCCCACGCGCTGCCGGAAACTCTTGCGCGTGCGGGTAGGCCCGGCATTGATGCCCAAGTCAAGTTCAGGAATGTTTATGCCCAGCTCCAGGGAGGACGTGGCAATTACGCCCCGCAGTTTGCCTTTCTGCAGGGCGCGTTCAATCTCTTCGCGATCCCTGCTTTCGTACCCTGAACGATAGGGTTGCACCAGATTGACTTGATCGGTAACCTTATCCCTTTTCTCCGGAGCAAGTTCGAGCGCTTTCCGCCGCACCAGCCGGACGACCCTTTCGGCTCCTTGCCGGCTGTCGATGAAGGCGATGAATTTGGGAGGAGACGGAAGCTGCAGAATTTCCAGGACGATGGTTGCAAGGGCGTGTTCGAGGGCATCGCCTCTGTCGGACGTCGTTGTCACATGGGCCAGAGTTCGTTTTTGCTGAGGAGAGCCATCGTGGTCTTCGGTGATGGCTGTAAAAGGCGCGCCGGTCAATTGCTCCAGGTGTTCCGCGGGTTCCTGGATTGTCGCGGTAGCGGCGATGTATTGTAACGGCCGGGTTTCCAATTCTCCCCGGCGAGCCGCCTCAAGACGGCGCAATAACAGAGCCACGTGGGAACCAAAGACGGTTTCGTATGTATGGGCTTCATCCAATACCAGCAGCCGCAGGCGCCTGAGGAAATTGCGGATATTCGGGTTAGCCCGGTGGCGCAACAGCCAGGCGTGAGTGGTGTCCGGCGTCATTACGGCGATTCGGGTGCGCTGGAGGATGTTGTAACGCTCCTTAGCTGGAATGTCTCCGTCAATCCGGTTTATTTGATCTTTAGGAAAGCCCGCTTTCTCGGCGCTCTCGCTCCATGCCTGCATCTGGTCGTTGGCCAAAGCCTTCAAGGGATACCAGACGATGGCCGTCGCCTTCGGGTCTTGCATTAGCCGGTGCAGTATATAGGTCTGGAAGATAAGCGATTTGCCGGAAGCGGTCCCGGTGCTGATGACGACGTTCTCGCCGTGGAGCAATGCCTCCAGCGCCATAGCCTGATGCCGGTAGAGTTGCCGAGGCAGCCCGTGCGCCGCCGGACTGTTTCGCAGGGCATCGGGCAGCGGAGCGGTTACCGGCTTCTTCGGCGGGAGGTTGACCCGTTCGATGATGCGATTCCGCAACAGCCCCAGAACTGCCTCAACTGGGTCTTCCGAGGGAAGGGATTCTCTGGGAAAAGCAACAGCTTGGGCCGCCATCTCCTTTTGGACAGCTTCCCAAGCATTATTGAGTTGTTGCGTTTTTGCGGTTTGGGAGGCGCGTTTCTCTGGAGGATATCGGTCGGGGTGATGAATGCGAGCCAGGCGGCGCCAAGCGCTGCGGAATTCCGATAGGGCTGCGCCGCGCGGCACCCCTAAAATCATATAAGGGTCATTTCCTGCTGCCATAACGAAACCCCACGGGCAGCTACGGGCGGGGGCGGCCTGCAGTGGCGGTAATCTTCGTGCCTGTGGCGCGTCCTTGGAGGCAGTCCAGCAGAGCGTTGGGGGGGCGGCCGTCTATGATGTCGGCGACGGCGCCGCCTTCCAGTCCGCGCAGGCAGGCTTGAAGCTTGGGAATCATGCCGCCGCCGGCCACGCCGGAGTTCAGCAGCGTATTGGCCCGCCGCCGGTCCAAGCGAGGGATGACGCGGCCGCCGCCGTCCATCACGCCGGCCACATCGGTCAGGAACACCAACCGCTCGGCTTGTAGCTCTCGGGCCAGCTCTCCGGCTACGGTGTCGCCGTTGATGTTCAGGGGCTTGCCTGCGTTTTCCGAACCGTCGAACTTATGCGCGCCCAGGGGCGCAATCATCGGTATGTAGCCCGAGGCCAGCAAGGCGCGAATGGGCCCGGTATTTACCGATTGAACCTCACCCACGTAACCCAGATCCGGGTTGGCGATGCCGCACGTGAGCATACAGCCGTCTATGCCGCTGAGGCCGACGCACCGGCCACCCAACTGCTCCAGCAGCGACACCAGTTCCTTGTTTATCAGGCCACCCAGCACCGCCACGACGATTTCCAGGCTCTCGGCGTCGGTGACCCGCAGCCCGCCAACAAACTGAGGAGGGATACCTTGACGCTGCATCCAGCGGGATATGACATTGCCGCCGCCGTGCACCACCACTACCTCGGTTCCCTCTCTTTGCAGCTTTACTAGGTCAACCAGCGTGGTGTCGTGGCTGCCTAGGGTGCTGCCGCCGATTTTCACTACGATGGGCAGGGTAGAACTCCAGGGATTAAAAATTTATCCGCAGAAACCCCAGAGGAGCCGGAGGCATTCATTAACGAAAGGCCCTCACAGCCGCCGGCTCGGGCATTGTCTGGGCGCTCTGGGCGGGAAAAGACTGAGGTCAGGTGGTATAGGCGCTGTTGATTACGACGTATTCTTCGGTCAGGTCGCAGCCCCAAGCCGTGGCGTTCTCGCCGCCCAGATTAAGGGCGATACGGAAGGTGACTTCGTCGCCGCGCATCAGCGCAACCACGGCGTCGCGGTGGAAAGGTATGGGCCTGCCGGCTTCCATGATGCAGACGCCGTTGATGAACAGGTCGATCTTCTCTTCTACCGCCTCGGCCTGACTGCGGCCCAGAGCGGCCAGCAGACGGCCCCAGTTGGGGTCTGCGCCGTAGACCGCCGACTTGACCAGCAACGATGAGCAGATGGTGCGGGCGGCGACGCGGGCGTCTTCGCTGGTGCGGGCTCCGGTGACCTCCACCACCAGCAGATGGGTTGCGCCCTCGCCGTCGCGGGCCAGCAGACGGGTAAGCTGCACGCATACTTCCAGCAACCCGGCCTTGAAAGCCTCGGCCTCGGGCGTTCCGGCGGTGATTACCGGGTTTCCGGCGGCGCCATTGGCCAGCACGACCAGCGAGTCGTTGGTGCTGCTGTCGCCGTCAACGGTCAACATATTCAGCGAGTAGTCGGCGACCTCCGGCAGCATCGTGCGGAGCAGGTCTTGGTCAACGGCGGCATCGGTGGCAACGAAGCACAGCATAGTCGCCATATTGGGGTGAATCATCCCCGATCCCTTGGCCACGCCGCCGATGCGAACCCCGGCCCCTCCGATGTCCACGGTCACGCCCACTTCCTTGGGGTGGGTGTCGGTGGTCATCATGGCCCGGGCCAGCGGATTACCGCCGTCCTCGGACAGCTCTATCTGCTCTACGCCTGACCTTATAAGGGTCATAGGCAGCTCGACGCCAATGACTCCTGTGCTGAATACCAGCACTTCTTCGGGTTTTACGCCCATGGAGCCTGCTGCGATGACGGCCATTTCCTTGGCGTCAATGTAGCCCTGCTCGCCCACCCCGGCATTGGCAATGCCGGAGTTGACCACCAACCCCCGTATCGGGTGCCCTCCCGCCAGGGTTTCGCGATTGACGGTCACAGATGGAGACACGATGCTGCTCTTGGTGAACACTCCAGCCGCGGCGCAGGGTGCACCCGACAACAGCATTCCCACGTCCATCTTGTCGTCTGAGTAGGTCTTGATGCCGGCATAAGTTCCGCCAGCTTGGAACCCGCGGGCCGTGGTTATGGTGCCGCCGTCAATAGAGCTGATAGCACCGGGCATGGGCAACCGTCCTATTCGTTGGATTGACCTATTCAATCGGTCTTTCAGTCCACCCTCAGTATACCACAGGCCGCCCTATGCCTGCCCTTTCCCGCCGCCCTATGCCTGCCCTTTCCCGCCGCCCTATGCCTGCCCTTTCCCGGAGGTGTCCCAAGCCGTATACTGGAATCAGGTAGTAGGGGTATAGCACCCGCGCAAAAGCGCGCGCAAGACGGAGAGGAACCTATGGTGGAACAGGAGCGGGAAGCTAGGAAAATTCCGGTGCGTAAGGTCTCGCCGGAAGATCTTCGGGCAGAGATGGACAACAAAATTCGGCAAGTTTGAGCTTCTTTACGAACGCTCCTCTGAGCGAATGCTCCAGTTGCTGACTTGGGGCGAAATCAAAGAAACAGCGGGGATTCTCGAGTGGATGCAAGCCTATCACGTGCGTCGCTGGCTCAAGGAGAAAGAGACCCTCACGACTGGAACTCCTACGACCACTACCGAACAATCCACGAAACCCGACTAGCGGAACATCCCTTTGTTGACCACGAGCGTCCTAACACCGTCATTTTTGACGAAACAGAAGCCGATGACATAATTATTCAGCAAGGGCGCGTGTACTGTCTGCGCGGCATTATCTTGGAAGTTGAAAAGAAATTTAGCGTCAGATACGCCTCAAGCTGGCAACGCAGGGTGCGCGTATTCTCGTACCGCTATGCGGCGTGGGTGGAAAATATAGGGCCACTGCTAAGATACCATAATCGGCACGAAGACCCTGATGAATATCATCACCGTATCCTTGACCCTCACAGCGAGGATACGCTTTTCCACGAGACGCTGCACCGGCATCAATTCCCCACCTTCAGCGAAGTGCTGGATGAGTTGGAAAACGTGGCTGAAATGTTGAATAAATGTTGAGTATATGAATCCTGTTGCAATTTCCTGACTCGAACCCGGAATACTCTCGAACTCGGCATATTAAGGGTGAAAGCATGGCGAAAGTGATCCCCTTCCGCGGATGGCGGTATAACCCGGCGGCGGTTGATGATATGGCCGCCGTTTTGTGTCCCCCGTATGACCTGATTACGCCCCAGATTCAGCGGGCGCTTATGGAGCAACACCCGCTGAACGTCATTCATCTGGAGGCCGGCGAAGGGCTTGACTGGTCCGCCGATCCGGCCGGACGATACGCCGAGACTTCCGATCGGTTTGAGCAGTGGCTCCGCGACGGCGTGCTGCAACAGGACAGAGACCCATCCTACTACCTGCTGCGCCACGGCTTCACCTTGGGCGGGCGGGAAAGGTCCCGGCTGGGCCTGATTGCCTGCGTTGGCCTGGAGGACTACGAGACCCGGCAGGTGCTGCCCCACGAGTTCACCGAGGCCCCGGCCATCCGCGACCGGGTGACGCTGATGGAGTCGGTTTCGGCCAATATCAGTCCCATCATGTCCATTTACCGGGACGCAGAGAACGAACTGGAGCCGGTTTTTCAGCGGGTTATGACGGGCGCGCCGGAGGTGGATGCCCAGGATGAGTATGGCTCGGCAACAACGATGTGGCGGATTTCCAACGTTGATGACGTCGCTGCCATCAACGGGTTCTTCCGGCAACGTCCCGTTTTCCTGGCAGACGGCCACCACCGATACGAAGCGTCCCGCCAGTACCAGATAGCCCGCCATGCCGAAGGTTCTGGCGACGCCCCGTCCAAGGCACATAACTATGTGATGATGACCCTGATTTCCTTCGACGACCCCGGATTGGTAGTGCTTCCCTATCACCGTAATCTAAGCGGTCTGAGCGAAGAACAATTAGCCCGTGTCCGTGCACGCCTGACCGAGATATTCGACTCCGAATCGGCGGGAAGCCTTTCCGCCGGCGAGCTGGTGGAGCTGGTGGAGGAGCAAGGCCGCACTGGGCAAGTCATGGCCGCTCTGACCCCCCACGGCGCGGAAATGCTTACCCTGCGTCCCGCAGCCGTCGGAGAAGATTGGGGCACGATGGCAGTTTCCGAAGCCTGGGTGCTGGAAGAAAAGGTTCTGCGCTCGGAGTTGGGCGACAGGACGCTGGCCCACCTGGGCTTCCTGCACGACCATGAAGAAGCAGCGGAGGGAGTCGCCAGCGGCTCCCTGCAAATGGCGTTTCTGATGAAGCCTTTCCCAATGGACGCCTTCGAGGACATCGTCGGGCAGGGCCAGCGCCTGCCGCGCAAGTCTACCTTCTTCTACCCCAAGCTCCCCACTGGGCTGGTCATCAATCGTATTGACGGAGAGATATAGCGGCTAACGGTGAGGCCGGGTATTCCCGCAAAAGCCAGGGGCGCACTGCAGTGCGCCCCTCTACTGTTTCCGAAGGCAACCGGGCAAGCATTCACCCGTGTTCTTCGTACCGCGCCGTGATGGCCTGCTCGGCGCGCTTACCCTGGACGGCGATGAACTCCTCCAGTTGACGGATTTCCGCCATCGTTGCCGCGTCGGTGGCCCGGCTGCGTTTTAGGCCGGCCAGCTTGGCGCGGGCCTCGTCTACTTGCTTGAGCACTACGAGGGCTTCCAGTTCCTGTTGGGCCGCGGACTTTATCTGTAGGAGCCGGCGGCGGACGGCTTCGGCGTTGGCTAGCCGCTCTTCTATTTCGCCCATGGCGGCGAGAGATGCGTCAAGGCTGGCTTGCCCGTAGATAGCCTGGCGCGGAACGCGGCGAAGTTGCTGCCGGAACTGCGAAATCTGCGCATCCAGTTGCGCTTCTTTGTTCTCTATCTCGGCCAGGCCAATGCGTAGATTGGCCATGGCCTTTTCCAATTGGGATACCGACACCTTATCCGCTCCCCTTCATCTGAATCAGGATTACCAGGATGAGAGGATAAGCCGGATGAAAGGGAGTTTATCCTGAAATCCGGCGAATCCTGATTCGGACACTATCCTAGCCCGCGCTGAACCCAACTTCCGGGAGCAACTCCCGCAGTGCTGCGATAACCTCTTCGATGTCGTCTTCGGTAACGTGGCCCAAGTGGCCGATGCGGAAGATGCTGCTGCTCAGCTTGCCTTGCCCTCCGGCCAGTACCACATTCTTCTCGGTTCGCAGACGTTCCATCAGCGCACGGCCATCGATGCCCTCCGGTATCTTTACCGCCGTGACGGTGTTGGAGGCATAGCGCTCGTCCGACACCAGCAAGTCCAGCCCCAACTCGCGTATGCGGTCGCGGGTGAACTGCCCGATGGCGGAATGGCGCCCGAACACGCCTTCCAGCCCCTCCTCCATAATCTTGTCCAGCCCTAGGCTGAGGCCATACATGGCCGCCACATTGGGAGTAAAGGGAGTCTGCCCGCGCTCCAGCGTTCTTTTCGCTTCCTCGAGGTCGAAATAGAACCGGGGCATGGTGGCCGTTTTCTGCGCTTCCCACGCCCGGTCGCTGACGCTGATAAAAGCTAGGCCGGGGGGAATCATAAAGCCCTTCTGGGAAGCGGTGCCCACCAGGTCGCAGTCCCAGGCGTCCACCGGCAAGGGCAGGCAGCCCAGACTGCTCACTGCGTCCACCACCAGCAGCTTGTCGAACTCCTGCTTGGCGATGCGGGAGATTTCCTCCAGCGGATGAGTGACGCCGGTGGAAGTCTCGTTGTGGGTAATCATCACTGCCTTGACGTCTGGGTCTTCCTGCAAAGCTTGGCGGACAGCGTCGGGGTCTACCGGTTCGCCCCACTCGAAATCCAGTCGGCGCACGTTGGCGCCGAAAGCCTCGGCCATATCAATAAAGCGGTCTCCGAAGGACCCGGCGCTGGCGGCAACAACCTTGTCTCCGGGGGAAAGGGTGTTTACCAGCGAGGCCTCGAGGGCCCCAGTGCCGGAAGCGGTCAGTATGAAAAGGTCGTTGCCGGTCATAAAGACCTGCTTCAACTGTGCCGTTACCTTTGTGATCAGATCGTCGAACTCCGGTCCCCGATGGTTGATCATCGGATTGCCCATCGCCTCTACTATATCGTCAGGAATGGGAGTGGGGCCGGGAGTTCGTAAGTTTTGGGGGGCGATATTCAGCATGGCATGTCCTCGAAAGATTTGAGTCGAATGAAGGCGGGTTGCCTCTCCACCGCAGGCGCCGGCTTCATTCGCCGGCCAACTTTATACCGGCGCGACGGATTCCGTTCATTCAACGCCAGTTCGCATTATAACACTTGAGCGCTGCACGGATGTTAATTGGCCCCGTATCGGGTTATGCCGCCGATGGTAACGAGGCCGGGCCGTATTATAATGACGCCGATAAAACCGCAATCAGACCGTCGCCCGAGAGGGAATGGAGGACATCATGGCTCTGGAGCTAAACCCCGGCCACACGGCGTTGCTGGTCATGGACTTTGAGAATGACATTGTCCATGAAGAGGGCGCATTCAAGGACTTCGGCTTTGCGCAGATGGTAAAAGACAACGATGTGCTGGGCAAAACCGTCGGGCTGCTGACGGCCGCCCGCAATGCCGGCATCCTGGTCATCTATGTTTCCGTCAAGTTCCGGCCCGGATACCCGGAACGCCCGGCTAATGCTGGCCTGTGGCAAGGGCTCCACGCCGCCAACGCCCTGGTTGAAGGCACTTGGGGTGCGTCTATCCATGACGCCGTGGCCCCGCAGGAGGGCGAGGCAGTGGTCACCAAGCGCGGCGTTTCGGCGTTCATGGCGTCGGACCTGGAGCCGATACTGAAGAACCGGCGCATCGGCACGGTACTGCTAGCCGGAGTCGCCACCAATTTTGTCGTGGAAGGCACCGCCCGCGAAGCCAGCGACCGGGGCTATAACGTTGTGGTGGTCGGCGACTGTTGCGCCTCGGTGAACCAGGAGGCCCACGATGCGGCCCTCACCGTTGCCCTTCCCTTCCTGTCGACCATCTCCAACAGCGAGGAAGTCGCGGCGGCGTTGGCATAGCCTGCGCCACCCGCCGGAACGCGCGGCGTGGCGGTTAGGATCGGCGCGCCGCCGGGAAGCGGAATATGACGGTGCACGGGTAGCCGGTTTTGGACCAGACCACCCGGGAGGGCCTGATGGCTGCCGGAATTTTCCGTCCCTTACCGCCCTCTCGCATAGCTCAGATATGGAGTCTAGGAATTCCGGTAAACAATTGGTTATGCGCGCAAGTTAAAGAATCTGCCGTATTTGTTACTGAAGATTGGGTATTTCCCATCCATAGCCGCCAGCCACTGGGGTGCCTTGATTCACTGTTAATGATAGTTAATCCTTTAGGACAGAAATTTGGCTCTCCTATTGAGATTAGTTTGATAAAGAGTCGAGATAGTAGCGACGATGGTCTTTACCGGCAATTGGACAGGGTAACTAGATTAAGACGGCTTGGGAAAACAGGAATGCTCGCATTGAGCTGGATTGCCAGCGGACTAGTGGGAGCACTGATAGCGTGGCTACTCTCAAGAGGGGTTGTAATGCATGATAAAGGTTTCAGAAAAAGCAATGGTAAGTTAGTGTCGGAGACTGCCAGAGACATTGGCCTGAATTCTACGATTGAACCGGGCAGTCTGCCATTCCGGATATCGGGTGGTCTCCATGACGCCGTTTTATCCCAGACGCCGTTTTATCCCGGACATCGAGGTGAGCCGGGATAAAACGGCTGTTGCCGTGGTAGTGATGCAGCATCCGGTTCTCTTATATGATGTGTATCTAACCAGCTAGACGCAAAGGAAAAAGGAAGTTGGCGCGATACTCTGTGTACCGGATTCTGCCCATCTGCGGATTCTGGGAAGCGTGCTGGAATATGCCAGCCAGGTGAATGTCCGTCTCTGCCCCTTGTCCGAAGTTGGCGACGCGCTAAGGAACTGCTGGATTAACCTGGCTGCCGGAAATTTACAGGAGATAATGCCTAATGACCCAAGCCGCCGACCTTTTGGAGGACCTGAACCTGGCGCAGCGGGAAGCGGTGGAACACGGGGATGGGCCGTTGCTCATCGTCGCCGGGCCGGGAAGCGGCAAGACCCGTGTGATAACTCATCGCATCGCCTACTTGGTGAAAGTCTGCGGCGTCACGCCATACAGCATCCTGGCGATGACCTTCACCAACAAGGCGGCCCGGGAAATGCGCGACCGGCTCGGCCATCTTGTCGGGCCCTACAGCGACGCTCTTACAGTGGGAACCTTCCATTCCTTCTGCGCCCGTCTGCTTCGGCGCGAGGGAGAGCGGGTCGGGCTGCCCAGCAACTACTCGATTTTCGACGACGATGACCAGATATCCGCAATCAAGCGCTGCCTGGAAGAATCCGATTACGACCCCAAGCGCTACCCGCCAAGGGCGGTTCTAGCGGCCATTTCGCGGGCCAAGAGCGGGTTGCAGGATTCACAGGCCATGGCTCAGCACGCCGTGGGCGACTACTTCGAGGAAGTCTGCGCCCGCGTCTATCGTCGCTATGAGGATCTGCTAGCCCAAAACGGAGCGGTGGACTTCGATGACCTGTTGCTGCGAACGGCGCAACTCTTCCGCCAGTTCCCGGAGGTGTTGCAGTCATACCAGCGCCGGTACAATTACCTGATGGTGGACGAGTTCCAAGACACCAATGTCGCGCAATACCGCATATCGCAGATGCTGGCCCGTTCCCATCACAATTTCTGCGTTGTCGGCGATCCGGACCAGTCCATCTACTCCTGGCGTAGTGCCGACGTGCGCAACATTCTCAACTTCCGCGACGATTACCCTGGGGCGAGGATTATTTCGCTGGGCCAGAACTACCGCTCTACCGGCAACATCCTTAACGCCGCCAAGGGGCTGATTGCCGCCAATGGGCAGCGGCTGGAAAACAACTTGTTCACCGAGAATTCTATTGGTCTGCCGGTGCAATTGCACGAGGCATATACCGACGATGAAGAGGCCGACAGCGTAATCGCCGAAATCGGGCGTTTGAACCGCGAGGAAGGCTTCAAGCTGGGAGATTGCGCCGTTCTGTATCGCGTCAACGCCCAGTCGCGAGCGTTGGAGGAAGCTTGCCTTAGCCAGGGATTGAAGTACCGGCTGGTGGGCGGCACTCGCTTCTATCAGCGGCGCGAAATCAAGGACCTGGCGGCCTACCTGCGGCTGCTATTCAACCCGCAGGACGACGTGAACCTGTCGAGGATTATCAATGTCCCGCCGAGGGGTATCGGCGCCAAGTCCATTCAGCAGCTAGGCGGATGGGCTGCGCATCGCGGGGTGCCGCTGTATCAGGGAATGCAGGAAATTGCCGCTGCCAGCGCCGCAAGGCGGCCTTGCCCCGCGCCCTTGTCTAACCGGGCGGTGGCCTCAGTAACCCGGTTTGTGGAGAATATAGACCGGCTGACGGCCCTAAGCCGGGAACTGGAAATAGTCAAGCTCATTGACTTAGTGCTGGAAGAGTCTGGCCTGCGCAGGCACATCCAAGAGAGTGACGATCGGCCCGAGGAACGATGGGAAAATGTGCTTGCCTTTCGCGCGATTGCCCAGGAATTCAACGCCGAGACCCCGCCCGACGGCTTGGCCACTTTCTTGGAACGCACTGCCCTGGTTTCGCAAGTGGATGAATATGAGGAAGCAGAGGACTCCCTGACTCTAATAACGCTGCACCAAGCCAAAGGGCTGGAGTTTCCCGTGGTGTTCATCGTTGGGCTGGAGGAAGGTCTTCTGCCGCATAGCCGCTCTATGGAGAGCGATCAGGAGTTGGAAGAGGAGCGCCGGCTTTGCTACGTCGGCATGACCCGAGCGGAGCAGCGCCTTTATCTGTTACGAGCCTTCCGGCGCGGCTTCAGGAACGGCACCGGTGGTGGCCCGGCGGTGGCCTCCCGTTTCCTGCGAGAGATACCGGAGGGACTGGTAGCCTCGGCTGGTCTCGGCTCCTCTCGGACGCTTTCGCCGCCCCGCATCGCCAGTGGCGCCTCCCTTCGCGCCGCTGCTTTGGCCGCCGCCGCGGCCTCGCCGCCTCCCGCGCCGTCGTTGCGGGTGGGCGATATGGTGCGCCATCGCGCCTTTGGTGAAGGCATCGTCACGGCCTACAACCCGGCGGCTGCCGACGATGAGATTACGGTGGAATTCTCGGGCGGTATTGGGGTCAAACGGTTGTTGCTCAGCTACGCCCCTCTGGAAAAACTAGACGTCTAATCCCGCTGCGCACGAATAGAGGTAGCAAATTCAAGACCATGCTTGACAAGATGAGGGATCTGTCCAACCGACTCACCAAATCTTACGCTTTCGAATACTTCATCATTGCCCTCATCCTTTTCAACGCCATTGTCCTGGGCCTGGAAACCGTCCCCCACGTGATGGATCACTACCATCGCTGGGTAATTCTGAGTCATAACATTACGCTGGGGGTATTCATTGCGGAAGCAGCTTTAAAAATGTTTGCCCGATGGCCCCGGCCCGACAGATATTTCCGCGACGGCTGGAACGTCTTCGACTTCTCCATCATCGTTCTAGCGCTGGTTCCGGCCACCGGAGGGTTCGCCGTCATTGCCCGCCTGGCCCGCCTGATGCGGCTTCTGCGGCTGGTCTCCGCCGTGCCGGAGTTGCGGCTGATAGTGGCGACCTTGGTGCGCTCCATCCCCGGAATGATGCACATCGTGGCCTTGATGAGCCTGATAGTTTACATCTATGCCATCATCGGCTATCAGCTATTCCACGAACACGACCCGGAGCATTGGCGGAACCTGGGCATCTCTTTGCTGTCCCTCTTTCGCGTGGTGACCCTGGAGGACTGGACCGACATAATGTACAAGGCGATGGAGTACCACCCGCTCACGTGGATGTACTTCGTCAGTTTCGTTGTATTCGGCACCTTCGTAGTTATCAACCTGTTTATCGCCGTGGTAATCAACAATCTGGACGAAGCAAAGCAGGAGCGGCTCCACAAACTGGAGCAGACCCCCACCGCGGACTCTCTCCTCGCGGAACTCCGCGCCACCCAACAGTCTTTGCGGCGGCTGGAGGAGCAACTGAGACGTCGCCGGGATGAAGACAACGCCGACGGCAGCGCCTGACATTTCCTGCGCGCCAACTGTTGCATCACATCACGCCCGTCATTCCCTCGATGCCCGGAATCCCGCATCTACTTGGTTCCCGCATCCGCCCGTCATTCCCGCGGATGCGGGAACCAACTCCCGGGTCGGCTCCGGCCTGATGCAGAACCGGCCATCGGGAATCCCCCGCGCCCTCGGGAATCCCCCGCGCCCTCGGGAATCCCCCGCGCCCTCGGGAATCCTAGGTAAGCGAATTAGGAGGTATCGCTCCGAAAATTAAGTGCCCCCTGCGGCGCAGTCCGTGCTCCAACTTTCTCCGTAAGGACAGGGTCGTAATTTCACAGGCGATTACCCTGGCTGGATGTCAGCCCGCAATTGACACCACGCCGCAACGGGGCGAATATAGACAGCGATTTGACGATTGCCTCTACCGAAATTGATACATAGGAGGCTGGTTTTGAAGGCTGCTGTATTATACGAACCCAAGACGCCGCTGGTGATAGAAGACGTGGAATTGGACGCCCCCAAGGAAGGGGAAGTGCTAGTTAAAATTGGGGCTGCCGGCATATGCCGCAGCGACCGCCACTTCATGCACGGCGACGCCCCCATCGCTCTGCCTGTTGTGCTGGGACACGAGGGCGCCGGCACCGTCGAGGCCGTTGGGCCTGGCGTCGCATCCGTCCGCCCCGGCCAGCAGGTGATACTGTCTTTTGTCCCGGCCTGTGGACGCTGCAACTCCTGCCTGTCGGGCAACTCTCAGGTCTGCGACAACCACATGGCCACCGGGCCCAACATGATAGACGGCACCCAGCGCCTGCACAAAGGCGATCTGCGTATTCACCATATGGGCAAGGTAGCCTGCTTCGCCGAGTACGCCGTCATTCCTGAAATGGGGTGTGTGCCTATTGACATGCCCACGCCCATGGCTCAGGCCGCTCTCATTGGTTGCTGCGTGCCGACGGGGGTTGGCGCTGTGGTCAACAGCGCTCGGGTCCCGCCGGGCAGCACCGTCGCGGTAGTCGGCTGCGGCGGGGTGGGCATCAACGTCATCATGGGCGCGGCCCTGGCTAACGCCACGCGGATAATCGCCGTAGACTTGCGGGAGAGCCAGCTCGAGTTCGCCATGAAGTTCGGCGCAACCCACACGGTCAATGCCGCCGACGGCGACCCAGTGGCGCGCGTTAAGGAGCTTACCGGCGGCAAGGGCGCGGATTTTACTTTTGAAGTGGTTGGGGCAACCGAGACCATCCGCAACGCCTACGAAATGACCGGGAAATCCGGTGTCTGCACCCTGGTGGGCATTGCGCCCTTTGGCGCAGAGGCTCCGCTGAACGCCGTGGACATGGTGCGGATGGAAAAGACTGTGCGAGGCACCTACTACGGCTCCACCCACGCCCGGGTGGATATGCCCAAGTTCGCCGATCTCTACCACTCCGGCAAGCTGAACCTGGACGAGCTGGTGGTGCGCCGCTACACTCTCGACCAGATCAACGAAGCCTACGACGATATGGACAAGGGTGAAATCGGCCGCGGCGTAATCGTATTCTAACGGGAACGGCTCAAATCCCCCTCTTCTTTATCAAAAAGGTCAGGTGCGGGCATCATCTACCCGGTGCAGTAATAAATATGAGCGAAATAACCCTCAAACTGGTGGAAACCGAGGCCGACATGGAAGCGGCGGTAGGCGTCCGCTTCCGTGTCTTCGTCGACGAGCAGTCCGTCCCGCCCGAGATAGAGCTGGACGAATACGACGCGGTTGCGGCCCACGCAATCGCGCTGCTGGACGGCGCGGCCATCGGCGCGGGGCGAATGTACCTGGAAGACGGCGCGGCCCGCATCGGCCGCATGGCCGTAGACCAACCCCACCGCCGCCGGGGCGTAGGCGGCCTGCTGCTGCGCTTCCTGGAGGACGAAGCAAGACAGCAGGGAGCAACGGAATTTGTCCTCCACGCCCAAGAATACGTCAAAAACTTCTACGCCGCCCACGGCTACACCGAACATGGCGACACATTCACGGAAGCCGGTATCCTGCACGTGGAGATGCGGAAGGGGGCTTGATGCCGGAAGCCACCAGCGCGGCAATGCTCCAACCGGAAGCGCCCTTCTCCTACCGGAAGTCGGTCCTGCATCACGACGACTGCTTTGCCTGGATTGGACAGTGCCCGGAAAGCTCCATTCACGCCGTAGTTACTGATCCGCCCTATGGCCTTTACGAATATACGGAAGAGCAACAATCGAAGCTGCGGGCCGGTAAGGGCGGAGTCTGGCGAATCCCGCCATCCTTCGATGGCAGTACCCGCTCGCCGCTGCCCAGGTTTACCACGCTAGACCAGCAACAACTGGCGGAAATCGGCGACTTCTTTTCCCAATGGGCCGGTGCGCTGCTGCCTGTGTTGACGCCCGGCGCCAACGTCATCGTAGCTTCCAACCCGCTGGTCTCCCACATAGTTGCAACGGCCCTGGCCCAATCCGGGCTGGAGCGGCGCGGCGAAATCATCCGCCTGACCATGACCATGCGGGGCGGTGACCGGCCAAAGGGCGCCCACGAGGAATTCAGCGAAGTGAGCGTGATGCCACGCTCTATGTGGGAGCCGTGGCTGGTCTTTCGCAAGCCGCTGGACGGGCGCGTTCAAGACAACCTGCGGAAGTGGAGCACCGGCGGTTTCCGTCGCCCCCGGCCAGACAAACCCTTTGGCGATGTAATACCTTCCGCCCCTACCAGAGCGTCGGAAAAGGAGCTTGCCCCCCATCCCAGCCTCAAACCGCAGGCATTCCTGCGCCAAATAGTGCGAGGGGCTCTGCCCCTGGGACAAGGGGTGATTCTAGATCCCTTCGCCGGTTCAGGATCAACCCTTGCCGCTGCTAACGCCTTCGGGTATCGCAGCATTGGCGTCGAAAAAGACCTCGATTATTTTTTGGCTGCCAAGGAAGCGATTCCCAAATTAACTACTTACGTTGTTAACGGGCCGGTTGAGAGCGATACACCCAGCTTTCTCTGAGCTTTCTGATCCCGTCCCGGTGCAGCGTAGCGGTTCGGGTTCCCAGTTCCCCGCGCAGATTCCGGCGGAAATCGTCCAGCGTTACCCGCCCCAGGTAGACTTCGGTAAACGTCATTGGGCGGCGGTCAAGAGCCGGCTCAGTCTCGGAATCAACTTGGTAGACGAACACGCACATCCACTGATTTCTGGCTCCGTGCGTATCGACCGCCCCGCCCCGGTTTCGGGTGGTCTTGACTTCGATTCCTTGCTCTCCTGATTGAACCGAATTACCCGGATATACTCCTTGAACCACCAAGTCGGGATGTCCGTTGAAGTACTGGTTCTCCAACAGGGTTCGAGAATGCCGGGCCAAGCTGGACGTGAGCATATCCGAGAGTACGCCCGACATTATTGCCGGGCGTAGCATATCGTCCAGTCGACGGAGTCCTTTGGTTGTTAGATGCTCGTTCACGTCGTAGAAAAAATCATAGACGTCGGCTAACGCCAGCCGGAAGTCGTCAATTCTCAACTGATATGGAAGCTCCAGTTCGTGATTGAAGCCTTCCGGGTTAACGATGTTTCTCGCTATTGGCATACCCTCTAGTCCGAGCTATCGGTATGGCTGCAATGCGAATGTCTGCTGACAAGACCCCGGAACTGCCGCACCAATGACTAGGCGACAGCCGCAGGCTCCAGCACGGTCTCGATGACCTTAACCTCGATCTTGGCGATGTGGCTGGTAGGCTTGTCGCCCAGGGCCTGACGCTCGTCGGAGGCGAAGTAGGCCGCTTCCTTCTCCTGTATCTCGTCGGCGCTGTTGAAGTTGCGAATCCAGATGAACTCGTTGCGGTCGGCATTGACGAAGGTGGCCGAAATGGGCATTCCAATCTTGTCGTGAATCGGGCGAATCTCCTCGTCGAACACCTGAAGCCAAGAATCCATCATGCCCCGGTTGATGGTGTAAGTTCGCAATTGAGCAACCACTGTCATCCCTCTCTATTTGCGTTTTCTGTCTGGTTTTGCGCTGTGTTTCCTGATTTCCGCTAGGCTACCGCGTACTGCCGGAGAGCATCCTGGTCGAAGGCCAGCCCCAGCCCCGGCTTGCCGGGAACCTCCAGGCAGCCGTCCACCAGGGGCGGCGTCTCCTCCCACAGCCGCAGCGACCACGGCATATACTCCACCGTCAGCCCGTTGGGGATGGACGCCATTAGCTGGATATGAATCTCCGGTACCAGATGGCTGACCACCGGCAGGTTGAAAGCTTCGGCCATCGCCGCCACTTTGCGCCATGGGGTTATGCCACCCACCCGCAGCAAGTCGATCATCACGATATCCACCGAATCGTTCTCGATAAGCTGCCGGAAGGGATTTATCCCGTAGACATACTCGCCCGAGCAGATGGGCGTGTACAGCGTGTCGGCCACCTTAGCCATTCCCTGGTAGTCGTCGTGGGCCACCACGTCTTCCAGCCAGAATAGGTTATATTCCTCCACGCGGCGGCCCACTTCGATGGCGCGGTTGACGCTCCAGAGCTGGTTTATGTCGCACATCAAATCAACGTCTTCGCCCACCGCGTCCCGAAGGGTTCGGATGCGGTCAACCTCCCGGCTGGCAAGGGTCTCCCCGCCCATTTGGGTTTTCATCTGGCGGAAGCCTTTCTCCGCCAGCATCGGGCCGATTTCGGCCAGCCGCTCCACGTTGACCGGGCGCATCAGCGCGCCGCTGGCGTAGGTGGGGACGCTCTTGCGGTAGCCGCCAAGAAGCGACGCCACCGTCTGTCCCAGCGCTTTGCCTTTGATGTCCCACAATGCCATATCCACGGCCGCCAGGGCCATGGTCAGCAGCCCGCCGGGCCCGGCGCCCGAGGTGGCTTCCTGTAGCCGGCCCACGATGCCTTCAATCTCCATCGGGTCTTCGCCGATGGTCATCTCGGCCAGCGCGTCCACCGACATCCGTAGCGCTCCAGCTACCGGACTGGCGGAGAGAGCCGGCACGAAGGTCAATCCCACGCCGTCCACGCCTTCGTCGGTGGTCATTTCCAGGGTCACAAAGGCTCTCTGCCGCCCGGTGTCGGGCAGACTGTTGGCCAGCGGATCGTCGGCGGGCGTATGCAGCAGGCGGGTCTGGTAGCCGGTAACTTTCATAACTGAGCATCCCCCATGGGTGTCTGAAAAGCCTGCGCCATTTTACCACAGTAAAAATCATGGTATTTTCCGCTGCTGTGGGCAACGGGCGGTGATGCCCGCTTATTCCTGCTGAACTCCCGGCATCCTCGCGTAAGCGGGAAATGGCGCCGTTGCCGGGGCGTTGACAGGAATGTTAGCCCACTATATACTCAATACTGTTTAGTATATAAGCAAGAGTATCCATGCAGATATGAGCGGAATGCAGAGCGAAGAGTATTGGGAGAACCTGGTGAAGAGAAGCCTTTGCCGCTTTTTGCTTCTGTCGCAATTAGCCAAAGGCCCCCTCCACGGTTACGGAGTCAATCTGGCAATCAAGGATGCTTGCCAAGGTTGCTGCGAGCCGACGGAGGCCATGGTTTATTCGACTATGAAGGAACTCCAGGCTAACGGCTATGTGGAGAGCCGGATGGAGGAACATCAGGGCCGTCGCCGCCGGGTCTGCTGGCTCACTCCGGCAGGAGATGAGGCTTTTCGCTCGGCTGCCCGAGTCTGGGAGCGAATGTTGCCCGCCGTGCAGGACTGCGTGGCTCAGGCTCTTTACAGCGAATCCGGCGCATCCGCCGGGTAAGGCGCAATTAGCGCGGCGCCGAGCAATCGGTAATTCCGTAAAAGAATTGGTAGAACAAGGAGGCAAGCAAATGGCGATAGATCGGGAAGATATTAAAGGATTGGTTCGCGAACGCTATGGCGCCCGCGCGCAACGGGTGATTGAGTTGAGCGCTGTTGGCGCCTCCGCCGCCGACGAACAGGCCGACATTTGCGGCTGCGGCCCTACCGATTCGGCGTGCTGCGGGCCTGAGGATCTGGAGCACGCCCTCCGTCTGTACAACGAGGGCCAGCTCTCCGGCCTGCCTGCCGAGTCGATCGCAGCCTCGGCTGGCTGCGGCAACCCCACGGCCCTGGCCGGACTGCAGCCCGGCGAGCGCGTTCTGGACTTGGGCTCCGGCGGCGGCATCGACTGCTTCCTCGCCGCCCAGCAAGTGGGCGAAACCGGCCGCGTTACCGGACTGGACATGACGCCGTCTATGCTGGAGCTGGCCCGCAAAAACCGGGACAACCTAGGCCTGACCAATGTCGATTTCGTGCAGGGCGAGATGGAGGCTATGCCCTTGCCCAGCGACGCCTACGACGTGATTATCTCCAACTGCGTTGTCTGCCTGTCTCCGGACAAGGACGCTGTATTCAGCGAGAGCTTCCGCGTGCTGGCCCCCGGTGGACGCATCCATCTGTCCGATGTGCTGGCATTGACGCCCGAAGGCCCGGTGGCGAACGACGCCGAAAGCTGGGTTTCCTGCGCGGCGGGGGCCGAGTTCCACGAGACTTATATGGGACGCCTCCGCCGCGCCGGTTTCGAGGGCATCGAAATCAGCGGCGAAGGCATCGAGTTCTGGAAAGACTCCGAAAAGGCCACCTACACCAACACCGCCAGCTTCAAAGTAACCGCCCGCAAACCGGCATAACCCAGAAGCCGCAAAAGGGATGCCGCGTCCACCCTGAATCCAGACAGGACGCGGCACCCCACCAACGCTCCAACTCCACCCTTGGCGATGGCCGGGGAATACAAAGGGCGCGCGGAGATTGGGCGCCGTCTCTTGTGACGGCCGGTCATAACGCTTTCAGGATTCGCTCAAATTGGTCCGGGTCGGACCACCGGGCAATTTCTGAGTGTTGACTCACTAGATTGAAATTCTGTTCCTGCCAGACATCCGACAGGTCATAGAACAGGGAAACAAACTCCAGGCCGGGTTGTCTTTCTTTGAGATGGCTCAAATCAACGCAACCAGCTAGAACGTGCTCCATAATTCTGTTGGCGGCGCCGCGAGACCCGGTGCTCAACAGAAATGTCAAAGATGTCCGGTTGTTGATGCGTATCTCGAAATCAATTGTCCAGTTTTGGGTAGAACGACCTTGCCTTACAACTTGCCGCTCGAAATGTATCTCCTTTTCGCGCAGCCATTCGTCCACTTCTTCTGCCGTTGTCTGATGCGATTGGCTCCGAAATGTGAACCACAAGTCGGAAACCCGCACGGCTGCCTGCGCGACGCGAATCACGGATTCTCCCAAAGCGCCCTTCATTACTCCGCGAATCATCAACTGATCTTGAAACAGATCTGGATCTATACGGAGCGTTTGACATACGTCGCGTATCAGCATTTGCTGCTTGGGTGAACGCTGCCGACTTATAGACTGCAAACTAAGCCAGCCCAGCGCATCCCCATAATCAGTAACAGTATAATTACTGCCGCGCTCCAGAACAAATACGTCCACAACATCGCCGTCGGGGTACAGCAAAGGCGTGCGGATACGCACCCCCTCCGTTGGGGCAGGGGAGCACATAAACAGAGGCGGCAACGCCTGACCGATAGAAGCGCAAAGCTCGTTTATATTCATAGTTGCATTCGCCTCCGTGGCGCCGGCTCCTGAATTGTACCCGAGTGCCGCAAATTTGCCTCGGCGCAGAACTATTCCCAGGCAGCTACCGGATGATTCCAAGTCTCAGTAATGTCCTCTGGCACATAAGCCCATTTATCCCGGCTGTCCGGCACCCAGTAGTTCTTGTGCTTCTCCCCTACAAATTCGCCATCAGGATTGCAATGGTCTGCCCCTAGGTCAAGGCCATAGATTCTGCCCACAGTTCGATGAATAATGGCGTAAGACAACTTACCGGAAAAGGGATTGAACCAACCCTTTACAAATATGAGGTACCCTTCCCCGGAATCAATGTCGATTCTAAATTCCTTAGCTCGCGAATTAGAACCGCCCTCCCACGAGATATCTTCGGTAATTCTTTGGTGGTATCCTTCTTTGGTGGTATCCTTAATGATGTCCTCGTATTCTACCTGGCTCAAAGTCACGGCGTTCTCCCCATAACCGAAACTCAATCCCTTCCCCGCCCTCACCATCCCGTCAGTAATACTTAATCGTCTTGAACGCCTCGGCATACTTCAGCCCGACTTTGGCGGCGGTGTCGGCGCGGCCTATGGGGAAGTACTTTTCGGCGTCCTGCGGGTCTACCTGCGACTTGTGGGACTTTAGCGCGGCGATGGCCGTTTCCATGTAGCCGTCCACGTCTACGAAATGGTCAGAGCCTTCCAGTCCCCCGACAATCCAGACTTCGCGCACCTTGTGGGGTTCTAGACCTTCTTCCAGCAATTCCGGGAAAGTGAGCCGGTCTCGGGCCGTGGGAAAGACGGCGGCAAGGGCGGCCTCCCCCGTGGCCAGGTGATCCGGGTGGCTGCCGTAGTAACGGCTGTCAATGTCGCGGGTCGGTGGCTCGGTAATGACCACATGGGGGCGGTAGCGGCGTATCTCTCGGGCAAGGTCCTTCCGTAGTTGCAGCGTCGGTTCCAGATACGAATCGGGATAACCCAAGAACACCACGTCCTTCAGGCCCAGGATTCGAGCCGACTCCTGCTGCTCCTCTGCCCGAATTCTTGACAAACGCTCTGAAGTCATTGCCGGGTCGTCGCTGCCTTTGGAGCCATCGGTGCATAAGACTAGCACCACCTCCCAGCCCTCGGTGCACAATTTTGCGAGGGTTGCCGCGCAGGTCCACTCCATATCATCGGCGTGGGCCATGATAACCATCGCTCTGCTGTAGGTTTCTTCCCTTTCTGAATCTGCCATTGCTTTACCTTCAAGTGTTCTCAAGCAAGTATTCTCAAGTGAGGCCGAATGCCGCAGAATAGGTTAGCGTAACTATCAGCTGCTTTCCAGCCGCTGTTGCCGCGGATGCTTAGCGATTTTAGCTTCAGCAAAGGAAAGAAGCCCCGGGAGGCAGTCCTCGATGTCTAGGCTGTGGGCGGTGACCGTTGATTTCGATTCCATCGAACCGGGCGATACTCTTCCGGTCATCATAAAGTGGGAAACGGAAGAGAGTATTCAACGATACACCGCCCTGTACGGCGAAGGAGGTGATGAATTCGGCGCCTCAGCATCCGATGCGCTGCCCCCAAAGACAGTCGAAGGCTATGTGAGGGAACTGTTGAGTAAGGGCTTTCCGCCCGAGAGTCTGCAAGCCGAGGGCAGCAGCCTGGACGTCGAATATCTTCGGCCCATCCTCGCCAATGACACTATCAGCCTGTCCGCCTGGGTGGTGGACAAGCACAGGGATGCCGAGTTTCGCCTGGTTGAGTGCGTCGTAGCCGTGGAGAACGACCGGGGCGAACCCGTAGCCCGCGCCCGGGCCGTGGTCAGCCTGGGCTGAAGTTGCCCGTGGCGGCGGGCCTCTGAGGCTCTATTACTCGGCCCGCCGGTAAGCCTACACCGGAGGCTACTCCTTTTCCAGAACCACTGGGTTTGACAGCACGCCGATGCCCGGTATATCGATTTCTACCAAGTCGCCGTCCTTCAGCCCGGTAGTTACGCCGGTGGATCCCGAGAAAATCAGGTCGCCCGGTTGAAGCGTAATCTGCTGGCTGATATAGCTGACGATTTCGGCGAAGGTGAACAGCATTTCCTGAGTATAGCCGTGCTGCACTTCTTCGCCGTTAAGCCGTACAATCATTTCCAGCGCCTGAGGGTTGATGTCGGTCTCAATCCACGGGCCGACCGGAGCGAAAGTGTCTGCACCCTTGGCTCTCCAGAAGGTCCAGTCATCCTTCTGCCAAGCCCGCTCGGAAACGTCGTTGCCGCAGGTATAGCCGAAAATGTAGCTGCCCGCTTCCTGGGGGCTGACCCGGCGGCAGGGCTTCCCGATGACGGCCACTGCCTCGCCCTCGTAATGCACCTCGCCGGCGGTGTCGTAGGGCAGTATGATATTCTCGCCGGTGCCGGTGAGGGAGTTGCGGGCCTTAATCCACGGCTCCGGGTGCTCCGGCACGTGGGGGTCTTCATCGCCTAGCACTCCGGCAGCGAACTCCAGGTGGTTGGCGAAATTCAATCCTGGCCCCCAGATTTCTTTCGGGTCCGTCGGCGCCAGAAGCTTGACATCGGCCAACTTTCGGCGCTCTCCGCTGGCCTGGAAATTGGAGAATATATCTCCCTCGATCTCCACTACCTCATCGCCCTCGATTACTCCGTGGGCAGTATGTTCATTGCACTGGAACCTGGCGATTCTCATCCGTATTGCTCCCGGTTTCATAAAATTGAGGCTGATCTGCGGAAAATTTAGCTTCTTAGGACGACTCTGGCAACCTTCCAACGCCCGCAGCGCCGGTTCAGCCGTCTCTCGCGGGTGGCAAATCTGGTATACAATAGGGGCCGACGAAGCAGGGCCCGGTAGGGCATCCAAGCATAAGGAGCAATCGTGAAGCTGGGATTTTTCGTAACCAACCAGTATCTCCCCGGCGAGTCCATGCCCCAGAAAATCCAGGACAGCGTAGAGCAGGTGGCCGCCGCCCGCGATGCGGGGTTCAGCCTCATCGCCACCGGACAGCACTATCTGGCCGCGCCCTACCAGATGAGCACCGTGTTCCCGCTGCTGTCGCGCCTCGCCGCCGAGTCCGGCGATATGCAGGTGGCTGCCACGGTGTTGTTGCTGCCGTTGCATAACCCGGTGGAGCTAGCGGAGAGCATCGCTACCCTCGACTGCATCACCGGCGGACGTTTCGTCTTCGGTATCGGTCTTGGCTACCGGGACGAGGAGTATACTGCCTTTGGCGTCAAACGCGAGGAGCGCGTTGGCCGGATGAACGAGTCGCTGGACATCGTTAAGCGGCTCTGGGTAGAAGACGAGCTGGAGTACGAAGGAAAGTATTACACCATCCCTAAGACGCAGCTTATCACCCGCCCGGTGCAGCAGCCCCATCCGCCCATCTGGGTGGCCGCCAACAATGATGTGGCGATTCGCCGCGCCGCCCGTTGGGGCTACCCTTGGCTCATCAATCCCCACGCCACTGTGCCGATGGTGGCTGACCAGTGGACTCGTTACACCGCCCATCTGGAGGCCTCCGGCAATCCGGTTCCTGCCGACCTGCCGATGATGCGCGAGATGTACGTGGCTTCCGACCGCGAAACGGCCTACATCGAGAGCCAGCCCTACCTGGAAGGCAAATACGCTGCATACGCCGCCTGGGGCCAGGACAAGGCCCTGCCCGGCGAGGAATCGTTCACGGTTCCTTATCAAGAGCTGGCGAAAGACCGTTTCCTTTTGGGATCGCCCGATGACGTAGTGGCCGATCTGAAGCGCTACTCGGAAGAGCTGGGCGTCAATATGATGATTTTCCGGATGCAGTGGCCTGGAATGCCCCAGGAGCAAGTGTTGAAACAAATTGAGCTGCTGGGTCGGGAGGTCATTCCCCAGGTGGCGGATTTCTAGCGGTTATCCAGTGCCGAGGGCGGGAAAGTTGCTGCCGGGTATCCTGGGAGCGAATAACCGAGGCGAGAGCAGGGTTTCGCCCGGTGGCGCCAACTATCGCCGCCGCATAAATGGGGGGAGCGGCGTATGGCGTATAGGCGCATGACGTATAATGGTAAGGCACTGGCAATCAGGCGTTTGACAGAGGCCCAGAATGACGACGAAAGCTAGGATTCTGCCCTACCAGCATTGCACTGACATTGATTACAGCAAACTGGAATTCAACCCAGATGAGCCTGATCCGCTATCTATGTACCAAGACACCGTATTGCAAGAGTGTATGCAGATTCTCGCGGTCCATATCGGAGTTTTGGGCTTGGGGTTCAACACCAGCAACTTTCTCAGCAGCAATACCTTCATCTGCTATGACCGCCGCAACCTGAATGTGCGAGTGGCGCCGGACTGCTATATCGCTTTCGGGGTGGACACGGCATCCATTCGGAGAAGGCGGCTGTATCTGCCTTGGGAAGTGGGCAAGGCGCCGGATTTTGCCCTGGAAATCGCCTCTGATACAACAAAAGACAACGACGTGTCGGCCAAGAGAAGAATTTATGCCCAAATCGGCATCCCCGAGTACTGGCGGTTCGACCCCACCGGCGAGGAATACTACGGGGAACATTTGGCCGGAGAGGTTTTGCTGGAAGGGGTTTACCGGCCCATCCCCTTAACTACTGCGCCGGACGGGTTGCTGAAAGGTTATAGCAGCATTCTTAATTTGAGTCTGACGGCCTTTGAGGAACGACTGCTTTTTTATGACCCCGACACCGGCAGTTATCTCAGGAATCTTCGGGATGAGCAGACTGCCCACCAGTCCACCCTGGAAGCCCTGCAGTCGGAACGGGCCTCCCGCGAATCCGACCAGCTCCTGATACGGGAACTGCAAGAGAGACTGCGCCGCCTGACGGCCGAGGATTAGCCGCGCCGCTTTACGCCCCGCCACCGTCGGAAGCAGGGAAACCGGCGCTCAAAGAAGGTGAATAAGTTTGGTTCCTCCCGGTGACATTGGCCCCATTCCCCTCTGGGTAGGCGTTTACGTTCTTTTCGCGCTGGCGCTGGCCGCCGGCGGTTATGCCATCTACCAGCGGGTTTTCCGCTTGGTGCTGCAAGGCCGCGCCGAGGCCCGCTTCGACCGCCCGTTGGAGCGGCTCACCGGCGCCATGGCCATAGTGCTGGGACAGAAGAAGGTGTTGCAGCGGGTGCCCTTCGGCGACTGGGCCGGCTTGGGCCATGCGGCCATTTTCTGGGGATTCCTTACCTTTATGCTGTCTTACGCCATCTTTATTTTCGCTGCGGCAGTATGGAAGCCCTTCCCTGAGTGGCTGCTGACCGAGACCGGCGCGATGGTGTACAGCAGCTACCTTGACATACTGGCGGCCGTGTTGCTGGCAGTCCTTATCTGGGCGGCCGTTCGCCGTTGGGTGGTCAAGCCCCGGCGTCTCAGCTTCGACCTTACCCGCAACCCGGACGCCATCATCATAGTAGGCATGATTGCGGGTTTGATGGCCTCCACGCTGTTGACCCACAGCTTCTATGTCGCAGAGGGAGGCACCGGGCCGGAGGCCGATGTTATCATCGGCGGCGCGCTGGGCGGATTGTTCAGCGCCTGGGGTATCAGCCAGTCCGCTGCCAGCATTCTTCATGGACTGTTCTGGTGGATTCATTTTGCCATCATTCTGTTCTTCACGGTGTACATACCCTTCTCCAAGCATATGCACATGGTGGCTGCGCCTATTAACGCTTTCTTCCGCACCCTGGACTCGCGGGGGGCATTGCCAGCCATGGACTTAGAGAACGCCGAACGATTCGGCGCATCCCGGGTGCAGGACTTTACCTGGAAACAGCTCCTCGACGGTTATGCCTGCGCCGTCTGCGGACGCTGCTCTGACGTGTGCCCGGCCAACGTTACGGGGAAACTGTTGTCTCCGATGCACATCGTCGAGAACTTGAAAGACCATATGATAGAGATTGGGCATCAGGGAGCGCGCGACGCGGAACACGTTGAGCCCATACCCATACTGAACAACGCCATTCCCGAGACCGCCATATGGGACTGCCTCAATTGCGGCGCCTGCATGGAGGAATGTCCGGTCACCGTGGAACACGTCCCCACTATTATGGATATGCGCCGCTACATGGTTCTGGAGGAATCCAACGCGCCGGATACGGCGATGAACGCCCTCATCAGCATGGAACAGCGGGGGCATCCTTGGCGGGGCACTCAGTTTTCGCGCACCGACTGGGCTGAAGGACTGGATGTGCCGACATTGGCGGATAACCCGGAAGCCGAGATCCTTTTCTGGGTGGGATGCACCCCGGCGCTGGAGCAGCGCAGCCAGTCCGTTGCCCGCTCCATGGTAAAGGTCTTAAAGTCCGCCAAAGTGGACTTTGCTATCCTGGGCGACGAGGAGACCTGCACCGGCGACCCGGCGCGGCGGATGGGCAACGAGTACCTGTACCAGATAATGGCGACACAGAACATCGAGACTATGAACGGCTACAATGTAAAGAAAGTAGTTACCATCTGCCCGCATTGCTTCAACACCATCAAGAACGAGTACCCTCAACTGGGCGGAAACTTCGAGGTGCTGCATTACAGCCAGTTCGTTGATGGACTGATACGAGAGGGGAGAATCAAGCCGGTCAAGATGATGGACGTGACCGTGGCCTATCACGATTCATGCTTCCTGGGCCGGCACAACGGGGTTTATGATGAGCCGCGTAACGTGGCCCGTGCCATCCCCGGCCTCAAGCTGGTGGAAATGGAAGGACGGTGCCGGCAGCGTGGTTTCTGTTGCGGCGCCGGCGGCGGGCATATGTGGATTGAAGAAAGCCAGGGCGAGCGAGTGAACCATGTCCGCACCGACCATTTCCTGGAGACCAACGCCCAGACTGTGGGTGTATCTTGCCCCTTCTGCTTGCAGATGATGACCGAAGGCATTCAGTCCAAAGGTTTGGCGGACCAGAAGGAATCCAAGGACGTGCTGGAGCTACTCTCCGAGAGCCTGGAAGGGTAACCCTGTAGAAGTCAGCCGGGATACAGACAGAACATCCGGCTTGCGCCTGCTTTCCTAAGGAAATGGAGTAGAGGAGGTCAGAGACGATGCCCCCCATTGACCAAGTAACCATCGTCCGCAAGTGCAGCGTCTGCAACACGGAAATCGAGACAATGCAAGTCAAAAAAGACAATATGATGCTTTCGTCGAAGGCGCTAATCTGGTGTCCCAATTGCGAGGCGGAGCGCCCTGAACGCCGCGACATTGCCGGACGCATCGAGACCATCCAGCGGGAACAGGCGTCGTATCCCCAGTCTCAGATGGCGGAGCCTTTCGGCGTGCCGCCGGTGCGATAACATGACCGGTCAACTTGAAGAAAATGAGGCCCTTCCGCAGGTAACCCTGGTGCTGACCAGCAATCTGTTCTTCATCCCGCGTATCGAGTCCGCCGCCATCCGCTCTGGCATGGAGGCGATTTACGGGGATTCCGCCGCCGGGCTGCTCAAGTCCACCGCGGGGCGCGACGTGGCTCTGGCGCTGGTGGATCTGGAGACAGAGGAAGCGGTCTGGGAAGATGGCCTATCCGTATTGGGCGCAGCTTTGAAAGCCAAGCCGCAGGACGGTAAAGATAACCATAGCGCGCCCGCGCCGATCATCGCCTACGGGCCTCACGGCGACGCTGAGACGCTGCGCAAAGCGCGGCGGCTGGGGTGCGACGCCGTGCTGACCAAGCGCGATTTCTCGCAGCGCCTGCTGGAACTGATGGGAACTAGGGGACAGTCAGTTATCTCCGCGTAGAGTTGCGATTCCCGGAAATGTTGTGGGCCTGGGCTGAAAAGCGGTTTTTGTTCTTCCCGGAACCGGAAGTCGTTGGCGCCCCGGCCCAAGCGGGATTGCAGTATGAGGACGTCTACTTCATGGCCCCGGACGGGGTAGTGCTGCACGGCTGGTTCCTGCCGGCGCCTCACGACGCTCCCAGCCCGGGCGCCCAAACTTGGCTTTGGTTCCACGGCAACGGAGGGAATATAAGCACCCGGGTCGGCCAACTGGAGCGGGCGCACCGTCTGTTGGGCGTTCAGCAGTTCATCTTCGACTACCGGGGTTATGGGAACAGCGAAGGCAGGCCGTCGGAGCAAGGCACATACTTGGACGCCCGCGCCGCTCTAGCCTATCTGGACAATCGCCCCGACGTTGACTCTAGCCGAGTTGTTTACTTCGGGCATTCGCTCGGCGCGGCAGTGGCAGTGGAGTTGGCGGCGTTCCGCCCCCCGGCGGGAATGGCGCTGATAGCTCCCTTTTCATCCATCCGTGATATGGCTAAGCTGGTCTTGCCGTTGCCGATGGCCGGATGGATAGTGCGCAATCACTACAATTCGATGGCCCTGATGCCCAAGGTTCATACCCCCCTCTTAATCCTGCACGGCGAGCTAGATGAGATTGTTCCTTATTCCCAAGGCATCAAGCTCTTTGAGGCAGCAAATTCTCCTAAGCGTTTCGTAACTATGCCTGCCGCTTCTCATAACAATGCCCAATACGTCGCCGCCGATGTAATGGCCGGCGCTTTGCTGGAGTTTCGAGACGGGGTGGCTACCGGCAATTGGAAGCAGGCTAAACACCGCTGATAATTTCCGTCTGGACGTCCAGTATCTCCCCGTCAAGGCGCGACTCCTCGACGAAATCGATCAGTCTGGAGAGCATGGAGTCGGCATGGCCCCGGTCGTTGCTGACGCAGCACAGGCCCAAGGTGAGCCGCTGCCGCATATCGGCGCCCTCCACCTCTGCGACGGCTACGTTGAAGCGGTTGCGAAGGCGGTCTGAAAGGGAGCGAACGATCTGCCGTTTTTCCTTCAGGCTGGAGACTTCCGGCAGATGCAGCGTTAATCTGCAAACTCCAACGTGCATCTTTCCTCCCGCGGGGCCGGGCGATTTTTGGGATTGAGTCCTGACTTGTTCCGGTGATTGCGTGATATATTGACCCCAATCAACGGCAATTAAAAATTACACAATAGGACAGCTTGAAAAAAAGGGTCTTTGAAATCTGCCCCCCTAGGACGGTAATGGCCTATGGTTGGCGCTCCTCTCACACCGGATGAATCGCGCATGGAAGTGCCGGAAGTCGTGGTTAGTCGGCTGCCCCAGTATCTTCGTATTCTGAACCGCCTGATGGAAGACGGCATCATGGTGGTAAGCTCCAAGCAACTGGGAGAGCAACTCCAGGTTACGCCGGCCCAGATTCGCAAAGACCTCAGCTATTTCGGTCGGTTCGGCAAGCAGGGCCGGGGATATAGCGTTCGCGACCTGCTGGACCGGCTGCGTCAGATTCTCGGTGTAAATGCTTATTGGAACGTCGCCGTGGTAGGCGTGGGCCGTTTGGGAAGGGCCATCGTAAACTATCCCGGCTTCACGCCCGACGGTTTTCACTTGGTGGCCGCCTTCGACATCAATAAGGAGGTCATAGGCGAGGACGTGGGCGGTTTGACCGTCCAGTCTCTAGACGATCTGAAACGAATAGTTACCGAGCGCAAGATAAGTATCGCTATTGTGGCTGTGCCGGTATCTTATACGCAGGAAGTGGTAGATCAACTGGTAGCTTGCGGCGTCCGCGCCATCTTAAACTATGCCCCCATTATTCCCCACGTTCGGGAAGGGGTCAGGATTCGCAACATAGACCCGGTGTTATCCCTTCAGTCAATGACCTACTATATCAACAGTCCGACGGAGGACTGCTAAAGCCCACGGGAGCGCAACGGGCTTGCTGGGGAAACGCGATTGTTCTGCTGGAGGCGGAGTCCCGCAGTCGCTATGAACTGCTGACGGAAGGCGGCAACTGCCCGCCGCCTCGGGCGCGACGGCGGCGCACGGTCTCCAAGCGCACTTGCGCCCGGCGCAGGGATGCCAATGACCTTTGCATCTGCATATCGGAGGGACGGTTGGCAATTCGTTCCTGAGCGCGGCGCATTGCTTCCTGAGCCCGCTCTTCGTTGATTTCATCCGAGCGTTCGCAGGCGTCGGCTAGGATGATTACCCGGTCGCCCAACACTTCCATGAAACCGCCGGTGACGGTGAAGAAGCTGTCCGTTCCGCCCTTGCGGATAGTTAGTTCCCCCGGCTGCAGCATAGTCATCAGCGGGGCGTGCCTGGGCAGAATGCCCAACTGCCCGTCGATGCCCGGGGCGATGACCATATCCACTTCTTCGCCGTATACCTGCCGCTCGGCAGTAGTGATTTCCAGCATCATCGGCATGGCGGCCTACCCCTGAGCCCGGATTCCTTCGGCCTTTTCAATGGCTTCGTCAATGGTGCCTACCATGTAGAAAGCCTGCTCAGGCAAGTCGTCATGCTTACCTTCGAGAATTTCCGAGAAGCCGCGCACAGTTTCCCGCAAGGGTACATACTTGCCGGGCTGACTGGTGAAAGTCTCGGCAACGAAGAAGGGCTGAGTCAGAAATCGCTGAATCTTGCGCGCGCGGAACACCGTCATTTTGTCTTCTTCGGACAGCTCTTCGATGCCCAGAATAGCGATGATGTCCTGCAACTCGCGGTAGCGCTGGAGCACCTGCTGCACGCCGCGAGCCAGCCGGTAGTGGTCTTCTCCCACGATGCGCGGCTCCAGGATGCGGGAGTAGCTGGCCAGCGGGTCCACCGCCGGATACAGCGCCTGCGCCGCCAGGGACCGCTCCAACGATACTACTCCGTCTAGGTGGCCGAAGGTAGTAACGATGCCTGGGTCGGTATAGTCGTCGGCAGGAACGTAAATGGCCTGGAACGAAGTGATGGAGCCGCCTCGGGTGGAGGTGATGCGCTCCTGCAACGCACCCATCTCGGTGCTGAGAGTCGGCTGGTAACCCACTGCCGAGGGCATCCGGCCCAGCAGCGCCGAAACTTCCATGCCGGCCAAGATGTAGCGGTAGATATTGTCCACGAAAAGCAGCACGTCTTGGTTTTGCTCGTCGCGGAAATACTCACTCATGGTTAGGCCGGTGAGGCCGATGCGGGCGCGGACGCCGGGCGATTCGTTCATCTGCCCAAAGACCAGCACGGTGCTGGAAAGCACGCCGGAGTCCTGCATTTCGTGCCAGAGGTCGTTCCCTTCGCGGGAGCGCTCGCCCACCCCGGCGAAGACCGACACGCCCTGGTGGACCGCGCCGATGTTGCGAATGAGTTCCTGAATGATGACCGTCTTGCCCACGCCGGCGCCGCCATAGGCCCCAATTTTGCCGCCCTTCATAAAGGGGGTGATGAGGTCGAACACCTTGATGCCGGTTTCCAGAATCTCGATGCTGGGGCTTTGGTCGTCAAAGGCCGGCGGCTCGCGGTGGATCGGCCAGTGCTGGGCCGTTTCCACCGGCCCCAGGTTGTCCAGAGGCGTGCCGGTGACGTCGAACAGACGCCCCAGCGTTTCCGGCCCCACCGGAACCGACACCCGCTGCCCGGTGTCGTTGACCGGAACTCCGCGGGCCAGCCCGTCGGTTGCGCCCAAGGCCAGACAGCGCACCCAGTTGTTGCCTATGTGCTGCTGCACTTCCAGAACCAGCCGCTCGCCGTTGTTGTCCACCTCTACGGCGTCGAAGAGGTTAGGGAGTTCATCGGCGGGAAACTCGATATCAACAACGGTACCGATTACCTGTACGATTCTGCCGGTAGCCATACTATTCTCCTGAAACCGGGATGGATGCCATCACAGAGGCTCTACGCCCGCAGGTATATGGCGCGGGGATCGATGCTAACAGCCTCGCCCTCCATGTTAAGGGTGATCCTGTATTTCTGCATCATGTCTGCGCCAATAACTAATTCCTCGGCGAGTTCCTCAGCAACATAGAAGCTATGCACCAGCCGGGCATTATCCACATCTACAACCAAATTGATGGTGCGGTCAACGGTAAACGTCTCCTCCCCATCGGCCATCATGAACTTCATGGAAATGGGCGAGGCTGCAAAGTCGCCCAAAGGTTCCGCAATGTCTTGGCGGACGAAAGAGGCGCTTGCCCCGGTGTCGTATAACACCCGCATGGTGTCAGTGCCGCGGTTTCCGGTAACAGTGTATTCTTCAATTATGATGCCCACAGCTACCCCTCTAGCACGGCCATGCCCCCGATGAGGTCGAGCAGCTCGTTGGTAATGCTTTCCTGGCGCAGCTTGTTCATCACCAAGGTCAACTCCTCGCTAAGCTGCTTGGCGTTGTCGGTGGCGTTGCGCATGGCGACCATCCGGGCGGACTGCTCGCTGGCGATGGACTCCAGCAGGGCGTGATAGACCTCCATCTCCACGTAGCGGGGAAGCAGATTGCGAAGCACTGTCAGGTTATCCGGTTCATAGTAGTATCCGACACGCTGGGGGCCTGACAACTCCGAGGGAATTATGGGCAATAGGCGCTCCACCACCGGCGTCTGGGATAGGGTGGAGTTGAAGCGAGTGTAGGCAACGTAAACTTCATCGGCTTGTTCTTCGGAATAAGCGTCAATCAGAATCTGCGATATGACTACTGTGTCCAGCAATGTGGGGGTCTCGCCCAAGTCGGTGAAGACGGCCCGCAAGTCGCTCCCGGAGCGCACCATGAAGTCGCGTCCCTTGCGTCCCACGGCGATGGCCTGAACCGGAACTTCCTGGTCGAGGATGAACTGGCCCACGCGCCGGTTCAGGTTGGCGTGCATTCCGCCGCACAGTCCCCGGTCGGGGCTGATGACCAGCACAGCGATGTTGGCCACGGGCCGCACTTGCAATAACGGCTGCGACGTGGACACGTCGTCAGCGGGTTGAGCTGCCAGATGGGCGATTACGTCCTGAATCTTCTCGGCGTAGGGGCGGCCCAGCAAGACTGCGTTCTGGGCGCGGCGCATCTTCGATGCGGCAATCAGCGACATAGCGTTGGTTACCTTGCCAGTGTTCTCCACGCTGCGTATACGGCGGCGTATGTCTCTTACGCTGGGCATTCTATCCGCCTTATTCCCCTCTTCGAGGATGGGGCGGGGCGCTAAGCTAGGCCCCGAAAGTGGACTTGTAGGCTGCGATGGCCTGGTTCAGCTTGGCCTCGGTCTCGTCGGTGATGTCCCGGGTTTCCATGATGCTTTGCAAGATGTCCGGGTGGCTGCCGGAAATATGGCGAAGCAGGCCCTGCTCGAATTCGGAGGTACGATCCAGCGGTACGTCTTCCATGGCTCCGGAGTTGACGGCAAAGAGGATTACCACTTCCTGGTCGAGGGAAAGAGGCTCGTACTGCGCCTGTTTCAGCACCTCGGTAGCAAGCTGCCCCCGCGCCAGTTGCGCCCGGGTAGCGGCGTCCAGGTCGGCGGTGCCGAACTGGGCGAAGGTTGCAAGCTCGCGGTACTGAGCGAGGTCAAGACGCAGGCGGCCGGCCACCTTTCGGATGGCCCTGGTCTGGGCGGCGCCGCCCACGCGGGACACCGACAGCCCCACGTTCACCGCCGGGCGGATGCCGGAGTTGAACAGCTCCGGCTCCAGGTATATCTGGCCGTCGGTGATGGAAATGACGTTGGTGGGGATATATGCCGATACGTCGCCGGCCTGGGTTTCGATAATAGGCAGGGCAGTAATGGAGCCGCCGCCGTGTTCCTGGTCCAGCCTCGCCGACCGTTCCAGCAGCCGGCTGTGCAGGTAGAACACGTCGCCGGGGTAGGCCTCGCGACCGGCCGGGCGGCGCAACAGCAGCGACATCTGCCGGTAGGCCCAGGCGTGCTTAGTCAAGTCGTCGTATACAATCAGCACATCCCTGCCCTGGTCCATAAACTCTTCGGCCATGGCGCAGCCGGCATAGGGGGCCAAGTACTGCAGCGGGGCAGAGTCGGAAGCTCCGGCGGTGACCACGATGGTGTGGCTCATGGCGTCGGCCTCTTCCAGGGAACTCACAACCTGCGCCACCTTGCCCTGTTTCTGGCCGATGGCGACGTAGATGCAGATAAGGTCGCCGCCTTTCTGGTTGATGATGGCGTCAATGGCGATGGCGGTCTTGCCGGTGGAGCGGTCGCCGATTATCAGCTCCCGCTGGCCGCGGCCAATGGGGATCATGGAGTCAATGGCCTTGATGCCGGTTTGCACCGGCGTGTCCACCGACTGGCGCACCACTACGTTAGGGGCCACGGTCTCGGCGGAACGGGTTCCACTGGTGCTGACGGTGCCCTTGCCGTCCAGCGGGCGGCCAAGAGGGTCAACCACGCGGCCCATAAGACCCTCGCCTACCGGCACTTCGATGATGCGTCCCGTAGAGCGCACTCGGTTGCCTTCTTTGACGGCGTTAGGGTCGCCCAGGATGGCTGCGCCAACGAGGTCGGCCTCCAGGTTCAAGGCCAACCCCAGGATGTCATTGCCGAAATCCAAAAGCTCGTTGGAGCGCACGCCCTGAAGCCCCTGGATGCTGGCGATACCGTCGCCCACCTGGACTACGGTGCCGACGTCCACCAGGGTCAGGTCGCCGCCGAATTCCTCAATTTGGCGCTTTATCAGCGAAACTATGTCCTGTCCCCTGGTTGCCATGACGGGATCTCCTTCGCTAGGTGAATCTAGGAAATGAGGATATTGGCCCCCATGTCCGACGCTTAATGATAATGCTTCTCTATTTGCGGTGCGCGGGATTATCTTATACCGGCGGACAGCCGTTCCCGCAGTCCGTCCAGTCGGGCTCGGGCGCTGCCGTCTAACAGGCGATCGCCTATCTGGATGACTAATCCCCCGAGGATTTCCTCGTCTACTCGCGGGGTCACCACCACTTCTCGCCCGATGAGGCCGGAGATGAAACGGGTGATGCGCTCGACTTCCGGGGGGGCCAGCGGCACGGCGGTGGTGACTTCCACCCGCTGGCGGCCTTCCTGACGGTCCAGCAACACAGAAAACTCCTGGCAAGCGTCGGGGATGGCGTCCACCAATCCCCGGGCCACCAGGAGGCTGACCATATTGTGCACCATGGGGTTCACGCCGCCCAGCACTGTATCCACCGCGTTCTGCTTGTCTTCCGCAGACACTCCTGCGTGCTTGAGCAGGGCATTGAAGTCCGGGTTGGAGAAGGCTTCCGCCACCAAAGCGACGTCTTGCCCCCACTGACCGGCCTCGCCCTGCTCTTGGGCCAGTTCAAAAATCGCTTGTCCGTACCGTCTGCCCGATACCTGTCCCGCCATGGGCCGTTAATTCCTTCGCAGGCTTTCGCCTTCTTCCAGCACTTGGGTTATCAGGTCCTCGTGGGCTTGCCGGTCAAGGGAGCGGCGGACCACGCGCTCGGCGGCGGTAATGGCCAAGTCGCCGAAACTGGCCCGGACTTCCTCGATGACCACGTCGCGTTCCCGCTGGATGTCGGCGCGGGCCCGCTCAACAAAGTTTTCAGCCTCATTGCGGGCGCGCTCCATTTCCTCGGCGCGGTAGCGTTCCGCCGATTCCCGGGCCTGCTCAACGATTCGCTGCGCCTCGCGGCGGGCTTCCACCAACTGCGATTCGATGGCTTCCTGCGAACTGGCGGCCTCTTCGCGGGCGCGTTCCGAAGCCGCCAGGCTTTCCCGGATACGCTCGGCCCGCTGGTCCATGAGGCGAAGAATAGGCTTGTAAGCGAACAGGCGCAGAATCCCCAGGACCAGCAGGAAGTTGACGAGGTATATGAGCAGGCTTGGGAAGTGGATTCCCAATGTCTCAAACATATCGTCCCCTTTGCGGCACTAGAAGATGAAGCCAATCATAATCGCGGCCACCAAAGCGTAAATGCCCAGCGCCTCAGCGAACGCGATGCCGAGAATCATGTTGGTCTGGATGTTGCCAGTGGCCTCCGGATTACGTCCGATGGCGCTCATGGCGGCGGCGCCCAGGATGCCAATGCCGATACCCGGGCCAATCAGTCCCAAGCCGATGGCGATGCCTGCGCCCAGCAGCTTGGCGGCGTCCGCCTCAATCTGGGCCAGTGGTAGACTCAACAGTGCCGAAAGGATTTCCATTTTCCCTCCTTTGGGTGTGCCAGTACCAATATAGTTGTCGCCTGGGACTAGTCTTGACGAGATGCGTAGATGGCGAAAATCCCGCCCAATGCCGCGGCAGCAATTCCTACCGTGGCGATTACCATACCAAATACCAAAATTTCCATTTCTTTTGCCCCCCTCTTAGGGAATCCTCTCTGCCTGAAGGGAAAGGGTAGCGCAGGATGCTTGCCCTGCTCCATTAATGGTGTTCTTCGTGTCCCTCGTGTTCGTGAGCCGTCATTGCTATGGCGGCGAATACCAGAGTCAGTCCGGCGAAGATGAGGCCCTGGATAAGACCGACCAGCAGTTCGAGACCGTAGACGCCCACAGTGGCTATGAATGGCACCAGGAAAGCGGAGATAAGCACGAGGATTTCGCCTGCCGTCATATTCCCAAAGAGACGGAAGGTGAAGCTGACCAGCCGGACGAACTCGCTGAACGCTTCCAGCGGCCCTACGAAGAAGAAATCCAGCAGCCCTTGGAAAGCGTCCAGTAGCTTGAAGCGGAACAGGGCGCTGATGCCGCGCCCTAGGCTGGCCACCCGAATGAACTTTCCGAAGTAGCCGATGCCTAGCATCTTTATTCCGAGGAATTCGACGAAGACGAAGGACACCAGCGCCAGCGCCAGCGGCATATTTATGTCTGTTCCCGCAGGCCGCAACAGGTGGACTTCGATGATTCCATCGACCTTGGAGCCGAGAGCCGGGTAGATGGGCAATAGCCCAATCCAAGCGTTGATGAGAACAAAGAGGAATATGGTAGCGATGACCGGGAAGAGCATCCGTGAGCGGTTGGGGCCAACGGTGCCTTCGATGAACCGCAACAGTGCCTCAACGACTATTTCGCAGAAGTTCTGGAATCGCCCCGGCACCAGTTGGGCCTTCCGTGCCCCGAAAACGAATATAGCGACCAGAACTATGCTGGCAATCCAAGAGGACAGGAGAGTGTTGGTAATGATGAAGTTGGTGCCTTTGTAAGGCCCTTCCTCCAGCACTTCGTGGGCATGCTCATCTAGCTTTTCCTCGCCGTATTCCCTTTCTTTGTGTTCGGCGTGGAGAAACTCGACGTAATGCTCGTAGGCGCCGCTGGGGGTGATTACTTGGGGAGGAAGGTGAACGGCGGGCTTGGGAATAAAAGGCCCTTCCGCCGTTTTGCCAGCAGCCTTATCTTCTTCGCTCTGAGCAAAACCAGCCCCGATAGCTCCGGTGATAAGCCCGGCGATGGCCAACGCTGCCACGACCAGAAGCCCGAATAGCAGAACGCCGCGGCTCACGGGTTTGTCTTCCCGTCGCTGCCGGGATTTTGCTGTTTCGGGGCAGGATTAAGCAAGGGGCTCACCATCTTGTAGAGTCCGTAAAATGCCGCGGCGGTTCCGAGCAGAACGCCCAGCAATGTAAGGATCGGCCTTGTCCCTAGAAGGGAGTCCAAGAAAATCCCGGCTGCCACACCCGCCACTATGCAGGTGGCTACATACCATCCCAACCCCAAGAGTCGCAAGGCGACTAGCCGACGGTTCATCATACCGCTCTGGCCGGAGGGCTCTTAACTCAAACGGCGGAATTTTATCACCAGATACAGTCAAAGTCAAACTCTGGGTTTCGCCAAGACGGCCCCGGCGGAAAACGCCAGGGCCGAAATTTCAGCAAGGCCGGTGGCTGGGCGCCTTTACTTGTTGTCGAAATCTTCCAAGTCTAGGGAATCTATAAAATCAGTAAAGGCCGACATCCCTTCCAACTCTTCTTCTTTGACCTCGGTGCGCCGCTCCCCGGAGGTTACGGCCTGTTCGGGTTGCGGCGGGGAGAGCCGGTTGCCCTCTTTGTCCAACTGTATGCCTGCCTTGTCGAGAACGGACTCGTTGGCAAAAATAGGGACTTGAGCGCGCACGGCCAAGGCTACGGCGTCGCTCGGACGGCAGTCAATGTCTTCCTGCGAGCCGTTTACGTCGATGGTAATGGTGGCGAAGAAAGTGTCATTCTGCAAGTCATTGACCAGTATATGCCGGATGGAGCCACCCAGCTTGTCGATGACCTCGCGCAGCAGGTCGTGGGTCAGAGGGCGCGGTACGCTCAAGTCCTGGAGCTTTACCGCGATGGCGTCGGCTTCCGCCGGCCCGATCCAGATTGGGAGATATCGATCGGAATCGTTCTCCCGCAGGATTACGACCCTCTGGTAGTTCATCGGACTTACCCGGATGCTATCAACAGTCATCTGCTTCATTGGCGATGCCTCCGAACGAGCCCGAATTAGTCAAAAATTGTATTCCTGACTTAAATTGCGTGTCAACCCGACTGGCGTGGACTTCGGCAGTCATTACCTCGTTGCAACCAGGACTAAAGAGGGCAACCGTTACGGTTGCCCTTATGGTTTCCTTTCCGGCAATCCTCCTCTATCCGTTGCCGGTTAAAGGGCGAGCCGGCCGGGGATTGCGCTATCGAACCAGTTCCGGCTCGTCGAAGTAGTGCGAGGACAGGTTGGCCGAGACCGGGCCGGAGAGCACATCTATGCCCTGGCGCACCACGGAGTTGATGTTGCTGACTTCCCGCTCCAGGGTTCGCAGGCTGCGCAAGGCGTAGGCGTCGGCGTCGGTTCGGCAGGCCTGGGCCTGAGTTTCCGCCTGGTCCACCATGCGGCGGGCCCGTTCCTCGGCGTCGCGCAGCATATTCATGGCTCGTTGCTCGGCCTGAAGCACCAGTTCGTGCTTGTTGAGCCGCTCCCGGTATTCTTCCTCTGCCGAGGACTTGGTGCGGCGGGCTTCGGTCTGGGCCAAGTTGAGGATGTGGTCTTTCTGAGACAGCACTTCCTCGGCGGCGCGCACTTCCTTGGGAACGGCCAGCCGCAACTGGTCAAGCAGCTCCATGGCCTTGGTGCGGTCAACCAGAATGTGGCCGCCGGCGCGGGCCGCCTTGCTGGTGTCTATGAGAGCCTCCATCTTGTCGATGACATTTATAATATCTATGATAGCCCCCTCTCCCGGTCACTACCCTTCTTCGACCGGATCTCCAAATTTCGCGTATAAGGCATCCGCCACATTGGGAGGAACCATCTCCCTGATGTCTCCGCCGAGTCTGGCAACCTCCTTCAATAAACTGGAACTCACGAACATATAGTCCTGCGAGGTCATAAAGCAAACCAGGTCCACCCCCGGCTCCAGCTTGCGGTTCATAAAGGCCATCTCGAATTCATACTCGAAATCAACCCCGCTCCGCAGGCCCCGCACGACGACCCCGGCGCCGATTTCGCGGGCGAACCTGATGGTAAGCCCGGAATACTTGACTACCCGCAGGTTGGGCAGGTGTTCGCAGGCTTTCTCCAGCAGTTCAACCCGCTCGTTGGTGGTGAACAGCAGGCTCTTGGACGGCGTGTCATAGACACTGACCACTACCTCGTCGAATAAAGCCGAGGCGCGGGCGGCAATGTCCAGATGGCCCACGGTGACCGGGTCGAAACTGCCGGGATACAGCGCGACTACCATGCAGTTCCGGCCCCCTTCGGATCGTTCAGATAGAACTCAACCACATTGTCTCCATACTGCCGAAGAATAATCCGCCGCAGGGCGTCATAGGCGGCCCGCAGTTCCGTTTGACGGGAGTGCCCGGCTACTACTATCGCGTTCAGAGCCGTGAGGTTGGGCCGGCGCGCGATAGCTTCCATAACCGGATGGAACGCCCCGGCTCGATACGGGGGGTCCAGCAGCACCAGAGAGTAGTCGCCTGGCAGTGCGTTCAGGAAGCGGATAGCGTCTCCCTGATATACTGCGCTCCTTTCGTCGAACCCCGCCGTTATCAGGTTATCCCTGATAACGGCGCACTGTCTTCGGTCTCGCTCAACGAAGTCGGCCCATCCTGCGCCCCGGCTGAGGGCTTCTATGCCCAGGCTGCCGGTGCCTGCGAACAGGTCGAGAACACGGCTATCCTGGTATTGTCCCGTATCCAGGATGTTAAAAATCGCTGCTCTCACGCGCTCAGTGGTGGGGCGTACTCCCGGAGCCACTGCGCCCTTGAGCCGCCGCCCTCGAGCCTCCCCGCCACCTATGCGCATGGTTCGGACAAGTTGAAATTATACAAGCCTAAATCTCTCGCTACTTGATAGCTGGCGCGAATTTTTTCCAATTTTAAGAATTTTACCAAAATATGAGGACGTACTCAGGCGTTGCCCAAGTTGACGCTCTTGGAGCGCTGTGCTAACATCCGCGCCACGGAATACACTCCGCAGCGGACAACTGGCATTCGGTGACGAGTAGGGGAACACAAAACCGATGAGCTTCAGCCAGCGCTTGGCCGGATACGCGCCGGAGAGGGACACGGTGCTTACCGTCGGCGTGTTCGATGGCGTGCATCTGGGCCACCGGCACCTGCTCGACCACCTGATTGCCTGGGCCGGTCCAAGCTGCGCTCCCGGCGTTGTTACCTTCTCTAACCGCCCGGTCACCGTTTTCCGCCCCGGCACTTTCCCCAGCTACCTTACCACACCCGAGCAAAAGGTTAGCTTGCTCTTGGAGGCAGGTATAGAGCTGGTTGCCCCCCTAGAGTTTACCGAGGAGCTTTCCCGCGTTTCTGCGCGCCGGTTCGCCGAACTGCTGTGCAACTCCCTGCGAATGAAGGGCTTGGTGCTTGGCCCCGACTCGGCCCTGGGGCAAGGGCGCGAGGGCGACCTGGCCTATATGCAGGCGGAGGGCGAGAGGCTGGGCTTCTGGGTGCGTTCGGTGCCGCCCTTGGAGATAAACGGCCAACCTGTAAAGAGCCGCGTCATCCGCGAGGCCCTGGTTGCCGGAGACGTCTCCCGGGGGGCCGGACTTCTGGGCCGCAATCACTCCTTGAGCGGAACTGTGGTTGTTGGCGACCAGCGGGGCCGCACTCTGGGATTTCCTACGGCTAACATAGAAGTCTATCCAGGTCTATTGTGGCCCGGGGACGGTATCTACGCCACATGGGCCCACTTCGGCGGAAAGCGCCATTTTTCGGCCACGTCCATCGGAGTTCGCCCGACCTTCGGTCTGACGCAGCGGCTGGTGGAGGTATATGTGATGGACTTCAGCGGCGACCTTTACGGCCAGCAGATGACGGTGGAGTTTGTCGAGAAGGTCCGGAACCAAGAGACCTTCGCGGACATCGACAATCTGATTGCCCAGATTGGACAGGACGTAGCTGACTCACGAGATGCGCTGGCTGGAGCCGAGTCTTCCATCCCCATCCCTGGAGAAGAAAGACCGCCTTCTTCCCCACCCTGCGCTCAGGTATAGATTAGCATGGTAGAGTCTCAATCCATGCTCAGCGCCGAGTCGCTGGACGCGATTACTAAACGTGGTGTTGACCACATCATTTCCGAGGAGGAGTTCGTTCGTCTGTTGCAATCGGGCCGTTCTTTGCGCCTCAAGATGGGTTTTGACCCTAGCCGTCCTGATATTCACCTCGGCCATACAGTCGGACTCCGCAAATTGCGTCAATTGCAGGATTTGGGCGGCCACCAGGTCATCCTCATCGTTGGCGACTGGACAGCTCAGATTGGCGACCCCAGCGGACAATCGGCGACCCGTCCCATGCTGACCCACGAACAGGTGATGGACAACGCCCAGTCCTATCTGCGCCAGTTCTTCAAGGTGGTAGACCGAGACCGTACCCAAGTGGTTGAGCAAAGCGAGTGGTTCGGCAAGTTCACCCTGGCTGACGTCATCGGCCTGACCGGGCGCTTCACGGTAGCCCAGTTTCTGCAACGGTCCGACTTCGCTCAGCGATTCTCCGAGCAGCGCCCCATAGCTATCACGGAATTGCTTTATCCGCTGCTCCAGGCCTATGATTCCGTGGCTATTGAGTCCGATGTGGAGTTTGGCGGCACCGACCAGATGTTCAACCTTCTGGTTGGCCGGGAACTGCAAGAAATGATGGGCCAGACGCCGCAGCAGTGCTTCATGATGCCCATTCTCCCCGGCACCGACGGCGTGCAGAAGATGAGTAAGAGCCTCGACAACTATATCGCCGTTGACGAGGCCCCGGTGGATATGTACGGCAAGGTAATGTCCATCGCCGACAATATGATTGTCCGGTATTTCGAACTGCTAACCGACTTGCCATCCTCTGACCTGACAGACTTGGAACGCGACATAGACCAGGACGCCGTCAATCCGATGGAGCATAAAAAGCGGCTGGCATGGGATATTACCAACCAGTTCCATGGCGCCGTTGCCGCTGCCGCTGCCCAGTCCCACTTCGAGCGCGTGGTGCAAGGCCGCAGCCTGCCGGATGAGGTGCCGGAAGTGTCGCTGTCCGCACTACATACCCTCTCGCTGAAGGCTGAGGACGAAAGCCCGGTCATCCGGGCTGACCGCTTGCTGGTGGCCGCCGGCCTAGCATCCAGTAACGGCGAGGCCCGCCGGTTGCTCTCGCAAGGAGCCGTTGAGCTTATACCTCCCACAGGAGTCTCCACTCGTCTTGAGGATGACCGGGCCGACCTCTCTCCGTCCGTCGGCGACGTACTGCGGGCGGGCCGCCGCCGCTTCGTCCGCTTTACGGCCTAGTTGCCGCCCCCCTAATCCTCATCCGGCGAAAGAGAGCGGTCACGGCGATTGTGACGAGCCGTTGCCGTTCTGTTGGCGAAGTCTCTCGTTCTCGGCCTGGAGTTCCGTTACGGTCTGTTGCAGGGTGCGAACGAGTTCGCTTTGACCGGTCTCCTGTCGGCTGCCATTGTTTAGAGAGGCGATGAGCAGGGTCATAATTTCTTGATGACGGCGCTCGGCGGCATCTAAGTCCTGCCGGCGCCGCTCTTCGCCCTGCCGCTGTTCTTCCCAGCGCCGCTCTTCCGCCTGCCGGCGCGCTCTAAGGTCGAAGTAGCTGGACAGCATTTGCGGCACTCCCAAAACGGCGAGCATAATACCGATGTATGCTCCTGCTTGCAAATATACTATCGTTGTCCGCTCTGCCGTCAACGCCATTATACCCTAGAAGATAGCTGGTGGAACAAACTGCGTCCGCATTCGCGGGGCGATACTCACGTGGCGCCCTTTCCTCCCGCGTTGACACTGGCCGTCGCCGCTGACTAGACTGACCATTACAGAGATCTCTACCGGCCGCTGATTTGTGCCGTTGCTTCTTCCCCATCCTCTGTAGAACGAAAGGATTGGGGTGGGAGTAAATCCATCGCACAGTGAGGTATTCCCTTGAGTTTCGACCAGGAATTGCAGAAGCTGAACGAGCGCGCCGCCAGTTGGCGGGATCGTCAGGACTCGGCGGCCCAGCGCCGCCCGGAGTTTCGCACGCCCTCGCAGTTGCCGGTGGAGCAGCTTTACACCGCTGCCGACACCGCCCGCGAGGACTATATGGAGTCGGTGGGTCTGCCAGGGGAATTCCCCTACCTGCGGGGCATACACGACTCCGGATACCGGGGGCGGCTGTGGACCTTCCGTATGTTTGCTGGGTTTGGGCGCCCCCAGGAAACTAACGAGCGATTCAAGTTCCTGCTGGAGCAGGGACAGACCGGCCTCTCGGTGGCCTTCGATATGCCCACCCTCTACGGATACGATACCGATGACCCTCGCGCCTTCGGAGAGTTCGGCACCTGCGGCGTGGCCGTTTCCTCTCTAGCCGATATGGAGACACTGTTCGACGGCATCCGGCTGGATGGAATAACTACCTCTATGACCATCAACGCTCCTGCCGCCATTATCTGGGCCATGTATTTGGCGCTGGCCGAGAAGCAGGGCGCGTCGCTGGAGAAAGTGGGCGGCACCATCCAGAACGATATTCTGAAGGAATACATTGCCCAGAACGAGTACATCTTCCCGCCACAGCCATCCATGAGGCTGGTTACGGATACGGTGGAATTCGCCGCAAGGCACGTGCCGCGTTGGAACCCCATCAGCATCAGCGGCTATCACATTCGCGAGGCCGGCTCCAACGCCGTTCAGGAACTGGCCTTCACTCTAGCCGACGGCTTTGAGTACGTGCGCCATGCCCAGGAGCGAGGCTTAAGCGTGGACGAGTTCGCGCCGCGGCTGAGTTTTTTCTTCAATGTGCATAACAACTTCTTTGAAGAAATCGGAAAGTTTCGCGCCGCCCGCCGTATCTGGGCCCAAGAAATGCGCGACACCTTTGGGGCCACCGACAGCCGTTCCCACAAGCTACGCTTCCACGCCCAGACCTCCGGCCAGTCGCTGACCGCCCAGCAGCCGGATAACAACGTGGTTCGCGTTTCGCTCCAGGCCCTGGCCGCCGTCCTGGGAGGCTGCCAGTCCCTCCACACCAACAGCAAGGACGAGGCTTGGGCGCTGCCCTCAGAAGAGGCGGCCTTGCAGGCCCTTCGCACCCAGCAGATAATCGCCCACGAAACCGGCGTGACCGACACAGTTGACCCGCTGGGGGGCAGCTATTTCCTAGAGGTGATGACGGATCAGATGGAATCCGGCAGCTACGATTACTTCCGGCGCATCGAGGATGTGGGTGGGGTGATTCCCGCACTGGAGACCGGCTTCCTGCAACGGGAAATAGCCGAAGCCGCCTACATCTACCAGATGGAAGAGGACCGCAAGGAACGCATTACCGTGGGCGTCAACGAATATAATACTGGCGAAGAAATAGACATACCGCTGCTCCGCGTGGATCGAGAGGGCGAGCGTTTGCAAATTGAGGGCATCAACGAAGTGCGCCGTGTCCGCGATAACCGCGACGTGGCGGAGAAGCTGCGAGCCTTGGAAGCTGCGGCGAGGGGCAACGAAAACCTGATGCCGCCGCTGATTGACGCAGTGAAGTCGTATGCGACGCTGGGCGAGATGATGGACGTTTTCCGCAACGTATTTGGGGAATATCAACCTTCCTGGGCGTTCTAGCCGCGTCGGCTGCTTTGAGACTGCTGTTTGTCCGATGCGGACGGGCAGAGAAAGGCCGGGCCGCAGGTATGGTGCCAGGAAAGCCGGAGCTTTGCTACTGCGGCCCGCCAGACGGCGGGGTCTCCTATGCGCACGGCTTGGTCAACCCCCACATTTTCCAACAGGAGAGCCAGCATAGTCAGCCGCTGTTCTTCCCCCCAGAATAGCTTGCCTTGAATTAGCTCAATTTTTCCGGAGCCATAGGGTAGCGGGAGAGGCCCTCAGCCCTCCAAGCGCGTCCTTCCGGGCGTAAATCCCACTGTATTTCATTTGTATTACTAACCCCTGTAACTCCTTATTACTACATTACAGTATAAATTCATCACAGATTCTGATAACTCTGGCGCGACGGCTCGCTGAGGCTGGTTTCTGCATTTTCGCTGCATTGGCGGCAACGAACACCCGTATCAGAGTTGTATGCAGCCTTCTCGCAGACGAACAACAAGCAGTGAGTTTATGCCCCTCTTGTAAGCACCTAAGTATTACAACTGAGAGAGGCGGGTTTCATACCCGCCCCTCTCAGGATTAGCCGGGACGTGCGCCCTGGAGTTAGTCATCCTCTTCGCGGAGACGCTTGGCTTCCTCGATAACTTTCCCTTCTAGGTTCTGGGGTACGGGTTCGTAGTGGTCGTACTCCATGGAGTAGTAGCCGCGCCCCTGGGTGAGGGAGCGGAGGTCTTGAGCGTATCGCAACAACTCGGACTGGGGGACTTCCGCGTCTATGACCGTTACGCGGCCCTCTGGGTTCATTCCCAAAATGCGGCCACGCTTGCCGTTCAGGTCGCTCATCACGTCGCCGGTGTAGGCGTCGGGCACCGTGACCGAGAGGCGCATAACCGGCTCCAGCAGAATGGGGCTGGCCTCGCTGACGCCTTTCTTGATGGCCTGAATGCTGGCTATCTCGAAGGACATCCCAGAGGAATCTACGCTGTGGAAGCTGCCGTCATAGAGGATGGCGCGGAGGTCAACCAAGGGGTATCCGGCGAGGGAGCCTTCGTCCATGGCCTTGACCACGCCCTTCTCGACGGAGGGGATGTATTCCCTGGGAACACGGCCGCCGACGACTTCATTGCCGAACTGGAAACCCTGGTCGCGATCCATGGGTTCGAGGCGGAGCAACACGTGGCCGAACTGGCCATGCCCGCCGGACTGCTTTTTGTGGCGGTATTCGGTCTGGGTGGTGCGGGTGATGGTCTCGCGGTAGGGTACGCGAGGGAGTCTGACGCGGAGTTCGGCGCCAAACTTGCGTTTAATTTTGTCTATGGCAACGTCAATCTGGGCCTCGCCCAAGCCGGTAATGAGGGTTTCGCTGGTGCTGGCGTTGCGGGACATCTGGAGGCTGGGGTCTTCTTCAACGATGCGGCCCAGGGCCAGGGACATCTTGTCTAGGTCGGCCTTGGAGGCCGGAGACACGGCCACCCGGTAGTATCCCACAGGAATTCGGATGGGGTCGAAGGTTACCTGATTGTCGCGGGCGCAAAGAGTGTCGCCAGTTACGGTGGAGGACAGCTTGCCCACCGCGCCGATGTCGCCGGCGGTTACCTCGGTCAGGTTCTCCTGATTCTTGCCTTTTGGCAGGTAGAGCTGGCCAACCCTTTCCGACTGGCCTTGGTTGGCGTCATAGACTTCGGAGTTGCTCTTGAGGGTTCCCTGATACACGCGGAAGAGGGAGAGCTTGCCGACGAACGGGTCGGCGGTGGTCTTGAAGACGAAGGCGGCTAGGGGAGCGCCTGGGTTGGCCTCGAAGGATACTTCATCGGTGGATCCGGACTTGGTGAGGGTGGGCTTGAGGCCGTCCAGCGGCGAAGGCATATAGGATCGGGTCATGGCCAGGAAATCGAGGACGCCGACGCCTTCGGTGGCGGCAGTGGCGAGGATTGGGACAAGCTCGCCGCGGAGGACAGCACCTCGCAGGGCTGATTCAATCTCTTCGGCGGTCAGCGCATCGCCGCTGAGATAGCGGTCGGCCAATTCGTCATCGCTCTCGGCGGCCGCCTCGATGAGACGCTCCCGGGCGGCTTCGACTTCGTCGGCCAGTTCGGCGGGGACGGCGGCGTTGGGGCCGGTCACGCTGACGACGCCCGCAAAGTCGGCGGCCTGGCCAAGGGGTATCTGGAAGGGGATGCACTGACGGCCAAAGGTAGCTTGAATATCAGCGACGTTACGGTTGAAGTCCGCGTTTTCCCGGTCCATTTTGTTGATTACGATGAGGCGGGCGAGACCGGCCTCTTCGCACATACTCCAGCCGCGTTCGGTGCCGACGTCCACGCCGGAGGTGGCGTCTACCAGGATGGCCGCGGCTTCGACGACGCGCAAGGCGCTAACGACTTCGCCGCGGAAGTCATCGTATCCAGGGGTGTCGAGGAAGTTAATTTTGCAGCCTCCGTCGGTGACGGCGATGAGGGTGGTCTGGATGCTACCGCCCCGCTTGATTTCCTCCGGCTCGTAGTCGGATACGGTGTTGCCGTCCTCGATTCTCCCTTGGCGGGTCACCGCCTTGGTGCTGAAGAGAGCCGACTCGCAGAGCGAAGTTTTGCCGGCGCCGGAATGGGACAGCAGGGCTACGTTTCTTATACTGTTGGCATCCATAATTGGGTTTGCTCCCTCTAGCTTTTTTTATCTTTATTGGCTCGACACCTGGAAGGAAAGAATGGCCAATGGTGCATCGCAAACCGCAACGGCGCAAGCTGCGCCCTAAGCGGAAGGATACGCTATTGTATAAGTTGCGGCTAATGGGCGCAACAGCCCCCGCTGAGGGAGACAGGGCAATCGCATATGAGATTACAACCCGGCCGCTGCGGAGCAAAGCCGGAGTCTGATGGGTTGGGGATGCCTGATTTTCGGAACGATGCCGCCTAATTCGGGTTGTGCGGTTTCCGCGGATGCGGGAATGATAGGTATTAAATGATAGGTATTAAGGGAATGACGGATATGTAGCCGCCCGTATTCTATGGCGCTCCAACGGTAGACGGGAGTACTAGGGTGATTTGGCTTCCGGGGGTAGAGATGGGCGAAGCAGGAATTCGTACACCGCTGCTCCGAGGGGGCCGCCGATCGTCGGCCCGGCGATGTAGGCCCAGAAACCGCTGGATGGGCCAGGTATCGCCATTTCGCCCCATCCGGCGAAGAAAGCTACCACCCGCGGGCCGAAGTCGCGAGCCGGGTTCCATCCCCCTTGGGTCAGAGAGGCAAGGGTGCTGATGAGCAGGGCGACGGTAAGGCCAATCAGCGCGGGGGCAAGGTATTTGGCGGTAAGGCTGGTGTTGCGGCGGTCTACCAGGGAGAATATGACCATCACGAGTATTCCGGTTCCGACGGCTTCTACGGCCATGGCTCCCAAGGGCGACACCAGGGACATGGCAGCTTCGCTGGTTCCGGCTACCCCGGGGTTGGGAAAGTATTCGCCGAAAACCATGGCGGAAAGCTGGCTGCCCGGTTCTCCTCGGATAATCCCGTTCTGTTCCTCGAACCGGCGAAGGAAGGAGCCGTAGAGCGTGAGCACCGATATGCCGGCCAGCACGCCCCCGATGAATTGGGAAACCCAATAGGGAATTAGGAAACGGCGGGGGAAGTCGCTGGGGCGGAATATGGCGAAGGCTAGGCTGACGGCCGGGTTGAGGTGCGCGCCGGAGACGGCTGCCGTCAGGTATATGGCCAGAGCGACGCCCAAGCCCCATACCACTGCTACCTGCCATAGCCCGGTCTGCGCGCCGGTCAGCACTGCGGCGGCGACGGCTGCCGTTCCGGCGAACACCAGGAGCCAGGTGCCTATCATTTCGGCAACACAGCGCCGGAACAGACCAGACCATTGAGGATTGTTCCCCTCCGAGAAAAGACCCATCCGGCGAGGAACATGGCCTGATGGGCGTATGGTAGGCGGCTCAGCCACGATGAGTAATGCCTCCAGGCGGGGTTCGGTAGAGGAAAACGGGTCCTAGAACGCGGAGCAGGAACGGATTCTCGGGCGATTCCAGCGCGGAGTTGTAGCTCAGGATGGGGCGGTTATTCGCGAAGACTATGCGGTTGCTTGCGGGGGCGTTCCTTGTTGGGAGTAGTTCCAGTATTTCCGCGCAGTGAAATGCTATACCTGTTTAGCTCCCTAAATCAAGCCTTGCCTTGGGAGCTTGCCTCCATTTTCACGGAGATAAGCTCATATGGGGATGACGGGGAGGCGCAGGGTGAAGCGGCTGCCGCGGCCTAGCTCGCTGTGGGCTTCGAGGGTTCCGCCGTGGGCTTCGGTGAGTCTTCGGGCGATGGTGAGGCCGAGACCGGCGCCACCAGTGGCGCGGTCTCGGGAGGGGTCGGCGCGATAGAAGCGGTCGAACACCCGGGGCAGGTCTTCCGGGGATATGCCGGAGCCGGTGTCCGAAACCACTAATTCCAGGGTGGCGGCGCTAGCGAAGACGGATACTGAGACACTGCCGCCTTGAGGCGTGTGGGTGATGGCGTTTTCCAGCAGGTTGCCGATGACTTGAGAGATGCGGGTGGCATCCAAGTTCACCGTTGGCGGGGCGTTATCGGCGTCGAGATTCAGGGCCACACCCTTGGCTTCGGCGCGGGGGCGTACCGCCATGATGGAAGAATGGAACAGCTCGCCTATGCGGACGGGGGAGAGTTGTAGCTGTAAGGCGCCGGCTTCGACCTGGGCCAGCAGACGCAGGTCTTCAATCAGGCGGGATAGTTGAAGGGCCTGCCCGTGGATGGTGTCGATGGTTTCAGGGGTGGGGTCTATCAGGCCGTCTTTAATCGCTTCCAAGTAGCCCTGTATGTTGGAGAGGGGAGTTCGCAGCTCGTGGGCTACGTCTGCGGTGAGGTTGCGGCGCTGGCGTTCGGCTTCCTCCAGACCCGCGGCCATCGCGTTGAAGCTGTAGGCGAGTTCGCGAAGCTCCGTGGGGCCGGTGGTGTCGGCGCGCTGGGAAAGGTCGCCCCGGCCCAGCAGCCGGGCGGCGGAGCCCAAATTCTGCAAGGGAGCCAGAGTGCGGCGGGACAGCAGCCATACCATGAGGATGCCGAGGGCGGCGGCGCTGAGGCCGGCCCACAGCAGGGAACGGTTGACTACTCCCGATATGCGAGAGGCCACCGGGTCGGCCTGAGCAAGGGCCACGGATTCGGGGCCGGGCAAGACTGTGCCGGAAACGGTGAAGGCGCCGACCAATTGGCCGCCCTGGAAGATGGGGAACTTCTTTGAGCTAAGGACGGGTGGCCGCCCATCCTTAGCGTCGGAGTGTTCGTGCTCTAGGATGGCACTGGCGTGGGAGTCGGCGATAAGGATACCGTTGGCGTCGTAGACCCGGATGCGCGCTCCAGACACGGGGCCAGCTCTTTCCAGGATTTCCTGCAAGGCGGCGATGTCGGTTCGGCGGTCACGCCGCTTGGCGGAATAGTCGGAGACCAATTGCCGCACCCGCTCGACCTGGGCGGAATCTCGGTCTCTCTCGAACTGTTCGGTCTGCTGGTTGGCGACGACTCCGGCGGCGACACCAATTAGGGACAACGCCAGGGCTAGGGCCAAGATGAAGCCCAGGGCAAGGCGAAATTGCAAGCTGGAAAACAGACCAGAGGGAAAATCGGGCATAACCCTAACATTCCTGGCGCCCTCACATTTCCGGTGAAGGAACCTCAAGGGAATGGTTCAACCGGTAGCCTCTGCCGTAGACGGTCTGGATGAGTTTGGCATTGCCGCCGGGCATGGCGGCGAGCTTGCGACGGAGGCTGGATACGTGGGCGTCTACGGTGCGGTCGAAGCCGTCGAAATCGCAGCCCAAGGCTTTGTCTATGATTTCGTCGCGAGTGAAGGTGCGGGACGGCTGGCGCATCAGGAGGGTGAGCAGTCGGAACTCGGTGGGCGTAAGGCGGACTTCCGCGCCGGAAACGGTTACGCAGCGGGCGCGCAGGTCGAGGCGGACGAGGCCGCAGGAAAGGGTGGGCTGATCCTCGTTGGAACTGTCGCGGGCGGCGCGGCGGAGGACGGCGCGGACTCGCGCGGCCAGCTCGCGGGGGCTGAAGGGTTTGGTGACATAATCATCGGCGCCCAGGTCTAGGCCAGCGAGCCGGTCGTCCTCTTCGACGCGGGCGGTGAGGATGATGATGGGAACTGGAGATTCCTGGCGCAGGGCCCGGCATACGTCCAAACCACTCAGGCGTGGGAGCATCACGTCCAGCACGACGAGGCTGGGGTTTTCCTTTCTCGCCAGAGCCAGGCCGCGAGCGCCGTCCATCGCGGAGACTACGCGGTAGCCGTCGCGCTCGAGGTAAAGCTGAACCAACTCCACCACGTTGGCGTCGTCGTCTACCACCAGAACGGTTTGTTCGGGTTCGCTAGGGTTAGCGTTCATGGCGAGTCCTGCTGGATGTGGCTGAATTTACGGCCAAACAGGGCGTGGGCAGTAAGCCTGCCCTACGCCCGTTGAGTTTGGATGGGTTGAGCCGGTGCCCGGTTAGCCGTTAGACAGAATCATCGTCGCCGGTAGAAGTATTAGGGGAACCATCCAAGCCGCCAAAGCCGTGATGGTGTTTGCCGCCGCGTTTGCCGTGATGACCGTGCTTGCCGAAGCCTTTCCAATCGCCGGAGGCGATTTTCTCGCGGATTTGGGCAGCTTCTTCTTCGGTAATTTTACCGCTTTCAACGGCGGCCTGGATCTGGGCCTCCACGGCCTCGGCGTGGGAGTCGGCGATGGCCTGCTCGACGGCGTTGGTAACATCGGCGCCCTCTACCCCTAGGATCGCGCCAACCCGGTTGCCGAAGTCTTCAGATGCGTCGCCCTTTAAGGCGAATCCCTTGGTGTGCCAGCCGCTGGAGGCCGCCATATCGCGGGTTTCCTGGGCTTCTTCCTCGGTGATTTTGCCGCTGGCTATGGCTTCTTGCAGCTTGCTTTCCAAGGCTTCGTTGCGCATTTCCATCGCCACTTGCTCGATGGCGCTGGCGGTGGCGTCGGCACTGGTGCCGAGGGTTGTGGCGACGCGCCCGGCGAGGTCGTTCAGAGCTTCTTCGTGAGCTTCATCGTGAAGTTCCTGGCGGGCTTGAGCGATAGCGTCGGCAGTAGCGTCGGCGTCGGTGCCTAGGATTGCGGCAACCTTGCCGGCCAGAGCCAAAAGCCGGGTCTCGTTATGGCCATTCCCTAGTCCGCCGGCCAGGGCCACGCTGCCGGTGATGGCTACGGTGAGCAGCCCGACGGCTAAGGATATGATAATCCACTTTTTGCCCATAATGTTCTCTGCTCCTTCATGCTCGCGTACTCGCCGGGCGGCGCCACCCCGCTGTTAGAAATAATTTACTCGCGCATTTTTAAGAAATTTTGAAGGAAACCTGATTTTTCAAGTTCCTCTTAAATTCGCCGAGATGAGGGTGAACCGCCACGGGAAGGACGCGAAGACCGGAGTTAGAAAGCGGGGCGGTTGAGGACGGACTGATCAACCTTGCGCAGGATGAGGCGGCCATCTTCGGGGCTGCCGAGCAACTGTCCGCCGTCCACCATTACCTTGCCGCGCAGGATAACGGTGGTGGGCCAGCCTTCGACTTCCCAGCCTTCCCAGGGGCTGTAATCGCGCACATGTAGGTCGGAAAGCTCGAGAGGCTTCTTGAAGGTGGGGTCAATGATGGCGAAGTCGGCGTCGCTGCCAGCGGCGATGCAGCCTTTGCGGGGGTACATTCCCAAGAGCTTGGCGGGGTTGGCGGAAGTTACGTCTACGTAGCGTTCCAGGGGCATACCGCGCTTGACGACGGCTTCAGTGTAGTTTACTCCCATGCGGATTTCGATACCGACGTTTCCGCCGCGGATGTCTCGGACGTTGGTGCCGGCAACCTTGTCGATGTAGGTGGTGAAGCTGCTATCGGTGGCGGTGAAAGAGAGGTCGCCTTTCATGATGCCGTCCCAAAGGGCGGTGCGGTCCTGGTCAAATTTGAGGGACGGGTAAGTGTGGTACTTCATGCCGTCGGGTTCTTTGTACTGCTCGGCCTCGAAGGATAGAGCCAGGGTTAGGACTTCGCCATAGACGGGCATACCGGCGGCGCGGGCCTCGGAGATGACGTCCAGCCCGTCGGAGGCGGTGACATGGACGAAATACATCCCGACTCCGGTGCGCTGGGCCAGTCGCACGATATGGCGGAAGGCGAGGTCCTCGACGGCCTTGGAGTGAATGAGATGGACGTTGTGCCAGTCCCACAGGCCGCGCTCGCGGGCCAGAAGATAGTTGTACATGACGAGTTCGTCGTCTTCACCGTGGACGGCGAGAACTCCGCCGTGGCGGTGCATCTGCTCCATCAAGTCGCCGAGGCGGCCAGTATCAATCCTGCCGATGGGGGTAAGGCTGGTTCCTTCGGCGTCGGGCGGTCGGATGTTGGTGGTGAAAATCTTTACGCTGGGGAAACCCGCTTCCACCAGCTCGTGGAACCGGGCGATGGAGTCCGGGGAGTTGGAGTTGCGATAGATGCAGTGAGTGGTGTAGTCGGTATAGGCGTTGCCTTGCCAGACGGTCATAAAGCCGTGGATGCCGGCCGCGAGGTCTCCCTCACTGGGGACGGGAGCGAAGTCAACGACGGTGGTGGTGCCGCCCCAGATGGCGCCGAGGGAGTGGACGGCGGGGCCGGCGTTGGGGGTGCCGGGCACGGATTCGCTGGCGCCGGGCTGGACGTTGGCGGCGGCATGGACGTGGGCTTCAACACCGCCGGGGACGACGATTCTGCCGGTGGCGTCGATTATGGCGGCGCCTTCTTCCGGTAGCACGCCGGGGAGGGCCACGGCGACGATACGCTCGCCCTCCACCCCGACATCCCAGTTGCCGACGCCTGAGGGAGTAACGACTTGTCCGCCCTTAATCAGCATATCCAGCATCGTCTTGCCTCCTTAGTGGTTGTTTATGAGAGAGGCTATCAGTTCCGGCACTGTTATCCGCCGGTACTGTTAGCCGGCAGGAGAGCCGTGAAGTTGCGGGAAGATGGGGGCTGGTCATTTATGGCGATGTCATGGCGGTTCCCGCCCCTGAATGGTTCTGATATATGACTACGCCCCATTGGTCTATATGACGCTTGAGGGGTTCGTATGTAATCTTTTCGTAGGCCAGTACGTCGCACTTTTGGGGGATAGGCAGGTCATCCAAGTCCAAGGCCAGGCGGCCGAGGCGGTGGCGGTCGGCGATGCCTAGGGTTACTAAGTCTATGTCGGAGCGCGAAGTGGCGCGCCCGGTGGCATAAGAGCCAAACAGGTTGACGGCCTTCAGGTCGGGATATTGGGCGAAGACCCGCCGCAGTTGTTGAAGGATGTTTGGGGGCAGAGAATGTTCCGTCATTCGGCCATCTCCGCCGACAGCCTCCAGCGCAGCGCTGCCAGCGCCGGCAGGTATTGCGCGCGGATGTTGCCCAGCACTTCCACGAGCAGATTGATGTCGTAGCGATGGGAGGTGTTTCGCCGGTCTTCCAGCATACTAATCCAGGTTTGGCCTTCGGCGATTAGACCCGTGGCGGCGGCTGTGCGAATAACATTTCGGGGCGTTACCGAATTCATAAAACGCCGTCATACTCTAGGTGGTCTTTCAGTGTGTTCCAGGCCAACTCGAAGGTGTACTCGAACCTTTGGATAACCCCATCTTTTTCCAAGTCGTCAACTCTTCCACCTCTGCATCAAGAGCCTGGCTCAACAGCGCATAAGCCCGGGAAAAGTTGTGGAAGCGGTAATGCCAGCGTATTTCTTCCGACAAGGCTGCCTTTCACCTTATGCTTGCAAATTCACGATGAGAAGCGAAGGCTCAGGGGATAGGTTCGGACAGCCCCTCGACGTTGAAGCCGTATAGAGCAGCGGCGGCTCCGCCGACGATGCTGGCCTGCTCCGCCTCCGGCACGCCCTCCAGAATTTCGCTCAGCACTTCGCGGGAGCGAGGGAAGGTAGACTCGGAGTGGGGGTAGTCGCTGCCCCACATGAGGCGGTCAACGCCGATGATGTCGCGCAGGCGGATGCCTACGGCGTCTTCCTGGAAACTGAGATATACGTTGTTGCGGAAGAAATCGCTGGGACGGACGTTGCCCCTGAAGCGATAGAGGGCTTCTTCCTGACGCTCGACGTAGGTGTAGTCCATGGAGTCGAGGAGATATGGAACCCAGGAAAGCTCGAACTCTACGATGGCCAGCTTGAATTTGGGGTAACGCTCGAAGACTCCGGAGAAGATGATGTCGCACATGGAGGTTGCGGGATAGAAGACCTTGGTGGCGCGGCCGCTGGCATCGCGGACAGACTTTGCGCCGGCGCCCCGGCTGCGGCCCTCGCGGCGGGTGGCGGTGTGGAGGCTTATGGGCATATCTAGGTCTTGGGCGGCGGCCCAGAAGGGTTCGTATTCCGGGCTGTCGTACCGGCGGTCTTCCTGGGGGTACTCGGTAATCATGGCCGCGGCCATGCCCATGTTGGCGCAGCGCTGGAGTTCTGCGACGCCTTCGGCAACGTCGTCGAGGTTTATCATCGCCACTCCCTTGAGGCGGGCGGGATTGAAGGAGCAGAACTCGGCCAGCCAATCGTTATAGGCGCGGAAGATTGCGGACATCAGCCGGGAGTCGGCGACCTTGAAATAGAACAGTCCCTGGGAAGGATAGAGAAGCTCCCCGGAAACGCTGTCTATCTTCATGTCTCGGATATGCTGGGCGGGGTCATAGCCGCCGACGTGAACGTCCTCGAAGCGTCCGTGGGCGGAGATTTGTTCCGGGTTATCGAAGCGGGCGCCGGCATTGGAAATCAGGCCGATTCCGGCAACCATCTGGTCTTTTTCGACGATGAGGTGGTCGGCGTCGCCCACGCGCTCCATGCGGGGAGCCCGGTCGCGGAACTCCGGGTCAATCCGTTCCGTCCACAGGCTGGGAGGCTCGAAGACATGGGAATCTGAGGAGATGACGAGGAGATTGTCCATAGCGGCCTCCTGACTTCGCCGGGGCAAGGAATACCGACGATGGTGATATATTCGTTGATGCTTTATTTTAGCATTAACGCCAGGGAATCAGGCGGCCGTCCGAGAAAGGACAGTGTTAGCAAGAGGGTCTATGCCGTGGGTTAATTCCCAGGCCGGGCGGCCCTCGGGCCCTAGATGGGCCTGGGCTTGGCCGAGAGTCAGGGCGGCTAGATGGCCGAGGGTATGGATGCCGGCGCGATGTAGGCGCGCCTTGCCCTCCGGGGATATGGGGAGCAGTTGGACAGAGCGGCTGCTTAGGAAGCCTGAGGCGGCGGGAGGAGCTTTGATGACCCGGCCCGGCGGGGATGACGCGGCAGAAACGTATGCTGGGAACCTGGCGGAGGCTATGCCTATGCGCAGTTCGAAAACGGGCGGGAGAATCTGAAACAGGGAGGCAATCAGCCGCGCTTCGCCGCCGTAGCCGGGCGCGATGCCCTCCAGTCCGGCGTAAACGCAGCCCGGCTCGCCCTCGTCCACCACCGGGCAGCGCTGAGCTAGGGCGGCGGCCATCCTCTGGGACACTTCGGCGTAGAGCTGCGGATCGGCGGTCAGTACGATGGCCTCCGGGCAGCGGGCCAGGGCCTGCGGTACGGACATTCCGGGCGTTACGCCACGGGTTTCCTGGGAACTGTCCAGCACGATAGGGTCTGGGCCGCAGCTCTCGGTTATCACTAGAGGACGGCGGCGAAGGGCCGGGTATCGCTGTCGCTCGGCTTTGACCGGCAGGCGAGTAACCAGCAGGCAGGCGATGGTGGAATCGGTCATTGGAAATCGAAAGGGATTGAGAGCATTGCGGGTTGGATTATAAAGAACATTTGTACGAAACACAAGGGCGGATATGTCCTGCTACCCCTGATTCGAGAGCTTTCCCGCTTTTGTGGAAAGGACGGGTATTAAACCGCGCCGGAAGGACGAGGAAGTTTGACAGCCAAAACCGGATAGAATTGCCGAACTGCATCGGATAATCTGGGGCGGCGAGGGAAATTTCACGGTTTGGGTTGGAAGGATGTTTGAACAAAGATGGCCCAAGGGCCTTTCGCCCCAGGAACTGGCGGAGTGGCTCAATGAGCAATATGGCGAAGAAACGTTGATGAACCATTTGCAGATGCAGGTACTGGAAGCCGGGCCGGAGCGGGCGGTGGTGGAGTTGCCGGTGCATCCCGGCCTGTACACGCCGCATCACTATATTCATGCCGGGGTGATGCTCTCGCTGGCCGACACCGCGGCAACCATCGCTTCGATGGCGGCTTACCGGGGGGAACTGGAGCCAGAGCAGTTGCCGGTGGCCGTCTATATCTCCAGCCAGATAGTGGGCAACATCCAAGAGGGGCTGCTGGTTGCGGAGGCCACGATTCCCCATCCCGGGCGCACGCTGATGGCCGCGGCCACCCGCGTTTCCGACGGCAATGGCCGGCTGCTGGCGCTGGTTAATTCGACTCACTTTGTCCGTCCGCCGACGGCTGGGCGGTGACGCCCGGTCTCGCGGTAAAGCGCATCACAATGGAGGTTTGGGAAATGACCACGGCGGAGCTTTCCTTGCCGGACCAGCAGCAGTTATGGGAGGCGGTGTTGCGGCGGGATGCCAGTTTCAACGGCCGCTTCGTCTATGCCGTGCGTTCCACCGGCATCTACTGTCGGCCTACCTGTCCCAGTCGGCGCCCTAGTCAGGCGCAGGCGGTCTTTTTCCCGGCGCCGGAAGAGGCCCGGAGCGAGGGCTATCGCGCGTGCCGCCGCTGCGTCCCGGACCGTCCCGCCGGGAATGGGGAACTGATACGGCGGGTTTCGGCGTACATTGAGGGCTACATCGAGGCGAACGACGCCCTGCCGTCGCTCGCGGAAGTCTCTGAGGCGGCGGGAGTTTCCGATGCGCGGCTGCGGCGGATTTTCCGGGAGGAAACGGGAATTACCCCAGCTCAGTATGCGCGGGCGAGACGGCTGGAGCGCTTTAAGGCGTTGTTGCGGGAGGGCGGGAATGTGGCGTCGGCCGCCTATGAGGCCGGGTATGGCTCTTCCGGCCGGGTTTACGAAAGTGCTACGGAGCAACTGGGAATGACGCCGGCCAGTTACCGCAAAGGAGGCGCGGGGGCAGTGATTCGGTATATCGTCGCGGATTCGGCGCTGGGCGGGCTGCTGGCGGCCGGTACCGCCAGCGGCGTATGCGCAGTAAAGCTGGGGGATGACGGGGATGCCCTTTACGCCGAATTGAGGGAAGAGTTTCCGGCGGCGGAACTACGCCGCGTCGAGCACGGAGATAACGAATCCGCCGGAATAGCGGACTGGACCGGTATCATTCTGGAGTACCTGGAAGGACTTCGCGGGAATATAGACCTTCCACTGGACGTGATTGCCACCGCATTCCAGGGGCGGGTATGGAGAATGCTCCAGGCGATACCCCCAGGGGAGACCAGGACGTACCAGCAGTTAGCCGAAGAGCTGGATCACCCGACCGCGAGCCGCGCCGTGGGGAGGGCCTGCGCCACGAATCCAGTAGCTCCTATCGTTCCTTGCCATCGCGCGGTGCGGAAGGATGGGGGTCTGGCGGGATACCGCTGGGGACTGCACCGGAAGGAAGCCCTGCTGGAGATGGAACGCCGCGGGCAGGAGGCCCGCCGCCATGGCGCAAATGACCCCTCTGACCGGACAGGCGGAACGCCGCCGTCGAAGGACTGACGATAAGTCCGTCTTGCAGGGGGTTGGCCCGCCCATTGCAGTAGCCATGTATGCCGAGCAGGATAAGTCCGTCTTGCAGGGGGCTGACGTATAATCGGCAGCAACAGTTGGGGAGAGGAGATTAGTTGCCGGTGATCAAGCCGATGGGTCCGGCGTTAGGGTCGCTCGTGGTGACCGTCCTTTTGCTGGCTGGGGGGATGGCTCTGGCCCCGGTTGGGGTCTATGCCGCCGGGGGAGCGATTGAGGTATTGCAGATTGAGGAGGAAGTGAATTTTCCCGAGGGCGTTGAACTCACGCTGACGGCGGAATCGGATGCGGACATTGTGGAAGTGACGGTGTTTTTCCGGGCGGCCAGTTCCCGGAGTTGGGGTTATGCCTATGCCGATTTTGAGCCGGGTTCCCGTGTAGTAGCCAGGCGCTCCATTCCCGTAGGCGAGGCGGGGTATCTAGCCCCGGGGGTGGACGTGGAGTATTTTTACCGGATTCGGGACGCGGACGGCGGGTTTCTCGAGACCGAGCGCTCCACGGTGGAATATCTGGATAACCGGTTCGAGTGGCGGCGGGTGAATATCGGCCCGCTGGAACTGGTGTATCACGCCATTGACGATGGCCGGATTGCCGACGCCGCCCGGGAGCTTGAGCGCGATTTGCAGCGGGTGGTGGACCTGTTGCAGCATAAACCGAGCCAGGACTTCAAGGGAGTTATTTATAACAGCTACGCCGATGCCAACGCCGTTTTCCCAGTGCAGAGTCAAACTACTACGGATCAGGGAACTTTCGCCGGTTTCGCCTTTCCGGAGCAGAGGGTGTTTGTGGGGCAAGGGCTGGATCGCCGCATTATTGTTCACGAGTCCACGCACATTCTGTTTGAGGACGCTTTGGGAGATCGAGCTATCGACGTGCCGGCTTGGCTGAATGAGGGATTCGCGACTTACAGCGAGCCCAACGTCCGGATTCGCGGCAGCGGCTATCTGTACGGCAGGACGCCTCCGCTGAGGGGGATGAATCGCATATCCGGCACTCCCGACACCATCCCGCTTTTCTATCAAAAATCGGTGAGCGTCGTGGCTTACCTCATCGAGAATTACGGTGAGGACAGCTTCCGCAGGATGCTAGGGGAGCTGAGAGCCGGGTGGACGATGGAGGATGCTCTTCTAACCGTGTACGGTTTCGACGTGTACGGTCTGGAAGGCCGCTGGGCTGGGTTGCCGGTGGAACCGGCAGCTACCCTAGCGCCGCCGGACGCCCCAAGGTTGTCGGAGCCGGACGCAGCCGCAGATGCAGCCGCTTCAGCCCCGCAGCCCAGGGCGACGGCGGAGAACGGAGGCTTGGCGCCGGTCGCGCCCGCTGCGACCGCGCCCCCGTCGCCTCTGCCTTCGGCGCCCCCCCAGGAGCGGCGGGACGAGCCGTCGCCCTTCGTATTCTTTGACGTTTGGATTCTGGCCGGGGTGGCCCTTCTGGCCGTCTCCGTCATCGGCTTTCGCTTTGTTTATACCCGTCTGCGCCGCAACCGCCGGGCCGAAGATGATTATTCGACGGGTAGGGACGATTGGGATTTTTGAAACTCCGGTGAATTTTCGAGAGGGCCGCTTTTGTGTTAGCGGGCTTTTCTCTGTTATATTCTTGGGCGGCAGAAAACCGGGCCGGTTCCTGTCTTTCGGCAGTCCCTAGGGGTACGGTTAGGGAGCGGTAGTTTCGGCGGCGGGCCGTGGTTGGGGCGGAGAACGCTTCCCTCCTTGCATCGCGCTGAGCATGGCGTTGCCTTTCGGGGCATGGTATTCATATCTGCGGCGGTGGTCTGAGGAGACGAGGCTGCCTGCGTTGCTGTATCGGTGGATGACCTGATAGACAGCGGGCGCACGGTGCGGATGGTTAAAACGAAGTACGGTCTCGGGCTTGGATCCATTGCTGGTCAAGGATATACCGTGGGGATGGTCTTTGGTTTTCAGCAGCGTATTCGGGCCGAACCCTGAGTTTCGAAGCCGGTTTCTGGCCCGGCTATCCTGATGCCGCCAAGATTGTTGGCGAAATAGAAAGGCGAAACAGAATAGCCCCAAACACTGATGGCCTCGGATGCGTATGTTATGAGAATTCCCGTGATAGTTGCGATAATTGTAGCCCTGCTTGCCTCGATGGGTTGTGTGCTGCAAGCGCCCGAAACCGAAGAAGAGGAAGTCGAGCCGGCGGCAACGGCGGCGGTGACGGCCAACCCTACGGCGAGCGCTACTATGGCGGCGGCGGCGACGCCGGTGTACACCCCGGCGGTAACGTCTAGTATTACAGGCGCGCAGACGTCTTCCTCTGGGCTTCCGCCGGTGAGTCTGGACACGGGGTCGGATTACGTAGCCAACATTCGCACCAATCAGGGTAACTTCACCGTGAAGTTGTTTGCAAATCAGACCCCGGTAACGGTCAATAACTTCGTATATCTGGCTCAGCAGGGCTTCTATGACGGGCTGATTTTCCACCGGGTCATCGAAGGGTTTATGATCCAAGGGGGCGACCCCACCGGCACCGGCGGGGGAGGCCCGGGATATGTGTTCCAAGACGAAATCGTTCCTGGGCTGGTCTTTGACGCGCCCGGCAAGCTGGCAATGGCTAATGCCGGGCCTGGAACGAACGGCAGCCAGTTCTTCATTACGGTGGCGGCAACGGACTGGCTTACTGGCAACCATACAATCTTCGGGGAAGTTACCGAAGGGCTGGGGGTGGTGAACGCAATTTCCCGCGTGGACACCAATTCCCAGGATGCCCCGCTTCAGAGGGTGGTTATTGAACGGATAGACATTACCAAGACGCCCCGCTAATAGGGGCATCAATTCGGGCAGAGCCTATCAGGAGTACTGTTAGTGGCATTGGATAACATTATTTACGAACGCCGGGAGGCTATTGCCTATATCACGCTCAACCGGCCGGACAAGCTTAACGCCCTGAATGCGGGTCTGATTGCGGACTTGCAGGATGCGCTGGCCGTAGTGGAGGCCGACCCGGATGTTCGCGTAGCCATCATTACCGGCGCGGGCCGGGCTTTTTCCGCTGGATTCGACATCAACCCGGACCCGGGTTCCCCCAGTCCCCGCGACGGCAGCGTTGACCAGTGGCGGGGGCATCTTCAGGAACTGATAGACACATTTATGAAGGTTTGGAACCTGCCCAAGCCCGTTATTGCGGCAGTGAACGGGTATGCTTTGGGCGGGGCCTGCGAGCTGGTGCAGGTGTGCGATGTGAAAATTGCTTCGGACCGGGCTGTGCTGGGGGAGCCGGAGATTCGGGCCGGTTTTGGACCGCCGCTGCTTATCACGCCCTATAGCGTGAACCTCGCGGCGGCAAAGGAACTGTTGCTTACCGGCGATACCGTGGACGCCTACGAGGCGGCGCGGATCGGCCTGGTGAGCCGGGTGGTTCCCCACGACCAGTTGATGGCGGAATGTGAGCGGGTGGCCCGCAAGATGTGCCTGATGTCGCAGCTCGGCATCAAGCTGACTAAAGTGGCCGTGAACCGGGCTTTGGAGAATATGGGCTTTCTCAACGCCGTTTCGCAAAATCTGGAGCTAATGACCATCTTCGACACCAGCACCAGCCCGGAACAGGAAGAGTTTAACGCGGTCGCGGCAGAGGAAGGCCTAAGGGCGGCCCTCAACTGGAGGGACGCCCGCTTCAAGGAATTGGATTAGTTCCCGCTTTCGTGGGAATGACGAGTGTATCCGGGGAGATTGAACCGGGACGGCTTTGTGAGTGCCCCGGGCTTCCCTAGCCCGCGGCCTTGACTTCGACACCGGCTAGACCCTCAACGAATTTCAGCAGGGCCGAGTGGTCGGCTTCCTGTTCGCCTTCGTTGACCAATGCGCCGAGCATTTGTTGCAGGAGGGCGGTTACGGGCAGCGGGACGTTAAGCTCCTGGCCCGTTTGCAGCACATTGCGAAGGTCTTTCTGGTGCAGGCGGATACGGAAACCGGCGCGGAAGTTGCGGGACAGCATCATGGGGGCTTTGGCTTCCATTACATTGCTGCCGGCGAGGCCCCCGCGAATAGCGTTGAACACTTTCTCCGGGTCAACGCCGGCCTTGGTGGCTAAGACTAGGGCTTCGGCTAGAGCTTCGATGTTGGCGGCTACGATAATCTGGTTAGCCAGCTTGGTGACGCCGCCAGCGCCTACATCGCCTGTCAGCACGACGTTGCTGCCCATGGTCTTGAGCAGGCCGTAGTTCTGGTCGAAAATCTCCTGCTTGCCGCCGACCATAATGGCGAGGGTGGCATTGATGGCGCCGGGTTCGCCGCCGCTCACCGGGGCGTCCAGCATCTCCACGCCCTTGCCGGCGCACTCGGCGGCGATGCGCTGAGAGACCAGGGGGGCGATGGAGCTCATGTCTATGATGGTCTTGCCCGCCGAGGCGCCCTCCAGCACGCCGTCGGGGCCGAGGATGGCCCTCTCGGAGTCGGCGGAGTCGGGCAGCATGGTGATAATTTTGTCGGTAGCTTCGGCGACTTCCCTGCTGGAAGACGCGGGGGTAGCTCCGTCGCCGGCGACTTCCTCCACCGCCTCGCCCACGATGTCGTATACGGTCAGTTCATACCCGGCTTTGAGCAGATTGCGGGCCATGGGCCTGCCCATGATGCCCAAACCTACGAAACCGATTTTTTCGGCCATATTTCGGCCTCCTGGCTTTCAATTCACGTCCCGTCAAAGGCAGCCGTAGCTGCGCCGCCGTGCGGAAAAACTGTACCACAGATGTTCGGCGTATCCAAACGGCTGCTTCCCGCGGGTGGCGGTTCCGTCTTTCAGCCAATGGCCCCGATTTGAGAGGGCAAAAGGCGCTGTACGGATACTGGGTGCTTTGGGGCGCCCGCGTGGGAGGCGAGAATGACGGGCCGGTTAGTCTAGGGCTGGGGAATAACGACGACTTCCTGATGGAACACGGCGGAAAGCCGCTCAGGGCGGAGAGCATAGTCCGGGCTTCCCTCGGCTACTACTTCGCCTTCCGACATCACCATCACGCGGTCGGCATAAGAACCGGCCAGGTTTAGGTCGTGCAACACCGCCAGAATACAGTGGCCTTCGTCGGCAAATTGTCGGCAGAGTGCCGTCACCAACTGCTGATGACCGATGTCGAGGGGGAATCTGGGTTCGTCCAAAATAACAACGGGAGTGTCTTGAGCCAGAACGCGCACCAGGGATACGCGCCGTTACTCGCCGCCCGGGAGGGTTGAGTAGATCCTCTCGGCCAGATGGGAAACCTGCACGCTGCGCATAGCGGCGTCTGCCAAGACATAATCGGTTTCTGAGGGTGATTTCCAGCGGGAAATGTAGGGATGGCGCCCCATCAGGACGACCTCCCAAGCAGTGAAAGGGAATCGCAAGAACGTATGCTGGCTTAGCATTGAGCGCATTTTCGCCAGATCTCTGGGCGGTATGCCTCTGGCTGAGCGGCCGCAAATTTCCACCTCTCCCATTGTGGGTGGAAAGTCGCCGGCCAGTAGCCCGCAGGGAGTTGATTTGCCGGCGCCGTTGGGGCCGACGATTACCGACAGTTCGCCGGGCCGGGCTTGCAGATTCACGTCTTTCACCAGGGGCCTGCCTCGAATTGTGTAGCCGACGGAATGGGCTTTCAACCCAATTGCCGTTGGGGTAGTCCCACCATGCCTCCCATGTTGTCGCGGATTGAGCGCGTTTTGTGAACAAGCCACAAGAAGAAAGGGCCGCCGATCAGGGTGGTTACTACCCTAATGGGCAGCTCTGCTGGGACTACCCCTGTTCGGGATAGGAGGTTGGCCAGCGGAAGCGTTGTCGCTCCCCCAAGGATGCTGACGGGCAGGAGAAAGCTGTGGTTTGGCCCGGCAATCAGCCGGATGATGTGCGGAACCCCCAAGCCCAGGAACCCGATGATGCCGGCCACGGAGACCGCCGCGCCGGTCAACAGCGCGCTGATCACAATCACGCTCAGGCGGACCCGCTCGGTGGATATGCCAAGATGCCGGGCTTTCCGGCCGCCCAAAGTGAGGAGGTTAAGCGAACGGGACCAAAAGGGTAGCAGAATCAGGCCCACCAGAAAGAAAGGCAAGACCGATTCCGCCGAGCATATTGAAACCCAAGACGATGGCTGCTACTGCCCCCACGGCGGTGCCGCTGGATACGCCGATGATGCCCGGTTAGGCCAAGGATTGCGAAAGACGCCCTGCAAGGCGGCGCTGGCGATCCCAGACTGCCTCCAGCCAGGATCCCCAGGACAATCCGGGGGAGCCGGATGTTCCATAGGATGGCTCGGTGCGAGACTCGAAGGATATGCCGATATAAATACCGGCGCGGCTGAAAAAGATGGACAGGGCCTGACCGGGGAATTTCAACTGCCCCTAGTCCGATGTTGGCGAAAAGGGCTACGACAAAGAGAGCCGCCATTATTACAAGTAACGAGGAAGCGGCGAGCTGAGGGGAATCTGGGATTCCTTACGGCGGCTCGCCAATTAAATAATTATGGCTGGTATGGTTTCATAACAGTATACTAGCTAAATATATAATAGATGCAACAATTATTTTGAAATACTACACGATTATATAAATAAGTTAATACATTTACTCAGAATACAGATATACGGCGACATATATTCGCAGGGTATATGTCAGGCGTCAGAGGGGCCGTTGTGCCGGATAGCCCGGCGGGTTATCATAAAGGCGGCTATTCCGGCGCCGCGCCGGATTTGAGATGGAGCCGCTGTCTTGCCGCGAATAAAAGGGCAGTGAGCGACACTGGAGCGGGATAATGGCAACTGGGCGGTCGGCGCTGGTGACCGGGGGGGCGGGATTCATCGGTTCCCACATGGTGGACCGCTTGCTGGAAGAAGGATACCGGGTGGTAATCGTTGACGACTTATCCTCCGGCAAGCTGAAGAACGTTGCCCACCACGCAACCTTCTATCATATGAGCATCACCCAGCCCACGCTGCATGAAGTGTTCAATCGCGAGAAGCCCGACTTGGTGTTTCACATGGCGGCCCAGTCCAGCGTTTCTCGTTCCACCCAGGAACCGATTCTTGACAGCGAAATCAATGTGCTAGGAACCCTTCGCCTGCTGGACGCGGCCCGCCGGACGGGGGTGGATAAGGTCATCTATTCCTGCACCGGCGGGGCCCTCTATGGCGAACCCGCGACAGTGCCCTGCCCCGACGATACCCCAGTGGCCCCTATATCGCCCTATGGGATGTCCAAGTATATTGCCGAGCAATACCTAGAGTTCTACCGGAGGCAGTATCTGGTTAACTACACCTCGTTGCGCTATGGGAATGTATATGGGCCGCGGCAAGACCCGGCCGGCGAGGCCGGTGTGGTGGCGATATTCATCGCAGCGATGCTTAAGGGCAGCCGGCCGGTTATCTTCGGAGACGGGGGGCAGGAACGAGACTTCATTGCCGTGGACGATGTGGTGGATGCAAACATCGCCGCGATTGGGCGCGGCAGCGGCAAAGCGATGAATATCGCCAGCGGCGAGCTAACCAGCATCAACCGGCTGTACGAACTGCTCAAGGAGATCACCGGCTACCGCTGGGACGCCAGCCATGCGCCGTCCAGAGCGGGCGATGTTTACCGCATCAGTCTGGACTGCGCGCTGGCCGCTGAGTCCCTGGGCTGGAGGCCGCGCACCAGCCTGGTCGAAGGGTTGACCCGGACAGTGGAGTATATGAGCGGCAACGTTCCGGAGGCAGTGCGTTAGGGCGGACGGGCCTATAATCGCTTAATTTTTAGGGAGGAAGGCAACCAAGTATGGCGACACCCGCGACAAACTACGACACTATCATCCTGGGAGCCGGCGCTGCGGGCCTCGCCGCCGGTCTCTATGCTACGAGGGCGATGCTGAAGACGTTGATAATCGAGCAGCTTGGCCCGGGCGGCCAGCTTCTGATTACCGACGAAATCGAGAACTACCCGGGCTTCCCCGAAGGTGTCAAAGGGCAAGAACTGGCGACGATGATGGAGCAGCAGACGACCCGGTTCGGGGCCGAGATTGAGTACTCGGAAGTTCAGGGAATTGAGCGCGCCGACGAGCCGGTCAAGACCGTTCACACCGATGACGCCACTTATACGGCCAAGAGCCTCATCATCGCCACCGGAGGGTCGCACAACAAGCTAGGCGTCCCCGGCGAGGACGAATTTTCAGGGCGCGGCGTATCCTACTGCGCGGTGTGCGACGGCAACTTTTTCCGCGGCCAAGACGTGGTGGTAGTGGGTGGCGGGGACGCGGCTATGGACGAAGGCCACTACCTCACCGGGATCGTCAACTCCGTTACCTACATTCACCGTCGCGATGAGCTGCGGGCCACCAGAGTGTTGCAGGAACGGGCGTTCAATAACGAAAAAGTCAAGTTCCTCTGGAGCCATGTCGTTGAGGAGTTCGTTGGCAACGAGGCCCTGGAAGCGGCGCGGGTCAAAAACCTCAAGACGGAAGAGGTCTATGACTACAACACCGCCGCGGCTTTCATCTACGTTGGGTTCCACCCCAACACGGAATATCTGAAGGGTATGCTGGAGATGGATGCCCTGGGGCACGTATACACGGACATTCATATGCGCACGGGCGTCCCGGGCATCTACGCCTGCGGCGACGCCCGCGCCGACTCAACGCGCCAGCTCGGGGCGGCCGTCGGCGACGGCATCACCGCCGCGCTCGCCGCATATCACGATATGCAGGAATAAGCCGCCGTTTCCAACAGGGAAAGCGAAGGGGGCGCGAGACAAGTACGCGCCCCCTTCGCTTTCTGGCTAACCCAGCAGCTCCCGGACCAGCAGCATACTGCCGCCTAGCACCACTAGGGCGATGACCACGTATCGGAATACCCGCTCGTTCAGTCGTCCCACCAATAGCCCGGCAAGGCCAAAGCCCAGTAGCATACCGGGAACCAGCAGCCCCACGGTGGCCAGCGTCTCGCGGGTATAAAGCCCGGTAGCCGCGTAAAGTCCTACCGAGACCAAGCCGGACAGAACGAACATAGCGGCGAGCGACGCCCGCACCGTCTGCGCCGGCCAGCGCTGGGCTATGGCGTATACGGCGCCCAGCATCCCACCGATGCTTATGGCAGTCACTGCCAGACAGGTTACGAAACCGAAAAACAAACCGGAACCGGGAAAGGTAGCTATGGGCAGTTGCGCGTCGCGCAGGTTGAGCAGCCCCAGCGCCACTATGACCACGCCGATAACGATGCGCAATATGCCCGGATCTGCTACGTTCAGCACGAACACCCCTACCGGGGCCGCCGCCAGCCCTCCCAGAATCATCCCCTTGCTGTTTCGCAGGTCCATGTGCCGCCAAGTTCTTAGTAACACCAGCGACAGCAGGATGGTAGTCAGCGAATTGACCACTACGATAGTAGTCTTGGCCTCAACGAAAAGCAGCAACGGAGGAGAGGAAACTACTCCGAAGCCGAAGCTGACCGTCCCGAGCACCACCCCCGCCGCGGTGACCACCAGCAACGAAAAGAACAATTCTGTCAAGGAAAATTCAGTGCCGAAAAGCATGGTCAGACCCGCTGCGCCGCGGCTGGCGCCGGAAGCCGGGACGCAACCTTTCTCGTCGCGCTAGACGTGGAACAGTCCCGCGGCGGTGGCGTGGCCAAGAGTCGCTTCCACGCTGACCACGGGCGGGCCGTCGCGCCGAATTTCGATTTCCAGCAGGTTGTCCGGGTTCACCGAGAAGGATCGTTCGCCGTCGAGCGCCACTGTGGAATGCCGGCGCTCGACGGCAAGGCGCTGGCCGTCGGCGAGGCGCTGCCATGCTTCGATTCCTACCACCGGCACCGAGCCGGGCGCGATGGGAGCGCGGACATAAACTTGGACCGGGCCAGCAGGTTCCCGATTTCGCGGGAATGACGGGTCAGGCGGGGACGACGAATCGGGCGAAGGTAACGGGTTAGGCGGGGATGTAGACGTGGGGGACGGACTGCCCTCTGCCGGTTCGGTCTGCATCTGCCGCAGGTCCGCGATTTTGTAGTGCAGGCCGCCGGCGTCGGTAAGGGACACCGCTTGCAGTCGTGCTCCGATGGACGACAGGCCGATGGACGAAGGTTCTGCGCGAGTCAGAAACACTTCGTAGATGGTGTTCATGTCCCAGATGGCGCGGGTGGCAACGAAACGCTCTTTGGAGAGGGCCACGTCCACCAAGGCGATGTCGCGGTCTTCGCCGTTCACCATGACGGCGATGGTCTTGCTTCGGACGGCCGCCTGTTCCAAAGAGACCGCGCCTGTGGCCACTAGGCCGGCGGCCATGCCGGCGGTGGTGCCCTCCACCATAACGGGAAAGACATTGTTGGTGCCGGTGGATATGGCAACCATGGCCATATCGCGGGAGCCTTTGGCCACGGCCCGGTTGGTGCCATCGCCGCCCAGGGTTATCACGCATTTCACGCCCTGCTGGGCCATGGCGGCCGCGGCGCGAACGGTGTCCCCCTCATTGAATAGGGCAGTCATTGGAAGCAAGTCCACTTCCATCGCCAGATGGGGATCATCGGCGGCGCGCTGCACCAGGTGGGAGCTGTCGGGCATCGCCAGCACGCGCTGGATGCCCACCGACTGCAAGCCCATAAGCGCCCGCCGGACGATGTTCACTTTTTCCCAGTCGGGCACTACCCTTCCCTGGGCCACCAGACGCCGGATGTCTTTGCTCGCCGCCGGGTTGGCGATGATTCCTACTAACGCCAAAGGCTGCCTCCTGTCGGTTCGGTCATAGATGCCGGTTCTTTTATCTTGCGCCCCGGTGGTCCATTGACCCCGGTGGCCTATTTTCAATGACGCCGCCGCCTTTTTCAATGGCCGGGCGGTTGCGCTATGATGGGGCAGGCGTCATTATCAGCCGTAAGAATCTTTGGAATACGAAGCGGGAGTACGAAACGCTATTCCCGTCATAAGGAGTTGTTATGAGCAGTGAACTTGCATTTATGCCCGCTACGGAGTTGAGCCGGGCTATCCGCCGGGGGCAGGTGTCATCCGCGGAAGTTACCGAGCTGTTTTTACGGCGGATTGAACGGCTGGACCCCCAGTTGAATTCGTACCTGGCCCTGCGGCCGGAGCAGGCCCTGGCCGATGCTCGGGCGGCGGATGACATTGTAGCTCGCGGTTGGGCGGTAGGGCCGTTGCATGGCGTTCCCATCTCCGTCAAAGACCTCGAAATGACCCGGGACTTGCCCACCACCCTAGGCTCGGCGATATTCCGCGACCGCACGCCCGAACTGGATTCGGTCGTGGTCGAGCGGGTGAAGGCGGCCGGGGCCATCATCCTAGGCAAGACCAATACTCCGGAGTTTGGGCAGTCAGGGAGCACCGAGAACCGGGTCAGTGATCCTTGCCGTAACCCCTGGAACACCGAGCGCACTCCCGGCGGCTCCAGCGGCGGGGCGGGGGCGGCCCTGGCCGCCGGACTCTGCCCCATCGCCATCGGAAGCGACGGGGGCGGCTCGATACGCATCCCGGCCAGCTTCAGCGGCGTCTTCGGCATCAAGCCTACGCAGCACCGGGTTCCCCGGTACGGCGGCTACGGCCGGCCTGCAGCGAACCACTTCTCGCAGTCGGGGCCGATGAGCCGCACAGTGGCCGACACTGCCTTGCTGTTGCAGGTGCTGGCCGGGCCCGACAGCCGCGATCCAAATTCCATCAAGGAAACGCCGCCGGACTTCAGCGCCGGTCTGAGGCGCGGAGTGGTGGGGATGCGGATTGCCTGGAGTCCCGATTTCGGCTATGCCGGGGTTGATCCAGAGGTGGCCGAGATTACGGCCCGCGCTGCTCGCGTCTTTGAGGGGATGGGAGCTATCGTCGAGGATGCGCCGCTCAAGCTGGAAGATCCCTTCGATGCCTTCTTCGATGTGTTCGCCACCGCCGCATACACCTCATATGGCCACTTGCTGGAGGAGCGCCGGGACGATTTTTCCCAGCCCGGTCTGTATTCCATCGAGCATGGCTCACGGGTGGACGGAGCGCGGCTTTCCCGGGCCATCCTGCGGGCGGACCAGTTGGGACGGCATATGGAGGACTTCTTCGACAGCTACGATTTGCTGCTGTCCCCGACCATGGCAACGCCGGCCTTCGAGATAGGCCAGCGGCCGACGGTCATCGGTGGGAAAGAAGTGGATCCTCAGTGGGGCTTTCTGCCTTTTACCTACCCCATCAATATGACAGGGCAGACTGCTGCCAGCGTGCCTTGCGGATTCTCGTCGGACGGGATGCCCATCGGCCTGCACATCATCGGGCCGCGCCGCGCCGAAGACCGGGTACTGCGGGCGTGCGCTGCCTTCGAGCAGGCCAGTCCGTGGGCGGATAAAATCCCGGCGGGCTTCTATTAGCCGTCAGCCAGCTTTTCGCGTAGGCGGGGCAGTACTTCGGCGGAAACTCTCTGGCATTCCTCGACGTGGGGAAAGCCGGAGAGGATGAACTCGCGGAAGCCCAGCTTGGCATAGTCATACAGGGTGTCCGCGGCCTGTTGGGGTGTCCCAACGATGGCGGTGCCGCAGTTCACCCGGACTTCGGATAGCCCGTTCCAGAGGTGGGGACCTACGCGGTGGTCGGGAGCCTCGCGGGCTTGGGCCTGCTGCCCCACCATCTGAGTGCCGGCAATGGCGGCTTGGCGCTGGGCCTTCACGGCCGGGTCGGCGTGGGAGATGAGTTCGTTGGCGGCGTTCCAGGCGTCGGCTTCCGAATCGCGCACGACCAGGTGAGTCCGCAGCCCCAGCTCAGGGGTTCTGCCAGCCTTGGCAAACTCGGCGGCGACTTCCACATTGCGGCGGGCGGTAGCCTCCAGCGGCTCAATCCAAGACAGATGCACGTCGGCCTGGCGTCCCGACAGCCCGAGGGCGCGGGGCGAAGCGCCGCCGAGATAGAAGCGGGGGCTGTGTTCGCCCGGCTGGGGGGCGCAGAAAGCGTCGCGCAGCCGGTAGTATTCGCCGTGGAAATCCACCGGGCCCGGCTGGGTCCAGAGCCTGCGACAGGCGGCGATAAACTCTTCGGCCCGCTCGTAGCGGGTTTCATGAGTGCTTTCCTCGCCCACGCGCTCGAAGTCGTTCTGTATGCCGCCGGGGACGATGTTGATGTCTACCCGGCCCTGGGAAATCTGGTGCAACGCGGCGGCCATCTGCGCGAAGAGGCCCAGAGCGATAAAGCCGGGCCGGACGGCGATAAGGAAGCGGATGCGGCTGGTCACAGCGGCTAGGGCCGTAGCGGTGGTCCAAGTCTCGGCCAGGGGGGCGTCTTCCGCGAACAGCCCGTTGGCGAAGCGGGTGGGAATGAGCAGGGAGTAATAGCCGCATTCCTCCGCCGTTTCCACCACGCGGCGGAGGTAATCGAAGTCCGGCGGCCGCTCCGCCCGCATTGTTCCTGCGCGGCGACCATCGCCGTCTATGGGGATGAACCAACTAAAGCGTATGCCGTCTGCGCCTCCGTTAACCATAGCCGATGCTGTCCTTGTCGAAAGTGGGGCTTCGCAATTGGGGATAGAGAAGGGTCTGCTAAGCTCGCGCCTTGGCGTGGTTGGATCCCTCTTCCCGCTGATACCACATCACCATCACGATGCCGGCGGCTACGATGCTCATCATATCACCGGGAACCCAGAGCATCAGCCCGCCCAACTGCTGGTCGGTCTCCAGCGTCAAGCCATAGGGCTGGGTCACGTCGGCGTAGGCGCTGTATATCAGCCCGTCGGAGAAGGTGATGGCTGCGCCCAGCAGCGTGTTAGGCAGCACGATTAGACCAAGATACAGCACCCGCAGCCCGTAATGCAGCCGAGAACGGTGCGGCGGCGGGTCTATGACTACCCACCAGAAGAGGAACCCGGAGGCGCTCATGGTCAGGTGCATCAAGGCGTGCACTTCATCGTTGCGAAGGGCGAGGTTGAAGGCCCCCGGGAACTGCCAGAGGTAGAGGCTTCCTAGGAAGAAGAATATGGTGAAAATGGGATTGGTCAGCAGCCGGTAAACTTGGCGGGCGTAGGAGTTTTTCACCATAGGGCGGATGACGCCCTGCCGTGCCCAGGCCGGCATTCCGCGGAGCATGGGGGTCAGCGGCGCGCCTAGCAAGATGAACATGGGAGCGACCATCCGCAGGATGAAATGCTGTACTTGATGGAAGGAGAGCAAATGGTCGGATAAGGGGTCCAGCGGAGACTGCAAGGCAAAGAAGACTAGGAACAGCCCGAACAAGAAGGATGCCTTCTGCCAGTTGTTGACCGGGTGGGTGGGGCGATCCCAGTTGTTGAGGCCGTTCAGGTAGACGTAAGCGGCCAGGAGGACAAGGATTACGGGAAGAGGGTTGGTGTTCCAGGCGGTCCACGGCTCTTGGCCGGCGTCGATGCCGCCGTGGGCCTGGACGGTTGCGGCAATCCACGACAGGGCCGCCAGAAGGGCGACCAGGGCCAGCGACAGTAGAAGAAGCCGGCGGCCTACTGCTGGCAGGGCAGTGAGAGTTTTCACGGAGAATCCGTTTGGGCGGCGGCCCGCTTGCGAAGATAGTCGCGGCGCGCACTCCACCAGACGTAGACGATACCCAGAACGATTATCCCGAACATTCCGAAGAATACCCACGAGCCTTGAGTCAGCCGGTTCAGCGAAGGCACTTCGAGGGTGGTGACTTCAACGAGGTCTGCGCCGAGAGCGGAAGAAACGTCTACGCTGATGTTCCATTCGCCGGTGGATTCCAGCTTCAGATTCACGCTGTAGTATTCCGGGGCTGCTGGCGAGTTGGTGGCGAAGGCCCATCCGGAATCGCTTTCTTCCCCGTGGGAGGTGACCATCACAACGCGGGCGTCGGGCACGGGTTCGCCGGTTTCGGGGTTGGTGACGATGACCGCGAATTGAGCGGATCCGGACCCTAGGTGGAGATTAACTGGCATTACCCGGATGGCGTGGGCTCCGGTGTATAGCACTTCTTCCCGCCGCGTTTCCTGAGCCGCAGTAGTGGCGGGCAACAGAATCAGGGCGGCTAATGCCAGCAGAGCGGCGAGGGTCGCCGGCGCAACCTGGAACGGAGACAGCCGCAAGAGTGTGATGGAAGTCATTTCGCGCTCGCGTCCGCCTTGGGCCCAAAGGGGTGGACTGGGGCCGCAGGGCCTGATTCCAGTATAACGCGCCGCGACGAAATACGCACGGCCCGTTGCGGGCCAGGGCCGGGCAATCGAGTATGGGCGGCCTAATACCCGTGATTCCCGCGAAGCTTGTCCCCGTCATTCCCGCGAAAGCGGGAATCCAGGGTCTGAATCGAATATCGGTGAGGCATAAATTCAGAGAATTTCGCCTTCCGGTCTCCTGTTTCCGCAGGGGTAACGGGTCTGAAATTTCAAAGGCGATTGCCCTGCGAGTCAGGGCTTGCGAGGCGGGCAGCTATGCGTCGGGCCGGGATATGGCTTCAAGATGGCTGAGATGATGGTCTTCAAGACACTCAGAAGCGGATTCTTCAAATTGGAGCGTCAAGTGGTTAACCCCGTGTTTCTCGTATACCAGCCGTCGTAATCGGGAGAGAAGCTCCTCAGTGTTGATATACCCCGGCTCCAGAATTATATGGGCGGTGAAAGCGTCGTAGTTATCCGAGATGCTCCAAGCATGGACGTCGTGAATCAAGGTGACTCCCGGTTCGTCCTCGATGTCGGCGCAGAGGCGGTATAGGTCGATGTGCTCGGGAGTGCCTTCCAGCAGGGTATGGAACACTTGCAGAATCAGGCGCCAGGAGCTGGCGGCGGTAAGGGCAGCAACACCGATGGATACTATGGGGTCTACAATGGTCCAGTCGTTGACCAGCACTAGGACGGCGGCGACAACCACGGCGATGGATGCCAGGAGGTCGGTCAGCAGATGCCGCATGGCGTCGCCCGCCCGATCGCTTTGGTGGCCGCCCCAGCGGAGGATGAGGGCGGCGAGGAGATTGACGCCCATTCCGATGGCGCCAAGCGCCAGCATTGCGCCACCCTGAATTTCCAGTTCGGACTGGTCGCGAAGTCGGTTGATGGACTCGAAGAGAACCCAGGCGGCGACGAGCCAGAGGGCTAGGGCGCTGAGCATGGCGCCGATTACCTCGGCGCGATGATAGCCGAAGGTGCGCTCGATGGAGGCTGGGCGGTTTTCGGCCCAGGATGCGAACAAGGCAATGGCAATGGCCGCGGCCGCGGCGAGCATATGCCCGGCGTCGGACAGCAAGGCCAAGCTGCCGGTGAGCAGTCCGCCGATAATCTCGGCAATCATTATGCCCAGAATCAGGACGAGGGCGATAATTAAGCTGCGATGGCCGACGCCTCCCCCTTGAGACCTGCCCGCGTTCTGCTGTTGGAGGCCAGTTTCCATACTTGTCCTCCACCGGGGTTTAGGATAGGCGGCTCGATGCGGTGCCTAAAGCTGGAATGTCTTTTTCCAGATGCCGGGGGAGCCTGGGGCATGGGTCATAACGTCGCGCATTCGTTGGTTGTCGGGGTGAATGTCCCGCTGCCGTAGCCATTCGGCGGTCTGGGAGACGTTTTCGTCCTCAAACTCGTAGACGGTGGCGTAGGAAGGGGCGCCCCGGACGGCCTTCCAGCGGCGGCCGCGGATGCAGCCTGGCACTTTTTCGTAATTGGGAACATAGACGCCGGAGTACCACTCGTTCCACTCGGCGTCGCTGGCGTCGGGGACGTCCATGCGCCCGATTTGGAGCGCAGGAGCCATATCGCTGTCAGCGATGGTGTCGGAGAGCTGCCCCGGGTGAATCATTTCGTAGACGTTGTTCATAAAGTTGGAGCCGATGATGCTGGGGCTGACGCGGCTGCCCCACTCGGTGCGCGGGCGGTTCTTGAAGGAGTCGGTTTCAATCACGGCGGGGCTTTCCAGTTCATAAACGGCCATATGCTTGGGGCCACTGCTGGTGGCCTCATAGCGGGCGGCGCTCAGCACGCCCGGAACGGAGAGCAGCTCGGCCAGATGCTCTTCATTGTACCAGCGGTTGAAGTCGTCTTCCATTTCGGCGGGAATGTCGGCCCACACAATCATCAGTCCGGTGCCTTTCTTAGCCATGTCCATCTCCAAAGTTCCCAGAACGGCGGAATTATTGGGGCAATAATACCTGCGCCGCTAAGATTTTGCATCATCCCCGGCGCGCCTTACCAAATAACTTGCGCCTGCTCCAGTTCCTGAACTTCGGCTTCGGGAAGACCAAGAATGCCGGAGAAAACATCCATATTGTGCTGCCCCAGAGTCGGAGTCCAGCGGTCTATGCGAGCGGGAGTTCGGGAGAAACGCCAGGGCGGGGTCACGGCCCGTTGCCGCTCTCCGGTGTCTTCGTTCTGAATCGCAGGGAAGGCATTGCGAGCCAGCAGGTGCATCTCCTGCATCATCCCATCCGGGGGCAGGGACGGAAAGGCGGCAACCCCCCGGCCTTGGAGTTTTTGCGTAACGTCTGCGGCGGTGTGCCGCGCCGTCCACTCTGAGATGAAGGCGTCCAGTTCGTCGTGTCGGCGCCAGCGCCGGAAAGCGTCGCCGAACTGGTCGCCGGAAGCCCATTCCGGGGAGCCGAGGGCCGATACGAAGCCTTGCCATTCGGCTTCTGACGCTACCGATATGCTGACCCATTTATCCTTCCCCATACAGGGATAAACCCCTTGAGGGGCCGCCGAGGCATCCCGGTTGCCGTTTCGGTGCGGCTCTCGGGAGTTCATGGCTACGTCCAGCAGTTCCGCCCCGATAAAGGATGTAGCCAAGTCTCGCACCGAAACGTCCGCGTGCTGCCCTATTCCGGTGCGCTGCCGAGCCGACAGGGCGGTTACAGCGGCAAAAAGCGGCCAGCATTCCGCCGGTGTGGTCCATTGCGTGGCGCAGTTCGACGGGCGGGCCGTCGGCATAGCCGGTCAGGTGGCCCAGTCCGCCGAGGGCTGAGAACATGGGGGCGTACCCAGCGTAGTTGCTTTCAGGACCGGTCTGCCCGTTGGAAGACAACGATACAAGGATAATGTCGGGCCGAACCTCTCGCATGGCTTCATAGCCTAGCCCCAGTCGGCTTAACACGCCCGGACGGAAGTTTTCCAGGACCAGTTCGGACACGCTGACCAGTTCCAGGGCCAGCTCGACGGCCCGGGGTTCCTTGAGGTTAAGGCATACCGACAGCTTGTTGGCGTTTATCTGCTCGAAGCTGGAAGGCGGCTTGCCGTACATGGCATGGGGGCGGCGGGTGATGTCGAGGCGGGCGGAGCTTTCAATCTTGATGACCTGGGCTCCCATCTCGGCGAGCATTAGCCCGGCGAAAGGCCCGGCGGCGTGAACCGAAAAGTCGGCGACGCGGATGCCGGCCAGCGGCCCTGGGCGGTTGTCTTGCCTGTTTGCGCAATTTGGTTGCATTAGCTTACCTCGGCCCTGGCAGGCCAGCAGGGTGTCGGCTTAAGCAAGCGGACGGGGCACCGCGTCCTGTTTGACGGGGGCCTGACGCTTGCCGGCTATTATGGCGGCCAACGCCCCAGCCGCCAAGCCGCATATATGGCCTTCCCAGGATACGTAGGCGTTGGTGGGCAGAACTCCGGGTAAGATTATCCAGCCGAATACGCCGACAACTACGACGGCCACGAGAACCGAGAGAATGCTTCTGTCCAGTACGCCTCGAACGAGCAGGTAGCCGAACAAGCCGAACACGAGGCCGCTGGCCCCGACGTGGGTGGCTGTCCGGCCCACCACCCACACGCCCAGGCCACCGGCCAGGATGATGATGAGGCAAATGGCCGGGAAGCGGTTTTCGCTGCGTATGACCGCCAGGGTTCCCAAGGCCAACAGGCCGACGGAGTTTGATTGGACGTGGAGATAGCTTGCGTGAAGAAAGGGACTGGTGAATATGCCGGCCAGGCCCAAGGTAGTGCGCGGCCCCAGGCCCCAGGCGTTGAGGGAGTGGTCCATGAAGTGGTTCAGCGCCTCGATGACCAGAATCACTCCGATGAAGCCGATGAGCAGGTAGAGGCTGGATTTCACTGGCCGCCCCGCTTTTCCGACGGCATCAGATGACCTCGGCCCTGGCGAGCATGGTCAGCGCTTCCGGCGAATAGCCCAGCTCTCCGTAAATCTCGGCATTGTGCTCGCCCAGCAGAGGGGCGCGGCGCAGGGTGGGCGGCGTCTCGGTCATGCGTATGGGCAGGGCGGCATAATCGTAGCTGCCCGCCGAGGGGTGTTCGACTTCCTGGTAGTAGCCCCGCTCCCGTTGCTGCGGGCTGTCGAACACCTCTTTGGGAGTCAAATAGGGCGCGATAGGAACGCCGTGGGCCTGGCCTTCGCGGTACAGCCATTCCCGGGTATGCCCGGTGCTCCACCGGCGCAGGTTTTCGTTAATGGCAGGGCCGTGGGTTGCCGGGTCGAGGAACTTGTCGGGAGAGGCCCATTCCGGTTCCCCCAGCAGGCGAGCCAGCCCTTCCCACTGGCGTGGTTCGAGGGTCAGTAGCTCCACGTAGCCGTCGGCGGCCGGGAGAACACCGCCCACTCTGAAGAAGCGGGAGAACCGCGTTTCCACGAAATCTTCGGCTTCCAGCCTTTGGATGGGCAGATAGCCGATGGCTAGTTGGGCCTCCTGCATCGAGCAGTCCAGGGACTGCCCCGGTTCCCCGTTCCTTTGGGCAATTACGGCTCCCAGCAGGCCTACGGCGGCGGTCAGCCCACCCTGGTAGGATGCCATCATCCCCCCGGCCGCGATGGGGGCGCGTTCCGGGAAGGTATCGAGGGCCAATCCGTTGGGGAGCAGGTTGCCCTCTCCGCCGGCGTGAAACACGTTCCCGTCATGGGCGACATATCCGGCGTTGGGGCCTGCGGAGCCGAAGGGAGTTATTGCGGCGACTACGAGGCGAGGGTTGCCCTCGGCCAGCCTTTGCTGTTCCAGCCCGCGCTCTACGGCCAGAGATGGCGAGGAGTCGTGGATGATGACGTCGGCGTCGGCGGCCAAGCGGCGCAGCATCTCGCGGCCTTGCGGGTCGTCAACGGCCAGAGTAATGCCGCGTTTGCCGGTGTTCAGGTACAGGAACGTCCCGCTGCGTTCCGGGTGGGGCGCATCGCTGGGGAAAGGCCCCCGGCGGCGGGACGGGTCGCCAGACTTGGGCGGCTCAAGTTTCACGACATCCGCCCCTAGCGAGGCGAGCAGCTTGCCGCAGTAGGGGACGGCGACCATGCCGCCCAGCTCCAGCACGCGCAGACCAGCAAGGGCGGCGGGCGTATTTGCCATAGATGGGGTTGTCATCCCAATGCCCCTAATAGCTGAAACTGCTTATCATGTATTGAGAGTGAATCTCGTCGTCGGGCACTTCTTCTACTTCTTCGCTAACGGGATTGACCCGCAGCCGCATATTTTGCAGCATCTCGTAGCCTACCAGCGGGATGGGGCAGGGCGCGACCATTCCGGCAAAACCCCGGCCACGAATTTCACCTTTGATGTGAAAGGTGTCGAATTTCGTGATACCGTTGGCAGTCATAAAGGGCCTACGGCCGTTGGGAATTATCTCTAGGCCCGGGTCTCGATTTCCTCCATCGGCAGGCCCATAAAGGCCGAGCCGGTGTCAACGAAGAAATTGTATCGCCTAGTCCCGAATGCGCCAGTAATCGTTCCCTCTACAAATGTTCGTCCTATTACAGCCCTCCCCGATTATGGTTTGGAAGATGCTCCTGCATCAGGCTACTGCCGTGTGCCTGACTGGCGATGATGCCGGATAGAGGCCGCTACTCCGGCAGGATGGGCGGCATTTGTTCGCTCTGGGGTGCGTCGCGCAGGCTGAGGGCATGGCCGTCGGCGAACCAGGGGACGCGGGGGTCGCGAGAAGGCAGCATAACCGTTGCCTGGCCCGGCGCGGTGATTTCGCCGCGCTGGTTCTCGGCCCAGATTTCCAGGTCCACCAAGGGAGCGCCGGCATGGATGCGCTTGCCGGTGACGCGGCCCTTGCACCACTGGGTGTCGCCGTAGACGTTGAAGCGGCGACATTCGACTCGCAGACGCTTTAAGAAGGCGTCATCGCCCATCCAGTTGGTGACCAGGGTTCCCATCCACGATACCCGCTGAGGGCCATAGTCGTAGGCGCCGGGAACGCCGACAGCCTCGGCTACCGAGTCTCGCAGGTGGCCGATGCCGGTGTATTCCAAGCCGCCGCCGGCCTCAGGGTTGCGGAAGAAGTGGTCGGGGTGCCGCAGTGCCTCCCGCAGCAGCACGCCGTGGGCGCTGGAGCGCCCGGTGCCTACCAAAAAGGCGGAAACGTCCTGCAAGGACAGGGGGCCTCGCACCACAGGCTCGAGTTCTTCGCCGATGTGGGTGTCTTCGTAATAGCGGGTTTGGCCGCCCCGGGCCTTTTCCGCCAACACCTGCTGGTCGATGGCTTCCAGCTCTTCGGGCGTGTATTCGTGGCGCCGGGGGACGCTGGCGTACTTGCCTCGCTGGCGGGAAGCGCGGCGCTGGTGGCGGGTGCACCAGCCGACAACCCGGGCGACTGCCTCATCGCGCTGGTTGGTGTAGATGGTCTCTACGAACTGAAGGACCAGCGTCTCCGAGTAGCGGCTTTGGCGTTCCTGCACATCCAGAACTCGCTCGACGCAGTTGACGGCATCGCCGGGGCGGATGTTGCGGAAAAATTCCCAGTCATTGCCGGCGAAAAAGCCGTGGACTCCCGGTAGTCCCCAGCGGGTGCGCCCGGACCAGTGGCGCATATAAGGGGCGCAAGGGTGGCCGATAATGGAGCCGTACTTGGAGTAAGCGGCGTATTCTTGGTCGCGGAATATGGGGTTGGTGTCGCCAATGCCGTTAACGAAGTTAAGGAGTGCGCCCAAGGAAGCGTCGCGGACAAAGTTCTCGGTGCGCATCCGCGCGCCAATCATCGCTTTGGCGCGGGCGATGGCTTCGGGGGATATGCCGTCCTCAACCTCCGGCAGGGTTTCGACTACGCGCTCGTGTTCATTCTGGCTGGTCATGGGTTAATCTCCGTTGGTGGGCCTGTCACCAGATTACCTGCTCGTCTTCCAGCCGCGACAGTTCGGCCTCATCGAGGCCCAGCAGGCCGCAGAATACGTCGCGGTTGTGTTCTCCTAGCAAGGGAGCGTGGCGCCGGATACGGGGCGGGGTTCGGCTTAACTGCCACATCAAGTTGAAGATGGGTTCGATTCCCAGAGCGGGGTGTTCGATGTCGGAATACAGCCCGCGCTCTTGGAAGTGAGGGTTGAACAGGCGCCCTTCGGCGTCCAGCACCGGGAAGGCGGCGACGCCATGGGACTGGAGCAATTCGGCGGCTGCCCACGGCTCCCGCTCCCGCGTCCATTCAGACACTCGGACATCCATCTCCCGGCGGTGGTTTAGGCGGGCATAGCGGCTGGCGAAAATCGGCTCTGCGGCCCAAGAGGGATTGCCCATGGCCGCCGTCAATCCGCGCCACTCCGGTTCCGTGCGCACGGCGATGGAAAGCCAGGCGTCTTCTCCTTGGCAGGGATAGTTGCCGTAGGGGGCCATCACCGGGTCGTAGTTCCCCCTCGGCTGGGGAACGCGGCCCGTGAGTTCGTATTCCATCAGCCCGGCGCCCATGGTGGCAACGGTGGCTCGGAGCATGGAAACGTCAATGTACTGGCCCTGCCCGGTTAGCTGCCGTTGACGCAGGGCGGCGGTGATAGCAAAGACGGCGTGGAGCGCGCCGCAGATGTCGGCGTAGGCGTGCTTCAGACCAAGAGGGCGCCCGGCCTCGCCCTCCGCGGGTTCGTAGCCCATAACGCTGTCTAGCCCGGACATTGCGCCGGTGGAAGGAGCGTAGGCGCGAAGGTCGCGCAGCGGCCCGGTCTGGCCGTTGGAGGTGATAGATGCCATTATCAGCCCGGGGTTGTCGCGGCTGAGGGCGCTGTAGCCCAGCCCGATGCGGGCCATCACGCCCGGAGAGAAGTTTTCGATGACTACGTCGCATTCCGAGGCTAGGCGGCGGGCCAGTTCGACGGCCTCTGGGCGGGTGGTGTTCAGGGTGATGCTTCGTTTGCCCCGGTTCACGTTGTGGAACATGGGGTTTTGTTCCGGGTCGGGCCGGTCACCGGTGATGGGGCGCCCTAGTCGCATATAGTCCATGCGCTGACGGGTTTCGACCTTTATGACCGCGGCCCCCATGTCGGCCAGAATCATTCCCGGCACGGCTCCGGCCAGCACCCAGCCGAAGTCGAGGACGCGATAACCCGTCAGGGGGCCGGGTTGTCCGCTGTCGGCGTCTAATGTCATTTCGGAATCCTTGCGGCCTAGTCAAAGCTGAAGGGGGGATATTTGTCCGCCAGCAGCCAGCCGTAGGCGTTGACGCGGTAGATCCAACGGTTCATTCCCATTACGATGTTGAATAGCCCTTCGGGGTAGCGGCCTGAGAAAAGCAGAATTATCAGGGCGAACAACACTAGGATGCCTACGATTTCAGTGAGTATCGCGGTGACAATCCAGTGAGGGATGATAAGCAGCCAGCGGAACAAGGCAGTAAGGCGCGAAGAATTGGCAGGGAATTCGACTGCCAGGTCCGCGGGATAGTCTTCGCGGGAGGCGAAGGAAAAGGGTGGGTACTGGTCGGTGTTTCCAACTTCGTAGGCATAGAAATTGACTCGCCAACCCCAGCGCAGGAGGCCGACGTGGTAGCTCCACAGTAACGGCGGATAGCGGCCGAGGATTATCACGGCTAGCCAGGCGATGGGAGTGGTAAGCAGGACTGGGAGGGATAAGAGCCATAGAACGATGATGTGAGGGATGACAAGAATCCACTTGATGAGCCACAGGAAACGGTTGACTTGCCCTTGATAACTTCCAACGAGTTGCACCGGATATGGATCGCTGCTAACCATAGTTCAACCTTCCAATGACAGATAGCTAACGGCTGCACTGTTGTTGCCGCAGCGCAGGGCATAGGGCGCGCCGGGCGGCTTGGCATATCTAGTATAACCCAGCCGCAGAAACAGTTCTTGGCATCGAAGCGCGTGGGTTCCCGCTTTCGCGGGAATGGCGAAGAGAGGCGGGAATGACGAAGCGCGTGGGTTCCCGCTTTCGCGGGAATGACGAAGAGAGGCGGGGGCGATGGGGGACGGTAACGCATTGCCGGCACGCGCAGGGAACGCCGGATTATGGGGATGGAAGCATAGCCGGGGCTTTCCTAGAGAAGCGCCGCTGGTCAGATAATTCTGGCGCGGTAGAGCTGGGCCACCTCTCCGGGGGAGTAGCCCAGCTCGCCGCAGTAGACTTCGCTGTTATGCTGACCCAAGGCAGGCGCTGGGCGAGAGGGAGAAACTTCGGAGCCGGACAGCTCATAGGGTGGGCCGGGTATGGCGATATGGCCGGTGTCGCCGCGGTCAATGCCGGTGAAAAGGCTGGCTAGGCTGGGGTCGTGGCGCACCTCGTCGAAACCACGCACCGGAGCTAGGGGGATGCGATGCTCCAAGGCCATTTCCAGCAGTTCGGCTTTGGTATGCTGCAAGAGCCACTCTTCGAGATAACCGTCTGCTTCGTCGGCGTATTCGTTGTTCATCACCGTCCGGTTGCGGAACTGGGGTTCCTGCGCCCACTGGGGGCTGCCCATCAGCTCCAACAGGCGCCGCCACTGGCGGCCCTCGGGGGAGCCAACGAAGATGTAGCCGTCTTTGCAGCGCAGGATGCAGTTAGGGTAGGGGAAATCCAGCGCATGATGGCCGGTGCGGCGGGTGACGCGCCATTGGTATACGGCCATCAGTGCCTCCGGCCCGTTGTACAGTCCGGCCATGGCCTCGATTTCAGCAATGTCTATGTGCTGACCTGGCGAGTCCACCGAAGGTCCACCGCCGCCCTGGGAGAGCAGAGCCATCACGATGGACGATGCGGCGGCGGCTCCGGCGAAGTAGCCTACCTCGGGCGAGCCAAAGGTTAAGGGTTCTCGCTCGGGGCTGCCTAGTCCTTCGCAGATACCTCCCCCGGCCGCCAAGTTAATGTCGTATGCTTTCCAGTTGCGATAAGGGCCGGTAAGCCCGAAGGGGGTGATGGATGCCATCACCAGAGCGCCGTTGTGGGGGAGCAGACTGGCGTAATCCAGCCCGATGCGGTCCATCTCCGTGGGGTGCAGGTTGTGGACCAGCGCGTCGTATCGAGAGAGCAGACTGGCCAACATCTCGCGTCCGGTGGGCGTGTCGAGGTTGAGGGTGACGCCGCGCTTGTTGGCATTCAGGTATAGGAACAGGCCGCTGCGGTCTCGGTGGGGGAGGTCGTTGGGGTAGGGGCCGTAGTCGCGGGCCCAATCGCCGCCGTCAGCTCGCTCGATTTTTAAGACGTCGGCCCCCATATCCCCTAGCAGCTTGCCGCAGTAGGGAGCGGATATAAACTCGCCCAATTCCAGCACCCGCAGGCCGTTGAGGGGTCCGTAAGTCATGCCGTCGCGCCTGTTGCGGCGTATCGCGCCAAGGCATCGAGGTGCTGAGCCAGCTCCTGGGGCGCGGAAAGGAAGGGGGAGTGGCCGGTTTGCATGGTGATTACTTCGGCGCAGGGCATCTCGGTGTACATTTTGCGGGCCATCTCTGGGGAGACCGCGTTATCCAGGGCGCACTCGATATAGACTCGTGGCACGCGTCCAAAGTTGGCGCCGGTGATGCACATGGGCGATACCAGCGGGCCGACGGGCTGGGGAACCAACTTGGACTTGGCCCATTCGACATCTTCCGGCGCGCAGTCATTGTAAAAGCGATGCTGCGCCAGCTCGGTCTTGTATACTACATGGCTGCGGTCTTCGGCGAGATCCCAGCTTGGCCGGGCTTCGAGGGCGCGGGCTTCATCGTAGGGTTCGCCGGAAACGGAGCGCATAAAGGTTACGCCGTCCTGAATCAGAACCGCGGTCAGGTATACCAGCACGGCGACCTTATCGGGGCGCAACTCCGCCGCGCGGCTGATAGAGAGGCCACCGAGGCTGTGGCCCACCAGCACCGAAGGGCCGGCGTGGGCATCGAGGACGCGGCATAGGTGTTGAGCGTAGGTTTCCAGCGTGATCTCGGCCAGGGGCGTATCATCGTGGCCGTTGCCGGGCAGGTCTACCGCCGTTACGGTATGCCCCGGCTCTCGAAGCAAGGGAGCTACTCGGTCCCAGCACCAGGAGCCGTGGGCCGAGCCGTGAACCAGAACGTAGTTAGCCATATTCGCTGCTCCTTTTCGATATCCCTTGTACATCCCTCCGCGCCGGGTGGGGATTCAGATTAGCGAATCCCGAATCAGGATGCTGCCGCCGCGGCCAGCAGTCCGCCGCCTATGCCTGGCGCTGCCCCAAAGAAGCGGTCTATCTGGCGGTTCGTATCCGCCTGAGATGCTGATAAGTCAGACTTATATTCGGCCCGCGATTCCGCTATATCCGTTCCCATGCTTTCAACGAGAGGGGCAGCCTTGTTGCGCGCGGGCTAGTTGCCGACTAGCTTGAGATGGATAGTTTCAAATTTGGGAATGGTAACTTGATTGCCCAGTACGGCCTCATATTTATATAGACCGTCTGCTTTATATAGACCGTCTGCTTCCCCTACGAATTCTATTCTATCGTCTCTAATATGCGCCCGCCTGTATAGGCTGCTAAGTAGACTACTTCGCTATCAAAATCAGAAGGGCTGCTCATGTCTACCCTGAAACCATACCGGTTGCCCCAGTGTTCTATAACTTGTACTACTGTTCCCTTAAAGTAGAAGGTTTGAGATTTGTACTGTTCGTTATTCCTAAAACGATTCTCGGTAATCTATGGTTTTCGCAGACACTTTGGCTTCAGCGAAACTTTGGGCTGGCGCCCTGGTTGGGGCTGGCTTTCGGATTGCTGTGGGGGTTGCCGCTGGCGCCGGTGCTGCCATTGAAGACTGGGTTGCGTCTGGGGAATCGTCGGATTCAGATCTGGCGAATATCCTTATCAGTATGAATAGTCGAATGATTCCGCCTCCTACAATTCCGCCCCATTTCAGCCAGCGGCGCCGTGGCTTGGGGGGCTTTGGCGGCGCGGGTGGTGGTTGCGAGGGGCAGTCTGTGCAGGATTGGCCTGCTGAAGTACAACGTTCCTTTCGGTACCACAAGCCTGGCAGAACCTGTCATTCGGGGCAAAGGCATTCCCGCATGATGAGCAATGTCTGGAAGTCATTCTGCGCCTCTTCCCTTACTATCCTAATATTCTCCTTCCTAATACTCTTGGGAATTATAAAGACGGGCGGCTTTACCAGCCTCTGTCGCCAAAGGTTCTTATCCATCTCAAGAGCCGGGCTGTCCGCTCCGCACTGCGGAGGGCCATATCGGCTCTCGGTATATGCGCCGCCGTCGGCCGGCCTAGGCCATTGTACCAGTAGAGCGGGGGTGTTCCGGTCTATTCCAGCAGGTTGTTGCGAAGAGACTCCAGAGTTTCGATGCTCACGCCATGCCGCCGCAAATAGGCTTCGGCTCCGCCGTACTCATTATGCAGCGTATCCTGGAACCCCTGAAAGGCGGCCGGCTGGGCCGACAAGGACTGGACGGTGGCCGTGTTGTTGCGCTCCATGGCCATTATGCGGCGCAAGACATCCTCAATGACCAGATTGGTCAGCAGATAGTCGTCCTTGATAGTCTCGGGGGGAACAGCGAGGATTTCCAGGATGAGGGCGGCCAACATTCCAGTACGGTCTTTGCCAGCGCTGCAATGGAAAACCACGGCGCCCCGGCCAGCCCCTTTGGCGGGCTCGAGATGGACGGACGCGGCTATGGCATTGACTGCCTCGGCCACGCGAGGGCCGGAGTTGTGGATGAGCCACTGGTAGGTTGCCGACAGACGCTCCACCACGTCGCCGCCGGTGAAGGGCGGGATGCCCCGTCCTTCAAGGAAGGGGATATGCCGGTAGCAAGCGCCCAGCCCGGGGAGAGGCCCTCGGCCGTCGCGCTCGACTTCATCCGGGTTGCGGAGGTCTACGACCAGCCCGATGTTCAGCTCCGTGAGGCACAAATTGGCGTCGGCGGGCGTCAGTTCCTGTAATGCATCGCTACGGAAGAGATGCCGCCAGCGGACGGTTTGCCCCCGGCTGTTTGGGTAGCCACCTAGGTCGCGAAAATTAGCGCAGCCTTGCATAGGGAGCCAGCGCGAGGGTTCCCGTGTTGGGGAGGATGATGAAGAGTTCATGCTCTAAGGACTCTCAGAAGACGGTAGGATAGGCTCCCGCTCCCCGTTTTCACGAGGACAAGCTTCGCGGGAATGACGAGGGCGGCGGGCATGACGGGAAGGCGGAAAGCGGGAAGTATGGAGGAAGACAGTATACTCATGCGCCTGAGACCCTCCTTGGCGGGCGCTGCCGTCCTAATATACGCATCCGGAGTATCATGCGCCTGGGACTCCCATCGCGCGGGCGATTTCCAGCATCGCGCGGGCCGTTTCCTCGTGGGCGATGTCTACCATATCGCCTCCGAAAGTGACTGCCGCTCCCCCTTGAGCGCGAGTAGCTTCCATCGCCTCGATTAGCCCCTGGTAGTGCGCCACTTCCTCCTCGGTGGGAGTGAAGACTTCGTTGACCACCGGAACGTGGGACGGGTGAATCAAATGCATTCCGGTGTAGCCCAACTGCTTGGCTTGCTGGGCCGCCCGGCGAAGACCATCCAGATCGTGAATATCCATCCATCCGCCGCTCATGGGGAAGGGAATTCCGGCGGCGCGCACGTCAACCAGCACTTTGGAGCGAAGGAAGAGCGTTTCCATCCCTTCGGGAGTCCACTGGAAGCCGATGGAGCGGGCAGTGTCGCCGCCCTTGCCGCCGCTGGCGCCCATGTGGGCGATGCGCGGTGACGAGATGGCGATTTCCCATGATTGCCGAATTCCCGAGGCGGTTTCCAGGGCTGGGTCAATGAATATCTTGCCGACTTCCAAGCCTTTCTCGCGCTCGAAGTGGCGCAGAAGGGTATCCACTTCCACCACGTCGGCGGGGCCTTCTACCTTGGGCAGCAACACGCAGTAGAGGTGAGGGCCAACGATGGCCGCCAGGTCGCCGCCGGTCAGCCCTGTTTCCAGGCGGTTCACGCGCACGACGATGGTCTGGCCCGCTGCTCCCAATTCCTGCACCATCCGCGCTACGGACTCGCGGGCGGCAGGCTTTTCATCGGGCGGAACAGAGTCCTCCAAGTCCAGGATATAGGCATCGGCATTGAATCGCGGAGCCCGGCGCATCCAGTCTTCCTTGTTTCCTGGAACAAATAGCTCGGTCCGAATTGGCTTGGCCTTGAAGCTTACCAAGGTTCCTCCCTGATTTTCATAACTGGTTGCTTTGGGTTCCCGCTCCTCGTTTTCACGAGGACAAGCTTTGCGGGCATGACGGGTGCAACGGGTGATAGGGTTCGAGAATGGCCGGGTGGCGTTTGGGAATATGGATGCTACGGTAACGGCGGTAGGCGTTCAGACTACGCCTTGGGCTTTGAGCTGGGCTAGGGCGGAATCGCTGAGGCCCAGGATGCCGGTAAAGACTTCGTCATTGTGCATTCCCAGGGTAGGGGCGCCGGGTAAGGGCGGCAACTCGCCGCCGGAGAATCGGACAGGAAAGCCTGCGGCCACCGCGCCGGCAACCGGGTCGTCCATGGCGCCGTGGTTCATTGGCACCAAGCTGGCCCGGTCCCAGAAGTGCTGGTCGTTCATAACCTGCTCGGCGGTGCGGACGGGGGCGCAGGGAACGTCGTGGGTTTCCAGAGTTTGAAGGGCGTCGCTTAAGGACATACTCCCGATGCGATGCTGGATTTCTTGCCGGGCTTCCTCCACATTGCCGGTGCGTTTGACATAAGTGTCGAAGCGAGGGTCGGTCAAGAGTTCCGGGCATTGCAGGGCGTTGCACATCCTCCGCCATTGGTCGTCGCTGGTGACGGTGATGGAAATGTCGCCGCCGATGGCGGTGTACAGACCGGTGGGCCCGCTGCGGCTGATGTTGCCAGTGCGGAGAGGCAGACCGGCCTCGATGCTTTCTTCCAGATTCTCCATGAACATTAGGGATACCAAGGTGTCCATCATGGATACGTCAAGATATTGCCCTTTGCCGGTGTGGTCTTTCTCTCTGAGGGCGGCGAGGATGGAGTAGCAGGCGAACATAGGGGTTACGAGGTCGCCGATATAGAACCCGACCTTGACGGGCGGGCCTTCGGCGTCGCCGTTGATGTCCATCAAGCCGCTCATGCCCTGGATCTGGGGGTCGTGGGCTGGCTTATCCTTGTATGGGCCGGTCTGGCCATAGCCTGATATGGAGGCGTAGACGATGCCGGGATTGACGGCGGCGACTTCGTCGTAGCCGAGGCCGGCGCGGCGCAGGGAGCCTGGGGCCAGGTTCTCCAGCACTACGTCGCTCTCCTTCGCCAGTCCAAGGAAAAGTTCCTTGCCGCGTTCCGTCTTCAAGTCCAGGGTTATGCTCTTGACACCCTGGGTGCGTTTGAGGAAGCGGGTGGATATGTCGTCGGCGGAATTGGGATGCGGATGAGTGCCCTCCGGCCCGGCGAAGGGACCGTTGCCGCGGACGGGGTCGCCGCGGCCTGGGATCTCGACTTTGATGACTTCGGCGCCAAGGCGGGCGAGGCTCATGGCGGCGAAAGGCCCGGCAAGGTAGACGGTGACGCTGAGAACGCGGATGCCGGCGAGGGGCTGCATAATGGGCCTCCGAACCCTAGGTGGGCGCTGGAAATTTCCGGACTCGCAATGCTCTGGCCGCGATTATACCACTGGTAAGGGAAAGCCCCGCCGGGGAAAAGCGGGGCTGACGCGGCTTGGAGCGCCGGAGACGTTAAGGCGTTTCCGTCTAGCCGAGATTTTGTTGTCGGCGGAGCTGTTCTTCCAGTTGACGGATGCGTTCCGCGTCGGTGTCGCGCTGCGCCAGGGCTATGTCGCGTTGTTCTTCCGCTGCGTCGCGCTGCGCCAGGGCTATATCGCGTTGTTCTTCTGCGGCGTCGCGCTGTTCTTCCGCGGCAATGCGTTGCGCTTCGTTGGCTTCGTAGGAAGGGAGATAATGCTGCTCTGCTGGGCTGTACCATAGGAGTCTGCCGCTTTCCCAGCGCAGCTCCAGGCTCAGGATGGGGCTGTAGCCGCGATAATCCCCGTCGTCCGTCCGGTAAATCGGCATAGGTTCATACTGGCCGTTGACCAAGCGATCCCCAGCCAGAGCATCTCTGCGGGGCCTCCTTCCGCTGGAGGGATCGAAACGCCAGTATTCCGGAATGCCCAGCGTGGCGTATCCTTCCCGCTTAATGCCGACATCGCGGCGCCATGTGGTATCTGAGCCGACTTCCAGCACGAAGTCCGGCGGTTTGCCTTGCTCGTTGATGACGAAACCCTTGCGGGCGAGTATGGCCTCCATGTCTACGTCAAAAGCGATAACCAGGTCGGGATAAAACAGGCCGCTCTGGGTTCTGGGCAGATTTCTGGAAATATAAATCCCAGCCATAACGGCGGTGGTATCGCGGTTTCCCAAATGTCTTATCAGGGCAGGCGGGTACCCCGGTACGGCAAGGTAAAGGTAATCGTTCAAGTCTTCCTTCGGCGGCGCGTCGGGGAAATTGTAAGGAGTACGGCGAAGGGCTTCGCTAACGGGGAAAGTTCTGGTGGGCATTGAGATAGCCTCGCTGGGCGAGGATGGAGTTGAGTCCGTAGAGCCAATTATAGGCTCTACCGGGCCTCAGTCAAAGACGCCGAGGGTCAGGTGTGTTGCTTGGTTAGGCCGAAATTATCAAACAAACGCTTGTTGGGTCCTTCATAGTCTGGTGAATTTGATACTGCTCCTCGCCCCAATGGGAGGCGTGTCCCAATGCCCCAACTTCATCCCTTGTGGTACAATCCTGTTGCCCGCCCCGGGCGAGTTACGCTCGCCGGGCATCCAAACTCCCAGCGAGGTGGATTCTGATGGCATCCAACATCGTACTGTCCAACACCGACTACAAGGTCGTCGGCACTCGGCCTGTGCGGCACGACGGCACCGACAAGGTTACCGGCCGAGCCAAGTATGGGGCCGACTTCGATGCAGCCGGACTGCTGTACGCCAAAGTGCTTCGCAGTCCCCATGCCCACGCCCGGATAAAGTCCATTGACATCAGCAAAGCCGAGGCCACCGCGGGCGTCCGCGCCGTCATCACCGGCTCGGACGTGCCCACCAGCAGCGCCGCCGCCCGCAAGGTGATGGCCAAGGACAAGGCGCTGTACAAGGGTCACCCGGTGGCCGCCGTTGCCGCCGTGAGCGCCCACGCAGCCGAGCAGGCGCTCGCTTTGATAGAGGTGGAGTATGAGCCGCTGAAGGCGGCCACCGAAGTCCGCGAGGCCATGGCCGAGGATGCGGAGCTGCTGCACGACGACCAGACCACGGAGGAGCTGGGCGAAAAGACGGACAACCACAGCAATATCGCCACGCACTTCCGCTATGAGCAGGGCGACCTGGAGCAGGGCTTCGCCGCCGCCGACATCATAGTTGAGAAAGAGTATTCCACCGCCACCGTTCACCAGGGTTATATCGAACCGCAGAACGGGGCGGCTTTCTGGAACACCAACGGAGAGCTGACTATCTGGGTCAGTACTCAAGGGGCATTCACTACCCGGGACGCCTTGGCTGGAGTGCTCGACTTGCCGGTTTCCAAGATTAAGGTAATCCCGATGGAAATCGGCGGCGGATTCGGAGGCAAGATTCCCATATACCTGGAGCCGCTGACGGCCCTGCTGTCGAGGAAAGCGGGCGCTCCGGTGAAGTCGGCTATGACCAGGGCTGAGGTCTTTGAGGCTACCGGCCCCACCTCCGGCTCTTATATGCACATCAAGATGGGGGCGACCAACGACGGCAGGATAGTGGCCGCTGAAGGTATGCTGGCTTTCGATGCCGGAGCCTTCCCCGGCGCGCCGGTGACGGCGGGGGCTCAGTGTATGTTCGCCTGCTACGACATCGAACACTGCCGGGTGGACGGATACGACGTGGTGGCTAACAAGCCCCCGGTGGCCGCCTACCGCGCGCCGGGCGCGCCCATCGCCGCTTTTGCCTGCGAGAGCGTGGTGGACGAGATGGCGGAGAAGCTGGGCTTGGACCCCATCGAATTCCGCCTTCGCAATGCCTCCAAGGAAGGCACCCGCCGGGTTGACGGCCCAGTCTTCCCCCGCATCGGCAACTCGGAAACGCTGGAAGCCGCCCGCGAGTCGGAGCAGTACCAGCGGAATCTGGAAGGGCCAAACCGCGGACGAGGGGTGGCCTCTGGCTTCTGGTTCAATATCGGGTTGCAGTCCAGCGCGGCTATCAGCGTCCAGGCGGACGGGACTATTGCGCTCGTGGAAGGCTCCACCGACATTGGCGGAACGCGCGCATCCATCGCCATGCAGGCGGCGGAAGTGCTGGGCATTCCGGCGGAGGATGTGGATCCCACGGTGGCGGACACGGATTCCGTAGGCTATACCTTCCTAACCGGGGGCAGCCGGACTACCTTCGCCACAGGCTGGGCCGCGTATGAGTGCGCTCAGGAAATCAAGCAAAAGATGATTGATCGGGCCGCCGGTATTTGGGACGTGGATTCCGCCGACGTTGACCTAGTAGATGGAGTGTTTCAGCACGCTTCCGACCAGGAACTGAGCATGACGTTCAAGGAGCTGGCCGGCCAACTCAACCGCACCGGTGGGCCTGTTTCGGCCCAGGTCAGCGTTGACCCCCGGGGCGCAGGCGGCGCTTTCGCCACCCACATCGTAGACGTGGAAGTTGACCCCGATACCGGGAAGGTAACCATCCTCGACTATACTGCGGTGCAGGACGCCGGCAAGGCCATCCATCCCAGTTATGTGGAGGGCCAGATCCAGGGCGGTGTGGTTCAGGGAATCGGCTGGGCGCTGAACGAAGAGTATCGCTTCAACGCCGATGGGCGGATGGAGAATTCCTCTTTCCTGGATTACCGGATGCCCACCAGCCTGGATTTGCCGATGATAGGCACAGTCATTGTCGAAGTCGCCAACCCCGGCCATCCCTACGGGGTGCGCGGCGTGGGCGAGGTGCCGATAGTGCCTCCCATGGCTGCCGTCGCCAACGCCATCTACCACGCTGTGGGCGTGCGGATGAACAAGCTGCCTATGTCTCCCGATGCTATCCTGGAGAGCCTTTGGGCCAAAGATGGCGAACCCGCGGGACTGGCTCAGGCCGCCGGCTAGGCGTATAACTACGGCAGATGCCGGAGAGCTTTGAGGGGGCGCATTGCAGTGCGCCCCTAATGTATTATCGGAAATTAATCTGTTGCAGGAGACTTGCTATGACCAGAGTGCCCTTCGCTACCCGGGAAGGTATGGACGCTGCTGGGCAGGCTATCTGGGACGAGATAGAGACCAGTCGCGGGGGAGTGGCCCGGAACTATGCGGCGCTTTTGAACAACCCGCAGGCCGCCGGGGCGTTGGCGGGCCTGGGCGGATACGCCCGCTACGAGACGCCGCTGCCGCCTCGCGTCAAGGCTCTGGCCGTGCTGACGGCCGCCAGGGAAGCCTGCGGCCACTATGTCTGGACGGTCAACCAGACGGCGGCGAAGGAAGCGGGACTGTCCGACGACATCATCGCCGCCATCCGCGAGTATCGCGCTCCGGCGGGCTTCGACGCCGATGACGCCACAGTGGTGCAGTTCGTGTTGGAGTTGCTGCGCCAACACCGCATTTCCAGCGCGACCTTCGAGGCAATGCGGGCACTGGCAGGCGACGCGGGAGCGGTGGATGCGCTCATCGTCAGCGGCTATTACCACACCCTGGCGCACTGTCTTCAGGCCCTGGAGGTGGAGCTGCCCGAAGGAACGGAGACGGCGCTGACCTACTAGCCGTCCGCGCCGGTCAACTGCGGAGGATACAAAAGAGCGACCGGTCCATCGAAGCGAAGGAGCCGCTTGTAAGGAGCGCCTCACTACCGGCTGCCCAGCCGCTGAAACCCGCGTTGTAGGCGCCTAGCCTATCTCTCCGCTCTCGTACAGACTGCGGGTAAGCTGGACGCTCGTGTCAATCTCGGCGTAGGGGCGTATAGGACGGAAATCTCGGTGTCAACGGCTTCCTGGTACATAACCGAATTCAATGCCAGGGCGCCCAGCACCACGTTGTCATCGCCCCACAGGTTAACTAAATCATGCCGGGCTTGCGGGCACTGAGTTGGGAGGCCGGCCTCCAACAGTCCGTCCAGCTCTCGCTGAGAAATGTCTTTCATATGTGGATTTTGACGTTTAGCATAACTGTCCCGTCTCCCATTGGATAATGCGGATGCTTTCTCGAATTTTCTACCAAAAGCCCCAGCTTCTGCTTCCAGATACTCCCCCATAACAATGTCCGCCGCTACATGAACGCCATACCAAGTTGCCGACAGCGTAGGCGGAAGGATTGCCGTTGAAGACCCGCAGGCAATCAATTTTTATTTAATAAAATACATCATACTTATATATATATCAAGCCTTATTTATATAATATGGTTCGTATAAAATGATATATATAGAGAATAGCCCTGAATGCCTCGCTATGGCCGGCTATAATATTGCTTTTTACAATAAAATCCCCTTTCTGTCATCGAGAAAGGGGAAATCCAGTAGGAACGCCGAGGTATTGGCCTGGGAGGATGCCTATGCCGCCGCTGGTACCTTCATCACCGAAGTCATGGCCTGAACTTCGAGGCGGGCGATGTGGCTGCGGGCGTGGTCCATTACGCCCTGCCACTCAGACGAGGAGTAGAAAGCCTCTTCCCTTGAAGCGACCTCGTCGGCGCTGGGGAACGACCGAATCCAGATGAACTGGTTCTGGTCGGCGTTGACCCACATCCCTTCTACGGTGATGCCGTACTTGGCCTGAATTCCCTCCAGTTGGTCGTTGAACAGCTCCACCCAGGCATCCATCATTCCCCGGTTGATGGTATAGGTTCGCAGTTGATAAAGCATTGCCAGCCTCCTTAATTTATTTCAGTTCTATATCTTGCCGCTGGGGGGCGCCTCGTGGTGCCCTATGCGGCCACGCAGGTGATGGTACGCTCCACGCCTTCGATGTTCTGCACTTGCGCCGTAACAAAGTCCACCAGCGATACTATGTCCTCCGCTTCGGCTAGGACGATGAGGTCGTAGACGCCGGTGATGATGTCGGCTTCGGCGACAGCGTCCATGGCGTGAAGAGCAGTCAGGACGTCTCTGGCCCGGCCGACGGTGGCCTCTATGAGGATGTAAGCTCGCGTCGCCATCTCGTTGGCCTGCGACAGGCGCGGCTAGTCCGGTATTGCGGCGGTGCTGGTGATTTCGACCAGGTTGTTGGGGTCGCCAAAGTTCACTATGACCGTGGTGCGGGCCGGGCGGTCGGCGGGGAAGAACTCGGCGTAAACTTCATTGAACCCGGCCAAGTCTTCCCTGTTAGTGACGTAGCAGGTGTTGGTCAACACCTGGTCTAGCGAGGAACCTGACGCATCCAGGATGGCGGATATGCGCTGGAGGGCGTAGCGGGTCTGCTCCTTGATGTCCTGTCCCACGGTGTTGTCCGTGGGGTGGCGTCCGGTGCAGCCCTGGACGAAGACCAGGTTGCCATAAAGGACCCCCTGCGACAGGGGCGCGTTTCCGGCGGTAATCGCGTCTGTCGATATTATTTCCTTTTTTGGCATATTCCCAGCCTCCGAGAAGAATTTAGATGCGTGAACATATGGCAGGTAGCGAACCCGGTTGCCCCTGCGCTAGTCGAATCATTATATAGTCGCGCCCCTAGCTGTCAATTCTCGTCAGTGGTTTTGCCTGAGGCAACCGCATAGAGGCGGCTTAATGCCCGTCATTCCCGCATACCCGTCATTCCCGCATACCCGTCATTCCCGCATGCCCGTCATTCCCGCATACCCGTCATTCCCGCATACCCGTCATTCCCGCATATTCCCGCATACCCGTCATTCCCGCATACCCGTCATTCCCGCATACCCGTCATTCCCGCGGAAGCGGGAATCCAGTTTCTGAATTGAATATCAGTGGGCAAAAATTCAGCGAATTTCACCTTCCGGCCCTCTGCTTTCGCAGGAGTAACGGGTCTGAAATTTCAAATGCGATAGCCCTGGGGGTTGCCGGGAAAGAAGGACGGTTGAGTTCCCGTCCCCGTTTTCACGAGAGGGACGTTCTTTCGCGGGGATGACGGGACAAGCGAAGGATTACAGAGGCAGGCAAGAATGACGAGGATGGTTGGCATGAAGCACCTATCTAGGGGCGGCGGCGAACTCTGCGCCCATTTTTTCGACGAAATTAGCGAAGGTTTCAGTGCCGTTCCATCGTACCGTGCCGCCCCTGCTTAACTCGCCGCTGACGGAGACATCGCCGGTTTCTATCAGGAATTCGACGTGGCTCATCACCTCGGTAAGGGCGAGGAAGAAGTTGCTGTCGGTCAGTTCGCGGTGGGAGAAATGGTCTCGGGTGAGAGATACCAGGTCGCAGGGCCATTGTTTGAGAATATCCACCAAGTTCTGACAGCGTAGTACGTGATGTTCTACGATTTCCCGGGCCCGCTCGAGGCCGACTAAGTTGAACCGGCCGCGGTAATAGGCGCGGTGTGCGGGCAGCACGGCATAGCCTGTATCCAGCGCAGCTACGCGCAGCAGCGAGCGGAGCATAGCCTTAAGGCCGTAGATTTCGTTGACGCCCCGGTAACGCTCGGGCAGGTTGGCGCGGAAACTGAGATGACTGCGGGCCACTGACGGGTGGGGGGTAATTTGAGGCAGCACGTGATCGCCGGTGAACATGAATTTGTCGAACTGGATGCAAAGCTCGTCGGGGGAATGGCCGGGGGTGTAGTAGTAGGTGAGGCCGTCGGAGTGGAGGCCGTCGGTAACCGGCCGGTCAACGGTAATGGACAGGGCGCGGCGGTGATGCTCCTTAACCCGTTCCACGGTCTCTGAATTCGCGAAGGCCTCGAAACCGGTGACCTGTCGGCGCCAGTTCATTTCCCGCTCCCAGCGGTCTTCCAGCAACAGGCTGCCGTAGACTTCGTGGGCCCAAAGCTCTGCGCCGCTGGCCCGGACTACACTGAGGCAGCCGCCGTCGTGGTCCATATGGCCGTGGGTGACTATGATGCGCTCCACGGAGTTCAGCGAGTGGCCCAAGTATTCTAGCCCCTCCGCCAAGTACTGCTCCGAGCCGTGACAGCCGGGGTCAATAACCGTTAGCCGCTCGTCTTCCATTACATAGCACCAGGTTGGGCCCAGAGGGGTCTCCCAGGCTTGGGGAATGCCCAATGCCCAGACTGCCGCCCCAGTTTCCGGGGAAGTGTATTTGATGACCATCCGGTTGCCGGATTCATCGCCCTGCTTCAGTATTTCGGGTTCCAGCATGAAAACCGCCGACTGAGAATTTGGATTGCCCGGATATTTTAATGGTCTGAATAAGGGGACTGCTCTGTCTGAAGGGGCAGGATTATGAACTGCCTTCGCTTTCCCGTAGACGGATTGAGTTAGCCAATAGTATTCCGTTACGTATAAATCCTTCCGCGGTTATCGAATCTCCGACGGATACGTCATCCTGGAAAACGGTCAAAGCCTCGACGATGATGCGCTCTCCGGAAACCAGCAGGCGGTCGGGCCGGCCTTCGCTGTCCAGCCGGGTCTCTTGCAAGATGCCCTTAATTACAAACTGGGTCGGCGCGGCGTCGTCCTTATGACCATAATCTGGCAGCCGCTCGGTCTTCTCGGCCAGGAATATCCCGTCGGACACTTGCCCCGACACTTTGACCACTGCGCCGGCGGTTAACGAACCGACAATCTGAGTGCCGTCATAAATCCGGACAGTGACTCCGTTGATGGTGATGTCCAGTGGCAAGGGGACAGGCCCGGGAGGCATATTCTCGACGGTTCCCTGCATCTGGACTTTTGGAGCGACTCCTACGCTGCCGATGGGTTGGGATTCGACGGCTACGGCGAGGATATGGCCGCCAATAACGATGGCTTGGACGGCAACGGCTATTCCGGTGGCAGGCTCGACATCGAGGCGGGTAAGCCGGTCTACGGTTACAGGTATGCCGCCTATCAGGAAGCTGGAAACTCCGCCGTCAGGGAAGACGGTCACGGCGCTGACCAGACCCTCGATGCTGGCCTCTGTCCCAGCGGTGATGCCCGGGCCATACCCCAAAATCTCGCGAGCCAGCACGGAGCCGCCGCGCTGGAGAAGTCCGCGGACCTGCACGGGAGCGCCGACTTGCAGGGCGGCGCCGATTTCGGTGAGAGCGCTGATTACCACTGGGATCCCGCTGATTAGCAGGCTGCCGTCGAGTTCCACCCGTTCGATGCGGCCTTCGATGTCCACGGGATTGGCGCGGGTTTCGCCGGTTTCATCATCGGGACTGACTTCTGACACCTCGCGGGCTACCAGAGAGCCGTCGGTTTGGATTTCGGCTTTTACGTTCACGGTGGAGCCGACTCCGATGTTGCCCAGCGTCTTGGTCAAGCCGCTGAGAGTGATGCGCATTCCATCCACAAGGAGCCTTCCCCCTTCGATTTCCTCTTCGACTATGCCGCGAATGCGAACGTTGCGAAGGGCGCCAAGGCTTTCCGAGGGAAGGGCGGAGACCTCGGTTGCCGTTAACGTTTCATCGCCGTAGGCGGCGACGACGGAGACGCGCTGGCCCACGGAAGGCCGCCCAGACAAAGAGGTGCCGGCGTTGACGTCTACGGGTATACCGCCGATGTCCCAGGCGCCGCCGGCCGTGATTCTCCGAAATATCCCTTCCAGCCAAATGGTATGCCCAGTCTCTGCGTCTACAGTTTCGGGCTGGTTTTCAATCTCGCGGGCGCGAAGGGAACCGTCATCTTCGAGAATGGCGGTCACCTTTACTCGCTGGCCCGCTCTAGGCAAGGACTCGGTATAGGCGCGATGGTCAACCAGTACCGCCTGTCCGCTGATGAACCACTGGCCGGTTTCGTCATCGCGGTACTGAAACACGCCGCGCAATACCGTTCGCGCGGCAATCTGCCCCACTGCCACGTCTGGCCCGACGCGGCGGGCCAGCAACGAGCTGTCGGGAAGGAGTAGCGCTTCCACCAGCACCGGCTCACCGACGGACAGCCCGGTTTCCATAACCGTATCCACATTCAGAAATACTTCGATGGAAGACAGGGTGATGCTGGTGTTCTCCGGGTTGATTCCCTGGAAGATACCGCGCACTAAAGCGACATTGGCTGGGTCTTCCGGGCCGCCTGGTTCCTCCGGCGGGTTGATGTCCGGGCTGGGGATGACGTTAATCTCGCTTACTATTGGAGTAGACGCGCCATCGGCAAGAGTGTAGGAAAGGACTACGAATGTGCCCTCCGCCAACCCGGCGACCCCACCGTGCAGCGTTACCTCCACGGAACCGGAAAGGGACAGCGCCGCCTGCTCGCTGTTCTCCCCCATAGGCTGGATGACGATTTCGTCTTGGCTGAAGCTGATTACCGAGCCGAACATGTGCTGGTTCCGGGTTGTGGAAGGAACTAAGTGCATCTGACGGGCGGATATACCGTCCGGGTTTAGAGCCACTGCAATCTGGTCTCCTAGGTCCAGATCGTCGAGGCCGGCGCTGGCGCGATGAGGTACTTTGATTTCCGTGCGGGCGGTGATTTCGATGTCCACCCGGCCGCGCGCAGTATTCACCACCACTCGGCCGCCGCCGGCAAAGTTGCTCTGAATTTCCAATATAGACCCGAAGAAATCCATGGCCGCCGGCACAATGTTGGAGGTGTCGGATTCGTTGCCAGCCAAGTCTATGGCCGAGACCGAGTAGGCAAAATCGCCTTGCTGGGGTAGAGTCCAGTCTTCAAAGGAGACCCCAAAGAGAAGGGCGGTTATAGGAATGTTCGGGCCGTCTCCATCCTGACGGTAGAGCCGATAGCCCTGGATGGGTTCACCGATGCTGACGTTCCACTCCAGTTGCGCCCTGCCAACAGTGCGGTCTGCGCTGATGAGGCGGAGGCCGGTGGGCGGCGGCGGTGGCGTCACATCCAAGGAATCAACGGAGACCGCGCCGGACTTGGGGGATTCCACTCCCCAGGAATTGATGGCGCTTACTGAATAGTAATAGGTGGCTCCGTCGCCGGATCCGATGTCGGTATAGGCGGAATCAGGTATCAGCCAGGCTGACCGGCTGAACGGCCCGGAGCGGCTTTTGGCGACGTATACTGCATAACCGGATACGTCGGATTCGATGCTGTCCTCCCATTCCAGCGTTGCTACGCCGGGTTGCGAGGCCGATGCCGCGCCGGTCAAGCCCCTGGGGGTAGCCGGGCCTTCGGGCAGCAACCGGTCGCTCTGCTCGCAGGGCGATTGCGATACGGCGGCGAAACTTCCCGTGATGGCTGCCCCTTCGCCGGCGAGGTTGAATTCGATGGCGCCGCTGTCTATCTGAACCGCCGGAGGTTCTGTCCGGCCGGAGAGGACGTTGAGGTAAACGGAATCAAAGGAGCCAATCTGGTCGAGGCTCAGCGCCGCGCCAGACGCCAGGCCGGCCACCGGCTGCGTGCAGGCGATTCTGCCAGAAGGCAGGGGATTGTCCAGATCTACTATTCGCCCGTTGTGCCAGAATCGCAACGGAGCAGGGAACCTGCCGGAGCCGAAGCCCACTACGGCGGAGGTGATGGCGACGCTGCCGGTGTTCCGCAGGGTGACCGTCGGGCCTTTCGGAGCCGGGGGCCAGCCTTCTATCGGGGGAATTTTGATGGCCAGTATGTTGCGGGCGCCCGGGATAGCCCCGGCCCACCCGGCGATGATAAAACCCTGATCTTCTGTCTGACGGATGGCGCGCGCCCCGGCAGGAGCCGGCCTGGCCGTATTTCCCGCGTCGTCGGAGGCGGTTTGGGCGTAGGCCCGGTTCCATTGCTGTCTTCCCCTAGGCCCAGTTTTGACCACCCAGAACCGGTCGCCGCTGCCGAAGGACTCAGACCAACCTGCCAGAGCGTAGCCGCCGTCGCTGGTCTGAACCAAGGAGTGGGCCGATTCCCGGGCGACGTTGCCGAAGTCGCGCTGCCACTGGAGTATCCCTTCCTCATTGACCTTGAACAGCCAGAAATCGGAGAGGCCGGCGCCGTAAGACCAAGTAAACCCCCCCAGGGCATAGCCGCCGTCTTTGGTGAGAACCAGAGAACGGGCTTCATCGTTGTACTCGCTGCCGAAGGACTTGGCCCATCGGGTATCGCCGTTGGCGTCGGTCTTGATTAAAATGGCGTTGCTGCCTTGAGTGGGAGAGGCGGTGCTCCCGGCGACGGTGAAGCCGCCGTCAGCAGTCTGGACTACATCGTAGGCTAATGCGTCGGCGGCGCCGCCAAGGTTCCGGCTCCACAGCAGGTTTCCATCCGAACTGGTTCGCAAAAGCCAGACGCCCGTGCCGGATGACCCGGCCGAGCTGCCGGCTAATATATAGCCGCCGTCTCTCGTTTGTCTCACGGAGCGGGCTACGTCGGAGGTCTCTTCGATGGCGAGGGTAAGCGACTGTTCCGAGTTGCCGAAGATGCGTTCCCATTCCACTCTGCCGTCGGCATCGGTTTTGAGCAGCCAGTAATCGCTTTGGGAATCAGTTGAGCCGGAAGCGGAGTGAGTTTCCCCGGCCAGGATAAAGCCGCCGTCGGCCGTCCTTTGGATGGCATAAATGACGTCTCTCCCTTCCCCGCCGTAGGCCCGGGCCCATTGTTCTTCGCCGTGGGCATTGAGCTTGACTAGCCAGCCGTCTTGCAAGCCTGACCCGTAGGAGCTGGTTTCGCCGGCTACGACGTAGCCTCCGTCATCGGCCAGGGCCACGGCATGGGCGAATTCTTCCGCGCTACCGCCGAGGACGGTGCGCCATTGGTCCGCGGACTGAGCCGACGCAGGGTGGTGTGGGACAAAGGCAACGGCGATCAGGGCCAACAATGCCCCAATCAGCGAGGCCCATCGCTGGGCCGCGGCGCGCCGTGTACGAATGCTGCTAGAGAGGGCTGGCACCGGGTGTCCTCATGGCTGGCGGTAAGGGCATCTTTTGCCCTTTGGCGATTGTACTTTCGGCTCAGTTACCATTGTGTTACCCGTTCCCGTTGCTCTTGGCGGCTATTGACTGTTGGCAGTTATTGACTGTCGGGCCGGTAAATAACGGCCACAACTTTGCTGAGGGTCTCTCCGGTGCTATTGGTTGCAACCACATCCAGGATGTTGGGGCCTTCGAGTAGGGGCAAGTTCGTGGAGAAGTAACCGAAGCGGTCAACCGGCACCGACCTGCCGTTGACGCTGACAACGGCGCTGGGGTCGGTGCGCCCGGACACGGGCAGTCTGGGCGAGGTTACTATGCTCTCGTTCTCCGGTTCGCTAATGACTAGGAGAAAAGGAAGATCCAATGCCGTCACTCGGCGGGAGATTTGCCTGTCGCCGCCGGCCTCGCTGGAGGCAGTGATTTCGAGAAGGTTTTCGCCTTTTTCCAAGGATACTTCTGCGCGGAAACCGCCCTGACTGTCCACGTTGGCTTCCTGGCCGGAGATAAGCACACTGACGCCCGGCTCCGTCTGGCCGTACACGACGACGGAACCGCCCCGAACTACGGCCCCGTCTTCGGGGGCGAAGACTGCCAGGAGCGGCCCTTCGCCAGGGGTAGGGGCAACGGACGTCGCCGGAGGTGGAATAGCGGTAGGCGTTGCCGTAGGCTCCGGTGCGAGAGTAGGCGTGGGAGCAGGCGTGGCTGTCGCTGTGGGTGCGGGCGTTGCCGTAGGCAGCGGAGTCGGGAAAGGCGTGGGCGTTGGCTGGACAACCGGGGAGGACGGGACAGCTTGGGGCGTGGGCGTTGCTTCCGTTCCGGGGCGCGGCACCGCTGTAAAGCAACCCAGCAGGGCAGCCAACAGCATCGCCGTCAGCGGAAGGCAGGCCAGGCACCTCCATAGGGAAGAACACGGGACGGAAGGGTGAAGGGCATTGCCGGTAACTACAGGATGCCTCACTGTCCCTTCAGCGGCAGCGCCAGCGTGAATGCGGTGTGGTGCCCTTCTTGGGGCGCGGCTACCGATTCGACAGTCAAGTCGCCGCCGGAGCGCCGGGCTAGGGTTCGGGCAATGAACAGGCCCAGCCCGGAACTGGTCTTCTCCTCCCGGCGGCCTACTTCCGGTGTCCAGCTCCGGTCGAAGATGTATTCCAAGTACTGGGACGTGATTCCTGACCCGTCGTCCCATACTTGGACGTAGAAGCGAGTATCATCCTTGCTTAGGGAAATCTCCACGTTGCCGGAAGCATGGGTAACGGCATTATCTACCAAGTTGGCGACGATATGCTCGATGGCGTGGGAATCGGAGGAAACTATGCCGAAGTCGGGCGGCTCGGCCCACCAGGTGAGTTCCTTGCCCGCTTCGGCGGCGACGGGGAAGTAGCGGTCGGCGATGCGCCGGACCACCTCTGAAGGTTCCACCGGCCCGGTGGGCGGCGGAGGTTCCGGCGACTCCAGATATACCAGCACTTGGATGTTGGAGAGCATCAGCCGGTAATTGAGAGTCTGACGCTCGATCTCGTCCAGCAGTTCCAGCACTTCGGAGGCTGATGGCTCACCAGAAGTCCGCATGGCTATCCGCAACTCCCGTTCCTTACCGGCTATGCGGCGCAGAGGGCGTCCTAAGTCGTGGTCAAACAGCTCGAAGAACTGGCGAGTGGTTTCTATCCACTGGTGGGAGAGTTCGCGGCCCGAAGGTTCGCCACCGCGCATTGCCATTCCCAAACCCAGCGCAGCGGCAAACAGTCCTAAGATAAGCAGTACGCTGCCTATATACGCCAGCGGCTCTACGACCCATAGGTAATCTGAGATGGCAGGACCAATAAAGAAGGACAAAATAAGGCAGGCAAACCCCGCAGCGGCGACCATCGAGCCGAACAGCCTCATCATCAGAAGGAGATGGGGCAGCAGCCGAAAGCCCGGCTGAATGCCGGTATGGGGCCTGGTCCAAACCGGGCCTTCTCCCGCAGCCATGCTCACTCCCGGGGCGGGGACAAACGATACCCCTTGTCGCGCACGTTAAGGATTAGTTCCGAAGGGCCGAACCGCACTTCCAGCGCCCGGCCCAAGGATACTTTAATCTCCCGAATACGCACCCGCAGGGACGCTCTCGGGTCTTCTCCTTCGGAATAGCGTTCCAGCCTTGAGAAAGGAACCAGGCCGCCGGAGCCGCGGTGCCAGGCCGACGCCAGTTCTCGAAAAATCTCGAACTTCATCCCCTGAATGTCGTTGACCATGCGCCGTTCTCCACCCTGCTCTACGTAAACGGTTTGCGAAGCTGTGTCGAGAAAAATGCCGCCGCCAATGGAGATAACTTCCGGGGCGGCGCCCATCAATCTCCGCAGCCTTAGCACGACTTCATCGGTGCCGGCTAGCTTGTCTATAAAGTCCACCGGGGCATCCCACTTCAGCGCGCCCCGGGCTGCGGTCTCCCGGTCGGGGCCTTGGGCGTATTGGGTGAACATCAGCACGGGCAGCTTGGGCCAGCGGTTGACGATTTCGCCCAGAATGCCCAATCCCTTGAAGCGGTCGTCGCGGTGGTCTCCGAAGCGCACGTCCAGCAATACCGCGTCGGGGCGGTACTCCTCGATGTCCCAGAGGGCGGCCGCTTCGAATTCCTCGCCGGGAGAGCCGCCCGGGGCGGGCTGAACCACCGTAGTTCGCCATCCCTCTTCTTCCAAACGCTGCCGCACCGTGCGGAGAATTGAAGACTCGGCTTCATCATCCACGATCATTATGCTTTGAGCCGCTCTGGGAACTGTCATCTTTCCAACCCCATCCGCCCTTGCTGCCGTCGTTCGTTATGAGTCCATTTTCTGGCACCGGCTTATTTTATCAAACGCCGCAGAAATTCCCATGCTATTGCGTGGAAACCTTTTCGCAGGTTGACATAGTAACCGCCCCCTATACAATTGGCTGGAAATCAAATGTGGCCGGAAATCATAAGGGAAATCAGGCCCCCAGAAACTCGAAGCAACGCACTCGAAGCAACGCAGGAGAAAAGCCATGATAACCAAATTCGGCAGCCTTTTTGCTGGGCACGTAGACCTGGACAACATTGGCCTGGAAGGCACCCCGGTCAACGAGCGATGGCTACCAGACAGCCGGCTGGCAGGGGTGTTCGACAAGACTGAGGCTATAGTTCTGAAAATGGAGGAAATGGGCTACGACACGTTCTGGACGGCGGAGCATCATTTCCAGCGCGAGGGGTACGAATGCCTCCCCAACCTGTTGTTGCTCTACGTCCACTTGGCCCATCTGACCAAGAACCTCAAGTTCGGCTGCGGTTTCAACATCAACCCGATGTGGCATCCGCTCCGGCTGGCCGAAGATTACGCCACCGCCGACATCCTGACCGGCGGGCGCGTTATCTTCGGAGTTGGCCGCGGCTACCACTCGCGGGAAGTTGACACCTTCGGGGTTCCCAGCACAAACAGCGACAGCGAAGCCAACCGGGAAATGTTCGAGGAGCAGATCGAAATCCTGATGAAAGCTTTCCATCAGGAGTCCTTCTCCCACGAGGGCAAGTTTTATAAAATTCCCCCAGAAGTTCCCTACCGCGGCTATACGCTGAAGGAAATCACCCTGGTTCCGCGTCCTCGCAACCTGCCGGTGGAAACGTGGCAGCCGGTGGTAAGCGCCAGCCAGCGGGCCATGGACTTCATGGCGAAGCACAAGATGAAGGGGCTCATTGGCGGCGGCGCGGCGGCCGGAGGCGCCACCGAGGGGGTTATGAAAATGTGGCGCGATACCCTGGCGGCCCACGGAAAGGAGACGGAGCTGGGTGAAGACCTAGCCGTCGGCTTCACCATCCACATCGCGGAAACCGAGGAAAAGGCTATCAAGGAGGCGCGGGTATTCTTTGAGGAAAACATGAAAATGTTCGCGCCGTTGGGGTTCGTGCGAGGACTGTCGGAAGAACAGGTTCGGGCCATCGAAGACCCGCGCCGCGCTCGAGGAGCCGGTCTGCCCACTCTGGAGGAAGGCGTCAAGGCAGGCTCGTGGCTTTGCGGCCCGCCGGAACGCATCATCGAGAAATTGGAGGCCGTTCAGGACCAATACCCGGGGTTGGAGCGGATAAACGTCGGGTCGGTAATTGGAACGCCCCAGAACGTAATCCTGGAGCAGTTAGAGGCCTTCGGCAAGGACGTGATGCCCAAGTTCAAGGTTCAGGCCGGGTAGTCCAGGCAGCTCACCGAGGCGTGTCGGCGGCGGAACCATTGCCGTCGGCGCGCCGCTGATCGCCCCAATGCCCTGGCCCGGGAGATGGCGCAGATGACGCAACAGTTGACCGAGGCGGACCTATTGGAGATGGCGCGGAAGTTCAGCTTCCGAAGCCGCATAGATAAGAACGGGGTTACCGGCCCTATTATGGTGTGGGGGCGTGGGTCGGTGGTGCGCGACGTCAACGGCAAGGAGTATCTAGACTTCAACTCCGGCCAGATGTGCGCCGCCCTCGGCCACAACCACCCGCGTATTGTTCAGGCCCTTCATGAGAGCGGCGAAACGCTCATCCATAGTCACATGAGTATGTTCAACGACCGGGAAATCGTCTTGGCGGCGCGGCTGGCCGAGATTTCGCCGGAGGGGATGAACCGCTCGATGTTCCTAACCTCGGGCAGCGACTCCAACGAGGCGGCAATGGCCATTGCGAAGCGTTACACCGGCGGCTATGAATTCGCCAGCCCGGCGGTCAGCTTTCACGGCATGAACGATTCCACTCGCGCCGTGACTTTCTCGGGTTGGCATGAGGGCTACGGCCCTTATGCCCCGGGGCATTACCCCATCATCGCGCCCTACCGCTATCGCTGCCGGTTCTGCCAGAATCGGCCGGCCTGCGACTACTCCTGCCTCGATACCAGCTTCGAGCTGCTGGACGCTCAGGCGGACGGCCCGCTGGCGGGCGTGATAACCGAGCCGCTGTTCAGCGCGGGCGGCGTTATTGACCTCCCCGCAGGGTGGCTGGCGGAACTGAAACGCCGTTGCGAGGCGCGGGGCGCGTTGCTCATCGTAGACGAGGCGCAGACAGGCCTGGCCAAGTTGGGGACGATGTGGGCCTTTGAGCAGGAAGGGGTTGTGCCGGATATATTCACCCTTTCCAAGCATTTCGGCGGCGGCGTGGCCATCAGCGCCGCCATAACCACCGACGCCATTGAAGAAAAGGCGTCGGAAACGGGCCTGGTGGTAGGCCACTCCCATTCTAACGACCCAATGCCTTGCCACGCTGCCATTGCCAGCATTGACATCATCCTGGAGGAGATGCTGACCGATAGGGCCCAGCGTATCGGAGCCTACTGGCGGGAACACCTGGAGCGGCTGGCGTCGCGGCATGAGCTTATCGGCGACATCCGGGGGCGCGGCCTGTTGCAGGGTATCGAGCTGGTTACCGACCGCGCCACCCGCGAACCGGCCTATGCCCAAGGCCGGGAAATAGGCCGCCGCTGCCTGGGAAATGGGCTAATAATGAGCGTGCGCCGCAGCGGTTCCGTGTTCCGCTTCGTTCCGCCTTTCACCACTACGGAGGCGCAGATGGACGAGGCTGCGGAGATTCTGGACGAGGCGTTGGTGCAAGTCTAGCAGCCGTGGCGTTGCAGAACGAGGTTTAGTGCCCCTTTCCCTTCGAGTTCAATTTAAGGAGGCGTTTCATGCCGGAGATTGAGGATAAGCTGAAGGAACTGGGATACGAGCTGCCGCCGCCCCGTCCGCCGGGGGCCGGGAATATTATCCCGGCAGTACGAACCGGAAACCTGGTGTATCTTTCCGGGACAGGCCCGGGCTTGCCCGGGGGCGGGCTGTTGCACGTGGGCAAGTTGGGCGGAGAGATTACCCTGGAGCAGGGGTATGACTGCGCCCGCCAGACCATGCTGAATCTGCTTACCAATCTCAAGGGAGAGATTGGCGACCTAGATAAGGTGAAGAGGATTGTCAAACTGCTGGCCATGGTCAACTCTACGCCCGATTTCGGGGACACTCCGAGGGTGGCCAACGGGGCGTCGGATTTGCTGATAAACCTATATGGCGACCGAGGGCGCCACGCCCGGTCTGCCGTTGGCATGGCCACCCTGCCCGGAGGGATGCCGATAGAAATTGAGATGATTGTCGAATTGGAGGACTAACGGACCAATTTTCAGGACGATGGCACAGGACGATGGCAAAGGATAGCCGGAATGGAATCAGGATATGCTGGATTTTAGGATTTTCGGGATATTCTCAATCCTGGGGCATCTTAATAATCTGGGTAATCCTGATTCCGACAATTACCGCCCATAAATCTGAGCGAGGTGGACGCGATGGCGCTGGCGGAGGACTTTGGAGTATTGCTGCCCACGAGGGGCGTGCTGGTGTACGCCGGAAGCGGCGGGCCACGAGTGGAACAGACTTGGCAGATGGCCGAGACGGCCGAGCGGGCGGGTTACGATTCTGTATGGGTCGGGGACAGCATCACTTCCAAACCTCGCATGGAACCCCTGACGGCCATGGCTGCCGTCGCCGCCCGTACCAGCCGGGTGCGGATAGGCACCGCCGTTCTGCTGAACGCCCTGCGTCATCCCGTCCACCTCGCGCACGCCGCATCCACCATTGATAACATATCCGGCGGGCGGACTATCCTGGGTCTTGGGGCCGGACGCAGCAATAACCCGATGTTCGTAAAGGAGCACGCCGCCGTCGGCGTTCCGATAATGGAACGGGCTGCCCGGATGGAAGAGAGCATCCGCGTCATGCGGGCGCTCTGGACAGGAGAGCCGGTCAGCAGCCCTGGGGAATACTACCCGCTGGAAGACGTGGAACTGGAGCCTCGTCCAGTACAGACCTCGATACCACTGTGGATATCCAGCAACTGGGTTCGCCGGGGCTTAGCCAGGGTTGCCGAGTATGGCGACGCTTGGATAACCAATGTTCCCTCCGTGGAGCTTTTTGAACGCTGCTGGGAAAGGATTGAGCAATGCGCCGGTGAAACGGGCCGCGCACCGGCAAGCATAGGCCGCTGCCTGTATGTCTCCGTGAACCTAAACGGCGATAGGGAGGCCGCGCTGGCCGAAGGCGACCAGTATATGCGGTCGTACTACAGCGTCCCCTACGACATCATCAGCAAGCAGTTGCTGTGCGTCTTCGGCCCGCCCCGGGAATGCGTTGACACGATTCGGGCCTACAAGAATGCAGGGGCAGATTACTTCATCGTCAGGTTCGCGTCCCCGAACCAGACGGGGCAAATGGCGCAGTTTACCGAGGAAGTTCTCCCGCTGGTGGTTTGATGAGCCAAATCCGCTACCGGCGGCGGTCGGCGTACTCGGCTTTGGCCGCTTCCACAATCGCGGCGTCGCGCAACAGGTCGCCGGCAGTCAGGCTCAGAGTCTTGGCCACCAGCAAGGCGTTGTTGAGGGCCAACTCGGTAACGGCCGTTTCCTGCATCTGTCTGGTATGGGAAGGAACCGGCGTTTCGCTGACGGCGTAACGCAGTTCAAAGCCCGGCATGGCATGGCTGACATTGCCGAAGTCGGTGGAGGCGCCACTGCCCGGTCGGCCAGGCACCGGCTCGTCCAGTTTCATTCCCAACGCCTGGGCATTGGCCGCCATGGCCTGGGCCAAGGCCACGTTGGGCTGAACGTTCTCGTAGAATGGATAAAATTCTTCGACTTCCAGACTGGCCCCGGTCATGGCCGCCGCTCCCTCCGCCACTCGCATCACCTTGCCCACAACCTCGTCGCTCAGGTATTGCCCGTCCCTGGAGCGCAGCATGAAGTTGGCAGCGGCGAACTCCGGCACTACGTTGGGCGCCGTGCCGCCGTCGGTGATTACTCCGTGGATGCGGACATCGTCTCGCAGGTGCTGGCGCAGGGCGTCAATGCCGGTGAACAGATGGATGACCGCATTCAGGGCGTTGATGCCGGCCTCGGGATACGCGGCGGCGTGGGCGGCCTTGCCATGGTACACATACCGGTAGCCGACCATTGCCAGGCTCCAGCTCTCTCCCCTCGGAGCTGTTGCAGGTATGACAGTGCGGTTGGAAAAGGGGTGAGACGACAAGGTGGCGTCCACGCCGCCGAACACGCCCGCTTCCAGCAGGCGTATCTTGCCGCCGCCCTCTTCCGCCGGGGTTCCGATGACAACTACTTGGCCGGGCAGATTGCGGGCGTTAGCCTTCAAGCCGATGGCGGCCCCCATGGCGGCCATGGCGATAAGGTTGTGCCCGCAGCCGTGGCCGATTTCAGGCAGCGCGTCGTACTCGGCAAGGACGGCGATGGTCGGCCCCTCGCCGTCTCCGCCGGGGATGGTGGCGCGGAAGGCGGTTTCGATGCCGCCAACGCCCCGTTCGACGGCAAGGCCACACCCTTCAAGGAACTCGGCGAGGGCGTCGGATGAATATTATTCTTCGTAGTTCAGCTCAGGATGAGCGTGGATGTCTTTCGACAAGTCGAACAAGGCTTGTTTTGAGGATTCGATAGCCGAGTTGGAGCGCCCGGCCAGTTGGTCTTTTACTGCGGCATTTAGGCTGGTCATAGAGGGCCTCTCCTTGGGCCGGAGGTTTGGAAAGTTTTCAAGGCTCCCGTGGCGGGAAACCCGGCAATCGGCGGCTTGCGCTATCCGCTCAGGCGCTGGGCGGGCGGCGATTGTGCCAGTTGGTGGCCTGTTCGTAGGCATAAGCTACGTTGAGAACGGTCTGGTCTTCGCCGGGGCGGCCGCCTATCTGCAAGCCGATGGGCAGTCCTTCGTCGCTGAAGCCGCAGTTGAGGGATACCGCCGGGGCGCTGGCCAGGTTGAAGGTTCGGGTCTGGAGGTAGGACAGGGGCGCGGCTTCTTCCTTGCTGGCGCGGACCGGATCCTCGACGATGGGTTGGGCGGCCACGCTAGAGGTGGGGGTTACCAGGACATCGTACCGTTCCAGGGCTTCATGCACCTGATTGCGGAACAGCGTGCGCAGCTTCTGGGCCTTGTAGTAGGCTTGGGCCGGAAAGATGCTGCCGGTCAGCAGTCCGATGCGATTGTTGTGGCCGTAGTCCTGTAGCCGCTCCCGCACCCATTCTTTCATGTTCAGGGCCGGCTCCACTACCAGGGGCACTTGAGACAGGACTGCGCCGTGGGCAGTGAGGGGGATGGATACCTGCTCTACCGTTGCGCCCAGCTCTTCCAGCACGCCGAGGGCCTTCAGCACCGCGCTCCGAGTGTCGGCGGCGGTGGTTTCTTCGTCAATCTGCTCGGTTATAAGCCCGATGCGCAGACCGCTGACATTGGGGTTCAGGGCCGCGCGAAAGTCGGGGGCCGGCCGGCGCCAGGTGTACGGGTCCCGCTCGTCGGGGCCGGCGATGGCGGTCAGGGTGATGGCCGCGTCCTCCACCGTGCGGGAAATTGGCCCGGCAGTGTCCATGGACCACACGCCGGTCATCACGCCGCAGCGGCTGACCAAGCCCCAGGTTGGCCGGTGTCCGACGAGGCCGCACCAGGTGGCTGGGAACCGGATGGAGCCACCGGTGTCTTCGCCGAGGGATGTGGCGCAAAGGAAGGCGGCGGTGGCGGCGCCCGAACCGCCGCTGGAGCCTCCGGTGCGGCGGTCCAGGTTCCAGGGATTGCGGGGCGGGCTGAAGCGCTCGAAACCGGCGCCCATGGCGAACTCGGTCATATTGGTCTTGCCCAGAAGCACCGCGCCGGCGCGCTTCAGATTGGCGATGATGGTGGCGTCTTCGCTGGGCACGAAGTCCGCCAGAATTCGGGTTCCGCCCGTGGTGCGAATTCCCTGAGTCCAGAACTGGTCTTTAACCGCCACCGGAATGCCGTGCATCGGGCCGCGATATTCGCCTCGGGCGATGGCCTGCTCCGCCTCGTGGGCGGACTCCAAAGCCTCGCGGCGGCTCACCGTCAGGTAGGCGTTGAATTTGAAGTCCAGCCCGTCTATCCGGTCAAGGTAGGCTTGGGTAACCTCGAGGGGGGAGACCTCGCGGGATTCTATCAACCGCGAAAGCTCCGCCACTGTCAGGAAGGGCAAGTCGCGTTGTTGCATAACGCTATCCTCCAGTAAAGACTCCGATCATCGCTGGATTGGCTACTGAACTTACCGTAGATTGGCGCCTACCCCAAATCATTCCCGACTGCCCTGCGGGTTTCCCGTCATTCCCGCGAAAGCGGGAACTGCCTGCTCCGGCGCAGAAATTGCATCGTGCGGAACCTCTGGTTTCCCGCTTTCGCGGGAATGACGGGGAAAAGGCGGGAATGACGGGGAGAATGCAGCATGACGGGAGAAGGGGGAAACCCGCAGGGCAGTCGGGAATGACGGGGGCGGAAAGTTGCTTTTCAAAAGTTGCTTTTCATGGGTGTTCCGCAGGGTAAAACTTGCGCAATGAGCCGGTTATGCCCCATATTATTTATGTATGAGTTATAGGGTCTGGGGGCGGAAACTACCGGGATGGGACAGGGGCCGTTTCAGCCGGGGCCCTGCTTGTATCGAAACCGGAGGGATGGCCGAGTGGACGATGGCGGCGGTCTTGAAAACCGTTATACATTAACTGTATCGTGGGTTCGAATCCCACTCCCTCCGCCAGAAATATCCCTTTTGCCCGCCAATGATGTCGTGTCGCCGAGGGCTGGACTATAGTCCAGCCCTTTTCTGCGGTTTATTCCCAGACTTGCGCCGCGATGGAAATCGCGTTCAGCGCCGCAGGAAAACCCGCGTATCCCCCGGTCTGAATAAGCACTTCCACGACTTCGCCTTTGGAAAGGCCGATGCGAGGCCCGGCCTGGAGAAAGTTGCGGAGTTGGGAATCAGCCCGCAAGGCAGTCAACGCTGCGGTGGAACACACCACCCGGTCCTTGAGATTCAGCCCCGGACGGAAGAAGATTTCTCCGAATCCGAACTGGAGGGTGATTGTCCGCAGGTCCGGGGCGAGGTCGTTCAGGGCGTTGACATAGCCGCCCTGGTCCTGAAGGCCCATGAGTTGTTCCCGGAGGGCGCGGCCTCGGGTTTCCATCTCTTCAAGGCTGACTTCCGGCGCTTCCGGTTGGGGCGGTTCGATGCCCCTTTCGCGGAAAGCCTCGTGCGCCACTTCCAGCGAATTGACAGCCGAAGGGAACCCGGCGTAGAGAGAGCAGTGGATAGGCACTTCCTGAACCTCCTCCGCGGTCAAGCCCAGGTTCAGCGCGCTGTGTACGTAGGTCTGAAACTGGGACAGCCGCTGGAGGGTGGAGAGTACAGAAAGCGTCGCCAGCATTCGGTAACGAATATCCAGCCCTGGGCGAGACCACACGGCGCCGAAGATGGATTCTCCGGTGAAATTTCTCAGTCCGGGGACGCTGGCTACCGCTCTGGGCCGTTCCCGGGGCGGGTACGCGCCATGCTGCAGACGCTCACGTATCTCGTTGCCTTTTCGGCGAAGCTCTTCCCTGGCGCTCATCCTTTGCCTCCTGAACGTTATGGAGCCTAAACTCCGGCCAGTATACTCTATGCTGGAAAGTCGCGGGCCGGAGGGGCGAGCCGGGGCCAGGGGAATCGCATCGGGGCGGCTTAATCCTCGTCATTCCCGCGAAAGAACGTCACCCTCGAGAAAACGGAGGCGGGAATCCACTGCCTGAGTCGGGTAGCGTTGGGGTAAAAATTAGAGAATTTCGCCTGCTGGTCTTCTGCTTCTGCGGGAGTAACGGGTCTGAGATTTCAAAGGCGATTGCCTTGGCGCAGGGCTGAGCCGGAGACGGCCTCAAGGGTGTTAGAATAGCCCTCAGCATCAATTGGGGGAGCGGCTGATTATGAATGTCAACGATGCGGTGGCCAGGATTCTGAAGACGGAAGGGGTCGAGTGGGTTTCGTGTTTTCCTTCCAACAATCTGATTGAGTCGGTGGCCAACGAGGGGATACGAACCATAATGTTCCGGCAGGAGCGCGGGGCGCTGATGGCTGCCGACGGATACAGCAGGATGAACGACCGCCGGAAGTTCGGAGTGGCCATTACCCAGGGCGGGCCAGGCTCGGAGAACTCCCACGGCGGCATCGCCCAAGCCTTTTCGGACAACATTCCGATACTGTACATCGCGGGCGGGCCGGCCTTGGGGCAGTATGCCGTCAGGCCGAACTTCTCCCCGGTGCGCTCCTACCAGTCGGTATCGAAGCACGCCGAGGTGATTACGGCTCCGGGGCAGGTTGTGGCGGCGATGCGTCGGGCCTTCCACAACCTGCGCAACGGCCGCCCCGGCCCGGTAATTCTGGAAATACCCGCCGACATAGGCGCTCAGGATGTACCGGAGTCGGCCCTGGCCTATCAGCCGCCGAAACGTTTGCTTCAGTCCCCTTCCCGGGGCGATGTGGCAGATGCTGCCAGGCTGCTGCTCAACGCCCGGAAGCCGGTCATCTGGTCGGGGATGGGCGTCCTGTTTTCCGAAGCCACCGGGGAATTGCAGGAACTGGCCGAGCTTACGCAGATTCCCGTGTACACCACCATGCCGGGGAAGTCGTCTTTCGACGAGCGGCATCCCCTTTCGCTGGGCGCGGGCAGCGGCGCGACCTCCCTGCCCGCCCGCAAGTGGATCCAAGAATCGGATGTGCTGTTCGCCGTGGGGTCGAGCATGACCCGCACCAGCTACGGACAGCCCATCCCCGAAGGCAAGGTCATCATTCATAACGTGGAGAGCATTGAGGACATCAACAAGGATTTCTATGCCGACGTAGGCATCCCCGGCGATGCCAGGCTCACGCTGCAAGCACTGATAGAAGAGGTGAAGAGTCAGGCGGGGGATGCTGGGCGTCCGGCCAACGGCGTGGCCGAAGAAATCGCGGAAGTGCGCCGGGGATGGCTGGCCCAATGGACGCCATTGCTGGAAACCGATGAGGTGCCCATCGGCACCTACCGGGTGATTAACGAGATAGAGAAGAATCTGGACCGAGAGAACAGCGTGGTCACCCACGACGCCGGGGCGCCACGCGATTCCATAATCCCCTTCTATACCGCGACTACGCCCCACAGCTACATCGGCTGGGGCAAGTCCACTCACCTGGGCTACGGCATTCCGCTGATGATTGGGGCAAAGCTGGCCGACCCTAATCGCTTCTGCTTGAACTTTATGGGTGACGGGGCTTTCGGGATGTCGGGGCTGGACATTGAAACCTCGGTGCGGGCCGGCGCGCCCATCACCACCGTCGTGCTGAACAACGGCGGCATGGCCACCTATCCCGGCGGATACCCGGTGGCCAACGAGCTGTTCGGGTTGACCAGCATGATCGGCGACTACGCCAAGATAGCCGAAGGGATGGGAGCCGTGGGCATTACCGTGACCCAGCCGGCAGAAGTGGGGCCGGCCCTGGTCCGGGCCCAGCAACTCAACCGCGACGGCCTCACGGTGCTGCTCGATATTCACACCAACATGGAAGGCCGCAAGTCCACATTCTAAGCCGGGATTCGCGGGATTGCGCTGATGCTTGAACCAAAGTCAGGCAAATCAGATCAATCCCAACAATCCCAGGGCGGACAGTCCCGCAAATTCCAATTTAGACAAGGAGATCAGAAATGACATTGCTCGTAAACCCGCCTGCCGCCACAGAACTGGTGCATCACATCGGCATCGCCGTCGCCAACCTGGACGAGAGCATTGAGTTTTACCGGGGGTTGTTCGGGTTCAAGCCCGGCCAGATAATCACCCGCGAGGACATCGGCGTGCGAGGATGCTTCGTGCCGGTGGGCGAGACCAACCTGGAACTGCTGGAAGGCACCGGCCCCGAGAGCCTGATTACCAGGCACATCGAGCAGAGGGGTGAGGGGTTGCATCATGTCTGCTTCGAAGTGGAGGAAATCGCCGGCAAGCTGAAGACCTTGGACGAGCTGGGCATTAACCTGATAGACAAGGTGCCGCGCACCGGCCTAATGGGCGGAGACATCGGTTTCCTGCACCCTTCGGCAGCGCGCGGCGTGCTGATAGAGCTGGCCCAGCACAGCCACTAGCCGCCAGATCCGGTCCTGCTCCGGTTCCTTGCTGCAATAGAAGTCTCCGGCATAGCCGGGGCCTCATCGGTTACGGCTCTGGGAGCAGAGTCAGACCAGTAAGGCTCCGGCGAACACCAGCCACAGCAACAGTAACAGGGTCATCGTCCCTGGCACAACCATCAGGGTTTTCCCCTGCCCTCACCAATTCCCGCCTACCCGGTACAGGGTCAGCCCCGCCGAGAAGGGAACCGTCAGCCCCAATACCATCATTATCAAATTAATCAGCATGGCGTCCCTTCCTAGCATCGTATCGACGGGTTCCATCCCCGTACTGCCCCTTCTAGATAGTGGGATAGAAGTTTTCGGTGCAGCCCACTTTAACAATGCAGTACTGGAAGGGGCTGGTTTGCCCGTCATCTATGCCTTGAGGCGGATGCCATTCAGAGAAGCATAAGCTTTGCCATGGCAGAGTATCCTTAACTTTGTCCCCCTTGCTGAGAGGGCTGATTAAATTGTCTACCCTTACTACGCCAAATGCCTGTAGATATTATTATAATGAACGATATAATGCATTTATTCACAGTATTGTTATCACAAAAGGAGTTCTGCTCGTAACAGCGCTCGGAAAAGTTTGTAAACAGGCTCTCGAAATCTCTGTTTGCCGGTTGTTGTAGAATGACCTGAGATTTTTGCTGCTCTCGGCCTTTTATGCCAGGCAGCGCACCGTGGGAGGCGTCCATGTCCCAGATGATGACCGGCAAGCAGGCCCTTCTGGAGATGCTCAAGGCCGAGGGGGTGGATTACATTTTCGGCAACCCCGGCACTAGCGAAGGGCCGATAATTGACCTGCTGGGAGATTACCCGGAGTTTCGCTACATTCTTACCCTGCAGGAAAGCGTCGCAGTGGGAATGGGCGAAGCCTATGCCCGGGCTACCGGACGGGCGGCCTTCGTCAGCCTGCACGTGGACAGCGGGCTGGCCAACGGCATCGCACTGATGCTGGACGCCCTGAACACCGGCACTCCTATGGTGGTGACTTCGGCCAATTATGACGCCCGTAAGGTCAACGAGACCATGACCAATCTGGCCCAATTGGTGCAGCCCGTGACCAAATGGTCGGTGGAACTGACGCTCCCCGACCAGATACCCAGCGTCATACGCCGGGCCTTCAACGAAGCCAACACCTACCCCAAGGGGCCGGTCTACGTCGGATTTTCCTCCAACGCCCTGGAAGGGATGGCCGAAATGAATATCGCGCCTTCCCGCCCGGTCTACGACGCGCCCCGGCCCAGCGCGGAGGGTATCGCGCAGGCCGCCTCGCAGATGATGGATGCCAGCCGTCCCTTGATGCTGGTGGGCGACCGGCTATCCGACGACGGTGCTATGGAGCAGGCGGTGGAGCTGGCGGAGCTGATGGGGCTGCCGGTATACCAGGCGCGGGGCGCTGAGGCGGCTTTCCCCACTCCGCACCCGCAATACATGGGGCCGCTCTCCCTGCGGGTTTCGGCGCAACGGGCGGTTCTCCAGCGGGTTGACACCGTGCTGGCCGTGGGGGCGGATCCCTTCGAGGAACTATTCTATTGGGGCGATGTAATTCTGCCGCCGGAAGCCAAGCTGATCCACATAGACCCGGACGCGGCGAAAATCGGGCGCTCCGAGCCTACTGACCTCGGAATCGTGGGGCATTGCGGGCTGGCGCTGACTGATTTGATAGCCGCCCTGAAAGAGCGGCTGTCCCCAGGAGATATGCCGGAGATTGAGGCTCGGAAACAGGCGGTTATGGCCGAGAGGCGGCGCAACCGGGAATCCTTCGAGGCATCCGTAGCGGAGAAATGGGAGCACAAGCCGATGACGCCAGCCAGGATGATGTCGGAACTGTCCGCCGCTCTGCCCGATAACGCCGTCGTAGTAGACGACTCCATCAGCAATCGGGGCACGATGCGGCATTACTTCCAGGCCCGGCAACGCGGCGACCTGCGGGGCGTGCGGGGCCAGTCCATCGGCGGTGGCATCGGGGCGACGATGGGCACTCAGTGCGCCTATCCCGGCCGGCCCGTTTTCGGAATAATCGGCGACGGCAGCGCCATGATGACCATTCAGGGACTGTGGACTGCGGCCAACGACAACATCCCTTGCGTCTTCGTCATCTGTAATAATGGCAGTTACCGGGTGCTGAAGGTGAATTTCAACGTCTATCAGGAAGAAATTCTGGAGCTCCCCGAGACCTCCGGGGGAAGGCTGATGTACTCCGACTTCGCCACGCCCTTTGACATGGCCGCCATCGCCAACAGCATGGGCGTGCATGGCGAGCGCATCACCGATCCGGCTCAGATTAAGCCCGCCGTGGAGCGGGCCATGGCCTCCGGCAAGCCGGCGCTTCTGGATATGGTGATTGACGGCTCGTTGTGAGGTCGCGCTGTCGCGGCATAGGGCAGTTCAGGCTGATTTCGGATAAGGGGAAAGGTAATGCGCACTAACACCACCAAGGCCAAGCTTGAGGAGGGCGGCGTCGTGTTCGGCACCATTATCACGCGCTACGCTCCGGACATGGTGGAAATTTTCGGAGCTCTCGGTTACGACTTCGTGATGATTGACTGTGAACATGGGCCGTCGGATTTGGACCAGGTGGAGCATATGGTTCGCGCCGCAGAGTCCTTCGGCATTACCCCCATAGCTCGCATTTCCGACCATGCCGACGCGACTATACTGCGCTACCTGGACCGCGGGCTGCAAGGGATAATCGTGCCTCACGTGAATACCGGAGAGCAGGCAGCGGCCATAGCTAGAGCGGCCCGATACTATCCCGACGGCTATCGGGGAATGGGCGGCGGACGCGCTCAGAACTACGGTATCGGCGTCGCCAGGGAGGAGGGGACTTCCTGGGTTAACTCTCAGGTGCTGGTGATTCCCATGGTGGAAGATATTGAAGCCGTGAGTAACCTGGACGACATTCTCCAGGTTGCCGGGGCCGACGTTCTCCATGTCGCGGCTTCAGACCTAGGGCAGAGCATGGGCAACCCGGGAACTGCAGAAGTGCGCCGGGTGATGAGCGAGGTGATACCCCGGGTTCGGGCGGGAGGCAAGGCCTGCGGAGTTGGCGGCAACAATCCCGCCGACACAGCGGGGGTGGCTGATTTCGTCAAGCAAGGGGCTAACTTCGTTACAGTTTCCGCTTGGGGACTGCTCCGAATAGGAGGGGAGGACTTCCTGAAGAAAGTCAAGGACGCCCTTTAGAGATGTTAGCTTCGATGCGTCCTCGAACAGGGTTAGTCTATGGGGGGCGTTCCGGCAATATCATTCCGGGGAGATGCCGCGCTCCGTGATTCGATACCAGTGGACCGCTTGGATCCGCGACAACATATTCACAGTTCCTGTAATGCTCCGGGCCTAGGTTTTCTTTCCCGCGGCCACGAGCGCGTTAATCGGCGGCAGTCTGCTCTAGGACGCACGGTAAGGGAAGGCGATGGAGTATAAAAACGAAGTCAGGCGATGGAATCGGGGATCGGCAAGGGGTATTTAAGGCGCCGTCGAAGCTGCCCTCATTGTGCCAAGTTGCCGATAGCAATATCATAACTATCGTTCAGCTCTGACTGAGGGAGGCAATATGGTGCTTTATTCTTTCCGGCTTCCCAACGCAGACTATCTTGGCTTTCTGGCCACTACCGAAGCCATTGTGCAGACGGCTTGCAAAGCCGAGAGCCTGGGCTTCGACGTCTTATTCGTCAACGACCACGTTATCGTTGACGATTCTCCCCGCAGCGAACCGTGGCGCAACGTGTATGACCCCCTGATGGCGCTCTCCTATGTGGCCGCGCGGACTTCCTCGATAATGTTGGGAACGTCGGTGCTGATAATGCCCTACCGGAATCCTATTGTTACCGCCAAGATGATAGCGACGCTGGACCAGATGTCAGGCGGGCGTGCCATTGCCGGAATTGGGGCGGGCTGGAGCAAAGCCGAATATGACGCTCTCGGCGTTCCCTTCCGCGAGCGCGGCTCCCGCACCAATGAATATCTGCGGCTTTGGAAAGCCTGCTGGGAGCCTGGTCCCACGAGTTTCCACGGACGGTTCTTCACCTTCGACGCCATGCACGTCAACCCCAAGCCAGTGCAGCAGCCGCATCCTCCCATTTGGATTGGCGGGTCGGGCGAGCCGTCCCTGCGCCGCGCCGCCCGTTACGCCGAGGTATGGCAACCTACCCCCACGCCCTTGCCGGAATTCATCGCTAATCAGGCATATCTGCGCGACGTTTCCGCCGGTATGGGTAAGGAGCCGCCTCGTTCCCGCATGAGTTTTCGAGTGAACTTCAGCAACATTACCGGCAGCTCCAGCTCCGCGGGCAACCGCCCCATCGGGCAAGGAACGCCCGAGCAGGTTGCCTCCGACATGAAGCGTTACCGGCAAGAGGCGGACCTCGAGGAGTTTCAGATAAACTTCAATGGCTCTGGCAGCCTGCAACAATTACTGGACTCAATGGATGTCCTGGTTGAAGAAGTCATCCCCAAGGTAGACGGCTAGGCCGTTTAAGGCGGTGCTTCCTCTTAGTTTCGGATCAAGCGCGTTCATATCTGGCCTCGGTTTGGGTTCCCGCTTGCGCGGGAATGTTTGCGGGATTCGGGAATGAATGAGAGGTCGGGAACGCGAGGGGGGAGCGGGGATGGCGGCCAGTTTATGCCGGGCCGGCTGGGGGACTCGGCGAAGAAACAGCGGCCCGGTTATTTTCGGAATACAACATGGAGGTACGATGCGCTTTGGCCACTTCTTCTACCCGATGAAATTTGACGATTCCTGCGACGAAGAGGCGATACAGGAATGCTTGGCTGAAGCTGAGCTGGTCGAGGCGCTGGGATTTGATGCTATCTGGATCGCCGAGCACTATTTTACTGGAGAGTGCGTATACGGAGACCCACTGGTATTCGCGAGCGCAGTGGCCGTCAAGACCAGCCGTATCGAGCTGGGGTTCGGCATCTTGGAGCTTCCGTTGCACAACCCGGTGCGGGTGGCTATCCAAACCGCGCTGCTGGACAACTTGTGCCAAGGCCGCCTGATAGTTGGAACGGCTAAGGGCTCCAACTACAACGCCTACGAATATGTCGGTTTTGGTTCTAACCCGGAGCTGGGCGCAGAGCAAATGGAAGAGGCCGAGGAACTGCTTGTCAAGGCGTGGACTACCGACAATCTCAAATTCAAGGGTAAGCACTACCAGGTATCCTTCCCGATGGTACGCCCCCGCCCTTACCAGAAGCCCCATCCGCGCTTGGCTCGAGCCTGCATCAACCCCGAGTCCATCCGCGAGATGGGCCGCATTGGCCGCCCTGTCCTGTTGCGAGGCCGCTCCACTAACGCCACCGCCGCCAGCATCCGCGTCTACCGTGAGGCTATGGAAGAAGCCGGTCACGATGAAGCTGTAATCGAGCGCAACCTAGACCAAGGGTGGGTTTGGCGGGAGATGCACCTGGCAGACACCGATGACCAGGCCTTTGAGGAATTTCTGCCCGCTCAGTACGACGCTTTTGCCCGTATGGAGGACTACCGCACTCAATGGAACCCCGCAGAATATCCCATGGAGCGCCAGACTCCGCCGATGAACCGCGAAGGCTATGCCGATACCCCGAACCCCGAGGCTTCGGAGAATATCATCGGAAGCCCGAAGCGGGTGGCCGAGCAGATAGCCCAGATGCGGGATTCCGGTATCCGTAACCTGATGCTCACCAACCGCGGCCTAATGTCGAAAGAAAAAACGGCGAAGTCGCTGAAACTTTTCGCAGAACAGGTCATGCCCCATTTCCGCGACTGACAACCGGGAGCGCGCTATTGCGCTTGACGGCCTTTCCGAACGCCCAACGGCCAATATCTGGGTAACCGTCATTCCCGCTTCGGCCTTCATTCCCTACGAAGCGGGAATCCTCGCCCTAGACACCTTGAGCGGAGGTCCGGTTTATCCGTCGGCTTGCCCTTTAAAGTCCGGGTCGAAGGCGGCAACCCAGCCCAACTCTACCTGAGTCGCCAGCGGCACCTGCGATGGCGCCCGCCCGCCGATGGGCGCAACTCCGGTCACTTCCTGTTCTGAAAGCGTTTCCCTTCGTTCTGCCGAGAGCCCCAGAAGTTCTCGCAGAGCGTAGTCGTTGGCTTCGCCCAGCAACGGTGCTGGCCCCCCGACGCCGGCTTTGCTTCCCGAGAATTTCCATCCGCGACCGATGTACTCCTTCGTCCCTAACTTGGTCTGGGCCGGGTGAGCAACCTTCTCGAAGAACCCCCGCTGCCGGAAGTGGGGGTCGGCCAGTGCCTGTCTGGCCGTCAACACCGGCCCGGCCGGCACGCCCGCGCCCTGAAGAATGTCCATTACCTCATACGCGGTGCGCTGGCCGGTCCATTCCGCAACGATGGCGTCCAGAGCATCCTGGCGCTTCAGCCTGTTCGGGGCTGTCGAGTACCGAGTATCATTTCCCAAATAAGGCGCCTCGGTGGCTTGGCAGAAAGACTGCCAGTCCGCATCGTCCCGAACTGCAATGGTTACCCACTGATCTTCGCCCAGGCACGGATAGCAACCGTGGGGCGCCATGGCTGAGTGGCGATTGCCCATTCGCCGAACCCGCTGGCCGTTGAAGGAATACGCCAGCAACCCTTCGCCGACAAAGGCTGCGCCGTTCTGGTACATTGCCAAGTCAACCCACGTTCCGCGTCCGGTCTTGGCGCGATGGAGCAGCGCGGCCATCACCGACAGCAGCGCAGTCCAAGTAGCCAGAAAGTCGGTATAAGAGTTGCCAACCTTGTTGGGCACGTCTCCGTCCTCAAGCCTGCCTGAGCTGCCGTCCCCCAGGTAGCCCATGAAGGCTCCTGTGCCGTGGGTGGGTTCCAGGGCCGAGGCCATGGCTCCGAAGTTGCTCCACGGCCCGCTGTGTCCGTAGCCGGTGTTAGACACCATGATGAGGTCCGGCTTCACCGTCCGCAACGATGCGTAGTCTAGTCCGAATCGGGCCATCACGCGGGGAGTGAAATTCTCCAGCACAATGTCGCTGACGGACACCAGTTCCTTCACGATGCTTTGGGCCTCTTCCGAGCGCAGGTCGAGGGTCAGGCTTCGCTTGCCCCGGTTCAGCGTCTGGAAGGTGCCGCCCTGTTCCCACCACAACTGTCCGGGCTCGTTGTCTGGGAAGGGGCCGGTGATGGTGCGGGTAGTTTCCATAAACTGAGCCTGGCAAGGGTCTATCTTGATAACTTCGGCCCCGAGGTCCGCCAGATTCGCCCCTGCGAAAGGCATGGCGAAGACCCGGCTCAAGTCAACAACGCGAATATTTTGCAGAGGCGCTAGGTTCATATCACCCCCGCGTACCGCAGCGCAGTCAGCTCGTCGCTGCCATAACCCAACTCGTCGCCGAACACTTCCGTATTGTGCTGGCCTAGTAGCGGCGCGGGCGACAGCGCTTTCGTCGGACGCTCGACGATTCTGGCGCCCTCCGATTGCAACAGCCTAGCCCCCATACCGGCGTATGCTGCCCGCCCGGCTACGGGATGATCCCCTTCCCGGAAGAATCCCCGCGCCTCCAGATGGGGGCAGGCGGTCAGGTCACCGGCGTCTTGCGCCATACCGAAGACCAGTCGGCGTTCTCCTGAGGCGATGAACAGAGGCAGCCGGTCCCACTGAGCCAGCCCTTCGATGAGCAGGGCCTTCAGTTCCTCGCCGTTGGCGATGCGTCCGGCGCCGGAAGCGAAGCGAGGGTCGTGCAGTTCTTCCAGCCCGACAAGGTCGGCAACGGTCTGCCAAGGCTGAGAGCCTTGCACCGACGGCACTACATAGCCGTCGCGGGCGGGCATCAGCTCCTCGAACCCGGAGCCGCGCACCGGGCGTCTGCCCTTGGTGGCCCCCATGTAGTTGTAGTAAGGAACCGGCTGTACCAGGTGGGCGGCGAAACACTCCGATACGGATACGTCTACGCGCTGTCCTTCTCCCGAAGCCAGGCGGGCGAAAAGAGCGACCAGCGTAGCGGCTGCGGCGTTGGCCCCGGCCACATACAGCGACTGGTCCAGCGCATTTCGCAGCGGCTCTCGGTCGGAGTCGCCGGAGTGATACATCAGCCCGCTCATAGCGCAGGTGATGATGTCGGTAGCCTGAAAATCGCGGTAAGGCCCATCCTGACCGAAGGGAGTGACCGAGGTTACTACCAGACGGGGGTGCGACTTGGACAGGGCCGCGTAGCTGATTGCCGATTCCTCGGATTGCGACGGCGCGAATCCCTCCACCAGCGCGTCGGCGCCGTCGAGCAGCTTGCGGAGCAGGGCGTGGCCTGATTCCGTGGAGTAATCCAGCGTGACGCCGCGCTTGCCGGTGTTCAGATACAGGAAAGGTATGCTCGTTTCCGGGTGCGGGCCGTCGCCCGCGAACGGGCCTGCGCGCCGGGCTGGGTCGCCGGTTCCCGGCGGCTCCACTTTGATGACCTTAGCGCCGTAGTCGGCCAGCAGCTTGGCGCAGAAGGACGGGGCAACGCCCGGGCCCAAATCCAGCACCCGCAGTCCGTCCAGCACCTTTACTCCTCCGGCTGCCAGACCAGCGGCAATTGCTGGCCGCGGCGGGGCAGGGCCACCGTTCCCACGCCCGAAGCGGTCTGGTGGCCCCGGCTGTTTGTCAGTGTGAATGTGCAATCGGCGTGGCCTATTCCGTCCACCTCTCGCAGTCCGGTGACTAGGCCGTTGGCCGTCAACACATCGCCGGGATAGTCCATGCCTCGGTGCTGAACGTAGAAGCGCCGCAACCAGCCGCCCTGACCGGCGAAGTCCACCAGCAGTTGCCCTAGGTACTGGTTCTTCAGCGAACCGTTGACCACCACATTTTCCAGTCCCTGCTGCATCTGGGCGAAGGGCAAGTCCCAGTGAATGCGCGCGTAGTTACCGTTGGCCGCCGCCCACCTCACCAGATGCGTAGTTGTCAGTGGCCCCTTGACTACCGGCGGCAAGCTCATTCCCTCGGAGACATCCTCGAAGTAGAGCTGCGGCCGGTCGGACGCCTGGGGCCGGGGCACTTCCTCGCCCGGCCCGGGCGGCGACAAGTTAACCGTCTGTAGCTCGCTGGCTACCGTCGCGCCCGGCTGCGGCTCTGAAGCGTCCTGGTCGAGAGCCCGGTGTATGCTCACCCGCCGGGCCAGCAATATCACCCGGTTCTCTTGGTCGGTCTGCGTCTCCAACCGCTCCACGAACACCAACGGCCCGGAGCGGCCCTGCTTCTGAAAGATGTCCAGTATCTTGAACTGCCGCGTGATCCAGCTTCCTACGTAGGGCGGACGGAGGAATTGCCAGTCGCTTCCCCCGTTCAGGCCGTAGCTGTTGAAGGGCAGCGGCACCTCGAAATGGGATTCTTGTCCTGCGCCAAAGTAGCCGATGGGAGGGGTGATGTCCTTCCACGTCGCCAGGGGAAGGCAGATTATGCCTCCGAACCTGCTGGCCCCGGCGGAATGCCGGTCAATGTAAAGCGGGTTCGGATCTTCGGTGGCGTCGGCCAGGTCGTAAATCATCTCCTCGCTAATGGCGAACCGGTTCCGTTCCGGCGGCGTTTCCGTTCCGACGAGGGCGCGTACCTCGTCGGTTATCAAGTTATCGACCAACCCTTCCCTCCACTGCGTTACGGGCCGCAGGGGTGCGGCGCACCGTGGGATATACGGCAGTTTACCATACTGCCAGAGGCGCTGAAGTACTCCGGCGATGCAGGCGTAGGGGTTCTCGCTCCCCTCTTTCCCGGGGACAAGCTTCGCGGGAATTTCGGGAGGCGAGGAAGCATAATTCGAGCGCGCCAAGCAACGCCGATGAATTCCCGGTGTTTCGCCCGTATCCTTTTTGCGGGATAATGATGGGCAGGATTCCAATACTGTGTCTGAGAGGTAGCGAATATGTCGGAGCTAAGCGAAATTGCGGCGTCGGTGGGCGCCCTGCTGAAAGAGACCGGGCAGAGCATCAGTGTGGCCGAATCTTCCTGCGGAGGACTGATTTCCGCGGCTTTGGTGGCCATCCCCGGCGCGTCGGCCTACTACGTCGGGGGCAGCATTATCTACACCCGCGTCTCGCAGAAAGGTCTGCTTCAGGTTCCCGACGAAGCGATGGAAGGTCTTCGGGCTAGCTCGGAACCCTATGCTCTGCTGAACGCCCGCACTACCCGCCAGGCGCTCGACACCACCTGGGGCCTGGCCGAGACGGGCGCCAGCGGCCCCACGGGCAACCGCTACGGCGACAACTACGGCCACGCCTGTGTCGCCGTTACCGGGCCTGTCGAGAAGGTCATCACCATCGAGACCGGCGACCCGGACCGCGAGGCCAATATGTGGGTCTTCGCCGGGCGCGCCTTCCAGCTTCTGGAGGAGTGCATCCGCGAGTCCCTGCAGTAGCTGGGAAGGTTTCTATCATTTCCGTTGAAGCAAGAATTTGCGAGGATAAGCTATGACAGTGGTTGAAGCGAAGCTGTCTGATCTGGGCTACGAACTGCCGCCCCCGCCCGACCCGGCGGGACACTACTTGCCTCTGACTCGAAGCGGCAACATTATGTGGCTGTCGGGAGTCGGTTCCCGGCTGGCCACCGGCGAACGGATTACCGGTAAAGTGGGAGCGGAGTTGACGGCCGAGCAGGGCTATGAGGCGGCGCGATGGGTCGCCCTGAATCTGCTGTCCCGCATGAAGGCCGAGCTGAGCGACCTGGACCGGGTGTCTCGCATCCTGAAGGTCGTGGGTATGGTTAACAGCGCGCCGTCTTTCACCGGGCAGGCGGCAGTGGTGGACGGGGCGTCGGACCTGTTCATAGCCCTTTACGGCGAGCGGGGTTACCACGCGCGCTCCGCTCCGGGCATGGCCGCCCTGCCCGGCGACATCGCGGTTATCTGCGACTGCGTAGTTGAAGTGGACGGAGGCTGACGGCGGCGGTGCAGGACGTGATGCTATATAACGAGCTTGCTTATCTTTGGCCGACCATCAGTCCACCCGAAGATTACGCCGTTGAGGCCGTGCACTGGCGGAGGGCGTTGCGATGGTATCTCGGCGAAGGCAGGCTCCGGCTGCTGGAGTTGGGCGTCGGTGGCGGACATAATCTGTCGCATCTGACGGCCGAGTTTGACGCGACAGCGGTGGACATCTCTCCCAAGATGTTGGAGCTTTCCCGGCAACTGAATCCCACCGTCGAGCATCACCTAGGGGATATGCGAACCTTCAGGCTGCCTGGGCAGACTTTCGACGCTGTGCTAATCCACGACGCCATCAGCTATATGCTGACCGAAGACGACCTTCGAGCCGCTTTCGCCACGGCCCGTTTCCACCTGCGGCCCGGCGGACTGCTGATTGTGGCGCCCGACTTGGTCAGCGACACTTTCACTCCCGGGATGGAGCTGAGCTGGTCAACGAGGCGGGGCAACGTGGAGGTGGAGACTCAGGAGACTGTCTACGACCCTGACCCGGCCGATACGGTCGTGGAGTCCCACTTCACCTACACCATTAACGAAAACGGTACGCAGCGGGTGGAGCGCGACATCCACGTTACCGGCTTGTTCCCTATCGTTGCCTGGATGGCCCTGCTGGAAGGAGCGGGCTTCGAGGCAGAACGCATCCCCGTTCCCGGCGACGGCGACGGTTGCGGCGAGAACTTATTTTGCGGAGTGCTGAGGGACGGTGAATAGATTCCCGCTCCCCGTTTTCCCGGGAACGAGCCTCGCGAGAGTGGCAGTGGGGCGGAAAAGAAGACTTAACGGCCGCTACGGTCCCCCCTTGTTTTGCTGGGCTGTGGGAAGACGGAAGACGCCGCTTCTGGTTTCCCTAGTAAGTTGGAAACCAGAAGCGGCGGGATAGGAGAAATCCGGTCTAGCGGAGCAGTTCTTCGGCCATCTGCTCAAGTTGGTTGTCCATCTCCTGCTCGGTGTCGCAGTGGGTGGGCCAGACCGACACGCGGATGGCGCCGGCGTTGAGGAAATCATCAACCTGCTGGCGGGTGGTTCCCGGTGGCTGACCGAAGACCGAGATGGTCAGTGCCTCGGGGTCCCGGCCCCGCTCATCGGCCAGAACGTCCAATATCTTGCGGCTGTCCTCTATCTGCTGGGGAGTTACGCGGTTGGGCAGCCAGCCGTCGCCCCAGCGGGCCACTCGCTGCAACACGTTGCGGGCCATTCCACCCAACAGGACGGGCGGGTGCGGCTGCTGTACTGGCTTGGGGTACATATACACCGGCGGAAAGTCGTAGTATTGGCCGTGAAATTCGGCTTCTTCCTTCGTCCACAGTTCCTTGAGAGCGAGGACGGCTTCCCGCGTTTGCGTCCAGCGATGGTCGAAGTTGCCGCCCATCATCTCCGTTTCTTCGCGGTTCCAGCCCGCGCCGATGCCAAAGACGAACCGCCCGTTGCTGTGGCGGTCGAGGACGGAAATCTCCTTCGCCAGAATCAGAGGGTTGCGTTCCGGCACGAGGGTGATGCCGGTGCACAGCTTTATCTTGCTGGTGACCGCGGCGGCCATAGCCAGCGAGATATATGGCTCCGAGAAGTGGCGGTAAGTCCACGGAATTTCGCCGCCAGTGGCCGGGAAAGGCGACGAGCTGTTGACGGGCAGGATGGGGTGCTCGTGATACCAGATGGACTCGAACCCCAAGTCTTCCGCCTTCTTGGCGATGAACGCCGGGTCGAGGGTATACGCGGGCAGGGGTACAACTACTCCAACGGGCATATCATTCCTCCGGTGTTAGATTTTTCTTTGTGGGTTCCCGCCCCCCCATTTTCCCGAGGACGAGCTTCGCGAGAACGACGGAGTTGGAGGCAGGTAGGGCAGGCAAGCGACGAAAGTTGCATACTACATTGTCGCGCCCAAGATTACCAATACGACCCCGGCTACGCTAAGAAATGTGCCGACGGCAAGCAGCCAGTCCACCGACTCCAACTGCCGCAGAAACAGCGACGCCAGCACCAGCGCGATGATGGGCTGGCTGGCGTAGATGGGCGTGACGATGGTGACCGGAGCGCGGCTGAGGGCGTGGAACAGGGAGGCCACAGCCAGCCCTTGCAACAGCCCGGCCAGGCAGCAGATGCCGACATAGCGCAGGGGCAGGTTCCGCAGGCTGTTGATGACGCTGCGATGGATAAAGGCGAAAAGTATCGCCCCGCCGAAGACCAGGGCGAACCCAGACATCACGAAGGGTGGGGCCAAGGCCAGGGAGCCTAATACGTGGCGGCTGATGGCGTCTCTCGTGACGAAGGCCATTGACCCGCCGATGGCCAGGAGGTAGCCCAGCTTTCGGACTTCAATCTGCCCCGACGGGCTAGTCTGAGTTTGGCCGGAGCTTTTCGATGGACGGCGGGGCATCACCACCAACAGAATCCCGCCCACTACGATAGGCGTGCCGATGGTCACCAGCAGGTTGGGACGCTCGCCCAGGATCAGGAAGCCGATGGCGAAGGCCATTAAAGGCTGCAACGAAATCATCGGCACTGCGCGGGTGGCGCCCACCATTCGTAAGGCCCAGTTGTGCAGCACGCGGGCGACACAATAACCCAAGATGCCCATGGCGGTTACCCAGCCATAGACCTCCAAGGGCAGCGATTTGATTTCGTCGAAGTTGACGGCGAAGGCGATGCTGGTAATAAGCACCGCGCCCACCAGCACAGTGAAGAAGGTGGCGGCGGGCGGCGGCACATATTGCGTCCCGACGCGCATCAGGACGCTGCCTGAGGCGAAACCGCAGGCTGAAAGAAAGGCGAGGATTACGGCAACTATCAACTCAGGATAGCCAGCCGGCCACCCTTTCGCCGATCATAATAGCGGTGGCGTTGGTGTTCGCTCGCGGTACTTTGGGAATCACCGAGGAGTCGGCAATCCAGACGCCTTCGATGCCGCGCACCTTGCAATGCTGGTCCACCACTGCCCTAGGGTCATCGTCCAGTCCAATCTTGCAGGTGCCGGAAACGTGGCGGGCCGAGCTGACGGTGCGCTTCATCCAGAGGTCGAGCTGGCCGTCGTCGTTCAGCACATCGTCGGTGGGGGACAGCCGCCCCTCGCAGATGCCGCTGTAAGCCTCGGTCTCCAGCATGGCGGCGGCCATACGCACGCCGTCGCGTAGCCGCCGGAGGTCCTCCGGATGCTCGAAATAGCGGTAATTGAAGGAAGGTTGAACCGCCGGGTCGGAGGACGCCAGCCGGACCCAGCCGGACCCTTCGGGCAATTCCAGGACGCAGGAGACCCGAGCGGTGCCGTCGTCCATCACCTCGCCGGTGAGGGCGTTAAACACCGAGCTGGTGGTCATCATCATGTCGCTTACGTGGGGCGACCCCTCGGCGGTATAGCGCAAGGCGATGCGGGTGCCGAGGTTGTCGGCGGCTAGGGCTACGCCCTCCTTGACCTTGTAGGAGATGGTGGTGATGGCGTGATTCCACAGATTTTGCCCAACGCCCGGGGCCTCCAGTACCATTGGGACGCCGAACTGTTCCAGTTGGTCGCGGGGGCCAACGCCCGACAGCATCAGGATGTGGGGCGTCTTGAGCGCCCCGGCCGACAGCACTATTTTTTCGGCCTCGACGATGAAGGTTTCGCCGCCGCTCTCCGCTTCAACCGCAACGGCCCGGTTATCCTCGAACAAGAGGCGGCGCACGAACACTTCGCCGCGAACGGTCAGGTTCAGGCGGTGGCGGGCCGGGCTAAGGTGGGTAAGGGCGGTGCTCATCCGGACGCCGTTCATGTTGTTCATTGGCACCAGGGTGACGCCCAGGTGGTCGGGGCCGTTCATGTCGGCGGCGGTTCCGTGTCCCGCTTCCAGGCAGGCGTCGTGGAAGACTTTCTGGATGGCCGGCCAGTTGCCGGCGTTGTTCCTGCGGGTGATGGGCAGCGGCCCGTCGGTGCCGTGGAAGTCGTCCTGGATGTCCAGGTCGGTCTCCATCTTACGGTAGTAGGGAAGCACGTCCAAATAAGACCACTCGCGGGCGCCCTGCCCGACCCACAGCTCGAAATCTTCAGGGAGGCCGCGCAGGAACACTTGGCCGTTAATGGAACCGCCGCCGCCGATGACCTTGCCCTGAGCCACATGGGCCGGCCCCTGTTCCTCGGAAAGGATGCCGGTCAAGGCCCAGTTATGCTTGGAGTCCGGGGCTTCGGCGGTGCGGGTGTGCCCTAGGCGAATATCGTCGGGCAGATTCTCCGGGTCTGGATAGTCCGGCCCGGCCTCCAGCAGAAGGACGGACAGGTTCGGGTTCTCCGACAGACGGGACGCGACCACCGAACCGGCGGAACCGCCTCCGATGACAACAACGTCGTACTTCATTTAGCCTCCTGATGTTTTGAGAGTGTAGTTGGCAGTCCCTGGAGCAAGATGCTTTAAGGCGTTGCGAATCAATAACCCAACTGGGTCCATGAAGCTATCCGGTTCGTCATCCACTTGCCAATCCCCGATAAAGTCGCTGTGCTCCGTAATTAAGGTAGGGCCTGGTGTTCTTTTTGCCCTGAAGCAGCGTATCTGTTTCAGGGGCGTATCTCTTCCTCATAGGGAGATACTTCGATGCCCCCATAACGGCAAGCCCCACGATGTTATGCCCGTCGGCTTCCGCAAGGTCAACAACTATATTGGTGTCGTCCAGCAGTGCCGCGGAAGTCGCTGGCCGCATACCGGTATTCCAGCTCAAAACGTCTACTTCCACATCGTAGTCAACCTTCATCACGCACCTCCGAGTCCCCACAGAAGTGAGCGAAATAGCGAGTATTCCTTTTGTTCCAATGTCGCGTGGCAGTCCGCTCCGGGAAGGCATTAATGATCTTATTAACATCCATAGAGACTGCCAGTCGCAGCATCTCCGTCATATTAGGCACGAAAGCTAGGTAGCATATACTCTGTCTTTCTACCGCCTCAGTCCGGATTCTCCTGATTACCCATCTCTCCAGAACGAGGGCGATTCTGGGGCATTAATGCTAGGGTGCGCGCTGCCCCAGAGGTACTTAGTGACTGTTCGCATCTTCCCTCCAGCAGTGATGGAGGGCGCAGTCAGTGTTTTGCCCCCACTTCCCAACTTGGAGCAGAACAGTCCTCCGGATGCGCGGAAACTTACTTGCACTGACAATTAACTTCGCACAAATAGCTCATAGCCCGTTTATCCTCGACTCTTCCCGCAATCGGAGATGCACTCTATCTACTGCGGCCGAGCACCCTTCCACGCATATGCGCTGCGGGAAATCCTCTGCTAGGACAACGGATGTGGCCGGGGAAATGGCCAGGGTCGTCGGAGTCATGACGCATATCTCCGCGCTCTTTGCATATCTCTATGCCCGCTCTTCGTATAAATGGATTCTCTTACTCTGCTTCGCCGGTGGCCCAGGCGTGGATGAGATGGTGCGCGATGGCGGTCGGCCCCGGGATTGCCAGAACCTCGCTCCTTTCCTCCAGCGCCAGCAGAACCTCATCGCGGGAGAACCATTGCACATCGGTCATTTCTTCGGGGTCGAAGGCGATGTCGGTGGTGGCGGCGTCGGCGTGGCAGCCAATCATCAGGGAGGACGGGAAGGGCCACGGCTGAGACGAATGATAGCGGACTGCGCCAACCTGGATGCCGGCTTCTTCCATAACCTCGCGGGCTACCGCTTCTTCGATGGACTCACCCTGGTCCATAAATCCTGCCAGAGCCGAATAGCGGCGCATGGCTACCAGCCGGCCTCGAGACTGCCCCAGCAGGCAGCGGTCTCCGTTATGCACCACGGTGATGATCACGGGGTCGGTGCGCGGGTAATGCTCGGTGCCGCAACCGCCCTCTTCTCGCGGGGAACAGCGGCGCACCTGACCGCCTCGGGCAATGCGGGTAGGCCGTCCGCAGACGGCGCAGAATCCGTGGCGCCCGTGCCAGCTCAGTTGCGCCCGCGCTTGGGCCACAATGCCGGATTCTGGGGCGCTCAGGTATTCTGCGGTGGTGCGGGCGTCCTCGAAGGTCAGACCGTCCTGCTCGATGGCGCTGCGGTCGGCGGACGACACGTCAACCACGAAATGGGATACTCCGTCCAGCAGCCCCAGGAAGATGGGCTGGTAGTCCACCTTCAGCCGGCGCAGGTCGTCAACCCCAAGCCAGCTCAAAGCGTGCTCGGAGGACACCGGCACATTTAGCTGCCACATGGGTAGCATTCTGCTGGCCGGGGCACTGGCTTGGGCAGTCAGCCATTCCTCATCCCGGCGCTCCACCTCGCCCCGGTTCATGGGATTACCGGCGAACACATGAGTTATCCGCTCGCGTCTTTCGTTCATAGCCCCGTCCGGTTAGGTATTGTCGGGCTATTCTACAACAAGAGCGAGTGTGGGCGTTATCGTCGTTGAGGTAGCCGCAGAGTCTTGGGGATTTCAGCCCGGTTGTCCCTCGAAAAACAATGGCGACGTCAAAGACGCCGCCATTCCACGCCAAGTCCTGCTATTTCCCGCCCGCATCACAGGTTCAGCGGGTGTTCCTCGTAGTCCTTCACCTTGTCGTAGACTTGAAGGCGGTGGCGGGCAGCTTCCAGCACGTAGATGCTGTCGTTGCCGTCCACCTTGACCGCGACGGGGCGTCGGAAGCGCCATTCCGGCTCCAGGTTCACCCGGCGGCGGGCCTTGACGATGTCGGGGTTGGCGTCGATGTAGGTTTGCGTCCAGGGCGAGGGCTGTTGCGCGTCGCCCACCAGCGACGTGATGAAGCGCCCGTCGGAGGCGTACGCCTGCAACAGATGGGCGCCCCAGTCGGCAACATAAACGTCCCCCTCAGAGTCTACGGCCACGCCAGTGGGGCCTGCCAGGGCGCCGACTCCGGAGGCTGCCGCCTCGAACTTGAGCAACAGATTGCCGTCGGCATCGAACTTCTGCACTCGCTTGTTCCTCCAGTCGGCGACATAAATCGCGCCGCTGGCGTCTATGGTGAGGCCCCAGGGCAGATCGAACTCACCGTCGCCGCTGCCGTGGCTGCCGAAGCCGCCCAGATACTCGCCGTCGTGGGCAAAGCGCTGAACGCGGTGGTTCATGCTGTCTACGATAACCACATTGCCGTCGGCGTCGAAGGCGATGCCTGCAGGGCCGTTGAGCTGGCCCGCGCCACTGCCCGCCTCGCCCCAGCTCGAGATGAATGCGCCTTCCGGGTCGAATATGGAAACGCGGTTGAGGAAATCATCGGTAGCGAAGACATTGCCGTCGTTGTCCAGCGCGATAGAGCGGGGCCAGACGAACTGCCCACCGCCCCGACCGTAGGCTCCGAATTGCCCGAGGAATTGGTGGTCTAGGGTAACGCGGGTAATGCGCTGCCCCAGTTCTTCGGCGCCCCGGTTGATAACGTACACGATACCGTTGCTGCCCAGCGCCATATCCTGCGGCGTCCAGAATCCTTGCCCCGACATACCGTACATTCCCAGGCAGTAGCTGTAATCGAACACCCTGCCTGCGGCCACTGTCGTCAGCATTGTTGCACCCCCAATATAGTTAAACACAGAGCCCGCAAAGCCCCGGAGATTATTTAGCGAAAATCCCTGCGGTCTCTGTGTATTGTTTCCCCGGTTTGGTGGTTTACACGAAATCCATCTGCTCGAATTTGCCGCCGACGATGGGGACCGGGTCGAGGCCCAGCCAGCGTTCGATGATGGTGGAGTAGAAGCCGCGGAAGTCGTAGTTGGGGGCCAGGTCGCCCTGGGTCAGGTCTTCGGGCTTCAGCGACGGATAAACGCTGTACATTCCGCCTTTGACCTGATTGCCGATGACGAAGGCCGCGCCGCCTGCTCCATGATCGGTGCCGGTGCCGTTGTCCTTCACTCGGCGGCCGAACTCGGTGAACAGCATCATAATCAGATTGTCGCCGGCGTCATGCTCCTTCATGTCGTCGAAGAAGTCGCTGATGGCGCTGGACATATCTATCCAGAGCTTGGTGTGCATCGGCGGCTGGTTGAAGTGGCTGTCAAAGCTGCCGTGCTGGGTATAGAAGATCTGCGTGCCCAAATCGGCCAGGTACACCTGAGCGATGTCGCGCAGGTACTTGGCGATGGGGGTTTCGGCGTACTCCACGGTGGAAGAATACTTTTCCGGGGCGGAGCGGATAATGTCTGCCCCTTGCAGGGCGTCGCGGCCGGTTTGGCCCAGATAATCCATGACTTCGCCGGCGCCAATGGCCGGGGCATACATCCGGGCGAAACGGTCCAGTATCTGGTTGCGCTCGGCCTCAGCCGCGACTCCGGGGACGCTGGAAAGCACTCCGTAGGATGCGAGGCTGGAGACCGAAGTAACCGGCACTCCCCGCAGAGCCAACGCGCGGGGCAGACCCTGGCCGAAGTTAACGCCCTTCAGCACATTTTCGCTATTGGGGTCGAGGTCTCGGATGACACGCCCGGCCCAACCCTCAGTGCCCACGATGTCTGGCTCGCAGGTGTGCCAGATGTCCATGGAGCGGAAGTGCGAGCGGGGCGAGTTTTCGTATCCGATGCCGTGGATGATGGCGACCTTGCCTTCATCGTACAACTTCTTGATGGGGCCCATGTTGGGGTTGAAGGCCAGTTCTCCATCGATGGGCAATACCTGGTCTTCTGGAATGCCGACCTTGGGGCGGGCGTCGCGGTAGTGGCCATTAGTGTAGGGAATGATGGTATTCAGGTAGTCATTAGCGCCGGTCATTTGCAGAACTACCAGCACCGGGTCTTTCTTGGTAGTAGTCATCATGCTCCCCCGTATCTGGCATTGGGATATGGGTACGGCTAGTTTTTCGTTCATTTGTCTGAATCAGGATTTACCGGATTTAAGGATTTATTAGGAAATTCTCAATCCTAAAAATCCTGGTAATCCTGAAAGTCCTGATTCAGATAATCAGCGTTAGGCGAACTGGAAATCGCGGGAGGCAGCAATCAGGGCCATAATCATGCCAACGCGGCGTTCCGCGTCGGCGCTGTCCCAAGCGATGTCGCCGCCCTGGCGGGCCTGTTCCAGGAGTTCGGAGTGGGTGGATTCGCTGACTTCCACCGGCCCGGACAGTTCGAGGCAGGCCTCAACCAACTGCATCGGGGTCATCGTCCCTTGTTGGCGCAGGCTGGCGATGATGGACTGCACCCCGGGGAGAGACGTGTCGCCCAGCAGCCCGGCGGCGAAGTTGACCCGGCGCACCAGGGCGCCGCCGTCAATCCACTCCGCTCCGGTGTGCCAGCTTTCCACGCTGGGAGGGTTCAGCAGTTCCTGGCCTTGATAGGCGCACTCGAAGGCGAGCTGGTTGAAGCCGGGGCGCGGGCCGTGGTAGTTGCCGGCCAGCCGGGCGGTTCCGATGACCAGTTCGGCGGGGCTTTTGACCCGCGAATAGCGCGCAGCCTTGAAGAAATCGGAGTTGAACAGCGTCCGCAGAATCTCGCGGATATCGCCGTCGGTGCGGTTGTAGGCGTCTATCAGCTCTTCGATGGCGGCTGGGTCGTTGGGTGGGGTGATGTTCCAGCTCGGCACCTGAGGCTCGTCGGCCACAAAGAAATTGTACAGGTGGCGGGATAGGAAGCGGGCAGTGGCCGGCTGCTTCACCACGATGTCAATAATATCATCGCCATTGAAGGCTCCGGTCTGGCCGAGAAAGGTCTTCTGGCCGTCGTCGTGGTCTTCCGGACGGTACTCGAAGTTCCAGTAGAAGCGGCCCAAGGGGTTGCGGGGAATCTTCGGTCCGATGGTCCAGCCGGTGAAGGCGCGGGACGCCTCTTTGATGTCGTCCTCGGAGTAGTTCCCCACGCCCATGGAGAACAGTTCCAGCAACTCCCTGCCCCAGTTTTCGTTGATGGCGCCCATATGGTTACCGTTGTTGTCCAGCCAGAAAATCATGGCCGGATTCTTGGCCAGTTCCACCAGCAGATTGCGGAAGCTGCCCAGGCCATGCTCGCGGAACATGGCAATCTGCTGGGTAAGTTCCGGCGGGTTGTCCACCTTGGAATTGCCGGTGGCGAAAAGCTGGTGCCAGAACAGGGCCATCTTTTCTTCCAGAGGCCGTTGGGTGTTAACCATGCGGTAGACCCACTCGGCCTGGTTCAGGGGCGGGCCTAGGGCACCTTCGTACCCTGGCAGAAACCGGTAGAGCATCTCGATGTCTACGGCTTCCTGCTCTTCGGGGTGAAGCAGTTCCTCAACGGTCGCCTCGTACCCCTTGTCGGCGCGAGCCGCCAGTTCTTCGTGGGATGCCCCGAAGCCGGCGCGGCGCATAAGATGGCCCATCAATGCGATTTGTTCTTTGTCGGGCATGTGAGACCCTCCTCCAACTTGGGTCTTGATAAATAGGGGAAAAGAGTAGCCTTCTCCGCCTGATATTGTCCGCCTGATATTCTATGATAATCCTATGATTAGCGCGCGATGCTGTCAATAGAATACGAAATGAGCGCAAGTTTATCGCCTTTAAGCGGCTTAATACCCGACATTACCGGCTGCCGCCGCCATTCCTGCGCTGGCCCCTGTGAAAGCGGGGAGCGAGAATTCATGAACTGAACCCGGCGGCATCCCTCCTCACTCAGGCATCTTCCACGGTCTGATACCCAGCTTTCCGCCATAATGGCCGGGTTGTATTTAAATGCGACTCCCCTGAAATGAGAGCAACAGCAGACTACAAAGGGGGATTCACGGCCAGTTGTATCAAGCCGATGATTGCGCCCAGGCCCGCGCCGAACCAGTTAATCCAGCGGAGGTGGCGGCCCGATATGGACAGCACCAACTCTTCAACTTCTCTCACGCCGAAAGAGTTGATGCGGTTGGTGACCAAGGTTTCAAGGTCGAAGATTTTGCTCAGTTCCGGCAGCTGCTCGCTCATGAACCCGATGGTCTGGTCGGCCAGGTATCCGTCCAGACGATCCGCCGTCTCATCCGGCAAGGGAATCAGGGACCCCAGAGTAACTGAAGGGCCGTCGGCGTCCTCGGCTGCGCCTAGCTGACGGGCGGCTTTGCGGATGTTTCCGGGGGTTGCCTGGTCGGCGAGGTAGTTCAGAATCAGGCCGGCGGTCAAGTCCGATACCGCCGCCGTCCGCAGGCCGAGAGTGCGCTCGGCCATCTCCCCCAGGGTAGTTTGCGAATTGTCGGCGTAGAACCGCTCGGCGGCCTCCCGCACGCTGGATTCGGAGGTCTCGGACAGAGCGGTGAACGCCCCCCGGGTCGCCCGGTCGGCCATCCAGTAGAGGGTTTGCTCATTGGGGCCGATGAGCCACTTTATGCGCCGGCCGGAAATGCGTTCTAGCGTGACGCCAACGGCATCGGCAATCAGATCCTGCATTTCTGGGGTTTTTAGGACTTCTTCGGCGTCGTCTATTACCTTGGTGATGATGTTGGGCATATCCCGGATGGCTTCGTCTTTCTTTCCGCTGATGCTCAGGATGAGCCTGGTCATCAGGGATTGATGGCTCACCGTTTCCTCTACCAAGTCCTGGCCTATCTTGACCAGCTTGTCCGACATATCCGGCTGCCGAAGCCAGTTGAATATCAGCCAGGTGGCGGTGGGCAGATTGTTGCGGATGAGGGCCTGTACCGCCTCCAGGTTTTCCGGCGTGAGATATTCTTTGAGCCGCTTGTTCTGGTTGAGCTGGTCCCGCACCCAGTTGTTGACAAATTCGGACGCAGTGCTGCTTAGGGTCTCGTTTCTCAAGGAGGGGAGAACGTTGCCGTGAACAAAGGCGGCCAGTTGCTCGGAGCTGGTGATTTGCGAGATGCGCTTGCCGCCCACTTCGCCGGTCACCTGTGCTGCCAGAGACTGCACCATACGGGCGCACTGGGGGGACTTGAGGAGGGCAGCCAGCAGCTCATCCAGCAATTCTTCCGGAAAGGCGAAGACGGCGCCTTGCTTTACGCCACCGGCTTCGGGATGTCCGTTGCCCCCCGGCAGGCTGATGGGCCGTTGCATCAGGGAGCGGCGGCGTTCTCCAATCCAGTTCTTGAGGCTGTCGCGAAACTCGGGCGTGTCCAGTTGCTCCCGGATAGACTTGGGGGAAAGGAGCTGCTCCGACACCATGCGCCCGATGGTGCGTGCTAGGTCGAAACGGTTGCGGGGGATAACGCCGGGGGTAAGCGGAACGCGCACGCCCAGAATCCGTTTGGGGTTCAGGGGGCGGAAGAGCATCTTTATGGCGATGCGGTTGGTCACATAGCCGATGATGGCTCCGAGCAGCGGAGGCAAAACCCAGGGCAGGACTGCAAGGGCTATATCCATCGGCGCATCCTTAATTCCTGGCCCTGGTAAGGGTATGCGTTAAAAGCGGTGTCCGGTTCCGCGGAAAGACGAGAACATATCCGGTTATTTTGTTTTACTCCTCTTACCCCCGGACTTCAAGTTACCCCCGGACTTCAAGTTACCCCCGGACTTCAAGTTACCCCCGGACTTCAAGTTACCCCCGGACTTCAAGTTACCCCCGGACTTCAAGTTACCCCCGGACTTCAAGTTACCCCCGGACTTCAAGTTACCCCCGGACTTCAAGTTACCCCCGGACTTCAAGTTACCCCCGGACTTCAAGTTACCCCCGGACTTCAAGTTACCCCCGGACTTCAAGTTACCCCCGGACTATTACCCCCGGACTTCAAGTTACCCCCGGACTTCAAGTTACCCCCGGACTTCAAGTTACCCCCGGACTTCAAGTTACCCCCGGACTTCAAGTTACCCCCGGACTTCAAGTTACCCCCGGACTTCAAGTTACCCCCGGACTTCAAGTTACCCCCGGACTTCAAGTTACCCCCGGACTTCAAGTTACCCCCGGACTTCAAGTTACCCCCGGACTTCAAGTTACCCCCGGACTTCAAGTTACCCCCGGACTTCAAGTTACCCCCGGACTTCAAGTTACCCCCGGACTTCAAGTTACCCCCGGACTTCAAGTTACCCCCGGACTTCAAGTTACCCCCGGACTTCAAGTTACCCCCGGACTTCAAGTTACCCCCGGACTTCAAGTTACCCCCGGACTTCAAGTTACCCCCGGACTTCAAGTTACCCCCGGACTTCAAGTTACCCCCGGACTTCAAGTTACCCCCGGACTTCAAGTTACCCCCGGACTTCAAGTTACCCCCGGACTTCAAGTTACCCCCGGACTTCAAGTTACCCCCGGACTTCAAGTTACCCCCGGACTTCAAGTTACCCCCGGACTTCAAGTTACCCCCGGACTTCAAGTTACCCCCGGACTTCAAGTTACCCCCGGACTTCAAGTTACCCCCGGACTTCAAGTTACCCCCGGACTTCAAGTTACCACCCATTTTAGTGCGGCCTCCCCCTCAAAGGCCGGCGGGATTCTTGCGCGCGCCCACGTGGTATTATTGCCGCATATTCCACCATTGATTGCGGAGGGCAGCGATGACGACGTACACCGGGCAGTCCATCAAGCGCTTTGAGGACCATCGCCTGCTCACTGGGCAGTCCTCTTTCGTGGACGACATGACGCGCCCCGGGATGCTGCACGCGCTGATTATGCGCAGCCCCCACGGCCACGCCCGAATTCGCGGCATAGACGCGTCGGCGGCGTTGGCTCTGGCGGGAGTGGCGGCAGTGGTAACGGCGCAGGATATGCCGGAAATCGCTCAACTGCCTACCCGGGAATCGGCGGACGCCGACGAGCTGCGCCCGCCCCGGCACCCGGCGCTGGCGGTGGACAAAGCCTGCTATGCCGGTCAGCCGGTTGCCATCGTGCTGGCCGAGAATATTTATACCGCCGAAGACGCGGTTGAGCTGGTTGCCGTTGACTATGAGATTCTACCGGCGGTCATTGACTCGCGAGAGGCGGCGGGCGAGGGATCCCCGGTAATTCACGAGGAGTTCGGCAGCAATGTGGCGCTTCGCACAGTGAACGCCGGCGGCGACCTGGACACCGCTTTCGCCGAAGCCGACTGCGTCATCTCTCAGCGGTTTGACGTGCAACGGGTGGCTCCGGCGCCCATGGAACCGCGAGGCCTGCTAGCCGAGTACGACGCCGAAGCCGACCTGTTGACAGTGTGGGACTCTACGCAGCACCCCCACGAGATCCGCGAGCATCTCGCGCATCTGCTGGAGCGGCCTTTGGATTCGGTGCGGGTGGCCTGCCCCGACGTGGGCGGCGGATTCGGGGAGAAAGGCTGTTTCTTCCCGGAAGAGTTGGCGATTCCCTACCTGGCTATGAAGACGGGACGCCCCATCAAGTGGGTGGAGAGCCGACAAGAAAATATGCTGTGTTTCCACGGTCGCGGCCACAGCATTGATATGGAGGCGGCGGCGCAGAGCGACGGGACGCTGTTGGGCATTCGCGTGAAAGTCACCGCCGATTTGGGAGCCTACTTCTTCATGTCCACCCCCACGGTGCCTATCCTCACCAGCCACCGGCTGACGGGCCCTTACCGCACTCCCGCTATGTCGGTGGAGGTGGTGGGAGTGACCACCAACAAGTCGGTGACCGGCGCCTATCGCGGCGCCGGCGGCCCCGAAGCGGCCTTTTGCATGGAGCGCGCAGTGGACCTGGTGGCCCGGGAGCTTGGCCTTGACCCGGCCGAGGTCCGGCGCCGCAACTTCATACCTGCCGGCGCCTTTCCCTATGAAACCCCCACGGGCATCATCTACGACTCGGGCGAATATGCCGAGGCTTTTGACAGATCCCTGGAAATATCCGGCTACGATGAATGGCGGGAGCGTTCGCGCCGACAGTCGGAGAGCGACGAGGCGCTCATAGGAGTGGGTATCGCTACGGTGGTGAAGGGTTCCGGGGCCAAGGTTACCTTTTTGGAGGAACACGCCCGGTGCATCGTCGGCCCGGACGGGGACGTGGAGGTTCACACAGGCATATCTCCCCACGGCCAAGGTACGGAGACCATCTTTGCCCAGGTAGTCGCAGACCAACTAGGAATCGCGCCCGGCGACGTGCGGGTGCGCCACAGTGACTCCGACATCCTGCCCGCGGGCGGCGGCACCTCCGCCAGCCGGGGCGTAATTGCCGGCGGCACCGTGCTGTACAATGTAGTGCAGGAAGCGCGAGAAAAGCTCGCTGCTGTGGCCAGCCACCTGCTGGATTGCTCGCCGGGGGACGTCGAATTGGCCGAGGGCCGGGCCGTCAACCGCAACAATCCGTCCCGCAGCGTGCCGTTTGCGCAACTGGCGGCTGCGGCCCACAACGAAGAGCTGCTGCCGCCGGGCGAAGAGCCGGGGGTGGATCTCTCCGGCTCCAACACGCTGAGGAGAAGCCCTTACGCCTTCGGTTCTCATGTAGCCGTGGTGGAGGTGTCGCGAGAGAACGGGGCTATCAAGATTCTGCAATACACCGGAGTGCACGACTCGGGCAGGGTCATCAACCCGATGCTCTATGATGGGCAGATCCACGGCGCCATCGCCCAAGGCATTGGACAGGCCCTCTGGGAGGGCATGGTGTACGACGCCGCCGGACAGCCTCTCAGCGGCAGCCTGATGGACTATGTTCTGCCCAAATCCATAGACCTGCCCGACTTTGACCTCGACAGCACTCTGGAAACGCTGTCGCCCATCACCGCTCTAGGCGTCAAGGGAATCGGAGAGTTGCCGACGCTGGCCGCCCCCGTAGCCATCGCCAACGCTGTGATGGACGCGCTGTCTTCCGCGGGGGTGAAACACATAGACACGCCGCTAACGCCGGAAAAGGTGTGGCAGGCTCTCCACGACGCCGGGGCGGCCGGGTGACGGGCATCGGGGAATGGAAATTTGGGTGCTTCTATGCGCGGGGAGTCGAATAGGCCGAAGCCGCTGGATTCCCGCCCAAGCAGGAGTGACGGTGGCAGATTTGCGTGGTAATCTCCGGGACTCTGCGGGAACGTTGGCGCATATGGAGATATATAGTGAACGGGGCAGTTCGCGATAGAACTGCCCCGTTTGTCATCTTAACTGAAAGATGATTTGTCTATCCTACTAAACCGTTACTTCCGCTTCCCGGTACGCCTCTTCCACGAATCCGGGTATCTGCGTCCACTTGGGGTTGGCGGTGTCGCGGCGCAAGGGAATTGAGTCGCCCTCGGTACTCTCTAGCCCCAGCGGATGGTAAACCAGCTCAATCAGGTTTCCGTCGGGGTCGGAGATGTAGGTGTAGTGCTCGTTGGTGTCTTCGCGGCGCCCTTGATAGGGGTCTTCGCCGCCCGTGCCCATAAAGGCGCCGCCCGCCGAACGCGAGTAGGAAACTCCCATCCGGTCCAGGTTAGCCAGCGCGGCGTCCCAGTCGTCTACCTCAATGGCGAAGTGAACCCGAGGGATGAAGACCACTTCATCAACCTCGGTGGTGTGTATCTCGCCGTTGCCGATGCGTAGCTGAAGCATCCGCCGGTTGAGCGCTGGACCGCGGTCAAGAAACTCGGCCCCCAGCACCTTTTCGTACCACTCTCGCGTCTGCTCCCGGTTGGTAATCTGGATGTTGACGTGATGAATCATGTTTACTTTGGACATGACTTCTTCGCCCTCCGTCCCGGTTGCGTTATGGTTTGGCGCATTATCAGCCATCATCATGGTCATAGGCAAGGATTGCCACGATTCCCGCACAATCCAGAATGGTGGGAGTAACCCTGCCTAACCTTCCAGCGTGGCGACGCTGAAGACCACCGCGAAGGGATAGCAATAGATGACTACGCTCTTGTGGATGGAGGTGTCTACGCCCGCCGGTATGGGGTAGTTCTGGTTGCCCCGGTTGCCTTTCAGGTCGCCGAGGTCTGCGTAGCCCGCCTGCTTCACCTGCTCCGACCGCTCCGGGTCGGGATGAGTTGAGAGGACGACGTGAAGGGCTGGGCCGTTGGTTACGTTCAGGTCTTCCAGCCGCAAAACTTCGGAGCCGTCGGGAGTGCGGTAGATAGTGGCGGTGCCGCTGCCCCGGTGGAAGGCGTCGGCGTCCTTGAAGCTGCCCCGGGCCACCGCCTGCACTTGACTGGCTGCCGCGGGCTGGGCCATCATCTCCGACTGTTCGACGGCTCCCTCCATCATCGAGACGGCTTCTTCGGTCATCGCCGCTGCTTCCTCCATGCTGTCGGCCTCGATGGCTTTCATCGCCATAGCCATGCCTTCTTCCAAGCCGCTCCTTTGCGCCTGAGTCATCACCACCGGCGCATTTTCTTCGGCCATCATTTCCGCCGCCATAACTGCAGAGACATCTATGGCGGCCGGGGCGGGCATGGATTCCATCACCGGGGTATCCACCTTGGAAAAGCCGGACAGAACTTCTTCGACTTCCTCCCGCTCCATTCCTTCGGGGACTGTTGCCGTTGCCGCGAAGGGAAACGCCTCGTCAACGGTTACGTTGGTGAACAGGGGCGACCCCAGCGACCAGCCCAGCCACAAAGTCGCGGCCAGTACCGGCACCGCCCCAATAGTCAGGGGCTTTCGGAACCGCCAAGCGACGAGATGCCATCCGCGCCACCAGGCGAAGGCCAGGAACGCCGCAATGAGAACCAGCACGGCAGCGCCGATGGCCCAGCGATAGGGATAAAGGTCGGCCAAGGCTCTTTCTAGGTCTCCAAAGGTAGCCATATATTCCCTCTTCGCCGTTTCGGAATTCTGCCGAAATCCCCAATGTATGCAGCGGGTTTAGTTCCATTATAGAGTCGCCGCGGGCATACCGTCATTCTTTGGCCGGATAGGTTATTATCAGGCAAGATTCGGAGATGGGAAGTCGAAAAGCAGGAGGCGCCAAGTGGAGCTTTCAGAAAGGAATGCCAATGACAAGCTGGTGGGCGCGTCGGTGCGGCGAAAAGAGGACTTCCGGTTGATTCAGGGGGAAGGACGGTATGCCGCAGATATTCAGCCGCGAGATGCCGCGGAGATGATGGTCCTTCGCAGCCCCCACGCCCATGCTCGAATACGCCGGATAGACGTCAGCCCTGCGCTGGCGTTGCCGGGGGTGCTGGCGGTGATGACGGGCGCGGAGTTCAACGCCCTCTGCGAGGCCCAGCTTCCGGTGGCCGGTGTCCGCGAGCATATGAAAGTTGTGAGCCGGTGGCCGATGGCGGCGGATGTTGCCAAGTACGAGGGCGAGCCGGTGGCGGTGGTGGTGGCCCTGGATGCCTACATCGCCCGCGACGCGCTGGAGCTTATCGAGATTGACTATGAACCGCTCTCTGCCGTGGTGGACCCGGAGCGGGCCTTGGAGGACGGCGCGCCCGTAATCCATGAGGATTTGGGAACCAACCTCTGCGTAACCAGCTCCCGCACCGTGGGAGACCCGGAGGCGGCCTTCGCCGGCGCCGTCGGCGCGCTGTCGCTGCGGCTGGTGGAGCCGCGCCTGGTTCCCAACGCGATGGAGCCGCGGGCGGTGACCGCCAGCTACGAGCGCGGCACCGGGGATCTGACTCTGTGGCTGTCAACCCAAGCCCCGCATATGGAGCGCCGGGCTACGGCCGGGGTGCTGGGGATGGCCGAGAACCGGATACGGGTGCTATCCCGCGATGTGGGAGGCGGCTTCGGCGCGAAGATCGACACCTATCCCGAAACTATCATGGCTGCGGTGCTGGCTATGCGCCTGAACCGTCCGGTGCGCTGGGTGGAGGAGCGGCAGGAGGAATTCACATCCACTATTCATGGCCGCGGAGAGGTGCAGTACGTAGAGGCGGCCTATCGTAGCGATGGCAAGCTGCTGGCCCTGCGGACGCAGTATTACACCGATATGGGAGCGTATTGTTTCGGAGGCACCCACGGGGTGGCCGAGACGCTGACGCCGTCGGGCGCGGCCGGGGCCTACACCGTGGAGAATCTGGAATGGACAGTGTTCGGGGCCTATACCAACAAGATGAGCGTTGGCCCCTATCGTGGTTACGGCCAGCACGCCACCGCCTATGCCGCCGAGCGTGTGATGGACGGCATCGCGCAGGCGCTGGGACTGGACCCGGCGGAGGTGCGCCGTCGGAACCTCATTCCCGCCGGCGCCTTTCCCTATCGCACGCCTACGGGGCGCGTGCACGACAGCGGCGACTACCATCGCGGTCTGGATATGGCCTTGAGCCTGGCGGATTACGCCGGACTCAGGGAAGAGCAGACCCGCCTGCGAGAGAGGGGCGAGCTGCTAGGAATTGGCATCGCCACTACGGTGGACGCCTCTGGTTTCGGGCCGGCCGGCTCCCTGAGCGTCCGACCGGGGTACGAAACGTCCACCGTACAAGTGGACACCTCCGGGCGCGTCACCGTGTACACCGGCTCGTCGCCCCACGGACAGGCCCACGAGACTACTTTCGCGCAAATTGCCGCCGATGAGCTGGCAGTCCCCTTGGAAGACGTCAGCGTGATATACGGCGACACTGCTTTGATAGCCCAGGGCACTGGAACCCGGGCCAGCCGCTCTGTGGTGGTGGGTGGGTCCGCTGTCGTGACCGCCAGCCGTCAAGTGAGGGAAAAAGCCTTAAGAATGGCCGCCGCGTTGCTTCGCACGGAGCCGCAGTATGTGGAACTGCGAAAGGGTAGTTTCTTCGCTGAGGACATACCCGGCCGCTACGTCACCTGGCGCGACGTGGCGGCTATGTCCGCAGGGCCGCAGCCCATGCCCGAGGGTACGGAGCGCGGTCTGGAAGCCAGCGTGTACTGGGAGCCGGAAGGATATACCTTCCCTTACAGCGCCAATGTGGCGGTAGTGCGGGTGGATCCGGACAACGGGGTAGTGCAGTTGCTGGACTTCTATTCGGTCAACGACTTCGGAACGCTGGTCAACCCCATGGTGGTGCATGGGCAAGTGCATGGGGGTCTGGCTCAGGGAATCGGCGCAGCCATGATGGAGGAAGCCGTGTGGGACGGCAACGGGCCGCTCCTCACCGGCAGCTTCATGGACTACGCCATGCCGCTGGCCAAGCATCTTCCCGACTTTACCGTCCAATTTATGGAAACGCCCAGTCCCTTCAATCCGTTGGGAGTGAAGGGTATGGGAGAAACGCCGACCATCGCTGCCGTTCCCGCCATCGCAAACGCCGTGGCGGATGCGCTGTCTCTTAAGGGCATCAATGACCTGGATATACCCTTAAAGCCCGAACGGGTCTGGCGCGCGATTCAGGAAAGGGGATAGAAGCAACCCGCAGGCCAGGGCCAATTTCCTTTTCGCAGACAAGAATACCGGTTTGACAGCGATTTACCCTGCCGATAGTATCAGGGCAAGGCAGTGATTAGCGTCATCCGTAGGGGAGAACTTATGAAATACGACTATATTGTTTTGGGAGCCGGCTCGGCCGGATCTATTATGGCGTCCCGGCTCTCGGAAGACCCCGGCGTGTCGGTATTGCTTATCGAGGCCGGGCCTGACTATCCCGACTTCGATCGGTTGCCGGACGAGGTGAAATTCGGATTCGCTACGGCCACCGACGTAATCACCAAAGACCATAACTGGGAGTTCATCGGCAAAGCTACGGACACCGCGCCTCCGATGCGCGTTCCCCGAGGCCGGGTCACCGGCGGCTCCAGCGCCATCAATGGACAGATGTTCCTGAGGGGCGTGCCGGAGGATTACGACGCCTGGGCCGAATTGGGCAATGACGAGTGGAACTTCCAGAGCGTGCTGCCCTTCCTGCGCATGATAGAAAGCGATACCGAGTTCGGAGGTGATGACTTCCACAACTCGGACGGCCCTATCATCGCCCGCCGGTTCGCCAGGCCCGACTTGTTGCCCGAGCAGCGGGGGTTCTATGATGCGGCTCTGGCCGCCGGGTTCCCGGACAGCCCGGATCAGAACCATCCGGAAGCCTCGGGCGTCGGCCCCTCGCCCCTAAACAACCCCAACGGCATCCGGTGGAGCACCGCGCTGGGCTATCTCGACCCGGCCAGGCACCGGCTGAACTTGACCATTCGCTCCGGCGCTCTGGTGCGGCGCATCCTCTTCGATGGCGGTTCGACAGGCTTGCCCCGGGCCACCGGCGTCGAGATTGAGAGCGGGGGCGAGAGGTTCGTAGTGGAGGGCGAAGAGATTATTCTCAGCGCCGGGCCGGTCTGCTCTCCGCACATTCTGATGCTTTCCGGCGTAGGCCCGGCGGATCAGCTACAGGCCCAGGGAATCCCGGTGGTGTACGAACTGCCCGGCGTGGGGCAGAACCTGCGCGACCATCCCTTTGTGCCGGTCACGTTCAGGACGAAATCGGACCACAGGTTCAACGAGCATGACCCCCGTTTGCAAATGATGATGAGCTGGACAGCGGAAGGCTCCCCCCTGCGCAACGACATGATTTTCGTTGTGCTGTCCTATGCTACCGAAGATTGGGTTCGCGACACCGCCGCCGAGGACGTGGAGCCCATCGGCTTCCGCATCGCCTCGGGGCTTTACCTGGCCGTGGGAGCCGGAGAGCTGCGCTTGCAGTCTCCCGACCCGGATGAGCAGCCCTTTCTAAACTACAACTACTTTGCCGAAGAGTTTGACCTTCGCCGTATGCGGGAGGGAGTGCGCCTGATAGTGAGTTTGTCGGAACACCCGGCCCTCGCCGAGCATATTCAGGAGCGCATAAGTCCCTCCGACGGTGACCTGACCACCGACGAGGCGCTGGACGCCTTCATCCGGCGCAACGGAACCACCGGCCACCACATTTCCGGCACCTGCAAGATGGGCCCGGCGTCCGACCCGCTGGCCGTGGTTGACCAGCACGGGCGGGTGCACGGGATTCAGGGCTTGCGAGTGGTGGACGCCTCGGTCATGCCCGACTGCATCCGCGCCAACACGAACGTCACCACGATGATGATCGGGGAGAAAATAGCGGACTGGGTGCGCAGCGGCGGGTAGAAAATCAAGGGAAGCAAAAGGGCGCAGAGGATTTCCAAATCCTCTGCGCCCTTTGTTTTTGGCCGGAACCTTGCTAGTCGCCTTGCCGGATAAAGTCGGCGATGCGCTCGCCAATCATCATCGTAGTGCAGTTGGTGTTGGCGCGGACGCAGTTGGGCATTATAGAAGCGTCGGCCAAGCGCAAGCCCAAGATGCCGTGGACTCGGCCCTGCTGGTCAACCACGGCCAGCGGGTCGGACGCCGGGCCCATCTTGCAGGTGCTGGTCAGATGCTGGCCGCTGACCACGCTGCGGCGAAGGAAGGCGTCGAGTTCGTCATCGGATTGCAGCTCAGCGTCCGACGGCTGGATACGTTCCTCGATGATGCCGTCGAAGGCCGGGTGTTTGCCCAGCTCGGCGCAAAGACGGACGACTTCCCGGCAGCGCTGCAAGTCGAAGTCGTTCTCAAAGAACCGGAAATCAATGGATGGCGGCGCGTAAGGGTCTGCTGAGGTTATCCGCAGCTCGCCGGTGCCGGCTTCCAAGTTGATGAAGGTGTACATCCCCAGGCCATGAACTTCGCCGCCATCTTCGGCTGCGTACATTCGCGGATTAATCATCGAACCCATAAGGATTTGCAGGTCATTGCGGAACTCAGAGCTCGTGGCGGTCCAACGAGCCGCCACTTGCAGACGGGGAGCGCGGGGGTCAAGCTCATGCCCTGGTCTAGTCCTGAAGGGAACGAACACGATTGGATGATCGCGCAGGCTCTGACCCACGCCGGGCAACTCGTGGATTTGCGGGATGCCGGCGGCTGCAAGCTGGTCCGCGGGCCCGACGCCCGAAAGCAGCAGAATGTGAGGCGAACCGATGGTTCCGCCGCTGAGGACAATCTCCTCCGCCTCGACCGTGAAGGTTTCCCCGCCCGATTCCAATTGAACGCCCGTGGCCCGGGGTGAGCCTGTCGAGTCATTCTCGAAAAGGATACGATGGACCGTGCAGTTGGGGCGGATGGTAAGGTTTAGGCGGTGGCGGGCCATGCTCAGGTAGCCCAAGGCAGTGCTCAGGCGGATGCCGTTGGGGTTGTTCAGCGGTACCGGCCCAACGCCTGTGGCATCAGGGTGATTGAAGTCGGCCACGTCGTCGAAACCTAGGCTGCGGCAGGCGGTGTAGAAGGCCATCTGTTCCGCCCGCCATTCCGCCTGGCTGAAGCGGCGGCATACGATGGGGCCGTCGGAGTTGTGAAAGTCGCTGCCGCCGAACTCGGTGTCGGTTTCCATCTTGCGGAAATAATGGAGCAAGTTCTGGTAACTCCAGAGGTCATTGCCTTCGGCGGCCCAGGAATCATAGTCTTCCGGCACGCCCCGCAGGAATACTTGACCGTTGATGGCGCTGGTGCCGCCAGTGACCTTGCCCCGGGGGATAGGCAGTTCTCCGCTGGTATCGGTGCCGCGGGCGTAGAACTCCCAATTATGGTGGGTGGTGACGGTGTCAACCCCCGATGCGAAGCCGAACTTGATTTCTTCGGGCAGATGCCCGAAATCGGGGTAGTCGGGCCCTGCCTCCAGCAGGAGCACCGAACGATGTGGGTCTTCGCTGAGCCGGGTCGCCACCACGCCGCCCCCGGACCCGGCGCCGATAACAATGGTGTCGTATTTCATGCCGCCTCCGACGGGTTCCTAAGTATGCGCCGGTACTATACGGCATTTTCTTCCATGCTGACACTAAGGGTACAGTAAACGAGCGCCAATCAGCCGAATTCCTATCTGCCCCCTAACCTTGCGGCGGGCCGAAGATGGGCAGCGGAATGCGGTGGCGGCGCGCGGTTTCGCAGGGCGGCGCAATATTGGGACTGATGTTCTCCCGGCCTGGCCAGCGCGGTTTCTCGCGCGGATACAATTGCCTGATTCAGGCATTTCTGAATAGGATATGAGCAGGTATTCCCTTTGCCTCAGCCTTCGCCATGTTGGACGTCAATGACATCCTAGGCACTGATTTATTGCTGGAAGCCTTTGATGAGCGAGACGGCCTTCATGTCGTAGCCATCGAAGTGTCATATACCGTCGATGCCCGCGACACTACCCACGCTCTGCGCAACGCGGCCCGGCTGCGCCAGTACACCGGATTTCCTGCCCACGCCGTCGTCGCCGGAGGGCACAAAGACCAAGAAATCGAATCGCTGCTCCAGGACGGATCAGTGCACTAGCACCAGATAGGCCCGAAACTCTTACAGTCGGAATAGGGCGTGTTTGAAGACAAGGACTAATGCCCTCTTCGCAGGGCCGCACATCAGGGTTGCAAGATAGTCCTTTATTATTTGCTTACAGCGGCCCGAAGGCGGGCGGAGGAATACGTCGGCGCGATGCGGCCTCGTAAGCCGAGGCTATGCGCAGCAGGTTATCCTCCCTTCCTGGGTCGGCGCGAAACACCAGCGAAAATGGCAGCCCGGGTTCAGGCAGCACCGTCGGAGTATCGCCCGGGACGGGGACGTAGCGCGTCGCGTCATCATTGAGCCGAAAAACCGGGTCGTAAGCGGTAGTGACATATCCCGCCGGCACCAGCACCTCGGTCAACCCGGCGTTGGGGCCGCAGAAGGATTCCATACGGATGTTCTGACTGGTTCCCTGCTGGTGGGCGCCGCCAATCTTGGCCGGCGGAAACGGCGTATGCAGTCGTACTAGAGCGTCCAGACGGTTCTCGTACAGCACCATCATGTCTACCCGGCGCAGCAACTCCCGCAACATGATGCGCTCCGGTACGCCCTGGCGCCCTGATATACCGGGACGGGGCAACGGGTTGCGCGGGTCGGAGACTTCCTCCCAATTTCTGAAAGCGGCGCGCTGGTCATCGCCCCAGAACTTGGAGCGGGCGTTCAGGGCGGGCCAGTCGGCCAGAGTTTCAGTGAAGCCCAGGGCCTGCCAGTCGGCGGCGCGGCGGCTCAGGTATTGGCGGATGTGGAAGCGGAAGGACATTGCCAGTTCCTGTTCCTGTACCGTGGGAATGTCCAGATTGGAGGGCGGTTCGATGCGTCCCTCGGCCAGCTCCACCATGTAGTCAATGGGAGCCATATCCCCGGATCCGAAGACCTTGCCCGGCGCGAACTCGGTGGGGGCGATGGTGTCCGCAAACTCGCGGAACACAGGCTGTCCGGCGGCGTTCAGACGGAACAGCAGGTCGGGCATAAACACGGGAACCAGCACGGCCAGGGCGCGCCGAAAGTCGGTCCGCATCTGCTCCATGCCTGGGTCGGGCGTCCACAGCGGGTCGGAGGATTCCACCAAAGTAGCGCCCAGCCTGCCAGTCAATACTTCGCTGATTTCCTGCGCCACGGCGGTTACTATCGGTTCCTCTGACTGGGATCCGGGGGCGTAGACCATAGACTCGCGGATAACGCCGATTCGGACGCCGCGCAGTCCATGGGACAAGCTCAGGATGGACAGGTCAAGGGATGCCCGGGCGTGGGGGGCATAGGGCGTATCCAGGACAGAAGCGCGAGGAACCGTGGTGAAGGGGTCGCGAGGATCATAATAACCGCTTTCCGGGTCTTTCAGGGCGTCGAGAATCTTGGCGCAGTCGCCCAGGCGCCGGGCATGGATGCCGGTGCGGTCGCAGTAAATGTCTGCTCCGATGGCTCCACCGTCGAAGCCGAGCATCGCCTTGTGGGGCAGAATGAGGGCCACGGAGTTGTGATTGGACGGCCCTCGCGTGGAGGCGCGGGTTTCCTCGCCCAGGCTGGCCATGACCAAGTTGGCGCTGACCGACACCGCTGAACCGGAACTGGAGCCGAGAGAGGCGGCGCGGCTGGTGTCATAGACGTTGGACGGGTTGCCGCCCCAAGTGCTGCGCTGGTAGCCCAACACCGACGGCAGCACCTTATCGGGACTGTGCCTGCCGCCGGGGTCGCCGGCTCGTCCGTTGTACTCGGTGTTGACGGCCTTGGCGAAGATGATGGCCCCCTTGTTGCGCAACTGCTCTACCAAGATGTGGTCGCGGGCGGGAAAGTCAATATCGTAGGCCGCGTCTCCCCCGCCGGTGGAGCGCATATCTTTAGTGTCGAAGGGGTCCTTAAAGCTAAACACCACGCCGTACATCGGCATGGCTTCGAGGTCAGGGTTGCGTCCATAGGCGGCGTCCAGTTCGGCGGCGCGCTCCAGGGCGTCGGGAAATTGGCGGAAGTGTTCGCAAACGGGCGGCGCCCCAGCCGGCAACGGACCCAGGGAGGGGTGCCGGTCGTACTCTCCGCGGCAGGTGACCGAGCGCTCGCCCCGGATATTCAGCGTGGCCAGAGCGTTTAGCTGCGCCCGTCCCTGGAAGGAATCGGGGGGGATGCCGACAATCATGCCGAACTGCTGGAAAGCGGAAGGGTCGGACGCCGTGGCCTCCATCCGCCCGTACTCTAGGGGCGGCCCCTGATACTTGTCGAGGTCGGGCAGAATTTCCGATGCCTTGACGGTTTCGGTAGGAAACCGAACCGGAGCTTGAGCGCGAATTGCGCCGGTGGCCGGAGCCACAGACCCGCCGTCCTGGGTTACCAGCATACTGGCGACGCCGTTGTATGCGCGGGCGCGGGCTATGTACTCCTCCACCACGGCGACGCAGGTTGTTTCGCCAGCGCAGAGGGCGGCCTGAAGCTCGTCAATGGTCGCTTCCACTAGTTGGAAGCCGCTGGTTAGCTGTCCGGTTTCTGTGGTCATAGCTACTCTCGACTCAGGGTTGGTTTCTTGTCGGCAAGTTCATCAGGAAAAGACGCCGTTGCGGAAAGTGTATTTCGGCGCTGGGCTTCGCACAACCCAAGAAGGATATTCATCATGCGGGAACGCTGTTAATAGTCTGTCGTGGGGAATCCGCCGTTGAATACCAGCCTGTACTGCGATTATAGTAGCGGGAGAGTTAGGGAGCGGCGGACATGGCAGATTCGGAAGTCGTGATAATCGGCGGCGGCATTGCGGGAACGTCTGCCGCTTTTCACTTGGCGGAGTATGGGCGCAGCGTCACGCTGCTGGAGCGGGGCGATATCGCCTCCGAAGCCTCTGGGGTTAACGCCGGCGGCATTGGGGCGCTGGGCTGGGGAGACATACCCAACCTGGAATCCTACCTAACTATGGGCAGTCTCCAGATTTTCAGGATGCTGCAATTGGAGCTAGGTTACGACATCGAGTTCCGGGCCTCCGGCGCTCTTCAGGCCCTTCAGACCGCGGAACAGTATGAGTATGGCCGCGCCCAGGCGCTGTTACTCAAGTCGCGGGGGTATACCGCGGAACTGCTTACGATAAACGAAGCGCGGAGCATCGAGCCTGAGTTGAACCCGGAACTGAAAGGAGCGATTCACTTTCCCTTGCGGGCGCAGGCCGACCCTAGGAAGGCTACCCGCGTCTTTGCCGCCGCCGCCGAGCGCCGGGGGGCACAGGTCTTGCCCGGGAGGGAAGCCACTGCCATTGAAATGCTGACGGGCGGCGGTTTTCGTATCGTCTGCAGCGATGAAAGCCACACCGCCAAGCAACTGATTCTGGCCGGGGGAGCTTGGTGCGGGCCGCTGGGGGAGATGCTAGGGCTGCGTATTCCCATCATTCCGGTTCGGGGCCAGATGTGGGCGACGGAGCCATTGCCGCCGCGAGTGTTTCATTCGCTGTCCGCTGCGGAGTCGCCCCTGCATTGGAGAAGCAGCCCGGGCAACGACGACGCTACCCCGCCGGAACTCACGCATATAGGGAATCGCCGGGTCACCCGGCACCTGTATGGGCGACAGACCAGGGATGGGGAAATAATCTTTGGGGGCGACCGGCAGGCGGCGGGATATGATAAAACGGCGGAGGCGTCCGGAATCGAGGTGAATTTCGGGAATACCGCAGAGCTCCTTCCGTTTCTTAGCGGCCTATCCATAAGCCGAGTCTGGGCGGGGCTTATGCCTTTCTCCCTGGACGGCAGACCGGTTATCGGGAAAATCCCCCAAGTAGACGGCCTTTATATAATCAGTGGGCTCGCTTCTTCCGGCTTCGGGCGCGGGCCGATGGCGGGCAAGCTCATCGCCGATTACGTCCACACCGGATACCGCCGCCTGGTGTTGGCGGAATCTGACCCTGCCCGTTGCGTAACCGTTCTCGACTGGCAACGGTAACAGCAATACACCCCATATAATGGCCGATGAAGAGGCAAATATGCGTCTGATTCTGACCAATGCCACGCTGATTGACTGTGTTGAACCTACCCCAGTTGCCGGAGGATCGTTGCCATTGAGGAAGGCCGCATCGGCGAGGTCGCCAGCAACGGCCGCTCCCCCAGCAGCCGGGACGCGCAGGTGATTGAGCGGCGGAGCGGGCCATTTTATGGACATGGCCTGGCGGAATATCTTCACCTCCGGCGAATTGGAAGGGCCGCGCGTTTTTGCTTGCGGGAATTTTCTTACTACTACCGGCGGGCACTTCCTGACCTCCGGCCACGCCCGCGAGTGCGACGACCCTTACGGTTTCGTTAACGCCGTGCGAGAGCAAATCAAGAACTGCGTTGACCACATCAAGCTGAATCTGTCGGGCGGAGTCATGGGCCCCTTCTGGGACTGCCACGTTCGTAGTTTCCTGTTGCAAGAAGAATTAGCCGCGGTCTTTGCCCTATGCCGACAGCGCGGCTACTTTGCCCTATGCCGACAGCGCGGCTACAAGGTGATGGCCCACTCCACCAACCCGGACGCGGTGAAGGCCCTATGCCGACAGCGCGGCTACACCGTGGACAGCGCGGCTACATTGCCCTATGCCGACAGCGCGGCTACTTTGCCCTATGCCGGCAGCGCGGCTACATTGCCCTATGCCGAGCGCGGTCTTTGCCCTATGCCGACAGCGCGGCTACAAGGTGATGGCCCACTCCACCAACCCGGACGCGGTGAAGGCCGTCCCGGTTATGGGCGCCCACACCGTGGAGCACGGCTACATCATGGACGAGGAATGTATACAGCTTTTCATGGAAGGCGATTCTTGGTACGTTCCTGCCCTTGGCATAACCCACTTGACGTCCTCGCAGGCCACCACCGAGCGGGAGAAGCGCTGGGTTAAGCAGAAGAATCTCGAGCCGGACTTAGTGGCGAGGGCCGAAGCGGCGGTTGATACTCACCGAAACTGGTTTCAGCAGGCTCTGCGCTCCGGGGTTAAAATAGCCCTAGGGTCGGACGTCTGCCCTCTGCGCGACTCGGCTTTGCTGGGAATGGGGCTGTGGGTTAAAGACGGCGCGACAACTTGGCAAACGCTGCTGGCCGCGACCAGAAATGGCGCCGAGCTGTGTGGCCGGGGTTCCGATTTCGGGGCGGTGGAGGCGGGCAAGCTGGCCGACCTGATTGTGGTAGGGGATAACCCGCTGGATAATGATAATATAGAGAATCTGAGCGACCACCGAATGGTGCTCAAGGAAGGCCGAATCGTGGCCGACCATCACTGATCTGCGGCGTGCCCAAAGGGCTTGTGCCGCGCCAATACCCGACGCAATCAGGAGCTTCGAATGACCCATCCGCCCTCGCAATCCTCTGAAGGCGATGCAACGCCTGGGGCTTCTGATGCCCCCGTTTCCTCGCCGCCCGTGGCCGGGCAGAGGCCGCATAGCGTCATACACCACGGCGTCACCATTGAGGACCCATGGCACTGGTTGCGCGACCCCCAATACCCCGCTGTTGAAGACGCCGATGTACTGGCCTATCTCGCCGCCGAGAATGAATATTTTGAAGCGGTAATGTCGGCTCACCGGGAGTTGACCGATACCATATTCGAGGAGATAAAGGCGCGCCAGCAACCGGATTTGTCCAGCGTGCCGTGGAAGCGGGGCGCCTGGCTCTACCAGTGGAGCTATCAGGAGGGCAGCCAGTACCGGGTCTGGCGGCGATGGAAGGACGACGGCCCTGGCGTCAAGGAAGCTCCGGGCGAGGACTGTCAGACTATTCTGGATGAGCCTGCGCTGGCGGAGGGATCCGAGTATTTCCGCTTGGGCTCTTTCTCGGTCAGCAACGGGGGCTCCTGCTTGGCCTATAGCGTGGATACCGACGGCTCCGAGCGGTTCAGGATGGTGGTTAAGAACCTGGACACCGGGGAGATGCTGGAGGACGAAATCGGCGGCACTATAGGAAACGCGGTATGGGCTGCGGATGATGATTCCTTCTTCTACACGGTTCTAGACGACAACTGGCGGCCGTGGCAGGTGCGCCGGCACGGGCTTGGACGGCCGGTGGAAGAAGATTCCCTAGTCTACGAAGAAACCGATCCCGGATTTTTCGTTGGGCTGTCAGCTACTACATCAAGGGAGTATATCGTCATTGGCGCCGGCGACCACGTCACTTCCGAGGCGCGTCTGATACGGGCAACGGATCCCGGCGGCGCGCCAATCCTGGTGTCGTCCCGGCGGACGGGCCACGAGTACTCGATAGACCATCAAGGCGACCGATTCGTCCTTCGCACCAACGACACCCATAAGAACGCGCGACTGGCGACGGCCCCGGCTGATGCCCCTTCAGAGCAGTTTTGGACTCCGCTGGTAGAGGCCTCCGACGAGCACTATATCCGGTCGTTCAAGGCGTTCCGAGACTTCATTGCGGTGGAGGAACGCATTGACGGACTAGACCACGTTCGTTTGATAGACCGCGATGGGGAGTCCTTATACATCCAGTTCCCCGAGTCGGCGTACACTGTTGGGCTGGACACTAACCCCGAGTTTCAGACGGACACCTTGCGCCTCGAGTATGCCTCGATGGTGACGCCCTCCACCGTGTTCGACTACCACGTAGACACGGGGGAGCTGGAAACTCGAAAGGTGCAGCAGGTGCCTAGCGGCTATGACGCTTCGGAATATATTACCGAGCGGGAGCTGGTCACCGTCCGCGACGGCGCGGTGGTTCCGGCATCGGTCGTGCGGCGCCGGGAAACGCCGGCAGACGGAACCGCGCCCCTGTATCTCTACGGCTACGGCGCCTACGGCCTCGCCATCCCGCCGTCCTTTTCCACTACCCGGCTGTCGCTGCTGGACCGGGGGTTTATCTTCGCCATTGCCCACATTCGCGGAGGCGACGACTTGGGGTATCACTGGTATGAAGCAGGCAAGCTGGACCGCCGCACCAACACCTTCAACGATTTCGTGGATGTGGCCCGGGATTTGGTGCAGCGCGGATACGGCTCGGAGGGCCGCATCACCATCGCCGGCGGCAGCGCCGGCGGCCAGCTTATGGGCGCGGTAGTGAATCAGGCCCCGGAGCTTTGGGGCGCCGTCGCCGCCCATGTTCCTTTTGTGGATGCGCTCAATACCATGCTGGATGATACCTTGCCCCTGACTCCCATCGAGTGGCCGGAGTGGGGCAACCCCATCGAAGACCCGGCCGCTTTTGAGTATATTCGCTCCTACTCCCCTTATGACCAACTGGAGCGGCGCGACTATCCTCCGATACTGGTCACAGCCGGGCTGAACGACCCGAGGGTGACCTATTGGGAGCCGGCCAAGTACGTAGCGAAGCTGCGTACTCTGAAAACGGACACCAACCGGCTATTGCTCAAGACCAATATGGGAGCGGGGCACGGCGGCCGATCGGGAAGGTACGACCGGCTGTATGAGGTGGCGGAGGAATACGCATTCATGCTGGCGAGCCTGGGCCTGGCGGAGTGACCCGCTGCTACTTCCATTGCCTTTGGCCCATTGCCTCCGCGTTGGATGCTTGCCGGACTGTCATAACGGGTGGTACAAACATCGCCAGCGGGCCAGCAGCGCTCGCAAGGAAGGAGAAGGAGGTGGAGAATGGCCCGCATGGATGGAAAGGTAGCCGTAATTACCGGGGCGACGGGCGGTATTGGCCGGGCTGCTTCGCAATTGTTCGCCGACGAGGGGGCGAAGGTTGCGCTGGTGGACTTGGATGAGGAGGCCCTGCGGGAGTTGGCTCAGTCCATTGGCGACGATAAGGCGAGTTACACGGTGGCCGATGTCACTCAGCCCGGCGAGACCCAGGCATACATAGACGCCGCCGTAAGCCGCTGGGGCGGCGTGGACGCGCTTCTCGCCAACGCCGGAATCGAGGGCGCGCTGTCGCCTATTCCCGATTACCCAATAGATGTCTTCGACCGGGTGATGGCGGTGAATGTGCGCGGTGTCTGGCTGGGCATCAAGTATGCGGTGCCGGCCATGCGGGAGCGAGGCGGCGGCAGCATCGTCATCACTTCCTCTACCGCAGGCATCAGCGGAACTCCGGAGATGTCAGCCTACAACACCAGCAAGCACGCCGTCATCGGTCTGATGCGCGTGGCGGCGGTGGAAGGCGCTCCCTATGGCATCCGCGTCAATACCGTCAACCCTTCGCCCATCGAGACGCGCATGATGCGTTCCATCGAAGAGATGCGCGTGGCCGCGATGGACGACTCGGCGGTAACCATCGAGGTGGCGAAGCAGTCCTTTGCGGATCGCATACCCTTGCAGCGTTATGGAGACCCGCAGGAAGTGGCGCGTATGATGCTGTTCCTTGCCAGCGAAGATAGCAGCTTCTGCACGGGCGGCGTCTATATGGTGGACGGAGGCCGGTCAGCGGGCAGCCGGTAACCTCGCTCCGCTAAGGGCGGGGCCGTAGTCATCGCCGGCGCGGCGGACCGTCGGCCAATCGTATATGGGCGGCTTAATACCTGTCATTCCCGCCTAACTCCCGTCATTCCCGCGTAAGCGGGAATCCATTGCCTAACCGAGTAAGGAGACTGGCGGAGCGTTAAACCGGGAGCAACGGCTCCGGTCCGCCTTCCGGCAGGTCAATTTCGCCGGAATTGGCGTTATAGACGAGAAGGGTGTAGTAGCCCATCATGGTCATCAGCTCCGTAAGCCACTGAGGGCGGAACTGGTCGAGGGCTGCCTGAGACGTTTCTTCGCTCACGCGATGATGGTTGAACATCTCGGTGGCGTAGGCCACTAGGGCGGCTTCGTCCGGGGGCATTTCCGGCAGGGGTTTGCGGTCGCGCAGGGCGTCAACCAGCTCGTCGTTCAGCCCCTGATATGAGCGCTCTGACTACCGGAACAAACTCGTTAGGGATAAGCATCCTAGTCTCGGCGGTAGCATCTCAAGATAATCTCATCTTCCAGAGCCGCCTCTTCTTCCGACTGATTATCATAGTGTTCCAGCACTCGCTGAACCCGGTCGCTGTCCCACCCCGGTGGTAAATATTCGGATCATTCATAGTCTCCGTTTCTTCCTCAAGTGCCGGCGAAAGGTAACCGGACTTGCTCCTAGGCCAGGCAGTAGGCGGTAATTACGAAGGCTTTGCTAGTCTCCGGGCAGGGCATCTATATGCCCCGCAGATACCGTCCGGCAACAGTTTGGCCTATGGCAATACGGGAATCGTTGTGCCCGGCCGATCTTCTGCCGCTGATCCCAATACCTAGATTACTTAACCCTTTCTACCCCGTGACGGTAAATGAGGCAGGCCCGTCACGGGGTCTATGTATAACCATATGCCAGGCATTAACGGAAGGGGGTGGCCCTAGCGTACCCTGGTAGGCTCTTCATCCCACGGGCCTGGGAGGCGGCCCTTCTCGGTGGCGCCAATCATATACTGGCCTTCCTCGTGGCCCCACTCTTCCCGGGGCATCTCATAGGAGACCTCGATGCCATTGCCGTCCGGGTCGCGGATGTAGATGCCAACGGCGTGGCCGTGGTCGGAAACCGACTCAATGGCGATGTCCCGTTCTTTGATGCGGTGGTAGAGTTCCTTCAGGTCGTCGAGGCTTCCCATATACCAGGCCATATGGTTCAGGCCCACCTGTCCCTTCTGCGGGCCAGGGGCGTCATCGCCCACTTCCACCAGCGCGATTTCGTGGGAATTGCCCATGTCCGCCGTCATAAAAGCGGCGCGGCCAGGCCTCACGCCGTAGGTGTGCAACCCCAGCAGGTCTTCGTACCAAAGCCGGGAGCGTTCCGCATTGCGGACGTAGATGTTGATATGGCCCAGTTCTCGGGGTTTGTAACCCATGGCCTCCTCCTTACTTCCGAAAATTTGCTTGTGCGCAAGTTATATTAACAGTAACCGGAACGCAGGAGTAGGTTATATGTCGAAAATGTGCCGCACCGGGATGCTGAACCCCGGCAGAACGTCGCCTCCGTCCAGCATGCCGTCATCCTCGAGGATGACTATGGGCCGTCCGGAACGGTGCAGAGATACTGAACGCCATTGGGGATGAATCTCCCACACCATGAGCGCGCCATAGCTGATCCACATACGGCACCTGTCGTTGACCTCAGCGTTGGTGTCACCGGGCGATGCAATCTCAACCACCAGGTCAGGAACAACTTCATAGTATCCATGGATAACTTCTCCCGGAGGCAATTTGCTGGCCGAGAAAAAGGCTATATCCGGCTCCCGGACAACGTTGTTCCCACGGTCAAGCAAAACGCCGGAATCCGTGCCTGTAACTCTCCCCAAGCGGTTGGGACGGACAACTGCCAGCATCGCGGCCCCCAATAACATCGCAATCTCGCCATGCTGTCCTCCGGCAGACATTACCTGCGATAGCACTCCCTGAATCAATTCCCCTTTGAATCCTCGGCTGTTCATCTCTAGCAGTTCTTCGGCGGTCACCGGCTTTGGCCTTGCCGTTCTGGTAGTCGTCATGGCCCTCTCTCGTTGCCCGGCTATGGTTTAGCCGTCTTCTCCACCGTGAGGTATGAGGTGTATCATCCCGGACAAAGCTATTGTACCATTGCAGGTAACTATGAATCCTGCAAGGGGGCCCCGATGGTCAGGTTAGGCGGCACGGCTACCATACCGCACCTGGAGGTGTTTCAAGGGCTAGAAACGCTGTTCCGGCGGCGGGGCATTCATCTGGACTGGGTGCTGTATTCCGACTACGACGTGATGGTGGAAGCCTTCGTGAAGGGGGAGATTGACTTGGCCTGGAACGGGCCGCTGGGGTACGTCAAAATCAATCGCCTGTTGGGTGAGCCTTGCCAGGTCATCGCCATGCGCGATGTGGACATCGGTTTTACTACTCATTTCATCGCCCGTCCCGGGGCGGGCATCGAAACGATGGAAGACCTGAAGGGGCGCACCTTCGCCTTTGGGCGCCGCAGTTCGGAGCAGGCCGGACTGGTGCCGCATTACTTGCTGAAAGAGGCGGGAATTAACCCGTCTAAAGACCTTGCCGCCGCTAGTTTCTATGAAGACCGCCGGTCGCCGACACGCTCGGACGAGCGCGACGTGGTGGAGCGGGTGGCGTCGGGCGAGTTCGACGCCGGTGCGGTCAGCCAGCGAACTATGGAGAATATGGCCGAAGACGGCGCCTTGCCTCGCGATCAGGTGCGCATCTTCTATTCTAGCCCGCCGTACAGCCACTGTTGCTTTACTGCTGGCCGAGGATTGGAGCCGGCACTGGCCCAAGAAATCGAGGCCGCTTTCCTGTCCGTGACCGGCGCTGACGAGGTGGAGCAGGCTGTGCTGAAAGGGGAAGCCTGCCGCAGCTTCGTGCCCGGCATCCAGGAAGGCTGGGAGATCATCGAGGCCGCGGCGGTGTCCGAAGGGCTGGTTTAGTTGTTGTCGCCGCCCGGCGCGTTGCGCAAGATGTCTTCCAGGAAATTGTCCAGCGCCGGATCCAGCTCGACCGTCGGCTCAAAGGAGACATAATTGAAATCGGTGCGGGCGCGTTCAATCAGCTCCTGGGCCGTGGAATTGGTGCTACCTATCTTCTCCAGCGTATCCTTTAGTTCCTGAGACTGGGCTTCGCCGAGACGCAGCAACTCCGACAGGTCTATGTCTAGGCCAAATATGGAGTTGATGCGGCGCATAATGTCATAAAAGGAGCGATGGTCGCGGCTGATGCCCACCGGGTCATTGTTGGAAGTGAGGAAGGGGTACATCGGGGCCATGGCCCCCAAGCGGAACATCTCCAATTCCGGGTGCTGAAAGTGAGCCACGGTGATGAGGGCCATGCCGATGGTCGGCCCGTTGCGGCCTTGAGAACCATAGTTGGAGTATCGGACTCCCAGCTTGTCCATGGCCGGTTTCATGGACGCTTGGCTGTAGATGCAACTTACGCTGCGCTCCATGTCGGGAGGGGCGGCCCCGTTGTAGCCCTCAACCGCGACGGTTTGCGGGACGCCCAATTGCTTCACTGCCTGGAAGAAGGCATCGGCGTAAACGTCCAGCCGGAACCACGGTTCTTCCCCCAGAAAGATTATCAAGCCGTTTCCGGCGTCGAAGAAGTTGTTGTCCCGGCGCATATCTGTGTCGGGAAGCCCGTCGCGGTAGGACACCCGGGGACGGTAGGTGTCGTGGGTGCCCGGTACCTGGAAGGGATAGCACAGCTTGGCGACGTCGGCCCCCATGGATCCGATGCGCCTGGCTTGGAGCTTGTCGATGAGATAACGGGGTAACCCACTGGATATTTCGCCGCCGTCGGACCATTGACGCCGCCAGCCAGCGATAAGATAGCGCGCGTCGAGGGGAGATTGCAGGTTGAGCAGGTCGTCAGCCATCGGCTAACACTCCTTCCGGTATGGGCCTGGATGAGTGGATGAAGGTTATTCTGCCAGACGCCCCGCCTCGGCGCAAATAGAGCAGGGCATCGTAACCCGGATTAGGGCATCGTAACCCGGATTATATGGTATAGAGCGGGGCGCATTTCTTGACACGCCGGAACAGGTTTACTGTAAGATAAATGTACAGGGCTGGGCAACGCCTTCAGCTTTGCGAGATGTCCGAGTCCCAGTAGCTCAGGGGACAGAGCGGCTGCCTTCTAAGCAGCGGGTCGCGGGTTCGAATCCTGCCTGGGACGCCATTACAGATGCAGAAATAGCCCCTGTCAGCCCCCTTTGCTGTTTGGAATGCCGCCTCTTTGGGCGGCTTCTGCTTTTTGGAGGCTGTTTGTTGCCCCCGGATCGCTTTTACGGCGTCGGCGCGTTTCAGCAGGGCGGCATTCCGTATCATCCACCTGTACCGTCCAATGGGGATGAGCTAATGAGGCTGAAGGCCCAATGTCTCCCGAAAATACCGCCATCGCCGCCGGGTATCTCTGCCGGCGGGGGCGGGGTACAATTGCGCATCCGATCCAGGGGACTTGGGGACAGTGAAGTATGCGGACAGGAGCTGATTACAAAGAGAGTCTGCGCGACGGGCGCGACGTGTGGGTATTGGGCGAGGGCGCCGTTGCGGACGTTACGACCCACCCGGCGACATCGGCGATGGTGAATGAGTATGTCGCGTGGTATGACCGCCACTTCGACCCTGATTGGCGGGATATTCTCCTCACTCCGCCGGATGGGAACGGCGAGCGGTATCCCCTCGCGCTAACCCAACCGAAGACGCCGGCGGATTTAGGGCGTCTGGGGAAGGCCATCAGCGCAGTGCATTTCGTTACCGGCGGAAATATGACCCATACGCCGGGCTATGGCGCGCTGATTGCCCTGGGGATGCTGAATTCCCTGAAGCGCCTGAACAATGCCGCCGGGGAGATTGAGACAGCCGAGGAATACCTGGAATCGCTGTCGAAGAGCGGCAGATTTCTCACCTTTGCCGGAGGCGGGCCGCTGATAGGAACGCGACTTCGGGAGAATGAAAGCCAGCGCGCCCCGTTGCGGCTGGTCCGCGAATCTGCCGACGGCATCGTGGTGAGCGGCAAAATCCAGATGCACACCAGCACCCCCTTTGCGGAAGACCTGCTGATAACCGGCAGGGATGAATTGCCGCCGGGCAGCGGGCGGCACTTGTGGTTCATTGTGCCGGTGAACTCCCGAGGCCTCCGGGTGGTGTCCCGCCGGCCCGTATCTAGGCACGCGAATCCCTTTCTATCGCCTTTGAGCGGCAGATTCGATGAATTGGATTCTATGGTCTGGCTGGACGACGTTTTCGTTCCGCGCTCCCGCGTTTTCACCGGGGAGCCGCTGAACCGGAACCGGCGTCATTCGCTAGTGTGCTGGCTGCTCTGGCATCACAGCTATGGCTGGTTGGCCAAGGCAGAACTGACCCTGGCTCTCGCCCTGGCCCTATCGGAAGTTATGGGCCTTAAAGATAACCCGCAGACGATTGAGCAACTGGTTGAGCTGACCGTCAATGTCCAGACCACGCGCACTTGTATGGCGGCAGCAGAACTGGAGCCGGAAATGACGGCGAGCGGGTATGTCCTTCCCAAACAGATTCACGTGGCCGCCGCCGGAATCAACACTCTCAGGGTACGCCAGCGAATGACCGAGATATTGCGGGGTTTGCCCGGTTCTTCGCTGGTCAACGCCCCGGCCGACACCGACTTCGCAGACCCGCAAATGGCCGCTGATCTGGAAGACGCCTTCGGGGGAGGCGGTTACACCGCCTTGCAGCGCGCGGCTCTGTTGCAGCTCGCCTGGGATCAGGTATCGTCGGGACTGGATGGCCGCGAGGCGGCCTTTGAGCTTCACGCCAGCGGTGGGCTGGAGTCATGGCGGCGCCAGTTGTTTTCCTGGTTTGACGGCTATAACGCGCTGGCCAATGGTATTCAGGAGCTGGTGCAGACGGACATCCCACCCCTGGACTTGACCAGCCTGCAAGATGTACCGCCTACGCCTGGACGAATGCCCCTGCCATCATCCCCAGGCAGAGCGGGCGGGTTATGAATAAGCCCGAGGGATTATGAGCGATAGGACTATGAGTAAGGAAATCAAGTTCAGCGTCCGGATACATCAGGGCGGGTATGACTACCCGTCCCTCCGGCGAATCTGGATGGATGCGGACCGGCTGGGATACTATTCGGCGACTCTGTATGACCTGCTGAACGTTCCTACTCTGGAATGCTGGACTACTCTTGCGGCCCTGGCTGCGGAGACCAGCCGGATCCGCCTGACGCCCCTAGCCCTGGCGAATACTTATCGTCCGCCAGCGGTATTCGCCAAGATGGCCTCCACCCTGGACGTAATCAGCGGCGGCAGGCTGGAGGTAGGCATTGGCGCCGGCGGAGGCAGGACGGACCATCGTTCTTCAGGCTTGGATTTCCCGCCCACTGCCGTGCGAGTGCGTATGCTGGAGGAGTCTATTGAGATGATGAAGCGATTATGGACAGGGGAGGATGTTACTTTCGATGGGCGGTACTATACGCTGGACAAGGCGAAGAACCTTCCCCAGCCCGTCCAGAAGCCGCATCCCCCGTTCCTGATAGGGGGACACGGCGAAAGGCACCTGTTCCGGGCAGTGGCCAAGTATGCCGACATATGCAACGCGGGCTTTGAGATGACTCTGGATGAGCACCGGGCGAGCCTGGATGCGCTTGGGGAACACTGCCGGAACGCGGGGCGAGACTGGTCAGAGATTGAGGTAAGCCACAATACCAGGATTGTAGTGGCTGAGAGCGAAGCGGAATTTGACCGGTTGGTTTCCCGGGGCGCGGATGAAGCGCGCATGAGCGAGGCGGACTACCGGGCGTCCTTGTCGCGGGCTATAGCCGGTGGCCCGGAGCGGTGCGCCGAGCAAATCGAGCACTATATAGACGGTGGAATAACGTACTTCTTCCTCTTATTCCCCGACCCCATTCCTACCGAAAGACTGGAACTCTTCGCTCAGGAAGTGATGCCCCAATTCACCGGGCTGAAACCCGGCGCGCGGGAATCCTTATAATAAGGCAGTAATCCGGATAGAACGCCGCGATTGACACTGGCGCGGCCCGCGGCGACAATCCCTCAAACCCTTACCGGAGGGTAGTATTTTGCCCGATAGTGCCGACGGGGTTGTGTATCACACATGGGTGAATTCTTGCCGGAGCGCTTTGCGGACTTCGCGGATGCCGACTTCCTTTCCGATGCTCATGTCTGCCGCTTATGCCGCGGAAGAATAACCCTGCCTTGCGAAACCGGCGGTTTTTGAGGCAGGCGCCGGATAAAGGCAACATCAAGGAGTTCAGGCTATAAATTGGGGAGATTACCCATGGAAGTAGGGCTTTATATACGGGATTACATGGAAGACCCCGACCGGCCCATGCATCAGCAAGTGGAAGAAGCCGCCGAAGTGTGTCGCCGCGCCAAGTCGCTGGGATTTTCTGTCATTTATGCGCCGCAGCACTATATATCCCATCCGACGGTTTGGATGCAGCCAATGCAGACGCTGGCCCGTCTTGCCCCCGATGCCGAAGGCTTGAAGCTTCTGACGGGCGTTTTGTTGCTTCCTTATCACAATCCGGTGGACTTGGCCGAGCAGACGGTGACGCTGGACCATATCAGCAACGGCCGGTTCATTCTCGGGGCCGGAATCGGTTACCGGGTGGCGGAACTGTCCGCTTTCGGCACTAACCGCCGAGACCGGGTTAGCCGCTTTGAAGAGTCGCTGGAACTGATGAAGCTGCTGTGGAGCGGGGAGGAAGTCAACTACGATGGAAAACACTGGCAGGTGCATAACGCCAAGCTGGGCTTGACGCCCGTGCAGAAGCCGCATCCCCCCGTCTGGATTGCGGCACAGAGTCGCGGGGCGGTGCGCCGCGCGGCGGCTATTGCCGACCGGGTCATCCTCGGGCCGCAACCCGGATGGCAAGACATCGGTCTCTTGACCCGTCAGTACAAAGAGGCTCTCGAAGAGCTGGGCAAGGATTCCGCTGGGCGCATAGGCGTTCATCGCTCCATCGCCATTGCCAAAGATCGGGAAACGGCTATCACCGAGGCTAGAGAAATGGCGGCGAAGAAGGCCGGGATGTACAGCTCCTTCAATATGCAGGAAAACACCACAGTAGACTTCGGATTGGGCGGGCAGAGGGAACTGACCGATTGGGCCATCGCCGGCAGCCCCCAAGATTGCGCCGAAACCATCAACCGCTGCAAGGAAGAGGAAGGGCTGGACTATGTGGGGCTGGCGAGCCTCAACTTGCCCCGGGAATTCCCGGCCAAGCTGGAGTACTTGCAGCTAATTTCCGAGGAGCTGCTGCCGCGCTTGGAATAGACGCGGCCCCGGTTGGGCGGCGCTGCCTCGGCTCTGGACGGTATATCCAGGGCTGCAAGCCGCGGGAAGGCATCTGTCGGCGCCGCTGGATGCCAGAGCGATGAACTGCCGCCCCTGCTGCTTTCAGAGGATAAAATCCTGACGGATACCAACGGCGAAAGATATATAGTGGCCGCTGTCTATAGGCGCAGGCCAACCGGAGGCGTTTTGGCAATTACAGAATTGGAAATCACCCGTCGCACCAGTTTTGCGTCCGGAGAAATTTTCGGCGACGTGGGCGCATACGATCTGATGGAAGGCACGGCCCGCTATGAGGTGGATCCGTTGCACGCTCGGAATCGGGGTATTACCGACTTGGAACTGGCGCCGCGCAATTCTGGCGGTAAAGTGGAATTTTCATCGGATTTCTCTATGCTCCAGCCAGTGAACCTGGAGCGGGGCAATCGCAGGATTCTGTTCGACGTAGTGAACCGGGGGCGGAGAACCGCCCTGACCTTCAACAGCGTCCCAATCCCCACCGACCCTGCCGCCCCGCTTCAGGCGGGCAACGGATACCTGATGCGCCGGGGCTACACGGTGGTCTGGGGCGGATGGCAGGCCGATGTCCCGGCTACTCCCGGCCTCATCGGCCTTCAGGCTCCGGAAGCAGTTGGCCCGCAAGGCCCGCTGACCGGCAAGATAATGAGCCAGTTCCAATGCAACGAGCCGACTCAAGTATTCCTGCTGGCCGATCGGGAGCATCTAGCCAATCCCGCCGCTGACCCGGAAGAGGTGGAGGCGACGCTTACCGTGCGGGACTTGCCCAACAGCCCCGCCGCAACCCTTGACCGCAGCCGGTGGTCTTTCGTCCGGGTGGAGGATGAAGACGTGGAGCCGCGTCCTAGCCATATCTATATGCCTTCCGGGTTCGAGCCGGGGAAAATTTACCAGTTGATCTACACCACAAACGTAAGCCGCATAGTGGGGTTGGGGTTCGCAGCTATGCGGGATGTGGTCGCTTTCCTGAAATACGCTCCGGCCGCGGCGGGGAACCCTCTCGCCGGGGCAATTGACTACGCCTACGCCATAGGCCGTTCCCAGAGCGGGCGTTTTCTGCGCCAGTACATCCACACGGGCCTCAACAAAGACGAAGAAGACCGGACGGCGCTGGACGGAATCATTCCTCACGTGGCCGGCGGGATGCGCGGAGAGTTCAATCTGCGCTTCGGCCAGCCATCCAAGGACGTTTGCTACATCATCCCGGAGATGTTCCCTTTCACCGACACTCCGCAGACAGACCCGGTAACCGGCGCTCAGGGTTCTCTTCTCGATGCCATGGAGCAGCAAGGCAAAACGCCCAAGATAATGTTCACCAATACCTCGGCGGAGTATTGGCGCGGCGATGCTGCGCTAATCCACACCGACCTCGAAACCTTGGCCGACGCCCCGGAGTCGCCCTCGGTTCGCCGCTACCACTTCGCTGGCTGCCAGCATGGTTCGGGCGATTTCCCGCCTCTGGAAGTCCGCCTAGCGGACGGAATACGCGGACAGCTTCCCTTCAACAGCGTGGACTACGCCCCTCTGCTGAGGGCCGCGCTGGACAACTTGGACCGTTGGGTCACCACGGGGGAGGAGCCTCCTGCCAGCCGTCATCCCAGCCTGACCGATGGCACAGCGGTGGAGTCCCATACATTGCTGGAAAGGTTTGCTCAGCTTCCCGGCGTGCGTGTTCCGGCCCAGACCACCCGGGCGATAAGGCTAGATTATGGCCCAGAGATGCCCTTGGGGCGCACCACGAAACTGCCCGCCGAGGAAGGAGAAGAGTTCCCGGCGCTGGTGGCGGACCTGGATGAGTCCTTCAATGAACGAGGCGGTATCCGCCTGCCTGACCTGACGGTTCCGGTGGCGACATACACCGGCTGGAATTTGCGGGACGAGAGCATCGGCAACCCCGGCCTCTTCATCGGCATCACCGGCGGGCTGGCCGGTTGGACTCTGCCATTGCCGGTGACGCAGGCCGCGCGGGAATCCGCCGCCGACCCGCGGGCCTCCATCGAGGAACGCTACGCCGGCCGCGAGGACTATCTGGAGCAGGTGACCCGCGCTGCCTTGGAACTGGCAGCCGAAGGCTATCTCTTGGACGAAGATATTGCAGAGGTGGTGGAGCTGGCGGGGCGCAAATACGATTACTTCGCATGCAAGGGCGGCGGTGGCTGAGCCGCTAGAGGACGGGCCTAGACCCTGGGTAGCATCAGCGCGCTGAGTATACCTTATTCGGTGTGGCGGGCGGGGCAGGGTACGCCCCGCCTGTTACTTTTCAGCGAGAATGTCGTAGGCCAAGGCCAGCATGATGCGCGAACCGCTCACCAGGCTTCGGATGCCCACCGATTCATTCGTGCCGTGGATGTTGGCCAGCATCGGGTCGTCATCGGGGTGCGAGCCGACCATTCCGTAGGTAGTGGTGCCTAGATTGCGGGTGAAGCGAGAGTCAGTGAAGCCGGTGCTCAGCGACGGAACCCACTGAATGTCGTCGCGTCCGAAGGCTAGAGCCGTGCTGAGCCGGATTCGCTGGGCAAATTCCGTCTCGAAGGGCGAAGCGTTGGGAATAGACATATAGTCTATGTCAATCTCTACTCCGGGGATTCCTTCCAGTATCTTTTCCAACTCTTGCCGGACGTAGGCTTCATCTTGGTGGGGCAGCGTGCGGACATCGCAAGTCAGGCGGACCGACTCTGGCACGCTGTTGGACTTGATTCCTCCCTGGATCATGGTGGGCGTGATGGTCATGCGAGACAAGGCCCGCATAATGGAGGCAAACCTAGGGTTGGACTCTTCGCTATCGGCGATAATCTGGTCTATGTTTGCCGCGGACGGCCGGTCTTCGATGGCGAAAACGGACAGATGCTGAAACAGACTGGTGGAAGTGTCCCGCTCTGGCTGATAGGCTTCGATGCGCTTCACTACTTCCGAAAGGGCGAAGAGGGCGTTGGTCCCTTGCCAGGGTGTGGAGGCATGGGCACTGGATCCACGGACGTCAATCTCCAACTGGAGGCGCCCTTTTTCGCCCACGCCGAGGAGATAGGTAAGGTTGCCGGCGGCCTCGATAGGGTAACCGCCGCCTTCGTTAACCGCCAGGGGAGCCGCCAGTTTCTCTGGGTGATTTTCGGCCATCCAGCCGAACCCATAGCGGCCCCCATGCTCTTCGTCGGCGCAGGATGCCAGAATGAGGCCGTCCCGTAGTTGCACGCCGTTGCGCTTGAGAATCCGCATGGCAATCAACTGGCAGGTTAGCAGGGCCTTGCAGTCGGTGGCGCCGCGGCCAAAGATTCGGCCATCGGCCACCGTTGCGCTAAAGGGCGGGAAGCGCCACTTATCTTCCTCTTCCACCGGCACGACGTCCAGATGGGACATGAACATAAGCCCGGCCTGCCCAGAACTGCCTTCCAGCCGGGCGATAATATTGCCCCGGCCAGGAGCGGACTCGATAATCTCGGACTCCACGCCGTCTTCGGCCAGCCACTTTTCGATGTACCGGCACAGCTCCGTCTCGTTGCCGGTGGGCATAAAGCCGGTGTTGACTGTGGGGATGCGGACCATATCTTGTTCCAGCGCCACTATCTCGTCAAGCATCTCGTCAACCTGATCTAGGAGTTCGTTCAAATCAGGCATCTGTCGTCCTCCGGTGCGTTTGGACTGTTTCTGCGGTAGTCTTTCGGTGTTCAAGCGCCGATTGTATCACTGTTTCACCCGCTGATTGCGTCTCCGCCGGGGTTGGGTGGGGCAATTGTATAGGGGCGGCTTAATACCCGTCATTCCCAGGCCCCGTCATTCCCAGGCCCCGTTATTTCCGCGTAGGCGGGAATAACGGGCATAAACTCGCCCTAGGGATAGGCCCGGCGCAGTTTTGCCATAAGGTTGACAATTGTGGGCGGAGGGGATAATACAACAGCCAAGGGGAGTTGTCCGGAGGAGAATATGATAGTAGTAACCGGAGCGGCAGGAAATCTCGGGCGCCGGGTAGTGCAGCTACTGGCGGATAGGGGCCGGGAGACCCTGGCGACCGACCGGGTGGACGCCCATGACCTTCCGGCGCGGTTCGCGCGCTGCGATCTGGGCGACGCCGGGGCGGTGCAGGGGATTCTCAAGGGGGCGGAAGCCGTTATCCACATGGGAGCAATCCCCGGGCCGTTGCGGGCGGAGCCAGGGGTTATTTTCGAGAACAACGTGAGCAGCGACTACAACGTTATGACGGCTGCGGCGGAATTGGGGCTGCGGCGCGTAGTATTCTCGTCCAGCGCCTTCGGCATGGGCTGGGCCCACTACGGCAACGCTTTCGTTCCCTGGTATCTCCCGCTGGATGAGGAACATCCGATGATGCCCTTCGAGCCTTACGGTCTAAGCAAGCAGGTGGGAGAGGATATCGGAAGGATGATTGCCCGCAGTTCGGATACCACGGTGGTCAGCCTGCGCTTTACCAACGTGCCGCGCCCGGAAGTTCAAGCGGAGTTCCCCTGGCCGGCCCCCACACCGGAGAATCCCTTGACGCTGGTGATGTGGGCCTATGCCGACGCGCGGGACGTGGCCGAGGCGCACGTGCGGGCCTTGGATGCGGATATAGAAGAGTATGAAGCCATCATGATTGCCCAGCCCTCCAGCCGTTTCGATGAACCCACCATTGATCTCATCAGGAGCAACTTTGGCGACCGGGTAGAGATAAGGGAGGGGCTGGACGGCACTGCCAGCGTAATCAGCACGGAGAAGGCGCAGCGGCTGTTGGGCTGGCGTCCCGGCCACGATTGGAGGCGAGGCTAGATCCGCTGCCTCTGGCACACTCCCCTAGCGCCCGGTTCCCCGATGCGCTGGCCTGCAATCCCCTGCGTATTGCCTGAGACGGGGACACCGCATCGCTCTACCCTGGTCGCTGTTAATTTAGGTTAAAGACTTTGGCCGCGTTTTCGCCTACTAGTTTGGCTTGGTCATCTTTCGGGAAGGATTGCAGTTGCTGGTACAGGGTTGATTGAGCATCCAAGCCTATGGAACGTATGTGGGGGAAATCAGACCCCCATAGAATCCGGTCTGCGCCCACATGAGGGATGGCGAATTCTGCGGCGGTATCGTCGATGAAGCCGTGGAACACCCGCGTCTTCATATATTCGCTGGGCTTCATCTGGAGCTTCGGCAGATTAAGCCGGGGGGCGACGTCTTCAATTTGGTCCAGCCTGGCCATGAAACCCGGGACCCAGGAAATCTCAAACTCGCTGCAAAGCACCGTAAGATTAGGGAAGCGGTCCAGGATGCCGCCATATATGAAGTCATTGGCCAGTACCGTCTGCGCTTCGATGAAAAGGTCGATCCACAGGCCGGGATTGGCCGAGGTTTCCGCTGCGGTTTGCCCGATACGGGCGAGAAAGAGGGCGTCTACCACCCGGCCGGTCAGAATGTGCAGCGTTATTGGGACGCCGGCTTCCTCGGCGGCGGCCCAGAATTTATTGTAGACAGGGTCGCGGTACGGCGGGCAGCCCTCCGGGGCCTGGCAGTTAATCATGGTCCCCTTAAGTCCCCGGTTCAAAGTTCTGGTCAGCTCTTGCACTGCCCAGTCCACATCGTGCATGGGTATGACACTGATTCCGACGAGACGTTTGGGGTCGTAGGATGCAAACTCGGCCATCCAATCGTTAAAGACCTCGGAACAGGCGTTCAGCACCGGCCCATCGGGATTGCGCATAATCCCTAGCATGGTGGTGGGGTTCATCACCTCGGCGTCTATGCCGGCTTCCCTTTGCCACTTGACTCGCACCTCCGGGTCGTAGCCGACAGCGGCCATGCCTTTCTCTTCAGCCTCGAAGGCGGCGGCCTCGGTCTCGCTGGAAAGTGGAATGCGGACGCGCTGCACCGGGGAACCGAGATACCCGGAGTAGAAGAAGCTGCCTTTCTCGCCCCGGTATTCATCTAGGAGGCGCGGAGTTTGGTCGCCGAACTTGGAACCTAGGGCATTCCACCACAGGTCAGGCGGTTCCATAACGTGAGAGTCAGCGGAAATCAGCTTCTTAAAAGGGAGAGTTGCCATTTCCTTAACCTCTGCGGGCGTATATTCATAAGAATATTCGCTTTGGCCTGGCTAGACCATGCTCATATCGCTTCTTTTGCGTTGTAGATGATGGCTCTATACGGGTCTAATTGACGGTTTGTTTTCCCCTCCAGGGTTGAGGGATTGTAAAAGGACACTCTGGAAAATACTTTCCCAGCGTGTCCTTTTTGCCTTCCTAATCTGTCGCTGCTTCCTGCTTGGCGAACGTGGCCAGCAAGGAATGGGGCGGACATTGGGCGGAACGCTCCAGTTTCGATTGCAGGGAACGCCGCTAATGGTCATAATCTACAACCCAGCGAAACCCAGGGAGTATTCAGGAGAAATTGGTGGAGACGGGGGAGAGTCGAACTCCCCGTCCAGAAGAGCCTATAAACCGGATGTACTACAAGCTTGTCCGGCGGTTTGCTCTTGGTCTACTCAGATACCGCCGACACAATCTGAAGAGACCCAGCCGGTAAAACTTAGGCCGCCCTTACCGACATTAGGCTGGCCGCATCCCGGACTTATGGCGCCTGACATCCCCGCTTCCGGGAATAGCTGAGAGCAGACGTAGCCGCGCTTAGGCGGCTAGAGCGACTTCACGTTCGCCAGTTACTGTGTGCCACCTGATTAACGAGGGCGATGGCGCCTCGGCTTGCAATCCGTTACAGAACGCCCCTGTCGAACCCGCGCGTCCCCAGGATGCTGTAACGTGGCGACCCGGATGGGATTCGAACCCACGATCTCTGGCGTGACAGGCCAGTATGTTAACCGCTACACCACCGGGCCAATAACAACCGGGTTGCTGACCCGGCCCGTTCAGTGTATGCCTAGCGAAATTCGTTGTCAAGGCCGCGGGTATCGCATAGGTATGGAATTCTTGCTGGGCTCAACCTGCGTTCCTGTTGATTCGCGGGCTAAAGGCGCTCGCGGCTTCTGTTCTCCGAGGATTATGCGGTGTGCCCCTTCCGGCGGTCTTTGCCGCGGGTTACAATCGTAGTATGGAAAATATACGCAGTTTAGACAAATCAGGCATATTCCGTTCGGCGGCCGTCTTGTCGGGGCGCGTTATTCTAGGGTTAGGATTAAGCTTGGTCTTGAGCATGGTCTGTTTGGCAGTTGCTTGGGGGCTTTACATTTTCTCGGGATCTTCCACTAGGATGACCTGGCTGGTGATGCTGATGGCCGGCGCCAGTATCGGTGCCGGAGCGGGGGCCTATCTAGGGTGGCTGAAGCTGGACCGGCACCATTGGCCGACCATCGCGGCAACGATTGTTGTGGCCATGGCCGCCGGCTTGGCCGGCGCGCTGGGAGGTTACCAATACGGCACCAACCGGGAGGTTGAATGTTGCGCCGAACCGCGCACCGGCCCCTTCACCTTTGCCGCCTTGGGAGCCGCCGTTGCGGCCAATATCGCCATATACTTGGTGGAGGCTGGTGGGCTCACCTGGCGAAAGCTGCGCACCGGCAGGAATCGCTCCGCGGCTCGGTAGGCGGTTCTCGATAATCGCGGACGGAAAAGAGCGGGGCATTGCCCCGCTCTTTATCTAATCGCCGCCTGCGCAATAGGGATTTCCGCGCGAGCCGGCCTATAACCGGGCGCTGTCGGCGCCTAGTTAGTCTTAGTTACCGTCCCGTCGGCGTCAATCCGCAGGCCCACGATGGGCCCCACCTTGTTGTTGAAGCTGTCCGCGATGATGGAGTGGCTAGTGTCCCCAACCCGGTTCACCCAGGCTGGCACCACATGTTCCATCACAGCGGTGTTCAGGCTGCGGTAAGTCATCTCTTCGGAGAAGGGGACGAACTCCATGGCATCGATTCCGGCCCCGCGAGGGTCATCGGAGGTGTTCTTGAGCAGCCCCATCTCGTTCTGGATAGCAGCGATTCTTAGCGCTTCCAGCTCGGATTTAGCGGCCTCTTCCAAGAGGATTTGTTGCAGGTCTGGGGGTATGGAGGCCCACTTTTCAGAGTTGATGACGTTGTTGTTGGAAGAGAAGCTCAGCAACGGGCCGATGATATAATCGGTCACTTCATACCAGCGCTGTCCAAAGCCGGCATCCGCGCCCGTTACGCCGCAGTCTAAGATGCCGCGCTCGATGGCGGTGTACACCTCGGCGAAGGCCAGGAACTGAGCGGTGGCGCCCATACCGTTAATCCAGTCCGAGAGAGCGGCGCTGTGGCTGCGGGCCTTCTTGCCAGCGAAGCCGTCCAGCGTATTGATTTTTTCCCGGCAGAAGAAGAACTGGTCGTTGCCGGCGTACCAGTTGTGGTTCATGATAACGCCGCCGGTCTCGGCCAGCACCAGCTCCTCGATGTCCTTGATGATGGCTTGCGTAGCCTCGAACTCCTGCTCGCGGGAGGAGTAGATGCCCCAGAGATTCTGAATCTCGATGGGGGGCATTTCGCCGCCCACATACCCGCCGTAGATCGTAGCCGAATCCAGCGTGCCGTCGCTTACCAGGCTCAGAGTGTCCGGCCCGGCCAGCCCCAGCTCGGGGAAGGAGCTGGTGATGAATTCGAGCTTGCCGTTGGTGCGCTCCAGTAGGTTGGGGGAAAAGTAGGATTCCAGGGCCACGCACGGCAACAGGGCGCGGTTGATGCAGGCGTGCTGAATGGTGATGGGTTCGCCGTCATAGGTCATTGGTGTGGGGTCGGTGAGCTTGGCTTTCTCGATGAGTTCGGCATAGAAGGGGCTTTCGTAAATCCACAGATGCCGCTCCAGCGACTCTAGGGTTACATTGCCGTCGAAGTCCCCCTGTTCCACTGTTTCTGCCGGGCCAACAAGCTGCGTAATGTCGCCGATGTAGATAGCGCCCGGCCCTCCAGCGTGCGCATTGGCGTATGCCAGCAGATCTGAGTCAACGCCGGGCCCGGATGCTGGGGCTTCGGTGGCCCTTTCCATGGCAGTGGTTGCGGTGGGGGTAGTTGTGGCGGTAGGCTCTGGCGGTGTTGTGGCAGCGGCAGCGGCGGGAGCCGCGGTTGGGGCCTCCTCCTCCTCATCCGTGGCTGCTCCGCCGCAGGCGGCGAGCAAGCCCAGAATCAAAATCAGGGTCGTGGCAAGGATTAATGAACTACGCATGATTGCTGTCCTCATGAAAAGTTTGGAATGATTGCGAAGGAGCCAAATAAGGCGAGAACGTTAGCTGTTTCTCAATTGTCGGGGCTAATCTTAGCCCGGAGCACCCATGCCGTGCCTTTTCCTCCTGATACGCCGCCATTCCTTGGCCTGCTGAAATTGCGGCCGGATTACCCTTCCGTGTCTCGCCGGATGCTGTCCCCGGAGGATTCCGTGGCAACCGCTCTAAATTTGGCAGAACATAGCATGTCATTTTTCGAGTGTAAATGAATTGGCTGTATAGTTTAGTATTCTTACAATGTAAAGGCTAATATATTATGTTTCAGTATACGCAACGGGATTTATAGCAACATATTTTCGCAATTATTTGTAATTTATCCCTTGTCTGGTGACGGCAGAAAACCGAGAGCAGAATGAGCTTCCCTACTACAGGCAACGATACCCTGCCTAAAACGGCAATCTGAGATGGAAAGCCGTCGCAGGTAGGGTATCCGGCGGTTTGCCCGGAAAGGGCAGAATCCCGTTCTGGAGGAAAGTTAGGGCAGGATGAAAGAATCTAGACCTGACGCAGCTTGGGGTCTAGGCGGTCTCGCAACCAGTCTCCTAGCATATTGAAGGCGATTACAAGCAACATTATGGCTACGCCCGGAATGGCGGAAACCCACCAGGCGCTGACTATATAATCACGGCCCGATGCCACCATTGACCCCCATGCTGGGGTTGGAGGCGGAACTCCTGCGCCAAGAAAGCTGAGGGATGATTCCACGATAATCAGGAAACCTACTTGCAAGGTAAGCAGTACTACCAGAGTGTTGAACACATTGGGAAAGATGTGACGGGTTATGATACGGAAATCGGAAGCCCCGGCCACCTTGGCTCTGGCGATGTAATCTTGGGTCATTATAGTCAGCACTTCGCCCCGGATTACCCGGGCGTAGCGCGCCCAGATGACCAGGCCGACGGCGATAATCAGGTTAATCAGCCCTGGGCCGATAATTACTACTAGCAATATGGCGAAGAGAATTATCGGAAAGGCAATGGTAATATCGGAAGCTCTCATAAGAAAGGGGTCCAGCCACCGATAGTAGCCTGAGATCAGGCCAAGGGCTGTTCCGAGTACTCCACCAAGGGCGAGAGTGCTGGCAGCTACCAGCAGGGAGACGCGAGCGCCATAGGCCAGCCGCGCCCAAATATCCCGCCCCAATGGGTCAGTTCCTAAGGGATGAGAGATGCTCCCGCCTTCCTGCCATAAGGGGGGCACGTTCTTTTCGGGCAAACTGGTTTTGGTAGGGGAGTAGGGGGTTACTAGCGGAGCGAAAATAGCCACCAGCACAAAGAACAGGATTATCCCCAGAGGGATAAACAACCCCTTCCGCAATTGTTTAAATGGAGTGCCAATCCGGCTTATCCCGGTTCCTAGAGATACCCTGGTTGACGATGCAGTGGCCATATTAATTACCCGTATCTGATTCTAGGGTCAATGTATGCATACAATATATCTACGATCAGGTTGGCCCCGATTACTAGCGCTCCAGCCAGGATCACCATTGCCTGAACCACTGGGAAGTCGCGCACCACAATCCCATCAAAGAGCAGGCGGCCTAGTCCGGGCCAAGCGAATACTACTTCAGCTAGAATCCCGAAAGTAATCAGCGTGGCTACGTAAGTTCCGCCGAAGGTTACTACCGGCACCAGCGCGTTTCGCAGCGCGTGTTTCCAAATGACCTTTCCTTCGGTGATTCCCTTGATGCGGGCCAGCTTGATGTATTCCGTATCCAGTGTTTCCAACATACTGGAGCGAAGTAGTCGCATTACTCCCGCTATGACGAATAGAGAGAGGGTTACCGCTGGCAGGATGTAGTGCCGGATTCCTCCCATTCCCGAGGTTGGAACCAAGTCTAGCCTGACCGCGAAAATCTGAATCAATATGATGCCCATCCAGAAGGCGGGTACGGACTGTCCTGCCACAGCGATGAACCGGGCTATGGTGTCTGTTATTGTTCCTTTGTTGACCGCTGCTACTACTCCCAAGGGAACGGCAACCACCAACACTATCAATATGGCGGCGGCAGCCAGCTTTAGCGAAGGCATTATTCTCGACACTATGAGGTCTTCCACCGGAGTGCCGCCGCGAATTGAGTTGCCGAAGTCTGCTTGAAGAAAGTTGCTGGCGAATATCAGGTATTGCACGGGCATGGGTTTGTCCAACCCAAGGGCGGACTCCAAGGCGATGCGGTCTTCTTCGGTAGCTTCTTCAGACAGGAGCAACGTGAGAGGGTCGCCGGTTAGACGAACGACTACGAAGATAATAATTGAAAGCAGGAATAGGGAAAGTACCGCTTGGAACGCACGGACTATGATGTATCGGCGCATCCTTCCGCACCATATTCGGCAGACCCGGTGCGAACCTTTTCGCCGAACTGGGCCTGGAGGATGGGAAATTCAGCCTCGGAAATAATTTAAAGAGTTCCCTGCTCATCAAGAGCAGGGAACTCTTTAGCGAGTTATTTGTAACTACCGGGGGCGCACAACATCATTGAAATTGGGCTCCCATGAACGCCCGGCGAGGTTCCAATCGGCAGGAACCTTGTCGTTGGCGGCATAAGGGATATCAATATCCAACAAGGTGAGATGCGTAAACTGCTCGTGATACCGCCGATAGATTCCCAAGAAGTGCTCTTCCGCCTCTATGGGGTCTAAAGTCTCTTCCATTTCTTCAATCAGCCGGTCGAATTCCGGGTCCTTTGTGCTAGTGAAAGGACTAGTGGAGTGTTGCAAGGCGCGCATCAGTCCAACGAACCCTGGGAAAGGGCGGTTAGGGGCACCCAAGTAGCCCATCTCCCCGGAAATTTCCTGGGCGCGGCGTCCAGTTCGGTACTTGCTGTATTCTGTGGGCAGGATATTGGCCTTAATTCCGACTTCGGAGAAGTATCCGGCCAAGGCTTCAATCATGCGCGGCCCTTCCGGTACGTCCGACCGGGGATAGGAATGGATTGTAACCTCGAACCCGTCGACATAGCCGGCCTCAGCCAGTAGTTCCTTGGCCCGTTCTGGATTATAAGGGTAGGGTTGGAGGGTTGGGTCGGTCACCGGCGCACTGGCAGGCACCGGATAAACTGCCCCAGGGGATGCCAGGCCGCCGAACACGAACTCTGCTAGTTCTTCCCGGTTTACAGCGAGGTTCATTGCCTCTCGCACCCGTATGTCGGCTATTGGCACGTCATCCCATTGCTGGTGGAAGTAGAAGCCTACGATAGCTTGCCCCTCGCGCAGGAAGACTTGGAGACCGGCATCCCTTATCTGGGGGACGTTTTCCCTGCTGACTGTAATGATATCGGCTTCCCCTGTCCTCAATGCGGCAATTCTCGTGCTCTCTTCCGGCACTTTCCTTAGGAAGATGGTTGCCACAGTAGGCGTACCTTCCCTCCAATGGTTTTCGACTGCCGATAATTCCATATAGTCGCCAATACGCTGTTCCGCAAAACTATATGGCCCGGTTCCAATGGGATTCTTGGCGAACTCCTCACCGCCCACGTTTTGATAGTAAGCGGAAGGAACCGGCATACCCAAGGCGCCTTGAGCATCTGTCAAGTCCCAGTGTAGCCATATATCCGGCGTACCGGTATTTACTACCCACGTGTAAGGGTCAGGGGCCTCCATACTTTCCACGAAAGATGTGAGCCGCTCTTTGTATGACCCCACCGACTCTGGTTCTAGCCACTTGTTGATGGTGAATAGCATGTCATCGGCAACAAACTCATCGCCGTTGTGGTATGGAATTCCTTCCTTCAACTTGAAGGTCCATTGCATACCATCGGGGGCCATGTCCCAGCTTGAGGCCAGTCCCCAATCTGCAGACAGGTTATTGTCGTCGTCGAGGCCAACCACGGCGTCATAGATGAAGCGCATAGCAGCCTTGCCGCCAGCTACTGTCTCATTCCATCCAACTGGCACCTCGAAGCCCAGGTCAGGCGACATTATTACTAACTCGCCTTCCGGCTTTGCAACAGTCATGGCTGGCGGTTGGGTGGCGGCGGGAACAGCGGTAGGGGCGGTGGTGGGTTCGGCCATGGCCGTGGGGGGCGCGGTGGACGGAGCCTGCTGCGCGGCCGTGGTGGCGGTGGGGGCTGGCGCTTCGGTGGCCGCTCCACCGCAGGCAACTATCAGGGCCAGCGCCAATATCGCTGCCACGGTCAGCATCCATCGCCGGGGCAAGACCATCCGAAATGCCTTCATTAGTATCCCCTTAGTTTTCGCTGAAAATCCTGAAAATGCCGATAATAATAGCACTGCAATTCCAATTGTCAATGAACAACGATAAGCAGAGTAAAGCGTCACATATAGGGCGATATTTGCCGGAACACGTCAACCAACTACTATGGCGCAGAATATGCTGTAAAGTGGAATTGATATGTAATCAGGAGGGTTTTCCAGTGCAGTATTCCATCAACCATGTTCACGTGCGGGCGCAGGACCCCCACACTTCCGCGGCCTGGTACGAGAAGCACTTCAATGCGCGGAAGCTGTGGGCCCGCGAGATTATGCCCGGCACGGTTACCGTTAGTATGGAAGTGGGCGGGCCGGTACGGCTCAACATTTCGTCCAAGCCGGAGGGGACATCCGACGAGCGTAGCAAGGCAGAGCTGAACCGGCTGGGACTGGAACACTTCGGCTTCGATGTGGAAGACTTGGAAACGGAGCTGACGCGGCTGGAGGCCGAAGGCATCCGGGTAGTTCTGCCGCTGACCAGTACCCCCACCGGCTCCCGTCTGGCCTACATCGAAGGTCCGGATGACGTGCTGATTGAGCTGGTGCAGCCTGCCCGGCAGTAATACCCAAAGTACCCTATCCCTTCCAGGGGATAGGGTACTTATCAAAGAGAGATTTTGGTATGTGGACGGGCAGGCGGTCTAATCTGCGAACTGGGGCATAACCTCGGCAGCGAAGAGTTCCAGCGAATCGAGCACCTTCTGATGCTCGATACCGCCGAAGTTCACAAAGAATATCAGGTTTTCTACGCCGGAGTCGCGCAGCCGGCCAATACGCTCGGCGATGTCGGCGGGACTGCCGAAAAGCATCACGTTTTCGCACATAGCGTTGTAATCGAACCGGGCATCGGGAGAATACCGCCTGCGGTAAGCCGCGTATTCCTCGGGCAGCAGTTCGACTCGCTGGCCGGGCGGAGCGCTGACCTCCTGTCCGGTTTGCTTGAACCACATGAAGGGCACTTCGGCCTCGCGCCTGGCCTGCTCGGTAGTAGGGGCAGCGTACATCGCTCGCGCCACTACCACTCGCTGCGGGGTGTAGTCCGTCTCGGCCTCGGCCAGGGCGCCCTGATAGAACTCTATCTGCCCGGCCACCTGCCCGCAGGTTTCCCCTTGCCCGATAAGCAGGTTCCAGTCGTTGCGCACCACCCGGGCCACGCTGTCGGCCCCCGATGCCGCCACATACACCGGCGGATGGGGTTGTTGCACGGGGCGGGGAAGCACGGTCAGGTCGTTAAAGCTCCAGAACTCGCCCCGGTAGTCAAAGGGTTCAACCGAAGTCCAGGCGCGGGTCAGCACCGCCATTGATTCCTCAAAGCGGCGGCTGGCCTCGTCCATCGGTATGCCCAGCCGGTGAAATTCGCCCCACTGGTATCCGCGCCCAACGCCTAGGTCCAGCCGCCCATTGCTCAACACGTCCACCGTCGCCGTCTGTTCGGCAAGTTGGACGGGATTGTGGAAAGGGAGGACGGTGACTGCCGTGCCCAACCGGATAGTGTCGGTTACGCCGGCCAGGTAAGCCAGCACTGAGGTGGTGGCCGATACGATACCGTGGCGGGTGAAGTGGTGCTCGGTGAACCATACCGAGCCGTAACCCAACCGCTCAGCGTGGAGCACCTGTTCCAGCGCTTCCCGGTAGTAGCGCTCCTGTTGGGAAGGGTCAGGCAATTGTACTGAGTGAAAGAGGCCGAACTTCATAGCTTGTCCTGTTTTGTCTTATCCTCCCTAGGCTGCGTCCGGTCAAGTATTATTTATGTAGTGTGGCGTAAGCCAAGCAGGTTACTTTTCTGGGAGGATACTTGAATAGTCTTGGATAAAAGGCCACGGAACTAGCTTGCCATCAACGGGGTCAACTCCCAGCAGCAGAGTCTCTAGGGCCAGCGAACCCAGCAATGGGCTGGTGTACTCTTCATTAAAAGCGACATATGTCATTACTTCGCGGCCATTGACCTTAATCCATGTGTAGGCAACATCCATGTTTCTCAATGAGCCGTCGGCCATCCGGAAGGGTTGGTTCATAAACGGAACCAACCCCAAGTCTAGCAATACCGAACCCGGTACTGACGATACAAAGGACGCAGTATCAACTGTCGCCGACAATTCCCGCCACTGTCGGCGTTCAGTGTCCCCTACAGAAATCTCGACGTTGAAAATCCCCATCGTATGACCATCTAATAGCCGGTATTGACGAACCCGTTGGCCACCCAGTCGGCCACGCGCTCCCCGATCATTATGGCGGTGGCATTGGTGTTGGCCCGGGTTACCTGAGGCATGATAGATGAGTCGGCCACCCACAGGCCGTTCACACCCCGCACGCGGCACTGCTGGTCGGTGACGGCCATTGCGTCGCCGTCCGGGCCGATGCGACAGGTGCCAGAAACGTGACGGGAACTGCCGAGGGTCTGGCGGATCCAGCTGTCCAGCGCATCGTTGTCGGCCAGAATCTCGTCGGTGGGAGCGATGCGTCCTTCGGAGATGCTCTCGTATGCCTCGGATTCCAAGAGGCTGCACGCCAGTTTGACGGCGTCGCGCATCCGGCGCATATCGTTTTCGTGGTGAAGGTAGCGGTAGTTTATCGAGGGCTGAACCGCCGGATCCGAAGATTGGAGACGGACCCAGCCGGAGCCGTCGGGCAACTCCAGGGCGCAGGCGATGCGGGCGGTTCCCGAGGGCACCATCTCTCCGGTCATCACGTTCCAGATGGCCAGTGTATGCAGCATGACATCGCTGGGGTAGGACGGCGGTTCCGAGGTGACTCGCAGTCCGAAGCGCAGGGCCTCGGCGTTGGCGGTTAGTTTGACGTCTTCATTTACCTTGAAGGTAACTGACCCCATGGGATGATTGAAAAGGTTTTGTCCCACTCCCGGGGATTCCACCAGCACGGGTATGCGGTGTTCCTCAAGCTGGTCGCGGGGCCCAACGCCGGAGAGCATGAGGATGTGGGGCGACTTTAAGGCGCCGGCGCACAGCACCACCCGGTCGCATGGCAGGGTGAAAGTCTCGCCCCCGCTTGCCGCCTCAACGCCGGTCACCCGGGCGTCTTCGATGATGACCCGGCGGACGAAGACGCCCCCGCGCACGGTGAGGTTCAGGCGATGGCGCACCGGGTTCAGGTGGGTGATGGCAGTACTCATTCGCACGCCGTTGCGGTTGTTCATCGGAATGGCGCCAATGCCGCTGGAGTCGGGGCCGTTTAGGTCGTGGTTGGGCAGGTAGCCCCGTTCCATGCAGGCATCATAAAAGGCTCGTTGCACCAGCGGCCATTCTTCGTTTTCCCGGCGAACTATGGGCAGGGGGCCGTCGGCGCCGTGGAAGTCGTCCTGGATATCCATGTCGGTCTCGGATTTGCGGTAATAAGGCAGCACTTTTAAGTAACCCCATTCGTCGTTGCCGAAAGACTCCCAACGCTCGAAGTCTTCAGGCAGTCCACGCAGGAACACTTGCCCATTGATGGAACCGGAACCGCCGATTACCTTGCCTTGGGCTATGTTAATCTCGCCCTGCTGGTCGTTGATGACGCCGCGCAGGTTCCAGGATATAGCCGAACCGATGGCCTCTCCCTCGGAAGAATGGCCGTTGCGCACCGGTTCAGGCAGAAATTCCGGGTCGGGGTAGTCCTGTCCGGCCTCCAGCAGCAACACCGACTGTTGCGGGTCTTCTGAGATCCGGCTGGCGACTACCGACCCGGCCGATCCTCCGCCAATTACTATAACGTCATACTTCATTGCTGTTCCTCACCGGCGAAACAATGTCGCGCCGATTCTACACCCTTGCGCCTGTAGCGGGCTACACGGCTGGGTTGTTAGGGCGGGCATCCCGTTGACGATGTTCTTCCTGCTGACTATGATTGCCCGCACCGGCCCCAAAGAGGAATTGGGCAGACCATCCCGACGAGGTTGCAAGATGATTACAGACTTGCCGACGCTGCTTCGCTATTTTGACCGCTTCCATCAACGCACGGTGCGCGACATAGCCGCGTTGCCCGCCGAGGCTGAGTTCTGGCGTCCACCCCGGGGCGAGGGAGAAAAGGCGTGGAGCATATCGGAAATCGTGCATCATATTGCTGAGTCCCGCTTGTATTTCGCCAGCGCCTACTGCAACCGGGGATGGCTCTATGACTGGCCGGTTCCCAGCACCGAGCGTCAGTCGGGCTGGCTTCCGGCGATCGAGGCCGCTGCCGAAGAATTTCATCGCCGCCTGGACGACAGCCCGCCCGAGTGGCTGCAGCGCCGCGTAAAGATGATAGATACCGACGGGATGCTGAGCGGGTGGAGGATAATGATGATGCTATTTGAACACGAGGTGCATCACCGCAGCCAGATAGACACATACGCCGGACTGGAGGGCTGGGACGTGCCGCACATTTACGGGCGGTCGCGCGAGAGTATTGACGATCTGCAGGAGGAGCAGCAGCGGCGCGGGGGGCTGTAATCGGGCGGGCGGCAATTACCGTTCTCAGATTTTACCGGGCGGGGTAATTTCAGGGGTAATTTCATTAGAGCGGTATATTCATCAACGGAATCAACTTCCCTTCCTGCGGGTCTGCCTCCAGCCATAGCTCTTCAAGAGCCAGTGCCCCGAATAATGGGTTACTGGCTTCGTTATTGAAGGCAACATATGTCATCCCTGCGATCCCGTTCAGCCGGAGCCAGGTATAGCCAATATCTACGCTCTTCACTAAGCCATCGGCCAGCCGGAAATTGTCCCGTGTTCTGGGGGGCACGTCCAACTGCCGCAATACTGGACCTGGAACGGAGGATAAAAACGCCCTGGTGTCAACCACTGCCGTCAACTCTGTCCACCGGCTTCATTCGGAGTTGCCCACCTCTATGGTTAAGCTGACCCCCCATTTGTCGCTATCCTGCTATCCCCAAAGGTGAGCCGGCAAGGTGGAGCAAGGGCCGGCGCACCCGGGGAGGGTCATATTAGTCCAAGACGTCTATGATGCCGGCAGTGATGGCTTGGCCGCGCAGGTCTCCCTGCTGCTCCAGATGGCTGCGGATCTCGGCAATGGCGGACTGAAGCATCTCCCCGTCGAGGGCAGCGGCGGCTTCACTGTGGTCCGCCTCGGCGAGCAGTTCGGCGGTGCGCTCCCCTAGCTGTTGCAGGGACCAGTTGACCTGGTCTTGGACGGCCACGATGTCCTTGGGGAAGTCGCGGTGGGAGGCCCCTGGAGGGCCGGAGCGGTCGTATCCGCCGCCATGCCAGTGGCCGGGCCGGTCGTGGCAGTCGAAGCGGATGACTTCCTCGTTTCCGACATCGACGCCGATGGTCGGTCCGCCGCACCAGGAACCGCGCACGTTTAGCGCCCGCACGGGCCACACGTAGGCCATGACCTGTCCGTCCTGGGAAAGGGGCACATGAAGCTCATGCCCCAGATACTTTTCGCCATTCCTTTTTGTTGCCATTTATGTGTTTCCTCCGACAATTTGTTTTGAATTGAAGATACGCTGGATTCAGCCTGAAACTACCACAATAGAGATGCGAATACAAACGCCGCTGAGTTCCCCCGGGCAATCGCCTATGAAAATACAACCCGGCCGTCCCGGCGGAAAGCCGACTCCTAGCCCGTGAGGATGCCTGATTTTGTAACTATGCCACCTGATTCGGTTCAGGGATTCCCGTTTTCACGGGAATGACGGGGGAACGTGGGAATGACGGGGGAACGTGGGAATGCGCGCGAGGGGAGCGAGAATGGACGGGTATTAAGCCGCCTAAAGGCGATTGCCCTGTAGTTCCCCGGTGCTACGGGTTGATGAGGCTGCTGCGTTTCTCGACAATGAACGTTTCGCGCCGCTCCACGAAGTCGATGACCACCCCTGTCAGCGCATCGGGCCGCTCCACCGTCAGGGCGTGGCCGGCATCATAGACGTAGCAGACGTTACAGTTGGGAACCCGCTCTTTCCATAGCGCCCCGGCTTCCCGGGAAACCAGGCGATCTTCTTGCCCTAGCGCCACCAGCGTGGTGCAGTTCAGAGCCGACAGCAAGTTAATGGCGTCGCTGTCCGGCGTTATCCACTGCTCCGCCAGCGCGGCTAAAACCGCAGTCCTGCCCGGGTCCGGCGGCGCTGGAGGGCCGGCGGAAGGATGGGCCAGCATTATATCGGCCCCTAGGCCCTCTGCCATTTCCGGCAGCGGCCCTCTAGGAGAGACGCATAAGGGCGACACCAGGGCCAGCGAATCGACGGATTCAGGATGCAACAATGCCAGCCGGAAGGCTACATCCGCCCCCAGCGACACCCCGATTAGCCGGTAGGGGTTCGCCTGGAGGCCGCCGAGAAGCGCCGCTACTGTTTCCGCTGCGGCCAGAGGCGAACCGGGCAGAGGGGCCGACTCCGGCGGTTCGATGCTGATAACGCGGTAGCGCGCGGACAACGCGGCGGCAAGGGTTCCCGATGGCCAGGGAGTCCAGTCCAGCAGAACCATAAGGTCTCCGGCGCCGGATTCTGAGGAACGCAGGCGGTTTTCGGAAGATGGCATGGTCTAAAACTCTTTTATCCGGGGAAGGACTTCCCGCCCGAACAGCTCGATTTCCGCCATGATATCGCGATGGTTGAGGCTGGGCTGCTGGAAGAACAGGTCTATGACGCCTGCCCCGCAATGGTCGTGGTAGGCCCGAATCTGCTTGGTGACGGAGTCCGGCCCGCCGACGAAGGTCAGTCCGGGCGCTCCGCCCACGATGTCGCCCGATGCGCTGCCGGCGAAGATATGGCCGTAATCTATGTCCTGCCCCGTCCGCTGAGCCTGAATTACCTGAGCCACCGAAGAGCGCATGGCCATCCCGCGGGCGCGGCCCTGGTCTTCCTGACGGTGAAACCAGTCCCACGCCTTTTCGTCGGTCTCCGCCAGATATATGCTGCCGCGGAAGACTACTTCGTCGGGTTGAGGCGTCCAGCCGGCCTCCCGGCACCACTGGAAGTATTTGCCGGTGATGTCAGCGACATCCTCAACGGGCAGGAAGGACACGCCCAGTCCTAGTTGGTGCGCGGCGGCGTAACGGACGGCGTCGTCGCTGCGGGTGGCGACTATGGCCGGGGGCAACGGCTGCTGCACCGGACGGGGCCAGACCGACACGGTGCGGAACTGGTAGTAGCGGCCTTCCCAAGCGAAGGGTTGCGGTTCGGTCAAGGCCCGTAGAATGAGGTCCATGCTCTCCAGCATCCGTCCCCGCCCTTCGGAAGGGTTGACGTTGTAGGTCTGGTCTTCGTTGGGCGTGCCCCGCAGAAAGCCCATCACCAGCCGTCCGCCGGTAAGGTTGTCCAGGAGGGCCAGCTCCTCGGCGATGCGAACGGGGTTATTCAGCGGGAGCAGATGCCCTAGCATCGCTATACGGGCCTTTCGGCATCGCTCGGCCACGGCGGCGGCCATCACCGACGGGGTGCCGGTGGCGATTCGCCCTGAATAGTGGTGCTCCGAGAAGCTAATCCACTCGAAGCCCATTTCCTCCGCGAATTCGCATTCCTCGATGCCGTCTTGGTAGCTCTGCATCGAAAGAGACGGGTCGTTGTAGGCCGGCGGCGTGGGCCAGGTGGCTGGGAAGTCCCGCCGAAGAGCATACCCCATCGCCCCCAGATAGGATGCTTTCATATCCCCTCCCTTTGACGGAATTGCCAGAATGCTTCGGGCCTATGCTCACAACTCCACCAGCTCATAGGACAGGGTGTTGAAGTTCTCGTGTCCGGTTTCGGTTATGAGAATCATGTCCTCTATTTGATAGGAACCGAGGCCGGCGGAATAGTAGGGCGTTTCGAGACATAAGAGCATTCCGGGCTGAAGCTCGCTGTGCTCGGCGGCACTGATAAAGGGCGGTTCTTCAACGAAGGTGTCCAGCCCAATGGAATGTCCGTAATGGCCGCGGCTGTATCCTGGAAACCCGAGGGCCTGCATCCGCTCGTCCGCAGCCCGGTAGACCGCCGATATGGGCGTGCCGGGGCGCATCATCTCCCGGGCGGCGGCATGAGCTTCTGCCAGAGCGTCATGCACCCGCCGTTGCTCGGCGGAGGGGCGTCCGAAGGCGAAAGTGCGCCCGCAGTCGCTGTAGAATCCGCCGACGGCCACTCCGCAGTCGAACTTTATCAGGTCGCCCGAATGTAGGCCGCTGCGGTCTCCGAAACTGCTGCCGGTACCGGCGCTGATGAAGCCGTAGGCCGACTGAAACTCCCCCAGCGACGGGTCATCCATAGCGGCTTCCAGCGCCCCGGCCTGGTAGCGGTACTTGATGTCTTGCGCGCTTTGCCCTTCCCGGGCATCGCGGATGGCCCGGCGCAGCCCGGCCTCGAATAGCTGCGCGGCGTTGCGGTGCATCCGGATTTCCTGGGGATGCTTGATGGCCCTCAGACCATAGAGCATTCCGGTCACGTCCACAAACTGGCACTCCGGGTTGCTTTGTTGCAACCGAAAAAGGGAATCGGCGTAGACATAACGCAGGTCAATGCCCACGGTGGCGACAGACAGCCCGCGCTCTTCCAGCATCGAGGCAATCGTCTCATCCAGCTCGTCCGGGTTCCACTGCGGCGGGCGCGAGATGCGCGCGTCGCCGCCCTTCGGCCCGGCGATAACGTCCAGGTCGCGGTTCTCAACCCACATACGGTAGGTTCGAATGTCCTCAACGGAGGTGGCGGCTCTTGCCGCGGGAGCCGCGAAGTCGCTGGTCATCAGCGCCGGCGGTAGGGCCGGGTCGGCGGGAATGAGCGCAGCGTCGGTGCCCATCAGCCGGAAAGACAGATTCACCACTGGGCTGAAGAAGCCGGTGGTATAGAAGATGTTGGCCGGCGTGGTGACCAGGCAGGCGTCAATTTCCAGCCGTTGCAACTCTTCCCGAACCCGGCGGCGCGCGTCATCAAACATCGGCGAGACCTCCATCATTGACGGCCTAATTCTACACGCCATCGCCCAGGGATGCACTGTCCGCTCTGCGCCGCCCGCGTCCGGCGGTTCAGGTATCCCGGCATGGCCCCGCGCCTGGGTTGGCGGCGGCCTGGTACGTCTCGCCCAGAGACACAAGCAAGGCCCCGGCGGAAGCGCCGCCGGGGCCTTGCCGTCAGTCGGGTTCAAGCGGCACGGAAACGCTACTGGGAGGCGATTCGCTCTGCAGTGCCATCACGCCGTATCCTCAGACCCACGATGGGGCTGATTTTTCGTTGAACAGATCAATCGTATTGGTCCGGTTGTCTTCGTCCTGCCGGGCGACGAAACCGGGTATTACGTAGTCGGTGGCTACCACGTTCTTCTGGTGTTCCAGCAACTCGGGCGTGAACTCCTGATAAATCATGCCGGCCTCGATGTTGCGCGGAATCCAGACTTCTTTCCAAGCGGGAGTTACGCGCAGCCCCGCCAGCTCGTGACGCGCGCCTTCCTCAATCAGAATCTGCTGGCTGTCGGACGGCAGCTTGTTCCAAACGTGGGGGCTGATCATCACGGTATTCACTGCCTGAGTTGCTAGCGGGCCTGCCATATACGTGGTCACTTCGTACCATCGCTGGGCAACGGAAGCGGAGGCCACGGTCACGCCGCAGTCCAGCACGCCGCGCTCTAGGGCCGTATATACCTCGGCGAAGGCCACGAACTGGGCGCTGGCGCCGAAACCTTCAATCCAGTCGGAGAGGGCGGAACCGTGGCTGCGCACCTTGAGCCCCTCGAAATCGGCCAGCGTCGCAATGGGTTCCTGGCAGAAGAAGAACTGGTCCGCGCCGGAAATCCACATATGGGTTATGACCTTGCCGCCGTCGCTGTTCTCCTCAAACAGGCTGTCCACCAGCGGGCCGATGGCTTCTTGCACTTGTAGATAGCGTTCGTGGTTTTCGTATACGCCGAACAGGATTTGCAGCTCTGCCTCGGACATGGCGCCGGATACGTAGCTGCTGGAGATTTCGGCGAAGGAAAGCGTGCCGTTGGCCAGCAGGTTCAGGGAGTCCGGCCCGGCGATGCCCAGCTCCGGGAAGGATGTGATGTCAAGGATGTGATGTCTATGATTACCTTGCCGTTGGTGCGCTCCTGAACCTGTTCCCGGAAGAAGTGGTCAAACAGTTCGCGGGGGCGACGGTTCGGTTGATGCAGGCTAACTGGATTTCAATAGGTTCGCCGTCATAGTTCATCTCGGTTGGGTTGGTGAAGTTGGCTTTCTCCACCAAGTCCCGGTAGTACTGGAGCTCAAAGATGTAACGCTCGCGCTCCAGGCCGGCGAGGTTGACCATATCTTGCTCGTCGACCAGGCCCACGCCGGGGGCCGGGCCTACCAACTGGTTGAGGTCGCCGACGTAGAAGGCGCCGGGCCCGCCGGCCCGCACTGCGGCCGCTGCGGCCAGAGCCGGGTCAACGCCGCCCATCATGGCTGTCTCCGTGGCTGTTGGGGCTGGGGCGGACGTGTTCGTCGGGGCGACCGCAGGGGCTGGGGTAGGCGGGGCTGACGTAGGCTCCGCTGCGCCTCCGCAGGCCAGCGCCCCTGAATGAGCAGTATCAGCGATGCAACTAACAGGAACGTCTTAATCATGGATCCTCCTGCAAGCTTCTTAGGCTGGGCTGGATGCTCTCCGCCGGAATGGTTCCGGTTTGGGTAGCTTTGCCGAGGGCAATATAGTAATCGATAACATAATAGCAAGAAATTTCTACGAATAGAAATTTATTTACGAATAAAATATAAATCTAAATGACTAATATAAGAATTAATGTAACTAATATCGTTACAACATATCCGCGGCTCTGTCGAAGGCTATGATGGGCCATTGACCGTATGGCGCGCTGTAAAAACGAAGCCCCCGGCGTATACCGCCGGGGGCTTTTGCGATGCCCTACGAGGGAGAGCCAGCTTTTGGCCTATTGAGTTATCGGCACTTTCTCGGTGGTGCCGTCAGGAAGAACCTTCAGTCCCACGATAGGCGCGATTTTCTCGTTGAACAGGGCGACGATGTTGTCTCGGTTGTCATCGTCCTGTCGGCTGATGAAGCCCGGCACCACATGCTGGGTGGCCACCACATTCCTCATGTGGTCCATCAGTTCGGGGGAGAATTCTTGGTACACGAGGCCGGCGTCGATATTCCGCTGAATCCAGACTTCGTTCCAGGCAGGAGTGACTCGTATGGCTTCCAGCTCGTGCCGCGCCCCTTCCTCTTCCAGAATCTTCTGGATGTCCTCGGGTAGTCCGTCCCAGACTTCCGCGTTGAGTATGACCGTGTTGAGGAGCTGGCTCGACAGCGGGCCAACCATGTAGTTGGTAACTTCGTACCAGCGTTGGGCGTGGGCGGCGAAGGCCACGGTCACGCCGCAGTCCAGGATGCCGCGCTCCAGGGCGGTATACACCTCGGCGAAAGCGACGAACTGGGCGTTGGCCCCGAATCCTTCAATCCAGTCGGAAAGAGCCGAGCCGTGGCTGCGCACCTTGCGCCCCTCGAAGTCCGGCAATGCCGTAATGCCGTCCTTGCAGAAGAAGAACTGGTCGCCGCCGGAAACCCACATATGGGACAGCACCTTGCCGCCGTCGGTGTTTTCCGCAAACAGGCGGTCCAGCTCCGGGCCGATGGCCTGAGTTACTTTGAATTCCACCTCGTGGTTGGGGTAGACGCCATACATGATAGCCAGCTCGGCTTCGGGCATGTGGCCGGAGACGTAGCCGCTGGTGATTTCCGCGAAAGACAGGGTGCCCAGAGTTACCTGTTCCAGGGAGTCCGGGCCGGCTATTCCCAGCTCAGGGAAGGAGGTGATGGGAATGATAACCTTCCCGTTGGTGCGCTTTTCCACCTCTTTGCGGAAGAAATTATCCCATAGCTCGCAGGGGGCTACGGTGCGGTTGATGCAAGCGAACTGGATTTCGATAGGCTCGCCGTCATAGGTAAGTTCTGTGGGGTTAGTAAAGTTAGCCTTCTCTACCAGGTTTTTGTAGTACTGGGAGTCGAAGAGATAGCTCTCGCGCTCCAGCCCGGCCAAGTTGACCATATCGTTGGCGTCGCCCAGGCCCTCGGCCGGGGCTGGGCCTACCAGGCGGCTGTAGTCACCGTCGCCGAGGTAGAAGGCTCCTGGGCCGCCGGCTCGCGCTTCGGCCACCGCCAGCAGGTCAGCGTTAACGTCCGAACCGGTCATCGCCGGGGCTTCGGTGGGTTCTTCCTGCATCATAACTTCGGTGGGTTCTTCTTCCATCATGGCCTCGGTAGGCGTAGGAGCCGCCGTCGGGGGGACGGCGGTAGGCGGCGCTGCGGTGGGTTCCGGCGTGGCCGATTCGCCGCAAGCCAGCACAAAGGCTAGCAGCAGGATGAGAACTCCGCTAAGCAACAAGGGTTTGAGCATTCAAGCACTCTCCTAGGTAATTTATGCGCCTAGACCGCACGGATTGTCCGCCGCGCCGCCCGGCGGAATATAGCAAATTCGAATCCCGCCGACAACCCAACCCCCGCCACCCCAACTTGCGAAACAAGGCAACCATCAAACGAAACCAGCCCATCAATAGCCGTAATATGCTACCGAAAAGCCGCACCCCCATACCACTCTTTCGCCGCCAAAGAAAAGGCCCCGGCCATCCGCCGGGGCCCCCATGAGCGCGATCAACAGCATCGACCAGTCGGAATCACTCTATCTGGTTGATAGAGAACTCCACAGGGTCTACGGAGTAATCAGCCTCGATCTCCACCTTGGCCCAAGGGGCGACAATCTCGTTCCAAAGGGCGACTTCATCAGGCCCAACGCGCTTGATCCAGTTGGGCAGCACCCGGCCCAGTGCCACTTCACTATAAACAAACTCTTTCATCTCGTCAGACCAAGGCAAGAAAGTCATGCCCGCATCGACATTGACCTTGACCCCGGTCTCATTCCAGACAGCGGCCAAACGGAGATTTTCCAGCTCCATCTTGGCGCCCTCCTCAATGATAATCGCTTGCAAGTCAGCCGGAATGCGCTCCCAAGTGTCCACGTTCATAGTCTCGAAACCCATGGGCATCGAGATGAACGGCCCGATAAGGTTGTCGGTCACCTCGTACCAGCGCTGCCCATGCCCGGCATGGGCCCCGGTTACGCCAGCGTCCAGGATGCCACGCTCAAGAGCAGTGTAGACTTCCGCGAAGGCCATAAATTGCCCTTCGCCGCCCAAGCCGTTGATCGCGTCGGTCATCGTGGTGCCGTGGCTGCGGGTCTTCAGGCCATCGAAGTCCTCCAGCTCGGCCCCCCGGTTGGAGAAGAAATACTGGTCGTTGCCCCCGTACCAGATATGGTAGATCAGCTTGCCCCCGCCGGTATTGTCGTAGATGCCCTGGTCCAGAGCATCCAGCAGCTGGGTGTTGGCTTCGTGTTCCGACCGGAAGTCTTTCCACAAGCCCCAGACATAGATGATGTCGATGAGAGGCCAAGTGCCGCCAACATAAGCTGGCTGAATCTGCGCGAACTCGATAGTCCCCTGCTCCACCAGTTCCAGCATATCCGAGCCGGCCAGCCCCAGCTCGGGGTAGCTGGAAACCTCGAAGTTCACCTGCCCGTTGGTGCGTTCCTTGACGTTCTCGGCGAAGTAGACTGTTTGCAGCACGCAGGGCAGCAAAGCCCGGTTAATGCAGGCGTACTGGATATTGACTTTCTCCCCGCTGCTGGTAAGCGGCGTAGGATTGGTCAACTTGGCCTTGTCCAGCAGGGAGTGGTAGTAGTCGGTCTCGAAGATGTGCTTGTTCCTTTCCAAAAACTCCAGAGGCACATTGCCCGTGCCGTCCCCCAAGGCCTCCTCTACCCCGCCGGGGGAGGGGCCGACAAGCTGCGAGAGGTCGCCGACGTAGATGGAGCCGGGGCCGCCGGCCAGTTCATCGGCCACGGCCTGAAGTTCTGGGCTAACATTCATCGCCATGCCCGTGCCTGAGGGGGCGGCCGGCGGGTCAGTCAGCGAAGCCGTGCCGTCGGGGTTAATCAGAATTCCGGCGACCGGGCCGACGTTCTTGTTGAACAGGCGCACCGCTTCGGTGTCCGCGCCTCCGACTCGATTCACCCACTGGGGAATCACCCGTTTCAGGGCCACTTCCTCGAACATATAGTCGCGTATTTCGTCGCTGAATGGGATATAGGTCATGCCTTCGTCCAGCAGCTTGGGGATGCCGAGCTGGGACAGTATGGGGGTGACCCGGAAGAACTCCAGCTCGTATTTGGCCCCTTCTTCCAATAGAATCTGCCGGAAGTCATCGGGGAGTTCCGCCCAAACGTCGGCGTTGAAGGTGGCGTTCTCCACCGTGAATAGAGGCAGAGGCCCAGCCATATAGTCGGCCACTTCATACCATCGCTGGCCGTAGGCCGCGTTGGCGCCGGTTACGCCGCCGTCCAGAATCCCGCGCTCCAGGGCGGTGTACACCTCGGAGAAGGCCACCCACTGGGCTTCCGAACCCATGCCGTCAATCATGTCCGACAGGGCACCGCCGAAGCTGCGAACTTTCAAGCCTTGGAAGTCATCCAGTTGTTCGATAGGGTCTTTGGTGAAGAAGAATATCTCATTTTCCGGCACCCGCCACAATTGGAAGATAGTTATGCCGCCGCCGGTGCGCTCTTCAATCAGCCGGTCCAGGTCCGGGATGGCCGCCGCCGTGGCTTTGTAGAAAGTCTCGTTGTCCTTATACATCCCCCAGAGATACTTCATGTCCATCGCAGGCAGGTCTCCGGCGGTATAGGCGGCCGGCAGCTCGGCGAAGGACAGGGTGCCATTGGCCAGCAATTCCAGCACGTCCGGCCCGGCGATGCCCAGCTCGGGGTAGCCGATGATTTCTATTTTCAACTGGCCATTGGTGCGCTCATAGACTTGGTCGGACCACCATTCGGCCAGCTTGCAGTGGGTCAGTGCCCGGTTGATGCAGGCAAACTGATAAGAAAGCTCCATGCCCGTGGTGGTTACCTCGGTCGGGTTAGTGTAGTTGGCTTGCTCAATCATCTTTCGGTAGTAGTCGGAGTCGAAGACATACAGATAGTCTTCCAGCCCCTCGTAGGGAACGCCGTCGTAGTCGCCGATGTCGCCGGAGATGGGTTCCGGCACCGGGCCGACCAACTGGTTCAGGTCGCCGACATAGATGGCCCCCGGCCCGCCGGATAGCTGGGCCGCAATGGCCCGTAGGTCGGCGCTGACGGGAACTGGGGTCGAGGTGGCCGGAGCCGTTTGCCCGCTGGCAGAGGGGGTAGACGTGGCGGGCACGGCCGCGCTGCCTGAGGCTGCCTGGGTGGCAGGAGCGGCCCCGCCGCTGGCTGCCTGTTGGCTGCTTCCGCCCTGATCCGGCGCTGGAGTCGCCTCATCTTCACCGCCACAGGCGAGAATAACCGCCATCAAAAGGGCTAGTACCCCGGTCAATATGAACTTCTTTAACATATAGACACTCCTGGATAATTTTCCCTAACCGGCGGCTTTCAGATACTACAGCCGATTGCGCGGCAATATAGCAAAGGTAATTTCCTTGCGCAACCCTATTTAAGGAGAAAATATTTGTGAAAATAATTACAAATAGTTATAATCCGTATAGAATATAACGAATTACGTATATAAACCCTTAAGGTGCCCAATGATGCTTGGGCCTATACCGGGCATCTATACCTCCCCGCGCCGGACGGGCTCCAGCGGGCAGGCCGAAGACCGGCGGAGAGAGGGAAATTTAAGGCTTGCGGAGGCTGATTTATGGGGAATGGACAACCGTCAGCTCTGGCTCGCGAGCCGGCGGGTTAGCGGGGAGGGGCCTGTCGGTAGAGGGTCAGCGGGCGGCGAGAGGAGAGGGGCCGGCGAGGCCGCCTAGTGCCGCGGCGCGGTGAAGGGCGGCGACAGAACGGGCGAGGGATTGCAGGTCGGCTACGGCTTGGGAGTCGGCCAGTTGGCCGTCCTGAAAATGACGGGACTGAAGATATACCATGCCCGGCACCAGGTGGGCGCCGAACCACGCCATCACCGGGCGCAGTTGCGCGTCAATGCTGAGATAGTGGTGGTCGGTGGCCCCCATGCCGATAAGCCCGCAGGCTTTTCCTTGCAGTCCTTCCACGGGGATATGGTCCAGCAGGTTTTTCAGCGCGCCGGTGAAAGACGCGCGGAAAACGGGGGTGGCGATGAGCAACATATCCGCGGCAATCACTCGCTCAACCACGGACTGCGTATCGTCATCGTACCCGGTGAGGGGACGCCCGTCGGCGAAGGAAAGGCGGTAGCCGCCCAGGTGAAGGATGTCGGCGGCGGGAGCATCCGGCCCCTCCAGCCCCGACAGCGCCGACTGTATCGCCTGATGCAAGCGCCCTGGGCGGGTTACGGTTCCGTGAATCGCGAGCATAGTGGCGGGCATGATTATTTCCTACGGCCGGATGAATGCTTACCGGATGAATACTTAGATGAATGCTTTCTGGCGGTGGTGTAGCGGTTTTCCGGCTTGGGTAGGCCGAGGTTGCCGCGCAGGGTGTCGGCTTCATACTCGTCTCGGAAGAGGCCTCGTTCCTTCAGGATGGGCAGCACCTGGTCTACGAAATCGTCGAAGCCTTGAGGAAGAACCGCGCCGCTGAGCATGAAGCCGTCGGCGGCGCCGGTTTCGAACCACTCCTGCATCGTGTCGGCCACTTGTTCCGCCGTGCCGATGAACTCGTGGCGCGGCGTGGTAACTTGCAAGGCCATCTCTCGCAGTGTTAGCTCCCGCTCCCGCGCTGTCTTCTTGATGCTGTCGGTGGAGCTTTCCCAGCCGTTGCGTCCATAATCCCCTAGGTCGGGAAAGGGCGCGTCCAGATCGTATTGAGTGAAGTCGAGGTCGTTGAAGTAGCGGCCCAAATAGTTGAGAGCCTGATTCACTTCGACCAGCCCCGCGATTTCCAGATACTTCGTCTCGGCTTCCTCGGGCGTGCGTCCCACGATAGGGGAGCAGCCCGGCAGAATCAGAACCTCGTCCGGATTCCGGCCGACGGCCGCGGCCCGGCCTTTCACGTCGCTGCTGAATCCCTCGGCGCTGGCCCGGTTCGCCTGTCCGGTGAATACTGCGTCGGCGATTTTGGCCGCGAAGCCTCGTCCCGCTTCGGAGGAACCGGCCTGAATAAGAACCGGACGGCCCTGAGGAGAGCGGGAAATGTTCAGCGGGCCCTGCACCGAAAAGAACTCGCCGACATGGTTGAGGCGGTGCATCTTTTCGGGAGCGATAAACTCCCCGCTGACCTGGTCGCGGATGAAGGCGTCATCCTCCCAAGAGTCCCAAAGGCCCTGGGCAACCTCGATGTATTCCTCGGCCATACGGTAGCGCAGGTCGTGGGCCGGGTGTTCGGGCTTGCCGTAGTTGAGGGCGGAGCCTTCCAGCGGCGAGGTCACCACATTCCAGCCTGCGCGACCGTTGGAGATGTGGTCAATGGACATAAACTGACGGGCCACCGTGTAGGGATCGCTATAAGTGGTGGACAGGGTGGCCGCCAGGCCGATGCGGGTGGTGTCCATCGCCAGGGCGGCCAAGAGAGTCAGCGGCTCGAAGCGGTTGAGGAAATTGGGGTGGGACTTTTCGCTGATGTACAGGCCATCGCCGAAGAAGGCGAAGTCCAGCTTGGCTTCTTCGGCCTTGCGGGTGAGGCGGCGATAGTAATCTAGGTTAATGGCGGCATCGGGAACGGCAGTGCGGTGCCGCCACGACGCCATATTGGAGCCGGTGCCGGCCAGAAAGGTCCCGATGCGCATCCTTCGCCGCTCAGCCATAATTCCCTCCCTGTCTTACGGGCATACCCTGCGGCGCTATTTGCATACGTCGCAAGGGTGCTTGCCATTCCCGCGGTTATTACCGAGCTGTCGCGCAATTGGAGTCTGCTATCAGCCCGCCCAGCAACTCGAAGGAGCGCAGGCGTTTCTTGAAACTGTCAATGGCGGTCACCGCGATTATCTCATCAGCGGCGTATTTGCGGCGCGCTTCCATCAACTGCGCCTTCACCGATTCGAGCGCGCCGTGGACTACGCCCGCCTGCCGCACCGTTATCCGGTAGCCCTCGCCGGATTGTTTCCCAAACTCCTCGCCCGCCTCCACGTTGCCGACGGTGAGGGTGCGCCCGCTGTCGAGGGTGATGCGCACAACTTGTATCTTGGCTGCGTGTTCGGCGGCCTCTTCGTCGGTGTCAGCCACGATGATCGGCAAGGCGAGCATCGTATACTCCTGCTCCCCTCTCTCGATGGGAAAGGGCCGGGATGAAAGAGCCCCTGCGTTGCTGAAACCGGCTTGGTAGCGGCGGACGGCCTCGGCCATTTCCTCTTCGTCATTGTTGAGGAAGAGGGCGAAGACGTAAGGTATTGCCAGCTTAGCCGCCATATCGCCGCTGGAGCGGGTCGTTCCCAGCAGGAACAGGGAGGCCGGCTGCGGCGGGAGCGGGCTGGCCTGTAATCCGTAGAGCGGGTGATCCGGCTCCAGTTGATTGTTGAGAAAGTTTCGCAACTCGCCCAGCTTCTCGGCGAGATCCATTGCCGGTTCGCTGCCGCCTCGCCGCAGGGCTGCCGTAGAGCTGGGAAGGCCGCCCGGCCCGCGGCCTATGCCCAAGTCCACCCGACCGGGCGCCAGGGAAGCTAGGACATTAAAGTTCTCGGCAACTTTATAGGGGCTGTAGTGCTGGAGCATTACCCCGCCGGACCCGACGCGAATGCGCGAAGTGCAGGCCAGCAAATACGATATCAGCACCTCTGGCGACGAACCCATCACTTTGCCGGAGCCGTGATGCTCCGCTACCCAGAAACGATGATACCCCCACTGCTCGGCCTTCTGCGCCAATTCTATGGTATGGCGCAGAGCGTCGGCAGGGCTGTCCGTTTCATGGACGGGGCTTTGGTCAAGGATGCTCAGCTTGAAGTCCAGGCCGGCCACCAGCGTTTCCTCAAATCATCCTGAGCCTTTGCGCAGCGCTTGCAATTCTCCGGATAGTGTACACGATTCTAACTTACGGAGTAGCCGTCGTCCCTCCCGCGCCTTCCAGTCATCGGTAACGAGCAACCCCTTATGCTATCATTCGGCCCAAAACCGCAGGAGTATGAGTTATGGCTCCCAGGGGCAACGAATGGCTGGCCTTGACCATTGAAGACACACTGGAACCTGAGATACCCATATGCGATCCGCACCACCATTTCTGGGTGCAAAGGCCGGAGCCTGTAGACTACCAACGTTATCTGCTGGAGGACTTGGCCGCCGATATAAACAGCGGACATAACGTTCGCTCAACAGTTTTTGTAGAGGCCCGCTCCAGTTACCGCACTGACGGCCCAGAGGAATTGCGCCCTGTAGGCGAGGTCGAGTTTGTTCAGGCCCTCGCCGACGCCGGATCTACCGGGCAGTACGGCCCGGGGAAGCCGGCCCACGGCATCGTCGGCCGCGCCGACCTGAAGCTGGGCGACGCCGTACGTCCAGTGCTGGAGGCGTTGCAGGAAGCCAGCCCCAACCGCTTCCGGGGGATACGCCACTCCGTTGGCTGGGACTCTAGCCCGGAGCTGGACAACCGCGAAGTCGAAGGCTGCCTGTTGCGCGATGACTACCGCGCCGGGGCCCGTGTGCTGGCGGATATGGGGCATGTTCTGGAAAACTCGTTGTATTTTCCGCAGCTTCACGACCTGGCGGATTTTGCCAACGCGGTGCCTGAGGTGACCCTCGTGCTGAATCACCTAGGCGGGTTCTGCCGCATCGGCCCATATGCCGGCCGGGACGAGGAAGTGATAGCGGAGTGGCGCCGGGGCATAGCGGCCGCGGCTGCTTGCCCCAATATCGTGATGAAGCTGGGCGGTATAGGGATGCCGCGCATCGGCTTCGACTGGCCTGAGCGCGAAACGCCGGTGGGGTCGAAAGAGATTGCCGAATCCATCGCCCCTATTTTCCATTACCTGATTGAACGGTTTGGGCCTTCGCGGTGTATGTTCGAGAGCAACTTCCCGGTGGATAAAGTATCGTTTTCATACCATGTCCTGTTTAACGCCTTCAAGCGGGTATCGGCGGGGTATTCGGAATCGGAACGAGCTGAATTGTTCCACGATACGGCAGCCCGGGTGTACCGGCTGGAGGCTTAGGAATTCGCCCCAGGAGACCCCAAGAATACGCTGAGAATGCGCGGGGTCGGCAGGCGGCACCGCGCACCGTTGCTTCAATATCCCGTTGCTTCAATATCCCGTTGCTTCAATACCCCATGCTTCAATACCAAATACTGGCAGGAGAAAACAGATGGCAGAGATCAGATCCTTTCAGATTGCGATAGACGACGCTGTGCTGGTGGACCTGCGGCAGCGGCTGGCAGATACGCGTTGGCCGGATGAGATTCCCGGGTCGGAATGGGACTACGGCAGCAACCTGGATTACATCAAGGAACTGTGCGATTACTGGCGCACCGGGTTCGACTGGCGGGAACAGGAAAGAAAGCTCAACGCCTTTAACCATTGCAAGTCGGTGGTGGATGGGCTGGACATTCACTTCATCCATGAAAAAGGCCAAGGCCCAAACCCCATACCGCTGATAATCACCCACGGGTGGCCTAGCACCTTCTTCGAGATGACGAAGATCATTCCCTTGCTGGCGGACCCCGGCTCCCACGGTGGAGACCCGGCAGATGCCTTCGACGTCGTGGCCCCTTCGCTGCCCGGTTTCGGATTCTCTCAAGCGTCTCGGGAACGAGGCATGGAAATAGGGAGAGTCGCCGATATGTGGGCCAGACTGATGACGGAGAACCTGGGATACGGGAAGTTCGTAGCCGTGGGAGGCGACATCGGGGCCGGAGTAACGTCGCGTCTGGGCTACTCCCATGCCGACAAGCTGCATGGCATTCACTTGACTTCTGTGACTCGCCCGACGCCGTACTTGGGGCCAGACTCTCGCCCGCTCACCGCTGCCGAGGCAGCGCACAGCGCGCAACGGGAAAAGTGGTTCCAGGATGAAGGCGGCTATAACCACATCCAGGGCACGAAACCGCAGACGCTCTCATACGGTCTCAACGATTCCCCGGCCGGGGTCTGCGCCTGGATTGTCGAAAAGTGGCGCACTTGGAGCGACTGTAATGGCGATGTGGAGAGCGTGTACACCAAAGACGAACTCCTTACAACGGTAACGATTTATTGGGTGACGCAGACCATTGGGTCATCGGTGCGGATGTATCGGGAAAATCAGACCCACGTGTGGGAGATGGAACAGGAAGAGCGGGTCCCGGCGCCGGCGGGAATGGCTCTGTTCCCCCAGGAGATTGCCCGTCCTCCCCGGGAGTGGGCCGAGCGTTCCTACGACGTGCGCCGGTGGCAGGAAATGCCCAGGGGCGGACACTTCGCCGCCTTTGAAGAGCCGAGTTTGCTGGCGCAGGAAGTCCGCGAGTTCTTCCGGCAGTTCCGGTAGCGACACCGGGGCAGCGTATATTGGTAATTGGTCAGCTACTTCATTTAGCCGATAGTAATGAATGACCAACAACCTGAACGAGAGTCAATTTGGAGCATCGGACGGAAATGGCTGCCTTGGTATCTCGCAATAATTTTCGTCCTGACCATCGGGTGGACGGCGTTTACGGCTTGGTATGAGCTAACTCAAGGTGAGCGGGCCGGTATTGCCGAGATTGCCAATGTCGTCGTGAAGGGCACCGCCCCCGCCGCCCCGCTCATCCCCATATATGCCCTTTTCCTGGTGACCATGTTAGACGTTGCAGGAGGTGTCTCAGTGGTAACTGCGCGATACTTGGGGGATAAGTTCCTGAAACCTCTGATAGAGAAGCGAAAGGAGGAAGGCCGACAACAAGGTTTAGAGGAAGGCAGGGAGAAGGGACTGGAAGAGGGCAGGGAAGAGGAACGGCTTAGATGGATCGGGTGGAACCGGCGGCGGGAAGAGGCGGAGAGGAATGACGAGCCCTTTGACGAACCTCCGCCAGGAAACTGAATACTTTGACTATTGTATGAGGAGTGAGCGATGCCGGTAACTAGGCTTGAAATCACTTCGGAGAGCCCCTTTGCCAACGGACAGCAGTTTGGGGATGTAGGCGCCTACACCCAGATTGACGGAACGGCATATTTCGCCGTTGCCCCCCTACATTCCAGCAACGAGACCATAGCAGACATCATTCTGGCGCCTAGGAATGAGCAGGGATTGGTGGAATTCAGCGCCGACTTCCGCTTACTGCGGCCCGAGGATCCTAGCAAGAGCAACGGACGGCTGTTGCTGGACGTATTGAACCGGGGCAAGGCGCTGGCCCTTCGGAATATCAACAGCGCGCCCGACATTGCGCCCGACGCGCCGCTGGACCCGGGCAATGGTTTCCTGATGCGCGAAGGGTACACGGTGGTCTGGTGCGGGTGGCAGCATGATGTGCCCGACAGTCCGGGGCTGCTGCGAATCAATGTGCCCGAGGCGATGGACGACGGTGAGCCGGTGACCGGCAGAATAGTGGTTACTTTCCAGCCCAATGCCGTAGTGCCGTCGCAGTACCTGTCGGACCGGATGCACCGGGCTTACCCGTCCAACAACTTGGAGGACTGGGAGTCGGTGATGACGGTGCAGGAGGATGAGGACGCCGTCGAGCAGGTTATCCCGCGCAGTCAGTGGTGGTTCGCCCGCTGGGAAGATGGCCGGCGTATACCCGATCCCTGCTACGTGCATCTGGAGGGTGGATTCCAGCCCGGAAAAGTCTACCAGGTTGTCTACACTACCACCGGAGCTCCCATCGCCGGGCTGGGTTTGCTGGCCACCCGAGATATTGCGTCGCATCTTCGCTTCGACACCGATGGCCGACTGAATCATGCCTATGCCTTCGGCGTTTCCCAGAGCGGGCGATTCCTGCGCTCCTTCCTGTACCATGGGCTGAATTATGACGAAAGCGGCAGGGCCGTGTTCGACGGCTTTATGCCCCACGTGGCCGGCGGCAAACGCGGAGAGTTTAATCAGCGGTTTGCTCAACCTTCCAGCCAGGCTACTCGCAGCGTCAACAGCCTGTTTCCCTTTGCCGACTTGTCGCAAACCGACCCCGATACGGACCTGACCGACGGGTTGCTTTCTAATCTGGCGGCCAAGGGTGAACTGCCCAAGGTGATGTATACCTATACGTCTTCGGAATATTGGGCCGGTCACGGGGCTTTGGTGCATACTGATTTGGAAGGACAGCGGGACTTGGAACTCCCGAAGAACGTGCGCGTCTATGCCTTTGCCGGAACCCAGCACGCGCTGGGCGGTCTGCCTTTGACTGACACCGACCCCTTGGACGGTTACCGGGGCGCGTATTCCTTCAACTGTCTGGATTACCGTTGCCTCTTGCGGGCGGTGCTGGTCAACCTTGACCGGTGGGTTTCCGATAGGGTTGCCCCTCCCGCAAGCCGGTATCCGTGCATCAGCGACGGAACTTCCGTGCCCCCGGCAGGAGTGGAGGAGAGGCTGGAGGCGATTCCGGAAGTGAAGCTGCCGCAGCCGGCGAGGAAGTTCACCCGGCTGGACTTTGGCCCGGATCCGCTGACGCCGACGGTTGTGCCGGCGGCGGTGGGGCGCGAATACCCTTGCCTAGTATCGCAGGTGGACACTGATGGCAACGAACTGGCAGGAATACGGTTGCCGCTGGTGTCCGTGCCGCTGGCGACGCATCTGGGCTGGAACCGCCGCCACGCAGACATTGGCGGAGAGGGTCAAACGCTTTCGACGGGAGGCGCGTCGGGCGGCACGCTGCGCGGCTCGTCCATCCCCTTCGCCGCCACCCGCGCCGAACGGGAGGAAACTGGCGATCCCCGTTTGTCCATCGAAGAGCGGTATCTCTCTCACGAGAGCTTCCTCGAACAGATAGAAAAGGCCGCCAGCGAACTGGCGGCCGGCGGCTATTTGCTGGATGAGGACGCAGAGCGGTTAATCGCGCAAGCAGCGGAACATTACGAGGCTATGGCCGGGCGCGCTCAGGAAGCGCAGCCGGTGGGGGATTAACCCCGAATCATTATCCCCCCATGGAAATCAATAAATCCTGATGCTTGGAGGGCGCAATGAAGTACGACGTCATTGTCATTGGAGCAGGTTCCGGCGGGGGCGCTCTGGCGACTCGGCTGGCGGAAGACCCGAACCGGTCTGTGCTGCTCTTGGAAGCGGGGCCGGACTATGCGGACCTGGAGCAAACCCCGGATGATCTGAAGTTCGGTTATGCGCCGCGGGCGTCGGAGATGGGAGCACCGCATAACTGGTCGTTCACCGGGAAGGGCAGCGCCACGCGCTCCGAGGATGTAGTGGTGCCGCGCGGTAGAGTGGTCGGCGGAACCAGCGCCATCAACGGTCAGGTTTTCCTTCGCGGGGTGCCGGAAGACTACGACAGTTGGGCCGAAGGGGGCAATGACGAGTGGTCCTTCGTGAAGTGCCTGCCCTACTTCCGAAAGCTGGAAACCGATACGGACATCGTGGACGATTTCCACGGCTTCGACGGGCCGGTGCCGGTGCGCCGGCACAAGCGCGAGGCCTGGTTGCCGCTACAGGAAGCATTTCACGTGTCGGCGATGGAATCGGGGTACGCCGAAGTGTACGACCACAACCATCCGGACTCCACCGGCGTGGGGCCGCTGCCGATGAACAACCCCAACGGCGTGCGGATGAGTACCGCCCTTACCTACATCGCCAACAACCGGCACCGGCTGAACTTCACTATCCGGGGCAGCGTGCTGGTGCGCCGCATCCTCTTCGACGGCCTGCGGGCCTGCGGCGTGGAAGTAGAGAGCGGGGGCGAGACCTTTTCGGTTGAAGGAGAGCAGGTGGTGCTGTGCGCCGGTGCGGTGGCTTCCCCGCAGATACTGATGCTGTCGGGAGTGGGGCCTGCCGGCCATTTGCAGGAAATGGGAGTGCCGCTGGTGAAAGACTTGCCGGGGGTTGGCCAGAACCTGCGAGACCATCCGCTATGCGCAGTGCGGGTCAAAACCAGGTCAGGGTTCCCGCTGGACCCCGACGCACCGAGGATACAGACGGTGCTGAGGTATACCGCGAGCGGTTCGGACTTGCGCAACGATATGCAGATTCTCCCTTCATCGTTCTCTACTCCGCTGGGCGGAGACCCGTATGCCGAGGAAGGAATCCGGTTCACTTGTATCCTGGAGCTGGCCAAGAGCTCCGGCGAGATAAAGCTGCGGGTTACCACTCCCGGGGATAATCCCGACATCAACTGCCGCCATCTTGAGGAGGAATTCGACCGCCAACGGATGCGGGAAGCGGTTCGGATGTCTTTCCGGTTCATGGAGCATGAGGCGTTCAGGGACATCGTGGAGGAAGCAATATCGCCGACTCAGGAGGAAATCCTGTCGGACGATACGCTGGATGCCTGGATGATGGAGAACGTGGATATCGGTCAACATCTGTCGGGAACCTGCAAGATGGGGCCGGACAGCGACCTGATGGCAGTGGTTGACCAGTTCGGGCGGGTGCATGGGATCGAGAATCTCCGGGTTGCCGACGCCTCGATCATGCCTGATGTTATCCGGGCAAACACCAACCTCACTACGATAATGATTGGAGAGCGGGTGGCGGACTGGATTATCCAGCAGACGGGGTAACGGCGCCTAATTTACGGCCCGGTGATACAAAGAAAAGCGCCCCAATTTCGCGGGGCGCTTTTCTCTTCCATGCGATAGAGCGGCCGGGGGTGTTCAGTAGTGGCGAAGCTCGACCACGTTGTTGTCGGGGTCGTAGATGTAGAGGGAGATGCCATCGCCGTGAGACCCCCAACGCTTGCCCGGGCCGGCCTGGATCTCGACGCCGATTTCCTCGAACCTAGTCTTTAGGTCTTCCATGTCGGTGTAGTCAATGACCATACAGAAGTGGTCCTGGTTGCGGGGATCGTCCTTGCTCTCCGGCATATTGTCGGAGGCGAAGAAGTCTATAATGGTGTCGGCGTTCAGCCGCGCCGAGGGAAAGCGCACTTCACCGGCCCGCCACTGCTCGACCCGTTCCGCCTGCAGGCCGAGAACATCGGTGTAAAAGCGCAAGGACTCTTCCACGTCGTGGGTGCGAAGGACGATGTGGTCCATCTCGGTAATCTTGACCAAGGGTTGGGTCACGACTTCAAACTTCGTCTGGGTAGCCATACTCGGCCTCCTGAATTGTGGCCCTCTGACCGTCTAGGGAGGGTTCTTCCGTTCTAGGACTTGCTAATGCTCTAGCACCATTATATGACCCACTCCCCGGGTTGTCATTAGTCAGGATATCTTGCCCCGCCTCCGCAAGACAATCGCATATGGACGGTTTGTACCCGTCATTCCCGCTTGTACCCGTCTCATCCGGTTTGTACCCGTCATTCCGGTTGTACCCGTCATTCCCGCTTGTACCCGTCATTCCCGCGAAAGCGGGAATCTGGGGGCTGAATCCAATATCCTTGGGAGGGAAATTTAGCGAATTTCGCCTTCCGGTTTCCTGTCCCCCCAGGAGTAATGGATCTGAAATTTCATAGGCGATTACCCTGGCCCGCCTTCGGCCAAACTCTTGACATGGATTGCCGCCTTGTGTTAACTAGCTAATAGCCTCTTCCGGCAGACCCTGAGCCCGCTGCCAGGGGGTTACTTCAGGGAACCAACATTCGACAAGTTAAGGAGTGAACCATCGCTTCTAATTTTGGCGATACGGTTCTGGGCGATACGGTTCTGGAGGTAAATGACCTCCACACTTATTTCTTCAACCGCTGGGGAACTACGAGGGCAGTTGACGGGGTGAGTTTCTCGCTCCGCGAAGGCGAAACCTTGGGTATCGTCGGAGAGTCTGGTTGCGGCAAGACGATGACTGCCCTCTCTCTGCTTCGCCTGATTCCCCGCCCAGCTGCTCGCATAGTTTCCGGCGAGATTATACTCGACGGCGAGAACCTGGTCGAGAAAACCGACCGGGAAATGCGGCAGATTCGGGGACGCAAAATCTCGATGATTTTGCAGGACCCGCAAACATCTCTGAATCCGGTTTTCACCATCGGCAACCAGATCCTGGAAGCGCTGGGCATTCACCAGTCTGGCGGCCGCAAGGAACTGGTGGGCCGGGCCATTGACGCTCTTCGAGGGGTGCGGGTAGCGGCGCCGGAGAGACGGATGGAAGACTTTCCGCACCAGATGAGCGGCGGAATGAAACAGCGGGTTATCGGCGCCATCGCCATTTCCTGCGCCCCCAAGGTCATCATCGCCGACGAGCCGACTACTGCTCTTGACGTTACCATCCAGCTTCAGTATTTGCGGCTGCTTAAGGAGATTCAGGCGGAAACCGGTTTGGCCATCATATTCATTACCCATGACTTTGGCATCGTGGCCCGTATGTGCGACCGGGTGGCGGTTATGTACGCCGGCCGGGTGGTGGAAGACGCCGGTGTTAGAGACCTTTTCAACAACCCGCAACATCCTTATACCCAGACGCTGATGGCGTCGGTGCCGCAGATGGAAAGGACAGACAGGCTCTTCGCCATCGAAGGGCAGCCCCCTGCCCTCTATGACCTGCCCGCGGGCTGCCGGTTCGCGGAGCGTTGCCAGCACGCTCAGGATATATGCCGCCGAGATTACCCGGAAACGACCCTCGTGAAGCCGGGACACACCGCAAGCTGCTGGATGCTCGACAAGTCATGGCCCGAGCCCGCCATGGCCGGACAGAGGGAGTGACTCTATGTCCACCGAGTTGCTGCGGGCAGAGAACCTCAGGAAGTATTTTCCCGTAACTAAGGGCCTGATAATGATGAAAACCGTCGGCCATGTGCAGGCGGTGGACGGCATCAACTTCTCCATCAACGAGGGAGAGACCTTGGGCTTGGTAGGGGAGTCGGGCTGCGGAAAGACCACTACGTCGAAGCTGGTGTTGCGGCTGGAGGAACCCACCGAGGGAAATATCTACCTAGATGGCAAGGACATCAAGAACTTTCGCGGGCCGGAGCTCAAAGAATACCGGACGCAGGTTCAAGCCGTGTTTCAGGACCCCTGGTCGTCGCTTAGCCCCCGAATGCGGGTCCGGGATATCGTATCCGAAGCCCTGGTTGTCAACCGCGATGTGACCAACCAGGAACGGGATGACAGAGTGGAAGAGGTGCTGAATCAGGTAGGACTTCGCAAAGCCCAGGCCGACCTCTACCCCCATGAGTTCAGCGGCGGCCAGCGCCAGAGAGTCGCGGTGGCCAGCGCCCTTGCGTCTTACCCCAAGCTGATAATTCTCGATGAGCCGGTATCCGCTCTCGACGTGTCCATTCGCGCCCAAGTAATGAACCTGCTGGTTGACTTGCAACAGGAAACCGGCGTGGCATACCTGCTGGTGGCCCACAACTTGGCTACCGTGCGCTATATGTCGCATCAGACAGCGGTGATGTATCTGGGGCAGATTGTGGAGTACAGTCCCACGGAGGAACTCTACGAAAACCCGTTGCATCCGTACACCAAGGCGCTGTTCTCGGCGGCTTTGCCCTCGCACCCCGACGTGGAGCGGGAGGAAATCGTGTTGCAGGGCGAAGTGCCGTCGCCCATCAATCCGCCCTCCGGGTGCCGGTTCCACCCAAGATGCCCCTTCGCGATGGACCGTTGTTCGGTGGAAGAGCCGGTACAGAAAGACGTCGGCAGCGGTCATATGGTAAGCTGTCACCTGTACTAATAGGCTTTGGAAGTTTTTAGAAAGGAGGATTATGTGGTTCCTGCAGAAGTGGGGAAAGGGGCATCTTATTTGCCCTCAAGAAACATTTTTCTTTTATAGAAGAAACCCCGAAAAACGGGGTTTCTTTTTTGTTCCGTTTGTTTTTCCCACCCCGCGGCGACAGCCCCACTGTTCAGGGCTATTTGGAGGCCTGCGGCGGATGCTGCCGGTTGGACGCGTGCATGATTAGCCACGCGCGGCCTTTGAGGCTACACCTTTGATGCTACATAGGGAAAGGCAATGCGGGACAGATTAAATATCTTGACGCTCCTTATGGGCTAGTAAGGATAAAGCCAGCGTATCAACATCCCCCCATTACATAACTGGGAATAGGCCCAGCCGTTCCCCGCTATCCGGCGAATCTGTCGAAGGGCGCATCGAAATCTGCCCTCGAAATTCGTTCGGCAATTCGGTCGAAGAAGGGCTAGATTAAGCGGTTAGGCCTGGCCAGGAACAACATCAGGAATTTCGGAGGATAGATGCCCCTCAAGCTGAAACATGCTCCCGTCAACTTCGCGTCATTGGCCGTAATCTTGCTCGTCGGCCTCCTGGCCTTTGCCGTAGCGGCGTGCGGAGGCGAGGAAGATCCGACAGCTACCGTGGCCCCGGCGGCCACGACGTCCCCAGGTTCCCAATCCTCGACTACGGCGACGCAACCGGCCCAACAACCCGCGGCTACCACGCCCTCCGAGAATATGGCTCAACTTTCCGGCGATATTAACGTCGACGGCTCCAGCACAGTGTTCCCCATTACCGAGGCGATGGCTGAAGAGTTTGGCTACATCACGGGCGGAAATGTAAAGATAACCGTTGGCGTGTCGGGCACCGGTGGCGGTTTCAAGAAGTTCTGCGCCGGCGAGACCCATATCTCCGACGCCTCCAGGCCCATCAGTCAGTCGGAAGTTGACCTCTGCGCCGAGGCCGGAATCGAATACATCGAAATTCCCGTTGCCATCGACGGCCTCAGCGTGATGGTTAATCCGGCCAACGACTTTGTTGAGTGTATGACGGTGGATGAGCTGCACACTATGTGGGCGCCCGAGGCGGAGGACGCGGTGATGAAGTGGAGCCAGGTGCGGGACGGCTGGCCGGGCGAGGAGTTCCGGCTATACGCCCCCGGCGTGGACTCCGGCACCTTCGACTATTTCACGGAAACCGTGAACGGCGAGTCTCAGGCTTCCCGCGGCGACTTTCTCCCCAGCGAAGACGACAACGTGCTGGTTACCGGCATATCCGGCGACCGAGGCGCGCTGGGCTACTTCGGCTATGCCTACTACTCCGAGAACGCGGACCGGCTGAAGCTGGTGTCGATTGATGGCGGAGATGGCTGCATAACCCCGACGGACGAGACCATCAACAACGGCAGCTATTCGCCACTGTCCCGCCCGTTGTTCATTTATGCCGCGAAGGATGCGCTGAACGAAGACCACCTCCGAGCTTTCGTCGAGTTTTACCTCTCCCCGGCCAACCGGAACCTGATTAGCGAGACCGGGTACATCCCCTTCCCCGATAACATTTATGAACTGGCCCTGGAGAAATTCCTCACCGGCAATACGAGCGTCGCTTTCGGCAGCGACAACCGGCTGCATGGTACTGTCGAGGAAGTGCTGAAGATGTCCATGGGCATGATGGAACAGTAGTCTATGCCGGCGACGGTCAGTCTGGCCGATTTGTCGGGCGGCATCAACGTAGCAATTCAGCGGTACTGAATATGAGACGGCCACGGCTTTAGCGGGGAGCCGTGGCCGTCTCGGTTTTTGACGCTTAGCCCCAGTACCGCTACACTGGCGAAAATTCTTTGGGATTACATTCTTTCTTTGGGATTACGTTGGAGGATAGCATGAGTATCATTCGGCTTTATACCGGCGATGATGGGCAGACTCACATCGAAGATATGAGCCCGGAATCGCACCCCGATCTGGCTAACCTGCAATCCGCCACTGGGATCGTGTTCCGCACAGTGGAACCTGGGTACTTCAGCGACTGGCACAACGCGCCGCGACGGCAGTTCGTCATCACGCTGGAGGGCGAGGTGGAGATTGGACTAGGCGACGGCACAGTTCACCGGTATGGCCCGGGGCACGCGACGCTGGCCGAGGATCTGACAGGCAAGGGCCACACCACCCGTGCCGTGGGCGACAAGCCCAGGGTAACGGCAACCATTCCGCTCCCGGACTAGCCGTATTTTCGGCCCTCCGAGCAAAGGGTTGTTGTGACAGGGAGTTATGCGGAAAGGAGGCAGGGGAATTATGCCTATCGTGGCACATGAGGACGCGCTGGAGCGGATAATATCTACCTCTCAGCCCATTAACGAGCTGGCCGGGGGATTCGGAGGAGAGCAGGGGCCGGCGGAAGGCCCGGTGTGGTGGCAGGAAGGGAATTACCTGCTGTTTAGCGACATCCACAACAATCGGAGGATGAAGTGGTCTGAAGGCGAGGGCGTGTCAGTCTTCAGCGAACCTACCAACCGGGCCAACGGTTTGACTCGCGACCCTCAGGGCCGTCTCATCGCCGCCGAGCATGACGGCCGCCGGGTGTCGCGGCTAGAGCCGGACGGTAACATCACTGTCGTTGCCAACAGTTTCCAGGGGCGTCCGCTAAATCGCCCCAACGATGTGGTTGTGAAATCGGACGGTGCAATCTATTTCACTGATCCCAATGCGGGAATGCCGCTTCAGACCCAGTTCGACCTTAACTTCCCCGGGGTCTATCGGGTGTCGCCGGACTTGGGCACGATTACACTGCTAGTGCGCGATTACGTAGGCCCCAATGGGCTGGCGTTCAATCCCGATGAGAGCGTGCTCTACGTCATTGACTCGCGGATTGGGCACCTGAGGGCCTTCGATATGCAGCCCAACGGGACGCTGGCGTTGGCTACCAGCCGCATATTCAGCCACAACCTGGGCGAACGCCCGGGCATACCCGATGGGATGAAGGTGGATATTGAAGGCAACGTATACGTCGGCGGCTCGGGAGGCATCTGGATAATTGACCCGTCGGGCAAGCATCTGGGCACAATTGAGACGGGCGCGCCGTTGCACACCAACATGGCCTTCGGGGGTGGCGACTGGAAGACGCTGTATTTCACCAGTTGGGACAGGTTGTGGTCGGTTCGGATTAACATCCCGGGCCTTCCTGTACCGATGCCCTAGCCGGCCTTCCGGTTCCTTACCCTTCCTCAACGGGGCTGGCGAGTTTCCGGGGCAAAGCAGGTGTTGTCCGAAAATTAAACGCAAAAGAACTAACGGGAGGAACCCCATGGAGTTTGGACTGTTTATGATGCCTCTGCATCCGCCGCGCCGGTCTCCGTCGGACTCGTATGACCGCGACGTAGAGTTGATTGTACAAGCCGACAAGCTGGGCGTGCGAGAGGCGTGGGTAGGCGAGCATATCACCGAGACTTGGGAGAATGCCCCGGTTCCTGAACTGATAATCGCCCAGGCCTTGGCGCTGACGGAAAACATCATCCTCGCCACCGGCGTCACGATGCTGCCCTTGCACCATCCGGTGGATACGGCGCACCGGATTGCGATGCTGGACCACATGGCGCGAGGACGGTTCTATTGGGGCATCGGTCTGCGGTCGCTGCCTACCGACTTGCAGTTGTATGGCGTGGAATACGACAGCATGGACGACGTGCGCGAGCGCGGGCGAGAAGCGCTGGAGATTGTGCTGGGCCTGTGGGAGAACGCCGATAGCGGCAAGTTCGGGTACGAGGGCAAGCACTACCAGATTCACGCGCCGGAGGGTATGGCAGAGCTGGGCCGGCGGTTGTATTTCAAGCCTTACCAGCAGCCGCATCCGCCCATCGGCGTAGCCGCGTCGTCGCCCAACACGGAGACCATCCGCATGGCCGGTGAGCGGGGCTGGATTCCGATGACCAATCTGCCCAATCGTTTCGTCCCCGACCTGTGGCATAGCTGCGAGCAGGGAGCCGCCAAAGCCGGCCGGGTGGCGGACCGGAGCGAGCTGCGGCTGGGGCGCGACATCTACGTCGGCCAGACCCCGCAAGAGGCTCGCGATGAGGCCCGCATCGTCCTAGGCAAGCCCTTCGAGGAACACCAGTGGAAAAACCGTCGGGCCGGCGGCATCCTCGGCCATCTGAAGAATGACCCGGGCATGGCCGACGAAGACGTTACGGTTGACTACATGATGGAGAACATTTGGATTGTGGGCGACCCTGTGGAAGTGGTGGAGAAGATTGAGCAGACCTATGAGGAAACGGGCGGCTTTGGCACGCTGCTGGGCATTACCCAGGACCCGGATGACCATACGCTGGTGCAGCGTTCGCAACAACTGCTGATGGAGCAAGTGGCGCCCAAGGTAGCGCACCTCAACTAGCGGCCGCTGCGGAGAAGGAAATGACTACTTTAAACGAGCGTTTCGAGAAAGGGCTGAAAACCCGGTCGAAGTTTGTTGGCGGCGAGCCTATCGGCAGCGGCTCGGTGCCAGCGTCGCAAGAGCTGGCCCCCGACTTGCACCGCATCGCTGGCGAGGCTCTATTCGGCACTATCTGGCAGCGCCCCGGGCTGCCCATCCACCGGCGGGAGATGATAACCCTGTCGGTTCTGACCGTGTTGCAGCGAGAGAACCAGCTTACACGGCACGTGGGAAATGCGCTGAACCTAGGGCTGACGCCGCAACAGGTTGTCGAGGTTATGATTCACGCCTCATGGTACGGCGGTGTCCCTACTGCCTTCAATGCCATGGGAGTGGCCAAGGATGTGTTTGACGGCCTTGGCATCGAATTCGAGCCGCAACTGGTGTTCGACCCCGATGAGACGCCGGAAGATCTGTACCAGCGCGGTTCGGCCCGGCGCGAGGAGCTGATGGGCCCGCCTGCAGAAGGAAGGCCAGGCCCTGTAACCCAGGCGGAGCGGGATTTCAACCGCCTCAGCACGGAGTACTACTGGGGTTCAGTCTGGAACCGCCCAGGGCTGGAATTGGCCGACCGCTCCATCTGTACCTTAGCCTGCTTGACGGCGCTGGGGCGCGAAGGGCCGTTGCGCAGCCACATCAACGGCGCCTTGCACATTGGTCTTACGCCGGAAGAAATCGTGGAAGTCTTCATTCACGCCACCTTCTACGGCGGTATCCCGTTCACCAGGGCCGCCATTGACGCCGCCAACGAGATTTTCCGGGCCCGCGGTCTGGCATAGGCCGCCCGTTACTCTTCGAGGGATTGAAGCAAGGGCAGGTCTTCAACGCCTGCCCTTGCCGGATTATGGAATGGCTTTCAGGAGCACTTCTGATTTAGTTGCGTCCCGTCCGGAACTGGAGGCCTTCCGGTTTGACTGGGACACCTTGCCCGCCATAACCGGCGGAATAGCCGGAACGGGGGGACGGACCTTCAGCCACATTGATGATTTTGTAGTTTCAGAGGTGCCGGCGTTTCGCCCGTCGGGCAGAGGAGATTACGCCTATGCCTATGTGGAAAAGCGGAGCCTGAATACTCACGACCTGGTGGCAGCGTTGCGAGAGCGGGGTGTTCCCTATGATGAGGTTGGGGTTGCCGGCCTGAAAGACCGTCAGGCGGTGACCCGCCAGTGGCTTAGCGTTCCCCTTCGATTCTCGGAGTGCCTGGCGGAGTTGGATGGTCTGTCCGGCGTGAAAGTGATCGAAATATCCCGCCATGAAAGCCGGCTAAGGCGAGGGCAACTGCGGGGCAACCGCTTTGAGGCGCGGGTGCGGAATCCGCAGCCTGACTGGGAGCCGCGGGGGCGCGCTATCGTACGGTGGATACAAAGCATGCGGCTGCCCAATTACTTCGGGCCGCAACGGTTCGGGCGCTTCAACAGCAACGCCGTTGACGCCGTTCGGATATTGCGGGGAGAAAAAGTTCCGGGGGGGAGACGGCTAAACGAATTCTTTATTTCCGCCCTTCAAGCCCACCTGTTTAACTGGAACCTCAAGAGGCGCATTGAGTCGAATCTGTATGACCGGGTGCTGACCGGCGACCGGGCCCGGCGGCACGATACGGGAGGGATGTTTCTCGTGGGAGACGGCGCTGAGGAGTCGGAGCGGGCGCGACGGCTGGAGATAAGCGCCGTTCTCCCGCTGTATGGCCGCAAGGTCTCCGGCGGGCTGGAAGAAGCAGCCAAACACGAGGATGCCATTTTGAGGGGCTTCGGGCTTCGGCGAAGCGACTTCCGCAAACTCACCAGGGGAGCGTGGCGCATCAGCCGCGTCCGCCCGGAAGACCTGTCGCTGCGTCCCTGCTCAGATGGATACGTCGCAGAGTTCACCCTGCCGAGCGGAGCTTACGCTACTACCTTGCTGCGAGAACTTACGAAATCCGCCGGAAATTCCGATACCGAATCCGGCGGATTCCCGCCCTCTGCGCATTGAGAGTATAACTATCCGGCCTTTGTTGACACTGCTATATAGGGTAATCTATTCTTAGGCATTCTGCGAAGGGAGCGGATTAAGCTCCCGGTTGATTATATGCAGCGTTTCATCATCGTTCGTTGCTTCTACGCAATTATAGTGCTGTTCGCGGTTTCCATCATAGTCTTTGTGTTGGCCCGCGCTTCCGGCAACCCGATTGATACGATGTTGCCGCTGGACGCTACCCCGGAGCAGCAGGAGGTCTTCAAGGAACTCTGGGGTCTGAACAAGTCTTACCCGGAACAGTATTTCGACTTCCTTATCAATGCGTTCCGGGGGGACTTTGGCGATTCGGTCAAGTGGGCGGATCGTACGGCCATGGGGTTGGTCCTGGAACGCTTTCCCCTCACCCTGAAGCTGGGCGCGGTGGCTATCGGCATCAGTATGCTTATAGCCGTGCCTATCGGTGTGCTGTCAGCAGTCAAGAAAGATACGCCCTTTGATTTGAGCGGCAAGGTTTTCGCTCTGCTGGGGCAGGCGACGCCCCCCTTCTGGCTGGGCATAATGCTCATCTGGCTCTTTGCAGTGGAGGTAGACTGGTTTCCCACGGGCGGGGATGAAGGCATAATCTGGATTATTTTGCCGGCCATAACTCTCGGCTGGTTTCAAGTGGCGGCCTTGATGCGGCTGGTGCGCTCCGCCATGCTGGAAGTGTTGGAGACGGAATATGTAACTCTGGCGCGGGTAAAAGGCATCCAGGAATGGAAAGTAATCTGGAAACACTGTCTAAGAAACGCTTCTATCCCCCCGCTGACGCTGTTTGGAATCCTTGCGGCCCAGGTAATGACGGGCGCGATTGTAACCGAAACGGTGTTCAGTCTGCCCGGCACTGGGAATCTGGCGATTGAAGCTATTCGCGGAAGGGACTACCCAGTAATCCAAGCGGTGGTTGTCCTCTTCGCCGTCATCTATATCGGAATGAATCTGATAGTGGACATCCTGTACGCCTACATTGACCCGCGTATCCGTTACGACCGGGCCTAGACCGGACGTCTGCTGCGCACAGGGCATACGGGACGGCGACGGGCTTAGTTGCCTACTCTATAAGCGAGTGACAAGGCATGGAAGTATCGCTGCCAACTCCGGCGCAGTCCGCGCCGCAGGCTAATAGGGTAATACGCTTTCTCCGGGAAGTGCGCCGCTACCCGCTGATTCCCGTTTTTATCTTGGTGGCCATCCTGATAGTTCCGGCGATTTTTGCGCCCTGGATCGCCCCGTATCACCCAATTGACGACGGCTCGCTGCCCAATCGCCTCAAGCCGCCAGTATGGGCGGAGGGAGGCACCTGGGATCATGTGCTGGGGACCGATAAACAAGGCCGAGATATACTGAGCCGAATCATTCATGGCGCCAAATATGTCCTGCTGGTGTCCCTCAGCGTCATTTTCGTCAGCGGCATAGTAGGCGTGTCGCTGGGATTGATGGCAGGGTACTTCGGCGGATGGATTGACAACCTGATAATGCGGGGGGTGGACGTTTTCCTCGCAATTCCCGCAATACTGCTGGCCCTCGCGCTGGTGACAACGCGGGGGCCGAGCTTCGGCGTGGTGATTTTCGTCATCTGCTTCATCCTGTGGTCGCGCTATGCCCGCCAAGTTCGAGGCGAAGTGCTGACTATCAAGAACCAAGACTTCGTGGCGCGAGCTCGCGTGATTGGCGCATCCCACTTTCGGGTCATCTTGCGCCATATCTTGCCTAACGTCTTCAACACGATAATAGTTCTGGCGACGCTGCAAGTCGGGTTTGTAATCCTGCTGGAGGCTATTCTGAGCTTCCTAGGGGCCGGAATCCCGCGGCCGACCCCTGCTTGGGGGTTGCTGGTTTCCGAAGGCCGGGAGCTGGTAATCTCAGGTAAGGGCTGGCAGCTTTCGCTATTCCCCGGAATAGCCATTGTGCTGGTGGTGCTGTCCTTCAACCTGCTGGGAGACTGGCTCCGCGACCGCCTGGACCCGAAACAGAGGAACGTATGACAACCAGAACTGAATCTGAGAGCCCCCGCCCGGTCGGCCGGGAACCCGGCAATGTGATTCTGCAAGTCCGCGACTTGCGCACCTACTTCTATACCCGTGCAGGCATAGTGAAGGCTGTGGATGGGATAGACTTCGACTTACGCCAGGGCGAAACCCTGGGCATTGTTGGGGAATCCGGGTGTGGCAAGAGCATGACGGCCCGCTCTCTGTTGCGGCTGGTGCCGAAGCCGGCCGGGCGGATAGTCAGCGGCCAGATACTGCTGGAAGGCGATGACCTAGTACAGAAAAGCGAAGAGGAGATGCGACAAGTCCGCGGGAAGAAGATTTCAATGATTCTGCAGGACCCGCAGACTTCCCTGAATCCGCTGTACACCATCGGAAACCAGTTGAGGGAGGCCTTGGGCCAGGCCCACAAGGAAAGTACCAGGAGCATGATTCGGCGGGCAATAGACGCGCTGCGCAGCGTGAACGTGGCCGCGCCGGAACGCCGGCTTTACGACTACCCGCATCAGATGAGCGGCGGAATGAAGCAGCGCGTAGTTGGCGCCATTGCCATCTCCTGCGAGCCCGCAGTTATCATCGCCGATGAGCCTACCACGGCGCTGGATGTGACCATTCAGCTTCAGTACTTGCGACTACTGAAGGAAATTCAAGAAAGCACCGGGCTGGCGATTATTTTCATCACCCACGACTTCGGAGTGGTGGCGCGGATGTGCGACCGTGTGGCGGTGATGTATGCCGGGCGCATCGTGGAACAAGGGCCGGTGAGGGACATTTTTAACAAGCCCTCCCACCCCTATACCGAAGCATTGATAGCGTCGGTTCCCAAACTGGAGGAGCGGGTTGAGTGGCTGTATTCCATTGAAGGACAGCCGCCCCTGTTGCGCGACCTGCCGCCCGGATGCCGGTTCGCGCCGCGCTGCTCCGAAGCTCGCGAGCAGTGCCTGGCAGAGTACCCGTCATCGTATCGGGTTGGCCCGGAACATACCGCCGATTGCTGGAGGCTGGGTACCTCATGGCAGTAGCCCCCCAGGACGCCGCGCCCAATAGGGAACCGCTAATCAGGGTCGAAAACCTGCAAAAGTACTTCCCTGTTACCCAGGGTCTCATAATGATGCGAACCATCGGCCACGTTCAGGCGGTGGACGGTATCAGCTTCACCATAGACGATGGTAAGACCCTAGGGCTGGTGGGCGAGTCGGGCTGCGGCAAGACGACGACCAGCAAGCTGCTGCTTCGGATAGAGCGTCCTACCGGCGGGGAGATATTGCTCAACGGCGAGAATATTCAGGACTTTCGGGGAGAAAGGCTGAAGGAATACCGCACCACCGTCGGAGCGGTCTTTCAGGATCCCTGGTCATCTCTCAGCCCTCGGATGCGAGTGCGCGACATCGTAGCGGAATCGTTGGTCGTAAACCAAGGCGATATGTCTCGGGAAGAGATGAGCGGCCGGGTTGCCGAGGTTCTGGAGCAGGTGGGGCTGCACAAGGAGCAAGCGCATCAGTATCCCCACGAGTTCAGCGGAGGCCAGCGGCAGCGTATCGCCGTTGCCAGCGCCCTGGTTTCTCACCCAAAGCTGATTGTTTTGGATGAGCCGGTATCTGCCCTGGATGTTTCCATTCGGGCCCAGGTAATGAACTTGCTGAAGGTGCTACAGAACGAGTTCAACGTTGCGTTCCTGCTCATCGCCCACAACTTGGCGACAGTGCGCTATATGGCCCATGATACTGCGGTGATGTATCTGGGCCAGATTGTGGAGTATGGGAATACTGAGGAAATTTACCAGAACCCGTTACACCCCTACACCCGGGCGCTGTTTTCTGCGGCGCTGCCGTCGCACCCCGATCTGATACGGGAGGACATCGTGCTGACGGGGGAAGTGCCATCGCCTATCAACCCGCCCACCGGGTGCCGGTTCCACCCCCGGTGTCCTTTTGCCATGGACCGTTGTTCGGTGGAAGTGCCAGAGTACAAAGAAGTTTCGCCGGGCCATATGACTAGCTGCCATCTTTATTAGCGGGCAGCGGCTTTTGCGCCGCCGTTGGCTTTGGCGAGCGGTTCCTGAGTCTGCCTCAACAAACAAGGAAGGGGGTTCCCTGAATATTCAGGGAACCCCCTTCTGTTGCCGGTGTAGGGCGTCGCCTTAGCGATTGGGGTTGTCTGCGGCCCTGGCATAGGAGGCACAGCAGAGGCGTGGCACCGTGTTGCCGGGATATACCCAGTCGGAGACGACTTCCGGATTCACCGTAATGGTGTGCGGGAACCAGAACAGCGGCATCGAGACGTGGTTGTCGTACATATAGTTGCCGATGTCGCGGGCGATGTTGTCGCGGTCTTCCGCGTCATAGGTGACCTGCAAGTCCCTGATCCTGGTATTGAGCCAGTCGTCTTCGTAGTGCTTGGTTACGCCACCGCTGGTGTAGGCAATGTTGACCCAGTACTCAATGGGGAAGTAAATGATGATATTGGGCCATACCTGGTTCTGCATCTTCCGGTTGCGGTAGCGGTTGGCTACTTCCGAGCCGTCCAAGTCCACTAGCTCGGCCTCGATACCAATCTGCCGCCAGTACTGAGTAATGGACTCGATGATTTGCGGCAGCTCCGACTCGCCGGGCGAGACATAGGAGTTGGCCGTTACCTTGATGGGCCCCTTCGGTCCTTCCATGCGGTCGGTGGAATAGCCGTGCTTTTCGATTAAGTCGCGGGCCGCGTCGGGGTTATAGCCGTACTCTTCCTCATAACGCTCGACCCACTCGTCGTTCCAGCCTTCCAGCGTCGGGTGGAAGCCGTCGATATACATCGGCTGCCAGTAGCCGGCGTAGAGGAAATCGCCCAGCTCCACGCGGTTGATGGCTTTGTTCATAGCCCGGCGGATGTCGAGTTCATTCCACGGCTGGTCGGCGTCGAGCGCTTCTTCGGAAGCCTTGCCGGCTTCACCCGAACCGGCCTCGGTGGCGTAATGTGAACCGCCGAAGAAGATGGATACGTCGTTAGAGGTGAAGCGGGACTTGATTAGCGCCATCCCGTTTTCCACCGCGTCCTGTTGCAGGTCTATGGGGAGGTCTGCAACGTGAATTTCACCAGCCAGCAGTCCGGCATAGCGGGATGCGTCCTCCGGCACCCAGGTGATTTCCAGTTCCTGGAACTCGGGGTCTTCGCCGCTCCAGTGTTCGTAGTCGAGTTTCTCCATGAAGATGGAGGTGCCCTGATTGCGGCCTAGGTACTGATAGGTGTTGGTGCCGACCAGACCCTTTTCATCCAACCCTGATTCGCCCTCGGCTTCCCAGAACTTTACGCTCCAGGGTGACATTTCGCCGGACTGGGAGCCCAGGTAGAACAGCATATTGGAGTTGGTGCGGGTACCTTGGAAGGTGATGTTGTGCGGGTCGTGGATTTGGAGTATCTCATCGTAAGGCAAGGCGTCGCCGCGCTCGGAGCGGGTAGTGATGCCGCCGCAAGTGGATAGGCGGCTGTCTTCGCGGCACAGAATCTTTAGAGTGTGCATGACGTCATCGGCAGTGAACTCGCCCCATCCGTCATGGAACTGCACGCCCTCGCGGAGCTTGATGTCCCAAGAGCTCAAGTCTTCGCTGGCGCTCCATGATTCAGCCAGCCGGGGAACAATCTGGCCGTTATTGACGTCCTTGGCCATCAAGTTCTCCAGCATCGGCTCAAACTGCACGTAAGCCTGGCGGCTGCCGGCCCAGGTGCGGTTGGTCTCATTAGCCACCGCGCCGATGGCATAAACCAGGCGAGTGGTCTCGGAGACGAAGCCGGTAGAGGGCATCGCAGTAGGCTCCGGCATGGCAGTTGGAGCAGCCGGGGCAGCTGAGGTGGCTGTGGGGCGTTCCTCGCGCGGCGGCGCGCCGGCCGGGGCCGCCGAGGTGGCCGTGGGACGGTCTTCCTGGGGCGGGGCGCCTGCGGGAGTCGCTTCGGGCGCGGCGGCCGCAGTGGGCGCCGCGGCAGGAGCCGAAGTGGCCGTAGGCGCTTGCGTCGGATCCTCAGACGCTCCGCCGCAAGCAATGACAAAGGCCAATGCCGCGACCAGCGCTAGCGTCAAGAATTTTCCGTTTAGCAACACTCTGGTAAGCATTTACACCTCGTTTCCGAAGATGTGGAATCCGTATTTATCCCCACTTTCGCTGTTTGTATCGGATAGTATGCGGGATAACCGGCCACTGCGGCCCTTACCGCAATAAGCGGGAATTATAGCTATCCCCCATATCCGCGTCAATCTAAGGGCGGCGTATTTTCAAGGCTATCGCATATAGGCGGCTTAATGTCTGTCATTACCGCGTTCTCTTGTCATTCCCGTGAAAGAACGCCGCCCTCGTGAAAACAGGGGCGGGAATCTAGTGCCTAATGCGATAGCCCGGGGCGTATTTCAGGGCACCCGCTGGAAAGGGTCGGTCAGCTCCAGTTCCTCTCCCATCTCTCGCACGGCCGGCATCACTTCCTGGCCGAACAATTCCAGGCAACGCATAGTGTTCTGATGGGTGATGGAGCCGTCGTTGGTCCACACGCCGAGAATACCCGGGCGGACTCGCGCCAGTACCTCTCGTAATTTACGAATCACCGTATCTGGGCTGCCGATTACCAAACGGTTGGCGTCGATCATCCCTTGATACGCTTCGTCGGTGATGGGGCCGGTGCGGAAGGGGTCGTTGAGGCGGGCGGCCCGCGCTTGGGCCGACAGGGCGACGGCGGACTCCGATGGGCGCAGCGTAGGGCGGCTGTATCCCGGAGGGAAGGAATACTCCCGCGGCATGGGAACCCGCCCAACGCCGACCAGTGCCTCGAGGAAACCGCGCCCCGCCTGATATGCCTTTTCGTCGGTGTCCTGCACGTGAATCGGGAGCATATAGCCGAAATGCTCCGGCCCTGCTTCATAGCCCAACTCCTGCGCGGCGTCGCGGTAAATCTGTTGCATTTGCCCGAAGGAGTCGGGGACTATGCCGAGGTAGAAATAGGGATAGCGCCGCTGGGCGCACCAGAGGACGGTGTCGGCGCTGCCTGAACCGGGAATCCAGACAGGAGGGTGGGGTTTCTGTAGCGGCACCTGGAAGGGGTTTACGACGCGGAAGTGATAGTGCTTCCTTTCCCAGCGAAAAGGGCCCGGCGTTGTCCATGCCTTCAGAATTAGGTCGTGGGCCTCTTCAAACCGCTCCCGGTTATGCACCGGGTTGGCGTTGGTGGACCATGTCTCGGTGCCGCCGCCGCGGACAAAGCCGGAGACCAGGCGCCCGCCGGAAATCATGTCTATCTCGGCCAGTTCCTCGGCCAGACGTAAAGGGTTGTCGTGGATGGGCAGCGGGTTGCCCATCAGCACTATCTTGGACTTCTTGGTAATGCGGGCCAGGATGGCGGCTTCGAGGTTCATCGCCGCGCCGAGGCTGGTTGGGGTGTTGTGATGCTCGTTTAGCATCATCCCCTCGAAGCCCAGCTCCTCAGCGTACTCCCACTCATCCAGATACTCATTGTACTGCCGAGAGGCTACAGCAGGGTCGAAGTGGGAGTTGGAGAAGGTTACGCGCACCGCCTTGTTGGGGCTGCGCAGAACGTCCTCTTCGGTGTAGCTGGTATAGGCCCGCTCTGTGAAGCGCATCAGAAACAAAGGGAAAACCTCCGGGGGATTGGACTATCCCAAGATTGCAAAATTCCAGAAAACGTTAAAGCCCGCCCGCTCCCCCCAGCCAGGGATTTCCTGCCTGGGCGGGAGTTACGGCCCGCCGCCCGCTGTCAGTAAGAGGGAAATGACGATGTCTCCTGGCCTCATCATGGAAGCTGTCCGGCCATCGCCGGGAGAAATGCCACTTTCCGATTTTGCTAGACCGGTGTAAGTAAGCTGTCCGGCCATCGCCGGGGAAATGACTACAGGCCAAGCAACTTTTCAGCGTTTTTCCAAAGGATGGCTTCTTTCTCGTCGCCGGTCAAGCTTTCCTGTCGCAATACCCAAGATACGGGCCAGTCGATAGCCATATCCGCAGGCCAGTCGGTGCCGAAAAGGATGCGGTCGGCGCCTACGGTGTCTATGAGGTATCGCAGAGCGGCTTCACTGTGGGTGAGGCAGTCGTAATAGAACTTATCTAGGTAGGCGCTGGGGGGCTGCTGAATGTTGACCCGGGCTTCGCGCCGCACCTGCCAGCCGCGGTCCATGCGCCCGATGCCAAAGCAGGTGTAGCCGCCGCCGTGGGCCAGCACTACCTTGAGGTCGGGGCAGGCGTCCATGACGCCGCCGAATACGAAGGAGGCGAAGGTGATGGCGCGGTCGGACAGGTTGCCGATACTGTTAGGCAGATGGTAACGGTCGCTGCGAGGTGTTACTACCGTGTCGCCGCTTTGATGGATGAAAATAGCAGCGCCCAGAGCTTCCGCCGCCTTCCACAGCGGCATAAAGGACGGATCGTCGTAGGTGACTCCGTTGACGTGATCGCCAATCATTGCGCCCTTGAGACCGAGGTCGCGCACTCCCTGCTCCAGCACGGCGACGGCGGCATCGACGTCTTGCATGGGGAGAGTGCAGAAGCCGGAGAAGCGGTCGGGGTGTTCCCGCATCATGCCGGCGACTTCCTCGTTGGCCTCCCGGCAGGCGGCGACGGCGTCATCCGTGCTGGGGAAAGGGTAGTAGCCTACGAAGGTGGATACTACGTGTACGTCTACCCCGAGGGAGTTCATATCAGCCAGCCGCTGGGAGGTGTTCCAGCTAAACGCCGGAGACAAGGCCTGGGTGTGGTCGCCGATGCCGTATACCAGTTGACCGGCGGAGTTGCGGCGGCCGGTAACGCCGTGCCATGCCTCGCCCTGGTAAAGCGCGTCCAGCATACAGTGGGGCATTAGATGGGCATGGATGTCGATGCTGCGCATATTTCTCTCCCTAGTTTAGCCCCAACAGGCTTTCGATGTTGCCTCCCAGGATGGCGTCCTTTTCCGCCTCGCTGAGCTTGGTCATGTTTCGCACCCAGGACACTGGCTCGTCAATGGCCATGTCAAAGGGCCAGTCGGTGCCGAAGACGACCCGATCCAGGCCCACGGTGTCTATGAGCATCCGCAGGGCGTCTTCGCTGTGGGTGAGGCAGTCGTACCAGAACCGGTTGAGGTAGCGGCTGGGAGGCTGCTGGATGTGGCCTCGGGCCTCGGAGCGGACCTGCCAGCCGCGGTCCATCCGTCCGATGCCAAAGCACGTGTAGCCGCCGCCATGGGAGAGACAGACTTTCAGGTCGGGGCAAGCGTCCATCACTCCGCCGAAAACGAAGGAGGCGAAAGTTACGGCGCGGTCGGCCAGGTTCCCGATGGTGTTGGGAAGGTGGTAGTTGTCGCTGCGGTGGCTGACTACCGTGTCCCCCGACTGGTGGATGAATATGACCGCGCCCGAAGCCTCAGCCGCTTTCCAAAGGGGCAGGAAGGACGGGTCGTCATAAGTTACGCCGTTCACATGGTCGCCAATCATTGCGCCTTTCAGCCCTAGAGACCCCATTCCGCGTTCTAATTCGGCGATGGAGGCGCCTACGTCCTGCATAGGAAGCGTGGCGAATCCGGCGAAGCGTTCGGGGTGGTCCTGGGTGAGCCGGGACACGTAGTCGTTGCACTCGCGGGCCATAGCCGTGATGGCGCCGGCGTCCCTCTCATAGAAATAGAAAAAGGAATTGGTGGAAAGAACGTGGACATCCACGCCAAACTCGTCCATTTCCTGAAGGCGCTGTTCAGGAGTCCACATAGTGCGGGGGGTGTATTCGTGGATGGGAAGCATCTCGGCGGAAGTAATGCCGTGCCAATCCTTCCCTTCCGACATGGCCTTGACCATGCCCTCCGGGCTGATGTGAGCATGTATATCTATAGTTCGCATCTGACTGGGAAGCTCCTGGTGGTTGAAGTAAGAGGCTGCAAATTGAGACAACGGGATTATAGCTTAGATTCGTATCCCCTGCTTAAATATGAGACATAAGGAAGCAATCCGGTGGGCAGTGTATCAATTTATCCACGGCGATGATGCGGGCTTGGCTGCTTTTTATCGCCCTCGCAAGGGACGTGGGGTTAGCCGGCAAAGGGGCGGCGCGTCAGGGCATCGCGTTTGGGATGCTAGATATCCCTTCTTCCCGAGTTTCCCCGCCCTTCCCGCGAAGCTTGTCCCCGGGAAAACGGGGAGCGGGAATCCACGAACCGAATTAGGAGGCATCGTTCCAAAATCAGGCATCTCCAACGGTCTGAGATATAGCTTTCCGCCGGAACGGCCGGATTGTATTTCATATGCAATTGCCTTGAGCGCCGCGCCAATCCTGCACGCCACCTGCCGATGGGCTATGGTAAACTCACATAGCGATGAAACGAAGCATAGAACGCATACTAACAACCCACACCGGAAGTCTGCCCCGGCCCGGCCCGATGCTGGATCTGCTGCTACAACAGCAACAAGGACAACTGGAAGATGAAAGCCATCTCCATCAGTCGGTTCGCGATGCTGTAGCCGATGTAGTGGCCCGGCAAGCGGATTGCGGCCTCGACGTTATCAACGACGGCGAGATGGGGCGGGTGGATTACACGGTTTTTGTCAAGGATTTGCTGACCGGATTCGAGGGCGAGAGCATGGCGCCCATAGGAGCGGGAGATGACGAGTTCCCCGAACTGGGGGAGTTGCTGCGGCCTTTCGCTTCGCCCTTCCAAGTGCGCCCGGCCTGCGTGGGGCCGGTAGACTGGAAGGATTGGCCCTCGTTCCAGCGAGACTTGGACAACTTGGCTGCGGCCACGGCCGGGGTGCAGTGTGAGGAAGTGTTTATGACCTCGCCCTCGCCCGGGCAGATAGCCCGCTTCCTGAATAACCGTTACTACGACGATGATGAGGCTTACCTATATGCGCTGGGCGGCGTGATGAAGCGGGCGTACCGGGCCATCGTTGATGCCGGATTCCTGTTGCAACTGGACTGCCCCGACTTGGCCCTTAGCCGGAGCACCGTGTTTGCGCACCTGACGCTGGAGGAGTTCCGGAACGTTATTCGGAGGCACGTGGAGGCATTAAATTACGCCGTGGCCGATATTCCTGAAGACCTGATGCGGATGCATGTGTGCTGGAGCAGCACTATGGGGCCGCATCACACCGATGTGCCGTTGCGCGACATCGTGGACATTGTGCTGGAAGCCAAGCCGGCCGCCTTCTCTTTCCCGGCGGCCAACCCGCGCCACGGCCACGAATGGAAAATCTGGCAGGATGTTAAACTGCCGGAGGGCAAGACGGTCATCCCCGGCATGATTGACTCCACATCGAACTTCGTGGAGCATCCCGAGTACGTAGCCGAGCGGATTGTGCGCTACGCCGGTGGGGTCGGGCGGGAGAATCTGCTGGCGGGAGCCGATTGCGGATTCGGCACCTTCGCAGGCAGGCTACAGGTGGATTCCAAAATCGTATGGATGAAGCTGGCGTCGCTGGCGGAAGGGGCGCGTTTGGCTTCTCAAGAGCTGTGGCCGTAGTTGACCGGGGAACGCCCAATGGAGGACAGACGCTGCGGCGAATCTTCGCTCGCCTTCCGCCGGCTTTGCTGGCCGCCCTGGCTGCCGCCGGGTTAGTCGTTATAGGCTCCGCCGTCGGCCCCTGGGCCAGCGTTGCCGGAGAGCTTTACAGCGACGGGGAGGTAGAGCGGTTTCAGGTCGGCGGCCTGGTGGGCGACGGGACGTTTACTCTGGCGCTTTCCGCCGCCGCCGGGCTGGTTGTTCTGGGGCGTTTAGGGCGAGGACGGGCCAGCGGTTTTCTGGTGGGCCTGGCGGCGGTGCTTCTCTTGATTTCGGCAATTACGGGAATGTTGAACTGGGTCGATATTGACCATATGCCGGGCGTTTATCAACCGGGCAAGTTCTATCATACCGACGCTCGCGTCGCATGGGGGCTATTGGCGACGACTCTAGGCAGCGCCATTGGCGCGGCGGCCGTGGCTTACCAAGTCTGGAATGATGAACTACGGTAACCCCTTGACCCAGCCGGAGTTAGCTAAGGAGGACGGTAATGATTGCAACGCAAAGTCTGGAACGGGCGCAATTCGACCCGGCGGCGGTTGACCCGGATACGGCGGCTTTCGTTGCCGACTTGGAGGCGAGGCTGGCAACAGTATCGCCGCCCCAGACGGTTGGGATACAGGCAGTTCGGGAAGCGGCGCGCTCGGGGCAGTCCTTCTTTGGCCCGGTGGTCCACTCCGAAATTGCCTCCGACCGGGTGATTGACAGCCCGGCGGGAGGGTTGTCCTTTCGAGTATTCACGCCGTCGGCAGTCAAGGGCGTATACCTCCACTTCCACGGCGGGGGTTGGGCGCAAGGCGCGTCGGATTTGCAAGACCCGCGACTGGAGCGGCTCTCCAGGGAATGCGAGGTCGCGGTGGTAAGCGTTGACTACCGGCTGGCTCCAGAGAACCCGTATCCGGCCGGCCCTGACGACGCCGAGACGGCGGCGGTTTGGCTGGCCCGCAACGCCGGAGCCGAGTTCGGAACCGGCCGGCTGGTAATCGGAGGCGAGTCCGCCGGGGCGCATCTCGCGGCGGTGGCCCTGTTGCGTTTGCGCGACCGGCACGGATTGGCTGGAGCATATTGCGGCGCAAACCTGCTCTACGGCGCCTACGACCTGACGCTTACCCCCAGCGTCCATGCTTGGGGCAACCGTTACGTGGTGTTGAGCGAGCCGTACATCAATTGGTGCTTGGATATGTTTGTCGCGCCCGAAAAACGCCGGGAGCCGGATGTATCGCCCCTTTACGCCGACTTGTCTGGTTTGCCGCCCGCGCTCTTTTCGGTGGGAACGGTAGACCCCCTGTTGGACGATACCCTGTTTATGCACGCTCGCTGGCTTGCCGCTGGAAACGAGGCCGAAATAGCGATACATCCCGGCTTGCCGCACGCTTTTCCTTTGATGCCCATCAAGGCGTCGGAGGCGGCCAACAACCGCTGTAACGAATTCATCCGCCAGGCTGTTGCCGCGAGGAGTTCAACCTAAAGCGCTACCTGAATCCCTACTGCCTAAATCACTAATGGAGGAACCAAATGCCCAGCGTCAAGCCTACGGGTATTCATCTGGATTTCGGGATTTTCGATTCGGTGGAATGGAGCGAGGAACAGGCGGCGGACATCTACGAGAGCCGCTTGGAATTGGCGGAATTTGCTGATAAGAACGACTTTTACGCCTTCCACTTGGTGGAGCATCACACCACGCCGCTGTGCATTGCGCCGTCGCCCGGCATCTTTCTGTCGGCGATTGCCCAGCGCACCCGCCGCATCCGCATCGGGCCGCTGGGTTTTTTGCTTCCTTTCCACAATCCGCTGCGGCTGTACCACGAAATTTGTATGCTGGACCATCTCTGCCAGGGGCGGCTGGAGTTGGGGTTCGCCCGGGGCGTGGTGCCGATGGAGGCCGAGCGGTTCGGCTTGCCGGGGGATGAAGAACGCCGCGAAATGATGCGGGAGGCTTTGGAAGTTCTGCTTTATGGATTCATCAACGATACGCTGGACTTCGAGGGGAAGTATTACAACTACTCCGGTATCAAGCTTTGGCTGAAGCCTTACCAGAACCCTTATCCGCCGCTTTGGTATCCGACGGCCAACATCGAAATGATTCCGTGGGTGGCGGAAGCGGGGATGAATACCTGCGGCATCATCGAGCCGTCCAGGGAGTATAAGGAGCACTACGACCTATATAAGAAGATCTGGGCGGAAAACAAGGATAACCCCGACCGGATCAACGCCCACGTCAACGAGCCGAAACTCGGTATGGCCCGCCCGGTCTACGTCGCCGACACTGACGAGGCGGCTCGGGCCCGGGCCCGAGCGGCCCACCGGGTTTGGCGCTCCCACATCGGGTTCCTGTTCGATCAGGCGGGTTTAACCATCGAACCGCTGGAGCGCCTCAGCGACTTTGACGAGCAAATTCGTGAAGAAACTTTTGTTGTTGGGTCGCCGCAAACCGTGGTCGACAAGATAGAGCGCACCGTAGAGGACTGCGGTATCAACTACTTCAACGGTCTGTTCACCTTCGGCGATCTGACGCATCAGGAGGTGATGCGCTCGGTGGAGCTGTTTGCCGGGGAAGTGATGCCGGCGTTCAGGTAGCTGAGGGTTGCGGACGGAGGGCCGATTCGCGCAAGAGGGGGCGGGTTAACGACCCGCCCCCTCTTGACTGTCTCAGCGATTGTCGCGCAGGCTTTGGCTTACAGGTTCAGCAGCTTTTCCAGGTTCTTCCAAAGGATGGCCTCCTTCTCCTCCAGCGTGAGGCTGGAGAGGCCCATCACCCAACCTGCGGGCCAGTCAATCATCATGTCAGCCGGCCAGTCGGTTCCTAGGATAACCCGGTCTATGCCGACGGTGTCGATGAGGTAACGGAGCGCCGGTTCGCTGTGGGTGAGGCAGTCGTAATAGAAGCGATTGAGATATGCGCTGGGGGGCTGCTGAATGTGGACGCGGGCTTCGGGCCGGACTTTCCAGCCCCGATCCATGCGCCCGGCCCCGTAACAGGTGTAGCCGCCGCCGTGGGCCAGGCAGATTCTCAGGTCAGGGCAGGCATCCATGACGCCGCCGAAGACGAAGGTGGCGAAGGTGACGGCGCGGTCGGTCAGATTGCCGATGGTGTTGGGAAGGTGGTAGCGGTCAAGCCGCGGCGTTACCGTCGTGGGCAGGGCTTGGTGAATTAGCAAGACTGCTCCCATCTGCTCCGCCGCCTTCCAGAAAGGAAGAAACTGCGGGTCATCGAAGGTTCGGCCGTTGACGTGGTCTCCAATCATGGCGCCCTTCATGCCAAGCTGGTTGACAGCGCGTTCCAGCTCCGCAATGGCCGAAGGAATGTCCTGCATGGGGAGAGTGGCAAGCCCGGCCAGACGGGCGGGGTAGTCCATGGTCATCTGGTGCACTTCGTTATTGCAGTCGGTGGCGATGGCGACGGTGGTGGCGGGTTCTTGGTCGTACTTATAGAAGGCCACGTTGGTAGAGACTATTTGCACATCGACGCCTATGGAGTCCATGTCTTGGATACGCTGCTCCGGCGTCCAGGCGTTGCGCGGGTTGTGAAGCTCGCCTTCAGCGGCGGTCATGCCGTGCCAGGCACGGCCCTGCAAGACTTCTCTTTGGAAGCACTGGGGTGTGGAATGGGCGTGGATGTCTATGGCCCGCATTTATTGTCCTCGCTGTGAAGATATTTGACGCGATGCCCCGGATTCGCCAGGGGTTATACCCCCAGTAGCCTTTCCATATTCTTCCACAGGATTGCGTCCTTCTCTTCCTGAGTCAGGCTTTCGAGGCTGAGAACCCAAGACACGGGCCAGTCTATGGCCATATCGGCCGGCCAGTCAGTGCCGAAGATGACTCGGTCAATACCTACGGTGTCGATAAGCATTCGCAGGGCCGGTTCGCTGTGGGTAAGGCAGTCGTAATAGAACTTGTTGAGGTAGGCGCTGGGGGGCTGCTGAATGTGAACGCGGGCTTCTGAGCGGACTTGCCAGCCCCGGTCCATACGGCCCGCGCCGAAGCAGGTGTAGCCGCCGCCGTGGGCGAGACAGACTTTGAGGTCGGGGCACTTGTCCATCACGCCGCCGAAAACGAAGGAGGCGAAGGTCACGGCGCGGTCAACGAGGTTGCCGATGGTATTGGCGAGGTGATAGCGGTTCAAGCGGGGCGTAACCAGCGTGTCGCCGCCCTGCTGGTGAATGAACATTACGGCGCCCATCTGCTCCGCCGCTTGCCATAGCGGCAGATACTCCGGGTCATCGAAGGTGCGCCCGTTGGCGGTGTCATTAATCATGGCGCCGATGAAACCGAGGTTGTTCATCACATGGTCCAGTTCCTCGATGGCGGCGTTCACGTCCTGCATCGGAATCTGGGCAAAGCCTTTGAACCTGTCCGGATGGTCCATGGTCATCTGATGCACTTCTTCGTTGCACTCGCGGTGCATGGCCGCGATGACCTGCGGGTCTTTGTCGTAGAAATAAAAGGCGGCCCCGGTGGACACCACATGGACATCCACGCCGAGGGAGTTCATGTCGTTGATGCGCTGCTCCGGCGTCCAGACGGCCCGGGGAGCAATCCGCATCGAGCCTGGCTTAACACCGTGCCATTCTTCCCCAGCGTTCATAGCTTGGATGAAGCACTGAGGCGTGAGGTGCGCATGGATGTCTATGCTTTTCACAGTTCGCTCCGTCTCAGGAATTTACCTGATTATTGGGATCAGGATTATAAAGATAGGCAGGATAAATTGGCATTATCCTGCCTATCCTAGGGATCCGTTTAATGGTATTTCGGGTTTCTGCTACCGCCCTCGTTGCCTGGGATCGAGAATGTCGCGCAGGGCGTCTCCAGCGAAGGCGAAGCCCAGCACTGTGATGCTCAGCGCCAGCCCGGGAAAGACTAGCATCCAGGGGGCGGTCTTTAGGAATTGAGATGCCTGCCCGGTAAGCATTCCGCCCCATGACGGCGCCGGAGGCTCGATGCCCAAGCCTAGGAAGGACAGACCGGCCTCAGTGAGTATGGCTGTGCCGAACATAGATGACATAATGATGAGGAAGGGGGCCATGGAGTTAGGGGCGATGTGGCGCAGGATGACCCGCCAGTCCGAGGCGCCAATGGCCCGAGCGGATAGCACGTAGTCGGACTCGCGCAGTGCGATGGTGGAAGCGCGGATTACGCGCACGCCTCGAGGCAGGATGGTGGCGGCGATGGCGATAATCAGGATTTGCATGGACTGTTCGCCCAGAGCCGCAACGATGGCCAGCGCCAGAATCAGGTCGGGCAGAGCCATCCACATATCGATGATGCGCTGCACCCCAGCGTCCAGGTAGCCCATGAAGTAGCCGGAAATCAGCCCCAGCAGCGCTCCTACGCCGGTGCCGAGAATCACGGAGGCTAGGCCAACCAGCAAAGACACCCGAGCCCCGTGAACCACCCGGCTGAACACGTCCCGCCCAAACTCATCGGTGCCGAAATAGTGAGTTGAGCCGGGGGCGACGCGCACCGAGTCGTACAACTGAACCTGGTAGTCAAAGGGAGCTATCAAGTCGGCGAATATGGCTACTACGGCTACAATCAGTACTACTACCAAGCCGATGGCGCCCAAAGGCTTGGAGCACAGGTGATGCCAAGCCATTCGGGCGAAAGTGCGCTGCTTCCGCTCCAGCCCGGCAGACTGACTCTCTCTTTCCAGTATTTCCGCTGATTCTACCAATTTTTATGCCCTTGCTTGCTTTGCCTAGCCGTATCGGATGCGGGGGTCCAGCAGGCCGTACATCAGGTCTACCACCAGGTTGGCCAGCAGCACGACCACGGCGATGAACATGATTATGGACTGGATGACCGGGGTGTCCCGTCCTGCGACGGTTTGCACCAGCAACTGTCCGAGGCCGGGGATCTGGAATACTTGCTCAATGACCACCTGACCGCCGAACAAGATGACTACCTCGAACCCAGCCAGGGTAGTCACGGGCAACAGGGCGTTGCGCAGCACATGCACGAACAAAATTTTCACTTGCTGCAACCCCTTGGCATGGGCGGTGCGAACGTAATCCTCGCGCAGCACTTCCAGTACCGAGGAGCGGGTCATCCGCAACATACCGGCGGAGCCGCGGGCCCCTACTACCAAGGCCGGGAAAAACATCACCTGAAGGTTAGTCCAAGGGTCTTCCCACAGGTCTTTGTAGGATATGGGCGGCTTCCAGTCAAATATGATGGCCAGGGCAACCAGCAGTAACAGGCCCAGCCAGAAATTGGGCATGGACTCGAAAATCATGCTGAAGAAGCGCAGACCGTAGTCTATGAGCGTGTCTTGCTTCACGGCGGCAATGACGCCGAAGGGAATGGCCACTATTACCGCGATGGCGACGGCCATAATGGCCAACTGCGCGCTGACGGCAATGCGGGGGATCATCCTTTCGGCCACGGACTGGCGGTTGGTGAGGGACTGCCCCAGGTCGCCGGTGAAGAAGTCGGCCGCCCAATCCCGGTACTGAATGACTATGTTGCGATCCAGCCCAAGCTCTTCCCGGACCCGTTGGATTTCTTCTTCGGTGGCTAGGTTAGCGCGGTCCTCGCCGCCTAGAACTACGGATGTGGCGTAGTCTCCCGGGATAACGTGCAAGAGGAAGAAAATAATGATAGACACTCCGACGGCCGTCGGAATAAACAGAAACATTCTCCGGATGATGTAACCGGTCATCTGTTCATCCTGCTCACAATTGGAGTGCTATTAGAGAACTGCCCCAACGGTTTGTCCCGAGAATTTATCAAGGGACGAACCGTTGGGGTGTTGAGCTAATCCGGGGTCAGGCTAGACGCCGCCGGGCACGCCGGAAGTCTGGCCGCTGAATCCGGAGTCGTCTTTGTGGGACTCGTCAATCCATAGCTGTTCCCAGCGCACGAAGGAGCCGGACGGCTGGGGGTGGTGGTAGTAGCCCCGCACTTCGGGCCAGAAAGCGACAGCTTCCTGCTCCCAGTACAGCGGGAACTTCCAGTACTGCTCCATGGCATAGAGCTGTAACTCGTCTGAAAGGGCCTTGCGGGCAGCGGCGTCCACGGTGGTGGCTACACTATCTAGGAGAGCCTCCGCCCGCTGGTCGCAGTCGGTACCGGGCGTCCAGTGGTTATTGGAGGAAACGCAGCGGAAGTAGTAGCCCATGCCCAAGGCCGGGTCGTCGGCCGGCATCGTGTCGTTACGTGGCAGGATGTCGCCCCACGAGCCTTCGGAGGTCTGCTTCCGGTAAGCAACGGTCTCGACTAAGTCGAAGTCGGTCTGAACGCCTAGCAGGCGCAACTGTTCTTGGAAGAAGGTGGCGCGAGCCTGCACCTGTTCGTCGGACTCGACTGTGAAGGTAAAGGTCTCGTCGAAGGGGAATCCTTCCTCTTCCAGGATGGCTCTGGCCTCGGCGCGGCGGGCGTCCCAGTCGCCGTCCTCCGGCGGGCACCAGCCGGGTACGGCGCAACCTGCGGCCTGGTCCAGAGACCAGGGGCTGCCGGGAACCATCAAATAGCCGGTCGATCCATGACCGTCTTGCAGGATGCGGATGCCGGTGTCGCGGTCAATCCCCATGGTTATGGCCTGGCGCACGCGAACGTTGTCGAAGGGGGCGTTGCGGGCGTTGAGCCACAGGGTATGATGGCCGCGAGTGGCGCGGATTACCGTCTGAATCTGGTCGTGCTCGACATAAGAGTCGTACTGACCCCAGTTCCGCACCCAGTGCCAGTCGGTCTGGTGGGCCAGCATGGCCGACTGCTGGGCCGACTCATCGAGGATGCCGAAGAGCTTCACGTGGTCAACGTAAGGCAGGCCGTCCTTGAAATAATTGGGGTTCTTGAAGAAATCCTGCTCGTCCACGCCAACATTTTGGCCCTCGCCCCAGACGAAGGGGCCGGTGCCGACGGAGATGTCGGTGAACATCGAATCTTCGCCGTTGGCTTCAAACCAGGCCTTATTGAAAACCAGGGCGGCGCGGTCGGTGAAGGCCAGCAGCGCCGTGGCGTTGGGCTCCACGAATTTCAGATCCAAGGTCAGGTCGTCCATGCAGGACGAGGCGCCCATATCCAGGAAGCCCAGCTTGCCTTGCATCTCGCTGGAAGTCAGCCCTTCACCACTGACCATGGTTTCTAGAGTGAACCGGGCATCTTCACAGGTGAAAGGTTCGCCGTTGTGCCACATGATGCCTTCGTGGAAATACAAGGTGAGGCCGGTGGCGCCCTCGTGGTTGGTCCAGCCCTGGGCCAGGTCAGGAATAATTTTGCCGGCGTCGTAAGGGTCGCCTTCCACCAGGTTGTTGTGGGTGGGCGTGCGATAGCGCACGGCGGTGCCAGTCATAGCGCCCCAGACGTTGCCGTGTTCCAGCGGGTCTTCGTAGTTGATGCGAATGGTGCCGCCGTAAACCGGCTCGCCGTAAAAGTCGGTGGGCGGGTTCCAGTACTCAGCGAAAGACGGAGCATGTTCAGGCGCCATCATCATGCCTTGGCCGGGTTCCTCGGTGGCCTGGGGCATGACGGTGGGGGCCTGCATCGCATGAGTGGCGGTAGGCGCGGGCGCCGACGTGGCCGTTGGCGCTGCCGGAACCGCCGTGGCGGTGGGAGCCGAAGTTGGGGTTGCCGATTCTCCGCAGGCTGCCGCTAGAATCGGAATCAGGAAAAGTGCCGCCAACAGAACAAATCGGGTGATTTTCCAGCGGTAACCTGTCATTGAAGCCTCCTCACACGGGCGTTAAGAATTCAGCACCGCCCCGATGCGGTATGGCGAATTACTTTAAGGAATGCTTTGTTGCCATGTCAACCCTTATATGATACTGGATCAGGTTGCAGATACAGGTGTACTGTGATAGCGTTCCGCCCACTTTATCCCGTTGTGAGGAATCATGGCAGAGGAAACAGGAAATCCGCAGCCCAACTACAATCCTTTTCCGCCGGGGCAATCCAGCAGGTCAATGATAGTTGAGATAGATGTGGAAGATATGGGGCATATGCTCCGGAGGGCGTTTACCACTTCCCACGGGAAGTTCACAATCTATTGCGACGAACCCGAGACCATAGGCGGCAACGGCACGGCCCCGGCTCCGCTGCATTACTTCGCCGCTTCGATATTGTTTTGAGAGATGACCCAGATTGAGAGGTACTCTCAATTGATGAAGGTCGAAATCAGCAGCGTAAAGGCTCACGTGGCAGTGCACTTCGGGCTGCAAGGCTCGGTGCTGGCCGGCACCATCGATGCCAGCGCTCCCAAGGTGGAAACCACCTACGAAATTGAATCCCCGGATGACCGCAACAAGGTGGCCGCGATGCTGCGCAACGCCCGTAACGGCTGCTGGGTAAGGGCGGCCGTAGCGAACCCCACCCCCTTCGAGGACAACTCAACGCTTAACGGCGAGCCGATATACTTCGACTAAGGCCCGAATCAGGATTTCCAGGACAGAATAATCAGCAGTATTGGGAACTCCCAATCCTGAAAATCCACTAATCTTGAAAATCCTGATTCAGACAATTACCACCCCAAACTTTCCGGCACCAGCACCAACGATATTCGCCCTACCATGGGTTCATGCTCCATCACCAAGAACTTGCCTATAGGCGAGGGGGCTACGCCCCGGTCCTCCAGCCAGCGGTCGTGGCGCTCCAAGGTCCAGCCGCGGGTGCGGGCTTCGGCTTCGGCGAGGGAGGGGCAAATCTTTTGGGTGCCGGCAACGAGAACAACCCGTCGGGCTCCGTAGGAGTAGGCGCCTATCTGGCTGCCGGAACTGCTGGCGATGACGATTTCGCCGCTCTCCGCGATGGCCTGGACGCTGCCCACGAAATAGTCGGCGGTAGTGGTCTTCCGCCGGAACTCCCGTTGCGCCGCAGGGTCGGGCTGGGCCATCATCTGGTCGTGGAGGTTCACGTATTTGTTGTTGCCGTGCATATATTCGGAATAGCCAATGGTGTCGAGGGTTTCGGAAGTATTTACGAATACTTCTGAGCCTTCGGGAACCAGTTCCTGAATCTTGGCCAGTGCCGCCGCCTTGCTTTCCACCAGAATGGCCTCAACGTTTCGCGCCGAAAGGGCTTCGATAGTTCGCCGGATGGACTCCGCGGACGCCGGGGGCGTGGGATTGCCGATGGTCATGGCTTACTCCTTAGAATGGCCAGAGGAGAATGGCCGGAGGTTACCTAGAATGGCCGGAGGTTACCTTTCGGAACCTGGCCGCAGGTTGGGCATTACCTCTTCAACGAACAGACCCATGGAGCGCATCACTTGCTCTGGCGTTAGGTCTCCCCAAGCAAGAATGGGACAGAAATAGTTGACGCCCGTCTCGTCGATGGCCCGTTGCGTCTTTTCCCGCACCGTGGCAGGGGAGCCGGCTATTACGATTTCCCGGGATTCGAGGTCGTCGAAGTCGCGGATGAAATTCAGAAAGTCGTATCCGGCCTTGTCCCATAGAAAATTGATGTTGTGGAACCAGGCTTGGAAAGCGGCGCCGCCCTCTTGCCTGGCCTGCTCGTCGGTGGCGGCGACATATACATGGCGAACCAGCCCCAGCTTGGGAACGGCGACGTGGCCGTTCAGCCCGTCGGACATTCGATCGGCGTTCCAAACCCGTTTGTACAGGTCATAATGCTCCCGGGTGACGGAGTTTTCAGCGAATACGTGGCAGGTATTAAAGCCGTGCTGGGCCATCCAGGGCACCGTTTCGATGTTGTTGCTGGCGTACCACAGCGGCGGATAGGGTTTCTGGTGAGGCCTAATCCACAGCTCTATGTCTTCGTAGTTGTAATGTTTTCCGCGATATTCCAGCATTCCTGTACTGAAACCTTTGGTGAACATGTCCATTTGTTCGTTGAAAACTTCCCAGCTAATCTCCAAGTCTACGTCGAACTTCTCGGCCTCCACCGGCGATACTCCCCGGCCCACGCCCAGGTCTAGCCGCCCGTTGCTGAGGTTGTCGAGCATACAAATCTCATGGTATAGCCGGATGGGATTGTAAAAGGGCAACAGAAACACCAGCGGTCCTAGCCGAAGCTTGGAGGTGCGCTGGGCCGCGGCGGCAAGGAACACCGCCGGCGACGGCGAAACGCTGAGAGGGGTGATGTGATGCTCCGCCAGGTGATAGCTGTAGAAACCGCTGCGGTCGGCGTATTCCAGCATCTTGAGCCGATTCTCAAAGATTTCGTTGGCGGCCGATTTGTCCCATTCAATCCAGTCAAACAGTCCGAATTGCAGGGTATCGTTAAGCGTACCGGGTTGGGCCATGGCTTACCTCCAGCGCCGGAGTCGCCCCGCTATTGGCCTTGTACGGCATTGCATCGGGGCATTCGCATAATACGCCCGCTGCGCCGCATCCGCAAATGGCGGGCCCCTTTCCCGCGGTACTGGGGTGTTGTAGTATTTATGTTCGACAGGCCAGCCCGCAGGCGGCAAGGAGCATGGCAATGGGAACACTGAACGTAGCTAACCGGACCCTGGCAATTATGGACAACTACCCGTTTCTGCGCCAGCTGAACAATGAGTGCATTGACCTGATAGCCATTGATCCGCCTTTTGCCGCCAATGAGACCTTTACCAGCAGGCCCCGGCCGCCCATCAGCCAAGCCGAGTTTGACGAAGAAGTGGCCTTGGCGAAGGCCCACGGCGCAGCCCACAACGAGGGCATGGGCGAAACTCGCGTCAAAGACTACTGGAACTGGGACGATGACATTCACCCGGAATGGAAGATGCGGATCCAGGATGACTACCCTAAAGTCCACACGGTCATTGAGGCGGTGGAAGCCTGCGCCACGGAAAACGAAGCCGCCTACATCTGCTTTATGGCCGTCCGGCTCATCGAGTGCCGCCGGGTGCTGAAACCGGCGGGCAGTATCTACGTTCACTGCGATGACCACGCAAACAGTTATCTGCGGATATTGCTGGACGCCTTGTTTGGTGCAGAGAACTTCCGTAATGAAATAAAATGGAACCGGAGCGGCGGAAAATCCGACTCTAAAAAATGGGGACGTGTTTCGGACAATTTGCTCTACTATACGAAAAGCGCATCCTACACTTGGAATCAGCAGTACTAGCCGCACAATCCTGACTATGTCCGCAAAACTTATAGATATGACGACAATGATGGCCGGGGACTGTATCGCAAATTGCCATTGCACGCAGCGGGCATTACTAGCAGTGGAGAATCTGGCATCCCGTGGAGCGGGTACGATCCTGGTGAGAGAGGCAATCACTGGCGAACTCCTACACAGGGAATAATGGCAACATACATCAGAGAGAATAATCTTATTCCGGGATGGCCAGATGCTTACCCCGGCGTCCACGCTCGCCTTGAAGCACTCGATAACGCGGGTCTAATCGCTTGGTCTCGCAATGGAGTGCCAGAAATTAAGACTTACTTATTAGCAACAAACGGCATTGCCGCGACCGACTTTGTCGCTGACATTCCGATGGCGTCAGGGAAGGAGGCAACCGGCTACTCGACGCAGAAACCTCTGGAGCTTTATGGGCGCATCATCAGAGCGTCTAGCAATCCTGGCGATGTGGTTCTGGACATATTTGCCGGGTGCGCCACCACCGCCGTTGCTGCCGAAAACCTGAGCCGACAATGGATAGCCTGTGACATGGCCTATCGTAGCTGGACGATGCTCAAACGCCGGTTTTACCTCAACGGCACAGCCCTTGAAGGTATGACCGACTCAACGAAGGAAGCCTTGGCCGCAGTCAAAAAGGACAAGGGATTTCAAGAACCCCAACAGTGGACCTCAAGCCGCGTTATCGGCCCCAACGACCTGCCCCGGCGCGATGACGCCGACCCGCTGCCGCCGCAGCAACTGGAGCAGCCCCGGCGCAGGGCAAGGCTGACAACGCAATCGTCCACTTGGTCGGGCCAAATCAGCAAAGAGGATGCTAAGGAACTGCTGATTAAGCGGTTCGGCCCGGTCTGCTGGGGCTGCGGTTACGAACCGCGGCGGCCCAACGGCAGCCTGGATGCTACACTACTGGAGGTTGACCATATCCGCGCCCGCCGGGCGGCGGAGGGGGTGGAAGGCGACGATGAGCTGTACAACCTGGCCTTGTTGCACCGCACCTGCAACGGCATCAAGCGTAACCGGCTGACGCTGGAGGAACTGCGGCGCTACAACGCCGACAATGGCCTGCTCTACGTCAACACCACTTCGGAGCTGGTAGACCTTTTCGAGGCCACCCGCTACGCGGCCCAAGAGATCAGCCGCCGCGCCGCCAGACATGGCCTACCGGGGACGCTGGCGGAGACGGAGTAATGCAGTAATCCCAGGATGGTCTTTTATGCAAGACCGAAATTGGGGATATATAGGCGCTAAAAATATCACGGGTGGGCCCAGCCCACCCGTTAACTATTTTTAACGCCTGGAGATGCGGGGGAAATCCCTACCGCCGTCCGCTGGCGATAATCATGGCCGCGAATTCGGCGTCTATGCCTCGGGGCCATTCGCGGCCTGAAGGGTCGGACACGTTGATAATCAGGGGTGGGCCCAGTCCCTCGATTTCCATGCGAAGGACGTCGCCGTTCTGCACTGCGCCTATGTGCTGATGGTTGACTCCGGTGGCTATGACGTCGCCGGGTTCCAAGGTGGTTATCTTCGACATTTCGGAGATAAGTTCGGGAATCTTGTGGGCCATGTCGCTGGTAGGAAAGTCGTGGCGCGGCTCGCCGTTGTTCCAGAGCCGAATCTGCAAGTCTTGCGGGTCAGAGATTTCGTCGGCGGTGACCAAAGCCGGCCCCATGGGCGCGAAGGTGTCCCAACACTTGCCGAGGAAGAAGCTGTTGCCGACCGCGCCCGTCAATCCGCGAGCCGACATATCCAGGAAGTTGGTGTAGCCGAATATGTAGGACAAAGCGTCGTCCTGCTCCACCTTTGACGCTCGTTTGCCGATGACGAAAGCGAGTTCTGGCTCGTGATGAAACACCGATGCCGGAGCGGGCGGAAGCTCGCAAGTGTCGCCGCTGCCGATGACCGCCGTGGGCGATTTCAGGAAGGCGTCCAGCACTGCCGGTTCCCGCTGGCCGAACTCCAGATAGTTGACGGCGGCGCAGATGAGCTTGGGCGGGCGCGGCACCGGCGGACGCATCCGCACGCCGCCCAAGTCCACGCCCTCCTGCCCCGCCACGGCGCTCTCGATGCGGGGCCGCATCTCGTCCCAGTTGATAATCACCTCTTCAATCATATCCTGAGGGCGCCGGAAGCTCATTCCCTCGACGGCGGGCATTGCGTTGACCATCCGGTCGCCTTTGATTACTCCTAACTGATAGTCGTCATAAAGGGCCAGTTTCATCGCCATCCTCCGGTTTTCCTGGGGCGGTTTGCCCTAGTGTGGCACGCAACACGGCGATGGGCAAGCCAGTTCGCCTTGACGCTAGGTCTATCGCATATAGGCGGTTTACACCCGTTATTCCCGCGCAAGCCGTCATTCCCGCGCCCGCGGGAATCCACCGATTTCGCACCATTGCTAGTACGGACAGCCGATGTCATTCCCGCGCCCGCGGGAATCCACAAACCGAATTAGACGGCATCCCTCCAAAAATCAGGCATCCTCAACGCTCTGGACCCCGATTTTGCCCCGGAGCGGCCGATTTGTAATTTCCTATGCAATTGCCTTGCCTTGACGGAACGATGGGGTGATTCTAGGATTGGGCTGATTTCAAGTTTCAGATAAGGAATTTCTTGATGTCGGCAAAGATGTATGTAATTCCCATACCGGAGGGGAATACGGCAGCCCTCAGGGCGGCCTTTGCCCAGATGGAAGGGGAGCGGGAGCAGCAGTGCGTGGACAACCGCCGCGTGATGGGCGTTACCCGCGAGTTCGTGAGTTTGCAGGAGAGGCCGCAGGGAGACCTGTTGGTGGCGTATCTGGAAGGCGATGATCCCGACCAGGCGGTGGAAAGGATGATGGCGTCGGGCTCGGAGTACGCTCGTTGGATCGCCGACACGGTGTTTCCCCTGCTGGGTGCGGAGCATCTCAACGCGGCCCAGATCCTGGCCGACTGGCGGGACGGGTAACATGGCTGACATCGTGTATGAGGTGCGGGGCCACACAGCTTATATTACTATCCGGCGTCCGCAGGCGATGAATGCGCTGGGCCCGGAGCAACAGGCCGAGATTATCGGAGTTTGGGAAACCTTCCGAGACGACCCGGAGGCTTTGGTGGCGATAATCACTGGGGAAGGCGACAGAGCCTTCTGCGCCGGCGCCGACCTGAAGACTTACACGCCGGCCCTGGGTGAGCGGGACATCTATGACTTGCGGCAGGACGCGGACCGGCCCGGGTTCGGCGGAATTACGCGGGGGCTGAACATCTGGAAGCCCATTATCGCGGCGGTGAACGGCTACGCGCTGGCCGGGGGATTGGAGCTGGCCTTGGCTTGTGATATACGAATTGCGTCGGAAAAGGCCGTTTTCGGCTGCTCCGAAGTGCAGCGCGGGTTTCATCACTGCGACGGGGGAACGGTGCGGCTTCCTCTCATCGTCGGTTTGGGCAATGCCTTGCGGATGCAGCTAACTGGGGAACATATCGGCGCGGAAGAAGCCTTGCGCATCGGGCTAGTTAGTGAAGTGGTTCCCCAGGAGCGGCTGATTCCCGTTGCCGAACGCTACGCCGACGCCATCGCGGCCAATGGGCCGTTGGGGGTGCGCTCGGCCAAGGAGTCTATGATTCGCAGTTTGGGGCGGGTTCTGGAGGATGCCCTGCGTTTCGAGAATGTGCTTTTCTCCACGCTTACCCGGACGGATGACTTCGTCGAAGGCCCCCGCGCCTTTGCCGAAAAGCGTCCGCCGGAGTGGAAGGGCCGTTAAGCGGGCTGGGAATAGGCTGGCCTTCTCTTGGAGAAGGGAAATTGTCTAAGGGAGAGTTTGTTATGGTTGAAACGGATAACCGCGTTCCGCTCGACTGGGACGCTCTGGAAGTGGGAGAAGTCTTTGAGAAATTCGAGTACACGCTGACACAAGAGATGATTGACGGATACCGGCGCGGCGTCATGGACCCGGAAGCCGCTTTCCCCACTATTTCGCATAAGGTGGATGTTCGGCAGTTCAACGCCAAGTACAGCGACAACGGTTCGGTCAACGCCCGTTGCGCTTTCCATTGCTACAACTCGCCCATTGCGGGCAAGAGGCTGACCGTTACGGCATGGGTGGCCGACAAGTACCTGCGGCGGGGCAAGAACTACATCGTAACCGAAGCGGTGTCGGTGGATGAGGACGGTCGGCTGATTGACCGGGTCATCACGCATGAGCTAAAGCAGCCTTGGGAGGTGGGCAAGAAATGGGAGGGGTAGAACGCGGTTTTGCGGAAGGCGATCCGGTGGGCCCGCTGATAAAGGAAATTACTCAGGAAGCCATCAACCTGTTCGAGGGCAGCGCCGGGCAGTCCGGGCCTTCGCAGTTCACCGATGAAGAGGCGGCCCGCGAGACCCTGGGAACCAGCGGCACGGTGGCGTCGGGGCGGATGTCCATCAGCTTTGCGTTGGAAATGTTGCGCAAACACTTTGGCAACGATGTATTTAACCATACCGGGACGGTAGACCTGCGGTTTCTTAGGCCGGTGCGGCCGGGAGACACGATAACTTTCAGCGGAGAAGTAACTGGGACTGCCCGCGAAGCCAACGGCCTCAAGGTGAATGTGAAAATCGATGCACAGAACCAGCGGGGCGATACCACGGGAGTGGGCAGCGGCAGCGCCATAGTGCCGCAGGCGTATCTTCCCCCAGAAGATTAGATTCGGAAGAGCAGGGCCGATTTGGCCGGGAAATGCTATCGTTGCCGCGCAGGGCGTATTTGTGTTGCACGTTAGTGATACAATAGACTATGCTATGGAGCAAGTTAGGGTGTCCTGCTGTTGGTTACTGATTCCGTTACCGCTGCCTCGGATAACCTGGAACTGAGCCCCACGGCCCGAACGGCCGGAGCGCATACCATAATAACCAAATATCTGGAGGTTATCCGAATGGCGTTGGCAGATAAGCAATTGACCTGCGTGGAGTGTGGAGCGCCCTTTACTTTCACCGTGGGAGAGCAGGAATTCTTCGCGTCCCGCGGCTACACCAATGACCCCAAGCGGTGCTCGCCGTGCCGTAGTGCTCGCAAGAGCCAGCAGCGGACCGGCGGCTACGGCGACGGCGGCGGGCCCCGGGAGATGCACCCGGTGGTATGCGACCAGTGCGGCGTGGATACCATGGTTCCTTTCGTCCCCCGCGGCGACCGCCCGGTATACTGCAGCGACTGCTTCAGCACCATCCGCCGCTAGGCCATATTATGGCAACCGGCGAGAGCCGCTCGAATTCGAGCGGCTCTTTTTCTATTTGTGGTAAAGTTGGGCCGGAGGTTAGCGGATGTCTCAACTCGACAGACCATCCACGCCCCGCGCTATCGGCATCGTTGGCTGCGGCGCCATCGGCCGCGCTCTTCTCCGGGCGGGAGACGCGGGCGAGTTAGGAATGCCCGTGGCCGGCGTCGCCAGCCGGACGGCGAGTTCGGCGCGGGAGTTTCTGGACACGCTGGACTCTCCGCCGCCATATCTGGAATTGGACGAACTGGTTGGGCAGTCGTCGCTCATCATTGAGACCGCAGGTGGTCATGTTGTGCCATCGCTGGCGGAGGCGGCTTTTGGGGCGGGCAAGGGCTTGATGGTCATCAGCATCGGGGCGTTGCTGGAACACCCGGAAGTAATAGAACAAGCGCGGGCTAGAGGCTGCCGGTTATACGCGCCGTCGGGGGCCATTGCTGGTCTGGACGGCATCAAGTCCGCTTGTCAGGGCAGGGTTGATCGAGTGGAAATGGTCTCGCGCAAGCCGATAGCGGCGCTAGACGGGGCGCCTTACCTGGTGGAGAACGAAATCCCCTTGACCGGTCTTGCCGAAGAGCAGGAAGTGTTTTATGGCCCGGCGCGGGAGGCCGTTAAGGGGTTTCCTTCCAATTTGAACGTGTCGGCGGCGGTGAGTCTGGCCGGCATCGGCCCCGACCGGACGATGGTGCGCATAATTGCCGACCCTACGATAGCCCGCAACTGCCACGACATCACCGTGGAGGGCGAGTTCGGCCTTTTGCGCGTCCATATAGAAAACATACCTTCCGAGAACCCCAAGACCGGCCGGCTCACCGCGCTGTCCATCCTTCGCTCGGTGCAGGACGTAGCCGACCCGGTGCGCATCGGGACCTGACCCGCACTTGGAATACTCTGAGGAATTTCTATGGCTCAGGAAAGAGCTGCCAGCACCGGACTAGACCCGGCATCTCGCAAGCTGATGATTCCCGGCCTTGCGTCCGGGCACTCTACCTTTCATTGGATCATCCAGAGCTTTGCCGTTGTGCTGCCGGAGATACAGATGTATTTCGGGCTGAACAGTGTGGGAGCAGCAGGCGTGATGTCCGCCCGCGACCTGGCGGCCGGGCTGATTGCGCTGCCTGGCGGGGTGGTGGTGGATGTCCTGCGGCGGTACTGGGGCTTACTGCTGGCGGGCTGCCTCGGCCTTGCCGCGCTGGGATCGCTGGTGATGGGCGTGTCTCCGGTGTATTGGCTCTTACTGATTGGCATCGGCGTTGTGGCGATTTCGCACTCCGTTTGGCACCTGCCGGCCTCAGCCTCGCTCTCTTATCATTTCGCCGAGCGCCGGGGAACGGCGTTGTCATTGCACGGCGTCGGAGGCAGCATTGGCGATGTGGCGGGGCCACTCGCCACCGGCGTACTGCTGGCCTTCCTCGGATGGCGCGGTCTGATGAGCATCTATGCCATCGCTCCCTTTTTCTTTGGGTTTATGGCCGTCTGGACCTTTCGGCACATAGGCCGAGTGAACACGGCGTCCGGCACGCCTGCCGACCTGCCAAGCATGGACAGGCGGCTGGAATTGACCCGTCAGTTGCTTCGTAATCCGGTGTTGTGGGGGCTGACCTTCGTCCGCGGCCTGCGCGGAATGTGCTTGATCTCATTGATAACGATACTCTCTCTGTACTTTGATGACGGCCTGGGGATGAGCGAATTCTGGCGGGGCTTCCACATATCCCTGCTGATAGTGGTGGGCCTGGTGGCGAAATCGGGAGCCGGATACCTCTCCGATCGCTGGGGGCGCAAGCAGGTGCTGGTGCCGGGGCTGATTTGGTCTTGCCTGGTCACTTTGGCGCTGATTCCATTCAGCGACGGAATTCCCCTGACGATTACGGTAGCGCTGCTGGGTCTTTTCCTGTACCCCGACCAACCCATCCTGACCGCGGCGGTGTTCGATGTAGTGGGGCGGGAAATTGCCTCCACCGGGCTGGGCGTCGTTGCCTGCATCGCCTTCATCATGTCGGCCGCGTCGGCCTTGGTTGCCGCTGCAATCTACCAGAACCTGGGATTCGCGGCGACCATGTATTTCATCGCGGCGCTTTTTGCGCTGGCGGCGCTGGTGTTTGCCGTTCTTCCTCTATCTCGTAGAGCCGGAGAATAGAGAGTAGGCGGCAAAGCCGGTCTCAAGGGAGAATTTCAACTTCAAGGCAAAGGGGAAGAAATTGGCAGCAATAACCGGGGACGTCATAGCGGAGGCTCAGTTCGACCGTAATATCATCGGCTGGGCAAGGCTTGTCATCAGCGGATACTTAGGTATCAGCGTGGTGGGAATCCTGCTAATACCCTTCTGGTGGATGTTCAGCTTTTGGTATGGGGCAGAGTATATGCGGCGGGTGTCGGCTCGGCTGACGACCAATGCGCTGGAAGTAAAAGTAGGAGTGTTTTTCCGAAAGGAATCCACCATACCCCTGAATCGCATCACCGACCTGAGGCTGCATGATGGCCCGCTGATGCGCCACTATGGGCTTCGTGGATTGAAGGTGGAGACCGCCGGGAGCGGCGGACAGACCGCCGGTTCCGAGGGCGACCTAATCGGCGTGGTTGACGCCGAGAGTTTCCGCAATGCCGTGCTGGCCCAGCGCCAGCGGATTATCGAGACCGAAACCGGGCAGGGACCGGCCGTTGTCGCCACGGCTGCCCCCGGCAACGAAACGCTGGTCGAAATCCGCGACATCCTCGCGCGGATAGAATCGCACCTGGCACGAGGGGACGACTAGAAAGGGGGCGTAGAATACCCGCCCCCTCCTTAGATATAGACCCACCGGATGTGCTAGAGCAGCTTGGCGCAATCGTCCAAGATGGGCGTGACGGCGTCCGCGCCCTCCGAGGGCAAGCTGAACAGCACCCGGTTGACGCCGTACTCTTCCATACGGGCCAGGTTTTCCGGGTCTGGCCGGGATCCGAAGATGGTGATGTTGAGGGAGTCGGGGTCTCGCCCCACATCCTCGGCGCGCCGCTTGAGAATCTGAATCTTCTCGGGCAGGCTGGGCCCTTCGGCAGTGCGGCCGCTAATGGGCATCCAGCCATCGCAATACTCCAGCACGCGGTCAAAGGTAGTTGGGCCGTCGCCGCCCATGAGTATGGGCGGATGAGGCTTTTGCGCCGGCTTGGGCCAAGCCCACATCTTGTCGAAGTCGACATATTGGCCGTGAAATTCCGGTTCGTCCTTAGTCCAGATTTCCTTCATCGCCAGAATGTTTTCCCGCAAGATACGCCAGCGGCGCCGGAAGTTGGTTCCGTGGTCGGCCATTTCTTCGGCGTTCCAGCCGCCGCCGATACCGAATATGAAGCGGCCGTTGGAGATGAGGTCGAGGCTGGCGACTTCCTTGGCCGTGGTGATGGGGTCGCGCTCAATCATCAGACAAATGCCGGTGCCCAGCTTCAGGTTGGTGGTCACCGCCGCCGCGGCGGTGAGAGCCACGAAGGGGTCGTAAGTGTGCCAGTACATTTCCGGCAGGTCGGGGCCGCCCGGCCAGGGAGAGATGCGGTTGGCCGGAATATGGGTATGCTCCGGCACCCACATGGACTCGAAGCCGCGCTCTTCCAGCGCCCGCGCCAATTCGTCGGGACGCATGGAATAGTCGGTAATGAACATCATTGCGCCAATATCCATTTCTAACTCCTGATGATTTCGGGTTCCTTTGGGGTTGGGTTATTTCAGCGGCTTCCCTTGTGGGGCAATGATTCGGCATAGGCAATCCCGCGCCCGGCCCAGTTCCGCAGCCCTTCGCCGGTGACCAGTCCCTCGGCGGCCACGTAGATGAAGGAGCGCGTGGGACGGCCGGTCATATCGAAGGGGCGGGAATAGGGTTGGAAAAGGGCATCTTCCAGGTTTTCCCGCCCCACGCGGACTACAAGCTTATTGCCGAGAACACCACAGGCCATGTTGCCGTTTAGTATAAAGCACAGCCCGCCGAACATCTTTTGCTCGCGGACGCCGGAGCGGCCGGAGAATAATGCGCGAACCCGGCCGGCCAATTCTTCGTCGTAGGCCACCTAGAACACTACTACGGAGCGCAGAACTTCACCCTGCTCCATCTTGTGGAAAGCTTCCTCTACGTCGCCGATGCCAATGGTTTCGGAAACGAACCGGTCGAGGTCGAGACGGCCCTGCAAGTACAGCTCGATGAACATGGGGAAGTCGCGAGTGGGAAGGCAGTCACCGTACCAAGACGACTTTACCGAGCCGCCCCGCCCAAATATCTCGATCATGGGGAGTTCGATTTTCATGTCAGGGCTGGGTACGCCGACCAGCACCACCGTTCCGGCATGGTCGCGGGCATAAAAGGCTTGCTCGAAGGTAACCGGGTTGCCCACGGCCTCGATGGTAACGTTGGCGCCGTTGCCGCCGGTAAGGCTGCGAACCGCCTCCACCGGGTCGGTATGGCGGGCGTTGATGGTGTGGGTAGCCCCGAACTCGCGAGCCCACTCCAGCTTGTGGTCATCAATGTCGATGGCGATGATGGTGTGCGCCCCGGCGAGTTGAGAGCCGGCAATGGCGGCATCGCCCACGCCGCCGCAGCCGAACACGGCCACGGAATCTCCGCGGGAGACGCCGCCGGTGTTCACCGCCGCGCCCAATCCGGCCATTACGCCGCATCCGATAAGACCGGCGGCGGCGGGGCTGGCGTCGGCGAGAACCTTGACCGCCTGTCCGGCGGCAACCAGGGTCAGCTCCGCGAAGGCGCCGATGCCGAGGGCGGGCGATAGCGGCATTCCGCTGGGCAGGGTCATGGGTTGGGCGGCGTTACGGCTGGCAAAGCAGTACCAGGGCCGGCCTCGTGCACAGGAACGGCAGGCCCCGCAAGGCGCGCGCCAGGCAATGATGACGAAATCGCCGGGGTCTACATTGTCCACATCGGGGCCGACGCTTTCGACGACCCCGGCAGCCTCGTGGCCGAGAAGGAAGGGAAAGTCGTCGTTTATCGCGCCTTCGCGGTAGTGCAGGTCGGTGTGGCAGACGCCGCAGGCCTGCACCCGCACCAATGCTTCGCCGGGGCCGGGGTCAGGAACATTGATGGTGGTGAGTTTTACCGAGGCTCCCTTGTTTTCGGCTATTACACCCTGGACCTGATGGGCCATCGCTTTCCCCCTCAGTCTCAATTACGCGTTGCCCTTGGCATAGTAATTTGGGCTTACCCCTTTGTCCATACGCAATGGCCGGGAGGCTGTCTTAAGTTAGCGCGCGCTCTATCTCCAGAGCGAACCCGATGAGCGCTTCGTCGTCGCCCCGGTTGCCCATTAGCGACAGGCCCACGGGCAGCCCGTCAACCTCGGCCAGCGGCATCGAAAGCTGGGGCCGGCCCGTGGTTCCGCCCATACAGGTCAGGCGGATGATTCGCGCCTGCGATGCGCGCTTGCCGGACAGAGGCTGACCTCGAAGAGGCGCGACCACCGGCGAGGTGGGGAAACAGAGAAAACTGCCCTGGCCCGCCGCTTCATTCAACCGTTGCCTTACTGAGTCTCGGGTTGACCGCGCCACTTCTATTTGCGGTTGAGGGAAGGATGTTCCCAGCGCGTATCTCTCGGTTACCATGTAGCTGAAACGAGGATTCACGGCGTCAATCCAATCGGATACCGAATTCCACGCCTCGATGGATTGCAGCGCGTTCTGCTGCCAGGCCCATCCGTCTACGCCGTCAGGAGCGAGCCGGATGGTTTCAGATGAGGGTGACATCCCGGCGACTTGCTCCGCCACGGGGCGCAAGGCGGCGGCCACTAAGGGGTCGCATTCCTCGAATAGGTCTTCGGCTATGACGATTCGCCCTGGCGCCTTGGGCGGCGCAGGATTGCCGAAAACGGCCTCCCCCACCCGCGCAAAAGTAGCGGCGTCGCGGGCGAACCAGCCGATGGTGTCGTAGCTGGTGGCCTGCAACAGAATGCCTTCCAGCGGGATGCGACCGTGAGTGGGGCGAAGGCCGTAGAGTCCGCAGAAGCTGGCCGGAATGCGCACGGAACCGCCGGTGTCGGAGCCGAGGGCGAAGTCCACGAGACCGCCGGCCACCGCCGCCGCCGAGCCGCTGGAGGATCCCCCAGGCACCCGGCCGGGGGCCCGGGGGTTGACGGGAGTGCCGTAGTGGGCATTCTCGCCGAGAATGCCGCGAGTTAGCTCGTCGGTGTGGGTCTTGCCGACCATAGTCGCCCCCGCCTCCACGAGGGTCTGGATTATCCAGGCGTTCCGCTGTGCGGGGGCGTGAGTCGCCTTCCAGTCCGGGTTGCCGCCGCCGGTGACGTGGCCTGCGACGTCGAAAATATCCTTAGCGGCGAAGGCGAGGCCGGAGAGGGGGCCGCCGGGCGCGCCTTCAAGATAGGCTTCGGTGTCGGTGCAGAAAGCGCCGAGGGTGTCGTTTAAGGGCGGCCTGCTGGTTGTCATATGTGCCACCTGCGTGATCAAAGTATTGCTGCCAGTATAGTCCAACAGCAGCACGGAGGTACGGTATACTGTCCCCATACCTTGCCATCCGCCGAGGCGACCTATGACCGCCAAGACGCAGCACGTCTTTATCCCCTACCGGCCAGATAACTCGGACGTATTTTACCCAGAGCAGCCAGACGAGCTGCCGGACGCTATGTATCAGTTTCCCAAGATGACTCATACTATGGACATTCTGTTGTGGCGGTATGAGCACCGGACGGATGTCTTGGTGAGCGGCAACAACGCAATCTACTACCAACAGGGTGATCCCCGGGTGCACCGCTCCCCCGACGGGTTCATTGCCTTCGGAGTAGACCGCGACGCCATCTGGCGGGAAAACGGCTATAAGGTTTGGGAGGTGGGCAAGCCGCCGGACTGGGCGCTCGAAATTGCCTCGCCTTCCACGGCCAGGGTGGACTTGGGGATAAAGAGAGAAATCTACGCCAACATCGGCATCGGCGAATACTGGCGCTATGATGCGTCGGGCGGAAACTACTACGGCGAGCCGCTGGTGGGCGAATACTTGCAGGATGGGCAATATCGCCGGTTCGATATCCGAACCTCAGTGGAAGGCTTGGCCTGGGGCCACAGCCCGGCGCTGAATCTAGATATTCATTGGGGAGATTTCAGGCTGCATTACTTCGACCCGGAGCGGGGCGAGTGGCTGTTGGACTGGCGGGAGCAGGACGCTATTCTGCGAGAACAAGACACTATCCTGAGAGAACAGGACGCTATTCTGCAAGAACAGCGAGCTGCCTTACAAGAAGAACGGGCCGCCCACCAAGAAACCCAGCGCCGCCTTCGAGAGGTGGAAGAAGATTTGCGCTGCCGGAACCGGACTTGATTCGCTGCCCGGCCGGTATTCTTAAAATATGCCATTGCGGAAAATTCTCTTCCTAGGAATGGGAGAGACAGCTTTTGGGAGGAATGTTTGCCATGCTCACTGCCGAAGCCAACGAACGCCTCACCCGCGTCGGGCAGGGAACGCCCATGGGTGAACTGATGCGCCGCTACTGGATTCCTGTCCGGCCAACGGCGCAACTTATGGAAGAAGAGGTCATGGCCGTTCGGGTTCTGGGCGAAGACCTGGTTCTGTTCCGGTCCGCCGACGGGCAGATGGGACTGGTGGGCGACCGTTGCCCCCACCGGATGACGGAGATGCGGTATGGCATTCCCGACGTGGGCGGGCTTCGTTGTTGCTATCACGGGTGGATGTTCGACCCCGCAGGACGCTGCACCGACACGCCCCTTGAATCGGCCAATGAACCATTCAAGGATCGCATACGCATCAAGGGCTACCCTGTGCAGGAAATGGGCGGGCTGGTCTGGGCCTATATGGGGCCGGCCCCCGCTCCGTTGCTGCCGCCGTGGGACTTGTTCGTTATGCCGAATTCCCTCCGGCAGATTGGCATTATGAACCTGAATTGCAACTGGCTCCAATGCCACGAGAACACCGGAGACCCCACCCACAGCGTCTATCTGCATGGGAATCTGTTCGAGTATGTGCTGCGGAAGCAGGGCAAGCTGGACGAGCGGGCCGCTGATGGGCAGATGCACACCCTATTTTCGCGGATGAGTATGGGCCGCGGCATCGAGTCGCTGTATGTTCACGCAACCCGGTATGGGATGGAAAAGGGCATTAAGTATTCCAAAGCCTTGGGCGCGGACAAGGACCATACTTCCCGCCACGCTACGGTCGTCTTTCCGTTCTGCACGCAGACCGGCGGGCCGGGGATGGTGCGGCAGGAGTTCCAGATTCGGGTGCCTGTGGACGACACCAACACCTACCACATCAACTATGGCTGCTACATGGCCCCGGAGGAAGTGCCGGCGCCGGTACAGGAATCCATACCCTATTACGATGTGCCTCTGTTTGATAATGCGGGCAAGCCGATTCTGGACTTTGTTCTGGCTCAGGACGCCCATGCCTGGATTTCTCAGGGGCCCATCACCGACCGCACCCAGGAACACCTAGGGCGTACCGACCTGCCGATAGTGTTCATGCGCCGGCAGTTCGAGGAGCAGATGCGTATAGTGGAGGATGGCGGGGACCCTATGAATGTGTTCCGCGACCCGGCTACCATGCCCTCGTTAATCCACGGCGGCCACTGGGACGAGGAAGAAGAGGAAGGCAAGTCGGCGCTCACCGGGGCGGGCAGCCCGCTGTCGTCCTTCCGCTCCAATTATCACAAGGGCTACGCCATTGACGACGCCGACCGCTACGGCCCGGCCATGCCGATGGTAATCGAGATGATGCAGCGCATCGAGGAAGCCCAGAGGCAGGCGGCCGGCTGATTCGGGTGGCTACCGGGAGGGGACGAGGATTTTCTCCCGGTAAACGTTGTACTAAGAGTATGCAGATCCTCCCGATGAGGAACTTACGGTTACCTCTAAGTGTATCCCTTCGTGTTGCTGAACGGCCCTGATAACCTCGAACAAGTTATGGGTTTGCGGATTGCCGTTAGGCCCGAACATCCTCATCAAGCTCTTGGCAGGCTTGCCGGTATGAGTGGATAGTTCATCGAAGCCAATTACGGCGTTGATATAGTTTCGCAGAAGGGCTTTGCCGGTCTCGTCGTCGCCTTCCATGAGACATTGGATGCTTTCAGTCAGCAACGCCCGCCGGAACTCAGGGTCTTGGCGAGATCGAGCCATAACCGTTTCCCTGAAATCTCGGCTAATTCCCATGGTTATCCCTCTCTTCGCTTCCTCTGCTTATATTCGTTCCAAAGTTGTTGGGCTAAGGCAATGTCGGAATTTTGCCCCTGTTTCGTTCCGCGCCAGCAAAATGATAACGGTGTCCCCATCTCTTCCGTAATATATCGGTACGCTGGTCCAAAATTGACTCTGGTCCGAAATTGATGCGATGTTCTGATATGCCGCCGCTCAATCATTTCTCATTATGAAAAATTGCCTTGCGCCAAGCGTTCTAATGATGTTGCGGCTCTTGCGGCTGCCTGCGGGTCCAAACTGCCGAACCAGTCGGCAAATGGGCTGTGCCGGTATCCGAGATATAACCTTCTACATGTGTCATTTGAGATACTCCCTATGTTTGTACAAACCATCTCGCTTTTCCTCTCCGTCTATCAAACCTCTAGTAACATATGAGTTACTATAAAGATTCATCCAAGTCCACTCCTCAGCATCGGTGTTGGCTCAAATTCTCAGCCGGTTGACCGCCTAAGCAGTGATAAATATAATCCCGCTAATCATTGAGCATCAGCCAAGCGCGACGTCTGTGCGGAAACCATAACTGAGGGGAAACAGGAGGAGAATCATGGCAAGCCCTCGCGCACCCTTTCTTTCCACCAAGTATGGCGGCTACTACCATTCGCAGGTTCCTAAGGAAGACGATGAACTTACCCATGTTGGCCCCGGCACGCCGGCGGGAGAATATCTGCGCCGGTTTTGGCAGCCGGTTTGCTACGCCGATGAATTGGGCGATGTTCCCGTGGGGCTGAAAATCCTGGGAGAAGAACTGGTGGCCTTCCGCGATTTCAGCGGGCGGGTCGGGCTGGTGGAAGCCCATTGCCCTCACCGCGGCACGTCGCTGGAGTTCGGGCTGGTGTCCGAGCGGGGCATCCGTTGCTGCTACCACGGCTGGCTGTTCGATGTGGACGGCACGATTCTGGAAACCCCGGGCGAGCCGGCCGGCTCCACCTTTAAAGACCGTCTGTGCCACGGTGCTTACCCGATTCACGAATACTGCGGCACTATCTTTGCCTATATGGGCCCGCCCGACCATATGCCCCCCTTCCCCATTCCGGACAGCTTTGACCGCGATGGCTATCGCCTGATGCCGGGCCAGCGATATGACTACCCCTGCAACTACCTCCAGATTCTGGAAAACGCCATGGACCCAGTGCATACATCCTTCCTGCACACCATCGTCAGCGGCTCCCAGTTCACTGATGAGTTCGGGGTGGTGCCTAACCTGGACTTTATGGAGACCCCCGCGGGAATCATCTACATCGCCACCCGGCGCGTCGGCGACAATATCTGGGTGCGTTCGGTGGAGAACGTCCTCCCCAATCTGCAACAGGTAGCGCCTATTTGGGAGGATGGACGGGACGTTCACGAGTTCGACGGCCCGATGATGACCCGCTGGATAGTGCCGAGAGATGACCGCAGCACCATGCTGCTGGAGCTTCGTCATATCTCGGCTTCCGAGGAAAAAGAGCCGGCTTGGTGGCTGGACCGCAGCCAGATGCTTCCGGCGCAGCTTCCCATATCCGACGACCCGCGGGAGCAGCAGCTTCAGCCCGGCGACTATGAAGCTCAGGTGACCCAGCGGCCCATCGCGGTTCACGGGCTGGAGCATCTCGGCGCCACCGACCGGGGCATTACTATGTTCCGCCGCCAGATTCGCCGCGGAATCCGGGCAGTGCAGAATGGCGAAAACCTAGAATCCCACGCGCAGTTGAAAGGGGATCATTTCTCCACCTACTGCAACGACACGGTGGTCTATGCGCCGCCGGCCACGACACCGGAGGAGGACGAGAAGCTGATGCGGGAGACGGGCCGCCGCCTGGCCGAAGAATACGTGGCGACTCGCAACAGTAACGGCCAGTAACCGCTGGCGTGTCTAGTCTCTAGAATCCCGGCGGCCCCGATTAAACCCGGGGCCGCCGCCATATGAGGCTTAAACCGGCAACGGCTATTAGCTGTATCATTAAGGATGTTAGCCTTCCAGGGTTGATAGCCTTCCAGGGTTGAACTGAAAATGCGACTGGTAATTCTATCTGCCGCCGGATTGATGGGTTTGGTTGCTTGCGGAGGCCAAGACCCGACGCGAATTTCCCTGAATCCCGCTACCCTCACTCCATCGCCGGAGGCTTCTGCTATGGCCTGCATCAATGGCTCCCCGCTCCGGTTCAGTTTCTACGCTTTTTTTGAGCCGGTCAGCCACAGCGCGGACCCGGACCCGGATTCTGCCGGGTACTATACCCATCTAGGTTTTGAAGCTGACTTGTTGACCGCTTTGGAAGCCATGGACGGAGCGGGCTTGTCTTTCGAGCGTATGCCCGTTGGCGAATGGCCCGGCAACTGGCTGCTGTCCGCCGGTCCTCAGTTTGATGTATCGGGCGGTGGCATCACTATACTGGAGTCGCGTACCCGAGACGATGATGGCAACGACGCCGTTCGGTTTACCAACGGACACATCACTTTCCGGCAATCGTTACTGGTGCGAGCCGGAGACGCTGAACGCTTGGCCAGTCACGACATCCTTACCTCCGATGTCCGGGTGGGAGCGCTGGCTTATACCACCGGCGAAAGCCGTTTCCTGCAACTGACCGGCCTCACAGATGCGGACGGCGTGGTAGCCCCGGGAACGGTAATCGAAAGAGAGCGCGGAACCATTACCGCCGATGGCACTGCGGCTTTCGTCATTACCACTGCGGACACTACGCCCAATCTGGAAGGGCGCAGCCGCCTGCTGCCTCCCACAGAAAATATGCCCCAAGTCATATACCTAGGGGATGAAATAGGGGAGTCGGAACTGCTAGATGCCCTCCGCGAGGGCCAAATTGACGCCGTAGCCAGGGGTGAAATCGGCAACCGGACGGCAGCCCGCGAATCCGGAGGCTCGCTGGCGGTCACCGCTCTGGACCCGGCAGTCGAATATGGCGGCTTCACCGTCTCCGCAACCGAAACCGCACTGCTGGCCTGCCTCAACAATAAGATTGACTATTTAACCGATAACCGCGCTATTGGTTATGCCGAATGGCTGGCTGATCCGCAGGTGTTCCTGCGGCGGGCGCAGGAATAGAAGCCGTAGCTCTTGGGATGAAGGATTACAGACGCCAGGTTGTGCTTACATCCCGTTATTCCCTTCTTGGACGGGGAACCACGGATGGAAAAGGCCGGTTCAGACACCGGGCTATTCTCCCGGCAATCGCATACGAGCGGATTAATGCCGGGGTAACGAAGACCAGCGGAATCGGGGGAGCCGGCAATCGCATACGCGGGGATTAATGCCCGTACCTCGTCCTCTTCCCCCATTATCCCCCCGTCATTCCCGCAAAGCGGGAATCATCCATGATGGTGGCGCAGTACTAGGCGCTGTCTTCCTCATTCCCGCAAAGCCTTTCCCGTGAAAACGGGGAGCGGGGAATCTATTGCCTGAGTGGAATATCGGTGGGGCAAAAATTCAGAGAATTTCGCCTTTCGGCTTCCTATTTCCACGGGAGTAACGAGCCAGAAATTTCAAATGCTATATCCTTGATATGCTCCCGGGGATATGCTCCCGGGCGATTAGCCGCTCGCGCGTCTGTCTGCTATTATTAGCCAATCTGTAAGCAACTATTTCCTCAGCCCCATGTCCGCAGAACCGGAGGTTACAGTTATGGCAGAGATTATCGGTGTTGGCTGTACTCATTACCCGCCTTTGATTACCCCGGACGAAGACCGCGGCTTCCCCATAAATGTGACGCTGAACCGTGATGAACGACTTCCTGAAGAATTGAAAAACCCGCTGAACTGGCCCGAGCCGATGCAGGTTGAATACGGCGAAGACCAGGGCCTGGCCTCCGCCGCCGTTCACCGGGCGCAACTGGTGGAAGGATTCCGCCGGGTTCGCAAAGAGATTCTCGACTTCAACCCGGACTTTGTGGTCATTTTCGGCGATGACCAATATGAGAACTTTCGAGAAGACATAATCCCGCCCTTCTGCATTCTGGCGTATGAGGGTTTTCAATGTACGCCGTTTATGCGGCATGGCACCCCTCGCCGCAACGTGTGGCAGGAACCCGCCGACAAGGTGTTCAATTATCGCGGACACCCGGAGGCGGCCCGGTTCCTGGCCGGGGGTTTGCTGGATTCGGGGGTGGACATGGCCTACGCCTATAAGCCGTTGCATGAACCGGGGCTGGCCCACGCCTTCATCAACACGCTGATATATATCGATTATGACCGGAAAGGGTTCGATTTTCCGGTCTTGCCCTTCGCCGTCAACTGTTATGGCCGCGGCGTCATCAGCAACCGGGGCGGCATCTTGCCTCACAAGGTTGATGGCCTCACGCCGGAGCCGGACCCGCCCGGCCCGACGCCCAAGCGGTGCATGGAGGTGGGCGCTGCGGTGGCCCGAGTGCTGAAGGATAGCCCTTACCGGGTGGCGCTGGTGGCGTCGTCAAGCTGGTCTCACGCCTTCCTTACCGCCAAGAATAACTATCTGTGGCCCGACGTGCCGGCTGACCGCGCCCTGTACGAAGAATTGAAGCGGGGCAACTATGACGCCTGGCGAGAACGCACTACCGGCGAAATGGAGGCTTCTGGTCAGCACGAGCTGTTGAACTGGGCCTGTATGCTGGGCGCGATGGCGGAGCTCGACGCGAAGCCTGACAGCATCGAGTTCGTCGAATCGCGAGTATTCACGTCCAACAAGGTTTTTGCCACTTTCAAAGCGTAGTAATTCCCAATGCCCGCGATGGGGCGGAACCTTACTGCCTGGAGGGAGGAGTTATGGCGAAGGACGTTTCGATATTGGTTGGAACCATTGGCGCGGGCCTGTGGGTTAGCCACGACGGCGGGCGAAACTACGGACGGGCCGGCGGCATCTGGGGCGACACCCGTGTTTACGGCCTGAAAGTAGACCCCACGGACCCGGCGGTGGTCTACGCCGGGACGGATGAAGGCATATTTCGCAGCGTTAACCGGGGCAAGGCCTTTGAGCGCCTCGATTCGCCGATGAACTCGATGCAGGTATGGAACATCGCGGTTAGTCCTTCTGACCCAGCGGTCATCTTCGCCGGCACCAGTCCCTCGGCGCTGTTCCGGTCTACGGACGGCGGCCGAAGCTGGGAGCAGTTGAATGTAGATCTGGCCGAAGAGTGCCCCAATGTGCGCGTTCCCCGCGTAACTGCGCTGGAAGTTGATCCAAGCAACGCCAACATCATTTGGGCCGGGGTGGAAGTGGACGGCGTGCGCCGCAGCCTGGACGGCGGCGATACTTGGACGAAAATCAATGGCGGGCTGAACGATCCGGACATTCACGGTATGACTATCAGCGCCGGGTCGGATGTAATGGTGTTCACCAGCACGCCGGGCGAGGTGTTCTCCAGCAGCGATACCGGCGAGAGCTGGCAGGGCCTGGGAGTGCGGGATTCCTTCCCGCTGCGTTACTGCCGGGGGATTACCGTGAAGCAGGACGACCCCGATACGCTGCTGGTGGCCGCCGGCGACTCCCCCTTCGGGGTGACCGGCGCAATCCAGCGTTCTACCGACCGGGGCCGAAGCTGGGAGAGAGCGGTCTTGCCGCAGGAACCCAACACGCCGATGTGGGCCTTCGCCACGCACTTGGCGGACCCGGATTTCATCCTCTGCTGTAGTCATTACGGCCAGATATACGCCACTGCGGACGGCGGCGACTGGTGGGTGAAGTTGCCTCGCGAGTTCAGCGAGGTGCGCGGCCTGGCCTGGACGCCCAACTAGGCGCTTTTACTGCAGACAGGATTTAACGAACTTCGGAGGTGCACCATGCCATTGGACCCGCAAGCGCAAGCAGTTATTGACACAGTAAATTCTTTGGGACTGCCGCCCGTTTGGGAAGTTACTCCGGAACAGGCGCGCATAAACGCCGCGGCGCGTCCCCGCCCCGCCGGGCCGGATGTGGCTGCCGTAGAGAATCGCAGCATCCCCGCCCCGGACGGCGACATTCCCGTTCGCGTCTACACGCCGGAGGGCGACGGGCCGTTCCCCATCCTGGTCTGGTATCACGGTGGTGGCTGGGTAGTGGGCGACTTGGAGTCCGCCGACCCAACTTCCCGCCATCTGTGCGCGGGCGCGGGTTGCGTGGTGGTATCCGTTGATTACCGTCTGGCGCCGGAAACCAAGTTTCCAGGCCAAGCCGAGGACTGCTACGCCGCTACGGCTTGGGCTGCTGAGAACGCGGCCAGTATCAGCGGCGACGCCTCGCGTCTGGCCGTGGGCGGAGACAGCGCCGGCGGAAACTTGGCTGCGGCTATTTCCCTTATGGCTGCCGACCGGGGTGGGCCGTCCATCGTGCACCAGTTGCTGGTCTATCCGGTAACGGAACGCAACTACGCGACTGTCTCCTACGCGGATAATGCCGAGGGCTATCTGCTGGCCCGCGACGCGATGCGCTGGTACTGGGACGCCTACCTGGCCGATGACGCCGACGCATCCAACCCCTATGCCGCTCCAATGCAAGCGGGCGATTTGTCAGGACAGCCGCCCGCGCTGGTAATCACCGCCGAGTATGACCCGCTGCGGGATGAGGGAGAAGCCTATGGCCGCCGCCTTCAGGAGGCCGGAGTGGAAACTACCATCAGCCGGTACGATGGAATGATACATGGCTTTTTCGGCATGGTTGGCGTGATGGACAAGAGCGGGCAGGTTATGGACGAGGCCACCGGCACCCTTCGGGCCGCTTTCGCTGGCGCCGCAGTGCCTGCGCCCGCCGACGACTAGGCATAGAAGGAAACAGAGAGGACGCAGGGCCGGAGATAAACCCTGCGTCTTCTTAGCTAATACTTGATTTAAGGGGATAGAGCTATGGCTATCGCCAATCCGGTCGAGGTAACTGTCTGGCAGGATTACACTTGACCCTTCTGCTATGTGGGCCTGGGCAGGCTCGATATTGTTGCCAAGGAACTGAATATCACCATAGACCGCAGGCCCTTCCTCTTGCGGCCCGATTGCCCGCCGGAAGGCCAACCCCGGCGGTTGTTCGACGGAGAAACGGAGACTGAACTCAACCCGGCGATGCAGGAGCGCGCTCGGAGCGCCGGTCTGGTTATGCGGCGTCCGCAGTGGTCCCCCAACACGCTGTATGTGCATGAGGCCACCCTGTACGCTAAAGAACACGGGCTGGATGACCGTTTCCACCACGTGGCAGGCGCAGCATACTGGGAAGAGAGCGCCGATCTGGGGAGTATCGAAGTAATTAGGAATCTGGCGGAGAAGGCTGGTCTCGACTGGTCCGAGTTAGGGCCACGCCTGGAATCGGGGCATTACCGGGAAGCGGTGCTGGAGTCCAACGAGACGGCTCGCGCCAGCGGTATCGGTGGTACGCCTACCTACCTGATTGGCGGCTGGCGAAAGTTCGGCGACCTCGGCGTTGACGAGCTGAAGACCATAATTGAGACGGTGGGCCGTTAGGTCCGTCGGGGCGGCGCGATGACCTTGCAAGCCTCCATAGTTGTTGCTGGCGCCGGCATTTTCGGGCTGTCCGGCGCCCTTGAGCTTCGCCGCCGGGGTTATGCCGTAACGGTGGTAGACCCGGGGCCGGTGCCGCACCCCCTAGCGGCTTCCAACGACGTAAGCCGGATGGTGCGTATGGACTATGCCGGCGACAGTCTGTATAGCGACCTTGCCGCCGAGGCCATCGAAGGGTGGCACGTTTGGAACGAGCGCCGGGGACGGCCCCTGTACCATGAAGACGGCTTTCTGGTACTGACCAGCTATCCCCTGGAAGGCGGAACAGTCGAGCGGCAGTCGTATGACCTGCTCACTGCCGACGGGTGGCCGTTGGAGCGGCTGGACTCCGCTGCGGCGGCCGAGCGTTTTCCGCTCTGGAACTCGGAGCATTATACCGACGGATATTTCAACCCTCGCGGAGGGTGGGCCGAAGCCGGGGAGACCGTATCCTTCCTGGCCAGGGAAGCCGAGGCCGCGGGGATAGAGATTCGATCCGGTTTCCGGGCTGCGTCATTACTGGTGGACTCGGGACGGGCGATAGGTATTCGTTCTGCCAACGGCGATGAAGTGAAGGCGGACGCGGTGCTGGTGGCTGCCGGAGTATGGACGCCTCGTTTAGTTCGGGAGATGCAGGACATGATGACGCCGGTAGCGCAGACTCTGGTATATCTGCGCCCAACCTTGCCGGAGCGATTCAGGCCGCCTTCCTTCCCGCCCTGGGGCGCGGACATCCCCCGGACGGGGTGGTATGGCTTTCCGGCCAATGCCGAGGGGGTGGTGAAGCTGGCGAATCACGGCCCGGGTCTCGTAGTTGACGCGGATGACCCGCGGGATGCCGACAGCTCCGTCATAGAGTCATGCCGCGAGTTCCTGAGCCACTCCTTGCCGGAACTGGCCGGAGCTCCGCTGGCGGGAAGCCGGGCCTGTTTCTACAACGACACTTGGGACGCCAATTTCTACATTACGCGCCACCCACAGGTGACCGGTCTCAACATCGCCACCGGGGGGAGCGGACACGCCTTCAAGTTCACGCCGGCACTAGGAAAGGTGACGGCGGACGTAGTCGAAGGCAAGCCTAACCGATACGCCGAAAGGTTTGCCTGGCGCCCCAAAGGGGAATCAGCGGGTGAGGCCACGCGCTACGCCGGAGAGTAACCCGGATGTCAGATGCTCCCGTCATTCCCGCGTGCTCCCGTCATTCCCGCGTGCTCCCGTCATTCCCGCGAAAGCGGGAATCTATCTGCCCGGAGGGAATAGCAGTATCCGGGAAAGCGCTGATTCCCGGCCTAGCCTTCCCGGGAACCACCACGCCCGGGAAGGCTAGGGCTTGGAGCTGGCTGCCTATCCGGCGCGCGCGCCCCAGGCCGGGGCCGGCTCGAACTTCTTCAGTTCGGGCATCACTTCCGAGGCAAAGAGGCGCATACTCTTTTCGGCGTCGGCGTAGGGCATCCCCCCATAGCTGAAGGCCGCCACCAGCGAGTCGGCGCTGGTGTAGCCGTAGATGTCCATTACCCTCTGGTAGCACTGCTCGGGGGTGCCGGTAACTTGCAACCCGACAAAGAAGTCCTGCACGTCGCTGTCGCCGTAGGTGTTTATTTTCTGGGTGAAGTTGCCGTAATACTCATAGCCCCGGGTGGCCTTCAGGTGGTCGTTGCGGAACTCGTAATGCTTCATCACTGAATCCCAATAGGCCCCCACGTATTTGCGGGACATTTCCGCAGCCCGTTGCTCATCCTCATCGCAATAGGCGAAAGTGACCACCACCGGAGCGGGAGGCTCTCCTTCGTTGACTTCCTGGTAGGTGGCGCGGTAGGAAGCCAGCTCAGACTGCACGTCGTGCCAGGGCTTTTGCGGGATGATTAGCACCCCGATCCCCAGCTTGGCGAGGATGATGCTGGATTCGGGGGAAATGGCGGCGGCATAGGTTCGTCCCGCAAAGGTCTGGAAGGGGTTGGGGCGAATCTCCACGCGGGGTTGCCGAAGGTGCTGCCCCTCAAACTCTGCGTATCCTTCCTCCAGGGACTGAACTAGCATCTGAGCGGATTCATTGAAGCGGCCTCGGGAGTCGTTCATATCCAGCCGGAAGCCTTCGTACTCCACCCGGGCCAGGCCGCGCCCAACTCCCACGATGACCCGTCCATCGCTGAGGTTGTCCAACATCACGAACTCTTCGGCTACGCGCACCGGGTCGTGCCACGGTAGAACGACCACCATCGAGCCCAGCTTGGCGCGCTCCGTTCGCCCTGCCATGTAGGACAGGAATTGCAACACGTCGGGGCACATGGTGTAGTCGGTGAAGTGATGCTCCACGCCCCAGATGGACTCGTAGCCGAGAGGCTCGGCCAGGTCGGCCAGGCGCAGTTCGTTGCGGTAGACCTCGTAATCGGACAAACGTTTGTCGGGGTTCTGAAACACCGTGGACATACCAACGTGCATAGCGGGCATCCTTAATCCAAGTTTGGAGAGGTTATAACTATGGTATTACCAGCGTGCGTTGGTATTCTAGTGCAGGATTCAGACATTCGCCGTCATTCCCGCGAAAGCGGGAATCCAAAAGCTTCAGCGGATAAAGTACTTCGCAGTAGCCCAGTTACATAGATTCCCGCATTCTTGGGAATGACGATGCTGAGTAGTTAATACCAACATACGATGAGAACCTGAACTATCTATGCCTGAACTATCTTATGATCGTAGGATCCTCACGGGTCATCATCAGAATTTGATCTTCTAGTCTGCCAGGAAGAATTGTGAACCCCTTTGAGGCAGCTTACGCATCGGTTACCTGTATGGGGAATTCCCAGCAGTGGCATGGGCATTGACACGAGTCTGCGGATTTCTTGCCGGGGTTAGTGGCTGACCTATTCCCTGCTCTTGGGTTTAGTTTACGGCTGTACACAAAAGGCCCTTAGTTATTTCGGATTGTCCTGACCATTTGGTACCGCTATACCTGTAGCCTCTTTTCTTGCTCTTTTGTGATAGGAGGCAGTAAGAGTCGCCTAATCATCCCCGGGCAGGTTGCCGGCAACGTCCACGCGTAGCTCGTTCTCGAGGCGCCCGCGAACGCTTTCGCTGAGCACGCCGCACTTGAAGAGATTGTTTACCAGGGTATTGTGCATCTCGCGCTTGAAAAGCTGGCGAAACAGCGCAAAGTCGCTGCTTTGAGCGCGGTCGCGGCGCATCTTGCGAATCTCGTCAATCTCGTGGTTGTTAAACCCCATATCAAGGTAGGCTTCCTTTGGGAAGCCGCCGGTCAGAGTGTTGCGGAGAAAATGGATGGTGAAATCCTCCATCTCCTCCCGTTCCTCAGGAGACAGTTGCTGAACCTGATCTGGCAAGCTGAGCATTCCGAAGCCCATATGGCGAGACTCGTCCCGGAGGATGAGCTTGCAGCCCTCCCGCAGCAGGCCGTCTTTCGCCGTTTCCGCCAGCATCTTGAAGAGAGCCACAGCAAAAGTCTCCCCCACCAATTGCAGGCCGATGACCTTGATGTACCAGCGCGGGTCGCCCAGGATGTAATCGAAAAGTTCTCGGCCCACCTCGGATTGGGCGTATATCTGTCCGACGCGCCCATGGAGGTAGCGCTGGAAAAACTCGGTGTGGCGGGCTTCGTCCATCACCTGCGTGGCCATAAAGAACTTGGTGTCGGAGTCAGGAAGAACGTTGGCCAACTGGGAGCAGACTAGAACCGCAGCGTGTTCCCCGTGGAAGAGCTGGCTGAGACGCCAGGCGGAAAAGAGGCGGTTCATCTCCTGCTTCTCTGCGGCGTTCATCTTGCGCCAGTATGGGGAATCGTAAATGTCTATCAGCTCGTCGGCGACGAAGCCTTGCTCGAAGTCCACCGGCTTGGTCCAGTCGATATAGGTGGATGTGTTCCACTGGTCGCGCTTGGCGTTCTCATAAAGCCGCCGCAAGTCTACTTGCTGGACTTCCTGGTCGTGCAGAAACACCACATCATATTCCGTATGGACGATATGGGATGATTCAGGCAAAGCCGCCATAAGGCATTCCTCCCAGAAATATGGAGGTGTCGTTGCTCTCATTATGTCGGGATAGCAGTGCGGTTGTAAACCTGCTATGCCAACTCAAGATGCGTTGCTGTCGCATGGTTGTATCCGCGGCATATTTCATCGGCCGTCATTCCCGCACCGACTGACAGTTTTTGGGCGCATTTTTCGATCGCTCTCGTCATTCCCGCGAAAGCGAGAATCTATGTACCTCGAGGGGCAGCACTCTTTTTTCGGAAGGACCTGGATTCCCGCTTTCGCGGGAATGACGGTGGCGCGGGAATGACGGTGGCGCGGGAATGACGGTGGCGCGGGAATGACGGTGGCGCGGGAATGACGGTGGCGCGGGAATGACGGTGGCGCGGGAATGACGGTGGCGCGGGAATGACGGTGTTGGCGCGCCTATCGGCGGTATACGCTGGGAATACCGGGAGGAATTCCTGCTTGCCCAATTAGCCCGCGCATAGTAAATTTAGTTAAATCCGCCAGTTGCGAAGAGGATTCAACAGATGACTACTAACAAGCGCGAAAAGGGACTGATAGTTATCCAGCTCTCGGGCGGGAACGACTATCTAAACACTGTGGTTCCCTACGGCGACGGGCATTACTATGACTCCCGTCCGAAGGTGAATATCCCGCAAGACAAGGTGATTCCCCTCAACGGCGAGATAGGCTTTAACCCCAGTATGGGGCCGATGAAGAAGTTGTGGGACGAAGGAAAGGTGGCCGTAATCAATGGTATCGGTTACGAGAACCCGAACCGCTCCCATTTCCGCTCCATGGACATTTGGCATACCGCAGAGCCCGATGCCATCGGAACCGAAGGCTGGCTAGGCCGGGCTGTCCGGGATCTGGACCCGCAGGGCGAGAACGTGCTGACCGCCGTCAACTTCGGACGTGGACTGCCCCGGGCCTTGGGCTGCCCCGGCGTGTCGGTGGCGTCGGTGGGCGACCTGGAGACCTATGGTTTGTTCCCCGACATCGAAGACGAAGAACTCAGGATGTTCACCCTCGACGCCTTTGCGCGGATGTATGGCAACGTTGCTGGCCGCGACCCGGTGATGTCCCTGCTGAGCAAGACTGGGCAGGACGCCTACGTTGGGGCGGATATTCTGCGGACGGCGCCGGCGCAGTACTCGTCGAACGTGGAGTATCGCAGTGATTCGTTGTCCCGGAATGTCAAGAGCATCGCGCAGGTGTTTCTTGCGAACCTGGGCACCCAGGTCTACTACACCCAGCATGGCAGCTTTGACACTCACTCCGGCGAACTGCCGACTCACGCCTCGCTTTGGGACGACGTGGCTGGCGCTGTGGGCAGCCTAATGGATGATCTGAAGGAGCATGGCCGAGAGGATGACGCGGCCGTTCTGATATTCTCGGAGTTTGGCCGCCGCATCCGGGACAACGGAACCGGCAGCGACCACGGTTCCGGCGGAGTCGTCTTCCTTGTCGGCGGAGCCGTCAAGGGCGGATTGTATGGCGAATATCCGTCCCTAGCCGAGGCGGAGCAATTGAACGGCGACCTGCGCTCCAACAACGATTTCCGCTCTACTTATTCCGCTATTCTGGACAAGTGGTTTGGCCTGGACCCGGATACCATTGTGAACGGGCAGTTCGAGCAGCATGACCTGTTCCGCAACTAGCGCAGGGTGGAGTATTTCGAGGGGCAGGCGCACAATAAACGCTGAATGCGAGGGTCCAAAATGAGCGACAACAATATTGCCCTGATGTCTCATCTCATGCGCAGGGCCGGATTTGGCGCAGGCCGGGACGAGCTGGAACGGCTTGCGGAGCAGGGCTATGAGGCGACGGTGGAGGAGCTGTTGGACACCAGCAATGCCAACAGTATGCCCGACGACCTCATTCGCCGGTATCACGTGGAGCAGTCGGAGCTGCGCGACCTGGCCGGTTCGGCGGCTTACTGGATGTACCGGATGATTTCCACAGACAAGCCCCTGGAAGAAAAAATGGCCCTGTTCTGGCATGGGCTGTTCGCCACCGGCTATGCCAAGCTGAACCAGGCGCGGTCGCAGCTCAACCAGGTTGAGATGTTCCGGCGCAATGGGTTGGGCCGGTTCGACGAGATGCTGCTGGAAATTTCCCGCGACCCGGCCATGCTCGTCTGGCTGGATAATCAAGACAACCACGGCGACGCCATCAACGAGAACTATGGCCGGGAACTGCTGGAGCTCTTCTCGATGGGCATCGGCAACTATATCGAAGACGACATTAAGGAATGCGCCCGGGCCTTTACCGGCTGGACGCTGGGCAATGCCGAGTATATGGCCATCCGGGCCCAGAAGGATTCCATCTGGCCCTATGGACGCATCGCGTGGCACTTCGACTATCGCAAGGAAGACCACGATGACGGCGAAAAGACTTTTCTCGGCGAGAGCGGCAACTTCAACGGAGAGGACATCATCCAGATAATCGCCAAGCAGGACGCAACGGCCGAGTTCATCTGCACGCGGCTGTTCCAGTTCTTCGCCGCCGATGAGGTTACCGAAGAAGGCCGCCCAGTCATTGATGCCATGAAGGAGACCTACTTCGAGTCCGGCTACGACATCAAGAGCGTGCTGCGGGCGCTGTTCAATTCCGGCTACTTCAAGTCCAACGAGGCTCGCTTTGCGCGCGTCAAGGGCCCGGTGGAACTGGTGGTCGGCGCCATCCGGATGGCCGGCAGCTACCAGACGCCGACCTTGGGAATCGAAAAGGTTTCCAACAATATGCTGTACATGGGGCAGGGCCTGTTGCAGCCGCCCACCGTGGAAGGCTGGCACGAAGGGGTGGAGTGGATTGACAGCGGCTCTCTGGTGGAACGGGTGAACTTCGCGGCCCAGGAGCTGTCGAACGTGGGCAGCCCCGGAGTGCAGGCCATCATTGACCGGCTGGCCAAGCTGGGTGACGGGGTACTGTCGCCCGCCGAGTTTGCCGACGGGTGCGTGGACCTGCTGGGGCCGATTGACGTGGGCGAAGATACTCGCTCGGTGCTGGTGGACTATGCCGCTAGGCAGGGCGAGCTAGACCTGCGGGAACGCCAGCCCGGCGACGCTGCCGAGAAGCGCGTGGGCAATATGCTTCGCCTGATTGCCGCAACCCGCGAGTATCAGTTGGCCTAGAAATTTTGTTTGACGCTCCTGCTCCCAAGGGGGCAGGACGGGGTGAGAGCAAGTGACCACCCAGACACAATCCTCCGCCATCGCGGTGGACTACGTTAAGACCATTGGCATCGTCAACAACGGCCTGAACGGCCGGGGATACGCTAACCCTTATGACTTGGCCGTCAGCAGCGACGGGCGCATATTTGTGCTCAATCGTTGCGACCCGGCCAGGGCGGCCGGCATCCGTATCGGCGTCTGCGACCTCAACGAAGACTATCTGTTTGAGTTCGGGGACGGCGCCGGGAGCGGAGATACGCAGTTTCGCTGGCCGGTGGCCTTGGCTTTCGACAGTCAGGATTGCCTGTATGTAACCGATGAACAGAACCACCGGGTAACGGTGTTCGACAGCAACGGGCAGTTTCTCCGTAAGTGGGGAAGTCCGGGCCGGGGCGAAGGCCAGTTCAACGGCCCCGCGGGCGTTGCCGCCGGCCCGGGCGACATGGTTTACGTGGTGGACCAGCACAACTCCCGGGTGCAGAAGTTCAATTCAGACGGTAGCTATATAGGCCAATGGGGTTCTCTGGGAAGCGGCCCCGGCCAATTCAGCTTGCCTTGGGGCGCCGCCGCCGACGCGGCCGGCAACGTCTATGTCGCCGACTGGCGAAACGACCGGATTCAGAAGTTCACCGCCGATGGCGAGTTTCTGGCTGCTTTCGGGACGCCGGGCTATGGCGAGGGAGAGTTCCAGCGGCCTACTCAGGTAGCAGTGGACGGTGACGGCTACATTTACGTTGCCGACTGGGGAAATGAGAGAGTTCAGGTTCTCGACGCGGAGGGACGCTTCCAGTTGTTGTTGCGGGGAGAGGCCACCATCTCCAAATGGGCGCAGGAATACTTCAACGTGAACCCGGAGGAAGCGTCGGAGCGGTATCAGTCCAACTTGACACCGCAGTTGCCCTCCCACCTGAACACGCCCTATCACATCTCGTCTCAGACCGAGCCGTACTTCTGGGGGCCGGTGGCGGTGTCGCTGGATCATGAGGGCCATCTATATGTGGTGGAAACTAACCGCCACCGCTTCCAGGTCTATAAGAAGCGATAACGCCCTTGCGGTTCGATAACCCATCAATAAGAAAGGGGCGCACAACAGCGGTGCGCCCCTTTCTTATTGATGGGTTGGCCGGGATATTCCCTTACGGGGTGGCGGAGAAACCTGCGCCTTCGATGCCGGCGAGAGAGGCGTCCTCGTCTTCCTGAGCGGTGCCGCCGCTGCCGCCGACGGCGCCCACCAGAACGCCGTCGCGGTATACGGGCAAGGCGCCTTGGCCGGGTATCATGTGGCCGCCTTCCATAGCCATCAGGCCGCGGAACACAGGCGCTAGGGCATTCTCGGTCAGTTCGCCGCTGGCTCGCCCGAAGCAGGACGCGGCCACGGCCTTGGCACGAGAGATGGGCGGGGTTCGCCACGAAGCCCCGTCGGTGCGCATCATGGTTATCAGGTCGCCGCGCGGGTCAACCACCGAGATGCTCATATTGACTCCCATTTCCAGCACCTTGGCTTTTGCCCCGGCGAGGATGGCTTCCGCTTCGGCCAGCGTCAGCGTGGGTGTGTTTCTGGGCATAGTTCACCTCCGAAATTTCAGCCGGATCGACCGCCCATATTGTAGGCCACAACTCGCCTTCGTCAACCGGACTTGGCCAATGGTACCTAGAGCAATCGCATATGAAATTACAACCCAGCAGCTCTGGCTCCCGGAGCGATGCCGTTTAATCCGGTTTGTGGATTCCCGCGTGCGCGGGAATGATGAGGGTTCAACTGCTCAAAGGCGATTGCCTTTGACAAAGGGCCTTAGGGTTCGTATACGTCCGTGTGCGGGTAGAAAGCGTGCCACCCGAACCAGTAGGCATCGCGGGACGGCAGCCGCTCCAGCCGCCTAGACGAGCCGTCGGCGATGACCAGAGCATCCTCAAAGACCTCCCAGAGCCGGTCTTCCCGGTCTTGTAACCGTCCGTCGGGTAGAGCCTGGAATTCCAGGCCGGCCCGGTCGTAAGCGCGGACTCCGCCGCCGGCCCCGGCGACGATTACCACATCCTGCTCGCCCACAGTATCATTGAGCGCTGGGGTGCGGACAAGGGCGGAACGCTGATATGCGCGGGCTTCTCCGTTGAAATCCAATCCGAAAACCTGCTCCTTGATGGGCAGCCTCTCGTCAATGCCGGCAACCGGAAACATGGTGCCGGGGTCGGCACGGTAGGAATAGTAAAGGGAGGTGGAATCCTCTTCCGGTGTGTAGAACTCGGCGGGATAGACTCCAGTGGCGTTGCTGATGACGGTGGTGTCGGGGTGTTCGGCCAGCCACTCGCTCCAGGTGGTGAGGAGGCTGGGCAGGATTTCGAGTTTGACGCCGCTGCCGGCCAGCGGGCCGACCACCGGCTCGCCCCGGAATTGATGCCAAAGGGTTTCGGTGGCGCGGTCATACATCAGCTTATTGCTTCGGTAGAGCATTCCGGATGTCCCGAACTCCGTCGTTTCGCCCAGCCCTCGGGGGCTGAGCTCATCCTTTATCTGAGTGGAATACACGATTCCGGAACCGCACAGCGTTCAATATGCTAGAGCGAACTGCACCCCTCCGACTATGTCGTTAGCCATTTCGTGGGGATTGAGGACGCGCAAGGGATAGGCCCGGTGTTCCCCGTTGATGGACACTCCGAAAACTCTATCGTGAGGCTGCAGGTAGGTTGCTTCTTCGGGGGGAATATGTGGCGGGAAGCGCAGGTCGGGTATACCGTCCCGCCGGACTCCGCCCCAAACGATTTCTTCCAGGCGGATGGTGGCGGGAACTCCATCGTAAAGGAATTCGCCCATTAGCGGGTCTATGAAGCTAAACAACCGGCCCTTCCAGCCATCATAGCCGGGGGGCGGCGTTACTTCCGGGTGGAGGGTGAGCCATTCCAACCAGTATCCCCAGGCGCTGGCCCCGTCGGGCACAATGCTGAATTCTTCCTCTGGAATCCTGTCTCGAATGCGAACCATGAACGATGCGAGGGTCAGCAGGGCTTCTTCGTTGGTCTGGAATCGCATGAACTCCAGCAGCACCGGAATGTAAGCCGAATTATGGGAGTAGGCCATTTTGCGCCCTACATCCGCCAGCGGTTGGTCCAGGGTGGCGTTCATCAGCGCAGTGGAGTCGTCAGGAAGATGTCCCAAGTCATCGGCGTTTAGGGGTGTCTGGGGAAAGGGGAATCCGGGCGTTTCCGTCGGATCAGGAGGTGTTTCCGCAGATTTCTCCAGCGAAGGGCTTGGCGTTGAGGCGGGCGTTTCGGATGCGCCAGGGGCCGTGGGGGGTGGAGTGGCCGTCGGCGGCGGCACGATAAACACCGGGATTGTCGGCGTGGGTTCCGCAGAGCAAGCCGCCACCGCCCCAATTGCTATGGCTGCGATAAAGGGGGCGACGACAGCTTGCAGACGCATCACGCCGTTTCCCGGAACAGCTCGCGTCCGATGAGCATACGGCGTATTTCGCTGGTGCCTGCGCCGATTTCGTAGAGCTTGGCGTCGCGGAGCAGACGGCCCACAGGGAACTCGTTGATGTATCCGTTGCCCCCGAGGGTCTGGATTGCCTGAAGGGCCATCTGAGTGGCTCGCTCGGCGGAAAACAGCAGGCATCCGGCGGCGTCCTTGCGGGAAATCAGACCCCGGTCTGCGGTGCGAGCAACGGCATAGGTGTAGGACTGGCAGGCGGATAGCGAAGTGTACATATCAGCTAGTTTCGCTTGGATTAGCTGGAACTCGCCGATGGGCTGGCCAAACTGCTCCCGCTGGTGCACATAAGGCATAACGGCGTCGAGGCAGGATTGCATTATTCCTAAAGGGCCGCCGGTGAGCACCAGCCGTTCGTAGTCCAAGCCGCTCATCAAGACGGCCACGCCGCGGCCTTCCGCGCTCAGCACGTTCTCCATCGGCACTTCGCAGTTCTCGAAAACCAGTTCGCTGGTGCTGGACCCGCGCATCCCCAGCTTATCCAGTTTGGGCGAAGGACGGAAACCCGGGAAGCCACGCTCCACCAGGAAGGCGGTTATCCCCCGGGGGCCGGCGTTCGGGTCGGTCTTGGCGTATATTACGAGGGTGTCGGCCTCGGGGCCATTGGTAATCCACATCTTGCTGCCGTTCAGCAGGTAGTGGTCGCCGCGCTTTTCCGCCCGTAGACGCATACTGACCACATCGGAACCTGCGTCCGGTTCGCTCATCGCCAGCGCGCCCACGTGTTCCCCGGTAATCAACGGGGGCAGGTAGCGCCGCTTCTGGGCATCCGTTCCATTGCGGAAAATTTGGTTGACGCACAGGTTTGAGTGCGCGCCGTAGCTGAGGCCGACACTGGCGGAGCCTCGAGAGACCTCCTCCATTACCACAGTGTGGGCCAGGTAGCCCAAGTCCGAGCCGCCGAATTCCTCGGACACTGTAATTCCCAGCAGCCCCAAGTCGCCCAAGCGGGGCCACAGGTCTCGAGGGAATTCGTTGCTTTGGTCGATTGCATCGGCGCGGGGAGCTATCTCGGAGGAAGTAAACCGGCGCACCGTTTCACGGACGATATCCAGCGTCTCGCCCAAATCGTGGTTCAGGGTGGCCCAGGGTGCGCCCCGTAAAGTCATTTCGTATCAAGCCCTTCGTTGGGGTAAGGTCTGGCGCTCAGGTTGCGCGCCGGTCGATGATTCGGCGGGCCTTGAACTGAGTACGCTCGAACTCGCCGGCCGGTTTCAATTCCACGCCGACGCCGACGCCGAGGGCGCGGCGTAATGCTGCGGTAATCTCCTCGCGCACAGGCTCCAAAGCCGACGAGTCAAACTCCCGCTGGGCGAACACTTCAGCCAGCACCTCGGTCTGCACCGTCAAGCGGTCCAGTTGCCCGGGTTCCCGTTCCAGCAGCAGACGGAACTCTCCACCGAAGACGTCCATGCTGCGTAGGATATCCTCTATGCGCGACGGAAAAACGTTCTGGCCGCGCACGATTATCATGTCGTCGGCCCGGCCGTAGATGCCGCGCGTAAGAGTCGGGTAGGTGCGGCCGCAGGGGCAGTCAATCATTTCCCATTGGGCGATGTCGCCGGACCAGTACCGAATCATTGGCTGGGAAGTGCGCTCGGTGTGAGAGTATACCGGAACGCCCTCCGCCCCCATAGGGAGACTTTGCCTGGATTCTGGGTCCACCAGCTCGGTGTACACAATGTCCTGCCACAGGTGCATCCCCTGGGACAGATGGCGGCAGCCGGAATTGCTCATCCAAGGGGTCATCTCGGCCATGCTGCCTTGGTCAACGACATAGCAGCCGAAGGTGTCTTCAATCAACTTGCGGGTAGCCGGCACGCTGGCCCCCGGTTCGCCAGAGAAGAACATAAACCGGAAGGCGAAATCGCCGAGGGGGTCGAGACCCATCTGACGGGCGGTCTCAGCCAGGTAAAGGGCATAAGAAGGGGTGCCATAAAGGACTGAAGGCTTGACCATGGCGGCCCATTCGGCGGCTCGCTCGGTCTGGCCGGGCGCTCCGCCGCCAAAGGGGAAGCAGGTAGCGCCCAGACGCTCGGCGCCAACCAGCGCGCCCCAACTGCCCACATACAGGCTGAACACGGCGGCCACCATCACTAGGTCGTCGGGGCGCAGCCCGGCTCCCCACAGGATGCGGGCATGGGCCTCGGCGATACGGTCCCAGTCGTCGCGGCTGATGCCGAACACAGTGGGCCGCCCCGTGGTTCCGGACGTTCCATGCACTCGAAAAACGTCGGTAGGAGGAACGCACAGGAACCTTCCGTAGGGTGGATGCTTTTCCTGTTCACGCCGAATTTCCTCTTTAGTTAGGATGGGCAGTTGGGCGAACTCTTCCAGGCTGCCGATGTTCGACGGGTCCACTGGCGCATCGGCATAGAACTCCCGGTAAAAGCCGGAGTTCCGGTAAGCATAGCGCACCTGCTCCCGTAGCTTGGCTAGGATGGCCGCGTCCCGCTCCTCGGGGGCCATCGTTTCCAGCGTCGGCGTCCAGTGTTCCTGGTCGGCGGGAGGAACATAGTCGGCAGGGTATTGGGGAGGCCAAGTCGTTTCTGTCATAGATTGTTTTGTTGCCTATGGATCGGTGCGCAGGTTAGCGAAGATAAAGTCAATCATGGCCGAAGTGAAACTGCCCACGGGAAAAACGCCATGAACCCCCATTTCCTGCAGGAGGGCAACGTCATCTTCGGGAATGGTGCCGCCAACCAGAAGCAATACATCTTCTCTCAATCCCCGCTGGTTTAGGGCAGCGGTAAGGCGCGGCATCAGCCGCATATGCGCGCCGGACAGGATGCTGATGCCCAGCACGTCGGCGTCTTCCTGTAGCGCGGTCTGGGCAATCTGGTCGGCGGTGACGCGCATTCCCATATACACCACCTCCATACCCGCGTCGCGCATAGCCCGGGCAATAACCTTTACGCCGCGGTCGTGCCCGTCCAGCCCCATTTTTGCAAGAAGGATTTTGGGGGGTGTTTGCTTGTTGAAATTAGTCAATGTCAAAAGCCTCTTTTTCCCGCATCAACAGCCTTGCCGCCCGGTTACGCCTTGCTGAATTCCCAATCGCCGTTTTCCAACTCAACCAGCGTTCTGCCGTGGGCCCTGGCGATGGCGTGATGACTGGATGATACCGAGACTGGAGGATGTCCCCAAATTATCGTTGAATTAGTCAGCCCTGAATTTCTGATACACTCCTCGGCCACCGACAGTGCTTCGTCAAAGAAAGATGGCGAAACCCCTTTAGTGCCGGAAAAGTCCAGCCGCAACGGATTGTTGCCATAATTCGAGTGCTTCGACAGCGCAGGTATAATACTCTTGGCAGAGTCGCGGGATGTTAGAACGGGTTTTTGAACAATATCAAATAATTTGATGCCTTTCATCATTTATCACGCGCTGCGGTAAAAATCATCAGACCGGGCGCGCTCTTACCTGCGGGGCGGGTATCAGTTGCTCGTTGACCGGAGCGGCGACCAGCCGGAATATCTCCAGCGTCGTTGCGCCGACCAGGGGCGTGTTGCCGGAGCAGGCGAAAACCACCGGGACAGGCAGCGAGCGGCTTTGCAGCATATTCGTGGCGCTCCGCTCCAGTATTCCGCTAAACTGTTATCGGCAAGCTCAAAGGTGTCGGTTTCTAGGCGGGATACTTCCAGCCTGTCCAGCAAATCCTCGGGCAACATGGTGTATATGGCCCCGGTATCCACCATCGCTTGTACGCCGATGGATTCCTCGCGCGCCGGGTTCCCGACTTCGAGGGCTACGCTAAACGTTCCCACTACTCTAACCCCGCTCAGCTCGGAAATTTTCCTAGTTTAGAACACCCCGGGATCTACGTATTCGCCATAGACATCGCGGAGGGTGTCTAAAATTTCGCCCTCGGTAGCCATCGATGCTATCGCCGCCAGCGTAGCAGGCATGAGGTTCGCGTCGTCTTTAGCGGCCTGCTTCAACTCGGCAAGGGTGTTGCGAACTTCGGCGGGACTGCGTTTGCTGCGGGCTTCTGCTAGGCGGCCCTTCTGCCATTCCTCTTCTTCCGGGTCGAACTGGAACAACTCGAGTTTCTGCTGGGTTTCCGACTGATACTGGTTGAGGCCGACGATGACTTGCTGTCCCGACTCAATGCGTTGCTGGTATTCGTAGGCAGACCGGGCAATCTCGCGCTCGATGTAGCCGTTGCCGATGGCCTGCAATATGCCGTCGCGCATGGAGCCGGCGCCCATTTCATCAATTCGGTTGATGTATTCCAAGGCAGCGTATTCTATGTCGCTGGTAAGCGTTTCCACGAACAGAGAGCCGCCCAGGGGGTCGGCGGTGGCGGTGGCGCCCGATTCATGGGCGATAATCAACTGCGTCGCCAGCGACATTCGCATGGCGTCTTCCGATGGTATGTCATAGGCTTCGTCGTAGCCGCTGACGTGCAGCGACTGGGTGCCGCCTAGAACTGCGGCTAGCGCCTGCAATGTTCCCCGCGCGATGTTGTTCTGGGCATCCTGCCGCATCAGCGTCGAGCCGAGGGTCTGGGTGTGGAAACGCATACGCATTGATTCGGGACGGGCGGCGCAATATCGTTCCTTCATTATCCGCGCCCACATTCGGCGGGCGGCGCGGAATTTGGCGATTTCCTCGAACAGGTCGTTGTGGACGCCAAAAAAGAAGGACAGGCGCGGAGCGAAGCTGTCCACCGGCATCCCGCGAGACAGTGCCGACTCCACGTAGGCCATACCTTGCGCTATGGTGAAAGCCAGTTCCTGCACCGCATCCGCCCCGCTCTCTCTGGTATGGTAGCCGGATATGGAGATGGTGTACCAATTGGGGACGTGTTCTGTGCAGAACTCCACAATGTCGGTGGTCATTTTCAGCGACGGCTGAGGCCCTAGGGCGAAGGTTTTTTGCCCGTGGAATTCCTTCAAGGAGTCGTTCTGCACTGTGCCGCGGAGGGCGGCCCAGTCAACTCCCCGTCTTTGCGCCACCGCCAGGAACATACTGAGGAGGACGATGGACGGGTGGTTGATGGTTAGGGAGACGCTGACTTGGTCCAGCGGAATTTCATGGAATAAGTCGGCCATATCACGGACGGTGTCTACCGCTACGCCGAGCCGCCCTACCTCGCCTTCGGCTAGCTCGTGGTCGGAATCATAGCCGGTGAGGGTAGGATGGTCGAAGTCGGTGCTAATGCCTGTCTGCCCGTGTTCCAGGAGGAACCGGTAGCGTTCATTGGTGGCCTGCGCCGTTCCGAAACCGGCAATCTGCCGACGAGTCCAGAGCCGCCCCCGGTACATATCGGGATAGGGGCCGCGAGTGAAGGGAAACTCGCCAGGGCGGCCAAGGTCTCGCTCAAAGTCGATGCTGCCGGCCGCTTCCGCGCCGTAGACCGGCTTGACCGGCAGTCCGGAAAGCGTCCTGTATTCCGGTGGGTTGGCCTTTGCTCCTGCGCTCATTTCCCTTCCCCTCGAATGGGATATGCCTGAGTAACCTGCTGACCTAAAACTGCCCGTTCATCCTTAAACAGATTCGGGACGAAGGGATAGGATGCTCCCTCCCGCCGTATCGGAAGCCCTGATTCCGGTTAGCTCACCCGAACGTACTTGTCGATACTCTTCTCGGCGGTAAGAGCGAGGTAGAGGTCGCCGTGAGCATCCACCCAGGAACCGTGGGCTGAGCGTCCGGGGAATCTCTCCAGCACGTTGCCTTCGCCGTCCAGCACGCTGATTTGCGGGGGCTTGCCGTCTTCGGGCCGCTCGCTGGTATAGAAGATGCCTTCACTGTCTTGCGAGATGTCCAGCGGGCGCTGCATATCCGTCCACATGGTGATGTACTCGCCCTCCGGGGAGAACACCTGAACGCGGCTGTTCTCGCGATCGCAGAGGTAGATGCGCCCGTCCTGGCCGACGATGAGGCTGTGGGGCAGGTGGAACTGGTTGGGGCCGCCCTTGCCGGGTTCGCCCCAGGAGGAAATCAGCTCGCCGGCAGCGCTGAAGCGGTGGACACGGGCGTTGCGATAGCCGTCGGAGACGTAAAGGTCGCCGCTGGGAGAAGGAACCAGCTCGGTCAGATAGTTGAAGGGGCCTGCGGATCGGGGACAGACCTCTCCCGCCACCTCGCAGCCGGTGTCGGAATAGACGCCTTTGACGCCGATGGTCAGGAGCGGAGTGCCGTCGAGGGCGCATTTCTCGGCGATGTTTCCTTCCCTGTCGGTGAGATATACGATGTCGTCGGCGATGTAAATTCCGTGGGGATTCTCGTAGCGCCCGTTGCCCCAAGAGCTTAGGTAGTTCCCCTCCCGGTCGAAAATTAACACGGGCGGCTCGGCGCGCTGGAAAGCATAGACCCGGTCTTGGGAGTCGGTGGCCACGGCGCTGACGGTGCCAAAGGCCATGCCTTCCGGCAGCCGCGCCCAGTCCTCAATTACTTCGTATGTGTACTTGCCGCTTCCTACAGTAGCCACAGCAACTTCCTCCTAGTTTCCATTTGCGATATGTGTACCGGGAACCGCTAACATACTACCATAGGGACGGAGCGGCGTAAGCCGAAACCGGCTCTATGCTCAGGGCAATAGCCTTTGGGCGGCTAACCCCCGTCATTCCCGTGAAGCTTGTCCCCGGGAAAACGGGGAGCGGGAATCCACGAACCGAATTAGGCGGTATGGTTCCCAAATCAGGTACCCTCAAGGCCGGGATGCAGCTTTCCGCCGGAACGGCCGGGGGTATTTATATGCGATTGTCCTAGCTCTATGCTCGACGATTGTAGAGGTAGTGCGGGCCGTCGGCGGGAATGCGCCAGTCGCTGTAGAACTCCTCGATATAGGGCTGGAGCCGCGCCGCCATCTCCCGCGTTTCCAGTGTCTCCGGTTCGATGGGGCGGGCCAGTTGCTGGCGAAGTTCGCCGGTAATTTCCGCTTCGTCGGCCTTGACGAAATGCCCGCCGCGCAACACAACCTCGCCATTGATAAGTACTGTGTCCACATGGACGGCCTTACCGCGGTAAACCACGGCGTTCACGGCATCGGCGCCGACATCTCCGGAACCCTCGAAATATGGGGCGGTCATGGCGTCCCAGTCCAGCAGAACCATATCGGCGTAGCGTCCTGGCTCCAACACGCCGATGCGCCCCTCAAACCCGGTTGGGCGGGCGGCGTTGGCTGTGGCAATCCGCAGAGCCTGATGGGTGTCCAGCGCTGGGTGTTCCAGGCCGGGCTGGCGATGCAGCTTAGACGCCAAGCGCATTTCCTGGAGCATATCGTCGTCATCATTGAGGGCGGTGCTGTCAGTACCCAGCGCTACGTTGACGCCAGCGGCCAGCATGGCATTCACTGGCGCAATCCCGTTTTTCAGCCGAAGGTTGGAGCTAGGGTTGTGGCACACAGTCGCTCCGGAGCCGGCCAGCAGCTCGATATCGCCTTCGGTCAGCCACACTGAGTGGGCGCAGGAAAGCCTGGGCCCAAGAAACCTCAAGTCCGCCAGATAAGCCACGGGCGTCTTGCCCCAGGCGCGAATGCCGTATTCTTTCTGATACCAGCTTTCCACTAGATGCATATGAACGGCGGCGCCGTAGCGGTCGGAAAGCTCCATCGTGCGAAAAAAGAATTCATCGGATGCCCACTGCGTATTGCTAGGGCTGAGCAGAACCGATGTCAGTCCGCCCGATGCTTCAGCCCCGTGATTCTCGCGCAGCCCCACGAACTCTGAGAAATAATCGTCCTCGGTCATGTCGGTTGCCGAAATGTACCGGCGCACGGCGTCGGCCAAATCCGCCGGCAGCCTAGATAGGAACGCCTCATCGTCGTGATAGACCACCCGGTTTTGTCCCCGGAAATAGACGGAAAAAGCAGTCCTCATTCCCGCGCTGCCGAATCCTTGAAGCACTTGATTCGCCTCGTCAGCCAGCCCGCCTGCCGGTGTGCGCGGGTGGTTGTACATAACCGTAGTGGTGCCTGACTTAATCATCTGGATGGCGGTGTACAGGGTTATTAGCCGCCAGTCTACGGCGCGGCGGCCCCAGCCTTCGACAATCCAGGTTTCCAGGCAGCCATCGGTGGTTCCCAATTGGAAGGTGGAGATGCCGCGCCCGTGGTGATGGGAGTTGACCAGCCCCGGCATGACCAAGAATTGCGGCCCGCCGATTACTTCTTCGACCGCCCGGTTCCTTAACTCTTCGTAGGTTCCCACCTCCGCGATGACGCCGTCGCGTTGCAGAACTGCGCCATCGCTTATAACCCGGCTTTGCCCGGCTTCGGTTCCTGCCTCGCAGATTACGTATCTGCCCCGAATTAGCGAAGTGGACATAGCGTCTCCCTGCTGGTGCGGATTGCGTTTATGATAGAGCCGCGCGGTGGCGTGTCAAGGCGGCGGGTAGGCTATAATGCGCCGCATGACAGCGGTTAAAACTCGGGAGGGAGAGAAGAAATGGCAGGACTGGAAGGCAGGGTAGCGCTGGTTACGGGAGCCGGCGGGATGCGCGGCGTGGGCCGGGCTACGGTGATGAAGTTGGCTGGCTTGGGCGCCGATATCGCCCTTACGGATGTGCACCGGGAAAACGAAGACCTGCCCCCTGCCGAGGTTCGTAACGCATGGCGCGGCATCGACGCAGTGTCCGGAGAAGTGGAAGCCCAAAGCCGTAAAGCACTTCCAGTCTATTGTGATTTGGGCGACAGCGGACAGATAGAGCGCTTGGTCGAGCAGGTGATGGACCATTACGGGCGCATTGACATCCTAGTGAACAATGCCCGGGCCATTATCGGGCGGGACAAGGTTTCGGTTACCGAGCTGGAGCAGGAAGTCTGGGAGCATTTCCTCAGAATCAATACCACGGCGCCATATCTGCTTACGAAGGAGGTTGGCCGCCGAATGATAGAGGCGGGAAACGGCGGACGCATCATCAATATCGCGTCCAATGCCTCCAAGCAGGCCAGCGCGACGGGGGCGGCGTACAGCGCATCCAAGTTCGCGGTGTTGGGGCTAACCCAAGCCTCGGCCCTGGATTTGGCGCCCTATGGCATCACCGTCAACGCCGTGTGCCCCGGCCCAATCAACACCGACCGGATGAGTTACTGGGAAAGAGATCAGGCTGCTGAGCGAGGCATTACGCAGGAGGAGTTTCGTGGCGGGATAGTACAGGCCGGGGCCCAGGCAAGCCCGTTGGGTCGCATCGCGGAGCCGCAAGATGTTGCCAACGTGGTCGCCTTCCTGGCCGGCGAGGAGGCTTCGTTCGTTACGGGGCAGGCATATAACGTGAACGGAGGACTGCTGTTCCACTAGGCTAGGCTTTTTCGGCGCCGAACACCGCCTTGCGAAGGGTACCGTTCAGCCGCTGGTGTCAGTCGGGGCCGGCTTCGTCTTCCTGGAAGTCAATTTTGTGTTTTTCCAAATTGGAAATGTTTTTGGCATCGTCCCATTCGTAAGCCACGCTTACATACTACTGGCAATGGACTCTCGCAACAACATACCGATACCCTGATGCGAGAGTAAGCTCCTTCAGCATACCGCGGCGCCTAAGGGAGTCCGGCGGTGCCGGAGCGGTTCCCGCACAGAGAAAGTGAGTGCGGTGGCAGCCAAGGAAAGGGCCAGCATGAGAACGAACGCGGAGTCGTATGCCCCGGTCATGTCGTAAATCCAGCCCCCCGCCAGAGCGCCCAAGCCGCCCATAATCTGGTGGATCATCGAGACCGTGCCTGTTAGGGTGCCGAGGCGGTTCGGGCCGTAGATGTTGCTTAGGAAGACTACCGTCAGTGGCGCTGTTATCAGGAAGGTAAAGCCATAGAGCAGTCCAAAGGCCAGTATCGCCGGAGTGCTCTGTAGCGGCAATATCAGCGCGAAGATGCCGATTCGCATAAGGAAGCACAGGGCCGTCGGTCGCGAGGCTCCCAAGGCATCGGCCATTACGCCGGCTAACAGGACTCCCAGCAGGCCCATAACCCCCATCCAAGCCAGCAGATTTCCGGCCAGCACGTCTCCTACGCCCTGGTCTTGGGCGAAGGCCACTATATGGGTGGCGACAAAGAAATCCTGGAAACCGCAAATGGTATAGATTGCCACCAGCAACAGGAAGGGACGAGAACTCAGCGCTTGACGTAACGTCAGAGGCGGAGGGGCGGATTCAGCGCCGTCGGCATCGGGCAAGGCGGCCGTTTCAGCGGGGGAGCCGGGACGCACGACCAGCAGGATGATGGGCAACAGAATCACGGCATTGGCCGCCGCCAGTACCGTAAATGACGTTTGCCAGCCAATGGCGGCGAGAGCGGAGGCCAGCGCCGCAACAATGACCAACTGCCCGATGGCGTTTCCGGATACGGCGATGCTGGTGGCGAAACCCCGGCGCTCCGAAAACCATTGACTCACCATTACCACCACGGGAGCAATGGAGGTGGCGGAGTTACCCAAGGCATAGACCACGCCGTAAACGGCGAACACCTGCCACGACGATTGCGCCTGTCCCATCATCGCCAATCCTGCCGCCGCAATTACCGCGCCGATGGCGACGGTCCCGCGCAGGCTCCAGCGGTCCACCAGCCGCCCGACGAAAGGCATAGCCACGGCGGATACCAGCATGAACATGGTCACTGCCAGGGACAAGGTGGAGCGGCTGACCTCCAGGTCCTCTGACATGGGCTTCAGCATCAGACCGAAGGCGAAGCGCGAGCCGCCACTGAAGAACAGGATGAGAAATCCTGCGGCAAGGATTAGCCAACTGTAGTCCAGATGTCTCATAGGGCCTTGATATGGTCGAACGGCTCAGGAATGTCTGTCGGCCGGGGTGCAGCTTGTACTGCGGAGAGCTAAGAAAAGAGGGCAGGTTGAGGGCCTGCCCCAATTCGATTTATTCGATTTATGAAGGTCGCCGGGCTAACGGAACAGCCCTCTGACTGTATTGGCGACGCGCTCCTCGTTGGGCAGGTAGATGTTTTCCAGGGCGCGGCTGTAAGGAACCGGCGTGTGAGGGGCGGTCACGCGAGAAGGCGGAGCGTCCAGGTAGTCGAAGCCTTCTTCGGCGACGCGGGCGCAGATTTCCGAAGCCAGGCTGCATACCGGTGTGTCTTCGTCTACTACGACGATGCGGTGCGTCTTGCGAACGGACTCCAGCACATGGTCGTAGTCGATGGGGGATATGCTGAGCAGGTCTATCACTTCGGCGTTGATGCCTTCTTTGGCCAGCTCCTCTGCCGCGCTATTGGCGGTCCAAGTCATTTTCGACAGGCCCACCAGGGTGACGTCCGTCCCCTCGCGGATGGTGCGGGCCTTGCCGATGGGGAAGGTGTATGGCTCTTCAGGAACCGGACCGCGATTGGTATAGAGGCCCTTATGCTCGAAGAACACCACCGGGTCATCGTCGCGGATGGCGGAAATTAGCAGACCTTTAGCGGTATAAGGGTCGGAAGGAACCACACCCTTCAAGCCAGGGATGTGGCTGAAGATGGAGTAGTAAGACTCCGAGTGCTGGGCGGCGCTGCCGAATCCGGCGCCGATCCGGGTGAGCATCACGAAAGGAACCTTGACCTGCCCGCCGAACATATAGCGCATTTTGGCGGCGTTGTTGAGCATCTGGTCCATGCAAACGCCGATGAAGTCTACGAACATCAGCTCGGCAATGGCGCGCATTCCGGTAGACGCGGCGCCGATAGCGGTGCCGACAAAGGCGGCCTCCGACAGCGGGGTGTCTAGCACGCGCTGGTTACCGAACTGCTGAATTAGCCCGACGGTAGTGCGGAAAGGCCCACCCCAGGCGTCAACGATGCCCAGATGCTCGCGTCCCGCGCCGCCTGCTATTTCCTCGCCCATGATGATGACCGTTTCGTCACGCTCCATCTCTTGGCGGATGGCCTCATTGATGGCCTCGCGTACCTGCAATTCCCTGGTGGCGGTGGCTGTAGTCATCGCTCGCTCCTGTTGGTGTCCAAAATCTCCATTCCTCGGGAGAGGCCACAGTGGGCCGCCTTGCTACTTCGCCGGAATACGCTGACTGGGTTAGTCGCCGTCTACCGGTACGAGGGTGAACGCCGGGCTACCGTCGGCGTGGGTGTGTTCCCTTACTACTTGCAGTATAAGACGGATTTCCCGGCGAATTTCAGCCCGCGTTTCCTCGTGAAGCCGGACATTTTCGGCTTTGGCTTCCTCATGCATTCGGACATTTTCGGCTTTGGCTTCCTCATGCCTCCGCTCCAAGCCGTCCATCCGCGCTTCCAGCCTGCCCAGTCTGTATTGTATTGCCCCCCATATTCCCAAGAAGGCAATCGCTCCCGCCAGCACCGGCAACCATTGTGTCCATTCCATAGCGTTAACCTTAATCCGGCTTGGAGAGCGTCTCCGGAAGGCGGAAAAATTTCTTACCCGCGACTGCCGGATGGCATGAGCGTAGTTTACCACCCTGCCTGCTATAAGCAAACGGAACCGTCATCCGTCGGGCCCGGTGTTCTTTGTTCCAGTGACTGTCGGCTCCCGGCACCACTGGTTGCGCAGGATTGCCAATTGCTCCACGGCGTCATCGTCCAGCCCTAGCACTTCCGTCAGCAGCCGCCGGTCCAATTCCTGCCGCACCGGGTCGCGCCCGTTGGTAAGCCGCCATCACCAGCCCGCCGGAGCCGCAGGCGTAATCGGCAATGCGGTAATTTTTCAGCGTATCCGGATCTGCCCAATCCAGGTCATCCGGTATCGCCAGGAATGCCGCCAAAGTGGTGCTTTCCGGGCGGGTGTAGTAAGTAGCCAGCGTTTGCCGGTCAGCAATCAGCCGCTGAAACACCGTCCCGGCAACGTCGTTCTGCCGGATAGCCTCCTGTATCTGGTTAGCGGTTTCGGCCATACGACTCAGCAGCCCGGCAGCGGCTATGGGAGGGATAATTACCAGCAGTTGCCTAGCGATGTGGAATATGGGCCAGTAGTTGATTGACAGTATGTTATCCCACTCGGCAATAACATCATCGGGATGTAGGCCGGTAGGCTTGCGGATTTGAGCCAGACTTTTGATGGTGTGGGTTTCCAGACGTCCGTCTATCTCCACCTCGGCCGAGTATCCGGCCAAGTTCTGCTGATACGCCAATGCGTTTATCAGCATAGTGGCCGTCATCTTCGCCGTCTGCTCCCTGGCGTTCTGGTCGGCCTTCTCCTGCTTTATCGCCGCGGAGGTGACAGGTTCTCTATCTGAGTAGGCGGGCCACTGCTGGCGCAGCGCAGTTCCGACCGTCTCGCCGATGCCGGTTTCTTTGGCGCAGGCCAGTATCAGCATGGCGGCGTCTTCCACGCCTTGCTCAAAGGCTTGGGTTGCGGCGGTAATAATGTCATGGGGCTCCGAGGCCGGGCGAATGAAATCCACTAGGTCGCGGATATTGCCTTCGATGTAGCCGGATTGCGGAAAACGGGTTTGTTCCTTTTCGTTGCCCTGATAAACGGCATACTCAATTTCGTGGCCGTTTTCCAGCATCCGCTGGGCTTCGTCTCCGGTGGCGCACTGATGCAGTTCCTCAGTAGCGCGGATGGCGATAACCGAGCTAACCTTACCGGAGGCGTCGGCCACTGCCGGGTTAAGTTCGCGGCCGATGCTTTTCATACAGTCGGCAGCCAGAGTTGCGGCGGGCGGATATTCGGTTTCCAGCACGATAGGCGGGCCATCGGCGCGGGTAATCAAGACGTCCGGCTTAGTTTTAGGCCCACGCAAAGCCCCCAGTAGCTCTTCGCGGACCTGCCAGCCGGACGATTTGGTTATCCTGTTGATGACACTGGCGATGCGCCCATTTAGCTGCGGTTCTTCGAGCATTGTTGGTCAAGCCCGGCTAGATGGGCATATTGGCGCCGCGGCGCATCATGTCAACGGGGTAGTCAACATAAACGTCTTCATAGAGTTCATGGGGCTCGGGCAGCGGCGAGGAATCGGCGAAAGCTACCGCTTCTTCCATCAGAGCGCCGATTTCGGCATCGATGGCGTCGAGTTCCTCAGAGGTAATCTCCCCCTGAGGGATGACGGTTTCCCGGAAAACCTTGAGGGGGTCCCGTCCGCGCCAGTGTTCTTCCTCTTCCTGAGTACGGTAGGAAAGCGGATTGTCGAACACTGTGTGGCCGTAGTAGCGGTAGGTGCGGCATTCCAGCATGGTAGGGCCTTCGCCGGCGCGGGCGCGGGCAACGGCATGGGAGGCTGCTTCATAGACGTCGAACACGTTCATGCCGTCTACGGTAAAGCCGGGCATGTTATAACCGGCGGCCCGGTCGGAAATCCTTTCCACCGAGGAAGCGTACTCTACCGGAGTGGACTCGGCGTAGCCGTTGTTTTCACAGCAGAAAATGACGGGCAGATTCCAGACGGAAGCCAGGTTCATGCACTCGTGAAGCACGCCCTGGTTTGCGCCGCCGTCGCCGAAGAAAGCCACGGCAACCCGCTGGTTGTTGTACTTGAGCTTGGAGGTGAGAGCGGCCCCTACGGCCAGAGGCACGCTGCCGGCCACGATGCCGTTGGTGCCCAGCATCCCCTTGCTCATGTCGGCGATGTGCATGGAGCCGCCTTTGCCCTTGTTGGGCCCGGTGGCCCGCCCGAAGAGTTCAGCCATCATGCCCTTGGGATCGACGCCCTTGGCAATGCAGTGGCCGTGTCCGCGATGGGTACTGCCGATGTAATCGTCATCGTTCAGGTTGGCGCAGACGCCCGTAGGCACGGCCTCCTGTCCGGCGGAAGAGTGCACAGACGCAGACATTCCGCGCTGGCCGGTTTCCGGGATGCCGCGTTCCTCAAAGTTGCGAATGGTCTTCATGGTGCGGTACAGCCGCAATAGCGTGTCGCGGTCGAGGTCCATATTCCCCCCGAATAGCGAATAATCGAAATTTGCCCTCATACTAGCATGAGGGCAAACTATGTCAATAGAAGAAGGGATTACCCCAGGGCTGTCGCATTTGAAATACAACTTGGCCATTCCGAACTTGGCCATTCCGGAGGAAAGCTGCATCTCAGAGCGTTGAGGATGCCTGATTTTGGAGCAATGCCGCCTGATGCTGTTTGGGGATTCCCGCTCCCAGTTTTCCCGGGGACAAGCCTCGCGGGAAAGACAGGAGAATGCGGGAATGGCGCGGGTTTAACTGCTCAAGGGCAATAGCTCTGGGACTACCCGGCATCGAAGGACACCGTTACCGGCTCGCCCGGCCCGGCGGACAGCACCCGGGCGGCGTTCCCGTTGGGAACGGCAATCTCCAGGTATCCATGGCTGCCGAAAAGAGCAGCCAATTCCAGCGGCGAGCCGCTTTCGCCAGCATCAAGAAAGGTGGAGCTCAAGTGGCGAAGGGAACGGCCCCGGATGCGAACTTCGCCCAGTTTCCGGCCTTCCATTGAGGTCTTTGGGATGCTGCTAATCAGATTCCCGTACCCGTCGCAGTAGATTATCTCGCCGCGCAGTCCTTCCGGCGTAACGCGCGGTGCTGGGAAGGGCAACCAGGCGAGTTCCCCGGTCGGTTCACCCAGAGCCTCGGGCGCAACCCCCAGCGACAAGTGAGCCGCTGCGGGGGTAAAAATATCACGTCCGTGAAAGGTGCTGCTGACTGGGTGCCGCCAGAAATCCGGGTTAGTCAAGTGGATGGCCCGTAGTGTAGGAGGCAGCTCGACCGTTCCTGCGCAGCTAGGGTGGCGCGGTAGATATTCTCCGGCTACGCGGCTCAGCAGGCCGTTATCCGGCGCGACGAAAGAGCCTTGAGGCGTTTGCAACAGAACGGGACGCCGGTTGGTGCCGACGCCGGGGTCAACTACCGCGACGTGGATGGTATCGGGCGGGAAATAGCGGTAGCTCACGCCTAGCGCAAAAGCGCCCTGAAATACATTTTGAGGCAGGATTTGGTGGGTCAGGTCGAGCAGGCGCAGATCAGGATTGATTCCTAGAGCCACGCCCTTCATCACGCCGACATAAGTGTCGGCTAATCCAAAGTCGGTGGTGAATACAATCAGCGGCCTGCTCATATTGGGATATGAAGCCGCATCCTTCCTCTGTCCCGCGCGCAGGATGAGCGAAGGGGCGCTGCCAGGTTCACAAGCGCACCACTATGATGGATATGACCAGAAAAACGATGGACAGAACGATGGTAATTTGGAAGAGCGTCTTCTCCACTCCCCGCCTGGTTCGCACAGTGGACTGGGCGGAGCCGAACAGCCCGCCGCTGCCTTCCTTTACCTGGGACAGAATTATCAGCACCAGTATTACGGAGACCAGCAACTGTACAATGAGTATTGCCGTATCCATCTAATTTACTTTAACGCCCTTTGAGTTGGTTGAGGAATTTCCGAACCTGGGTTGTTATTGTACTTCCGATTTCATCCGTTCCAGCGCGCCTGTGACCAAGTTGTTTACCAGTTCAGGCTTGGCTTGGCCGCGGGTCAGCTTCATCACCTGGCCGACCAGGAATTTTGCTGCCGACTCCTTGCCCGCTACGTAGTCGGCCACGGCGCGAGGGTTGGCCTCCAGCGCCTCGCGCACCGACGGTTCTATCGATGATGTGTCGCTGATTTGGGTGTAGCCCTTTTGTTCAACGATGATTCTAGGGGACTCAGCCGACTGGTAGGTCTCTTCCAGAACCGTCTTGGCCATGGTAACGCTGATGGCTCCTTGTTCCACTAGCTCAATTAACTCTACCAGATACTCCGGAGACACGGGCGAGGCGGAGATGTCGCGGTTTTCCTGATTCAACAAGGCGGAAAGGTCGCCGAGCATCCAGTTGCTCACCTGCTTGGCGTGGGACTGCATCTGCGTCTCAGGAACGGCAGGCAGCCTCGCGGCGCTCTCGAAGTAATCGGCCATGGCCTTGCTGTCGGTCAAAAGGCGGGCGTCGTATTCCGGGAGGCCATATTCGCTCTGGAAGCGACCACAGCGTTGCAGGGCCAGCTCCGGCAGGAGTTTTCCAATTTCTGCAACCCACTCCGGGGCGACGTCCAGCGGAGGCAGGTCCGGCTCCGGGAAATAGCGGTAGTCGTGGGCGTCTTCCTTGCTGCGCTGGGATACGGTGACCGCCCGTCCTTCGACCCAGCCGCGGGTTTCCTGCACGACCCGCTCGCCCGCTTGCACTACCCGGCGCTGCCGCTGGGCTTCGAAGTTCAGGGCCTGTAATACCGAGCGGAAGCTGTTCATGTTCTTGATTTCGGTGCGGTTGCCGAGTTCGTCGCTGCCCGCCGGCCGGATACTGATATTGGCGTCGCAACGAAAGCTGCCGTCCTGCATATTGCCTGTGGTGACCCCAAGGTACTGCAATAGGGAATGCAGCGTCGTTAGGTAGGCCCTTGCTTCTTCCGCCGAGCGAATATCGGGTTCGCTGACTATCTCCATCAGCGGTACGCCGGAGCGGTTGACGTCTACCAGGCTATACCCTCCGTCCTCGCCCGGAAAATGCTGAAGCTTAGCCACATCCTCTTCGAGATGGACGCGCCGGACTCCAATGGCCCGCGTGTCTCCTTCGCATTCGATGTCCAAGCGACCGTCTATGGCGATGGGAAGGTCGTACTGGGAAATCTGGTAGCCCTTCATCAGGTCTGGGTAGGGATAGTTTTTCCGGTCGAACTTGGTGATACGGGGAATGCCGCAATTCAAGGCCAGACCGGTCATTATGGTGTATTCGACGGCCTTGCGGTTGATCACCGGCAACGCGCCAGGCAGCCCCAGGCACACTGGGCAGACGCGGCTGTTAACCGGGGCGTGCTGATAGTCGGCGCGGCAAGAGCAGAACATTTTGCTCTGCGTCTGCAACTGCACGTGGACTTCCAGCCCGATTACTGTTTCGTATTCCATTCCTTATCCGGATTTAACCGTTTTGCGGTATGTTCAGAGGGCGCCGATGACAGCGTGGATTCTAGGAACTCGATGATCCACTGCCAAGCGGCTTCGGGGGCTGGGGTTGGCCTATATTCCCGAGGGGGCCCTTCTCGATAGTGGAGTCAAAGCCGCCGGGAGCCATCATCAGAAGCGGGGCGCCGGAGATTAGCCCTTCATAATGAATGTTTATTCCGCTGATGACAGAATATAGCATGGCGGCTCCTTACCCTTTGCCCGTCATTGCCGTGGGGAGAGACTGATACGGCGCGGGCTAACCCAGCAACCCGGCTGCCTGCATCATGGACTGAGTGGTTGCGCCAATGTCGGCGGGGGTGGGGATGATGGTCGCTCCGGCGTCGCGGAAGGCCCGGACTTTCGCTTCCGCGGTGGCGCTTTCCCCGGTGATGATGGCGCCGGCGTGCCCCATGCGCTTGCCGGGCGGGGCGCTGGCGCCGACCACGAGGGCGGATATGGGTTTGCCGAACTCTTCCTTAACAAAGGCGGCGGCGTCCTGCTCCATGCTGCCGCCGATCTCTCCAATCAGCACCACGGCATCGGTATCATCGTCTTCGTTGAACAAGCGCAACACCTCGACGAAGCTGGTGCCGATGATCGGGTCTCCGCCGATGCCGACGCAGGTGGACTGCCCTAGCCCCAGGCCGGTGAGCTGCCCCACGGCTTCGTAGGTAAGGGTGCCGCTGCGGGAAACGATGCCGACGCGGCCCGGCAGGTGAATGGCGCCGGGCATAATGCCCACTTTGCAGCGGGCGCCCGGGTTGATGAGGCCGGGGCAGTTGGGGCCGATGAGCCGCACCGGCTTGTCTTCCAGATAACGCGCAACCCGCACCATGTCCAGCCCCGGCACGCCTTCGGTGATGCAGGCGATGAGCGGTATGCTGGCGTCGGCGGACTCCACGATGGCGTCGGCGGCGAAGGGGGGCGGCACGAAGATCAACGCCATATTGGGAGCGGCCTCGGAGATGGCTTCATCTACCGAATTGAACACCGGCACTGAGTCATCGAACAAGGTCCCGCCCCGGCCCGGCGTCACCCCGGCCACCACATTGGCGCCGTAGGCGATGCAGTTGCGGGCATGAAAACCGCCCTCGCGCCCGGTTATTCCCTGCACCATCACCCGAGTGTTTTCGTCTACCAGAATGCCCATTCAGGGATGCTCCATCGTGCTTACGTATTTGGGGGCTTAGTTCGCTATAGAAGAATACACCGAGATAAGGCAGGGGCATATACTCAAGAACGGTTCGATGAATTGCTACCCGGCCCGGCCTATGGCATCGGCGGTCTCTGACAACGTTTCAGCGAAGACCACCGGTAGACCCGATTCGGCAAGGATGCGCTTGCCGTCGTCCACGTTGGTTCCCAGCATTCGCACTACTAGCGGCAGTTGCGAGCCGGTATTGCGGTACGCCTGGACAATCCCCTCCCCGGCGATGTCGCAACGCAGGATGCCGCCGAACACGTTGACCAGAACGCGGCGCACTTTGAGGTCGGACAGGATGATGCCGACAGCGCTGGCGACTTTCTCTACGCTGGCGCCGCCGCCGACGTCTAGGAAATTGGCCGGGGCCGCTCCGGCCGCGGAGGTAACGTCCAGGGTTGCCATGGCCAGCCCAGCGCCGTTGACCAGGCAGCCGACGTCGCCGTCTAGGTTGACGTAGGCGATGTCCAGGTCGGCGGCCTGCGCTTCTAACTCGTCTTCCTGCGTCGGGTCGCGCAGCTCCTGAATGGCAGGGCGGCGAAACAGGGCGTCGTCATCCACGCTAATCTTGGCGTCTAGGGCCACCAATCGCCCATCCCCGGTAACTATCAGCGGGTTCACTTCCACCAGTGTGCAGTCATTGTCTACGAAAACCTGGAAGAGAGAACTCAACACGCCCGGAGCGGCGGACGCCGCCGTGGATTCCAACTCCAGCATACGAGCGATGCGGCGCGACTGAAAGGGCATCAGTCCTAACACGGGGTCAATAGGTTCGGAGTGAATGAGTTCAGGGCTTGTGGCGGCGACTTCTTCGATGTCCATACCGCCCGCCGCGCTGACCAGCATCACTGGGCGCCGCTCCTCCCGGTCTACTGTGAGGGCCAAGTACATTTCCTTGGCGATGTCGGCCAGTTCCTCCACCAGCACTTGATTGACCGGGACACCTTCCGGCCTGGTCTGGTTGGTTACCAGGCTGGCGGAGAGCATAGCCTGGGCCGCCGCCTCGGCTTCGCTAGGCGATTGGGCCACCTTGACGCCGCCGGCCTTGCCGCGCCCACCGGCGTGCACCTGGGCCTTGATGACAGCTCGCCCGCCAAAACCCTCGGTGGCACTTCGCGCTTCCCCGGCGGTGGCGGCAACCCGGCCTTGCGGCACAGGAATGCCGTAACGGGAGAATATCTCCTTGGCCTGATACTCGTGCAGTTTCATTCCGCTTCCTGGCTGGCCGTTCCCTGGCTGATTTCCGGGTAACTCAATGGCGGCGAATAGCTGTCGGCATACCGCTATTCGCCACTTCTACCCATAGCAATGTAGGCGATTTTGGCTTATCCGTCAACGCGAATCCGTCCTGGTCCTTTTGATTTTTGGGGCGATTGTCGGAATCCGGTAAATCCGGATTCAGATAAAGAATCGAAAGGATTTGAGCCGATGGACAATCGTCATGCCCCGCCGCATAATCCCTTCACATACGACGCTGGGGAGGGATTATGGTTCGTTATAACAAAGTCATCGAACTGCTGGAACAGGGGCGGCCGGTGTTCTGCTCGGGGCTGGTGTGGAACGGCGCCCTGGAAGACCTGGCGTTCGTGGCGGATTCGGACTATGACATGACCATTATTGAGATGGAGCACCAAGACTTCAACTTCGACAAGCTGCGGATGTCTTTGCAGTTCCTGCTTTCTAGGAAAAAGATAGCTGACGGGGGCTCGTTGCAGGCTGACCCGGCGCCCTTTGTGCGGGTGCCGCCCAACTTCCGGGAGCAAAATCAATGGGTTCTTAAGCAAGCCCTGGACACTGGGGTGTATGGACTGGTGTTGCCGCACCTTAACACGGTGGAGGATGCGCAGGCGGCGGTGATAGCGGCTCGATACCCGCAGGTTCCCGGCTCGGCTGACTTCGAGCCGGAAGGCGAGCGCGGCTGGTGGTATCGCATCGCCCCGCGCTATTGGGGCCTGACCCCAGCGGAGTATTACGATGCTGCTGACCTGTGGCCGCTCGACCCGGACGGCAATATGCTACTCGTCGGCATCGTGGAGGAGCCGCACGGAGTGGAGAATCTGAAGGACATCCTGCGCGAGGTCAAAGGGATTGGCGCCATCTGGGCCGGCCCGGGCGATATGTCGGTGGCGATGGGACACAAGGGCAACGCCGGGCACCCGGAGGTGCAGGCCAACCTGTTGCGAATTCTTGAGACCTGCAAGGAGGCGGGTGTTCCTTGCGCCACCGGGGCTACTGCTGCCGAGGTTCCCATGCGGCTGGAGCAGGGATTCAGCATTATAATTACGTCGCCGGAAAAGACTACCCGCGGGCTAGAGGAAGGCCGGCGTATTGCGGGCCGCTAGCCGGCGCCCAAACAGTTGAGCGGAGTCGCCGGGTTCAGTCTTCGCTGTCTGTCTTGCGCCGGGATGATGTCGCGGCGGAAACACGCCGTCCGCTCCGGTGTCCGGCGGGGTAATCATAGGCGAGAAAGAACCGGGGCAGGTATGACACCTGCCCCGGTTCTTTGCAATGAGCGGTATTTGTCAGCCGTCACCTGGTTTCTGTTGCCCCATTGCCTCCGGCGCTCTGGAGGAACTCGAAGAGGTCGGAATCTGATGTTAGAACCATCGTTGACTGAGTGCTCAGGAATTGACGGTAGGCATCCAAGCTACGGCGGAAGGAATAGAAATCCGGGTTCTGGTTAAGAGCATCGGCCAGGATGGCGATGGCCTCGGCTTCGCCTTCACCACGAAGGCGGGAGGAGTCGCGGTCGGCGGCGGCGATGATGATTTCCACCTCGCGGTCGGCGGCCGCTCGGCGGCTGCGGGCTTCTTCTTCCCCTTCGGCGCGAAGGCGGCGGGCGATTTTCTCGCGCTCGGAGCGCATACGCTCGAATATGCGGCCGGTGACGGCGTCCGGGAAGTCGGCCCGCTTGATGCGAATGTCGATCATTTCTACGCCGAAGCCGGGATTCTCCTGGCCCAGGTCTTGTTTGACGGCAGCCAGCACTTCGGTGAGGATTTCCGTCCTAGTCTCGGTGGGATTCACTAGGGAGTTGCCTTCTGCGTCGGTTATGGGGTTGCCCTGTTCGTCCAGAGCCACGTCGCCGCCGATAATTTCCTCGCGGCTTCGCTCGGCGATTTCGGCGCGCAGAGCAGCGTTGATGCGCTGTCCCAGCACGGCGGCAGCGTCGGTCTGCGTTCTCAACGCTTCCAGGAAATTGCGTGGGTTAGTGATTTTGTACCGGGCATAAACGTCAATGTCCAGCGGGTTCAGGTCCCGGTCTACGAAACTGCCGGGCGGCGCATCCACTCGCAACACCCGCCGGTCGAAGGTTATGACCCGATCTACGCCGAAAGGAGCTTTGATGTACAGGCCGGGCGACGTCTGAATGGCTCGCACGTTTCCGAACCGGGTCACTACCGCCTGCTCGGTTTCATCCACCACGTAGAGGGCGGTGTACAACGTGATTATTGCTACCAGGACAACAACGCCCGCGATTACCAACTTTCCCATGGAAACCCCTTATTTGTTTCCTCAACTATTGCCGATTGGCGCCGATTGGTCTTCATCAAGAATGGATTCGAGGAGGTTATGGGCTAGGGCTGGGGCCGACGGGAACCGGCACCACGCCTTCCTGTCCGCCGATGAGCAACACCGGCTCGGTTCCTTCGGGAACCAGGATCTTGTTGACTGCGGGCAGGATTTGCTCCATTGCTTCCAGATAGAGACGTTCCTGAGTCACTTGACTGGTGTAAGGGATGACCAGTCCTTCGCGGTTCAGATACTGCACCGTGAAGGATGCGCCCGGCTCCAGCGATTCGCCGTTCTGCACTGAAAGGGTGAGGATGTTGGTGAAGGGATTGAAACCGGAAACAGTCAGGTCAATGCCGGGCATTGCGCCCCCATCGGGGCCGTCCACCACTGAAATATCGGCGGCGGTGACGCCGGTCGACAGGTCGTTATCGTCGTCCGCGTTATCTAGGTCTAGCACCGAGTTGCTAAGCCGGAGGTTGATGAAGCCGGAGGTTGCAAACGGGGGGATGGTTAAATCTTCGTTGCCCAGGTAAGCCACGGAGAATTCAGCGCCGCTTTCCGGAACTTTGTTGGCCCCGTCCACTATTATGCTGAAGCCGCAGAGCTGGGATATTGCGGATGATTCGACCTCTCGCGCTGTGAAGCCGCAGTCCGGCACTCCCTGAATGGAGATGTTTGACACGAACAGACCGCTTCCGGCCACGACTGTAACGTCCTCAATCCCGATTCCTGTGGCGGGATCATTGTCGCGGTCTGACCCATCGGTATCCTGCAAGGTATTAGAGAGCTTTACGGAGCGGTCGGAGTACTGCCTCAGGATGGATAGAAACTGGTCGGCTTCACCCTGCGCCCTCTGGATACGGGCTTGCTTGAAAGCTTGGGCCGGCTGAATAATCTGCTCGGCGCGGCCTCGGGCTTCGGGGATAACCTGGTTCTCGTAGGCCTGAGCCTGGTTAGTGGCGGTCACCTTGTCCTGGCGCGCCTGCAGCACGTCGTTGAAAGCGGCGCGCACATCTTCCGGCGCTTCCACCTTTTGCAGCTCCACGCTGATGACGTTAATCCCGGTCTGGTAGCTGTCGAGGATTTCCTGCAATCTGCTGGTTGCCGAATCTTGAAGCTCGATACGGTCTTCGGCCAAAACCTCGACGATAGAGCTTTGCCCGACTACCAGACGAAGGGCGGCCTCAGTAGCGTCCTTCAATGTGCGCCCGTCGGGGTTTCCCGCCGGAATGTCGCGGTGCGCGCCGTCATTCTCCCCGGGGTCATCCACCCGGAACAGAAAATCATTGAGGTTTTTGATGTTGTACTGGACCACCATCTGGACGTCTATGATGTTCAGGTCGCCGCTAATCATCTGCGCTTCCACCGGAACCGGCGTGATAGCTCCGGGGACTTCGCCGCTGCGGAATCCCAGTTCCATCCGCCGCGTCTCCACGGTTTGAACGACGTCTCGACTTCCTGCGGGGGTTGGCCACCACCAGTGCAAGCCGGTTTCGGTGACCGGAGTAGCCTGCGCTGCGCCAAAGAGCCGCAACGCGGCCTGTTCGCCGGGGCTGATGGTGTAGATGCCAGTGCCGGCCCAGATAATGACAATCAGAGCGATGACAAGGAATATAGCCAGTCCTAAGCCGCCGCCGCCCAGTCGCTGGAACGTACGCCGCATTCCATCGCGAGCGCCGCCCATCATCTGGTCAAAGTTCATTTCGGGCTGTCTGGGGGGTTGCCCTCCGGGTTGGTACATACTAGACATTTCCTCGCTGCACCGGTTCCCCCGGCGCAAGGCCTGCAAAAGATAATAACACTGCTGTTTAGTTTACGGCTATAATTCCGTCCCGGATTTGGTTTTAGATGCGGCCTTGGGGGTATATTAGCTCTTGCCCTTTGGCCTCGTCGGTTGTCCTAGCCCGCAGTTCCCGCGGCAAACCGCCTCCCGAACCATCCCAAACAGCAGGACGGTAAGAAAAATGACTATCCCGTCGGTAAGCTCATGGCAGGCTCCGGCCGGTCTGGAAATAAGGCCCAGCGAAGACATGACCCGCATAAGGATGGTTTGTGAACACCAGAGGGGACTGCTTTATGTAGTTCCTGCCGAGCGTAGCTGGGTCTGCACTCCGGAGTTCATGCCGGCCCATGCGCTGGCCGGCTTTTTCCGCGAGCTGGCTGCTCTCAAGCATCCTGGCGTGGAAGACCTTATGAAACAATGGGGACTGTATTACCGCCAGCTCCCGGCTGCCCAGGAAGACGAGGGCGAACCTAAGTAACGAAACAGGGACGGGATTGGATACCCGCCCCTGTTTTGGCAAGTTCCGGAATGCCCCTCCCCTGCTACGCCTCGGGGTCGCTATTGGAAGACAGCGTGGGCGCAGGCTGGGGCTGGATATTCGGTTGTGGGCGCGGCGCGGTGTAGGGTGGTGGGTCCGGCGGCGCGGCGGGAACCCCGCCGGGTTCATTGCCGGGCTGGTCTTCGTTGAACAGGTGATTCAGGGCCTCTCCGGACACCGTTTCATAGTCGATGAGATATTCGGCCAGCCGCACCAGCTTGGGCTTGTGGGTAATTAGAATTTCGTTGGCATGTTCGTAGGCACGGTTGATGAGGGTCTTGACCTCTTCGTCAATTTCCTCGGCCACCTTGTCGCCGTAGTCGCGCTCCTCGCTAATTTCCCGGCCGAGGAATACCATCTCTTCCCGCTTTCCAAAGGTGCGCGGCCCCAGCGACCGGCTCATGCCGTAGCGCTTGATCATGCCCAGGGCGATCTTGGTGGCCCGCTCAATATCGTTGCTGGCGCCGGTGGTCACCTCGTCGAAAATCTGCTCTTCGGCGACGCGCCCGCCCATGGTTACGGCCATCATGTCGCTGAACTGATTCTTGGTCCAAAGATAGCGGTCTTCCTCTGGCAAGAGGGACGTATGCCCGCCCATGGAGCCACGGGAAACGATAGAGATTTTGTGAACCCTGTCGGCATGAGGCAAGGCCCAGGCCACTAGGGCGTGGCCCGCCTCGTGGTAGGCCGTCATCTCCTTCTCGCGGCGGCTGATGAGGCGGCTCTTTCGCTCAGGCCCGGCTATGATACGGTCAACGGCTTCCTCGAACTCGGACATGAAGATGGACTTCTTGTTCTGGCGCGCGGCTAGGATGGCGGCTTCGTTGACTAGATTGGACAGGTCGGCGCCGCTGAAGCCGGGAGTTTCCTTGGCCACAGTATCCAGAGTCACTTCCGGCGCAAGGGGCTTGCCGGAGGCGTGAACCCGCAGGATTGCCCGGCGCCCTTCCATGTCTGGGAGGTCTAGGGTCACGCGGCGGTCGAAACGGCCGGGCCGAAGCAATGCCGGGTCAAGGATGTCGGGGCGGTTGGTGGCGGCAACGACGATGATGTTGGTGTTGGTCTCGAAGCCGTCCATCTCCACCAGAATCTGATTCAGCGTCTGCTCGCGCTCGTCGTGTCCGCCGCCCAGGCCCGCGCCGCGGTGCCGGCCAACGGCGTCAATTTCGTCTACGAATACGATACATGGCGCATTGCGTTTGGCTTGGTCAAACAGGTCGCGCACCCTGGCCGCGCCGACGCCGACAAACATTTCCACGAATTCGGAGCCGCTGATGTGGAAGAAAGGCACCCCCGCCTCACCGGCCACGGCCCTAGCCAGCAGCGTCTTCCCCGTGCCGGGGGGCCCCACCAGCAGTACGCCCTTGGGGATGCGGGCCCCCAGGGAAAGGAAGCGCTCGGGGTACTTCAGGAATTCGACGATTTCCTGTAGCTCGACCTTGGCTTCCTCCACGCCGGCCACATCGGCGAACGTTACCGTGGGGCGGTTGAAGGGCATCATCCGCGCCCGGCTGCGGCCAAAGCTGAGGGTCTGGTTGTTGCTGCCTTGAGCCTGCCGCATCATGAACAGGATTAGTCCGCCGAAGAAAATGAGCGGCAGGAAGTTGAGCAGCAACCCGAAGAAACTGGACAATCCGCTGGATCCCTTGGGGTAAATCTCTACCCCGCTGGGCGCGCCTATTTGCACTCCGCTCTCCAGCAGCAACGAGGTAATGCTGTCGCCCTTCTCCAGTTTGCTCTCGAAGGGTTCGGTCTCACCCTTAGGATAGACGGTGAGCTTGTCTCCGCTCACCTCTATCTTGGAGAGCTGGTTATTCTGGGCCATGGAGATTACATCGCTCACCGGCCGATCTTCACTGCCGCTGAAGGTGGGCAATAATGTGTAGAAAATGACAATCACCCCGATGATTATCATCAGGTACACGAAGCTGTTGCGGAGCCACCTGTTATTGCCCATAAAATCCCCTTGCTGACGGTGCGGGACGCGCCCGGCCAATACGATCATTGTGCGGATAGTATTATATTATCCAAGCCGTTCCGAAAATGCAAAAGGCGGGATTGGATTCCCGCTTTCGCGGGAATGGCGGTGGTGGCGAAGGGAATGACAGGTATTAAGCCGCCTGAATGAAATTGCCTTGCGGGGGTAAAAACCGGAACCGAGACGGAGCAGACCGAGGAGAAAGGCAGACAACCGGCAGGTTACATGAAGTTGCGCGTGTGCAGGCCGGACAAGGCAGCGGCCTGTTCGCCATCAAACCCCAGCCTCAGGAGATGGCGCCGCCGTCCGGCATCCATGTCCAGCAGTAGTTGGGAAACCAGCCGGCTGCCTTCCCGCAGATTTTCCAGTTCCCATGAGCCTGCGGCCATTAGCATCAGGGCGTCGTAGACTTCCTGATTCAGCCCGGCAGTGTGCCGCAGGGCATCGTGCCGGCGATGCACGGATTGGGCCAGCCGGTCCAGTAGCCTCGGGTCATGCCGCGCCGATTCCCGCAGATGCGCGACGGCGAAGGCGACGTGCCGGGCTTCATCGTTGGCGGCCAGGCGCGTCACTGTCCGTGTTACGGGATCCGGCGCATACCGCTCGAGGAAACGCAGCAATACCAGGAAAGTGCTTTCGCCCATGGCGGACAGCAGAAAGGACGCCACAGCAAAGTCAGGTTCATCCACCAGGGTCTTGAGGGATGCCTGGCCGCCGATGGTAGAAAGGCCGAGGCGGTCGCGCTTGAGCAGTCCGCGGCGGGTGAAAATCTCGATGTGGCGAGCTTCGTCGGCGGCCTGGATAGCCAGCAGTTGCATCACCTCACGGAAATGGGGATGCAACTGAGCCAAGAACCGGCTGGGGATGACCAGAGCTGCCGTCTCGTTCTCTATCAGATAGGTCATTAGCTGAACGACGGCGTCTTCTACTTCATCGGGCAGATCGAAGGGTTCATCCCAGGGAACGGCGGTGTTGGGGTCCCACTGAAATGCGGCGGCGGCGGCGTAAAGACGCGCGGCCTCATCGGCCCAGACCTCGCGCTTGTCATCCAGCGTAAAGCTGAAATCGGGGGTTCCAGCTTCGACGGTGGCACCCCGGGCGGCCAGTCCCCAGCGTTGAGGGGGCCGTTCCGAAACGGCGCCGGGCCGCCGCGGGTCGGGGTGGCCGGCCTGCTTCGCGCCCTCCCAGCGGCCGGAATGGGCTGTCCCGCGCCGCAGACAGACCCCGCCGGAATCGTTGTCTCGCCAAGCCCGGTGTCCGGCGAAACGCGCCCACACCTGGAGCTGCAGCTCCAGATCCCGGGCGCTGCCCTGCACCAGAACGTCCTGGCCGGGTTCGAGCCGGTTTATAGCGCGCTTTACTAGGAGATGGGCCCCTTCGTCGAACCGGAGTTCCCCCAGGTCTACCTTAATCACCGCTCCAGGCTCTCCACGAAGGCGTCGATGAAGCCGAAACGGGCTGCTGCTCCCTCCAGTTGGGCATAGCCGCTGGTGCGGCCGGGCAGCCACTGGGTTAGTCCTTCCAGGTCCAACAAGGGGCGCACTTGGGGGTCGGCGTAGGACATTTCCAGCAACAGTTCCCGGAAATGGGCAATCAGCTCTGCCGGGGCGTCGTCGAAAACCGTGAAATTGCAGTGATCGTAAGGCGCGGTGCGAGACACCACCCTGGCCGATCCGGGCGGCAGGGTGCCCTCCTGCGTAAAGGCCAGGTAGTTGCCGTCTATTATGCAGGCAGCGTCCACTTCGTTGCGGAGCAAGGCCCGGACCGCCTCTCTTTCTCCGCCGATGTGGTCGCCGTGTTTGCCTACCAGCAGGTCGAAGGGGACGGTATGGATTTCCGTCCCGTCTTGAAGTCCGGCCTCGGCTAGATGATGCAAGGGAATCAGGTTGGCTTGGGGGGAGTCTTTTGCCCCGAGACCGATGCGTTTGCCGGCCAGGTCTTCCAGGGAGGCTACCGGGGAAGACTCCTGGACTATAATCACCGAGGTCAAGTCCTGATCTGTATCTCGCATACAGATGGCCTCAGCGCGGCGTTCCCGACGCTCAGCGCCGGCTTTGGCCTGGAGCCACGCCAAAGGAGAGTTCCAAGCTACGTGGACATGTCCAGCCAAGTGAGACTCGACCTGCCTCTCATAATTGGAATACAGCACGAAATCGAAATCGAGGCCGCGCTGCTGGAAGTACTTCCGAAACCCTTCCCAGATAGTAACCACCTTGGCGTCGTAGGCCACTGCGCCCATTAGCAGCGTCTCGTTACTAATCATGCGAACAACTCCATGCCGCAAACGGCCTTGCCGATGAAGTCCAGCAGGGTGTCGGTGGTCGGGGCCATCACCCCGGCGGCGCGAGCGTCGCGGAAGTAACGCTCCACGCCGACTTCCTTGCGATATGCCGCGCCGCCGCAAACCCGCATACCCAAATCCAGAACCTGGGTTGCTGTGTCTCCGGCGGCGGCCTTGCATTCCAGCACTCGCAGAACGGCGTCTTCCCGCCCGTTTTCCAGAGCGTGAACAGTATCGAAGAGCAGGGTGTGGGCAGAGTCCGCCATGACTTTCATGCGAGCGATGTAGTTGCGCGTAGTGGCGGAGTCGGCCAGCGTGGCCCCGATGTGTTCGTATCTGGTGGCCGCGGCATGAGCGGCGGTGCGGGCCACGGCGGCCTGCATTAGGCCCACGGAGCAGGCGGCGTTACAAACGGAGAACATCGGCAGAACAATGCCCAGCATCGCGTCGAACCCCCCGCCGTCCGAGCCTAGCATGGCGGAAGGCTCAACCTTCACTTCCTGAGCCAATACCGGAAGGGAGTCGTTTCCGCGGAGCCCCATACCGTCGAAGGCCCCCTGAATGGTCAAGCCTTCGGAGTTTGCCGGTACGAGCCAGAGGGTAGACAGCCCGTCGGCCTCCATTGGACGGGAAGACCAAACGTAGGCGGAGGCATGATTGGCGGAGGTCACCCAACTCTTGTGGGCGTTTAGCTCTACCGCGCCGTTCTGCCTGCTGGCGGTGCTGGTGGGGGCCCAAAAATGGCTGCGGGAAGCGGCCTCGCTAAAGGCGAGAGTGCTGAGGTGCTCCCCGCTGGCGGCGTCGGCCCGAACGGCTTCGGGGGCGTGGGCTTCTAGAACCGCTGCGCCGGAGAAATGCATGGTTACGACCATGGCGGTGGAGCCGCATTCTTGGGCTATTCGTTCTACGATAGTCGCGGCGCCGCGATGCCCAAGGCCCAGGCCGCCGACTTCCGGGGCGCTCACCGCTCCCAGTAGTCCGGACTCCTTCAGGGCAGAGACGGACTCGCTGGGGAATGCGCCGTCCCGGTCTACTTCTGAAGCGTGTTGGGAGACGGCGGAGGCGCAGATTTCTTCAAGGACTTTCTGGTAACTGTGTGGTGTTGCTGTCATTTCACCTCGCGGTTGTAGCCTGCGCCGACAACCGCAAGGTGTAGGCTGACCTACCCTGGCAAGCGGCCGGCGCAGTTGAAATTCCCGGTCCCGCCGGGAGCGGTGGTTATTCAGCGGTATCGCATCAGGTTCATTTTGACCTCTGTTCCGGAACCGGCTACTCTGGTCTTGTTGAGGGTATCCCCGCTGATTTAGCGCCAGCTAAGCTATATACTAGCACGCATACCCGGTTTTTCAACATACTTCATGCATAGCAGGATATATAATAAGGACGAACTTTCCGGGTTATCAGACCTATGAATTCATCCGAAGCCTTAAGGAGGCGAGTAATGGCGGATTACGCTCATCCTGAATCCTTGGTAAGTACGGAATGGGTTGCCGGTCACGGCAGTGACGCCAATGTCCGGCTAGTGGAAGTGGACGTAGACACTTCGGCTTACGAGCAAGGCCACATCGCCGGCGCCGTGGGCTGGAACTGGCAGTCGCAGTTGCAGCAGCCGGTGCGCCGCGATCTGGCTACAAAAGAGGAGATCGAGCAGCTCCTAGGCAGTTCCGGCATTGGGAACGACACCACGGTCATCTTATATGGAGATAACAACAACTGGTTCGCTGCCTGGGCCTTCTGGCAGCTTAAGTATTACGGCCACGCCGACGTGCGCTTGATGAACGGAGGACGGGTCAAGTGGGAAGCCGAGGGCCGGCCAATGACCACCGAGGCGCCTTCCGTATCCCCCGTTTCCTACACGGCTTCAGAAGGCGACCAGAGCATTCGCGCCTATCGCGATCAGGTTCTGGCCCTGGTCAATGCAGGCAGTATATCTCTGGTGGATGTCCGTTCGCCGGCCGAGTTCAGCGGCGAGCTGCTGGCCCCGGCCAACGTGCCGCAGGAGGGCTCTCAGCGGGGCGGGCATATACCGGGCGCCTCCAACATCCCCTGGGGCCAGGCGGTTGCCGAGGATGGCAGCTTCAAGTCGGCGGATGAACTGCTGGCCCTGTACGGTGGACAGGGAATTGACGGTAGCCGCGAGACCATCGCCTACTGCCGCATCGGGGAACGTTCATCCCATTCCTGGTTTGTGCTGACGCAGCTTCTCGGATTCGAAAACGTCCGCAACTATGACGGTTCCTGGACCGAGTGGGGCAGTATTGTCGGGGCTCCCATTGAGAGGTAACTGGGCCTTTGCCCGATAATCCTTATTCAATGAATATGACAGCGCAGGGGGAGGGTTTATCAGAACCCGCCCCCTGTTTTTTTGCCGGTTTTCCTAGCGATTTAGCCTGGGGCTGCGCTTTTTGCAATCAAGCGGAGTTATGTATTTTAAAGATTATGTTCATCTGAAAATTATTGCAATAGAATAACCTAAATTATGTAAATTTTGGTTAAAAATTAAGAAATAATCGCGTAACACATTGGCAAAACGCTTGTAACATCGAAGGATTAAATTCTACCGTGAAATAATTCCAATAGCCCCAAGCGGGTTAAAGAAGGAGGATGGCGATGCTGGCTCAGGTGGCCCCACGTACCAGAAATTCGGCATTGCTGCGGCGATTCCTGCCCTACATCATAGCCGGGATTTTTGCTGCGGCGATTATGGCGGGCTACAACATCGCATTCGCCCAAGGAGAAGATGTTCCTCCACCGTGTGATGTAGTGGCTGACGCCTTGGACGAAGGAGGCGCTCTTGTTGAAGACCTTTCCCAAGAGACAGCCCTCAATTGTTTGAAGGACAGAGGAACGGACATTGCTAACCTGACAACCATGATGGCGGCATTCCTGGTCTTCTTTATGCAGGCCGGATTTGCTTTCCTTGGCGCAGGGCTTATCCGTTCTAAGAATGTTACCAACTATATGACCAAGAGCTTCATGGACTTCGCCATCGCGTCGTTGTCCTTCTGGGCTTTCGGCTTCGCCATAATGACGGGTACCAGCGCCGCGGGCATCGCGGGCACGTCTAACTTCTTCCTGGCTGACGGCAGCAACGACTGGCAGGTGTACATTGACTGGATGTTCCAGATGGTATTCGCCGGAACTGCCGCTACCATCGTGGCCGGCGCGGTGGCCGAGAGAACCAAGACGCAGGCATACCTGGCATACAGCTTTATGATCGGCGCCATCATCTATCCGCTTTACGGCCACTGGGTCTGGGGCGGCGGCTGGCTCGGCTCCCTGGATGCTATCGGTCTTCCGGCAGCGGCGGACTACGCCGGCTCGGGCGTAGTGCACGCCGTGGGCGGCTTCATCGCCTTGGCCGGCGCGGCAGTGGTTGGCCCCCGCATCGGAAAGTTCAACGCTGATGGAACCGCCAATCAGTTGCCCATCCACAGCGTGCCTTACGTGATTATCGGAACCTTCATCCTGTTCTTTGGCTGGTTCGGATTTAACATCAACAGCGGCGACTCCCTTGGCCTCAATGCCATCAACACGCTGCTGGCTGGGGCCACCGGAGCAGTGGTAGCGCTCTACATTACCATTGTCCGCACCGGTCAGCCCGACATCCTGATGGCGTGTAACGGCGCTCTGGCGGGACTGGTAGGCATCACTGCCCCCGTTGCCCACGTGGATCCCTGGGCCGCAGTGGTCATCGGCGCCATAGCCGCCCCGATAATGATGGCCTCGGTGATGTTCATCGAGAATGTCTTGAAGATAGACGACCCGGTGAGCGCCATATCGGTGCATGGCGCTTGCGGCTTGTGGGGTATCCTGGCAGTAGGAATCTTCGCCAACGGGAACAACGACGTGGACGGCCTGGTGAGCGGAGAGGGCCTGCAAATCGTCTCGCAGCTCATCAGCATGGGCGTAGTGCTGGCCTGGGCGCTGGTTACCGGCTTCGCTATGTTCATGCTGTTGAAGTTCTCCATGGGCGTCCGCGCTTCCCGCGAAGAGGAAGAGGCGGGTATGGATCTGTCCGAACATAATCAGCCGGCCTACGATTTCAACTAGTCCACCTCATTCAGCTAGTCCATCCCAACGGCGGATAAAACGGAGCAGGCCGGGGAGTATTCCCCGGCCTGCTCCGTTTTATCCGCCCCAATTAACAAACAGTTAACGAAAGGGAAAACCCGATGCAACAATCATGTCCGATACTGTAAACATAGTAATTACAGATTACAGGCCGGTAGGTGTAAGGATGATTGCTTTGGCTACCGCGGGCGCGTTCTTGGGGCTGTTTACGCTGTGGGTGGCTCTGCCGAGGAAATACATCAGCGCAGAGACAAATAACCCGCTGCTATGGTAACGACATCTCTCCGTCGCCCCGTGCCGGTTGACGCTCCCGGCGCGGGGCGGCTCCTTTTCGGCAATAAGGGTCGGGACAGGGGGACGGCGGATAGCCGGCGAGTGCCGGGAAAGGGCGCAGATAGTCGGGTTGCCGCCGGAGGATAGGGAGCTGAGCGTTTTCGGCGTAACAAAAAGTTTACATCTGCGTAAACGTGACGTAACAACTTGCCCCGATACTAAGGTCATAACGATTTCGGAGGAACGCTCAGAATGATAGCCATCGCCGCTGCCGGAGCATTCGCTGGACTCTTCACCCTCTGGGTCGTCCTTCCTCGGGTTTTCCTCCGCAAGAAATAGCTACTTCCTACGCCCCGGCCCTGCCGGGGCCGGCGCAAGACGAACTGTTGGACTCCACGCTGCCATAGGGGCAGCGTGGAGTTTCCTTTTCCCGTAACATACTTTTAACAAATTGAAAGTAGAATACCTGGCGGATAATCAAGTTTGGAGGGCGTCTGGAATGCTTGCCATTGCTGCTGCCGGGGCATTTGTCGGACTGTTCGCTCTCTGGGTGATTCTCCCGCGCAAGTTCCTCCGCGACAAGCAGGGCCGACATCCCCGGCCAGGACGCGGCGCGGAGGGGCGGCAGGCCCAGAACCCCGCCGAAAACTCCGCCTCCGCCGCTTCCAACTGCGGCTGATAGCCGCCAGACTCCGTTCTCGAGTGTAACAAACATTTAACATCCATGTAAAAGGCGCGTAACAACCTGGGGCGATACTAGGGCTACAACGAAACCGGAGGAACACTTAGGATGATAGCTATCGCCGCCGCCGGAGCCTTTATCGGACTCTTCGCCCTCTGGGTGGTTCTCCCCAAGAAGTTCCTCCGCAAATAGATAACGCGGGTACTGCTACGGCAACCTGTTACCGCGAACCCACATCAGTCCATGTTTGCAGCGCCGACTGCGGACATGGACTAAATTTTTCCCCAGCGCCCTGCTAAAATGAGGGAAGCAAGCTGTGGGACTGTTGCTCCCGCGGCTCGGAGAGACCGGCGACATCAGCTAACCCCGTTGGCGCAACGACTTTATAATTTAAAACATGGTCAGTTCCCACTGGAAGGAAAATCTGATCGGCGAGGTTTACTTATGAGCTACAAGGCGGAATACATCTGGATTGACGGGAACCAGCCCACGGCCAAGCTGCGCTCCAAGGGAAAGATTGTTCCGGACGGGGAAGCCCCTCCTGTTTGGGGATTTGACGGCTCCAGCACTAACCAGGCTCCCGGCGAAAACTCGGACTGTGTGCTTAACCCCGTTTTGACGGTTCCCGACCCGGTGCGGGGGGGCGATAACAAGCTGGTTATGTGCGAAGTGCTGCTCACGGATATGAGCCCCCATCCGAGTAACACCCGGGCTGGCTGCGCCGCTGCGGCGGAACTGCACGCCGACCTGGATTTCTGGTTTGGAATCGAGCAGGAGTACACCTTCTTCGACGGCGTTAAGCCCCTGGGCTGGCCGGACAACGGTTTCCCTGCCCCTCAGGGCGGCTACTACTGCGGCGTCGGCTCTGACGAGGTATTCGGCAGGCCCGTAGTGGAAAGGCACATGGATGCCTGCCTGCACGCGGGTTTGGCGATTTCCGGCATCAACGGTGAAGTGATGCCGGCGCAGTGGGAGTTCCAGATCGGCCCGTTGGGTGCCCCAGCCGCCGCCGACCACTTGTGGCTGGCCCGTTGGCTGCTCTACCGTATCGGCGAGGATGTGGAGAATGTGGACGGACGCAAAGGGATAAGCGCGACACTCGACCCCAAGCCGGTCAAGGGCGACTGGAATGGCGCCGGCGCCCACACCAATTTCTCCACCAACCAGATGCGGGATAGCTTCGACGCCTGCGTCGCCGCAGCGGAAGCCCTGCAAGGCCGCCACGACCTGCACATTGCGAACTACGGCCACCGGATCGAAGAGCGGCTGACAGGACTACACGAGACCTGCTCCTACCGCGAGTTCCGTTATGGCGTGTCCGACCGGGGCGCATCGGTGCGTATTCCGTGGCAGGTGGCCCGGGATGGCAAGGGATACATTGAAGACCGCCGTCCCAACGCCAACTGCGACCCCTACACCGTGACCCGGCTGATAATGGAAACCGTGGGCGCAGCCGTCAAGGGCTAACGTTCTTGCGCAAACACCGGTAGGGAAAGCAACTAACGCGCCGCATCGGATGATGCGGCGCTTCTTTTTCCGGCAACCCTAGCGAGGTTAACGCTTCTGGATGTTGACGCCTCTAAGGGAAGGGAACGGGCGCGCCGGTCCGCATGGATTCGTAGCAGGCAGCTACCAACGCCACGTCCCGCGCGCCTTCATCGCCGGTCATGGCGGGCGGGCGGCCTTCCTGGACGCTCCGGCGGAACTCGCGGACCATGCCGGCAAGTCCGGTGCGGTCATTGCCTAGCTGCTGCCTGTGCCGTCCGGCGGCGTCAATGGTGTCGATCCAGTCGCCCCCCAGCTCGAAAATGGCGCTGGCTGCGGAACCAGAAAGAGACACCCACGGGCGCGGTGCGTGAGGCCCGGCGCTCCAAGAATGATTTATGATTGCAACCATCCCGCCGGAATAGCGCAGCATAGCCACGCCTCCGTCTTCCGCCGCCAGCCCCGGCTGCGCCGACGGCACCTCCGTAGCGTAGACTTCGGAAGGGTCGCCAGCGAGATAGGCCAACAGGCTGGCCTTATGGATTCCGCCGTCGATCAGCACGCCGCCGCCGTTCATTTCCGCGTTGTTTCTCCACTCGACCGGCTGAAAGGGAAAGTCCTCCTGCAACTGCACTAATCGCAGCTTCCCCAATTCCCCTCGCTCCAATTTGTTCTTCGCCGCAATTACCGGCGGCATGAAGCGGTAGTTCTCGGCCACCATCATAGTTATTCCCGCATCGACGGCTAATGCGACGATGGCCTGGGCTTCCGGAACAGTGCGGGCCAGGGGCTTCTCTAGGAGGACGTGTTTGCCCGCGCTTGCGGCCAGGCGGGCGTTCTCTAGGTGCAGATGGTGGGGGGTGCATATATACACGGCTTCGACCCGGCTATCCGCTACCGCACTTTCGTAAGAGCCGAAACTTCCTGCGCCACGAAACTCGGCAGAGTAGACTGCGGCTTTGTCGGCGTCCCGGCTGGCAAAGTACAGGTCTATGTCGGCAAGTTCGCTCTGTATTGCCCCGGCAAAGGCGCGCGTGAAAGTGCCGCAACCGATTATGCCTAATCCAAGCCTCATAATTGCTTCCTGCCCAGGTTATTCGACGGATTCCAGCCGCATGACATAGTTGGCGTTTATACGGGTTGAAGGCGCCATTGATTGCACCACTGCAACCACCCGGCGAGCTTCCGGCGCTGCCTGCAAGGTAATCTCTCCGGAGTTTGAGGCGTTCAGTTCCAGTTGAAGGACCCGGTTGGCGGTGTCGTCTTGGCCATCGTAAATTACTTGGACTATGAAGCGCTGCCGCACCAGGTTATTAGTCCAAACAAAGCCGTTGGGCTGCCAATCCACCGAAACGCGCTCCCCCGGCGGCCTAGAAACCTGCAAGTTGCGGAGGCAAAGACCATGGTCGTAAACTGCGGCATCGGTAATGTACTGGAATCTCAGCAGGATTTCCTGCCCGGCCCATTTGTCCAGCGGCACCGATTCGTCTACCCATTCTTCACTGAATCCGGTATATCCGGGCCCGAAAGCGCTGGCGAGAGGGTTACTGTTGCTGGTGTGGGTGGTTTCCAGAATTTCCCAGGTCTCCCCGCTGTTGGCGGATACTTCCAGGTAAGCGTAGTCCCAGTTCTCCTCTATGGCGTGCCATACCTGGTAATCCAGCGTAGCCCAGTCTACATCCCGCAAGTCGGCATAAGCAGTCAGCGTCGAGTCTATGTCATCGCCATTGTTGCTCCACCAGCAGCCTTCCCTCGCGTCAACGGGCAATATCGCCGCCGCGCTGTTCCCCTCGAAGTACAGCGTGGAGGAGCTTGCAGGCAGTTCCAGGCGGACGTATTCGTTGGCGTACTGCGGAAGGGACGATTGCAGCTCTGCTTCATTTTCCAGGCTTCGGTACACCGGAAAGCCAATGCGCAGACCGCCATACCCGTAGTGTCCCATATCCTCGTCAAGGAGGTTCGCCACGGCCCAATCCCGAAAGACATCTGTAAAGTCCGCATTGCTCCCGGTGCGTTCTAAGTAGGCGTTCACCGCTTCGATGCCGTCGGCCTGGAGCGAGAGCAGAGGCCGCAGGTCGGTGCGGTCTCCGTAGTGCTCGGTGAAGTAGTGCATGAATAAAGACGCCGCGCCGTAGTTTTCGGCGCCGCCCACGCCGTCGGCCGGCCAGACGGTCAGAGAAGTCGGCCCGGCGCGACGGAAGGCGAGGATGCTGGCTTCCGAGTACCCGGCGATGGTTACGGCAAGTTCCGACAAGCCTTCGTTGAACCAGGATGCCTCCGAAGAATCGGCATTCCAGTGAATTGCGTGTTGTAGCTCGTGCGCCAGAACCACGGAGTAATCGTCCGTGCCAATAGGCAGGTATCTGACGTTGATGTAGATAGCTTCGATTTCGTTGCTTACCGGGCGGATTTCCTTGGGGTACTCGTCCGCCGGGCTGTAATATCCGCCAACCAGATTCAGGGATGCGTTCAGGACATAGAGATGACTGTCGCCGTCAATTCCAGGCTTCCATTCAGAGCCGAACGCTTGGGTGATGCGAGGATAGATGGTGTCCTCTAAGACGGCGGCTGAACGGACGATGTCCTCTTGGTCAACCCTTAATCCCTCTTCCACGAACCAATAAGCGTTGGGAGTGACGAGGCGCAGCTCGAATTCCCTCCGGTATCGTTCCAGCTTTTGCAGGTCTATCAGCTCGAAGGACTGGCGATGTCCGACGCTAAAGGTTGGAGCAGGGGAACCCTCAACCCTTTCTATTTCCCCAAGACCGGGAATAAGCTCCTTAGCTAGCCGGTAAAGGTCTCGCTCAGGAGGAGTCGGAATGATTTCCGCCGGAGTGAGGGGCAGGGCAGGGACTCCGGCGGACGGCGCCGATGACGAAAGCCCAGGCATTGAGTTTACTAGGGTAGCAGGAGGCCGATTCGCCTCAATAGCCTTATCCGCGCCGGCGGGCGAGGGGGCGCTGGTATTGGCCGGGCTGGCGTAGAAAGGCGGGCTGTCCGTACTGATAGGGGAAGGGCCTGGTTCGGCGGTGCTGATGCATCCGGTCAGAACCGCTAGAAACAAGAACCAGGCAATCAATGGTATTGGCAAGCGCATTTTCTGGAAGCCGGCCTTTGCCCGAATTGGGAACTCCGCAAACATCGGGCGAGACAAGTTTCTGGGCCTATGGCATCATATCAGCATTACGGATGCCCCGCCGAAAGGGATGCAAGTGAGGCTGTGGGATGTCTTACGATGTTAACCGTCTGAGAGGTACGCATCCTCCCGCGTGCACCTGCGTGGAATGTACCCAAAGACGAAACAGAGGTCGAGGCGGACGCCACGGCAGTTCCGGCGGACGGCGATTCGGCTGTATGCCCCTGCTGGCGGCGTCCCTCATCGCGCTGGCGATAGCGTCGGCTCTGGCGTTATGAGGCGGATGGCGGCAGTTCCTGCCCCTTTGCCGGATCCTGATTGTAGCGATTCATGGCCGTGTCTATGTTCTCTTCCAGCACGCAGCGGATGGCAGCGGAGGCGCGCTCCATAGCTCCGGAGATGGACTCCGCTTCGTCGCTGGTGAATTTGCCTAGCACATAGTCCCGGGCCAATACCCCGGGAGGCGGAGCGCCGATACCGATGCGAAGCCGGGGGAATCCGGTGCCGCCGACGGACTGGATGATGGATCGGATGCCGTTGTGGCCCGCGTCACTGCCCGCGGCGCGCAAACGGATGCGGCCTGGCAGCAGAGCCATTTCGTCGTAGATTATCAGCAGGCTGGACAGGCCGCCGCCGAACCGGGCCAGCAGGTATTCGACCGCCTCGCCGCTGTTGTTCATAAACGTGCGCGGCTTGGCCAACACAACCCGCCGGCCGGCGAAATGCCCAACGCCCAGAACCGCCTTGGGGCGGCGCTCATTCACTGGTACGTTTATCTGCCCCGCCAGCAAGTTCAAGACCTTCCAGCCAATGTTGTGGCGGGTGTCGGCGTAACGAGGGCCGGGGTTCCCAAGCCCGACGATTATGGCGGTGTCAGTCAAGGCGGCCCTGTTTTCTTTCGGCCAGCCAGTCCGTCGGCGATTCCAGCAAGCGGAGAAGGGCTTCTTCATCCAAAACCGGCGTGCCCAGCTTCTCCGCGGTGGCAGCTTTCGCCCCCGGCGATTCGCCCACCACGACATAACTGATCTTCTTGGTTACCGAAGAGCTGACCTTGCCGCCTAGGCTCTTGATTCGCGTTTCGGCTTCGCTGCGAGAGAGGCCGGAGACGGAGAGAGTGCCGGTGACCACGAAAGTCAGCCCTCCCAAGGGCGCATTTTCCGACGGAGTGACAGCCGCCTCCGCGGGCAGCGAGTCCTGTTCCAACTTGACACCGGCGGCGAGAAGTTTCTCGACCACCGATTGCTTCTCAGGATTCTGAAACCACGTGGTGATGCTCTCGGCTATCTTTGGGCCGATGCCTTCGATGGCAGTTAGGTCTTCTTCGGAGGCGGCTGCTAGTTCCCGGATGCCGAGGTAGTTCTGGGCCAGCAGGTCGGCTACTTCGGCGCCTACGTGGGTGATTCCCAAGGCAAAGAGCATTCGGGGCAAAGGACGGTTCTTGCTGGCTGCGATGTTGGTCATAATTTTTGTTGCCAGTTTGTCGCCCATCCGGTCTAGTTCCTGCAGCTTGTTCTTTTCCAGCCCGTAAAGACCGGCCACGTCGGAAACCATGCCCTTTTCGATGAGTATGCCGCACCAGCGCTCCCCCAGGCCGTCAATGTTGGCGGCGTTCTTGCCGACGAAATGTTTCAGCAACTCGAAAAACTGGGCCGGGCAAGAAGGATTGGGGCAACGGTGCATGGCGTCTTCTTCGGTCTTTACCACCGGCGTGGCGCACTCCGGGCAGCGCTCGGGCATATGGAATACTCGTTCCTCCCCAGTGCGCTGGTCGGCCACGGGGCCTACCACTTGGGGAATAACGTCGCCGGCCCTCTCGATAACAACTACGTCGCCGATTCGGATGTCCTTGCGGCGAATGTCCTCCTCGTTGTGCAGGGATGCGTGCTGTACGGTGGCTCCACTGACCACCACGGGCTCCAGCACAGCGTAGGGGTTCAGGCTGCCGGTGCGGCCCACGTTTATGCCGATGTGTTTCAGCGTGGTCGTTCCCCTTTCCGCCGGAAACTTGTAGGCGATGGCCCAGCGCGGCTCGCGGCCCACAACTCCCAGGCGCTCCTGCATCGCCAGCGGCGACACCTTGACCACCACGCCGTCGGCCTCATAGGGCAAGGCGTGGCGGCACTCCAGCCAAACCTGGTAATAGTCCTGAACTTCCTCAAGAGAGTGGCACAGGCGGTTATGGGGGTTGATGCGGAACCCTACATTCTTCAGCCACTTCAAGGCTTCCCAGTGGCTAGTCAGGAACTCCGTTCCTTCCGTGCTGTTAAGAGAATAGACCCATATCTCCATATTTCGGGCAGCAGTTACCTTTGGGTCAAGCTGCCGAATAGTGCCGGCGCCGGTATTTCGGGGGTTGGCGTATAACTGCTCGCCTCTTTCTTCCCGTTCCCGGTTCAGCCGACGGAACTCTTCGATGGGGAGGTATACCTCGCCGCGCACTTCCAGACGAGAGGGGACGGTATTTTCGAGGGACAGCGGAATGGTGCGGATAGTGCGAAGGTTGCGGGTTACGTCCTCGCCCGTGACGCCGTTGCCCCTGGTTGCGCCCTGGAGCAGTATGCTGTTTTCGTAGGTAAGGTTGACCGCCAGCCCGTCTATTTTTAGCTCGCAAACCATATCGAAGGCGGCGCCGTCCAGCAGGCCGGATACGCGCTTGTGCCAATCGGACAGTTCGCCGAAGTCAAAGGCGTTGCTCAGGCTAAGCATCGGGCGCGAATGCTCCACTTCCTCGAAGGCCGGCGACGGGTCGCCCCCTACTCTCTGGGTTGGCGAGTCAGGAGTAAGCAGCTCAGGGTGCTCCGCTTCTATATCCCGCAGCTCCCGAAGCAACTGGTCATACTCGCCGTCGCTGATTACCGGGGCGTCGAGGGTGTAGTAGCGGTGGTTGTGGTAGTTAAGCTCGCGCCGCAACTCTTCCGCGCGTTGGGCGGGGGTGACGTTGTCCATACCGGCGTCTCTGGTAATTGGGATGGGGTAAATTATAATGAGACGGCTTGGTGCCTTGTTGACTGGCGACTCTGGATTGCGAGAAATTCCTGACTATATTAAGCCGACCGGGGCGGTCTGAAAGCAATATCCAACTGTCAGGGATTTCCCTGCTAATCTCCGCAAAGGGCTTCGGATTGAATCCCTCGTTCACTCCTCCGCAGGGCAGGAGCCGGCTTAGGCTTGAGGAGACGCCGCCTCTTGCCCCGATGGCTGCGGTAAGTGGCAGCCACGGTATGCGCCAGCTTGGCCGGGTCGTGGCGGGCGGTGGCGCCTTCGTCGATTACATCGGATTCGATGAGCAGGGCGGCGGCATCCCAGGGTTGGCGGGGGCGTATAAAGTCCAGCCCGGCGGGAGTAGGCCCGGCGGGAACGCTGCTGTTGGCAATAACGGCGTGCACCGAGTTAACCCCGGAGTACCGCTGAACTACCGTCAGATGGTCCTGCACCGAGTAGCCTTCGGTCTGGCGGGGTTCCTCGGCGACGTTGCAGACGTAAATTTTCAACGCCCGCGAGCCGGCCAATGCCTCAGCAATTCCCGGGATGAGAAGATTGGGAACGATGCTGGTGTAGAGGCTGCCTGGGCCAATGATGATAAGGTCGGCTTCTTCCAGGGCTGCTACTGCCGCCGGGTGGGCCTGCGGATTGGGCGGCGAAAGGGTCAGCGACTGAATCCGCGCCGAAGCCGAGGCCACGCTGGTCTCGCCGGTGAGGGTTTCGCCGGTTTCGGTTCTGGCAAGTAGCGTAACGTCGGTGGTGGTGGAAGGTATTACTCTACCGGATATGGCCAGCAGTTCGCCGGCGATTTCCACGGCTCGATAGAAGTCGCCGCCGATGCCCGCCAAGGCGGCGATGAGCATATTGCCGAAGCTGTGCCCGTTCAACTGCCCATCGGAGGAGAAGCGGTAATCCATCAACTGTTGCATTACCGCTTCCGAATCAGCCATGGCTACCAGGCAGTTTCGGATGTCCCCCGGCGGCTGGATGCCCAGCTCGCTGCGGAGTCTGCCGGAGCTGCCGCCGTCGTCGGCCATAGTCACGATGGCCGAAATGTTGGGGGAGTAGTGCTTTATGCCGCGGATGAGGCTGGGCAGCCCGGTTCCGCCGCCAATGACCGTGATGTGCGGCTCGGACTCCAGGGCGCGCCTGCCGCTGCGGGAGGAAAATACCTTCAACCGGCGCGGTCTTTCGCCCAACAGGCGAAGCAAAGCGGTGAGAGAGTTAGGGCGCGAGTTCATATCCAGTCAGACCGGGACGGGGAAAAATGACGCATCCGAGGCCCCATTCGATTCATGCGCCCTTATTTTACCACTCGCCGAAAGCAAAGGTCAGTGCGAGAAGTTATTTCGGTCACGGCAATTGCATAGGGGTGACTGTCGCAGCCTTAGCTTCCCACGGCGACTTTTCGCCCTTCGTCCGACGATTGTTGCAGCAGGTCAAGGAAGCGGTGGCGAGCCGCCGCCGTGGCGAAGTCGGGCTGGGCTTCACCGCCGTCGCGGACGGCCTTGCCCATGGCATGATAAAGCTGGGCCACGTTGTAGGGTTCGCCTTGGGGAACACTGTCGGGGACTAGCGACAGCCGGGCTGGTATCTCCAGCGGCTGCAGAGACTGCCCTGCTCCTTGGGCGCCATAGAGATGCACGTTGCCGTACTGCACCATTTCCTCGGAGCGGGCCGAGAGAGTGCCTTCCGTGCCATAGATTTCCAGGCGCCAGCCGCTTCCGTTCCAGGGTATGGTGGCTATGTGGGCCGACGCCGCGGCTCCGTTTTCCAAGATTCCGCTGACTACTACGTTATCGGCGGCGTCCACCGGGATGATATTCCCGTCGCCGGTACTCCATTGAGCCAGTTGGACGCTTACCTGCGCGGATAACTCTCGGAACTCGCCGGCGCAGTGGCAGAAAATGTCTAGGGCATGACCGGAGGCGATGCTCAGAGTGTTCGCTCCGTTGGCCCGGTTTGCCATCCAGGCGCGGTCGATGCCTCGCCCCATTAATCCCGGCAGAAACATTGTCATGTTGCAGGCCAGCATCTCGCCGACATAGCCTTCGGCCACCAGTTCCCGTAAACGGAGCAAGGCGGGGCCTCCGCGGGCTTGCAGGCCGATGAGGGTGCGGACTCCCTTTTCGTGAGCCAGCGAGGCCAGATCCTCCGACTCGGCGCTGTTTGCTCCCAGCGGCCACTCGCAGAACACGGGCTTCCCTGCTTGCAGCCCGGCGGTAACCATACTGTAGTGGGCCGGCACGCTGACCGACACCACCACCAGGTCAACTTCTGGATGATTAGCCATTTCGCCGTAGTCGTGGAAAGCCAGCCTTGCGCCATAGAAGCTCTTGGATTCTGCGGCCGTCTCGGGGCGAGAGGTGCATACTGCCGTCAGCTCAAAGCCGGGCAAACCCAACAGGGCCGGCAGGTGGGCGCGTTTGCTCCAGCCGTAATTCGCGTTTGCTCCGATGATTCCCACGCGAATGCGCTCTGCGGACATAAATCAATTCCTAAAATTTAGAGTGGGCACGGGCGCTATGACCGCTAGGCCAGAGCCGCCGGCGCGATGCGGGTATGCTAATCGGTGGCCTGCTCGTAGGCGTGGGCGGCCCGAAACAGCGTCTCTTCGGCGAAGGGCCGTCCGCCCAACTGTAGGCCGATGGACAAGCCGTCGCCGGTGAAGCCGCCGGGTATGGAGATAACGGGCAGCGCAGTGAGGGAATAGCATCCGGTGTAGGCGCGGCGCGGGATAGGGCGATGTGGGCGATACCAGCACATCCACATCATCGATGGCGGCCATGAACTGTCGGAGAAGCAGAACTCGGGCTTTGGCGGCGCGGTTGTAGACCTTGAAGGGAACCAGCGACGCCGATAGCAGGCGGGTGCGGCTGGCTTGGTCCAGCTCGCCAGCGCGGGTTCGCAGAATTTCGTCCCTTGCTCCGGCGCCTTCTGTGTCGGCTATGCCCACAAAGATGGCCCCGGCAAGCTCCACTAGCGGTATGGACACTTCCGTGACCTCTGCACCCGGCCCGCGGAGGGTGTCTAACGATGATTCCACCGCCGCCCGCACTTCCAGGTGCATATCGGGGCTGTGGTGTAGCTTGCGGATGAGGCCGAACCGCATACCCCGGACGCCATGGCGCAGGGTGGCGGCGTAATCGGGCACCGGGCGGCGGCTGGTGTAGGGGTCGCGCTCATCGTATCCGGCGATGACGCTCAGCACGATGGCGCAGTCCTTCACCGTCTTGGTCATGGGGGCGGCGGCGTCCATAAACCAGCACATATAGGTCATACCGCAGCGGCTGACTCGCGTAAAGGTGGGGCGCAGCCCTACTACGCCGCAGTAGGCCGCAGGCCCGCGCCCGGAGCCGCCGGTGTCTTCGCCGATGGATGCGGCGCACAAATAGGCAGACAGCGCTACGCCGGAGCCGCTGCTGGACTCGCCGGGGGTACGGTCAAGGTCCCAAGGGTTGGCCGGTATGCCCCAAGGCGGTTCCTGAGTGCCGCCCATGGCCAGCTCACTCAAATTCAGCTTGCCCAAGAGCGTTGCTCCAGCTCATTCAAGCGGCGCACTATCAAGCGGCGCACGATGGTTGCGTCCTCGCGGGGGACGAAATCCCGGTAGGCCCGGGAGCCGTTGCTGGTCAGTAGGCCGTCGGTCCAGAACTGATCCTTGATGTCCACCGGCACCCCGCACAAGGCACCGGGGTCGCCCCTGCTCGACAATCGCCCGACGACCTGCCGAGCGGCGTCCAGCGCCTCCTCGCGGGTAACGGTTATGTAGGCGGACAGCCGAGAATCCAGCCGGTCTATGCGCTCCAGATACGCCTGCACCGCGTTCTCCGGGGTCAGCTCGCCAGTTTGCACTGCTCTGGCCGTATCGGCAGCGGACATAAAGACGATTTCGTTATTGTCCATCAGATTGCCTTAGTAAACGGATAATCAAGATTGAAAGTCTTTGTTCCGCGTCTAGCCTTTGTCCGGGAAAACGCTCACAGGCTGAATGTCGGAAAGCTCCAGGCCGCTAATCTTTTCCAGCTCCTGTATTAGGCTGCCGAAGCGGTTGGCGACCTCGGCGACTTCTTCCTTCGGGATTGGGATGCCGGAAAGCCGCGCCAGTTCCTGAACCCGGTCTTCATCGGAAAAAGGCTGCTGAGAAAGGGGTTGCTGGGCCATTGATGCTCCTTACTAAGGCAAATACTTGAGCATGGAATCTGAATTATCTTTGCAATCGTAGAGTCAAGGGAATGCTCCGTCAACGCCTGACTCTGGCGCAGAATGTTATACTGCCCCAAACAGCTCGTTATTTGAACCCGTTATATACAGGAGGCGGTCTGATGAAATGGGCGTCGGCCATATCTGAGCAAGGCAACCTGGAAGGCGCCCTGACAGAGTGCGCCGAATCCCTTCGGGGTCAATTGGGCGAAGCGCCGAATCTGGCGACGGCGTTCGTATCGCCGCACTACCAGGCTGATTATGGCCGCGTTGGCCCCCTGTTGAGCGAACTATTGGGGGCTGAGCATTCCTTCGGATGTTCGGGAGGAGGCATCATTGGCGCTGGCATGGAAGTGGAGCAGCGGCCTGCCCTCTCGGTTACCGCAGCTACTCTTCCTGGAGTGGACATAGAGGCGTTCCACCTGGACGGTGACAAGTTGCCTGACCTGGACGCCGGCCCCGACAAGTGGAGGGAGCTAGTGGGGGTTGCCGAGGCGCAGGAACCGCACTTTGTCTTGCTGGCAGACCCGTTTTCCTTCCCGGTGCAGAACCTCATCATGGGCCTGGATTTCGCCTTTCCGCGCGCGGCAAAGATTGGCGGCTTGGCCAGCGGGGCGCAGCGCGCCGGCGACAACGCCCTGTTCCTGGATGGGCAAGTCCATGGGTCCGGCGCCATCGGGCTGGCTCTGCACGGAAACATCGTTGTGGACACCGTCGTGGCGCAGGGGTGCCGTCCCATCGGTGAATCCATGCGCATCACCTCCAGCAGCCGCAACGTTCTGGTGGAGCTGGACGGGAAACCACCGATGGCAGTCCTGCAGAATCTGTTCCGGTCGTTATCCGAGCGGGACCGGCAGTTGATGGGGCACTCCTTGTTTCTGGGCGTCGTTATGGACGAATTTCTGGACAACCCAGTACAGGGGGATTTTCTAATTCGCAACGTGGTGGGAATGGACCAGAGAACGGGCGCATTGGCTATCGGCGAGATGTTGAAGGAAGGGCAACTGGTTCAATTCCATCTGCGCGATGCTGAGACCTCGGCCCAGGACCTTGCCTTTGTACTGGAGCGCTATGCCGCCGACAACCGGGAAAACGAAGTGCCGGGGGCGCTGCTGTTCTCGTGCCTGGGACGCGGAGAGTATCTTTACGGACGCCCCAATCACGACACTGGCATATTCCGGGAGAAGCTGGGACAGGTGCCTCTTGGCGGGTTCTTCTGTAACGGCGAAATCGGCCCGGTAGGCGGCACCACGTTCCTGCACGGCTATACCAGCTCCTTCGGGCTGTTCCGCTCGCGCATATAGCGGGGCGGATTCCAGAGTTTTCCGCATAGTCCGTTCGTCCTAAGCCCCGCCGAGGATGGACGGATTGCTTTTGTGGGGGCATATAAAGGGCAATGACCGTTAAGGTCGGTATCCCGGTCTCCCTCACCGGCCAGTTTGATTTGCAAGGTAAGCAGACGCTGGCCGGTATCCGGGCTTGGGCTGAGGACGTCAACCTGGCGGGCGGTCTGGTTCTGGGCAGCCGGAGAGGGGCCGTTGAAATCCTTTGGCGCGATGATGGCAGCCGCCGCGATAAGGTCCGGTCTATCACCGAACGGCTGATTGCCGTAGAGGGCGTAGACTTGCTGGTTGGCCCCTATTCCGCCGGGCTGACCAACGCCGCCGCCGAAATCGCCCAAGCCCACGGCAAGCTGCTATGGAACCAGGGCGGAGCCTCGCCGCTGGTCTACCAGCGCGGCAGCCCGTGGGTGGCCGGAACGCTTACGCCGGCCGACGAATATCTAGCAGGGCTATTGCCCGCGGTGCGGGAAATTCACTCCGGCGCGGCAACCGTTGGCATCGCGCGGGCCGCCACCGGAACGTTCCCGCGAGACGTGGCCGCCGGGCTGGAACGGGCTGCCGCTGCCCTAGGCTTTCGCGTTCTGCCGGCTTGGCGGTTTAACGCCGAAACAGAGAACTTCGGCGAGCTAGTCCATGCCGTTGGCGAAGCCGCGCCGGACGTGCTGGTAGTGGCCGGCCGGTTCCGCAATGACCTGAGCATAGCGGAATTGCTGGCCCAATGCGCGCCGGGCGTCGGCGCAGTGGCGGTGGTGGCTGCCGGAGTGGACGCCTTTCGGGAGAGATTAGGAAGCAGGGCGGACAATTTTGTCGGCCCCAGCCAGTGGGAGCCGGGCGTCAAGTATGCGATTGACTACGGCCCCGGAGCAGCGGAAGTGCAGGCTTCTCTGCGTCGGGCCGGTCATTCCGTTATTGACTATCCCTCGGCGCAAGCCTACGCTGTCGGCGTGGTAATCCAGCGTTGCGTGGAGGAATGCGGCAGCCTAGATGATGCGGCGCTGCGCCGAACGGCGGCATTGCTGGACTTCACCACATTCTACGGCAGGTTTCGCATCGACGCCGATACAGGCCGGCCTACCGGGAAGCCCGGGTTGCTGGTGCAATGGCGACAGGGCCGAAAAATTATAGTGTGGCCTCCTGAACACCGAACAGGAATGCTTGCGTATCCGTGGCGGCAGGGAATCGAATCAGATATTTGACGCTCCAGCGAGGAAACGCCATGAAACTGGATGGCCGGGTAGCAGTCATTACAGGCGCCGGGCGCGGCATAGGACGAGCCATTGCGATGGCATACGCTCGGGAGGGCGCCCGGCTGGCGCTGGCGGCGCGCAGCGAAGCGGAACTGGAGCAGACTGGGAGCGCGGTGTCGGAACTGGGCTGCGAAGCCATCGCCCTTCGCACCGATGTTACCAGCCAGATTGCTACAGATAGGCTGGCCCGGCGAGTGGTGGAGCGGTTCGGGCGCATTGACATTCTCGTTAACAATGCGGGCGTTTCCGGGCCGATCGGCCCGTTGCAGGAAAACGGCATCGCCGAATGGGTGGATACCATCAACGTCAACCTAACCGGCACATTCCTGGTCTGCCGAGCCATCGTTCCGGTGATGATTGGGCAGGGAAGCGGCAAAATTATCAACCTTTCGGGCGCGGGGGTAGCCAATGCCTGGAGCAATATGTCGGCCTACTGCTCCAGCAAAGCGGCAGTAGTGCGCCTGACCGAAGTACTGGCCCAAGAGCTGGAAGAGAAAGGGATTACGGTAAACGCCCTGGGGCCAGGCTCGGTGCATACCAGTATGTGGGAGAAGATGACGGAGCAGGCGGCCGATGCCGGAGCCGAGTTCATCCATGATCTGGGGCAGAGAGTGCTGTCGGGGGGAGGAGCTTCGATAGACGAGTGCGCCGAGCTGGCCGTCTGGCTGGCGTCGGACGAAAGCGCAGGGCTGACAGGAAGAATCATCTCGGCCACGGCCGATGACTTCCGCAGCCTGCCACCCGTAATTCCCGAGATCATGGAAGGCGACGCCTACACTCTGCGGGTGGTCAAGCTGGGAAATTTTTAGGATCGGCTCTTAGGATTGGCAACTAGGCTACCGGGTCAGGTAGGTTGTGCTTTTGCCCATCACTGCCGTAAATGTGTTCTAGCAGAGTTTTGGTTTCCTCGTCGGTTAACTTGGCGCCTCCTAGATGCGCAATGAATTCGCAGGCACGGTTGACCGTGCCGCGACCTGCCATAACACGCTCGTTGCGATTCATCAGGACGCCCTCCCACATCTTGTTTTTGACACTCCAGTCAATCTGGTTTATCCGCTCGCACAAATCATCCTCGGACACTCCCTCGCAACGCTCCCGCATAATGAGGTAGCCGCGAATCAGAGAAAGCTGTCCGATGGGCTTGCCCAGTAGGGTATCTTCGCGGATTTGGATGCGGGTTTTGTCGCCTTTTTCTGAGGGGTCTGCCAAAGATTTAGCCCATAAATCAACCTTGCTAAGAAGGTGTTCCCAAGTGAGTTTGATATTTTCTTTTACTAATTCCCGTTGTTCTTGTGGCATTTGTTTGACTGAACCTTTGCCTGTAAAAAAGCGCAATCCAGTCACGAGGACTGTGTTAGAGTCGTAGAATGTCCCCAATGTGGTAAATTCGTGAGCCTTGTTAGTGAGGGTGTTTGTTCTGATCTGGACTAATCGGGATGGAATGACACCACTTTCTCCCAACAACTCTCGCGTCATAACTGCAAGGGCGTCATCGTCATCAGTGATGAGGTTATCTGCTAAATTGGTAGGTTTGGCGTAGCGATTCAAATTGTTGAAGATGCGGCGAGCTTGATCCGCTTTGAACCGTACTAGAATGACCGCTACTTGGTCTCTTGCCAACTCTTGATTGCCTTTTATCCCAGCAATTTGCCGGTTGTTGTCATCGGTGCCATTAATTGCGAAACCAAACGCTTTGACCCGGTGTTGGCCATCTAGAGGTACAAGTATCTCGTCGCCTTGCAATGTCAGGAACCCTATGTCTCTGGCGGCGCTTTGGTAGAGTTGGGGGATCACATTGTTTCTACCCCCCCCCCCCCCGATATTGGGCAGAGGCTCGAAGACCATTTGGTCATCATTTATAACTGCAAGCACCAAAGAACCCGAGAACCGGTTAGGGTCACATGCAAAGTAAGGCGCAATTTGCTTTCGCACCCGTTGCAGATTAACCTCTCTTTGGTATTTTTCCTCAATGGACAAATCATCCCAACGGCGCCCGCTAGAGTCTGTGATGTCTTGGGGGAATTGGACGTTTCTGAGCAGCTCCCCAACACTCATGGTCGTAACCCAATACTCGGTTGAGCCAAAGTTGCCACGCAAGGCTGGGATTGTGGTTGGCATGGAAGTTTCCTCCTTATCGACTGTTACTTGTTGGTGAAAGGCCGAAGCACCCTAATTAACTCGCGTTCCAAGTATCTCCGCTCATTGGCAGATTCATCCTGCAACAAATAATAGGATACTTCAATTCGCTGGGAAAAAGCCGCAAAATATCTGTCTAGCTCGTTGTTATGTTCATTCATGCGATGTGCATACATACGCTTGCTGATATTGTTGCTTTGCCCTACATATAAGCAAGCACCGCTATCGAGCCAAAAGGCGTATACTCCACCAGCGTGTTCCGCCCGGTTATGAAAATTGTAATCGAATCGCCGACGCTGGGTACGTAAGGCGTTTACAACGCATTGCGATATAGACATACTACACCCCGCACATTCCTTCGCATTCATCGCCAGATAACATCGAATACTGCCGGGTATCAGGGAAGTTCTTTATCTCTCCTAACGGGGTCATACTTTTATGCAGATACATTTCGCCGTCGAATTTTTGGGCACGGCTGGAGTTTCTCAGAGCCGCATCTACGAATACAGCATCGGCCCAAGATTCCGCATCGCCTAACTTCATCTCAGCCCACTCTGCATCGGAGTGATAAGGGCACCCGATGCAGGCGCTCCTGGGCAGGTTGCGGGCCGGGTAATGCTTTGCGAACCATTGTTTGCAATTTTCTCTGGTCATTCCATGGTCAATCAAAGGCCAATAATTTTTGATCCAAGTCTCGCGGTTAGGCTTCATCCGTATAATTTCATCTCGGCTAATGCCAATCCATAGCTCGACAAACATATCCCGGGGAATGACTTCCCGATAGCCGAGGCCCAACAGGTAGCGGAGTTCCGTTTCAATAGGCGTTAGCTTGTATTCTCTGGTACATTGCCGCTTGGCAATGCTGGTTTTGCCAGAGAGAGTTTTGATGAAGACGGGTATGGAACTAAATTGCTGCCCCGTTGAATTTGTGCCGGCTAGAATGTCCTCCCGAATGTTCCCTTGACTAACTCGCCTAACCGGAAAGGGCAACTGGGTTTCCAGCCAGTCAAGATGGCGATAGACGCTTTTCGGTTCCCAGCCGGTGTCGGCAAAGATGGCGTAGTCCGGCATTGGCTTAATTTCCCCGCGAGCAGCCATAAGCGCCATTACCGAACTCTGTACGCCGCCGCCCAACGAAATTACCGTTAGTTCCGGTTCGCCGTTCATTTCCGTCCCTCTGCTGATGTGGGCCAATTTGCGGTTGAGCAATTATACCGCAGTATTTGACAGGGACAACCATCGAGGTTGCCCCTACCTTTCCTTAGCTTCTCCTACTCCTCCAGCTTCACTGGGTTGCGCAGCACGCCGATGCTGCTGATGTCGATCTCGCAGACGGCGCCGTCTTCCATATTTTGCGTGGTGCCGGGAGTGCCGGTATAGATGCAGTCTCCGGCGTTCAGGGTGACGTACTTGGTGATGAACTCTATCATCGTCGGCACGTCGAAGATGAGGTCCTTGGTGCTCTGGTCCTGCTCGACGTTGCCGTTGACCCGGGTTTGGAGCCACTGGTCGGCCGGGTCGGCATCTGTTTCAATCCACGGCCCCATGGGCGAGAAGGTGTCGGCGGACTTGGCGCGCCACCAGTCGGAGTTGTTCTCGTTGCGGTCGCGCCGCTGCCAGTCGCGAGCGGAAACATCGTTGCCGCAGGTGTAGCCGAGGACGTGGTTCAGGGCGTCTTCCTTGCTGACATAGCGGCAGGTATCCTTGATGATCACCACCATCTCCCCTTCAGCGTCGAAGCGCTGGACTTCCTTGGGGCGGATGATGGCGTCGTCGGGGCCGATGACGCTGGTCGGGGTCTTGTGAAAAATCATCGGATATTCGGGAGCGGGCCGGTCTCCGATATGGCTGGTGTAGTTCAAGCCCATGGCCAGAATCTTGCCCGGTTCCACCGGGGCCAGCAGCTTGACGTCGGAAAGTTGGTGCACATGGTCGGTCACGGTGAAGTCGCCAAAGAGACTGCCTTCGATGGCAGCTATGTTGTCGCCGTCAACGACGCCGTAGTGAACTGCTCCATGGGCCTCATAGCGGGCGATTTTCATGGGTTGCTCCTTTGATTGATGTACTTGTGCGATGGTCTTGTAGATTTTAACTTGTGGCCTGTTGGTTGGCTACCGAGCAGCGGGACAGGTCTTCGCGCCGAAGTCCCCGGATTCCCGCTTCCGCGGGAATGACGGGGGTGAGCGGGAATGACGGGGGTGAGCGGGAATGACGGGAGGCGATGGGAGTTACGGGAATGACCGGATAGCGACAGCCCATTGCTGATATGAATTGGGAAGGCAGCGAAGGCGCTGCCTTGCCGGTTCAGCTTTCGATGACGATTTTGCCGAAGAAGTCGCGGTCGGCCATGGCCTGATGGGCGGCGCCCACTTCTTCCAGAGGGAATACGCGCCCGGCGATGCCGCGCAAGGAGCCGTGGTGCACCACTTTCATGAAGTCGGCGAAGGTGCGGTTGCTGCGCCCGCCGCTGCCCATGAGATGCAGGGGCTTGCTCTGAAGCAAAGAGAGGTTGAGGTTGGCGGTTGCCCCGCTGGTGACGCCGGTGATTACCAGGCGGCCGCCGGCCTTCAAGGACAGCAGGTTTTCTTCCCATACCGTTGCGCCCACGCAGTCGAAGACCAGGTCCGCGCCACGCCCGCCGGTTAGCTCCAGTACCCTCTGGCTGAACTTTGGCGTCTCGTTATAGTTGATAACCTCGTCAGCTCCTAGCTCCAGTGCCCGCTCCAACTTCCACTGGCTCCCGGCGGTGGTGATGACCCGGGCGCCCGTCATTTTCGCTATCTGGATTCCCATACTGCCCACGCCGCTGCCCGCCGCCTGAACCAGCACATCGTCCCAGGGGCGAATCTGCGCCTGCGTCACCAGGCAGTGCCATGCCGTGTGGGCCGCGATGGGCAATGCCGCCGCTTCAGTGAAGTCCATATTATCGGGAATGGCGTGGGCGTTGATGGCCGGAGCCGTGATGTACTCGGCATGGCCGCCGTCCAAGTCTACGCCCAGCCGCTTCTGGTTGGGGCATTGGTCATCGCGCCCCATCTGGCAGTTCTGGCAGGAGGCGCAGGTCACCCGGTTGTTGAGGATTACGCGGTCGCCTATCCGCAACGCAGTGCTTGCCGCCGGGCTGATGGCGGCCACCTCGCCGGCGATGTCGCAGCCGAGGATGCGCGGCAGGGGCCCGCGATAGGTGCGCCCCTCCCGCAGGTTCAAGTCCAGATGATTGAGGGCGCTGGCTCGAACCCGCAGCATTACTTCGCCGGGCCCCACTTCCGGTTCAGGCCGGTCTCCGCAGATGAGCTTGTCGGTGCCGCCGTGTTCGCTAATGAATACTGCTTTCATTACCGTTCCTCTCTTTTTTCTTGCCCCGTGAAAACGGGGAGCGGGAATCCAAGCCGAAGTTAGCTCCCGTAATTCCTGGATAATGCAGAAAAAAGGAACTCTATACGCTTCAAGAATAGTAAAATAGGCTTGTGACCGCCAAATGATACCTGCGCCGCCGGGTGGCGTCAAAATGAAAAGTAGAGAAATGGCGCTATTGCCGGAGCGCGGGGTCCTGCAACTGCTGTCGGAGCTGAAGGCTGCATACCCCGGCTTTAAGTGGGAGTCTACCCTCTGGGCGGAGCGCGGCGGCCGCCGCAGTCCCTACCGGACTCTGGCGCTCTTTGGCCTCAGCGCCCGCACTCGGGATGCGCTGCTGGTGGAGATGTGCCTCAAATTCTTTCGGCGCTTCCCGGATTTCCAGACCCTCGCGGCTCTGCGACAGGCTCAGGGCGGGCGGGAATTGGTGGTTGAAGAGGCCCGAAGCATTGTCCGAGCTGGGCAGTTGCCGTTCATAGTTTCAATGGCGGAGGCCGTATCCAATGGCGTTCTCAGAGAGCGGGAGACGTTGTTGCGGATTAAAGGCGTCGGCGAGAAGATTGCGGAATGCGTGCTGGCCTACGGATGGGGAGAGGAGGCGCTTCCCCTGGACGCCAATTGCGCCCGGGTGTTAGTTCGCGTCTTTGGCCTGGAGGACGGAAAAGAGATGCCTTCGCCATTGCGAGAGAGTCTCAAATGCGTTTATCGTAAGCGTCGGCGACAATTCGAGGAATTGTCCGTTGCTATGGTGGACATCCACGAAATGCTGCGGCTGCATGGGCAGCTATGCTGCGGCAGAACGCCGAAGTGTTTCCGTTGCCCGCTGACCGGGTGCCGGTCCCGCCGGGGCCCTTGGGATGAATCGGAAAGCATTGAGGCGCCGCCCGCGTTCTGGGATGATTGGAGGGAATTGATTTATGAGCCTGCCTGAATTTGACGCCGGCGGATAGAAAGCGCTGGTGGTCTGAGCAGGGCGAGGCCGGTTGGGGCATTTGAAGGAACCGCTACCTGTGTGTCTTCTCGCTTCCCATGCGGCTGCACATATTGCCAGCCAGACTTGGGCCGTGGACGGAGAAGTCAGCATAATGTCTCCCTAGAAATCCTGTTCCTTCCGGGGGTACGCCGAGGACATCCCTCGCAAATTTCAGCGACGGAGGCAAGCCGCTATGATGAATTACCAACTACTAGTACCTGGGCTTCTGGATCGGGCTAGCATCTATTTCCCCAAGAAAGAGATTATTACTCGCGAGGGCGATGGAGTTCACCGCTACACCTACCGCGACCTCAAGGGGCGCGTGAATCGCCTGTGCAACTCGCTGGCCGCTCTGGGAGTGAGCAAGGGAGACCGGGTAGGCACTTTCGGATGGAACACCTACCGGCATCTTGAAGCTTATTTCGCTCCCCCCACTATGGGCGCGGTCACGCATACCACCAACATACGCCTGTCGCCCGATGACTTGACCTACATCGTTAATCATGCCGGCGACAAAGTGATGCTGGTTGACCCAGACCTCGTTCCCCTATTGGAGCCGCTGGCCCCGCGTCTGGAAAGCGTGGAGCACTTCGTGATAATGACCGGCGACCCCGACTTTCGCACTTCCCTTCCCTCGGCGCACATTTACGAGGAATTGATGGACGCCGCCTCCGACAGGTACGAGTCGCCGCCGCTGGACGAAAATGACCCGGCGGGGCTTTGCTACACTTCCGCTACCACCGGACGGCCCAAGGGCGTCACCTACAGTCATCGCGCCCAGATACTGCACGCGATGATGGAGTGTAGCGCCGACGCTGCCGGCGTTCAGGAGCGCGATGTGGTTATGGCTGTGGTGCCTATGTTCCACGCCAACAGTTGGGGCGTCCCTTACTCTGCTACTATGACCGGCGCGACGCAAGTGCTAACCGGGGTGCGTCCCGACCCGGCCGCCATCTGCCGCCTTATCAGCGAGCAGCGGGTTACCATCAGTCTGGGCGTTCCCACCATCTGGGTTGGGATGCTGGACTTCCTTTCCCGAACCGAGGAAGAATTCGACCTTTCCGTCCTCCGGACTGTGGTAAGCGGCGGTTCGGCAGTGCCGATCAGCATGATTAAGACCTTCAAAGAACGGCTGGGCGTTGACCTGATTCAGGCCTACGGTATGACCGAGGCTTCGCCGTTGGTTTCCTATAATCGCCTGCCCAGCGAGCTTGACGAAGTGGAGGGCGATGCGCGTCTGGCTGAGCAAGGGAAGCAGGGCATTCCTGTGTTCGGAGTGGAGATGCGGCTGGTGGACGAACACGGGGCTGATCTGGATTGGGACGGCGAACAGCGGGGCGAGCTGCTTTTCCGAGGCCCCTGGATTGCTGCTGAATACTATAACGACCCAAGAAGCGATGAGACTTTCATAGACGGTTGGTACCACAGCGGAGACATCGCGGCGGTGGACCGGCTGGGCAACATCCAGATTGGCGACCGGGTCAAGGACATGGTGAAGAGCGGCGGCGAGTGGATTTCCTCGGTGGACCTGGAGACTGCCATCATCGCTCACCCCGGAGTGCTGGAGGCGGCAGTCATCGCCATCCCGCATCCCACATGGCAGGAGCGCCCCCTAGCCTGCGTGGTGCCTAACGCAGAATACCGGGACACGCTGGAAAAGAGCGAAGTGCTAGAATTCATCCGGCCTCGCTTCGCTTCTTGGTGGATTCCCGACGACGTGGTGTTTATAGACGAAATTCCCAAGACCAGCGTGGGCAAGTTCGACAAGAAAGTGCTCCGCGACCGCTACCAAGACCATCAGGTCAGCCGCTAGAGATTCATGCCTGCGTCAAATCCCTCTTTCAAGCCGAGGGATGGATGGAAAAGAAAGGGGGTGAGCCGACACCGGCTCACCCCCTTTCGCTTGTCGGCTGATAAGACCATCAGGGGCGCTCCTCTTCTTGCGCTTCGCTCTCTTCGGACATAGCGAGGAGGCGATTGATTTCTTGGTTGGTTTCTTGGCGGCGGCGGAAGATGAAGAACACATAGCCAAGAAAAACCACGCTGGTCACCACAAAGGCGGCGATGAGGAAAGAGAGATTTGACGGGGGCAAATCCGTCTGCAAAATCGGAATCATCGAGCTAACCTGCAATTCAAGGCCGTCCGTTAGAATTTGAAGGATGAGGGGCGGATCAGTCGGCACTGTTGCCGGCGCGCCTTAAATTGAACCGGATGCTTCCCAACCGGTCTTCGGCGCCCAGGGTAGCCATCCGCTCCAGAACCAGCCAGACAGTCAAGAACACGAAGGCTATAGATGACACCAAAAGCACGGCGTTCATCGTGCCGCTGAGGGAGCCGCTCTCGGCCAGAGGCCCAACGACCTGAGGGGGGTGAATGGAGCGCCACCACTGCACGGCGAAATATACGATGAACGCATCCACGGAGCCGATAATACCCACCACAGCAGAGAGAACCGCTGCCCGGGAGCGGTTGGGGGTGAAGGCTCGCACCATCAGGTAGCCCGCATAGATGAGCCACAGAACCAGGGTAAGGGTGAGGCGGGGTTCCCAAGTCCACCATACGTTCCACACCGGCTTGGCCCAGAGGACTCCTGTTATCAGGGCCAGCGAGACGAAAACGAAACCTACTTCCCCGGCCGCCACGGCCATGTTGTCCCACCGGCTGTTGCGGTTTCTCAGGTACATAACGCTGCCGATGAACACGGCGACAAAGGCTACAAGGGAGATTACCGCGATGGGAACATGGATATAGAGGGCGCGCTGCACGTTGCCCAGGTTGGCATCGGTAGGCGCCACCGCGAATATCAGGTACAGGTCTACAGCCAGCAGTATGCCGGCGATCATACCCAGAACCTGCCGCGGTGCCGGCCTCCACCGTTGCCGGGCGGAGTCCCGCCCGCCGGAGCTTAGGGCGATGCTTTCTGTCTCTGCCAAAATTTCTTAATCCTCTACGATATATGAAAACAGCCAAGGACATATTACCAGAAACAGGACGTCGAATACTCCAAGAAGCGGGAGCCATCGCCCCAGTCCGATGAAGGTCTCGCCGCCTATGGCGCGAGTGGACGCCTGTACGGCAGCCAGAATAACCGGCAGCACGATGGGAAAAAACAATACGGGAAGCAATATTTCCCGCGAGCGGGTCTGCGCCGCCAGCGCGGAAAACAGCGTGCCAATCAATGCGAACCCGAGAGTCGCCAGCAGGATGACGCCTGCCAGCGTCCATGACAAGGCAGAGAACTGCAACAGCACGGCGTAAAAAGGGAGCAGCACCGCTTCTATTAGTACCATGAATATGAAACTGGCGGCGGCCTTGGCCAGAAAGATGGCGTCGCGGCTTACCGGCGACACCAGCAGGCCCTCCAGTGCTCCGGCTTCCTGCTCTCGGACGAAGGAGCGGTTCATAGCCAGGGTTGCGGCGAAGGCGAAGCACACCCAGAGGATGCCGGGCGCCAGGGCCGTGGCCTGGCTGGGAGAGGGCTGAAGCGCGAAACTGAATACCACAACCAGCAGCAGGCCGAAAACGATAACCGAAACCACCAACTCCCTTGACCGCATTTCCAGCACGATGTCCTTCCAGATCATTGCGGCTATCGGCCATAGCAAGCTGCTCACCTGGCGCCCTCAGTATGCGGAGACCCGGCGAGAAGCTGCTGAATACCGGCAGCGCCGCCGGAAGGGTAGGCCACCCTGCCTCCGGTCAGCACGGCGGCATTATCGCCCCAGGCCAGCCCTAACTCGACGTTGTGGGTGGTGAAGATCACCGAGCGGCCATCGGCAGTCCACTCAGTCAGCAGTTCGCCCAGCATCTGGCGCGAATCGTGGTCGAGGCCGGCTTCCGGCTCGTCCAGCAGTAAGACATCCGGCTGGTGCAGGATGGCGCGGGCAATGGAGGCCCGTTTCTGCATCCCGTTGGATAGGGCGCGGACTTTATGGTTTGCGCGGCTGTTTAACCCGACTTGCTCTAGAGCGTTGACCACTCGGACTTCCCGGTTGCTTACGCCGTAGAGCCGGGCATAGTAGGTCAGATTTTCCCGGGGCGTCAGGTCTTCGTACAGGAAGCTGCGATGGCCAACGACGCCGATGCGGCGGCGCGCCTCGCCGGTTCGGCGGAGCAAGTCGCAGCCAGCAACGCGCACCGCGCCGGCGTCCGGCCGCACGCTGGTGGACAGGATACGCAGCAAAGTAGTCTTCCCTGCCCCGTTGGCTCCGAAAAGAGCCAGCGATTCTCCCCACTGAACCGTCAAGTCCAAGTCCCACAACACCGGCCAGTCGCGGTAGCCCTTTTCCAGCCCCTCCACCAGAACGGCAACGGGGGTAACGCCGGAACTGGGCCTTTGTCCGGCTTCATTAACGGCGGTCAAGGCGCGTCTCCGCGTTGGCAGGCTGGGCGCCATTTGGTATCATAGTCGTAAATTCCCTGGTCATTCCCGTTTTCCCGGGAAGCCAATATATTCGGAGGCTCGATTGGCGGCCACAGGCGCAGAATCGCATAACCCGGAAAGCCGGTCTCATCGCACCCGATTCATTATTATAGCTGTAGTGATAGCTCTGGCCCTGACGTTTATGATATGGGCCGCCTTTGGAGAGAACACGCGCTACTTCTTGACCGTTAGCGAATTCAGCGACAAGCAGGCGGGAGAAGAGATTGCTGACGGCCAAATGGTGCGGGTCTCGGGCAAGCTGGTAGAAGGCACTTTCGAGCGTCCTGAGAAGTCAACCCTTTCCAGCTTCCAGATAACGGACAAGGAAGGAACGCAATCCGGCGCTGTGTTGTTGCCGGCGACCTACGACGGTGTACTGCCGGACTTGTTCTTTAACCCGCACTCCGAAATCATACTTGAAGGCAGTTACGACGGGCACGGCACCTTTCAAGCCAACGAAATCTTGGTCAAATGCCCTTCAAAGTATCAGGATTTAGAGGAACAACAAGGGGAAGAGCCCGAGTACGGCACTTCCACATAGCCCTTGGATTGTTGATGGCCGACAAATAGGGGCGGGTTTTTACCCGCCCCTACGATTTTACGGCTTAGTTTGCTTGGATGGACTAGAACTCGAAAGCGCCCATCAGCTCTTCGGCAGAGCGGGCCCGGGCGGTGTCCCACATTTGCTCGACGCGCTGCTCCAAGGCCGGGCGATCCTCGTCATGGTACACGACGCCGACGGGCAGTCCGCCGCGCTGGAGCAAATCATAGGCCGCGACCCGGCTGCTTGGGTCGTGGTCCTCCGGCACGTCCCAAAGGGTGGGTTCGATACCCTTTCGTGGGTTACCCTTCAGTTGCTCGAAAGTATCATTGTAGGTGGTGCAAGGCGACTGCACATGAACGATGGAGAATCCAGGGTGTTCCATTCCGCGCTTGATTAGCTGAGACAGAGGTCGCGGCTGACCCGAGAAGCCGGAGGCGATGAAGGATACCCCGAGGGTCAGGTAAAGCTCCAGAGGGTTAATCTGGTTCTCGATCTTTCCATAGGGCGTGGAGCTGGTGATGACGCCCAGCTTTGTGGTGGGGGAACTCTGGCCTTTGGTCAGGCCGTAGACCCCGTTGTCCATCACCACGGCGGTGATGTTGACGTTGCGGGCGGCTTGGGGCGCGATATGCTCCCCGCCGATGCTGAGGAAGTCGCCGTCTCCGGCCACTACCACCACGTTAAGCTCGGGGCGGGCCATCTTGACACCGAGGGCTATGGGCAGAGAACGCCCATGGATTCCGTGCATCCCGTAAGGCTGGTCGCCCTCCAGGAGGTGTACCAGGTTGCCGGAGCAGCCAATGCCGGCCACCACCACGTTGTTCTCCATTGGCAGGCCGGTTTCTTCCAGCCGGTCAATCATGGCGAATTCCAAGGCCCGGCGCACTCCGAAGTCGCCGCAGCCGGGGCACCACTTGAAATCGTATTCAGGATTCTTCTTGCTCATACAGCAACAGCCTCCGTGGACCGGGAGTTGGTCATTTCGGAAATCCGTTCTACCAGGGTGCGAGCCTTGAAGGGCAACCCGGTGTACTGGGTGATGGACTCGGCCTTGACGCCGAGGCCGCGAAGTATCTGGGAGAATTGCCCTTGATAATTGAGTTCTGGGACGATAACCAAGTCTTTCTGCTTCAGCTCTTCCAGCAGTTTGGGTGGCAGCGGGTTCAGGTACATAGTGTAGTACCAGGATACGGGCGCGCCTTCCTGCATCAGTAAGTTATAGGCTTCCCGGGCCGGGCCCTTGCTTCCGCCCCACGGCAGGAGGGCGACGGAATGCTCAGCGTTTTCGCGCTCGTAGTATTCCTCTTCCAGCAGGGAAATCTTGCTGAAGCGGCGCTGAGTCATCTGAATGTGGCGCTCAGGCAGGTGAGTGGTATCGCCAATGTCGTCATGCTCGCTTCCATTGGCGACGTATGCGCCGGGGTTGCCAGGCAACGGCATGGGCGAAATCTCGTATCCCGCATACCGCTTGTAGCCGTTATTGCCGTCATAGACCCATCGCTTGGCCGGCTGGATCTTGCTCAAGTCGGGCTTGGGGATGTTCTGGGCGCGTTCCGCCAGAGCCATTTCGGACATAAGGATAACGGGGCCCTGATATTTCTCGGCCCACTCGATGGCCTTTACCGCGCCATAGAAGCACTCTTCCACCGTACCCACGGCGATAATAGGTATTCTCACGTCGCCGTGGGCCGGGAACATACAGCTCATCAGGTCGGATTGCTCGGTCTTGGTGGGAAGGCCGGTGGCTGGGCCGCCGCGCTGCACGTCAACCACCACCAGCGGTATCTCGGCGATCCAGCTCAGGCCGAGGCCCTCGCTCATAAGCGAGACTCCGGGGCCTGCGGTAGCGGTCATGGAGCGCTTGCCGGCGTAGCCCGCCCCCAGAATAGCGGTGATGGATTCGATCTCCGAGCTCACCTGGTAAGCGAAGCGGTCTTTGCCGATGAGGTTGCGCTCCATATAGAGCAGGATGGGCGTGGCCGGGGAGATAGGATAGCCCACGTAGAAGTCCAATCCGCCGGCAATTGCGCCGATGGAAAGGGCCTCGTTGCCCTTAATCATCAACTGCTGATATTCCGGCATTTTCGCCGGTGCTAGGTCGCCCAAGTTGAATCCGCTAAGAGCGATGTGTTCCCGTCCCAAGCGGAGGGCCTGAAGGTTAGAGCGGATGATTTGGTCGTCGCCCTCGCGGCCGCGGTTGAAGCGCTTCTCAACGAACTCTTCGAGGTATTCGTGGGGCATATTTACCAGGTGCGCCAGCGCGCCCATGATGACCATATTGGAGGCGCGGTTGTTTCCGGTGGAGCGGGCCAACTCCTCGACGGGGAGGCCGAAGGCCCGGTCATCTCCTTCCAACTCGAATTCAGTGGAATTGAAGATAATGACCCCGTCTTCCCGCATATCGGCGGCGTGGCTCTCGTAGGCTTCCCGGTTGAACGCCACCAGAACGTCAACGTCGTCGCCGGGGGCTAGAACCGGGTCAACGGAGATGCGCGCCTGGGTCCAGGTGGGCCCTCCGAGAATCTGCGAAGGAAAAGTGGCGAAAGTGAGAGCGTGATAGCCGACCTGCGTCGACGACTGAGCCAAGCCTTCGGCGGATGTTACGACACCCTGTCCGCCTTCACCGGCGAACCGAACGACGAAATCGCGCATTTGCATAAGGGGAGTCCTCCCAGTTCACTGTGAGGTAAAGCGTGGATTGACAGACAACCGCAAGGAAGGGGGAATGAAAGAGAAAGGGGAAAAGGCAACCAAAGGAGCAGGAGAGGTATCCCGACTTGTATCGGGATTTAGAGCGGAGGCGGTCATGACAGCTTACAGACTGTTTCCTCGGAGGCCCGGCCGCAACGGTGAGCCTGAGGCGCGGGAAACGCGCGGCGCACTCCCTGGCAGCCCAGCCCAACACTCCAACCGGATTCTTTGCGGAAGTCTAAGTTAAAAGACTATACACTGTCCAGTTTGCATTGTCAACGAATACCTAATCTGCGCCCAGAGCAATCGCATATAGGCTGCTCATGGCTCCTCCCGTCCACCCTCATCTCGCTTCCTAATACCCCGTCCCTCCCCCGCCTCGCTCCCCCGGCGGTTGCAAATCCCGAGCGATAGTAGACGGCCCCCGTCCCTCCCCTGCCTCGCTCCCCTCTCCTCCGTCATTCCCGCGTCTCCCGTCATTCCCGCGAAAGCGGGAATCCACGGCAGATGGAGAGCGCCCTCAAGGCTATGTACTCGTCATTCCCTCGGACGCAGGAGGCCACTAGCCTGAATCGCATATTGCTGGGGCAAAAATTCGGCGAATTTCGTCTTCTGGTCTCCTGCTTCCGCAAGAATAACAGGTCTGATGCAATAACACTGAGCCGTAGACCCAAGGTTTTTTCACACTCGATTTTCAGGAAGAGATGCCGACGGTATTTTGCTAGGTTAATCCGAGAGCCGCCATAAGCCACCAGCCTACTTCCTATGAAAAATCCTCTTTTAAACGTGCGTCTCAGCAAATCCCAAAGGCCGCGTTGTTGCCCTTTTTTGACGTATGCTAGAATCCTGAATATGCAAGACCTCAAATATTGGGTTGCCCTCAGTGCTATTCCTCAACTGGGCCCTGCCCGTTTCCGGCTTTTGGAGTCCTACTTCGGCCCTTTGGACCACGCATGGGAAGCCGGGCTCGGCCAATTGCGAGACGCGGGGCTGGATTCTCGCGCCGCCCAAGAGATTGTCAAGAGACGCGAGGCTGTGAACCCCGACGAGCTTATGGCCTCTCTGAATCGCGCCGGCGTTAAGGTGACCAACTGGAACGGCGATGACTATCCCGCCGGGCTGAAGCATATTTCAGACCCGCCCCCGGTGATCTACTACGTTGGGGAAATAAGACCGGAGGACGAGGGTTCCGTTGCCGTGGTAGGCACGCGAAATCCTACTTCCTATGGCCGGGAAGCGGCCAAAGCGCTCAGTCGAGATTTAAGCTCTGCCGGGATTACAGTGGTTAGCGGTCTAGCCCTAGGAATAGATGGGATAGCGCATCAGGCCGCCCTCGAGGGCGGCGGCCGCACCATCGCTGTAGTCGCCGGAGGATTGGATTCGGTGTACCCCAAAGAACATACGGGCCTCTTTCACCGGATTCGGGAACGGGGCGCCGTAATCAGCGAACACCCCTTGGGTATGCGCCCCGACCCGCGCAGCTTTCCCCGCCGCAACCGCCTCATCAGCGGCATGACCTTGGGAACCGTTGTGGTCGAGGCCGCCGAGGGCAGCGGCACCCGTTGGACGGTTTATCAAGCCTTGGAACAAAACCGGGAAGTGTTCTGTGTTCCGGGCAGCATTTTCTCGCCGGCCAGCCGCTTCACCAACCGGATGATAAAGGAAGGCGCTAAACTGGTTGCCGATTACACCGACATTCTGGAAGAATTGAACCTGTCTGACGCGGGCAGCTCGGCCCAGGATGCTCTCGACGGGCAGTCCGTTCAAGCAGGTAATTCGAAGGAAACGCCAGAAAAACAGGAGAACGAAGACACGGAGGAGCCGGACGCCAGGGAATTGGCCCTGCTGGGCTGTTTGTCGGCCGAACCGTTGCACGTAGACGACCTTTGCCGTCTCTCCGGCCTGCCCATATCCTCCGTTACAAGTATGTTGACGTTGCTGGAACTCAAAGGAAAGGCACAACAGGTTGGAAGTATGCACTATGTCAAAGCGTCGGCCCTGGAGGGGACGCATGGCAGCTAAGAGCAAGACTGCTGCGGACAAAACTACTGCAGAGAAGAAGGGAACCAAGCCGGCCGATAACAAAAAGGCCGGAGCCGCCGCTAAGAAGAGCGCGGGCGTCTCTCGAACGTCGGCCAAGGGCGCCAAATCCTCTAGCCGCGGCTCATCTCGGGGGACGGGCGGTTCGAAAGCCAGAGGCAAAGACCTCGTGATTGTGGAGTCTCCGGCCAAAGCCCGCACCGTTGGACAGATTCTAGGCAACAAATATGTTGTGACGGCATCTCAGGGCCATCTGCGCGACTTGCCCAAGAGCAAGATTGGCGTAAACGTGGAGCAGGATTTCGAGCCCTCCTACGTAGTGATGCAAGATAAGCGTTCCCTGCTCAAGGAATTAAGGACAGCCGGGGATTCCGCCAGGGACATCTACCTTGCCACCGACCCCGACCGGGAGGGCGAGGCTATCTCTTGGCATCTGCAAGCCGCGGCCAAGTGGGACGGCCGCGCTTCCATTCCCAAGCGGGTGGTGTTTCACGAAATCACCCGCGAGGCGGTGGAAGAAGCCTTCCAGCACCCCCGCGAAATTGATATGCAACTGGTTAATGCTCAGCAGGCCCGGCGCATTTTGGACCGGCTGGTGGGGTATGAGATTAGCCCGCTGCTCTGGCGGCGGGTTCAGCGTGGCCTGTCCGCCGGCCGGGTACAGTCTGTGGCGCTCAGGATGGTGGTTGATCGAGAACGGGAAATCAACGCCTTCGTCCCGGTCGAATCGTGGACGCTGGACGCAGCCCTGAGGAAACAGGAAGATTCAGGAGAGAAAGGGGAATTTCCTGCTCAACTCCGTTCGGAAAAGGGCAAGCGCAACCGGCTCAACATTCCTAACGAGGAGCAGGCACGGGCGTTGGAGTCGGAACTGGACGGCGCGCAGTACCAAGTCGCCGACGTCCGCAAGCGGGACGTGCGCCAGCGTCCGGCGCCTCCCTTTACCACCAGCACTCTGCAGCAGGACGCCGGGCGCAAGCTGCGCTTCACCGCTCAGCGCACTATGGCCGTTGCCCAGCAGCTATACGAGGGGCTGGAAATTGGCAGCGAGGGCTCGGTGGGCCTGATTACCTATATGCGGACCGACTCCACCCAAGTGGCGGCATCGGCTATATCCGAGGTGCGCGATTACGTTGTCGGGCGGTATGGCAAAGACTACATCCCCGATAAACCGCGGGCCCATTCCCGCCGCTCCAAAGCGGCTCAGGAAGCCCACGAGGCCATCCGTCCCACATCTATTCAGCGGGACCCCGACTCGCTGAAGTCTTTCCTCTCCAGAGAGCAGTTGAACCTATACACGCTGATTTGGGAACGGATGCTGGCTAGTCAGATGTCTGACGCTATTTCCGAATCCACTACGGTAGACATTGATGCTGCCTGCAAGCATTCGGGCAATGTCTATAACTTCCGGGCCACTGGGTCTGTGCTTCGCTTCGCCGGGTTCAGAACTGTCTACCTTGAAGGGCGCGACGAAACTGCCGCCGATGGCGAAAACGGCTCCAATCTGCCCCCGCTGGCAGCCGGAGACGCGCTTAATTGCTCCAAACTGGAAGCGAATCAGCACTTTACCGAGCCGCCTCCCCGTTACACTGAGGCCACGCTCATCCGAGCGATGGAGGAACACGGCATCGGACGGCCCAGTACCTATGCGCCCACCATCGGCACACTGGTGGAGCGCCGTTATGTGGAGCGCGAGTCGGCGTCGCGAGGAAGGGGGCGCCTGACGCCGACGCAACTAGGAATGACGGTGACCGACCTGTTGACGGAGCATTTTACCGACGTTATGGACCTGGACTTCACCGCCAAGATGGAAGAGGAATTGGACGGCGTGGCCCAAGGAGACCGGGAATGGGTTCCGATGCTGCGCGACTTTTACAGCCCTTTCCACGAGGCAGTGAGTAAGGCCAATGAGACCTTCTCCCGCGCCGAGGAAACGGACGAAGTTTGCGAGAAATGCGGGCAGCCTATGGCCATCAAGACTGGGCGATTTGGGCGATTTCTGGCATGCACCGGCTATCCCAAGTGTCGCAACACCAAGGATATGGGCGATAACCCCGGCACGCCTTTTGAGGAAGCTACCGACGAGGTATGCGAGAAGTGCGAGCGCCCCATGGTCATCCGCACTGGGCGCTACGGGAGATTCTTGGCCTGCACCGGTTACAACGCAGAGGAAAATCCTTGCCAGAACCGCCGCAACCTGCTCAAGAAAATCGGCGTTCCGTGCCCGGATTGCGGTGGAGACCTGGTGGAGCGTCGCGCCCGGGGCCGGGGCGGCCGGCCCTTCTGGGGCTGCTCCCGCTACCCAGCCTGTGAATTCATCATAAACCGGATGCCGGTTTCCAAACCCTGCCCCCAGTGCGGCAAAATGATGGCTCAGAAGAACCGTAACGATATTGCGTGCACCTCCTGCGACTGGCAGGAAGCGGTGCCGCAGGCTGAGGAGTTGGCGGCAGTTGGCGACTAGCCCGGCAATCATCCCCGAAAACGACAGCGAAGTTCTGGCAAATGTGGCCGAGTTCGACGCATACCGGGAGCGCTTCCCGTATTACGTGAGAGGGCAGCGAGGCCTTTCGGAGAATACCGAGCGGGTCTATATGAGCGACCTGCTGGCCTTCCGGGAGTTCCTACAATTGGAAAACTTGTCGCTGGCGGATATGGACCGCGGCACTTTGCGGAGATATCTGGCCTGGCTGGCGACGCCGGCGCGGGACGGCGGCAAAGGTTATGAGCGGGTTAGCGTGTCCCGGAAGCTCACCGTCCTGCGCTCTTTCTATCTTTTCCTAGTTCAGGAAGGTATGTTCCAGTCAACCCCGGTTCCCTCGGGGAGGAGCTTCCGTCTGAAGGTGACCAAACCTTTGCCGACTTTCCTGGGCCACAATGAAGCGAACCGCCTTCTGAATGCGCCCGATGAGTCCACGCCCATGGGAATACGCGATAAAGCCATACTGGAAATGCTCTATGGCTGTGGCGTCCGCTTGGCGGAGATTCAGGGGATGGATGTGGAGGATATAAATTTCGGCCAGCGATCGGTGCTGGTGCGCGGGAAAGGAAACAAGGAACGGCAAGTGTTGTTTGGCCGGCCTGCGGAAGAGTCGCTGATGCACTACATAAACGAAGGACGTTCCCTGCTGGCAGAAGAAGCCACCCCAGGCAAGAAATCCAAAGCTCTATTTCTGAATCGCTACGGCCAGCGTCTTTCTCGGCGAAGCATCGAATCACTGGTGAAACGCTACTCCGTTGCGGCGGGAACCCGCGATGACGTTCATCCGCATACCCTGCGCCACACCTTTGCCACCCATATGCTGGAGGGCGGGGCTGACCTGCGGGTAATCCAGGAACTGCTGGGACACTCAAGCCCACAGACAACGCAGATATACACCCACATCACGAAAGCCGAAGCTCTGCAGGCTTATCTTACCCACCACCCCCGGGCCGATGAACCTGCTGCGCCCGCCGCCGCTGCGCCGGAACCGGAAGGGGCGGAGTAGCGCTCCGATGGCCCGGTTCCTAGTTCTCAACGGCCCCAACTTGAATATGCTGGGCCTGCGCGACGCCGGCTTCTATGGCGCCAAAACCTTAGAAGAGGTTAACTCGGAAATTCGCGCCGTCGCCGGCCGGATTGGGGTTGAAGTCGAGTTCTATCAGTCCAACCACGAAGGCGCGCTGGTGGACTGCATCCAGGAGGCGCGGGACCGTATTGACGGGCTGATAGTCAACGGTGGGGCACTCACTCATTATGGGCTGACGCTGAAGGACGCGCTGATAGACTGCCGCAAGCCGTTTATAGAAGTGCACCTGAGCAATCCGCTGGCCCGCGACCAGTGGCGGCGGCACTCTGTGCTGTCCGATATAGCGCGGGGGCAAATTGCGGGCTTCGGGTGGAGAAGTTATACTGCTGCCTTAGAAATGCTGTCCGCACTGGTGGAGGAAGAGTCCCAATGATGCAATCGCGACTGGCAACTTTTGTAGCCAAGCTGCCCGAACGGGAAGTGGACGCAATACTGGTTTCTGGCGCCGAGAACCGGCGGTATCTGTCCGGTTTTTCCGGCTCGGCCGGCTACCTGTTCATAACCGGCGAACGCACCCATCTCGCTACTGATTTCCGCTATACCGAGCAGGCCATGGAACAGGCCCCTCACTTCAACGTCGAGCAGGTCCGCATGGGCTGGGACTGGCTGCTCACCCAGATCAAGGAATCCGGCGCCAAGCGACTTGGCTTCGAGAGCCAGGCTATGACTGTCGCCACATATAACAGTTTGATGAAGTCCATCGTCGAAGACTCCGACCTGTCCGGTATTGAGCTGGTGCCTTTTTCCGACTTGACCGACGACCAGCGCAGCTTCAAGGATTCCGACGAACTGACGTTGCTGCAACAGGCGATAGACGCTTCCGACAGAGCAATGGAGCAGGTTTGTCCTATCATCGCGGAGGGTATGACCGAGCGGGAAGTGGCCTGGCGGATGGAGACGGCTATGCGCGACGCCGGTTCCGAGGGCATCAGCTTCGATACCATAGTGGCCGCCGGCCCCAACGGGGCAATGGCCCACCACATGCCCACCGACGATATAATCAAGCGCGGGGAGCCTATCGTGATTGACATGGGAGCCAGGGTGGGCGGCTATTGCTCCGACATCACCCGCACGGTGGTAGTCGGCGAGCCGGACGAGATGTTCCACAAGATTTACAACATCGTCTTGGACGCCCAGCTCACCGCCATCCGGGACGTTAAGATTGGGATGAATGGGGAAGAGGCCGACAAGCTGGCTCGCGATGTAATCGCTGACGCCGGTTACGGCGATAACTTCGGCCATAGCCTCGGCCACGGCGTAGGACTTGCGGTGCACGAAATTCCCAGGGTCAGCCCCCGTTCCACCGACCCGCTGGACGTTAACTCCGTGTTCACCGTTGAACCCGGCATATATCTTTCCGGCTGGGGCGGCGTCCGCATCGAGGACATCGTGATTCTGCGGGAGGGCGGCGCAACCCCGCTGAGCAAGGCCTCCAAATAAGAAAAGGACTAATTGCAGGGCGCACGGATGATGCGCCCTGTAAAAACATTGCCATACAATAGCGACAGGCGGTTGGCATGAGCATAAATTTCAGCGACCTCAATCGTGGTCTGGTCATTGAATTAGACGGCGCGCCGTGGATGGTCATGGACTACGAACGCCACAAGATGCAGCAGCGGGCCCCGGTCACTCGCATCAAGATGAAGAACTTGCTCAGCGGCGCGGTGGTGGAGCGTACCTTCCAGCGTTACGACACTGACTTCACCGTGGCCGACATTGACAACCGCCAGACGCAATATCTGTACACCGACGGCCAGTATTACTACTTCCTTGACCAGGAAACCTTCGACCAATACGAACTTACCAACGAGATTCTGGGCGAGTCTTTGGGATACCTGAAGGAGAATGCCCAAGTCGAGGTGGTGTTCTATAAGGGCGCGGCGATCAACGTCAATATGCCCATCCATGTGGAACTGGAAGTCACCGAAACCGCGCCTTCCTTCCGGGGCGACACGGCTCAGGGCGGCAACAAGCCGGCCACGCTGGAGACCGGCCTGCGAATCAACGTTCCCATGTTCATCACTCCCGGAACCATCGTCCGGGTGGATACTCGCACCGGAGCCTATACCGAGCGCGTGAGCTAACGGCGTGGCAACCTATACAGTCAGCCAGATTACTTCGGAAATAAGGGAGTTACTGGAGAGCAGCCCTTTCCTGGCTGACTTGTGGATTGAAGGCGAGATTTCCAATCTCAGCATCGCTTCCTCAGGCCATGCCTATTTCAACCTGAAGGACCAGAATGCCGTGCTTCAGGCGGTGATGTTCCGGAACCGCCGGGGCATAGAATTATTGTCCAACGGCATAGCGGTGACTGCTCACGGGCAAGTCTCTTTCTACGAACCTCGCGGAACCCTCAACATTTCGGTGGATGTGGTCGCGCCCCAAGGTCTCGGAGAGCTGGCCTTGGAACTGGAGCGCCTGAAGGAAAAGCTGGCCTCCGAGGGGCTGTTCGACCAGGCCCGAAAACGCCCTCTTCCCACTTTCCCGAAGGTTATAGGCGTGGTAACTTCGCCGACCGGCGCCGTATTCTGCGATATCCAGAACGTGCTTTCCCGCCGGTATCCCCTGGCAAAGCTGGTGCTGTCTCCAACGATGGTACAGGGCGCGCAGGCCAAGGAAAGCATAGCCAGAGCCTTGAAACGTCTGGATGACGAAGGCGGCTGCGATGTTATCATCATCGCCCGGGGCGGCGGTTCGCCAGAAGATTTGTGGCCTTTTAACGAAGAAGAGGTTGCCCGCGCCATATATGCCTGCCGGACGCCAGTGGTCAGCGGCGTAGGGCACGAGACCGACGATACTATATCGGACTATGTGGCCGACGTGCGCGCCCCTACGCCTTCGGCGGCGGCGGAGCTGGTAACCCCCGATATTCGCGACCTGAAGGCGGCCGTCACTCACTTTTCAAAGGCGATGGCCCGCAATTTGTCTGGAAGGCTGCAACAGGAAAGAGGCCTAGTGGACAACGTCCGTCGCCGACTGGGGTCGGGCTTGCCCGACATCGGCACGCTGCGGCGGCGCGTTGACGATCAGTCCCGGATTGCCGCTAAGGGCGTGAAATTCCTGGCGAAGGAGCGGCGTCTCGAAGTTGAAGGCTTATACCAGCGTCTGCGAGGTTTGGACCCAGGCGCGACTCTTTCCCGTGGATTTGCCATTGTGGAACTGACGGATTCGGGCCAAGCGCTTACTAGCGTGAAGCAGGCTCGCCCGGGAGATTCGCTCAGCATACGGGTCGCCGACGGAGAGGTTCCGGCGATAGCCGGATTCACGCCGCAAGCCCCGGCAGCGCCCGATTCAGCAACAAAAAAGAAGAGATCCAAGTCTAAACCTGCCCCGGCCTCGGCGGCTTTGTTCTAAAGAAAAACAAAATCCTTGCCCCCTAGGGAACTAATTCGCAACGTCTGTTGAGAATGCCGATATGACTGCTGATGATGTTCAAGCCCTTACCTTCGAGGATGCCTTTAGGCAGTTGACTGAAATCGCGGAAGGCATGGAGAAGGGCGGCCTTACTCTGGCCGACGCCACGGCCCGGTATGAGCAGGGGATGAAGCTGGTTCAACACTGTAATCACTTACTGGATACTGCCGAGTTGGAGATAACTCAGTTGAGGGAAGGCAGCCGGAAGCCAGTTTCTGACGCCGGGTATGACGATGATTCCGGTTCGGAATTCTATTTCCCGCCGGACGACGAAATCAACGAATACGAAGAAGAGGATGACTTGCCCTTTCAGCTCCGGTAAGGCTGTCGGCTCCCGATGAAAGAGGGACTGGTCAGAATCGACCTGCACGTCCACACTCGCCACTCCCATGACTCTGCGGCGCCGGTGTCGTCAGTGTTGCGGCGTTGCCGCGATTCCGGCCTCGGCCTAGTCGCCATTACAGATCACGACAACATCCGGGGCGGTTTGGAAGCGCGGGAGCTGGGGGGATTCCCAGTGATTGTCGGCGAGGAAATCAAATCGGCCAAGGGCGACATAATCGGGTTGTTTCTGGAAGAACAGGTGCCGCCCCGACTGTCTCCGCTGGAAACCGTGAAACTGGTCAAGGCCCAAGGAGGGCTGGTGGGAATCCCACATCCCTTCGACCGGGTCCGGCCAACGGCGATGGGCAGGCGAGCGGTGCAGGAAATCCTGCCCTGGGTGGATTTCCTGGAAGGATATAATGCCCATACCGTGCTGTCAGCGGATAACCGGAAGGGCGCCGAATTCGCCGCTGACCACTCGTTGCCGGTAGTCTCCTGTAGCGATTCCCACTCGGCTCTGGAGTTGGGCCGGACCTACACCAAGGTTTCGAGCGCAGAACTGGACGGTACTCCGGAGGGCCTGATGCGGGCAATTCGGGCCGGAACGGGCGTGGGACGCCGCCCGCCCCTGTGGTTGCTGCCAACCCCGGCCTTCGCCAAAGTCAGGAAATTACTGGGCTGAATATGTTGCGAATCGGGTGGTTTTCCACTGGCAGAGGCGAAGGCTCGCGAGGGCTGTTGCGGTTCGTGGGCGAGAGGCTGGCGGATATTGACGCTCGCATAGACTTCGTGTTCAGCAACCGGGCCCCCGGCGAGGCAGAGGGTTCCGACGAGTACTTTCGCTTGGCGCAGAATTATGGGCTGCCGTTGATAACCCACTCGTCTGCCGCGTTCCGCAGGCGAAAGGGCGAGCGATTTGCCGCTTACCGGGCGGAGTACGACGACGAAGTGATGGAGCGGCTGGCGGGATACCACCCGGATGTCTGCGTTCTGGCAGGATATATGCTAATCGCCAGCGGTGATATGTGCCGCGCCTTTCACCTGCTTAACTTGCATCCTGCTTTGCCCGACGGCCCGGTCGGAACTTGGCAGGAAGTAGTTTGGCAGCTCATCCAACGGCGGTCATCCCGCACCGGCGCAATGATGCACCTCGCAACGGAAGCGGTGGACCGGGGGCCGGTGGTGTCGTATGTTACCGTGCCTCTGAACACGCCGGAATTGAGTCCCCTTTGGCAGGAACTTGGCGACCGCAATGCGGCCGAAATCAAATCGGGACTAGGCGAGGACTATGAGCTGTTCCGGTTGATTCGCGCCATGCAGTATTCCCGCGAGCCGTATCTGTTGCTGGAGACTCTGAGGGCGCTAAGCCGCGGCGATATAGCTCTGGATAGCGGGAAAGTGAGGATTGCGGGAGGAGGGGCTTATTCCCAGCGATTCGGCGGGCTGTGTTTGGACGCGAGCGTCAGAGAAACGATGCTGAAGGAAGGCGCAATCTAGGCTGATTTTCGGATTGGCTCTACCGACGGAAGGGCGATTTCAGCGCCGCCGGCGCCATACAGCCTCGGATGCCCAAATCCTTCGATGCTGTCTCCGTCCACCACGCAGCGCGCCGCCCCGTCTGTTGAGGGCAGGTCATACATCACGTCCAGCAGCGTGTCCTCGATGACGTAGCGCAGGCAACGCGCGCCGGTAGCGTGCTCCAAAGCCCTGTCCGCCGCGGCCTCCAGAGCGTTTTGCGTGAACTCTAGTTCCACGCCATCCATTCGGAACAGGTGCTGATACTGTTTGATGATGGCGTTTTTCGGTTCAGTCAGCACCCGGACCAGCGCGTCGCGGTCCAATTGCTCCAGCATAACGGTAACCGGCAGGCGGCCTACCATTTCCGGTATGAAGCCGAACTCCAGCAGGTCGTCGGGGGTGACTGATTGGCCGCTGTCTGGGGACAAAGAGGTGCTTCGGCTTCCCGCCAGGAAACCCAGCTTGGCTCCCCTCGCATTGGCGCGGCTTTCTATCATTTGGTCCAAACCGTCGAAAGCGCCGCCGCAGATAAACAGGATGTTGCGCGTGTCTATTTGCAGGAATTCCTGGTGGGGGTGTTTGCGCCCTCCCTGGGGCGGAACATTGGCGATGCATCCCTCGATGATTTTCAGTAACTCCTGCTGAACTCCTTCCCCGGACACGTCCCGGGTGATGGAGCGGTTCACTCCCTCCTTGCGGGCTATCTTGTCCATCTCATCGATGTAAATTATGCCGCGCTCGGCTCGCGGTATGTCCCAGTCGGCGGCTTGTATGAGCCGGAGCAGGATATTTTCGACATCTTCACCGACGTAGCCGGATTCGGTGAGAGATGTGGCGTCGCAGACGGCGAAAGGGACATCAAGAGTGTGGGCTAGGGTTTCAGCGAGGAGGGTCTTGCCGCAGCCGGTGGGGCCGATGAGGAGGATGTTGGCCTTCTGGATTTCGACGCTGGAGGAATCGCTGGTACGGATGCGCTTGAAGTGGTTATAGACTGCGACGCTCAGAATCTTTTTGGCCCTTTCCTGAGCCACCACGTAGGCATCCAGATTGGCGTAGATGTCGCGGGGAGTTAACATACGAAGGGGTGGCAGTAGTTCCTGTTCTTTGAGGGTTTCTTCCGCCACCACCTGAGCCAGAACCCGGATGCAGTCGTAGCATACTGCGGCGTGCCCCCGGCTGGAGAACATAATTTCCGCCCTGGAATTGGGCTTATCGCAAAAGGAGCATTGAGAAAAGCGCGGATTACTATGCCCGATAGTCAACTGTCAGTTCCCTCACTCGCAATCTCGGTAACGTAATCGGCGCTTTTTCTTAATGCCCTTAACTTGCCTCCTCTGAACCTTCCTTTTTGGAGCCGAGGATTTCATCAATCAGCCCGTATTCTGCGGCTTGCTCGGCGGTGAGATAGTAGTCACGGTCGGTGTCCACGGCGATTTTATCGTAGGGCTGGCCCGTGTTCTCGGCCAGCATCATCCGCAGCTTTTCCTGTAGCCGAATGATTTCCCGGGCTGCGATTTCGATGTCGGAAGCCTGGCCCTGAGCGCCCCCCAGGGGCTGGTGCATATGGATGGTGGAGTTGGGCAGAGCGTAGCGCTTACCCTTAGTCCCGCCCGACAGCAGTATGGTGGCCATGCTTGCAGCCATACCCAAGCATATGGTGGACACGTCGGGGTTGATTAGCTGCATGGTATCGTAAATTGCCAGCCCGGCACTGACCACTCCGCCGGGGCTGGTGATGTAGAGGTTGATGTCCCGGTCGGAGTCTTCCCGCTCCAGAAACAGGAGCTGGGCGATGATGACGTTGGCAACTTGGTCATTGATAGGGGTATTGAGGAAGACAATCCGCTCCTTGAGCAAGAGGGAGTAGATATCGAAGGCCCTTTCACCCCTGGGACTGGTCTCAATGACCATGGGAATTATACTTTGGGGAACGAATAGTCCGTTGTCGCGGGGCATCTCAGGCATGGAATAGTCTCCTTTTCGGTTCCCGGTTTCGGCAGGACGACGGGCTGCGCGTTACGCGCTCGGGCTGTCCTGCTTCTTGGCGGTAAGAATTTCGTCGATCCAGCCGTATTCCAAGGCTTCTTCGGCGGTGAGGTAAAAGTCGCGGCTGGAATCCTGGGCGATTTTATCGTAGGGCTGTCCGGTATTTTCCGACAGAATGGTGTTTAGCTGCTGCTCTAGGCGGATGATTTCCCGCGCGGCAATCTCTATGTCCGACGCTTGGCCCTGGGCGCCGCCCATGGCCTGGTGGGTGTGGATGGTGGAATTGGGTAGTGCATAACGCTTTCCATTGGCTCCTCCGGCCAGAAGGAAGGACGCCATGCTGGCGGCCATGCCCAAGCAGATGGTGGACACGTCGGGGGTAATCAACTTCATGGTGTCGTAAATAGCGAACCCGGAACGGATGACCCCGCCGGGGCTGGTGATGTAGAGGCTGATGTCCCGATCCGGGTCTTCCCGCTCCAAGAACAGGAGCTGGGCGATGATGGTATTTGCAACCCGGTCGTTGATTGGCGTGTTGAGAAAGACGATACGTTCCCGCAACAAGAGGGAGTAGATGTCGAACGCTCGCTCCCCTCGCGGGCTGGTTTCGATGACTGTAGGGATGATGGACTGGGGCACGAAAAGGCCGTTTTGCTCGGGGTGGTTAAGCATTTGACTGCTCTCCGGTCTCAGTGGCTTCGGGGGGCTGCCCATCGGCCTGCTGGTCAGCGTCAGTTGCGGTTTCGTCGGCTGCTTCATTGCTCTCAATATCGGCGTAAATTTCGCCGCCCTCGTCCTCCGGCGGGGCATTTCCCTGGACGATTTCCACCAGACGGGACATTACCTTTCGGTTGAGTAGGGACGAGCGGATGGATTCTCGGGATTCCTCACTGCTAAGCATACGGCGCAGGCTCTCGGAAGTTTCTTCCGCCGCGTTCTCCATAAGGCGGTCGATTTCCTGGTCCACTTCGGCAGGCTCGACATCCACCTCTTCCTGTTCAGCCAGCTTGCGCAGGACCAGGAGGGTGGTCAATCGGTCTTCTGCTTGGGGACGAAGCTGTTCTTCCCACTCCTCGGGGGTTTGACCGGTAAAGCGCAGGTAGGTTTCCATGTCCAGCCGCTGATTGCGAAGGGTGCGCTCGCGGTCTTCCCTGAGAGATTCCATTTCCCGCTGATAAATGAGTTCCGAGGCCTGAATGGTGGCGATATTTTTGACTTCTTCCAGGCTGTTGCGCTCCAATTCCCGGAGAGCCGTGGCCTCGGCGTCTTCGGTGAGCCGTTGACGGATATGTTCGGAAAGGTCCTCCATGCTATCGAACCCTTCCAGAACTCCTTTGGCAAACCCGTCGTCCAGTTCAGGGAGCCGTTTTTCCTTTACGGATATAACCTGAACCTGAAAGCGGCACTCGCGGGCAACAGAGCCTTCAGGAACGGACTCTTCCGGCAGGGGAAGGGTAAACTCCTTCTCCTGATTCTCGGTCATGCCCTCGATGTAGACCGAGAAGCCCGGTACTGGGAGGTTGTTGTCCATCTGAGGCACGTAGTCAACGCCATCGTCATTGATGACCTCTTCCCCGGCGATGGAGCCGCGCACATTCATGGTGACCAGGTCTCCGAAGGCCACGGGGCGCTCGGCGGGTTCCCAGGGAGCGCTCTCAAACTGAAGGCTTTCCAGAACCTTATTTACGTCGTCCTCGCCTATTTCGACTTCGGCAGGCTGGAGGCGAATGGAGCGAAAGTCTCCCAGGTCCACCGAAGGCTCCAGCGGCACGACGGCCTTGAAAGACACCGGCTCCAGATCGAGAACTTCTAGTTGGGGTTCTACGAAGGCACGAATTTCGTGTTCTCGCAACACCTTGTCCAAGGACTCGGGAATCATGAACTCCAAGGCTTCCTGCACTAGAGTTTCTCGCCCCAAGTGGCTCTCCACGATGGAGCGTGGGGCCTTTCCTGGGCGGAATCCGGGGATACGAACCCGGCTGGCCAACCGACGGTAAGAGCGGTTCAGGAACGGCTCCTCGTCTTCCGAATCCATAAGGATGTTGAGAGTCACCTCGTTCGGATTTTCCGATTCCCGCGTAACGTCCACCGGCTACCTTCTATATCTCAACTGCGCCCAGTTATATGTCGGGCGCATGGATTGCCCATTCCATTCGATGGGATGGGGAGAGTATAGCACAGTCAGGTTTAGCGCAAAAGCGGGGCCGCAGCAGGCGGCACTCATGGCCGGAGACTGCAATGGATGGAACGCACCTCAAGAAGGACATTTCATAAAATACAAAAATTATCTAAAACTTTTCTTAAATTTAATTGACATACGCAAGAGCGATTGATACTTTCATTATGTTTCAAATCGGGAGTGCCGGTCTTGGCCTCCCGAATCAGGGGCGTCAGGCAACGCCGCCGTTTGAGGCGAAGGCCGGTGGGGTAGTAGTGGTTCTGGCGACGGGCACAACCGAAATGAAGGCGAAGGATGGCATGGCGGCTGACGGCTGGTCGGGGGATGCGCCGAATTTCGCCTGCGAGTTCGCTGAATCTCAACCCCCGGAATACCACTTGCCTGTCATGGCCGAAGAGGTGGTTAATGGCCTGGCCGTTCAGGAAAACGCTGTTATCCTGGACGGCACTCTGGGCGAGGGCGGCCACTCCGGCGCCATCCTGCAGCCCCCCCTGCAGGCCCGTCTGGTCATCGGCCTTGACCTGGACTGGCGTTCCGTGGCCGTGGCGTCGCAGCGCCTCTCTCCCTTTGCCTCGCGTTTCCTGCCCCTCCAGGGTAATTATGCCGATATGGTCATGCTGGCGGGCAGGCAGGGTGTCTTGCAGGCGGACGGAGTACTGCTGGACTTGGGGTTCTCCTCCAGACAGGTGGACCATCCCGGTTACGGCCTTTCCTTCCAGAGGGACGAGCCGCTCGACATGCGTTACGACGCCGGGCAATCGGTGGACGCTTCCGCCATCGTCAACTCTTCCTCAGAGCCGGAGTTGGCGGAGTTGTTCCGGCGATATGGTGAAGAACCTCGAGCCCGGGCCATCGCCAGAGCCATCGTTCGCGAGCGAGCTGCCCGGGCCATTACATCAACAGCAGACCTGGCGTCTGTGGTGGAGCGTTTGAGCGAAAGGCGGGGTGGCCGGCGGGTGCACCCGGCAACCCGCGTCTTCCAGTCCCTAAGAATTGCAGTCAATGGCGAGCTGGATAATCTGCAAGCCGGACTGGAGGCTGCCGTGGAGCTGCTTAGGCCGGAGGGACGCCTGGCAGTAATTAGTTACCACAGTCTTGAAGACCGAATCGTGAAGGACTTTCTGGCCCGCCAGTCCGCCTCCTGCGTCTGCCCCCCCGGTTTCCCTGTTTGCGTCTGCGGATATAACCCAACCCTGGAAATCATAAATCGCCGGGTGGTAAGACCTTCTGCTGAAGAAGTTGCATCCAACCCGCGCAGCCGGAGCGCCCGACTGCGACTGGCCCGACGGACGCAGCACGGGCAGCGAATTACATAACCCCGGATCTAGTTAAGGGTGGTGACACAATGAGAGACACGTTTTATACCGCAGTAGATATAGGCACTTCTAAAGTGACTGTCCTGCTTTCGCGGGTGGGAACTGAAGGCGACTTGAAAATCTTCGGAACCGGTATTGCCCCTTCCGATGGTATCCGAAGAGGACGGGTTGACGATATTGAAGAGGCGCGGGCCTCGGTCAAGACGGCCCTTGCCGAAGCACAGCGATACATCGGCGGTGAATCGATGACATGCAGCGCTTACGTCAGCGTAAGCGGTTCTCATATCACTAGCATGAATCGCTCCGAGATTCTGGACAACCAGGCGACTCCGGACGACATATCCGCTCATATGCTTGACAGCCTGCTGCGAGGTTCCTTCCCCAGCATTGGTCAAGACCAACAGGTGTTGCACGTCATCCCCATGGGCTACACCGTGGATGGGCTGACCGGCGTGCGCAATCCTATGGGATTGGCCGGGAACTTGGTCGAAGTGGAAGCTCATGTGGTGGTGGGCGAGTCTATCGTCCTGCAGAACACTATCAAGGCCGTGGAGTCAAAGGACGTTGCGGTGAAGAGCCTGGTCTTGCAGGGAATATCTTCGGCAGAGTCTACCCTGACCGGCGATGAGCGGGAGATGGGCGTAGTAATGCTGGACATCGGCGCCGGCACGACGGATCTGGTCATCTACCGGCAAGGCGCCCCCTGGTATTCGGCAGTGCTTCCCGTGGGCGGATATGCGCTGACCCGGGACTTGGCGGCAGCCCTGCGGTCGCCGCTGTACGTAGCCGAGGATATTAAAGTCAAATGGGGCAGCGTGGACCCGGACAGCATCCCGGTAAATGACGAGGTTGAGTTGCCGGATTTCAAGGGGCAGCGCCGCAAGTCAGTACCCCGCCGGGCCTTGTCAGAGCCACTGCATGACCGGATGTCCGAGATTCTTAAGATGGCCATTGCCCGAGTGCGGCAGGCAGGAATAAACGATTGGCCCATCGGCGGCCTCGTGTTGACTGGCGGCGGCGCTCAGGTGGCCGGATTGCCTGAACTGGCCGCGCGGATGGTGGGCGAACCGGTGCGAGTCGGCTACCCCTATGGAATTTACGGCTTGCCGGCCCAGCTTCGCAAGCCCACATTCTCGACGGCGGTGGGATTGCTGCTATGGGGCATCAAGCATCACGACAGCGCAGATAAACTCGGCGTGCCAACGGGCAAAGAGACGAAATCGAGGCGCTGGTTCCGGCCTGTGCGCAGGCGCAAGAGCAAGGTAGAGGCGGACTAATCAATCGCTCCTGCTATTCGTTGAAACGGTCTGGAAAAGGCGCTTTCAACGGTGAGCTGGTAACGGACAACAGGAATCCCTTATGGCGTATTCTCGAACTGGGTTGGTTCCATACAAAACCGGGTTAGGCCGGAACAATCAAATCAAACACGGTGTGGAGGAAGTGCAATGACATCGGCGGCATGGGAATCTTTGGAAGAACCGGAAAACACCTTTGATATGGTTCAGGAAATCAACGCTGGAGCGCCCACCATCAAAGTGGTCGGCGTGGGCGGCGGCGGCTCCAACGCGGTGAGCCGGATGTACAAGGAAAAGCTCCCGGTGGTGGAATACTACAGCATCAACACCGACGCCCAGCATCTCTTCCGGCTGGATGTTCCCCACCGTATGGCCATAGGCAACGCTCTGACCCGCGGCCTCGGCGCCGGGGCCAACCCCGACCTCGGCCGGCAGGCAGCGGAAGAAAGCCGCCAGGAAATAGCCCAGGCCATGCAGGGAGCCGACCTGGTCTTCATCGCCGTGGGCATGGGCGGCGGCACCGGCACCGGGGCTTCCCCTGTAGTGGCCCAAATCGCCAAGGAAGCCGGCGCACTCACCGTGGGCGTGGTCAGCCGTCCCTTCTCCTTTGAGGCTGCCACCCGCAAGAAGAACGCCGAAGAGGGCATCTCCCGGCTAAAGGACCATGTGGACACCCTTATCACTATCCCTAATGACCGACTGCTTCACTTGGTGGACGGCGGAGACGCGTCGTATACTTGGGAAGATGCGCTACAATTGGCCGACTCGGTTCTGCAACAGGGCATTCAGGCCATCGCCGAGGTTATTACCGTACCCGGCGAAATCAATGTGGACTTCGCCGATGTCCGCACAATCCTGAGCAATGCCGGGCCGGCCTGGCTGGCCATCGGCAAAGGCAAGGGCGATAACCGGGCGATCGACGCGGCTCGGATGGCCACCAAGAGCCCGTTGCTGGATATTACCATGGACGGCGCCAAGCGCATCCTGTTCGTCATCACCGGCGGGGCTAGCCTCACTTTGCAGGAAGTGCAGGATGCGGCTCAGGTCATCCAGGAGATGTCTGACCCCGAGTCCAACATCATCTTCGGTACTTGCCGGGACCCGCGCCTGGATGATGAAATCAAGATAACCATGGTAGCCGCGGCTTTCCCCGTACTGGCCGAGACCCGGCAAATGCGTGAACAGGAGCTGGAGCGTCTGCTTTCCGACGTTACGCCCCTCTCCGAAGACGAGATGGATGTTCCCAGCTTCCTGCGGCGCAACTCCGGACAGCGCCCCCGGGGCACTTTCCGCTAGAAGTCATCAAGGGCGGGCCAAATCCTGGCCCGCCCGCTTCCTGCCAACGGCGTAGAGTAATGTTCTTGGCGCCCTGACGCACTCATCACCATATTCCAGGATTTCAGGCCTCAATCATAAGACGCCGGGTATAGGACGCCGGGAACCGGATTTGGGCTGTCCCCCTCAGGGGACGGCCCTTTGTTTTTTCCAGGAAATAGGAATTGACTTCCCTATCGCTGTAAATTAGAATCTGCGCTACTATAAATTGTGCTCGCATTGGCAAATGGCACAATATAGCGGACATAATGTGACTGCGTGAACTGATTTCTCTAGGCAAGAGCGATTTTCTATGCGCTGTCCGTACTGCTCCGATACAGGATCGAAGGTTACAGACTCCAGAACCAGCGACGCGGGAATTCGCCGCCGCCGGGAGTGCCTGAGCTGCCAGCGCCGTTTCACCACCCATGAGCGGGTTCAGAGTACTCCGCTGATGGTGTCCAAGCGCGATGGGCGCCGGGAGGAGTTTAAACGGGAAAAGATGATTACAGGTTTGCGCCTGGCTTGCGCCAAACGCCCGGTCACCGCCCGCGCCATAGAGAAAATCGTTGACGAACTTGAGGCCGAGTTCCAGCAGAACGGCAGCGGCGAGGTGTCTTCTGACGTTCTTGGCACCGCTATCATGGACCGGCTCCGCAACTTGGACCGGGTGGCCTACATCCGGTTCGCCAGCGTACACCGGGACTTCCAGGAGATTGAGAGTTTCGAGAGAGCGGTGCGGGACTTGCGCGACGGGGAGCAGCAGTTACCGTTGCTGGATATGCCCCCGCCGCGCTCGCCGGCAAGAGGACGCCGCCGTTCCGCCGCCGCATCCGCCCCAGCGCGCAATGGATCCGGCGACGGAGGATCCGATACCAATACTGACATTACCTGCCCGGAAGAGCCGGAAAAAGAAAAACAGGACGAAGTTGTGGGGATGAGGGGAGGCGAAAAAGAGGAGTAACGCCTCATGGAAAACGGCTTTGAAGTTTCTCCGCTGACTAGGCTCCTGACCCTGAACACCGAAATAGCCGAACTGGAGTTTTGCCTGATGCGGCAGCCGATCGATTCCAGACTCATCGCCGAATTTCAGGACCACATCGACTATCGCCGCCGCACTAGCCTGGCCACCTGCTGGTTGGTTGGAGACTATGAGCTCGAGGAAGAAGACACGGAAGACGAAGATAGCCGCCCTTGGTGACCGCAAAACTAGCTGAGGGCAGAGAGGTCGACCGGGAAATCTGTTGACAAACAGTTTCTCGCCTGAGTAGAATCAATACTACCTATGGGGCTTATCATCATTATGTAATACAACATTATGTATCTTGCGATGGCTCGCCATATAAATTTTGCCTTGAAACTTATGACACTTGGGGCGAGACAGTGCCCCTCCAAGCGTTATTAAATGGATGGCGGGGATGCGAGGTTTACTTTCAGACATCTCATCTCCCAGACATCTCATCTTCGCTGTTGTTTTTGAGAGGAGGTTATGACAGCCACCAGAGACGCCATAGCGGAATCAGCCTTGAGCAACCCGAACCCGGAAAGCCGGCGTAACATCGCTGCCGCCCTGCGGGATGCCGGCATCGCCGGCGGGATTAACCGCCGCTCCGGCGATCTCAGCTCAAACGCCGAGGTGGTGTTGAACCGCCGTTACTTGTCCAAAGACCGCGAAGGCAATGTGCTGGAGAACGCCGACGGGATGTTCCGCCGCGTGGCCCACAACCTGTCGCAGGCCGACAGGAACTATGGGGTAAGCGAAGCGGAACGCCAGGCTACCGAGGATAGGTTCTATCATGCCATGCGCCGCCTGGAGCTATTGCCCAATTCGCCGACGCTGATGAACGCCGGTCGCGAGCTACAACAGCTTTCGGCTTGTTTCGTGCTGCCAGTGGAAGACACTCTTGACGGCATATTCAACAAGGTGAAAGAGACCGCGCTGATTCACAAAAGCGGCGGAGGCACTGGCTTCGCTTTCAGCCGCCTCAGGCCCGAGGGGGATGTGGTCGGCTCCACCGGCGGAGTGGCCAGCGGCCCAGTCAGCTTCATACGCGCCTTCGATACCGCCACCGATGTCGTGAAACAAGGTGGTACCCGCCGCGGCGCCAACATGGGTATCTTGGACGTGACTCACCCCGACATCGTGAAGTTCATAAAATCCAAAGAAGATGGTCAGACGCTGGTCAACTTCAACATATCCGTGGGTGTCAACGCTGGCTTTATGGAAAAGGTTAAGCGGGGCGAATCTTACGACTTGGTGAACCCGCGCACGGGAAAAGTCACTGGCCGGGAGAATGCCCGCGAGGTTTTTGACCTACTGGCGGAAATGGCTTGGAGGACCGGCGACCCGGGCCTGGTTTTTCTGGACATAATCAACCGGGACAACCCCAACCCCCAATTGGGGCGGATTGAGAGCACCAATCCCTGTGGCGAGCAGCCGCTTCTTCCCCACGAATCCTGTAACCTCGCGTCCATTAACCTGGCCCGTATGGTGTGCTTCGAGGACGGCGATGTGACGATGGACTGGGATCGCCTGGATGAGACAACCAGAATTGCCGTACATCTCCTAGACAACGTCATCGACATGAACGAGTACCCGATACCCGAAATCGCGGAGATGAGCCGGAAGACCCGTCGCATTGGGCTAGGAGTTATGGGCTTCGCCGACCTGCTCGTTCAGTTGGCGGTGCCTTACGATTCCGATGAGGCGCTGGAGATAGCAGAGCGGGTGATGGGCTTTATCCGGCAGCGGACGCACAATGCCTCGATGGAGCTGGCATTGGCCCGGGGAACTTTCCCGTCTTGGGAGGGCAGCATCTACAACGGGCGAGACGGCGGCGAGGTACGTCTCATGCGCAACTCCGCCCCCACTACCATCGCGCCCACCGGCACCATCAGCATCATCGCCGGGGCCTCCAGCGGCATTGAGCCCCTGTTCGCCTTGGGATACGTCCGCAATGTGATGGATAACACTAAACTGGTGGAGGGGAACCCCTATTTCGAGGCGGTGGCCCGGAGGGAGGGGTTCTACTCCGGCCAGCTTATTGAAAACATCGCCCGCACCGGCACCCTGGAAGGGCTGGATGTTCCTCATTGGGTTAAGGCTGTTTTCCGGACCTCCCACGACATATCCCCGGAGTGGCACGTGCGGATGCAAGGCGCGGCCCAAGCCCACACCGACAACGCGGTATCCAAGACCATCAATTTCCCGCACACCGCCACAGTGGAAGATGTGGCCAGGGCCTATATGCTGGCCTATGAGTTGGGTTGCAAGGGCATTACGGTTTACCGGGACGGCAGCAAGGACGGGCAGGTTCTCAGCACCGGGGAAACTGCGCAAGACAAGAAAGAGGATGCCGCCTCGGAGATAATCCGGGCCACTCCCAGGACCAGGCCCCAGTCTATTCATGGCGTAACCGAACGGGTACGCACCGGCCACGGCAATATGTACGTGACTATCAATTTCGATGAGAACCGGCAGCCCTTCGAGGTGTTCGGCAACTTGGGCAAGGCCGGAGGATGCGACTCCGCTCAGTTGGAGGCCATATCCCGGCTGGTGTCGCTGGCTCTCCGCTCCGGCATAGACACGGAAGCTGTGCTGGAGCAGTTGCGAGGAATTACCTGTTGCCCGGCTTGGGACGACGGCGTCCTGGTTCGCTCCGGGCCGGACGCTGTGGCGCTGGCCCTGGAGCGCCACGCCAGCGGCCGCGAAATTCGCATCTCGCCGAGCGAGCCGGTGCAGATGGCCTTCGCCCCGGAAGTAGTACAAAACGGCAACGCCGCTGAAGTAGCCCGCAATGGCAACGGCCATGATTATATTATCGGGCAGCTGAACGGAAACGCGCAGTTGAACGGCCGGCGCTGCCCCGACTGCAATACACCGGTAATCTATCAGGAAGGATGTCTGATGTGTGTTTCCTGCGGCTGGAACAAGTGCGAATAGAAGAGTTGGGCGCGAGACGGAACAGCGCGAACACGCGGGGCGGGTTATTCCTGCCCTGCGGGCATTTACCGCAATCGCCAAGGATGTAGTTCCGCCCGCGGTTGTCTATGAGCGCCGCCCATTCCGCTTACGGGCGCGTGCTATAATCCGGGCAAATATCGCGAGGAAGATTGCAATGGATAGCGGCAGGAAACCCGGAATAGCGATAACTATGGGCGATCCCTGCGGAATCGGCCCCGAAGTGGTTGCCAAGGCTCTGGCGGACCCTCGGGTGTATGCTTCCTGCAGGCCTATCGTCGTCGGCAGCGGCTACGCTATGGAGCAGGCCGTGGCTTTGACCGGTGTTCCGTTGCGGGTTGGGTGCCCCGAAGACCCTGCTGTTGCAGGACAGGACAGCGCCGTCATTGACGTGGTGGACATCGGCAACCTGAACCCGGAAGACATCACCGTCGGCGAGATTAACCCGGCTTGCGGCAAGGCGGCCATGGAGTGGGTGACCCGCGCCGGAGAGTTGGCGGCGGCCAGCGTGGTGGATGGGTTGGCGACCGCGCCCCTGAACAAGGAAGCCGCAGGCCTGGCCGGCTACAAGTCCATCGGCCACATGGAGCTGCTTCAGGAGCTTACGGGAACCCGCACTGTGGCCACTATGCTCATGGCCCGCAATCTGCGCGTCGTTCATCTCACCACCCACCGCTCTCTCCGGGTGGCCTGCGACTATGTGAAAAAAGACCGTATCCTGGACTATCTGCGCCTCACTCACGAGTCTTTCGTAAAATTCGGGTTCAGCCAGCCCCGCATCGCCGCCGCCGCGCTCAATCCCCACGGCAGCGACGGCGGACTGCTGGGGAACGAGGAGGCTGAGGAAATCTCGCCGGCGGTGGATGCGGCTCGAGCCGAGGGAATCAACGCCTTCGGCCCCATTCCCGCCGATATTGTGTTCCACCACGCCGCGGAAGACCGTTATGACGCGGTACTGGCTATGTACCACGACCAAGGCCATATTCCGGTCAAGGTCTATGGGTTTGAGGAAAGCATCACCGCAAATCTGGGACTGCCCTTCGTGCGTACTTCAGTGGACCATGGCACCGCTTTCGACATCGCTGGTCAGGGAATTGCGTCTCCCGCCAGTATGCTGGAGTCCATCCGCCTCGCGGTTGCCCTGGTTAAGGGAGACGGACTGGCCGACTTCTAGCCGGTTCGCTGTTAGACCCTGAAAGAGGAGTTCCATTGGGAGTTTCCCGCAGTGCTATAATTCTTGGCACTGGAATTCTCGAATCAGGGACGAATGAGGCATATGAAGCTATCCTTTATCGGCGGCGGCAAAATGGCCGAAGCCATTGTCCATGGCGTACTGGCCGCTAAGCTGGCCGCCCCGGGCGACATACTGATAGGCGAGCCTGTGGCCGAGCGCCGGGCGTTCCTGAAAGGGGAATTCGGCATATCGCCGGTAGTCGACAATCTGGAAGCCGCCTCCGGCGCCGACCTTTTAGTGCTGGCTATTAAGCCCCAGGATATGGGAACTGTGCTGGCCGAGCTAAGCGGCAGTCTCAGGCCGGAGCAGGCCGCCCTGTCCATCATTGCCGGCGCCCGGATGTCCACCCTTTTGCAAGGGCTGTCCCATGACGCAGTAGTCCGGGTAATGCCCAACACGCCCGCGCAAGTGGGTAGCGGTATGACCCTCTGGACTTGTTCCCCCAGTGTGAGCGCCCCCCAGCGCGAAATGACCAAGGCGGTGTTGTCCAGCGTCGGTGAGGAAATATACGTTTCCGACGAGAAGTACATGGACATGGCTACTGCCTTGAGCGCCAGCGGCCCGGCCTACGTGTTTCTGTTTATCGAGGCCCTGATTGATGCCGGTGTATACGTCGGTATGCCCCGAGACATGGCGCGAACGCTGGCTCTGCAAACGGTCTTCGGCAGCGCCAGACTGGTTATGGAGACGGGCAGGCATCCAGCGGAACTCAAGGATATGGTAGTATCCCCGGGCGGCACTACGGCCGAGGCCCTCCGGGTGCTGGAGGAGCAGGGCGTCCCCGCCGCCATCGTCGCCGCCGTGGACTCCGCCTTTAAGAAGTCGGTTCAGCTTGGGCAAAGCTAGGCCGGCCGCCCTGTCTTGAGATGCTATACACAATAATTGACTGGATTATTATCCTCTTCACCTTGTTCATCTTCGCCAGGGTCATTCTTTCCTTTGCGGTCTATTTCATACGCCCTCCGCATCCGCAATGGCTGGTGACTCTGGACGGCACGGTTACCTCGATAACAGAACCGGTGTTGGCCCCAATCCGGCGAATGCTGCCCAATATGGGCGGGCTAGACTTCAGCCCGATGATAGTGCTGGTCATACTCTGGATCATTCGCGCCGCCTTGTCCGCGGTAAGCGGTTGACCGTCGTTCCATACCGTCGTAGACTCGGAGCGGAACCACATCAGCGGTAAATTGAATGCAACGGCAAGAATTACTTAAGGGAAACACGGATACCTTGTTGCTGGCCCTGCTGCAAGACGAACCTATGTATGGCTATCAGATAGTGAAGGAAGTCAACCAACGCAGCAACGGCTATTTCGCCTTCAAGGAAGGCACGCTCTACCCGGCCTTGCACCGGCTGGAGCGCGCCGGCCTCATCGAAGGCCGCTGGGAAGACAAGCCCAATAGCGTGCGCCGCCGCTACTATCTCATCACTGCCAAAGGACGGCAGGCGCTGAACGACCGCCTGCGTGAGTGGCAGCGTTTCAGCCGGGCTATGGATGCCATAATGCCGGCAGGAACCCAATAGCCGACCGTAGAGGCATTGTTATAATGCCGGGCCCAATCAACAATTACCTCAACTCTCTGGCGCGAAGACTCCACCTTGACCCGCAGCATGAGCGGGAGATACTGGAGGAGTTGCAGGCCCACATCGAAGACAAGGCAGCCGAACTGGAGGCCCAGGGACTTGACCGCGAAACCGCCCTGAACTACGCGGTAAAGGAGATGGGCGCGCCCCGGACTCTGGCCAGCCGGATGTATGCTGTCCACAGCACCGGAGTATGGCGGGATGTCGTGCTGGCGATGTTTCCGCACTTCCTGCTGGCTGCATTGTTTGCCCTGCACCTTTGGAGCCACTACTTCCTTGTATCGCTGGTTCTGCTGGGCATCGCCTTCGTTACCTGGCGCAACTGGCGGGCCGGTCGCCCCAGCAAGTGGTCTTACACCTGGATGGGCTACACCTTGGCCGCTCCCGCCATTTCTTGGCTGCTGTCGCTGATTGCCCTAGGTTATGGGGCTTGGACGCTGCTGACCGCCGGGCATCTTCCTTTCAACATCGCGCTTTTCTTCCTGCTGGTGGGCTATGTGCCTTTCTCCATGTGGATTGTATATAACGTAGTGGTGAAGATAGCGAAGCGGGACTGGCTTCTGGTTTCGCTGACCGCCCTTCCCTTTCCCTTCCTCACCTCGTGGGTGCTGTTTCTGAATTGGTCGGGGGGGCTGTGGAGCGATCACGCCGAGCGGATGCAGCAGTCGGACACTGCCCGTGCCTGTATCTTTCTGGCGCTGGCTATAACCACTGCGGTCTTTCTGAAAGTCGGCCCGCGGCTTTTGCGCATTAGCCTCCTGGCGGTGATTACCTCCATCCTCATTGTCATAACCGCCCTGTCCCTGCCGGTAGATTTGGGATTCGTTGCGGTGGGGTTGATGATTCTAGCGTCGGTGGCCTTCCTGCTGTCCCCCGCGGTACTGGAGGCGCAGGCGAATCGCCGCAGCCGCTTGGGCATGGCCAGCCACGGAGACGAGAACTCCCGGTGGTATTCGGACACGAGTAGTTAGCGGCATGAATGCCGCGATGGATTCCTCCTCGCAACGTCCTTCTCCTGACGGCGATGCGGCTCGCCTGCGGGAATTGCTGTTGTCCGACGCCCGCGCCGCCGGCCTTCGCCCCGGAAGCCCCAGGCTGCTGATGCTGGCCGGCCTGCCCGGCACAGGGAAGAGCGCCTTTGCCCAAGAAGTTGCTTCCCGCAGCCCGTTTCTGAGGCTGGAATCCGACCGGGTGCGCAAATTTCTTGTGCCGCAGCCTCAATATACCCCCGGCGAGAACGCGCGTGTATTCCAATGCTGCCACCGTCTGCTGGATGAGTTTCTGGGGCGCGGCTACCCCTTGATTTTCGACGCCACCAACCTGTCGGAGAGGAACCGCTCCCCAGTCTACGTCATAGCCGAAAGGAGGAGAGTTCCTTTGGCCGTTGTGGTGGTTACCGCGCTGCCGGATACAGTGCGGCAGCGCCTGCGCGACCGGGAGGCAGGGCGGGACCTGGAAACATGGTCGGATGCCGGGTGGGCTATATATTCACGAATGGCCCCGTCCTGGGAGCCGGTGAAGCGTCCGCACATTGTCGTAGATACTTCGGGAGATATAGCCCTAGCGCTCCGGCAAGTACTGGCTTGGGAAGGGAGATAAGCCGCCCCGGCTCCTGCTGGCAGCGAGAAACCGAATCCATTACCCTCTTGGTAACACTTACCCTTGGCAACACTTACCCAACCTGAGGCAATACGAAGTGAAGATTAATGTAGAGACCATAGACATTACGACAGTCGCCACTCCCGCACTCGTGGTCAACTTGTTTAGTGGGGTGAACAAACCCGCCGGTGCGACGGGCGCGGTGGATCAGGCCCTCGACGGTGCCATCTGCCGGTTGATTGAGGACGGCGAAATCAGGGGCAAGCAGGGCGAGATGACCTTGCTCCACACCATGGGCAAGATTGGGCCGGCCCGTGTTTTGGTCGCCGGGCTAGGCAACCGGGAAGACTTTGACGCCGATGCCGTCCGACGCGTGTCGTCGGAGGCGGTGCGTTTTCTCCAGCGGCGGGGCATTGAAGAGGCCGTGACCATTGCCCACGGAGTCGGTTCCGGAGGTCTTTCGCCAGAGGACACGGGCCGGGCCATCGCCGAGGGGGCGCTGCTGGGCTTGTATCGCTTTGACCGCTATCACACCAACGGCGGCGATGCGGACGACGGATTCGCCGAGCTAACCATCGCGGAGCGAGACGAGGAACGAGCCACAGCCCTCCGGGAAGGGGTCGTTCAGGGGCGGGCAATGGCGGAAGCAACCATGATTGCCCGCGATATGGTCAACGAACCGGCTAACACCATGACCCCCGCGGCTATGGCCGAGGTTGCCCGGCGGGTGGCCCAGGAATATGGCCTCGGATTTGAGGCTCTGGACAATGCCGATATGAAAGAAATGGGCATGGGCGCTTTCATAGGCGTGGCCCAAGGGTCCGACGAACCGGCCAAGCTCATTATCCTCACCTACGAAGGCGACCCTGAAACCCCTGGCAACAATTTGGGTTTAATCGGAAAGGGCATCACTTTCGACACTGGGGGCATATCCATTAAGCCCGCCGCCGGAATGGAGGCTATGAAGGGCGATATGGCCGGCGGGGCATCGGTCATCGCTGCCATGCAAATCATCGCTCAACTGAAGCCGCGCATCAACGTAACGGGCATGGTGGCGGCTACTGAGAATATGCTCAGCGGCTCTGCGCAGCGTCCCGGCGACGTGGTTCGGGCGATGAACGGCAAAACCATCGAGGTTATCAATACTGACGCCGAGGGCCGCCTCGTTCTGGCCGATACCCTTTGTCTCGCCCGTCAGCGCGGGATTACTCGCCTTGTGGACATCGCTACCCTGACCGGCGCGATGGTCACCACCCTGGGAAAGGTTTGCACTGGGGTGATGGGCAATGACGATGCTCTCATCAGCGAGGTCGTCCAGGCTGGCAAGCAGACGGGCGAAAAGTTCTGGCAACTGCCGTTGTTTGAAGAATATGAAGAGCTGATTCGCAGCGATGTTGCGGACATGAAGAACAGCGGGGGACGGCAGGCAGGCTCTATTACCGCCGCGCTGCTGATTAAGGAGTTCGTTGACGGGGCGGCTTGGGCGCACTTGGACATCGCCGGCACTTCGACCTCCGAGAAAGCGTCGGGTTACATGGTCAAGGGAGCGACCGGCACCCCGGCCCGCACCCTGGCGCAGTTGGCGGTGAATCTGGCCAATGGTTCCCCTTGACGGGTATTTTTAATCCCGGCGTAGAAGACAATGGTGTATAATCATCGAAATTTTAGCAGCAGGGCCGTTGGCAATGCTGCATCAGGGAGACGGCGGTGGCCAAGATAGAAGGATTGGGACACGTCGGCATCTATGCCGAAGACATTATGAAGCAGCGCGACTTCTACACCCGCGTGATGGGATTGCAAATTGCCGATGAGGACTTGGAGGGACGGGGAATGTCCTTCCTTAGCTCCGACCCGGTGCGCGAACACCACGAGTTCGTGCTGATGAAGGGACGCGTCACCTCCGGGGACGCCAAGGTCATTCAGCAGATATCTTTCATCGTCCCGGCGCTGGATGACCTGAAAGAATATCACCAGCGGATTAAGGCTGAGGGCGTCGAAATTGACCGCATCGTCAGCCACGGCAACGCCTTCGGGATGTATTTCTTTGACCCGGAAGGGAACCGCATCGAGCTTTACTGCAAGACCGGTTTTGATGTCCCTCAGCCCCACGGCGATCCCATCGACCTGGAGGCTTCTAACGAAGAGCTTGTTAGCATCGCTAGGGCAGCCATTCCCGCGAACTAACCCTTCGGGCTTCGGCGGTCAACATTGCGTACTTGGACCCGGGTAGCCGCTCGGCTGCCCGGGTCTGCCAATTTGGGGGACTTTTTAACCTCGCCAATCCCCTCCCAGATGCCATAGAAGATGAGCAGCATTAACGCAGTTCGATTTGACGACTTGCCCCGTGCTTACCACGTGTTCAAGTGGCGGGTGTTGCTGGCCTTCGCAGGGTTCTACCTATTTGCTTACCTAGGGCGGTTCAGCCTCTATCCTTTAGGACCCTTGGTGAAGGATGAGCTGTCTCTCAGCAATGTCGAAATTGCGATTATTTGGGCGATGCTGTTCTGGGGCTTCGCGCTGGGAGATGTGGTTCACGGACGAATGGCAGAAGCCTTTGGGCTGCGTCTGTGGGTAATGCTGGGGGCGGCGCTGACCGCCGTATTCAATTGTGTTACCAGTTTCGCCACCTCGTCTCTGACAATGGCCATTCCTCTGGGCTTGGCAGGCTTTGTGAACGCCGCCTGCTGGGCCCCGGCCATGAGCATGATTTCCCAATGGTGGCCCCGCAGCCATCGCGGCATTGCCCTCGGGATCGTGGGTACGGCCTCCGGGGGCGCGATGCTGTTGATGTGGGCGCTGGCCGGGTGGGTCGGGTCTGAATGGGGCTGGCGCGCGGCCTTCCGCTATCTGCCCTTCATTTCCGGCGTGTTGGGCGTGGCGTTTTATTTCCTGGTGCGCGACCGGCCTGCCGATTTGGGATACCCCGAATACGTTGAAGAAGACGAGGTGTCCGCCACCCCGGAGGCCATAGAGGCGGAAAAACTCCGCGGCTTGGGGCCTTATCGGGTGTTGATGACCAACTCCCGTTTCCTGCTGGCCTGCCACGTTAAGGGGCTGGAAAATGTCGTTCGATACGGGCTGACTACCTGGGTCGCTATCTACTATTCCGAAGTCGGCGGGTTGTCCATCGAGACCACCGTGCTGGTCACCGTGCTGTTGCCGGTGGGCTATCTGATAGCGCCACCCTTGTCGGGGTTCATTTCGGATTATTTCTTGAATAGCCAGCGCCGGCCTCTGGTAATCTCTTCCTGCATTGCCAGCGCCGTTATAATCGCTGTCATCGCCTTGGTGCCGCCTTCCAACGAGATTCTGGGCGCGGCCTTGCTGCTGGCCGGGGGAGTGGCGATGGGAATGTCGCCTATGTCTACGGTGTCGGTGGATATGGGCGGACGCCGAATGGCCGGAACGGCATCGGGAGTGCTGGATGCCCACGGCTACCTCTACGCCGGCGCCCAGGCCATCGTGTTCGGAGTGGTGCTTGACATGACCGGCAGTCCCTGGCCCATAGTATTCTTGGCCATGGCTGCAACGCGCATAGTCTCCGTATTCATGATCCGGGCCGTTCGGGTATAGTCCGGTGGTAAGGGACAAGTGGTAAGGGACAAGGCAGACCGGTTTCCGGTTCTAGTATTGACGCGCGAGAAGATGGGGCGGTGATTCTTTGCGGAGTACGCAAGGGAGCATCTTGGCTGTTCCAGTTCCTGGTGGTGCTGGGCGCCTTGCTGACGCTTTTTATCGCGCTGACCCCCCAAGGCCGCGCGGGTTTCCATACGGCCCTTTTTGTGACCCAGGTGCTGGAGCTTCCCGTCAAGCCGCAGGCCTGGTTTACTGATGAGCCGTTGCGCCACGAGGCGCATTACCCGTCCTCGGACGGCACCACTGTGGCCGATGTTTACCGCAATCCCGACGGCAAACCACGGGCCGCGGTGGCGTTGTTCCTAGGGGCCAATGCCGCCGGGCGGGACGACCCAGACGTCGTGAACCTAGGCAACGCCCTGGCCCGGGCGGGCTACGTGACGATGTTCCACTGGTCTCCCAGCATGGCCTTGAAAGCCAACATCGAGCCTGCGGAGACCGGCAATCTGGTGTGGGCATTCCTGTATCTCAGCGAACGGGAATACGTGGATCCAGAACGCATCGGGCTGGGCGGATTCTGCGTCGGGGCCTCCTTCGCGTTGGTGGCCGCCGCCGACCCACGCATTCAAGATAGAGTGCACTTCGTTAATGCGTTCGGGCCTTACTTCGACGCCGAATCGCTTCTGCTCCAGGCGGCGTCGCGCTCAGTGGTCTACGACGGGGAACGCACGCCGTGGGAACCGGACGTTCTGACTATGAGGGTTCTGGCAAACGAATTGATTGAAACGCTAGACGAGCCGGCGGATGCGGAGGCGCTGACTCGCCACTATATGGATAACCAGGCGCTGACTCCGGCGGAACTGGACGCCCTGTCCCAGCGAGCCAAGACGGTAGCCGCGTTGCTAGACGGCACAACCCCGGAGGCTGCCGCCGGCCTGTATGCCAATCTGCCGGGAGACTTTCAGTCGGAATTAAAGGCGATTTCCCCTTCTGCCCACGTAGACAACCTTCGCGCCCGCCTGCTGATTTTGCATGACCGTCACGACCGGCTGGTTCCTGCCGCCGAGTCTCGCCGCCTGCTGGCCGCAACCGAAGCCCGGGGCGATGTCCGATACACCGAGGTATTGGCCTTTGAGCATGTGCGCCCCAGTGGCGGCGGGATAGGCGCCCTGCTTGGCGAGGCCTTCCGGCTGTACCGTCATATGTATGACATCCTCCGAATCGCCGCCTGAAGCCATCCGCCTGAACTATCCGGCAGAAGCCATCCGGCGAAAGTCTCCCGTTTTCCCAATTGACTTTGCTCTTTAGAAAGCTACAATTGTTTCTAGCAAATAATTGCAACTGCTAAGGGTTGCGCTTTGCATCACGATCAGGCTCTGGAAAGGTTACGTCTTCAGGGGCATAGGCTCACCCCCCAGCGTTTGCTGGTGCTTTCCGTGATGGCCGAAGGCAGGCAGCACATGGGGGTGGACGAGGTATTCCGCCGCGCCCGGGAGGCATACCAGTTCATGGACATAGCCACCGTTTACCGCACGTTGCGCCTTTTCCGGGACGCCGGCGTGGTAACCGAGGTGGAAATCGGCGACAGACTCCACTATGAGCTGACCCTGCCCGATGACCGGCATCACCATATGGTATGCCGCGTATGTAGCGGCGCATTCAATCTTAGCCCCCACTACCTCCTGGAATTTGGCGAAACCCTGGTTCGGGAGTTCGGGTTTATACCCGATATTGAACATTTTTCCATATCGGGGGTTTGCGCCGGCTGTCAGGGAGGGGGTGTGGAAAGCGCGCAACAACTGGGAGTCGGAGACTCTCGAGTATGAAGGTTTATTTATATGATTTCACAACAGTCAAAGCTATTCCTAGGCTTTGGGTTGGCCCTGTCGCTTCTGTTACTGGCCGCCGCTACGATGGGGTGCAACTCCGAAGAAGGCGATGAAGGAAAGCTAAAGGTGGTAACCACGGTTTCTCCCATCACCAGCATCGTAGAGAACATCGGCGGGGACCGTATCATACTGGAAGGAGTGGTGCCCGAGGGCGTCAACTCCCACGTCTTTGAGCCGCAGCCGTCTCTGGCCAGAGTGATGTCCGATGCAGACCTCGTCATCGCCAACGGGCTGTTCTTGGAGGAACCGACCCTGAATCTGGCCGAAGCCAACAAAAAAGAAAGCGCCCCTATTCTGCTCTTGGGGGATAACACCATAACCCGGGAGCAGTGGCAGTTCGATTTCAGCTTCCCAGAGTCCGAGGGCCATCCTAACCCGCATTTGTGGCCGGACCCCAATCTGAGTCTGAAATACGCCGAGCTGACGCAGGCGCAGTTGGCCTCTCTGGACCCGGACAATGCGGACTACTACGATGGAAATCTGCAAGCGTTCCGCCAGCGCATCCTTAGCCTGGATGCCGCTATTAAGGAGGCCGTGGCTACGATACCTCCGGAGAACAGGCGTCTGCTGACCTACCATGATTCATGGGCGTATTTCGCCTTGGCCTACGGCCTGGAAGTGACCGGCGCAATCCAGCCCTCCAGTTTTTCCGAGCCGTCGGCAAGGGAGATTGCCGACATAATTGACCAGATTAAGGAGCTGAGGTTGCCCGCGATTTTCGGGTCAGAGGAGTTCCCCAGCGGTGTGCTGGAGACCATCGCCCGCGAAGGCAACACCGTCTACATAGACGAGCTGGCGGATGACGACCTTCCCGGCGCTCCCGGCGACCCACAGCATTCGTATCTGGGGCTGATGCGCCGGAACATACAGATAATTATACCGGCGCTAGGCGGCAACGCCGACGCTCTGGACAGTATTGACGTAAGCCCGGTGTTTGAAGGAGACAGCAGCGCGGTCTACCCGCAGTAGTTCGCGCCTGCTCCGACAGAGTCAAAACGGGATGATCCCCCGATTACGAAGGAGATGTAGTCATGTATCTTCATCCCAGGCTGCTGTCGCTGGCTATGGACGTGCGCTGGCGCATCATCATATCCGCCGTAGTGGGTATGCTGGCGGTGGCGGCGGGCGTGGCTCGGCTGGCCGTTGCCGCTGTCATCATCGTGGAAGTAGTGCGTGGCAACGCCACCTTCGAGTCCCTTACGGGGCCGCTGATCATTATGGTCTGCCTCATACTGGCCCGCGCCGGTCTGCAATATCTCCAGGAGGTAATGAGCCACCACACTGCCAGCATAGTGAAGGTGAAGCTGCGGGAAAGGCTGTATGAGCATTCGCTGGCGTTGGGGCCTGGACACTTCGATTCCTCTCGCACCGGCGACGCCCTAATGTCCATGGCTGAAGGAGTGGAGCGGCTGGAAGCCTTCTTCGGGCGCTACCTGCCCCAGATGATTGTTGCGGCGGTGGCCCCGGTGGTCATCTTCGTCTTCATGGCCCTCATTGACTTTTGGACGGGCCTCATCTTCCTGGGGTTTGCCCTCGTTACGCTGGTTATTCCCAACCTGTTCCATCGCTGGAATAGAGAACGCAGTATGGCCCGGCGGGATGCCTACGGCGCGCTGGGGGCCGACTTTCTTGACGCAGTGCAAGGATTGTCCACGCTCAAGGCTTTCGGGCAGAGCCGCGCCCGCGGGGAACTGCTGGCGGAGCGCGCTCGCGACCTGTTCCGCACCACCATGGGCGTGCTGGCGGCCAATGCCGCCACAGGGGCCTTGACTATCCTGGGCATCACTGGCGGCGCGGCGGTTGCTTTGGGCTGGGGCGCAGTGCGGGTGGCTGACGGCGACATGGAGCTGCGGGCACTGATGATTGTTCTGATGCTGGGCGTGGAGGTTTTCCGCCCGCTTCGGGAATTGGTGCAGCTTTACCACGATGGTGTCATGGCTATGTCCTCTGCGGAAGGGATATTCGCTATTATGGATTCGCCGGTAACCGTGCGGGAGCCGGAGGACGGCAAGACGACTAGGGCAGAGGCCACGGCCTCCGCCCAGCTCAAGCCGGAAGTGACCTTCGAGAACATTAATCATGCCTACAGCCACGGCCGACGCCCGGCGTTGCGCGACCTTTCCTTCACCTTGCGCGAAGGCGAGACCCTGGGACTGGTAGGCCCCAGCGGCGCGGGCAAATCAACCATCGTCTGGCTGATGCTGCGATTCTTCGACCCGCAAGGGGGCGTGATTCGGCTGGGCGGAAAGGATGTGCGGGATATACCCCTGGAGGAACTGCGCCGACAGATGTCAGTGGTTACGCAGGATACTTATCTCTTTCACGGCACCGTGGCCGAAAACCTGCGTTTCGGGAATCCGAAGGCGACTCAGGCGGAACTGGAGGAAGCGGCGCGGGCCGCCAATGCCCACGAATTCATCCGCCACTTGCCGCAGGGTTATGAAACGATGGTAGGTGAGCGGGCTGTTAGGCTGTCCGGCGGTCAGAAACAGCGCATAGCCATCGCCCGAGCTCTGCTCAAGGATGCCCCGATTCTGATTCTAGACGAGGCTCTGTCCAGCGTGGACGCCGAAAATGAGGCCGTGATTGTGCAGGCTCTTGACCGGCTGATAGAGGGCCGCACAACCTTGAGAATCGCCCATCGCCTTTCCAGCGTGGTTAACGCCGATCGCATTCTGGCGCTGAATGAGGGCCGCTTGGTGGAGTCAGGTTCTCACGCTGAGTTGGTGGCCGCCGGCGGCCTTTATGCGGAGCTGATGGCTCAGCAGCAAGAAAGATTGGATTTCGACTTTCAGATTTCCCACGAGCCGAGCCAGGACGGTCAGCCCGCGGCCCCGAAGGTTGACGTGTCGGCCTTTATGCCGCAAACCGCCCATCAGGGTCACGGTCATCACCATCATGAAAGGCCGCAAACGCGCCGGGATGAGGAAGAACACGAACACGGCCATCGGCGCCCCTCCGCGCAGGCCCATGGCAGGGACGGCGGTCACGAGCGCGAACGGCGTCATGACGTCCACGCTTCAACTGAACACTCCCATGACCCCCAGCCTGACGCCGAAGCCTTTATGCCCCGGCCGGGGCACGATGGTTCCGGACATCACCATCATGCCGCACCCCAATCCCGCGACGGCCACGAAGGGCATCACCCCCGAGACGGTGAGGCTGTACTAGGCATCTTCACGGTCTGGAGGCGATTGCTGGGTCTGGTCCGCCCCTGGGGCGCAGAGTTGCTGCTGACCTTCCTTCTGGGTATTGCTCACCACGGCACGGCTATTGGCGTTGGCGTCGTAAGCGCGCTACTGGTGGGGCAGGTCATCACCGGCGGCGACTTGACCTTGCTGCTGATACTACTGGCCGTGCTGACGCCGCTGGCGGCCTTCTTCGTCTGGACTGAATCTTGGGTGGCGCACGACCTGGCCTTTCGCCTGTTGGCGGAGATGCGGGTGGACGTGTATCGCAAGCTGGACCCTCTCGCTCCGGCGTATATGACGAGGCGGCGCTCCGGCGACCTGGTTAGCGTAGTTGGCGGCGACGTGGAGACCGTGGAATTCTTTTTCGCTCACACGATTACGCCGGCTTTCACCGCCGTGGTGGTGCCGGGCGTGGTGGTGGCGGTGCTGGCTGTCATTGCCTGGCCCATGGCGTTGGCGGTGGCCCCCTTCCTGCTGGCGGTGGCCCTCAGTCCTTTCTTCGCCCAGAAGCGCTCCGAGCGGCTCGGGGAGGAACTGCGGCACCAGTTGGGCGATGTGCATGCCCACATGGTGGACAGCATCCAGGGAATGCGGGAAATTTCCGCCTTTGGACAAGGCCGGGCCAGAACCGCTGAAATGGCGGCCAACAGTTGGAGATTCGCTCACTTCCAGCTTAGATTTCTCAAGGAGCGCGCTTTTCAGATAGGCTTCATTGAGGCGATGACGGCTCTGGGCGGGCTGGTAGTATTGACCATCGGCGTATGGCTGCTGACCAACGGCAATATCTCCAGGCCTGAGCTGATTTTGGCGGTAGTGCTCTCGGTGGCCGCCTTCGCTCCCGTTTCAGATATAGCGCGCACGATGAAGCAACTGATGGAAACCTTGGCGGCGTCGCGTCGCTTGTTTGCCATTCACGACGAGCCGGTTCCGGTGGCGGACGGGCCGGGCGTACATCCCCCCGGCGACGGCCACGAAGCCGAAAACGGACATCAGGTAGCGGCGCCCTCCGTAGTATTCGATGCCGTCGAGTTTGACTATGGCCCCAATGAACCCCAGGCGCTTAACCAAGTCAGCTTCGTAGCGGAGCAGGGGCATACCGTGGCCCTGGTTGGCCGTTCCGGGGCAGGTAAGACCACCTGCGCCAATCTCCTTATGCGGTTTTGGGACCCTTCCGCCGGGTCGGTTCAACTGGGCGGACACAACATCCGCGATTTCAAGCTGGATGGATTGCGCCATCAAGTTGCCCTCGTGTCGCAGGACACCTACTTGTTCAACGCCAGCATACGGGCAAATATACTGCTGGGCCGGTCCGACGCCTCCGATGCCGATATGGAAGAGGCGGCGCGACAGGCGAACTGCCACGACTTCATCACGGCCTTCCCCGACGGATACGACACTCTAGTGGGCGAGCGGGGTATGCAGCTATCCGGCGGGCAGCGTCAGCGCATCGCTATTGCGCGCGCCCTGCTGAAGAACGCGCCGGTGCTGATACTGGATGAGGCTACTTCCCATCTCGATGCCGTCAGCGAGAGCCAACTGAGGCAGGCTTTGGAAAACCTGATGCAGGGACGAACTACCCTGGTTATCGCTCACCGGCTCTCTACCATCCGCAATGCTGACCGCATCGTGGTACTGGACGAGGGGGTAGCGGTGGAACAAGGAAGCCATCAGGAATTGTTGGAGCAGCAGGGTCTCTATGCCCAACTTGTCTCAGCTCAGTTGGTGGGTGTGGTCAACGGCGGGGAACCACAGCGAGAGGAAGCTGACCAGCACCATCGCGCGGTGCCGCTGTCCCCGGAGATGACGAGGGTTCCCGGAGGACACCCCCATCATCATTAGAGCCTGGCGGTTGTTCAAGAACAGCAAGCCGGCAGATGAACTGGGTATATTAGAAGAAGGTATTTTCAGGGAAAGGGTTAACCTAATCTATGCTGCATCCTATTCCGCACGCATACCGTTCCGGCATCCCGCTGGTAGAAGTAAACGGACTTTCCTGCGGCTACGAAAAACAAAAGGTACTCCACCGGGTTGACTTGCAGGTAATGCGGGGCGATTTCGTGGGGCTACTGGGGCCGAGCGGCTCGGGCAAGACCACGCTGCTCCGCTCGATGCTGGGCGCAGTGGATGTTTACGAAGGCGAAGTGCTGGTTGACGGTATTGGAATTTCGCAGAAGCGGCCCCGTATTGGTTATGTGCCGCAACTGGAGACCATTGACTGGAACTTTCCCGTCACCGTTCGGGAAGTGGTGATGATGGGCCGAACCATGGAAAACCGGCTCTTCCCGTGGTTCCGAAAGGAAGAGAAGGAACTGGCCGACCGGATGATGGATCAGTTGGGAATCCTGCCTTTGGCGGCCCGCCATATCCGTGAGCTGTCCGGGGGGCAACAGCAGCGAGCTTTCTTGGCCCGTGCCCTGGTTAGCAGCCCATCACTGTTGCTGCTGGACGAACCTACTTCGGGCGTAGATGTGAAGACTCGAGACGACGTGATGCACCTGCTTCACGATCTTAACCACGAGGGCGTAACCATTGTTATCACCACGCACGAGATTAACGCCGTTGCGGTGCATCTGCCGTGGCTTGCCGTTTTGCATTCCCACGACGGGGCCGGAAGAATCTTGGCGGAAGGACCGCCATCTCAGGTGATAACCTCCGAAATCTTGTATCAAACCTATGGCGCTGAAATGCCGGTGATTCACTACGAAGGAATGCCCATAGTAGCCGAAAGCCCCCACCGCTATGGCCGGAATGCCGGCGGGGGAGAAGACCGAACAGGCGCGGGGCACAGTCACATTCATGCTTGAAGTATTGTTTGAGCCTTTCTCGTATCCGTTTATCCTCCGCGGTATGGCTGCTGCTATTCTGGCCGGTGCATTGTGCGGCGGCATTGGCGTTTACGTAATCCTGAAGCGAATGGCCTATGTTGGGCACGGGCTGGCCCATGCCGTTCTGGGCGGCGCAGTGGTGTCCTATGTGATGTCCCTGAATTTCCTGATCGGTTCGACTGTCTGGGGATTTCTGTGCGCTCAGCTTATCACCCTCACCACCAAGAAGCGAAAAATAGCCTATGACGCGGCCATTGGCGTGATAACGACAGCCAGCTTTGCCGTAGGCATTGTGCTTATCAGCCGGTACAAGAGCTTCACCCGTGATTTCGAGACAGCCCTGTTCGGCAACATAGTGGGGGTCACTTCCGGGGATTTAGTGGCCTTGACGGCGGTGACTGCAATAGTGGCGCTGGTGTTGTTCCTAGCCTACAAGCATTTCCTTTTCACAACCTTCGACGGTGATGTTGCCCAGTTTTACGGCGTTCCTACGGGCTGGGTGGAGGCGATGTTCTCCCTCGTGCTGGCCGGAACTATCGTAGTCTCGCTGCAAGTGCTGGGAGTCCTGCTCATAGCCGGTGCCACCGTCATACCGCCAGTTTCTGCGCGGATGCTTACCGACAGCTTCCCCCGGATGCTGATGTTGTCGGCGGGAATTGGAGCGGTCTGCGGTTTCTTTGGCATATACTTGAGTTATTTCGTAGACGTGTCATCCGGCGCAACCATAGTGTTAGTAGAAGCCGGTTTGTTCGCTTTGGTGATGGTCTACTCCAACCTGAGCTCCCGCATCGCGGCGGTACGGCGGCGCGAGCCTCGCACAAATCCGGAGGCATCCCAAGGCGAGACCGGCGCCGCTCGCGGGCCGGATCCCGTCAAGACTGAAGGCGACTGACTTCCATGCGCCGACGGTAATTGAAAATCCAAGGCCCCGGTGGAGCGGCCGGGGCCTTGGATTGCAGCTTCGCCGCGTCTTGCCGTCCCTTAGTGAGGGAATGGAGAGCCGTGCCGTGGCCGGGGTTACGCTTCGGTCTGCTCAGTCTGGCTGCCCTTGACGGTGATGGTGATATGGGCCATGGAGGTGTCATCCGGCGCGCCGTGCCAATGGTTCTCGCCGGCGGGAATGACAACGACGTCGCCCTCAGTTACCTCGATTACCTCGTCATCGGTGGCGACTTTGCCGGTTCCTTCGGTGATGACCAGAATCTGGTCTCCGGAATGCTTGTGGAACTTGTTGCGAGCCCCGGCGTCGAAGGCAACAATGGCGAAGTTGAAGTTATTGGAATCGTCCGGGTTCAGGATGGCCTGCCGCCACACCTGAGTTCCGGTCATCAGGCCGCCGCTGCCGAGGGGAGCCATATCGGCCATCGTGCGCGGTACATCACCCATGGTTACTTTCTTCATGGTCTTCTCTCCTGCGATACACTGTTCTGCGGTCGTCCTTTCGGACGAAAATTGTTGCATTGTACCGCGAGTAATCATACATTCGCCTGTCGGCATAGTCCAGCGACGCTTGGCGTTCGACGGATTCAAGAAAAGGGGCTGGAAAGATAGGGAAAGTCAACTGCCGGTCGCCGCGGCGTTTCTCATCCGCTGCGGCCCATCTCTTCCAGCGATTCGGCGATGGCGCGGGCTAGGGCACCGGGGCGGTCAGCGAACTCCGGCGTGGGGTACCACTCGTAGTCAAAGCTGTGCAGTGTATTTCCGTCGATACTGCAACGCAGGTCGGATACCATTACTTGAAATCCTAACTTCTTGGTGGCCTGCTCCGCCAGCATATCCAGGACCAGGTTGGGACAGCCGAAGACCACGAGGAAGCCGCCCTGCCGTCCGCCGCTGGAGGCATCAGACACTCTGGCGCGGAACACCGGCCCGTAGAGGTCGAATTCCACGATGGTATAGGGGCGTTCCGGAACGTTGTAGTCAGGCCAGCCGATGTTGATGTTGCCGCCGACTTCCCAATGATGCATCCTCGTTCCCCCGGAGATTCAAGCGGGGTTAGCCTGTGGCGATGGCCGGGCGGGCCGAATCCACTCTCCGCCCTTGCTTGTAGACTGCTTTCACCCGGCGTAGAGCGTCAATATCTGCTAGCGGATCACCTTCTACCAGCAGAAAATCGGCGGCCTTGCCCGTTTCGATGCTGCCGGTTACCGGCGACAGCCCCAGCACGGCGGCGGGGCTGCTAGTTCCGGCCTGGATGGCCTGCATCGGGGATAGCCCTGCATCGCGCATGGCGATAATTTCGCCCTGAAAATCCCCGAAGGGATAGCTGCCCCAGCCGCAATCGGAGCCGCCGGCCAGCCTCACGCCGGCGCTAATCAGCCGCTCAAATTGCTCCATCATTGTATCGCCCATCCGGTTGGATCGCTCCCAGCGCTCTTGCTCGGCAGGAGCGAGAGGGCGCTTGGCCATAACGGATTGCAGGTAGGCCCGGGACACGCGCCCTAGGTGCATCGTGGGATTAACCCAGACTTCCGATTCCGCCAGCCGGTCGGCGGTGGGTTCATCGTAACGGTATGAGCCATCGGAGTCGGTGAAGAAGCAATGCAGGATGGCGTCTACCCCGGCGTCTAGGGCGAAATTGATGGACTCGGTGCAACGGCAGTGGGCCAGAACCGGGCGATTGCGATTGTGCGCTTCATCGGTCAACGCCTTCAGTTCATCAAGGGTAAACGAGGCCCGATAGGGGTCGCTGGTTAAAGTGCTGCCGCCCGAGGCCGCGACCTTGATGAAGTCCGCGCCTTGTTTGACCCGCTCCCGCACCGCACCCCGGATTCCAGCGACGCCGTCAACCTCGCCGCCCATAAACCATAAGTGTCCGCCGGATATGGTCAGAGGCGGGCCGGAAACTAGGGTTCGCGGTCCCTGAGCTATCCCTTGGGCCAGTCCGTCCTTAAGAGAGAAGGCGGTGTTGTTCCAAGAACCGCAGTCGCATAGAGTGGTCACGCCGGTAGACAGGGCCTCGGCGACATTGCGGGCCGAGCGCAATAGACGGACGCCGTCGCTGTCATCCTGGTTGACTTCCTCGCCGGTGCGCCCATCGCCGGGCATATTGGTGTGAGTGTGAAGATCAAACAGGCCCGGCAACAGCGTCGTTTCTGGCAGCTCAATAATCTCGCGGGACTCGTCGCCCGGAGCGCTGCCCAAATCCCCTAGCCTTCCCACCCAGGAGATGCCGGTTTCGTTGAAAGCTACGCCCATGCTTTCCTGCGGGGCAGTATGAACGCCGTCAATAAGCTTGCCTGGCAAGATAACCGTCAATGGACTGCGAGAATTGAGCAACGCCATAATTCCTGCTCGCCGGGCTCAAGATGCGCTATTCCGGGGGCTGGCGCCAATTATAGACCTGATTATACACGCCCGTCATTTGGGTATAGCCGGGGCTTAATTAGCGCCGCTCCCACAGCGTCACCAAAGCCAAAGGCACGCAGGACAGGATTATGAGCAGCAGGGACGGCATGGCAGCACGGGCAAAGAATGCCTCTGAGGTAAACGACCAAACCGACGTAGCCAAAGTGGTGAAACCCGAAGGGCTAAGGATGAGGGTGGCGGGCAGCTCCTTCATGGTCAGCATAAACACCAGCGATGCGCCGGCGGCGATGCCCGGGCGGGCCGCGGGTATGGTAACGGATGTGAATGCTCCCAGAGGGGAACGGCCCAATCCGCGGGCGGCTTCCTCCACGCGGGGGTTCAATTGCAAAAGCGTGGACCGTATCGCGCCCAGAGCCGGAGAAAGGAATAATGCTACATATCCCAGCAGTAACAACCCAATGGTTTGATAGACGGCTCCGACGTAGTTTGCGCCGAAGAAAACTAAGGCCAAGGCGATGGTAATTCCCGGCAGGGCAAAACTCACGTATCCCAGGCGCTCTAGCGCTCGGCTCAACAACCCGGGATGCCGCACCGACAGCAGACCTACCGGCAGAGCCGCTGCAGTGGCCGCCAAAGCGGCCAGGGTGGATATGTAGAGCGAGTTGCGCGCCGTCGCCCACAAGGGGTCCAGCGATTCCCCGGCTATTACGCCCCGCACAACCCAGTAGATCAGGATGCCTATAGGTAGGCCAAGAGCCAGCCCGGTTATCGAGGCGCATAGCCCTAGCGCAGGCCAGCGCCAGCGCCCCAGCCGCGTCGTCGGCGGAGGGCGGGTTGTTCCCGGCGAAGTCGAGTAGTATCGGCTGCGTCCTCTAGTGAGAAACTCCAGCGCTACCCAGGCCATGGCCAATAGTACCAGAACCAGGGACATTCCCGCCCCAAGAGTCCGGTCGAGGGAGGATTCGTACTGGAAAAAAATGGCCCAGGTGAAAGTCTCGTAGCGCAGTAGGGAAACGGCTCCGAAGTCGCTCAGGGTATACAGGCCCACCAGCAGCGCCCCCGCGCCGATGGCCGGACGCAGCAACGGCACTACTACACGGAAGAAGACGGCAACGGGCCCCAGGCCCAATCCGCGAGCCGATTCCTCCAGCGCCGGGTCCATCCGCTGCAGTGCCGCCCGGATGGTGAGCAGCATATAGGGATAGCTCAGAAAAGTGAGGGTCAGCATTGCTCCGGAGAAGCCATATATGCTGGGCAGGCGGTCGATGCCGAAAGGCCCCTCCAGCGCGCCCTGGAGCATCCCCCGCGGCCCCAAGGCCACCACTACCACGAACCCGGCCACGTAGCTGGGAATTACCAGCGGCAGCGAGGTAAGCACGGCCCACGTTCGGCGCAATGGAAGGTCGGTTCGCTCTGTCAGCCAGGCTAAGGGCAGGGCAATGGCCAGCGATCCCAGGGTCACGGCGACCACAAGGAGCAGAGTGCGCCCTAGGATACCCGCGACTTTCTCGCGAAATAAAAGTTCCCATAACTCGCTGCCGCTGCCCAGGGAGCGTACCGCCAGATATATCGGCGGCAGTAGCAACGCTGCCCCAACTATCAACGCCGGAATCAATATCACCGGCGGAGCGTATACCACCGCCGGGCGAATTCGGGCTATTGCCGCCGCCGGATTCCTCACGATGCTGGCCTGCAGAAATTGAGAATAAATTTGTGCAAAATTTGTCTAAACTGACCCTAAGCTGACCCATTGAGTAAGTATACACGACAGAATTACCTGACGGAGAATTGCCGTGATATGTAAGTATTGCCGTGATATGTAAGTAAGGATAGCCGGCCTTAAACCAGATTGCTTATATCCTAGGGCTCTTGCATATAGGCCGCTTAGTACCCGTAATTCCTGCGTGCCCCCGATATTACCGCGAAAAAACGTCCCCCTCGGGAAAACGGGGGGCGGGAATCCAGGGCCTGAATCGAATATCGTTGGGGCAAAAATTCTGGAAATTTCGCCTTCAGGTATCCTGCTTCCGTAGGAGTAATGGGTCTGAAATTTCAGATGCGATTGCCCTGCTTATATTCCTCACATACGGTTGACAGAGATTATCCTGGTGCTTACACTGCCCATCGTTCGTACTGACTGAAATTTCCAATAATTGTTGATATTTTCTTTCGCTTGCATTCTCCGCGAGCGCTGAGAGAACAAACCCTTTATAGAATGGTAAATACGCCAGCCATAGATAAAGGTTGCCCAGCGACCGTCACACCCGGGGTTTCCGGTGTGCGGGCGCTGGAGTGCGTTGGAGTATCGAAACGATTCGGCGAGGTCGAAGCGGTGGCCGGGCTGGACCTAGCCGTGGATTCAGGCAAGATATTGGCCTTGCTCGGCCCTAGCGGCTGCGGCAAGACCACGCTGATGCGGCTGATTGCCGGGTTTGAGCGCCTCGACACAGGCCGGATAGCTGTCGGTGGGCGAGTCGTCAGCACGCCGGGAAGCGTACTCCCCCCGGAGAAGCGGCGTATAGGCATGGTTTTCCAGGAAGGCGCTCTATTCCCGCACCTGACAGCGGAGCAGAATGTTGGCTACGGCGTACCTAAGGGCGCAGACCGTGCTGCACGCATCCGCGAGGCGCTGGAGCTGGTTGGTCTTTTGACGCTGGGCAAGCGAATGCCTCACGAGCTGTCCGGCGGGCAGCAGCAGCGGGTGGCCTTGGCCCGCGCCCTGGCCCCGAGGCCGGATGTGTTACTGCTGGACGAACCCTTTTCCAACTTGGACGCCAAGCTGAGGGACCAATTACAGAGGGAAGTAGTAGCCATATTGCATGAGAGCCGAGTGACCTCTGTATTCGTGACCCACGACCAGCAAGCCGCCATGTCCATAGGCGATGAAGTGGCGGTTATGAACCAGGGTCAACTGGAGCAAACCGGATCGCCGTCCGCCGTTTTCCACTCCCCTAAATCCAGGTTCACCGCCCAGTTCGTTGGGACTGTGGACTTCCTGCCCGTATGCGCGGCGGACGGGCAGATTACCTGCGAGTTAGGGAAGCTGACCCGGCCTGGCAACGCGGGCGATGCTTGTTCCGGCGAAATGGACGCTCCGCTAGGGGCGGACGCCGTCAATAGAGAATTTGTCAGCGAGCAGCTTGAAATTATGGTGCGTCCCGACTGCCTGGAATGCTACGCGGATGACAAAGGTCTGGGCGTGATTGTCGAGAGAGAATTTCAGGGCGCTTTCTACCTCTATAAGCTGCGATTACCGTCGGGTAAGGAAGCGCGCTGTTTGATGTCGCACATCGCGGAATTCCCGGTTGGAGCCAGCGTTGGTCTGCGACTGCGGGAGGGTCACCGGGCGCGTCTCTTCGTGAACGGCAGACTGACGGAGTTCGCTCTCCAAATAGGCTGATTCCCGCTTCCTGTTGCGGTTCCAAATTTGCTCCTCGTCTCTGCTATAATTTTTTCACCGCTCCGTTCTGGTGAAATCTGCGACAGCGTTGAGGGATTGGATGCCGCGACCCAGAAAGGCCACCGCCGCCCAGGACGTTCAGCCTGAAAGCAATGGGCAGCATGATCGCTTGTCGCCCGGCACTGAGAATTACCTCCTTTGCCTGTACAGATTGTGGGAAGACGGCGAATGTCCGACCATTACTCAACTGACCGATGCATTGCGTCGCCTGCCGTCCACCGAAGGGCTAGGAACATCGGTGCCTTCGGTGGCGGGCATGATACGCCGGATGGCCCGTCAGCGTCTGGTGGAAATAGGTTCAGACAAGCGTATCCGCCTCACGAAGCTGGGCATGGAAGGCGGCGAAGACATTGCCCGGCGGCACCGGCTGGCCGAGTGGATGGTGGTAAGATTGCTGGGGATGGAGCTACACCAAGCCCACAATGAGGCGCATCGCCTGGAGCATGGTATGTCGCCGTTGCTGATGGAAAAGCTGGTGGAGATCCTTGGCAATCCCAAGCGCTCTCCCTATGGACGGCCCATACCGGGCACTGGCGAGCCTAGGATTCCCCCTAACTCCATGTCGCTGGATGCCGCCCAGCCAGGCCGCACCTATATCGTGGATCGAGTTCCGGAGGAAGACGTTCAGTTGCTGAAATTCCTATCCGAATCGGAAATCATCCCAGAGCAGCCTGTTAGAGTGGCTGAGGCCACGCCGTTTCTGGGAGTGATGGAAGTGGCGACCGCCCAGGGCCAGGTTTCGATGGGCTTCACAGTCGCCCACCAGATTGTGGTGCGGCCGGCCCCTTAGACTGGCCCCGCTCTCCGCGAGCTTGGGGCAGGCGCGCTTGTTATTCCTGACCGGCCAGTTGCTCCCTCACCTGGGCCCAACCTTCGGCCATTTTGCGCTCAGGGAAGGATGGGGAGTCGCCCTCGCGGTAAACGCTCACCAGCACGAAAACTGGGCCTTCCTGCGCCATAGTTTCTTCCAACCCAATCAGCAGTTCTTCCAGCCGCTCGAAGTGGTAGGCTTTGTTGTAGCCCGATGAAACGGCCATCTGAATTAAGTCAAGATGGTCCATTTCCTTGATGGGAACGCCCGAGGTGGACGGGCGAGTAGCGTCGTCGAACACGAAATGCACCAGATTAGAGGGGCGGGATTCTCCGATGGTGGCCAGGCCGCCCAAGTTGGTGCGGAGAGTGGCATCGCAGTCTAGAATCAGCGCCTTGCGTTCCGGCTGGGCTAGGGCCAGCCCTAACCCCACGGCGGGAGCGCGGTCCATGCAGTCCATCAGGTCCAGATCCAAATCCCGGCGCTGGGACACTTTGCTCCATTCCCGTAGCGCCGCAGAGGTGGATACCACCAGCGCATCGCCCCGGTGGTAGTTCACGGCCCGCGCCGCTTCGCCATAGGGAATGCCTGGCGATGGCGGCCTATGGAAAGGGGAGTTGCTCACGGCTTGGAACTGCTGCCGCGATGGGAATCATCATCGTCACGGCGCGCCGCGGAACCCATAAAGGGCGGGCGGCGGAAACCTACCATCGCCCCCATGGCTGCCAGGATGGCAACTCCGCCGCCGACTCCAAAGGGGATGCTGGAACGCTCGAAGGCTTGGTACAGCATCCAGAAGCCCCACAAAAACAGGGCGTAGGCCCCCAGCCGTAGCAGCAGCCCTTTGCCCAAACCGGCGAGCATTATATTAACCCTCTCTGCGAGCTATTGGCGGGAATCTTCGGCGGTCATGGTCTTATGCCAGGATAAGGCGGGGCAGGATAAGAGCTGCCCCGTACCGCCCGGTCAGTCCGAAGGACGTTACTAATCGGTGCCCAGAATGGCAGGCATCTCGCGGATGGCTACCTGTATAGTGCGCGAAGAGCGCTGGCGGAACTGAACCGGGGTGTTCTCGATTTCCGGCTTGATGGCTAGGTGGACAAAGACAGGCCCCGTGGCGGCCATCACTTCCCCAATGCCGGTGGCCAAGTCCTCCAGGTTATCGAAGGAAAAAGTGGCGGCGTATCCGGCGGCCTTGGCCATGCCTTCCCAGTCGGCCCTGCCGGAGCCGGGAACGGGCTGCCCGCCGGTTACGGCGTAAACGCCGTTATCGAACAGCACATGGCAGAGGTTCTCGGGTGTCTTGTTGGCGAGGGTTACCATCGCGCCCAAGTTCATCAGCAGGCTGCCGTCGCCGTCCAGGCACATAATTTTGCGATCGGGCCGGGCTAGGGCCAGTCCCAAGGCCACGTTGGAGGCTTTGCCCATGGCGCCCGATACGGGCATATCCAAGTTTTCCTGAGTGGTGACCGAAGGCAAGCCAAAGCGAACGTTGTTGGCGTTCATGGTGGCGATGATAACGGCTTCGCCCCGGTTGGCGTCTATCAGCTTGACTGCTTCTTGATTGTCAATCATAAGGATGCTTCCTCAAGTTCCTTCTGTGAGGCTGCGGATGGATGGAATTACACCTCACTCAATACATTCCGTCGAGAGATGAATTGCGACTTTATACGCCGAACTCGGTGCCTACGAGCACGGCCACCGGCTTCTGGGTACGGTCGGCTTCCTCGATGGCGACGCTGATGCGGTCGGCGTCCTCGTCGGTCTCGATGAGGTAGTAGTTGATACCCCAGGTGTGGAGTATGTGCTCGATGAACACTGCGGCCGAATCAGTGGTTACACCCCGGCGAGTCCAGCCCCGGTAGCCCACCAGCATCACCAGCGGCTGGTTGATGTCGAGTCCCAATCCGCGGATGGAGTCCCCAGACTCGAAGATGCCGGTGTTCTGAATCAGCACGATGGGGCGCTTTCCGCCGACCCACAGTCCGGCGGCGATAGCCATGGTCTCGCCCTCACGGCAGACAGGCACCAGATCCAGCGAAGGCTCGCCGGTGAGCAACTGGTACATAAAGTTTGTTTCGCTGTCTGGCAGCCAGACTACATGGGTGATGTTGTTTTTCTTAAGTTCCTCGACCACCGAGGTGGGGTGAAGTACGACCTCGTAAGTAGTCATTGCGCTCCTTCCGGCCCCGCTGTAGTGGTTCTGCCGGGTCATGCCTGGAATCTGCGGGACGCCGGTCATTATATTCAGTAGCCTTAACGAGCGTCAAATGACGCTCGGGAACCCAGTGGGTTAGCTATCTGGCAAAGCGCGGAGAACGGACACCGGATTTTTGATAGGCGGTCATATAGTCAGGTCGAACTCCCGGCGGGCGGCGAACAAGGGCGCCGGGGCGTTGCGAGCGAGGTGCAGCGGGACCGGGCCGAAACCGCGGATGTAGGCGGTAATGAGCGCACGGGCGGCCTCGACCATGACATCGGCGTCGGCAGGAGTCAAGGGGTCGGGGATGGGCGTTCGCGCCTTGGGAGACGTAAGATAGTTGTACCAGGCGTTGAGCACTTCTGAAAGCGCTTCCGCCTCCGGCTGGGCCCTCAGTCGCAGGGCTGCGCCGCGCTGGTAGTTGGGCAGACGCCCTAGCAACCAGTCCAGATACAGCGGGTCGGCAGCCACTCGCTCGGGTAGAACAAGGTCGCCGGCGGCCCGGATAACGCAGACGCGATTGCCGCCGCTTCCCGTCCGTTCTTCGGGAATTCGGGCGATGTCGGCAAAGTAGATCGGGATGAGTATGGGCGGGTGCGGCTCCCGGACGGAGTTCCCCAGCGAGAACAGAAAGGATACGCTCGCAACTCCGGCGGCCAGCGGGTCGGAGGTTAGGCCAAGAAACTGCGCTGAAGAGTCCAGCATAGCATCGGCAGAATGTTGACCCAGGGCCTGCCTTCCGGCCATGGCGGCGCTGACGGAGGACGCCAGCGCGCCGCCTTCACCACAGCGAGGAGCGATACACGTCAGGTATGGGTTGTCCGTAAGTTTCTGGATCTCGACAGGATTTGGCCCCTCGTCATAACCGTTACTTTTCCCCGCATAGGCTCGGTACAAGCTAGACAGCAAGGCTGGTGGTGGGGCAGTGAAATCGTAGGCTTTGAGGGCTGCCAGCAGGTTTCCGGCTACTTCGATGGCCTGGGTATCCTCGCCGATGCCCATGGATCGGCGAAAGTAGGGCCAGGAAAAGAAATCCTCGCAAAGGAAGTTGCTCAGACCGGCGCTAACGAAATAGTTGCCACTGATGATGTCCCACAGGGCGCGCTTCGAGGGAGATGGCTCAAGAAAGCGGTAAGACATCAGACGGCAGAGTATCGACAGGCAGGTGTGCCGAAGGAAGGCATCCGGGCTGGTGTCGGCATCTGCGGAACGGGATTCCCCCCAAGCCCGAAAGCTGTTGGCGACCGGCGGCAGAGATTCGGATTCATGGTAAAGGGCCGCCAGATGCGCGGTAGCGGCGTGCGCAACGGGGCTGTCAGGGCCGAGAACCTCTGACAGCTCCGAAGGTTCGGGAAAGGCAATCACAGAGAGCGTCCTAGAACTCGGCGTTCTTGGGTGTGCGGGGGAAGGGGATAACGTCTCGAATGTTGGAAACGCCGGTGATGAACTGCACGGTGCGCTCGAACCCCAACCCGAAACCGGCATGAGGAACGGTGCCGTAACGGCGCAGGTCCAAGTACCAGTAGTAATCGGCCTCGTTGAGCCCGGCCTCGGTCATGCGCCGGGTCAGCACATCCCGCCGCTCTTCGCGCTGGCTTCCGCCGATGATTTCGCCGATGCCGGGGGCCAGCACATCCATTGCCCGCACCGTCTTGTCATCGTCGTTGAGCCTCATGTAGAACGCCTTGATTTCCTTGGGATAGTCGGTGACGATGACAGGTCGTCCGATTCGCTTCTCTGTCAGGTAGCGTTCATGCTCGGATTGCAGGTCAACGCCCCAGCTTACCGGATACTCGAAGGACTCTCCTGAATTGAGCAGCATATCAACGGCTTGGGTGTAGGTGACGCCTTCGAAACGGGAGTTGATGATGCTCTCCAGCGTGGAAATTATTTCGTTGTTGTACCAGCGGTTGAAGAATTCCATATCTTCGCCGCAGTTCTCAAGGACATAACTGAAGATGTGCTTGAGAAAATCCTCGGCCAATTCCGCTAACCCGTCCAGCTCGCAGAAGGCGACCTCCGGCTCCACCATCCAGAACTCGGCCAGGTGGCGGGAGGTGTTGGAGTTTTCGGCGCGAAAAGTCGGCCCGAAGGTGTAGACGTTGGAGAGGGCCATGGCGAAGATTTCAGCTTCCAACTGGCCACTGACGGTTAGAAAGGTGGGCCGGCCGAAAAAGTCTTCGGCAGCATCAACCGTCCCCTCTCGCCTCGGCGGGTTGTCCAAATCGAGGGTGGTGACCCGGAACATGGAGCCCGCGCCTTCGGCGTCGCTGGCGGTGATGATGGGCGTCTGGATGTATTGGAAACCCTGTTCTTGGAAGAAGGAGTGTATAGCGAAGGCGGCGGCGCTCCGGACGCGGGCCATAGCGCCGAAGGTGTTGGTGCGGGGACGCAGATGGGCAATCTCCCGCAGAAATTCCGGCGTGTGCCGCTTCTTCTGAAGGGGGTAGGTTTCCGGGTCTGCTTCTCCCAGCAGCCGGACTTCCTGCGCCTGAATCTCGTAGCGCTGGCCCTTGCCCTGGGACTCCACCACCTGGCCGGTTACGCTGACGCTGCATCCGGTGCTGAGGGAGTTGGCGACGGTGTAGGCCGGGCTGTCCTCGCCTACTACAACTTGCAGATCCCGCAAAGTGGAGCCGTCATTGACCTGCACAAAGGACACGGAACGGGAGGAGCGGCGGGTCTTAACCCAGCCCTGCACCAGTGCGGCTCCCAAGGGCGAGTCGCTGGCCATGATGTCGCTGATTCTTGTGCGTTCCAACGGGAACCTCCTTAGGTGAAGGCCGGAGCCGGATGAGCCTCCCATTCATCGGCCCATCGCTGGATTGCCTCTACTACCTGCCGGAAGGATAGACCTTTCTCAGTAAGGGAATATTCCACCAGCACCGGTTTGCTGTCGTACACGCGACGTTCGACTATACCGACTTTCTCCAGTTCGTGCAGGCGCTGGGAGAGCAGGCGGTCGCTTAGCCCTTGCACGTATTTGGAGATGTCGCTGAAGCGGCGCGGCTCGGCCAACAGCGCCCGGATTATCATGCAGGTCCACTTCTTATTAAGGATGCTTATCGCCCGGTCAAAACGCGGGCAAGGCTCCAAGCAGTCCATCACTGAGTCCATTGCAGCCCCTGTTCCACTGATTTCAGGGTTTCGGGGATACTAGCATACTAATCATATATTAGCCACTATTAACCCCTTGACATAGAAGAGATTATATACTAATCTATTATTAGTTACTGCTTATACAGCCTGTCAAGCTGATAAGTAAGTAAATAAACCAAGTGGTTGGACTACCACGAAGGAGACCGTAATGGCCACACTAACACCCGACAAGGTTTCCCTGGACACCGCCTCCACCGATTCCCAGGCCGCGCCGCCGGACTCCAAGGCGCCCGCCGGCCCCGTCGCCCGCCTCCTGGCCCGCGTCTCCAAGTGGTCCGGCGACTATGCCGACTATCAGATGGAAACCGGCGTCTGGCGGAAGCTCGCCATCTAAGGAATCGACACCGGGGCGGGCGTTAAGCCTGCCCCGGTCAGGAATCCCGCCGACGCAATGGCGCAAAGGAATTTTCCAAAGGCAACTCAACCTCGCAAGGGGGACTCATGGCTACACTCAGACCGGATAAGACATCCCACGGCGCTGGCGCCGCCGGCGCGCCGGGACCTGCCGGCAAATGGGCAGTAACCCGAGCAGCTCGCCGGGTAGCCGCATCCCCAGTTTCCCTATACTTTTGGCTCTCGGGCCCTCCGTTGACCCAACTGGAGCGCAATAGGGCCAGCTTGGCCTACGCAGAGGGAGCGCAGGGCCGCAATGGCCTAGTTGCATAGCCGCAGACACCGGCTTCCGCCTCTTGAGGCGTTCAGACTGATAAGCCTGAACGCCTCTTTATTTTGCCTCTCCCAGCGGGGGACGCTGCTTGTGCCATTCCGTGGCTTGCTCGAACGTGTGGCCGATGCGCAGCAGGGTTGGCTCGGACAAGGGCGGGCCAATTAGCTGCATTCCTACAGGCAGTCCGCCGGAAAATCCGCAGGGCACCGACAAGCCGGGCAGTCCAGCGATGTTTACTGGAAGGGTGCAGACGTCTATGAGGTACATCTGCACGGGGTCTCCTGTCTTCGTGCCCTGAGGAAACGCTACCACCGGCGACGTGGGCGTCACCAGCGCATCCACGGTTTCAAAGACTTCGGCGAAGTCCCGGCGAATCATTGTTCGCGCTTGTTGCGCTTTCAGGTAATAGGAGTCGTAATAGCCGGCCGACAGCGCAAAGGCGCCCAGCATAATGCGGCGGGTAACCTCCGGGCCGAAGCCGTGCCGCCGGGTCTGCTCCATAGCCCCCCACATATCGGCGGCTTCCTGGTCAGAGTAGCCGTACTTCACCCCGTCGTAACGGGCTAGGTTGGCGGAGCACTCCGACGGGGCGATGATGTAGTAGCAGGCCAGCGTATACTTAGTGGACGGGAGCGACACTTCCAGTATGGATGCGCCCAGGGTTTCCAGCGTTTCTATCGCCCGCTCCACGGCCCCCCGTACCCCATCCTCAATTCCCTCGGCAAAGTATTCTTGCGGCACGCCCAGCCGAATTCCGTTCAGTTCGCCGCCGCCTAGTCCGCTGGCGAATCCGGCAGCCGGTAGGGGTAGCGAAGTGGCGTCCTTGGGGTCGTGGCCGGCGATGGCGTCGAGGGCTAGGGCGCAGTCGGTAACGCTGCGCCCGATGGGGCCAATCTGGTCCAGAGATGAGGCATAGGCCACCAGCCCGTAACGGCTGACCATCCCATAAGACGGCTTGAGCCCAACGACCCCGCATAGGGCGGCCGGTTGCCGCACGCTGCCGCCGGTGTCTGAGCCGAGGGCGTAAACGGCCTCTCCTGACGCCACCGCCGCTGCGGCCCCGCCGCTGCTGCCGCCGGGAACCCGGTCGGCGTCCCACGGATTGTGGGTGGGGTGAAAAGCGGAGTTCTCGCAGGATGACCCCATGGCGAACTCGTCCATGTTTCCCTTGCCCAGCATCACAGCGCCCTGCCGGAACAGCCGGTCTACTGCCGTTGCGTTATAGACCGGCACGTAATCGGACAACATTCTCGAGGCGCAAGTTGTGGGTATCCCCTGGGTGCACATAACGTCCTTAATCTGCATGGGGATGCCGGTCAATGGAGCTGCGGTTCCGTCGGACAGCATGCGGTCAGCGGATTCCGCTTGCGCCAGGGCCAATTCCGGCGTCAGCGTGATGAAGGAACGTACGATGCCCTCAACGGCCTCGATGCGCTCCAGGCAGGCGCGGGTCAACTCGACGGAACTGACTTCGCGCCGGCTCAACAGGTCATGGGCTTCTTGAATGGAGAGCCAGTTATGGTCGGGCAATCGCTCTACTCCCTGCGCTTCCCTTCCCGGCGAATTAAACCCATGGAAGCGGGAATGACGATGGGAATTTGATGGGAACGGCAAACGGTATGGATTAAGGCTCCGCAGGTTAAGGCGAACGGCGTCGGCTCTATTCCTCCAAGACTGCCTTGACGCGGAAGAATTCGCCTTCCCGCCGGGGCGCGTTGCTCAAAGTTTCGTCGGGCGAGAGAGAGTCTGCCGGAGCGTCATCCCGCATCACTGCCCTCAACTCCCCGGCATGGCCTGTGGGTTCTACTCCGGTAGTGTCCAATTCGTTTAGTACCTCGAACTGGTCAATGATGTCGGAGAGCTGTCCGGCGTAGGCGTCTATCTCGTCCTCGGAGATTCCAATTCGAGCTAATGCGGCTATATGGACCACTTGAGAGCGTTCGAGGGGCATAAGAATCCCTCCGGCCCGGTATTAAGGGACTGAACGAATAATGCTACATCATAATTTATCATATTCAGCCCCGAACTTTATGGGCGGATGCTGTATGATTCCAATACGGAGTTTTCCGCCGCCGCATCCGGATTCCCTCCTTCCGGCGAATTTAGGGACGGGCGGCGTTCACTTGTTAAGGAATGTCCCGATCCGTGTTTAAGCGATTGCTCAACTGGCGGCCCCAAACGTTCTTCTACTACGGCTGGCTGATTCTGGGTATCTCATCTTTGGCGACCTTCGCCGCCAGCGGCGTCTCGCAGGTAGTGCTGGGAGGGGTGCAGGTATACATCAGCGAGGATACCGGTTGGAGCATCAGCACATTCTCATATGCGGCGACTATCGGAACTTGGTGTTCGGGGCTGATTGCGCCTTTCATCGGCCGTTTGGCCGACCGGTACGGCCCTCGTTGGCTGATGCCCACCGGATTGCTCATTGCCGGAGGGTGTTTCCTCTTGATAGCAGGAGTAAGTTCGGTATGGCAGTTCTATGCCGCTTACATTGTAGCGCGAGCGGTTTCCAATCCGGTGCTGATAGGGCTGGTGCCCCGAACCGCCGCAGTCAACTTTTTCCGTCGGCGACGCAACATCGCGCTGGCCATGGTGTCCACCTTCCGGCCTATTGCCGGAGCCATAAACATTCAGATCATTGCCCTCATCGCTGTCAGCCAGAGCTGGCGGGACGCCTTTCGCTACTTGGGGATATTCTCATTTGCTTTGGTTATTCCAGTAGTGCTGCTGATGCGCAGGCGCCCTGAGGATATCGGACTTCAGCCGGATGGCGGGCCTCTTGCCGGTTCAGGGCCATCAGCCGGGTTGGGACGCGCGGTCATTCCGCCTTCTGAAACAAGCTGGACAGTGCGCGAGGCTGTGCGCACTCGCCCCTATTGGTTAATTGTCGCCACAGCATGCGTAGGCACTTTAGCCTCCAGCAGCGTGGGTTTCAGCCTGGTTCCGTACCTAGTTGAGGGCGCCGGCTTAAGCGTTACCGCCGCTGCCGGCGTGCTGAGCTTCGGCACGGTTCTGTCTATCGCCAATATCGGCTGGGGCTACCTGTCGGACAAATTCACCCCCCGGCGATGTCTGATGGTGACGATGATAGGCGCCGGGACGCTGCTGGCGTATTTGACGATGGTGGACTCCCTGGCCGAAGCGTTGGTCTTTGCGCTGATTTGGGGGGTGTTTTCTGGGGCGGTAGGGACGATGGAGAATATGATGCTGGCCCAATACTATGGGCGCGATTCCTATGGTTCGCTGCTGGGGCTGTTCTCTCCTTTCCAGACGGCCGCGCTGGGCCTCGGCCCTTCCCTGGCCTCCGTACTGCGGACGGTGTCGGGCAGCTATGAGATGCTGTACATCGTGATGGTGGGGGGCTACCTGGCTTCTGCGGCGCTGCTCTATCTAGCTCGCGCTCCTAGCCGGGCTGGGCGCGCCGGAGAGACGGCGAAGGGTTAGTCTGCGGGAACCTGTTCCCGGAACCTGTTCCCTAGGAAGGAAAATCGCCCGCGGCTTTCCTCTGGGCCTCAGGCGAACATTTTAAGGATGGCTCCCGGCGCCTACCCCGCCGAGAGAGGGCGCTTCGGAAAGGGTCAGTTCATTTCTGAGCCGCCGGAGACGCTAATGGACAGGCCGGTTACGTAGTCGGATTCAGCGGAAGCCAGGAAGGCGGCCATGCGGGCTATGTCGTCTCCTTGAGCCACGCGGCCCATAGGCACCCGTACAGCGCGGTCGGCGATCATCCCAGCGCGATATTCCTCGCTGGACTCGCCCGCGGGAGCCAAGGCCGCGGCGATATAATCCACCCTCTCAGTGTCCACAAGGCCGGGGCAGATGGCGTTGACGTTCACCCGGTGCTGGGCCATTTCTTGAGCCATAGCCTGGGTAAAGCCGATGACAGCGAACTTGGAGGCGCAGTAGGCCGCGTAGCGCGCAATGCCCCGCTTGCCCGCACCCGAGGATATGTTGATTATCTTGCCGCCGCCGCCCCTGGCCGTCATGTGCCGGGCCACCGACCGCGAGACCAGATAAGTTCCGCGCACATTGACCCGCATTACCTCGTCGAAGGCTTCCTCTTCCAGCTCCACCACCAGCACCCGATCCTTGCCTGGGCGAGAGCCGGCGTTGTTAACTAGGATGTCTATGCGCCCGAACTTGGCCAGTGCCTGCCCAACCATGTCATCCACTTGGGCACTGTCGGAGACGTCGGAAAACAGCGCTAGGGACTCCCGCCCCATGGCCTCGATTTCGGCAGCGACGCTGTTCAGTCCCTCCCAACCGCTCTGGCGGTCCTCTGGGCGGATAGCGTCGAGACTCTGAGGAACGTCGGTGACCGCGACGTTGGCGCCCTCGGCAGCGAGGCGCGTGGCTATGGCCCGGCCGATGCCGTGGCGTCCGCCCGCGCCGGTTACGATGGCGATTTTCCCGCTTAAGTCATACATATCAGGCCCTCTGACGTTGCAATATACCCACCGCTTTTTGCTTCCAGACTATGGAGAGTGCGAAGAAGCTGAAAGCTGCCAGGGCCATTACCGGCCCGGACGGCAGGTTGAAGTGATAAGAAAGATACAGGCCAGAGATGCCTGACGCAACTCCGATGAGGGCGGCGGCCAGCATTGCCCCGGCGAAGCTGCGGGTGATTTGCAGGGCCGCTGCTGCCGGAGTGATGAGCATCGAGATGACTAGGATTATGCCTACGGCCTGCAAAGCCACCACTACTACCATGGCCAGCAGGGCCAGCAGAACATATTCCAGCTTTTCTATAGGCAGTCCCAAGACCGATGCGCCGGTCGGGTCGAAGCTGGAGAAAACCAGTTCCTTGTGAAGGCCGTAGAGCAGAAGCATTACTGTCCCGGCTACGCCCAGAGCCACATACATCTCTATCAGGGACACTCCCAGGATATTGCCGAGGAGAACGTCCTCCAAACTGACCAGCAAGGTAATCCCTTGGGACGATGCGACGGTGATCATTATGACGCCGATGGCGAAAAGCGCGGCGAATAAGATGCCTACTGAGGTATCTTCGCTCACTCCTAAGTGCTTAATCAAGTAGCCGCTCAGCAGGGCCATGACGATGGCCATTGGGACGCCGCCGGCGAATACGCTGGCCGTCGTGGTTCCGATGAGGGCGGCAGCGACTATTCCGGGCAAAACCGAGTGGGCCAGCCCGTCGCTCATAAACCCCAAGCCGCGGGTGACGACATAGACGCCGGTTACCGGACACATCACCCCTACGATGACGGCAACTATGAGCGCCCTGACCATGAAGCGGTATTGGAACGGCCCGGCCAAGGCATCAACTATAATGTCCATTGTGGTTTCCTGCCAGTCCGTGTCCGTGGAAAGGTGGGGTCCCGAAAGGCCCGTAAAGCTGGGTCAGCACCTCTTCACTCAGCACTTCTCCGGGCGGGCCGCAGGCGCACACGTTGCAATTCAGGCAGAGGCACTCATCACAGTAGTGGGCCATGTGGTTGATGTCGTGGGACGACATCATGATTGTGCGTCCATCGTCTCGAAGCTCCAGAAGCACTTCCATCAGTGCGTTCTTGGAGGTGATGTCCACGCCTCTTAAGGCTTCATCGAGCAACAGTATATCGGCGCCCTGGGCGAGGGCGCGGGCAACAAACACCCGTTGGCGTTGCCCGCCGGAGAGTTCGCTGATTAGCGATTTCCGGCGAGGCCACATACCGACCCGCTTTAGGGCTTCTTCGGCCGCGGCCCGGTCTTCGCGGCCCGGGCGCCGGAACCAGCCGACGCGGCGCACCCGGCCCTGCATTACCACGTCCCAGGCGTTGATAGGTATGCGGGAGTTCACGCGCTCAAATTGAGGGACGTAGGCAACTACGCCCCTCGATTCCACCATTGGCTTGCCATGAATGAGGACTTGCCCCGACGTGGCCGGGAGGAGGGCGGTAATCACGTTGAACAGCGTGCTTTTTCCCGCTCCGTTAGGCCCGAGTACGCCCATGAGGCAACCGGGCCCGGCGGTGAAGGTCACCCCGTCGAGAACTTTTACCCCGCCGAGCTCGACAGTAACATCCTCCGCCGACAGCGGAGGGATGGGCGCTTTCGCGTCCACCGTCATTTCAATGCTCCCACTATCTTACTGGTGTTGTGCCGCATCATATCGATATAGGTTCCTCCTTCGCTGCCCTGCTCGTCGAGCGACCCGGTATATAGGCCGCCAACCAGGTTTACGCCGGTCTCCTCTGCGATACGCTGGGCCAGCCGCGTACTGTGCGTTGTCTCGCCGAACACGGCGGGGACTCCCCGGTGTTCAATAGTCTCGATGAGTTCCGCCAACTCCTGGGCCGTTGGCTCCGCTTCAGTGCTAAACGACGGTATAACCGCCCCGGCCACCTCGAACCCGTATCTCTGGGCGTAGTACTGGAAGCTGTCGTGGGACGTGACCAGCACCCGCCGATCCTCAGGCAGCGTCGCTACTTGTTCCATAATCCAGGCGTGGAGCTCGTCGAGTTTGTCATTGTACGCCGTAGCGTTGGCCCGGTACAGAGTCTGACCGGCCGGATCCATGGTGGAGAGTTGGGCGGCGATGCTGTTGACAGCCTGCTTGACTCGCACCGGGTCGAACCAGAAATGCGGGTCTAGTTCGCCGTGATCGTGTCCTTCATGCTCGTCATGTCCTTCATGCTCGTCATGTTCCTCCTCTTCGTGTTCTTCGTGGCCGTGTTCTTCGTGGCCCTCGGTCTCTCCGTGAATACCCACAAAGGCTATTTTATTGGGAGTGCCGCTAACTGACCATTGATTTACCACTTCTAGGTCGTGGTCATCCAGTTGATACACTTTCTGGCCGACAGAGTCCGTTACGAAAACGGCGCCTGGCGCAGTGGCTACGTTAGGACGGCCCCAGAACCCAGTCTCAACCGGTTCAGTCAGGAAACCCGAAGCCGTAGCAATCAGGTCTAGGTCGTGGGCATCGTACATTCGCAGCTCGCCATCGCTCAGCATCACTAGCAGAGCCTTTCCGTCGTGGCTTATGGCGACGTTGATGACGCTGAGGTCTTCCGTGGCGGGGATTAGCTGTTCCATGGAGCCTTCTTCGGGTTCTACCACATACAGCCCTACGGCGGAGCCCAACGCGAAGAAGTGGTCAAGGCCAGCATACCCCCAGACCGACCCAATGCGGAAGTCTTCGGGGGAGCCTGCGGGCGCAGGGACGAAGACGCTGCCGTATTCGCCGTCATGGGCTTCGACTACCAATACGCCGCCGATGCAGCCGAAGGCTACCATGTGGCCGTTGGCAGCGTCGCCATGCAGCCCTTCGCAGCCGTCAGCGGCAAACAGTTCTTCACCGCTGAGATTCACTATTTTTGCGCCTACGGGCAGACGGTAGTCAGCGGGGTTCGTATCATAGTCCGGGTGTTGGGTGGTTACCGCGAAGAGGTCACCTTCCAGCGGAACCGCAGCGCCGTGCTGCGAGCCGAAATTCATTTTCGGGGGCACATAGTCGCTGCCTTCTTCTTCCAGCTCGTGCTCGTTGAGAAACACAACATCGCCGGAGCCGTCATAGAAGATAGCGGCCCATTCCCCTCCGATATACAGATGCACGGGGCGATCCCCGGAGAGGTCTAGATCCAAGGGTTTCACCGGTCCCTCGACTTGGTCGAAGTGGTCCCCGTGGGCTTCCAGGTAGATGCCGCCATCGAAAACGTGAACCATGTTGGCGTCGCTGGACACTGCGATGGCGAAACGCCCGTTCTTCGTGGGATAGATACGGCCGGCCCGAGAGCCGAGGTTAAAGGCATCCTGCTGGACATCGCCATGCTCCAAATCTATGACCGACATCATGGCAGTTTCGCCGTCGCCGATGAGCAGGCGGCCAACGAGTTCCACCGGACCTTCCTCGTGGTGGTCATGGTCGTCGAAGATTTCCACGAAGTCTATAGGGTCAACGGACTCGGCCACGGCAATTATTGATTCATGGTCGCGGGCGGCGTTCTCAATGAGTTCTTCAAGCCACCCCCCTTCTAGCGACAGGCCGATGCTAAACACCAGGTCTGCGTCGGAGATGCGGGTAATGTCTTGGGCGCCGGGCTGGTAAGTGTGGGGGTCGGCGTTTCGCGGCAGCAATGGAAACACATCAACCCGATCCTGCCCAATGGCTTGCACCCAGTCAGCAACGATATTGCTGGTGGTAACGACATTGAGTTTTTCCGCCGGTTGGCTGGTTTCCGCTGCGGGAGTCGCGGTGGCGGGGTCAGAAGTTGCCGCCGAAGCGGGAGCCGTCGCCGCTGGAGTCGAGGTTGCGGCGGGGCTGGAGGCGGAGCCGGCAGTGGAGGCAGGGCTGGTGGCCGTCGGAGCGGCGGAAACGGATGTTTGCGGGGTTTCTGTCGGCGAATCTTCTCCGCAGGCCATCGCCATCAACAGAACCAAGGGTATGACTAGAAGTCCCAAGAGTCTCAACGCTTGCTGTGTCATAGTGGGGTTAAATTCTCCTTGTACATGATTAATTTGCCGTCTCAATTCGCCAATTTATTAAGACTGAGTATCACGTTAAGCCAATTAGCGAGCCTTAGTATCATAATTACCTATTTATTAAGATTCTGTACCAATTATTTATGATTAACGAGAGAGGGTATCAATATGATTCAAAAATAAACTAAGCCGCGGCTTTTTCGCCCCCGGCGCATTTCCGGCAACGGCCATAAATTTCCAGCCAGTGGCCGCTGAGTTCGAATCCGTGACGGGCGGAGGTGTTCACCAAAACATCCTCAATGTCGCACCCCATCAGGTCCTGGGAGGAACCGCAGTGAACGCAGAGGAGATGATGGTGATGCCCGTGGTGGCTCAACTGATAATGCAAGTCTCCGTCTTCCAGCAGCACCCGGCAAAGCACGCCGCTTTCTACCAATATCTTGAGCGTGCGGTAAACGGTGGCCCGACCCAGTTTAGGCGGGAGTTGAGCGCGCAGCCCCTCGGCGGTGAAGTGATGCTCCTGCTCGCCTATGGCGGCGGCCAAGGCCCTCCTGGGCGCGGTGGAGCGATATCCCTGCTCGGACAACGCTTCCAGAATCCTTTCGCTTACTGAAACACCCCGTTTAGTCAGCACTATATAAACGGTCTCCGTTTCAATTGATACCTCGTATCTTTGATCGACTCTCCATCATACATCTCCGACTTGGGATAGTCAATAGGCAATTGCGCGAAGAACTGCGGGTGCGGCGCTGACGGCAGCTAGGTCAAGTGCCAGTCATCGCCGGCCAGGGGTTGTCGGTGGGAAATACCTGCGATAGCTGGGTGAACGCGCCCATGAATCCGGCAGGATGGAGCCAGGTGCTGTTGAACCCGAGGTTGGTGTAGTTGGCCGTCCGGCGGGAGGTGGTAAACCGCGCCCCTTGCTCTACCAGATGGGTGTCTGTGGCGAGGGAGTCGGAATTTCGTAGATAGTGAGGTAGAGTCCTTCCCTGTAGCGATTCAGGAACCGTTGGGAAGACGCATCAGGGCCTGTCGGCTGGGCTAATTCGATAAACGTGTCTTTGCCTAACAAGGGAATAACGGCGATTTCCAAATCGGTAAAGCTGACCTGAAATCGCTGGGTAGCCCGCAGGCCGAACATTTCGCCCCATCGGGACAAGGCGTCATCCAATTCGCGCACCAGCACCGCGATTTGCCGCAGTCTCAGGGTACTGGGCTGGGGAGCCGTTGCCCAGGATTCGCCGGCGAGGGGCCAGGAATTGGCGCCGGGCGCTACCTCAACGATTCGCATCCTAGCGCCGTTGGCCGACGTCAGGTCCACCCCAGCGCTGCGCCATTCCCGGTGTTGGGACACGCCGCTGACCGGAACCCTCAAAGATGAGAGACGGGCAGTTAAAGCCTCCAACGCCGGGGTCTCGAAAACTAGCTCGTAAGGCCCTTGCCCCCGGGTCTCGCGGAATGCCAGGGATTCTGCGTTCCCCGGGCCGGGCTGCCAGAGATCTATAAAGGTTCCGTCTCCGGCGGCCAGAATAGCGCGGCGTCCGTCGGGCATTTCTCAGTTTCGGACGTAGCTCGTTCCCAGGTAGTTCTCGTAGAGGCCGACAGCAGGGCCAAGGCCGTTGACTAGGAAGCTGACTTGTCTCAGGCGATGTAGTATGACTTCCCCTCTTTTCCTGAACAGTATTTAGGCCCCGAACGGCGCTTAGGCTCGGCCTCGACCCGGCTGCCCTGGACAAAGGCAAGCGCGTTCAGGACTCGCGGGAAAGCAAGGAAACTATAGCCTTTCCTCCGACATGGCGCTCCCCATTGGACCCTATCATCAGGATGTCGCACTCGGCGACATTGAGGCCATCTTCCTGCCGCAGGTCGGTAATAGTAGCTTCCAGAGTGAGGGGCTGGTTATGCGGCACCGGCTGCCGGAACACCACATCCAGGTCGCGGATGGAATCGGGGCCGGCCCAGTCGGTTAGCAACTGGGCCATCATCGCCATCGCCATGATGCCGGGAACGATGGGGCCTTCCATCCCCGACTGACGTGCCGTTTCTATGTCGGTAAAGCGGTTAGGGGTTGGGGGAGACCATACGTCGCAAAAGCTGGCGACCCCCTCGTCGGTGGCTATGGTCTCTACAGGGCCGATCTGGTCGCCCAGTTCCACATCCTCAAAGTAAATCATATTCGCGATAATCCGCAAAGTTCAGGTTCTAATCGAGCCGCAAGCGGAATGGGAATCACTGGCGCCGGGCGAAGGATTCCTGAACTTCCGCCACCACCTCCCCGTACTGATTGCGGAAGGTAGTTTCCCAGACGACGAACACCATTGTGCCGGAGCGGCCGGTCTTCGAGTAGACTTCCTTGAGATGCGACGAAGCGGTCAGGCGATCCCCGGCGTAGATGGGGGCAACCGGCTGCACCCGCTGGCCGGCGTGCATCTGAACACTCCCGAATTCCAGTCCGATGTCGGGCAATTGGACCTCGCGCACGAAAATAGAGCACAGGGTAGGGGGGGCAATCATTCCCCGAAAACCTTGTTCCCTGGCGCCGGCGTCAGAGATGAACGCCGCACCCCTTTCCCCTAAACTGACGTTTACCGCCGAAATCATATCCGCGGTAATTTCGAAGGGGCCGGCGCGATGCTCCTTTTCGTGGAGCGATTTGTCGTACTTCAATTCCGTTGTCATGAAATTGTCTCCGGCTATTTTCGGGCGCCGCAATTGGAGGATGATGGGTCAGGCTGAAACGACTCTTGCCGTTTCTTCCAAGCGCACCGGCTGAAACTGCTTGCTCAGGAAGGCGTCTACCAGTTGATTCTCGTTGGCGATGGCCGAGGGAAATTCGGTCATGCAGGCGGCAAGATGGCTGGTCAGGTGGGCGTCGCTTCCGCCGATGCCGAGATAGCCGAACTGTTGCAGCAATTCGGCAGCCCGCTCGTTTTCTCCGGCCCGGCTCCCTCCGTTGAGCAGTTCCACCATCTCAAGGCCAGGAAAAGTTTCGCCCTGCTGGATGTATTCGGTCAGGCCGATGCCGAATCGCCCCGGGTGCGCCGGAATGACTACGGCGTCGTGCTGCTGGGCCGCCTTCATTAGTTCTCGGGCGTCCATCCGCACATCGGAAAAGTCGATGTCGCGGGCCAGACCCGCGCTGACGCCATAGACCAGAAAGTGGCCGTAGCGGGTGTCTAGTTCCGATCCTTTCAGAATGAGTAGTTCATTCTGTTCGGCCAAGGCCGAATAGTCCTTGTCAAAGTCAAATTTGCGATGTTCGGTTAGGACGATTCCGTCAACGACGTAGCCCCGTTTTCGTAACACCTGCACCCATTTGACATATTGTTCCACAGTGGCTCGGGAGTCATCGGAGGAAACGGAATGGCAATGCAGGTCCAAAAACACTTCGGCAGAACTCCTATCCGCGCCGCAGGCTCTATTACTGGTTCAGGACGATGAGCGACGCTGCGAACTATCATAAACAACGATACCTAATCCGGCAACTGTCCTGGAAAGCAGGCATCCATACCATGAGTCCGGAATTAGAAGCCAACCCATAGTAAAGGGAAGGGAGTTTCAGAGCGGGAGGCCCCACGGGCCTATAAGCCGGGTTCTGTATCCCGAAAACTCGGGACGGTGGCCATCTATCTAGCCCCCCGGTTGCGCCGGGTCCCGGCGTCATAGAGATGACGGGCGGGACAGCGTTGCCGCTGGGGTCGAGCAGCCAACCCGGGGACGAGCCGGGCGCTCGTAGTCCCTCTATTCGGCCTTGCTCCAGGTGGGGTTTGGCCGCCGTTGCGTCGCCGCAATCGGCCGGGCGCTCTTACCGCCCGATTTCACCCTTACCCCAATTCAACCTTGCGGTTGACGGGGCGGTATGTTTCTGCGCCACTTTCCGTCTCCCGCGCCGGACTAATCCCTTGCGGAAGCCTGGGCGTTACCCAGCACCCTGCCCGGTGGAGCCCGGACTTTCCTCCCCGGTAAGCTTCTTGCGAAGCAACCGGAGCGGCCACCCGGCCAGCAGGACCTCCAGCGTCAATCTAGCATAGGCGCCGGAAAGGGTCAACGCGCCGCTAAGGGAAAGGGCCGGGCCCTGGCGTTGTATATAAGGAGGGTACCGAGGAGGGCGAAAACCCTGGATTCCCGCGCCCCATCCGTCATTCCCGCGAAAGGGCGTCCCCCTCGGGAAAACGGGGGGGATCCACGAAAGGGCTTGCGGGGATTGTCCCGGAGGAAGAAGGGAGGGGACGGCTTATTCTATGAACAGCATCCGCCCGCAACTGGCGCAAGTGACCGTTTGACGCCCGCTCTTGACCCGCTGGCGGAGATGAGTAGGCAGGGACATACGGCAGCCCTGGCAGAGGTCGCGCTCCACCCGGGCGACCGCGCGGCCGCCCTTGGACTTGCGCAGGGTTTCGTAGCGTTTCAGCGCGCCTGGCTCCACTCGCCCTGCCAGCAGGGCTCGCTGATTTTCGTAGTCGCTGAGCTGGGCGCGCAAGTCACCGACGATCCGGTTCAACTCAACCCGGCGGGATTCCCAGCGGGACTTGGCTTCCGTAAGTTCGATGTGAAGCTCGGCGCAACGGGTCTGCGATTCTTCAAGTTGAATAGCAAGATCCAGGAATATAGCCTCGTTCTGTTCGAGAAGGCTGCGAACGTTGGCTGCCTCATGCTGCAGAGATTCCAGGTCGCGGGCATTTACCATCGAACCGTCGTACAGCCGGGATTCCAGCGACTCCGAGCGTTCCCGGCGAACCGCTGTCTCCAACTGGTTATCATGGTGTCTGGCTTCGACTTCCTGGAGGCGTTCTTCCTCGGCTTGGAGGGCGACTTCCAGTTTTTCAATGGAGATTTCGGTCTGGAGTTCTTCCACAGCCTCCGCCAAAGAGCTGCTCACGCGGTCAATGTCCAGGTCGACTTCCTGCAATGCGTATAACTGTCTCACGGTTGTCATATCGCCTCGCGAGGCTAAGGTGTCCCAGCGATAGGATTCTAGGAAGGCCTACTGCCATTGTCAACCGGAGAAACCGCGAAACCCGGGCAGCGCCGGCCGGGCGAGCTGCCTGGAGGGCAAAAAGGGACCCCGGTCCTGCAGGACCGGGGCCCCTGGGTTCGCAGAGGTTCGCAGAAGGTTATTGGTTTGAGCTCCCTTGATTATCCGAATTATCGTCTTGCTGCTCTGCCTCTTGGGCTTGCTGCTCTTCTGTCGTGAGAATTTCTACGATGCACTCTTGATGGTTGTCCGGACATTGGATGCTGCTGACAGTCAATCCATGGGACTCCACGTACTCCCATACCATCACGATGTCATCCTGGTTTGGACGATGCCACGTAAAGGTTCGGGGGTTGGCGCCCAAAGTTTCAACCGTGTAGCTCCCGTCGTCTGGCATTTTGATGCTGGGCCTTTGATATGCCGGCACCAACCCAAACGAATAAGTCTGAATCACAACTTCGGCCTGCTCTCCATCCGCCCATTCCACTGTCACAAGCTGAAGATCGGAGTACTTCGGTTCCAAAGATGATTCCGAAGATGCTGCCTCCGAAGATGGTTCCTCCGTAGGTGAGCTATCTGCGGACTGTGGAGGCAGAGCCGAAGGGATGACAGCTCCGCCACCCACCGTATAGGAAATTCCATCTTCCGTATCGTACCACAGTCTCAACACGAGGTCATAGTAACCGGGACGCTGGAAGGTTATTTTGCGCGGGGTATCGCTTGACGGTCCAATCCTCATAGTGACATCGTCGTCGATATCGAGACTGCTGAAATCGAAAGACGGGGCCATGTTCGAGGTCTTCAATGTTATGACGATATTATCCCTACTGCCCGCGAGGTCGCCGTCCGCGTTATAGTGCTGGCCCCATAGCAGCTCAACAGCCTTCGGGCCCTCTCCCAGCGGTTTGGGTGTCTTATCCGACTTCTCGACCGTTACGGTATAGGTTATCATCCCTTCAGAGTAGAGGACTCCGTCAAAGGATTTCAGGGATATGGTGGTTTCACCCGGGGATATACCTTTCGTATATACAACACCCAAACCTTGAACTACGGCTACTGCGATGCTGGGATCTGCGGATGTCGCTACTATATCCACAGTGTCGCTATAATCAGGGTCAGACCCAGGAAAGGCTAAGACACTGATGTCGAGATTGCCATGACTCACTGTAGTGTAGCAAGGGTCGATGCCGTCCTCGCATTGCAAGAAACGAGGCGGTGCCGGCGGACTGTTGTTTTCCCGGGTATCGGAGAATGTCACTTCCGTGGCGTCGGCGTCCACCGTTACGAGGAAAAACACCGAACCTTCGATGGCATTGTTCTTAACGTTAGTGTTTCGCACTACGATGTGGGTTCGCCCTTCCTTAACACCGCGGAGTTGGATGGTGTTGCCATTGACAAGAGACGCTTGCACTATATGACTGTCTGCCGATTCGATACCCAATCCCTGGCTCGTTCCATCTTTGTTTTTGCCTGGGTTGACCGTAATGGGCCTAAGATCCTGCTCAAGAGGTATCGTCAGATTGCATTCGGTGCTGCAACTTAAAGTGAGTTGTCCGTCCCAGTGGTTGTCTATATGATGCGCCTGGGTGGGCTGTCCGGCAGTGCCCAGCCAGAAGAGGGAGACAGCGATGGCCGCCACCGCCAGTAATGCTGCCATGGTAACTGACACCGGTAATATTCGCTTTCCGTGATTCATTAGTATCCTTCTCCTTCCGAGAATGCCTCCCCAAAGATTGGTGATTCCTGGCGCTTATGGGATACCGCTCCTTGCCGGCCCCCTATTGGCCTTCCGATTTTACCATTGCCCGCCCCTAGGAACAATGGGCTGGGCCGCCCCCTCCGTCATTCCCGCGAAGCTTGTCCTCGCGAAAACGGGGATTGGATTCCCGCTTTCGCGGGAATGACGGGGGGGGGGGGAGGGGTGCAGGAATGACAGGGAAGCGCGGTAGGGCTAGAATCAGACACCATCTGTCGCAATGCACTGACATAGGGCACTGCTGTAGACAGTATCGAAAGGCGGGCAAGAAACCCAAGTGGGCAAGACAATCGGAGAGAGGTTACCTTAGGAAGGCCTACTGCAGGAAGGCCTACTGCCATTGTCAACCGGAGAAACCGCGAAACCCGGGCAGCGCCGGCCGGGCGAGCTGCCTGGAGGGCAAAAAGGGACCCCGGTCCTGCAGGACCGGGGCCCCTGGGTTCGCAGAGGTTCGCAGAAGGTTATTGGTTTGAGCTCCCTTGATTATCCGAATTATCGTCTTGCTGCTCTGCCTCTTGGGCTTGCTGCTCTTCTGTCGTGAGAATTTCTACGATGCACTCTTGATGGTTGTCCGGACATTGGATGCTGCTGACAGTCAATCCATGGGACTCCACGTACTCCCATACCATCACGATGTCGTCCTGGTTTGGACGATGCCACGTAAAGGTTCGGGGGTTGGCGCCAAAAGTTTCAACCGTATAGCTCCCGTCGTCTGGCATTTTGATGCTGGGCCTCTGATATGCCGGCACCAACCCAAACGAATAAGTCTGAATCACAACTTCGGCCTGCTCTCCATCCGCCCATTCCACCGTCACAAGCTGAAGATCGGAGTACTTCGGTTCCAAAGATGATTCCGAAGATGCTGCCTCTCGGGCTTGCTGCTCTTCTGTCGTGAGAATTTCTACGATGCACTCTTGATGGTTGTCCGGACATTGGATGCTGCTGACAGTCAATCCATGGGACTCCACGTACTCCCATACCATCACGATGTCGTCCTGGTTTGGACGATGCCACGTAAAGGTTCGAGGGTTGGCGCCAAAAGTTTCAACCGTATAACTCCCATCGTCTGGCATTTTGATGCTGGGCCTCTGATATGCCGGCACCAACCCAAACGAATAAGTCTGAATCACAACTTCGGCCTGCTCTCCATCCGCCCATTCCACCGTCACAAGCTGAAGATCGGAGTACTTCGGTTCCAAAGATGATTCCGAAGATGCTGCCTCTCGGGCTTGCTGCTCTTCTGTCGTGAGAATTTCTACGATGCACTCTTGATGGTTGTCCGGACATTGGATGCTGCTGACAGTCAATCCATGGGACTCCACGTACTCCCATACCATCACGATGTCGTCCTGGTTTGGACGATGCCACGTAAAGGTTCGAGGGTTGGCGCCAAAAGTTTCAACCGTATAACTCCCATCGTCTGGCATTTTGATGCTGGGCCTTTGATATGCCGGCACCAACCCAAACGAATAAGTCTGAATCACAACTTCGGCCTGCTCTCCATCCGCCCATTCCACTGTCACAAGCTGAAGATCGGAGTACTTCGGTTCCAAAGATGGTTCCGAAGATGGTTCCAGAATTGGGGTATTTGTGGGTTGCAGAGGCAGAGTCGGAAGGAGGGTAGCTCCGCCCGTCGCCGTATAGGAAATTCCATCTTCCGTATCGTACCACAGGCTCAACACGAGGTCATAGTAACCCGGACGCTGGAAGGTTATTTTGCGCGGGGTATCGCTCGGCGGTCCAATCACCACAGAGACATCGTCGTCCATATCGAGACTGCTGAAATCGAAAGACGGGGCCATGTTCAAGGTCTTCAATGTTATGACGATATTATCCCTACTGCCCACGGGGTCGCCGTCCGCGTTATAGTGCTGGCCCCATAGCAGCTCAACAGCCTTCGGGCTCTCTCCCAGCGGTTTGGGTGTCTTATTCGACTTCTCGACCGTTACGGTATAGGTTATCCCTTCAGAGGAGTAGAGGGCTCCGTCAAAGGATTTCAGGGTTATGGTGGTTTCACCTATGGCCCGACCATGGGTCCATACCACACCCTCGTGGTGAGCTACGGCTACCGCGATGCTGGGATCTGCGGATGTCGCTACCATATCCACGTAGTCGCCATCAGGGTCAGACCCGGGGCTAGCATAGATAGATATGTTGCTATAGTTATGAGGCACTGTAGTGTAGCAAGGGTCGACTTCGGACACGCATTGCAAGAAACGAGGCGGTTCCGGCGGACGGTTGTTGGTCCGCCTATCGGAGAATGTCGTCTCTGCGGTGTCTGAGGCCACCGTTACGTGGAAAACCACCTGTTTGGAGAAGTCATAGTCCTTATGGTTATTGTTTTTAACTTTGACGTAGGTTCGCCCTTCCTTGACACCGCGGAGTTGGATGGTGTTGCCATTGACAAGAGACGCTTGCACTATTTCACTGTTTGCCGATTCTACAGCCAATCCCCGGCTCGTTCCATCTTTGTTTTTGCCCGGGTTGGCTGTAATGGGTGTGACAGTCCGAAAAATCCCTATCGTCAGATTGCATTCGGTACCGCAACTTAAAGTGAGTTGTTCGTCCCAGTGGTTGTCTATATGATGCGCCTGGATGGGCTGTCCGGCAGTGCCCAGCCAGAAGAGGGAGACAGCGATGGCTGCCACCGTCAGTAATGCTGCCATGGTAACTGACACTGGTAATATTCGCTTTCCGTGATTCATTAGTATCCTTCTCCTTCCGAGAATGCCTCCCCAAAGATTGGTGATTCCTGGCGCTTATGGGATACCGCTCCTTGCCGGCCCCCTATTAGCCTTCCGATTTTACCATTGCCCGCCCCTAGGAACAATGGGCTGGGCCGCCCCCTCTGTAACAACTCCCATTATTCCCGCCCCTTTTATGCCTATTCCTGGTTCGTGGATTCCTGCTCCCCGTTTTCACGAGGACAAGCTTCGCGGGAATGACGGAGGGGTGCAGGAATGACGAACAGGCGCGGGATGACAGGAAAGCGCGGTAGGGCTAGAATCAGATACCCCCTGTTTCAATGCACTGACATAGGGACATAGAGCACTGACATAGACAGTATAGAAAGGCGGGCAAGAAACCCAAGTGGGCAAGACAATCGGGAGGAGGTTACCAATTGACGCTTTCCAGGCTGGACAACGAAAGGTTAACTCTGGTGGGCGCCGGGACGCCTATGGGAGATACCATGCGCCGTTACTGGCTGCCGGCGCTGCTGTGCGATGAACTTCCGGAGCCTGACTGCCCTCCGGTGCGGGTGCGGCTGCTGGGCGAGGATCTGGTGGCCTTCCGGGACACCTCCGGACGGGTGGGGCTGTTGGAGGAATTCTGCCCCCACCGGCGGACTTCGATGTGGCTGGGGCGCAACGAGGAAGGAGGGCTGCGGTGCGTGTATCACGGCTGGAAGTTCGATATTAACGGCAACTGCCTGCACATGATGAACGAGCCAGAAGGCAGCGACTATTATACCAAGGTCAAGGCCGTCTCTTACCCGGCGGTGGAGATGGGGGGCGTTGTCTGGGCATATATGGGCCCGGCAGACCGGCAGCCGCCTCCGCCCCGGTTCGAGTGGACGCAAGTTCCCGACAGCCACCGGCTGATTACCAAGAACCGCCAGGAATGCAACTGGCTGCAAGCGCTGGAAGGCGGCATCGACACCGCCCACGCTCCCATCCTACATCGGCGCATTACCACCAACACCACCCGTCCCGGCATCGGCGTCGATACCCCCTTTGTAACTGGCAAAGCCCCCAAGGTGGAGGTTGACCGGACGGACTACGGCTACCGCTACGCCGGCGTTCGCGAGCTGGAAGGCAAAGACCAGAATTTCATCCGGGCCTACCATTACGTGATGCCCTTCCACCAGATGCGTCCCCAGCAGTTCGGGCTTTCCGGCGGAACGACGCGTACCATGATTGCTGGCCACTGCTGGGTTCCCACCGACGACGAGAATACGATGGTATTCAACTGGCTGTACAGTTACGGCGATGACCCTCTGTCGGAGGCCGACAGGGACATCGAGCGTCAGCTAGGGCGCGGCCCCGATGACCTGGACGCCAACTACCGGGCCCTTCGTAACCGCGATAACGGCTGGATGATTGACCGTAAGGCTCAGAAATACGAAACCTTCACTGGCATCGAGGGCATCAACACCCAGGACCAGGCCGTACAGGAAAGTATGGGCGCCATTGTAGACCGCAGCACCGAAAACTTGGGGGCCAGCGATATGGCCATCGTGGTGGCCCGCCGGATGCTTCTGGGCGCCATAGAAACGGTAGCTGACGGCGGCGACCCGCCAGGCTTGTCTGAAAGCTACTACAAGCTGCGGGCCATTGACTGCATTCTGCCTGCTGGAGCCGTCTGGCAGGATGCGCTGGCCGGCCAGATGTATCCGGTGTAGGCCGACGGCGCTTAACCGACAGAGCAAGGGGCGACACCATTCCAGGGTCGCCCCTTGCTTGTTTGTTTACCGCGATTGCGGTTAGCTAGGCCGGCGGCAGGATGATGGGGAGCGGCTCCACTTCGTCGAGGCCGGGCGGGTTGATGGCGTCCAAGGATTCCAGCAGCGCGTTCAGACTGTACATCACTTCCGTTAGCTCGGGTTCCTGGATATCTAGGCCGACGGCGCGGCCCAGAGCCTGGATGTCATCTCTCGACAGGTCGGCCATTTCTTCCTCCTAGCAGAGCCTTTAACCATTAATTAGTGTGCTGCAATGTTGATGATGGGGCGATTCTTGCTTGGCGCCATACTGCGGGATAATCCCGATTCCGTCAAGGTGTCGCCCGGCGCCCGTCGGGACGCGCGAATTTGGGGTATACTAGCCTCGCTTCGACCGAATCGTTCCGGCCGATGCCTTCGACAGGGGAGGAAGGGCGGCAATGGCCGATTACAAGACAATCCAGGTGGATATTGGGCCCGAATCGTCGTTTACCAAACTGCCAGCTTCGGTGGATATTGGCGACTGGTCCTATTTCCTGGCCAAGAGCAAGAAGGGCGCATATCAGTTGCTTTCCACTGTCTGCCCGCATCAGATGGGCGAAGTGGTGGATTGGGGGAACGTGTTTATGTGCCCCGACCATGGGTGGCGGTTTGAGAAAACCGAGGGGGTTTGCATCAACGGCCCGAACTCGCGCATGACGGCATTCCCGGTGGCTGTTGAGAGCGGAAGGCTCATCGCTACGGTGCCCGACGATTAGGCCAAGGAGAGCCGCTATCTCCCTTTGGTCTTGCGTCAATCTCCCAATGCCAGGAGGTTGTGATGGAAAGGAGCGAGATTCCCTTCCTTAGCGCGTCCGTTCTTGCCCGTCTCATCGAGTCTCGGGAAGTGTCGCCCGTGGAAGCGACGGAGGCTTACCTAGACCGCATCAAAGCTGTGGATGGTCAGCTAAATTCCTATATCGCCGTTCTGACGGACCATGCCAGGGAGTCAGCGAGACAAGCGGAAGCTGAAATCGCTGCTGGGAATTACCGGGGGCCTTTGCACGGGCTGCCCCTGGCTGTGAAGGACCAGTTTTATACCGCCGGAATAGCAACGACGGGCGGCTCTTCGATACTGCGGGATTTCGTGCCTGACGCAGACAGCACTGTAATGGCCAAGCTGAAGGAGGCCGGCGCGGTACTGCTGGGCAAGCTCAATATGAGCGAGTTTGCCATGTCTGAAATATATCATCATCCCTACGGCACTCCCCGCAATCCGTGGGATCTGACGCGGAACCCCGGCACCTCCAGCAGCGGTTCGGGCGCCGCTACCGCCGCCTTTCTCTGCGCCACATCCCTCGGCGAGGACACCGGCGGCTCGATTCGCGGGCCGGCCAATTTCTCAGGACTGGCTGGGATTCGCCCTTCCTTTGGCCGCGTCAGCCGCTATGGGGTGATGGGTGGGTCGTGGTCAATGGATACCGTCGGGCCCATCTCCCGAACCGTTGAGGATGCGGCCATCACTCTCCAGGCCATCGCCGGTTATGATCCCAAGGACCCATACACTTGGAACGCGCCGGTCCCTGATTACCGCGCTGCGCTGACCGGCGACATCAGCGGCGTCAAGGTCGGCGTTATCAGCGAACGGCTGGACGCCCCCAACCTGAATCCGGAGATGCGGGACGCCGTGACCGCCGCCCTTGGATTGCTAGGGGAGCAGGGCGCCAGCTCGCAGGAAATGTCGTTGCCGTATACGTCCTATGCCGGGGCGGTCAGTTGGACGCTTATTGGCGTGGAATGGTCCGGATTGCACCGTAAGACCTTCGAGCCTAACTTCGGCGAGCTGGACCGGAATAACCGCGTCCGCTTCCTCACAGGCAGCCTCATTCCGGCACAGACCTATAACAAGGCGCAGAAGGTACGGGCGCTGCTGCGGGAGCAGGTGCTGTCGGCTTTGGAAAAAGTGGACGTGCTGGCCCTCCCGTCAGGTCTTGGGCCGGCGCCGCCGGTTGAATCCGCTCCCATGGTTCAGAGCAAGGAGCAATCCATGGATTATCTGAACTCTCGCATCAACTACACCGGGCCCTTTAATTTGGCGGGAGTTCCAGCGATTTCTGTGCCGTGCGGTTTCACCCAATCCGGGCTGCCTCTGGGAATACAGCTAGTGGGGAAGCCCTTCGCTGAAGAAACCCTGTTCCGCGTGGCTCATGCCTATGAGCAGGCTGCCGGTTGGCATACCCGCCGACCGCCCATATAGCTGGAGCGGCGGTGTCTCAACCGATTCATTCCCTTCACGGAGGGCGTCATGGCCAACGATATTGGACTGCTGGAAGCCATCTACAGTCAACGCCAGATAACTCGCTATCGCCGGGCCCCGGTCTCGCGGGAGGATATTGAGCAGATTATCGACGCCGCTATCCGGGCGCCCAGCGGCGGCAATACCCAGCCTTGGCATTTTATTGCTATAACTGATCCCGAGTTGATCGGGAAAATTGGCGGGCTGTATCGCGACCTCTGGTTGGGCGCGCAAGGAGCCGAGCCGAGGCCGGATGAGTCCCCTGCCTACAAACAGGCGCGACAGTTGGCCCACGGTATGCCCGAAGTTCCGGCGATGATACTGGTGTGCGTTGACCACTCGAAAGGTTCGGCGCCGTACACGCCGGGGCAGCCCATCGAGCGAGGACGCTACGCCTCATCCGTATGGCTGGCGATACAGAACCTGTTTCTGGCGGCCAGGGCGCTGGGTCTGGGAACCCGCATCACCACCGTGCATATACGCGGCGAGGAACAAATCAAGGAATGGTTGGGTATCCCCGAGCACGTGGAGACGGTCTGTCTGACTCCGTTGGGCTATCCCCGGGGCAGTTTCGGGCCTACGCAACGGGCTCCAGCCGAAGAAGTGTCGTCCTTCAACCGCTACGGCAGCAGGTGACGGTTTCCGGGGATGTCTCCCCCGGCAGGCCCGGCGAACGGACAATGAGCCGCCCCCGGCGTGATTAGCCGGGGGCGGCTTTGTGGGCTTCGCCGAGAGGCCGGGTTTACTTGTTGGTGGTGATGGGCATCTTCCGAATGGAGCGGAAGGTGATGCTCGGCTCGTAGTCCATCTCATTCTGGCCCAGTTCCATATCGGGGTAGCGCTCGGCCAGTTCGCGGAATACTTCCTGGCCTTCCACGCGGGCGATGGTGGCGCCGAGGCAGTGATGGATGCCGGCGCCAAAGGCGACGTGAGGGTTGGGCCAGCGGGTGATGTCCATTTCGTCGGGCCGCTCGAACTTGCGGGGGTCGCGGTTAGCCGACGGGATGAACCAGCGGATGCGGTCCTTCTCGCGGATGAGCTTCCCGCGCATCTCAACGTCATGAGAGGCTAGCCGCTGGATGGACTTGACCGGCGAGTCGTAGCGCAGGCACTCCTCGGTGGCGCGCACCATCATCCCTTGCGGATCGGCCTTCAGCAAGTCCCACTGGTCGCGGTTGCGCATGAAGGATAGCGTTCCGTTGCAGATTAGGTTGATGGTGGTCTCATGGCCTGCCAGAAGCAACAGCGACGTGTTGACTAGGGCCTGCTCGCGAGTGAAGACGCCGGCTTTCTCGCCGCCGGCCAGCACGGAAATGAAGTCGTCCCCCGGGTTGACGATCCGCTCTTCAACCATGGGGTTGACGTATTCCAGCATCTCCTCCATGCCTTCCACTAACCTGGGCAGGCGGTCGGCTTCACCGCGGGCGATGTTGAGGAGCTTCTCGGCGATGGCCCGGATGTATGGACGTTCCTGCCTGGGCACGCCCATCATCTCGGCAATGACCAGCACCGGCAGGGGAGTAGCCAAGTCGCGCATTATGTCGAAGTCGTCTTTCTGTTCGGCTTCGTCCAATAGCTCGTTGATGGCGTTTCTGACCAGCGGCCGCCACTCTTCCATAGACTTTGGAGTGAAGTATGCGTGGACTACCTTCCGCATTTCCAAGTGGTCGGGGCGGTCATACTGAATGAACTGCTTGCCTTGGTAGTTGCGGACGAACTCGTACAGTTCGTTGTCTGATTCATTGATGGCCGGGTAAGGGCCGCGAGGGTCATTGAGCCAGACCGAGCTGGAGAAAATCTCGTGGTTACGGGTAAGCCAAACCAAGTCATCGTGCCTGGTAATTACCCAAAGCTCGTAGAGCTCATTCCAGTGGACCGGATCCTCCTCCCGCAAACGCCCATAGTACGTGTAGGGGTCATGGATAATTTCCGGCGCGAACATGTTCTCGTTGAACGTCGTTACCATAACCTCACCGGCTCTATTTGAGTTTGGAAAACTCTATTTCAAGGACGCGAAGTTGTCAAGCATTACGCCGCCAGCCTCAGGGCAATCGCAATATGAAATACAATCCGGCCGTTCTGGCGGAAAGCGGTATCTCAGACAATGGAGGATGCCTAATTTTGGAACGGCGTTGCCTAATTAGATTCATGGATTTCTTCCCCGTTTTCCCGAAGATGCCGTTCTTTCGCGGGAATGACGGGGGAGGAGGAATGACGGGCATTAAGCCGCCTATAGGCAATAGCCCTGCCGTCAACCTCGGTCATTTTGTCAAACTCCGCTGCATCGTCCATAATGGCGCTGTCCGCCCGATTCCGCCCTGGCAGCGCAGTGAGAGTCGGCGTAGCAAGAGGAGATTGCGATGCGTGTCCTTCTAGTCGCCACTAACCGGCACGGCCGGCTGAACAGTCGAATGAATGCTCAGCCCATGCCTATCGGGCTGGCTTATATTGCCGGCCATCTTGACCACCAGCGGCATCAAGTCAAGGTAATTGACCTGATGTTTGCTGATGACTATCTTTCGGAAATTGAGCAAACGGTGCGAGAATTCAAGCCGGACGTGGTAGGCGTCTCGCTGCGGAATCTCAGCAACCATAGCTATCTGGACCCCCAATGGGCGCTTCCCGTCACCAAGGATGTCATTGACCGTATCCGGGAGCACAGCAACGCCGCTATCATCGTGGGAGGCCCGGCCTTCAGCCTGCTTCCCAGGGAATGCTTTGAGTTTCTGAAGCCGGACCTGGGATTGGCCGGCGACGCGGGCGAGACTTTCGCAGAGGTATGCGACCGGGTAGAACACGGGGAACGCTCGATCTATGACCTTCCCGGGCTGGTATATGCCAAGGACGGCGGGGTCGTTCTCAACGAAGGGCTGTGCGTATCGGCCTTCGCCAGCCGCCCGCGCTTGGACGACCTGGAGATGGATAAGTACCGTAAGGCCGGTTTTGGTATTGGGGTTTTGACCAAGCTGGGCAGTTTCTCTTATCCCACCCCAGCTTCCACTGCCGGTATGACGGAAGCAGACTTCCGCGTAATTCGCCCCATAGAGGAGGTGGTGGACGAAGTAAAAGAGCTTTGGCGGAAGTATCAGCTTAAAAAGGTTTTCTTTGTGGATAATGGTTTCAACTTTCCCCTCGACCACGCGAAGTCCCTATGCAGCGCGCTTATTGAGGCCGACATTGGCGTGCGCTGGAATACCTGTCTCGCTTCCTTCAACTGCGACGCCGAGCTGGTTCGCCTGATGCGGGATGCGGGATGCGCTCTGGTGCTGATGGGCAACCGGGGCGGCGACCCACACGATGGCCTCGGCTCCATGGAAGAGCAGATGGAGGCCCAGCTTGAAGTTCCCCGTTTATGCGAGGAAGGCGGCTTGCACTACACCGTTGCCCGGACTTTCGGAGAGCCGGGAGAGACCCGCGAGTCGGTTGAGCATAAGCTGGAGTTCCTGCGCCGAGTAAATCCCGCCCTGGCTAACCTGAGGGTCGGGGTGAGCATCATGCCCGGTACCGATGTCGCCGCATTAGCCATTGAAGAAGGGATTATTTCCGATGAGAGCGAGTTGATTGAGCCTGCCTTCTATATCGCTGAGGAAGTGCGGGACTGGATTGTTCCCTACCTGCAAGAGCAGGCAGCGTCGAACCCTCGCTGGAACCTCTGGTGATTTCTTCCCGTCAAGTTCCTTGCTTCCAAGGGGAGCAAAGCTATGGAGCGCCCGAGTTGCCGGGCGCTCTTTGCTTAGCCGGGCCTTTCGGCGTCGGCGGTTACGGCCGTTTCCATTGCTTGAATTGCCACTTCTATCTGCGCGTCGTCCGGCTCTCTGGTGGTTAGCCTCTGTAGCCATAGCCCAGGAGCGGCGAGCGCCTTGCCAATTAGGGAGGCCTGATGCCGTCCGCTGAAGCGAATTACTTCGTAGCTGGCCGCCGCAATCACGGGCAGCAACAGAACGCGGGAAGCGATGCGCCACCACCAGGACAACTCCAGCAGTGAGAAAGCAATGAACACGGCGACAGAAACTAAAACTACCGTCAGCAGGAAGGCGGTGCCGCAACGGGGATGGGGCGTGCCGAACTTTCGCACATTGTTGATGTTGAGGGGAAGGCCGGCCTCATAAGCGTGAACCGTCATGTGCTCCGCGCCGTGGTAGGCATATACCTGGCGTATGTCGGACATCATGCCGATGGCCGAGATATAACCGACGAGTATGGCCAAGCGTATGGCGCCTTCTACGGCCTCGCTGAGCAGACCGCTGCCCAGAACGGGTTCCAGCAGACGGACAACGCCGATGGGGAGCAGGAAGAACAGGACGATGCCGAAAAGGAGGGAGAAGGCGAGCGTGGAGGCCATCATCCAGCCTGGAATGCCCTCGCCGTCGCCCTTCTGTTGTCCGGGTTCCATGGAAGCCATGTTCGCCGACATCTGGAGGGCCTTGACACCCAAGATTAGCGTCTCCAGCAGGGCCAGAACGCCGCGGATGAGGGGCAAACGGCGCAACCGCCCATTGTAGAGGGGGTTGAGGCGCTCGCAGTGCTGTTCGATGCTGCCGTCCTGTCGCCGGACGGCGAGACTGAACCATTCGCGGCCCCGAATCATTACCCCTTCGATAACGGCTTGGCCGCCATAGGCGTGAGCGGGCTGAGTCGCCAAAAGTTTTCCTCTGAAAGACGAAATGGGCGGAGAGGGGCGATGTTCCGAGAATCAAACAGGCGAAAAATAAAATCGAGGGCCCGGCGCCCCCGATTTCTATTTGCCGGTGATGTTACCGCCGGTTGAAGCGGCGGTTAAATCTCTCGATGCGGCCCTGGGTGTCTACTATGCGCTGTTCCCCCGTATAGAAGGGATGGCACTTACTGCAAATCTCGACCCGCAACTGCGGCCTGGTAGCCCCGGTCTGAAAAGTATAACCACAGGCGCAGGTTACGGTCGCATTAAAGAACCGGGGGTGTATGTCGGTTTTCATACCTGAGATTCCTTGCCTCGGGGTGATTCGTTACGCCGGAGTCGCGGGGTAAACGCTGACCCGGCGGCGGCCCTTGGCAGCCCATTCATACTTGACTTCGCCATCAGTGGTGGCGAACAGGGTGTAGTCGCGGCCCAGCCCCACATTAGTGCCGGGCCGTATGCGGCTGCCTCGCTGCCGAACCAGAATGGAGCCGCTGGTCACGCGCTGCCCGCCATAGCGTTTCACGCCTAGGCGTTTTGCGTTGCTGTCGCGGCCGTTGTTGGAGCTTCCGCCTGCTTTCTTGTGCGCCATGGAAATAACCTGCCTTGCCCCGCAATAGCCAGACGATGCCGGTTCTAGGGGGTGAGAATGTCCTGAATTACTACCCTGGTGTATGACTGCCGGTGCCCTCTCTTGCGGCGGTACCGGGTCTTTGCCTTGTACTTGTAGACCACTACCTTGCGGTCTTTGTAATGGGACTGGACCTGGGCCCGCACCATCGCGCCCGGCACGATAGGGGCACCTACGGTTAAGTCCCCGTCTCTGGAAACGGCGAGAACCTCTCCAAATTCGGCCAGGGAGTTGATTTCGTTAGGAAGCAACTCGACGTCCAGGGTGTCTCCGGGCCGGACGCGGTATTGCTTGCCGCCTGTCTTAAATACTGCGTAATCCATAGTAAACCTCAGCAAGTAAGCATAAGAGAGAACCTTCCGTCTGTCAACAAATTACTCGGGGCTACGACAAATTACTCGGGGCTACGACCGTTTTTGCCGATATTCGTTCGGGTTCCCGCTCACCGCCGCCGCGAGGACAAACTTCGCGGGGCGGCGATGAGAAGACGGTAGGGATGAATATGGGAGGGATGAATATGGGAATGATTGGGAATACCGGCGACTAATTTGCCGCCTTTACTTGGGGGGTGTGGTGTATAATGCGGCCAATTCCAATACCGCGATGTGCGCCCCAGGAGGCCGTAGATTGGCGTCTTTACAGCAAACCGTGTTGTCGGGATCCGAATTGCGCCGCGCCTTTTGCGAAGGGTTTGACAGACTGGATGCCTACCGGGACACCGTAAATGCCCTGAACGTGTTTCCGGTTCCTGATGGGGACACAGGAACTAATATGCTGCTGACCCTGCGCTCCGGCATAGAGCGATGTCCTGCCGACGATGGCTTGAGCGCCGGGCAGGTTGCCAAGGAACTGGCGCAAGGCACCTTCTTTGGAGCCAGGGGTAACAGCGGCGTAATTTTGTCCCAATTCTTCAAGGGCTTTGGCGATGCCCTCGAAGGGCGGGAGTTCTGTTCTCCGCCGGACTTGGCCCAAGCCTTGAACGCGGCCAGGGAAGCGGCCTATAACGCGGTGGGAAACCCGCGGGAAGGCACTATGCTCACCGTGATTCGCCGAGCCGCCGAAGCCGCCTTGGAAGCGGAAGAGGGTTCGGATATCACGACCGTCCTGGAGACCGGCTATCTGGCTTCCTGCGTTGCGCTGAAGAACACCCCAGAACAGTTGCCGGTGCTCAAAGAAGCCGGGGTGGTGGACTCCGGCGGCTTGGGCGTGGTGGTCATTTTGGGCGGCCTGCTGGAATTTCTGGCACCGGAGCGCTTTCGGACTTTGAGCGAAGAGGCTGGTCTTGAAGGCATCATAGGCGGCAGCATGGCCTCCTTGGTCGGTTCGGCCAAGTTCCAGGATTCGGGCTTTGTGCATTCGTCCCTGGAGGCCGACTGGGGCTACTGCACCGAATTCATCGTCAGCGGTGAGAGCCTCAACCCCGGGGATGTGCGACAGTACTTCGAGGAAAACGCCCGCTCCACCGTGGTGGTAGGCGACTCGGAGCATATCCGGGTACATATCCACGCTGATGACCCAGGCCCGGCCATTAGCTATGCGGTGGCGTTGGGCACCGTTTCCAATGTCAAAATGGAAAGCATGGATAAGCAGAACGCGGAATGGGCCGCCGGACACAGCGCCCCGGCCGGTGCAGCAGCGCTGGCGGTAGTGGCCGTGGCCGCGGGAGAGGGTCTAGCCGAGCTGTTCGTAGAGTCAGGATGCGGTCACGTCATCCCGGGGGGCCAGACGATGAACCCCAGCGTCCAGCAGATTATTCAGGGAGTCCGGCGGGCAGGCGCGGAAAATACTATTTTTCTGCCGAATAACAAGAATATCGTCCTTACGGCGCAACAGGTTGCCGCAAACGACCCTTCCGTTCATGTTATCCCTTCGGCCAGCATTCCGCAGGGCGTAGCGGCGCTACTCGCCTATAACCCGGTGTCCTCTCTGGAGGAAAACCTAGCGGCGATGGAGGAAACGCTGTCTGCCGTGGTGACCATCGAAGTGACTCAGGCGGTACGCGACACCAGCGTGGACGGCGTGGCAGTCAGCCTCGGAGACTATATCGCGCTGCTGGACGACAAGCTGGCAGTAACGGCGCAGTCGCCGGAAGAGGCGCTGGAGCAGGCCGCGGCGCTGGCCGGAGTGGAGGCCGATTCGATTTTGACCATCTATCAGGGCCAGGACAGCGACCCTGAAGCCGCTGAATCCTGCGCCGCCGGCCTAGAGGCTCGAACGCCGGGCGTTCAGATGGAGCTGCTTTACGGCGGGCAGCCGCATTATCACTATCTGGCATCCATCGAATAGCGGGGAACATACAAAGGCGCGAAAGGCGAGGAATGCCGGGCGCCAACAGGGAGTCTGCATGGCGATACGTATAGTTACTGATAGCGCGTCGGATTTGCCGGTTCTGCTGGCTCAGGCTAACGATGTCACCATCGTGCCGTGCTATGTCGTCATCGGCGACGAGACCTATAAGGACGGGGTGGATATTTCCTCAGACAGCTTTTTCGAGCGGCTGGGGACGCTTCCCCGGCTGCCCAGCACGGCTCAGCCCGCGGTCGCGGATTTTATGGAGGTCTATCAGCGGCTGCTGGACCAGGGCCACCAGGTAATTTCTATGCATATCAGCAGTAAGCTGAGCGGCACCGTAAATTCCGCTACCCAGGCTAAAGCGGCTTTGGGCAACGACGCGCAGATTGAAATTGTGGATTCCGGGCTTGCCTCGGCGTCGCTAGCGCTGTTGGTGCTGACCGGAGCGCGATGGGCTAGGGAAATGCCAGACTACCGCGAACTGGCCCAAAGGCTGCGCCAGGCACTTCCCAACTATCATACTTTCGTGCTGCTGGACACCCTGGAATATCTGCAAAAGGGCGGCCGCATCGGCAAAGCCCAAGCCTTCGTTGGCGGGATGCTGAAGGTCAAGCCCATCCTGACTGTGCGAGACGGCGAAGTGCATCCTCTGGAGCGTCCCCGGAGCCGGGAGCGGGGCCGGGCTAGACTGGTCGAGATGGTCAAAGGCTTGGCCCCAGTGCGGCAGATTAACGTGATATACAGCACCGACCGGGGGCAGGCTCTGGCCATACGCTCCGAGCTGGCGGAAATAGTAGGCCCGGAGAACCTGATAGAGTCGCGTTTCGGTCCGGTGCTAGGCACTTATCTAGGCCACAATGCCCTTGGAGTGGCGGTTCAAGGCGGTGGTGATTAGGTCTCGGCTCCCTACCTTCGTTTCAGACTCCGTTCGGGTGGTTCTCCGGTGACTCGTCAGAACATTAGCGCGCCTGATTGGGCCGAAGGGTTCGGCAAAATCCTTGCCCTGGAAACCCAGCGTGGCCACAACGATGGCGCGGTAACCGGCGGTCTGGACAAGTTCAGGGAACGCTGGAGCGCGGAGATGAAAGCCCAAGCCGGCGATAGCCCGGATGGGGCGTTCCTGTTGCGCCAGAGTTACGCGGAAATGTCTTTTGAGCAGCGCCGGGCCTGGGCAGAACGCTGGATGAGCCTCATCAAAAAAGTTGGGCCGGAGCCTGCCGTTGCTCCTCCTCCCCCTCCATCCCGACCTGCCCAACCGGGCCCGGCTCCCTCCATTACTCCGGTTGCTGTATCCCGTCCCGGCGAGACAAGCGAACGGCTGACGGGGCTAGGACGCAGGCTGCCCAAGCCGCGCCCGGCCTTTGGCGTTCCGCCTGATGGGCAAACCGTTGATGCCCTGCTGGAATGTCTTAAGGGCGCCGACGCAAAGACGGTCGAGCGGCTGAAAAAGCTGGAAGTCGGCAGTATCCGCGACCTGCTCTACTTGTTTCCCCGGCGGCATGATGACTATTCCGCCATCGTCAGCATTTCTGACGTTGTGCCAGGGCAGGAATGCACCGTCGTCGCCAAAGTATGGGAATCGCGGGTGGTGTCCCAGGGCGCGAAGGGCCGACGTAAAGATACGGAAGCAGTGCTCAGCGACGAAACGGGCAACATCCGCGCCATTTGGTTCGGACAGCAATACATAGCCCGAAGGCTCAAGCCCGGCTCCCGGGTAGCCATAAGCGGGAAGGCGGAGGTATTCCGGGGGCAGCGGGTGTTTAACTCCCCGGCGGCCTATCCCGCCGACTCCGAAGGCGCCGCTATCCACACCGGGCGGATGGCGCCGGTGTATCCGTTGACTGAGGGGCTGCGGTTGCCCGCTCTTCGGGAGCTAACTTGGCAGGCGCTTCAGAATTGGCTAGGCGGCGTGGATGAGACGCTTCCCGGCCAATTGGGGCAAGGGCGTATGCCGTTGCAAGAGGCGATATTCCAGGCTCACTATCCCGACAGCGAAGAAGTTTGGCAGGCGGCTCGCTCGCGGCTGGCTTTCGAGGAACTGCTGACGCTGCAACTGGCAATACAGTCGCGCCGCCGCGAATCACGGGAAGAGGTTCAAGGCATTGCCGTGAACCCTCCGGTGGACGTGGCCGGGCGCTTTCTGAGGTCACTTCCCTTCAAGCTGACCGGTGCGCAGGCCCGCTGCATTACGGAAATAGCCGGCGACATGGCGCGGGAAGGGCCGCCGATGAACCGGCTCTTGCAAGGGGAGGTGGGCAGCGGTAAGACCGTAGTGGCGCTGGCGGCCCTGCTTTCCGTTGCCGGGGCCGGGTTTCAGGGCGCACTGATGGCTCCCACCGAGGTTCTGTCAGAGCAGCATTTCCGCTCCACCTCGCGGTTGCTGGAGGGCTGTCCCCGTCAGATGGACGGGGGCAATTTGCTGTCGGTCTCGCTGGACGGTATAGACCGCCCGGTGACCATCGGTCTGCTGACCGGCAGCGTGCGGGCGCGGGATAAACGGACACTTACTAGGATGGCCGCCGACGGCATGCTGGATTTGGCCTTCGGCACGCAGGCCCTGATTCAGCATGGCGTGTCTTTTCCCAACCTGGCTTTGGCCATCGCCGACGAGCAGCATCGCTTCGGGGTGATGCAACGTTCCGCCTTGCGCAGGAGAGGCGGCGAGAACCCGCATACGCTGATAATGTCGGCCACTCCGATTCCCCGAACTCTGTCTCTGACGCTGTACGGAGACCTGGACATCTCTACCATTGACGAACTGCCGGAAGGGCGGCAAAAGGTGCAGACCAGGCTGGTGCCGTCCGAGAAACGCAGTAATGCCTACGGGTTTATTCGCGAGAAAGTGCAGGAAGGCAGGCAGGCGTTTGTGGTCTGCCCGCTCATTGAAGAGTCGGTCAGCATCGAAGCTAGGGCGGCCACCGAAGAATACGAGCGACTGTCGGGCCGGGTATTCCCGGACCTGCGGGTGGGCCTGTTGCACGGGCGTATGAATCCGCGGGATAAGGACGCTACCCTAAGACAGTTCAGCGAGGGTGGCTTTGACGTGCTGGTAACGACGGCAGTGGTGGAGGTAGGCATAGATGTTCCCAATGCCACCATCATGCTCATTGAAGGGGCGGAACGCTTTGGCCTGGCTCAGTTGCACCAGTTTCGAGGGCGAGTGGGTCGTGGCGAGCACAAAAGCTACTGTCTGCTGCTGCCATCGGATACAGGGGCGGATATAGGGGTTGGAGCCAAGGAACGCTTGTCGGCCCTTGAGCGGACGCACGACGGGTTTGAACTCGCCGAGATAGACCTAGAACTGCGTGGGCCGGGTGACTTCTTTGGAACCCGGCAGAGCGGTCTGCCGGCTCTGAGAATGGCCCAGTTCTCGGACCGCGGTTTGTTGCAGGCGGCTCGTGAATTGGCCTCGATCATTGCGTCCGAAGACCCAGAACTATCCGCGCCCCAACACGCGGCTCTTGCGGCGCAGGTGGCCCGCTACACGCGCCGGGCCATCACCGACTCCAGTTGAACCCTCAACCCTGCCTGCTGGCGGGAAGCCGCGCGGTTCGCCAATCTCCTCCCGAACGAGGGTTGAGGGCCGGGCAGGACGGGAGTTTACCCCGGGGCCTTGAAGCGATAGCCCACGTTCCAGATGGTCTCGATGAAGGAGCGGCCCGGCGACTCCACCTTGGAGCGCAGCCGCCTCACGTGGACGTCCACGGTGCGGGTGCCGCCGAGATAATCGTAGCCCCACACTTGGCTCAACAGCGCCTCGCGGGTATATACCCGGCCGGGATTGGAAGCCAGCAAGGACAGCAGTTGGAACTCTTTATAGGTGAGCGTCACCCGCCGGCCGGCTGCCGATACTTCGTAGCGCTCCAGGTCTATAGTGATGTCGCCCACAGATAGTGTCTGCGACCCGGATGGGCCGTTGACCCGGTAGATCGCCTGCTTTACCCGTAACGACAGCTCGCCGTCGGCCGCTGGGCAGATGAGCAGTTCGTCGGGGTTCAACGCCGGGTCGTAACGCTCCATCGCCTCCTTGGGGAGGGCGGCCAGTACTGGCACTTTGCGTCCACGGCAGTGTTCAATGACCCGCCGGGCGGTTCCGTTTTCCAGGGACGCCAAGTCCAGCAGAACAGTGTCGGGAGAATCGCCATTGCCGTCATCCTGCAGGAACTCGCCGGCGTCGGCAAGGCGGCAAGTCATTCCGGTGCGCATGGCGGCCTCGGCCAACCGGCTGCCCCCGCCTAGGTTATTGAGAACTACTACGTTATACAACAGCCAAGCCCCATCCTTAGGAACAGCTCCCAGTACTATGGCTTCGCGGCGCGTTTTGCCCTCTTTCTGCCCTCTTGCAGTATACCAAAAGCGCTCCCGTGCCGGGGTTGGTTCCCGCGTTCGCGGGAATGGTGTGGGCGGCGGATTTGACGCTCCAACAGCCGCAAACTATCATGGAGAGTAGAAGTGAAAAGGGTCAGCAAACGGAAGGAGCAGATATGACCGTTCAGACTATTGAATCCGCCGCAGTGGAAGCGCGCCGCCGTATCCGCTCCAACCAGTGGCGGGGAGTAACGTCGGGGGTAGCCCCGGGCCATGTGCAAGCCAACCTGGCGATTCTGCCCAGGGATCTGGCCTTCGATTTCCTCCTGTTCTGCCAGCGCAATCCCCGTCCCTGTCCATTGCTGGAAGTAATAGAAGCGGGCAGCGTCGAGCCGGTATTGACCGCCCCCGGCGCGGATATCCGCACCGATGCCTCCGGGTATCGGGTATACCGGAACGGCGAGTTCACCGCAGAGGTGGACACGCTGGAGGATTATTGGCAGGATGACCTGGTGAGCTTTCTGCTGGGTTGCAGTTTTTCCTTTGAGACGGCTATGACCGACGCGGGCATACCCCTGCGGCATCAGGAACAGGGTAAGAACGTGGCGATGTACATTACCAACGTCGAAACCGCGCCGGCCGGCGTATTCTCCGGCCCGATGGTGGTGAGTATGCGCCCGATTAAGCGAGAACAGGTAGTGCGGGCGGTGCAGGTAACCTCCCGTTTCCCGGCCACCCACGGCGCGCCGGTTCACATAGGTAGTCCAGCCGACATTGGGATCCGGGATCTGACCCTGCCCGACTTCGGCGACCCGGTGGAAGTGAAACCGGACGAGGAGCCGGTGTTCTGGGCCTGCGGCGTGACCCCTCAGGCAGTGGCCTTGAGCTGTAAGCCGCCGCTGATGTTCACCCATGCTCCCGGCCGGATGTTCATCACCGACCAGAAAGACGCGGACTATGCAGTGTTGTAAGCTCGCTCTCCCGCCGGCGCAAGAGAGTCGGGTTTGAGAACATTTCCCGGCCCGCCAGCATTATTGGGAACGGAGGGCATTTTGCCGGAAACGATTGAAGACATAATTCTGGACTTCGACAAACGCGGTATGCTGGCCCTTCGGCCTCACGTGCCGACGGATTTCTGTGAACAGGCGGCGGAGTATGTCTTGGAACATTCGGGGCCTACGCTGATAGTCACCGGCTTCTACGTTCTGATGGCAGGGAAACCAGAAACCGACGGTCCCCCAGGGGCCATTGCCATCGGCAACGCGCTCATGGCCCTGGGCCGCAAAGTCGGTTACGTTACCGACGATTGCACCTCCCCGGTGCTGCGGCAGTGGGCGGGCGACGCTGAGGTAATTGAGTTCCCGATTGCCGGGGTTGAGGAAAGCAAACAGTACGCCGTCGGCTTGCTGGAACGCCTGCAACCCGCCCTGCTTATTTCCATCGAGCGGTGCGGGCGTAACAGCAACGATGAATATCTTAATATGCGTAGCCGCAGCATCACTGCGCATACGGCCCGGGTGGACTACTTGTTCGATGGTACCGTACCCTCGGTTGGTATTGGCGACGGTGGCAACGAAATTGGCATGGGCAACCTGGCCCACGTCATTCCCTCGGTCGAGAGTCTGCCAGACGAACCGGCCATTGCGGAGGTTGACCGCTTGGTCATCGCCAGTGTGTCCAACTGGGGCGGCTATGGACTGGTTGCTGCCATCTCGCGACGGACGGGAAAGAATCTGCTGCCTTCCGCTGAGTCGGAAGCGATGATGGTGCAAGGGATGGTGGAAGCCGGGGCAGTGGACGGCACAACGGGCGATGCGGTGCCTACCGTTGACAACTTCAGCATGGAAGAGAATAGGGCATTGCTCGCCCGCTTGCACTTGCTGGCCGATGCCAGTCTGAGCTGACTTTATTGAGTTGGACTCTGAGGAATATGGCCTCGCAGTCGCTGGCTCTGCTGGCGATTGCAGTGTTGTTGATATCGGCTTTGGGGCCGATGCTGGATCATCACTTTGCGGAACGCCACCCGGCCCACGGGCATCTATATCTGGTCGGCGAGACCCCCAATCATTTCCACCCGTTTGAGCATTCCCACATTCACTACGACGTCATGTATTCGCCGGTTCCCGGGCCTGAGAGCATAGTCTTCTTTTCTCCCAACGACGGCGCTGGCCATGCTCCTGCCGATATTGTCATATCTGTAGTCGCGCCGCCTCCCGTTTACTCCGATGACGGCGCCCCCTTGCTGGGGAATAGGCTGGACCCCGCCGCCCTATTGCGGGGTAGAGCCGTCCTCCCTTTGCGACAGCCCCCCAAAGCATAGCTCCTTTCTTTACTCCCTAAACCGGGTATGAAAAACGAAAGGAGTGTTTATGCGCAGGCATTTTCGCAAAAGCGCGGGGCTTGGGGTGGTTGCTTTGGTCATCCTGAGTCTCACCTCCGGAACCCTGATGGCTCACGAAGGGCGCCCTGTGGACGATTATAATTTCGTTGTGGGCTGGCTTGAGGAACCTGCCTATGAAGGCGGGGGAAATGCAGTTTCAGTGACCATCACCAAGTCGGTCAGCAGCGAAGCTATGGAAGATAACAGTCCTTCATCCCACGAAGGGGGCGAGGACGGTGGCCACGGGCATGACCATAACGGGGAAGGCCACCACGAAGACAGCGATAGCCATCACGAAGAGGGCGTGGGCGGCGATAGTGAACATGGCGAAAGCAGTAGTTCAATAGCCCCGCAAGGAGCCGCGAAGCCGATGGCGAGCATGGCCATGCAGCACCATGGAACCATGGCGCCGGTAGAAGGCCTTGAGGGTTCGATTCAGGTCGAGGTTACTCATGTAGCCGGTAGGATCAAGCGGGTTATGGACCTGATAGCGGTGTTCGGCGAACCAGGCCACTACGTAGCCCATCTTATTCCCACTGTATCCGGGGTCTATGAATTTCGCGTTTTCGGCGTCATCGAAGGGACGGCCATTGATGAAACTTTCGTTTCCATGGGGGGAGGCGGCGATTTCGATGACATCCAGACGTCGGCAGGACTGCACTTTCCGGAAGAATTGCCGGAGATACGCGAAATTGAGAGCGGCGTAAGAGGCGCTTTGCAGACTGCTCAGGATGCGCAAGATGCGGCGCTTGCCGCCCAGGAGCAGGGAAGTGGCAATGCTCTTGCCGTCGTTGCGCTGATTGTGGGGGGCGTCGGCGTCGTTTTGGGGATAGGCGGCGTATTCTTTGGAATGAGCGCGCGAAAGAGCAGCCAGTAGGCCGGGAGACCCGTGGCTTCTTTTACGCGAAATATAACTTTCGGCTCGCCAGGCTCGGCGGCGGGCTGTCGAGCGGGCCTTGCGGTCGCGTTGCTGCTCCTGTTGGCTTGGTTGGGGGCATGGCTGTTGCTCCCCGCGCCGGCGGCGGCCCACGCCAACCTGGCGTCGTCGGATCCGGCGGCTAACTCGGAGCTGGAAACCGCGCCGCGCCGCGCCGTCATCTGGTTCACCGAGCCTATCGAACCTAGCTTGAGCGAAATCCGAGTTCTGGATGCAACGGGGAAGCAGGTTGATGACGGCGATAGCGCCGTTGACGACCTCAATCCCCTGGCCATGTCGGTAGGGCTGGGCGACATACCGAACGGAACTTACACCGTTGCCTGGAAAAACGTGTCTACCGTTGACGGGCATCGGGTCCGCGGCTCCTTCGTTTTCGCAGTGGGGCAGCCCCTGATGGCTATCCCTGTCCAGGGTGACAGGCAGCCGCTGTTGCCGTCGCCTTTCTCGCCGCTGCTCCGCTGGCTGGTGCTGTTAGGCGGGCTGGCGATGGCGGGTGGCGTAGTGTTTGAGCTGCTGGTCACCCGGCCGGTGCTGTTTGTAGCCGGGGTTTCGTCCGCGGTGCGAGATGCGGGGCTTGCCCTATCTGCGCGCTCGTCGCGGATTATATGGCTGTCTTTGGCGATATTCACAGCGGCATCGGCGGGACAGCTCCTGTCGTTGGTTACAGCGGACACATCCCTTTGGGAGGCGTTGGGAGGCCCCCTTTGGACTACTCTATCAGCGACGGGATGGGGGAAGCTGTGGCTCTGGCGCATCGCGGCGGCTGGGGCGTTCGGAGTGTCAGTATGGGCATTGCGGTTTGCGCCGGGGCCATGGCAGCCGGCAATGCGAATGTTATCGCTGGCCTTGGCCGGCGGGGCGTTATGGACGCTGGCTTTAACGAGCCACGGAGCGGCCACCGTTGAGATCAGGAACATGGCCTTGGCCGCCGACTTTCTGCATCTTGTCGCCTCGGCCTTCTGGGTCGGAGCGCTGTTTCACTTCGCCCTTGGCCTGCCATTGCTGCGGGGCTTGCCCGAAGAGGACCGGCGGGAATGCCTGGCCGATATGACGCCGCGATTTTCGGCGGTGGCCTCGCTTAGCGTCGCCACGATCATCGTTACCGGGATATTCAGCGGGTGGGCGCAGGTCACGGTGGCCGAGGGGTTGACCACTGCATATGGAATAACTCTGATGACCAAGGTAGCGCTGGTGCTGCCGCTGTTGTTCCTGGGGGGATTGAACCTCGTGTGGGTGCGGCCCCGCCTGCGCCGCGACGCTGAATCGGCGCAATGGCTACGGAGACTGCTAATGGGCGAGGCGGCTCTGGCGGTTCTTATCCTGGCCGCCGTGGGAATGCTCACCAGCCTGGAACCGGCGCGGCAAGGGGCGGCCAGGGAACTGGCAGAGTCTCGCCAGTCCCTCAGCTTTAGCGACACTGTATCTACCGACAAGATGCAACTGGAAATATCGCCGGGCCGGGTGGGCTCCAATGACCTTACGGTCACCTTGACTGACCGGCTGGGGCAGCCCATAGCCAACGCCGAAGAAGTGCTGGTGCGGCTGGTGTTCCTTGAGGCGGACCTGGGGGACGATACGCTGACGGCGGTTGCGGCAGGCAATGGACGTTATGTGCGGGAGGATACCCGATTTAGCATCGAGGGCGTGTGGCAAGCGGAACTGATTGTGCGTCGCGCAGACGCCTTCGATGCGCGCACCGCCTTTAGATTCGAGGTTTTGTCTACCGGAGCCGGAGGCAGCGTGGCTATATCTCCTTCGCCGGCCACAGCATATCTGATGTTGGGAGCAGGGCTGTTGGTTTTGGGAGTGCTGTTTCTCGGGGCGGGGCTGCCGTTGGGAGGGTGGTTCTCTCGCGCCGGGGCCGGGGTCATGACGCCAGGCGTTGCGGGAGTGGCCGCTGGTCTAATGTTGCTGTTCAATGTTCAGCTAGGTATCGGAGGGGACGATGGGTTGCAGAATCCCTTCCCGCCGACGCCGGAATCGTTGTCTTCCGGCGCGTCAACCTACGTCCAAGTCTGCCAAGCTTGTCATGGGGAGAAAGGGCGTGGGGACGGGCCCGGCGGAGCGGCTCTCGACCCGCCTCCCGCCGACTTGGTGGTGCACGTGCCGCTTCACCCCGATGCCGACTTGTTCCGATTCATACGCGACGGTATTCCCGGAACAGGCATGGCTCCTCTGGGCGACCGTTTGACCGAGGAGCAAATCTGGCACGTGGTCAACTATATTCGGACATTGGAAGAGTAGCGGCGCAAGGCTAGTCCCCTGCGGGAGCCAGGGTCTTTTCCTCCACAGCCAGCAGACGGCGAAGCTCGAAAATCTCGTCCCGGAACTGGGCGGCCTTCTCGAATTGCAGCGCCTTGGCAGCATCCTTCATCTGGACTTCCAGGTCTTTGACCACTTTGAACATATCGGCGCGGGACATTTCCTTGCGGACGGTGTTGTACCTGGCGCGGTTTTCGGCGATGGCCTTGATGCCCTCGGTGATGTCGTGAACTTCCTTCTGGATGCTCTGGGGTTCGATGCCGTGGCGCAGGTTGTGCTCAGTCTGGAGCTGGCGGCGGCGGTTGGTCTCGTTGATGGCGCGCTGCATGGAATCGGTGATGCGGTCGGCGTACATAACCACGTGGCCGTTAGCGTGGCGGGCGGCGCGGCCGATGGTCTGGATCATGGATGTTTCGGAGCGCAGGTAGCCTTCCTTGTCGGCGTCGAGGATGGCGACAAGGCTGACCTCAGGTAAATCCAGGCCCTCGCGGAGCAAATTTATGCCCACGATGACGTCGTAAACGCCGAGGCGCAGGTCGCGCAAGATTTCGATACGGTCGAGAGTCTCAATGTCCGAGTGGAGATAGGTATTGCGAATGCCCATCTCAGAGAGGTAATCTGCCAGCTCCTCGGCCATTCGCTTGGTCAGGGTGGTTACCAATACCCTCTCGGCCTGCTGAACCCGCTCCTTGATTCTCCACAGCAGGTCGTCTATTTGTCCGGTGGTGGGCAGCACCTCCACCTTAGGGTCCAGCAATCCGGTGGGGCGAATAACCTGCTCAACTACTTGTCGGCTCTCCTGGAGCTCGAAGGAGCTGGGGGTTGCAGACACGTAGACGACCTGGTTTATGCGGCTTTCGTATTCCTCGAAGTTCAGCGGGCGGTTATCCAGAGCGGACGGGAGCCGGAAACCGTAATCTACTAGAGTCTTCTTGCGGGAAATATCTCCGCGGTACATCCCGCGCACCTGGGGCAGGGTCATGTGCGATTCGTCAACGAAAAGGAGGTAGTCTTCCGGGAAGTAGTCCAGTAGCGTCCACGGGGCGCTGCCGGCCGGTCGCTGAGAGATATGGCGGGCGTAATTCTCCACTCCGGAGCAGAAACCGGTCTCTTGGAGCATCTCCAAGTCGTAGTTGGTGCGGCTTTCCAGGCGCGCCGCTTCCAAAATTTTGCCGACATCGCGCAGTTCCCGAAGCCGCCACTCCAGCTCTTCCCGGATGCCGGCGACGGCTAGGTCCAGTTTGTCCTTGGTAGTTACGAAGTGATTGGCGGGATAAATAGAGACCTGCGGCAGTTCAGCCAGCTTTTCGCCGGTCAGCGGGTCTAGTTGGAGTATGCGCTCTATTTCGTCTCCAAAGAACTGGATGCGCACCGCAGCTTCCTCGTAGGCCGGCACCAGTTCCAGCACGTCGCCACGGACGCGGAACTTGGCCCGGGACAGATCCAGGTCGTTGCGTTCGTATTGCATGTCCACAAGCTGACGCACCAACTGACTGCGATTGCGGATTTCGCCCACCTTAACCTGGGCTACGAGGTTGAAGTAGTCCTGAGGGTCGCCCAGGCCATAGATGCAGGATACGGAGGCGACGATTAGCACGTCGCGCCGGGTAAGCAAGGACGTTGTGGCGGACAGCCGCAGCTTGTCTAGCTCCTCGTTGACGCTGGAGTCCTTTTCGATATAGGTGTCGGATTGAGGAACGTATGCTTCGGGCTGGTAATAATCGTAGTAGGAAACGAAATACTCAATGGCGTTGTGAGGGAAGAACTCCCTGAACTCGGCCGCGAGCTGGGCGGCAAGGGTCTTGTTATGAGCCATCACCAGAGTGGGTTTCTGCACCTGTTGAACAATGTTGGCCATGGTGAACGTTTTGCCGCTTCCAGTGACTCCCATCAAACTCTGGCGCGACATACCTTGCTCGACGCCTTCGGACAAACGGGCAACGGCAGCGGGCTGGTCGCCGGTCATTCCGAAGTCGGCCACAAGCTGGAAGGGCCGGTCTTCGGGTCGAGACCTGCGCCGTTCGTTGACTTCCGTGCCTGCGTCCGCCCCCTTCTTGCCGCGCGCGTAGGTGGTCATGGCTTATTCTCCCGGCTCCGCGATTTTGCCATTGTTTTATTATATCCCCGGCTTGTCCGGGAAGGGTGTTGTGGGGCGGCTACCGGCGGGCAAACTGTTGCAGTGCAAGGCGTATTTTTTCTTCAGCGGTGAGGCCGCCGGAATCGGGGATGGCGTCAATGGCCGCTCGGGCCTCTGCCGCAGAGTAACCCAGAGCCGACAAAGCCGCCTGCGCCTCGCTGTCGCCGGATACGACCGCCGCCGCCCCGTCTCCCTCTACGGCATCCACCTTGCCTCTAAGCTCTAGGATGACCCGGTTAGCGGTGCGGCGGCCTACCCCCGGCGCGGCCGCGAGGGCTGCGGCGTCTCCGGTGGCGATGGCCAACTGCAAGGAATCCGGGCCTAGCGCTGATAGAAGGGCCAGCCCTAGGCGAGGGCCCACTCCGGATACGCTGGTAAGTAATGTGAACAGTTGCAGGGACGTATCGTCGGGGAAGCCGTATAGCACCGGTTGTTCTTCCCGAATGCGGAGAAGGGTGCGAAGCGATACCGTGTTACCCGTAGGCCCCAGCCCGGCGATGGCATTGGAAGGAACGAACACTTGCAAGGTTACGCCGCCCAGGGCGACGTGTACCCAGTCCGGTCCAATGGCCAAGAGCGTTCCCTGGAGACCAACAATCACGGCGCAAGCTACGGCGCGGCAGAGACGCAGGCTGCGCCGCTACCGTTCCTGTCCCGGAGGGATTTCGTTCAATACTGCTCCATTGGCGTGACGCTGCGAGATATGACAAAGACCTACGGCCAGGGCATCGGCCGCGTCAACTTCCAGGGACGTCGGCAAGCCCAGGGTTGCTGAAACAATGCCGCGAACCTGATCCTTGGTGGCTGCGCCATAATCGGCGACTGCCCGCTTTATCTGAGCGGGGGCGTATTTGAAAATTTCTATGCCCTGGCTGGCGGCCCCGATGAGCACTACCGCCTGAGCTTGTCCGATGGCCAGGGAAGATCCGGGAAAGCTGCGTTCTCCGCGACCCACGAAAGGGTCTTCGATAGCTACGGCTTCAGGGCGGAAAATGGCGATGAGGTTGTTGATGTGGGTATACATCTGGTAGAGGCGGCTTTCGATGGACATGGATGAGGGCAAGGATATTACGCCGTAGTCCACGGCCTCTGTAGCTGGCCTTTCTATAACAACTCCGTACCCCATGCGAAGGGTGCCGGGGTCAACAGCCAAAATGGTCATTCTCGGCTTCCCTGCAGAGTACTTAACGCCCCTTGGCGCCTTTGGGGATAGGGAAAGAGTCTATTGGGCGCCCTCGAGCTGGTCAATACGACTATCAAGGCGAACTATCTCGGCTTGAGTCACCGGCACGAAAGCCATTAGTTCTTGAACTGCCGTGTTCAGGCGTTCCGAGGCGGCGGACGCTTCTTGAATCGCCTCATCGCGTCTCGCCGCAGCTTCCTCGTATTCCCGCATAGATTCTTGGTATCTGAGCATAGACTCTTCGGTGCGAAGCATCGCATCGTTGTATCGTTGTATGGCCGCATTTGACTCGCGGAGGGTAGCTATCACCAGCCGGGAGACTTCTTCCAGAGCGGTAATTCTTTGCTCCGTTGACATGGATCCGGCGACGCTCCTTCTAACTCTTAGGACGGAGAGACGGGCTTTAAGTCTAGCCCGCCTGATAGCGCTCCAACACTTCCGGCGGGAAATCCGCGTTGGTATAGGCTTTCTGGATGTCGTCCAAATCTTCCAGAGCGTCCAGCAGGCGAAGGGTTTGTTCCGCTTCCTTGTTGGCTAGGGCGATTGTGGCCTTGGGGACCATAGACATTTCAGCAGAACGGATGGCGACGTCTTCTCCCGCGATGGCCCGTTGAACGCCCTGAAGGTTTTCGATGGGGGAGTAGATTTCCAGCACTCCTTCGTCAACCTCGATGTCCTCGGCGCCGACATCTATGGCCAGCAGGCCCAGCTCCTCGGCCCGCTCTTCATCGTCAATGTCAATGGTGACTACGCCTCGAAGCTCGAAATTCCAGGCGACGCAGCCGGATTCGCCCAAGTTGCCCCCACCCCGATTGAAGGCCGAGCGCACCTCCGCCGCCGTTCGGTTGCGATTGGTTGTAACTGCCTGTATCAAGATGGCGCCCCCGCCGGGGCCGTAGCCTTCGTAGGTGACCTGTTCCAGGGCTTCCCCGTCACTACCCTCGCCGCTGCCGCGCTTGACGGCGCGATTGATGCTGTCCTGCGGCATGTTATTGCTTTTGGCGCGGTCAAGGGCCAGCCGCAGCTTGAAATTCATGTCGGGGTCTACACCGCCGCCGTCCCGAACGGCCAGGGCGATGTCGCGGCTGAGCTTAGTGAACAGGACACCGCGCTTGGCGTCTGCGGCGCCTTTCTGGTGCTTGATGGTTGACCATTTGGAATGACCGGACATTACGCTATCTCCCTGCACGGCAACAAGGTAGGCACGATTGTAGCATTGGCCTAATACAGGGTCAAAGCTAAATTGTCAGCGTAGACCGTCCGGTAATTGCACCAGCATGGCATTCCCGGCGAGGTCCACTTCCAATACTACCTGCGCGGTGGCGGGGATTAGCAGTTCTTTACCGTCGTTGCGGATGATGTACACGTCGTTGCTGCCAGTCTCCAGAATCTCCCGGATTTCCCCTAGACCCTCTCCCTCCACGGTACGGACGCGCATCCCGATAAGCTGATAGTGGAAGTATTCCCCCTCGCCCAGCACAGCCTCGCTTTTGGGTCTGGCAGCGAGGTATTCACCGGAGAAAGGGGTGGCCTGAGGTCTGTTTCGGATACCTTCCAGCCAGAGCAGGGCATTGTTGGGGCCGGTTTGACGGAAAGCGGAGATAGTATAGGGGCTTTGACCGAGGAACAAGACACCGCCGGGATCGAACCGGCCGGGCAGGTCGCTAAGGAGCTGGACATTGAGAGCGCCGTCTCGCCCATGGATACCAATTACCCGGGCTACTATCACCGGGTCAATGGACTGATGCTGAAACGGGCCGCTCAAGGGGTAGTCAGGAAGGGGTTAATCTATTTCGAGGCTGACTTGGGAACCATTCTTCACTGCGGCGACGCGGAGAACAGTGCGCATGGCCTGAGCTACGCGGCCTTGGCGTCCTATGACCTTGCCTTTGTCTTCCGGGGCTACCTGCAACCGGAAAACCGTCCGATTGCCCTCGGTGGTTTCGGTCACCTCGACGGCTTCGGGGTTGCTGACCAGAGATGCGGCAATATACTCGATGAGTTCCTTCATTCTTTAGGATTCCTCGCCGGGTTCCGCACCTTCTTCCGGCTCAGCTTGAGTATCTGGCAAGCTCTCCGGCGGAGAAAGCAGTCCGTTCTTGTCCAGGATGCGCTGCACCGGGTCGGACGCTTGGGCGCCCAAGCTCAGCCAATGCAGTGCGCGGTCCTGCTTGAGAGTAATGGCCGGCGGATTCTGCATCGGGTCGTAGGTGCCAATCCACTCGAGGTATGCCCCATCACGGGGGGATTTGGCCTCTGCGACTACGATTCTATAGGCGGGCCTCTTTTTCTTTCCTACCCTGGCGAGTCGAATCCTTAGCATTGAATCTCCGTGGGCTGTTCTTTGGAGTGCGGCGAAATTGTACGAATTGCGTAAGTGGTTGTCAATTATGGTTAAAAGCTCTGCGAGGATAACAGACAAAGAAATCGGGCCCGGCCAACTCTGGCTGTGACTCGCCCGAAAATCCATCCTGGATCCTAGGGGCGATGGTAGACATTGGCCTGGGCCCGACGTTCGGGTTATCCTATTTCGCGGCAAATAGCTACGAAACGGTCACCTCGTCGCGTCCAGACTGATGCCTACCATCGCCCCTGCGTGTTAAACTATCGTCCATTCTTATCACCTCCTTCATCAAATTCCGCACAGCGGTTACCGGGATTCTACCCCGATATATTCTCCGTGTCAACACCGTTTTGACGAGGTGTTTCACCATTTTAGTTCAGCATTCCAACGGCCTGTTGTCTCCGACGGGGTAATCTGATGCGCGTTGTCTTTATGGGAACGCCCGCGCCGGTGGTTCCCATTCTGGAAGGTCTTTGCGAAGACAAGGGAATTGAGGTAGTTGCCGCGGTTACGCCGCCCGACCGGGAGCGCGGCCGCGGCCGCCGTTCCGAGCCGCCGCCGGTGAAGGAAGCAGCCCTGCGTCTAGGCGTTCCGGTATTGCAGCCGGAAACGTTGCGTTCCCGGCTGGCGCAGACGGCCCTGACGGCCCTTTCTCCAGACGTCATTGTTGTTGTGGCTTATGGCAAGCTGCTGCCCAGACCGGTGTTGGATTTGCCTTCCCATGGCTGTCTTAACCTACACCCTTCGTTGCTGCCCCGGCATCGCGGCCCGTCCCCGGTGGCGAGCGCAATCCTTGAGGGAGACGAGGTTACTGGGGTTTCCTTGATGCTGCTGGACGAGGGCACGGACACCGGGCCGCTGGTTGCTCAGCGGGAGTATCCCCTTACCGGGGAAGAGATAACCGGCGAACTGACCGACAGCCTTTTCAAGCTGGGAGCGGAGCTGCTAAAGGAAAACCTGTCTCCGTGGACTGGAGGGCATTTGCAAGCCCGACCGCAAGATGACGCGCAGGCAACGGTCTCAAGAAAGCTGGAGAGAGCCGACGGTTTGGCGAACTGGACGCTGGCCGCGGAAATTCTGGCTCGCCAGGGCCGGGCTTATTCTCCCTGGCCGGGTCTGTACACCTATTGGGAGGGCAGGACGCTAAAGCTGCTGGAGGTATTTCCGCTGCCGGAGTCCGTCGGCTCTGAGCCGGTTGAAGGACGGGCCGGACGGGTAATTTCCGCCGCTCCCCCCTCCTTTGCGGCAATTGCAACAGGCAAGGGACTGCTGGGAGTCTCGAGGATTCAACTGGAAGGACGGCGTGCCGTTTCCATCCGGGAACTACTGTCGGGCTATCCTGAATTTATGGGAGCTTGTCTAGGATAGTCAGCAAGTATCTAGGGGAACTCGAAATTCCGGAAGAACTGGCGATCGCCTGCGCTGCAAGAGGCCGCTATGAATCTATACTCATGCTGGCGTTGTTACGGCTTCGCAACGTTACTGGTCCGCCGGCCAATCCGATAGCTTTGTTTTAGCCAAATATGCGACAGGAGATTCCTCCGGTATCCGGCGGGAGAAGTCTCCCGCGCCGCGTTCCTAATGTTTGCTCCGTCGGCCTATCGGGTTGGGGATGACTCTCCGCGCCGTGCTCAGCAGTAGGCCGGATACCAGAGACGCCGCGACAAGGAAGGCGCCAATCAGCATCACGGCTATTGATGGCGGGATGAAGCCGGAAGTGGCCTGCCGGGCAAAGGACTCAACGATGTCGCCAGCCAGGTTTATGGCTGTGGACGGCACGCTGGGAGAGTAATATGCCACGCGCACCACGGCGTCCTTGAACTGTCCGGGGATGGCGGAGTTTAGTACAACCCCCATTATCAGACAGACTCCGCTGCCCAGCATCAGAGTGACTCCGGGCCAGCGCAGCATCTCCGGTGGGCGGGGGAAATGCACCGCGGCCAAGAGAAGGCAGCCCAGCACGGCCATCGCCAGCGCGATATACCGCCCCGGCCCGTTGGCGGCGCTCACTATTCCCCGAAGATACTCGGTTTGCTCATCGATTTCCGCTCTAGTCCCATACTCCGATTCTTTGGCGAGCCATTCCAGCAGGTCGAAACGGTCGTTGCGTTGCAGATTCCGGCGGATGTCAGCTATGGCGTCTTCTATCAGGGGCTTAACCAATGGGTCCGCCACCGCCTTGAGGAATGCTCTGGTGTCGCCCGCAATGAATTGCGCGCGCAGGTTTACCCTTTCTCCCTCTAGGATAAGTGCGGCTTGAGCGTTCATTGCCGGATCGTTCAAAACCAGGTCGAACCAGCGGTCAAATTCCCGGGCGCGGCACTCGGCGGTGAGTATTTGCAAGGATGGGGCGGAATCCGGGATCTCGCCGCCAGATAGCTGGGCGTAAGGCCTGGCGGATGCGGCCGCTAGTTGCAGCAAGGCGGCTGTCGAACAATCCGATGCCGGGGGATCGTTAATCTCTAGATTGTCTATGCGTTGGTGAATCTTGAGAATTACCGCCGGTTCGATGCGCTCCAGGGGTTCAGTCAGGGTGGCGTAAATCTCCAGTTCTTCCCGCTCGTAGCGAAGGAAGCCGGTGAAATTGTCAATGTTGTCTTCGGTTTGCTGCCGGAGGTATGTTGGCGGCATAACCTGCCGCAAGACTTCAACAGCTTCTTCATCGAGGTCGAGGCGAGTATTGCCAAGCAGCCGCCGGGTCTGATTTCGGATGTCTTCGTCTACCAGCACTTCGTCGTAGATGCGGTTATAGGCGTTGGTGTCGCGCAGCGCAACATTGTAGACTTCGGGTTCCGCAAGCCGCTGAGAGAAGTTGACCACAACCAAGAAGTAGAGCAGACCGGCGAAAATCACCAACCCCAAGATCAGCCCTGCCAAGGCTCGCACAATAGTTAACATAAATCCTGCGCCGTCCTCCCCGCCGCCCCGCATCCCCCAGGGGCGAGTTCCGCTTTGCCCCGGCCGGCTGCCGCTTCCTGAGCCGTTTTGTTAGAACTTAGGCCGGATGTCCATGGAAGTCAGTCGGCGCACCCTTTCAGCCGTAGGCGGATGGGTGGAGAAGAGGTTAGCGAGGCTGGCGCCGGTAAGCGGGTTGACGATGAAAAGGTGAGAGGCGCCCTCCACAACCTTCATCGGTCGCGTCTCTGTGCCGCGCTCCAGCTTTTGCAGGGCGCTGGCTAGGGCGAGGGGATTACCGCAGTTGTGAGCGCCGGTGGCGTCGGCCTGGAACTCTCGGGTTCGGGATATCGCCGCCCGCACTAGGGCTGCCGCGATGGGCATCACGATGGCGATGATGAGTAGCCCGATGATATTTCCGCCCCGATCATCGTCATCGCTGCTCCCGCCGAAGGAGCCGAATAGGGCCGCGATTTGAGCCATGAAGGCCAGCATGGAAATGGCCCCGGCAATACTGGCGACCACTGCCATTATCAGGGTATCGCGGTTGCCGACGTGAGCCATCTCGTGGGCCAGTACAGCCGATAGCTCCTCGCGGTTCAGTATGCGGCGGATGCCGGTGGTGACCGCCACCGCGGCGTTCCTAGGGCTGCGTCCGGTAGCGAAGGCGTTGGGCGACTCTGTGGAAATCTCGTAGACTTTGGGCATAGGCAGGCCTGCTAGCCGCGCTTGCTCTCGGACTATGCTGTACAGCTCCGGGTCGTCATGTTCGGTGATGGGATGGGACTTGGTCATGCTCAAGGCAATCTTGTCACTGAACCAGTAAGCGCCGAAATTCATGGCTAGGGCGAAAATTAGGGCGATGACCACCCCAATTTGCCCTCCGATGGCGCCGCCAATAATTAGCAGCAGCATCGAGAGGACCATCATCAAGCTAAAGGTCTTTAACGTGTTCAAGGCTTTTAACCTCTAATTTTCAGAAAACTTAGGCTGCTCGAAAGAACCCAAACACCCGGCTATATCAGCCAGCAGCTACCCTTTAATTATAGCATCGGCAGTCAGGGCAATCGCATAGGGGCGGCTTAACAACCGTCATTCCCTCAACCTCCGTCATTCCCACGAAAGAACGTTCCTCTCGGGAAAACGGGGGCGAGAATCCGCGAACCATATCGGGCGGCATCACTCCAAAATCCGGCATCCTCAGCCTCTGAGCACCGGCTTTCCGCCGGAACGGCCGAGTTGTATTTCATATGCGATTGCCCTGGGCCTGGACGGCAGCTAAATTGACACTGCGATTTCATTGGTGATATATTTCACACAGTCTTGGGAACCCCTTGTGGGTGGTTGTTGTATGGCATTGAAGATTGCTGTTTTGGCCAAGCAGGTTCTGGATCCCGAAATGCCGATGGCGGCTTTTCGTATTGATGAGAATGCCAAGCGCGTGGTTCCGCCCGCAAACATCCCTCCTGTCGTAAACGGTTTTGACGAAAACGCTGTAGAAGCTGCCCTCCAAATCAAGGATGCCCAGGAAGCCACCGTCACCGTTATATCTACGGGCACAGAGTTTGCCTTGGATGTAATGAAGAAGCCGCTGTCCATGGGCGCCGATGATCTGGTGTTGCTGCAAGATGACTCCTTTGCGAACACCATCGACAGCTTTCAGACGGCACAGCTTCTTGCCGCCGCCATTCGCAAGCTGGGCGGCTTCGACCTCATCATCTGCGGACGGCAGGCTTCTGATTGGGACAACGCGCAGGTACCGCTGGGGGTCGCGGAAATCCTTGGCCTGTCCTGCGTTTCGCTGGGCAAGAAGGTGGATGTGTCCGGCGGCAAGGCCATTGTGGAGCGCATAGTGCCGGACGGCTATCAGGTGGTGGAAGCATCCTTGCCCGCACTGGTAACCGTCAGCAACGAGCTGGGTCAGCCGCGTTACCCTACTCTGCGCGGCATCATGGCCGCTACCCGGAAGCGCCCAACGGTCTGGAGCAAGACCGACCTTGAACTGGACGAGGCTCAGTGGGAAGGGCGCATCACCCTGCGGCAGCTTTTCATTCCGGTCAGCGACCAGGAATGTGAAGTTATTGAAGGCGAAGACGCCGCCGATTCCGGCCGCCTCTTGGCCCTCCGGCTGCGGGAAGCGAAGATAATCTGAAGTACGCCCGCGTATTGCTCCCCTTATCTTCCAAGGGAAGTTACTGCGAGGATGCCTTTCCTGTAACCTACTGTCACGTCTTTTCTGGAGGCCGCAATGGCTGACGCCACCGGAGTTCTGGTAATCGGACAAACTTCTGGAGATGAGCTAGACTCTACCGCCGCCGAACTGCTGGCCGCCGGACGCGATGTAGCCGCCGCATTGGGGGAGGAACTCTCCATTGGAGTGCTGGGCGACGCGCTGGACTCGGCGGCCCAGCAAGCCGTTGCCCACGGCGCGGACCGCGTCTACTCGGTAAACCATCCGTTGCTGGCCGAATACCAGCCCGACCTGTATCTGGCCGCTCTTGATGCCCTGTGCCGGGATGTCAACCCCCGGGTGGTGCTGATGTCGCGCACCCCGGAAGGGCGGGAGCTTGCTCCCAGGCTAGCCTTTCGCTTGGGCGTGGGGTTGGCGCAGGACTGTCTAGAAGTTTCGTTGGATGAGTCTGCCCGTACCCTTTTGGCTAACCGGCCCGTCTACGGCGGCAACGCTGTCGCCGTGGTAAGTTGCGAGCAGACTCCGCAGATAGCGGCCGTTCGCCCCAAGGCCTATGAGCCCACGGAGGCGGACAGCTCGCGGCAGGGCCAGGTGGTATCCTTCCCGGTGGAACTGGACGAATCGCAAGCTAAGACACGCGTAGTCGAAACGGTGCGGGAAGAGTCTGAAGGCGTGAAGCTAGAAGAGGCGCGAGTGGTAGTATCCGGAGGCCGCGGACTCGGAGGGCCGGAACCCTTCGCGGGACTGGAAGAGTTGGCGAAACTGTTAGGCGGCGCCGTGGGAGCGTCCCGGGCTGCCGTAGACTCTGGTTGGGTGCCTTCGTCGTACCAAGTGGGGCTGACCGGCAAGGCCATCACCCCCGACTTGTATATCACTGTGGCGATTTCCGGGGCCAGTCAGCACATGGCTGGTTGCTCGGGTGCCAAGTGTATCGTAGCCATCAATAAGGACGCCGACGCCAATATCTTCAAGGACGCGCGTTATGGCGTCGTGGGGGATTGGGAGCGGGTGCTGCCTGCCCTCACCGCAGCCGTGCGAGAGCTGGTAGACAGCTAGCAACTGGCAGGGTATTCCGCCGAGATTCCTGACTAAGTAGGGGGCGCATAAACGCCCCCCGCCCCTGCTTTGACGTCACGATAGCAGCAGATTGTCTATCAGCCGTACCGTCCCCAAATGGGCTGCCGCGGACAGCATCGCGCCGGGCTCGGCCTGCTCCAACTCTTCCAGCGTATCCCGGTCAGCAAGGCTGACATAATCAATGTTGCCTAGCAGCGGTTCGGATTCCAGCCGACGCAAGACTTCCTTGCGAAGGACTTCGGCTTCGGTTTCGCCGCGTTCCCACAAGGCTAGGCCGTCGGACAAGGCGCGATATATGATGGGCGCGGCGCGGCGCTGTTCCGGTCTCAGCCGGATGTTTCTGCTGCTCATTGCTAGGCCGTCGGGTTCTCGAACCGTGGGCAGCGCCACTATCTCGATGCCCATATCCAAGTCGCGGGCAATCTTGCGGACAATCTCCACCTGCTGCCCGTCCTTCTGGCCGAAATAGGCCCGTTCCGGCTGGATAATGCCGAACAGCTTGGCCACTACAGTGGCTACGCCCCGGAAATGGCCGGGACGAGCCGCGCCTTCCAGCCGTTCGGCTATGAGGCCTACTTCAATCCAGGTATCGAACCCCGGTGGATAGACCTCGGCCGCCTCCGGAACAAATACCAAATCCACTCCATGTTGACGTAGCATCTCCAGGTCGGCGTCCAAGTCGCGGGGGTAAAGGGCGAAATCTTCGTTTTGCCCGAATTGGGTGGGGTTGACGAAGATGCTCACAGCTACAGCGGCGCACTGGTCGCGGGAGCAGTCTACAAGGGACAGGTGCCCCTCATGTAGCGCGCCCATCGTTGGCACCAAACCCAGGGGGCGGGCCGATTCGCGGCAGGCCCGGCGCATTTCCGGTTTTGAAGAGATAACCTGCATTGCGCGCTATCTCTGTCTTACCGAGGCCGCCGGCAACTCTGATAGGGAAGGAATGCCGCCTAGTCCGGTAGCCCGCCGCACTGCTCTTAAAACGGCCTGGGCCGTAACCTCGACGGCTGCAGCGCCTAGAGCGGTGAGGTCGGGGGCCTCCGCTGATTCTCCGGTGGCCATGGAGAACATTGTATCGCCGTCGCGGACGGTGTGGCATGGACGGATGGTCATCGCCAATCCATCGTGGCTGACCCGGGCGAGGTAGTTCGTTTCCTCGCGGTTGAGCTTGGCGTCGGTGGCTACGATGCCGATGGTCGTGTTCACTGGCCCGGTCGGCGATGCGGGCGGCGAACCGTCCAGCAGGATTCCCACCGGGTCGTCGAAGGAGCCATCGCTTCGTCGAGGCCCGGCCAACAGTTGGCCCGTTCGGTAGTCCCAAATGCCGCCGATAGCGTTTACCGCCACAACGGCGCCGACAGACACGCCGTTGGGAAAGGTGAAATTTGCTGACCCCATGCCCCCCTTGACAGCTCGCGGGGTTCCGCCAGTCTTGGCGACGGTGGCTCCGGCGCCCGCGCCGACGGTGCCTTCCGCCAGAGCATCCTTAGACGCCGCAGAGCAGGCTGCGCGGCCTTCCGCCGGGCCGGGGCGCACTTTGGAGTTCACTAGCCCCAAGTCGTATATGATGGCCGAGGACACAATGGGAACTAGGACTTCCGGCGAGACGCGAAAGCCGATGCCCCGTTCTTCCAGCCAGGCCATCACGCCGGTAGCGGCATCCAGTCCAAAGGCGCTGCCCCCGCTGAGGCACACGGCGAAGAGCTGGTCTACCCGGCGGGCCGGCTGGAGTAAATCGGTCTCCCGGGTTCCGGGGGAACCGCCGCGCACATCCACCCCGCCGACGGCGCCCTTGCGGCAGATCACGACCGTGCAGCCGGTGGCGTTGTCCAAGTCGGTGTAGTGTCCGGCTTCGATGCCTGGCACGAATGTAATGGTGTCGTTCATTTGGCTATGGTTATCTCTGCCCTTGGAATAGGCCGGTTAGTTGGCCCGGCTGTCGTATTTGGGGAAGCGCGTGAACACGACGATTATGCCCGCTGCAGCGGTCAACACTCCGACGTAGACGTACATTGAGCCGTAGCCGCCGAAGCTTTCGATGATTTTGGCTGTCAGAAGGGCAGAACCCAAACCGACGGCGCCGTTGATTCCGAACACCAGCCCGCCAATCGTCGCTTCGCTGCCGCGTTCTACTCCGTCGAGCATCGCGGCCAGCATAACCTGATGGAGCGCAAAGCTGAATAACCCTAGCCCGGCCATCACCAGAATCACCATCAGCAGGCTGTCGCCCGCGGGAACTATCAGGAAGGGCAAAATTGCTGCCGCCGCTAGTCCAGGCACCAGTACCTGCTTGCGCCCCAGGCGGTCCGCCATCTGTCCAAGGAAAGGAGACGACACTGCGCCAGTACCGGTAAGGAGAGCCATTTGGAAGCCGGTCCAGAAATAGGAGAAGCCCAATCCCCCTTCTTCGGGCGACGTTTCTAGATAGAAGGGAGTCCACTCGAACATGGCGTTGTTGGCAACGCCCCGCAGGGACGCGGCCACCAGCAGGGCGAGCATGGCGGGGTTCCTGAAGAAGCGCCATCCGGCGGCTCCCAGTGCCCTCATTGTTCGCGGTTCGGCGGTTTCTTCGTTCCCTTCTTCTCTGCCGAGGTCTTTCAGAGACCACCATACGAAGAGGGCAACTACCGCTGCAGGGATGGCATAGAGAAACAGCACGTTCCGCCATAGCAGATAGGACAGCAGCAGCCCGGCCACCAGCGGGCCTAAAGCGTTGCCGACGGTGGAGCCGAAACTGTGAATAGATATAGCGAAGGCCCGCCGGTCGGCGAACCGACGGGAGAGGGAGGCGATGGCCGGCAAGTGCCAAAGGGACCCGGGAACGGATATCAGGATGACACCAATAATCAGCACGCCGAGATTGAACGACAGCCCGATGGCTACGAAGGCAATAACGTTCAGCACCATGCAAGCGGTGAGCATTATGCCCCACTCGTTCCTAAAGCGATCCACCAGCACCCCGGCGCCCATGCTGACCAGCCCGGAGCCGCTGGTGCGGATGCCGAGGATTATGCCGGTTTGGAAGGTGCTGAGACTCAGGGTACTGGCTATGGCCGTCAGGAATACTGGAAAGCCCAGGTCATACAGATGAGCCACGCCGTGCCCGAAGCTGAGGGAGCCTAGTATGAAACTCCGGTTCTGCCGGTGTCCGCCGGATGCCTGTACCGCTTGCGCCACTGTGCCCTGCCCGAATCGGGTTTCGCCCGCCATCGCTTGAAGGAAGGCATACCGGCTGATTCTATTCCCGCATTGGCGGCGGCGCAACCCAATTGCGCTAACGGAAACGCGCTGTTCTTGTGCTATGCTACGCCCAGACTTGAAGGGATGCCGGGCTTACGGAGGATGCTATGCCCTATTCGGGGTTCAGTCTGGAAGGAAGGGTGGCGCTGGTAACGGGTTCGGCTCGCGGTATAGGGGCTGCGCTGGCCGTTGGTCTGGCCGAAGCGGGAGCCGACATTGCCGTGTCGGACATGGCCTCGCGGCTGGAGCTGGCGCGGGACACGCAGGCTCGAATAGAAGCAATAGGGGTCAAGAACAGCGCTTACGAATTGGACGTGCTGAATGTAGACGGCATACGTTCGGCGGTTGAGCGCATAGTTGAAGACTTCGGGAGATTGGATATCCTCATAAACAACGCTGGGATTCGCATTCCCAAGCCTGCTCTGGAAGTAACGGAGGAGGACTGGGACGCTACCGTGGATACTAATCTCAAGGGCCTTTTCTTCTGCGCTCAGGCTGCGGTTCGTCCCATGATTCAGCAGGGATGGGGCCGCATTGTGAACATTGGCTCCCAATTCTCTGCGGTAGGATCCGCTGACCGGGCCCCCTATGTCGCCAGCAAACACGGCGTTGCTGGACTCACCCGCTCGCTGGCAGCCGAGTGGGCCCAGTATGGGGTCACGGTAAACGCCATCGGGCCCGGCCCCACGGAAACGCCGGGCGTGCTGTCTGCCTACAACCGGACCCCAGAGGAGCTCCAGGCGGAGTATGAGGGACGGTTTCCTTTGGGCCGCCGGATGCAGCCCGAGGAGCTAGTCGGGGCGGCCATATATTTGGCCAGCCCTTCCGCCGGCGCCACCACCGGCCACCTGCTGCTGGTGGACGGCGGCTGGACGGCGATATAAAGAATATGCTGAACGAGAGGGAATCATGCCTTCTGAAGATTTGGAACAACGGATACAAGTTCTTGAAGATATTGAGGCCATAAAGAAGCTGAAGCACCGCTACTGCGCCTATTGCGATGCTAGTTACGATGCCGACGCGCTGGCTGAATTGTTCGTTGAGGATGCCGTTTGGGACGGCAAGGAGCGGGGACGCAACGAAGGGCGGGAGGCTATTCGCGCTTTCTTCCAGAACGCCCCGCAGCGCCTGCCCTTCGCTATCCACATGGTGCTGAACCCGATAATTGAAGTGGACGGCGACCGGGCCACCGGCGTCTGGTATCTGTTCCAGCCCTGCACTTACGCTGACGGCGAGATGGCCGTCTGGGGCTCCGCCCGCTACGACGAGGAATATGTTCGGGTAAATGGCGAGTGGAAGTTCCAGAACCTGACCTTGACTTCCCATTTTTGGACGCCCTTTGACGGGAAGGGATGGGTTGAGACCAAGTTCGCCTAGCCGTTAGCTCAACTGCCGGAGTTGGGCGATAATCTCATCATTGTCGGGGCGGTCCGACAGTGCGTTCTTCCCGATGTATTCCCATCGGATGACTCCCTGCTTGTCTATCACGAAGGTGGCCGGCGCAGGGAGTTCATTTTGGAACAGGTTCCAGACACCGTAGGCTCTGACCGCTTCGGCATCGAGGTCGGAGAGAACCTGGAAATCAAGGCCAATGGATTCGATGGCCCTCTGAGCGCCCCGGAGACTGTCAACGCTTACAGCAAGAATTTCGGCGTCCAACCCGGAAATGGTCTGGTAGTCCTCTTGCAGCTCAACGAGCTGGCTGCGGCAGTAGGTTCACCAGAACCCCCGATAGAAGACTAAGACCACATTCTTGCTGTCAGCATAGGAGGCGAGGCTGACCATTTCGCCGGCTGCGTTGGGCAACTGGAAGGCGGGAGCGAGCTTGGCAGAGGGCACTGTATCAGTAGCTGCGGCGGGCGGTTCCGTTTCCGCCGGCGCGGTCGTTGGCTGAACCGTTGGGCCGCACGCGGTCAGCGCCAGCGTGGCTAGGAACAGCGCGGCTCCTACCCTGCGGCGCCCCAAAGCGTCCGAGAGCCTGGAGATTATGGAAACGCCCACCATTGCTAACCCTTGCCGGTTCAATCTATTAGCTCAGCCGTTGGAGTTGGGCAATAATTTCGCTCATGGGGGCCCTGTGGTAGGTGGAGCCAATGAACTCCCATCTGATTACGCCCTGGGCGTCGATGATAAACGTTGACGGCACCGCATGGCCCGTGGATGAGTTAAACACGTCGTACAACTTGACCACATCGGTGGGCAGATCATACAGCACCGGGAAAGGAAAGCCCAGCGCTCTAGCCGCGTAACCAGCATTGGAGAGGTCTTCTGCGCTGACCGCGAGCACCTCGGCGTTGAGTCCAGAAATCGCCTCGTAGTTCCCTTGCAGCTCGCCGAGCTGCGCTCGACAGGAGGGTCACCAGAAGCCGCGGTAAAACACCAGGACGACGTTCTTGTCGCCGCGATAGGAGTCTAAGCTGACGTCGCCACCCTGAGCGCTGGGCAAAGTAAACGCCGGCGCGAGATTGGCCGGGGGCGGGGGTTGGGGCGTGGGCGTCGCTGTTGCGGCAGGCCGCGGGGTTGCCGTAGGCGCCGGCGTCGAGGTGGGTGCTGGCGTCGCTGTGGGCATTGCCGTAGGCGGAGGGGGCGGTGCCTGGGTCGCTGAAATTGGGGTAGGAGGCGGTAGGGTAGCCGCGGCGGTAGGGGCAGGCTCTGTCTTAGAGGGCGCTTCCGTCGGTGTTGGCTCATCTGCCCTTTGCATGGTGGGCTGCGGGGCCTGGGCCGGCTCCTGAGTAGGCAGCTCGTCAGTTGGCGGGATTGTCGGCATCTCCGTGGGCGTAGGTGCCGCCGCAGCGGATGTCGCCGTTGCTGGGTTGGCGATGACGGTGGCAACGGGAGTGTCGGACGACGCGGGAGTGGGTTCGGCTTGGGGTGCGGCCGTTGTGGGGCGGACGGTCGGGGATGGAGTCGCGGTCGCGGGTTCGGAAGGGGCGGCTGGCCCGCAAGCGACAGCCGCTAAGCCCGCCAGCAACAGGATGGTTAGCCCCAGGAGTTTCTTGAGCAACGGCAAATCTGTTCTCTTGAACATCGCGTTATTGAACATCGAGCCTGTCGAACATAAGTCGCATGAACCGCGGGCGTCTAAGGGTTTTCGGGTAATACGCATTGGGGCGGCTGGCGGATTCTTGGGCCGTTAAGCCAGGCAGCGCACTGGCTGTCCGCCGTTAAGCACTACCATGTCGGCAGCTATGGGGCCGAGGTCGAGCACCGTGCCGGCCGGCTCGCCGCGTAGTTCCGAGTAGGCCCGATGCATATTGCCTGCTATTCGCTCGGAGTCGTGCCATGGGGAGAAGCGTCCCAGGTCTGCCTGCTGGGCGGCTTCCAGCGGCGTCAAGCCGGAGTCGAAGGCTGCCTTGGCCGTACTCTGTACGAATCGGAGATAGGCTTCCAAGTCGTCCAGCACCTCCGGGCCGCACACAGAGCCGTGTCCCGGTACTATCGTCTCGGCTCCGAACTCCCGCAGCCGGTCCAGCGCAATTAGCGAGCCGGAAATCGACCCCATGGCCACAAAGGGCGTGCCGCCGTTGAATACCAGGTCTCCGGTGAACAAGAGGTTACGCTCGGGAATCCACACCACCGCGTCGTTAGTGGTATGGGCCGGCCCCATGTAATGGAGTTCCAGTCTAAGGTCGTCTACGAACAGGTCGAGACGCTTCTGGAAAGTGATGAAGGGTGGGGCAAGCTCCAGGTTTCCCCATATTACGCCGGGAAAGAGGGGATGCAGGGTGTGAAGCCCGGTATCGATGACGGTTTGGCGGCAAAGCTCATGCCCCACGATGGACGCGCCCGATAGCAAATAGTTGCCGTGGGTGTGGTCTCCGTGGTGGTGGGTGTTAACCAGCGTGCGGATGGGAAGGTCGGTAACATCGCCGATGGCCCGCAGGAAAGCGCGAGTGCGCGCTTCCGTGAAACAGGTGTCCACCACGGAAACTGCGTTGCTGCCGGTGATGAAGCCGGTGTTGTTCAGTCCCCAACTGCCGTCCAACTGGATGTAGGCGTAAATGCCGGGGCTGACTTCCACCACGGCAGGAGGCGGAAGTTCTTCGGCGTTACGGGCATAATGGGGGCCAGATTCCGGCGCCATGGCTCCCTCCAGCTTAGGAATGTTTTCAATATACGGGGGGCATCAGGGTCGGTCAACCGGTGTGGCAGGTTTGGCCTTGCGGATGTATGATTTTTCGGAAAGCTGGCCGCTGCCGCGCCAATGATTTTGGGAGAAACAGCAATATGACTGCCACCGCACCCTATGGCTCTTGGAAATCCCCCATCACTACCGGCTTGATAGTCTCCGGAGCGGTGGGGTTGGGGCAAATTGCATTGGATGGAGATGACGTGTATTGGGCCGAGATGCGTCCGTCCGAAGGGGGGCGCATAGTCATCGTGCGGCGCAACCCCGAAGGCTGCACCGAGGACGTTACCCCAGAGCCGTACAGCGCCCGCACTCGCGTCCATGAATACGGGGGAGGCGCGTTTCTGGTTGCTGGGGGCACGGTGTTTTTCTCCAACTTTGCCGACCAGCGCATGTATCGCCAGGACGCCGACGCAGAACCCAGGACGATAACCCCGGAAGCGCCTTTACGTTATGCCGACGGCGTGTTCGATAAGAAACGAGGCCGTATCATCTGTGTACGGGAAGACCATTCGGGCGAAGGAGAGCCAGTGAATGCCATAGTGGCGGTTGACGCCGAGGGGATGAACCCGCAAGTTGCGTTGTTCGCCGGTTCCGGCTTTTGCGCCGCCCCGCGTCTTAGTCCCGAAGGCGACAGGCTTGCCTGGCTGGCGTGGAATCACCCCAATATGCCCTGGGACGGGACTACCCTGTTGCTGGCGTATATTGACGCTGACGGGCGGCTGGGGGACGGGCAGGAAATAGCGGGAGGGGTGGACGAGTCCGTTCTGCAGCCTCAATGGTCTCCGGAGGGAGAGCTTTACTTTGCCTCTGACCGCAACGGCTGGTGGAACCTGTATCGCTGGCGCGACGGCGCAGTCCAGCCCGTCTTGGAAATGGAAGCGGAGTTTGCCCGGCCGCAGTGGGTGTTTGACCCGGCGGCTTATGGGTTCCTGGGAAATGGGCGCATCGCTTGTAGCTATGTTGACCGCGGCGTATGGAATATCGGAATTATTGACGGCGAAACAGGCATCCTGACGCGGGTAGACGTGCCCTATACCGAGATGGGACGGGGCGAGCTCCGTTGTTCCGGGAACCGGATAGTTTTCTCGGGGGGCGCTCCAGACAAACCGATGTCCGTGATGGCTCTGGATGCGGATACCGGCGCCGGGGAAATCCTGCGACAGGCCCATACGCTAGAGGTAGATTCCGCTTACCTGTCATCGCCGGAGGCAGTGGAGTTCGAGACCACCGGCGGCCGGACGGCCCACGCCTTTTACTATCCGCCGCGCAACCCCGATTTCGCCGCGCCGTCCGGCGAGAAACCTCCGCTCCTGGTGAAGAGTCACGGAGGCCCCACTGCGGCGGCAGGAACAGCGCTGGATCTGGGCATCCAGTTCTGGACCAGCCGGGGCTTCGGCGTGGTTGACGTCAACTATGGCGGTAGCACGGGCTATGGGACGGAATATCGCCGTCGGCTTAACGGAACATGGGGAATCGTGGATGTGGACGACTGCGTGAACGCGGCCCGGTTCCTGGCGGCGCGAGGCGACGGGGATGCGGAACGCCTGGCGATAGACGGCGGGAGCGCCGGCGGTTATACCACCCTGGCGGCCCTCACTTTTCACGATATTTTCAAGGCCGGGGCGAGTTACTACGGAGTAAGCGACCTGGAAGCCTTGGCCAAAGAGACGCACAAGTTCGAGGCACGCTATCTTGACAGCCTAGTGGGGCCTTACCCGGAGCGGCGAGACCTGTATGCGGAACGATCGCCCATCAACTACACGCACCTGCTGTCTTGCCCACTGCTGTTGCTGCAAGGACTGGAGGACGAAATCGTGCCGCCCAACCAGGCGGAGACGATGTTCGAGGCGGTGAAGGCCAAGGGGCTGCCCGCGGCTTACGTGCCTTTCGAGGGGGAACAACATGGCTTCCGCCGCTCGGAGAATATTCAGCGCGCTCTGGAGGCGGAGCTGTACTTCTACTCGCGGGTGTTCGGCTTCGAGCCGGCGGAAGCAATTGAGCCGGTGGCGATTGAGAATCTGCCGGGGTAACTTTATATCGGAACCATCAAGCCGTTCTGAAATTTCTTATCAGGTCCATTGCTCACTGTTGCCAAGAGTGCCTCTGCTAATTCAATACCTTTTATCTTATCGATATCAGCGTTGCTGATGTCCCACGACTTAGCAGGTTCGATGCAGTTTTGGCAACCTAAAGGGCACCGGCAGTTGCGGGCAATTTCAACCCCCTTCTTCAGGGCAGCAGGCCACACGCTGAACAGCTTTTTCGCCACCCCGATTCCGCCTGGATAGTTTTCGTAGCAGTAAGCCGAAGGGTCGCCTTTGCTTATTGAGTGGGTACTGGTGTCAAATCTGTCTGCTGGAATTACAAACATGGCACCCACGCGAATCATGTGTTCCACTGCGCCGATGCCGCTGGTAGAGGTACTGCTTTGAGGAATGTCGAGCCAGAAAGAATGTAAATTGTTCAGAAACAGGGCATCGTTGTCACCCCCGGTTCTGATCACATCTCCGGAACGCTCATCCACCAGCTTGTAGCCAGTGAAGTTCGCTACGATATTAATTGATCCGTAATAAGCGCCGATGTCGCCGTAACTGAGGCCATCAAAGAAATTCGCTCTCGAAAGTACTGAAAAGAACCCTGGTTCTGTCCGGAGATACTGCTCAGCTCCTTCAAGGATAATTGCTTGTTCTTCGTGGGAGCGCACGTGATAGCGGTGCCCAAAGAACGGGAAAATCGCTCCAATATAGGCTTCACGAAATCGCCTCATAGACGAAATTTGTCCCAATTCCTCGTTGTTTCTTTTCAGCTTAAAGGACTGTCCGATGCCACCGCGAAGGCTTAGAGAACGCTGTGGCTTGTAGCCTTTCGGTGGAGTGCCCAAGACTTTCATTGCCGCATCGTAAAATGGATCACCGAGAATAGGCTGTTCCGCATCAGATACTATCCCTCCAGTCTCCTCCATCAACGAGGGAAGATGTTTCCTGATTATTTCTTCATTAGCCTGATCAACCACCAGCTCGTCGAAGGGTTTGTCGAGGAAAGCGTTTAGGTTACCGACAACAAACCGGTCAATAGGATCGTTCATGGCATAGAAAAGTACAAAAGCATCCTTATCCCATCCCCGTCCTGCACGCCCTATTTGCTGCCATGCAGACATTATGCTAGGAGGAAATCCAGCCAAAATCACCCCATCTAGTCCGCCAACATCCAACCCTATTTCGAGAGCGTTGGTAGTGAATACAACTTTAATTTCGCCGGCTTTGATTCTTTCCTGAATCTTTTGACGTTGCTCACTTTTCAGGTCGGCATGGAATGCGGAAATCTTGTTGGGGTCCAGCCCGCATTCCTTGGCGTTACGTTGGCAATTGCGAAAGGAGTCTTCCAGGAATCTCTTGGTTGGGCAAAACACCAATACTTGCAAATCTTCAGCAAAGGCAGAGAGTGCGGCATTTTCAACCCTTAACTGGAGAATGTCTCTATATTGAAAGCCGCGAATTTCCGGGTCAACGAAAATAAAATGCCGCTTGGGACGTAGTCCGCCAGCGGCGGACACTACTTTCACATCACGACCAATGAGGGAATGGGCGTGTTCCTGTGGATTGGCGCATGTTGCGGTAGACAGAAAGACTTGAGGGTGAGATCCAATGCGATTCAGATACAGGAAGAATCTCCGTAGGAGGAGGGCCATGTTGCTGCCGAAAAAGCCCCGATACTCGTGCATTTCGTCAATAACGACATAACGCAAATTCCGCAAAAATCTAGAACCTCCGGGATGTCTGTCCCAAGATTCTCGATTACCAAGAAAAGACATATTTAGGTATTCAGGATTGGTTAGCAGGATATTGGGCGGATTTTGACGAATTTGTGCTTTGATGCTCCCTTTTTGCTCTGAACGCCACGCTTCATTGCTATTATCGATAGTAGATCCATCTGTATCACCATCATAATGCCATGATTCTATGTTAAGGGACTGGCAAATATGTCTGATTTGCTCTCGCTGGTCGAAGGCAAGCGCCTTCATAGGGTAAATCATCAACGCATGGGAATCCCGGTTCTGTTTTAACTGATGGAGCATCGGGGCAACGAAAGAGAGTGTTTTGCCGCTGGCGGTAGGCGATTCCATCACTACGTCAGACCCGTTAAGAGATTTAGTGATAGCGTCGGCTTGATGCTGATAAAGTCGAGGTATTCCTCCCTGTACCAAAGCTTCACGGACGGCAGGGTTGAGCTGAGCAGGCCATTCATTGGCAAACTTGGGCTGAATACGCTCTATCGTGCCGCGCTCAATTTTGTCGGAATCGCGCAAGGCATCGAATTTTTTCAACCGGGCTTCGAAACGCTCTATATCAAGCATATACATGGCCTTTTATTCAGAATTATTTGATTTATTGCTTGAGAGCCGCGCTTTATGGTTGCGGCGGTCGGCGCAAGGGTGGCACCAGCCGTAGAAGTCTATGCGCTGGCCGGTGAACTCGAATTCGGTGATGTCTTCCAGTTGCGACCTCAGCCGGGTCACTATTTCCTCGATGCCGTTAGAATCCACCACGCCGCCGCAGCCCACGCACACCAGGTTGGCATGGGGCGACAGGTTGGCGTCATAGCGGGACTGCTTCTGAAAGGGCAGGGCACGCACTACCCCGGCCTGCTCCAGCGTTTCCAGAGTGGAATAGACTGTGGCCAGGGTGACGTAGGGAAAAAATTCCTTCACTCGCTGATAAATTTCCTTCACCGACGGATGATCGCCGGAGTTAACCACAACTTCCGCAATTGCGAGACGCTGCGGCGTCTGCCGGATGCCCAGTTCTTTCAGTCTTGCCGCTAACTGTTCTGGTGTCGTCAATGTTCCTCGATTTGCCTGAGGGCGTATTCAGGAATGGAATGGGAAAGGGGGACTTCCTGTCCCCCTTTCGGCGGGAATTGTTGCGAGAGGGATAATCTGCCGAGCTAGAGGCGGCCGCCAAAGAACATCGGCTGTTGCTTGCGGTAAACCTGGATGCGGTTGCGGCAGGACTCGACGGCAAAGAGGCGGTCTTGTTCGTCCACTTCGACGTAGCAGACGCCCCAGAAGTCTTTCTCGCGCTCGATGCCCTGAGCAATCTCGCGCTCGTGCCACATCTCAGCGTTGGCGTCCAGCTTGTCCTTGCCCCACTTGGATATGGTGGCGTCGCCGGTGAGGGTGGCCACCTGCTCCCCTTCGGGGCTGTAGATGCGCACCTTTTCGTTGCCCCAATCGGCGATGTAGATCAGCCCCCGGCTATCGGTATCTACGCTGGTGGGATGCTGGAGGTCGCCGTTGCCGTACTGAGCGAGATACTGGCCGTCGGCGGTGAACTTCTGAACGCGGTCGTTGCCCCAGTCAGCAATGAAGACATTACCCTCTTTGTCTATGGATATGCCCCAGGGAAGGCTGAACTGGCCATCGCCGGAGCCGGCGGTTCCGAACTTTGCGATGAACTGGCCGTCGGAGGTGAATTTCTGGACCCGGTTATTCTTGCTGTCTACGATATATAGGTTATCGTCGGCGTCAAAGGCCATGCCCGAGGGGCCTTCCATCTCGCCTTCGCCGTTGCCTTGGGCGCCCCACTTGCCCAGCCATTCGCCATCGCGGTCGAACATGGAGATGCGGTTCAGCCATTCGTCTGCCACGTAAACGTTGCCCTTGCTGTCAATGGCGACGGAGGTGGGCCAGATGAGGGAGCCGTCGTTTTCGTTTTCTTCGGTTTCGCCGGCGGTGTGAACGCCGCGGGCGAACTCGCCGACGTATTCCTCGTCTACAGTGCAGATGGTGACGCGCTTGCCGTCCGGCCGGTATTCATAGGAGCGGTTAACGACATACATATTGTCTTCTTCCCCCATGGCCATGGCGACGGGGTTGCGGAAGCCCGGGCCGGAGAACTCGCCGCGCCCGATGGTGTGGCTGTATTGGAAGGTGATGCCGATTGTCTGCGTTGCCATCGTTACCTCGCTTTTGTTGGGAGTAAGACCGGGTCAGCGGGAATTGAGAGGATAACCTCAATCCCCGCTTTATCTGCCGCATCTCTACTGCCGGATGAAATCCATTTGCTCGAAGGTTCCGCCGACTATCGGCTTGGCGTCCAAGCCCATCCACTGCTCCAGAAGGGTGGAATACAGGCCGCGGAAGTCGTTGTTGAAGTGGAGGTCGCCTTCCAGTAGCTTTTCGGGGGCCATGGAGGGGTACTCGCCATAGAGGCCGCCCTCGATGCGGTCGCCGACGATGAAGGCAACGCCGCCGGAGCCGTGGTCGGTGCCGGAGCCGTTATCGTGGACGCGGCGGCCGAACTCGGTGAATACCAGCAGTATCACATTGTCGCTGGCCGCCTTTTCGCTGATGTCCTGGTAGAAGCTGGAGATGGCGCGGGAAGTGTCAGTCCACAGCTTGGCGTGGGCGCTGAGCTCGCCGGCATGGGTGTCGAAGCTGTTGTAAGGCGCGGTAGTGTAGAGGAAGCGAGTGCCGAGATTGGCCAGATGGACCATGGCGATGTTGCGCATATACTGAGCCACCGAGTCATTGCCGTACTCCACTGTGGAGTCGTACACTCCGGGGGCGGTGGCGAGGATGTCGGCGCCCTTAAGCGCGTCCATGCCGGTGTGGGACAGATAATCAACTACGGCCCCGCGGCCCACCGCCGGAGAGTACATCCGGGAGAACAAATCCAGGGCGTCGTCGCGCTCCTCTTCCTCGATGCCGGTCAGCACGCCGTAGGTCTCCAGGTTGCCTACGGAGGCTACCGGAACCTGCGGCGCCGCCATGGAGCGGGGCAGGCCGCGCCCGAAGTTGACGCCGGTAAGCACATTTTCGCTGTTGGGATCGATGTCGCGGATGGCGCGGCCAATCCAGCCTTCGGTTCCTACCTTGTCGGGCTCGCAGGTGTGCCAGATGTCCATGGAGCGGAAGTGGGAGCGGTTGGGGTTCGGGTAGCCGATGCCCTGGATTACGGCCACCTTGCCCTCATCATACAGCTTCTTCAGAGGGCCCATAGCAGGATTGAGGCCGACGTAGTCGTTGAGGCGAAGCACCTGCTCTTCGGAGACCCGCACCGTGGGGCGGTTGTCCGCGTAGAGAGGGTCGCCGTAAGGAATCAGGGTATTTACGGCATCGTTGCCGCCCGAGAGTTGCAAAACTACTAGGACGGGGTCTTTCTTGGTAGAAGTCATTATGGGGCCACTCCTTATCAGGTCTGTTGTAGCCGGGACGGTTTCAGGATGATGAGCCGTCTACTCGGCAGTGGTGCCGCCGTCTATGACCAGCTCAGCGCCGGTCACGAAAGATGACTCATTGGACGCCAGATAGATGACGCCGTAAGCGATGTCTTCGGCGGTTCCAACTCGCTGGAGAGGCAAGCGGCGCATACGAGCCTCCCACCGTTCCGGGTCGGAAAAGGTGTCGCGAATCATTTCTGTGTCTATGGGGCCGGGATGCACCGAGTTGCACCGGATCCCTTCGGAGGCGTACTGGATGGCGGTGGATTTGGTCAGCAAGCGGACAGCGCCCTTGGTAGCCGTGTAGCTGGAGGAACCCTCGGGGCTGCCCACCAGTCCGGCGGTGGACGAGATATTGATTATGGACCCACCTCCGGCTTCGCGAAGGGCGGGAATCGCCGCTTTTGTGCCGAGGAAAACGCCCTTGGCGTTAACGTCCATTATCCGATCCCAGTCCTCAACGGTAGTGTCCTCGATGCCCTTTCGGATGAGGATGCCGGCGTTATTGACCAGGGTGTCGAGATGCCCGTAGGCGGACACGGTGCTGGAAACTGCGGCGCTCCAGTCTTCTTCGCTGGTAACGTCGAGGTGAACGTAAGTAACGTCCAACCCGGCCTCGGCCAGCTCAGCCTCGACCTGTTTCCCCAGCTCGTCGAGGATGTCGCCGATGACCACCTTAGCGCCTTCCTGAGCCATCATGCGGGCCTCGACGGCGCCCTGACCTCGAGCTCCGCCGCTGATGAGAACAACCTTGCCATCCAGTCTGCCCATATTTCTCCTTCCAGGGGTGAATCAGTTGACGGTAGCGGGCAGCAAATTTGCGCCGCTCGCTAGGCGAACTGGTACTCTTGCGTGGCGACGATGAGCTGGAGGGTCTGTCCGACGCGGCGGGCGTAATCCTCGTTGCCGGGCTGAAGCAGGCCGCCCTTTTCGATGTGGTCAACGAGGTAGTCTCGGGTCTCGTCGGGGAGCTGATAGGCCCCAACCATGTCGAGACAGCGGTCAACGAAAGCCTGGGGCTCCGTGATTTCCTCGGAACTTATGCGGTCTATGATGGCCCGGACTCCCGGCAATTCGGTGTTCCCTACCTGGTCGGCGGCGAAGTTGATGCGCTCCACCAGGGTGCCGCTGTCGATCCACTCGGCGCCGGTGTGCCAACCCTCTACCGTAGGGGGATTCATGAGGTCTTGCCCCATGTAGCGGATTTCCATGGCGATGGGATGCAAGCCGGGCTTGGGGTGGGTGAAGTCCTGCACCAGGCGCATGGTGCCGGCAACGGTCTCCGCGGGACTCTTGACCTTGGCGAAACGGGCGTTCTTGAAGAAGTCCGAGTTGAACAGCGTCCGCAGCATGGCGGTCAGGTTGTAGTTGGACTCGAAGTAGGCGTCTTCCAGCATCTTGATGGCTTCGGGGTCGCGGGGTGGCGTTTCCTGCCAGGCCGGCACCTGCGGTTCGTCGGCCACGAAGAAGTTGTACAGGTGTCGGGATACGAAGCGGGCGGTGGCCGGCTGGCGGACGATGATGTCTATGATTTCCTCGCCGTTGAAGTTGCCGGTTTCGCCCAGGAAGGTCTTATCATCCTCGTCGTGATCTGCGGGGTTGTAGACGAACTGGGAGGCATACCGGCCATAGGGATAGCGAGGGATGGCGTTGGTGATGGTCCAGCCGGTGAAAGCGCGGGCAACCTCCTTGACGTCATCCTCGCTGTAATTGGGGCTGCCGTCCATACCGACACCCATGGAGAACAGTTCCAGCAACTCGCGGCCGTAGTTCTCATTGATGGCGCCTTTATGGCTCATACAGTTGTCCAAGTAGAAGACCATGGCCGGGTCGCGGGACAGCTCCAGCAACAGGTCGCGCAGGCTGCCCATTCCCCGGGCGCGGAACATGTCCAACTGCTCCTGAATCTGGCGGCCATGCTCGCACTTGGAGTTTCCGGTGCAGAAAATACCGTGCCAGAACAGGGTCATCTTTTCCTGAAGGGGACGTTGGGTGTTAATCATCCGGTAGGTCAGATACGCCTGGTTGACTTCCAGGGCGTTCATTTCCTTCCAGTCTATGAAGTAACGCTCGAGAAGGTAGCGGTCCAGGTCGGGCTGTTCTAGGGGAGAGAGGAGTTCTTCGACGGTGGCTTCGTAGCCCTGGGCCGCCCGCCGCTCTATCTCCTCATATGTGGCGCCAAACCCGGCGCGGCGCATAAGGTGAGCCATAAGCTCAATGTCTTGATTGGCCATGAATGTCTCTCCTGCCTGTTTGTCTTGAAACTGAGAACTCGGGCCGTTACAGTTGCCGGGGGTCTGATTCTACTGAGCCAGATTATATGGATTCCAAGATAAAATTGTCTATGCTTTAACGGCGCGGGCTTTGACGGCGGTTCCCGGTTCAGGGCGCATTGAAGGCACGGTCCGTTTTCAGTATGCGAGCACATGAGTAAGTAAAGGTATGACTACCCCAGGAAACCGGCTTAACTCCTTCCGGTTGATGTTATGCTGCACTGCTATCCATATTTTATTGAGGCCCGGTTATGGCTTGTAGCGAGGCTCGGTTATGACTGCTAAATTGCCGCGCCGCCGCCTCGGCGCTGCCCCTACCCCTCTGCTGGCCGCTCCGGAGCCGGCCCCGGACGCAATGAGACAAGGCCGCGACATAGCCGATGCCGACAGCATACTGCGCGCTCACTTTGAGCCCGCACCCGACGATGACGATACACCGCGCACAGTGGTTGTATCCGGTTACTGCTTCATCCACTACGACCAGGATGACCCGAATCGCAAACTGGCGCCCGACGCCCTGGTATCCTTCGACGTGGATGCCGAAAAAGTGTGGAATGATGACCGTTATATCTTGTGGGAAGTGGGGAAGCCGCCGGATTTCGTGCTGGAGATAGCTTCCCGCACCACTTACACGGAAGACCTGGAAGTGAAGCCAGGCCGGTATGAGGCTATGGGCGTAACCGAGTACTGGCGGTTTGACCCTACGGGAGGAAACTTCTACGGGTATGCGCTGGCCGGGGACAGACTGGTCAACGGAAGATATGAGCCGCTGCCCATCGAACGGTCGCCCGAGGGGGCGATACGAGGCTACAGCCCCTCGCTGGACCTGTTCCTGTATGCGGGTCATTACCGGCTGCGTTTCTATGACCCGAAAACTTCAGAATTTCTGCGCAACGCGGCAGAGGAGCAGACAGCGCGGCAAACGGAACAGTTCCTGCGCTTGGAAGAACAGGACGCCCGCCGAGAAGCTGAAGCCGCCCTTGAGGCCGAACGCTCGGCCCGCCGCGCCGCCGAAGAGCGTATCCGCGCCCTCGAAGCGCGGTTGGGGAATGCCAGTCCTGACCAAGACCAGTCAGAGAGATAGGAAAACGCCCAGTGCTTCCGCCGGGCGTTCCTGCATCTAGCCGGCTAACCCGTTACCCCTGGCCGAACCGGCGGCGGTGCTGACGAAGCACGCAGTCGTTCATCACCACCGAGATGCCGGCGGATTCCGCTTTTGCTTTGGCCTCCTCATTTATCACGCCGTCCTGCATCCAGATGTATTTGGCGCCCACCTCGATGGCTTCGTCCACTACCGGCGGCACCTGGTCGGAGCGGCGGAACACGTCCACCATGTCGATCGTTTCCGGCACCGACTTGAGGTCTGGGTAACTCTTTTCGCCCAAAGCCTCTTCAATCACGGGGTTCACGGGAATGATGCGGTAGCCTTGGCTTTGCATATACCGGGATACTCGGTAGCTGTCGCGCTCCGGGTTATTGGAAAGGCCCACTACGGCGATGGTCTTACTGTTGCGTAGCTGCTCGTCCACTAAATCAACGTAGCTGCCGGACATTTCGTTCTCCTTAGGGATGATTTTGTTGGGGAATGACTTTGGCCGGAGGGAATTCGTCTTCGCCTTGCCCCCTTCACCTTACCGCAGAACCTCGGGCAAAGGGAATTGCGCCGCCCGGGGTTCCAGGGCTAGCCCCAAGCCTTGCCGGTGATATAGCGGCAGGCGGCGATGGCCGCTGTCGCTCCATCGCCCGCGGCCGATATGAGCTGGGACGATGAATGCTGGCGGATGTCGCCCACCGCATAGACGCCGGGAACGGCCGTCTCCATGGAGACGTTAACCGGAATGTGGCCGCCCCTGTCGGTTTGGAGCAATTCTCCGGTGAATCCGGCGTTGGGGGTCAGGCCCACATATATGAATAGACCGGAAAGCTCCGGCGATCCTTGCTCGCCGGTAGACAGGTTTGTGGTCCGAACTCCGGAAACGGTGTTCTCGCCTAGCACTTCGTCAATGACGGTGTTCCAGACCACTTCGATTTTAGGGTCCGACAGCACGCGGTCTGCCAGCGACCTTTGCGCCCGCAGTTCGCCGCGGCGGTGGAACAGCAGCACCCGGTCGGCGTACTGCGCCAGCACCAGGGCCTCATCGGCGGCCGAGTCGCCGCCGCCGGCCACGCCCACTACCTCGCCGCTGTATAGCGGGCCGTCGCAGGTGGCGCACTGCGACACGCCCCGGCCCATGAACTCCTCTTCTCCGGGGATGCCCAGCAGCCGCAGGGTGGAACCGGCGGCGATTATCACCGACTTGGCACGGAACTGCCCGGCGTCGCTTTCCACGACGCGATAGTCGCCTTCCGCCGTGATTCCGGACGCCTCGCCCATCAGGAACTCGGCTCCGGCATTCATGGCCTGTTCCTGGGTCATGGCGGCCAGGTCGGCCCCCATAATTCCTTCGGGAAAACCTGGGTAGTTCTCGACCTTTTCCACGTTAATGATGGATGCCCCGCCCATCATGCGCTCTATGACACCGACGCCTAGGCCGTGGCGCGCCGCATACATCCCTGCGGTCATTCCCGCCATGCCCCCGCCGATAACTAGAATGTCGTAGTCCGTCGCCATATCACACGCTCTTTTACCCGAATGCCTAGTTTACTCGAATCCACTGCCGATGCTGGCGGATTATACACCCGGCGCGAGTTCGCCGGGCGGGATTGACTCTCCTCGCTTCCATTGCGTCTGCATCTCGCAAAGGCCAGCGGCTGAGACCAGGGAAATCGCATATGGGCGGCTTATACCCGTCGTTCCCGCGTCCCCCTGTCATTCCCGCGAAGCTTGTCCCCGGGAAAATGGGGAGCGGAAATCCAGGGCCTGAATCGAATATCGCTGGGGCAAAAATTCAGCGAATTTCGCCTTCCGGTATTCTGCTTCGCAAGAGTAACCGGCCCGAAATTTCAAATGCGATGGCCTTGGTCTGAGGCTGGTTTCGTTGACAGTGGTTTGAGGGCAATCGTAGACTTGGACTAGAAATTCCTTATCCGGTATTCGCCTTGCCCTCCCGGCAACTAATTCATTTGGGAGTTGTTCCATGTCTTCATTAGCCGAACTGGATCCGCAGGTTGCTGCTGCGCTGGAAGGCGAAGACCGCAGGCAGCGGGAGTCCATTGTCCTCATCGCGTCGGAGAACTACGCCAGCAAAGCGGTGCTGGCCTCCAGTTCCAGCGTCATCAGCAACAAGTATGCCGAGGGCTATCCTGGTCGGCGGTATTACGGCGGCTGTGAATACGTGGACGTGGTTGAGAGCCTGGCCATAGACCGGGCCAAGGAATTGTTCGGAGCGGAACACGCCAACGTGCAGCCCCACAGCGGGGCCCAGGCCAACATGGCGGTGTATTTCGCGCTGCTGGAGCCCGGAGACACGGTGATGGGGATGCAATTGGACCACGGGGGACACCTGACTCACGGGGCCAAGGTCAATTTTTCCGGCAAGCTCTACAACTTCGTTTCCTATGGCGTTGACCGGGAGACGGAAACCATAGATTTCGATGAGGTGGAACGGCTGGCGGAAGAACACCGCCCGAAGATAATCGTCGCAGGATACAGCGCCTATCCGCGCACCATTGACTTTCCCCGTTTCCGGGCCATCGCCGACGGCGTTGGCGCGTACTTGATGGTGGATATGGCGCATATATCCGGCTTGATTGCCGGCGGCGCCCATCCTTCGCCCTTTCCCCACGCGCAGATAGTTACGTCCACGACGCAGAAAAGCCTGCGCGGGCCCCGGGGCGGCTTTATTATGTGCATCGAGGACTTGGCCCGGGATATTGACTTCGCCGTTTTTCCGGTGATGCAGGGCGGCCCGATGATGCACACCATCGCCGGCAAGGCCGTCTGCTTCGGGCTGGCCCTTCAGCCGGAGTTTTCCCGCTATGCCCATCAGGTGGTGGAGAACTGCCAAACGCTGGCCTCTGAGCTCTCGGAGGCCGGGATGAGGCTTGTGTCGGGCGGGACGGACAACCATTTGATCCTGGTGGATGTGTCTCCGCTGGAGATTACCGGCCGCCAGGCGGAGCAGGCGCTGGATGCCGTGGGCATCATCGCCAACAAGAACGCCATCCCTTACGACCCGCGGCCGCCCCGGGTAACCAGCGGGCTGCGTCTAGGCACCCCGGCCATCACCAGCCGCGGCATGGGGGCTGAGGAAACTAGCAAGGTCGCTTCCATGGTGGCCCGCGTTTTGACCAACATCGGAGACGAGCGGCTGCATGAGCAGGTCGCCGCCGAAGTGCGGGAGCTGACGGCGGGATTCCCGGTGCCGGGAATTGACGATTAGCTGCCGCCGTCATTCCCGCGAAAGAACGGTCCCCCTCGGGAAAACGGAGGTGGGAATCCCCTAACCGAATCCAGCGTCATCGCTCCAAATCAGGCATCCTCAATGGTCTGGACTACAGCCTTACGCCGGAACGACCAGGTCGATTCCGGAACGGCCAGGTTGTATTTCATATGCGCCTGCCCTGGAATAAGCGGGCTGCGGACTTGATACCTTCGGCATCCTAATATACTATCGTTTGCCGTTAAGGATATTTCCTGAAATTAAGTCAGCTCCTCCTTAACTTTACGGTGTTGGCTGAAAGGCCGGTGATACCGCAGCCCCGAGGCTATCCCTTCATCCATACTCCGCCTTAAGGAAGAACATTCGTGTCACCGGAATACCAGTACCCCCCCCCCCCCCCGCGCGAGATGAGCACCTTGTTTTTCACCTTTTTCTTTGGCGGAAAAAGTACCCCCCGCGCGCGAGATGAGCTGATCACGTCTGCCCTGCAGCAGCAGCTACTGCGATACATGGACGGCAGCAGTATCCAATACCCCCCGCGCGCGAGATGAGAAAAATCTCGAGAGCGGTCAGCCCGGCCGCGATACTGACGGCCCTGGTGGTTATAGTCTGGCTACTGGCGGCGGACGGGGATGGACCGGCGGTGGCTCAGACCATACCAGCCACCGACACGCCTAATAATCTGTACACCGGCATCAGCTTGGGATATTCAGCCACTTGCGGCATCACCACACAGCGGAACCTCAAGTGTTGGGGGGACGCCAGGCGAGGCCCGCTGTATGCCGTGGGGTATACCGACGTGGTCGCTGCCCGATACTCTACTTGCGGCCTGAAGCCCGACGGCACCTTAGATTGCTGGGGCATCAGTTCAAGAATCCTCAAACCGCCCAGCAATTCGGACGGTGGGCAGTACACTTTCTCCGCTATGGATGGCGGCCAAACCGCCTTTTGCGGCATCCTGGACAACCAGAACGGCCAAACCGCCGGCCAGATGGTTTGCTGGTACTCCAGTACTAGCCAAGTAAATTCGGACCAGCCTCCCTCCAGTACCATGGTCTCTATTGTCAAAATAGGGCCTACAAATGCCTGCGCCCTGCACGCTTCCGGTGCGGACGCTGGCAAGCCGGTCTGCTGGGGATTTTCAGAACAAGGCGGCATCCGTTTGACGGCTCCTGAACCCGGCGAAGATGCGGAACCGGCAGTGCCGGACCTGGCAATGACCGACATTGCCGTTGGCGACTCCTTCGCTTGCGGCATTCTGAGCGACGGCGCCGACGCCGGCAAAATACACTGCTGGGGGAAAGACCACCACGATGAGGTAAGCGCCGCCCCGGCCGAGGCCGGATTCAGCGCCATAGAAGCCAGCGATCACCACGCCTGCGCTATGAAAACGGACGCTACTATCGTTTGCTGGGGCGCGGCTACTTACCCCGGCTACACATTAAACACATTAGGAGACGTTAACCATGGACAGGCGGAGGTGCCCGCCGGGTTAAGCGCCGCCACCTTCTCAACTATGGACCTGAGCCGACGCCTTACCTGCGGCATTCTGGATGGCCAGAACGGCCAGACGGCGGGGGAGCTGAAATGCTGGGGCGAGGAACGGTATGATGAACTTGACCCCTACTTTACCGATTATATTAGACCGGAATTTTTCGACTCTGGTCTCAAAACGCCCCCGGAAGACCGTCCAGCCCTGCCTTTGCTGGACACCGGCCTCGACGCCATTGCCGCTGATGATTTCACCACTTGTGCCCGCACTGCCGCCGGGGACGGTGAAGTCGGCCAAATGATTTGCTTGGGGCTGGGGTATCAGCCCCTTCCTGTAAACAACGCGGCGAGGGTTATCGTCGGGAACAGTAACGTCTGCGCTTTGCGGCCCAACGGCAAACTCCGGTGCTGGGGCGGAATTTCCTATGGATTGTCCAGCGGCGCTCCCAATCCGGGCCATATAAATGGCGGCAACGCTATTGCCGCGGACCTAGATACCCTGACCTTCTCCACTGTTAGTTCCGGCTGGCTCCATATGTGCGGCATCCTGGACGGGGAGAGTGGCCAGACCGCCGGCCAACTCCGGTGCTGGGGGGACAACCGGGCCAGATATGGCCGGTTGTCCACTATACCCAGCGATATAGCCTCCGCCACCTTCTCCCACGTCTCCGCCAGCCTCTGGCATACCTGCGCCATACAAGACGGGCAGAACGGCCAGACCCCTGGCCTGGTGAAATGCTGGGGCACCCCGCCGAGGGGACACGGCGTTAGTCAGAACACCGTGCCGGCGGAGCTGGCGGACGCTACCTTCAAGGCGTTTACAACCGGCAGTCATCACAACTGCGGCATCCTCGATGGTCAGAATGACCAGCTCGAAGGGCAGTTGAAATGCTGGGGGTATAACAGCTTTGGGCAAAGCACTGTGCCGGCGTACCTGGCCGATGAGGCGTTCACCGATGTAGCCGCAGGCCGTTACCACACCTGCGGCATCACCCAGCGCAAGCGCATCCGTTGTTTTGGTGTCGATTCCAACAACCGTATATGGAACTTTGGCCAGACCACTGTTCCGCTCAAATACCGATACGCCGACTTCGCTGCGGTAGCGGCGGGGCAATACCATACCTGCGCCATCACCACCGCGGGCCGGATGGCCTGCTGGGGGGCCGACACCGACGTTGCCACGCCGAAACTCGACCTGTGGCGTTCCGATGGCACCATCATAAACAACGGGCAGGCGGCCCCGAACCCGCCGGCCGGCCCGGCGCCCACGCCGCCCACTAACGTGGCAATCTCCGACTCCGGCCTGATTACGTGGGAGAAAAGCGCGGTGCAGGTAAGTGGCCAGCGTTACGCGGTGCGCTGGGCCGGCTCGGATATGCCGCCGGCCGAATCGGACCTGCCCGAAAACACCCAACACTCCAACTATATCCTGATGCCGGAGAGCGACTGCGACTCGTCGGGCGTCTGCCGACATCAGATACCCGGCTTTGGCCCTGGGCAGCATTATCTGGCTCAGGCAAGTTCGGTTCACAGTGCCCATCCCGATTGGGTGCCGGGGGAATATGCGGCCCGGGCCGTGGGGGCGCCGCCGTCCAACGTCGCCATCTCCAGCAGTGGGCTGGTCACTTGGAACAAGTCGCCGGTGAGCGTCCTGAATCAGCATTATGGGGTGCGCTGGGCCAGCGGAATTTGGCCGCCGGGGGACTGGATCTTGACGGAGCGAGCGACCGATGACAACCACGAACTGGTGGCGGAAGCGGACTGCGACGCCGATGGCGTCTGCCGGTATCAGATAGCTGATTTCAACCGCTATAGACATTACTTGGTGCAGGTACAAAACCGGCGGGGCATCGACCGCACCTGGGTGGGCGCGCGCCATAAGGCCCTAGAACCGCCGCCGACGTCCACGCCGGTTCCCACGGCCACGGCCGCCGGTGCCGACGGCCACGCCGGTGCCGACGGCCACGCCGGTGCCGACGGCCACGCCAATACCGACGTCCACGCCGGTGCCGACGGCCACGCCGGTTCCCACGCCGCCACGCCGGTGCCGGCCACGCCGATGCCGACGTCCACGCCAATACCGCCACCGACGGCCACGCCGGTTCCCACGTCCACGCCAATGCCGATGGCCACGCCGGTGCCGACGGCCACGCCGGTGCCGACGGCCACGCCAATACCGCCACCGACGGCCACGCCGGTTCCCACGGCCACGCCGGCGCCGACGGCCACGCCGGTGCCGCCACCGGCGTCCACGCCAATGCCGACGGCTACGCCAATGCTGGCGTTGCCGCCGATGCCGACTCGGGAGCCTACTTCGGCGCCGATGGCCACGCCAATACCGCCGCCACCGGCGTCCACGCCGGTTCCCACGGCTACGCCAATGCTGGCGTTGCCGCCGATGCCGACTCGGGAGCCTACTTCGGCGCCGACGTCCACGCCAATACCGCCACCGGCGTCCACGCCGGTTCCCACGGCTACGCCAATGCTGGCGTTGCCGCCGATGGCTACGGCAGTCCCAACTCCGTCCCCCACGGCAGCGGTTCCGCCTACGATGAAGCCGACGGCAACTCCGGTGCCGGCTTCCGCCACGGCTACGCCCAGCCCCGACATCGGCGGTGGCATCACCGATCAGGTAAGCCGGGGGTTCTGGTGGCTGTGGTTGCTGCTATTGCTGTTGCTGCTGCTCCTCGCGATTATCCTGTGGATAATCTGGCGGCGTCGGCGGCGAGGCTGACAGCGGAGCCGCTGCTTCGCCGGAGAAGCATAATCAGGCGGGGAGAGGATGACTACAACCGAGGCAGGCTTTCCAGCGCCGGGCATTGACGCCTTAGGATATTTGAGGCATTAAAGGCAGGCGGTAAGCCCCTCCTATGTCAGGAAGTAGCCTATGCCGGGAGGCGGCCGCGACTCAGGTGTGGAATTTAACGACGTCTACCCAAGAAAACAGAGAATCCCAGAGGTTTAACGAGCCCGATCTGTTGGAATCGGAAGGCTACCTCAACAGGGGATTGCGCCGCTTAGGGGGCTAGGCCCTTTCGGTTATGAGAAAATCCGTGGCTAAGGAACTATTGGCAGATCAAGATAAATCGATTGTAACCAGAGACCTCTCGATTATCTTTAGTAAAATGGAAGGAAATTGGAATAAGCCAGGATTAAGCCCTGACGAGTGGAACTACATGGGCTTACTGATCGGATTCCGCTATCAGGCAGAGTGGTACCTTGCCCTTGTTGATTACACTGCTGCCTTGCACTCGACCCAGATAATGCAGATGCCTACGTTGGCCGCGGCGACCTTTTCTACGGCCCCTTAGGGGACGCCGAACGGGCCATTGCTGATTACACCACTGCCCTGAAAATCGAATCGGATTGCGGTTTAGCATACGTGAAACGAGGCGAAACATATAGGCAGAAAGGGGAACGGAAGCAAGATATTGAGAATTTCGGCGCCGCATTGGAGTGCTTAAAATCAGGAACCGGCCGTAGCTACTTACATCCGGGCAATGCTTATCGCATTGATAGAGCTATGGATATGGGAATGTGGGGATACTTTTACCTCGAGGCGGATATCCTCTCCGTTTACTTCATTCGAGGCAAAGCATATATGGAAGTAGAAGAATATGACTTGGCTATAGCTGACTTTGATACTGCACTGCAACTTGATCCTTAAAATCCGGGATGAGATAGTTCGCATACGGGACGAGGGAACAGAGTACGACCAGCACATCGAGGAAAGCCCGGACGATCGGCAAGGCTGGCATCTGCGCGGTATCTATTCCCTAGACCGCGGGGACAACGACCGCGCCATTGCCGATTTCAACGAAGCCATACGGCTGGATGCGGACAATGCGGAGATCTGGAACAATCATGGGTGGGCTAGGTGGCAGCAGGGCGAGGATGACGCGGCCTATGCCGATTACAGCCGGGCCATCGACCTCAAGCGGGATTTCGCCAAGGCCTACTACTACCGGGCTTGGGTGTGGCGGCGGGGTGACCCCGGGAACGCCATTATAGACTTCAGCCAAGCCATCGCCCACAAGCAGGATTACGCGCGGCATACCAGCACCGGGGCATATACCACCTAGACATCAGCGACCGGAACAAAGCGCAAGCCGACTTTGAAAGGGCGCGGTCGCTAGGTTGTGAATCGTAGCAGGAGGAGGGACATTTCACCCTGAACCTCTTCCTTTGGGAGAGAACTCTTTCGGGCGGTTGAGATAGGGCCGACCCGGTGCTATAATCTCGGCAGTATTTTCTCAGTAAGGGGTACTCTTGCGTCACTACGAACTTGTCGTCGTTCTCAGCCCTATGATTAGCCCCGACGAAGCCGGGCAAGCATGGGAGCGGATTAAAGGGTATATCACCAACCGGGAAGCGGAAATCGTCCATGAGGAACGCTGGGGAACCCGGCGGCTGGCCTACCCGGTGAAGAAAGGCCAGTATCAGTTTCTTGAAGGCAATTACCACCTTACCCGGTTCGCTACCGAGCGGTCTTTCAACCGCGAGCTGGAAACCTACCTAAAGCTGGACGACTTGGTGTTGCGGTCGCTGGTTACGGCCACGCTGACGGAGGAGGAACTGGCGGCCCACGCGGCGCAGACCCGCGCCCCTCGCCCGCCTCGCGCTCCGGCGGGCGCCCCGCCGCCCGCAACAGGCGGCCAGCAGCAGCCCGTGGAAGCGTCGGCTCCCAGCGGCGCTGCAGCCCGGCCGGCCAATGCCCCGGCTCCCGCCTCGGCCGTTGGGGAGGCTCCGGCTGAACCCTCCGCCGCCGAGCTGCCTGCGCCCGATGCCCCCCAGCCGGAACAGCCGTCAGAATAGCGGGGTTAGCTGTGAACAAAATTATCGTCATCGGTCGCTTGGGTAACGATCCTGAAATGCGGTATACGCCAAGCGGCCAAAGTGTTACGTCCTTTAACGTGGCTTCAAGTCGCCGTTACAGTACTGCTGATGGTGAGCAGCGCGAAGAGACTGAATGGTTTAGGGTTAGCGCCTTTGGCAGGCTCGGCGATATTTGCAACCAATACTTGAGCAAAGGCCGACAGGTGTACGTGGAAGGCCGTTTGCGAGGGCGTAGTTATACGGACCGAGACGGTCAGCCCCGCTATTCCCTGGACATCAGTGCTAATGAAGTGCAATTCCTGGGAGGACGCGGCGACAACGAATACGGCGGCGGGTATGGCGACCGGAGCAGCGACCGGGGCGGTTACGAATCGCCGCCTGAAAATGAAGTGGATGATCTTCCTTTCTAATTTTGCTAGATAGACAGGCATAAAGCTCAGTTAAGGAATCGCGAAACATATGACTACCGAAGCAGCCCCCGTTAATAGACCGCCGTCAGGTCCGCCGGGCGGGCGTCCCCCGGGAGGCCCCGGTGGAAGGCCGGGCGGGCGCCCGGGCGGGCGTCCCCGAGGGCGGTTTGTGCCGCGCCGCCGCGTTTGCACTTTCTGCGTTGAACACATCAAGATAATTGACTACAAAGACACCGAAAAAATTCGGCGGTTCGTTTCAGACCGGGCCAAGATTGAGCCCCGGCGACGCACCGGCGTCTGCGCCAAGCATCAGCGGGCCTTGAGGGTCGCCATACAGCGTGCCCGGCATCTCGCGCTCATACCCTACGTGGCCCATCATTCCTTCCCTAGCGCCCGCCGCTAATCCCCTAGATTGCCTAATGGGGATGAGCAGCGCCGCAATTCATCTGTCGAGAATGAGTCATGGCCCTTGCCCGGCTGACTGGCCGCTTTAGAGACGCGCCGGACCGGGCCAGCCGTCGGCGGGCGATGCGCTCGCGTTCCGGCGACGAGCCTGGGGACGGCGCTCCTTCTTCTGCAGAGCGGCGCGAGCGCCGTCGGCTTTACTGGTCTATCGGAATCGGCGCGTTTTTGCTGGCAGTGATATTCGGGGTGGTCGCTTTCGGATACTACCGCGAATTTTACCGCCCGCCGCGGGTATGGGCTGGCAGCGTCAACGACGTCGAGTTTACGATGGGCGACCTAGTGCAGCGCATCCGGGTGCTTCAGGGCGTCAATAGGTATCAGGGCGGCCGCGTGGACCTTAGCAGAGTTCCCTTCGAGTATCTGCAGAATTTGGTTAACGCCGAAATCTTGCGCCAGAAGGCGCCAGAGTTGAACATTGCCCCCTCCGGTGAAGTGATTGACGCCGCCCTGCGTCGCCAATTCCAGCCAACCGTCCCCGAAGGCCAGGAGGTAGACCCCGGCCAGTTAGAGCGGGAGTTTCAGAATACCTACCAGACTTTTCTCACTGCCACCGGCCTTACCGATTCGGAATACCGCGTTATACTCGAAGAGGATTTAACCCGCGCCGGATTGTCTGCCATGCTGTCTCAAGAAATTGAGAGTCCGCAGGAGCAGGTTGAAGTCCGGTGGATAAGAATGCCCATTGACCCTGCCGAGGCCGGAACCAGCGACCTGCAGCCGGATCAAGTGGTCAAGCGCCTGGAAGTGGAAGACTTTGCCGACGTTGCGCGAGAGGTTTCCCGCTCCGGGGGATTTGCTGATCCCTCCGGTTATGTGGGCTGGGTGCCTCAAGGAGCTTTCCCGGAGTTAGACCCCCTGCTTTATGGAGACTCGGAAGTAGGGAGGATTGCTTTGCCGCCCGGGGAAATAAGCGCCCCGGAATATACGCAGGACGGTATCTACATCGTCGAAAAGCTGTCCGGGCCGCAGTCGCAGGAACTCACTGATCAGATGGGCTTTAAAATGATTCTGACGCTGACTGAGAAATGGCAAGATGAAGCCCTTCAGGAAGGGGCCTCCAACGGAACGGTGAGGATGAATTTCAACAGCAGCTTCTATGACTGGGTGGCTGACCAGGTATTCATCACTGCTCCGCGCGTCCAGACCCAGGGACAACCCGTAAGATAGGCGGCGGGAAGAATGGCGAGCAAGTCCGGCATAAACGTGGGCCTGATGGGTTTGGGCGTCGTTGGCGGCGGCGTAGCTTCTGCGTTGCTGCGGGATCCTTCGCCGGTGAGCGCCAGCGTCGGATGCCCCGTTAGGTTGCGCAGGGTGCTGGTGCGGGACATATCCCGCCCCCGCGACGTGGAACTGCCCCCGGGACTGCTGACGGCCAACGCCGAAGACATCCTGGATGACCCGGAAATCGACATCCTAGTCGAGGTGATGGGCGGGGCGGAGCCGGCGGCGGACTATTTCCGGCAGGCTATCTCTGTCGGTAAGCACGTGGTCACGGCCAACAAAGAAGTGATGGCGAAGGAAGGCGCCGATTTGATGGCGATGGCCTGCGCTAATCAAGTCAGTCTGCTGTTCGAGGCCAGCGTTGGCGGCGGTATTCCCATTGTCGGCTGCCTGACTAATGAACTGGCTGCCAACGACATTCATTCCATCCGCACCATTATCAACGGCACCACCAACTACATACTTACCCGCATGGCCAACCAGCGCACGGCTTTCGCTGAAGCCCTAGCCGAGGCTCAAGCCCTGGGATATGCCGAGGCCGACCCTACTAATGATGTGGAAGGGATAGATGCCTCTTATAAGCTGACAGTGCTTGCGACCCTGGCTTACGGCCGCCGCTTCCGCCCGGATGACGTTTTCCGGCAAGGAATTTCTGCATTGGAACCGCAGGATTTCCGCTATGCCCAGGAATTCGGCTACTCCATAAAATCGCTGGCGATTGCGGACTTGGATGCCGGTGCGGTGCAGTTGCGGGTTTATCCTGCGTTGGTGCCGTCGGATAATATGCTGGCTAATGTCAATGGCGTGTACAATGCAGCAGAAGTGGACGGCGACCTCTGCGGGCGCGTGCTGTTCCACGGCATGGGAGCAGGCCGGGGGCCAACTACCAGCGCAGTGCTGGGCGACCTGGTCGAAGCCGCCCGCCTAGTGCGGGACGGCGCCGCTCCGGGGGGGATTCGGGAACTGGCGGAAGGGTTGGCCGTCCGATCCATTGATGAGTTGCAGACTAGGTATTACATCCGCCTGATTGTTGCCGACCAAGCAGGCGTGCTGGCCCAGATTGCCAAAGCCCTGGGCGACTGCGACATCAGCATCGCATCGGTGCTGCAGAAGGATGCAGACGTAGAGACGCAGAGCGCAGAGATTGTCATAATGACCCACCCGTCCCGCGAGTCGTCGGTTCAGCAAGCCTTGTTGGATATAGGCAAACTGCCCCCAGTGCGGCGCGTGGGCAACATGATTAGAATTGAGGAGTAAAATTCTTCCGGACTAGGGCAAACATATCTCCGTCCGGGACTATACCTAAGATAATATGGGCGTTGGCGTGCTGAAAACATATAGCGACCTGTTGCCGGTGACTGATGCCACTCCCATGATTACGCTGGGCGAAGGGGATACGCCTCTGGTCAAATCCAACAGACTGGCTGCGGAATTGGGCTGTCAGGAACTTTACTTCAAGCTGGAAGGCTGTAATCCTACCGGCTCGTTTAAAGACCGGGGCATGGTGGTTGCCATTGCGAAGGCCTTGGAAGAAGGAAGCCGGGCCATAATGTGCGCCTCCACCGGCAATACCAGCGCTTCGGCCGCGGCCTTCGGGGCTTACAGCGGACTGCCTGCCCTGGTGATAATCCCCCGAGGCGAAGTTGCGATGGGCAAGCTGGCCCAGGCCATGGCCTATGGCGCGAAAATCATCATGGTCAATGGCAACTTCGACACAGCCCTCGATCTGGTGCGCTCCTTTACCACCAAACACGAGGTTACCCTGGTCAATTCGGTCAACCCATACCGGCTGGAAGGCCAGAAGACAGCGGCCTTCGAGATTGTGGACGCCCTCGGGGACGCTCCCGATTACTTGTTCATTCCAGTGGGCAATGCCGGTAATATCACGGCTTACTGGCGGGGGTTCCGGGAATACTATGAACTAGGACGCAGTAAGACGCTGCCTAAGATGATGGGCTTCCAAGCGGAAGGGGCCGCCCCTATTGTCAAGGGCGAGCCGGTCGCCAACCCCCAGACTATCGCGTCGGCCATCCGCATTGGCAACCCGGCAAGCTGGATGGGGGCCCTGGATGCCCGCGACAGCTCCGGCGGAACCATAGACATGGTGTCTGACGACGAAATACTGGAAGGATACCGGCTGCTGGCGTCCCATGAAGGGATATTCTGTGAACCGGCATCGGCGGCATCTTTCGCCGGACTGGTCAAGCTCCGGAAGAAGGGGTTGGACATTTCTGACCGGCGGGTGGTTTGCGTCTTTACCGGCACTGGATTGAAGGACCCGGACCTGGCGGTCACCAGCGTTGCCCCGCAAACCATTGTTGTTGAACCAACCCTAGAGGCCGTGGAGGCCGTCGCGCTGTCCTAACACTATGGAATCATAATATCCCCACTCTCTTTGGGATGGGGTTGAGACGAGTGAAGAGCACGGTCGAGCAAAACCGGATAGAGCAGGCGGTGGCGGACATCCTGGAGGCCGTGGGCGAAGACCCTCGACGGGAAGGTCTGCAGCATACCCCTGCCCGCGTTGCGCTGATGTATCAGTCCCTGTTCGCGGGAGTGGGCGCCCGCCCGGAAGACGCTATTGACTCCGTTTTCGAGGCCGTTGGCAACGACCCGGTGGCTTTGAGCAATTTGTCCTTTTATTCAATGTGCGAACACCATCTGTTGCCCTTTTTCGGAGAGGCGCGAATCGGATACGTTCCCCGAAGCCGGATAGCCGGGATAAGCAAGCTGGGCCGCGTTCTGGAAATAGCTGCCGCCAGGCCGCAGGTGCAGGAACGCTTGACTGCCGAAGTAGCGGATGCAATTTTTAATGTCCTGGAGCCTGAAATAGTAGTGGTTGAGCTGGAAGCCCAGCATCTTTGTATGTCAATGCGAGGTATCCGTCAGCCGGGGGCGCGAATGGCGACCACGGCCGTTCGGGATACGTCCTCCGACAAGGAGACAAGGAAAAAATTACTAAGTCTGATGCGCAGCGCTTAGCCGTGTCTGTCAATCCCATCACTTCCTTTCAGGATGCGCAGGATGGATGGGATTCCATATTGCGGGAATCCCCGGTCGCGAGCATTTTTCTCTCTCCGCAGTGGCAAGAAGTCTGGTGGGAGAATTTTAGCGCCGGACAGGTAATGACAGGCTTCAGCATTCCCGGTTCCGGCGGCGGCCTGGACGCATTGGCTTCTCTAGCCCGCCTGGGCAACACTATAGGTTTTGTCGGCTCCCCCGACACCTTTGACTATAACGACTTCCTGGTGCGCCCCGGGTTTGAAGACGCCTTTTACCGGACATTCTTGGATGTGCTGGATGGCTGGGAATGGGACACCCTGCGCTTGGATTCTTTAATTGAAGATTCGCCAACTTTGTCTCATCTGCCGGAGGCGGCCCGAGGCCGGGGTTACTCCGTTGACGTGGAATACGAAGACGTAACCTCGGGGGTGCCCCTTCCCGATGATTGGGATGAATTTCTTGGACTGCTAAGCAAGAAAGACCGCCACGAATTGCGCCGGAAGCTGCGTCGGCTGGACTCGCAGACCGACTGGCGCTGGCACTGCGCAACCACGCCCGAGGAAACGGCGGCGAACTTTGACGACTTCCTCTCTCTGATGCGGATGAGCCGCGTGGACAAGGAAGAATACATGACCCCGGAAAGGGAGAAGTTCTTCCGGTCCATGTCCCGCCGGATGGCCGAGCTGGATCGGATTCGCTTGTTCTTTCTGGAATTGGACGGCTCCCGGGTCGCGGCCAGCCTGTGTTTCGATTACGGTTCCACCCGGCTGTTGTACAATAGCGGCTATGACCCCAGCTTTTCTTATTACAGCGTCGGTCTGCTGTTGCACGCCATGTGCGTGAAGGATGCTATCGAGCGGGGCATTGGTTACTTCGATTTCCTGCGCGGCCCGGAACCCTACAAGGCGCATTTGGGAGGCCGCCAGAAGAGCCTATTCCGAATGGTGGTGAAACGAAGTTGAGCGTAGAGCGAGCCGCGTTCATAGCGTTCCACGCCTGCCCCCTGGCCGCTCCCGGACAAGGGAAGTCGGGGGGTATGAATGTCTATGTCCGGGAGCTTTGCCGGGCGATGGGCGAATCGGGAATCTTGATTGATATCTACACCCGGGAACATGAAAACGGATTCGGCATCGAAGAAATTGTTCCCGGCGTTCGCGTCATTCACCTGCCGGGCGGCCCCGCATCTGCCGGCGTTGGCGAGCTGTATCCCCACCTTCCCGGGTTTTTGCAGGAAGTGAACGCTTTTCGGGAACAAGAGGGATCCTCCTATGATGTGGTGCATTCCCACTACTGGCTTTCTGGATGGATCGGGCAGCGCCTTTCCCAGAGCCTAGGCATTCCCCACGTGGTTACCTTCCACACCTTGGCCCTGATTAAAATGCAGTCGCGGGCCGGGGAAACGGAACCGGAGGAACGGGCGGCGGTTGAGCGGGAGACGATGCTTAGCGCAGACCGAATCATCGCGTTCAGCACCCATGAGCGCGACGCCATGGCCCGCCTTTACGGAGCCGACCCGGCGCGGGTGATGTTGGCCCCCTGCGGAGTAGACCTAGGCAAATTCCGCCCCCTGGACCAGAAGGAAGTCCGTAAACGCCTGGGCCTCAATGGCGAGAAAGTGTTGCTGTACGTGGGCCGGGTGGAGCCCCTGAAGGGTCTCGACCTATTAGTGGAAACCGCGGCGCAGATGGAAGCGGAAGAGGAAAACGTCCGTATGATGGTGGTGGGCGGCGGGCCTGGAGAGCCTGAAACCGACCGAGTGCGCCGACTGGCCGAAGAACGGCAAGTGCACGGCCTGATTGACTTTGTGGGGCGGGTTAGCCACGACGAATTGCCTTTATATTACAATGCCGCAGACGTTTGCATTGTGCCTTCGTACTACGAGAGTTTCGGGCTGGTGGCCCTGGAGTCCATGGCCTGCGGCACTCCGGTAGTGGCCAGCCGCGTGGGTGGTCTGCCCACCATCGTTCACCACGGGCATACGGGATACCTCAAGTCCTGGCGTTGCCCGGAGGCGTTTGCCCATTCGGTAGAGATGATAATCTCCAGCTCAAGCCTTCAGGAAAGTATGGGAGTTGCAGCGAGGCAGCGAGCCGAGCTGATGGGCTGGAGCAACGTTGCCGCCATGATTTCCGAAGAGTACTTTGCTTTAACCTCCGAGAAAAGCCGCTCCGGAAACTAGCGCTATGGCAGCGCCCCCTGAATCCCGCAGCCCCACCCCGCCGGCCAAGCGCCGTTTCCGGTTTATGCGCCGGATAGCAGGCCACTTTCAGCGCACTTTGGTCGCCGGGATTCTGGTGATGCTGCCCATCGGCATCACCGCCTTGGTTCTGAAATTCGTTTTCGACTTGCTGAATCCTATCCTCCAGAGGGCCACGGATCTGGTGCCTGGCCCGAATATTCACGGCACCGGCATAATAGCTTTGGTTGTCGTCATTTACCTCGTTGGCCTAGTCGCCGCCTTTGTCATCGGACGCCGTTTGATTGACATAGCTCACCGGGTCATGGAGCTGATTCCTTTTGTCAAGGGCATATACAGGACTACTCGCACCGCGGTGCAGCTTTTAGGAAGCAACTTTGACCCGGAAGCGGGCGATAAATACACCGGCGTGGTGCTGATTGAATTTCCTAGGCCGGGTATCCATTCCATCGGGCTGGTTACTTCCCGGATGGATAATCCCGACGGAGGGGAATTCCTGTCGGTTTATATTCCTACTACCCCCATACCGTCTTCGGGGTTTCTGGTAATAGTTCCAGACACGGAAGTGATGACTACGGATATTTCGGTGGAAGAGGCTATGAGTGTGGTGGTTTCTGGCGGGATACTGATGCCCCGAGTGTTCGAACACTATGCCTTTGATGAAAATGAAATAGGCGTTAACGGGAATTACAAAGGCATAGGCAAGTGAAACCCTGCTAAAGGAGGATTTAGGACGATGGTTGATACGCCGCAGCGCGTTCTGGTGGTGATTCCCCACCCTAACGATTCGGAATTCTGGTGCGCTGGCAGCATCGCTAAGTGGACTAATGAAGGCGCAGCCGTCCGCTACGTGATATGCACTGATGGAAATAAGGGCACGACTGACCCGAATATTTCCGCTTCGGAACTGGCCGCCATAAAGGAAAAGGAACAGGACGACGCGGCCCGCCAACTAGGGGTACAGGAGCTGGTGTCGCTGCGTCGTCCCGACGGGGGGCTGGAGGACGCGGATGATTTCCGAAGGGAACTGGTGCGCCAGATTCGCCAGATGCGGCCCGACATCGTCATCTGCCCGGAACCTTATCGCAAAAACCTGGCCTGGCACCGGGACAGCCGCATCACGGGACAAGTGACCCTGGATGCGGTGTTTCCCTGTGCCCGCGACCATCTGCACTTTGAAGAGCTGTGGCGGGATGAGGGATTGGAGCCGCACAAGACCGGCACCGTACTGTTCTGGGGGACGGAAACGCCGGATACCTTCATAGACATCGGCTCATCCCTGTCCGCCAAGACGCTGGCGGTGAAGGCAAATAGGAGCCGTCTGGCCGGCCGGCCGGAGGAAGAGATTGACGGCTTTATCCGTCAGCAGGCGGAAGAAGGAGCCGGAGATTCGGGAGCGACCTACGGAGAGGCGTTCCGCCGGATAAACTTCCGGGTTTAGCCTCGAGCCGCGGAATCACAGCGGGTCGCCGGGCTCTGTCAGCATTGCGCGGCGCAGCAAGGGTAGCGGGGGTGAGCCGTAGGATAGCAGGCGGTCGTGGAAGGCGCGGAGAGAGTAGTCCCGGCGATAGTCTTCCCGGCGATAGTCTTCCCGCAGCTTGAGAATCATCAGCTTGCCCAGCGTGTAATTCAGGTATCCGGGGTCAAAAATTCCGCGCAAGGCTTCGCGTCGGGCGGGGTGCTCGCCCATATAGGCGTTTTCAACGAAAAACTGCGTGGCTTGGTCTACCGTCATATCGCCGGTGTGCATGGCGAGGGAGCACATATACCGGCAATTGCGCACCAGCGCCTCCAGCAGTTGCGTCAGCAACAGTTCGGGCTTGCCTTGCCCGTATTCCGTTTCCAGCATCATCTGCTCGGTGTAGTGAGCCCAGCCTTCGCTGAAGGCATATGACGAGGCCGCCCGGTTGACCAGGGGCAACGGCCTGCCGTATCTGTTGTGCAGATTGTGGACGAAATGGCCGGGATAAACCTCGTGAATTGAGATGATTCTCAGGGTGTTATAGTCGAACTTTGCCAGCCATTCCTCCGCTTGCTCCGGTGTCCAGTGGTCTTCCACCGGCGTGACATAATAGAAAGACTCCGTTGACCGAGTTTCTAATGCGCCGGCACTGTCCATAGCAGCGAAGGCGTAACGCATATAGGCGGGGGTTTCCACCACCGAGCAGCGGTCGCGAGAGGGTAGAGAGATGATGTCGTAGTCGGTCAAGGACTGTCGGATGTCCTCCAGCAATTCCCGGGTTTCGGGAATCAGAGCCTCGGCAGACGGATGGTTCCGGCCTATTTCGTCCACGATTTCCCGAACGGTCTTGCCGGGGGCGATGGATTCGGCCGCCTCCTTGACGCGGGCCAGATTGTCGTCCAGGTTAGCTTGCCCGGCCGCCGCAATCCGGGTCAAGGGCAAGTCCAGGCCCTCCCCGGTGGACAGCATACGAGAATACAAGCGGCTGCCGATGGCGAAGCCGTTTTCCGTGCCCCGAAAGCGGGTTTTCAGATTCTCTACGAAATTGTCCAGAGAGGTTGCCGCCGTGCCCAGAGCGTCGGTGAAGTCAGCGGAAATTTCTCTGTCGGAGACAGCTTTGGCAAAGGCGGCTAGGTCGGTCCGATAGAAGCGAGCCATCCCTGAGTAGCTTTCCACGCTCATATCCACCATGGGGGCGGAGAGGTCTTCGCGCAGGGCGGCGTCCAGCGTCCGCAGAAAGTCGGGTACCATGCGCAGGGCGGAAGCGGCGGCTCGGATACGATCCTCCGCCGGCGCATAGTTGCGCTGGACGTAACCGGCCATGTTCAGGAAGCCCACCTGCCGCATGGGGTTGTTCGCCAGGGGGCGCATTTCCTCGAAGGTAAATAGCTCGCGCTCCAGGAACAGATCCAGTATCCGGTAGGAAAGCAGCTCATCTTGCCCCAGCGAAGAGGTGTCGAGGTTTTGCAGTTCTGCCCTTCCCCGGCGAATTTCCTGCTCGCGCCGGGTGATGCTGGGTGGCGATAGGTCGGGCAGGCGCCCGTCGTATTCATGGCGCCCGATGCGCGAGCCCGAGGTGGGGTAGAAGTTCCAATGGTCCGCGATGAGCCGCTCTGCCAGAGCGTTGAATTCCGATGCTTTGCCGTTTTGCGTCATAGCTACTTTCCCGCGGGGAGTCGGATGGGGAGCAGGGGCGGGTAGAGCCGCCCCAAGGGAGCGTATAAGCTACCGCTCCCTCATGCCGCCGGTTAGAGGACTTCGCTAATCTGGTATTGGGGAGATATGTCGGTGTAGTTTTTGATGTCGCCGAGGATTTCGCGGCCGTGGGTTTTGAAGCCTTCGTGGACTTCATCAGTGGTATTAAAATACAGGGTAGCCATGGCCAGGAAAGGAGCCGGGGCATTAGGATCTGCCGCAGACACGCCCTTCTCGAGTTCGCTGCGGTTCAAGCCCATAGGGTCCAGCAGGCGGTGAACAGTCTCCATGTGGGGGCCTGTCCAGTAGTCGAAATTGAAGGTCTTGCCCTCATCGTTGGGATACAACACGGTCACCTTAATCATCGGGGTATCTCCTCGCTATTGGCGTTCTTTGCCCATATTCGGCTCCCCCTTGCTTTGAGGGAGCCGAATATGAGCCAGTGTACATTCATGCCCTTGCACTGGCAATCAGGGCTATTGCATATGCGATAGCTCTCGCACTGGCAACGCCAATCCAGGGTATTCGCTCTTGCGTATTTGCTACAATGATACCGGAATTCCGGGCGCGGGAACCTGGCAAACGCAACTCTCACATTTTCAGGATTAAGCCTTGTTCGCATCAAAGTTTCCGTGGCCTGCCTTTAGATTCTGCCTAGCGGCGACCGCGTTGATGACCCTCCTTCTGACGGCCGCCTGCGCATCGGAGGGTGGTGGGGCTGAATCTGCCTCCAACGGAGATGATTTGGCGCTAGTGTGGGAAGCGTGGGATGCGATTCACGCCAACTATGTTGCCCCGGATGTGCTGGACGGTCAGGCACTGATTGGCGGCGCCATCGGGCAAATTATAGAAATGGGAGAGATGGAGCCTTATCCCTTCCTGACCGACTTGGGCCGGATGAGGGGACAGATTCCTTCTGGCACGCCCCCAGAAATGGCCGACCTTTGGCGGGCGGCGCAGGTATATCTGGCAGACACGCCGGATGTAGAAACCGAGGAAGTAGCCCGCATATTGGTTCAGGGTATGGTGGAAGAGATCCCTGGCTCCTCGTCGATTTTTCTGACTCCGGAGCAACTGCTGGAGGCCAGACAGCAACTGCAACGAAATCTGGAAGGTTCCTATTTGGGGATAGGGGCCCGGGTAGTGGCGCAAGAGGGAAGAATTTTGCTATTCCCGTTCTCCGGTTCACCAGCGGAGAAGGCTGGAATTCAGCCGGGCGACGCCTTGATGTCAGTGGACGGCGTGCCGGTGGGCGAATCAACTCCCGCTGAAGTGGGCGATCAGGTCAAGGGGCCGGAAGGAACGAAAGTACTGTTGCGGCTGGAGCGGTTCGGCGAGGCTGAACCGCTGGAGCTGGAGGTGTTTCGCGGCAATATCGAGCTGGACACGGTGGCCAGCCAGCTTGTTCAGGGCGGCATCGGCTATGTCAGAGTGGTCCAGTTCCGCGACAACACCGGCTTTCAAGTGTTCGAAGCTCTGGAACGGCTGAAACAGTTCGATATGCTGGCCCTTATTCTGGACCTTCGCCGGAATCCCGGCGGGTCAGCGGAGGCCGCGGCGGAAGTGGCCGCTCAGTTGCTGCCGCCCGGCGGCCTGTTCCGGTATGTTGAAGGCCGGGAAGGGGGGCGCACGGAACACAGAATACCGGAGTCGGATAATCATTTGGGAGTGGACGGCATTCCCATGGCAATTCTGGTGGACGGGCGGACAATCGGCGAGGCGGAGGCTTTGGCCGCGGTCTTGCAGGAAGCAGGCCAGGCCATGCTGGTGGGCGTTCCGACTTACGGAGAAGGCTCGGACTATGACTTCGTAGAACTGAAAGACGGCTCGGGGCTGTATATCCCCACTTTTCGCTGGTATACCCCCAGCGGCGTCTGGGTGGGCGAGAGGCCGGTTCAGCCAGACTTGTTCGTGGAATACGAGGAGACACCGGCCGGGGTCGGCGGCGAAATGCAGTTTAATGCCGCCTATGATCTGCTGGACGAGCAACTGCCGCTTTTCCGCTAGTCCCGGAATAAGCTTGCGGGGTCAGTAATGCAATCGGGGGCGCACGAGAGTGCGCCCCTTTAATTGTCCAGGTCGTCCTATTGCCCAGGTCGCCCTTAGGACGACCTGCAACCCCTGCTAGAATTCAGGAGGATTGTTGCTCCTGACACCGCAGACACACGTAAATGCTGCGGTCCACGGGCAGACTGGCCACGTTCACGTTGCGGCGCCGGCTACAAACCGAGCAAGCCACCGACTCGGTAGCCGGCTGGGGCGGTCGCGCCGGAGCAGTGGCCGTGACTGCCCCTCTAAACCCTTGATATTCCGGGTTGGTCTCTTTCAATCTCAGGAATCGTTCCCGGTCTTTCCGGCCCATAGCGTGCCTCCCGAGGGGCGGTTGGCGCTATTTGACTTCGACGACGGCGCCGGCCTCTTCGAGCTTGCCTTTGGTGGTGTCCGCTTCATCGCGCGGCACCGCTTCTTTAACGGCGACGGGAGCGGATTCTACCAGTTCTTTGGCCTCGCGGAGGCCCAGGGAAGTGACTTCGCGCACGGCCTTAATAACGTTAATTTTGTTGGGGCCAATCTCGCGGATGTGGACATCAAACTCAGTCTTTTCCTCTTCCACGGGAGCAGCGGCGGCATCTCCGGCGGCGGGAGCGGCGGCGGCCACCTGCACGGCAGCGGTGACTCCGAACTCGTCCTCTAGCGACTTAACCAGGTCGGCCAGGTCCACGACGTTCATTTCCTTGATTGCGCCGATGATTTCCTCTTTCGTCATTGCCATTTTTTCTTCCTCAGTTTGGATTTTGGGGATATTGGCATGGATTAAACGTGGCTCTAAGCTTCTTCCAGTTGGCGCATACGCGCGCGCAGGACGTTGTCCAGATTCTGCACCGGGCCATTCAGGGCCCCAACCAGCCGAGTCATAGGAGCCTGCATTTGAGCCAGCAGCATGGATATAATTTGGGGCCTTGGTGGAAGGGTGGCCAAGCGATTAACGCCGTCGGGTCCCATTGGCGGGTCATCGCCGAGCACTGCGCCCCGGATGGAAAAGGTGTTGGCGTTGGCGCGGGCGTAGTCGGCCAGGGCCTTGGCGGCAACGGAGGGGTCGTCGTATCCAAAGGCGACGGCAGTGGGCCCCTGCACAATTTCCTTCACCTGAGGGCGGCCCGCCTGTTCCGCAGCCAGGTACATTAATGTGTTCTTAACAACGGTGAAATCCAGGCCGCTGGCCCGCAGAGCCCGGCGCAATTCCACCATTTGGTTCACCGATGTCCGGGTGTAATCGGCTCCGAAGGTGATGGTGCTGCGCTCAATTTGCTCCCGCAGTTCCTCAACCCGGTCAATTTTATCCTGTGTGGGCAAATTCCGCCTCCTGATATAGTCTGCACTAACAAAAGCCCTGCGCCGGGCCTAAGACGCGGCGCAGGGCAGTATATCCCTGAATGATACTCGTCGCGCCTCGGCGGGCGGTTGAACCATTATCCTTGCAGGACCCGCTGTCTCCGGCGATGGCTATATAGTTGTCTGTCTATACTGACAGCTTAATCCTCTGGGCGCAAGGCCTGAAGCGCGGTCAGATCCATAGGGACGCTGGGCCCCATGCTAGAGGACAGATGGGCTGAGCGGAAATACTGGCCTTTGAGGGCTGCAGGGCGGTCGCGAACGATGGCGTCGGTGAGAGCGGCCATATTACCCAGCAGCATATTGGTCTCGAAGCTTATCTTTCCGATGGCGCAGTGGATAATGGCCGTGCGGTCGGTGCGGTACTCTGTCCGCCCTCCCTTGGCTTCCTGAATGGCGCGAGGGAGGTCCTGGGGCTGCACCATTGTGCCTGAGCGAGGGTTGGGCATCAATCCGCGGCGCCCGAGGATGCGGCCTAGCTTGCCTATCTTGGGCATTATTTGGGGGGTGGCCAGCCCGACATCGAAGTCTACCCAACCGCCTTCGATGCGTTCAATCAGATCGTCTTCTCCCACGTAGTCGGCACCGGCCTGTCGCGCCACATCGGCGCCTTCGGCTCCGGCGAATACCAGCACCCGGACGGTTTTGCCGATTCCGTGGGGCAGGCCAACCACGCCGCGGACCATCTGGTCGGCATGGCGCGGGTCCACATTCGTGCGAAGATGATATTCCACGGTTTCGTCAAACTTAGCTGTGGAAATGTCCTTTAGCAACTCTACGGCATCTGCGGGACTGTAGAGCCGGTCGGAATCCACCCGCTCGGCTACGTTGCTATAGCGTCGGCTGCGGCTGGGCATTGCTTACTCTCCCGACACCTGTATGCCCATGCTTCGGGCGGTGCCTTCGATGATTGCCATGGCTTCTTCCACGCTGTTGGCGTTGAGGTCCGGCAGCTTGGTCTGAGCGATTTCCCGGAGGGAGTCGCGGCTGATGGTTCCCACGCTGCCCTGACGGATGTCTGCCGCGCCCCGGGGGACGCCGGCGGCTCTCCGGATCAAATCGGAGGCAGGTGGGGTGCGAGTGACGAAGGTAAAGGAGCGGTCTTCGTAGACCGTTAGATGTACCGGCACGATGGTTCCGGCGTCGTTGGCGGTACGGGCGTTGTATTCCTTAACGAAGCCCATGATGTTGACACCGTGCTGGCCGAGGGCCGGGCCGACCGGCGGGGCCGGCGTTGCCTTTCCGGCTTCCAGTTGGAGCTTGATGATTGCGCGAACCTTTTTTGCCACTTGGGACTCCTGAAGGGTACCGCCGCTCAGGGCGACTGAGGCGACGGATATTGCTAGATTCTTTCAACCTGGAGAAAGTCCAGTTCTACCGGCGTCTCCCGTCCGAAGAAGGATACCAAGACGCGAACTTTCCCCTTGTTTTCGTCTACATCATTGATGGCCCCTATGAAATCCATAAACGGGCCTTCGGTGATGCGCACGGTCTCCCCGCGTTCTAGGGCAATCTTGACGCGGCTGGAATCGTTTTGCACCTGCCTCAGGATATCTTCCATTTGTTTGTCTTCCAGAGGCACGGGCTTGGGGCGGCTGTCGCGTTCGTCTTCCGTTGAGACGAAGCCGGTTACGCCCGGAGTGTTGCGGACGGCGTACCAGCTCTCGTCATCCATGCTCATGTGGACCAGAATGTATCCGGGGAACAGCTTTCTTCTTTCCGAACGGCGCTTGCCGTCCTTGAATACGACTTCTTCCTCGGTGGGGACCAGAACCTGTTTGATACGGTCTTCCATATCGAGGCTGTTGATGCGCAGGTTGAGGTTTTTCTCCACCAGGTCTTCTTGGCCTGAGTAGGTATGAACGATATACCAACGCATCTCATCGGACTGGGCTGCGCTCTCCGATATGTCGCTTTTATTTGTCATTCGAGCCACCCGGTACTAATTAACCGCGCCCCAGACCGTTGAAGGTCGGGGGCGGGTTTCAGAAATTCAGGTAGGTAGCGCCCTTGCCGGGGCTGGACCTAGAGGCCGAAAATCACGCGATTGAACAGCTCGGCAAAAATACGGTCCAGGCCGCCCAGGAAAAAGCCTGCCGCAATGGACAAGGCGATGACCACTACGGTCAGACGGGCCGTTTCTTCCCGGCTGGGCCAGACGCACTTGCGAAGCTCCTCATACGTTTCCCGTATGAATTGCGTTGGACTGGTGCGTCCACCGCCGGCCGGCGCGATTATGCGCTGGGCGCGCGAACCGGCCCTGGCCATTGGCTACCTCACTTCCCGGTGGGCGCGGTGGGTGCGGCAGCGGGAGCAGTACTTGCGCAGCTCCAGCCGCTGAGGGTCATTGCGGCGGTTCTTCATGGAGGTATAGTTCCGCTCGCGGCAGTCCCCGCACTGGAGGGTAATGATGTGGCGTATGTCTGCGGTCTTTCTAGCCATATTTAGGACACCACCTCGGTGATTACGCCGGAGCCTACGGTGCGGCCGCCTTCGCGGATGGCGAAGCGCATCCCGCTTTCCAGAGGCACCGGGGAAATCAATTCTATGTCCATCTGTACGTTGTCGCCGGGCATCACCATTTCCACGCCCTCGGGAAGACCGATGGAGCCGGTGATGTCGCTGGTGCGGATGTAGAACTGAGGTTTGTAGCCGCTGAAGAACGGGGTGTGCCTCCCACCTTCCTCGCGGCTCAGCACGTAGACCTCGGCCTTGGCCTTGGTGTAGGGGCGCATGGAACCGGGCTTGACCAGCACCTGCCCGCGCTCCACCTCGTCGCGGTCAACGCCGCGCAACAACACGCCTACGGCGTCGCCGGCTTGGCTCACGTCCAGAGACTTATGGAACATTTCCAGACCGGTGGCTACGGTGGCGCGGGTATCGCCGAAGCGAATAATTTCCACCGGCTCGCCGACCTTGATAGTGCCGCGCTCAACGCGGCCGGTGACCACAGTTCCGCGGCCCTTGATGCCGAAAACGTCTTCGATAGGCATCAGGAAGGGTAGGTCGGTGGCGCGGGGAGGTACAGGAATCCAATCGTCCATAGCGGTGACTAGGTCTATTATTCCCTGCTCGTATTCAGCTTCTCCATCCAAGGCCTTGAGGCCGCTAACCCGCACGATAGGGGTATCGTCGCCGGGGAAATCGTAGCGGTTCAACAGGTCTCGGATTTCCAGCTCCACCAGCTCCAAGAGCTCCTCGTCGTCCATCATATCCACTTTGTTCAAGGCAACGAGGATGCGAGGCACTTCCACCTGACGGGCCAGAAGGATGTGTTCACGGGTCTGGGGCATAGGGCCGTCGGGAGCGCTCACCACCAGCACTGCGCCGTCCATCTGGGCTGCGCCGGTAATCATGTTCTTGATATAGTCGGCGTGGCCGGGGCAGTCCACGTGGGCATAGTGGCGTTCCCCGGTTTCATATTCCACGTGGGCGATGGCAATGGTTACGCCGCGGGCCTTTTCCTCGGGGGCGTTGTCGATGGAGTCCATATCCAGGTACTTGGCTTGGCCCCTTCCAGCCAGCACTTTGGTTATGGCGGAGGTCAAGGTTGTCTTGCCGTGGTCCACGTGCCCGATGGTGCCCACGTTGACGTGATCCTTCGACCGATCGAACTGTTGTCTGGCCATGTTGCGCCGTGTCCTCCTTGAAATCTCCTGTAACTATTTTAGGTCGTTTTTATGGAGCCCAGAGGCGGGATTGAACCGCCGACCCCGTTCTTACCAAGAACGTGCTCTACCGCTGAGCTATCTGGGCTTGCTTAAAGTTGTGAAAGCTCGTCCGTGAGCCGAGAGGTTTCCCTGCTGTTCAGAAGTGGCTCAAGGACTTGGATTTACTGGTGGAGGGAGCAGGATTCGAACCTGCGAAGCCCTTCCGGACGCCAGATTTACAGTCTGGTGGCTTTAACCACTCACCCATCCCTCCAATAAATTAACCCTGCAATACTCGCATATTCACCGCCAGAGACGCAATCCGCCCCTGTTCGGAGCTATGCTGCCGGAGCGCGAAAAACGATTTGGAGCCCCAGAGGGGATTCGAACCCCTAACCTGTCGATTACAAATCGACTGCGCTTCCATTGCGCCACAGGGGCATCAACGGAGCCTGACCCAGAAATACCCGGCAAAAGACTAGAAAATAGCCCCACATCCGCGGGGCTATCTGGTAGCGCCAGACATTTCATTATTATATTGACCATGCAGCGGCAAGTCAAATAGGCTGGCCGGTCAATCGCGGCAGAATGGCCCTTCGGGTTGACTGGATTTCGGGCGTGACTTAAACTGCTCGCGCTCCCTCCGTCCGTATTTCGTGCTGCATCCTCAACTACCCGAATAATCTTGCCTGCCGTATTATGAATCTCAAAGAATTTATCCGCGACATTCCTGATTTCCCCGAGCCAGGCATTTTGTTCCGCGACATTACTCCGTTGCTGGCCAGTCCGGCTGCTTTTGATTACGCCATAGAGAAGCTGGCGGAGCAGTGCCGGGAGCCGGATTTCGATATTGTGGTGGCAGTGGAATCGAGGGGGTTTATTTTTGGCGCCCCCCTGGCCCGCCAACTTGGCAAGCCGCTGGCTCCGGTCCGAAAAGCGGGTAAGCTCCCCGCCAATACCTTTTCCGTCGAATATGACCTGGAGTACGGTTCCAATGTGCTGGAAATCCACACCGACGCCATCGCTCCCGGTCAGCGGACTTTGATAGTGGACGATCTGCTGGCTATCGGAGGGACGCTGGCCGCCGCGGCCCAGTTGGTGGAAGCATGCGGGGGGATAACGGCGCGCCTGGCCGTGGTCATCGAACTCGGCTTCCTCAATGGCCGAAGCCGATTGGCGGGCCGGGATGTGGTTTCCCTAATCCAGTATTAGAGCAGGCGCAGACGCTTTCGGCGTAACGCAGGCATTTAACCCCAGGCTAATTGCAGAGGAGGCGTGGAATGGCAGGTCAGATAAGAATCGGCAACGTTGACATCGTGGCGGTGCTGGACATGGTGCCGCCGCCCCGCGACCCATGGATGATGTTCCCGACCACCTCCGAACCCGACTGGGCGGATCACCAGCACGCTCTGGAATGCGGACAGTTGCAATTGTACTATCTGCACTTTTTCCTGCGCTCCGAAGGCAAGACCATTATGGTTGACACCGGCATGGGCCCAGGCCCGCATCCCGAGCGCGGCAACCGAACCGGCGACCTAGTAAATCAGCTAAAACTCAAGGGCGTCAACCCTGAGGACATTGACGTGATTGCCCACACCCACCTGCACGCCGACCATGTGGGCTGGAACGTGGATTACACTGGCGAAAGCCCGGCTCCTACCTTCCCGAAGGCTCGCTATTTGGTGCCCCGGCTGGATTGGGACCACTTCACCCGTCCGGAGGTCATAGGCAGCGCGCCTCAGGTCACCAACAGCGTAGTGCCGCTGGAAGGCATGGGTGCAATGGACTTGGTGGATGACGAGCACACCATCACCGGCGAAGTTAAGATGCTCACCGCTTCGGGCCATACCCCGGGCCACATGGTTATTGACATTACCTCTCAGGGCGAGCGGGCCATGGTGGTAGGGGACTTGCTGCACAGCAAGGTGCAGGTGGAGCGCCCTGACTGGACGGCCGGAGTTGATACCGATAAGGAAGACAGCCGCCGCAACCGGGAACGCGTTCTCGACCGGGCTGAGGCAGAGAATGCCGTAATTGCGGCCGGACACTTCCATCCCAACGATCACATCGGAAAGGTAATAAGAAAGGAAGGACGCCGCTACTGGCAGATCATTTAGAACAATGCCGGCGGCCCCCTGCGCAAGGTGAACGTTTTGACCACGGAATACAACGACGAAGACGACCCGTATCTGCGTCCTTACCGGCCGGAGCCGGGAGACGAACCGGAATACCAGGAAGAAGATGACGAAGATGAAGTGGCAGACCTGGAAGAGGCTGCCGCTGAGTTCCGAATGCGTTACTACGGGCCGAGGAACAATCCGCAGCCTCCGGCGGCAATGGCTGAGCTGGCTCCGGAAGTGATGCGGCTGGTGGATGCGGTAGTCTATGGAGAAATATACAACCGCCCCGCCGTTGACCTGAAAACCCGCAGTCTCTGCACCATAGCTGCGCTAGTGGTGCTGGGGCATAGCCCCCAGATGATAAAAAGGCACATCACCGGTGCACTGCATATTGGAGTTACCGAGGAGGAAATCTCGGAAATTATCGCGCAGATGGTGTTCTACGGCGGAATGCCCGCGGCGGTAAACGCCTTCCGTATCGCAAAGGAGACGTTTGAAGAGCAGGCCAGCGGGGGAGATTCCGCCCCCGGGCCGGCCCGCCCTCGGACCGGCGAAGGGCGTTCTGATCCCCCTAGCGGTTATGCTCCGCCGTACCGCCGGGAGAATGTCCGAAATGACGGCCCGGAGCGGGCACGGAACCCGGAGAGAGCGAGAAGCGAAGGAGACCGGTCAGCCCGCCCGCGTATCGGCCCCGGACAGGAATCCGGAAGCCGGACCGTCCCAGACCGGCCGGCTCGCGGCCCGGGCGGCGGAGAGCGAGGACAGTACAACAGGAGAGAAAGGAATGAAGATAGGGTTCATCGGGACCGGCAATATGGGCAATCCGATGGCCGCCAATCTGATTCGGGCAGGCCACCGGCTAACCGTCCACGACCTGCGGCGCGAGGCCGCAACCAACCTGCTGGAGATGGGCGCCGAGTGGGCGGACAGCCCCAAAGAGGCCGTCCCGGGCAACGACGCGGTCCTAACCAGTCTTCCCGTCCCGCGGGACGTCGAGGCGGTAATAGCGGGCGAGGACGGGGTCCTGGAGGGCGCAGGTAACGCCTCGGTAATCTTCGATCTTTCTACCAATTCCCCCACAGTCGTCCGTCGGCTGTACGGCGTCTGCGCCGAGCGGGGAGTCACCCTGTTGGACTCTCCGGTCAGCGGCGGCACCTACGGCGCGGCAGCGGGAACCCTGGCAGTGATGGTCGGCGGCGACAAGGCCACCTTCGACCGGTTCGAGTCAACGCTGGGGGCCATCGGCAGCCACGTAGTCTATTGCGGCGACATCGGGGCCGGCTCGGTCTGCAAGATATGCAACAATCTTATGAGCATGGGCATCGGAGTGCTGCTCTCCGAGGCGCTGACCTTAGGCGTCAAGGCCGGGGTTGACCTAGCCACGCTGGCCGACGTTATTGCCCACAGTTCCGGCAGCTCGCGGCGATTGACCGACAAGTTCGCGCGCTTCCTGTTCCAGGGCAACTTCGAGCCGGGTTTCGCCACCGCCCTGGCCGCTAAGGATGTACGCCTGGCTACCGACCTGGGCCGGGAGTACGGCGTGCCGATGGACCTGTCGAATTTGGTGGATCAGCGCCATGTGGAGGCGATGTTTCGGGGCTTCGGGCCCGAGGATTCCGATGCTGTGGCGCGCATTCAGGAAGAAAAGGCCGGGGTACAACTCCGGCTCAACGTGTAACGCAATCTTGCCTGTCTCCCATTCTCCCGTCTGGCCGTTGGGGAATGGGGGGACAAAGAGAAGGGATAGCAACTGAAATGAACCGTTCCGACATCGTTGAATTCAGCGATACCGTCGAAATTATCGAGGAATGCTACCGGATGGGCTGGAGCGACGGCCTTCCGGTGGTGCCGCCCGTGGAATACAAGGTGCGCGAGATGCTGGAGCTGTCCGGCATGACCGGCGAAGAGGAGATAATCACCTTCGATATGCGCCGGCGAGTGTTGACTTCGGAGAACGCCGCCGCCAATGCCGTGATGGCCGGTTGCCTGCCGGAGTACTTCCCCGTCTTGACCACTGCCCTGCGTACTCTGGATGAAGAGAAGAATTACGTCAACATGGCCGCGTCGTCCACCAGCTCCCCGGCCATCCTGATGATTGTCAACGGGCCTATCCGCCATACTCTGGAGATGAATTCCCGCGACGGCATTTTCGGCCCAGGCAACCGGGCCAACGCCTGTTTGGGCCGGGCCGTGCGGCTTTGCTTTATGAACGGTTTTGAGGCCCGCCCAGGAATTCTTGACCGGGGAACGTTGGGCAACCCCAGCAAATATACGCTCACTTTTGCGGAAAACGAAGAAGATTCGCCGTGGGAGCCGTTGCACGTCAGCCGCGGCTTCCAGCCGGAAGACAGTTGCGTAACCATTGCTGTGGCCTATAACCCAATCACGGTCAACAACGCTTACGGGCAGAACGGAGAGATGATTCTCGCATCCTTCGCTGATACGCTCAAGAGCGCCTGCTTGGCTTGGCGTTTCCCGGCTCAGTGGGCCCTGGTATTCGGTCCGGAACACGCCATCACTCTGAACGAAAGCGGCTGGACGCGACAGGACATCCAGGAATACCTTATTGAAAACGCCGCCCGCCCGCAGTCCGAGCTCATTCGCCTTGGCATCGCCCAAGGCCCAGAGCGGGAGGGCGATGACCAGATTCTACGCCGTTGCTCCCGAGAGGCGGAGGATATCATCATCGTTATGGGCGGCGGTACCGGAGGGCGGAACAGCGCCATCATTGACACCACCAACTACCAGATACGCACTCGCCGAATTGAGGTCTCAGGCCCGTAACTTTGGGAGTTGAAATACCGCCTTGGATATTGTTCACTAACCACAATACGGAGTCTACACGCGGGAGAATTATATGGCCGATACAGTAATGGTCAGGAGCGTCAGATTAGTGGATCCCTCGGGGGTTGAGTTGCCTGCCGGCGACTTCCGGCTGAACGACAGGCCCGCTTCGCTGGAAGGAAAGACCCTGGGCTTGCTGGAAAACTCCAAGGCCAATTCCGACAAGGTGCTGGCTGAACTAGGGAGTATGTTGCAAGAAAAGTACGGCTTCAGGGAAGTCCGTATGTTCAGCAAGCATTCGGCGTCCCTGCCCACCAAGTCGGAAACCATTGAGGATATGCTGAACGGGGTGGATGTGCTCATCACCGGCGTTGGCGATTGAGGGTCTTGCAGTTCGTGCAGTGTGCACGACGGTATCGAAATGGAGCGCTTGGGCATCCCTACCGCCTCCATCATCACCCACGTTTTCAACAACACGGCCAAGGCGATGACCCGTATGATGGGCGTGCCCGATTACGAATATGCCGTCGCTCCGCATCCGCTGTCCAGCTTGACCGACGAGGAGTGCCGCCAGCGGGCCGAGGCTCTGCTCCCCGACGTCGAGCGGATTTTGCTGGGAAGCGTGGCCCGGGTGGAGTAAAGCGACGCTCTTTGCGCCGGCGCCCCGGCTTGAGTCGGTTTACCTATACGGAGGCGGGTATGCGTTACCCGCCTCCATGCCGTGCCCGCCCTCAGCGATGGAAGTCTGCCTGACATATTATTGAATCGGCATCGGGCAGTATGTTAGTATCAGCCTGATTGTTAATTCTTTCACGAATGAGTTGGCGGGAGCTAAGTTACCCTCAACAGCTGAACCGGCTGGAGGGGCATAGGCTGCGGAAACGTCTCCCCCGATTCTCGCCTCAGGAGTCCGGCCGGATGGATGGTCTGGAACAGCGCATAGAGCGGGCTGTCCGCGGTCAGACTCAACCGACGGTAACTATTCTGTCCTCTCTCCTAGCCGTCGAAGACGAGTTGCACTACATTCCCCGCGAGGCCGTGGAACTTGTGGCGCAGTATATGAACGCAACGGTCAACGATGTCTGGGCGGTAGCATCCTTCTATCCCAACTTTCGTTTCCAGCCCCGGGCGTTGCGGCAAGTAGAGGTATGCTGGGGCGCTTCCTGCCACCTGATGGGCGCAATGGCAGTGATGCACGCCGTTCTGGATGCCGCCGGACTGGAAAACGAGGGAGAACGGCCTGACCACCGGCTTTCCGTTCGGCTTAATACCTGTCTGGGAGCCTGCGCCCAAGCTCCGGTCATGTCTTTCGACCATCATTTGGCAGGGCGGGTAAGCCCTGACGGGGCAGCTCGGCGAGTGTCCGAATTGTTGGGGGAAGACTAAGCCCGCACAGTACTAAGCCTGCGCAGTATGGAGTTGTCCTTCTCGTGAAAGCGGGAATCGCAAGTTATGAGCAACTGGAAACGGAGGCGCAGAGACGGCAGTCCGCCGTCGCCGGGCGCCCCTGGCTGCGCGTCGGCACCGCCCTCTGCGGCCAGGCTGCCGGCGCCGATGCGGCGGTCGCTGCGCTGCGCGAAGCCCTGGAAGCTCAGGGAGTTGACGCTCGCGTCAGCGAGGTTGGCTGTATCGGCCTTTGCTACGCTGAGCCGTTGCTGGACGTGCAACTTCCCGGCGGGCCGAGGGTATTCTACGGCAACTTCGATCCGGAACGAGCTGGTGAAATTGTGTCGGCCCACGTCGTCGGTGGCTCTCCGGTGGAAGAGTTGGCCCTCGGCTTCCTGGCCCCGGAAGACGTGGAGCAGGACTTTGCGCCTCCGCCCGGATTGCGGGACCTGGCCTTGCATCCTATGCGCGCTTGGGAAAACCGCATCGCCTTGCGCAACGCCGGAAATATAGACCCCTTGGACATTTACCAGTACATCGCCGTCGGCGGCTATCGCGCCTTGAACCGCGCATTGCTGGAAATGACCCCGGCGGATGCGTTGCAGCAAGTCAACGAATCTGGCCTCCGCGGGCGGGGCGGGGCGGCCTTTCCCACAGCCACAAAGTGGCGCTTTCTCGCCGGAAATCCCTCCCGCGACAAGTATGTGCTCTGCAACTGTGAAGAGGGCGACCCCGGCGCCTTTAACGATAAGGCAATCTTGGAGAGCGACCCCCATACCCTAGTGGAAGGGGTCATCCTGGCGGGATATGCCACTGGGGCCGCCAGAGGATACATATTCATCCGCCACGGGCATGACGGCCCCATCGAACGCTGCCGGGCAGCAGTGCGACAGGCGCAGGAATTGGGGTTGCTGGGCGAAAACATTCTCGGTTCGGATTTCAGTTTCGACGTAGAAGTAGCCCTCACGGGAGACTCCTACGTGGCCGGCGAAGAGAGCGCCCTGATGGAAGCCATCGAAGGTAAGCGGGCCATGCCAAGGTTCCGCCCGCCCTTCCCGGCGCAGTATGGGCTGTTCGGCAAGCCTACCAACATCAACAACGTCAAAACGCTGTCCTACGTGCCGGAAATCGTGTCCAAAGGGGGCGAGTGGTTCGCCAGCATCGGCCACGAGCGCAGCACCGGCACAGCCATCCTCTGTCTGTCCGGCGCCCTGAACTATACCGGCATGATGGAAGTCCCCCTGGGGATAAACCTGAAGGATGTTCTGTATGACGCCGCCGGAGGCATCCGGGGCGGGAAGCGGCTCAAGTTCCTGCAAACCGGAGGGCCGCTGGGCGGAGTGCTGGGCGCCGACAATGTGGATATCCTGCTGGATTTTGAAGTGCTGCGCAATGCTGGGGCTATCTTGGGCTCCGGCGGTATCATCGCCGCAGACGAAGACACGTGCGTTGTGGACTTGACCCGGGCGCTGGTAGCCTTCTGCCAGTATGAGTCCTGCGGCAAGTGCTTCCCTTGCCGGATGGGAATGAGCCACTTGCTGGAAGTGCTGGAACGCATTTGTAGACTGGAAGGCGAGCCTGAAGACCTGGATCTGATGCGGCGCACCGGCGAGAGTATGCAGGCCGGATCTCTGTGCGGCCACGGGCAGTTGGGATTTAATCCCGTGTCATCGGCGCTGAGATATTTCCCTGACGAGTTCGAGGCCCATATTCTGGAACACCGGTGTCCAACCGGCGTTTGCAACAAACCGCGTTTCTCGCCCAGCCGGTCGCGGCGGTAGATTTTTCTCATTCAAGCAGGGAGCCAGTTGAGATGCCCGAGGACATCACCATCACTATTGACGGGGTAGAGGTTACTACCCAGCCTGGCAAGATGGTGCTGGAAGCGGCCATAGACGCCGGCATCTACCTCCCCTATTTGTGCTACCACCCGGGAATGAAACCCTACGCGGCCTGCCGGATGTGCGTCGTGGAAGTGGAAGGGCAACGCGGCTATCCCGCCGCTTGTACCCTTCCGGTGGCCGACGGAATGGTGGTGCGCAACCAGGCGAACGAAGTTGACCAGCTTCGCCGCTCCGTTATGGAAATGCTTATCGCCGAGCATCCGAACGGCTGTCTCACCTGTCATCGTATAGACATTTGCGGCCCCAGCGACGTCTGCCTGCGCCATGTATCAGTCAACGACCGGTGCGTAACCTGCCCCAAGAACGAACGATGCGAGCTGAAGGACACGGTTCGCTATCTGGGCATGAACCTGGAATCCCCCCTGGGATACAAATACCGCAATATACCCTTGGAAGTCGCAGACCCCTTCTATGACCGGGATTATAACCTGTGCATCGTCTGCGGGCGATGCGTCCGGGCTTGCGAAGAATTGCGGGGCGACGACGCCATTGGGTTTACCGAGCGCAGCGGGCAGGCATTGGTGGGCACTTCCTTCGGAACCTCTCTGTTGGAGTCCGGCTGTGAGTTCTGCGGCTCCTGCATCGATGTGTGCCCCGTGGGGGCCCTGGTCGAACGCGGCCACAAGTGGGAGAAGGCGCGGCGAGTGGAGCGTTCCATCTGCCCCCATTGCCCCGTTGGTTGCCAGTTGAATCTGGAATTCAACGGAGGCGGGGAGCTGATTCGCGCTGTGCCGGAAATTAACTCCCCGGCCAACAAAGGGCAGGCTTGCTTCAAGGGCAAGTTCGGCTTGGAGTTCGTTAACGACGGAGGCCGCTTGTCTGCGCCGCTAATAAGGCGCGACGGGGAATTGCAGGAGACCGGTTGGGAAGATGCCCTGGACTACATCGCCCAACGCCTGACGCAGGTGAGCGGGCCGGAATTCGCGTTGCTCGCTTCGCCCACCGGTACCAACGAAGAACTGTACCTAGCTCAGAAATTCGCTCGCGCTGTGATGCAGTCCAACAACATCGACCTGACATCCAACATCAATCCCGAGCTGGTATGGGGTCTGGAGTCCACTCTTGGCCTGCCGGCGGCGACCAATTCTATCTGGGACTTGGAGCAGGCCGGCTGCATACTTTCCTTCAACAACAACTGCACGGAAGAGCAAAACGTTCTTGCCGTTCCCATCAAGAAGGCCGCCCGTAAGGACGCCAAACTGGTGGTGATTGACTCTAGGGAAGTCGAGCTAACTAGATACGCCCATCTCTGGCTTCGCCCCGCGCCCGGCACCGAATTGCTTCTTCTGGGCGGAATTCTGCGCAGCGTTCTTGACCAAGGTCTTGAGCGAGAGGACTGGCTGGCCGAAAACTGCGAGAGTCCGGCGACTCTTCATTACGCCCTCGGTTCCTTGGACATGGACGAAGTGGCGGCTACTACCGGCGTACCCGCGGAAGATATTGCGGAAGCGGCGCGATTATACGCCGGAGGGGACGCCGGGGCGGTGGTTTACGGCCTGGACAATATACCCGACAATCACGAGCGAGCCTGTGTTCTGGCTCTAGTTGACTTGGTTTTGCTTACCGGAAACTTGGGTAAAGCTGGTGCGGGGCTGTATCCTATGCGGCAGGGCGCCAACGAACAGGGGGGATGGGATGTCGGCTGTCTTCCCAATCGCCTGCCGGGTTACAGATGGGTGTCTGAAGAAGCCGATCGGAGGCAAATTGAGGCCGTCTGGGGAGTCGCAGTGCCGCAGGAGCCGGGGTTGGGGTTAGCCCAAACGGTGAGGGCCGCCAAGGGGGGGAGGCTCAAGGCGGCTATGGTCATTGGAGACAGCCCCAATTTCAGCAATGGCAGGCTTGGAGACGCCATCGAGTCCCTAGCCGGACTGGATTTCCTGATAGTCCAGGATACTTTTCTCACTGCTTTGGCCTCGAGGGCCGACGTTGTGTTGCCTCAGGCCACCTTCGCCGAGAAAGACGGAACGTACACGAATCTGGAGCGAAGGGTTCAGCGGCTCAAGCCGGCCGCGGCACGGGACGGCGGACGGCCCACGGAAGGTTGGGTCTTAATGGAGCTGGCGCAGCGGCTTAAGCCGGATGCTCTTGCGCCGATGGAACCTGCTCAGGTCTTCGACGAATTAGCTAGAGTGGCGCCCATTTACGGAGGCGTTTCCCATCCCCGGCTGGAAAAGGAAGGCTCGCTGATACTGCGGACGAAGTCGGACAGCCCTCAACCGACCCAGGTTCTCTATGCCAGCCGCCAGCATAACGGCTTGCAGTGGCCTTGTCCCAGCCCGGAACATCCCGGCACTGCGACGCTATATCTGGGCGGGTTTGGAGAACGGAAGGCCGAGCCGATGATTCCGGCTTTCAACCTGGTTCCCGATTTCGCGGGAACGGCGGATGAGATGGCAGAATTTCCCTTGTGGTTCGCGCCGGGAAGAGTCTTGCTTCAGCAACACCGGGAAATGGAAATTCGCAAGGGCAAGCGCAACCAGATTATGCGCGAGGAATGGATTGAAGTACATCCGGCGGATGCCGCCGACGCCGGAGTTCTGGAAGGCGACCGGGTAGCAGTGGAAACTTGGGAGGGTATGCTTCCTGGCGTGGCTCAGTTCAATCCACGTTTGCCCAGAGGGGTAGTCGGCTGCACCGGACTTTTCGGACAGTTGGCCATCGAAATGGAGGCCAGTCAAGAGCCGAACCCGGCGTTGCTGCTTCCCGGTCTTGAGGTCAGGCCGGCCAGGCTGGTCAAGCCGGAAGGATAGATGCTCTTCGCTCCCATGGCGGGCTTGGAGCTTGCTCTCAGGGTATACCCGGACAGAAGGATGCCCCAAAGGAGGGAACCATGGTGGAGACAGTGAACTCCGATGTCGGCAAAGATATGGATCTAACCCCGAATCCCGCTTTTCCCAGAGCGAGACTGAGCGAGCGCCGGGATATAACCGAAGACCTGGCGGTTATGCGATTTGAGCCGGAAGAAGGGGGCAGCTTCAACTTCAAGCCGGGCCAGTACTGTACACTGGGGCTTGGCTCCATCGAACGCGCTTATTCCATTGCCTCCGCCCCGCACGAGGGAACGATTGAAGTATTTGTTGAACTGGTGCCGGACGGCGAACTCACGCCCCTTATGTGGCAACTTCAACCCGGCGACGCCATGTCTATCCGGCCGCGGGCCAAGGGCATATTTACCATGGATCAGAAAGTCCATCATCACTTTATGCTGTCTACCGTTACCGGAGTATCCCCATCGGTGAGCATGGTGCGGGACTATCTGCACAATCATGGCGAAAGGCATACTTTCTATATCCTTCTGGGGGCCAGCTATTACGATGAATTGACCTATGACAAGGAGTTCATCGAGCTGGCGGAAAAATATCCAGCCACGGTCAAGTTTATTCCTACCGTGAGCCGCCCTAACGAGTCGCGCAACGAGGGATGGGGTGGGCAATCCGGACGGGTAAACGCCATCGCTGAAGAATACCTGGAAGAGTTCAACCTTCCCCAGGATGACACGCTGATTTACGCCTGCGGACACCCCGGAATGATTGAAGATATGAAGGCCAAATTTCCCCCGAAAGGCTGGCGATTCAAAGAAGAGCGCTTCTGGAAAGAATAGCGGCTGGCCCGGCCTGCGCTCTTTAATTGCCTTGCTTAGTCCCTCTCCGATTGTTCGGGAGAGGGACTAATTTTCTCAATGACGCGCGTTGAATTAGCCGTAACCCCACGCCGCTTAGTATAGAATTACGCTAATCACCCAGCTTTCAAGGCTCAAGAAGGGTATAGCCAGTGACTCCCGTCCGCCGCCAGTATCTGAAAATTAAGGAAGCCTACCGTGATTCCATAGTGCTTTTTCGCATGGGGGACTTCTACGAAACCTTCGATGACGACGCCCGCCTGGTCGCCAGTGAATTGGACATAACGCTGACAGGCCGCAGTTTGGGCAAGAACCTGCGGGTTCCAATGGCGGGCGTTCCCGCCCATTCGGTGGAATCCTATCTGGCTCGCCTGGTCAGGAAGGGTCATCAGGTTGCAATCTGCGAGCAGCTAAGTGACCCGGCTCTGGCCAAGGGGCTGGTGGACCGCGACGTAGTTCGCGTAGTTACGCCCGGCACTGTTTTTGAAGATTCCCTTCTGGAGCAAGAGGTCAATAACTATCTGGCCGCCATAGCGATGGACGGCCCATGGGCGGGACTGGCCTACGCTGACATAACCACCGGCGAATTTGCCGCTGCGCAACTGCCTGTTGCGCAGTTGCCGCTGGAGCTAAGCCGGATAGCCCCGGCGGAAATCCTTGTTTCGCGGTCAACATTGGGCCATTGGGCGGACGGCGGGGCGCTGGAGATGCAGGACTCCGGCTACCGGTTCACGCCGATGGATGACACAATGTTCGAGCAGGAAACGTCGGCGGCAAGTCTGTTGGCTCACTTTCGCATCCATACCCTGGAGTCCTTCGGATGTGAAGACCTGCCCTTGGCGGTGTCTGCGGCGGGCGCCATCGTTGATTACCTTTATCGCACTCGTCCCTCTGCAAACCTTTACCCCTCATCGAAGACCTTCGAGGGGGCGAGAGTACGGCTTGGCAACCTGTCCGTGTACTCCGTGCAACAATACATGGCCCTGGACCCCCGGACACGGCGCAATCTGGAACTGTACCAGGGCGGCCGAAACGAACAGCGGGAGCTATCGCTGCTGGCTGCCATTGACCGCACTCGGACCGTTTTGGGGTCTCGGCTGTTGCGCCGGTGGTTGGGGCAGCCGCTGCTGGACTTGCCTGCGCTGGATCGGCGGCTAGATGCGGTGGACTCTTTCTATCGCAACGGACTGACTCGCGGTTCGGTCTCTGCGATTCTGGCCGGCGTGCCTGACTTGGAGCGCATAATGAGCCGTGCCGTTGCCGGTACGGTGGCGCCCCGGGAATTGCTGGCGCTGAAGTCGGGCCTCGAAGCCGTGCCGGAACTGCGAAAGCATACGGAGGAACTCGGGCCGAGTCTGGAATTTCTTTCCGCCGGGTTAGCGCCGTCGCCGGATGTTATTTCCCTCATCGAAGCGGCCATCGACCCAGACCAGTCCGGCTCAGTGGGCCAGGGAAATGTAATACGGGCCGGATTTTCGTCTGAAATAGACGAACTGAAGAACGCCAGCGCCAATGCCCGCCAGTATATCGCCGGGCTGGAGCAAAAGGAGCGGGAACGCACCGGCATACGTTCGCTTCGGGTTGGCTATAATCAGGTCTTCGGATACTACATCGAGGTCTCGAAGGCGCAGGCTAAAGACCTGCCCGGCGACTATATCCGCCGCCAGACTCTCACTAACGCGGAACGATATATCGTCCCGGAACTGAAAGAGTATGAGTCTCTGGTGCTGAACGCCCGGGAACGCTTGGAGGCAGCTGAGGAAGCTGTTTACCGTCGCATTTGCGCTCAAGTGGCCGAGTCCGCCGAGCAGATAGCGCGCGCGGCCGCCGCCATCGCGCAAGGGGACGTGTTTTGCGGGCTGGCTCAGGCGGCGGTGGACAATGGGTATGTACGGCCCGTGGTGGACAACGGCCAGGTCATCCGCATCCGCAAAGGACGTCATCCGGTGGTTGAGCGGATGCTATCCTCCGGCGAGTACGTACCCAACGACTTGGAACTGTCCTCGTCATCCGATGGAGACGGGGCACGGGTTGTGGTGCTGACCGGCCCCAACATGGCAGGGAAGTCCACGTATATCCGGCAGGTGGCGTTGATTACCCTTATGGCGCAGGTGGGCAGCTTTGTTCCGGCGGCAGAGGCCCATATAGGACTGGTGGATCGCATCTTCACCCGCGTCGGTCTGCAGGATGACCTGGCCACCGGGCAGTCCACCTTTATGGTAGAGATGGTGGAGACAGCGGCAATCCTGAACCAGGCCACCCCCAGGTCTCTGGTGATATTGGATGAAATAGGGCGGGGCACCAGCACCTACGATGGCCTTTCCATAGCCCGGGCGGTTATTGAGCACTTACACAACGACCCGAGGCTCGGTTGCAAGACGCTCTTTGCTACGCATTACCACGAACTCACCGAACTGGCCGCCACCCTTCCCGGCGTCCGCAACTACAGCGTGGCAGTGACCGAAGAGGGCAGCGATGTGGTCTTTCTGCACCACATCATCCCCGGAGAGGCCGACCGGAGCTATGGGGTGCACGTGGCTCGATTGGCTGGATTGCCGTCGCCAGTGGTCAACCGGGCTTGGGATGTGCTGGGCGATCTGGAGTCAGCGCATAGTTCCGGGCGCAAGCGGTTAAGCCTCTCTCCCCTTTCGCAGCAGTTGGCTCTTTTCCCTGCCGCGTCTTCATTGGCGGATACCGTCCGCGCGCTGGACGTTGCGAACATGACGCCGCTGGAGGCCCTGAACAAGCTCTACGAACTGCAAGAGCAGGCCAATTCTTTGCCTTGAATTAACCGTAACCCGTGCCAGTTGGAGCTTTTATGCTCCCGGCCGCGTGTATAGAATTGAGGTCAGTTCGCCGGAATCCTACCTGATTGCGTGTTGAGGTTGCCATGAGCCAGACAGTGCAGTTCTATTGGTGGCCCCGTTGATCCACTTGCCGGAAAGCAAGAGAGTTTCTCTTGCAGAATGACTTGGTAGTGCAGGAGCGGGACTATTTCAAAGAGCCCTTCAGTGAGGGAGAAATTCGGGAAATGGCCTCCTTGTCGGGCATAGAGCAGATTTTCGCCCGGCGCAGTCCTAGCTTGAAGCAGATGGGGCTGGCAGGCCAGGAATTGTCTGAGAATGAAATGATAGAGCTGATGCTCAAGGAACCCAAGCTGGTTCGGCGGCCTCTTATCCGGGTGGGCGATCAGGTGTTTGCTGGTGGAAGCGGGTCTGTCCTTGACTCCGTGGTTAGCGCGGCTGCTTGAAGGCGGCTGGAGCGCCGGGAAACCCGGTTGCGCTGAATAGTTGATGACAGGTATTATACGTAACCTAGATGCCTTCCCGGCAGGAACTCCCATTACTGCCGGAGGAAGGAATGCAGTTATGGGAAGGGCCGAAAACCGCCGATGAAGATTTTCTTTGACGTTGACTACACGATTCTAGGTTTGGACAACAGCCTGCGCCCGCAGACGAAAGAAACGTTTCAAGCGCTCCTAGACGAAGACCATCAAATCTATATTTGGTCGGGGATGGGAGAGAGATGGGAAGTCATTGAAAAGCACCAGCTCCAACCCTACGTTAGCGGGGTTTATGAAAAGCCCACGCACCATTTCCACGAGCGGTTGGAAGAGCTGAAAGTTCCCTTCGAGCCGGATTTCGTTATTGATGACTACCCTGAGGTGGTAGCCGCCTTCGGGGGAGTTTGGGTGCCGCCTTACTTTTTCAAGCGCTCCCCCGACAAGGAAATGGAGCGTGTGTATCGCATCGTTCAGGATTTCGCCGCCACTGGAACGTCCGAAGACAAGCAATACCGGGCCAAAGGCACCATCGTACCTCTCTTTTAATTGGATAGAGGCGGTTGACTCTTGCGCGCATACGGGCCTATCAGGATTCTGCCGCCTGCGCTGGCAACCCGGATCGCCGCCGGAGAAGTGGTTGAGCGTCCGGTATCCGTAGCCAAAGAGCTGCTGGAGAACTCGATAGACGCCGGGGCCTCTCAGATAACGATAGAGATTCAGGCGGGCGGCCTGGAACTTATTCGGGTTAGCGACGACGGAGCCGGCATTCCCGCCGAAGAGGCGCCTCTCGCCTTCCACCGGCACGCCACCAGCAAGCTCGCCTCCGAGGAACAGCTTGACTCCGTGGTGACTATGGGTTTCCGGGGGGAAGCCTTGCCTAGCGTGGCGGCCGTGTCTCGCGTTGCCATCCAAACCCGCCCGCACGACGAAGTTGCCGGATACCGCATGGTTCTGCTCTGGGGCGAACCCGTGGAGTCCGGCAGCCAAGGTTGTGCTCCGGGCACTGTTATCGAGGTGTCTCAGCTTTTCGGCAACCAGCCGGCCCGCCGCAAATTCCTGCGCTCGGCCCAAGCCGAAACGGCCCGGGTGCAAGAGATGGTCAGCCGATACGCGCTGGCCTTCCCAGAAATCCGCTTCCGACTGGTGAACGACGGCAGAACGTCGCTGACCACCCCCGGCAACGGTCAGCCGCGGGAGGCCCTGCTGGCGGTTTACGGCTCGCAGGTGGCCGGTGGTATGCTGGAAATTGACTCCCAAGACTACGACGCGGGCTATGTTGTCGAGGGCTTTGTGGGTGCGCCCAGCGTCAGCCGGGCTAACCGGACTTACATGACTTTCTTCGTTAACCGCCGGCTCATCCAGAGCCGAATGCTCTCCTTTGCCGTGGAGGAAGCCTATGCTGGGCTGTTGCAAACGAAGCGGTATCCGGTGGCGGCGGTCAATGTGGTCATGCCCTACGACGAGGTAGACGTGAACTCGCACCCGGCGAAGCGGGAAGTGCGGTTCCACAGCGAAAACCGGGTGTTCTCGCTGGTGCAGCGAGGGGTGCGGGCTGCGCTGATGGCGGAATCGCCGGTTCCCACCTTCCCGCCGCCTGTCGGCGAATTGTCATCCTTCGAGGGGTTCCGGTCCGGCTCCGGGCGTTTCGGCGGGGCGCTCCCGGCTCGCGGAGGCGGATCTGCCGGGTCCCTGGAGTCGCAGCCATCGGGGGCGGAGGCCCTGGCGCTATTTAGAAGACCAACGTCGCCGCTGCGAGTGGTGGGGCAACTGAAACAGACATACATCGTAGCCGAAGGAACGGAAGGGATGTATCTGGTGGACCAGCACGCGGCCCACGAGCGCGTGCTGTTTGACCGGATTATCCAGCGGCGCGGCGAGATGGAAATGGTGTCGCAACCGCTGCTGACGGCAGTCAGCCTAGAGCTTACGCCGACCCACGCAACTACCCTGCAGGATAACTTAGATGCCATCATAGCTTATGGGTTTGAGATAGATCCCTTTGGCGAGCGGGCATATCTGTTGCGGGCTGTGCCGGCGGTGCTGACCTCCGATGACCCAGCCAAGACGCTGGTTGACATCCTGGACATGGCCACAATGGAAGGGCTGACACGTCAGAAGGAAGATGTTATGGCCGCTTCGATTGCGTGCCATGCCGCCATCAGGGCGGGGCATTCCTTAACCATAGAAGAGATGACGGCGTTGCTGGAACAGCTTGAGGTTACCCCTAATCCGCATGCTTGCCCCCATGGGCGGCCCACAATGATCCACTTCACTTCCTATCAAGTTGAGCGAGAATTCGGGCGCCGTTAACCCGGGCCGACGGATTGCCCCTTTCGCCGGAATTTACGGGAAAGGTTAGGAATGCGGCTTGATACCGGGCATTCCCGCCTTCCCTCGTTATTCCTGCTTGCCGCCGTCATCCCTGCGAAGTTTATCCCAGTGAAAACGGAGAGCGGGAATCCAGGGCCTGAATATAATACCTTTGGGGCAAAATTTCAGAGAATTTCGTCTTCCACTCTCCTGCTTCCGCAAGAGTAACAGGTCTGAAATCTCAAAGGCGATAGCCCCGGTTCAGCCATGGCAGTCTTTGCAAGGATAACGATTTCGCGCAGATGCAATGCAATAAGAGCCAACCACCGGCTTAGGCCCAACGGATTTGAAGGCCTGCTGGGTTAGGCGCGCCCATTGCGGCGAGGGTCTTTGCGAGGATCAACGGCGGGGTGAAAGATGGAATCTTCGCCGGGAAACTCTTGGTTCATTGCGGCGGTGCTGTTGTTCGAGTTGCCGCGAAGGGCGGATAGCGGGCCAGCCACTATGGCGAAGGCAGCCGCGCCGATGCCGAGTTTGGCTAGGAAGCTGCGGCGGGACTCGCCGGACTTGGAGTTGTTCTGTTCCGCTAGGTTGAGTTCGGACGCCACGTTACGCTCCTTTGAGTTGCTGGGGACAGGCCCTTTGGCCAGCTTATTAGAATGTATGCCTGGTGCTGGAAAATAGAATCCCACTGCCGTAGATTGTACCTGACGGCCGGATATTTGCAACCGCAGGCAAGAAGGCGCAGGGGAAACTTGGGAGGATGGGAGTTCAAGCGGCGTCGCCCATGACCATTTGGGCTATCTGTCGGCCCATTCGGATAGAGTAATTTGTGCCTCTGTCCTCGGGGAATATCTGGGTGGTATTGGCGAGGTAAAGTCCACTGACCGGCGTGCGGTGTGGCGGGATGCGACGGCTATAGTTGCGCCCAATGACGGGCTGGGCGCCGTCCACCCGATGGTGGTGGTAGCCCTGAACCCAGGAACGATCGAAGTCGGGGTTGAGCTTGCGCAAGTGGGGGATGAAGAGGTTGAGCAGCTCCTCCGGCTCCATCTGGTAGAGTTCGCTGCTTCGGTCGGGGTAATTGCTGAAATAGACGATGTGCTTCCCGCCGTATAGGGACTTATCAATCATGTTGGTGTGCTCGATAACGCCAACGAAGGGCATATTGCTGTCGGCGATGTTGAGCCAGTACTTCCGGGTTAGGGGGCGGTCAAGCTCCAGGATGAGCAGCACAGCGGAAAGGTAGCTGACGTCGGTGAGCATCCTCTGATAGTCGTCGGGCATAGGAGGAACCAGGCGGGTGAAGACGTAGGACGGGGTGGTGGCGATAACTGCGTCGTAATGCCGTTGTTCCGGGGTGGAATCGCGGCTGAATTGGATTGCTAGGCCAGTGGCGCGATTGTCGTCAATCAACACCTGGCTGACGAAGGCGGAGGTGTGGATGTCGCCGCCCTGTTGCCGGATTCGATCTGCCAGAGCGTCTATGACCTCGCCGAAGCTGCCCATAGGGTAGCCGAGTCGTTCCTTCTGCAAGGTTTTCCCGCGGGAGGCAACTCGCAAACGCACTTTGCCCCATAGCCAGGTCATGCTAACCTGGTCATAGTGGTCGCCGAACTTTCCCCGCAACAATGGCTCGAACAAAACCTCGTAGGCGCGCCGTCCCATATGTTTCGAGAGCCAGTCTCTAGCGGTGATGTCCTCGAACTGGGAATAGTCGGCGGTGCGCTGGAGACGGAGGGTCCAGAGGCCGACCCGAAAGCGGTCCCACAGAGACAAAGGCTTGAAGCGCAGAAGGTCCATGGGAGTGGAGAAGTCCCAGATGCGGCCGTTGTGATACAAGCCGACCTTGGACTCCAGCCAAGCTAGCTTGGGGCCTAGTCCTAGTTCGTGGATTAGTTCAGTGATGGCGGTGTCGCTGACGAACAGGTGATGGTAGCCGCGCTCTAGCTGCCCGCCGCCGACGGGGAAGGTGGAGGCCTGTCCGCCGAGGAAGGGAGCGACTTCAAAAACCTCGGCGTAGTGGCCCTGGGCGGTAAGGTCGTAGGCGGCGGCCAGGCCCGCAACGCCTCCGCCAATGATGCCGACCCTCATGGCGCGCCTCCTGCCGGGGATGAGTTGGCCGAGGGACGGCCCTCACCTCGTTCTCCAGAGGAAGTTTCGGCCATACCCTCCGGGGGCGCGCCCATGAGCTGCTTCAGGGTGAGGCTCTGGCGCAGTAGGATTACTGCGATGATGACCAGCCCCACGATATTCACCGGGAGCCATAGGGCTACTAGGTGAACAAATACGGAATAGGCGCTGGCAACGGTGGCTCCAACGCCGAGGGCTACGAGGGTCTGCTGGGCGACAACCTCGAAGGGGCCGATGCCGCCGACAGCGCTGGGCACGCCGGTGGCGAGGTTGGAGGTAGCAGTCAGGAGGGCGATGGCCAAGATATAGGCCAGAGTAGAATCAAAGTGGGCTCCGATGTCAAAAGAGTAGGAGACCAGGAAATAAACGGAACCCTCGCCGAGCCACACGGGCAGGGACAACAGTGCCAGAGCCAGGTGCTTGCGCGGCGAGCTGAGGATGCCGAGGGCGGAAACGAAAGAGCGGAAGAAACGCAAGGCCGGGGCGCGAAGCTTCGTGGGCATCAGGCCGATGACGCGCTCGACGGCGCCAGCGAAGGCAGGCCAGACGGCGAGAAGGGTGAAGAACACCAGCACGCCTCCGAATATCGCGCCCACGGCCACGGCCAGGATGATGGCGGTGGTGTGGGAAACTCCCGCTGAATCGTCGAAGGCGCCGAGAATCAGCAGCCACGGGGCGGCAACGGCGATGACGGCTACCAGGGTCAGCCCGTCGAATACCCGCTCTACCGCGACGCTGCCGAGGGCGGAGCTGGCGCTGAATTTCTCTTGGCGCGCTAGGTGATAGGAGCGTACCAATTCGCCGAGGCGCATAGGCAACAGGTTGTTGGCGGTGTAGCCGATGATCACGACGGGATACAGGCGATGCACCGGGAATCGCCTCAGGGGGGCAAGGAGATACTGCCACCGGAAAGCGCGGAAATAGACGCCAACGAAGTAGAGGGCGATGGCAGGGATGAGGTAGACGTAGTTGGCTTCGGACAGCAGGCTTTTCAGCTCGCCGGGTTCGAGCTGGCGGTAGAAGAACAAAAGCAGGATTATGCTGATGGCGATTCCCGCCCACAAGTGCCAGCGGGCGGTGATGGGGGTTATCCAGCTATTTCGCTTGGCGGTAGCCAATGGTGGAATTCCTAAGATGATGGGATCGAATTATTTATTGGGGCGATATTCGTCAGCTAGTATGCCGGATTCGCCAATCGGACAGTATAGACTGCCACAGGGCCGTCCTCAAGGCAGATAGACGTAGTACTTCTGATCGGACCAATCGGTTTTCAAATTGCGGAAAAGTACGTAATTTAGAATACTGGCCCAACTCTCGCGGCTAGTGGCTGTATCGGCGAAGAAGCGGAAATCCTTGGGAAACTGAGTGAGCATTGGTTCTTCGTGGCGGCCTTTATCCCCGACATGCTCATCAGGCCGACGGTAGGTCTCCGGGAACCATAGAAGGGATCTAAACGTGCCATCCCTTTGGTAAGTGTCCTGAACGCCGCTATCGTCCCCGATGTGAGTGTCCCTAACTACCATTCCCCCAGGACTGCCGAAATTGTAGCTGCCATTGGGTTCTCTACTGCCTTCCAGGGTAACGCAGCCGGATTTTTCTTCTGCGGTGGTCCTAAAGCATTGAAGTGCCATACGCCCGTCGCGGGTGTGGTGGCGGACGTACCACTGGAAGGGATACCACATATCGGAATCGAGTTTGACCGGTTCTACGTCGGGGGACAGCGGATAGACTTCTTGTTCCATAAAGCGGTAGGTTTCTTGAAGGTCGGCGGCTCCCTGGGCGTACACCATAACCTCGATGTTGGAGTCATCGTAAGTGTAGGCGGCGCGGACGGCGGCTGAGACACCGAAGGCCAGCAGCAGTGCCGCCAAGCCCAAGCCGACAGCCGGGGCGGCCCGGCCCGGCCCGGCGGCGCGGTATACATAGGCAGCGGTTAAAGCTGCGGCGATGACAGACGCCAGGAAGAGCCAGTGCGCTACGCCAAAGGGACGCTCTGGGTCTACGTACTGGAGGAGCAGATATCCGGCTGCCGCGACAATGAGAGGCGCAAGTCCCAGCAGACCCACTACCATCATTTCGCCGCCGCGCCGGAGGATCCCTGGCCAGTCCACCCGGTCGGCCAGTTCGCCGATAAATTTGGCGGCGACGAGGATGAAGGGCGTGGTGATGTTGACCACCAGCCACGGCATTTTCTCAGCGGCGACAGTGTAGGCGGCTAGGGATAGAATTGCCCATATAGCTAAGGCTAGTCCCAACACATCCCGGCGCCGGAGGAAATAGATCATCCCCGCAAATCCGAAGACCAAAGGCAGAAGTTCATACACCGACAGGCCCACAGAGTAGTAGTACCAAGGCTGGCTGCCTCGCGCTACGTCCTGCTGAGCTATCCAATAGCCCATCCCTTGCCAGGAGCCGGTGAATATGCCGGCCAGGTTGGTGAACAGCGTGGTGTAAAGGGCTGCCCAGATGACGTAGAAAATGACGGCGCATATAATCCACGTTCGCCCTAGCCACCAGATGCCGATGGCTATCGAAATACCGAGGGTTCCCAAGAGCATTACTAAGGCCACGACGTAGTTGACGGGCACCCCCCCGTCATTGACAGGAATGGAGGCGTTGTCGAGTAGTATGGCGTTGACAATAGATTGTAATTCCAGAACTGGGGTAAACAGCACTGAATAGAGAGCTGTCAAGAACGCCGGAACTAGAATCAGCAGGGCCGCTTTTCCTGCAGTAAGCCGGCTAAGCCAGGAAAATCCTGCCACAAGCAGCACGGCCAATATGAATACAATCCAATCCACGGTCTGAAGGGCGGTATTTCCCGATACGAGACTGGAATAGGGGCGGACGAAAAGCCAGGCGCAGGCAAAGATGCTGACCAAGGGTAGGGCAATCAAGCCGAAAATCCGATGCGAATTGAGAGGCCCCCGGTTGAACAGCCATATCAAGGCGGCCAATACGGCAATGGCCGCGATGGCATGAGCGAACCAGGGGAAGTTGGTTATCGGGATCATCAAAGCACTGCCTTCCCAGGCCGGCGCGCCCGTCAGTCCTTTGCTGCCGTCGGAGTTCAATACGTTATTGCCGGTTAGAGGGTCGGGGTTGGCCAGAGTCAGGCCAAGCAGCCCTTGAAACAGCCCGACGGCGGCAGACCACTGGGGAAGGGTCAATGTAATCAACAACAGGAAGAGCGCTGTTTCACTCCCTTCCCGGGCCAGCGGGGCCCGCCGTTTAATCCAGTCCCACAGCGCCGGCAGGGCAGCCAAGAAAACGATGAAACCGAAAATTGCCGCCAGCAAATAGGCCGTTTCCTTGGTAGCGAACATGAAGGCCAGTACTGCCGAAGCAAGGTATAGGCAGACACGCCGCCGACCGCGAGGGTTTTCCGTATCTTCTTTTCTAGGATAAATATAGCGCCACATCAGAACGAACAATGACACAGCCCAGAACATCATGATGATGTCGTTGCGCCCGAAACGGCTGAAGTAGAGCAGAGCCGGGGAGAGGGTCAGCATCACCGCCGCGATGAGCGCCCCTTTGCGGCCGATATGGTCACGCAGGAAGTAAGGCAGACCCACGAGGGCCGTTCCAAACAGGGCGTAGCCGAGCCGAGAGGTAAAGTCGCTGTCGCCGAAAATAGTGAATATGGCCGCCACCATCTCTATCTGGAACGGGCCATGCATCCAGGCGGAATGGAAATAATCGGTGCCGAAAATCCAGGGCCACCCCAAGTCTACGCCTGCGCTGTTGGCGAGCTTGAAGGAAAAGTGCAGGTGAATAGCTTCGTCGTAATGCATTGTCCGCCCACTCAGTTCGAACAGACGGAGGCCCAGGGCGACCACCATGACACCTAAGAACGCGGCCTCCAGCCATCCCCAGCGGCGCAGCCCTTCCTGCCGCCGGCTTATGAAGGAGAGAGACCGGGCGGAGTCGGAGTTCGCTATGTCAGACAAGGCCATTACTTTCTTAACTGAGGTCCGGTGGGATTATTCACGATTATTCAATGGGCGTATCTTCCAGCATTTCATAGATGATTACGCCGTCTTGATTAAAAACGGTTTTCAGAAAATCGCTATATTGAGACAAATCGGCTGAACCGTAAGTATGGCGTTCCCGGTGGCCTAGGTAAACGTAACGCACGCCATAGTGTTCCAGCAACCGGCGGGCCTCGGCCGGGTCGTCCTCCGAATATATCGCGGCGATGTCCTCTTCACGTCCTGCGAAGGCTTCGTAAGAGCCGCGCCACTGAACTTCGTGTCCTTTCCAACCTAACACTGCGGGCCGTCCGGTTGCGGCGGAAATGCGGCTGTATTCAGTGTAGTCATCGCCCACGGCCTCAATGATACGCCCCGGTTCAGCCTCGTCCCTCAACCATTGTATAGCGGCATACTCTCCGGGGGAGACATCCTTCAGGAATGCCAGCCCATCCAGGGTACGGCCTTCTGCGGAAGCGGCGCTGCGGTCTAGGATTGCCCCCGCCGTGTAGTAGAAAGAGGCCGCCAAGAGCAAGGCCAAGGCGACTCCTCCCACAGCCCCCAGAGCCGGGCTTGCTTTCGCGAGCCATCCTTTCACGGGAAGGGAACCGGCCCTTCCAGGCCATAGTCTTTCAGGCCATAGAACGTATAGGGCGAAGGAAGCGACAATGCCCAGCAGTAGCCACGCCTGAAAGTATAACTTGAACACGGTGTTCATTCGCCGCCAGGCGCCGCCGAAGGAATCGACAATATGGAAAAGCTCGGCTCCTAGTAGCAGGTAGAAGGCCAGGGCCATCAATACTAAGACGAAGGCCGACGCCGGTCGGCTTCCCCTGCGGGCTAGGGCCAACGCGCAATATCCGGCAACGGCAACGATTATGGCTCCCGGCCCGGCCAGAATGAGCCGCTTTCCTAGGTCGTCTAGGGCGGAGCCAGGCCCATCGATAATGAGTATTAACATGAAGCCGGTGGCCACCCAAATCCCGATGGGAAGAATTGCTATCATGGCTACGATGGCTGCCATCGGCGCATCGGCCGGCTCGGGGCGGGGCGCACGCAACACGCTCTTTGCCAACAGGGCCAGCGACAAACAGATGAAGAGTCCCAGCGCGATGAACAGCAGGAAGGGGCGAGTGGCGACATCCTGCAACGGCAGTATGCCGGAGGCCTGGCCGCTGAAAGTCCCGAAATAGAAGGGCAGGAACATCACCAAAGACAATCCTAGCAAGGGCAGAAAGACGGTAATGGCGGAGACGATAGCCTGGATCTGCGAATCGGGATTGTCTCTGTGGGCCTTCAGGATGAGGATGCTCCCTAAAAGGGCCAGAAAAGTCGGGAAGTCCCAGAAATTGATGAAGGCAAGGACGCCACCTGTCAGAGCGAGGATGGCAGCCTGCTCCGGCTGATGCCGCGGCCACGCCCACCCCAGAGGTTTCGGCGAAAGAAAGGCGTTCAGCATTGCGGCGACGGCCAGCAGCAGGAAAGGTATGGACAGGACATGGGCATGAAGGTCGCCGAGAACGAAGCTGAATACTGGAAACTCGGTAATGGTGTAGTCGAGGCTGACGCCGTCCGGGGTCAGTGTGTCTATCACGCGAGTTGCGCGGAACCACCACCAGAAATCTTGCGGGAATACGCCGCCAGTCGCTCCGGCGGCGTCCAGCCCCTTGATTGCCGCCCACTCCCAGAATCCCTCTCCAGCCCAGCCTTGGAGCCGGACTAACTCCAAAGCCCCGGCAAGGTTGCCCGCCAGCAGTATCGAGGCGGGGGCTGCGGCGCCGAAGGCAAGGGCCGTGCGGATGCCCCCGCCGGCCAGGCGCACCAGGTTATAGAGCAGCCCAAAGGCGGTAGAGGCGGCCAGCGCAGGTATGGTGGCGATGCCCAGGTTATAGGCTGTGGACGAGACTGCCCCGGTAAGGTTGGTCAAAAAGGCGATTACTATATGGCCGAAGTAGTAGTAGCTAATGGAGTGGCCGGAAAGCCATAGGTCTTCTGCCGGGAAGTAACGGGTTTGATGGGCTGCGTTGAGCAGCATGAAGTCCATCGGCTTTTCGGTGTGGGTTATGGCCGGAGAGCCGGAAACGACGAAGGTCCAAAGGGCGAACATGGCGATGAAGATTAGCTCGCCAGTCAGCAGGATCTGCCAGTTGCGGCGGAGGAAGTCGCGCAGCTCGGACCACCGCCGGCGCCAGAGCCAGATTGAGCCGGAGAATACCACCAGTAAGATGGCCCATGCAGTGATTTGGGTATTTGGCCAGATATGAGACAAGGCCATCACCCATAAAGCATAGGAAAAAACAAGCAGGGTGGCGGGCTTGGCCAGGGTAAGGCCGCGATCAGGGAGAAACCGGAATAGCAGGAACGCCCATGGCAGCCCGGCCAGGGCCGTCAGTTCAAGTAACAGGAGCCAGATTAGAGCGTCCGCCATCCCTCACCCGGCGGTATGCAGAGAGGTGTTCGCCAACAACGGGCTAAGGCACTGGCGTAAGAAGGGCGTTCACGAAGTCATTGGCGTCGAAGGGCGCCATGTCGTCCAGCCCTTCCCCGGTGCCGATGAAGAGGATTGGCACTCCCAGTTCCTGGCGGATGGCCAGCGCGATGCCGCCCCGGGCCGTGCCATCCAGCTTGGCGAGAAAAATGCCCGTACAGTCCACGGCATCGCGGAAGGACTTTGCCTGCGCCAGACCGTTGTGTCCGGTGGTTGCGTCAAGGGTGAGGATCACCTCGTGGGGTGCGGTGGATTCCTGGCGTTTCAAGACGCGGTGAATCTTCCGTAGCTCTTCCATCAGGTTGGACTTGGTGTGCAAGCGGCCGGCGGTGTCGAATATCAAAACGTCGGCTCCGCGAGCTTTGCCGGCCTGATAGGAATCGTAGGCAACGGCGCCGGGGTCTGCTCCTGGGTTGTGGCGGATTACGTCGACGCCCACCCGCTGGCCCAAGATTTCCAACTGGTCGGCAGCGCCGGCGCGAAAGGTGTCGCCGGCTCCTAATATGACCTTGCGGCCGGATTGGGTGAAGTGGTGGGCCATCTTGGCTATGCTGGTGGTCTTGCCGACGCCGTTGACGCCTACCATCAGGATTACATAAGGCCTGACCGAGCTGTCGCCGCCTGAAGAGCGGCTGTCTGAACCGGGCGTAAGGTCTTCCGCCAGCGCCTGCTTCAGAGCCTCGGTGACTGCCTCAGGGGAGTCCAGGCGTTCTTGCCTAACCTGCTGCTTCAGGCGTTCGATGATGCTGAGAGATGTTTCGACGCCGACGTCGGAGGAGATGAGGATTTCCTCAATCTCTTCCCACACGGAGTCATCGAGGCGGGAAGAGCGCAGAAGGTTGGCGATACGCCCGAACCAGCGCTCGCGGCTAGGTTTGACCGCCTGCTCGGTGGCCTTTTTCTCTACTTCACGGTTGCGTCGGAAGAATCGCAGCATACTTCGCGGATTCCGGTTAGAGAGTTGTTGAGGGTTATCTGTATCCGTCTAAGCCGATTCGCTGTAATGTGGGATGATCGGCTTGGGAATCCGGCCCGCCGGAAGGGGTTGCCGATTCGGAAGAGCCGGTTAGCGCGGCGAGGGCCGCTTCGGCGGCGGCGCGTTCGGCATAGGACTTCTTGCCGCCCTGCCCCATTCCAATTACCTCGCCATCCGCGATGGCCTCTACGCTGAAGACTGGGTTGTGGTCTGGACCTTCTCGACAGGCCAAACGGTAGGTTGGAGTGGGGCGGCCTAATGCTTGCAAGTATTCCTGCAAGCGGGACTTGGGGTTTTCGGGAGGCGGGTCCGCAAGAGACATAGCCGCCAGCTCGTCCATCATGTTGACGCTGATGAATTCTCGAGCGGCTTCCATACCTTGGTCGAGATAGACAGCGGCTATCACGGCTTCCACCGCGGCGGCCAGCACCGAATTCTGGTCGCGGCCCCCGGTGGCTTCCACGCCGCGCCCAACCAGCAGCCTCTCGCCCAGCTCCCAGCGGCGCCCAACCCGGGCTAGGGCTTCGCCGCGCACAAGCCACGAACGAGCCTTCGTCAACTGGCCTTCGTCCGCTTTCGGAAACTGGCGGTATAGATGGGCCGAAATGGTCAATTCCAGAACGGTATCGCCAAGAAACTCCAGCCGTTCATAGGACTCGGTGGCGTCTAGCCCGTGCTCGTTGCAGTAAGAGGGGTGGATGAGCGCGCGACGGAAAAGGCTGGGGTCCCGGAATCGGAACCCCAGCAGTGAGTCCTGATTGGGGGATGCAGGCAGCCTAGATGACCCCATGAGGCCACGGGGGCTGCGGGCGCTTGAACTCGCCAACGTGGACGAACTCGCTCATCGACTTCATCACGTTGTCGTAAATCTCGACCGCCTGTTCATCGGGCGGGATGAACATCTTTAGGAAGGCGAAGTTGCCGTTGTCGAAGACGAAGGTAGGCACGCCAAAGGCGCCGTACTCATCTACTGCCTTGGTGTGGCTCTCGGCCAATTCCGTCAGCAGGTCGGGGTCTACTATGTCCTCGCGGAAGCGAGCCATATCAATCCCGGCGGCTTCGCCGGCGGCGTCTATGATGGCCTGGTCGTTCAGATCGGCCTTGTCCTCATGGCGAGCCTTGAGCAAGGCCATGAAATAGGACTCAAAGGCTTCCTTGCCCTGGCGCTTGACGGCCAGTCCGGCCTTGTGGGCCAAGAGAACCGGGTCTTCGCCGCTAATTACTGCGGGGCGTTCCCAAACGTTGTCGCCGTCTTTGTTGTTGACTTGGCTCAGCGAAAAAGGCTGCCAGTCAACTTCGATAGCCTGCCCAGTCTGCTCCCGTACTTTTGCCAACCACATGTTGGCATTGTAGACAAAGGGTCAACGAAAGTCGTAATAACTTGTGAACTCAGCCTCGGCCATGTCATGCCTCCTGCCGGTTTTGGCGCCCCTGTCCGGGGCGGATGGCGGCAAAGCCGTCCTTCCCGAATTGTAGCCATGCCCCCCATTGTTGTCAAAGTGTGTTGTCAAAGCGGCTCAGGATGCGGAATTGTCCGCGATGGCTCGGAATCGTCGGATAAGCGGCCTGTGATATAATTTTTGCCCCGCCCTAACTCCTGCCTGCACTATTCGGGAGGCCCCGCACGGCTGTCTTTCCTCGCCGACCCCTTGTTGCTGACTCCTTTGCTGCCGGTCTTCAAGACGGGCAGCGAGAGGCGTTTGAGGCAGTGCGAGAATTAGCCCGGGATACGGGGGCGCCGGCATATTTGGCGGGTGGCCCGGTTCGGGACGCGCTGCTGGGCGCCCCGGTGCAGGACCTGGACTTTTCCGTTGAGGGCGATGCTCCGGCGCTGGCGAGGATGTTGGCCGTGCGAACGGGGGGACGAGCCGTCGTTCATCCCCAGTTTGGCACGGCAACAGTCATCTTGCCGCCGACTCAAGACGAAGGCGCGGATGGACGTATTGACCTGGTGACCGCCCGCAGCGAGCGTTACCCCCGGCCCGGGCGTCTGCCCGTCGTCGCTCCGGGGAGTATTATGGACGACCTGGCGCGGCGGGATTTCACCATAAACGCAATGGCGTTGCCGCTGTCGGGTCCCGGCACGGAATTGCTAGACCCGCTGGGCGGCCTTGACGACTTGAGAGCCGGGATTATCCGTTTCCTTCATCCGTTGAGCTTTGTTGACGACCCAACGCGAATGATGCGGGCCGTGCGGTATGAGCAGCGATTCGGGTTCCGCATCTCTGAGGAAACTTCGGATGGAATGGCTATCGCCATTTCTTCTGGGTGTATGGAGACAGTGAGCGGAGACCGGTGGCGGCACGAGCTGGAGCGCATATTAAACGAGGAGAATCCTGTTGCTCCCCTTTTGCGGACACTGGATGCGGGATTGCTGGAGGGATTGCATCCGGCTTTTGGGCAGCCGGGAGCAAACGGCGAGTTTGGGCTGCAACTGCTGACGCCCTTTCGAGATTCCGGGGGCGCATTAACGCAAGAACACTGTTTGGCGGCGTTGTTCAGCCCGTTGACTGAATCAGAGGCGGAGAAAGGCATTCAGAGGCTGGGTTTGCGGGGGCAGCAGGCCGCGCTGGCGCGTGATACCATTGGACTGCGAGATTCCGAACCTCTTATTCTCGGCAGCGCAGGGCGCCCTTCGGAGCTGGTGCGGATACTGGAAGGTCGCGATGAGAAAGCAGTCCTGGATTGGGCAGACCTGACGCGAGACGAAGGGGTTGCCGAGGCTCTGCGCCGCTATGCCGAGGAGTGGCGGTTTGTCCGGCCTGAAGTGTCGGGAGTAGAGTTGCTGGCGATGGGGGTTGCGCAAGGCCCCGGTGTAGGGAAGATTTTGGAAGGCCTGCGAGAAGCGCGGTTGGACGGAAGGGTGAAGAACAAAGAAGAGGAACTGGCTCTGGCGCGGCATCTGGCGAAATTGCTCAACGCTGACTCATCCGGAGAAAGCAGGAATACGTAATAGGATCCTAGATGCGGTGGGGCTGGGAAGATGATCTGGCTATGTAATGCCCTTCTAGGGCGCATATTAGTGCGCTTTACGGATGAATGATGGCGGAACTGCCTTTTGAACAAGGGGAAATGGAGTCCTGTGTCATCTGCGGCGAGGCGTTGGACGGCTTCAACGAAACCTCTTGCCAGATGTGCGGCGGGAAATTTCACCAACCGTGGAGCCAGGACTCCTTGTCGCCTCAGTGCGGGCGCATCGGGAGCCATGAAGACGCTCTAGCTATTGTGTTTCTCTGCGACGACTGCTTCTATGGGCGGCGTCCATAAATCTCTCGTCCATCAGGAGATAGCTACTAATGCAAGCTGTATATATCGAGGCTCATGGGGGCCCTGAAGTTCTGACCTTCGGCGAACGGCCAGAACCGGAATTGGGCGCCGGGCAAGTGAAGGTACGGGTGCGGGCCACGGCCTTGAACCGTCTCGACCTCTATACCAGGGCGGGCGACCGCGGGCTGGAGCGGCAGTTTCCGCCGCCGCTGATTCTGGGCGGCGACTGCGCCGGCGAAGTGGCTGCCGCCGGGACCGGCGTAGCCGGCCTGAAAGAAGGCGACAGAGTGGTGATTAACCCCCGTCTCTCGTGCCAGCAATGCGCAGCGTGCCTGTCGGGGCAGGATGACCTGTGCCGGCGTTCGCAGTTCCTGGGCAGTGCGCTGGACGGCAGCTATGCGGAATATCTTTCGGTTCCGGCGGCCAATGCCCACATCCTGGCGGATAGAGTGAGCTTCGAGCAGGCCGCCGCCATACCCACTACGTACTTGCCGGTGTGGAATATGCTGGTGCGCCGCCTGCAACTGAAACCATGGCAGACGGTACTGGTACTATCGGCCTCGGCCGGTGTCGGCACCGCCGCCATACAGATGGCGAAGGACGTTGTCGGGGCGCGGGTCATCGCCACCACCAGCACTGCCGAGAAGGCCGCAAAGGCTCGGGAACTAGGGGCGGACGAAGTAATTAACTATACTGAAGAGGATATACGGCAGCGGGTTCGCGAGATTACCGGAGGCGCCGGGGTAGACTGCGTGGTTGACCACGTTGGGGCGGACTTCTTTGGCCCGGCTTTCGCGTCGCTGCGGCCCGGCGGCCGCTATGGGATATGCGGAGCCACCACGGGCCTGCGGGCCGAGTTGCACCTCGGTTTGTTGTTCAGCCAACAGAAAGAGGTCTACGGCGTTTATATGGGCACCAAGGAAGATATGCGCCAGATTGTGGAGATGCTGAATCGGGGAGCAGTCCGGCCCGTGGTTGACCGCTCATTTCCCTTGCCGGATGCCGCCGCCGCGCACGAGGCTATGGAGGCCGCGGGCTTTTTCGGTAAGCTGTTGCTGACTCAGCCCTGAACGTGCTCGGGGGGTGGACGGCGTGCCTCAGCCCTGAACGTGCTCGGGGGGTGGACGGCGTGCCGGAGGCATTGTTGCGGAGGTTGTTCGGGAGCGACCGGCCCGAAAAAAGGCGAGAGGAGCACAATTCTCGTCCAGTCCGACCTTTTCCGGTTCAGGCCGCGTCGGTCCAAGATGGAGACTCGATTGTCGTCCACGCGGCACAGCGGCGACGGTGGGATTACCGCTACCGGGTGCGGCTGTACGCCATAGATGCCCCGGAACACGACCAGGAGTATGGGCCGGAAGCGCGCAACCATCTGCGGAGTCTAGTCTGGAACCGTACAGACCTGATGTTGGAGCCGATTGATACCGACCAGTACGGAAGGCTGGTCGGTGTTTTGTATTACCGGGGGAGGGACCGCCGACAGTCCATCAACCGGATGATGGTGGAGCAGGGACTAGCTTATTGGTACAGCAGATATGGCGGTCAGGGGTTGGGGCTGGAGCAGGCGGAGCGGGAGGCCCGAAGGGGGCGACGAGGGGTTTGGGCGTCTCGCGGCCGGGTTGCGCCGTGGGATCACCGGCGGGCGCAACGAGGAGCCGGCAACCGGGCTGGCCGATTGAAGTGGTTGTTGGCTGGGCTGGCCGTCGGCGCCGCCGTGGGGGCCGTCTTGCTGGCGGCGATTTTCGCCTAGCTCTCTTCCCACTGAACGGGCGTCCTGTTGCGCAAGCGCCTGCCGTGGAATAGATACTGGTTGGCATAGCCCGCATAGCGTCCGAAGTAGCCTTGAGCCCATTCCAATAGCACGCGGTTGGTGGGGGTCTTTTGACCGGGAAAGTACCACTCGGCCAGGGCGCGGCGTACCCAGACGTCGATAGGGAAGGCTTGCGTTTTTTCCAGCGACATCATTGCGATGCAGTCGGCTATTTTGTCGCCGATCCCTTTCAGGGCCATCAGCTCGGCCTTGGCTTCCTGATAAGGCACGCCTACCAGATAGTCGAGGTCGAGGCGTCGTTCGGCGACGGCTATGGAGGCTTGGTGGACGTAAGGAGCGCGGAACCCCAGCCTAAGCCGCCGTAGTTCAGCTTCGCCCGCCTCAGCCAGGTCTGCGGGCTTGGGGAAGGTGTTGCGCCGGATGATTCCGGCACTTTCGGTGGAAGGGTCTGGATGTTCAAGCGACAGCGGCTCGCCGAATTCGCCGGAAAGCCGCTCCATGTTGCGGTGAATGGTTTCGATGTTGGAGTTGGCCGACAGGATGTAGGCAATCAGGCACTCCCAGGGATCCTGCCGCAATACGCGCAGGCCGGGGTATTGCTCTACTTGAGCGGCAACCTTCGGGTCGCTGGAAATTTCAGCCTGTATTGATGGCAGGTCATCGTCCAGCCGCAAATGGTCCCGTATTCTGGGGATTATTGCCTGGGGTTTAGATGGGCTGCTCAGAAATTCAATGTCCTGGTCTTGCTGCCGGAGGAGAACCAGCTCGCCCCGAAGCACGCCGCAGTACCAGTTGCCTTCCTGTTTCCAGCGGTGGGCTTGTCCGCCCAGCAGGCTGGCATCCAAGTCTATAGGCTGGCCTGCGTCGAACCCCCCGATGTCCGTTCTGGCGGGATTCCCGCCGAAGTGGGAATGACGGACCGAGGGCGGGCTATCTGGCGGGAGTTCCACGGCGGCCTTCCCTTCGGCTATGATCGGGGCGAGCTTCCAGCCAGCGAGACGCCAGCATACCGACGTTGGCAGTCAGGCAGGGGGTTTGGCGGCAGGGCGGCATGGATGCTTGGAACGTCTTTCCGTAGCCGTGACTGATGATTCTCGAGTCCAGTATCACGATGTTTCCCCGATCATCCTTGTTGCGGATCAGGCGTCCGATGCCCTGGCGGAAACGCAACACGGCGTTGGGTATCGAGTATTCGGCAAAGGGGTCATCGTACAAGTCGGAGCGCGACTGAACGATGGGGTCGCTGGGCACCTGAAAGGGCAGGCGCGCGATGACCAGAGCCTTCAGCAGTCCCGAGCCCATATCCACCCCTTCCCAGAAGCTGGCCGTGCCTAGTAGTACGCTGCGAGGCTCTTCCGCGAAAGCGGACATAATGTAAGGCGCTGACCCGTCTACGCCCTGGGCCAGCACTGAAATGCCGTGGGGTTGAAGCATAGGGCGCAACCGCTGCGCCACCGCCCGCAGCGAGGAATGCGAGGTGAACAGGGCCATTGTCCGCCCTTCCAGTGCCTGGCCAAGCTGAGCTAAAACATCGGCTGCTGCAGCCACATATCCGTTCGCGTTAGGCTGGGGCATATCCTCGGGGATGAGAACCTGAGCCGCCCTTTCGTAGTCGAAGGGAGAGCCTACCAGGATTTCGGAGGTGTTTTCCGGTACTCCAACGCGCCTCCTGAGATATTCAAAGCTTGCGCCCGTGCGCAGGGTGGCGCCGGTAAGTACTACGCAGTCTTTGTCGTCGAACAGTTTTTCTGCGAGATGGCCGCTGACATCGAGGGGGGCGGAGTGCAGAGAAAGGGTATTCTGCGAGGGATTGACGCTAAGCCAGTGTATGTTCTGCTCTGTGGCTTCACCCTCGTCGTCCAGTATGGATTGCAATCTTGCAGCCAATTCCCCCAAGCCGTCGGCCAAGGATTCGGTTTCCAGAGCAATAGCAGACGGATTGAAAGCGTCCTGAAGGCGATGGGTGTCGAGAAACCTGCGCAGATTGATGACGGAGTTCCGGGCTTGGGTCAGTCGGGCGTCCATATTTTCCCAGGCTAGATGAAGCTCTTTCCAGGCTGACGAAGAACGCACTATGGGGGTAATTAGAAGCTGGTTCTGGTCGGCTTGGTCGCGCTTACCGGCCCGGCGTTGGCCGACGCGCAACGGTTCGAGGGCCTGATAGAGAATCTCCCAGGTCTGGCGCAGTTGAGGTCCTTCTTTTTCCACTGCTTCCGCCACCTTTTGTCCTGTCTGGACGATGACGGCATCTAAATCTTCAGCGGCTAGGGCCATCCTGACGCTTTCGACTAGGCGGCTGGCTGATTCCCAGACACGCTCCAGTTCGTTCTGCGGCAGCTCGAATCCGAGCTGGTTTGTGGCCGCTTCTTCGATATGATGGGCTTCGTCAATGACGATGTGTTGGTAATCGGGAATCAGGCCGCCTCCAAAGGCCAAGTCCGTCATCAGCAGAGCGTGGTTAACCACGATGATGTGGGCTTGCTCGGCGCGCTGGCGGGCGGCACGGAGGAAGCAGGATGTGCCGCTGTCGCGCATATCCAGGCAAAAACCCTTTTCCCCCGCCGAAATATGCCCCCAGTTGACGGCTTCACGGCCATGCAGGTTAATTTCCGACCGGTCGCCGGATTCGGTGTCCTGTAACCATATCGAGGTCTTGGCCAGCAGTTTAGCATCCTCCGCTGACAGGGATTCGGCGCGAGACGACTGTTCCCATCGGCGGAGGCAAAGATAGTTGGCCCTGCCTTTGAGTCGAGCCACCTTGAGGGCGCCTGCTTCCAGTAATCCGGCCTCTTCCAAAACGTTTTGGAGGGCGGGTATGTCTTTGCTGACAAGCTGCTCTTGGAGGTTGATGGTATTTGTCGAAATCACGACCCGCTCGTTTTGGGAGACGGCGAAGAGAGCGGCAGGTAACAGGTAGGCCAGGGATTTGCCCACGCCGGTGCCCCCCTCAATTATTAGGTGATGCCGGTTGTAGATGGCGTCAGCCACATTATCCAGCATTTCCGCTTGTTCAAGGCGGTGATCGAATCCGTCGAACACCTGAGCAAAGGGCCCTTGTGGCCCGAGCATACCGTGGATTTCGCTGGGGCCGATGTGCTGCGCTGTATGCTCCGGCGATTCGTCCGAGGGGCGTTTTTCAGGGAGGTAGAGCCTTTTTGCCAGATTAGAGTAGTTCAGTCCGGGGGGCCCTACGGAAGACAGAGCAGAGGCGCTGGCAGAGGCCACTCCGGACAGGACGGGTTGGAGCGGCCAGTTACTGCGCCGAGCGAGGTTAGCAATGTAGGCTAGAATCCCGCCGTCCTGCTCTACGGCTATGCGGAGAAGCTTGACATATAGTTCTTTCTGGGCGAAGGCGTCGTATAGGGCGCGGTGGCTGCGCCGGTCACGCTGGTCCTGCTCGGGCTTAATGTCCAGCTCGTGGATGAGGGAGGCCAGAGAGTAGCGCCGCTGATAGGGCAGAAAGACGGTTGCCATTTCCAGAGTGTCGAAGGCTGGGTTGACCAGAGGCAGGCCGTGGGATTCGAGGAAAGCTAGATCGAAGTTCACGCTGTGGGCGATGACCGGGGCCTGCCCGATGAATTGGGCTAGCTCGTCCCGTATCTGGAGGAAAGGAGGAGCTCGGCGAATGTCCTGCGGGGTAATGCCGGTGTAACGCTGAGTGAACTCGGGGATTTCCCGGCCCGGGTTGATGAGGGTCTGGAAGGTGTCCAGCACTTTGTCGCCCTGAAAGCGGACTGCGGCCACTTCGAGGATAGCATCACTCTCGGCTTTCAGGCCGGTAGTCTCGAGGTCAATGGCGACGCAAGTTTGCTCGAGGGGTGGGAGTGTGCGATGAAGTGAGGCCATTACGCTCCGATACCGATGCGCGTCAAGGGGGAGTAATGGGAGTTTAGCACGGGCGTCCTCTCCGTTTCGATGGCCGGGCGTCAGTCAAGCTACCGGGAGTCAGGCCGAAAATCGCCGGATTGCGCCGTTGCGGAGCCCCACGACAGGATGGTACTGGCCCGAGTGGAGAGCCTTTAGAAACTCGGCCTCAGTGGTAATTTCGTCGTGAAACTCTGTAACGAACTTGCCCAGGCCGTGCAGGGAATGGGCGTCGCTGCCGCCGGTTACGGGCAAGTTGAGCATTCCTGCCACCTTGAAGGCGAACTCGTTTTCCCGGTCTATGGTGCCCCCATTGGCTACTTCCACTGCGTCGGCCAGCTTGAATACCGGGTGTTCGAGGGCATCTTCGGGAGACTCGGGGAGTTCGTCGGGGATCGACTGGTAGATGAGGGCGCGGGAGCGGTTGCCGTTGCCGCTGAGGACGCCCCGGAAAGGGTGGGCGGTGATAACGAACCCGCCGACGGCAGTGGCGGCTTTACGGAGTTCGGCCGCTTTGTTGAACCCGGCTTGATAGCGGTCCAGCCCGAAGGCGAGCATATGGCCGAGTTCGGTTTCCACTTCCATGGCCCGTATCAGGACGACGCTGTGCAAGGCGGCGAATTTCTGAAATTCGTGGCGGTCCCAAGGCCCGGCATGTTCAGTGATGCAAAGCCCCCGCAATCCCATCCGGTCGGCTTCCAATACCATCTCCTCGGGGGTAAGGCTACTGTCGCTGCTGCCCTTGGTGGTATGTATGTGCAGGTCAAAGAGTCGGGCCATCGGGGAATTCTACCTCCATTCAGGTACTCCCGCTTCTCCTTTCCTCCTCGAACATCAAAAGGGGAGCTTCGCAGGAATGACGGCTAAAGTTTAAGCTCCGCGACGATTTTCGTCAATTAAAGTTCGCCCGGCGTCCTGGAGGCTAAGAATGTACCGGGCGGTGGCCGGCGCCCGGCGGGGTGTGCGCCACGGCGGCGGCCAGGGCGGGAAATTGGGACAAAGGCAATACCTCGCCGGTTTCTTCATAGTGGCCGATGAGCTCACGCAGGTCGTCGGGCACCCTTTTGGTGGCCTCGGTGGTGGCGTCGTAGCCGACGTATACTGCCTCGATAGTTGTCAGGAGCAACTCCGGGTTGGGGCGATAAAGCTCCATTTCCATTACGAGGCTGGTGTTGCCGATGCGGGCAACGCGGATATAGGCTTCGACAATTTCGTCTACGCGGGCGGGGGCTTTGAATTCGATGGCGGTCTTGACCACGGCGAAGTCGAAGTAGCCAGACTGGGGCATGTGATAGATGCCGATGCCTAGGTTGCGATAGTACTCGGCCTGGGCCAGTTCGAGATAGCCGAGGTAGGCGCCGTTGAATACGATGCCCTGGGCGTCGCCCTCCATCCAGCGGATGCGAAATTCGGTGCGGAACCTGAAATCAGATTTGGGCATCGTCTTCCTTTCCACCCGGCTCGGGACAGGCGTATCCCAGAGTGCGGAGATACCGGCAGTCTTCGCCGGTAAGAGGGGCGGCGCTAAGGAGGTCGGGGCGGCGAGCCAGAGTGCGTTCTAGGGACTTGCGGCGGCGCCAGCGTTCGATTTCCCCGTGGTGGCCCGAAAGGAGAACGTCGGGCGCGGCCATCCCTCGATACTCAGCAGGGCGGGTGTAGAGGGGGTGCTGCAACAGACCGGTGGTGATGGAGTCCCCGGCGACGCTCTCCGGCGAGCCAACAACGCCGGGGAGCAGACGGGTGACGGCGTCAATGATAATCATGGCGGGCAACTCGCCGCCGGTGAGAACGTAATCGCCAACGCTGACCTGCCGGGTGGCGAGGCCCTCGGCGATGCGCTCATCGAAGCCGGCGTAGTGGCCGCAGATGAGAACGATGGCCGGGGCCGCGGAGAGTTCCTCTACCAGCTTCTGGGTCAGCAGTCCGCCCTGGGGCGTGAGCATGATTACGGGCGTGGCGGCTCTTTGCGCATCGGTGTAGCAGGACAGAGCGTCTTCGGCAGCCTCAAAGACCGGCTCGGGTTTCATCACCATGCCGTGGCCGCCGCCAAACTGATAGTCATCGGCGGTGCCGTGGGCGTCATGGGTGTGATTGCGGATGTCGGTTACTTCGATGGTAGCGTGGCCCCGCTGCACGGCCCGCGCCACTATGCTGAACTGGAGCGGCTGTCCGAAGGCTTCGGGGAACAAGGTCAGGATGTGAAAGCGCATGGGGATATGATAGCAGGAAATTCGGAGGCAGGAACAGAGGACCGGAAATGGGGAAATTGCTGTTTGGGGGGCCCAAATAGATTGGTAACATCGCTATTCTTGATATGCGCGGATATTGCTTTTTGACTATTACTGGCAGTACCCGCCATTATTAACCGCCGTTGCGGCGGGGATCGGCGGAGCCATGTGGGGCGGGGAATACTCCTGGCTACGCTCCAACTGGGGGTTTGGAGGCGCGCCGCCAGACCGCTTTGGGCCCCTCTCGCGGGCGGCGTATTGGGCGGAGCGTTAGTAATTCTGACGGACGACAGCCCCTGCTGTCTCCCTATGGCCGCTGGCGTTGCGGCCTGCGCGCTGGCGTACATGGGGATTGTATTCTTTGCTGCGAGAAGTAAGGGCAGCGTCTAGGCGGGCTAATCCGCGGCGAGCGGCGCGAGGGTCGGCAGCTTGTCCATATAGGCAACGCCGCCCTTCATCACCAGCTTGATGGCCGCCCTGTCGCGGAGGATGCTGATGCTCTCAAGGGGGTTCCCGCTAAGGGCCAGCAGGTCGGCCTGCTTGCCCTTCTCAATGGTTCCGATTTCCTTTTCCAGCCCGATGCATTCTGCGGCCCAGCCGGTGGCGGTTTGTATGGCCTGCATGGGGGTCAGGCCGCGTTCGACCATCAGCTCGATTTCGCGGGAGTTATCGCCGTGGACGAAGCCCCCGGCATCGGTGCCGGCGGTAATCTTGGCCCCCGCTTCGACGGCTTTGTGCAGGCTGTCCCGGTGGGTGTGGAACAACGCCTCAGCGCGAGCCTTTACGTGAGGGGCGCTGATGGTTGAATGAAACTCGTAAACCTCAAAGGTGGGCGTAAAGAAGGTGTTGTTGTCCGCCATCATCTTCAGTAGGTCGGGGTCATCCGCCAGATAGCAGCCGTGTTCCACAGAACCTATGCCCGCTTTTATAGCCATGCGGAGGCCGGGGCCGCCGAGGGCGTGGCACATGGTAAGCTTCCCATGAGCGGCGGCTTCGTCCACCAGCGCTTTGACCTCATCCGGTCCGAAGGCGATATCCATGGGGCCGTGGCCTTGCCGGGAGCTGGCCCCACCCGTCGTGGCGAACTTGATGACATCGGCCCCGACGCGCACCATCTCGCGCACCATGGAGCGGACCGCTTCGGGCCCGTTAGCGACGCCGACGGGGCGCATGGGGTCGGTGGCGTAGGCCGTGCGATGGCCCGAGGGGGCCACCCGGTCGCCAATGCCTCCGGTGGGAGAGATAATAGATACGGCGGTGAGCAGGCGCGGGCCGTTCAGCAGCCCTTCGGCGATGGCCTCCTTGAATCCGGCGTCCAGGCCCCCGGCATCCCGAATGGTGGTATAGCCCGCGGCCAAAGAGTCTTCAATGACTCTGGCGGTCTTCAGATGCGCCAGGGACGTCGGTTCTTCGATTTCCCAGCGAGAGAGCAGGCTGTAATTCTTGTCAGCCAGATGGTCATGGGTGTCTATGAGACCGGGCATCAGCGTCAAGCCGGATAGGTCGGTCTCTTCCGTTCCGGGGGGAATTTCAACTGCGCCGCGGGGGCCGACGGCCCTGATTCGGTCTCTATCCAGCAAGACTACGGAGTCAGGCAGCGCGGGACCTCCCGTGCCGTCGATAAGGGTCGCTCTGGTTAACGCCTTCATATTACCGTCCCCTTAGCCGGGCCGCGTCTCTTGAGCTTCGCCGCTTTCGTCCGGCGGCCCCCTTTGAATAGCCTAAATGGTGAATAGCCTGGATAGCCGACCAACTTCTACTGCTCATTTTAAGCCGTTGTTCCCCTTGGGCGAGGAACGGCAGACGAGTAGAAGCAATGCTAGTTAAGGACAGCGGATGATGTCAATACAAAGCCGGCCCATTGCATTATTTCCCTCAATCCGCGCTTCCCCGGCGCCTGTAATCGATGACGCTCGTGGCTATAATTTGATTGTTCTCTGTCGGAAGGCAGCCATGGTTTGGGCTGTGGATGAGGAAGATGTTGGTGTTATGGCGAGCCGTTGCCTTTACCCTAGGGATGGCGGCGCTTTTTTCAGCAATAGCCTGCAATAGCGCGAATAACGGTATTGTATACGTCTCCGAGGCGGACGGCGACGCAGAGATATATGCCATTGACCCGGAGTCGGGCGAGACTGCGCCGGTGGAGCGGCTGCCTGCTTCAACGGAGTCGCAACCCCGATGGTCGCCGGATCGCAAGCGGGTTGCGTTCGTATCTGGCAACCCTGGGAACTTCGACATCCGAGTGGCCGCCGTCCAAGGGGACGAGGCGCCGCGCAACCTCACTTCTTACGATGGCAGCGAAGAATCTCCCCTCTGGAATTCCGAAGGCGACCGGGTAGCCTACGTTGCCAGCTTAGATGGGCAGTCCGACATATATGTCGCGTCCTATTCCCCGGGCGGTGGGGAAGAAGGAGGCTCAGTCCGCATCGCTTCCGAAGGATCGGAGGAATTTCTTGGAGATTGGTCGCCCGATGGGCAATGGCTGGTCTTCGCCCGCTTGGGGGATGAAGAATCGAGAGGTCTTTGGCTCAGGAATCCCAGCGGGGTCAACCTGTTCCGGCTCACCGGGGAGGATGACCGGGCGCCGGTGTGGTCGCCCGACGGCGACGCCATCGCCTTCGTGCGCAGCGCGGATGGCAACCGGGACATCTATCTCCTTCTGCCTGAGGATGATGACGACTGGAGAGGGCCGGTAAAAGCTCAACCGCTGATTACTTCGTCGTCGGCGGAATATTCGCCGGACTGGGCCCCGGACGGCGATACGCTGGTCTATGTGTCGGAAAGGGACGGTAACCCGGAAATCTATATTGTTGAGAGCGACAAAAATGACCCGCCGCAGCGCCTGACCACCAACGAAGCATCGGAGCGCCAGCCGGTATGGTCCCCCGATGGAAAGCGCATCGCTTTCGTTTCCGACGTGCATGGCGAGGACGAGATATTTGTGATGGACGCCGACGGCAGCGGGCAACGGCGCCTCACTCACAATGACGCAAGGGACCACTCCCCCGACTGGTGACGCTGCCTGCATAGCCCCATTCCCCGGCGCCCAGTATGCTACACTCAGCCCAGTCTCATGAGTGGCTTCTCCCATGACGGAGGCGCTTAGAGCGGGGGTGCAGATGGACTACGCAAAAATCGCGCCCATCATGGGCAGCTTATGGTCGCCGATTGTCGCAGTTTCCAGCCACTGGCAGGGCCAGGACAACGCCCAGATATGCGTGTCCATCGGCGGGGCATCCATCGTAGCCGACCGGCCCAGGGTCATAGCGCAGATATACAAGACCAACCACAGCCACGAAATGATAATCGGCAGCGGAGCCTTCGCTCTGAACTTCCCGAGGGTTGACCAACTGGACTGGATTGACCGGTTCGGAATGTATTCAGGGCGGGACTGCGACAAGCTGGAAGGGCTGGACTATCGGGCGGGGAAAACGGGGAGTCCGCTGTTTGCCGATTGTTGGGGCTGGCTGGACTGCCGTGTAGTCAATGCCATGGACGGCGGTGATCTGACCTGCTTTTTGGCTGAGGTAGTGGACGGCCTTACCGTCGGCAATGGGCAGCCGCTGTGGTGGCGGGACGCCCGGCAACGGATGCCTGAAGACTGGATACAAGCGTACAGTGATAAGCAGAGAAGGGAAGTAGCTTATTCCCGCGTCAATATGTCTAAGATAGACTACAGGTCTTACGCCCCCGCTAATCTTGGGGAGGTTCCATATGTTGTCAGGGAGGCGGATCAGGCCGGGGGTGAATCTTGACGATGGAAACAATGCGCCCGCAGATCCAACGGCTTCACGATACCCCGCACAAGACGGCGCTGGCGGTTTCCGGGGCAGGCACGCAGGCGGTGGCGTGGCTGCTGGGGGTAAGCGGAGCGTCGCGTACCATCCTGGAAGTGGTGGTTCCTTACGGCCGGCTGGCGATGCGGGACTTTCTGGGATTTGAGCCGGCGCAGTCGGCGGCGGCGGAGACGGCGCGGCAAATGGCGCGGCGGGCCCACCAGCGAGCGAGGGCGCAGCTTGAGGACGATTCGCCCGTGGTAGGATTGGCCTGCGCCGCCGCCATCGCCACCGACCGCTACCGGCGAGGCGAACACCGGGCTTTCGTATCGGCTTGGAGCGACTCGATGACGGCCACTTGGTCTCTTACTTTCCACAAGGGCCTGCGCGACCGGGCCGGCGAGGAGGACGTCGTCAGCCGCCTTATCGTGCTGGCCTTGTCCGAGTTTTCAGAGCTTAACCCGGAGTTGGATCTGGGCCTCACGGTCGAGGACTCGCTGGAAGTGGAGCGCACGGAGAGGCCCGATCCGTTGGAGCAGTTGCTGGCCGAAGATGTCCGGTGGGTGGTGTGCCATCCCCACGGGAGCATGGATGCGGAGGGAGCCGTTCCGCCGCTGCTTCTGCCAGGCTCCTTCAACCCCTTGCATCAAGGCCATAGGGAAATGATGGCGGCCGCCCTCCGGCGGTTTCCCCGACGGGAAGGTGAGAGCGAGATTCTCGATGTCAGCAAAGCCGCGGCAGCCTTCGAGCTATCGGTTACCAACGTGGACAAGCCGCCGCTGGAAAAAGAGGAGATACTGTGGCGGCTGGCCCAGTTCGGCCCAAAAGATACGGTCGTGCTTACTCGCGCCGAGACCTTTCGGGAAAAGGCGGCCTTGTTCCCTGGAAAGGCCTTCGCGCAAGGCTGGGATACAGCAATACGGCTGGTTGCCCCCCGCTACTATGGGGGCGAGGCAGAGATGCTGCGGGCCTTGGCCGAGATGATGGCCGGTGGAACGGCCTTCCTGGTGGCGGGACGCAAGGACGAAGGCGCGTTCAGGACGCTGACCGACGTGGATATTCCCGCCGGGTTCGCTCCGATGTTCTCGGAGATACCGGAAGGGGAGTTTCGGCGAGATATTTCTTCGACCGAGCTGAGAGAGGGGCATGGATATAGCTAGAGATAAAACATCGCAGGCTGGGAGGGAATTTCAGGCCCAAGCCCCCCATACTGATTTCAATGCCCCAAATCTACCACGACTTCAAAGGCAGCGTTTATGAGGCGGTTCGATGCTCTTGGAAAATCAATCTTGCCCGGGTCTGCTTGTATAACCTTTAACTTTGTGCTCGCCCATAGGGGGTTGGGAAGCTGTTGGCGCCTTCCGCCCAACGGAGTGGCTTCCGGGACTCGAAGGAATTTCCCGATCCGGCTAAATGAAGACCACATTACCCCAAGACAAATTCCCCAACGAGTTGGGGATTCATTGGCGAATCTGCTGAGGCTGAAGTCCGGGGCTATTATATCGGCAGGCGCGTTCCGGAGCGTTACTGGCGTCGGGGTGCTGTTAGCCCCGTCCGCTACTACTACCCTGGCGACGTGTGAGCCGCAAATGGCAGCCTGCATCAATTGACACTCTCGTAGCCTAATGCTATATTCCCGTCCGCTGGTATACGGGCGAAATCAGACGGAGTGCGGCGCCCGCGAGCGCCCCTTGCAGGACTATTAGAGCCGGATTCATATGTTGCTTCAGGTCTTCAACCCCGAAATTTTCACCGAGAACTGGACGGCGGTGGCATTGTCGGCGGTTATCGCCGCTGCCGCCATCATCGGGATGTTTACGGCGTCCCGGCTGCTGTCGGCGCGTCGGCCGTCCGAGGTGAAGCTGACTACCTATGAGTGCGGGATTCCGGCCACTCCTTATGCTTGGTCCAACATCAATGTCCGGTTCTACGTCTTTGCTATTCTGTTCTTGATATTCGATGTTGAAGCTGTATTTCTCTTCCCGTGGGCGGTGATATTCCTGCAGGATCAGGTTACGTCTTTGCCCTTCTACGCCATGATGCTGTTCTTGGCGGTGCTGGGCTTTGCAATTGTGTATGCCTGGCGCAAAGGGGTGCTTGAATGGCAGAAATAGCGCGCCCTCGCCCGGAGGGAGAGGGGATTCTCATAGAAATGGGAGCTGGAAACAGGCCCGGCCCCAGCCTGTTTGACCAGACCATCGGCGGTGCTGCGCCGCAGGTCATCACCACCACCACGGATCAGCTTTTCGCCATGGCCCGCAAGTCTTCGCTGTGGACGCTTAGCTTCGGTCTGGCCTGTTGCGCTATCGAAATGATTTCCACCTACATGGCCCATCACGACTTCGATCGTTTCGGAGTGGTGACTTGGCCCTCGCCGCGGCAGGCCGACGTTATGATTGTGGCTGGCACCGTGGTCAAGAAGATGGCGGAACCCATCCGGTTGCTCTACGAGCAGATGCCGGAACCCAAGTGGGTCATTGCCATGGGGAGCTGCGCCACCAACGGCGGGCCCTACTACCGCTCTTATTCGGTGGTGATGGGCGTTGACCATATTGTGCCGGTCGACGTTTATGTTCCGGGCTGCCCACCTCGCCCAGAGGCCCTGCTCTACGGCATACTGAAACTCCAGGAAAAAATCATGCAGGACGCCGGCAGCAAGTGACGCAGGCCGGGAACGACTCCGAAAGGGAACGCCCCAACCCTCTCCCCGAGGGGGAAGGGGCCTTGGAGGCGGAACCGGAAGGGCCGGACCTTAGCTCCCTCGACGCCCATGCGCGCGCTGTGCTGGACTCCGCCCTGGAAGTCCTGCGCGACTACTACCCCCGGCCAGGAACCCTCAGCGACCTCCCGCAGATTACCGTGGAACGGCGGCATATTCGCGACGCCTGCCGCGCCATGAAAGATGACGGGCGTCTTGGCGCGAAAATGCTGCTGTGCCTCACTGCCGTAGACTATCCGCCCGGCGGCGGTTCGAGCAGAGGGCACGGGCGCGGCCGCAGCGAGCCGGAGAGCGAGGCGGAACAGCTTCCCGGCCGCCTGGAAATGGTGTATGTGCTGCAATCGCTAGAACCGGAACGCACGATTGTCCTGAAGACCGAGGCGCCTTACGAAGACCCGGTGGTGCCGTCGGTCGCGTCGGTGTGGCGGGCCGCAGATTGGTATGAACGGGAAGCGCACGACCTGTTCGGAGTAGATTTCGAGGGACATCCGGATATGTCGCCTCTGCTTCTGTATGACGGGTTCGAGGGGTATCCAGGCCGCAAGGAATTTCCCTTCTATGAATACCGCGAGTTTTAGCCGCTGGCGAGTCAGAGAGGAGCGGATGCTCTGGTGGAACGCCTGACGTTGACAGCGCGGGTGGAACAGGAGGATGCGAGGTACGTGGCCCGGGTCGAGGGAATTGACGTGCGCGGAGTGGGGGAATCCCCCGATTCTGCGACGGAAGAATTGATTCAGGCGATGCTGACTTGGATTTCCAGCCAGGACTGCGCCGAGAGTATGACCGGTTCCCTAGCGGCGGCGGGCTTCTCAGGGATAGACGACGAAACCGAATTGGAATTGGAATTCGTCTATGCCGATGATAAATTGCAGGGCGAACCCGGCGAAGGCTAGTGAAAGAGAAAGTCGTTTATCGGATTGAAGAATCGAGGGCTGGAAATTCATTTCAGGCAGTCTGTCCGGAATTTCTGATAACGGCTTTCGGAGACACATCGGAGGGTGCCAGACAGGCGCTCCGCCAACAGGTGGCGGAATACTTGGAAGACTGCGATAATTTGGGCGCGCTGGACGAGGAGCTTATTGAAGCAGGGTTTTACTTCGACGGTGATGTCTGGATGAGTAGCGAAGTTCAGCCGGTGGGAGGTCCCGAGATTGACCTCAGGTTCATATGATTATCGGGATATGCCGGATGAATCAGCGGCTAAGATATGCCCTCGCTCTGGCCCTCTCTTCTGAAAAAAGGAACTTTGGGGCTGATAGCTGAATATGGCGGAAGTTGCAAGCAACATGGTTGCCAACGCCGAACCCATCGAGATGCTGCTCAATATGGGGCCGCAGCATCCCTCAACCCATGGCGTCTTCCGTATGGTGCTTTGGGTTGACGGCGAGAAAGTGGTGGACATCGTTCCCCATATCGGCTATCTGCATCGGGGTTCGGAAAAGCTATGCGAAGGGGAGCAGTTTCATCAGGTAATCACCCTGTTCGACCGGCTGGACTACATAGCCAACTTCAACAATGAGCACGTGTACGTTCGCGCCGTAGAAAAGCTGATGGGACTGGAGGTGCCGGAAAGAGCCGAGTACGTGCGAATTATTCTTGGGGAGCTTAACCGCATCGCCAGCCACCTGCTTTTCATCGCCACCATGGGGCTGGATGCCGGGGCGATGACGCCCTCGATGTTCTGTTTCCGGGGCAGGGAGCGCATTCAGGCTCTGTTCGAGCACATTACCGGCGCCCGCATGATGCACAACTATTTCCGGGTGGGCGGGCTCAAAGAGGATGTGCCAGATGACTTCATGGCCCGTCTGCGGGAGCTGATGCCCCTCATCCGGGAGGATTTGGAAGAGTCGGACAAGCTGCTCAGTTTCAACGAGATTTTTCTGGCCCGGCTGAAGGATATTTCGCCGGTCACCACTGAGGATGCTATTGATTTCGGACTGACAGGCCCTTGCCTGCGGGCGTCAGGGGTAGACTATGACGTCCGTAAAGCTGCGCCGTATTCGATTTACAACCGCTTTGATTTCGACGTTCCTATCGGACTGGATGGGGATTGCTGGGACCGCTACTACCTGCGCGTGCAGGAGTGCTATGAGTCCATCCGAATTGTCGAACAGGCGATGGAGCAGTGGACAGAAAGATGGCCGAACAATGCAGCCCTGCCTTTGTCCCAGATTAACTCCGCGCCCGGCGGCAGCCGGCGCTTGTTGCGTCCGCCTGCCGGGGAAGTCTATGTCCGGGCCGAGAATCCGCGCGGCGAGATTGGCGTGTACTTGGTTAGCGACGGAGCTGATCGGCCCTATCGCCTGAAGGTGCGGCCGCCCTCCTTCTGCAACCTTTCGGCCATTCGGCATATGTTGATTGACACATGGGTGGCCGATTCGGTGGTGATTCTGGGGTCTCTGGATATTGTGATGGGCGAGGTTGACCGTTAATGCCCACGCTGCTTTTCATATCGTGGGCCGATATAGGCTGGATTGCGCTAGGGCTGTTCCTAATGTTCAACGCCCTGGCTATAGTGACGCTGTCGCTGACCTGGCTGGAGCGGAAAGCCTTGGGGCGATTGCAACGGCGGTTGGGGCCAACCCGCAGCGGGCCGATGGGGCTGATGCAGCCCATTGCCGACGGAATTAAGCTAATCATCAAGGAAGACATCATCCCAGCTTCCTCGGAGAAAGCTATTTTCTGGGGCGCGCCGCTCATCGTAATGCTGTCGGCCTTTATGATCTGGGTCACTATCCCCGGCGCCCAGAATGCGGTAATAAAAAACCTGGACCTAGGACTGTTCTATATCATTGCCTTTTCCGTCATCGGCATCCTGGGGCTGGTGCTGGCGGGATGGGGATCGGCCAACAAGTATGGCACTCTGGGCGGGCTGCGAGCCGCCGCGCAACTGCTTAGCTACGAAATCCCTATCATCATGGTGGCGGTGGCAGTGGCGATGCTGGCGCAGTCGCTGGACTTGCGGGAAATCGTGGCGCAACAGAGCAGCTATCCCTTCGTGCTGGTGCAGCCTTTGGGTCTGGTGGTGTTCTTTATCGCCGGGCTGGCTGAAGTAGGGCGGACGCCCTTCGACATTTACTTCGCGGAGTCTGAAATTGTGGGCGGGCCCTTTGTCGAATACAGCGGGGCCCACTGGTCGCTATTCTTCCTCGCCGAATACATCAACACTTTCGCCATCGCCGCGCTGACAGTCATACTGTTCTTCGGCGGCTGGCTGGGGCCGGGACTGTCGGGTTACTGGGCCGTTATCTGGTTCTTGGTTAAAGTTTACTTGGTTATCTTGGTGATTGTGTGGATCCGGGGAACCTTCCCCAGGCTGCGAATTGATCAGTTGATGGCGTTTGCTTGGAAAGTGGTGATTCCCCTTTCCTTCCTGACGGTGGTAATGACCGCCGTTTACCAGTTCTACGGATGGCCGGCCTGGTCGCTGACGCTCATGTCGCTGACCGGTCTGGTGTGGGTGGTATACGCAATCTACCGGCGGATGGCCGGCCCGGCCAGTCGAGTGGCGCAGGTGAAGGCGCGGCAGGAGGCGCTAATGGCCGCCCGCCGCCGACAAAACGCTCAGGCTGCATCTGTATCCGCGCAAGAGACGGGAGAGTGATATGTGGAACAGCGTCAAAGGTATGTTCGTAACCTTGCTCTCCTCGGCCAAGGGGCTGCGAGAGCCGGTAACCAGGCAGTATCCCGCCACGGGCAATCTCTTGCAGCGGGAGGAAGCGCCCACTCCGGTGCAAGACCGCTTTATGGGCTTTCCGGCGTTGACTTGGGACGCGGAAGTCGGGGAGCCGTTCTGCACCAGTTGCATGGTGTGCATCCGCCACTGCCCGACCCAGTGTATGTCGGCCACAATGCAGGACAATCCCTTGCAGGCTGAGGGGAAGAGCAGCCGCCGCAAGATTGTGGAGAGCTTCGAGATAAACCTTAACCGCTGTATACTGTGCGGAATTTGTGTCGAGTGGTGCAACTTCGACGCCATAGTGATGTCCCACGAACACGAGATGAGTACCTTCGCCCGCAACGGGGACCGGGTAGATCTGCCGGCGCTCCTGGAACTGGGCTGGAAACATCAGCAGGATACCGACTGGATTCCGCCCACGAAACGGGCGAAACCGGAGGCTGCTTCAACCGGCGGCGGGAGTTAATCACCGGATGTCCTGGGCCATCTTTATAATCCTGGCCGTAGTCACCCTGGGGGGCGGACTGGCGGTTGTGGCGTCGCGGAACGTGGTTCACGCGGCGCTGGCTTTGCTGGCATCTCTGGTGGCAGTGGCAGGGATTTACCTGGTGCTTTATGCCGAATTCCTGGCGCTAGTGCAGGTGCTGATTTACGGGGGCGCCATAGTCATCGTGCTGATATTCGCCATTATGCTCACCCGAAGCGCGGAGTACCCTCGAACCTCGGACAACCGGCAGTGGCCGCTGGCCGCTCTGGCTGCTTTGGGTTTACTGGGCGTGCTGGCGCCGGCGTTCCTGATAAATGCGGTGCGGGGCACAGAAGCGCAGAACGCTGCGTTTTCGGGTATTGGCAAGTCTTTGTTTACTACTTGGGCCGTACCCTTCGAGATAGCCTCGCTGGTGTTGCTGGTAGCGCTCATCGGGGCCATCATAATCGCCCGCTCCGGGCCGGGAGAGAACTAGGCTGTGGTTGATCTTGTCTGGTTCCAGCTACTGAGCGCCGCCCTTTTCGTCATCGGACTGTACGGAGTTCTGGCGCGCCGCAGCGCGGTGCTAATCCTGATGTCCATCGAGTTGATGCTGAACGCGGTTAATATCAACCTGATTGCGGCTGCCTCCCATATGGAGGGCTTTGGCAAATTCAGCAACTTCGATGGACAACTCATCGCAATTTTTATCATCACGGTAGCCGCAGCGGAAGTCGGACTTGCGTTGGCCATCGTCTTGCGGATGTATCGCAACCGCTCCACGATTAACGTGGACGAAATTAACTTAATGAAATGGTAGGAACACCCTTGCGCATTCAACCGGCCGGAATGGGCGTTAAGGCAACGGGAGCCTCCCGCTAATGCAGTGGGCCTGGCTTATCCCGGTGTTCAGCTTTGCTGTTGCGCCAATCATTGTAATTATAGGCAACCGTCTGCCCGGCAAGGGGGCGTTGCTTTCCATTCCGGCAATCGCCGCAGGGTTCATTTTCTTCTGGATTGCCCTGTTCGGATGGCTGGACGCTTCCCCGTCTACGGAGCATTGCTACCTGGCTGCGGGAACTGAGGCATTGACCTGCAATTACGAGCGGGTCTGGTTCAACGCCGGCCTTCCGGGGTTGAGCGATAGCGTGGCCCTGACATGGGGCTTCTTTGTTGACCCGGTGACCATTGCCATGCTGGGGCTGGTCACCTTCGTCGCCCTAATGGTGCAGGTTTACTCGCTGGGCTATATGCGCGGCGATCCGCGAATCAACTGGTACTTCGCAGTGCACGCACTGTTCGCCGCCTCCATGCTGACCATTGTCCTGTCCGACAGCTTCCTGTTGCTCTACGTGGCTTGGGAGTTGGTAGGCGTATGTTCCTATCTCCTCATCGGGTTCTGGCACGAGCGCCCGGCAGCGCGAGAGGCGGCAAAGAAAGCATTCATCGTTACTCGCATCGGCGACGTAGGGCTGTTGATAGGCATCCTGCTGCTGTGGCGGGAAGTTGGCACTTTCAGCATGACCGACGCTTTTGCGGCAGTGCAGGCCGGAACAATGAGCGAGGGAGTGACCATCGCCGCCGCTCTGCTGCTGTTCCTGGGGGCGATGGGCAAGTCGGCGCAAATCCCCTTCCATGTCTGGCTGCCCGACGCGATGGAAGGCCCAACGCCGGTGAGCGCGCTAATTCACGCCGCCACTATGGTGGTCGCCGGGGTATTCCTGGTGGCTCGCGCTTTCCCGCTGTTCGAGGCATATAGTGGCATCCCCCTGACGGTGGTGGCAATCGTAGGCTTGGTAACCGCGCTGGTTACGGCCACCATAGCGCTGGTAGCAACGGACATAAAGCGCATCCTTGCCTATTCCACGGTGAGCCATTTGGGGCTGATGATGTTGTCCCTGGGCGCGGGAGGTTACACCGCCGCGATATTCCACCTGCTGGCTCACGGGTTCGCCAAGGCATTGCTGTTCCTGGGGTCGGGCAGTGTGATTCACAGCACCGAGGAACAGGAAATCTCGAAGCTGGGCGGATTGCGCCGGGTGATGCCGATTACCACCATTGTGTTCGCCATTGGCGCTATGTCTCTGGGAGGCATACCGATACTGGCGGGGTTCTGGAGCAAGGATGAGATCCTACAGTCTGTGAGCCATGGGCTTAACCCCGCTTTCATTGTGTTTGCGCTGATTATTGCCTTGCTGAGTGCACTGTATATGGGGCGAGCAGTGTTCGTTACCTTTTTTGGAAGGCTGCCCCGCGAGCTGGAGCATACCCACGAATCGCCACCCGTGATGACTGTGCCACTGATGCTGCTGGCAGTGCTGGCGGTAGGATTCGGGTTCATCAGCTTCAATTGGCCGGGTAGCTTCGGCGGGTTCGGCTACTTCGTGTTCAACCACAAGCCCCACGGTTTCGAGTTCACTTGGTGGATTGGGATACTTTCGGCGGTCATGGCGATTGGCTCCTTTGTCCTGACTTACCTGATTTACGAGCGAGGGAGCATATCCCTGGCCTCTACTCGGGAGAGGCTTGCGTCCGTCCTGCGGGTGGTAGAGAACAAATACTACTTCGATGAAGTCTATCAGTGGATGATTGACCGGATTGTGCTGGTCATTGCTTCCTTCATCGCTTTCTTCGATCGCGCTATGGTGAACGACATCGCAATCAACGGCCCGGCGGACACGGTGCGCTGGTTTGGCGTCAAGCTGCGCCTGCACGTAACTGGGCATCTTTACAGCTATGCCCTGGCTATGACGCTGGGCGTGCTGGGACTGGGCATTTTCTGGTGGCTGATAACCGCGTGAATTGTATGAACCGTAACCGTAGCATCCTCTCCTCGTCCTTCCTGTATAGGGGAAGGAATCCGAGTAACGGGAGAGGGCGGTCGTGAGCAACTTCGATAGCGTTGCGCTGTTGCTGCTGATCCTAGTGCCGCTGGCCGGCGCTGGGCTGATGATGTTCATGCCCGGGGACCGGCCCAAGGACTCGTGGTATTTCGCCTTGTTCATTGGCGCCATATCGCTGGTTCTGTCGGTGCTGATATTCGCGCGTTACGACTATGATGCCGGCGGATTCCAGTTTGTCCGGACTTATGACTGGCTGCCGGGGCCGCTGGACATCAGCTTGGCACTGGGAGTGGACGGAATCGCCGTCCCGCTGGTGGTGCTTAATGGCATCGTGCTGATGGGCGGGGTGATAATCTCGCAGAACATCACCTACCGAACGCGGGAGTTCTTCGTGCTGCTACTGGCGCTGGCCGCCGGAGTGTACGGCGTGTTCGTGGTGCGAGACCTGTTTTTCCTGTTTTTCTTCTACGAACTGGCTGTGCTGCCGATGTACCTCCTCATCGGCGTGTGGGGTAGTAGCACGGATTTCGGCACCTTCCTGCGGACGAAAGAATACGGCGCGATGAAGCTGATAATCTTCCTCGTTGCCGGAAGCATACTCATCTGGGTTGGGATCCTGGCGGTTTACGCTGAGGCGTCGGGGCAGGGCAGCGGCACATTCTCGCTGGAAACGCTGGGGCAGATGGCAGCCAATGGCCGCTTCGACACAACGTTCCAGATGCTGGTGTTCCCGTTGTTCCTGGTGGGCTTCGGCTCTCTGGCGGGCCTGTGGCCCTTCCACACATGGTCGCCCGACGGCCACGTGGCCGCGCCTACTGCGGTCTCCATGCTCCACGCCGGGGTGCTGATGAAGCTAGGGGCTTACGGCATCATCCGCGTTGGTATTTTCCTGCTGCCCGAAGCCGCTGATTCCTGGTGGATGGCAGTGCTCATTGCCCTGGGAACGGTGAACGTTCTGTACGGCGCGATGTCGGCTATGGCGCAGCAAGACCTCAAGTATGTAATCGGCTACTCCAGCGTCAGCCACATGGGGTATGTGCTGATGGGCATTGCGACGCTAGACAACATCGGCATGGGCGGCGCGGTGCTGCAAATGTTCTCTCATGGGATTATGACGGCCCTCATGTTTACGCTGGTGGGAGCAATCTACGACCGGACGCATATACGCGACATTAACGTTCTGAACGGACTGTTCGGGCGGATGGGAGTCACCAGTTTCTTCTTCGCCATCGCCGGGCTGTGTTCGTTGGGGCTGCCCGGAATGAGCGGGTTCATCGCGGAGTTCATGGTCTTTACTGGAGCGTTCCGTACCTACTTGCCCTTGGCGATACTAGCGGTTATCGGGGCCGCCATCACCGCGGTATATATTCTGCGGCTGCTGGCCCGCGCTTTCTTCGGTGAGCCGGATGTGCGGTGGTCCGGATTGGGCGACGCCAGCGTGCTGGAAAAATCGGTGGCCGGAGTCTTCGTAGCTATTTTAATCTTCGTCGGCATTTGGCCGGAATTTTTGATGCGAGTCATCAACGTCGGCGTCGTAACCATACCGGGAGTCTAGGCAAACGTGTCGTTAACCTCGAATCTCGACCTGCTCACGCCGGAGTTCGCCCTGGCGGGTCTGGCCTTTTTGGTGTTCGCGGCAGACCTGCTTCTGCCGGAAAGCCGGAAGAATCTGCTGGGCTGGATTTCCATCGCCGGCCTGCTGGCGCTAATTGCCGTCTCAGTAATCATGCTGTGGGGCGTGGAAGAGACGCTGTACAACGGGCTGCTGGCGGTGGATGACTTCTCGCTGTGGTTCAAGGTGCTGTTCATGGGTATCGGGGTGTTCATCATCCTGAGTTCCCTGGACTTCGTGAATCAACACCTGGAGCACAAAGGGGAGTTCTATGGAATTCTGCTGTTCTCGGTTCTGGGAATGAATATCATGGCCCAGGCGCGGGAACTGCTGACAGCTTATATCGCCCTGGAACTGCTGAGCTTCAGCCTCTATGTACTGGCGGCCTATGCCCGGGACAGCGCCAAGTCCAACGAAGGCGGCCTGAAATACATCATAGTAGGCGCCTTCAGTTCCGCCATCCTGCTCTACGGCGTCAGCATGGTCTACGGCGTTCTGGGGGTGACCAAATTCGAGGCTATCGCCGCCGGGCTGGCGGTTGCCGACGCGGTGAGCCCGTCCCTCTGGGTGGGTGTGGCGCTAATTCTGGTGGGGTTGGGGTTCAAGGTTGCGGCGGTGCCTTTCCATATGTGGGCGCCGGACGTTTACGAAGGCGCGCCATACCCCATAACCGCATACCTGTCCATCGGCTCTAAGGCTGCGGCCTTCGCGCTGGTGCTGCGGCTCACGGCGGAGGGGTTCGTGCCGGCTGGTGACCGCTGGGAGCAATGGCAACTGATACTGGCAGTGCTGGCGGCTGTCACGATGATGGTGGGCAACCTGGTGGCCCTGGCACAGCGCAACCTGAAGCGGTTGCTGGCTTATTCCAGCATCGGGCACAGCGGCTTTATCCTCGCCGGAGTAGCCGCCCTGTCCTTGGAGTCAAGTCTAGCTTCCAATGGCGTGATGCTGTATTTGGTGGGCTATTCCGTTACCAGCTTCGTGGTGTTTGGCGGATTGATTTCCTTCTTCAACATGACCGGCAAAGAGATGATGCCGGACCTGGCCGGTCTGGGCGGAACTCAGCCGTTCTTGGCCGCATCCATTGGCATCGGTATGTTTTCCTTGGCCGGTTTGCCTATATTCGCCGGATTCGCCATCAAATTCTATCTGTTCACGGCGGTGGCCAGCGAGGGATTCCTGTGGCTGGCGGGCCTGGCAGTGTTCGCAAGCTTAGTATCCCTGTATTACTACTTGCAAGTAATCCGGTGGATGTATATCGCCCCGGCGGAAGGGGAACCCGCTTACGGCCACGGTTACGGCTACGAACATATAGACGCGGAGCACGACGAAGAGCATGAGGAAGGCGGAGAAGGGCACGAGCCTGCCCGCCGGTATGGGGCCTCCTTGTATGAGACCTATCCGGATTTGGGCCGCCGCCCGTCAATAACGATAATTGCAGTATTGGGAGCGGGTCTGCTGGCCGTTTTCTGGCTGGGTGTTTATCCGGCTCCACTTCTGGACACAATAGACGCAGCGAGCAAGGCGCTTTTACCATGATTATCGCCGTTATAGGCAGCAGCAGACCCCCGCATCAGGAACTTAACGACCTGGCCGAAGACGTGGGCCGGGAGCTGGCCAAGCGAGGCGCAACGGTAGTGTGCGGCGGGCTGAGCGGAGTGATGGAAGCCGTCTGCCGGGGAGCCAAGGCGGAGGGCGGCACTACCATCGGCATTTTGCCTGGACAAACCCCGGCTGAAGCAAATAAGTATGTGGACATTCCGATTGTCACCACCATGGGCTATTCCCGCAACGTCATCGTCGTGCATACGGGGGCGGCAGTGATTGCAGTCGGCGGGGCTTTTGGCACGCTATGCGAACTTGCCTATGCTCTGGACGCGCAGATTCCGGTGGTAGGGCTTAACACTTGGCCCTTTACTTCCACAGGCGAAGGCACCGATATTCACGACCGCATTATTCGCGCCGGTACGCCTTGGGAAGCAGCGGAAAAGGCCATTGCGGCAGCGGAGGCGCGCGGCGCATAAAGACGAACCGCCGCGCGCCCTGGCTTTCTCACTAGTTGCTACTTTTTCAGGGAAATTCAGAGATGAGGGCAATGATATGAGTAGCGACTCCGACGGCATTTTCATTGAGTCCGTCCTCGGACGGGAAGTTCTGGATTCCCGCGCGAACCCCACAGTGGAAGCCGAGGTGCGTCTCTCTAACGGAGTAACGGGCCGGGCCCTTGTCCCCTCGGGCGCGAGCACCGGCAGCCACGAGGCAGTGGAACTGCGAGACAGGGAACCGTCTCGCTTCGGTGGCAATGGGGTGTTGCAGGCCGTCTCCAACGTTAATGATGTGCTGGGCGGTTACATCGCCAAGCGGTCCCCCTTTTCCCAGGAAGACCTTGACCGGTTTATGGTTGGCCTGGACCAAACGAGCAATAAAGGGCAGTTGGGCGCCAACGCCATCCTGTCGGTTTCCCTGGCGGTAGCTCATGCGGCGGCGGCAGCACGAGGGATGAGTCTCTGGCGGTATGCAGCGCAGGGAGGCCGGGTGAGCCTCCCTGTGCCGATGTTCAACATACTCAACGGCGGGCGTCATGCGTCGGATTCCGCGGACATACAGGAATTCATGGTGCTGCCGGTGGGGGCCAAGACCTTTTCCGACGCTCTGAGGGCTGGCGTGGAGATCTACCAGTCGCTGAAATTCCTACTTCGCGCCGCTGGACACAGTCTCAATGTGGGCGATGAGGGAGGGTTTGCCCCCCCGCTAGGATCTAACAAGGAAGCCCTGGAATTGGTGTTGATGGCCGTGGAAAAAGCCGGATATACGCCGGGCCGGGAAGTTTTTTTGGGCCTCGACGTGGCGGCGACGGAACTGTACGACGCGGCATCGGATAAGTACGCGCTGGAGCGGGAGGGCGTCGTCCTCGATTCGGAACAGATGATTGAGATGTATGAGAATTGGGTTTCTCAGTACCCCATCATCAGCATTGAGGACGGCCTGTCGGAGGATGACTGGGAAGGCTGGAAGGCAATGAGGCAGCGGCTGGGTTCGCGGGTGCAACTGGTGGGCGACGACTTGCTGGTGACGAATATATCGCGCATCAGTCGCAGCATCGAAGAGCAAGCCAGTAACGCCGTGCTGCTGAAGCTCAATCAGATAGGAACCCTTACGGAGACCCGTCAGGCGCTGGATACGGCGCGCGCCGCCGGATGGGGCGCGGTGATGAGCCATCGTTCCGGCGAGACGGAGGACACGACCATCGCCGATCTTGCCGTCGCTTGGGACGTGCGCCAGATTAAGACAGGCGCTCCGGCGCGTTCGGAACGGGTAGCCAAGTACAACCGGCTGTTGCGCATAGAAGCGGAGTTGGGCGACGATGCCGAATACGCTGGAGCCTCGGCCTTCGACTACTTGGGCCGGGAGCTGTGATAATATAGCGAAACGCGCTTTCCGGTTCAATTACCGGCTTTCCCCCTCCAGCCCAAACTTGGCAAGGGCGCGCGGAATTTCCTTCGGCGGATTACGGTATTGGGCCATAATCCAGATTAACCCGAAATCGCAGAGGTTGCTTATGGTAACGAGAATTGGGATCAATGGCTTTGGACGAATTGGCAGGCTGGTGCTCCGGGCGAACGAGGAGCGTAATGAAGGAAAGGTTGAGGTAGCGGCGGTAAATGATCTTACCGATGCTGAAACAAACGCTCACCTTCTCAAGTGGGATACTAGTTATGGGGGCTACCCCGGCAAAGTGGAAGCCGCCAATGGCGACCTGGTAGTGGACGGAAGAGCTATCAAGGTGTTCTCGGAGCGCGACCCTTCGGCCATTCCCTGGGGCGAGATGGGCGTTGACTTGGTGGTGGAGTCCACTGGCATATTCACCGATGCCGAGAAAGCGGCCGGACACCTGACCGGCGGCGCAAAGAAAGTAATCATCTCCGCTCCAGCCAGAGGCGAAGACCTAACGCTGGTGCTGGGCGTCAACGACCACCTTTACGATGCCGACAAGCACACCATCGTCTCCAACGCATCCTGCACAACCAACTGCTTCGCTCCGATGGTTAAGGTGTTGCATGACCAGTTCGTGGTGGAGCATGGGCTGATGTCCACCATCCACTCATACACCAACGACCAGGCCATTTTGGACCAGCGCCATGGCGACTTGCGCCGGGCACGGGCGGCGGCGATGAACATCATCCCCACCAGCACAGGCGCAGCTCGGGCCGTGGGGCTGGTGTTGCCGGAGCTGAACGGAAAGCTGCATGGCATGGCCTTCCGAGTGCCTACCGCCACCGGCTCGATCACTGACTTCACCGCTCAGGTGGCCCACGACGTATCGGTGGCCGACGTCAATGCCGCTTTCCAGAAGGCCGCCGATAGCGAGCTCAAGGGCATACTGGAATACTGCGACGAGCCGCTAGTTAGCTCCGATTTCCGAGGCAACCCCCACAGTTGCATTTTCGACGCCCTTTCCACCATAGTTATGCAGGATCAGATGGTGAAGATTATGGGCTGGTACGACAACGAGTGGGGTTACTCCTGCCGTACCGCCGACCTCGCAGCCATGATTAGCGAGAAGGGGATCTAAAACCGATTCCCGGAAGGCAGCGTATGGGAATTCGGAGGTAGAAGAGAGTTTCTAGGGGCGCCTGTGTTCCCAGCGGATAATCTTCGCCGGATTTGCACACTGAACGGCCGGGTCTCCTGGCCGTTTTTCGCGTTGGCGGCCATTGTAGTCGCGGCGCTGGTTCTTCGGCTGCATGGCATCAACTGGGACGAAGGTTATGGGTTTCATCCCGATGAGCGGGATATCTACATGCGTTCGGACTGCATGTATGCCTTGCTCGCCGATAAGCCTAATGCAGATGACTGCGGTTATCTGGTAGACCATACCGAAGCTGAGCCGGGGTTGGGAGGTATCGGCGCCTTTTTTGACCCGGAACGCAGTCCTCTCAATCCACACTGGTTCCCGCTGGGAAGCATCCTGATTTATGTGCTGGTGTTCTTCCGGTCGGTGGTCGAACTGTTTACCGACATCGGCGGGATGGATATGCGGTACGTTGGCCGCACGCTGTCCGCCTTGGCCGACGCGGGTTCGGTGATGATGGTCTTTGTGCTGGGCCGCCGGCTGTATGGGCGGAATGTGGGGCTTCTGGCGGCGGGACTGACGGCACTGGCCGTTATTCACGTCCAGCACAGCCACTTCTATCGTCCGGAGACTTTTACCGTCCTGCTGACGCTGACCTGCATCTGGGCGACGCTGCGCATGGTGGAGAAGCGCCGCCTTCGGGATTCGGCGCTACTGGGGCTGATGTTGGGGCTGGCGCTGGCGCCCAAAGTGAACGTACTGCCGTTGCTGGCTCCGCTGGCTTTGGGATACGTCTATCGAGTTGTGGACGAGGCGGAAGGTAAATGGGACGGCGTCACGCCGGAAGTTCTGCAAAAAATCGCCGGCCACGCGCTGCTGGCCGGGGCGGTAGCGCTGGCAGTGTTCTTCGTCACTACCCCCTATGCGTTCATTGACATCGGGGCCTTTATATCCGACGTGATGTTGCAAACCCACATGGCTCGCAACGCCGGCTTCTTCCCCTTCACAGTGCAGTACGTGGATACCCCGGCGTTTCTGTATCAGATAAGACAAACGGTGGTTTGGGGATTGGGCCTGCCTCTGGGCGTGGTTGCCTGGTTGTCCTTACCATTCACGGCGATTCTGCTGTTTCTAGACCGCGCGCGCCTCCGCGCTGATCTGCTGTTGCTGGCTTGGGTGGCCCCCAGCCTGCTGTTCTACGAGAGCTTCGAGGTCAGGTTCCTGCGCTACCTGTTCCCGCTGATGCCAGTGATGATTCTGCTGGCGTCCCGGATGATGCTGTGGGAGGTAGACAAAGCCCGCGCTTTGGCCCGGCGAGCTACGAAAGCGGCGCGCAATACGGGAAGGGCCTTGACCCTGGAGAGGTCTGCCAGGGCGCTTCCGGCTATTTCGGTGGCGGTGCTGGCGTTCGTTATTGGCGGGACTGCCTTCTATTCGCTCGCTTTCCAGCGAGTATACGCCAACGAGCATCCGGGCCTGGAGGCGTCGCGTTGGGTGCTGACCGAAGTGCCTCGCGGGACGCCCATCGTGATGGACAATCATTGGGATGAGTGGCTGCCAGGTCTTTATAGCTACGACATCTGGCAGTATCCCCTTTATGAAACAGACAGAAAGTCGAAGATGCAGGACCTGTCGAGGAAACTCGCGCGCTCCGGCTATCTGATCTTTTACAGCCACCGTCCCTACGCCAGCGCCGCCCAGGACCCGCAACGCCTTCCATACAGCAACAACTATTACCGTCAGTTATTCTCCGGCGAGTTGGGCTATCGGTTGCACCGGGAATTCACTAATGCCCCAGCTCTCGGCGGCGTAGTCTTCCGCGACGATGCGCTGGCGCGGGCTGGGCTTGACAACCCTTCGCCGGAAGTGGCGCCGCCCGAGGCGAACTTCACTCTCAATTTAGGATATGCCGACGACAATGTAGTTGGTTACGACCATCCCCGCGTGCTGGTATTTCGCAATGCCGACCGTCTGCCCGAAGCCAGACTTCGGGAACTGCTGACGCAGCTCGAAAGCGGGACGGAGCTGGCGTCCCCGGAGCTCATGCTGTCGCCGGAGGCACTGGAAAAGCAGCGTAGCGGCGGCACATTCAGTGAAATAGTGAACCTGGACGGATGGGTTAGCAATGCGCCTGTGCTGGCATGGCTGCTGGTGATCGAGCTGATTTACCTGCTTACGCTGCCGCTGGCCTTTTTCGTGTTTCGTCCGTTGCCTGACCGGGGCGTGCTGCTGGCACGGATTCTGGGATTGCTGGCAGTATGCTATGGGGCATGGCTGATAGTGTCGCTAGGGTGGGTCGATTTCTCCCGGGGCGCGGTCTACCTCGGGATGGGAGCGGTGGCCGCGGCTTCTGGGACGGTGCTGTGGTTTGTTCGCCGGGAGGCTTGGGAGTTCGCGCGAAAGCGATGGCGGCTGCTGATTTTCAGCGAAGCGCTGTTTCTGACGGCGTTTCTGGCCTTTGTGGCCGTGCGTTACTTCAATCCCGACCTGTGGCACCCGTATCGTGGCGGCGAGAAGCCGATGGAGCTGGCTTACCTAACTGCGGTTTTCCGTTCCACGTCTTTGCCTCCCTTCGATCCGTGGTTCGCCGGCGGGTATCTGAACTATTACTACTGGGGATACTTTGTAATCTCCTGCGTTATGCGAGTGGCGGCCATAGCGCCTGCGACGGCCTTTAATCTGGCGGTTCCGCTGTTCTTCGCGCTCACGGTTACCGGCGCGTTCTCTTTGGGATACAACCTTGCGGCCGGCGTTCTCAGGGCAGGGGTAAGAAATTGGGATGGCGGTGGCCAGGGATCGGCAGGTGCAGGCCGGATGCTGCCGCCTGTCCTATGCGGATTCACGGCAACGGCCTTCACCGCCGTAATCGGTAATCTCGACGGTATTGTGCAGCTTATTCAGGGAGTATGGGGGAAGGCTGTTGACGGGGTTGCCTGGGCTGGATTCGATTTCTGGCGCAGCAGCAGGGTAATTCCGCCACTGGAGAGCTTTGAGCCACCGGTACTGGCTTTCTGGCTGCCGGATTTCATTCCGGGCGCCGCCGGCACATCATGGCACATTACTGAATTCCCGTTCTTTACCTTCCTCTTTGCCGATCTGCACGCCCATATGATGGTTATCCCGTTTACCCTGTTGGCCCTTGGGCTGGGGTTGTGCCTGGTGGCGGGACTGCGGACAGGCAGCGTCGGCTGGCAAGCCGCGATTGCCCTAACTCTGGCGGTGACTCTGGGATCGTTGTGGGCCATCAATAGCTGGGACTACCCGTCTTACCTCATCCTGACTCTTGGCCTTGCCGCGGTCGCCGCGCTTTTCACTCGAGGCGGTCCGAGACGCAAATTCGTGCTGTTCGCCATGCTTGGCGGCGGGATAGTGATGGTCAGTCTGCTTTCCTTCTGGCCGTTTCACCAGAACTACGAGACCTTCAACAATGGGCTAGACGCCTCAAGATGGCGCACACCCGTCGACCGTTTCCTGGCGATTCATGGACTGTTCCTGTTCATCGTCGCAACCTACCTGATTGTGCGAACGCGCCGCGATCTGGCGGCTTTTGCTCTCAGTCTGTTTCAGCAAAGCGAAGGGCCTGGGGGAATACAGTGGCTGCGCCTGATTCTGGCTCCAGGGATTGTCGCCGCCGTTGTGGTGACCGGTCTTGCCTACTGGAACGCTCTGTTGCTGGTAATCCTGCTGATATTGGTCGCCGTGGCCGGATGGCGCCTGCTGCAATCTCCGGAGCCTTACCGTCCCTACGAGGCGGTGATACTGGCGATGGTATCCATGGCGGCACTCATAGCCATTGGAGTTGACTTTGTGACCGTCGAGGGCGACATCGGACGAATGAACACCCAGTTCAAGTATTACCTGGAAGTTTGGGTATTTCTGGCGATTGCTGCCTCCTATATGCTGTGGCGGCTGGCATCATCGTGGCTGCCTCGTCTTCGGCTTGTTCCGGCTGCGGCTTGGGTGTTGGTAGTAGGGTTGCTGGTGGTCTGCTCGCTGATATACACCGTCCTTGGTACGTGGGACCGGGTGGACGACAGATTCGCCGACTTGCCGCCCACGCTGGATGGGATGGAATATATGACCGTGGCGGAGCATTGGGAGAAAGACCAACTATTCCCCCTGGCCTGGGACTATGACGCAATCCGGTGGCTTCAGGAAAACGTTGAAGGGTCGCCGGTGGTGCTAGAGGCCCACATGGACCAGTACCGATGGGGCGGACGCATCGCCAAATACACCGGGCTTCCTACCGTCCTTGGCTGGCCTTGGCATCAGATCCAGCAACGGTTCGATTACCGGCAACAGGTGCATGAGCGAGCGGCTGACGTCCGGCTGGTCTATGAAACTACCGACCCGGTAATTGCTGAAGAGTTGCTCATGCAGTATGACGTAGCCTATGTGGTAGTGGGGGAGTTGGAGCGGGTGAATTATCCGGCGGCAGGGCTGGCGAAATTTGAAAGGATGGCGAATTCGGGACTACTTAGCAAGGTCTATGAGAATGCCGGAACCACGATTTTCCGCACTGAATTTCCATAAAATCAAACATTGACATAAGTCTAAGAATAATATAAAATTCCAAACAGAGATTCAAAGGGATTGCCCAGCACCCTTCGACACGTTCATCGAGAATGCCGGGCAGCCTAAGGGTTGACGGTCGTGGGCTTCGGCTCCCTGAGCTTTGCTTCCGCTGGCGGGAGCGTTCCGCCGACGGTGGAGTCTCGAATCCCGGCCTAACCGGCTCTCCCTTTCCATTTCGGGCCTTTGGTTGCGGTTGTGTGGTGCGGTGCTGCGGAGAAGGTTAAGGGAGGGCCGGTTCTTTGCGCCATTACCGGCCCGGCTCACATTAGCCTTTCGCTAGGCAGGACTATATCCCTGCTCCAGCATCGTCCTCAGGCGAGGGCCTCTTATCTCCCCTCCGGCGATTACTGCGCCCATTTGGGATATGACCCCAAAACCCGCAGCAAACTCACCCTGCCGCCAATGGCCTCGATAGCCTCGCGCATAAGCGGGTCTTCCCTGTGTCCATCGCAGTCTATGAAGAAGACGTATTGCCCCAGGGACTGCTTGGTGGGCCGCGACTCGATTTTCGCTAGATTTATCTCCCGTTTGGCGAACTCTCCTATCACCGCGTATAGCTGCCCTGGGAGGTCCTCGGCGAAGGTGAAGAACAGGGACGTTTTATCGTTTCCGGTTGGTTCATGGTCCGACTTGGACAGGACTACGAACCGGGTGGCGTTGGCGGCCACGTCCTGTATTCCGGAGGCCAGAATCTCCGCATTGTACAGAGCCGCCGAGCGGCGGGGCGCGATGGCCACCGCCGGAGCGTCGCTGCTCATGGCGTCGCCCACGGCCTGGGCCGTGCTGAGAGATGCCGAGCGCGCGGCGTTGGTGAAATTCCGCTCGAGATAGTCCCGGCACTGGGCCAGGGCCTGCGGGTGGGAATACACCACCTGAACCTCCTCCAGCCGAGTGCCGGGTTGTCCCATCAGATAGTGTTCGATGGGTATGACGATTTCGTAGCTGATGAAGAGGGAGTTTTCGCTAATCAGCAGGTCGAGAGTGAAATTCACCGAACCCTCGATGCTGTTCTCGATGGGCGCCACGCCTTGATCGGTCTCGTTCACCGCTACGGCTTGCCCAACGGCTGATATATTGGGATAGGGCCGCAATTCCGCGGCGGGATCATACAGCAACGCCGCTTCTTCGGTATATGTGCCGGAAGGCCCTAGGAATGCTAGTGTCCGGGCCACGGTCAGACTCCGGTCAGGATGTCGTAGAGTAACTGTTCATCGTTGGCGGATGTCACGGCGATGAGTTCGTCCTCGGCTTCCACCAGGAAGTGGTTGGATGGCGGGTCAACGCGCCCTTTCTTCACTATCAGGGAAATGAAGCTGCTGGGGGGAAGCTCGATCTCGCCCAGACGCTTGCCGACAATGTCGGCTTCGGGAGGTACGGATATGCACACCAACTCTATACCTGGCTGGCGAAGGGACATCAGGTGCCGAAACTGATGCCCTGGTATCCCCTCTTCCAGGGCTCCGAGAGTAAGGTGAATCCAGTTAACCACCCCGTTGATGCCCAGTCTTTCGAACACTGGGCCGTTCTTGGGATCTTTGACCAGCGTTAAGGTTCGGGGATTCTTAAATAGATGCTGCACGGTCTGGCAGATCACCAGGTTGGTAGCGTCTATTCCGGTCAATGCAACCACCACGTCTGCGCGCCCCGCTCCGGCCCCCCGTAGTACCTCGGCGTCTGCTCCATCGCCCAGAACCGCAACGATGCCCAGACCTTCCGTAATAAACTGATAACGATCGGGGTCGCGTTCTATGACGGTTACTTCGTTGCCGCTGGTAGCCAGGGCTCGGGCAAGGTAGTAACCGGCTTCGCTGCAGCCAACAATTACGGCGTACATACCCTCGTCCGACCTCTAACGCGAAGGAATCTTCATCATCTTAAAAACCCAATACTTGCCGAATATCTTGCAGAATTCCGATAGAGGAGCCTACCACATTGAGGCCCATTTTAGTGTACATGAACTGAAGCTCGGGATTTTCCACATGGCAAACGACCTTAGGCACGTTGAACATATGCTTGGCGATTTGAGCCAAGAGCAAATTTTCATGGTCGTCATCGGAGAGGGCCAGGAAGGCGTCGGCGTGGCTAATGCCGGATTCGAGCAGATAATCCTGCATCGCCGGCTCCGCTATTAGCGTGGCCGTAACGCCCGAGTAGGCGCTCAGCCGCTCCAACCGGCTGCGCTGGCGCCCCAGCACCGTGATTTCGACGTCCTGTGCGGACAGGTCCTGAATAGCGCTGGCAGCTAGCTGTCCCCAGCCGTAGATTAGTGTTCGCACCAGAGGCTAATCTCCGCGAAAGTCGGGAACCGGGGCAGTATCGCGCCAGAGAAGCACTTGGCAGGAGGCATACTGGAAGATATGGGCGGCGGCGGCGCCCATGCTGCACTGCCCCATTGGCGCGCTGTAAGGGATGCCAAGGACAATCATTTCCGCCCGCTTGATTTCCGCTTCCCGTAAAACTGCCGTGCCGGCCTGGCGGGCTCGTACACAGCCTGCCTGAAGGCCTCGATACTTTTCTTCTTGGGCAAAATGCTCGTAGCGCGACAGCAGCTTCTCGGCCCGGTCTATCTCTTCTGTGATTTCCGCTTCCAGCGACAATGACAGCGGCACTTCAATCACGTGGAGAGCGTGGAGGCGCACTTTGCCGGAACGCGCCATATGGCAGGCCCAGCGAAAGGCGCGTTCGCTGTGGGGCGAGTTATTTACCGGAACCAGGATGCTTTTAACGCCCTGTCTCATCTTCGGAGCTCGCCGGAAAAATTGGGGCTGCCAAAGGGCCTGGATACCGGTCCTGACGGTTTGCGGTACTCCGGGAGTGCGCTAAATATAAAGGCTATGCCATTCCCTGCGTTGCCATAGTAGCCCTTTTTACTGCACGACAGGGGCCGCACTTCCCTCGAAAGTTGGATTCTAAGCCAGGCGTTTGGCCATTTCAGGCAGCTTGCTGAGTTGTTCATTGGTGGCTGCCAGTATAAGCACGTCGCCGTGTTGCAGCACCTCGTCTTTGGAAGGGTGCAAGAAGGATGTGCGCCCCCGGCGGATGGCCAGCACCGACAATCCGTGGCGGTCGCCGGCCCCAGACAATCCGGCCGCCTCCAATGTCTTGTTGAGCATACCTTCTGGAGGGCGAATCTTACTGATGCCGTAGCCGGCCAGGATGGGCATATAGTCCAGCAGTTCCCGGACGAATTCGAGCTTGGCGACGCGGCGGGCGTTTTCCGCTTCGGGGAATAACACCCGGTCGGCGCCGAGGCGCTCCAGGATCTCCCCGTGCTGGTCGTTGGCTGCACGGGCAATGAGCATGGGGACGCCCAAGCTCTTGAGCAGCACCGTAACCGCTACGCTGGCCTGAATGTAATCACCCCCCAAGGCCACTATGGCCACGTCGTAATCAGGAACATCCAGCTCTTTCAGCACCGGCTCATTGGTGGCATCGGCCCGTACTGCATAGGTAACATGCCCCAGTTGCTCTTGTATCTTGGCTTCGTTGGAGTCTATCGCCAAGACGTCGTGTCCGCCCTGGTAAAGTTCGTGCGCGATGGTGGAACCGTAACGGCCCATACCAATGACGCAGACCTGCTTGTTCAACCCTGCCGCCTCCCGGGAGTCTCATCCTATTCTAACCCTTTCCTGCGCGAAACGGTACATTACTATTTCATCTTCTTTGGGAGCCAGCGCCAGAGCAAGAATCAGTGGCCCCATTCTGCCGACGAACATTGCCGCCATGAAAAGGGCCTGGGAAGGCAAACCCAGGGAAGGGACAATGCCGGTTGTAGCGCCGACGGTGGCCAGAGCGGACACGAAGTCGAAGACTAAGGAAAGGAAGCGCGCCTCCGGCTCCAGGGAGACCAAGGTTATCGCGCCGATGAACACCAGGACCACTCCGATTACGGCAACGGAAAGAGCGCGATGCACCTGTGGCTGGGGGATTTCTCGCCCGAAAGCCTCGGCGTGGGGTCTGTTGCGTAAGGAAGACACTACAGCGGCTATCAGAACTGCAAAGGTGACTACCTTGATGCCGCCCGCCACCGAGCCGGGCGCCCCCCCAATGTACATCAAAGCCACGAACGTCATCCCGGCAGCGTCGGCAATCTGGCCGAAGTCTATGGTGCTGAAGCCTGCGGTGCGCCCGCTCACGGTAAGGAACACTGCGTTGAGAATGCGGTCAATCCAGCCCATTCCGGCCATGGTGTCGGCGTTATCGAACTCCGTAAGAGCCAGGATTACTGCCCCGAGCAGCCATAACGCCAGACTGGTCACGACCAGCAGCTTAGTGTCCAATGAGAAGCGGGCAAATCTGCGCCCGCGCCACACGTCCACCATCATCACCCATCCGAGGCCGCCGAGAGCGATCATGGCGGTCATCGTTAGCAGCACGACCGGGTTGGACACGAATCTTGCCGCATTCCCCGATGCTGCTTCGGGTATGATGTTGAAGCCGGCATTATTGAAGGAAGATACTGAGAGGAACAACGAATACCAGTAGGATTTCCATTCTCCCATGCCGTCTAGCCCATAAATCTGGGTGAAGAAAATTAAAGACCCCCCCAGATATATAAACAGCACAATGATGATGATGTTGCGCCCTAAAGCCCGGATAGCCCGGGCTTGATTCACCCCCACGGTGTCGCTCATCAGCCCGCGGGTGAGCGCCCGCTGCTGAATCGTGGTGCGATCGCCCAATACCAGCAGCAGGAAGGTGCTGATTACCATGAACCCAAGCCCCCCTAGAGCCATCAGCGCGAATATCACTGCCTGGCCAAAGGGCGCCCAATAGTCGGGGGTGCTTACCACCGTATGGCCGGTTACAGTAACGGCGGATATGGAAGTAAAGAAGGCGGTCTCCAGCGGGGTGTACTCGCCCGAGTTGGCCGCGAAAGGAAGAACCAAGAGGACTGCCCCGATGGCAATCAGCAGGGAGAAACCCAAAATCAGGATGCTGGAGATGCCCAGTATTCGGTGGGGGCGGCGCGGCGACTCGTCCAGCCGGATGGTCTCAGATACCTCTCGGCGTCGGGGCAGCCGGATGATGGAGTCAATAGGCCGGGGGCTCCGGTTAACGGCCAAGATAAAGACTCCAGTTGCTGGCCGCGCCATCGGCCGTCTCGGGAAGGCTATCGCCTTTTACGGGATGATTGCAGGTTTGGATTATATCAAAGAGAGTCTGGGGATATTGCCAGACCCCGTTGAAACAGTCCGTCATAGCGACGGACAGGAAGGCGCGGACTGCGGGCTAGGGGGAAGGAATAATTCCGCCCAAGGGCTACTTTGCGGCTATGCTGGTATAATCTATGGGCGCAGCCGACTTGAGGTGACAGACCTATGACGACCAGTCCACGACAGGTGGAACTGGGGTTCTCCCCGGTTTCAATAGACCAGAAATGGCAAGAACGATGGGAAGCTGATGAACTCCACAGGGTGTCCAATTATGACCCGCGGCCCAAGTGGTATGAGATGACGATGTACCCCTATCCTTCCGGCGACCTGCATATAGGTCACTGGTACGCGATGGCGCCCTCGGACGCCCATGCCCGTTTTCGCCGGATGCAGGGTTACAACGTGCTGCACCCCATCGGCTTCGATGCCTTCGGTCTGCCTGCGGAAAACGCCGCCATCAGCCGCGGGATTCATCCTTATGAATGGACGATGAGCAACATCGAAAATATGCGTCGGCAGCTTCGTTCTATAGGCGCCATCTACGACTGGGACCGGGAGGTCATCTGTTGCGACCCTGAGTATTATCGCTGGAACCAGTGGTTTTTCCTCAAGTTGTATGAGCAGGGGCTGGCCTATCGGGCTAATGCGCCGGTGGTTTGGTGCCCTTCCTGCGTCACGGTGCTGGCCAATGAACAGGTACTGAACGGGGCCTGCGAACGCTGCGGGGCTGTGGTCACCCGCAGAGACCTGGAGCAGTGGTTCTTTCGCATCACCGAGTATGCCGACCGGCTGATGGATTTCAGTGGGCTGGTGGAATGGCCCGACAAGATTCTCACAATGCAGAACAATTGGATTGGCAAGAGCACCGGCGTCGAAATCAGCTTCGACATCGGTTCCTTGGGCTTGGAAGAGAGGGAAATCCGAACTTTCACAACCCGCATAGACACCATCTTTGGAGTTACCTTCCTGGTACTGGCGCCGGAGCATCCCCTGGTGGAGAAGCTTACCCTGCCGGGGCGCCGCGAGGAAGTGGAGGGCTACGTAGCCCAGGCCCGCCGGACATCGGAAATCGACCGGCTGTCCGCCGATAAGGAAAAGACGGGAGTATTTACCGGCAGCTACGCCGTGAATCGCCTGAACTACGAGCGGGTTCCCATCTATATCAGCGACTATGTGCTGATGACCTATGGCACCGGCGCGGTGATGGGAGTTCCGGCCCACGACGCGCGCGACTTCGAGTTCGCCCGCAAGTATCGCTTGCCCCTTCGTCAGGTGATAGCCCCCATCTCATGGGACGGCAAGGACTTGACCGAGGCGTACCTGGGGGACGGCTTTATGACCAATTCCGGCCCATATGACGGTATGACCAATGAAGAAGGGGTAGAGGCCATCTCCGACGACGTTGAGAAGTACGGCTGGGGCAAGCGGGCGGTATCCTACCGCATCCGCGACTGGCTGATTTCCCGGCAACGCTACTGGGGAACGCCCATTCCGATGATTTACTGCGATGATTGCGGCGTGGTGCCCGTTCTCGAGGCCGATCTTCCGGTGTTGCTACCCCAAGACGCGGAATTCAAGCCCAGCGGAGAGTCTCCCTTGGCCTCCAGCGCCGAGTTCGTTAATGTAGTCTGTCCGTCTTGCGGGGGGCAGGGCCGGCGCGAGACGGACACAATGGACACGTTCATGGATTCGTCCTGGTACATGATGCGTTACATCAGCCCGCATTTCGATGAGGGGCCTGCGGACCCGGAGCAGATGAAATCGTGGATGCCCGTTGACCAGTACACCGGCGGGGCAGAACACGCGGTAATGCATCTGCTGTATTCCCGCTTTTTCGCCAAGGCCCTGTACGACATGGGGATGATTGACTTTGAAGAGCCGTTCTTGAGGCTGTTCAATCAAGGCGTCATCCTAGGCCAGGATCATGAAAAGATGAGCAAGAGCCGGGGCAACGTGGTTAATCCCGACGACGTAGTGGGGGTCTTGGGTGCCGACGCCGTGCGTTGCTTCCTGATGTTCATCGGCCCGTGGGACCATGGCGGTCCCTGGAGCGGAGAAGGCATTAATGGTATCGCCCGGTGGCTCAACCGCGTTTGGGACATCTGCAGCCGGGACCCGGCCGCCCTGGACGGCTCAAACGGCAGCGCGGGGCGAGAGACGGAGCGGCTGCTGCACCAGACTGTGCGGAAGTGCTACAACGATCTGGACAAGTTCAAGTTCAATACCGCTATTGCGTCGCTTATGGAGCTTACCAATCACCTCAACAAGGTATGGGCCGACAGCAGCGTATCCCCCGAGATGTGGAAGGAACACGTCGAAAAGCTGCTTCTGATGCTGGCTCCGATGGCCCCGCACCTCACCGAAGAGCTGTGGGAACGGGCAGGCCGGGAGTATAGCATTCATCAGCAGCCCTTCCCTTCGTGGGACGAAGACTTGGCCGCCGATGAGGTATTTACGCTGGTGGTGCAAGTTAACGGCAAGGTGCGGGACAAGCTGGAAGTTCCGGTGGGTATCCCGGAAGCGGAGGCTCAGGAACTGGCGATGTCTAGCCCGCGAGTGCGGAGCTTCTTGGACGGCAAGCTAGTCAACAAGACGGTGTATGTGCCTGGGCGGCTGCTCAACGTGGTGGTGCAATAATGGCTGTGCCCGGCGTTTTCTACGGCGTTGGGGTGGGGCCTGGCGACCCGGAACTGCTCACTGTGCGTGCCCAGCGGCTACTGGGAAAAGTTGCCGTCGTCTGCTTCACGCAACTAGACAGCGGCGCGCCCAGTTTCGCTCTGGATGTAGTGCGACAGTCGCTTTCCGCCGACGCGGAAATGCTGCCGATTGTTATTCCCTCCGACGATTCGCCGGTGGACCACCACATTTGGCACGAAGCCGCTGCCGGTATCGGCGCCAGGCTGCGAGAAGGGCAGGATGTGGCCTTCATCACCGAAGGGGACCCGATGCTGTACAGCGAATTCCCCCATCTGATTCAGCATGTGCAGTCCGAGGGAATCGAGGGGCTGGATGTGGAAGTGGTGCCGGGAGTGCCGTCGGTGATGGCTGCCGCCGCGAGTTCCGGAGTTCCCCTGGTAAGCCAGGGACAGCGCCTCGCCATTCTCCCAGAGGTCTACGGAATAGACGACCTGCGGGAAGCCATTACCAACTACGATACTATCGTGCTGATGGAGATTGACCATAACCTGATGCGCGCTCTGGCGAACCTGGAAAGCTTGGGACTGGCGGGCCACGCCATTTACGTCCGTCAGGCCAGCACGGCCAGCGAGCGAGTCATTCACGACATCAGCAAGCTTACCGCTGAAGATTTGGACTATTTTTCGCTGCTGATAATAAAGCGATAGTCGCGTTTCCCCCTTCCGTGCTTCCGCTTTCACCCAGCCGCTTTCGCTGTGCTAAACTGCCTCCAATTTACCCCCTGACTTGATTAATGGCCTAAATGGCGGAGGAGATGCCATGACCACTACTGTGCAACCCACCGACGGGATGGTGACCTGCAACGGGATGAATTTTCATTATCTGGACTGGGGCAATGAGGGAGCGCCGGTAATGTTGCTTCTGCACGGGCTGCGGGGGCATTGCCATTCTTGGGATGACGTGGCGGCGCGATTCTGCGGCGACTTTCGTGTGTTGGCCCTAGACCAGCGAGGCCGCGGCGAAACCGACTGGGCCCCTCGCGGGGATTATTCCACCGACGCCTTCGTGGCCGACCTAGAAGAGTTCTGCTACACCGTGGGGATTGAGAAATTCACGCTCATCGGTCACTCCATGGGCGGGCGCAACAGCATGGCTTTCGCCGGACGCAATCCTGATATGCTGGAAAAGCTGGTGATAGTGGACATCGGGCCGGATATTGACCCGGCCGGCGCGGCCCGCATTACGCGAGAGCTCGTGGAGGTGCCGGAGGAATTTAATTCTTTTGAAGCCGCTTTCCAGCACATGAATGCGCAGAACCGGTTCGCCTCAGAGGCGGTTATGCGGCGCAGGCTGACCTACCAGACCAGGGAACTGCCCGGCGGTAAGATAGGTTGGCGCTATGACCCGGAAATCCGCGAACAGCGCCGGAACGGCACCGGAGCCCCGCCCCCGGATCTGTGGAGCCCTCTGAGCTGCATCTCCTGCCCCACCCTGATTGTTCGCGGGTCTGAGACCGACACCCTGAGTCTGGGCGTGGCTGAACGAATGGTGGATACGCTGGCCGGCGGCAAGCTGGTTCATGTGGACAACGCAGCCCACATGGTGTTTGAGGACAACCCTAGCGGTTTCAATGCCGTGCTGGCAGATTTTCTTGTTTAACTCAAGAAAACACTGATTGTTTTTAGATAAACAAACTGAAGAAGAATTTGCAAGAAACACGCATATGAGAGCACCAACGAGAGCACCAATCGTAACAAAAATTAAACACTGTTTCAGGAAAGGACATTAAAAATGAGCGTATCTCCCGGTCAACGGCCTGAGTCCGTCGCCGAAATGGTCCAGCTCTTCCGGGTTACCGACGCCCGCTTGCCCGATGGCGACACGGGGGCAGGACTTAAGTTCCACACCAGCCGGGGTGAGTTCAGCGGCATCGTGCATAGAGCGGGAGAGGCTGAATGCGCCGTCGTCTGGGTATGCGGAGCGCGGGGAGGTTTCGGCGGGCCGGGGCCTGGCACATACGCGCGATTGTCCGAGCAATTTACCCGGCAGGGCATCACCTCGCTGCGGCTGGATTACCGTTTTCCCAACGACCTGCTGGAGTGCGTGCTGGACTTGCTTGTCGGGGTTCAATATCTTAAGGAAAGCGGTCACGGGCCCGTGGTAGTGGTGGGCCATTCCTTCGGCGGAGCAGTAGTAATTGCCGCGGGCGCGACCAGCGACCATATCAAGGGCGTGGTTTCGCTATCGCCGCAGACCTACGGCGCGGGGATGGCCGGACAGCTTTCCCCGCGCAAGTTGCTGGTGGCCCACGGCAAGGCCGACACCCGGCTGCCTTTTTCCTGCTCGCTTCAGATATACGAATGGGCCAAAGAACCCAAGGAACTAGCGCTGTTCGATGGGGCGGAACATCGCCTGGAGGAGTGCCGGGAAGAGCTAGAAGCCCTTCTATCAGCCTGGATACCGGCGACCCTGAAAGAAGAGATTGAGATTATCGCGGCTACATAGCAGCAACGAAATATAGGCAGCAACGAAATATAGGCGCCTACAAGAATTTGTCTCACAACGCCGTACAGGGAGGCAATCATGCTGGACTTGATTATCAAGGGTGGAACCGTGGTTGCGCCCGGGGGCGCCGGCCTTATGGACGTGGGCATTCAGGGGGAGCAGATCGCGGCTTTGGCCTCGCCCGGCGCATTGGATGACATCGGCGCGGGAGAGACGATTGACGCCGCCGGGATGATTGTCTTGCCCGGGGGAATCGAGCCTCACGCCCATATCAACGTTCCCGTGCCGGACTACTGGGCCGGCGGCGACACCGGCGTCTTCACCCAGCCGCCGGAAGCCGCCAGCCGGGCCGCCGCCTTCGGGGGCGTCACCACCTACGTGGATTTCGCCGGAGCGCTGCCCTTGACCCCCGGCGCAGTGCCGCCTTCCGACCCCATCATGGGGCAGATTGAAGTACGGCGCGACATCTTTCGGGGCCACTCGTACATTGACTACACCTTTCACTACATCCTGGCCGGAGCGGTTTCCCCAACTACGTTGGGGGAGATTGGCGAGGCCATCCAGTCCGGCGTCGCCAGCATCAAGATATTCACCACGTTCCACGCCCGTGTGCCGACGGGCCACCTGTGGGAGATTTTCCAGGAAGTGGGCAAGCACGGCGGCATCATGGCGGTGCACGCCGAAGAGGACGACATCGTCACCTACATGGAGGACAAGCTGGAACGGGAGGGGCGGGACCACGGCTCTAACCTGCACCTAGCCCACAACAACATCTCGGAAGACATTTCCTTCCGCAAGGTTGTGAGGCTGGCCCAGAGCACCGAAACGGGCATTTACTTCGTTCACACCACGGCGAAGGAGGGCGTCAACGCTATCGCCGAGGCTAGGGCCAGGCAACTTCCGGTTTATGGCGAGGCCCTGCATAACTACCTAGAGTTCACCTGCGACGATTACTTGAAGCCCGACGGCTTGGCCATTCACACCTACCCGGCCATCAAGTTCTCCGACGACCGCGAAGCCCTGCAGCAAGGACTGGTGGACGGGCCAATCTGCACCACCGCTACCGATGAATGGACCACCTATAAGAATGTGAAGCTGGCCGGCGACACCATTCGCACCCTCTGCGGCGGCCACAACGGCATTGAGACGCGGATGCCGGTCACCTACACCAAGTTGGTGGCCCCCGGCCGCATCGGCCTGGAGCGTTTCGCAGCCATAACATCCACCAACGCCGCCAAGATTCTGGGCATGTATCCCCGGAAGGGCGCCATCGCCGTGGGGAGCGACGCGGACATCGTTATCTTCGACCCGAACCTGAAGAAGACGATAACGGTGGATGAGTTGCACGCTGAATCCGACTATTCCATCTGGGACGGTTTCGAGTGCGAGGGCTATCCCATAATGACTATCCTGCGGGGCAAGGTCATTGTGCGCGACGGTCAACTGCTGGGCGACAGCGGCGAGGGCCGGTGGCTGTCGCGCCGGGTGGCGCCGCGAGTGGTGGCGCAGACGTCGGTGTAGATAGTTAGGAAGTGCTCCTAATAGCCTACCCTGACAACGTAAATGAAAGGAACTCAATACTGAATACAGGGGTTGCGGCACTGGGGTATACGCGGACGAAACCTTGTTGCAAAAACGCTGCAGGATAGAGCAACGGGAGCGTTCTCATTAGCGCGCAAGCTGTTGCGGCTAATACAATCCCGGCAGACGCAGCGGCATGAAATGAATTTTGGAGTCTACCGCAGCAGCGGCGCTACCTCTGTTTGTATCCGCTCAATCTGCGCCGGGTCGGGCCAGGTGGGGCCTGCCATTACCGTCTTGGCTCCGGCGTCGATATAGGCTTGGAGCTTTGCGGCACAGTCCTCGGGGCGTCCGAAGGCGCAGGCGTTTTCCACGTCGTACTGCGGGCCGTAGTAGGCGTGGGTAAAGGCTTCCAGTTCCCGTTTGGCGCGGTCCCGGTCGGCGTCAACGTAGGTGTAGATTAGCTTGGAAGATTCTAGGGCGTCGGGGTCTCTGCCAGCAGCGGCGGCATAGTCGCGTATCTTGCTCCAGGCTTGGGCGAAAATATCGGGGCTGGCCGCGCCGCCGGCCACCCAGCCGTCGGTCTGCTCGGCGGCCCGTTGCAGCGCGGCGTCGGCGGAGCCGCCGATGATGATGGGAATGGACGGTTGCCCAGTGCTAGACAAACTCAGGGGCTTGGGGTCTATGTTAACGTTATCCATGGAGTAATAGCGCCCGTGGTGAGTGACGTCGCGTTCGCTCCACAGCCGGCGCATAACCTCCAGTCCCTCGTTGAACCGGCTCACCCGGCGGCGCACATCCACTCCCAAAGGGCCGAACTCGTTATCCCGTCCGCCCAAGGAGATTCCCAGATTCAGCCGCCCGCCCGACAGGTAGTCCAGCGTCGCCGTGGTCTTGGCTACCAGAACCGGGTGGCGCAGGACAAACAGCAACACCGAGGTTCCGAGGCGAACGCGCTCCGTCACCGTGGCGGCGCAGGCCAGCAGAGTCATAGGGTCTATGATGCTGTTGGGGTGAAAAACCCGGTCAATGACCCACAGGGAGTCATAGCCCAGTTCCTCGGCCCGGCGGAAGAAAGCCGAAAACTCCGCCAGCGTAGGGGGCGTTCCGCTGAACCCGCCGGGAACTAGGATGCCTAGTTTCGCATCGGTAGCCATATCGAACCCCCTGCCGACAAATCTTTACGGTTCCGTATCGTATTCTACCTGGCCGTTGCGGAGGGTGACCACGCGGCCAGCCAGGGCGATGGCCCGCTTTCGCGCTTTGATGGTGGCGCGGCGCATGGCTGCTTCTATGCCGGGGTCGGGCGCGTCCGGGTTGCTGTAAATCCAGCTACCTAGCCCTTTCTGATGGTTCTCTCCGTCAGGCATAGGATCCCTCCATGGCATCATAGACTACCCAATCATCCACCAAACCCTGGTAGGTTCCCTCGAAATTGCGCCAACCGGCATGGAACCTACGGCGAATTACATCATCCGGCATATTATGGCCTCCTAAGCAGGCCGGTGCCAGCCGCAAATAGTATAGCTTCACCCAATAGCCCTGCTCTTGCCAGCGGGGAATCAGAGCTAGGGCCTGTCCAAAGTAGTTGTCTGAATCAGGATCATCAAGATTAAAGGATGCTCAAGATTGGGCCATATCCTGAAAATCCTATAATCCGGCAAATCCTGATTCAGACAATTATTTCCGACAGAGACTTTGAAAAGGCCTCATCCGGGCATGTTGTCTGATTCTGGCTCAACGTGGGTGGAGGCGCAAAGGCTTCGGCGGCGCTGTGCTTGATGGGATTGCCGGCAGTTCGGTATGTTCCGACGACGGGATGTTCGATTTCCACCACCATCTCGCACAGCAACGCCTGAGGGTCGGCCAGGGCCTCGGCGATGTTATTGACTGGCCCGCCGGGAACGTCCCATTTCAGGAGCAGGGCTTCCCACTCAGGGCGCGTCTTGGCACCGGAGCCGGCGGTTAGGGCCGCTTCCAGCGCCGCGCGGTTCTCGATGCGGGCGGGCGCGTTGGTGAACCTGGAATCCTCGTCCATACCGCGCAGCTATTCCACTTCATTCGCCATCATGCGCAGCGTCTTAATGGCGAATTCCTGGCTGGCGCAGTGGACTTGCACATAGTTGCCGTCGGCGCACTGATAGGCACCTACCGGCAGGTTCGACGGATGGCCTGAACCCATCGGTTCAGGCACTTCGCCGGAGACTAGATAGAACTGGCCGAGATGAGCTTGCAGCGCTATCTGGACGTCTAGCAGCGATATATCGAGCCGGCGTCCTTCGCCGGTTACTCGCCGCCCATAGAGGGCCGAGGCGATGCTCAATGCCGCCATGTAGCCGCCCACCATATCGCCAACGGGAAAGCCCATGAACACCGGCGACTGACCGGGGTTGCCGGTAACGCTTATTCCTCCGCCCATAGCCTGCACGATTACGTCGAAACCGAGCCGCTCGCGGTACGGCCCTTCTTGGCCAAAGGCCGACAGCGAACATGGGATGATGGACGGGTTGACTGCTTTCAGGGAGGCGTAATCCAAGCCCAGCCGCTCCAGCACGGAAGGCATCGAAAACCGCATCGGACACCGCGACGAGGCGGTGGAAGACCTCCCGGCCCAGCGGCGTCCGCAGGTCGATGGTGACTCTTTTCTTATTGCAATTGAAGTTCAGGTAGTAGGCGCTCTCTCCGCCGAGAAAGGGGGCCTATGCGCCGCGGCATATCCCCACGCCGTGCTGCTCTATCTTGATGACCTCAGCCCCGAGGTCGCCCAGCGTCCTTGCCGCCACGGGCCCGGCGATTGCCTGCGACATTTCGAGGATGCGGACGCCTTGCAATGGCAGTGTCATAGAGCGGTTCCGGCTCGCAATACTCTTGCAATTTCCTACTCGGTTGACAGCAGGGCCGCCAGTTTCCGCACGTCATCCATTTCTTCCAGCGATTCAATGGCGGCGATGATGGCCTGCTGCCGCTCCTAGCTGATTACCGGGGCGGTCAGGACAGTGAACTCGTCCTTCATTTCGTCCCAGGTGAGACAGTTTTCCGGGTCGCCCTTGGGGTAACGTATATCGTTGCGCAAGCGGCGTCCGTCGCTGGTGGCGACTTCGGCCCAAGCGCGGAACTCGCGGGGGAAGTGGGCGTCCACCTCCGGGTCGGTAACGCACTTGACGCGAGACAGAATCCGGCGAATCTCCGGGCGTTCAGGCACGCCTTCCGCGTATTCCGCTAAGGAGGCCCGCCCGTAGGCCAGGGCGACGGCTGCGCCGAAGGGCATGGAGAACTGCATATCCACGATGGTCTCACGATGGTCTTGGGATTGGCTTTGTCATCCTCCGGGGAGGCGACGAGCTTGTAGCCGCCGCTGAGGACGCCGATGGTTACTTCCTCGACGCCTTCCGATGTCAGGCCGTAGGCGTTGCGAAGCTAGATGAGGCAGTCTATGGGCCCCTGCTTATAGCGGCAGCAGGCGTGGGGCTTGATGCCGGTGCGGGTGATGAGGTATTCCACTCCCAAGTCCTGCAATACCAGGGACGGGTTTGGGTTGCCGGAATAGGTTTCAGGAATCCGTCGCGTCCTTCTAGGATGGTCGTTGGGCCGGTGTAACCCGAGGGGGCGAGAAGGGCGCCCCATGAGCCGCTATGGGAGGCCCAGCCGGGATGCAGCCGCTTGGTCCAGGCCCCCTGCGCCAGGTAACTCCATGCTCCCCGCCGTCTGGCTTCCCGCGATGCCCAGAGCGTGGATGAAGTCATCGCTCTGCAGTCCCAGCAGTCGGACAGCCACCACTGCCGTGCCGAAGGCCCCGCAGGTGCCGGTGGGGTGGAAGCCGCGCCCGTAATGATCCGCCGCCCGGGCGCAAGCCGTGGCTGAACATTGGAAAGTGGAAGCCGCGCCCGTAATGCTCCGCCGGCTGCAAAGCCCGGCCCAGCCGAACTATCAGGTCGTATCCCGCAACTACTGCGGTGATGAAGTCCTTGCCCGAGACATGGGCCAGGTCGGCCATCGAGAGGGCCGTCGGGAAGGCCACAACGCCGGGATGCAGTGAAGCCTCATTATTCACATCGTCCATTTCGATGCTGTGGAAGGCGACGCCGTTGGCCATGGAGGCGTACTAGGGCAGCACCCGGTGGGGCGTGCCGACGATGGCCGACGGACCCGGGCGGCCCAAACTTTGCAGTGCGTCCACTACCGAGCGGGCCGAGGCGAGACAACGGGCGGCGACGTTGATGCGTCCAGTTCTAGCCCGCTCATAATCTGGTAAAAGCCCGGGCCTTCTTCCCCGCCCACCAGGTTGCCGCCGGAAACGCGGTAATCGTCGAAAGACAGCTCACAGGTGTCAACGCCTTTGTAGCCCAGCTTGGGGATGTCGCGCACCACGTTGAAGCCAGACTCTTTCTCGGCGATGAAAATGCTGATGCCGCGCCGGGTCGGCCTCGGGGTTGGTCTTGGTCACTAGGGCGAAGGTATTCCCGTGGCGGCCGTTGGTAATCAGGTTTTTGGCGCCGTTGACCAGGTACTCGCCGCCCTCCCGGATGGCTCTGGTCTCGATAGCCTGCACATCGCTGCCGGCGTTGGGTTCGGTGATACAAATGCCGCCACGTTTCTCGCCGGTGGCCATCAGGGGCAGAAACCGTTCCTTCTGTTCCGGCGTGCGGTGGGCGGCTACCATATAGGCCATTATCAGGTGGGAGTTGAGTATGCGCTGAGGCTCATCCAGCCTCGGCAAATCTCTTCGATGACCAGAGCATTAGGAAGCCACGTCCAGTTCCAGGCCGCCATATTCTTCCGGGATGACCGCGCCGAACAGCCCTAGCGCCTTCATCCGATCCACCAGCTCGAAGGGATACTCGTCGGCGTGCTCCATTTCTTGCGCCACTAGCTGGACTTCCCGTCGCACGAAGTTCCGGATAGTGGCGACTATACCGCGCTGGGCTTACGTCAATTGAGGCAAAACGGTTCTCCGCTTCGGTCAGTGTAGCGGGGTCATTCTAGCAGGGCCGTTCAATGGATGGTTTGACACCCCAGAGACGGCACACTAAACTCGAATTCAGCCGCGCGGCTTGGCAATTCCGGGCGGGTATCTTTTCTCAGAAACAATAGCCGCGTCCGCTTTCGACTCCAGAACGTTATTTTTCGTGAGGTATCGCAATGCCGGACCAACCTGAATACCTGGAACTTCTCAACGACATTCGCTTGCAGGAATACCGGGCCGGAATCTATCTCAAGGCCTGGGCCGAAAAGACCGAACATCCGGGTCTGAAGGCTTGTCTCTCCCTAGTGGCAGAGCGCGAGACCAGCCATGGCGACATCTTCGGCCGGCGCATCCGCGAGTTGGGTGGCGCCCCCGAAGACAGGGACGATACCCTCTTCAACGAGCGGTTGCGCGTGGCCGGTTCGGACATGACCGACGCAGAGAAAATCGTCTGGATGCGCGATGCTCAGACCCGCGTCACCTTGCCCACTGTGCGCCAACGCTATGAAGCAGCGGCGGAAGACGAGTCCGTTGACCAGTTGACGCGCTCGCTGATTAAGTGGTTCACCGAGGTGGAGGATGACTCCGGTGCCTCCATGCGGGCGGTCTACGCCGAAATTGAAGGCGTGAACTAGCCAGATGAAATCCGGTGCGTTTTGAAGGCAGATGCCGCCGCTCCCTGAAAAACGCCGGTGAGAGCAAGGTCAACCCCAACTTAGGGTTGGCCTAATTGAGTTAGGGAACCTCTTTAAGGAACCCCGGCTCCTATTTCAGCATCTCCATGATTGCAGACGAACCGCTTGCGGCGGGGACGCAAGTTTACTGCGACCGTTTTCGGCAAGAAGGATGCTCAACTCCCGATAAGGAGCGCTTCATGACCACGCTGGACGTTCTAACCTATGGATTTGCTCTGAACACGGATCAAGGCTCTTTCGGTTACTCCACCAACTCGCTGCTCAGGACGGGGGGCCACAACATCCTTATAGACACTGGGCCTTCCTCTCGTCGTCCCTTTCTCTACCGGGCGTTGACCAACATCGGCCTTACCACCGACGACATCGACATCGTCATCCTCACCCATATGCATTGGGACCACTGCCAGAATACCGATCTCTTTCGCAATGCCCGGGTGCTGGTCAATCCGGTGGAGATAGACTATGCCCGCAACCCCAACTCCTGGGACTTGGCGGTGGCGGCGGGCATGGCCGACATGATGCGCAACATGAATGTAGAGGTTGTCTCGGAGGGCGACACGATTGTGGATGGCGTCACCGTTCTGGAAACGCCGGGACACACCAAGGGCCACATGAGCGTGCTGGCCGACATTGACGGCGAGAGCGTGCTGATAGCCGGCGACGCCATGCCTGAGAGCGGCACGGTGGCGCGAGGCATTCCATACAATATCTTCTGGGACACCGAGGACGCCCACGCCAGTGTCGAGAAAATGGTAGCGGCGTCCAACGTGTTCTACCCCGGCCACGACCGCCCCTTCCGGATTGAAGGGGATGAAATAGTTTACCTGCATGGCCCGGCCAATATAGAAGTTCTGAACAGCACCGAGGGAGGCGGCACGGCGTCCCTGACGTTCACGGTCAGCGCGGCCCGGATGGTGAACGTAGACCTAGTGCAAAAGCCTCGGGAGCCATAGGAACGTGGCCAGCGCGAGCAGCGAGCAGGAAATCCGGGAAGCGCTGGATACGCTGTCCGCAGCCCGTCCGGGGTTCTGGGCCCGGACGGCCTGCGGAGTTACCCGCTCCCTGACCCCGATTCCGGCCTTGTTGGACCGCAATGCCTACTCTGCGGAAAGCGCCAGGGCGCGAATTCTTCTCATAGCCGGGCTGTCCGGTGAGCCGGCGGATGTGGATTTGGCCCTCCACGCCCTTGAGCTGTACGCGGGCGGCGGCGACGGTCTGGCGTTGCGGGTCGGTCTCAGTGCCGTGCCTTGCGCTAACCCCGACGGCTTGCGCCTCGGTCGCGGGCCGGATAACGGCGCGGGCGGCAATCCGTCGCAAGTTTATCCGCCGGAAGGCAATTTCTATTTTGATGCCCAGGATCCAGAGAAGCGATACCTGTGGCGCTGGATTTGCTTCCAAGCCCCGGACCTGGTGCTGGAATTGCAGTCCGGCGGCGGTTCCGTGGTCTGGGAATCCAACGCTGCCGCCCGACGCTTAGCCCCGGCCGTGGCAGCCTCCCGCGAAATTCGGGAAGATAGCATTCTGGGCGCTCTAGGCGAAGGGTACCCGGAAGGGCTGGGAGCGATTCCCGGTCTGCGCCTCACTGTATCGAGCGAACAACTGCCCCGCGAGATAAGCCGCCTGCTGGGTGCGGTGCAGCAGGAAGGATTACTGGGGCCTTCCGTTGCTCGCCAGGCTCTCGCCGCTCGCCGGAATCGCCCTCGAATGGAAGTCGGCCGGGTGCTGTCTCTGGCCTATGGACATTCCTTCGATCCGGTTGTCTACACCCAGGGAGTGCCTATCAGTGGGCGTCTGCGACTAGCCAATCTGGACCCTTCCGCCGTCAACCCCGGCTCTGATATTGCGGCGCTGCTGAGTAGCTTTGTAAACGTTGCTTCGGGAGAGTTTGGCGCAGGTCTGGCTCCCTCGGCATTGGCGTCGGTGGTATGGGGAGAAGAACTAACATCCGCCACCGGCGATAGCCGGTACGCCAACTTGATTATCGAAGCCGCCAATTGCTTCCGGCCCGCGGATTTCGGGGAGGCCCCGGCTCCCTGCGACCCGGACTTTCGCACCGAGGATATGTTCATGTCCGGGGCAATCTTGGGGCGCGCCTTCCGGATTACCGGCGAGAACCGTTACATTGACTTGCTAACGGCCTTTCTGCTGGGCGGCGATATACAGCAGGACAATGGGCTATTCTGGCACTGTCGCTCTGCCCCGTTCTATTGGGGGCGAGGCAACGGCTTCGCCGCGCTGGGCCTCACCGAAACCCTGACTTATCTGCCGGAAAGACACGAGAACTTCCCGGCGGTTCTGGCGATGTACCGAAGGCTGATTGAATCTCTGCGTGGTTTGCAGCGCCCGTCAGGGTTGTTGCCCCAAGTGCTGGATTTCCCCGGCTCATACGACGAATTCACGGCTACCTGCATGATGGGCTACGCCATGGCGCGAGGACTGCGCCGGGACTGGCTCACCGGCGACTTCCGTGACCCGGCAGAACTGGCCTGGCAGGCGGTATCGGAGCGCGTAGACGACGTAGGCAACGTGGTAGACGCCTGCACTAGCACCGGCGTTCAGCAGAACGTCCGTGACTACCTCGACCGCCCGGCCATTTACGGTTTCGATGACCGCAGCGGTGGGTTTGCCCTTTGGTTCGCTGTGGAGATGGAACGCCTGGCGCAGGGACTGTGAAGGACGGCGTTGGCGAATTCCCAGGTGGGTGCGCTAAAATCAGGCAACAACCTGGAGAAAACGCTTATGACGCAGCCTCCTTCCCCTTCTTCCATCGAACCTTATGACCCTGCTGCGGTCGAGGATTACCGGCAGCAGGCGCAGGTTTTCCTCGGCAGATCCCGGGAATACTTGGCGGTGGATGACTTGCACCAAGCGTCGGAAAAAGGCTGGGGGGCCGCAGCTTGGATGGCAAAAGCCGTCGCCCTAAGACAAGGATGGGAATATAGACAGCACGCTCAGTTTAGCGTCGTGATGTATAACGCCAGCCTGTTGCTGAACAACAGCCAACTAACAGTGTTAGGCGATGTCGCCGAGGGATTGCACCGAAATTATTATACTCGCAAGCGGTTTCTTATTCCCGAGGCTATCGCTAGAAACCTTGACCGCGTGGCGGAACTGGTGGACTTTCTCGAACCTCTGACCGAACCGGTCAACGGACAGGCGGACTGCTAAACCCCTAACCCCAGACCGAGGAGGAATTTGACTATGGCAACCATCTCCGGTTCCAACGTAGTGCTATCCAATCAGGAATTCAACGTGGTGGGAACACGCCCCATACGGCAGGACGGATCAGAGAAAGTGACCGGACGAGCCCGTTACGGGGCCGACATCGTCTTGCCGGGGCTGCTCCACGCTAGGGTGCTTCGTAGCCCCCATGCTCACGCCCGGATCAAGTCCATAGACGTCAGCAAGGCTGAAGCGCTGGAGGGCGTGCGCGGGGTAGTGACCTCTGCGGACCTGCCCCAGCCCCAGGGTCGCATCAGCGACCAGACCGAAGCTGCGATGGTCAACCCCAAATTCCTGAGCAACAACTGTCTTGCCGCCGATAAGGTTCTTTACAAGGGGCACGCTGTGGCTGCCGTTGCCGCCACCAGCCCCCATATTGCCGAAAAGGCCCTGGAACTCATCGATGTGGAGTACGAGGCGCTGGATTCGGTGACCGACGTGCTGGAGGCGATGAAACCCGGGGCGCCCATCCTTCACGAACGCCTGGCCACCCAGGCTAACCCCAATATGCGCACGGGCGGGCTGTTGGGAGACGATGAGTCTTCTTCCGGCACCAATGTCGCCAACCATTTCTCCTTCGAGATGGGCGACATTGAACAGGGCTTCAAGGATGCTGATGTAGTGGTGGAACGAGAGTTTCGCACCCAGTCGGTCCACCAAGGCTACATCGAGCCGCACACCGCCACCGTAAACTGGGGGCCGGACGGCGACATAACCGTTTGGAGCAGCAGTCAGGGGCACTTCAACGTGCGCGACCAGGTGGCCCTCGTCGCCGGCGTGCCTATCTCCCGAATCAAAGCCATCCCCATGGAAATTGGAGGGGGCTTCGGTGGCAAGACGCTGGTATATCTGGAGCCGGTGGCAGCCATCTTGTCCAAGAAGACCGGCCATCCGGTCAAGTTGAGTATGAGCCGTTCGGAGGTTTTCCAAGGTTCCGGCCCGACTGCCGGGTCGTGGATGCGCTGCAAGGTGGGCGCGACCAACGAAGGGCGCATCACCGCCGTTGACGCTTCCATGGCCTATGAGGCCGGCGCCTACCCCGGCTCGCCCATCAACCCCGGCGTTCAGTGCATGACCGGCCCATACGACATCATCAACGGCCGCCTGGAAGGGTATGACGTGGTGCTGAACAAGCCCAAGACTGCGGCCTACCGCGCTCCCGGCGCGCCGGCAGCAGCCTTTGCCATCGAGACCGTGCTGGATGAAATCTGCGAGCAAATCGGGATGGACCCGCTAGAATTCCGTCTGCTCAATGGCTCTAAGGAAGGCACCAGGCGGCTCACCGGCCCAGTCTTTGGCAAGATCGGGAACATTGAGACGCTGCAGGCAGCCAAAGGTCACGAGCATTGGGCCGCGCCGCTGGAAAAAGACGCCGGTGAAGGCCTGTTCCGGGGCCGGGGCGTGGCGGCCGGGTATTGGTTTAACGCCAGCGGCCCGTCCAGCGCCGTGGCCAGCGTCAACCCCGACGGCACCGTCAGCCTGGTGGAAGGTTCCCCCGACATTGGCGGCTCTCGCGCTGCCGTTTCGATGCAGTTGGCCGAGGTTCTGGGCATTGCCGCCGAGGATGTACGCCCGCTGGTGGGCGACACGGACTCAGTGGGATATACGTCCATGACCGGGGGCAGCGGCGTCGCCTTCAAGACCGGCTGGGCCTGCTACGAGGCAGCGCTGGATATTCGCAGCCAGTTGATTGAGCGCGCCGCCCGCATCTGGGACGTTGACCCCGGTCTTGTCGAGTACAAGGACGGGGGCGCCTCCCATACCTCGGACCCGGAACTGCGATTGTCCTTTAAGGAGCTTGCGGCCCGTCAGAACGGTACCGGCGGCCCGGTGGTCGGACGTGGCAACGTGGCGCCTACCGGTGTGGGCGGAGCTTTCGCGGTTCACATCGCCGACGTGGAGGTCGATCCCGATACCGGCAAGGTGGACGTTCTACGCTACACCGCGCTTCAAGACGCCGGCAAGGCGATCCACCCCAGCTACGTGGAAGGGCAGATTCAGGGCGGCGCTGTGCAGGGCATAGGGTGGGCGCTCAACGAAGAGTACGTTTTCGACGATAACGGCAGTATGCTTAACCCCACATTCCTCGACTATCGTATGCCCACCAGCCTGGATTTGCCGATGATTGACACGGTGGTGGTCGAGGTTGCGAACCCGGGCCATCCCTATGGGGTGCGCGGCGTTGGCGAAGTGCCTATCGTGCCTCCCATGGCCGCCATCGCCAACGCTATTCACGATGCCGTAGGCGTCCGCATGGAACAGCTCCCGATGTCGCCCGGCGCTGTGTTGGAAGCCTTGTGGGACAAGAACGAATCCTAATTCCGACACGGATACCGGAAGGGACATAAGGACTAAACCGAGGGGCGCACATTTGGTGCGCCCCTGTACACGTAGCTCTTATTGAGATAAAGGACGCCTATGTTGCCGCGCGACGTTGAGGAATTCCTAGCCCTGGACTACCTTAAAGACATGGACCCGGCGCTGATTTATCTCGCGTCGCCCTTTGCCCATCCGTTGGCGGGGGTACGCGAGGCTCGGCTCGAGGCCGTTCGTTACGTCTGCGGCAAAATGGTTGGCGAAGGAAAAATTGTACTCTCGCCGCTAGTGTATGCTGGGGAGTTGGCCAGCCGGGGCTTCCACGCTCCCCAAGGTTGGTACGCCTGGGATTTGCAGTTTCTCGCCCGCGCCGACGAGCTGCTCGTCCTTCAGCTTCCCGGGTGGGAACACAGCAATGGCGTGCTGGTGGAGATTGCGGCGGCCCAGGCCAGAAACATCCCCATTCGCCTGATGCCGCTGGAAGAGGCGGAGCTGCCGGAGGAGATTCTGGCGGGACTATATGAGACGGATTAGATGGAATCCCTGGATTCAGTATGCATGCTCCTAGCAGGAGAAGTCCTGGCATGCCTAACTACATCAATCAGTGGGATCAATAATTTCCGCCTATTGTTTAGGAAGAATGGCGCAGGACAACCGCGGCGTCGTATAGCGTCGGCTTGCTTCCGGTTCGGAGCCGGGTGCCGCTGTTGATGATGCTGGAGCCTACCCTGTTCCACAAATTGGCGATATTCAGAACCGAGAGGCAGCGCAGCTCCGCAATGTCGCATAGCCGCTCTTCTACCTTGATTTCCTTTCCTTGACCCACAGAATTTCCTACTACCACAACTGCGGTTCCGCCCGGTTTCAAAACATAGTCCAGCAGTGCGCAAAACCGGTCTATATCGTTCATATATGCTGCGGCATAGTTGGCCCAGCCGTTGCCTCCGTAGACTCCCCTCTCGGTATTTGTCCACCGGATTTCTGCGATTTCCGCTTCCAATTGCGGTAGCCCCGGGTAAGCGGCGGTGGCGCGTCGCCTCTGACGGTTTGCCAGAACTTGCCGAAGTTGCTGGTTTCCAGCCGCTTCAGTTCGGACGGAGACTCAACCAAGCCGTTCCAGAAAAGCTGCGGGCGGCTGTTGCGGACGTAGTGGTAGTTGTTCATATAAGGCGGCGAAGTCACCACTAGGTCGACTGGCTCGGAAGCAAGGCGGATTTTAGCATCAAAGAAGGACTGCTCATAGACTTGCCATCTTGGGTTGCAACATCTGTCGGCAGCCTCCGCCTGAAACTTGGCGATGTCTTCCGCCATATCTTGAAGTTTGGTAGCGAGAATTCGGCTTACCGGGGCATCGGGTATTAGCGGTTTTCCAGCCCCGGGCGCTAGCCTAGCGAAGGCTCATAGGTGTAACTGGAAAACTCGACCATGACGGACGCCAGAGCGACGCTGAATATATCCCTGATTTGCGGCGACAAATCGCTCATATAATCTTGGGTCAACAAAACCTTGCGCTCAACCGCCGGGGAGAAAAAGGGAATCCGGCTCCTGAACCCGGCCGGCGGCGAACTGCGCGGCGTCCGCCCGTTGGCGTTTTCCATATAGCTGGCATAGCCCTTTACGCTATTCCGCAGTTCGCGCAGGCGAATATCCGTTGCTCCCAGCTTCACCCGGCACACCAGCGCCGCGAAAGGGTTAATCTCGAACCCGATGCTGTCTAGCCCCCGGCTATTCGCTTCAACCAAGGTTGTGCCTACACGGGCGAAAGGGTCCATCATTACATAGCCGGGTTCATCCGATTTGGGTGAAAGACGGGCGTCCGACAGGAATTGGGCGATGATGTTTCCAGCGAACTCGCCGGAAAACCCAGCAATCCAGCTGGCCCATCGGTGCGTCGGCAACGATTTATTGTGCGAAGATGCGGCCTCTCCATAACTGCCGTCTGGCGGCCCTGCTTGCTAGAGGTGCGCTTGGACGTTCATACTGCGGTTGCCTCTTAACTTTCAGCCCGTAGTCGTGCCGCTCCATCATAACTCATCGGCCCCGGACGGCAATGGTCATCTGTCAGCGCATATCGCTTTATTCGCAGAGGAGCGTAAAAATGGAAACCGCTGATGCCTTGAGCTACACCTTCAACAGTGTGCCCCACGAAATAGAGTGCGGGCCTGATGCTATCACTGCTTTGCCCAAAGTGCTGGAACGCGCCGGCGTGACGCGGGCGATGGTGCTGTGCGGACCGTCCATTCTGGCTCATTCAGACGTCGTGCCGCGGGTGCAGGAGGCGCTGGGAGAGAAATTCGTGGTATTGTATTCGGGCGTGGCTCCGCATTCGCCCGTTGCCACGCTGGACGCCGCTGTCGCCTTAGCCCGCGAGACCGGGCCGGACGCGCTCATCAGCGTCGGCGGCGGCAGCACCCACGACACCACCAAGGGCCTTGCCACGCTGCTGGGCGAAGGCGGCCGGATTCACGACTACGAAACCTACTTTGAGCCACCGGACACCACTATTTATCCGGAACTCTCCGGCAATCGCTTGCCCATAATCACCGTGCCAACGACGATGGGGGGCGCCGAGTTGAGCCGTGGCGCGGGTTTCGCCGACCGGGACCTGGGCCGCAAGATTCTGGTGACAGACCCGAACACTATTCCGGGATACATCATTATTGATGGCCGGGCATTGGCCACCACCCCTTTGGGGATTCTTACCTCCACGGCTATGGGCCAGCTAAGAATAGCCATAGAAACGGTCTACGCTACCACCCACAATCCCATATCCGACGCCCTCGCCCTTCATGCGATTCGGCTGCTGGCGGAAAATCTGCCCCACTGCGCGGCTCTCGGACTCGACTGTCTTCTAAAGACCAAAACCGCGGCCTGTATGGCCTCGCTGGGCAACTTGGGCGGGCTTGGCCTGAACACCGCCATTGCTCACCACGTGGGCGGCATATTCGACGTTCCCCACGGGGAAGCCAACGCTATTCTCCTTCCGCACACCATGCGTTATAACGCGGCAGCCTGCGCCGATCGCCTGGCGCTAGTCGCTGCCGCTATGGGTGTTGATACCGGCGGTATGAGCGCCAGCGAGGCAGCGCTAGCTGCCGCCGATGGGGTGGAGAATCTGCGGCGCTCCCTAGGGCTGCCTGAGCGGCTCCGCGACGTTAACGTCCCTGAGGAAGGGCTGGAAGTGATTGCCGCCGCTACGCTTCATGACCGCGCCCTAGCTACCAATCCCCGTCCGGTGTCCGACGCCGGGCCGATAATGACCGTGTTGCGAGAAGCGTGGTAAGCGGGAGTTTCTCTCCGGCTGAGGCGACGGAGATTTTCGCCCGGCGCGGGATTTCGCAATTCTCAGCTTGACTGTAAGACTAATCGCCCAGCTTAGCCAAAGAACTCCTGCAATACCGAGGCGACCTCCGGCGTTTTTTCCACGTCCGAGCGGTGGCCGCAGTTTTCAATGATGGCAAGCCGAGAACCGGCGATTGATTGATTGTAGACATCTCCGGCGCTTACCGGCACTACTTCATCGTTCTGCCCCCAGATAATCAAGGAGGGCAGGTTCTTTAGGCGTCCCAAGCGGTGGGGCAGACTGCGGTCGTGCATGTATGGGCGCCAAGTCAGGCGACAGGCTTCTTCTCGGGCGGTTTCCCACAACTCGACCTGTTCCGGGGTAGGCTCATCGGGGCAGACCTGCTGGAAGGCTGAAGTTGAGGAAGGGTCGTGGAACCCGGCGGTGATGAATTCTTTGGAGACTATCAGAAACATGTCAAGGATTTCGCCCGTGGGCGGAAGGATTCCTGCTGGAGCGGCCAATGCCATCTTGCGGAAGGCGCCGGGGCTTTGGGTCGCCATCTCCGCAGCAATCCAGCCTCCGAGGGAGAAGCCCACGACGTTGGGGTTGGACAGGCCCATATCTTCCATTGCCCATAGAGTCCAGGTGGCGATGTCGCGAACGTTCATCACCCAATCAAGGCGATCGGTAACCCCGAAGCCGGGAAGGGAAGGCGCGTAGACGGTGTAGTTCTTTGCCAGTTCTTCGTGCAGTTGTAGCCAGCCGGGTTGCCCCATTTCGTCGTGGAGCACCAGCAGCGGGTCGCCGCTGCCCCCCTTCAGCACCAGCATCTCTGTCCCCGCCGCTTGCACTCGTTCCTCGCTCCATGTCGCCGAAGTCGTCATCGGGTTGTTCCTCCCTTGAGCCTCGCAGTAGAGAAAAGATGAGTGTGTTGCGGGGCCTGAATGATTGTCCAAGCGCCCGGCGGTATTGTCAACCCAATGTGACGAATTTCGGCAGACAGCTCAGTAACATCCATTTGTCATCGCAACGGTGGAATGGCAAAATGAGGGCGGAATTTCCGGCTCAAACGCAGGGCCGGATCGCACCATGAATCTGAAAACGGGGGTCCGGTAATGCCGCCAATCAGAGGGAATCGCGCCAAAGAGAAACTGCAACGCGGTGAAGTGGTCACCACAATTTCGGGATTACAGGACAGCGACATCATAGACTTCCTGGGGCCGTTGGGGTTTGACGCGGCATGGATCGAGTGTGAGCACGGCCCGGTGGACTGGGATGCCTTGGGGGATATGACCCGGTCCTGCGACCTGTGGGGAATGACATCCATCACCAGGGTTAACGCCAACGACCCCGGGTTGATTACCCGCACTCTCGATCGGGGCAGTATGGGAATAGTCGTGCCCCACGTGAACAGCCGCGAGGCGGCCGAGCAGGCCGCTCAGTCGGCCAAGTACGCGCCCCTCGGGTATCGCGGAATGTTCGGCGGGCGGCAGTCCTTCGGTGTGCCGGACTACTTTCACACGGCCAATGACCAGACTATGGTCGTGGTGCTGCTGGAAGAAGTGGAAGCCCTTACCAATATTGAGGAAATTCTCAAGGTTGACAACATCGACGTCTTTTTTGTGGCGCCGTCTGATCTGGCCCAGACGATGGGGCATATCGGCAATGCCGAGCACCCCGAGGTGCAAGCCGCCATCGAAGAGGCCATCGGCAAGATAGTGAACGCCGGACGAACCCCCGGCACTTTGGCCAGCGACGCCAACATCGGCAAGTTCAAAGAGATGGGTGTCAAGTTCCTTATGACATCGTGGAACGCCTGGGTAGTACGGGGCGCTTCAGAGTTCCTTACGAAAGCCTCGGCATAGAAGAGCCGCGCTGTTCGACGGCCCCGCAGAGGCGCAGCACGGGCGGGTGGCCGATGGCCGGTCTGCTCAAGGTTCCGCCGGGGGGGCCGGAGCTGTTTCGCAGGATTCGTCAGACGCTTCGGTCTGAGGCCTGGCGGGGTTCACCGGAAGCAGGATAAGCGCTCCGATGACAAACAGGGCAGCGCAGCCTGCTATGAGGGCGGTATACCCTAAATCTTCCGAGGTGTGATTCAGCAAGTCTATTCCGGGGCCGAACAGGCGCGGGAGAGCCGCTCCGCCAATGGTGGAGAGGTTCACGATGCCGATGTGAGCGCCGGCGTGCTGGTCATCGCCCAAGACGTTGGCCAAGGCCCAGTTTGCGCTGAGCAAGGTGCCCGCTGATGCGCCGATAATGCTGGCGGTCACCAGCACGCCGAAGGTGCTATCGACGAGCAGCAGCCATGAGGTGCTGATGGCCCCGGCGGTGGCTCCGGCTATTACCACCGGCTTGTGGCCAATGCGGTCGGAAATCCAGCCTGCTGCGAAAACTGCCGCCGCTAACGCCCCGCCGATGGCGGGAATCATCTGGCTAAGGGTTTGCGCCGGATTGGCCGCCTCTACCACGTCCCCCAGGAAGAACAGGCCGTAGGTAGGGAAGGCATATATGGCGGTCATCAGCAACAGGCGGGAAAACAGGAATAAACCGAACTGCCGGTTGAGCACTCGCGGCGATGCCGTATTGCTTCTCCGCACCGGACGGGCCCGGCCGCGATGGTCTCGCGTGAGGACTGTGGCGCAGGTAATTACCACGGAAATGACCAGCGCGGCGCCCAGGAGGGCGAAGACTGCCCATTCCCAGTTGACATATACAGGCACGGGGCCTAGCCCTGAGCCGGCGGCCAGGCCTATTAGGGCGGCGCTGACCGTAATCATCACCAGCCCGCCCACGGCGTCCAGCAGTATTTTCACCGAAGACGCGACGCCGATGCGTTCCCGCGGCACCAGGTCGCGGATGAGCGCCATTCCCGGCCCGTAGGCGATGTTCAGGTTTGCCTGAATAAACATCCAGACGCCGAACAGGGCGGCTAGATTGGGGGCTAGAACCAGCAGGGCCAGCGCCCCGCAAACAATGACGGTCCCTGAAATAATGTAAGGAACGCGGCGGCCCAAGGGAGACCGGGTGCGGTCGCTCAATCTCCCAATAAACGGCTGCACGATAGCCGCAACCAGAAGTCCCCCCAATCCCAGCATGGCCAAATAGGTGTTCTTGAGGTTTTCCGGAGCCAGGGAAAGGACAAGTACAGGCAATACGGCCGTGTCCATTGCCGTGATGAACCCAGTTACCCCGAAACTGAAGGCATTGAGCCGGAACAGCCCCAGGACGTTCCAGGTTGTCTGTACCGAGGGGCGGGACATTTAGAGCATTCGCCGGTAGATGATGCAAGACATGACTACACCGACGCGAGCAAAGTGTTGAGAGATTATCCCGTAGGGGCTACGGGCCAGTGGGGGCACGGGGATGTAGGCATGCGATATCAGATTCTAGCAACGCAAAAGGAACGGTTCGAGTCTGCCACATATAATACAACACAGTTAATACAACACAGTTGAAAACAAGAATCAGATAGCGGGAGAAGGAGAATTGAAGATTTGTTGCCTGCTGCCCAGCGGCGCAGAAATCCTGTATGCCTTGGGAATGGGCGATAGCGTCATCGGGGTCAGCGACCTTTGCGACTACCCTCCGGAGATTCCGCAAACCAAGACCGTGGTCAGCCGCAGCAGGGTTGACCCGTCGGTAATGTCCAGCGAAGAGGTAGAGGCTGCCTTGCGGGATATTCTTAACCGGGGAGAAAGCCCCTATGACCTGGATTATGAGTGGCTGGCTAGGGAGCTTCCCGACATCATCTTTACCCAAGACTTGTGCCACATCTGCGAAATTGACGCCGGGGAAGTCAACCTGGCGGTGCGGGGGATGTCGGTACAGCCCAAGGTGGTGGTGTTGCAGCCCAGAACCTTTGAAGACATATTGAGCTCAATAACGGAAGTGGGCGATGTCTGCGGGGTTCCTGAACGGGCGGCGGAGTTGGTGTCGTCGTTGCGCGTTAGGGTTGACTCGGTGGTAAGCAAGGCGAAGGCTGTCTCTTCACGCCCCGGGGTGTTCTCTCTGGAGGGCATCAATCCCTTGGTGTCCGGCGGGCACTGGATACCGGATTTGTTGCGGATGGCCGGCGGCAGTATTACTGCGATGGAGCCGGGCTGCAACGCTAGGCGGCTGAAGTGGCGGGAAGTGCTGGACGCAGCGCCGGAGAAACTGTTCGTTGATTTATGTTCGTCCGACGTGACGCGCCACTTGCGCGAAGCGCCCTGGCTGGCGGCCCAAGAGGGATGGCGCAACATTCCGGCGGTGGCATCGGGCGAGGTCTACCTCATTGACCACGCCTATTTCAGTTGCCCGGGCCCCAGGGTGGTGGACGGTCTGGAAATCCTGGCCCAATTGACTCACCCGGAGCTGTTCAGCGGCATGATTCCGCCGGGCGTTGTCGTTAAGCTCGACGCTGACGCCGCTGCACAAACGCCGCCGGAAGAAATCGCGGCCTGCTTTTACCCCTTCCCGTAAAAGGCCCAGGCAATGGAAGGCGCTCTCCCTTACATCCCGGCCATCCCCTGCATCCCGCTATTCCCGTATATCCCACTATTCCCGTCCCGTCATTCCCGCGAAAGCGGGAAACCAGGGCAACCCCGCGGATGCGAAAGGAACAGGTAAGAGAATAATTAGGGAGGCCGCTCCTATTCATTCCAAGATTCCCAGGCTGGGAATACCCAAAGGGATGCGCAGGGTAGTTCGGTCTATCAGATAGTAGCGCAGATAATGATTGCGTATTATAATTGCGCAAACCGAACGGCCCGGCCACTTGATTCGCTGTTTGCGGGATCCGGCAAAGAAGCGGGTTCCGCGAGGGCCGTGACTCGGGGTGTGTATGACCTCAATCGAGAAGAACGATTTCCGGGCTGCCCTTTCTGAATTCGCCACAGGCGTCACCGTCATCACCACGCTGGACGACGAAGGCAACCCCCACACAATGACCGCCAATTCCTTCACTTCAGTTTGTTTGGAGCCTCCGATAATCCTTATTTGCGTAGCCCATGGTACTCATACTTATGGTTATCTGGAGCAACGCCAAAGGTTTGGCGTCAACTTCCTTACGGAAGAGCAAGAGGATGTGGGTTCCTATTTCGCCAAGAAACCTCAAGACCGTACCGGCGGGGTAGATTATAGTTTCTCGGAGTCGGAAAACGGCGTGCCGGTGCTGGATGGCTCCTCCATTTTCCTAGACTGCGATGTGGTGGGATCCCACGTCTACGGAGACCATACGGTGTTTATGGGCGAGGTCAAGGAGATCCGCCGCAACGAATGCGAAAACCCTCTCATGTTCTACCGAAGCCGCTGGTATCATCCCTACCGCGCCTGATCCTGGCGGTTCCTCCAAGCCTTCCAAAAAAGCGCCGAACCCAAAGGGTTCGGCGCTACGATTTCATCAGCTCCGGCCCATATTAGGCATCTTTGCGTTCCGACACTTTAAAGGTCGCCAGAAAGTCTTCGATGTTTTCGTTCACACGCTGGTACTTCTCCATGTGCACGAAGTGGCTACCTCCGAGGATGATGGACTGGCTGGCGCCTTCGATGTTATTGGCCAGGTAGTCGGAATAGCGGACTGGTGTCATCACGTCATCGCTGCCGCAGATGACTCGGGTGGGCAGCTCTATCCGGTTCACGCTGTCCATTACATCGAAACTGTCGCAGGCCAGCAGGTCGTTTAGCTCAACCTCCGGTCCCACCTCTGCAGCTCTCTGCCGCAGTACCGGATGAACCTCTTCGTTCACGTCCCGATAATAGCCCAGATGCTGTTCCAGCCAATAGGCATTGTTCTCGCCGGGTTCCCGGCAGCGGTCCAGGTAATTGGGATGAACCCGCAGGCGGGCTCCGGTGCCCAACAGTATCAGGCCCCGCAGTTCCTCGGGATAATTCAGGGCATAGCTCATTGCTATGGCCCCGCCCATGGAATGACCGCACAGTACGACATTCTTGTAACGTCGCGCCCGAATGAATCCGCGCACCCACTCTAGGTAGCGGTCAACGGTTGCGCAAGGCTTGCCGTCGGGATGACCGGGGAGGTCAATGGCCTTGGCGCTTCGGAAGTGCCGGAGCTGGTAGTAGAAAGAAAGACTGGAGCACCCTGCTCCATGAATGAATAGCAGTTTAGTCCCCAATTTGCTGTTTCTCCTAAATCGGAAATTCCGATAATAATCCAATGGGATTATCATTCTCGACAAGGAATTGTACACAAGGCTACTATAATTTTCAAGTTATATTACGCAAACCGACACCAGGCAGGGGCGTTCCCTGAATGCCTGCCTCTGTCTCCCCGCCCGCTGCCCTTACAAGAGAGGCTTGGAAGGCGGCCAAAACAAAGGGCGGGGAAAAACCCGCCCTGATAAACCCCTTTGCTATGTCCGATGACATGACCGTCAGTCTGATTCCGGCTCTTCGGCCCCGTTTCTCTCGGGCTTGGCTTCTGGGCCTTGGCTTCGACCGTTGCTGCGATGTCCGTTGGCGGAGGGGTTTTCGGCGACAGCGCGGTCCGTTTCCTGGAAGACGGCTATGGATGCCACAAAGTCGTCGTCGCTGGCTTCCCGCTCTTTCCATAGAATCACGCCCTGGGTGATTCGCCCGGTCTCCCGCACATCGTCAATGCTGATGCGGACGACCTGGGCTTTAGCGGAGATAATCAGCATTTCCTGATTTTCCGGGTCGGTGACGATTCGCGCGGCAGCCAGCGTGCCAGCCTTCTCGGTAACTCTGAACGTGCCGACGCCTTGACCGCCGCGTCCCTTGCGCGAATAGCTGGACGTAGAGGTCATTTTGCCGAATCCCCTCTGGCTGACCACCAGCAACTGGCTGTTGGGCGTGACAACCCCCATCGCGATAACCTTGTCGTCTCCGACCAGCCGGATGCCCCGAACTCCCCCGGCCGTCCGGGAACGCGGGGTGAGGTCGTCGATGGCGAACCGGATGGCCTGTCCGTTTTCGGTGACCATCATTGCGTCTTTGGCCTCCCCCACTTGCGCCACCGAGACTAGCTCGTCATCCCGGCCCAGGTTCATAACGATGAGGCCCGAGGGCCGTATGTTGGTGAGTTCTCCGGTCTTGAGCGACTTTATCTGACCCTTCCTGGTGGCCAAGAGCAAGGGGTATTCGTCTTTGGGGTTATTGATAAGGAGCATGGTCTGAACCTGCTCGTTTCTTTGCAAAGGCAGCAGGTTGGACAGTAGCACGCCGCGAGAGGTTCGGGAGGCATCGTTGGGTATTTGGTAAGCGCGCAACGGATACACCCGCCCCCGGTTGGTGAAGAAGAACAGGGTACTGTGAGTATCCACCACCAGCAGGTCGAGGATGGCGTCGCCTTCGCGGGTGGTCATCCCTCGCACGCCCTTGCCGCCCCGATTCTGCTGCCGGAAGACGCTGGGATGCCCTCGCTTGACATAACCCCGCTGGCTAAGAGTGACGATGGCGTCTTCCAAGGGAATCAGGGATTCGGGAGTCTCTTCCCCGATTTCCTCTTCCTGGATGGTGGTGCGGCGCGGATTGTTGTAAGACCGCTTGAGCTGCTGGGTTTCCGACTTGATTTCGGCCAGAATTTTGGCTGGGTCATTGAGGAGGGACTCCAGTTCAGCAATCCTCTGGAGAAGCTCTTCGTGTTCCTTCTGAAGCCGCTCGCGCTCCAGGGCGGCTAGGCGGCGCAGTTGCATATCCAGAATGGCCTGGGCCTGGGCTTCCGACAAGTCCAGTTGCTGCATCAGATTATTGCGGGATTCCTCCACGTCGGCGGAGCCGCGAATAATAGAGATAACTTCGTCTATGCGGTCTAGTGCCAGCAACAGCCCCTGCACGATGTGGTCCCGGTCGCGCGCCCGCTGAAGCTGGTATTCGGACCGCCGGCGGATTACCACTTCACGGTGCCGGATGAACAATTCCAAGCAACGCCGCAACGGCAGCACTTGCGGCTGTCCATCCACCAAGGCCAGCATTATGGAGTTGAATGAGGAGCGCAGCGCCGTCTGGCGGAGCAGATTGTTTAGCACTACCCTGGGTTGGGCATCGCGGCGCAACTCGATGACTATCCGCATACCCCGGCGGTCCGACTCGTCGCGAATGTCTGAGATGCCTTCGATTTTTCGCTCTCGAGCCAAGGCCGCCATCCGCTCAATGAGGGTGGCCTTGTTGACCTGGTAAGGAAGGGAAGTAACGATGATATTCTCGCGGTTGTTCCGGGCTTCCTCGAACTCAGTCTCGGCCTCCATGACAATGCGGCCGCGGCCCGTGGTGTAGGTGTCCACAATTCCCTTGCGGCCCCGCACCTTGGCCCCTGTGGGAAAGTCAGGCCCCTTGACGTGACGCATCAGCCTTTCGGTGGCGGCTTCCGGGTTGTCAATTAGGTAGGTAATGGCGTCGCAGACTTCACCCAGATTGTGCGGCGGGATGTTGGTGGCCATGCCCACGGCAATACCGGAGGCCCCATTGACCAGCATATTGGGAAAACGGGCCGGGAGCACCGTTGGTTCTGTGAGCGAGTCGTCGAAGTTGGGGGCGAAGTCCACCGTATTCTGGTCTATGTCGGCCAGCAGCTCGTCCGATACCGGCGCAAGGCGGGCCTCCGTGTATCGCATGGCCGCTGGGGGGTCTCCGTCAATGCTGCCGAAATTTCCCTGCCCCGTAATAAGCGGATAGCGCATGGAGAAGTCCTGCGCCAGCCTTACAAGAGCGTCATAGACCGAACCTTCGCCGTGGGGATGAAACTTGCCCAGCACCTCCCCGGCGATGCGGGCACTCTTTCGGAACTGAGACCCGGGGCGGATGCCCATATCGTGCATGGCATAGAGGATGCGCCGCTGCACCGGCTTCAAGCCGTCTCGCACATCTGGGAGCGCCCTGGCCACAATCACGCTCATGGCATAGGTAAGATACGAAGTACGCATCTCTTCTTCGATGAGTATGGGCTGCTCTCCGGGCGGTTCACTGGGCTGAACCGGGGCAGTCGTTACCATGGGTCAATGCTCCTCAGGCCATGCTGGGGGTGAATTGCTTGGCTGCCTTTGCCCGGCGGAAATAAGGGTGGTCAGGCCGTAAGAGCAGCCTCGAAACGTTCCGCCCGGTCGTGTAGCCCGGCAAAGAGATTGACGAAGAGTCGCGGCACTTCGTCCTGACGCTCAGGGTGGCACTGCAGCCCGATTACCCAACTGTGCTCCGGGCTTTCCAATCCCTCTACCAGCCCATCCTCAACACTGTAAGCTGTGGACATTAGTCGCGGCGCTCTCTGGGCCTCGGTGAGGCCCTGATGGTGGTAACTGTTCACCCGGAAGAATCCGGCGGATCCGATGATGGCCGCTGCCTTCGCTCCAGGGGCGACGTATATTTGGTGAGGAGATGGCCCGTCGCCGTCATCGTCGCGATGGCCGGGCAGGTCCTGAATCAGCCTGCCGCCAAAGGCGACGTTCAACAATTGCATCCCCCGGCAGATAGCCAGTACCGGCATATCTGCTGAAAGGGCGTACTCCAGCACCCGGAACTCAAGCTCGTCCAATTCAGGACACAGCTTCAGCTTGGCATTAGGGTCAGGATCCCGGCCATATCGCTCTGGGTGGACATCTGGCCCGCCCGAAAGCAACAAACCGCCCACTCCTCGCATTAACTCTTCAGGGGATACTTCAGCGGGAGTTTCAGGGAGAAGCACTCGCGTTTCCGAGCCGGCGGCTTCCATGGCAGCAACGTAACGGCGGGCATTGCGCTGGCTGACGGAAGTTATTGCAACTACTGACATGCTAAATAGCATTATACAATATATGGTAGTGCATTGGCAGTCCAGCAAGAACCGTCTAAGACGCGATTCAGCTGCATCGGGGGCGAAATTTTGAGGCAGGATTCACCATATCTGGGGCGAACTCGAAGTAATGGTAGATTGCTTACTATTTTGATAAGCTAAGGCTACGGAATAGACCGAACCTTTGAGGGACGGGAAGGCTATGAAAGAGGTCATCCAGGGAGCAGTAGACACCTTGCGGGAAGGACATCCCTGTGTGCTGGCAACGGTAGTGCGAACTAAAGGTTCGACTCCGCAGAAGGCCGGAGCCATGTTGCTGGTGCGCGATGACGGCAGCGGCCTGGGTACCCTGGGCGGCGGGTGCGTCGAAGGCGATATTTGGTTTGCAGCTAAGGAAATGCTGCGCGAGGGCGGCGGCCCTGAGTTTAAGGACTATTACTTGAATGAAGATATCGCCGCCCGCGATGGACTAGTCTGCGGCGGCACGATGTACTTCTACCTGGAACCTCTGCGCAGCCTCGACGACTTCCTCCCCCTGGGCGATGAAATCCTCGAAGCGTATGACGGCGGAGAGCCGGTGGCCCTGGCCACCATAGTGAACAGCCCCCATCGCCCGGAGCGTCTAGGGAACAAGTTGCTGCTGCGGGCCGACGGCGCGGTCTCCGGCAGTCTTGGCTCCGCCGAGCTGGATGAGCCGGCGTTGGAAACGGCGCACCGTATTGCCGCCATTGGCAATAACGAGTCGATTTCCACGGAAGACGGCACAGAGATTTTTGTGGAGGGGTTTACGACTCCGCCTACTCTGGTGATGGTGGGTGGCGGCCATGTGGGCAAGGCGACGGCGGACTTGGCGCAAATACTGGGCTACCGGGTCTACATCGTAGACGACCGCCCGGAATTCTCTAACGAAGCCAGGTTTCCGTATGCGGAACAGACTATCGTTACGCCCTACGACCGGTGGCCGGAATGCCTAAGCGTCAACGTGAACAGCTACGTGGTGGTCGCCACGCGAGGGCATCGTTACGATGACATGGCCCTAGAGTCCGCCCTCAAGACCCGGGCGCGGTATATCGGACTACTGGGCAGCCGCCGCAAGACGCTGATGATATACCGGCGGCTTCTGGAACAGGGCGTTAGCAAGGAGCGCATTCGCGAAGTGTTCGCCCCCATCGGCCTGAACATTGGAGCGCTGACCCCGGAGGAGATTGCGGTAAGCATAATGTCGGAAATAATTATGACCCGCCGAGGCGGTGACGGTGGCAAGATGCAGATGGGGGATTGGTACATCGACCGCGCCGCCAGCATCGTGGAACGGGCCGTCGAGGTATAGCGGGTGCCGGGGGCATGGGCCATCCTGCTCGCCGCCGGGGAATCCACCCGCATGGGGCGGTTGAAGGCGCTGCTCCCCTGGCAGGGTCAGACCCTGCTGGAACATCAGGTTAGCGCCCTGCGCGAGGGCGGCGCCAACAGAGTAGTGGTAGTCTTGGGGCATAAGGCCGATGAGCTAAGCCCTTTGCTGGATGGGAAGGACGGAGTCTCCTGGGCCCTGAATCCCGATTACCGCCGAGGAAAGACCACTTCCATCAAGGCTGGTCTGGCTGCTCTGGATGCAACCTCGGTTGAGGAAATTCTGTTGCTCAACGTTGACCAGCCGCGCTCAGCCGCCGATATTGCCCGTATCCTCAGTAATCACCGCGACCGGGATTGCTTGGTAACCGTGCCTGAGTACAATGGCAAAGGGGGCCATCCCATTGCCATCGCCGCGGCGTTGCTGCCGGAACTCCGCGAGATAAACGAAGAATCGGAGGGCATTAAGGCAGTGGTGCGCCGTTACTCCGAGGCAGTGAACCGCTTTCCTCTGGAGAACCCGGAGATACTGCTCGACCTAAACACGCCCGAGCAGTATCTCGCTGCAGTAGAATCTGCCGCTTCCTAGTAGCTTCAGTAATTCGGCTTCCGGTGCGCGCTTCCATCTCTACGCCAAGCGCCGGCCGTTCGGCATCAGCGCCGAAACCGCGAATCCGAAGAAGTACAGCCCAGCGGCCATATAAAACGCCGACGACCATCCCGCAAATTCGGCCAGCGCCCCCGCCGCAATAGACGCCATCGCCCCGAAGAAGGCATTGCTGCCCCACATTAGCCCGATGAACGAGCCTTCCAGCCCCTTGCCCTCAGCCACATCAATGGCGGCGGCTTGAGTCATCGAGTTAACCGTGAAGATGAACATGCCGAACAGGAACACCATCAACGTCATGGCCCAGCCGCCGCCCATCATCACGATGGCTAGAGTGATAATCCCGGTGGCGCCCATGATGAACATCGTAATCCACTTGCGGCCGATGCGATCCGACAAAGCCCCAAAGAGAGGCCCAGTGATGATGCCCGGCATGGCGAACAGGGCCACGTGAAACCCGATGGAGATGTTGCCGTACCCCAAGTCGTCCTTGAGGTAGAACGGGATTACCCACAACAGCGAGCGGTCGCCCATGCCCCTTACCGCGGACACGGTGAAGATGCTCCACATCCCCGTCCCACGGAAGGAGTCGGCCATGCTCTTCAGTTGAGTCTTTATCTTTTCTTTGTAGTTCACTCCTGGCAGGGCAGGCCCGTCCACGTTGCGCAGTAGCACGAAGATGGCAGTGGCAAGCACCAGCATGATGGGCGCACCGCCGCCTACAATCCAGCGCCAGTCGATGGCCCAGTCCCAGGGCCACCATTCCGACCCCCACCATTCCGCTGCCCCGGCGGCGCTCCCTAGCAGCGCGCCCACAATCAGCGGGCCGATCCAGTCCCCCAGGTTCCCGGTTGATCGGTGCATCGAGATGAATAGCCCTCGCCGCTCAGGGAACCGTTGCGCCAGCAACCCCAGCGCGGGGGGATGCCACATCGCTGTTCCCGCCGAAGCTATCGCCAGAGCTGCCAGAATTAGCGCATAGCTGGGGGCGATGGATACCAGAAGGTATCCAACGCCAATAAGGGCCAGGCTGAGAGTAAGCACCTGGGCGCGGCGGTGCTGGAAGATGTCTACGAAGAACCCGCCGGTCATGCTGGTGGCTCCGCCGGCGAGCTGACGTACCCCGTCCATTAGTCCCGCCTGAATCGGATTCAATCCCATTGCCACGTAGATGGCCGGAATGAGGACCAGGAACCCGCGCCCATACATATGCTCCAAGGTGTGGGCGCCGATAACGGTGGTCGCCATTATGGGGTCTTTGGTGCGGCGCTGCCCGTATTCAGTGTTGGAGTCCCCTCCTGCTGCTGCTTGTGCCACTGTAAGGTAATCCTCAATAGAGCGGATTGCTGATTATCATTTGCTGGAATTATACACTCCGTCAGTATTCTAGGAAGGCCTGTTGTAGCCAGTCGCGTTCGCCGTTTACGGTCAGAGCCAGCATCAGCAGGACTCGGGCCTTCTGCGGCAGAAGATTGTCGCAGACGATGAAGCCTTGTTCCTCCTTTCGCGGCGTGTTGACCACCCGGCCTGCCGTCGAGCGAGAGGCTAGCACCACCGGAATGCCGTCGTCCACTGCCCGGGCCGCCGCCGCCAGGAATTCGGGCGGGAAGGTGCCGCCGCCGAATCCGACTGCCACCAACCCGTCGGGGCGCAATTGGCGCACCGCGTCCAGAACCGAACCGTCGGCACCGGCGTATGAGTACACAATCTCGACCCGGGGCAGGCTGTCGCGGCCGCCCACGTCAAAGGGTGTGGAAGTGGTGTGCTTACGCAGTGGAGCGCGGTAGAACACCACTTGATGGTCGGAGTCGGCATACCCCAGAAAACCCAACTCGTTAGGACGGAAAGTCTCGACCCGGAAGGTGTTGGCCTTGGAAACATCGCGGGCTGAATGAATCTCGTTGTTCAGCACTGTCAGCACTCCCATACCGCCGGCATGGGGAGAAGCGGCGATGCGCACCGCATCCATAAGGTTTAGGTCGGCATCGGTGCTGATAGCCGTCGGAGGCCGCATCGCGCCAGTGACTACCACTGGCTTATCCGTCTTTACCGTGAGGTGCAGGAAGTAGGCCGTTTCCTCCAGTGTAGCCGTCCCGTGGGTGACAGCCACCCCCGACAGCGCGCTGCCTTCCGCCAGCAGGCCGTTGATCCTGCTGGACAGCGCCAGCCATTCGGGCGCGCCGATGGCGGTACTGCCAACGCTGACCAAGTCCTCGGAAGTGACGGACGCGAATCCCTCAATTTCTGGGACACGGGCTAAAGATTGCTCAATGGTCAGATGGTCGCCTATCTCGGAATAGAGCATATAGTCCAGCCGGTCAGGGCCGATGCCGGCTATGCTGCCACCGGTGCCGATTACGTGTACTTGCGGTTTGGCTGCGGTCATGGTAGCCGCCTCTCTTTAATCAAAAATTCCCTCACCCGTGTCCCCGCCCGCAGGAGAAGGCCCGGACTTAGCCGTTCCTGCGCCAGTTGATATAATAACCCATCCGCTGGGTAAAGATGCCGGAGGAACGCTTGCGGGCACTTATTATCTCCGACGTACATTCCAACCTAGAGGCTCTGGAAGCCGTCTTCGCCGACGCCGGGCAGCGCGGCGGGTTCGATTGCGTCTGGTGTTTGGGCGATATGGTAGGTTATGGCCCGAATCCCTCGGAATGTCTGCGGCTCTTGCGTAGTTACGAACTGTCGGCGGTCGCAGGCAATCACGACTATGCCGCCGCCGGAGTAACCTCCGTCTCCAACTTCAATGGCGCAGCCTCGGCAGCCATTCGCTGGACCAGGGAGCAATTGGATGGAGATGATAAGCGATTCCTGTCGGAGCTGCCGATGGTGAGCCTGGAGCCGCCTTTTACCCTGGTTCACGGCAGCCTGCGCGCGCCCGTTGAGGAATATCTTTTGCATCCCGCCCAGGCTCTGGTTGCCTTCGATATGATGACGACTCCATACTGCCTGGTGGGACACTCGCACCTCCCCTTCATCTGTATGGAGAGGGATGCCGCGCCCATATTCCTGCCGCCCCAGCCGAACAAGGCATTTTCGCTCGATGGGAAACGCTGTATCATCAATCCAGGCAGTGTGGGACAGCCGCGAGACCGGGATAACCGGGCCGGTTATGCCGTCTTCGATAGCTGCGCGCCTTGCGTCGAGCATTACCGGGTTAACTATGACATCGCCGCCACCCAGAGCAAGATGCGCCGAGCGAGGCTTCCCCAGTATCTTATTGACCGCCTGAACCAAGGAGTTTGACAGCAGCCGCAGAATTTGACTAGGGCAATCGCATAGGGGCGGCTTAATACCCCTCATTCCCGCCAACCCCGTCATTCCTGCGCAGCTTGCCCCGGGAAAACGGGGAACGGGAACTCAGGCCCTGAATCGAATATCGGTGGGGCAAAAATTCGACGAAAGTCGCCTCCCTGTCCCTGCTTCCGCAGGAGTAACGGGTCTGAAATTCCAAACGCGATTTCCCTCAGGATTTGACAGAGCTGCCTGCCAGTTGATAGATTGGAAGGTGACGGCCCGCTAGCTCAACTGGCAGAGCAACGGACTCTTAATCCGTAGGTTCTCGGTTCGACCCCGAGGCGGGTCACCACAAAATGCCGGAATTACCGCCCTTCCATGTTCATGGAGGGGCGGTTGTTTTTTAGGAGGCTGCCTGTCGGGGCTTGTGATTGTCCGCCTGCCGGTCTAAATTACCTGGTAACCCTGTCAAATTCTGTTGGGACACTAGGAATTCTGAAATCGCGAATACAGGAGGGACGCAATGTCCGACGTTGCTACAACTATCTTCGCACTGCAAAGGAATTGGGACATGGTGTCCACCGCCGTGGAGGGCGTTGATGACGCAACTCTTGCCAGTATGCCCAATGAACAGTCCAACTCCATCGCCTGGCTGATCTGGCACATGACTCGCGTGGTTGACCGTTTCATCCACAGCCGCTTTCAGGATACCGCTCAATTGTGGACTGGAGGCGGGTGGCACGAGAAGTTTGGTATGGAGGCCGACCCGGACGAGTTCGGTATCGGCTGGAGCGCTGAGCAGGTGGCAAGCTGGAACTGCCCCGACCGAGACGCGCTGATGGGTTATTACGGCGAAGTCAACGCCGCCGCCTGCGATTACATCAACGGTCTAGACTCCGACGGCCTGGCCCGGCAAGTGCCGGGAACCACCATGTCAGTAGCTGACGCCCTAGGCATACTGGTGTGGGATAACGTTGTCCACGGCGGACAGATAGCCTACCTACGCGGCTACTTCGAGGGTATGGGCTGGCACCGGTAGGGTTTGCCTTACTGCGCGAGGGCGACCGCCATCCCCGCGAATCGGGAATCCAACTTAATGCCAGCCGCCCTACAGGACAGTGATACCGTTATTCCCGCAGAAGCAGGAATCCATCGGTTGTCGAAATACAAGGGCGTGTCCTTTAATCGAAAAGTCGCAGGATTGAGGGCTGCTGGTTTAAGGCAGCCCTTGTTGTTGTTTACGCCGCGCTTTGCGATTCTCTGCCATGGCTGCCCTCGATGCCTCGTAGCCGGCGATGTATTCGGAGACGGAGGTGCGGGCAATGGCTTCTCCAATGAGATTAAGGGGTAAGTCGTCCAGCTTCTTGAATCTTACGCAGGCTTTGCCCATATCCAGCTTCTTCCCTGTGGCGGCGAATCCTTCAGTGAACCATGCCAGGGTTTTGTCGTCGCCGTACACATTCATCAGATAAAGAGACATATGCCGTTTCTGAGAAGCCAGAGCAACATACATTAGAGGGTGACCATTGTACGTCTCGGGATATATTTCCAGCGGTATGACGTATGCAATCATCCCGAAATCCACCGCTTCTGTGTAGCCGTCGGGCAGACGCTGCAGAATCAGCTCTCGCAACTGGGCTATCTGTTCGGCCCGATCCTCCGGCAGCCCGGCGATGTATTCCTCCGCGGTTGTTGGTTCTGACCCTATTCCCTCGCGGTTCATAGCTAAGGCGCCCTCCTCCTTTCCCGAATTCCTGCTATGGGTCTGGTGCGCTTGCGGCATAGCCGTAACTGAGGCCCGCACTGAGGAAAAGATAGCGTTTAAGCCAAAGGCTTGGGGGGTTCACCAGCAGGAAATTCGGGAGAATTTCCCAAGAAACGGGCCGTCAGCGCTGGAAACCGATGGAACAGGTTGACTAAAATGTTGACCTGAGAGTGTGGGATGTGGGAGGCGGAACGCCCCTTGAGTTTCAGCAGCCGAACCCCCTCGGCTTCGGGTAGTGCGGAAACTCTTCCACAAACCCAATCGCGGCCTAGTGCCCCACTTTGGCAGTCTGCGCCCTGCCAGTACGATGGCCCAGGCCAGCTTGAAAACGTGGAGAGTCGCGCATGAAACTAACCCGAACTTCCCTCTTATTGCTCTTAGCGATGGTGGCGTTGCTGGCGAGCGTTCCGGCCATTGCTTCGGCTCAGGTGAGCCAACCGCCAAGCAGGTTTTCCGGAAATGCCTATATCGACGGCCAGAAAGCCGCTACCGGAACTTTGATAGAGGCACTGTCGGGGACAACTGTCGTGGGAACGGCAAGAGTCCAGATGCGTTCAGCCGATATCAACTATCTATTGGACGTTTCTAAGCCGGTCGGCAGTCTAAATTTGACATTTAGGGTGGCGGGAAGCCCGGCTCAAGAAACCGCTGTTTGGAGGGATGGAGAAACTACATTCCCATTTAACCTGAACGCCAGCAGCACCGCTACGCCGACGCCGACGGCAACTGCCCCAACTCCCACCCCTAGCCAAGGGGTGCGGGGCCCCCGGGGTCTTACAGGCCCGCAAGGGCCGCAGGGTGTGAGAGGCCCGCAGGGGCCGGCCGGCGAAACAGGCCCGCAAGGCGAAACGGGCCCGCAGGGCGAGATAGGCCCGCAAGGGCCGCAGGGCATTCCAGGGAATGACGGAGCTCAGGGCGAGCGCGGAGCCGACGGCACTGACGGGGCCCCAGGCCCGCGAGGAGACACCGGCCCCCACGGGCCGCAGGGCGTGGCCGGTCCCACGGGCGCTCAAGGCCCCCAGGGCTTAGTGGGGCCGCAAGGAACCGAAGGCGGCTCCGGCAGCTTGCTGCTGGCCATTATCGCGCTAGTCGTGGCCTTCCTGGCGTTTGTGATTGTCGTGGGGCGCTGGATCTGGGAACTCTCGGCCAGCTAGTGGCCCGCTAATGTTCCGGGTTTCGTCCAGAGAGTGGAGGGCCTAGAGACGGTACGATAACCTGATACCTTCGGCGGCATCCCCTGTGTTATGATGAACTCTAACAAGGGGTTCGCCGCCGCTTCGCGCAGCAGCCAGCTTTAGGGGAAGTGTCGAAACTGGTAGACGAGCATGACTTAGGATCATGTGCTGAAAAGCGTGGGAGTTCGAGTCTCCCCTTCCCCACCATCCAGCTTCAGCTTGGCTGTCCCCCCAGGCTTCTCCCGGGCTGATAAGAATTTTTAACGGCATCCGGCAATAGTTATCAAATCCGCTATTTCTGTGAAAGCAGGAAGGGCGGTCTTGTTTTGTGGAAACCGCGCATATCGCGGATACTTTGTAAAATCTGACGGTACACCGTTTACCCTAATTAGGTTAGAATACCCAATGTTATCTTCGCAGTAGGCCTTACCTCTTGACTACTGAAATTCTGCTAGATTTAGGGTTGCCCACAGGCCTTTTCGCCGAGTCGGAAGGCGCCCATGCCCACATAGAGGCGCTGCTGTTCATAGGCATGTTGATTATGCTTGCCAAGCTGGCGGAAGGCGTCTTGAGCCGGATTGGTCTTAGCTCAATCGTGGCCTATACGGCAGCCGGCGTTTTATTGGGGCCGGTTACCGGGCTGGTAGAGATTACCGACCACATCAAGATATTTCTGGATGTTGGCGTATTCATCTTCTTCTTCCTCATCGGCCTCGATGAGATAGACATCCCCGGTTTCATGTCCACCATCCGAGGCCGCTATTTTGTAGCGGCGATGGTGTCCGTAGTCATCTCCATCTTTGCATCCCTGGTGGTCACATACCGAGACTTGACCGGGTTCGAATTCGCCCTGGACTTGGAATTCGGCCATGCGCTGGCCCTCTCTGGAATTCTCTCCTTGTCCAGCTTGGGTTTGGTGGCGAGGGTGCTGGCCGACAAAGGGTTGCTCAAGGAACTGATTGGCCTGAGGATCTTCACCGCCGTGATTATTGCCGAAGTAATCGCGCTGCTGGTGGTGGGGTTGACCATCGGCGAAGACTCGTCAGACCTGAGCGTCTTGGGCGTATTGCAACTCCTGGGTCAGATTGCCGGGTTCACGATAATCACCTGGATTGTATCGGCGAAGCTGCTCCCGCGGGTCATGGCGCTGTTACAGCGGTTCCTGAACGTGCCGGAACTTTCTTACGGCTTGTTGATCGGCGGGCTATTCCTAGTAGTGGTGGGAGCCGAGAGTATCGGACTGCACGGTTCCTTGGGAGCGCTGCTCTTTGGCGCTGCCTTGTCCGGCCTTCCCCACAGGATGCGGGAAGACATAATGCCGGGAATGCGGAGCACAGCGGAAGGCTTGTTCGTTCCTCTTTTCTTCGCCTCGGCCGGACTCTACCTGAGCTTCGCGTTTTTAGATCTGGCCCCCTTGACCATCCTCGCGCTGTTGCTGATTCCGATGGCTGGGAAGCTGATTGCTTCCTTTATCGGTACCTTTCTCGCGCGGCTGGACACGCCGGTGGTTCTATCCGCCGGTCTGATGGGCAAGGGAGTAGCCGAAATAGCGCTGCTTCTAGTGATGTTGGAGAGCCAAATAATCGGGGACGACATCTTCTCCTTGCTGGTCATAATAATGTTCGGGTACCTCCTGCTGATGCCTGTAATCATCAGCACGGCGGTCGGCAAGGCCAAGCTGCCCGATGAGCTGTCGCAGCCGGGGACGATGATGCCTTCCTTCGCCCGCCATGCGCTGGCAGGGGTGATGGTTGGCCCTGTTACGGACCGCACCCGCAGCTACCCAGGCCCAGAGGTTACGGTTAGCGAATTTCTCGATAATTGGCTGGTCCCGAACCAAACCGACTACTTGATAGTGGAGCGAGGCGTCCCAGTGGGAACCGTGTCGCTAACCAGAGTGAATTTCCGGCGCCGGGTGTTTTTCTGGCGCAGAGCTTCCTATGGGGAGACGCCCTTGTCGTCCCTGATGCGGCGGGGACTGCCCCACGCCAACCCGGATGAAGCAATCGAGGATGCCCTTGAACGAATGGCCGCCAGCTCCGTCACCATTATCCCGGTGATGGACAGAAATACGGGGGAGTTCTTGGGCATGGTGTCTAGCAACGAAATTCTGGACTTGGTGGCCCTGATGGACGAAATCAGCGCCGAAGCTCGGCGCATGGGAACGGCCGCCGCCGACTAATCCGCCTGCGCCGTTGACTCCAAGGGGCTGAACTAAAGAACCCCTCCGCTGAACGGAGGGGTTCGACGCATAAAAGTGGGGCAGTAGTTGGGCGCTAGTAGGAACCGTATCCGTCAACCTTAAGGCAGGCAGCCCAGTGGTCGGAGCTGACCTCCCGCAGTTCCGGGAGTACCTTGTTGCATGAATCGTCGGCGATGGGGCATCGGGGATGGAACACACAGCCGGAGGGCGGGTTCAAAGGACTGGGAACCTCACCGCTCAACAGTACCCTTTCCCGTTGCGCGTCCAGCACCGGATCGGGGATAGGCACCGCCGAGAGGAGCGCTCGGGTGTAGGGGTGCACCGGGTTGCGGTAGATTTCATTGCGCTCGGCAATTTCAACTAAGTGCCCCAGATACATCACGCCCACCCGGTCACTGATGTGGCGCACCACCGAGAGGTCGTGGGCAATGAAAAGATACGTAAGGTTGAACTGTTCTTGCAGCTCTTCCAGCAGGTTAATTATCTGAGCCTGAATTGAGACGTCCAGCGCTGAGACCGGCTCGTCGGCCACGATGAACTGCGGACTGACCGACAAGGCCCGGGCCACGCCGATACGCTGGCGCTGGCCGCCGCTGAACTCGTGGGGAAACCGGTCGGCCATGTAGGGGTTGAGGCCCACGTTGACCAGCAGGTCCGCCACGCGCTCGCGGTACTCGTTCTTGCCGCTAACCAGCCCGTGGACGATAAGCGGCTCCCCGATGATGTTGCCGGCGGTCATGCGAGGGTTGAGGGAGCTGTAAGGGTCCTGAAATATCACTTGCATCCGGCGGCGCATGATGCGCATCTGTTTGGTGCTTAGCTGGGTCAAGTCCTGGCCTTCAAAAATAACTTCCCCGCTGGTGGGTTTGTAAAGCTGAAGGATGCACCGTCCGGTAGTGGTCTTGCCGCAGCCGCTTTCTCCTACTAGCCCCAAGGTCTCGCCCCGCCGCACGGAAAAGCTGACGTCGTCAACTGCCTTAACGTAGGCAACCGTCCTCTGGAACAGCATTCCGGAAGTAACCGGGAAGTACATCTTTAGATTTTTGATTTCCAGCAGGATGTCGTCATCCTGGGCCGCAGTGGACGCATGGGGCGCGTATTCCTGCACTGTTGTCATTTTTGACTACTCTCCGATGAATTTCCGCAAAATCGGAAATGGCGGTTTATGCGGCAGGGTTCTCGGATTCGGCAAACCCGGAACCGCCCAGGAAGTCTATGGCGTCGAAGCCCAAGTCTTCGGCGCGCCAGCAGGCGGACCAATGGTTGGGGCTGGATTCTTCCAACATGGGAGTATGGGTGGCGCACTTGTCTATGGCCCAGCGGCACCGGGCGCGGAAAGCGCATCCGGCCGGCAGGTTTACCAAGTCGGGCGGCTGCCCCTCGATGGGGTCCAGCTTGGCCCGGCGAGGCAGGTCCAGCCGCGGCACTGAGCGAAGCAGACCTACGGTATACGGGTGCCGGGGGTTGGAGTAAATTTCGCGAGCGGTTCCCCGTTCGATTATGCGTCCGGCGTACATGATGTTCACCCGGTCGGCATAGCGCGCCACAACGCCCAGGTTGTGAGTGATGACGATAAGAGCGACGCCGAACTCGGTGGTCAACGACTTCATCAGCTCCAGAATCTGAGCCTGAATAGTTACGTCCAGCGCTGTAGTAGGCTCGTCGGCGATAATCAGGCGCGGGTTGCAACTGAGAGCCATGGCAATCATCACGCGCTGGCGCATTCCGCCGCTGAATTGGTGCGGATATTGCTTGATGCGCTGCTCCGGATCGGGTATGCCAACACGCGACAGTAGATCGACGCCCTCCCGCCGGGCTTCCACCTTCCCCATCCCCTTATGAAGCTGCAGGGTCTCGGTTAGTTGCCGCTCGACGGTAAGCACCGGGTTCAGCGAAGTCATAGGTTCCTGAAACACCATGGACATCTTTGCGCCCCGGATGTTGCGCATATCATCCATGTCTATCTTCAGAATGTCCTCGCCATCCAGGACAACTTCGCCGTTGACGATTCTGCCGGGCGGGTCCGGTATCAGCCGCATCAGCGACAGGGCACTAACGCTCTTGCCGCATCCGCTCTCGCCCACCAGTCCGAGGGTTTCTCCTTCTTCCAGGTCGTAGGAGACTCCATCAACGGCTCTCACCACGCCGTCCATGGTGAAGAAATGGGTTTGTAAGTCCTTGACTTTAAGAAGAGTGGCCAAAAGACCTCCTTCTGCTCGCCGTCTGCCATTGTGCGGCGGCGCTCTTCCCGAGAGTTTTTGCCTGGGGTTTTTGATGGTTGTAGATAGCGATTATAAAGTTGCCGGATTATGGGGTAAACCGTTATTAAATGCAAATCCGAATACGCTGGCTATTTTCAAGCAGGGGCGTGGCGTCGGACATCCTGCGTTAAGGCGCAACTGAGCTGCATATGGTCCAGCAAGACCCGTATTCCCGCCCCCTCTCCTCGTCATTCCCGCGAAAGAACGTCACCCTCGGGGAAACAGGGACGGGAATTCGCGAACCGGATCAGGCGGCATCTTTCCAAAATCCGGCATCCTCCAAGGGCTGAGAACCAGCTTTCCTCCGGAACGGCCGGGTTGTATTTCATGGACGATTGCCCTGCTCAGAAAGACCCATTCCTTGACACATTCCGGCTCGGTTAGTAGTATGTTGGTGTCCCATGAGTGCCGGATAGTACCGGAAATGGGGGATAGGGTTTGGTATGGGCTTCTCGCGCGAGAAGCCTTTTTGTTGGCCTCGATGATTGGCAGAGGCACCCAGGGACGACGATTTTCGAGCAGATACAGCCGGAAGTCGCATTATTGGTTGCCTGGAGTGCCTAGGTGAGTGAAATTCGTCCCATACGATGGGCGGACGGCAGGTTGTACCTGCTGGATCAGACCCGCCTTCCTGCTGAGGAAACGGAAGTGGCGGTTACCCGCTACGAAGAAGCGGTAGACGCTATTCGCGAAATGAGGGTCCGCGGCGCCCCGGCTATTGGCGTGACTGCCGCGTATGCCATGGCCATGGCGGCGCGGGATTTGGCCGGTGTCGAGGCCTCGAAATTGCAGCCGTCGTTGCAAGAGGCAGCTACGCTCATTAGGGCGGCCCGGCCAACTGCGGTTAACTTGGGCTGGGCAGTGGACCGGATGCTGGCCGTAGCCGCATCCGGCGCAACGCCGAACGAACTCGCTGACCGTCTGCTCGCTGAAGCCAAGGAAATTCAGCGGGAAGACGAAGCTATTAACCGCCGTATGGGAGACTTCGGCAAGGATCTGATGCCGGACGGCGGATCGGTGTTGACTCACTGCAACACCGGGGCCTTGGCGACATCGGGATTCGGAACGGCCCTCGGCGTTATACGCGCCGGCTGGGAAGCGGGTAAGCGATTCGAGGTCTTCAACACCGAGACCCGCCCTTGGCTGCAAGGCGCCCGCCTGACCTCTTGGGAGTTCCGGAAACTGGGCATACCGGCTACCTTGCTAGCCGACTCGGCCGCCGGAACGTTGATGCGGCAAGGCCGGATTGGTTGCGTCATCACCGGCGCCGATCGCATCGCCGCCAACGGCGACACGGCTAACAAGATTGGCACTTATAGTCTGGCGGTTCTTGCCCACGAGAATGGCGTCCCCTTTTATGTGTCTGCGCCCACCAGTACCATTGACCTCAGCCTGACCGACGGCGACGGCATCGAAATCGAAGAGCGGGCGCCAGGAGAAGTCACCCAGTTCGGCGGAGTCCGCACGGCGCCAGACGGAGTTACTGCCCTAAATCCGGCTTTCGACGTTACTCCCAACCGCTACATCAGCGCCATTGTCACCGAATCCGGCGTTGCGTCCGCGCCTTACGTGGAGAGTCTGTTGTTGGCGGTTCGAGGCGGGAAGCGGCAAGCGCAATGAGAACCCGGCATGACTAGAGGGCAAGCGGAAATAGCGGTCATCGGTGGCAGCGGCCTTTATGATATGGACGCCCTGACAAATGTTGACCGCGCAGACGTGGATACCCCCTTTGGAAAGCCAAGCGACAGCATTGTTCTTGGCGACCTTGCGGGAGTCCGTATGGCCTTCCTGCCCCGCCACGGGCGCGGTCACCGCCTCAGTCCTACTCGCATTCCGGTGCGAGCCAATATATACGCCCTCAAGACTCTGGGAGTGGAGCGCATTATATCCGTAAGCGCGGTGGGCAGCTTAAGAGAGGAGTTCGCTCCGCTGGACTTGGTGATTCCCGATCAGTTGATTGATCGCACGCGGATGAGGGAAAGCACCTTTTTCGACGAGCATATAGTGGCGCATATTGGAATCGCCGAACCTTTCTGCCCGGTAGCTAGCAGGGCTATCCACCGGGCCGCAGATGTACTCGGCATTAATGCCCATTGGGGCGGGACGATGGTGGTGATGGAAGGGCCCGCCTTTTCAACAAGGGCGGAGTCATTCATGTACCGTTCGTGGGGGGCTGACATAATCGGCATGACCGCCCTTCCCGAAGCCAAGCTGGCGCGGGAGGCGGAGATGTGCTACGCCACCATGGCCTGGATTACCGACTACGATGTGTGGCGAGCCGACACGGAAGCGGTGAGTGTTGATGCTGTGGTTCAAAATCTGCTAAAGAATGTGGCGACTTCCAAGGATCTGTTGCTGAGCACGATTCCGGCCCTCGCCGGCGACCGGGAGTGCGAGTGCGGCTCCGCTCTCAAGGACGCCATAATCACCAGCCCGGATATGATTCCTGAAGCGATGAAGGAAAAACTGTCTCCCATAATCGGCAAGTACTTCAGCCAGCAATCGAAAGGCTGAGACAGAGGCAAACCCGAATCAGGAGGTTTAGCAATGCCTAGACAAGAACCCGGCGAGCCTTATTTCCGGGTGGACTCGGTTGAGGCCCGCCAAATGCTGGACGCTGACCCGGAGAACATGGTGGTCGTAGATGTGCGCCGTCCGGACGAATGGGTTACCGGCCATGCCGCTGGGGCCATTCACATAGAGATAGATGATCTGATGGGCCGTCTCGATGAACTGCCGCAGGGCAAGAATCTGCTGTTCATTTGCGCTGCCGGAGTGCGCAGCGGGCTTGCCTGCGAGTTTGCTATGGCTGGTGGTTTCGACCCCGCCAATCTGTTCAACATAGACGACGGCACGCCTTCCTGGATTGCAGCAGGCAACCCTACGTCATACGGGAACGATCCCTAAAGAAAGCCCTGCAGATGCCCCTGAACAAAGTACGGCTAACCGCACATCCCTCCAACGGATGGGCAGTGCGGCAAACGGAAACTTAAGGAGAATCTTTTGGCTACACAACAGACAAAAGGAGACGTCAGAGACCTTTCCCTAGCCCAAGATGGGGTGAACCGCATCGAGTGGGCCGGACGGGAGATGCCGGTGGTGAACCTCATCCGCGAGCGTTTTGCCCGGGAGAAGCCGCTGGCCGGTATGCGTCTGGCAGCGTGTCTCCACGTAACTACCGAGACGGCCAACCTAGCTATCGCTCTGCGCGACGGCGGGGCCGAGGTCAACCTTTGCGCCAGCAACCCGCTCAGCACGCAGGATGACGTGGCCGCGGCGCTGGTCAGCGAATATGGCATCCCAACCTTCGCCATAAAGGGCGAGGACGACCAGACCTATTACAGCCACCTCACCGCGGTGCTGGACCTGCAGCCGTACATTACGATGGATGACGGCGCCGACCTGGTCACCATCCTGCACACGCAGCGGTCGGAGCTGGTGTCCGACGTCATTGGCGGGACTGAAGAAACCACTACCGGCGTTATACGGCTGACAGCGATGGCCAACGATGACAAGCTGCGCTACCCGATTATTGCGGTCAACGACGCGGAGACCAAGCACTTCTTCGACAATCGCTACGGAACCGGGCAAAGCACGCTGGACGGCATCACCCGCGCCACCAACATCCTTTGGGCGGGCCGCCGCGTGGTCGTAGTGGGATACGGCTGGTGCGGACGAGGCGTCGCTTCCCGAGCTCGCGGCCTGGGCAGCCACGTCATCGTTACTGAGACCAACCCAATACGGGCGCTCGAAGCGGTGATGGACGGATTCACCGTTATGAAGGGTATCGAGGCGGCCAAAATCGGCGAGGTGTTCATAACCGTAACCGGCGGGTTCCACGCCATTGGCCGAGAGCACATCGAAGTGATGCCCAGTGGGGCGATCTTGTCCAATAGCGGCCACTTCAATGTGGAAATAGACATCCCTGCCCTGGAGGAAATGTCAGTATCCCATCGGGAAGTCCGCCCCTTTGTTGAAGAGTACTCGATGAAGGATGGACGCAAGCTGTATCTGCTGGGCGAAGGGCGGCTCATCAACCTGGCCGCCGCTGAGGGTCATCCATCGGCGGTGATGGATATGAGTTTCGCTAATCAGGCCCTCTCTGCGGAGTTCATAGTCAAGAATCGGGGGGTTCTGACCCCCGGAGTCCACAGCGTGCCAACGGATACGGATCGCGAAGTGGGACGGCTCAAGCTGGAGTCCCTAGGCGTAGGCATAGACAGTCTGAGCGCCGAGCAGCAGAAGTACCAGGAAAGCTGGGAGGAAGGCACCTAATTGTCTGAATCAGGATTAGCCGGACTTGGGGATTTCAGGATTTTCTCCAATCCGGTGAATTTGGCAATCCTGAAAATCCTGATTCAGACAGATAAAACCGGAGGAGATTCCCCATGCCCATACAGTTCATGACTTCCCCCAAGTACCTGCTCACATCCGAGTCGGTAACCGAGGGTCACCCTGATAAACTGTGCGACCAGATTTCCGATGCCGTGCTTGACGCCGCCCTGCGCAACGATTCTATGAGCCGGGTTGCCTGCGAAACCGTTGCCACCAAAAACCTGGTGATGGTTACCGGCGAAATTACCACTAACTCTGAGTTGAATTTCGACGAAATTGCTCGGGGCGTGATGCGGCAGATTGGCTACACCGACGTCAGCTACGGAATTGACGGTAATTCCTGCGGCGTCATTGCCCATGTGAGCCAACAATCCCCCGACATCAGTAGCGGCGTTACCACTGCCCTAGAGGAAAGGGGCAGCACGGCTTCGGACGCCCGGCGCGCCACAGGCGCCGGCGACCAGGGAATGATGGTCGGCTTCGCCTGCGACGAGACAGATGGGCTGATGCCGATTACCGTTGACCTTTCCCACCGTCTGGTAGAGCAGTTGGCCGCCGTCCGAAAGGACGGCCTTCTTGATTACCTGGGACCGGATGGCAAATCGCAAGTCACGGTGGAATATGGCGAAGGGAAACCGCGCCGGGTGGACGCTGTCGTCATCAGCTCCCAGCACCAAGACAGCGACGACCGCGAATCGTTCACCAAGAAAATTCGCAGCGACATCCTCGAGCACGTGATACGCCCCATCGTCCCGTCGGAACTTCTGGACGACAACACCCGCTACTTTGTCAATCCCAGCGGCTGGTTCGCTGTGGGCGGGCCGCAAGGGGACACTGGGCTAACCGGGCGCAAAATCTTGGTAGACACCTATGGCGGTATCGCCCGCCACGGCGGCGGCGCTTTCTCAGGCAAAGACCCGACCAAGGTTGACCGATCTGGGGCCTATGCTGCCCGATATGTAGCCAAGAACCTGGTGGCCGCCGGCTTGGCCCAGCGAGTGGAAGTCATCGTTTCTTACGCCATCGGCGTGGCGGAACCCATCTCGGTATCAGTGGAAACTTTTGACACGGGTCAGATCGCCAACGACCGTATCGAGGCTCTGGTGGGCGAGTACTTTGACCTGCGCCCCGGCGCCATTATCGAAGACCTGAACCTGCGCCGCCCGATCTACCAGCCTACCGCCGCCTACGGCCACTTCGGGCGTCCCACGGCGGAAAAATTGGGCCTGAGCTGGGAGATGACCGACAAGGCCGATGCTCTGCGGCAAGCCGCGGTGTAGCTGCCTCCTAACTTCGGAAAGATTGGCAACAAGACCAGCAAGGAGCGGCGGCGCAAAGTCCGCCGCTTTTTGTCATAATGACGTCCGTACAGGAGACTCGATGACGCATCAGGCTGATATCCGGTTCGGCACCGATGGTTGGCGGGCCCTCATTGCGGAGGACTATACCTATGCCAATGTGGCCCGCTGTGCCCGAGGGTTGTGCGATTATATGAAAAAGCGCGGTACTGCCGGCCGCGGACTAATCGTCGGCTATGACACCCGCTTTCTGTCGCCGGAATTCGCGGCCACCGTCGCCGGGGTGTCCGCCGGTCAGGGCATACGAACGTTGCTGGCGGATAAGAGCGCGCCCACGCCGGTTCTGAGCTACAGCGTACTCCATCACCGGGCAGGAGGCGCGGCAATCATCACCGCCAGCCACAATCCGGCCACCTGGAACGGTTTTAAGTTCAAGCCTGAGTACGCCGGCAGCGCCACTCAGGAAATCACCGACGAGATGGAGACCGCCATCCGGCAGGCAGGCCCGGTTGATTTGTCCGGCTTCGGCGCGGGGCGGAACACCGGTCTGGTGGAAGACCTGGAGCCGTCAGAGCCGTACTTCACCCATGTGACCCGCCTCGTGGACTTGGACGCTATTCGCGCCGCTGGATTTAAGGTGGTTGTGGATGCCATGTATGGAGCCGGAGCTGGCTATCTGCCCCATCTGCTGGAAGGCGGCGCGACGTCGGTAGATGAACTGCACGGCTATCGCAATCCGGCTTTTCCTGGCATGGCCCAGCCGGAGCCCATCGCGCCCAACCTGAGCGAACTGCTGGCTCGCGTGCCGGAGACCGGCGCCACGGTGGGCATTGCTCTGGACGGCGATGCCGACCGGGTGGGCATCATCGACGAGCGGGGACGTTTTGTAACTACGCTGGACACCTTTTCACTGTTGGCCTTGTATTTGCTGGAGATGAAAGGCTGGCGCGGGTCGCTAATTAAAGGCGTGACCGCCTCGCAGGCCCTGAACAAGATGGGCGGCATCTATGGCGTGGACGTTCACGAAGTGCAGGTGGGGTTCAAACACATGGGGCCGCGCATGGAAGAGCTGAACGCGCTCATGGCAGGCGAAGAGAGCGGAGGCTTTGCCTTCCGAGGCCATGTGCCAGAACGAGACGGCATCCTGAGCGGTCTTTTCCTTCTGGAGTATATGGCCAAGACTGGCAAGACAGTTTCCGAGCTTTTGGAAAACCTATTCCGTTTGATTGGGCCGCATTTCTACTACCGGCGCGACATCGAGTTTCAAGCGGATGACCGGGAACGCATCCGAAACCTCGTGAATAATCCGGATCTGAAACGTCTTGGCGATAATCCTGTGGTGTCTTCAGACAGCATCGACGGGCGCCGTCTGCGCTTCGATGATGGCTGGCTGGCAGTGCGTTTTTCCGGTACGGAGCCTCTGTTGCGCATATATTCCGAAGCAAGCTCGCCGGAGCGCGTGAACAGTTTACTTGCTGCCGCCGCCGAATACTTGGGAGTCTAGGGATGCAACGCCCCTCCGTACCTTTATTTCTTAGTATGCCTTTATCAAGGAGAGGGGGCTGTATCCTTATTCGCGGTAATGACATTAAGGCCGATAGTTATGCCATATAAGGCGGGAGGGAAAAGCTATGGCGGAAAAGCGAATACTGTGCGCCTTCGGGGTAGACTTGGATGCCGTGGGCGGCTGGCTGGGCTCCTATGGCGGGGAAGACTCGCCCGATGACATCTCCCGGGGCTTGTTTGCCGGCGAAGTAGGTACCCCGCGACTGTTGCGGATGTTTGCCCGGCTGGGAATCAGGACATCCTGGTTCATACCGGGCCACTCGGCAGAGACCTTTCCGGACGAATGCCGGATGATTGTTGACGGCGGGCACGAGGTGGGTCTACACGGCTACTCGCATGAAAACCCTATCTCGATGTCTCCGGAACAGGAAGAGGCGGTGCTTGTCCGTTGTATCGAGGTGCTCAGCGAGTTGACAGGAAAGCCACCTACCGGCTATGTGGCGCCATGGTGGGAGTTCAGCCATGTCACCAACGAGCTGTTGCTCAAGCACGGCATCAAGTATGACCACAGCCTGATGCACAGAGACTTCGAGTGCTACTACGTGCGCGTGGGAGACCGCTGGACAAAAATAGACTATTCCCAGCCCGCTGAAAACTGGATGCATGCCCTGGAGCGGGGTGAGGAGACCGACCTGGTTGAGATACCGGCCAACTGGTATCTGGATGACCTGCCGCCTATGATGTTTATTAAGAAGTCGCCCAATAGCCACGGATTCGTCAATCCGCGGGACATCGAGATAATGTGGCGGGATCAGTTCGATTACGTGTACCGGGAATACGACGAGGCAGTGTTCCCCATTACCATCCACCCTGACGTAAGCGGCAGGCCCCAGGTAATTCTGATGCTGGAACGGCTGACCGAATACATCACTTCCCACGATGGAGTTCGGTTTGTGACCTTCAACGAGATAGCAGACGACTTTCTGGCTAGGCACCCTCGAATAAAGGCTTAGTCCGGGTTCCAACGCAAATAACGCCCCGCCAATCTGCGGGGCTTGGCTCTTTCCCTAGAACGGCCCGGCCCAATGAGGAGTGGCATTAGCGTTTGGTGTATTGCGGAGCGCGGCGAGCCCGTTTCAGGCCATACTTCTTGCTTTCCTTGATGCGGGCATCGCGGGTAACGAATCCGGCCCGGCGTAGTGCCGGCTTTAACGAGGGGTCGAAGGCGATGAGAGCGCGGGTTATGCCGTGGCGTATCGCCTCGGCTTGGGCGTTCACGCCGCCGCCCGCCACCTTCGCTACCACGCGGAACCGGTTTAGAGTATTGGTAATGTGAAAGGCGTCATTTGCGATGCGCTGCCATGTGGACCAGCCGAAATACTCGTCCATTGGCTTGCTATTGACTATAAAGGGCCCACCGGCGTCCATGTAGAGCCGCACCCGGGCTATGGCCGTCTTGCGCTTTCCTGTACCGTAGTAGTACTGCTGAACTGCGTCTGCTTGCACCAAGTCGGTATTGCCTCCGTGTCTTGCCGTTTTTCTTATTGGAACAGGTTAGTTGACCTGTCCCGCCTGCGCGTCGTGGGGATGTTGCGGGCCGGCGTAAACTTTGAGGCGGCGCAACATCTGCCGCCCCAGGTGGTTACGGGGCAGCATACCCTTCACCGCCAGCTCGATGACCCGCTCCGGGTGGGATTCCATCATATCCCGCAACTGGATGGACTTGAGGTTCCCCACGTAACCAGAGTGGCGATAGTAGAATTTCTGGGTGGGTTTGCGCCCAGTAGTGCGGACACGGGATGCGTTGACCACCACTACAAAGTCGCCCGTCATCGTATGAGGGGTGTAGGACGGCTTGTCCTTGCCCTGGAGAGAGACGGCGATATCGCGGGCCAAACGGCCCAAGGTCTGGCCGGTGGCGTCAACCACTTTCCAGTTTGCGGCCACCTCGCCGGGTTTAGGGAAATATGTTCCGGTTCTTTTCAAGCTATCCTCGCCCTTGCCCTCTCCCAGAGAGGGACTTTCGGTATTCTAAAGAACGTCAAACGCCTCGGCTGGGTATTTTACCTCTACCAAACACAGGCCCCTGGCTGGCAATACTGGAATATCTGAAACGTCCGCAGTTCCTTCTAGGGCCTCTCGCGTGAACTCAACCTGCCGTTTTCCTTTTCCTATTTCAAGCAGTATCCCGTTGGCCTTCCTGATTTGATGCTTCAGGAATCCGTTTGCCTCGCACTCTATGATAATGGTATCAGCCTCTCGCCTCACTTCCCACCGGCTCACCGTTCGAACTGCACTGCGATCCTTGGGGTGGCTGGGCGCGATAACCCGGAAATCATGGGTTCCGGTCAAGAACTGGGCCGCCTCGACCATTCGCGCCGTGTCCAAGGGTGTTCTTTCCCACAAATGGGTGTGCCGGAGCAGTGCTGAAGGCTCCTTTCGGGCCAGAATCCGATACTGATACACCCGGCTGAGGGCGGAGTGCCGGGAGTGAAACCCTTCGCGAACCTGAGTTGCCCAAAGCACTCGAATGTCTTCTGCTAGGAAGAAGTTCAGTGCTGCGAGGAACTTTTCGGCCGGGTGCTTGGAGCAAGTGAGGAAATCCACCCCTTGGCCCAAGGCGTGCGCTCCGGAGTCGGTGCGGCTCGCCCCGCGAATGCGAATGCTCTCTCCGGTAAAGCGCTTCAGAGCCTCTTCCAGCGCTCCTTGAATCGTCGGTTGGTTAAGCTGCAACTGGAAACCGTTGTAACTAGTGCCTTGGTACTCAACCCGTAGAGCAAGCCTGCGCACGCCGGGCGTTTGCGAATTGCATGCTTCGCCTTCGGGCAACGGACATTCACGCGCCTCTATCTGGACTGCTCCATCAGACCAGTTCGATTACTGCCATCTGGGCTGCATCCCCTTGGCGGGGGCCCAGCTTGGTGATACGGGTGTATCCGCCTGGACGGGTGGCGTACCGGGGCGCGATGTCGTCAAACACCTTTTCCACCACACCCTTGTTGGGAATCTGGGCCAAGGCAAGCCGCCGGTGGTGCAGGCTACCCTTCTTGCCGTGGGTAATCAGTTTTTCGGCGACGATTCGGGTTTCCTTAGCCTTGGCCAAGGTGGTTGTAATTCGCTCGTGCTTTATCAGCTCGCAGACCAAGCCGCGCATCAATGCCTTGCGCTGGTCCTTGTACCGGCTCAATCGGCGCCCTGAGACGCGGTGGGTAGCCATTTCGGTAAATCTCCCTAATCTTCTTCGTCGGCAGAGATGAAGGCGTCGACATCCTGCTCTTCAGGTTCTTCTTGCGCTTCCCCGGTCTCCGCGAAGGACATTCCGGCGGGCAAAGTAGCGACGTCGGAGTTGCTGCCCATCAGTTCGTCCAGATCTTCGGCGGAAATGGCGGGAACCTCGCCGGCTGGGGAAGGAGTTTCCGTAGTCCGGGCACTGGTGGTGATACCGTGCTCGACCAGCTTCTCCTGTAATTCGACCAAAGATTTTTCGCCGAAGTTTCGTATCTTCAGCAAATCCTCGTCGGACATCTCCAGTACTTCACCCACCCGGTTTATCTGGGCGCGCTTGAGGCAATTAAGAGTGCGCGGGGATAGCTCCAGCCGTTCTATGGGAGTCTGATAGACTTCGGGGGACACCACTCGGGGCGTCCGTTCTACGCCGCGTTCCGCAGCGCGACTGAGCTTACTGAACAGAAAGAAGTGTTCAACCAGTTTTTCGGCGGCTTGTTGCACCGCCTCAACTGGCCTTATCGCGCCATCGGTCCATACTTCCAGCAATAGCCGTTCATAGTTGGTGTTCTGGCCGACGCGAGTAGGTTCGACCCTGAAATTCACTTTGCGAACCGGGCTGAAAACCGCATCCACTGGCAAGGCCCCGGTGGGTACGCTTGCCCCGTCTTCGCCGGGTTGCGCGGCGCGGTAGCCCACTCCGTTCTCCACGTTGAACTCGATGGAAAGGCCGGTGTCATCGCTGTCTAGGGTTGCCAAGTGCAACTCTGGATTGACGATTTCCAGTTCGGGCGAGGTCTCAATGTCGCCGGCGCACACGCGGCCTTCTCCTTTGACATTGAGGCGCATTTTGCCCTGTCGCACGGCATTGGAGCGGATACGTATGCCCTTGATATTGATGAGGAGTTCCATCACCTCCTCTTTGACGCCGGGAATAGCCATGTATTCGTGAACGACGTCCTCGATTCTGACCCAAGTGATGGCCGTTCCCGGAGTAGAACTGAGCAATATGCGGCGCAGCGGATTGCCGATGGTCTGTCCGAAGCCGCGATCCAACGGCTCGACAGCGATCATCCCGTAAGAGCCGTCGGAATCATCGGCGTCAATCACGCGGATTTCCGGTTTGGGGGGGTCATTTACCCCTGTTTCCAGCCCAACGGCCGGAACAACGAAAGTGTCTAGCATTGACTCCCAATTACCTCGAGTAAAACTCAACGATCAGGCGGGAATCCAGCGCAGTCTGCAGTTCATCATCCGAAGGCAACGAGACCACTCGCCCGGACATCTCACTGACATCCAGGGCCAGCCAGGCCGGCACGGGGCGCTTTGGCAGCCCGCTAGTTCGGTCGGTGAAAAAATCGGTGGTCTTGTTAGATTCCTTCCACGTGATTGCGTCGCCCGCCTTTACGGAATAGGACGGTATGTCGGTTTTGCGCCCATTAACTTGAAAATGGCCGTGCAAAACCAGTTGCCTGGCCTGCTTGCGGGAATCCGCGAAGCCGAGGAGGAATATCACGTTGTCGAGGCGGCGTTCCAGGCTGCGCAAGAGATTCATGCCGGTGACGCCGGGGGTGTTGAAGGCTTCGGTCATATACTTGCGGAACTGGGATTCCAGCACGCCATAAATGTACTTGGCCTTCTGCTTTTCCAGCAGATGAACGCCATAGTCTGAAGGGCGCCGGCGGCGGCGCGAGACATTTCCCGGAGGATTACGGCGCTTCTCGAAGGAGCAACGCGGAGTAAAGCAGCGGTCGCCTTTTAGGAACAGTTTTTCGCCGGAACGCCTGCACAAACGGCAGGCCGGCCCTGTGTATCTTCCCATAAATGTTGACCTACACTCTCCTTCGCTTGGGTGGACGGCATCCATTATGCGGGATGGGGGTCACGTCGCGTATGCTGGTGACCACTAGGCCCACCCCTTGCAGCGAGCGGATAGCGGCTTCCCGTCCGGCTCCTGGCCCCTTTATGAAGACGTCGATATGACGCATACCGGCCTCGCCGGCCCGGCGGCCCGCCTGTTCTGCGGCTCTCTGAGCGGCGAAAGCGGTGCCTTTGCGGGAGCCTTTGAAGCCGACCGCACCCGAGCTGGCTGAAGCAATCACATTGCCTTGCGGGTCGGTGATGCTCACCAGCGTGTTGTTAAAAGTGGAGTAAATATACGCCCGGCCTTGCGGCACGGAACGCCTTTCCCTGCGTCTGGTTCTGGGTCTGGGCATTCGCCCCCCTCCCTGACCCTCTCCCCAATAGGGAGAGGGAAATTTATCAAGAGCCCTATCAAAGGGAAAGAAGGTACTACTTCTTTCCGCCGGTGCGCCGGCCGCGGCCGGCTACAGTGCGGCGGGGGCCTTTGCGCGTGCGGGCGTTGGTGCGGGTTCGCTGCCCGGAGACAGGCAGGTTGCGGCGATGGCGCAGACCTCGATAGGAGCCGATGTCCATCAGTCGGCGGATATTCTGGTTTACCTCGCGCCGCAGGTCGCCCTCGGAAATATATTCCCGGTCGACCAGTTCGCGAATGCGGTTAACTTGGGCTTCGCTGAGCTCATTCATGCGAGGCGGCATTTCAGTATCGAGATCGGCCTTGGCAATGATTTCAGCGGCCAACTTGGGCCCTATGCCGTAGATGCTCCGCAGGGCTACGTGCGCCCTCTTGCGGTCCGGTACGTCTACTCCGGCTATGCGAACCACGTTTGCCTCCTTCAGATGGGGAGTCCTTCTGCCCTATGAATAGAAGGGCCAGTATAGATATTCTGGTCAGCCTTGGCGTTGGGAATGGCGTGCATTGACACAGATAATTCTGACCACGCCCTTACGCTTTATAACCCGGCACTTATCGCACCGCGGCTTGACCGAAGCTGTAACTCTCATTTGGCGCCCCTATGCCCTAGGGATGAACAGACAGTGTAGGGCGACTATTAACACCCTGAACTGGCATCCCTGGCTTGGCTGATTCTTTGCGGAGAAAGCGGAGCTACTTGAAACGATAGGTTATGCGCCCGCGAGTAAGGTCATATGGCGACAACTCTACCAGCACCCGGTCTCCGGGCAGCACGCGAATGAAGTTCATGCGGATTTTGCCTGACACATGGGCCAGCACCTCATGGTCATTAGGCAACTCTACGCGGAACATACCATTAGGCAGTGCTTCCTTAACGCTGGCTTCGACTTCTATCGCCTGTTTCTTTGCCATAAAACCTCTTGCGGATTGAATTTCGGGGTTACGATAAATTTACTTGGGCCGCGCGCCGTTGAGGGCAGTCTAACTATGCACAGTCAGAATTTCCGGCCCTTGCTCGGTGATGGCTATAGAATGCTCAAAATGAGAGGACAGCTTACCATCTGACGTTACTACCGTCCACTGGTCATTCATAACTCGGGTGCGCCAATCGCCCATATTGAACATCGGCTCAATGGCGATGCACATTCCCGGCCGGAGCAGAGCCCCTCGTCCGGCGACCCCGTAATTAGGCACTTGGGGGTCCTCGTGCAGAAAGCGGCCCACGCCATGTCCGGTGAACTCGCGGACCACGCCGTAGCCTCTGGATTCACCATAAGCCTGTACCGCGGCCCCGATGTCGCCCACGCGAGCGCCCGGAACCGCAGCCTTGATGCCCGCTTCCAGACCCATCCGGGTATCTTCAATCAAGGCCAGCAACGCTTCATCAATCTCGCCCACGGCGATAGTCACTGCTGCGTCTCCGATAAGGCCGTTGTAGGTCGCGCCCACGTCAACCTTAACGACGTCGCCTTCCTTGATTACCCGCTTACTAGGGATGCCATGAACTATTTCTTCATTAACTGATGAGCATATGGTAGCCGGGAAGCCCCGGTAGCCCTTAAAGGTAGGTGCCGCTCCGCGGCGGGTGATTTCTTTAAAAGCTATACGGTCTAGGTCGCGGGTGGTCATACCCGGCTGAACTGACGCTTTGAGGAGATCCAGCGTGCCGCCGACTATCTCCCCCGCTTTTCGCATCAGGTCCAGCTCATGCTGAGACTTTATGGTTATCCCGCCGGAGTATGATGAAGGCGAGGTGGAAGCGGTTCCTTTTTTGCGTTGTTTATTCATTTTACTATTCTACCTTCAATTACAATTATTGGAAAGTCGAAGGTTTTCATATCGAACTAGAAGGGCATTCACAATACTGACAAACACGCCGTCTACCGTGTCTTGGCCGGGGATATCGCTCAGCAGGCCGCGGGCGCGGTAGAAATCCAGAACCGGCATAGTCTCTTGGCGGTAAACGTCTATTCGCCGCTGGACTGCTTTCGGCCGGTCGTCGTCCCTCTGATATAGCTCGCCGCTGCAACGCTCGCAGGCTGGGGCCTCCGGCTCTCCCTCGAGGGTATACGGGGCCTGGCATTCGCGGCACACGTAACGTCCGCCTAGCCGTCGGGCTAGTTCGTCTTCGGGAACATCGATATGCAGCACGCGGCCTATGTCTCGATCGCGGGCAGTCAGCGCTTGCTCCAGTTCCTCTGCCTGGCGGGTGTTGCGAGGAAAGCCGTCCAGAATGAAGCCGTTCTTTGCGGGGATGGACATTATCTGGTCCAGCATGATGTCTATGACAACATCGTCCGGCACTAATTCCCCCCGGTTCATGTACTCCTTCGCCCGGAGGCCCAACGGCGTTCCCTGACGCAAATTGTGGCGAAATATATCCCCCGAGCTTACGTGAGAGAGCTCATAGCGCTCCACCAGCAACTGCGCTTGAGTGCCTTTGCCAGCCCCCGGGGGACCGAAGAGCACGAGTCTCAGACTTTCCGCCACGATTATCTCAGGAACCCCTCATAATTTCGCATCATTAACTGGGCTTCCAATTGGCGCAGAGTGTCCAGGCCGACGCCCACCATAATCAGAAGGCTGGTGCTGCTCAGGGAAATTGCCTGCACGCCGGTCACCAGCGACGCCAGATAAGGCACGATGGCGATGAACCCCAAAAACAGGGCGCCGCCCATGGTTATGCGGACAATCACGCGGTTGAGGTAGTCCTGCGTCGGTCTGCCTGGTCTTATGCCCAACACGAAACCGCCGTTGCGCTGGAGATTTTCCGCCAGGTTCTGTTGATTGAAAATCACCAGCGTATAGAAGAAGGTGAAAAGCACCACCAGGATGAACACCATCGCCCAATACAGCGGGGATGTAGGAACCAGCAGCACAGCGAAGAAGTTAGCGACATCGCCCACCCAAGAGGTGTTGGTAGCGAAGTACGTGGCAATGGTGCCGGGCAGAATCACGATGGAGAAGGCGAAAATGAGGGGAATCATCCCCGCTGAATTGATTCGCAACGGCAGGTATGTGGCGCCGCTCTGGCGGTACATCCTCCCGCCGCGGAAAATACTGCGCCCGTATTGCACCGGAATGCGGCGATGGGCTTCGTTGAAAAGCACAATCAGCGCGATAATCATCACGCCGATAATGGCGAAGAAACCAATGCCCAGCACATTGTCCCGGTCTAGGAAACCTTGAGTAAGGAGGCTAGGGAACCCAGCCACGATACCAGCGAAAATAATCAACGAGATGCCATTGCCGATGCCCCGTTCGGTTATCATCTCGCCCAACCATACCAAGAACATAGTGCCGGCCGTGATGGAGAACAGAGCCGCCAGCGTAGGCAGCGCTGCGTCGCCGGTAAAGCCTACGTTAGTCAGTACATTACTTTGCTGGAGCAGCACTAGCTGACCGTAGCCTTGAGCTAGGGCGATAGGCACGGTAATCCAATGGATTATCCGATTCATCGTTGCCCGGCCAGCCTCTCCCTCCCGAGACAGTTCCTGAAGCTGAGGAATCACCGGGGTCAGCAACTGGATTACAATGGACGCGGTGATATAAGGAAAGACGCCGAGGGCGACGATACTCATCCGGCTGAGGGCGCCGCCGCTAAAGAGATCCAGGAATCCCAATAGTTCGTTGTTTCGGAAAAGATTGTCGAGTTGTACTTGGTCGATTCCCGGCAACGGTATATGGGCGATGAATCGGTAGAGCGCCAAGGCCGCCAAGGTGAACAGTATCTTGGCTCGCAAATCCGGGATGCTAAAGGCGTCTATGGCCGCCTGAAGCAGCCTGGGGAACCGGCCTCCCTGAGTCTCGGTAGCCATCATAGCGCGGCTGTTTCCTCCGCCGTGCCATTGGCAGCCATGATTGCCTCGCGGGCCGAGCGGGTGAACTTGTGGGCTACTACGTTCAGCGGCTTGTTCAGTTCTCCCCCGCCAACCACCTTGATTGGGCGATTGAGGTTGCGGACATAACCGCGCTCAACCAGGACTTCGGGCGTGACCGTCTCGCCGGCCTGGAACATATCCAGCGTTTCCAGTTTCACCAACGAATAATAGGTCTTGAAAATGTTAGTGAAGCCGCGGCGCATGGGAAGCCCCTTGATTATGGGCAACTGGCCGCCTTCAAAGCCAACGCGAGGGCCTCGACCGGAGCGGGACTTCTGACCCTTCATGCCTCGCCCGGCCGTGCTGCCCTGACCGGCGGAGTCGCCGCGGCCGACACGCTTACGGTTGCGGCGCGCCCCCCTGGAAGGTGCTACTTGATGGTGCATCATAATTAACTCTCCACCTCCTCAACCCGCACCAGATGTTCCACCTTCCTTACCATGCCGCGGATGGTGGGAGAATTTTGATGGACTACGGTGTCATGCAAATGGTGCAGGCCCAGGGAACGAATGATTTCCCGCTGGTTCCCGGGCCGGCCAATGCAACTTCGCGTCCAAGTGATTTTCAGTTGCGACATTGATCTGTCCTTGTATCCTGTTCCCTGACGCCGCAGGAACGGCGGGAGGATTGGGGCCGCTTCTTATACGGCAGCCGGCTGTTCTTCGGCTTCCGGATTGGCCGCTTGCGCGGGTTCAGGGTCTGGAGCGCGAGAGGGGCGCACGCCCCGCCTGGCCAACTCGGTAGCCGGGTCTTTCAACTGTCTCAGGGCCTCCATGGTGGCATAGACGATGTTGATGGGATTGCGCGATCCCATGGATTTGCCCACCACGTCCTTGACGCCGCCTAGCTCCAGTATGGCGCGCATGGCTCCGGCGGCGATAACCCCGGTTCCTTCTCGGGCAGGCTTGATAAGGACTATGGTAGCGCCCTTCTTCACCGTTATCTGTTGTGGAATGGTGCTGCCCCGCAATGGCAACGTCACCATTTCGCGGCGGGCGACGGCGTTTCCCTTGCGGACCGCGTCCGGAATGGCCAAAGCCTTGCCCAAGCCAGCTCCGACGGTGCCTTGTCCATCGCCCACCACTACGAGGGCGTTGAACCGGAGGCGACGGCCGCCTTTCACGACCTTGGCGATACGCCGGGTGTAGACCACGCGCTCGGAGAACCCGCCGGAATCGTCTTCCCGCGGGGCTCGCTCCCGGGGCGGGCGACCATCCCGAGGGCCGCGCCCTCGTCCTTCTCCGCCGCCTTCGCCACGCTGTTGCCTGTTCTGTCCGGGTGGGCCGGAGCGACCGGGGCCTCCCCTGCCTTGTCCGCCACGTCTGCTTGGTGGGGCTTGTACCATCTGAGGTCCGTACCTCCTGTTCCCGCGCTCTGCGGGAATGACGTTAATATCGAGCTAGAATTGCAGCCCGCCTTCGCGGGAACCGTCGGCCAGGGCCTTGACCCGGCCGTGATACTTGCAGCCGCCCCGGTCGAAGACTACGCGGGTTACGCCGGCGGCCAACGCCCGGTGGGCCAGAGCCTTGCCTACAGCGGTGGACACTTCGGTCTTGGTTCCTGAGGCTGATTCAGCGTCGGACTTCAACGCTTCCTGGCTGGAGGCGGCGGCTAAGGTATGCCCGGTCGTGTCATCAATGACCTGGGCGTATATATGCTTCAGGCTACGGAAAACCGAAAGCCGGGGGCGTTCCGGGGTTCCCGTAACCTTCTTGCGAACGCGCGCTTGCCGCACCCTTCGCAAATGTCTGGCGTTCTTATCTTTAGGCATATTAGGATCGCGCCCTCACCCTAACCTCTCTCGGAAATAGAGGAAACTTGATTGTTACGCTTTGCGTGCTGCTGACTTCCCCGGCTTGAAGCGGAGCATTTCACCTTGATAGCGGATGCCCTTTTCCTTGTAAGCATTAGGAGGCCTGACCCGTCTCACCCGAGCGGCCAATTGCCCCACCTTTTGCTTATCCATGCCCCGGACGTGGATTCGATTATTTCCTTCCACTTCCATGGTCACGCCCTCTGGGGGGTGAATTTCCACTGGGTGGCTGTAGCCCACGTTCAATATCACGCCGTCTCCGGCGGCCTGCACCCGATATCCGACACCCATCAGTTCCAGCGTTCTGGAATATCCGTCCGTTACGCCGACGACGGCATTAGCCACCAGGCTGCGAGTCAACCCGTGCAGGGCGTGGTGGAACTTTCGCTCGGTCAGCCGTTCAATAACGATTTGATCGTCCTCCACCCGGACCACCACGTCGGGATGATAGCTCTGGGTAAGGACACCCCGTGGTCCCGTGACCGTTACTTCCCCGTAACCGACATCCACGGCGACACCGCTAGGAATGGGAATAGTCTTGCGTCCGATGCGGGACAGCGTTCGGCCAGCCGGTTTATCTTTGCCGTTTTCGTTACCAGACATAACAGAGCAACTCTCCTCCGATGCCTTCGCGCCATGCCTGGCGGCCTGCCATTACTCCGCGGGAGGTGGAAACGACGGCTAATCCCAAACCGCCGTACACTCGCGGAATCTCGCCCTTGCCGACATAGACTCGCAGGCCCGGTCTGCTGACGCGCTTCAATCCGGCAATCGCCGACTGCCTTCCTTCGCGGTAGGACAGATGCAAGCGCAGAGTGGGATGGGCCTGACCGCGCGGAGTGTCGAAGTCGCGGATGAATCCCTCTTCCTTCAATATCCTGGCGATAGCCAATTTCATCTTGGAATGGGGCATCATCACCGAATCATGGCGCGCCTGAATGGCATTACGTATACGGGTCAGCATATCGGCTATGGGATCGCTTATGGGCATCTGCGTTTCGTCTCCCTATACTGGAGGGGATGGTTCAGGCGGAATTATCGCCGGTGTCTTTCCGGGTTTCAGCGCTTTACAGACTGGCCTTGCGCACGCCTGGAAGTTCACCAGTCAAGGCGAGTTCCCGGAAGCAGATACGGCACAGGCCAGCGTGCCGAATATAGGCCCGGGGGCGGAAGCAGCGATTGCACCGGTTATAGGCCCGCGCCGAGTACTTGGGCTTCTTGAGCCACTTCTGTATCTGGGATGTCTTGGCCACTCCTTGCCCCCTTCGACAAGCTCGGTATCGGCTAGGTTTCGCGGATGAACGGGAATCCGTAAAGCTCCAGTAGCCGCATCGCCTCGGCATCGTTGCGCGCCGTGGTTGCGATAGTCACCTGGAGCCCGCGAATCCTGTCTATGGAGTTATAGTCTATTTCCGGAAAGATAATCTGTTCCCGGATGCCGATGGAGAAATTGCCGCGCCCGTCCATCCCGCGCCGGGGAATGCCTCGGAAGTCGCGGATGCGAGGCAGGGCGGTATTCACCAGCCGGTCCAGAAAATGGTACATCCGGTCGCCCCGCAGGGTCACTGCCGCCCCTATGGCGTTGCCCTGCCGGATCTTGAACCCGGCGATGGACTTGCGGGCGCGAGTAGTTATCGGCTTCTGACCGCTGATGGCGGTCAAGTCTTGGGTAGCCGCTTCCAGAGCGCGTCCGTTAACCAGCGCTTCGCCTAGACCGACATTAAGGACAATCTTCTGGAGGCGCGGCACCTCCATCGGATTGGAGTAACTGAACTCCCGCATCATCTGCGGAACTATTTCGTTGCGGAACTGCTCTTTCAGTCTAGGAACCGGAGTTGTGGTATCCGGTTCGGCAACGGCGGCCGCTGAATCGCCTTGGCCGCGCTGGCGCCGGGGCCGCCCTCCGCCGCTTCTTTCCGCCGCCGGTGAGGATTCGGTATTCTGCTGTTGAGTTTCGTCATCGAGCATCGTCGATCACTTCCTGACACTTAGGGCAACTGCGAACCCTTACCCCTGTTTCCAGAAAGGTTATACGGGGTTTGGTGGGCTGATTGCACTTATTGCAAATGAGTACGACATTGGAAACATGGAGCGGGGCTTCTCTCTGGATACGCCCGGACTGGCGGATGCCGGGCCGGGCCCGCATATGCCTGGTAACTATGTTGACGCCTTCGACAATCACCCGGTCATCGCGTGGATAATTCCGCTCAACCCGGCCTGTCTTGCCTTTATCCCGGCCGGCTATCACCAACACGGTGTCGCCGGTGCGAATTCGCATTAGACCACCTCCGGGGCCAGCGACACGATGCGCATGAACCCGCGTTCCCGCAGCTCGCGGGCCACGGGCCCGAAAATGCGAGTGCCTCTAGGGTTGAGGTTTTCTGAAATAAGCACCGCTGCGTTGTCATCGAACTTGATGTATGTGCCATCGGGGCGCTTGCGGGCCTGAGCCTGCCGGATAACCACGGCGCGAACGACATCGCCCTTGCGCACCGGGGAATTGGGCGCTGCCTCGCGGACGTTGCACACCACCACGTCGCCCACGCCGGCATACCTGCGTCGGCTGCTGCCGGGGATGTTTATCAGTCGGATAACCTTCGCTCCGCTGTTGTCCGCCACCGTAAGCCTGGTATAGGTCTGGATCATTCCGGTATTCCTCAATGGGCCGGGCTATACCCCGGCCGGTTGCCTTAATCGTCTTCTTCGTCCTCTAAATCTCCGCTGCTCGCCGTTAGCTGATTTAGGATGTCCGGGTCGATGTCCTCATCCATTATCAGCAGAGCATCGTCCTCTTCCGCTTCGGCGGCAGTGGCCGCATCCCTTTCCAGCTCGATGGGCCGCACCTCGGCCACCTGGCGACGCTCCAGAATTTCCAGCAATCGCCAATGCTTGGTTTTAGAAATGGGCCGGGTCTCCTCGATGCGCACCAAATCGCCGATCTGGCATTGGTTATCCGGGTCATGAACATAGAAACGGGCCACCCGCCGTACCTGCTTATGATAAAGGCGATGGCGTTGCTTCCACACCATTTCCACGATGGCGGTTTTGTCTTGCTTGGTTCGCACCACTGATCCGGTGCGCACCTTGCGCCGGTTTCTCTGAGAAGGGTTCGAGGCAACCACTAGCGGCCCTCCAACATCTGCCGCTCGCGGATGACGGTACGCAGGCGGGCGATGGTCTTACGAACGGATGCCGGTTCATTGGAGTTGGGCAGCTGATTAGTCGCGGCGCGGAACCTGAGATTCATCAGCTCACGGCCAGCCTTATCCAACTCCTCTTGGAGCTGTTCGTCACTCAGTTCTCGTACTTCGTGTATACGCATAATTCAGTTAGGCGACGGCGGCGTTACTGGCGGCAGTTGCCAGCCGGTCGTGGAACACGGTTTTGGTAGCCAGAGGCAACTTTTGAGAGGCTAGACGCAGAGCCTCAACGGCGTCCTCCTGCGGCACGCCGGCGACCTCGAAGAGAACGCGCCCCGGTTTGACCACGGCGACCCAGTAATCCACGGCAGCCTTGCCGCCGCCCATACGGGTCTCGGCGGGTTTCTTGGTTACAGACTTGTCGGGAAATACCCGCACCCAGACCTGTCCGCCGCGCCTTAGGTGGCGGGTCACAGCGATACGGGCCGATTCAATCTGGCGGGCCGTAATCCAGCCCGGTTCCATAGCTTTCAGGCCAACTTCGCCCGCGGTTACGCTGCTGCCGGTTACGGCAGTCCCACGCATACGTCCACGAAACTGCTTCCTGTACTTGGTTCGCTTGGGTGAAAGCATTGCCATTCTCCCGGGAGTTTAGGGTTCAAGCCAGGCTATGCCCGGCTACGTTAGGTTCTCGTCGAGCAACTGCTCCAAATTCACGTCCGGCTCACCGGCCTGAACAGTGACTTCGATAGTTTCCAGCTCCGCTGCTTCCTCGGCCTGCGAGGGCATAACCTCGCCGGTGTAAATCCAAACCTTGACACCGACCCTACCCATGATGGTGTGAGCTTCAGCAATGGCATAGTCGATGTTGGCCCTTAGGGTATGCAACGGGACCTGCCCCATCATCATTTTTTCGGTTCGGGCTATCTCAGAGCCGGAAATGCGGCCCTTGACGATAATTTTGATGCCTTCGGCGCCGGCCTGCATAGCCCGCTGAGCCGTCTGGCGCATAGCCCGCCGGTAGGCCACCCGGCGTTCCAACTGGTCGGCCACGTTGCGGGCTACCAGATAGGCGTCTATCTCCGGCTGCTCAATCTCGTTGATATTGAGATGAACGCGGCTTCCGGTGATTGATTCCAACTTGGCTCGCAGGTTCTTCACCCGCTCCCCGTCGCGCCCTATCAGTATGCCGGGCCGGGCCGAGTAAATGTTAATTTCGCTGTCCTGAGCGCCCCGGTCGATTTCGACTCGGGCGATGCCGGCGTCGGAAAAGCCTCGGTACTCGTTCCGTATGCTTTCGCGCAGCTTCAGGTCTTCCTTGACCAGGCTACGGTACCCCGAACCGTTGGGGGCGTACCAATGCGCCTTCCAGTCCTTGATTATTCCCAGCCGGAAGCCGTATGGATGGGTTTTATGGCCCATTCCTCAGTCTCCTATTCCTCGTCTTCGTCCACCACCACGGTGACGTGGCTGCTACGTTTGGTGATACGTCCGATTCGCCCTCTGGCCCTGGGACGAAAGCGTTTCAGCGATGGGGCATTATCGGCGGTAATCTGAACTATGCGCAGGTTGTCGCGGTCCATCAGCATATTGTTTTCCGCATTGGCTGCGGCAGACGCGACCACTTTAGCCACCGGTTTGGCCCAAGGGGACGGCAAAAACCGAAGTGTGTTCAGGGCGTCGTCCACGCGCTGGCCGCGGACCAGGTCCAATATGGGCTTGAGCCTTTTCTGAGAAGCCCCAAGCTGTTTTGCTACTGCACGAACTGGCGGCAAACCATTACCTCACCCTACTGGAGCGTTCTGAGCGGGCCACGTGCCCGCGGTAAGTTCGGGTTGGCGAGAACTCCCCCAGCCGGTGCCCCACCATATTCTCAGTGATGAATACGGGAACGTGCCGGCGCCCATCGTGCACACCGATGGTCAACCCGACCATTTCGGGCATAATCATCGAAGCCCGCGACCAGGTGCGGATGACCGTATTGGCTCCGGAGCGCTGCACCTGCTCCACCTTTTTCATCAATTTGGGATGTATGTATGGCCCCTTCTTTATCGAACGGGACATTTTAGCGTCTCCTGCCCCGGCGCACGATAAACTTGCTCGACGCTTTCTTTTTGTTGCGCGTCTTGTGGCCGAGAGTGGGTTTACCCGTGGGGGACTTGGGGCCGGGCATTCCGATGGGAGAGCGGCCTTCACCGCCGCCATGAGGGTGATCCACTGGGTTTTTGGCGACGCCGCGCACATGGGGCCGGCGGCCCATATGCCTTGACGCCCCGGCCTTGCCCAGGCTCTCGTTCTTGTGATCCGGGTTGGAAAGCTGCCCTACGCTGGCCCGGCACCGCAACAGGATGCGCCTCATCTGCCCGGAAGGCAGGCGGATCAGCACATACTCGCCCTCGCGAGACAGCACTTGCGCGCCTGTTCCAGCACCCCGAACCAACTGCCCCCCGCGGCCCGGAGTCAGTTCGATGTTATGCACTACTGTGCCCGTCGGGATGTTGGTCAGCGGCAGGGAATTACCCAAACTCACCTCTGCGTCTGGGCCGGACTGAACTACATCGCCCACGGACAGCCCATGGGGAGCGAGGATATAGCTTTTCTCGCCATCGGCGTAGAAAATCAAGGCGATGCGGGTGGTGCGATTGGGGTCATACTCGATGGAGCGAACTCGGCCTGGGACGCCATCCTTCTTGCGCTTAAAATCGACCTCGCGGTACATCCGCCGCGAGCCTCCGCCACGGCCATAGGCGGTGATGCGCCCCCGGTTGTTGCGTCCGGCGTGGTTCTTCTTGCGGGAGATAAGGGACTTTTCCGGTTTATTGGTGGTCAGCTCTTCAAAGGAGGCCCGCACCGCATTCCGGGTTCCCGGCGTAATTGGTCTGTAATTCTTCAAGGGCATTGAATTCCGCCTTACAGTCCTTCTATAAGGTTGATGCGATTGCCCGGTTTGAGGGTAACGACCGCTTTCTTCGTGTCGGGCTGCTTCACGGAGCGGGGACCATAGCGTTTCCGCTTGCCCCGCAGTTTGGAGATATTAACGTCTTCGACTTCGACGCCGAAGCTTTTCTCCACCGCTTCCTTGACCTGGACTTTGTTGGCTCTCGGAGCGATTTCGAAGGTGTACTTTCCCGACTCCTGAAGAATGGTGCTCTTTTCCGTTATCGTCGGCTTTACCAGCACGCGGTGAATATCCATGCTACTCACCATCCTCTGAGCCGGCGATTTCCGTCGCTTCTTCTCCGGCGGATGAGTGGGCGAACTTGCGCCCTCGGCGGCCGTGGGGTTCGGAAGCCAACGTATCCTCGGCCCACCGGGCAGCGTCCACGGTCATAATAACAGTATCCCGGGAAAGCAGTATTTCAGCGTTCAACTGATTTACCGGCAAGGTATATAACTTCTTGAGATTGCTGGCGGCTTGCACCACGTCAGGATTGGTTTCCAGAGTGACTATCAGCGCTGAACCGGAAATGTTCAGGCGCGAGAGCAACCCGGACATAGAACGGGTCTTGCCGTCTATATTGTCCATGGAGTCGAGGCATACAATCCGGTCGTTTCGCGCTTTCTCCGACAGGACACAGCGGAGGGCGGCGCGGCGCATCCGCTTGGGAATGGCTTTGCGGTAACTGCGGGGATGCGGGCCGAAAACCACTCCGCCGTGCCGCCAGTGGGGCGAGCGGGTGCTGCCCTGGCGGGCGCGGCCTGTGTGCTTTTGTATCCACGGCTTGCGTCCGCCGCCGGAAACCTCGGCGCGGGTTTTCGTGTCATGGGTTCCCTGGCGCCGGTTGGACTGATAAATGACCATTGCCTGATGGACCAGCGAGCGGTTCATCGGCATGTTGAAGACGAGGTCATCGAGTTCGATGCTCTCGACCGTATTCCCCGACTGATTTCTGACTGCGATTTGCATATTATTCCTATGCGTTTGGCCCCCGTGGGCCGTTTGCCGCCGGATGGGTCAGCTTGCCCGGCGGATTTGCACCAGGCTGTTGGGAGCGCCAGGAATCCCTCCCTTTACGGCTAGGATATTCCGGTCGGTGTCCACCTTCACAATTTCCAGTCCCTTTACGGTAATTCGGCGGTTACCCATGTGTCCGGCCATCTTCAGGCCCTTGAACACCTTGCCCGGCGTAGTGCCACCGCCGATGGACCCGGGAGCGCGAGCGCGGTCGGACTGGCCGTGAGTGCGGGGGCCGCCTCCGAAGCCGTGCCGCTTCATGGTGCCGGCAAAGCCGCGACCCTTGGAGCGGCCAATGACGTCCACTTTCTCGCCTTCAGCGAAGATATCCAGGCTGATGGTCTGCCCTACAGAAAACTCCGATGGATCGTCCGCTTGGACTTCCCGCAGGTAGCGGCTGGCCTGGCTGGGGCGGAAATGACCCTGCATTGGCTTGTTAGGCCTTTTCGCCGCGCCGAATCCCAATTGCACTGCCTCGTAGCCGTCGTTGTCTTTGGTCTTAACCTGGGTAACGACGCAGGGGCCCGCCTCAATTAGCGTCACCGGAACAATGCTGCCATTGTCCCGGAAAAGCTGGGTCATGCCTATTTTCTTGCCAAGAAATCCCTGAAGCATCCTTAGACCAGCCTTGAATTTTCAACAGCTTGGCGCCCGGCTTAAGTCTCACCGGGCCCTACCGGATTTCGACTGCAAAGATAACGCCTGAAACGCGAATCGGGAATTTACAGTTTAATAGATATGTCAACACCGGCGGGAAGATTCAGCCGGGTCAACGAATCTATCGTTTTGGAGGTAGGTTCCAGAATGTCAATCAGCCGCTTGTGGGTTCGTATCTCGAAATGCTCCCGAGAGTCCTTGTCCACGTGCGGCCCCCGGATAACGCAGAAACGGCGTATGTGAGTAGGCAGAGGCACCGGCCCGGCGACCCTGGCCCCGGTTCGTTCGGCGGTCTCCACAATCTGGCCGGTGGAAGTATCCAGCATCTTGTGGTCAAACGCTTTCAGGATGATCCTGACTTTCTGCCTTGCTTGCATACGCCTTCTTCAATTCTCTGGACTCGGTTCGCCCGGTCCGCAACTGCGTCAAAAAATTAAACCCGAAAAGCTGCGCCGAATCTGTCCCAATAGCTCCCGCCGACAGGCTAGAGCAGGGTTCGGAGCAACCCTTCGGGAACCGGCTCGTAATGACGGAACTCCATGGTATATGAGGCCCGTCCCTGGGTTATGGAGCGCAGCGCCGTGGTGTAGGAGAACGTCTCTCCCAGCGGCGCCAGCGCGCGCACAGTCTGAATGCCATCCTGTCCTTCAATGGTGCGAATCTGCGCGCGGCGCGTTCCCAAGTCGCCGATAACTTCGCTCAGAAACTCGCCGGGCGTCACCACTTCCAGATCAGCGATAGGCTCCAGAAGAATGGGGCCGGCTTTGCTGACCCCTTCCCGGATAGCCATCATTCCGGCGCTTCGGAAAGCCATCTCCGAAGAATCCACAGTGTGATAACTGCCGTCCACCAGAGTGACTTTCAAATCTACAAGAGGATAACCGCCCAGCGGTCCGTTGTCCAGTGCTTCGCGCACCCCCCTTTCGATGGCTGGTATGTATTCGCGGGGAATTACGCCGCCGGCGATTTCATTGACGAACTGTATTCCCTGGCCCTGTTCCAACGGCTCTAGGTTCACAACTACATGACCATACTGGCCGTGGCCGCCCGTCTGCCGGACAAACCTGGCATCGGAGCGGTAAGGTTTGGTCAGTGTTTCTCGGTAAGATACCCGCGGCCTGCCCACCTGAGCTTCCACACTGAACTCCCGCCGCATCCGGTCCACCAGCACTTCCAGGTGCAGCTCGCCCATGCCGGACATAACAGTCTGGCCGGTTTCCTCGTTGAATCGCACTACGAAGGTGGGGTCCTCGTCTGACAGCTTGCGGAGGGCTTCAGACAGCCTGTCCTGGTCAGCGCGAGTCATCGGCTCGATGGCTACCGACACAACCGGGCTGGGGAACTTGGGCGGTTCGAGGATGACCTGGTTGACGTTGGCGCAGATGGTGTCCCCGGTGAAGGTATTTTTCAGGCCGACGGCGGCACAGATATTGCCTGCGGTAACGTCTTCCAGTTCTTCGCGGTGATTGGCGTGCATCAGGAGCAGGCGCCCCATACGCTCCCGGCCCTTGCGGGAGACGTTCTGCACCGACTCGCCCGATTTGACCCGCCCGGAATAGACTCGCAGGAATACCAGCCGTCCCACGTAAGGGTCGGTGGCCACTTTAAAGGCCAGGGCGGCTAGAGGGCCGTCCTCGTCGGGGTGTCGCAGCTCAGTTTCCTCGGTACGCGGATTGACTCCCTCCACTGGCGGCACGTCGAAAGGCGAAGGCAGGTAGTACAGAACGGCGTCTAGGAGCGGGTGAATGCCCTTGCCGGAGATGGCGCTGCCGCAAAGCACCGGAACCAAGGTTCGGGCCACGGTAGCGCGGCGCAATGCGTCTCGCAAATCTTCGGGCGGCAGCTCCTCGCCTTCAAGATAACGGATGAGCAACTGCTCATCCGTTTCGACTATTTTCTCAATCATCTCTTGACGATAGCGCAGATAGTCCTCTTCAAACTCCGCCGGCACGGGCATATTTTCGTAGTCTTCCGCGCTATTGCGGGCTGCGCGGCCTATTGGGTAAACGGTGGCACGCCCCCCAATCAAATCTATGGTGCCGTAAAAGTCGGCTTCCTCGCCCATCGGCAACTGAATGGGCACCGGATTACCGTTAAGCCGGCGGCGAATAGAGTCTAGCGTCCGCTCGTAACTGGCGCCTACGCGGTCCATCTTATTAACGAAACAAATGCGGGGAACCGAGTAAGTGTCCGCCTGCCGCCAGACCGTTTCCGACTGGGACTGCACCCCGGCAACGGCGTCCAGCACAACTACGCCGCCATCAAGAACGCGGAGAGAGCGTTCGACTTCGGCGGTGAAATCCACGTGTCCGGGGGTGTCAATGATATTGATTCGGCAGTCTTGCCATTGGGCGGTGGTTGCGGCGGCAGTGATGGTGATGCCCCGTTCCCGTTCTTGAGGCATCCAGTCCATAGCAGTGGTGCCGTCGTCTACGCCGCCGGCGCGGTGAATCCGTCCAGTGGCATACAGAACCTGCTCTGTGACGGTGGTCTTTCCGGCGTCTATGTGGGCGATAAAGCCGATGTTGCGAATTTTTTCTATGGGGTAGGTGTTATCCATCTTGCTTGGCACAATGGGGAGAGCAACCTGTCCGTCATTCTTCCGGGGTCGCCGGCCGCCGGGCTTACCGGCGGTAATGAACAAAAGCGCGGTTGGCCTCGGCCATCCGGTGCAATTCCTCCCTTCGGCGTACTGCCGAACCTTCTCCGCGCGAGGCGTCCATCAACTCCAGCGCCAGTCCCCGGCGCATGGGCATACCCTTACGCGAGCGGGCCCCCCGAATGAGCCAGCGCATTGCCAGCGCTTCGCTGCGTTCTGTGCGCAGCTCGGTGGGAACTTGAATGGTGGCGCCGCCTACGCGCTTGGGCCGCACCTCCACCGCGGGGGTGGCGTTGCGAAGCGCCTGCTGAAAGACTTCTAAGGGCTCGCGGCTGGATTCGCTCTGAATTATTGAAAAAGCGTTGTAGGCCACTCTCTGAGCCGTGGACTTCTTGCCCTTCAGCATCAGCCGGTTGATAAACCTGGCCAGCTCCACGTTATTGAAGCGCGGGTCCGGCGCCGTGGCGCGGCGTTCAGCGCGTCTTCTTCTCGACATATCGTTGCACCTAAGAATCTAAACGCCGCCGCCCTTGGGCGTTCGGCGTTCTTGAAAGAGATGTAGCCCTAAGCCTGCCTAGTTCCGGCGGGGACGGCTCGCTCCGTACTTACTCCGCCCTTGACGGCGGTCGTTGACGCCATCGCAGTCCAGGGCGCTGCGAACTACGTGATACCGGACGCCGGGAAGGTCTTTGACCCTGCCGCCACGCACTAGCACCACGGAGTGCTCCTGCAGGTTGTGCCCTTCACCGCCAATGTAGGCCGTTACCTCGACCCCGTTGGTGAGCCGCACGCGGGCAATCTTGCGCAGGGCCGAGTTGGGTTTCTTGGGGGTCATGGTGCGCACCTGAATGCAGACGCCGCGCCGCTGCGGGCAACCCGGCCCCCACTTGACGCGGTTGCGCAGGGAGTTCTGCACCCAGTGCATGGCCGGAGCCTTGGTCCGCTTGCGAACCGGTTTACGCCCTTTGCGGACAAGCTGATTGACTGTTGGCATAGACAATTCTCCGCACGCAGTTCGGTGGGAGACCGAATATAACAAGCCAAGCTGGGAATGTCAAGCGGGAATTGACGTCATCAGGGCTATCGGGAACGACAGGACGCTGATTGCCCAACCAATGGAGGAGCTTTTGCCGGTTACCTGCCAAACAATTCCTGCATTAACTCGTCTTGTCCAATCTCCAAATACTCAGCTACGTCGCCCAGTATACCGTCCAATGTGCCAACCCCAGCGGGTTATGGCGCGGAACGCGGAACGGAGATGTTATGGGCATAGCCCATATAGCTGCTGGTAAGTCGCGGATGGCTGCCTCTCCGGCAGGGGAAGTTATAGCCGTACCGCCCGCAACAAGACTGCGAGCTCCATGCCCGACAGATTCGGGGCATCCTCACATGGGTATTACCTCATTCTGGACCGAATGAACTCGAATCGCTCCTTGAGCTTCCCTGTCATCGAAATGACACAGCACGGCGCCCCGCATCATGTATATCAAATCATCCCAGTCGTCGCCCTGGGTGAATATGCTGTATCCAACGGCGCTGGCTTCATAGCCGCCTCGGGAGACTCCCGCACCTGGAAAACTATTTCCGCGTCAGGCATCTTCGCTCTCTAAGACCTTTGCGCCGATTTCGCAACTTCAGCCCGCTAATCATTGCCAGTGGAGCCAATAGCAGGAGCAGATTGACCGCGGTTGCGCCCCTTGGTGCGTCCCCGGGCGGAAGACTGCAAGCTCCGCCACCCGACTCCGCTATTGACCCAGGCGTGGCTTCAAGCTTAGGCGACGGTGTTGCCGTTACGACCACAGTGACTATCTGTACAAGGGGAGTGGGAGTTTCCAATACCGGCACTGCTGGTGTGGGAATGGATGTTGCCCTTGATTCGGATGTAGGTGTAGGGGATGGCATAGGTCTTGGTGTCTCTGTCGAGATTGGCTTGGCCGTAGCCGTGGGAGTAGGGGTAGGCCTACTCCCTATCTGTGGGCCAAACTCCCACCAAGTGGCGATTCCGTCTTTATTTGTGTCCGCTTTAAGTGTCGGATATTGACGTGAAGTGCCAAAGTCCCCAAAGTCGTCGGCTCCGATCATGGGATCGGAATCTTAGTCGGCATTATCTAAGTCAAGGCGCCAGTCGCCGTATATCCCAGTGTAGCTAGTGGGCGACATCAGCTCAACCGTTGTTTTGTCTTGACAGCCGCTAGTTGCACCCTCCCCAATTCCGATTGGCAGTCCTGACGCTTGAGTATCCCAATAGCTTGCCACTATCGTGCCGTCTGAATTACTCCCCACCAGCCCCCTGAGCTATCGAACTTGCGGCTACTTGAAAGCGCGATAGCAGTAATTTTACCGGTAGAATAACTTGCGCTGATTGTGTCACCGTTCCACCTAGCAAGACCGCCATTGCCCCCTGGGCTAGACACATTGGTTGTAGCGTAGCTAGAACTGATTGTTCCATAATTGCCCCCCACTAACTCACCGACAATGGAATTAGGATTACCATCGCTGGATGCAGTACCAGTGGCATATGCAACAATGACCTCAGTTAACTCCTAATAGTCCGCCAACCCATCCCCAAATTTTCTTGCTCGACACTTTGCCATTTGAGTAGCTTTGTCTCACTGCGCCTTGGTTGTATCCAACAAGACCACCGACATAATTTTGCCCGGTTATATCGGCATTTATGACTCCTGCCCCTTGGATGATGCTGGAGCTGTGTCTTCGACTCAGCTTGCCGGTATAGGCGAAAAGGCCGACAGCACCTGGATCGGTCAGGGATGTAGTACGGTTGATAAATAGATTGGAGATAGAGAATCCGTTACCCTTTAAAAGCAGCGTTAAAACCATTATTATCTGTGGGGCCAATAGGCAACCACCCGCTACCCGTCGTCCATGCGGTGTTGACGATCCCTGATGCGTAGCTCTCCACGCTATCAAAGTCCAGCGATCTGATAAGTTCATAGCCACCGAAAATTATTTCGCATACTGCTGCTCCGGTAGGTGTTGGAAATACAGCAGTGTAGGCATCCTCTCTGAATTCACTGTCTGCTCTGCCATCTCCATCCAAGTCATAGCGGACGGCGTTCAACTGCTCTAGGTACTCGATTTCAATCAGCCCGTCACCGCCGGTATCGTACCTCCCGTTGCCGGTCTGCGAGCTGGCGATGCCGTAGGTCGTTGCTACCGCAATCAGCAGGGTAGTCATTGCTACCAGGGTAGTCATTACTGCCAAGGTTAAGGTATGGTCAGGATATTAGGGTAGAACTAAGGAAGCGCGAAGTTTCTCCGATTGGACGCCTCCGGGGATTTGGGATGACACCAAGAATATCTATGCCATATCGCAGGCGTCAAACGGCGGAGAGATGTGGAACACGGAATAAGCCAGATGCCCGCTAGCCAGATGCCCGCTAGGATGATTGCGCTATTTTCGCCGCGTTGTTAACCTGAATGAGCATCTCTGCTCGCGTTGCTTAGCGTACTCTAATCCGCCCGACGTTCAGGAGGTTGTTCCTTGGCCCGCTCTCTTCCCTACGCCGATATGGACAAAATGCTCTCTCTGTCCAAGCGCCGCGGTTTCGTGTTCCAGAGCAGCGAGATTTACGGTGGCCTCGGTTCCACGTGGGACTATGGGCCGCTGGGAGTAGAGTTGAAGCGCAACGTTAAGGAAGCCTGGTGGCGGTCGGTCATCTCCGGGCGCGACGATATGGTTGGTCTTGATGCCGCCATCCTGATGCACCCCCGAACCTGGGAAGCCAGCGGCCACGTGGAGAATTTCAGCGACCCGCTGGTGGAGTGCCGCGAATGCAACCAGCGGTTTCGGCAAGACCATCTGCTGGAAGCGCAGGGCATTGACCCGGCCGCCCCCGGCGCAGCCGAGGCTACTCGCGGCTTGCGCTGCCCGGAGTGCGGCGGCGAACTCACCGAACCGCGCCGCTTCAATCTGATGTTTCGCACCTTTATGGGTCCGGTGGAGGATTCCGCCCATGAGGTTTGGCTGCGGCCGGAAACGGCCCAGGGCATCTTCGTCAATTTCCCCAATGTGGTGAACACCTCCCGCAAGAAGCTCCCCTTTGGCATCGGGCAGATTGGCAAGTCCTTCCGCAACGAAATCACCCCAGGGAACTTCACGTTCCGCACTCGCGAGTTCGAGCAGATGGAAGTGGAGTTCTTTGTCCGCCCGGAAACCGACCTGGAGTGGTTGGGCCGTTGGGTCAACGACCGCTTTCAATGGTACGTTGGTCTGGGCATCCGAGCTGAAAATCTGCGTCTCAGGCGGCATGGGCTGGACGAGCTGGCCCATTATGCCAAGGACTGCTATGACATCGAATACCGCTTTCCGTGGGGTTGGGCCGAGCTTGAAGGCATTGCTGACCGCACCGATTATGACCTGAAGCAGCACGCCGAGTTCAGCGGCGAAGACCTCAGTTATTTCGACGACGAACTCCAGTCCCGCTATTACCCGTATGTGATTGAGCCCTCCGGTGGGGTTGATCGGGCGACGCTGGCGTTCTGGCTGGATGCCTACGACGAAGAGCCGGACGGCAACACGGTGCGCGTTGTTTCCCGAATTCACCGGCGTTTGGCCCCAATTGCCGTAGCGGTGCTGCCCCTTAGCCGGAACGAGCGCCTTACCCCCACGGCCCGCCGGGTACACGACATTCTGCGCCCGCATTTCGCCGCCCAGTACGACGATGCCCAGAGCATTGGCCGCCGCTACCGGCGGCAGGACGAAATCGGAACACCTTACTGCGTCACTGTGGATTTCGACACTCTAGATGATAGCCAAGTCACCATCAGAGACCGGGACACCATGTATCAGGCGCGAGTTCCCATTGCGCGGCTGGTGGAGATTCTGCGGGACAAAATGGAGCACGGCTGGTAGCTTGCCGGGAAACTTGGGGTTTGCTGTAGGATAGTATGCAGAATCTGGTCTCATCCGCTGTTCGGCAGGGCCTCTATACTCACGTGGTTGGTTGCCGCATCCTTTACTTCCCGGAGCTTGAGTCCACGATGGACGGGGCGGCGCGGCTGGCCACCGAGGGCGCCGAGGAAGGGACTGTAGTCATCGCCGAACGGCAGTCAGCCGGTCGAGGGCGCCAGGGACGCAGTTGGGTTTCCCAACCGGGAAATGTGCTTTTGTCGGTTCTGTTTCGGCCCGAAATGCAGGATTTGCCGTTCATCAGCATAATCGGCGGCGTGGCGGCGGCGAGGGCCGTTCGTAAAGTCGCCGGTCTGGCCCCGCGCATCAAGTGGCCCAATGACCTAATGCTGGGCGGACGCAAGGCGGCGGGCATCCTAGCCGAGAGCGCCGTCTTGGGCGATTCGGTGTGTTATGCTGTTTTGGGTATTGGCATAAACGTGACCCTGGACACCTCAGAGAACGAGGAAATTTCTGCCTTCGCTACCAGCGTCAACGCGGCGGCCGGGCGCGAGGTGGACCGGGAATCATTGTTGCGGCAACTGCTTACAGATTTGGACGGCCTATATGTCGGCCTGAAACGCGGGGCGTCGCCCTTGCCGGAATGGCGCGACTTGCTGGAAACTACCGGACGCCGGGTGGAAGCAACCTTCGGAAAGGATGCCTATGAAGGAATCGCCGAGGGAGTGGACGATATGGGCAACCTTCTGTTGCGCCTGGATGATGGCGCAGTCTTAACCCTTACCGCCGGGGACGTTACTCTCGGCGGAACGGCGCAATAATAACGCCGTCATTTCTGAAGAATTACTAATCATCGCGGAGCCACGGAAAGCTGGGGAGCGGCTATGCTGGAATCGCTGAGTCTCGATGGAAAATCCGTAGTGATAACCGGGGGCGGCACCGGCCTGGGGTTGGCGATGGTGCGCGCTCTAGCTCGCGCCGGGGCAGCTCTTGCCGTCGCAGGCCGTCGCTCGGGGCCGCTCGAGGCCGCTGTCGTAGAGGTGGAAAACCTGGGCGGCGAGGCCATCGCCGTTTCCACCGACGTAACCGATTCCGGGCAGGTTGACGCCCTGATGGAGTCGGCAATCGCCAGGTTCGGTAAGATAGACGTTCTGATCAATAACGCCGGAGCAGTTCAGGACAACGTCCGCAAGCCGATCTGGGAAATAACCGATGAAGACTGGCATCGCATTATGGACGTGAATTTGACAGGCGCATTCTTCTGCTCGCGCGCCGTTTCCAGGCCGATGGTGGATCAAGGGCACGGAAAGATAATCAATGTGGCGTCGGGTTTCGGTATGCGGGGCGGACGCGACATTTATATGTACTGCACCAGCAAGGGTGGGATGATTCAGCTCACCAGAGTGCTTTCTTTCAACCTGGCCCGCTACGGTATAACCGCGAATAGTATCGTGCCCGGATTTGTGCCGACGGGAGATATGGGCGCGACTACTTCCAGCTTACCCCGCTCCGGGGATTTTCTTCCCATCGGCAAACTGGGCAAGCCGGAAGACTTCGGTCCGTTGGCTGTGTTCTTGTCTTCCAGCGCCTCGGACTACATGACCGGTGAAATGATAATCGCCGACGGCGGCGGGCTGGCCGGCGGCATCACGCCAACGGGCCACGCCCCTCTGATTCCGCTTGAGCCGTAAATTTAAGGCGCGCCCTCGACCTAACTTTATTCCCCCGAACAGGGGGATTACGGAGCTGAAGATGCCGGTTTTGCCGGAATATGGACTAAGAGGAAAGGCAGCAGTATTCGCCACGTCCGGTGGCGGCGAGGCCCCGTTCTTGGCGGGAGCGCTGGCCGAGGCGGGTGCTGACGTGTTCGCCGTCGCGCGTACCCAGTCCCTGCTGGACGCGGTGATGGCCGCTCTGCCCTCCGGCAGTTCCGGCGCGGTGATGAATCCCGGTTCCGACGTGAGCGCCGCCCGCGTGATGGATGAGCTAGACCGCCGCCACGGTCGAGTGGACATCCTGGTTAACGATTGCCGCAGTATGTATGCCGCTCCCTTTGCTGATATTCCGCAACTGGTCTGGGAAGAAGTTCAAACCCGCAACGTCAAGATGCCTTTCCTGCTCTCCCAGCAGGTTTTGCCGCGTATGGCTAATCGGGAGTACGGCCGGGTGGTCAACGTGGTATCTGAGCTGGCGGAACGCGGGATGATAAACGGCTCCGCTTTCGCTGCCAGCCAGGCGGCTCTGCTTTCGCTGACCCGCTCACTGGCCGTTGAATGGGGCCAGCGCAATATCCGCGTCAACGCCTTGGGCGCGGGCTGGATCGATTCCACCGGCCAGCCGGTCGAGCAGCAGCTTGAAGAGCTGTTAGTGCGCTACACGCCGCTACGGCGCAAAGGCAGCCCGGAAGACTTGGGGCCGTTGCTGGTGTATCTGTGTTCCGAATCCTGCGACTACTCTACGGGACAGCCGGTGTATGTGGACGGAGGATTGAACGCCCACCCGTAGGGGCAGACTGAGAAGACTGGCAGTCGCCAGAAATTTTTGATGCTCCGATTAGCTTCAACTTCTCCTGTTGCTGGTGTAAAATAACAACCGGCGATGTACCGACAGCCCGTAGAATCAGTTTCATCCGTGGCGCGCTTGCGCGGTATGTCTGATTTTACCGGCGATGCCCTCCTCCGGCGCGAGCAGTTGCACCGCCGCCTCACTGCCCTTCTGTCCAGCTACGGCTACCGCGGCCTGGAAACCCCTCTTCTGGAATCTACTGAGCTTTTCCTGCGCAAGTCCGGCGGCGAGTTGGCCTCTCAGCTATTTAGCTTCACCGACCCCGGGGGGCGGGCAATTAGCCTGCGCCCGGAGTTCACCGCTCCGGCTATGCGCCATTACTTGGAGCATTCCTCGGAAATCGAGCTGCCGGCCCGCTGGCAATACTCCGGCCCGGTGTTCCGTTTCGATGCCTCGTCCCTGTCGCGGGCGCTGGAGGGAGGCAGGAGCGCCGACCAGTTTACTCAGATTGGCGGCGAGTTGCTAGGAGCTTCCGGCGTGCTGGCCGATGTCGAATTGCTGGATGTTTCGGTTTCTGTCCTTTGCGCGACAGGACTACGGGAGTGGGAGCTCCGGCTGGCAGATTTGGGCGTTCTGAACAGTGTGCTGGATCCGCTGGGTTTGTCGGAACGCGCCCGCGCTTTTGTGGTGCAGAGCGTGCCTTTGTTGCGCGACGGCCCCTCAGCGATTCCCGGCCTAATGGAAGATGCGCAGCGGCTTCATGTAATCGGGCGCATTGCCGCCGAAGATGATTATCTGAGCCAGGCGGTGCACGGACTCGACGACGACGATGCTCGAAGCGTTTTGCTAGGTGTGCTTCGCTCCAACCCTCTCGATCAACTGGGCCAGCGCAGTCCGGAGGAAGTGGTCGAGCGACTCCTGCGCAAAATTCGCCGTCCTGACGCCGAAGAAAGCTTGCGCAGAGCCTTGCAAGTCGCCGGCGAACTGGCCCAAGTGAGGGGGGACGCGGCGACGGCCTTAGAAGAAGCATCCGGCGCATTGCGGCGAGCCGGGGCGGATGTTGCCGCTGTGGGGCGACTGCGGCAGCTAGTCAGCATGATTCCCAAACGGCAGGACACGTTCGGGCGTATTGTTCTGGATTTCGGGGTAGTTCGAGGGTTGGCCTACTACAACGGAATCATTTTCGAGGTTTCGCATCCTGACTGGCCTGGCCCTCTGGGCGGCGGAGGCCGTTATGACGGTCTGGCCCGCGACCTCGGCGGCGGGCATCTTCTGCCTGCCTTGGGCTTCGCTTATAACCTGGACGCGCTGGTTCAATTGACCGCCGGCGATTCCGTTGCTATCAGCGCGGAACCCTCCGGTATGCTGGTCATAGCTGGTAGCGATGCAGCTCACGAAGCCGCGCTGAAAGAAGCCCAGAAACTCCGCGAGCAGGGAGAGACCGCCGAAATGGAAGTGTCGGGGCGCTCCTTGGCCGAAGCTCGTGCCTATGCCTCTCGCCGCGGCCTCCGGCGCATTGTAGTTATAGGAGATGACGGCAGCGCCGCGACTTATTATGTCTGATGCTGTCTCCACGAATCCCCTTCCTGTCCTTGAAGAGATAAGGCGAGGGCGCAAATGAGCGAGAACGAAATCGTCAGCCTTCCGCCGTCGTTGCGCCTGTTGTTGCCCAGCGATGGCGACCTGCACCAGCCTACGCTGGACTTTCTGAGGGACTGCGGCCTGCCGGTTCGTCGGCCCAACGCCCGCCGCTACACCGCCACAGTGCCCGCGTTGCCCGGCATCGAAGTGCTGTTCCAGCGTACCGCCGACATCACCACCAAGGTGGAAGAAGGCAGCGCTGAGCTGGGCGTCACGGGAATGGACCGGCTGCTGGAATACCGGGAGGATGCCCGGAGGGCCGCCGTGCTGGTAGACAATCTGGGCTATGGCCGCTGCGATTTGGTGCTGGCGGTTCCGGACGTATGGCTGGACGTAACGTCTCTGGCCGACTTGGCCGACTTGGCCCTGGAGTTTCGGCAGGAAGGCAAGCAACTCCGTATAGCGACTAAGTATCCGCGTCTGTTGAGCCAATTCCTTCACGACCGCGGCATAAATTATTTCACGCTGGCTCCGGCGTCCGGCACCCTGGAGGCGGCCCCGCTCGCCGGTTACGCCGACCTCATCGCCGACCTTACCGCTACCGGAACCACCCTGCGGGAAAACCGTCTTAAGACGTTGGAGGACGGCACCATCCTCAGTTCCCAAGCGTGTCTGCTGGCAAATGCGGAATTGCTGGCGGAGTCGCCGGATGCGCGAGAGCTGGCCCGCGGCCTGACGGAAATGATGGAAGCCCATCTGCGAGCGGAGCCGTACTACCGCCTGACCGCCAACGTTCAGGGGTCTTCCGCCAATGGAGTGAGCGCGATGATTTTGGGCCGCCCGGCCTTGGCCGGGTTGCGAGGCCCAACGGTGGCGCGGGTTTACAACGTCGAAGAGCAGGATTGGTTCGCGGTGAGCCTGCTGGTGAAGAAAGACCGGCTGCTGGAGGCCGTAGACCACCTTCGTAGCTGCGGCGCTGAAGACGTGGCGGCCTCACAACTCTCCTATCTGTTTAACGGCCGTTCCCACGCATACGAAGCGTTGTTTGGAGTGTCTATTAAGCAAGGACAGGAGTGAATGTTAGACAAGCTAATTGCAAAGGGCTAAAATACGGCGTCTCCCAAGTCCGGTTGCAGAGACGCCTCTGAGGCCGGGGCAGTTAGGGATAAACCCTTCCATGGCCAGGCATAAGGACGCGCATAATGCCCAACCTGCCCATGCACATTTATATAGCTCATCAGGTTGCTGAGCAGCTTGATTGGGGCTATGTTTATGACCATATCGGCAGCTTCTACCTTGGCTCTACCTCTCCCGACATTCGCGCTATGACCAAGTGGCCTCGCGAACAGACCCACTTCGCCCCGCTTTCCGTGCGAGAGGTTGGCACCGGAACCCGTACTATGTTTCAGAATTACCCGGAACTGAGGGACGAGAGCGCACAGTCCCTGGCGACGCGAACTTTCCTTCTGGGATATGTTTGCCACCTAGCTGCCGACGAGGTGTGGATAACCACCGTCTACCGCCCCAACTTCGACACCAGCGAGGGGTCTCCCCTGACCAGCGACCAGATAGAGGCGGATATCTGGGACCGCGCCATACAGCTCGATATGGACCGGATGTCCTTGCCCGACGTTCGGGGCCCCCTGGACGCAGGATGTGTCGTTTCCTGCGGCGACGCCGGGGTGTCTGTAGCCTTTTTTGAGGACGGCCTGCTCACGCAATGGAAGGAACGGGTTTCCGGGTTTGTGGCTAGAGAATTTGATTGGTCGCGGCTGAAATTCGCTGTCAACCGGATGTACCGCGACAACGATGAAGTGCAACAGTACGTTGACTGTTTCCTTGACCGGATGCCGTACAGCCTGGAAGAGGTATACCGGAAAATTCCCGAAGCCCAGATAGAAAACTATCGCCGGGAAGCCGTAGCGGCCACCATAGCCCATGTGCGGGAGTTCCTGCCCGACTAACCCCTGAAAGAACTTTTACGCCGGAGCCGCCAAGTGCCTGCTAACTCTCCCCTGAAGATAATTCGCGGCATTGAGAACGCCGAAAACGTTTTGGCCCGCATTGACCCCCTGGACCTGTCTTCACTGCCTGAATCGGTGCTGGAGCGGACCCGTCAGGCGTTCGGTGAAGGTGTGTCTCCGGCAGAGTCGGTGGTGCGGATGCTGGCCGACGTGAAGCGGGAAGGCGACGCTGCTGTCCGCCGTTACGCGAAGCTGTTGGATGGGGCGGATCTCGAGGACTTTCGCATCCCGCAGGCCGAGTTGGACGCCGCCAGCGAACAGATTAGCCCGGAGCTTTGGGACTCCCTGGAGCTGGCTGCGGAACGCATCCGGTCGTTCCATCAGTCAACCCTCCCTGGTCAGTGGATGGATTCTGTCCAAGGACTAGGCGAGCTGGTGCGTCCGCTGGCGCGGGTCGGCGTGTATGCCCCCGGCGGCAGCGCGGCCTATCCTTCCACCGTGCTGATGACCGTGATACCGGCTCGCGTTGCCGGTGTTGGCGAGATAATACTGACCACCCCCCGGACCGGGTCGCAGCCCTTGAACCCCGCCGTGGTGGCCGCCGCCAAGATTGCCGGGGTGGACTCTATGTACCAGGTCGGCGGCGTCCCGGCCATCGGCGCCTTAGCCTACGGAACCGAGTCCATTCCCCGGGCGGACAAAATATGCGGTCCCGGCAACATTTTCGTGGCCTACGCCAAGAAACTGGTGCAGGGCGCGGTGGATATCGACGGTGTTTTTGGCCCTACCGAGACCATCATCCTGGCCGATGATGGGGCTAACGCCGATTTCTGCGCCGCCGACCTTGTCGCCCAAGCGGAGCATGACCCGCTGGCGACGGCGATTCTGGTAACAGACAGCGATGCTCTCGTCGCTCGCGTGGAGAATCGGCTGGAGGCGCAGCTCGCCGCCGCCCCCCGGGGAGACGTGGCCCGGCAAGCGTTGGAGCGGCAAGGTCGAGTAGTGCTGGTGAACTCCTTGGAGGAAGGGGTTGATCTGGTCAACCGCATCGCGCCCGAGCATCTGTGCCTGCTCTTGCGAGAGCCTTGGAGCTGGGTTGACTGTATACACCACGCCGGAGGCTTATTTCTGGGAGAGTACTCGCCGGAAGTTATGGGGGACTACATCGCGGGGCCCAGCCACGTTATGCCCACCGGCGGTACTGCGCGGTTTGGTTCTGCTCTGAGCGTCCACCACTTTCTTCGCACGATGCCGGTCGTCGGCCTAAGCCCGGATGATTTCCGTCATCTTGGCCCTGCCGCAGTGCAGATAGCCAATGCCGAAGGTTTGGCCGGGCACGCAGGAGCGGTGCAAGTGCGGCTGGATTCCCTCGAAGCGACCGTTGGCTAAGTCCCCCATATTTAGGACAGAATCGGGCAGGCGGAAAAACATGGCCGAGTTTTCTCAGCAGTTGCAACAGTCAATGCTCCCCCACATCCGCGGCTTGGACGTCTACCAGGGCGTTGAGCCGGTCGAAGTGATGGCCGAACGGGCCGGAATTCCGTCGGAAAGAATTATCCGGCTCAACGGCAATGAGAACCCCTATGGGCCCTCCCCGGCAGTGGCAAAGGCTCTGGCTGAATTCCCCAACTTCAATCACTATCCCGACCCGGAGCAGCGCCAGTTGCGGCAGGCCCTCTCCTCCTATGTCGGCGTCGGTCCGGAACACATCATCGCAGGCAATGGGAGCGATGAGCTCATAGATATGCTGTTTAGGATGTTCATCGGCCCCGGCGATAACATCATTAACTCGACTCCCACATTCGGGATGTATTCGCTAGGGGCCGAGGTTTGTGGCGGGGAAGCCTTTTCTGTCCCGCGAGACGCAGAGTTCGAGATCGACATGGAAGAGGTAAAGCTGGCGATTACGCCCCGAACTAAAGCCATCGTCGTCTGCTCGCCCAACAATCCCACCGGCAATATGCCCACCGAGGCCGAAGTGCGGGCATTGCTGGACACCGGGATTCTGGTAATAGTGGATGAGGCATACTACGAATTCTGTGGCCAAACCCTGATGCCTCTACTGGAAGAATTCCCCAATCTGGTAGTTTTGCGTACCTTTAGCAAGTGGGCGGGACTGGCCGGGCTGCGTATCGGCCTCGGCGCGATGCACCCCGACCTGGCCCGGACGATGATGTCCGTCAAGCCGCCCTATAACGTCAACCTGGCGGCGGAAACGGCTCTAATAGCATCGCTGGAGGATATGCCGGCCCTCTTGGAACGGGTAAACGCCATCGTGGCGGAGCGGGAACGAATGCACGGGCTGCTTGCGGCCATTCCTACCGTCAGACCCTACCCGTCAAAGGCGAATTTCATCCTGTGCCGACTGCCCGAGGGCAGTGGTCAGGAAGTGTTCGACGGTCTCTGCAATCGGGGCATATTCCTTCGCTACTGGAACAACGCCCGGCTCAGGGACTGCATCCGAACTTCCGTCGGCTTACCAGAGGAGAATGACGCAGTGGCGGCGGCCTTGGCCGAACTTACGGAGGGCGCCGATGGCTGACGCATCGAATCTGCCTGCCGCCGTACCGGAGGGCCGTACGGCGACGCTTCACCGCGCCACCGGCGAAACCGACATTCGACTTTCCTTGAACCTGGACGGAGTCGGCGTCTATGACGTGGATACTGGCAACGGTTTCCTCGACCACATGGTCAGCCAGATTTCCCGGCACGGACTGATTGACATAGATCTTAAAGCTCAGGGCGACCTGCACACCGGGTGGCACCATCTAGTGGAGGACGTGGGCATCACTCTGGGCCGGGCCTTCAACGAAGCCATCGGCGACGCCCGTGGTATTCGCCGTATGGGCCACGCCATCGTGCCGCTGGATGAAACGCTGGCGATGGTGGCGCTGGACTGTTCTGGCCGGGGATATGCGGTCATCGAGACCACCATAGACGATTCCATGGTGGAGACGCTGCCTGGGTCTCTGGTGCGCCACTTCTTCGAATCCTTCGCCCTGGAAGGGAAGATTAACCTCCACGCCAAAATCCTCACTGGCATAGACCCCCACCACAAGGCCGAAGCCTTGTGCAAGGCGACTGCCCGCGCCCTGCGCGACGCCCTGGAGCCGGACCCCCGCTCGCCCCACGCCATTCCCAGCACCAAAGGCACGCTCAGCGAGTAGGATTGCCCGTTGGCCCAGCCCCCTCCGCCTTGCGAACGTATGAATAACCGCCGGGACTCCTCCGGTTTGGAGAAAGAGGGCCGTCGCCGGTGTTTATGAATAGGGCTACGCGAACGGTTCTTCCCGCTTGATTATCCTGCGGATGTGGATCAGGCTCCGTTTTTCGGGGATGTCAAACGGTTAGGCTACCGGCTCGAACCGCTCTACTTCGATGCTCTCGGCGCGCGCTTGAGCCTGCCAGAGATTGTAATCCATCTGAACTCCCGGCCAGGTTTCTTGTGTGGAGCCAAAGGCTTTGGACAGACGAACAGCCATATCCATGGATACGTCGGGCTTTTCCTTGATACGCCGGGCTTTTCGTTTATCAAATCAGACAGCGCTTGACGGGCCACGCCCAAACCTTTAGCTGCCTGGTTACGGACAACCCTAGCGGCTCAAGGCACTCTAATTTAACGATTTCGCCGGGTGCGGCGGGTTGTGCATCGGCATTTTCCGCTCCCTAATCGCGGTTATCTACCTGATTTTCATCATTAGGAATAGCGGGGGAATAGCGGGCATATCATGGACGCTCACCATCATAATCGGGTTCGAGATAGTGTTCGTTGCCGATTTCGCGGAGTCGGTGATGCTGTCGGTTTGCGCCTGCCTCGCTTATAGGGATCTGCGCGCAGCCAAAGCCCTGCTTGCTGCGCTGGCGCTGGATTTTGAGGCGCCTTGATTGCCGACAGCGCGCGGGCAATCAATCCGGTCCGCCGCAGCCCCGCCCCGCCCCGCGAGAGGCCGCTCTCTAAAGCGGCCGGCCCCGGCGGGTTATAAACTCGGGGAACGCCTGCTCCACGCCATATCCCTTAACCTGATTTGTGGTGTAGTCAACCTCGTTCTCCCACATCCCCCGCAGGTCCGCGGCCTTGTCCCGGAGCAAAATCTCCTTGATGCCTATCACCGACTCCGGACGGTGCCCGGCAATGGTGGACGCGATTTCCATCGTCTTGTCGCGCAGTTCCGATGTCGGCACCAGGTGGTTAAGCAGGCCGACCCGATAGGCTTCTTCGGCCTCCACAACCCGCCCGGTGAACAGAAACTCTTTGGCCGCGGGCCAGCCAACTTGGTTGGTCAGCGTCCAGGTGCTGTTGATGCGCCCATAGGCTACGGCCAAGAAACGGAAGCGGGTGTTTTCGCAGCCGACCCGCATATCCAGGCAGGATGCCAGCACGGCCCCACCGCCGTAAGCCAGACCGTTCATCATGCCGATGACCGGCTTGGGTGAGGCGGAGATGTCATACATCCAGTTCTGATACTGAAGGGAATTGGCCTCTCGCTGCTCCTCGGTCAGTTCGCGAGCGTGCACCCGTTGTTCGTGGATGTCACCGCCCGCCGAAAAGGCCCTCTCCCCCGCTCCCGTGATAACAATGCAGCCGATTCCGTCGTCCTTGTTGCCCGACATCACGGCGTGATGCAGTTCCTCATCCAGCTTGTGGTTCATCGCGTTGAGTATTTCCGGGCGGTTCATAGTAATAACTTTTACCTTGTCTTCGACTTCCACCAGCAGATGCTCGTAGTCCATTGGTATATCCTCCGGGCCTGGAAGGGCCGACTCATTTTGTATCCGATTGTATGGATTTCGGCGGCGAAGCGCAAAGGGCGCGGAACGGATGCCGTCGTGTGTTAAACTGCCATGCAATTGTTAAACCCGGAGGCCGAGCGTGCCCCAGCGATTCAATGCCGGCGAGGCAGTCATCGAACTCCTGAGACAGGAAGGCGTTTCCCACATTTTCGGTATCGTCGGATCGTCCTTCCTCGACATTCTTGACCCCTTGTACGACCGCGACGATATGCGGTTCATCGGCGTGCGCCACGAGCAGGGAGCCGCGCTAATGGCCGACGGCTTCAGCCGAATAGCAGGCACCCCCAGCGTGTGTTTAGCCACCAACGGGCCTGGCGTGCTGAACCTGACCTATGGCATCGGCTCTGCTTACGTCGCACATTCCCCGGTCGTGGTGATCGCTCCGTCGGCGTCCCGCCGCGACCAGTATCGCAACTCCACTCAGGAATTCGACCAGGTGGCCTTGTTCAAACCCATCACCAAGGCTGCCTTCCCCATCAATCGCATAGACCGCCTGCCCGACGCCCTCCGCCACGCCTTTCGGGTGGCTACTTCAGGCAAGATGGGGCCGGTGCTTTTGGATATACCCCGCGACCTGCTGCCCGGAGCCGAGGTGGAGATGGAGTTGCTCCCTCCAGATGCCTATCGCCCGGGACAGACCCGCTCCCGGGGAGACCTAGGGCTTATTCAGCAGGCCGCCGATGTGCTGGCCGCAGCTCAGCGTCCCGTTATCTTAGCCGGCGGTGGTGTGCAGTGGAGCAATGCCGGCGACTCCGTTTGCCGCTTGGCGGAATTGACGGGCGCGGCCATCGTTACTTCCTATGGGCGGGCCGACGCCGTTTCCTCCGGCCACCCCAATTTCCTCGGACACTTGGGACGGCTGGGGGCCGCCGAGGGCATTGAGGCGGTGCGGGAGGCTGATGTAATCCTGGCCGTCGGAACTCGGCTGGGACAGTCCACCACGTTCTACGACCACCGCTTTATCCCGGCCGATGCCCGGATAATCCAGATTGAGATAGACCCGGAAGAGATAGGGCGCAACTACCCGGTGACCGTCGGTATTGAAGGCGACGCAAGGGTCGTGTCGGAAGGGCTGCTGGAGGAATTGCGAAACCGGGAGCCGCGCGTCAACCCCCAATGGGCCGAGGAAGTCAAGGGCTGGAATGCCCGCCGGGTAGAGCGTTTGCGCGGCGAGGAGCGGCTGGACAGCCTGCCGATGAAGCCGCAACGGGTGTACGCGGAACTGCGCAAAGTGATGCCAAAAGATGCGATTGTCGCCCTGGACGCCGGCCTCGCGCCCAACTTCGGGCAGGATCGGCTGAATTTCTTCCAGCCCCGTAGCCTGATGACCTCCCTGGACTTGGGCGGGCTGGGTTTCAGCTTCCCCGCTGCGTTGGGCGCCCAATTTGCCGCCCCTAACCGTCCAGTGGTCAACTTCAACGGCGATGGAGGATTTTTGTTCAATGCCCAGGAATTCGCCACGGCCGTCGAGTATAACCTTCCGGTGGTGACGGTAATAATGAACAACGGCAGTTGGGGTTCGGAAAAGGCCTACCAGCGCTTCGCTTTCAACGAGCGCTACGTCGGAGCTGACACCCTCAACCCGCGTTACGATAAATATGCCGAGTTGTTCGGCGGCGCAGGCTTCTACGTGGAACGCCCGGAAGACGTTGGCGACGCCATGCTGGAGGCCCTCAGCGCGGGAAGGCCTAGTATCATTGAAATACCTATTGACCCCGACGAACTGCCCCGCCCGGCTCGCCTGGCGGATGTGCAGGCGCAGTCGTAATCGTAATCAGTATGGAGAGTTACGAGCAGAACAGGGCGAAACTAATGCAAGAGCCAACCTTTCCCCGCGAAATTAGCCTGGAAGACAACGCCATCATCATCTTGTGGGAGGATGGGCATCGCAGTCCCTATCCCCACCGCTACCTCAGGCTGCGCTGCCCGTGCGCCAGTTGCATAGAGGAGATGACCGGAAGGCCCATTCTGGAACCGGACTCGGTGCCGGCCAACGTCCGGGCCATTGACTATATGCCAGTGGGCAACTACGGAATGCAGTTCTTGTGGGACGATGCCCACTATACCGGCATTTACACCTACAGGGCCCTTCGGGCAGCCTGCACCTGTATCCTCTGCAACGAGGCGCGGGCAGAGGCCGCGGCGGACGCTACCTAGTTCTTTAGTCCTCCAGGAATAGGGCGAGGCGAGCGCAGTCCCGTTAGTTCGCCAGAGTTTCTGGGCGCGAGCGCATGGGCTTTTCCAGGGATGCCTTAAACTTAGGCGCGGTGAAGGTATTGGAGCGGAAGGCAAAGTTAGAAAGCTGCCGTTGCGCCGGCTCATCACACCGGCTGCAAGGCGCGGTTTCGTTGGATCTGGAAACTGGCAGTATCAGTTCGAATTCGTAGCCGCACTTGGAGCAATAATATTCATAGATTGGCATCGGTATGCTCTCGCTGAGGAAATTTAACCCCTATTGTAACCCTGCTCCCTAAGCCGCGCTACGGCAGGACCGCAGACAGGTTCGCCACCGGCGCAATAAGCTCCCAATAAGCGATACTCGCGAGGATTTATGGCTGAAAAGACGGAAGTAGCAATCATCGGTGGCGGAGCGGCAGGCTGCAGCGTAGCCTACTTCCTGGCCGTGGCAGGCGTGTCCAGCGTCATCATAGAGCGAGAGGGCGTGGGTTCGCAGGCTTCGGGATACGCCGCCGGAGGGCTGAACCCCCTCACGGGGCACGGTATCCCGGGGCCGCTGGCTGCCTTCGCTTGGGAATCCTTCCGGATGCATCACAGCCTCTACCCCAAATTGGGAGAGCTGACCGGAATTGACTATCAGCTTCGGGAAACTTCAGAAATCCGGTTGACCTTCGATGAGTCGGAAGTGCCTGAATTCGAAGCCATGACAGACAGGCTGATACGCACTGCGGGTTTCGCCTCATCAATAACCGACCCCCAGCAAGTGAAAAATCTGGACCCGAGAGTGAACACGGATTTCGCCGGATGCATATTCACCCGCGGCAATTACCAGGTGGATAGCCTAGCCTTTACGCAAGCGCTATCGGCGGCGGCCCAGTCTTTGGGCGCGAAGCTACGGCCGGGCGCCGTGCGCGGACTCCAGGCCGGCAATGGGCAAGTAAGCCGGGTGCTGCTGGAAGACGGGGAATTGGAGTGCGATGCCGTGGTGCTGGCTATGGGCCCGTGGTCGCGGCAGGCAGAGCAATGGTTAAACGCATACATTCCCGTTGACCCGCTCAAGGGCGAAATTCTGCGTATGCGGCTGCCTGGAGAGCCGCTGGCGCATGATGTTACCGGAGAGGGCGCCAGCATTTACGCCAAATCCGATGGTCAAATATGGTGCGGCACCACCGAGGACTGGCGCGGCTTTGACCTTCAGCCGCTGACCGAGACTAAAGAGCGCATACTGGCCGGGGTCAAACGCATTCTGCCGGCGATAACCGAAGCTACCCTGGTGATGCACACGGCTTGCCTGAGGCCTGTGACTCCAGACTGGCTGCCCATTTTGGGCCGTGCCCCCGGACACAAAAACGCTTGGCTGGCTACGGGCGCGGGCAAGAAAGGCATCCTGCTAGCCCCAGGCATCGGAAAGGCCGTGGCGGATCTGGTTACTTCAGATGCCACCCATCTCCCCATTGAGAACTTCGCTCCGGAGCGGTTCGCCGCACCAGTGCCGGCGTGAGGTCTGGCGGTTCCTCTGAAATACCGGCCCGCTATGACAGCGGGGCGGGCTATGACGGCGGCCCGGAAGATAGCCGGCGGCAACGCTCGCGTCTAGTGCCCCGGTTGTCGTCTTCGGAGTTGCCCCAGCAGCCAGCCGGGGAAACCTGTCCAAGGAAGGAAGTTAACAAATTCCTTTGATTCCGGGAGAACCTTTATGCCTATAGGCTGGGCCATCGCTGGCATAGGCTCGCACTCCGACCTGAAAATCGCGCCCGCCATGAAACTGGCGAAAGACTCGCGACTGGTTGCCGCGTACAGTCGAGACCAAGGCCGGGCCGACGCTTTCGCCGATGCCCACGGCGCCGACGCTGCATATAGCAGCCTGGACGCCATGCTGGCAGACTCGCGCGTTGATGCCGTTTTCGTGGCGTCGCCCAACCACCTGCACGCGCCCCAAACCATCATGTCTGCTGCCGCAGGAAAGCACGTACTGGTCGAGAAACCGATGGCGAACTCGGTTTCCGCCGCCTCCGCCATGGTGGACGCTTGCCGAGACCATGGCGTCACATTGGGATTAGGCTTCGAGCTGCGCTTTCACCCAGCCCATCTCTGGGCGAAGCAACTGATTGACGCCGGCGCCATCGGCCGGGTTAGACTGGCCCACGGGCAATGGGGCCGGGGCAACCGGGGCGAGCCGGAACATTTGCCCCGCACCGGCTTGCGGGAATGGTGGGAAACCCCCGAACTGATTGGCGAGGCATCGGTTCTGGTGGGATTGGGCGTCCATGTCTTCGACCTGATGCGCTTCCTGCTGAGCGAGGAAGTCGTGGAGGTTGTCGCTATGACCGACGGTCAGACGGACCAGCAACCCCTGGAGCATATCGCTACTATTGCCCTGCGGATGAGCAGCGGGACAATTTCGCAGGTAATGTGCGGGCGGATGCTGCCCGACACCCAAAACGACTTGGCGCTCTACGGCTCCGATGGGCGCATCACTACTAAGGAGACTATCTGGGAAGCCCGGTTGGGACGGGCTGAGATAGTTAGCGCCGCCGTTAACCAGTCCGAAAGCTACGAATACGATTACTTGGCCAACTTCGTTGCCGAGTTGGATGACTTTCGCGACGCCTTGGAGCATAGCCGCGCTCCGTCTGCTGTCGGCGAGGACGGTCTGGCCGCCGCTCGCATCACAACCGCCGCTATCGAGTCGGCAAAGACCGGGAAAGCAGTCAAAATCACGCACCGGGTTCACAGCCATTAGCCAAAACAGTCAACAAAACGGAAAGGGAGCCATATCATAACCAGCGTAGGCACCGCCCCGGAGTACCAAGGAGCGCTGCGCTCGAGTGGTAGAGTTCGGGCAGTACATACCGGGCCCGCTTCTGGGGATGCTATTGGCCGAGCAAGGGGCCGACGTAATCAAAGTAGAGAGGCCCGGCGGCGACCCGGCTCGCTGCGAACCGGCCTTCGCCACCTGGAATCGGGGCAGGCGGTCAGTTGAGCTGGACTTTAAGTCGCTCGTTGGCCTGAAACAGGCAAAAGAACTGATAGCTTGGGCCGATGTTTTGATTGAGAACTTCCGCCCAGGTGTGGCTGACCGGCTGGGAATTGGCTATGCCTCGGCGGATAATAACCCCGGGCTCATCTACTGCTCGCTTCCCGGTTTCGGGGAGACAGCCCCCACAGGCACTAACGGGGCTGGAAACCCATAGCCGGGGCTGCCACCGGAGCGCACCAGAGCGTGGCAGGGATGGACGAGCCGTTGTTCCTGCATCTGCCTTCCGCCATCTCCTTCGCGGCCGTCCTAGGCTCGGTGTCTGTGGCGATGGCTCTGAATGCCCGGCAGCGCATCGGACGGGGCAGCGTATCAAGGCGCCTCTCCACAGCGCTATGTTCGCCGCCATGGGGCGCCACCTGTCCAATTTCCACGACGTCAACCCGTCCGGCCTGTTCCGGCTTCCCCGCAACATCATGTCTCATCAATACCAGAATACCAGTGCGCCGATGGCCGTTACGTCCAGAACCACGGTATGTACCAGCGCTTCGCCAGTCAGTTTTTGCAGGCTGCGGAGCGCCCGGAGTGGATTGAAGACCTGGAGGATTTGTACGGAGCGGAAGTAAGCAACGATATTATCGAAATGTGGCAGGAGCGGGTGGAAAACCTGTTCCGGGAAAAGACCGCCAAAGAATGGGAAGACGCCATCGCCCAGACGAGAGGAGCTTGCACCATCTGCAAGACGGTGGATGAATGGCTGATCCATGAACACGCCATAGCCGGTGGAATGGTCGTCGAGGTAGACGATGCCAAGTATGGCCAGATGAAACAACCGGGCGCTCCCATACGCCTCCGGAGAACGCCGGGGCCGAAGCCCCAGCGCGCGCCCATGCTGGGCGAATATACCGCAACCGCGATGACCGAAGGGCGGAGAGCTACTCTTCATGTAGCCCCGTCCGGTGGCGAAAGCGCAATGTCCGCCTTGGACGGCGTGCGAGTGCTAGACCTCTGCATCGTGCTGGCCGGGCCCACCTGCGGACGGACGCTGGGCGAGTTCGGCGCTGACGTAATCAAGATTGATGACCCGTCTCGCCCCTATTACTACGCTGGGAATCTGGACGTAAACCGCGGCAAACGCAGCATCCAAATAGACTTGAAGAATGAGCAGGGAAGGCAAGTATTCTGGGAGCTGGTGGAGACCGCCGGCGTGGTGGTAGAGAATATCCGCAAGGGCAGTCTGGCCCGCCTGGGATTGGGATATGATGAAGTTCGGAAGCGGTGCCCCGACATTGTCTATACCTCCCTAAACGCCTTCGGCTATGACGGCCCCTGGGCCTCGAGGCCGGGGTGGGAACAATTGGCGCAAGCTACCACCGGCATTCAGGTCCGCCGGGGAGGCCGGGACGCCGCTCCCCACTGTTGCCCTACCCGATGAATGACTATGCTGCCGGCCTGCTGGGAGCCTATTCCGTGGCTTTGGCCCTGCATGAACGCCAGCGCACCGGCGGGGGCAATCGGTGGACGGGGGGCTGGCTTTGACCGCCTGTATGTTGCAGTCGCCCTATTTCCTCGACTATGAAGGTCTCCAGCGTTCTGAACCCGAAGGGCTGGGCGTGCGCGGATTTTCGGCTCTGTCGCGGCTTTATCGGGCCGCCGACGGCTGGTTGTATCTGCATTGCCCCGACAACGGCGCTTGGAGCGAAATGATCCGGCTGCCGGAGTTCACCAGCCTGGCCGATGACGCCCGCTTCAGCGACAGAGAAAGCCGATAGCGTTAGGATGCCGATCTGTGCGCTGCGCTGTCTGACATCCTGTCCGGCCATGATCGCGAGTGCTGCGGGAACTGCTGGCCCCCACGGCTGTCAGCGTAATGGCAAACCTAGGCGTTCCCGAGTTCCACGCCGACCCTCCCGTCCGCCGGGCCGGGCTAGTCGTGAGCCGGGAGAATCCGAGAATGGGGATGGCCGACCATTTCGGTGTTATCCCCAAGCTGTCGGAAACTCCGGTGCGGCTGGGCCGCCCCACCCCTGTTCCTGCGCGCGGAAACGGATGAGATTTTGGCCGAAGCCGGTTACGGAGCGGTGGAAATATCGGTGCTGAAAACCGCCGGAGCGGTAGTGCAGGCAGCGGATTAGGTTGGCGGCGACTTTCGGCGCTCCGGCTGGAGGCGTTAAGGGCTGCCCTCGCCGGTTGTGCCTGTCGCGCCTAGGTCTGGGCCGGGGCTGCCGGGTTCCGAAGTCGTTTCGCCATCCCCAACGCCGATATTGAACCGGCTGGGCCACTGACTGGACGGAGCTGATTTCTATGGCCTGGCTGCGGTTGACCAAGTCTTGACCATCTTGCGGCGGACGAAAGAGGTTTGCGACAGAAACGCCCTCACCGCTATTGAGCGTCCGGTAGGTTTCTAGTCTGGTTATCGCTGTCGGCGGAACCGGGCCGTTAGGATTGGAAGCGCTGGAGGCTTGGCACCCGGTCAGGATCCCGAGCACCAGCTCGGATTTTTACCTTCCGAAATTTAATTGTCTTGCTGCTTGCAGTGTCGCCGAGACTAGCGGCGGGGTAGCAAGGGCTGTTGCCCCGTGGTAAACTAGCCCAATCCTTAGCTAGGCTGAAGGGCAGCAGAAAGGGGCGGTTGCCTTGTTTCGCATATATAACACCCTGTCCAAGCAGGTAGAAGAGATTGAACCGGCGGAGCCGGGGGTCATTCGGATGTACACCTGCGGTCCGACGGTATATCGGGATGCCCACATCGGCAACCTGCGAACCTATATGATGGCCGATTGGATTCGCCGCGCCCTGATGCACCACGGCATTGAAGTCCAGCACGTCAAGAACATCACCGACGTGGGCCACATGAGGCAGGAGTTGGTGGAAACCGGCGGCGACAAGATGATTCTCGCCGCTTTGGCCGAAGGCAAGACAGTTCAGGAAATCGCCCAGGTATACGCCGGGAGATTCCACCGCGACGAAGCCCGTCTTAACATTATGGAGGCCCAGGTTTTCCCGTGGGCCAGCGAGCATATCCCGGAAATGCTTTCCATCGTTGGCTCGCTGCTGGAAAGGGGCCACGCCTATGAGCGCGGCGGCAACATTTATTTTGATGTCCCCAGTTTTTCCGGCTATGGCAAGCTCTCCCGCAACACCGGGGCCGACCTGCTGGAAGGCGTTCGGGCCGAGGCCGATCCGCTGAAGCGAGACCCCCGCGATTTCACCCTGTGGAAGGCCGCCGAACCCGGCCGGGACGTCAAGTGGGACAGCCCCTGGGGAGAAGGATTCCCGGGCTGGCATATCGAATGCTCGGCCATGGCCTCCAAGTACTTGGGGGATTTCTTCGATATTCATACCGGCGGCGTGGACAATATCTTCCCCCATCACGAGGACGAGATTGCCCAGAGTGAAGCGGCCTTCGGGGATCAGCATGTCCGCTACTGGGTGCATGGGCAACACTTGCTGGCCGACGGCGCGAAAATGGCGAAGTCCTCCGGCAACGTTTTCCTGGTTGAGGAATTGATTGAACGGGGGTTCGACCCACTCGCCTTCCGTTATCTATGTATGACGGTTCTCTATCGCCACCGCATGAACTTCACTTTCACCTCGCTCAAAGCGGCGGAAAAAGCCCTGACGAATCTGCGTTCGCATGTCTGGCAATGGAGCATGGAGCCGGATACCAACTGCCATAATGCCGAGGCCGGGGAGTACCGCCGGCGCTTCTGGGAAGCAGTGGACTCGGACCTGAACCTGCCCGGCGCTTTAGCGGTAACTTGGGAAACGGTGCGCTCCCATCTTCCCGGCAAAGCCAAGCTGGAGCTGTTGCTAGACTTCGACCGAATGTTTGGCCTCGACCTGCACAAAACCCAGACCGCTAATGAAGTCGGCGAGGAAGTTATCGCCTCAATCCGGGAGCGGGAATCCCTGCGCCGACAGCAGACTTGGGAATCCGCCGATTCTGTGCGGGCCCGGCTCTCTTCCGACGGCTACGTGGTCGAAGATGCTCCGGGCGGCTCTCGCGTCCGCCCCAAGACGCCAATGGAGCGCCGCCTGGATATATGGCACTCCGTGTCCTCTTCCAGGGAAGTGCCTTCGCGCCTCCATGAGCCTTCTCTGTATGACTTTACTTTCATCCTGAATGCTTATGGCTATCCTGAGGACGTCCGTCGCTGTGTCAACGGAATGTTGCGCCACTCGGAAGAACACTCCGCCGAAATCATTGTGATTGACAGCGGCTCCACCGACGGTACCGGCGAGATGTTGGAGGCGATGCAACAGGAGCATGAAAATCTGCGGGTCATCCACTGCGATCATGTCATCGGCGATGCCGCCAGCAAAAACATTGGCATCAAGCAAAGCTTGGGAAAGTACATCATCATAGTGGACGGCTCCGCGGAGATTGTGGGCGAGATTCTCGGCCCTGTTTCCCAACAGCTAAGCGATCCTACCGTTGGCATATTCGGTCCTTACGGGCTGACCACCGATGATATGCAGCACTTCCACGAAGAAGTGGACCGCGGCGAAGCCGACGCGATGCAAGCCTACTGTATGTCCTTCCGGCGCGAGGCGGTTAATACTGTTGGGCTGATGCGCGAGGCATTCCGCTTCTACCGCAACCTGGATATTGACTACTGCTTCCAGTTTAAGGATAAAGGCTACCGGGTGGTGGCCGACTCGTCCTTGCCGCTGGTTCGCCACGAACACCGGCAATGGACGGAGTTGGACGACAATCAGCGGGATGAACTTTCTCGCAAGAACTTTGGGCGTTTCCTCAAACGCTGGGGCAACCGGCCCGACCTGCTGATTACGGCCGGCGCCAAGGGATTCGGCAGCCAGTTTCGCCACTAGGCCGACGTATTGATGTCTCTTCTTTCCGCCATACTGCCTTGCGCCTGTTCCCCTTTGTGTCCGGCGCGAATCCCGGGAGAAGAGGGCGGGCGTTGTCTGATTTAGCCAGCAGGCTATTGTCCGGCGAGCAGCGCGCCTTGTCCCGGGTCATCTCTATGTTGGAGCGAGGCGACCCTTCGGCTGCGGAGGTGATGCGGGATATAGACCCCCACACCGGCCGGGCTTACACCATAGGCATAACCGGCCCTCCGGGCGCCGGGAAAAGCACCATCGTTGACCAGCTCACCCGGCTGTTGCGGGAACAGGGCCAGCGGGTGGGCATTGTGGCTGTTGACCCTACTAGCCCTTTCAGTGGCGGGGCTTTGCTTGGCGACCGTATTCGGATGCAGCGGCACTACCTCGATTCCGGCGTGTTCATCCGCAGCATTGCCACTCGCGGACAGATGGGGGGACTGCCCCGTATCGTCAAAGGAATCACTCGCGCTTTGGACGCCGCCGGTTTTGAAGTGGTTATAGTAGAGACCGTGGGCGTGGGGCAGACGGAACTGGGCATCATGGGGGTGGCCGACACCGTGGCCGTAGCCCTCATCCCCGAAGCGGGCGACTCCATTCAGGCCCTCAAGGCAGGGGTGTTGGAGATTGCCGACCTGTATGTGGTGAACAAAGCCGACCGGGACGGCGCCGACCGGATGGTCGCGACGATTACCGCTATGCTCCATATGTCGCTGACCACCCCGGAGTGGCTGCCACCCGTGACTTTGACAGCAGCCCACACCGGGCAGGGTATTGAAGAGCTTTGGGTAAAATTTCAGGAGCATCGCGGCTTCCTGGAATCCAGCGGCAACCTGGCTAGACGCCGCGGCGAACACCGGTCTCAGGAATTCCTTGAGGTAGTCGAAGAGGAGTTAGTGCGCCGTTTGCGCCGTTTGGTGCAGACAGACCCTAAGCTACTAGTACAATTGGAGCTCGTCTCCTCCCGGGAGGCTGAGCCATATTCGGCTGCGCTGGAATTCCTCAACCACTCCACCCTCAACCCGGAAGCCCTCACGGTACAGTCCCTTTAATCCCGAAAGGCCCTGGGCCGCTCCGATCTTCCCTGATGGCAGTATACCGCCTCCTCCCCCGTCATTCCCGCGCTGGTAATGGCTTGCCGCTCCGATCTTCCCTGATGGCAGTATACCGCCTCCTCCCCCCGTCATTCCCGCGCTGGTAATGGCTTGCCGCTCCGATCTTCCCTGATGGCAGTATACCGCCTCCTCCCCCCGTCATTCCCGCGCTGGTAATGGCTTGCCGCTCCGATCTTCCCTGATGGCAGTATACCGCCTCCTCCCCCCGTCATTCCCGCGAAAGCGGGAATCCACTGGGTTTTGAAGAAACGGCCTCCGTAGTAGAATGCTTACCTTCCCGTGAAAGTGGGAGGGGCGGGCAGAGGACCGAGGCTGGGCGTCGATACCAATGCGTATCAACAATGCGTTATTCTGGAATTACAGCGCGCTGCCTCAAAAACTGCTATGCTTATTTCAAGGAGGTTATGGTATCATCGCTCCCCGCCCTGGGGGACATCGGGGCTAACCGGATTTCTTACTCCGATGCTGGCTATGGGAGGTGCAAAATGGACTTGAACATTCAGGGCCGGAATATCGAGATTACCCGCTCGATGAAGGAGCACGTGGCCGCCAAGCTTGCCTCCCTTGACCGCCATCAGTCGGCCATTGCCAAGGCCGATGTAGAGATGGCAACGGAACCGACGCGCTCTCAACAGGACCGGGTTGTGGTGCAGGTTTCTATCAGCGTCGGCGGCGACTTGTTGCGCGCTCAACGCCGAGCGGCGAACGCGCGATCCGCCGTTAACGCTACTGCCGAGGCCCTGGACCGTCAGCTCAGTCGCTGGAAGTCGCAACACTATCGCAGCGAACGAGCCTCCCGCAACGCGCCGGATGCCGATGTCGTGTTGCGGGAATCCTTAGCGCCCGGCAACGGTATCGCTGACGGAGGGGCGGCGGCTCCTCCGGGAGACCTGGTCAGAATCAAGCGCTTCGAGATGGAGCCGATGACGGTGGAAGAGGCCGCCCTGCAGATGGAGTACCTCGACCATAGCTTCTATATGTTCCTGGACTACGACACTAACCGCTACAGCGTCCTCTACCGCCGCGCCGACGCTAACTACGGCCTGATCCAGCCGACGGAGGCTTAGACAGCGAGCTTCTTTCCCCGCATAGCGTATAGCCGCAAAGCGCACAAAGTCAGGACGACTGGTCATTCCCTCCGCACAAACAAAGGCCACAAAACCAAGGGCCGGGCATCAAGCCCGGCCCTTTCTGGCGTTCCGGCCGTGTCTGCCCTCTACCCGGCACCGTTGTTCTGACGTTCATTGTTGCCATTGCTGCCGGTGTTGCCGCCCATTGACATGAAGTTGCCCAGCATGGAGGTAAACTCCATGGGGAATATCCACTTGGTGGACGGGGATTCTCCCAGCGACTTCAGCGTGTCGAAGTATTGCAGGCTCATGGTGCGGCCATCGGCCTCGTGGGCTACGGAGTTGATTCGCTCCAGCGCCTCGCTGAAGCCCATCGCCCGCAGAACGGCGGCCTGCTGTTCGCCCTCGGCCTTGAGAATCTCCGACTGCCGCTCCCCCTCGGCTTTCAGGATGGCCGACTGCTTTTCCCCTTCCGCCCGGTTAATTTGGGACTGCCTGGCCCCTTCGGACTCGGTAATCTCGGCAGTCTTGATAGCCTCGGCGGACTTTTCTCGCTCCATGGCCGCCTTCACACCGATGGGCGGGTCTATCTCATTGATTTCCACCTGCGAGACCTTAACCCCCCATCGCTCCGTAACCTCGTCCATCCTTACCTGTAGGGCGTCGCGAATGCGCTCCCGCTCAGCGAGCGCTTCCGACAGGGTGGTTGCGCCGATTACTGCGCGGAGAGTGGCGAAGGCTAGGTTGACTACAGCCAGTTCGAAGTTCTGCACCTCCAGAACGGCCCGGTCGGACATATTCTCCATTACGCGATAGTAGATAACGAAATCCATGTCCACCACTACGTTGTCCGAGGTGATGTACTTCTGAGTGGGGACTCGAGCCACCCGCTCTCGCAGATCGATCTTTGTCCCGTGATATACGAAGGGGATAAGGAAGTGCAGTCCCGATCTTTTGGTGCCGACATACGTTCCAAACCGCTGCACGACCATGCGCTGGTACTGCTGAACCATGATAAGACCTGCCGCCATAGCGTCCTCCTTGAGGTAACTGCCCTGCCTTATTTGGGGGTTGAGCTAGGTAGATATATTAGTGCGGGCCACGCTCAATACCAGACCCTCAACATCCAGAACCCAGACCGCCTCGCCAACTTCAATTGTGTCTCCATCAGCGCTGACGGCTGTCCACGTGTCGCTGGCGACGCGCACGACGCCCCGGGGAGACAGATCCAGAGTAACCACCCCCATTTCTCCGATGAGAGAAATGTTGGAGTCTGCCCGGCGTTGACGGCGCGACTTCAATGCTTCTCTAGCCAAATATAGCACACTGCCGGCCGCTACTATGCCGGTGCCAAAGATAAGCCAGCGATTAACCGACAGTGGGTGCAGAGTGGGAGAGGAATCGCCAAACTGGGCAAACAGGAGCAGGCCGCCAATTACCAAACTGACCCCCGAACCAATGCCCAGGATCCCGAAACCCGCCACTAATACCTCTGCCGCGGCGAGGACAATAGCCAGCAGAATCAGGGCTACGCCGGCCCAGTTGACCGGCAGGTTGCCCAGGGCTACGAAAGCTAGGATTAGGCATATCACGCCCACCACGGCCGGAACAATCAGGCCCGGACTGAACAGCTCGATTATTATCCCTAGCCCTCCGATGGTTAGCAGAAGGAAGGATACATTCGGATTGGCCAGGAATCCCAGCAGCCCCTCCAGTAGGTTCTTGTCGAGGCTTCGTTTCGCTAACCCGGCGGTTTCCATCTTAGCCGGGCCTGCGGGAGTTAGCGCGGTGCGCCCGTCCAGTTGAGTCAGTAGGCTTTCGATATCCTCGGCGAGGAAGTCCACTACATTCCCGGCAAAGGCTTCCTTCGCCGTATAGGACGCAGCCTCTCTCACAGTGGCTTCGAGCAATTCGGCATTGCGGCCGCGTTCCTGGGCGATGCTGCGAATCAGGGCCGCCGCGTCATTCTCAACCTTGCTGGCCAGCGTTTCGCCCAAGTCCTGTCCGGTGGAGGAGACTGGGGTAGCCGCGCCGATGTTAGTTCCCGGAGCCATCACGGCGAAATTGGCGGCGGCAGTAATGAACGTCCCTGCCGAGCCGGCCCGAGCTCCGGCAGGGGATACGTAGACTGCCGTCGGCACCGGCGAAGACAGCAACAGTTCCACGATGTCCCGCGTCGAGTCTAGCAGCCCTCCCGGAGTGTCGAGCTGGATGAGCAACAGCTCAGCCCCGCTATTCCCGGCCTCTTCAATGGCGCGCTCGATATAGCGAGCCTCGATGGGGTTTATAGCGCCGTCTACTGTGATGATGATGAAGTGCGGTTCTGATATTGCCTGCGCTTCGGCTTGCGCCGCCAGAGGCCCGGCAAGGCCTAGGAGCAATGCAATCGCAGTGCAGAACGAAATTAGACGCTTGATACGGCCTAATGACGCCAAATCGCAACTCGCCATGCACCGGAATCGTCCGGTGGGATGAAATCTCAGACTTTATTATACGCCAGCTTTCATCCGCGTTTAGCTACTGTTGCCCCTGCTTACAGGGCTATTGTATATAGGCGGTGTATATCCGTCATTCCCGCGGACGCGGGAATCCATAAACCGAATTGGGCGGCATTATTCTCCAAATTAGGCATCCTCAACGCTCCGGACCCTGGGTTTCCTCCGGAGCGGCCGGGTTGTGATTTCACATATGATGGCCCTGCCCTGCCTGCTATTTGTGAAATTTTCTTCAATAACCTGCTTTTCAAAGACGAATAAAATCCGCTTGTTTTCCCCCATCGTAGATTTAATTGCAACTATTAGGAGGGGTGTTGTATATGCGTAGACAGATTGCCAAGACGCTAAGAGAGGCAGCGGTGTTGCTGATGCTGAGCGTGTTTGCGGTAAGCCTCGCGGCTTGTAGCGACTCCGCAACCCCAACGTCCGCGCCTGATTCCGGACCTGAAGCGGCGCAATTCACCACCGTCGAAGGTGAGGTTTCGGCCACGGTGAGCAACATTGCATCGACCGGGAATGTATTACCTACATCCGAATCAGTCAACGTTTCTTCCTCTGCGTCCACTGTGCCGGAAAACCGAACTGAACGGTTAGACAGTCCTGCCGCTTTGTCCGCTCAGTTAGCGGCTGACGAAACTTCGTCTGATACCGATGCCGCTCCAGTTACATCGGAGCAAATGGTGGCGGCCTTCGAGGATGTTCTCATTGGAATTTACGAGGAAACTCTTCCTTCTGTGGTCTATCTCAGGGTTGCGAACCCAGCAAGAGAGAGGCTGAGAGATATGCCGGGGATTCCTGAAGGTCTGTTATGGTCCGCCGGGTCCGGATTCGTATGGGACGATGAAGGCCACATAGTCACCAATCATCACGTGGTGGAAGATGTGCTAGAAGAACCGAGCGGGGTGACCGTGTTTTTCTCCGACTCTACGCAGGCGAAGGCCACCGTAGTGGGCAGCGACCCGCATTCCGACCTGGCGGTAATTAAACTGGAAGAAGTAGACCGGCCACTGGTGCCGGCGTTGCTGGGCGACAGTGGCGAGGTCAAGGTAGGCCAACTCTCCGTCGCCATTGGCGCGCCCTTCGGTCAGGAATTCACTATGACTTCGGGTATCGTCAGCGCGGTGGGGCGCAACATAACAGGACAAGCCAACTTCAGTATACCGGAAGTGATACAAACGGATTCGGCTATCAATCCGGGTAACTCCGGCGGCCCGCTCTTGAACCGTTTGGGGCAAGTCATTGGCATCAACACCCAGATTATCAGCAGCACCGGCAACTTTTCAGGCGTCGGTATGGCGGTGCCGGTAAACATTGCTAAACGGGTGGTGCCGCCCTTGATTGAGGAGGGCGAGTTCAACTATCCTTGGCTGGGAGTTAAAATTATATCTTTAAACTCGGCTTATGCTGAAGAGCTAGGGTTGGCCAAGGAGACCAAGGGCGCCCTGATTACAGAAGTTGTTGAGGATAGCCCGGCCCACAAGGCAGGATTGCGAGAGTCGGAATCAAACGTCGAGATAGATGGTGTACAATTCCCAGCCGGGGGGGACATCATCATCGCCATCGGCCTTGACCAAATCGTCGGTTCCAGCGAGCTAATTGCCTACTTGACCTACCACAACAGCCCCGGCGATGTAGTTACTTTTACGGTTCTGCAAGACGGAGAGCAGAAGGAAGTGGAGGTAACTCTGGGCCGGCGGCCTGAATCCCTGGAATAAATCTGGCTTATCTAAGGACAGAACCCTGCCTACCGTAAATGCCATATATACTGCGGCGGTCAAGTCCCTGGCTTTGCAAAGACGGGAATCGGTGCTGGTGAGCTCGTCGGGGATTGCCGAAGACCGCCACTTCCACCTGATAAACGGGCGTGGGGGGTTGCTCACGCAACGGCAGCGTCCCCAATTGGCCTTGGTATCCTCCACTTACGACGCTGCAAGAGAATGCCTCTCCTTGGCGTTTCCCGACGGCCGGGAATTGTCGGGCCGGGTCGAATTGGGTGAGGCTGTGCGAACCCCTGTATGGGGCCGCCTCGTATCGGGGCGAGTTGCCGCGGAAGAATGGAACGAAGCGCTTTCCCTGTTCTGTGGTGGCCCGGTCCGGCTGGTAAAGACCGACGGTCCAGGGCTATCTTTCGATGAATACCCCATATCGCTGCTGTCGCAAGCGTCGATTGACTTCTTGAGCCAGAAGACCGGCGGAGCCATGGAATTCGAAGGGAGGCGCTTTCGCCCTAATTTTCTGCTGGATGGCTGTTCTCCCCATGAAGAGGACTTCTGGCTCGGCGGGGTCATCGCCGTCGGCCCGGAATTGAGGCTTAGGTTGGTCGCCCCCGACCCGCGCTGCGCCATCACCACGGTGGACCCCTACACCGGCCAGCGCGACTTTGACACCCCGCGCCTGCTGCTGACCTACCGTCCCGCCGTCCGCGCTCCGTACTTCGGTGTGTATGGCATCGTGGAAAGCCCTGGTATCGTGTCCCTTGGTGATGAAATTGAGCTGGTGGTCCCGCCGCCCCGCAGCGAGAAAGTTTGACAGGGCTGTGCCGCGCTATCTACACTGCTTGAGTTGCGCAAGCAGTCAGGTTGACCTAGAGGTAAAGTGCAATGAAAGAGAACCGTGTCAAGCGCGTTATGCGGGAAGGTGGATTGGCTATCGTCAGCCACATCGGGTTTTCTGACCCTGCGGTGGTGGAGATAATTGCGGCTGCCGGATTCGACGGCGCGTTTATCGATATGGAGCATTCGGCCTTTGATATGAAGACCGTCGCTGAGATGATTCGAGTGGCCGACCTTTGCAATATAACCCCCATCGTGCGAGTGCCAGAGAATAACCCCAAGACCATTCTGCGCATCCTCGACGCGGGCGCCCAGGGGATCCAGGTGCCGCATATCGAAGGAGTGGAAGGCGCAAAGCGCGCCGTTGCCGCTGTCCGCTATCCCCCGGTGGGCGAGCGCGGCGGCGCAGGCAGCACCCGCGCCGCGGGCTACGGCGCAGTTCCTTGGACGGAGCACATGGAGACCTCCAACGAGGAAATTCTCCTTATTGTGATGACAGAGGACAAGCGGGGACTAGACGAAATCGAAGAGATTGCCGCCGTTGACGGCGTGGACGTCATATCCCTCGGCCCCACGGACATCTCCACCGCGCTGGGCATGACCGACCCCAATGACCCGCGGCTGAAGGAAACATTCATTAACTTGGCGGATAGAGTGAACGCCGTAGGCAAGGCCAAGGTATACATCCCGGTTAATCACTCGGCGCTGCGTCTGTCGCCCCAGGACTTATTGAGCATGGGAGTCAATTACACTTCCGTTGCACCCGCTCCGCCCACCATCGTGCTCAACTCGCTGAAGGAATCGGCAGCCCGGATTCAGGAAGAGACCTCCAAGGCGTTGACTGCCTAGCTTTCGCCGCTCCTTATGCCCCTGCAAGACCCCTGCAAGAAAGAGCCCATCAACTGATACCCAGCACGGAGACCTAGATATAGCTACTCAAAGAGTTCTGCCCAGAGTTCTGAACAGCGCGGTTAATCGGGAGTATGTGGATGCCGCGATAGAAGACTCTATTAGAGAAGATTCCGGGAATGACTACTTGCAACTCCGGCAGATGGTTGCCGAAAAAGGGTTGCTGGAGCGTCAGTATCTCTACTACGCCGTGAAAATCCCCGGAATGCTGGCGATGCTCGCTTTGGGCATCGCGGTTATTGCGCTATTTGATCAACTTTGGGTCCAGTTGCTCAACGCTGTGTTCCTAGCCGCGATCTTCGCTCAGTTCGGTTTTATAGGCCACGACTCGGGCCACCGCCAGATTTTCCGCTCCTCCCGCAACAATGACATGGTGCTGCTGCTCGCCGGCCTGGTCACCGGGATGACTCCCAGTTGGTGGCAGGATAAGCACAACACTCACCACAGCAATCCCAATCAGCTCGACGCGGACGGCGACATCGAAGTTTCGGTGTTTGCCTTCACTGAAGAACAGTCCTTGGAGAAAAAGGGCCTGTTGCGGTTTCTGGTGAAGTATCAGGCGTTCTTCTTCTACCCCGTTCTGTTGCTAACTTCGTTAAGCCTGCTGGGGGGAGGAATCGCCTACCTGGTGCGCCGGGAGCGGGTGCGCTACCCCGTTGCCGAGGTCACGGTGGTTCTGGCCGGTATTGGGCTGTATCTGGGGATTCTGTTCTGGTTTCTCCCACCTTGGCAGGCTGCGCTGTTCATCGTGGTGCATCGCGCGCTGGCAGGATTCCACATGGGGGCGGTGTTTGCCCCCAACCATAAAGGGATGCCGGTGCTGGATCCCGGCGTGAAACTGGACTATCTGCGCCAGCAAGTGCTTACCGCCCGCGATGTATTGCCCAATCCGGTGATAGACTTCGCCTACGGCGGCCTGAATTACCAGATAGAGCACCACCTCTTTCCGAATATGCCCCGCAACCGCCTTAAAGATGCCCGCGACGTCGTTAAGGCCTTTTGCCTGGAACGAGGCATTCCCTACCATGAAACGGGGTTTTGGCAGTCGCAACGGGAGATTCTGGGTTATATGCACGAGGTCAGCGCGCCGCTTCGCCGAAAGCCTGCCTGAACTCCGGCAATGCCAGCCCAGCCGACGGCAGAAACCTGGAATGCGAATGCTCGCAGCGTAAGCCCTATTGCCCTATTGTTGTTGCTGAACAAACCGGCGGTAGACTTCTTCCTCCGACAGCGGGCCCGAATGAAACCATGCGCCCTCGATGACGGAATGAAGGGCTTCCAACACAGGCAGAACTTCGTCCATCAGCTCCGCTACCTCTTGCGACGTGGTCAAGGGCTGGCCGCCGGTGTCCATCAGGGCAATGGCCGCGCCGATGACCTGAATAACTTCCACCGGAGCAACGTAGGTAGCGTTGAACCTTGCCGCTACCAGACAGCCGCGCAACGATGCCCCACTGTCTCGGGTTAACAACAAGTCAAGGGAAGTGTCATCCGGCCCGACGTTTACGCCCCGTATGCTGGCTGCCATGCCCAGAACGGTATCCAGTTCCGGCCCGCCTCCGGCCGCGTCTTGATGAGCCGCCCAGCGCACCACGCCGGCGATGGTATGAGCGCGCTCAATCCAGCGCCCCAGCCATAACAGGTTGTAAACGCGGGAATCGGTAATCCAGCGACTTTCGCCCAAGGCAATAGCTCTCGAATCCGTGCTGTCCATCATCTGTCTTTCTCCGGTCTTTCCATTGGCGCGCCGAGGCCGCCGCTATCGTTCTGCACCACATAAGCCTGCTCAAGTAGTTCTAGCGCATCCCCCAGCGTGGATTTCCTTACGGCCAGCGTGACGTCGGCAATGGCCGCGATGTCCTGGGCTTCTCCCTTAGACAGGAACGAGCCGGTCACTGGCGATATGTCGGTATAGTCGCGGCCGGCGCTTAACTTGACATAATCACCAGCAGGCGGAAGGATTAAACCCCTAGTGGGGTCGGCTCCCAGCCACCCGTGATAGGGATGGAAGAACTCCACCCAGGAATGAGTTTCGCCGGTCTGTCCGGCTATCAGGCCGCTGACATAGCGGCAAGGCACGTTCAGCGCCCGCAATATCCCCAGCGCCAGATGCGTCTTGTCTTGGCAGACTCCTTCCCCGGCCAGCGCAACTTGGTCGGCAGTAGTGGCGACGGACGTCGTGCCCCGTTTGTACAAGATGTTTTGATACACCCACTGCACTGTGCTGTTGATAGTTGCCAGCAAGCTATCGTCGCCGCCAGCGATAGCAACAGCCAAGTCGGCGACGGTTGCCGGGTTCACCAGCGGAGAGACGGAGGTGAATTCGAAACTCTCCGGCAAGTTCCGCAAGTCTGCAATGGCGAGGTCATCAACCGCCGGAATTTCCGTAGACAGTCTCACGGTTCCCGCCGCCGCCACGATGAAGGTGCTGTGGGGCTCAATTACCCGAAGGCGGCGCACCTGATTCCCGAAGCGGTCCTTGTAGTCAACGCCGCGACCGGACGGGATGGACCATAGGTTTGTCTCAAAGGAAAACTGTCCCTCTCCATCACGGGGGAAGATGCGGAGTTGATTGTCGTTGTGGATAACAGTATCGGAGTAGCCGTATCTAACCGCGTATATGAAGGACGCAGTTATGGTATCTGTCGGACTACCCACGTTGGTTTGCATAAACCACCGGACGAGTTGTTCGTGATTCTGCTGCCTGACTGGGCTACCCTAGTCAGGCCGCCGGGAAAGACGGACACGCTGCCGTCGCCGCCCTGCACCGCGAATACCCGGAGGTCGATGTGGTGCGGTTCAAGGCTGCCGTTCCTTTCATTAAAAACCATATGCTGCGAAAAATCCAAGGTTTCCTGAGCAATAAACATTAAAGGATTCTGCAGAATGTTGTTGGTTACTCTGGCCTTGTATCCCTCTCCTAGGTCCGGCATGACGTAGACGCCGAGGCCGCCATATCCTTGGCGGGTCTTGATGACCAGGCGTTCCATATTCTCCAGAACAAAACGGCGGCTGTCTATATCGGCCAAATTGTAGCTGGGAGCCTGTTCCAGCACCGGCGTCTCCCCCAGGTAACGCTCTATCATCTGCGGCACCCAGAGAAAAACCAGCTTGTCGTCGGCGGCCCCGGTGCCGATGCCGTTTATCAGCGCTACCTTGCCGTCCAGATAGGACTCGCGCAGGCCGGGAACGAACAGGTCCAAATCCTCCACCCGACGGTACACGACATCCACTCGGATGTCCCCATCCAGCGTGCGTGCATAGACTATTCCGTCGGGGGCAACGTATAAGTCCGACCCTTCGACTAGCGGGATTCCCAGCAAGTCGGAAAGGTAACGATGCTCGAAGAAGGCGGAACCGTACTTCCCGTCGGTTAGTAGCGCGAATACCGGCTCCGGGTTTTCTGTGAGGGAGCGGAACATGGTCAAGTATGTGTCCCGTATGTCGTAGGGCAGGATGTCATGCCCTTCCGGGAACTCAGGGAACAGAGACGCAGTCATCCCCACTGATTTTAGCTGATAGGAAATCCCCGACGGAATGCGCAGATTGTCTTCCAGCACGACATATCGCCCATCGCCCATATGCACTAGGTCTATACCGTAGATGTGGACGAAAACGTCTTTAGGCGGACGGAACCCCTGCAACTCCGGGTAGAAGTACTGAGAGGTGTAAATCACCTCGTCCGGCACAACATCTTGCCCATCGTTGTACAGGTCGCCTAGGAAACGGTTGATGGCCCGAAGCCGTTGGGATACTCCGGCGGCGATGTTATTCCAGTGTTCTAGCGGAATCACCCGAGGCAAAAAGTCAGTGGGCATGGCCCGGTATCTGCCAGGGTCAAGATAGAACGTTACGGCGTCCAGATCCCCTTGTCGGCGGGCACTGCGCCACCGTTGCGCCAGGTTGCTTGTCTCGATCGACTTGGCTGTCTGGGCCAGATGGGCGTAATGGGGTCGTATCCTTCCGTCTGGGTCTGCCCACTCGCTATAAAACTGGACGGATTTGGAGAGAGGGGTAGTGGTCAAGCCGCTAATCCTTGCCGGTTGACTTTCATATCTCTGGGGTAAAGCCATTTTAGGATTCAAATGTTACGAGAGGATTAAGGGGCAACCTCATTGCCAAAACCATGGCAGGGGCAAGGGCAATGATCTGCTGCCCCTGCCGCTCGGTATATTTCCTGCAGTAAAAAGCCGCCTGAAAACAGACGGCTTCTATGGATTGTCCTTTGCCGATTCGGGCTAATCGGGGTCCAGCCCGGCGAAACGGGGCATGACTTCCTTCGCGAAAAGGTTCATGGACTTTTCCCAATCCTCCTGGTTCTCTATGTTGTCATAGATGAGCGTGAGCAGGGTGCCAAACCCGCCGCACATTTCATAAAGGCTGAGCAGCCGCTTTTCCACCGTATCGGGGGAACCGACAAGCCACACGTGCTCCGCCATATACTCCGGCGTTACCTTTTCGTCGGGCACGCTGGAATCGTGCTTTATGACGTGAAGCAGCCCGAAAGAGGAGAACAGGGGCAGTAAATACTCGCCCCAGACGCGGCCCAGCATACCGTTGACCGCGCCGTCCATAGCTTCGTCATCGGAGTCGGCCACCCAGACGTCCCGGGTAATGCGCCAGGCGGAGCGCTTTGGGGTTCGGCCTCCGCGCGCCGCTCCTTCAACAATGGCATCCCAATGGCTGATAACATAGTCCTGGTTCATTGCCAGGCTCATGGGAATGAAGCCGCGCTCTCCCGCGATTTTCAGCGTCTCCGAGCCGATGCTTACGGAGGCGACGCCAATGGGGGGATGGGGCTTTTGGTAAGGCTTGATGAAGAATCGCAGACTATCCCCGAAAGGTTCCGGATAGTTAACGTCCCAGAAGTCGCCCTTGTACTCGAAGGTTTCCTCGCTGGCCCACAGCTTAAGTATAATGTCGATGGACTCGCGGGTCATGCGGCGGTGTTGCCCGCCCATGCCGTCTACGTCGAACAGGCGGTAGTCGGTGGGCAGGCCACTGGATCCGATGCCGAACATGAACCGTCCCTGGGCGATGTGGTCCAGGTAGGCTACGCGACAGGCCAGCTCAGCGGGGTGGTGATACGGCAGCAGGTGGACGCCGGTACAAAGTTTGATGTTCTTGGTTCGCATAAGAGCCTGGGCAATCATCAGGTCGGGAGCGGGAATCGGCTCCCAAGGCGAAGTGAAATGCTCGCCAATCCAGGCTTCGGAGAACCCCAGGTTATCGGCCAGCTCCAAGCAGTCTAGGTCCCACTGGTGGGCGACATACATATCGCGTTCCGGCGGGTGCGAGGGCATCATAAACATTCCGTATTGCATTAGTCCTCCCTTAGCCTGGTTTGAGTGCCAGCAGGGCGAGATTAATGTCACGCTGAAAAACCCGCTGCTGCTCGCACAATTTACCACGTTCCGCAAGCGTTGGGAAATGGAATTTCTCATCAGGGAGGCCGTCAGGGTTTTCCCAATCACGCCTTGAATCCTATTGTATTATTGTTTAGGATAGATAGCGTCAAATAATATATCTGTTTAATGCAATTAGCCCTACAGCTCTAGTTGTGCATACGCACGGAGAGGCAGCCCGCTATTTTTCGTGGCGATGACAGATCCGGCGCCTGACAGGAGGCCCAGGTGAGGCCGAGGGGCATTTTCTACGGCTGGTGGCTGTCTGGCTTGGCCGGGCTGATTATGGTCGCGTCGGCTGTGCCAGTATTCCATGGCATGGCCGTATGGTCGCCGGTGTTGAAAGCCCAATTCGGCTGGAGCGCAACCCAGCTTGGCGTAGCGCTATCCCTGACTCGAGCTGAGGGCGCTCTTTTCGGCCCGCTAGAGGGATACACCGCAGATCGTTTCGGTGCCAGAGTTATGGTTACGGTCGGCCTGGTGGTGTCGGCCGGGGCCTTTGTCCTTTTCAGCCAAGTCAATAATCTCTGGATTTTCTACTTGGCTTTTATGCTGATGTCCTTGGGGCAAGGACTGGGTGGCTGGGTCCCGTTGATGGCTATGCTGAACCACTGGTTCAGCCGACAGCGCGGCACGGCAATGGGAATCTCTATGTCCGGCATGACCGCGGGCGCGCTGCTGGTAGTGCCGGCTATCGCATGGGCCATAGAACTGGATATGGCAAGAATTGTTGATGACGTGGTTCCGGCCATATCATCAATCACCGTGCTGGATTCCGCCGTTGTGGGTTGGCGCAACACGGCCCTTATAATTGCCGGTGCCATTTTGCTGGTCGCTGTAATCTCGCCCTTTCTTGTCAGAACCAGGCCGGAGGATATGGGCCTGCTCCCCGACGGGGACCTGGTTGAGGAACCCCTCCCTGCCGAAATAAGATCCCCGACGCCTCAGGAAATAGACTCATCGCAGCCGCCCGAACCAGAGCTTACGGTACGGCAGGCCCTTCGGACGCAAGCTTTCTGGTGCATAGCTTTCGGACACGGCTTCGCTTCGATGATTATCTTGGCCATTATGTCGCAGCTCGGGCTGATGATGACCGAGATCGGGTATTCGCTGCAGACCGTCGCCTGGATTGTGGCGTTGTATAACTTCGTCGCCTTGCCCTTCCAGTTCGCCGGCGGGTATATGGGAGACCGGATACCTACCAACCTGGCGCTGTTCTTGTTTACCGCCCTGCAAGGCGTAGCGGTGGTTCTTATCACCATCAACACCAGCATTTATATGTTCTACATGTTCGCCGTCCTGTTTGGCATCGGATTTGGCGGACGCACTCCTTTGACTACAGCCATCAGGGGCGAGTATTTCGGAAGGTCTTCCTTTGGCAAAATTCTCGGTATTTCCACGGTGCCGATGAACATTCTCCTGCTCATTTCCGCGCCACTAGCTGGGTTTATGCGCGACCAGTTGGGCGACTACCAGTGGGCTTTTCTCACACTGGCGATACTGAACGGCGTCGGCGCGATTCTCTTCCTAATCGCCCGCAAGCCCAGAATCCCCGCAACCGTGCAGGCGCCGGCTTCGGTGGCAGCGGCCAGCGGCGTCTAGGATGAGCTTGTCCTGCCGACGTAATCCTGACTCCCCACCACTGCCCAAGCCCGCGGACGTTCCATGAGCCTTTTGCGCCGCCCTTCCTTGGGGCGCTTCTTCTACGGCTGGACGCTCGTCGGCGTGGCAGCCTTCGTGATGGTCATCGGAACCGTGCCCCTGTTCCAAGGCATGACGGCTTGGTTTGTGGTGCTGAAGCACGAGTTCGGCTGGTCTAACACGCAGCTTTCCATTGCCTTTTCCATGAGCCGGGTAGAAGGCTCCATCATGGGGCCAATCAGCGGTTATCTGATAGACAAGCTAGGCTCGCGGCGCATGGTGTTGCTCGGATTGGTAATTGCCGGCGGCGGCTTCGTGCTTATGAGCCAGATGCAGGAGATCTGGCACTTTTACTTGGCCTTCGTCGTAATGAGCATGGGTGTTGGTCTAGGCACCTGGATGCCCATGATGACTGTTCTGAATAACTGGTTCCTGCGCCACCGCTCCACGGCCATGGCCTTGGCGATGGAAGGCTTTCTGGTAGGCGGCATGGTGCTAGTGCCGTTGCTGGCTTTCGCCATAGACCCCGAGGCGGCCGGCCGGCCCGGGTGGAGAAACACCGCTCTAGGAATCGGGCTGTTTCTAGTTGTCGTGGCCTTCCCAGTGTCTCGCCTTATTCGCAACGCGCCGGAGCCATTTGGCCAGTTCCCTGACGGAAAGGCCCCGGTCCAATCCCGGCAGACTGCCACCGATCCCAACAGCGATGATCCCGATTACACTTGGCAAGAGGCGGTGAAAACCAAGGTCTTCTGGCTGATAACCATAGGACATGCTTGCTCGTCCATCGTGATTGTCACCGTAACGGTGCACGCCGGACCGATGCTGGACGACCGGGGATTTTCGTTGCAGACCGTGGGCTGGGTGGTCGGCGCCTACACCGGAGTGGCGGCTATCTTCACTCTTATCGGAGGGTATGTCGGCGACAGGATGCCTATACGCCTGGCTTTGTTCGCCTTTTCGGCCATACAGTCGGGGGCCGTAGTGGCTCTGATGCTAGCCGAGACCCAGGGGATAGCCTACCTATTCGCGGTGCTGATGGGAATCGGGTTCGGCGGGCGCAACCCTCTTACCACTGCTATCCGAGGCGTTTACTTCGGGCGAAGGGCCTTCGCCAGCATCACCGGAATGTCCATGATTCCTATGAACATCCTGCTGCTGGCCGCCCCCCTGTTCGTGGGCATAATGGCCGACGCGAGAGAAGACGGATATTTCTGGGGTATGGCAGTGGTGGGGGCCGTAAGTTTGGCCGGGTCGAGCTTGTTTCTCTTCCTAGGTAGCCCAACGGCGGCGGATGCCCGCCGCAACGCCGCGTCAACGGCGCAGGCAAATCAGGCGGACTAGGACGGCCCCATGGCGATAACCCCGGGCAGAAACTGTTTCTGCCGCCCTGGACGATGCAGAGCCGGTTCTATGCAGAACCGGCTCTCAATAGACCTCGGATCGGCGCCCGGCTAGGATATAGTCTTTTCCAGCAGTTCGCGGATTTCGACGACAGTGGCCGCAATCCACTCGTCGGCCTTGTCGGCAGTGCGGGTGCGGCGTTCGCGGCCGAAGGCTTGGTCGTCGATGTCGGGGTTTTCGGCGCGGATGTCCGCCTCGATCTGGTGCATCTCCCGCTCGGCCACGGCTGGCCGCTCGATCCAGTGGCAGATGTAGTCGTGGTCTCCGGTATAGAACACCGCGACGGGAATGGACATCCACTGCCCTTCTTTCAGAAACTCGTTCATGATGTCATGGTGCGAGTCGCGAGGAAAAATGCGCATCTCCATATCCGCCGCCTCGCAGATGCGGGCCAGCACGCCCAGTCCGCGCACCACGTCGCCGCACCAGTCTTCGCCCAACACCAGCATCTTCTTAGGCCCGCTGTCGCGGGACGCCAGATCACGGAAGGCGCTAACGTCGTCTTCCGAAAGGGTGCTGCTATCATAGAAGCCCTCAAAGCGGGCCTTGTTGACCTTTATTTCGTTCATGTAGGCTCGGTAATCGAAGCCCTGCGAAAACCGTTCCGGCGTTACCACACTGGTCTCCCTTGCCATATCTCCCTCGCGCAATTGTCGTATAGTGTCGGTCCCGTTCTGTACCGCCGGGCGCACGGCCCGCGCTTACCCGATTTCTCAACCGGTCATGCCCTTGAAGCCCACCTCCACCTTTCCGTCAGGGTGGATGATAATGGGCACGGTGTCGGCGTAATCAAGGGCTTCGTCCAGAGTGTCTTGGCTCTGGTCAACCCGCCGTTCCTCGTATTCGATGCCTTCCCGTTTCCAGGTGGCGCGCAGGGCGTCGCAAGCTGGGCAGACGGTAAGCGTATAGACGATTGGTATTTCGGCCATCGTCGTTCTCCTTCGACGGAATCAGCCCTCCGGGGCCGCCGTGGCACGGCAATTCTACAACGCCGGACACGCCTGCGCCAACCGCAGGCGAGATTGCCGCTGGGCGAAGGGGCGGGCTATAATTGCCTCGCCGTAGGCCCGCTCTTTTGTTGCGGTTCGACGAGCTATCATTTGATCGCCTGGTTGCGCCGCTGCCCGGCCGCCGGGTATGGAGGAACAATGTTCACCCTGTTCGTTACTGTCAAGATAAAGCCCGGACACCGGGACGAGTTCATAGCAGCCACCAAGGGCGACGCCGAAGGCTCCAACACCGCCGAACCCGGCTGCCTGCGCTTCGACGTGCTGGCCGACAGCAATGACCCCAACACCGTCTACCTGTATGAAGTCTACGAAAACCGGGATGCCTGGGAAACGGCCCACCGCGGAATGCCCCACTACACCCAGTGGCGCGAAACCGTCGCAGACTGGTTTGATGGCGACCCCCAGCGCATTGAGACTACTACCCTCTTCCGCCGGGAAGATTTCGTATAGGCGCTAAATTCGCAACTGCCCAGGTACGCCAAATCCCCGCCCTGAGAAGGCGGGGATTCTCTTACGAGGAGTGCGGGTTCCGTTTGTTTACATCCGTTTGTTTACAGAGGGTAGACTATAGTAGCATACGGCATTCTAAGACAAAAGGCCCCGGTGCTGGTAACACCGAGGCCCTTGAGCCGGGCGGTTTGCCGACTGATGAATCGGAAACAGTTTCATCGTAGGTTCCCTTACGTTGCTTGTCAACGCGCCGCCCGACGGTCTTGGAGCAATTTATAGGGCGGAGGAAACTGATGGTATTCAGCGGATTTTTCGATGAACCTAAGCGTGCGCGTCCCCGGTTTACCCAGAAAGAAAAGGAAATGCACTACCACCGCCAAAAAGGGAAGTGCAACGGGTGTAATAAGAAATTTGACATCCGTAAACATCCGTAACTTGGCAGTAGACCATATCAAGGCATTCTCAAAGGGCGGTAGTGACCGAGGTAACAACCTTCAACTGCTATGTACCGCTTGCAATTCGACCAAAGGGGCAGGGACGCAGGCGCAGCTCAAGAAAAAGTTGAAAAAACAAGGTGTCATAAAGACTACGCCTAAATCTAACAGCAAAGGGAAGTCGGCCAAGAAGCTCACGGCCAAGAAATTCCCAGTATCCCGCCAACGGGACCCTTTCGCAGACCTTTTCAACTATAAGCCCTGGCGTCTGTGACGCAACACTGACCTGTATCCTATCTCAAATGTTCTCGCGGACCCCTCGCTAACTTTCGTGCTACAACCTGCATTAGGTTTCTTTTTCTTGCTGGCCGACACTGACTTGGGCTTTCGTTTATTTGCAAGCAAGCCCATCCTAGCTGGGCGATTGTCTAGAGGATAACCTATTTCCCGATAAGCTCCGTTCCTATCAGTCGGCCTTGCGGGATTTTATGCCGACTACCCAGCACTACCGGTCGGAAGGGCTGGACACCGACATTAATAACAACCTATCGGAGAGACTGCAAGACACGTATAAAGACAGAATTAAGGCATTGCGGGGGTTGGACAGCTTGGAGACCGGGCAACGCTACTTGGACGGCTGGGTGTTCACCTACAACCACTTTCGAGGGGACGAAAGCCTGAGGAATGCCGGCCGGAGGCAAGAGCGGGGTCAGAACTGCCGCACAAGAAATGGGCCGACGTGATAAAAGTGGGAGCCGCGTATCTGGGTTGGCAGAGCCGGATACGCGGCTGAAAACGGGGAACCCGCGAAACCCGCTGGAACTGAAACCTTTATCGGAGTCGCCCGGCCCGGCGGTCAAACTTCTGAGACATCCGCGCCTCCCAAAGTGAGGCCAATTAAGCCACGACAGAAGCCGAATGCCAAGCCGCCTCGGAATCATCCTTTATACAAGCTACGAATTTACAAGCTACGAAACCCTAGTCGGAGGGCAAGGCAAAAGCGGGGTTAGGGGCATCCCCTACAAGAAAACGTAACGCCGTTTGGCGCCTAACGCTTCCGGGAAATCATGCTTGCCGCTGTAACACTGTGCGGAAAGCGTTTACGAAGGTGTCCACTTCCGCTTCGCCGATGACAGTGGAAACCGCGCCTACCAAGTTCGGGGCCATCAAGATGCCTTCGTTCAGCAAGCCTAGGAACACGTTGTGGCGGAAAGTAGAATCGGATTTGGCAATGTCGCGGTATCCAACCAGAGCGTCGTCGGAGAAATGGATGCCGAACAGGGAGCCGAGGCCGGTAACCTGCACTGGCGTTTCCATCTCGCGCCCGGCCTCGCGCAGACCTTGGCGCAGGTACTCGGTAACCTCAGCTAGCCGACGGTAGACCTCCGGCGTCAATTGCTCCAAAGTTACTGCCCCGGCCAGCATAGTGGCCGGGTTGGCGTTGAAGGTGCCTGCATGAGCTACTCGAGGGCCGGTGGTTGGATCATACAGGCCCATGATGTCCTGGCGCCCCCCGAAAGCGCCCACGGCAAAGCCGCCCCCGATTATCTTGCCTAGCGAAGTCATGTCGGGAGTGATGCCGTAGAATTCCTGAGAACCGCCCGGCGCGACTCTAAAGCTGATGACTTCATCGAAAATCAGCACCACTCCGTTCTCGGTGGCGAATTCCCGCAGCATCTCCAGGAACTCGTGGGTGGCGGGCAGCATTCCAACGGAGCCGAGCATAGGCTCGACAATAACGGCTGCTAATTCATCCTTGTGCTGTTCAAGAATCTCTCGCGCCGGTTCCGTTTCGTTGAAGGGAATCACCACCACCGAATCCAATACCCCGTCGGCAAGGCCCTCAGTGGCCGGCAGCGCGTCGGGGCGGAGGCGCGCGCCGGCCTGGCCGGGGTCAACCCGCACGCTGACGCTTACGACATCGTGGCTGCCGTGATACCCTCCCTCGGCCTTGGCAATCAGACTGCAGCCCGTGAAGGCACGGGCCGCTCGGATGGTGTTGAGAGTTGCCTCGGTGCCGGAGTTGGTGAAGCGCACCAGTTCGAAGCTGGGGATGCGTTCGCACAGCAGCCGGGCCAGGCGTGTCTGGTGGCGATTGGGCGCGTTATACACCACCCCCTGTTCTAACTGCTGTCGAACCTCATCCATCACCGGCTCGGGGGCGTGGCCCAAAATCAGCGTGGTCATAGTGCCGATGAAGTCCAGCCGGTCGGCACCGTCGGCGTCCACCACATGGGCGCCGGAAGCCCTCTCCACGAAGATGGGATAGGGCGGCCAGAAGATGGAGTTGCGACTGTCGCCTCCTGGCAGATAACGCTTCGCTTCTTCCCATGCCGCTCTGGACTGAGCGGTTGTTGCTATGTAACGCTCCAGTTCCGTGCTCATTGTACGCCTCCAGGATTCATTGTACGCCTCCAGGATTCAATGTATGCGCCCGGGATTCATATTGAAGAGGGGAAAGCGGTTGAAGAGGGGAAAGCGGTCATGCCGTTACGGCAACGGCAGGGGCAGGGAAGTAAACGCGGCGCAATGTCCCGCTACCCAGGCTCAGGATGACGGTGGCAAGGAATAGCAACCCGCCGACTGCCATCACTGCTTGGGCGGTAAATACGTCAGCTATGATTGCTCCCAGCATATTGGTTATGGCCATGCTTCCGCCGATGTGGACAGAGTAGACCCCGGCAACTCGGCCCCGCACCGAGTCGTCGGTCAGCGTTTGAATTACGGTATGGCTGATTGTCATAAAGCCGGCCTGAGTGGCTCCGATAAGCACTGTGGCCAGTATTGAAATCTCCCTCATGGTGGACATAGCCAGCAGAATCGGGGCCGCGGCGCTCAAGAATGCAAAGACGAGGAATATCTTTCCGCGCGCCGCAGGCCCGCGCACCCCTGCCAGGAATACCGAAGAAACTAGAGCGCCGGTTCCCACTCCGCCCATAAGGTAGCTGACTCCCACGGAGCCTGCGCCTAACTTGTCCTCGGATATCGCGGGAAGAATTGCCTCGTAAGACATGGTGAATGCACAGTGGGCTACCGCGATCAGCACCATCGCCAGCAGTTGCGGTCGAGTGTATATGTACTCAAAACCGGCTATGAAGTTGCTCAAGAAACTGCGGGAGCCGTCCATACTGCCGGTAGACCGCGTGTTCACTCTGGATACTTGAACGAATCCTATCAAATAGAAGAGGCTGCAGAACCAGAAGGCGGCGTCAAGGCTGATAAAACCCATCAGTGGCAAGATAGCCAGAGGCCCGACTAGTCGCGAACCCTGTTGTGTTGCTTGGTTTAAAGCCAGCGCGTTCAGCAGATGTTCTCGAGGCACCAGGTTCGGGATAAGCGCTTGAGATACCGTCATCTGACCGGCTCTGAGCGTCCCGTTGAACAGCGCTAGGGCCATGAGCGCCCAGGGCCCGGCTAGGTCGTTCATCACCAGGAAGCCCAACAGTATGTTGTGGGCCAGGTTGAGGGCGAATATCCACCGCAACATTGTTTGGCGGTCAAATTTGTCCGCTAGGTATCCGACGATAGGTGTGGAAAAAACCCGCGGGAACATCGCTGCGAAGGTTATGATGCCCACCCACGTCGATTCCCCGGTGATTTCCCACGCCAGCCAGCCGCGAGCGACAATTAAAGCCCAGGCGGCGGCCCCCGAACAAGTAGTGGCGATCCACATGGTCCGGTAGTCTGCGTATTTCAGTCCCAGCAGAAAGCGGTCTCTGGTAGCTGCAAGGTAGGGGGTCAAAGGAAGCTCCCAATACCAGGGTCGTTTTCAATCCTCAGACGGCGCATTATAACAGCAGGAGTAGGGCATAGCGGCCCGGCGGCAACGCCAAACTTGACGCCTTATCCGCGGCTTTCTACAATCTCGATGCCATTGCGTTTTTGGCCCGAAGTTTCTGTCATAAATTAGGATAAAAGAGGAATTCAACGGATATGCCCCTGCAATCACCAGAGGAAGGCCGCCTGCTGCCGCCTTACCGCGTTCTGGACCTCAGCGGCCCGGAAGCTGTGTTCTGCGGCAAGCTGCTGGCCGATTACGGGGCGGATGTGGTGAAAATCGAGCCGCCCGGCGGCCACCCTTCCCGCTCTCGCGCTCCCTTCGCCGGGGATGCTCCCGGGCCGGAGCGCAGTCTCTATTTCCTGTTCTACAACACCAACAAGCACTCTATTACCCTAGACTTAGAGTCTGAACGGGGTAAAGAGCTCTTCCGGCGGCTAGCGGCGCAATCGGACGTGGTTCTGGAAAGCTTTCCTGTTGGCTTCATGGATTCCTTAGGGCTGGGTTATGAAACCCTGCGCCAAATCAACCCCGGCATTGTGATGGCGTCGGTTACGCCCTTTGGACAGGCGGGCCCTTGGAAGGATTACAAGTCTTCTGACCTCATTGCTCTCGCCGCCAGCGGTTTCATGCAGATTACCGGCGAGCCTGATGGGCCCCCGATGCGGCAAGGAAACGAGCAGTCGCACTTCCCCGGCGCTCAGTTTGCCGCCGCTTCCATCCTGGCCGCTCTTTACTACCGCGACTTTGGGGGCGGAGAAGGGCAGCAAATAGACGTTTCGTTGCAGGAAGCTCTGATTACCTACTACACCGACGCCCACCCCGCCTTAGCCTGGATGCAAATGGGCGAGAATGTTACTCGCGTCGGCGCTACCTCTACCCTGGTGATTCCCCTGGGCGCGTACCCTAGCGCCGACGGCTGGATTTCCGCCGGTATCATCACCCCCCGCGAGTGGGATACTCTGGCAGACTGGATTTATGAGGTAACCGGCAACGAAGAAGTGCTGAACGATACCTATCGCGGCGGCAATCAGGATCGTGCGCCTTACAACGACATCATCACGGCGCTGGTCATAGACTTCACTACCCGCTATACCAGCGAATACCTGTTTCACGAAGGCCAACGGCGCAATCTGGTGTTCATTCCGGTCAACACCGTTTCCGACCTGCTGACCGACCCGCAGCTTGAGGCCAGCAACTTTTGGTTTGGGCTGGACCACCCGGAGACGGGAACGCTCCAGTATCCTCTCGGCGTGTTCGATAGCGAGGAAGTCTCGCCGGCCACTAATCCAGCTCCGCGGCTAGGGCAGGATAACGACGCGATATACAGCGGAGAATTGGGGCTGAGCGCAGAAGAGTTGGCAGCGTTGAAGAACGAAGGGGTGATATAAGTGGACGGCAACGGCAAGAAAGCATTACAGGGCGTCCGGGTGCTGGAGTTGGGGCCCTATGTCGCCCTGCCGCTGACCGGGCGTATCTTGGCTTCCTTGGGGGCCGAAGTAATCAAGGTCGAGACCAACAAGGTGCTGGACGAGATGTCGTTTATCCCGGCCTGGTCTCGAGGGGCGGGACAGCCGGATTTCCAGCGAATCAAGAAGCGCGTGAGCATAGACGTGCGCACGGAAGGCGGCCTGGAAGTCTTTCGAGAATTGGTTAAGGTTAGCGACGTATTCATGACCAATTTTCGCCGTAATATCCTCGACCGCTGGGGCATAGATTTTCCGGCGGTGCGCCGCCTGCGACCGGACATAATCCTCATGTGGCAGACCGGATTGGGAGGAATCGGCCCCTACTACACCTATAAATCCTACGGAATCCTGGTGCAGCATATGGGAGGGGTGTCGCTGATGACTGGCGATGAAGGCGAACCACCCTCTGCTATCAACACCTCCTACTCCGACTACCACACCGGCGTATTTCAGCCCTCGGCCATCATCGGCGCCTTGATGCGGCGGCGGATGACCGGGCAGACGGCAACGATGGAGTCTTCCATATTCAAGTCCGGGGCTGTTACCGCCGGGCCGCCCATTCTCGATTACCAGGTCAATGGGCGGCTGCCGGAAAGAATCGCTAACAGGGACGCTGGTTCGGCTCCCCACGGCGTTTACCCCTGTCTAGGCAAAGACCGCTGGTGCGCCATCGCGGTGCAGAACGATGAGCAGTGGGCCGGATTGGCCCGGGCCCTGGGCAATCCTGACTGGGTTGAAGATCCCGGTTTCGCCACCCTGGACGGGCGTCTCGCCAATCAGGACAGATTGGATGCTCTGCTGGGCGAGTGGACTTCGCAGCTTGTTGCCGGTGACGTTATGGAACGCTTGCAGCGAGAGGGCGTTCCCGCCAGCATCGTTGCGCAGGGCGACGACCTGTACGCCAGCAAACATCTCAAGGCCCGCGATTTCTACCGCCCGTCGCCTTACTATGTGGCGGAGCGCGGCACCCCGGCGTGGGAATGGGAAAGGCGCGACAGCCTGGCCTGGAGCAGGCCGGCGCGACTGTCGCAGACACCGATGGAATTCGGGCATTACAGCAATGTGGGCGAAGACAATGATTACGTCTTTCGTGAAATTCTCGGAATGTCCGAACCCGAAATCGAATCGCTGATGGAGATCGGCGCGCTCTACTGAGCGATGTTTCGCCGCCCGGCGGGGCTTTGCCAAAGAGTGAAGTTTCGCCCTCGGATTGGCTTTCTCGCAGACGGGAGCGCGGGAATAAGAATACCTGAGTGGAATTGTTGAAATGGTTGACTACAGCGGCTACCAAGACCTGCTAATCGAAAAAACCGGCAGCGTCGCCCTGCTAACTATGAACCGTCCGGAAGTGTTCAACGCCACTGGATTCACGCTGCATAATGAGCTGAGCCGGGTGTGGCTGGACTTGGGACAGGACCCGGAAGTTCGGGTGGCGGTCATCACGGGCAACGGCAATGCCTTCTCCGCAGGCGGCGACTTCGAGATGATCGAGCAGTCCATCGGCAACGCCGAGGTCATCGCGGGCATGATGCAGGAGGCCCGCGACATTGTCCACAACATGATTAACCTCGATAAGCCGGTCATATCGGCCATCAACGGGGTGGCCGTAGGCGCCGGCCTGGCGGTGGCGTTGCTGGCCGACATCTCCATCGCGTCGGAGAGAGCGCGATTCACCGATGGCCACGTGCGCCTCGGCGTGGCGGCGGGCGACCATGCCGCCGCCATCTGGCCGCTGCTCGTCGGCATGGCCAAGGCCAAGTATTATCTTATGACCTGTGAGTTCCTGGACGGCGCGGAAGCGGAACGGCTGGGACTAGTCAGCCTCTGCGTCCCCCACGATGAGCTGATGGATCGGGCCCTGGGAGTGGCTCGCAAGCTGGCCGACAGCCCCCAGCCGGCTATTCGTTACACCAAGCGCTCGTTGAACCAGTGGCTGCGCATGGCGGAACACACTGCCTTTGACTACTCCCTAGCCCTGGAGATGCTCAATTTCTTTGGCCCTGACGTGCGCGAGGGGCTGGACTCCGTGCGCCAGAAGCGCGACCCCGATTTCCCTTCGGCGCGCTAGGGCCGGGTCATCCAGACCGCGAAAGCCACAATCCACAGCACCAGCACGAGGTTAACGCGGGCAGCCCACTGCACGAACAAGCGGCCGAAACCGGCAGGCGGCGGCGAGCCTGCCGCCCGTGCTGCCTCAAGGCGGTCCATCATCCTTGGCCCCAGCCAGAAATCGTGGGCCAAGCTCAGCGCCACCACGATTACGAACAGCCCCGTCTTCATCTGCAAGTATGAGAGGAAGTGCGTGTCTCCGGTGAAGAATGTTTCGGGCCGGACATTCCAATAGGCCCAGGCAAGATACACGCCTGAGCCCACCAGCACCAGCTTGGATGCCCACGTAATCGGCACGAACTTCTCCGCGGCGATTCGCAGGACGTTGAATCCCACGCTAGGGTTGCGGCGGGCTAGGGGCACCATCACCATGACTAGGAACAGCATACCGCCCAGCCAGGTGACAGCAGTCAAGATGTGGATAAAGACGAGAAGCTGGTACATTTTACGTTAATCCTGCCGGGGATTCGCCTTCGGGATAGCCATTCCGATTAATGGAGCGAGCTATCGCTGCCCCTCAGGAAAGCCAAGGAATATCCTCTTTCAGGTAGTGGGTAACTCGGAAAACCCGGTTGACTAGCTGGTTTTCGATGTCCAAATGGAAGTGGGGGTTAATGAACTCCCAGACCACTTCGCCTTCCGGAGTCACTTGGAACAACCGGCCGAATTGCCCTTCGGTTATCAGAGTGTTGCCGTTGGGCAAGCGGCGGGCGCCGGAGATGTAGGGGCTGAAGAAATTGTAGGCGGGGTTGTCCCGGTACTCCCAGACTATCTCACTGGTGGCCGGATTGACTTCGATAACTCTGGAGAAAGGGAGTCCGGCGCCGCGGCGGTGGGAGCCGTTGTCAAATATCAGCACGTTGCCGTTGGGCAACATATTCGGGTCGTGCTGCTGGGCTAGGGTTTCGTAGCCCAACTGCCATACGATTTCGTTGCTGGCCTGATCCACGATGCCGACGGTGGAGATGTTGCGGAAGCTGAACAGAACCCGGTTCCCCGGCAAGGGGGAGAGGGTATTGCCGTGGCTCCACTCGTCGCGAAGGTCGTTGAAGGTGACGATATGCTTTTCCACGTCCAGGTGCTCGGCGGCGTGCCATTCCCAAACTCGATTGCCGTTGGCGTCAACCTCGACCAGAACGTCGGCCCACATACCCTCGGGCGCTGACCCAGGTACGCCGCCTTTGACCCTGGCTGCTAGCGATGCATCCATAGGTTCGACGTTCATATATAGGGCGCCGCCGGATTCGGTGCGGCGGGCGTCGTGGTGGTGGTCAGGATCGCGATGTTCCCATATCACGTTGCCGTCCGGGTCGGCCTCCAGCATCACTCCGCCCGTGAACCGCTTCCACGACGGAAACCGCTCCCAGTTTTCGTCCCTGATTTTGCCGCCGTAGAACAAATTGCCGTTGGGTAAAAGATAGCCGTACAGTCCCGGAGGGTGCGGCATCGTCCATTGATGAGCCACATTTCCCTCGACGCCGATGAGATATACGTCGCCCGGCCCGGCCATGGGAGCGTAAAGTACATAGCCCGGGCAGGCTTTATCTGAATCGTAGGCGGTCAGGCCGGTGCGCCCCATGCGGCGTCGTGTCTGTTGGTCTACGCTGGTCATTTTTACACCATCCAAAGCTTACTATTTGTTCAGAAACAATCGCTGCGAAACACTGCCCGCTACTGGGCCACATAGCCGCCGTCCACCGCCATGTTATGGCCTGTGACGAAGCTGGCTGCCGGGGACGACAGCCAGACCACGGCCTCGGCGATTTCCTGAGGCTCCCCTAGTCGTCCTATGGGATGGCGAGAGATGATGGTCTCTTCCATGTTGGAGTAGTTGTCGAACAGGGGTCGTACCAGCGGCGTATTGATGTAGCCGGGGCAAACCGAGTTGACGCGAATGCCGTCGCCGGCGTATTCCAGCGCCGCGGCCTTGGTCAGCCCAACCACGCCGTGCTTGGCCGCCATATAGGCCACCGAGCCGGGAGTGGCGATGAGACCCATAATTGAGGCTGTGTTGACGATGGCCCCGCTGCCCTGTTTCAGCATTTGAGGAATCTCCGCCTTCATGGAAAGCCAGACCCCCTTGAGGTTGATGCGGATTACCCGGTCGAAGTCCTCCTCCTCGTAGTCCGCTGAGCGACGGCGCTCGCGTCCGCCGGAAATACCGGCGTTGTTGAAAGCGCAGTCCAGGCTGCCAAAGGCTTCCACTGCCTGGTCAACCATCAACTGGGCGCCGGCGATTTCGGAAACGTCGGCATGGATCAGGATTGCTTGACCTCCGGCCTCAACAATCATTTGCACCGTCTCTTCGCCGCCTTCCACATTTATGTCGGCCACTGCCACGCGAGCGCCTTCGCGGGCGTAGGCTAGGGACGCGGCCCGTCCGATGCCGGAGCCGCCGCCAGTAACCAGCGCGGTCTTGCCCTCCAGTTGTCCTGCCATGCTTTCCTCTCCGTATGATGATGTTAGTTCTGATTATAACCGCCCTGCGGGGCTTCGCTACCGTGTACGGTTTAATGGACGGCGATGATGGTAAAATGATTCCTGCAGTATACAAAACCAAGCCTGGACTGCCTGATCTTGAGGTGGAGCGATGCCCAATCCTGCCCCCAATATGACCGATTACGAGTACGCCTACCGCAACGACCGCCTGGAAGTGCCGGAGTACTTCAACTTCGGTTTCGACGTATTGGATAAGTGGGCCGAAGACCGAACCAAGCTGGCCCTTTTGTCGGTGGACCCCAGCGGAGGGAAGGCTACTCACCATACTTTTTGGGACCTGAAAACGCTTACTGACCGGTTCGCCAACGCCCTCCGAGGATTAGGAATTGGCAAGGGCGACCGCGTTTTCATCATGTTGCCGCAGATTACAGAGTGGTACGTGGCAATGGTCGGGCTGTTCAAGCTAGGAGCGCTGCCCATGCCGGCCACTACTCTGCTGACCCCAGGCGATATCGAATATCGGATCAACCGCGCCGATGCAGTGATGGCGATAACCGACGGGGAGAATGCCGCCAAGGTGGAGCAGGCCGCCGGGGGCTGCGCAACGCTGAGGCATCTCCTGGCAACGGGAGAAGACCGCCGGGGCTGGCTGTCCTACGAGCGTATGATTGCAGATGCTTCGCCGGTTCTGGAGGACGTCGAGCCGACCCGCAGCGAAGACCCCCTGCTCATATACTTCACCTCCGGCACTGTTGGCTACCCAAATATGGTGCTACACACTCAAGCCTCTTGCGCCATTGGTCACGTCCTGACGGCCAAGTACTGGCACGACTTAAAACCCACAGATTTACACTGGACTCTGTCGGATACCGGCTGGGCCAAGGCGGCATACGGCAAGCTGTTCGGCCAGTGGACGTTGGGCGCGACAGTGATGCAGCACGACGCCCGAGGCCGGTTCGATGCGCCGCTGACGTTGCGAATGCTGGAGCGATACGGCGTCACTTCCTTCTGCGCCCCGCCTACCGCTTTCCGGATGATGGTGCTGGAGGATTTGAAGCAATATGACCTCCGCAGCTTGCGTCACTGTACCGGAGCGGGAGAGCCGCTAAACCCCGAGGTGATGAAGCAGTGGGAAGACGGCACGGGCTTGACGATTTATGACGGCTATGGTCAGACCGAAACGGTGCTGCTCGTGGGTAACTACCGCTGTATGCCGGTCCGACCAGGGTCTATGGGCAAGCCCATGCCGGGCTTCACCATAGGGGTGGTGGATGATGACGGAAACGAAGTGCCTTCAGGTGAAGAAGGACAGATTGCGGTCAAGGTCAAGCCGGAGCGTCCGGTGGGATTGTTCCGGGAATACTGGCGCGACGATGAGGGCATGGAGCGCTCCTTCGCCGGAGACTGGTATTTGACAGGTGACAAGGCTTTTAAGGACGAAGATGGCTACTACTGGTTCGTGGGCCGGGCTGACGACGTGATTATCTCTGCCGGATACCGCATCGGGCCTTTCGAGGTGGAGAGCGCCTTGATAGAGCATCCGGCGGTGGCGGAGTCGGCCGTGGTTGCCAGCCCTGACCCGGTGCGAGGCGAAATCGTCAAGGCGTTTGTAATCCTTGCTCCCGAATATCTGCCGTCGGATGAGCTGGTGCTTAGCATCCAAGACCATGTGCGTACCACCACCGCCCCGTATAAGTATCCTAGGGCTGTCGAGTTTGTAACTGAGCTGCCCAAGACGGTCAGCGGAAAAATTCGCCGCGTCGAACTCCGGCAGATGGAGTTGGAACGGGCTAGGACGGAGTAGCCTCGATGGAAAGTTTCAGCGACCGGCTTCGCGCCGATGCAGAGCCAATCTGGCGGCAAATCTTCACGCATCCCTTCCTTCGACAAATTAAAGACGGGACGCTGCCTCTTGAAACCTTTCAGTACTATCTGGGCCAGGATTATCTGTACCTTGAAGGGTTCGCCCGTTGCGTCGCAATCGCGCTCGCCAAGGCGCCGAACGCGGATGTTCTCGAAGATCTGGCCCAGCGCGTTCTTACCCCCATCGAGCGGCCCCTGCATCACAAGCTACTGGATGCCGCCGGCCTGACCTTGGACGACGCGAAGGCCGCTGTTCCTTCCCCCACCAACGCCGGATATGTGAACCATATGCTCGCGGTAGCCAACCGCGAAGGGCTGGGGCCTACCGCTGCGGCGATGCTTCCCTGCCCTTGGACCTACCACCTGCTGCGGGAAGAGTTAGGGCAATCTGAGCATCCTATTTACGGTCAATGGACTAATTTCTACGTGTCTGGTCTGCTGGAAGACAGCGTAGCTGCTTGGCGAAGTTTTGTTGACCGGCAGGCGCGGCAGGCCGGTGAGGAAGAATTGGAAGCCATGCGCCAGGCCTTTCTGACCAGCAGCCGCTACGAGTATATGTTCTGGGATGCCGCCTATCGCCGGGAAGGGTGGCCGGTGTGAACCCAGCCGTATCCCCTGAACAGAAGCGATAAAATATGAAGGAGACTCGTTATGCCCAAAGCGCCAGTTAATGGCATTGAGTTGTACTACGAATCCCACGGCACGGGGCCGGCCATTGTTTTCGCCCACGGGCGCGGGGGCAACCACATGAGTTGGTGGCAGCAAGTGGCCCGCTTCTCCAGCGAGTACCGTTGCATTACCTTCGACCATCGCGGCTGGGGACAATCGGTTGCGGAGTATGGCTCTCAGTTGCGCGAAAACTTCGCTGCCGACCTCATCGCCCTCGTGGACTATCTGGAAATTGGGGAGACCTTCCTCGTGGCGCAATCAATGGGAGGTTTCAGTTGCCTGGAGTTTGCGCTGGCCCGCCCCGAGCAGACGCTGGGGCTAGTGCTGGGAGACACCACCGGCGGGGTCGTTACCCCGGCGGTGCTGGCCGAGTTGGCGAAGCTCAATCCGCCCGATGGCGTAGCCCGCTCGCTGGCGGAGAGCTTCATCATGGAACAGCCCGCCCTGACTTTTCTCTACCAGCAGATACAAGGGCTGAACCCTGAGCGTGGCGAGGATGGCGTTATCTCAGGTTTCCGGCGAGAAGATGGGCGACATGAGGCAGATTTCTTCGGCTGGCAGACCCCTACCCTGCTGATTGTGGGGGATGAAGACGCCATCTTTCCGCCCAGCGTTATTGCCGAGGTTCAGAAGACGATTCCGGGCTCGCGGATGGAAGTGGTTTCCGGCGCCGCTCATTCTACCCACTTCGAGAAGGCCGACGAGTTCAATGCGCTGCTGTCTGGTTTCTTGGCGGGAGCGCTGGCAGAGCAGACGGCGAGCGTCTCTGCGGACTGATTTGCAGGCTGTCAAAGGGCGCGGATTTACAGCCGGTAAAAAATAGGGGGCAGGTATAACGCCTGCCCCTTTGTGAATCCCCTTGATGCCAGTCAGCTTTACGGAGCGGTTGTTCCCCCAAAGGCCCCCCACCCGGCGGGTATTTGGACGATACCGGGTTCGAGGGCGTTCACGTCGGACTGCCCAGTGAAGGCCATGCAGCGGTCTACTTCCTCGCGCAGAAGCTCCAAGACGCCGTGTACGCCATCGGAGCCGTCCAGAGCCAGCCCCCAGAATAGAGGGCGGCCGATGGCGACGGCCTTGGCCCCCAAGGCCAAGGCCTTGATTACGTCGCTGCCGCGGCGAACACCGGAATCTACATACACTTCGGCGCGCCCCCTGGTGGCTTCGACTATTTCAGGCACCATCTCAATGGCGCCCATGGTCATGTCGAGCTGCCGACCGCCGTGGGTGGATACTAGGATGCCGTCAACGCCGTTCTCGACCGCCTCATAGGCGTCTTCGGAGGTGCGCACTCCCTTCAATACGAGGGGCAGCGAGGTAAGGCCGCGCAGCCACTCCAACTCCCGCCAGGTGATGGGCGGCGCGTATGACACGTCCCAGCCTTCCGTTTCGTCGGTGCCGCTGATAACGCTGCGGTCAGCGTCCATACCCCGGAAATTGCCCAAGTCATGCTCGCGTTTGTAGCGGTTGCGGAGGTCACGTTCTTTGGGGCTGGCAACCGGGGTGTCAATAGTCAGCACAATGGCTTTAAACCCGGCCTCTTCGGCCCGGTGAACCAGCATCTCGGTAAAGGTGTAGCCCCGGTGGTATAGCTGGAACCACAGTGGGCCGGCGGCGGCGTCCGCCACTTCTTCCATGCTGTAGTTAGAGGATGTGCTGAGCATCATCAGGGTGTCGGATTGGCCGGCTCCCCGGGCCGTCGCAACCTCTCCATCGGGGTGGGCCAGCATATGACTACCCGCCGGGGCCACCATTACCGGCATACTGATTTCCTGTCCTAGCACCGTAGTGGAAATCTTTCTTTCCTGCACGTCGCGGAGAAAGCGGGGACGGAGGGTCAACTGCTCAAAAGCAGATCGGTTGCGGCGAGTGGTGAACTCGTCCATCGAGCCGGCCTCGATGAACTCCCAGTTGTTATGGGGCAAGACTAGCTTGGCCCTTGCCTCGTAGTCGTACAGATTGATAGGGTCGTTGGCCATAGATTGCCTCCTGAGATCCAGTTGCGGCTACTCTATCCCGAAGTTGCTGTGCTGGCAAGTTTGAGAGATTGGCAGCCGTGTCCTTATCCCCGGCTTTCTGCTTGCCGCGAGGCCAGCGATACTTGCCCACGATGGGCAGGAGATACTGCTAGGCCGAACGGCGGTGTATTCCGCGGCCAGCGGTTCGCTCCCGGTTTAGGCTAGGGTATATGCTCTGGGTCTAAATTGTATTGTCTATGAATCCTACTCGTACCGAAGAGCTTCGGCAGGGTAAATGTCGCTGGCCTGCCGCGCTGGCAGGAAAGTAGTCGTCAGCGAGAACAGATAGGCCACGGCGACTATCACCAGGAGTTGTATCCACGGAATGGCGAATCGGATGGTCTCAACATCCTCTCGGATTTCACGGACTATGAGATATGAAATCGCCGTGCCAAGTCCGACTCCGATGGCTACACCCAACAATACCACGAAAGACGATTCGATAAGGAAAGTAAGTTGCACCATACTGCGGCGGTATCCTATTGCCCGCAGAACCCCGATCTGTTGACGCCGCTCCACCACCGCACGCAGGCTGACTACGCCCAGTGAGGCGACGCCTACCATCAGGCCCAGCCCCATAAAGCCGGTTAGGAGATAGTTGAAGGACTGGTTGGCCGACACGGATTCTTCCACCAAATCGGCCAGAACGTCGCTCTCCATTCCATGGCGCTGGAAGGCAATTTCCAAATTCCCAGACAACAGATTGGCGTCCACCCCTTCGGCTACTTTGATGCGGTAATTGGTTACCGGAATCGGGAAAGGAGAAGCCTCGTCGAGCTGTTGACGAGCCGCGATCATGCCGCCTCCGAGAGATCCGAAGGCGTCGGCGGTTTCGTCTAGGACGGCAACCACGGTCAGCGTGATAGTTGCGCCGGTATTAGGCTCTCGCACTTCGATGGGGATGGGAGTCATAGACTCGTCTTCGTAGAAGAGTCCTTCCACTTGAAATTCCGGTGAATTGTCGCCGCCCCGGAACCCCGATTTAGTGGGAACGGCAAGGGAGTCTACCACGACTAGGGTCGAGTCTTTTCGCAGCGCTTCCCAGACTTCCTCCGGAGTTGTTCCATAGCCTTCGGCGATAAGATGGAATTTGGTTTCCGTGCCGGACAAATATCCGTCGTCGGCAGCGCGAACAGCGTAGCTTCGCCAACTCTGGGTATCGGCGCCTGGTTGCCGCACCTGGACGGGAACATAGGTGTAGCTCCCGATGACTTCGAAGTCGGCGGGATTCAGATTGGGGCTATCCTCGATTGCCTGCTGAAAATCATCTATGGGAGTTGTTGGGTTGACGTTTGCCGAGATGTCCCATCCGCCTACCACCGAGGCATCATCCGCCGAAGTTGTACTGAAAGCCTCGGTGAGGATGGACATTACTATCATGGTGAAGATTACCAGCGCAAACATCGCCAATGTCAGCCCCGTTCGGAACTTGGCGCTCATAGGGTAGGCCACGGCGGTCACCAGCACCGGCCGAAGGCTCCCGATTCGAGCAGTCGACGTGGTGAGCACCTTCAGTAGCAGGTCGGCGTTGTACATCACCGTCCAGACGGCGGCGGCTACCATGGTGACGCCGGATATGAAGAACATCTCGATGCCGCCGTTCAGTTCCCCAAATATGGATTGCAGCGCGCTAAAAGGGATGAACCAATACACCAGCACCAGCACGCCGATGAAGGTGTATGCGACGCGGTCGGACGTTTCCGGGCGTACCTGATTTACGTTCATAAGCGACCGCAGCAGCAGTCCGAGGCCGACTATCGCGGAAGTCACGCCCAGACGCACCCACATTGCGGAGTCGGTTTGAGTTCCCAGCCAAACCAGCAAAATGCCAATCCCTACTACTATGGTTGACAAGATGACTCGTATAACCACCATCCAGCCCTGTCTGAAGGGGCTGAGCAAAAGCTGGAAGAGGGTATAGACAAATACGAAGGGGGAAATCAATGCCGACAGCGGCGCAAGAATCAGCAGGGCGACGCCCCGGCCGATTCGCCCGGACATCAAGGCCCCAGCACTGGAATAAAGCACCTGTATAGGCAAGAGGAAGAGGCCGGCCATAACCAACCGAAGCAATTGTTGCAAGGCGCTGGCCGTGTTGGTTTCCTGCGGTGTTGGAAGGTCCCGCACCGCCGCCACGATGTTCATCCTGCTGACCCGGTAAGCAGAAAAGGAGATGGTGATGAAAGTGATTACCATACCGAGACAGTAGGCAACGATGGCGCTGCGCAGCTCGAAATGACGGGTTAGCTGAAAATCGTCGGTTCCGCTTCCGCCCCCGGCGAATATCTGGTTGATGATGCCCACAATCAGTGCGCTGGCCAGCAGTCCCAGCCCTACGCCGATGACCCCGGAAACCAGCGAGTACGCGGTTCCCTCGAAGACAAACATTTGGATGAGATGCCATCTCTTCGCGCCAACCGCCCGAGCCATGCCCAGCTCGGAACGCCGGGCTGCCGCCAGCATCACGAAAATCAGGAAGATTAGCAGAATGCCGACGATAATGGAGAACAGGCCGAACAGGATGAAGAAGCTGGTCACCAAGCTGCCGACCTGCTCTGCCGTTTCCAGCAGGCTTCGCTTGATGTCGATCACCACGAATTCTGCCAGAGATACAACCAGGGTGTTGACCTGGCGGGTTAGCTCTTCGTCTCCCGTCGCCGCTACCGCTTCAAGGAATTCGGAGCGCACGTCCTCGTCGGAGAACAGAGAAATCAGTTCGTCGCTCAATTCCGGCTGAGAGAGTTCCGTTTGCAGCAAAACCAGGTTCTGGCGAGTAGACTCGGCTAAGAGGGGCCGCTGTTCCTGCTCCTTGATCTGTTCCAAAACTTCGGGACGAGACAAGGCTTCTTTGAGGAGCGATGCGACTTCGCGGTCTGTGAACAGGACGCGCAGGGTCTTAGTGACCTCCTCGCTCAGTTCAGCGCCGCTGTATTCATCACCCATGTTCGATACGACGATGGAATTGATGTATCCTTCCCGTCCGAACAATTCCTGAGCCTTGTTCAGGTGCAGCAACAGTGTCGGCTCGGCGCCCACGGGGCCGCTGCCCGACACAATTCCTTTCACTGTCAGGGAAACCGGCTCACCGTAGACGTAAACCGTTAGCATATCCCCCGGAATTGCTTCCAAGTCCTCGGAGGCCGCCGAATTGATGAACACCTCCAGCGGTCCCAGGTCTTCCATCCGTGCGGCGTCCCCGGTTTCCAGATAGAATCCTCCGAACCCGTCCAACGTGTCAGGGTTAACTCCGGCAATTTGCATCCGCCCTTCGCTGAGGGAGGTGCGCTCGTTGACGGCGGGGGCGATTTCCGCCAACCCGGGAGCAAGCCCGTCTATGATGTCTGCACTGGACAGTTCCTGTTGCAGGACTGTGAAGCGTTCCATAGGAACGTAGGCGGCGCCGCCGAATTGGTCGGTTTCGCCGGCCCTGGCGGAAAGCACAAACTCGTCAATAGTTCCTAGGCCGTCAACGACCGCTTTCTTGATGGAGAAGGTTAGGGTGTCGCCGGTGCCAAAGGATGCCGCCATAATCAGAGTGGAAATCATTATGCCGGCTACAATTAAGGCAGTTTGGGCCTTGCGGCGGGGGATGTTTCGCAGGCCCATCTTCAGCATGACGCGGTTGCGGAGGGCCATAAACCCAACGGCGGCGAGGACCGGCAGGAAGATTGCCAGCAGGACATACATAATCCAGTCCATTTTGACGCCAAAGAGGTCTTCCATTTACTTTCCTGCCTGGAATAGCCGTTGTTGGCTTGAATTAGCGGTGCCGAGGGTGTTGCCGCCCGCCGCGGCCCCCAACATACGCGCCCGCAATTTTAATTTACCCTGGGGAAACGGCAGCAGTGCGGGGCCAAATCTTGCCTAGCAGATTTGGAATGCTAACGTTGAACAGATAGTACACCACCGGAACTACAACCAGCGTGAGGGCGGTGGAGCTGACTAGCCCGCCGATGACTACTGTAGCGAGTTCCGCGCTGATTATCCCGCCTTCGGCGCCGCTGAAGGTCGCCAGAGGCAACAGGGCGAAGCTGGTGGTTAACGCTGTCATAAGGATGGGGCGCAGCCGCACTAGGCCGCCCGTTATCAGGGCATCGGTTACAGACATTCCGCGACTGCGCAACTGCTCAACAAAGGCTATCAAAACGATGGCGTTGGTCACTACGATGCCAATGAGCAGCAGCAAACCCATCATGGCAGGGAGACCGAGGGTGCGCCCGGTAATCGCGAGAGCCACCATTACCCCAATGAGGGCCAGGGGCAAGCTGGTGATTATGATAAATGGATTTCGCAGAGACCCCAGACTGGCTACCATTACCAAGTACATTAGGATGATTCCCACCGCCATTGCCAGGGTGATGGCCTGGAAACCTTCGGCGATGTCGGCGAAAATTCCACCGCTGGTTACGCTGACGCCCTGCGGCAGGTCGAGCGCGGCAATCTTCCGGTCTATCTCGACGCCTATTGCTTGGGTATCCTCGGCTGTGATGTCGCCGGTGATGCTGGCCGACCGTTGCCGGTCGGTCCGGCTGATAGTAACTGGGCCCTCCCTGGTAGTGAGCTGGGCGAGCTCCCGCAGGAGGGCCGCGCCTCCCGGCCCGGCGATAATCAGGTTCCCTACCCTGTCGATGCTACTTATCGCCTCTAGACTTCCGGAGAGAACGACTTCTGTAATCTCTCCTTCGATGCTAATAGTGGTAACGACTCGCCCGGCAAGGAACTGGCTGAGCTGGAACCCGACCTGTTGAGATGTCAAGCCGATTTCCGCGGCTGCCGACGGGTCCACCTCCACCGCCACTTCCTGCCTGGCCTGTGTCACGTCGCTGCCCAGGTTGACCACGCCGTCCAGCGAGCTGATGGATGCTACCAGCTCGTCGGAGACTTGAGCTATATCTTGGTAGTTTGGCCCGGAAACGCTGATTTCGATCCCGGATACGGGCGGGCCGTCGCCCAGCTCCGTAACTTGCAATTGCCTGCCTGGGGCTTGCAGTCTTTCCCGCAACGCGCCGGCGGTGTCGGACGGAGCGTCGGCTTTAAGGGCAATCAAGAGGCTGGCTTGGTTGAGACTGGCCTGGTTAACGGAGCCGGGCCCATCCCCGCTACCTAAGTTGGTTGCTCCGACGGTGGCGGTGTAAATCTCCGCGACATCCCTGACCTCCGCCTCCATTTGGATGACTTCGGCCACGGTGCGGTCGGGAGTCGTTCCCGGGGGCAGCGTGAGATCCACTTCGACGTATCGCTGTCCGCCGCTAGGGAACAGTGTAATCGGAATGAGCGTCAGCAATGCCAGGCTGGCGACGGTGATCACGATGGCGGCGATGATAGTGGCTGCTTTATGCCTCAAAGCCCACCGGATTACCGGCTCGTATACTCTCTGCATCCAGGTTTCTTGAACGAAGGTGATGTCGTCTTCGCCTGCGCTTTCCGGAAGGTCGCCGGGGCGCAGCAGGTAGGCGCCCAACACCGGCACCGCGGTCAAGGCCACCACCAGGGACGCCGCCAGGGCGAATACCACGGTCAGGGCGAAGGGCAGGAAGAAGGCGCCAACCAGCCCCTGTATGAACCCCAAGGGAATGAACACCACGATGGTTGTCAGAGTGGACGCGAATATGGCCGGGCCCACTTCGGTTGTAGCGTCCAGCGCGGCTCGCCATCTATCGCGCCCGGCCTGGATGTGCCGGTAAACGTTTTCCAGCACGACGATGGCGTCATCAACCACACGGCCAACGGAAATGGCCAGCCCGCCTAGCGTCATAAAGTTCAGCGTCATATCCTGCCAAGTCATCAGCAGGATGCCGGTAAAGATGCTCAAGGGTATGGATAGGGCGATGACCAAGGTGGGACGCAGAGTGGTCAAAAGGCCCCGCACCACCGTGGGGCGGATGGTCAGCATAAAAAGGAAGACCACGCCGACAGCAAACAGAAACCCGTAAAGGGCCTCGCTCAACAGGGTGTCAATCTGTTCTTGGATTTCCGGGCCCTGGTCGGAGACTATGACTATTTCGAACCCGGGAGGGAGTTGCCCAAGTTCATCCAATGCTTTCCGGACTGCCTCGGTGACCTCGATAGTGTTGGCATCCGCCTCCTTCAGTATTGACACGTTGATGGCCGGCTTGCCGTTGGTGCGGGAGATGCTGGTAGGCGCTCCCCCGGCCAACTCGACATCGGCGACATCGGCGAGCTTCACCGCGCCGGAAGGCGTCGCACTGACTACTAGGTCGCGTATTTCGTCTACTGAGCCAAGGGTATGAACGGTCTTGACCGGCATAGAGCCGCCCGCTCCCAAGAGCAATCCTGCCGGAAGGGTCACGTTGTTTTCACTCAAGGCGGCCGCAATCTGGGGAAGGGCGACGCCGTTGGCGAGCATACGGTCGGGGTCGGCAGACACCCGCACTTGCCGCTCCACCTGTCCGGTAACCAACACCTGCAGGATTCCTTCTATGCCGGAGAGGTCTGGAAGAATGCGCGACTCGACAAACTCGGACGCTCTTTCAGGGCCGTCGTCGGTGATTACGCTGAACTGGAGGACGGGAAACTGGTCTGTGTCGAAGCGGCCCACATCGGGCTGCTCCACTCCGGGAGGGAAGGTCAGGACATTCAGGCTGTTCCGTATGGTGCTCTCCGCTTCGGCCATGTCCGTGCCGAACTCGAAGGTCGCTAGGACAATGGAATTCCCCTCGAAGCTGGTGGACTGGATACTGTCCAGTCCCTCCGTGCCCTCGATCGTCCGCTCAATGGGAGCGGTGACGTCCTTTACCACCCCTTCAGGGTCAGCGGAAGGATATGAGGTAGTCACGACGACCAGAGGAAAGTCGATATCGGGGAAAAGCTCTACCTGTAGCGTGTTGTAGGCGAAAACCCCGCCGGCCAAAAGAATGATAACTGACAGTAGGGTAACGGTGCGTCTGCTGATAGCGGCGGCTGTGATAAATCGCATATCTACCCTTAACTACGCTCCCTGATCTTCTCCATGACCCGAACCGGAGTCCACGACTAGTCCGTCCCGCATTGAGACGATTCTGTGAGCCATGCGGCCAACATCAATGGAGTGGGTGACTAGTATGAAACTCTGCCGGTTGGCGCGATTGAGTCCGAGGATGAGATCCATTATTTCGTCGGTAGTCTCGCTGTCGAGGTCGCCGGTTGGCTCATCGGCCCAGATGATGGACGGCTGATTGATAAGGGCGCGGGCAATGGTGACGCGCTGGCGCTGGCCGCCGGAAAGCTCACTAGGCAAGTGATTGGCTCTCTCGGCAAGCCCAACCTGCTCCAGCATATCCAGCGAGCGTCGCCGAGCTTCTGACGCGCCGACGCCCGACAGCAGAAGCGGCATTTCCACGTTTTCTACCGAAGAGAGGACGGGCAGGAGGTTATAGAGCTGGAAAACGAACCCCATATTTCGGGCGCGATAATCGCTTCGTTCATCATCGGGCAGGTCGTGAAGCACCACGCCGTCAATGGTCACTTGCCCAGAGTCGATGTCGTCCAGCCCGGACAGGCAGTTGAGCATAGTGGTCTTGCCGCAACCGCTGGGCCCCATTATCGCCACTATCTCTCCTCGCTGCACCGAGAGATCCACGCCGCGAAGGGCATTAACCCGTACCTTGCCGGTATCGTATGTCTTGTGGATTCCAACAGCGTGGACAATTGAGTCGTCCATGAATTCTCCCAGATTCTCAACTCCCCCTGTAATCATACGCGAGAGTTGTTTGAGCGGATTGCCTTAGATTTACGCTTCAGTTAGATAATCCAGTATATCCTAAATCGTAAAAATGCACTCGGAATTCGTAACCGAGAATTATATTAGCAAGTGGTGTAGAGCCTATTCCAAGCGCCGGAGGAGGGATACAGGAATGTAAAGATGGGTACGGGGAAGGAAGGAGAGGCAGCGCAGTCAGGCATTTTCTTCCAGCCGCAGCTTCACCTGCTCCAGCCACCACCAGAGGCGGCTCCAAACCATGCGCCGCTCTGGGTCGGTCAACTGGCGGCCTATGTGGCGGCGGGTGGCCGCTACACCCTGGCCAGCGAGGTAGCCCCACGCTCCTGGTTCCCGGCGAGTCCATGCCAGCGTTTTCTCCCAGTGGTCGCTAAGAATCTGCCGGAGCACTGGGTCCAGAATTTCAAGGGTAAGGGCTGAGGGCTGCGCCATCAGCCTCCGCCCACGGGGCGCACGATTTCCAAAATGTCCCCATCCCGGAGGATTGTCTCAGGGTATTGCTCGCGTTTTAGCACCTCGCCGTTGTATCCGACAGCGACATGCTTGAGGTCCAGCCCGAAAGAATCCAGATATGCCTCGAGATCCACGCTGGCGTCTATGGGACGGGGTTTTCCGTTCACCATCAGATTTATCATATCGGCAACAAGCCTCCGTTATGGTAGGCGAGGGGGTACTGCATCCAAAGACGGCGGGCGAGACAGCCAGGCTTCCTGCAGCGCCAGCTTCATTTCCGCCGCCGCCGCCGCCGGGTCGGGCACGCTCAAGATGCTGCGGATAACGGCCACGCCTGAGGCCCCAGCCCCCACCACTTCGGCCAGGTTGTCAGCCGTGATGCCGCCGATGCCCAAGAGAGGAACACTGCCCTGCCGTGAGACCTCGCGCATCAGCCCAGGCCCGGCGGGAACCGCCCCAAGATGAGAGCCAGTGGCAAACATGGTGCCCACTACAAGGAAGTCGGCACCAGCTTTGAATGCTTCTGACGCCCTGTCCACAGAATGCACCGACCGGCCTATGAGCGCGTTGCCGGGGAACAACTTGCGGGCTACGGCCACTGGCAAGGCTTCTTTTCCCAACTGGACGCCATGGGCGTTTGCAGCGATAGCGACGTCAACGCGCTCGTTCACTAGAAAGATGGCCCGCCCCGCTATCTCGCGCCTTATTTCTTCCGCGAGGGACAGGATCCGCCCGCCGGGAAGCTCTTTGGCGCGAAGCTGCACCAGCCCTACACCCCCGGCGACCGCCGCCGAGACGCGAGGGAGAAGCTCGCCTGGGCTTACCACCGATGTATCGGCAACCAGGCAGAGGCATGGCAGTTCCATGACAGCAGACATAACTTGAGCTACATTCAGCTCAGGCTCCGCTGGCAACGGGCTGCGGTACGTCGCTGGTGGGACTGCTGGCGGCGGCGTACTGGCGAACGGCTATGCGTCCGGCCAGGTATGCCTTGCGGCCTGCTTCGACGCCGGCCTTGAACGCCTCGGCCATCATCGCCGGGTCGGTGGCCTGGGCGATGGCGGTGTTTACCAGCACGGCGTCCGCGCCCAGTTCCAGCGCTTTGGAGGCGTCGGAAGGAACAGCCAGCCCGGCGTCAACTACTACAGGGACGTTGGACTGCTCGATGATTATGCGGACTTCCTCTTGGGTGTGGATGCCCTGGCCAGAGCCGATGGCCGAACCCAGGGGCATCACTGTAGCGCAGCCTGCGTCCTCAAGATTCTTGGCCAACACCGGGTCAGCGTGGATATAGGGCAGGACTATGAAACCTTCTTCCACCAGGCGGCGCGCAGCTTCGAGAGTGGCAGTGCCATCGGGGAAAAGATACTTGGGGTCGGGAATAACTTCCAGCTTTACGAAATTGGTTTGTCCTACCTCCCGTCCGAGCCGGGCCACGAATAGCGCTTCCTCAACAGTAGCGCAGCCTGCGGTGTTGGGAAGCATCTGGTAACGCCCCCAATCTATATAGTCCAGCAATGTCTTGCTGGTAGGGTCGTCCAGATCAAGGCGCCGGATTGCCACCGTAATCATCTCGGTGCCGGAGGCTTCCACGGCTGCGACCATTTCTTCCATGGTACGGTAGCGGCCTGTGCCGACAATCAGCCGGGAGTTGAATTTTTTGCCCGCAATTACCAGTTCGTCCGACATCTCGCCCCTGCTCCTAAAAGCGCCGCCAGGATGAAAGCTAGAGTTATTTAAATCAAAGAGCCGCCGGAGCATCCGGGCGGCCCTTGAGTGAACCAGGTTTGGCGTCCTGTCCCTGCGCCGGTATTATCCGGGTCAAGTACAGACGGTCGGCGGCGATTGTGGCCGCCCTCTCAGCCTGGCTTACCCAAGCTCCCGCCAGAGCGTATTTCTGTTACGATAGATTACCATCAGGTAAGCCGAGCGTCAACGCGCAGGTAAGCCGAACGTCAACGCGGCAAAGGCGCCGGTACAGGGCAATCGGGTATGGGCGGCTTAATCCTCGTCATTCCCGAGTATCCTCGCCATTCCCGGTTATGCGGAAATACAGGGCCTGAATCGAATATCAATCGGCGCACCTTGGGAATACCGGGCTTGCGGGCTGAACGCGCCCTTTGTTATAGTATATGCGCTGTGGGGCTGTAGCTCACTCGGGAGAGCGCTTCAATGGCATTGAAGAGGTAGAGGGTTCGATCCCCTCCAGCTCCACCACCACACCGCCTCTGTTTCTCTTTTGCCCCTTCTCTGAGTTGTTGTGGCATTTCGGCCAGGCTCATGTATGTTGCGGGAGCAACCCTTTCCGGCACGCCCCGGAGCTTATTTTTAGTAGCTAACTTCGCCTTGGCAATTTTACAGCTTCTCTGACGGAGATTCCGCGCCAACCGGGTTGGGAATCGGCGTCGGCGGATACTGCGGAGCATTTCGTGTTGTGGCTGTTGAGCGATCTCCAAACCTTGACGTACCTGCTCTCACTGCATACAGTTTCCCGCAACCAACATCCGTCGCCTGAACAATCCGTCGCCTGAAGGTTTTTATATGCCCGCTCTACTGTTGCCTGCTATCAGCCGTCCCCATCGCGAGGCCCAGCTATGATGATGGAACATCTCGGTATTCGCTGGGGCTACGTGTTCCTGCGTTCCGCCAACTACCTTAACTCGGAAGAATTCCAAGAGCTGATGGTGCAGGCCGTAGAGATGTATCTCGGCGGTGAGTCCGAACGCAAGGTAAAGCACGACAGTTTTGACGGTCTCCTTTTCACCGAAGGGCGATACGAGGTCATGGGCGGACTGGGAGGCCAGCGCTTCGACGCAGACCTGGAAACCATATATGGCCGCGACCAGGCTACTTTCTTGGTCAACGAACAGACTGGCGGCACGGGCGCGCCGATTTCCGCCAACTAACAACATTCAATATCTAACAATATCCAACCCTATCTAACAATATCCAACCCTGGGGAGCTTGACATGGCTGCTGGAATCCCGCTGGCTAAGCAGGTGGGCCGTGTCCCATCCTCCGTCGTCCCTCTCGACGCAGGAGAAGAAGTCCGCTACCGCAACATCATTGAAGACGCCATCACCATCGACGTCCACCAGCATCCCTTCGTGCTGCCAGAGGTAATGGAGCAGCTTGTTGACCTCGTCCGCGTTGGCCGGTATCAGTGGGGCTACGACGCCGCCCGCGCTGGCGGGTGGACCACCATAACCACCGCTAATGTCTTTGGCGGCCTGAAGAGCACTGATGATATGTCTTTCGTCGAATATGACGATGTGGCGGCTGAAGTTGGCAACATGGTAGCCGATGTCGCCATGCAGGAACGCATCGCCCGCGTGGGCAACGCCGCCGACATAGAAGCCGCCAAGCAGCAAGGCAACCTCGGCTTTATGCCCACTCTGGAACATCTGCCAATCGGCAACCGAATCGAACGGCTGGACCAGCTTTACAGTATGGGCGTCCGCCTGGCCGGCATCACCTACAACCGGCGCAACTACATCGGCGACGGTATGTATGAACGCAACCCCGGAGGCCTGAGCGACTTTGGAATCGCGGTTGTGCGGCGGATGAACGACTTGGGCATGGCTATTGACCTCTCTCACGTGTCTACGCCCAGCGCTTTGGACGCCATCGAGTTTTCTCTCGCGCCTACGGTATTCAGCCATAATGCCGCCTATACCCTGCGCCCCAACCGCCGCACCCGGCGCGACGAGGAGCTGACGGCCTGCGTCGAGAACGGTGGTCTCATTTGCATCACCGCCGTCCCCAATTCCTTGAGCGACGACCCGGAGCAGGATATCGAATGCGTGCTGGATCACTATGACTATATGGTCAACCTGGTCGGAGCGGACCATGTGGGCATAGGCACCGATACCACCGTGGGAGACCACGTGGCTTTCCACCGGGTGGTGATGGGCCGCGACGGCCCCGACCAGCTACCCGCCCCCTACCTCAATGGACTGGAGTCGCCGGCGGACGGCGGCAATATCGTCCGCGGCCTCATCCGCCGCGGCTACTCGGACGAGAACGTCCGCAAGATAATCGGCGGTAACGCCATGAACTTCTTCCGCCGCGTGATGGGCTAGGCCGCTGCGCCGCCAAAGGTTGAAGTAGACGTCCCGGCTTCCGTGGGCGCGGGTTCGCCCAGTTCCGCCAGACGCATAGAAGGCATTGTAGAGAGATAATTCGGAGTGGCGATGATGAACTGTCCCGACTGCAACGTGGTCCTGGAAGGGCGAAAGTATCGCGGCATCGAGATTGACCACTGTCCCCAGTGCCGAGGTCTGTGGCTCGACTTCGACGAAATGGACTTGCTGGAAGACACGGCAAACCGTAGCGATATCCTCAAGGGAATGCGGGAATACGCTAGGCGCCCAGGCGAGCGGCCTTGCCCCCACTGCGGCATCAAGATGGACGTTTTCAACTACCGCGCCCACAACCTGGCCATAGACCACTGCCCCAACAACCACGGTTACTGGCTGGACAAGGGCGAAGAAGAGCGCATCCTCGATTTAATGAAGCAACGCGCTAGAGACCTCCGCCGCTCTGAGTCTGCTGAACAGCAATGGGCCCGGTTTATGGAGCGGGGGGCCAGCGGCGGCGGTTTCCTCGACCGCATCCGCAACCTGTTCAGTTAGGATTGACGGCGCTTAGCTCCAGTGCCTGTCAGACTGCCCGGATTGGCGGGCAAGGGTGGTTCTTAAGAGAAAAATAAGGAAAAGGGGATGGGTGAGGCCACTGTACGACAGTTAGTTCGCTATCGTTGCGGTAAATATAACTGGCTGCCTTTTGGCCTTTGCTTGGCACATATCTATGCCCTTTGGCAAACTTGCTGGCCGCTGGATTGTCCGCTTCTAACCGTTTGATAATTCCCGATGAGGCTTTTTTACCCACGGACCGGAATTCGCCGGTTTCTTGGACTCACAGAACGCCATCCTGAAATCCACAAACCCAGCGAATCCCGATTCAGACAATTTGCCTTAGAAGCGAAAGCTCCCTACCCCGGGTAATTGTTGCTCCACCCGTCAACGCCGCAGACATCCGTCAGCGGGAGGCGCTGCACGGAACCGAACTCGCCCCGCGGGTATCCCAGCGGTATGCAGTAGACCACCTGCGCGTTGTCAGGGATGTCGAACAGCGAGTGCACCCGTTCTTCCACCACCGGATGCAGCGTGGCAATGGTGCCGCCCACGCCGAAGGCCCGCGCCGCCAGCAGCATATTCTGCGCCGAAGGAATCACCGACCCCATGGCCTGGGCTCCTTTGGCCGTGGCGCATACCAGCACCATTACTGGCGCGTCGCCGATTTCGTTGGCCATGCGCATCGCCGACCGCATCGAGCTCTTGCCGGGCGGGATGTCCTCCGGCCCCATGATGCCCGCGTCGGCCCGTTTGGCCCACCAGGCTTCGTGATACAGCTCAGACAGCTTCTCCCGCTTTCCCTCGTCCTTGACCAGTATGAAACGCCACTGCTGGTTGTTGCCGCCGTTGGGCGCCCGGATGGTCGCCTGCATGATGTCTTCCAGTACATCGTCGGAGATGGGGTCCTTCTTGAAGCGACGGATGGCCCGCTGGGTGAACATGGCTTCTCCCAGCGGCATGGTGTTGAGTCTGTCGGCAGTGGTCATCGTTGTAATCTCCTTGTCTAGTTTAAAAAATAGCGCTTTCCGCCCTTAGTTGAGAGGGAGCGGCAACGGTGCTCTCCCGCGGTTCGGTCAGCAATCGCCCGTATCCCGGCAGAGGATCGCCGACACCGGCCAACGCCAGCGCTCGCCACAGGGTGGCCGAGTGTGAGGTCACCACCGGCTTGCCGATGGAGTCCTCTAGCGCCTGTGCCGCGGCCATGGCGTCGAAATTCATGCAGCTTACGAAGAGGCCGTCGGCCTCGCCGCCGGTCTGTTTCCAGGCATCCAGAGCAAAGCGGTAGATCTCCTCCGGCGGCACGGCGGCGAACTCAACGGCAGTCTGGAATCCCATCCCGAACGACGCCACAGTTGTGATCCCCGCCTCGGACAGGTAGCGGCTCTCCGTCTCGTGGTAGCTGTGCGGGTAGGGGCTGGTCAAGACTACCTGTAAGATACCTAGATGCTGCAACGCCTCGGCCGCCGCCAGCATCGTCGAGGTGGTTGGCGCGCCCCACTGCCGCTCCATGCCGGCGCAGAACTCCCGGTCCTTTGCCAGTCCGCGCTGGGCGCCGCTGACAGTACAGCAATAGGCGATGGAATCCATGCCAGCGGAGGCCAGTTCCTGAATTGCCCGCGACGAGTTTCGTTCCATCTCCAGCAGTGCATCCAGTCCGTCGCCGGACAGCATCATCCGGCTGGTGAAGAAACCCACCTCCGGCGCCACCTTCGGATAGCGGAGTTCCGATACCGTCGAGGCGCTCACCACCACCAGCCCGATTTTCGCTTTTGTGGACAGTCCTTCAAGGATCCCGCTGGCAAGGGTTCCATTGGCGGCGGACATACTATACCCCCATCCTGCTAGGTTCCCATCCTGGCTTCCACCCCGCAGGCGTGGGAATCCATTGCCGTAAAAATCTGCTGAAATGTTACCACACGTCCGCACGGCGGTTTATGTTGATATAATAGGCTTGGTTGGCGGCAGGAGGGCATCCTGTTTGCCTGACCTAATTGCAGGATGCAGGAGGGAACCGTGGCAGAGAGCGTAAGCATCTGGGACGCTGATGCCGTTTATCAGCGGTTGGGCGTTTCGCCTATTATAAACGCCGCAGGTTCCATTACTCGCTTGGGGGGAACGCGGACGCGCCCAGAGACTCTGGAGCTCATGTCCCATGCGGCCCGGGTGATGGTCAACATAGACGACCTCAACCGGGCCGCAGGAAAGGAACTGGCTCGCCTCACGGGCGCCGAGGCCGGGTTCGTGTGCAGCGGAGCGGCGGGCGGCCTGGTATTGCAAGCGGCTGCCGTAATCGCGGGCAACGATCCTATAAAAATGCGCAAGCTGCCCGACACCCAAGGCATGAAGAATGAAATCGTCATACACACCATGCACCGTTTCCCCTACGACCAGGCCTACCGCGCCGCCGGAGCCAGGATGGTGGAGTTCGGTGATTACCTGTTCGCTCACCCGTGGCAATTGGAAGGAGCCATCAACGAGCGCACCGCCGCCGTCGCCTATCTCTGCGCCCCCTTCTCCAGCAACAAGGTATTGCCGTTGGAGCGCGTCTGCGAGATAGCTCACGCCCATGACGTGCCGGTTATCGTGGATGCCGCATCCATGCTACCGCCCAGGGCAAATCTGTACCGGTACTTGCAAGCCGGCGCCGATATGGTTGTCTATAGCGGTGGAAAGGGCGTCCGCGGGCCTCAAGGCAGCGGTGTCCTCGTCGGGCGCGCAGACCTAATCGAGGCCGCTGCCGCTCAGGCCAATCCCGCCCAATTTCTGGGCCGCGGAATGAAGGTCGCAAAGGAAGAAATTATCGGCCTCGTTGCTTCCCTTGCCGCCTTTGTCGAAGAGGACGAAACAGCCGAGATGGCGGCCTATCGAGCCTTGGCTCAGCGTACTGTAGACGCCTTGGTGGAAATTCCGGGCTTGCGCGTAACCCTGGAACACGATGGCGTCAATTATCTGATACCTCACGGGGTTATCCGATTCACCGACGATTGGCGCGGGCCGTCCCGCGATGCCATCGCCGCGGCCATGGAGCAGGGTAACCCGCAGATATATCTGCACCAGTTGGGCGGCCCCCAGGAACTGGCGGTTGACCCCCTGAACCTGACTGAAACGGAAACGGAAGTCGTCATCCGGCGGCTTCGCGAACAATTAACCGGATAGCAAGGTTTTTATTCCTAATTTCAGACGAGCGAAGATTGGCGGTTCCTTCATTTGGAAAAAGGAGCAAACTATGTCCATCAAGATTGACTTGCGAGTGCCGCCCTGCAGACCGGGGCCGGAGGTAGCCGATTTTGTAAAAGAATGCGAAGATGCTGGATTCGACGGCGTTGGCATCCTCGACTCGCAGTTGCTGGAGCGTGACTGTTTCGTCAGCATGGCCGCCGCGGTAATGGGTACCGACCGCATCAGTGTAGCCTCGGCGGTTACCAATCCCTCCACTCGCCATCCGTCGGTGGTTGCTTCGGCGGCGCAGACCGTGGCCGAACTGGCCCCGGGCCGCGTGCAGATATGGATAGGCCGCGGCTACAGCTCCACCGCCACCATCGGCATCCCACCCGCTACTGTGCGCCAGATGCGTCATGCCGTGGTCACCATGAAAGAGCTGATGTCTGGGGAGATGGTATCCTTCGGCAACGACGCCACCAGCCGTATGCGCCATGGCGGCGAGGCGCCGGCGCCTCCCGTCTACATCGCCGCTACCGGCCCCCGCGTGATGAAGGTCGCCGGAGAAGTGGCTGACGGCGCATTGCTGATGACCGGCATACACCCCGGAGCAGTTGCCGAGGCGCGAGAAATCGTCGCCGACGGCGCCCGCGCCGCAGGGCGTAACCCCGACGACGTCGAGGCTATCTTCACGGCCACCACTATAATTAAGGACGACCTGAAGGAAGCCCGGGAGCTTGCGCGCCCTCTCGCTGTGCAGCGTTTGATGGAAGATACCTACCAACGCTGGCTGAAGGCCGCTGGAATCGACGTTGGCGACCTAGAGCTTCCTGCTGGTCTTTGGGACCTGTATCCCGATGTCCCTCATGCTGAGGACTGGGAGAAGGCTCGGGAACTCTGCTCTTTCCTGCCCGACGACGCCCTCGCCGCCATCTGCGACTACATGGGTCTAATTGGCACTCCGGAGCATTGCGCCCATCGCATCCGCCAGGCCGAAAAAGAAGGTCTCACCCACCTCTACCTTATGACCGGCGCAACTTATGATTTTGCTACCGGAGAGCTGGCCGCCTTCCGCGACAGTATCTTTCCGGCCCTCGACCGCAACGGCAATTAGGCTATCCTTATCGAGGGCAGCCTTGCACGGAATCGGCGGAATTGTTTGACTGCCAACTCATCGCAACACCGGAGAGCAAGGAGGGAGAGGCTGGCCGTCGGCCTTCAAATTTTGCAAGGCTTGATTAGTCAAGGGGCAGGACCAATCTTCCGGGTATACAATCAAGAGCTAAACAGCCAAGAGCTAAACAGCAGTAGCCATAATCGGCATAATCTCTGGTGACGGAACACACTCAATCCGGGTTCTGGAAGGCAATGAGACGGTCGGTTGAAAATCGCATCATCAGGCACCGAGGCGCGGCAGTCGCGTTCGGTGCCTTGGCAGCCCTGCTTGCTTTGCTTTCCCTGGCCTGTGGCTCTGAGCAAAGCCATGGCGCCTTATCGCCTGAGATGCACCCGGCTGGTGAACTCTCTACCGTGGATGTGGTTCGTCAGTTGACGCCTTCGGTGGTTCACGTTCTTACTATCCCCCCGGACGGTGATATGGTGAAGGAGTCACCGTCCGGCATCGGCGTTGGAACCGGAATTGTCGTGCAATCCAACGGCTATGTGCTGACTAATAATCACCTGATAGACGGGGCGGAATCAATCGTCATCACGTTGCACAACGGCGAAAGCTATCCAGCGAAATTAGTCGGCGGAGACCCTAACCCAGATGTTGCCGTGGTCAAGATTGACGCTACCGGGCTACAGCCGGCCCGGCCCGGCAGCGCCGGGAGTTTGCAAGTAGGCCAGGACGTTATCGCCATCGGCCATGCCTTAGCGCTGCCCGGCGGCCCCACAGTCAGCAAGGGCGTGGTCAGCGCTTTGGGGCGCTCAATTGATGCCGGGGCGCAGGATACCTTTGTTGACTTGATTCAGACCGATGCCTCAATTAACCCCGGCAATAGCGGCGGCCCCCTAGTCAACGGACATGGAGAAGTAGTCGGGGTGAATACCGCTAGTTTTAGTAGCGGGCAGGGCATCAATTTCGCCATCAACATTGACGACGCGATGCTGGTTTCGCGCCAACTTATCGAGCAGGGGTTTGTTGAGCGGGGTTATCTTGGCATCGCACCCCTGAATCTCAACCCGGTAATCGCCGATCAGATAGGCGTTCCGGTTGGGGAAGGGATAATCGTTGCCAGCGTAGCAGAGGGTTCGGACGCCCAATCCGCCGGGTTGCGGGGCGGCGACGTAATCGTGGCGATAGATGGACATCCCATCCGCAATACCGGCGACCTTTCCAAATTCCTGCTGGGCCATCCTCCGGGCCAGCGGATTTCCCTCCGCCTTTATCGCGGCGGCGCAGAGATGGAGACCGAGGCAATTCTGGGCAATATGCCCGCTTTCTAACCCTGTAACGCGCACCGACGGAATCCCCTCTTACAGAATTTCTTAGGAGAGGGGATTTTTCACGCTTACGCGATAGACAGATTAAGCGCCTTTGGATACCATATCCGGAGGCTGCCGCATTATGCGGGCCGCGGCCCTTGCAAAGCGCTGTTAAGCCGTCTTTGGGCGGAACCGGCGCCGCAAGATCTTTATCTTGCCTTTGTCGAAGGCAGAGGCCGCTATACATAGTTTAGAGGATTGCCTTGACCGTTTCGGCGCTTGACCAGCTCTGCGTAAATACCATTCGGTTCCTGTCGGTTGATACGGTACAGAAGGCGAGGTCTGGGCACCCCGGGGCACCGATGGGCGCTGCCCCTATGGCCTACGCGCTGTGGGACCGCTTTCTCAAGCACAATCCCGCCGACCCCCACTGGCCGGACAGGGACCGTTTCGTACTCTCCGCCGGTCATGCCTCGGCGTTGCTGTATTCGATGCTCCACCTGACGGGTTACGACCTGCCTTTGGAAGAGTTGCAACAGTTCCGGCAGTGGGGCAGCCGGACTCCTGGCCACCCGGAATACGGCGTCACCCCCGGCGTAGAAGTTACCACCGGCCCGCTGGGGCAGGGCTTGGCCAACGCCGTAGGTATGGCCCTGGCCGAGCGTTGGCTGGCTGCCCGCTTCAACCGCCCGGGGCATGAAATCATTGACCACTATACCTATGTCTTAGCCTCTGATGGCGACCTTCAGGAAGGCGTGGCTGCGGAAGCCGCGTCTTTAGCAGGAACTTTGGGATTGGGCAAGCTCATCGTAATCTATGACGACAACCAGATTTCCATCGAAGGCGATACGGATATAGCTTTCCTGGAAGACGTTCCCCGGCGGTTTGAGTCCTACGGCTGGCAAGTACTGGGCAGCATGGATGGCCGCGATATAGACGCCGTGGCCGATGCCATTGCGGCAGCCAAGGCTGAACCCGGCAAGCCTACCCTTATCGTCTGCCAGACTGTTATCGGCTACGGCAGTCCCAATAAGGCCGGCACCGGCGGAGTCCATGGCGCGCCGCTGGGCGATGATGAAATCGCCCTTACCCGGCAGGAGCTGGAATGGCCTTATACCGACAGCTTCACCATCCCGGGAGAGGTCGGTGAACATATGGGTCGGGCTAAGGAGCGAGGGCGCGACCAACAACAGGAATGGGAGGATTCCCTGGTCAGATACCGGGAAAGCTATGCCGACGAAGCCAGGCAGTTGGAAGCGGCTCTCAGCGGCGAGCTGGCCCCAGGCTGGAACGGTGGAATGTCCGGCCTGTTCGACGACGGTAAGGCCGTTTCAACCCGGGAAGCCTCGGGAAGGGTGATGAACGCCATCGCCGGCGCCGTTCCCAACCTTATCGGCGGCTCCGCGGACTTGGCGCCTTCCACACTGACTATTCTTAACGGCGAGGGACATATCGGCCCCGGTGAATTCGACGGGCGCAACCTGCACTTTGGCGTTCGCGAACACGCTATGGGCTCGGTGTCCAACGGTATCGCCGTCCACGGCGGGGCTATTCCCTATGCCTCCACCTTTCTGATTTTCTCCGACTATTTGCGCCCGGCCCTGCGCTTGAGCGCGCTGATGGAACAGCAGGTTATTTACGTTTTCACTCACGATTCGGTAGGATTAGGGGAAGATGGCCCGACGCATCAGCCCGTTGAACACTTGATGTCGCTGCGCGAAATGCCGAACTTGATTGTCATCCGCCCAGCCGATGCCCACGAGACGGCGGCGGCGTGGCAGTCGGCCCTGGAGCGGCGCGACGGCCCCACCGCTCTTGCCCTTAGCCGCCAGAATCTGCCTGTGCTGGCCCCGTCCCTGAGTCAAGATGTTCAGAGCTGCCTGTCTCCGTCCGAGGGCGCGGCGAAAGGCGGATATGTCCTTTGGGAAAGCGCGGCTGCATCCAATAACGACAGCAATAGTAACGACAGCAATAGCGACGGGCCGCAGGTCATCATCATAGCCACCGGCTCGGAGGTGCATATCGCCCTCGAGGCAGCAAAGATGCTGAAGGACGAAGGAATCAACGCCCGCCTGGTTTCTATGCCTTCGTGGGAGTTATTCGAGGAACAGCCCAGGGAATATCGCGACTCGGTGCTTCCGCCGGGCCAGCGGGCGCGGCTATCGGTGGAGGCCGGCGCAACTAACGGCTGGGCCCGCTACGTCGGGCTAGACGGGGCATCCATTGGCCTGTCCACCTTTGGGGCTTCGGCTCCCGGCGGCGTCGTGTTGGAGCAGTTCGGATTCACTGCCGCGCGCGTCGTTGAGGAAGCGCGCAAGTTGGTCAATAGCGGCGGATAGGAGTGAGCGCATCCGGACATATCCCCGTGCCTGTCCTTCGCCACGCCGAAGGCGCTGAGTTGCTACGCCGGGCGATTGACGGGTTGGTCAAGCAGCGCATCCCCCAGCGGCTTCGGGAACGCGATCACACTATCTGGCGCCCCGACCCGCGCGAGATAACCGACCGGCTCGGCTGGCTCGACGCCGGCGATTTTCTTCGCCCCCGACTTGCTGAGCTGGATACATTCGTTAGCGAAATTTGCAGCGAGGGCTATCGCGATGTAGTGTTGCTCGGTATGGGCGGCAGCAGTCTGGGGCCGGAAGTCCTGCGCCGATCTTTCCTGTCGTTGCGGGATGGCGATTCTGGTGAACGTAAATATCCGCACCTGACTCTGCTGGACTCCACCGTGCCCGGCCAGGTCGCTGCCGTCGCCGCGTCTATTGACCCGGAGCATACGCTGTTCATTGTATCTTCCAAGTCCGGCGGCACTATCGAAACTTTGTCCTTCTACCGCCACTTTCTTGGCTTGACGGAGTCCTCTCGGAAGGGAGGTGGCGCCGGGGGCAACTTCGTCGCCATCACTGACGCCGGCACTCCCTTGGAACGGCTGGGCCAAGAAGCGGGTTTCCGCCGGGTATTCCTGAATCCTGCCGACATTGGCGGGCGTTACTCGATATTGTCGTGGTTCGGGATGTTGCCCGCAGCATTAACGGGTATTGATGTCTCTCGCCTGTTGGACAGCGCCGCCGCCATGCGCGACAGGTGTTTAGTCTCCGATGGGCGCGCTAATCCCGGCCTGCGTCTCGGCGCTTTGCTCGGCGCGATGGCCCTGGCCGGGCGGGATAAAGCTACCCTGATAACTCCGCCGCCTATAGACAGCTTTGGCCTCTGGGTAGAGCAGATGATTGCCGAAAGCCTGGGTAAGGAAGGCCGCGGCATTATTCCCGTCGCCGGTGAACCGCTCTTGCCCCCCGACTGCTATGGCGATGACCGCCTTTTCGTTTACCTTCGCCCACCCAATGCGGTTGACGCCGACCCGTCGGTGGATGAGCTTGAAGCCGCCGGGCAGCCTGTGGAGCGCCTTGAACTGGCGGATTGCTATGATTTGGGAGCCGAGTTTTTCCGGTGGGAATACGCCACTGCTATAGCCGGGGCGATGCTGGACGTTCACCCCTTCGACCAGCCGGATGTCCAGGGCGCGAAAGACAACACCGACAGCTTGCTGGACTCCTTCCTCAGACTGGGGCGACTGCCAGAGCGCGCCCCGTCCGGCTCCGTGGCAGCCCTGCTGGAGCAGGCGCGGCCCGGCGATTACCTCGCCATAATGTCGTATATTCCGCCGAGCGCCAGGACGGACAGCCTGCTCAACGAGCTTCGGGTCCGCGTGATGCGGCGCTGCCGCGTCGCCACCACCGCCGGATACGGCCCTCGATACTTGCACTCCACCGGCCAGCTCCACAAGGGTGGGCCGAGTTTCGGCCTCTACCTCCAGCTCACTTTGAGGAACCACCGGCAACTGCCCATCCCGGGGCAGCGTTACGGTTTCGATATTCTAGCCGCGGCTCAGTCCATTGGCGATTATCAGGCCCTTTCTAATTTGGGCCGTCGCGTTATCAGCATTGACTTGGGGGATGACGCGATTTCCGGGTTACAGCGCCTCCTCGACGAATTTTAGCGTCCCGGTAGACAAGGAGACGTTTCTTTTGGAAATCGGATTGGTTGGCCTCGGACGCATGGGAGCTAACATAGCCCGCCGCTTGATAGCCGGGGGGCACCACGTCGCCGCGTATGACCTCAACGCGGAGTCGGTGGCGGCCAGCCGGGAATACGGAGCGGAAGGAGCCGATTCCATACCCTCCCTTATTGCTATTCTTACGCCGCCCCGCGCCGTCTGGCTGATGCTTCCCCATGGAGAGGTAACGGAAGATACAATAGCCGCGGCAGCCCCAATGCTGTCCGCCGGCGATGTCATCCTCGATGGCGGCAATGCCAACTATAAGGATACCCTGCGTCGAAGCAGAGAGCTTGCGGCCCAGGGCATAGACCTCATAGACGTAGGCACCAGCGGTGGTATCTGGGGCCTCGCCAGCGGCTTCTGTTTAATGGTGGGCGGCCCGGACAGAGCCGTGAAGCGTCTGGAACCTGCTTTCCGTTCCCTCACGCCCAGTGAAACCACCGGCTACTTGCACATAGGGCCTAGCGGTTCGGGCCATTTCGTAAAAATGGTGCATAACGCCGTTGAGTACGCCCTCATGGAAGCCTACGCCGAAGGCTTTGAACTCCTTGCCGCCAAAGAAGAGTTTGACCTGGACCTCGCAGCCATCGCCGAAACTTGGCGGCACGGTGCTGTGGTTCGTTCCTGGCTGCTCGACCTCACCGCTGCCGCCCTTAAGGAAGAGCCCGGGTTGGAAAGCCTGGAGGCCTTCGTCGAAGACTCCGGCGAAGGGCGCTGGACGGTTCAGGAATCGGTTGATCTCGCCATACCCATACCGGCGATCACGGCGGCTTTGCAGCAGCGCTTCCGTTCCCGGCAGGATGGCCCGCTGGGAGCAAAGCTTCTCGCCGCCCTGCGCCAGCAGTTCGGCGGCCACGCCGTGCGCCGCGCCGCGCTGTAGAAGGCAGGCGAACGATGGCCGACCAGACCACCACCATCGTCATCTTTGGCGCATCAGGGGATCTAACCCGCAATAAGCTCGCCCCGGCTCTGGCCGACCTCTATTTCAAGGGGCGTCTTGGACCGGAGTTTCGCATAATCGGCGTATCGCGCAGCGATATGACTGCCGACGAGTTCCGGGCATTCTTCTATCAGGGCTTTGGGCAGGATTCAGAATATCCTCCTGCGCCCGAGTTGTGGAACGATTTCGCCGACAGAATCCATAGCTGCTACGGCGACGTGTCGGAACCCGACGGCGGCTTGCGGGACCTCGAAAATATGCTGGCCAGCATCGAATTGCCTGGCAAGCCCGCCAACCGCCTCTACTATCTGGCCCTAGCTCCCTTCCTGTTCGCGCCGGCAGTGGAATCCCTAGGCCGAACCGGGCACAACCGGGAAAATGGCTGCTGGCGCCGCGTTGTAGTAGAGAAGCCCTTCGGAGTCAACTTGGAGACCGCCAGGGAGCTGAACCGCGTCATCCATTCCGTGTTCGCCGAGGAACAGGTTTACCGTATCGACCATTACCTGGGTAAGGAGACTGTTCAGAACCTGCTGGTCTTCCGCTTCGCCAACACCATCTTTGAACCTATATGGTCCCGAAACTACATCGACAACATTCAGATAACCGTGGCCGAGTCCGTATCCATTGCCGAGCGCGCCGCCTACTATGACCGGGCCGGCGTGTTGCGCGATATGTTCCAGAGCCACATATTGCAACTGTTGGCGGTAGTCGCGATGGAGCCACCCTCAACCTTCGAGGCCGACACCCTCCGTAACGAGAAGGTGAAGGTTCTTAAGGCGGTACGTCGCATATCCGGGCAGGATGCCCCCGGATTCATCGTACAAGGGCAGTACCAAGGCTATCTGGACGAACCTGGTGTTCTACCGGATTCCCGCACCGCCACTTACGCCGCCGTTCGCCTAGACGTTGATAACTGGCGTTGGCAGGGAGTTCCCTTCTACTTGCGCTCTGGCAAATCTCTGAGCAGCAAGAAGACCGAGGTATTGATACAGTTTCGCCGCCCCCCACACCTTATCTTCCCCCAAGGCACTAGCGGTGACATAACCTCCAACACTTTGTCCATCTGCGTCCAGCCCAACGAGGGCGTTCATCTGGAGTTCCAAGCCAAAACCCCCGACTCGATGCTAGACCTTCGTCCGGTCAACCTCGAGTTCCATTACGATGCTTCTTTCGGGGGCCAGGAAATCCCCGACGCCTACGAACGCCTGCTTTTGGACGCTCTCAACGGCGATGCCTCCCTGTTCATCCGCAGGGATGAAATAGAGCAGTCTTGGAGCATCATAGACCCCCTCATTGAGGGGCTATCTGGCTCATCATCGACCAGTTCCCCAGAAATATACGCCCCGGGCAGCGATGGCCCACTGGGAGCTGACGCCTTCCTCGCTCGGGACGGGCGAGCCTGGTTAGGAAAGTGCATCGGCAGGTGAATTACCCCCGCGAGAGGGGCAAGACAAGGATGGGAGTATAATCCCACGCATATGCAATTCTTTCGCACTATTCCCCTGAAGCGAGAAGACCATGCCTGATTTCCGTATCGGCGTAGACATCGGCGGCACCTTTACCGACATCGTGTTCCTCGGCGATGACGGACAAGTCCTCGCCCGCAAGATGGCCAGCACCCCCGAAGATTATAGCCGGGCCGTCCTCAACGGCATCCGCGCCGGCATGGAGGAACTCAGCATCGAACCTTCCGCGGTCAGGGAAGTGGGCCACGGATTCACCGTCGCCACCAACGCCATCATCGAGCAGAAGGGTGCCCACACCGCTCTCATCACCACTGAGGGCTTCCGCGACATCCTTGAGTTCCGACGCAACCGCACGCCCCGGCTCTACGATCTTTACTACGAAAAGTCTCCCGCCCTGGTCAAGCGCCAGTACCGGCTCGAAGTCGGGGAGCGCCTCAATTTCCGCGGCGAGGTTCTGCGGCCCCTCGACACTGATTCCGTAGAGCGCGCGGTGCAGGCAGTGGTGGACAGTGCCGCCGAGTCCGTCGCCGTGTGCTTGCTGCACTCCTACGCCAACCCGGCCCACGAGGAATACATCGCCCAAGTTCTCCAGGAACGCGCCCCCGGCGTTATCCAGACCCTATCTTCCGACCTTCTCCCTGAGATGAAGGAGTATGAGCGCACCAGCACCACCGTTATCAACAGCTACGTTCGTCCCGTAGTGGAACGCTATCTGACGCTGTTGACCGAGGGCCTTGAGGACATGGGGATTACCGTCCCGCTGTCCGTGATGCAATCTAACGGAGGGCTCGCCACTTCCGGCATCGCAATGGAGAGGCCAGTATATTGCATTGAGTCCGGCCCGGCCGCAGGCGTCGTTGGAGCTTTCCATCTGGGACGTCGCCTGGATATGGCCAACCTGATGACTCTGGACATGGGCGGCACCACCGCCAAGGCGTCGATCATCGAGAACAGCGAGATGCTACAAGCTCCGGAGTACGAAGTGGGTGGCGGCATCAGCGTTGGCCACCGTCTGCTTCGCGGCAGCGGCCATATCTTGCGCGTTCCCGCCATCGACCTGGCCGAGGTAGGCGCCGGCGGCGGCAGCATCGCCACCGTTGATCGCAGCGGCTCTCTTCGCGTTGGCCCGCAGAGTTCCGGAGCTTTTCCCGGTCCCGCCTGCTACCGGCTTGGCGGTCAGGATGCTACCGTCACCGACGCCGATGTCCTCCTCGGTTACCTGAACTCGGAGCACCTGCTGGCCGGGGATTTCCCCATCGACGCTGAGATGGCGCGAAGAGCTGTCGCGGACAATGTGGCCGGCCCGCTGAACCTGTCCGAAGTTGAGGCCGCCCACGGTATCCACCTGCTGGTCAACTCCAACATGGGGCGGGCCCTTCGCGCCGTTTCCAGCGAACGCGGCCGCGACCCGCGGCGCTTCGACCTCATCTGTTTCGGCGGCGGCGGCCCGGTTCACGCCGCCGGTCTGGCCGAGATGCTCGACATTAGCCGCGTTGTCGTTCCGCCCTTCCCTGGGGTCTTTAGTAGCTTCGGCCTTCTCGTAGCCGACGTCGAGCACCACTTCGTCCAGACCCATTTTAAGACTTTTAATGAAATCGACATTCTTACTCTAGCAGGCCTGGTGGAAGGTATGTGGGCGGAAGGACGCCGACAATTGCGCCTCGAAGGTTTCGACGATGCCCGCCACGAAATCATCACCCAGGCAGATATGAAGTACGAGGGGCAAGTTTCCGACCTGACGGTTGCCGTTCCTGCAGGCCCCATCACTCCAGCAACCCTAGCTGCCATTGGGGAGAACTTCGACGGGGAGCACGAGCAGTCCTTCGGCTACCGTACTGATGCCGGATACCAGCTAGTCAACATCCGCGTCATAGCTCGCGGTCTGCCGGAAATTCCGCGTATGCCTGAGCGCTTCGAGCTTCCCGGCGGCGCAAGTAATAGCCATGTCTCCCGCCCCGTTTACTTTGGCCCCAACCGAGGCTGGTCGGACACTCCTGTCGTCAGCCGCGCCGGTCTCTCCGGACGTTCCGAGAGCGGCCCTATCATCATCGAAGAATACGACTCCACCACCGTAGTTCCACCGGCCTGGACCGCCTCGGTGGACGAAGCCAGCAACATCATACTGGAGCGCAGATGATTCTCTGGGATTGGCCTCGGTTAACTCGCGCCTTTCATCTTGCAGGCGGCGGTATTTATATCGGGCGACGGTAAATACTGCCGCCCGGGCGCTTTAACCTAAGCTGATTCACTCAGGCCCCCGCGACGCCATTGAGTACAATCTTCTGGAAATCCAGCGTCTCGAAGCTGTGTCCGTCGTGCCCCAGCAACGGCACAAACCCTTTTCCGTTACCGTGAGACCGCGTCCGGCCCATTGACGGAGAGGCAAAGGGGGCAGTGCGGCCCTAAAACTGCGCTGCTAAGGCCAGGTCTCCCTCCGCCGTGATGTCTCCCTGAGCCATCGCTTCCTCCGCGGTGAAGCGGCCATAGGCCAGCAGGGCGAGCGTCGAACCGCTGCACCTGAACGTAACGTCGGCGTCATCGTCCGTGCTTGGCTCCATCCGCAGTTCTCCGCCGCCGGCCACGATGTCGTGCGTCCCGCCGCCGGAGATCTGAAACCGGAATCGGGATGCCTGCGCGATGTTGCCCCCCGGCTGAAACAGTCGCCCTACCACGAATCCAGGCAACAGGTCAATGACTGCCGGCACAACTCTGTCGGGCAGTTTGGCTGAGGACTCGAGACGCGACCGTATATCCCATTCGTGCACCGACATCTCGGCCAGTCGAAGGTTCATATATCTGCTGACCGTCAGCATAGCGGCGGGATGATAGCAGGGCTTGTCCCAGTCTTCCGGCTGCATCCGGTCCAGCAGCGTTCCGAGCCGTTGGCAGTTCTCCCCGAAGGACTCCACCAGCGAATCGCCCAGGGTTTCCCGTACCGCCACAGCGCGCGTAGCGTTAGCTGCCATCCGCGCCGCCAGGTCAGTTTCCTGCGGCGGCCCCATGCCTTCGGGCGGAGACGAGTCCCCTCCCGCGCCCCGCTCAATGTTCATGGAGAACATATCCACTGCCATCACCATGTGCGCCACCACGTCGGCGTTAGTCCAAGCGTCGCACGCGCTCTGCGTCTCCCACTCTGTCGGCGATAATCCTTGAAAGTATTGCAGCAACCTCGCCGATTCCGACCTTACCAGCTCGGCGAGTTCTTCCGGTGTCGCCATTCCGCTTCCTCCGATGTAAGTTCCCTTTCCCTTTGGAAATGGCCTTTGGAGCGCCTAATGGAAAATGAGGGTAGAGCGTTCAACCTGGTCTATTCCGCAAGGAAATTTGTAAGCTCCCGGTTCACGTCCTCGGGGCACTCCCATTGCAGGAAATGGCCGTAGTCGCCCAGATGCTTGGCCTGCACGTTGGGGATAACACCCCGCCATGCGTCATCCAGTGGGCCGGCGCCCATCTCTTCCGCAGTGCGCACCCGCCGAGTGCCATACAGGAATAGCGCCGGCGCCGACAGCGTTCTTCCCTCGTCGGCCCTCCAGTCGGCCGGGTCAAGATATGCTGCGGCGCGGTAGTAGTTGAATCCGCCTCTCAGTCCTCCGGGGGCGGAGTACACCTTCACGTACTCGTCAATAATCTCCTGAGTCAGGGGATACTTGTTGATGGTCCAGTCGCGCAGGATGTGCCGCAAGTAAATCTCCTCGCGCCCTTCCAGCAGCTTTTCCGGCAGGTCGAACTGCTGGTGGAAATACGAATGCCACCGTTCTCTTACCACCGCCGGAGCCTGCGGGCCAAGCTGCTCGTAGGGCGGCGTGGCATCCAGAAACGCTATCCTCCGCACCGCGTCTTCGTGGTCGAGGGCAAACCGGAACCCCACCCTGGCGCCGATGTCGTGAGATACGATATTGACGCTGTCGTGGCCGAGTAGCCGCACTAATTCGTACATATCCGACGCCGCTGTCCGCGTGTCATACCCGTAGAACGGCTTGTCGGAGTGGCCGAACCCGCGCATATCAGGCACGATGATTCGGTACTTTCCGGAAAAGGCGTTAATCTGGTTTCGCCACGAGTACCAGAACTCCGGCCACCCATGCAGAAACAGCACCGGCTCCCCATCTCCTTCCAGCACGTAGTGAATGTTAATCCCGTTGACCCTTGCGGTGTAATGACTCCATTGTTCGGGATTCAGGTCGCCCATATCAGCCTCCTTAGACGTGCGACGCCGGGGGACATGGCGAGCATGAATCTGATTCCCCCGGCGGCCTGGAAATCCGTACCTAATGGGCAATGGGCCCGGGAACCCAACCGCCGTACACCGGATACTGGCAACAGACGAACTCAATGTAGGCCGGCTGGCCAGAGTCATTGGCCGCCTGCGCCCGCTTCAGGGCGTTGACGATTTCCGAAGGTTCCATTACCCGTTCGGCGTGCAGCCCCAGTTCCGACGCCACCCGGGACATATCCACGTCCTCTGGCCCCAATACCTGATGCGTGAACGGGTCGTGCCCCTCGCCCCAGAAGCCTGGGCCGTAACCGGCGAAGCCGCCGTTGCTGATGTGAGCCACGGTGATGCCGATTTTCTGCCGTACAGGCACTTCCAAGTTCCCCAGCATATACCCTACCCCCGCGTCGCCCGTCACCGCCACGCACTGACGCTCTGGGTAAGCCAGTTTGGCCGCCATGGCTCCGGCCAGCCCGAAGCCCAGAGTGGAGATGTTGCCCCAACCCAGAAAGCCCCTGGGAATCAGGGTGTCGTACACTGTGCTCAGTTGGTCCCGGGTGTTGCCCGAGTCATGGGTCACGAAGGAGTTCATTGGATCCAGGGCTTTCATCATATCTCCGAACACCCGGTACGGGTTAATGGGTGTTTCGCCCGAGGCCATCGCCTCCCGGTACTTGGCCAGCCCGGCGTCCCGCGAAGCCTTGACTGCCGCCTCTACGCCGTTGCCGTCCCGTCCGCCGCCGGTGCGCTCCGATACCCCGTCGGCCAGCGCTCGCAGAGTGAACCTGGCGTCGCCGAGCACCGCGTGGTTGGTCGGATAGATGCGGTTGATGTGCAACTCATCCAAGTTGCACTGGATGATGGTCTTACCAGCCGGGTTCGGGATGCCGTGGGTGAACCTGCCAGGAGACAAGCTAGACCCCACCGACAGTATCACGTCGCTCTTGTGCAGGAACTCGGCGGGATGTTCCCCCCGCACGCCCACAAACAGCGGATGATTCTCCGGGAATGCCCCCTTAGCCTTCAGCGTCGTAATGACCGGGGCGTTCAGCGCCTCCGCGAAAGCCTTCAGTTCCGCCGAGGCGCCGGCATAAAGCACGCCCTCTCCGGCATATATCAAGGGATTATGGGCGTTCAGCAACAGGTCTACCGCTGTGTTGATGTCGTCGGGATTAGGCAGCGCCTTGTACGACTTGGGCGGAAAATACGGGTCTGCCATCTCGTCAAACGTCGCCGTAGCGTTGGGCACGGCCAGCGCCACCGGACCGGGGCGGCCGCTGCGCAGCATGGTGAACGCCCGCCGCATAAACTCCGGCACCCGTTCCGGGCGGTCGATATAACCGAACCACTTGGTTACGGTTTTCAGGCTCGTGGTAACGTCAAACTGCGTGTTCTCCGAACTTCCCGCAGGAATGCCGTCGGTTATCATCAGCATCGGCGAGTTGTCCTCGAAGGCCTGCGCCAGCCCCGGGTACGAATACTGCAAACCTGCGCCATTGACGCCCCCCTGCACTGTGCACACGCCGATTCGCTCCCCGGCCGTAACCCGAGAGTAGGCGTCGGCTAGGGCCACCGCGTAACGATCGTCCCGCATCATAATCATTGGTACGCCCTCGCGTCCCAGCGCGTTGTTAACCCGGCATACCGGGAACGTGGATACCCACTCAATGCCCTCCTGCTTCAGGATCCTGGCAATAGCGGTTGCAACATCAATGCTCATTCCTGACCCTCTATGTATCCCGATATTCCGGCAGTTGCCGGAATTCCCGGGAATTTTGCGATGATTGTACCATTACAGTATTGGATATGAGAGCCGCGGCCAGACTCTTCGTCCGCAGCCTGCCCCGGCAGGGGGAGTTGCCGATATACTGGACCCTCAATAACGGCGAAAATCCGCCGGACATCGTCGTGGTACGAACGCCCTGGCAGGGGCGTGCCCCGGTAAAGCCTGAATCCGGTAAAGCCTAAATAAGGAAATGCGAATTTCTTCCCCACCAGCGGCATCATGCTGAAGACTCCTACCCGCATCAGTCCCAAGCCCGGCCGGGGCATCTTCTATGGATGGTTCATCGTCGCGGGCTCGGGCGTGGTGGTATTCAGCACCGGCCCGGGCCAGTCCTACGTTTTCTCCGTTTTCATCGATTCCATCATCGAGGATACCGGCCTTTCCCGCACCGGTATATCGGTGCTGTACCTGGCCAGCACCGCCGTGAGCGCCGGTCTGGTCACTATCGTAAGCCGCCTGGCCGACCGCTATGGGCCGAGAATAATGCTGGTGTTCGCCGGGTTAGGCCTTGGCGTAGCCTGCTTCGGTATGGCCGCGGCAACCCACATTCTGCTCTTTTACCTGGCCTTCGCCGCTTTGCGCGCCCTCGGACAAGGATCCCTAAGCATCAACTGTATCCTGCTGGTTAACCAGTGGTTCGTAACCCAACGGGGTCGCGCCATCAGCATTATGACCATGGGAGCGTTTCTATCCACCGCTCTCTTCCCGTCCTTCGCCAGATTGCTGATTGACAGTATCGACTGGCGGGGGGCCTATGCCGTGCTGGGCGTCGTTTCCATCACCTTGATCTTTCCAGTGGCCCTCTTTGTCGTCAGAAACCGGCCGGAGGACGTTGGTCTGTTCCCCGATGGCGCGTCCCGCCCGCCCGTTTCGGAGATCGGGCAAGAGGCACCCGGAGTTCGCAGGAACGGGCGAGTCTACAGCTCCGCCAGCTTCTGGCTGTTAGCCTTGTCGTTAAGCTCTCCCAGCTTGATTACCACGGCCTTGATGTTCCATCAGGCCTCAATTTTTCTCGAGAATGGACTGAGCGCAACCCTGGCCGCGGGAGCATTTGCGGTTTTCTCCCTATCGTCCGCCGTCAGTTCTCTGGCGGCCGGATTTGTGGCGGACCGCATCGGCCCCAAGGTTCTGCTAGTCTTCTCTATGGCGACCCTGATGGCTACTCTGGTGTTGGGGGTACTTATCAGCTCGCTGTATGTCGCCGTGGTTTACATAGTGATGATGGGAATATCCAGCGGCTCATATATCATCGTACACAGCACTATTTGGGCGCACTACTACGGACGCCACGGCCTTGGACGAATTCAGGGCCCGGCGATGACTCTCTCGGTGTGCGCTTCTGCCGTGGGCCCTCTGCCTCTGGCGATGTTCCGGGAATTCACCGGCGCCTACACCACCGGAATGCTGACTATGATGGCCTTGCCGGCCCTGTCCCTGCTCGTCCTGTTTCTCGCCCGCCCGGGCCAAACCTCCAGTCAGAAATAAGCGGCGGGAAATCCGTTTTCGCATAAACAGTTTTTCAGGCATAAAATTTCTGGAGATAGAAATGTCACCCCCGTATCAGGAAAAACCAGGTTCAGACATTGCGTCCATGTCCTGCGCTGTGGCACTATGCCCTTGAACTGGCTGGCTCCAAATTCCGCTCCTCTAGGAGAGTATCATGCTGCCGACCACCGACCCCGTAACTCGGGAAATCATTAAGAACGCGCTGATGAGCGCCGCCGACACTATGGCCCTTACCGTAGTGCGCACCGCGCGGTCGGCCGTTATCAAGCACGGCATGGATTTCTCCACTGCTCTGTTCAACGCAGAGGGCCAGCAGGTTGCTCAAGGTCTTACTTTGCCGCCCCACCTAGGAAGCATGGCCCCGGCGCTGGAGGGCGTGATGAACGCCTTTGGCGACGACGTTAAGCCCGGCGATATCTTCGCCAACAACGACCCCTACGAGGGCGCCAGCCATCTTCCCGACATATTCCTGTTCAAGCCCATCTTCGTTAACGGCGTCCTCATAGGCTGGAGCTGTTGCATCGGCCACCAGACCGACATCGGCGGGCGCGTCGCCGGAGGCAATGCCTGCGACAACACAGAAATCTACCAGGAGGGACTAATCCTGCCTCCGCTCAAGCTCTATGAAGAAGGCGAGCTTAACCGGGCGGTGTGGCGCATCCTGGAAAAGAATGTTCGTGTCCCCGAGAAAGTTCTGGGGGATGTCCAAGCGCTCCTTGCCGCCGTCCGCTTTGGCGAGCGCGACCTGCTCCGCCTCGTTGACGAATACGGCCTCGAGGAAATGAAGAGCTACATGGCCGACATTCTAGATACCACGGAAGCCCTGACTCGCGCCGAGATTTCCGCTTTGCCACAAGGCGAGTGGAATTTCGTTGACTACATAGACAACGACGGTATCGACCCCCAGTCCATTGACATCCACGTCAACGTGAAAATCAATGGCGATGAAGTTTTCGTGGACTTTGACGGCACTTCGCCGCAGGCCAAGGGCAGCATCAACCCCAATTTTGCTTACACCAAGTCCAACGTTTACGCAGTGATGAAGTGCCTGATAGACCCCGCTATCCAGTCCAACAGCGGGTTCTTCCGCCCCTTCAACATCACGGCCCCCGAAGGCTGCTTCGTCAACCCGCAGCATCCGGCGCCGGTGGCGGCTCGCGGCCTGGCGGGATTCCGCATCTGCCAAGCCATGTTCGGGGCCATGGCCCAAGCCTTGCCCGGGCGCGTGCCGGCGGCATGGGGCGGCGGAGAAATCGGGTTGTCCTTCGGCGGCTATCACCCCAACCGCAAGGCTTGGGTCTATCTCGAGTTCAATAATGACGGCCCCCGCGGCGGCGGCCCCCACATAGATGGAGCCGACGGCCTGGCATCGCCAGTGCTGAATATGGCTAATACTCCTATCGAGAGCATCGAGTCCGACCAGCCGCTGTTGGTGGAGCGATATGGCTTCGTCTCCGACACCGGCGGCGCCGGCCAGTACCGCGGCGGCTTGGGCATTGTCCGCGAGTTCCGCCTGCTGGCCGACGAGGCGACTTTCCAGCTACGATCTGACCGGACCAACTTCCGGCCCTGGGGCGTAGACGGCGGCAAGCCCGGCACTCCGACGCAGAACTGGCTCAACCCAGGCACCCCTGAGGAGCAGGAACTTCCCGGCAAGCACCTGATGACCCTCAAGAAAGGGGATCTCTACCGGGTTGTGCAGGCCGGCGCCGGCGGCTATGGCAGCCCTCTCGACCGCGACCCCCATGCCGTCGCCGAAGATGTGGCGCAAGAGAAACTGACCCGGGAGTACGCCCGCGCCGAATACGGCGTGGTGCTGGCCGACGACGGCGAGCCGGACCTGGCGGCGACGGAGCGGCTGCGAGGGGATATGAGGGGATAGTCAATATAACTAACCTGCATCTAAAGATATTAAAATTATCCGTCTAGACTAGTGTCTGAACAAAGGAAGGCAAATTGAATATTTCTTCTATAGCAGATGCTATTGAAAGCAGATGTTATTGAACAGGTAGTTTTCTCTGTAGCAGAACAGGAATATAAACTCCTTACTGAAGAGCTTAGTAACTCTGAAGCATTACAACATGTCACTCAAGTGAAGATATCCCTCGAGAATCTTAGAAGTTTGAGAAATCCTGATTATAATGATAAATTTGTTGCACTATTTACAGATAGTGCAAATATGTAAGGCATGAGGATTTCCCCCAGAGAACTACATTCATATTTTCTGGGGATGGAAATTTGAAGAGACAGCATTTCTGGTTTACGCTCCGGAATATGAGACCTTAAAAATAGAGCTTGGCCTCGGAACAGAAAGCAGAACATCGAGCCTGCAAGACATCCCTTCAAAAAATAGGCAAGACAAGAAGCTACTATCAAGTACTTCAACTCCAGAAATACAAACATAACCTGAGGCACCTCCAACTCACATTGCTTGTTCAATGGGTGACACAGTACTAGTCTCTGGCGTAGGACAAGGATGTATTATCAAGATTGACAAAAATGGGCTCAGGTGATGCCATTAAACAGTATGAGATGTAGAGTCTCAGCCTCAGAGCCGATCAAAATATGACACTAGGTACTTGAAATTGATATTGAAATTGAATGATACTGGAAAGAAAAAACAGAAAGGTTGTGAGTTGATATTATGACGACACAAGCTAGTCTGCCAGGACTAGGTGTCGCGGAATTCTCGCCTACTGAAGAGACCGAACAGAAACTTGATGCCACCGATTCATACCATAGTTCCGCCCTGGAGGTTTCCTCTCCCAGTCATATTGGCGACACCACAGTAACCTACGCCCCTGCCAGAGAGGTGCTAACGAAAGCAATTGGCTTCATGGAAGCCTACGACTTTACCCTGAACCCATACAGCGGTTGCTCCTTCGGCTGTACTTACTGCTATGCCGCCTTCTTCAGCCGAAACGCAGACAAGATGAACAATTGGGGTAAGTGGGTCAACGTCAAGGACAATGCCGTTGAATTGCTGAGGAATCGCAGGCGGTCTCTGGACGGCAAGCTCATCTACATGAGCAGCGTCACCGACCCCTACCAGCCGGTAGAACGTCAGTTGGAGCTTACCCGCGGACTGCTTCAAGCAGTGGTTGACCGGCAGGACAAACCCAAACTGGTAATACAGACCCGTAGCCCCGATGCCGTCCGGGACTGCGACTTGTTCCAACGCATAGAATACAATGGCGGCCGGGTGCAGGTAAACATGACCGTCACCACCGATGATGAAGACATACGCTGCATCTTCGAGCCGCATTGCCCGTCCAACCCGAGGCGCTTGGAGGCCATCGGCATGGTTCAGGGCGCCGGAATAACCGCTTGTATCACTATGACGCCGTTGTTGCTGATCAGCAGCCCTTACGCTTTCGCCGATAGTCTATTGGATACCGGCGTCCAGAAGTTTATTGCCCAGTCTTTTCATTTCAAGAGGGGCAAGTTCCTGGCTGGCACCCGCGACGGAGCGTTTGACTTGATGACGGAAAAGCTGGGTTGCTCTCGAGCTTCATTCCATGATGAATACCTGGATCACTACCGCATGGTGTTTGACGTGTTGCGCGATACTTTGCCGGAATTGGGCGAAGGCAAATCAGGATTCGAGCCGCCCTTCTGATCCTTGTAATCCGCTGCGTAGCATTCATACGAAAAGGGCGGGATTATACCCCCGAAAAGGGCGGGATTATACCCCGCCCTTCTTGTCTGTAGGGATGCGAACAGGGCCTAATTGGGCGTTATCGCCAGGGCGCGGATTTCGCCGAACTCCTTCTGGAGCTTGCTCCAGGTGTTGCCGCCGTCTTCGCTGACGTAGACGTAGCCGAAGAGGCTCGCCGCCGCGACGACATTGGGAATCTCGGGGTTGCTGGCGAGCCAGTAGACTACGGAGTTGGGTTCCACCGGAAGGCTGGCCTTCTCCCAGCTCTGGCCGCCATCGCGGGTTATCTGTACTGCGCCGGTCACTCCGGGAATGAAGTCGCCGTTGCCGACGAACATAGTCTGGGGATCGTCGGCCTTGATTATCATGCCCCGGCAGTAGGAACGCGCATCGTTCTCACTGAACTTGGGGAAGTAGTGGTAGTCCCAGCTTTCGCCCTCGTCGCTGCTGGTGGCGATGCCGAAGGGGCTGGTGCAGTAGAAAGCCGGGTTGTCGCCGGTGCGCAGAGCCATGCCGTGAATGTCGCCATGGAAGGGATCCGGGCCGAGGTCGGGCAGGTGGAGCCAGGTGTCGCCGCCGTCGAGGCTTTTGTACATACCGTCAACTTCAATGCCGGCCCAAACGGTGCGGCTGTCCCGGGGGTCTACGATGATATTGGTGGTGCGGGGCGTGCCTATAGGACAGTCCATGTTGACGCCCATGTCGAGCTTGTCCCAAGACTTGCCGCCGTCGCGGGAGCGGAAGCCTTCGGGACGGGTGCCGGCGAAGAGGGTGTCGGGGTTGGCTGGGTCAATAGCCACAGACCAGACCTGCAAGTCGCCGATGGGGCTGTCCACGCTGTCCCACGAGAGCCCGTTGTCATCGCTGCGGAAAAGGCCCAGGCCGTCGGAGCCGGCCAGGACACGGTGGGGATTGCCCGGATAGGTCGCTAGGGCGCGGATGTTGCACTCGGACGGCATAGGGTTGCGAATCTTGGTCCAGGTATCGCCGCTGTCAGAGCTGACGTTGAGCCCCTGGCCAACGGTGCCTACGAAGATGGAGTAGTCGCCCATTTTCGTTCCTCCTGAATAGCGTTTAGGGTTCCGGCAAGGTCTGGCGCTATAATAGCCGCGCCGCGGGGAAAATTCCAGCGGAGGGACTATTGGGGGGATGTCGGGATTCTTTGTCTGATTCAGAAAGTTGTTTTGTGAGTGCTGTCTTCGCCAAGTTGACACTAACGCCTAGCCCGTTCACAATCAAACAGCGGATAACATTGGAAAACAGGGAGGATTATTTATGACCACCACTGCTTATACGGTTGACGAGTTCATAAGCGATGTCCGCGATATATTTGACGCGACGCAGGATCCCTTGGCTCAGGCGCAGGGCGTGGCCGAGAAGATGGAAGTGTTGCTGGCAACGCCCGGCTGGCTGGAGGAACGACTGGAGTTGCCAGACGAAGGCGGGTATGGTCGGTACGACCTGCATCTGGACGAGGACTATGGGCACCCCGGCGGCGGGTTCTGGCTGATGGCCTCCGTTCAGGAGCCGGAACAGGATAACCTGCCCCACGACCATGGAGCCGCCTGGGTTGTTTACGGCGTGTATGAGGGAGCCATCAAGCAGACGAAGTTCCGCTGGTTCTACCCCGGCGAGGGCGTGGACTCGGTGCAAATCAAGGAGACCGGGGATTTCGTGCAGAAGGACGGGAAGGTAGCATTCTTCCTGCCGGGAGAAATTCACAACACGCTGAACGTTACCGGCAACCGGGCCTTGGTAGTCCGGCTGGAGTCGCAGAAGCTGGACCGTGTGGTGCGCTATCAATATAACCCGGATGAGGGGACCGTTAAAGTGATGGATCGGTAGGCGCACCGGTACATCCCGGGCCGGTTATTTGGCTGAGGCGAGCGCCCCTCGAAGGAGAGGGGCGCTTTGCTTCCCCTGCGGCCGGGCCATTGCAATTTGGTTCCTCATATCGGTAATCCGCTTCCCGGAGGGCGGCGTAGTTAGCATTGTGGTGGGGCAATCTGACCAGAAGGGTGTCGTCAGCGATAATGTCGCGCCAGCTCGGAGGCGTAGCGGCGACCTAGAGTGTCGCGGTACTGGCGCATCCAGTCGGTGAGCCGGGTGGTTCCTGTAGGCGGGTTTGCGGATACCAAATGCCCTGCCATCAGGCCGTCTATTTCGTCGCGAGTCAGCACTACATCACGGAGAAGGAAGCCGACTAGGGCGGAGGCGGTATAGACCAGGGAGGGATACAGATTGAGCAGACGGGCGCGACCGCCGGTAGTTTGGCGAATTTCCCGCAACAGTTCCACAAAGGTGAAAGTCTCGGGCCCCACCGCGTCCACAGTTATGTTGCCGTCCGCGCCGGCTGAATCAACGGCGAGGCAGGCCAGGTCGTCTACGTATACGGGTTGAAGCCGGTATTCGCCCCGTCCGGCTACTGGGAACACCGGGAACCGGCGCAGGAACCAGGCGATGTTGTTGACGAGGATGTCTTCCCGTCCGAATATGACGGTGGGGCGGAGGATGGAGTAGGTAAGGCCGGAGTTTCGGATATATTCTTCGGCGAGACCCTTACCCCGGAAGTAGGGTAGCGGGGAATCGCTGTTGGCGCTGGTGATGCTGACGTGGACGATGCGCCGGACTCCGGCTTCAGACGCAGCTTCGACAAGGATGCGGGTGTTCCGGACGGCGGCGGCATGGTCAATGGAGCCGCGGGCGAAGCGAATCCAGTAGGTGTTGTAGAGAGTGGCGACTCCCCGAAGGCTGTCGGTTAACTGGCCGGCGTCGCCGAAGTCCAGCGGACGGCGCTCCACTCGGTTGCCGAAGGGACTGGCCGATGCCGGGTTGCGCGTCAGCGTCCGCACCTCCGCGCCGCCGTCCAGCAAACGTTGGGAGATGTAGCGGCCGGTGTAGCCGAAGGCGCCGGTGACTGCGCTCAAAGATCGCTGGGTCATTGAAGGCACCCTCCAAAAGGTATCAGCAACCGCAAAATTCTCCTATGCAGGGGCGACAAGAAACTGCCCCGCTCGTTGAGCGGGGCAGTTCAGTGATCTGAACCGGCGCGTATACGTTACGGGGCGAGGCCGGCGGTGCCGGAGCGGATGACGTCGACGCGCTCGCGGGTGTCGTAGGGCTTTAGGGGGACTTCATGCAGGGCCGGGATGACTTCCTTGCCCAGCAGCTCGATGCTGCGCATGACGTCCTTATGATCCATGGCCCCTTCGTTGCCGTAGATGTGGATGTAGCCGGGGCTGAGGCGCTCGATAACTTCCGTCAACTTCTGAGTGACGGTATCTGGGCTGCCGACGATGATGTTATTTACGCCGCGGAGCTGCTCGTAAGACAGGCCTACGCCTAGCCCGCCGGCGCCGGCCACGTTGCCGGTGGGACGCTGCGCCTTCACGTTGACGGCGGCGCGAGACTGGTAGCCGGGCGGGTCGTTGTGCTCCATCGGGCCGCGCTGGCGATGCTCAATAGTCCACATAAACTCTTGTCCCAGCTCGATGGCTTTCTCATCCGTGTCGGCGACAAGGCAGCGCAAGAGATAGCCGAAGTGCTCCGGGCCGGCCTGCCAGCCCTCTTCCTCCGCGGTGTCTATATAGACCTGCTTCAGCCACTCGGTGGTGTCCACCAAGGCGCCGAGATTCATGTAGGGATGCTTGTGCTTAGCGGCCCAGACCACGCTCTCGGGGCTCCCGGTACCGGGGAACCAGATGTCGGGGCGCGGCTTCTGCATGGGAACAACCCACGGGTTCACGGCGCGGTAGTGATAGTACTGCCCTTCATAGCGGAAGGGGCCCGGCTCGGTCCAGCACTTGATAATCAGGTCGTGGGCTTCCTCGAAGCGGGCGCGGTTCTCCGTGGGGTCGATGCCGCCCTGTAGCGTCTCGACGGCGGTGCCGCGAACGAAGCCGGAGATGATACGGCCGCCGGAGTAGCAGTCCAGCATGGCGATTTCCTCGGCCATGCGGATGGGGTCGTTGATGGCTATAACATTGCCGAGAATGGCAATCTTGACGTTCTTTGTGAGCTTGGCGATGACGGCGGCATCGAGGTTAACCGAGGGCTTCATGCACCAGTAGGAGGCGTGATGCTCGTTGGACATAATGCCATCGAAGCCTACCTCATCGGCTAGAGCGTACTGCTCGTGGTACTGGTTGTAGAGCACGCTAGCCTTGTGGGGATCGAAGTAGGAATTGGGAAAGCCCAGCCGGCCTGAGTCAAATTGTTCCAGGTCCTCGTTGGATACATGGCCATAGGGCTGTTCTGAGAACCAGTAGATTTCGGCCTTATCTTTGGGGCGCGCGAGCTGTTCGACCATTCTTCCCTCCTTTCCTGTCCTGACGTCGCGGACGCTGGGCTTGGGCGCATACCGGCAAAGATTCCGGTGGCCGTTTGAGACTGCGTTTCGGTAGATTCGGCGAATACCTGACGCAAGCCGGGCGCATCCCGCCTTTTATTGGCGCAATTATAGTCAATGGGGGTATGTTAGGCAACTACGCCCAGCGTAGGGGCATCCATCATTAAGCGGCTCGGGTTGTGGCGGCGGGCCGCAAGGTTTAACATTGGGGCGCGGTTCCGTCGTCCTGAGGGAAGTTCAAGTAGAATCCGGGCAAGCGTTAGGACAGGCGGGGCGCCGAAACGCCGTGTCATATAGGAGGGCGAATATGGCTCTATCATTGGCGGACGCAAACCGGATCATCGAGGCATCGATCACTGAGGCGGAAAGGATTGGAGTAAAGCTGAGCGTGGCAGTGGTGGACGCGGGCGGCCAGTTGCTGGCCTTCCAGCGGATGGAGGGGGCCATCGCGGTAAGTGCGACTGCGGCCCCCGGCAAGGCGGTGGGGTCGGTGTTCTTCGGGCGGGACAGCGCGCAGATAAACCCCGAGTCGCCGGTGATGCAGGCTATTCTCGCCAGCCAGGGCGGACGTATTATTCCGGCGCAGGGGGCGATTCCCATTTACCAGGACGGAGCATTAGTGGGAGCCATCGGCGGCAGCGGCGGCACGGCCCAAGAGGACGAAGACTGTGTGCGCAAGGGCCTGGAAGCGCTGTAGCCCGCAAGACAATCGGCAGGGGCAACAGGGCCAGGTGAAATGCCTGGCCCTGTCTGTTTGAGTCCGGGTTAGGATAGCGCGGCGATAACCTCGTCGGTGGTGCGCACGCGCACCAGCAAGGGCAACACGTGCTGGATGGTCATTTCGTGGACGTCGATTTCGCCGGCGGTGCAACAGTCGCTGACTACCACGCACTGGGTGTCGCGGTTCTTGGCGTCTCGGGCGGTGCCTTCCACGCTGCGCTGAGTGGAGATGCCGCCAACTAGGATGGTCTCGATGCCCAATGACTTCAGGATGCCTTCGACGTTGGTACCATAATAGGCGCTGAACCTGGGCTTGACCACGATATAGTCGCCGGGCTGCGGGGCCAGCTCGTCTATGACCTCTACCGCCGGGGTACCTTCCAGCATCGGCACTCCGCCCCCACCGCCAACATCAGCGATGGTCTTGGGCGCGTCGGCATTGTCGGGACGGCGGTAGGTAGTGATGTAGATAAGGGGCGACCCGACCTCGCGGCAGTGGGCCACGAGGCGAACGAAGTTGTCTATCACTTCCTGCCGGTTGGGTGGGACGTTATACGGCGGGCCATTCCCCTTGGCCACGGCGTTAATCATGTCGATAAGGATGACGGCAGTGGTTTTGGGGTCGAGCTTCAGTGCTTCGGGCATTTCCAATTCTCCGGTTAGCGGATAATGAAGGCTGAGTTCCTACCCTCGCTTAATGGGCAGGGTTCGGGAGTATGCAGGTTTGTTAGGTTTGGGTTCCCGCTTTCGCGGGAATGACGCGCTGGAGCGCAGGAATGAAGTCTGGTCTCAGGAATGGCGGTTAGGCACTGGAATGGCATAGCGGGCCCCAAGGACGCTGCGAGGCCTCCGAATTGCTAAAACGCCGCCTGGGCTATACGGAGGTGTAGGCCCCCGGACTTGCCAGAAACTTGGTGCGGCATTCGAGGCGGCAGAAATATATCCAACCGCCGTCATGGAAGATGCGCGTTCCTTGATTAGGGTCAACTTCGGATGCGCCATGGCGCGTTTGGGATGTCTGCGCCCGAGCTTGTTCTTCGTCTATTTCCTTTCCGCAAACAGGGTCTCTGGCCATAATCAGTTCTCCGATAGAAACTACTTCCGGTTATACAGGCAGCGGCTGACCGAGGCGCACCTTGCCGGGCTTGTCCAGCAGCGCACTGGCAATCTTGGCGCGATGGTCGAAAGTGGTGCCCAGCCGCATAGTCCAGGCCGACACGCGGCGCAGCCACAGGTGAAGGTCGAACTCCATCATAAAGCCGATGCCGCCGTGAATGACCTGGGACTGCCTGACCACCGCCTCGCACTTTTCATTGGCGAAAGCCTTGGCCTGCGACACCTCTACCCCGGCGGGCATACCCTGGTCCATCTTCCAGAGGGCCTCGTATGTTAGAAGCTGCACGCCGTCAGTCAAAAGAATCATGTCTGCGCACATATGCTGAATGGACTGAAAGGCGGCGATGGGGCGGCCAAAGGCGACGCGGTTCTTGGCGTATTCGATAGCCATATCCGCGTCCTTCCGGGTCGCGCCCAGCATCTGGCAACACAACAGGGCGGTGGCCCGCTCCAGCATCCGTTCTACAATGGGCCAACCGTTATGCAGTTCCCCCACCAAATCGGCGCCGCTGACTCTGACGTTGTTGAAAGATACTCGGCTCTGCTTATCCTTAGCGATGGTCACTAGCGGCGTTTGGGAAACGCCAACGCCGTTGGGATCTATGACGAACAACGAGATGCCCTCGTTATCGTCCGAGGCCGGGGCAGTTCGCGCCGCCACCAGACAGCGGCGGGCGACATTGAAATTATCGACGAACATCTTTTCGCCTTTGAGTATCCAGCCATCACCGTCGGGCTGGGACTGCTGAACGATGGCTGCGGGTATGAGGCGCGGGTCACGCTCAATGACGGCCCAAGTCATCACCATGCTGCCGCTGCAAACGGCGGGCAACAGCTCGCGCTTCTGAGCCTCGGTGCCGGACTCGGCGATGGTCAGGGCGGCCACCATGGTGCTGTGCAACGGCACCGGAGCAAGAACCCGCCCCAGTTCTTCCATCACTAGCCCCAGGTAGGTGAGGGGAAGCCCTTGTCCGCCGTATTTTTCCGGGATGGGCAAGCCCAGCCAGCCCAGGTCGGCCATCTGCTGCCAGAGGGAGGGCGGATAGCCGTTTTCGTCCAACTCCATCTCGCGCACCAGCACCGGAGAGACCTCGGCCTCCAGGAACTCGCGGGCCGCGTTTTTCAGCAGTTGTTCTTCTTCGGAGGGAAGTATGTCCATATTGTCCTTAGCAAATCCCTCTCTTGCCGGGAGAGGGTGGGTTTGGGGATGGCTTGTTCTTTTGGACAGCGACTAGCCTCGCGGCATTCCCAGGCCGCGGCGGGCCATCTGGTCGCGCATTACCTGAACGCTGCCGTGGTTGATGCCAGACTGGAAGGCGCCCATCACGTTGTGGGCAAAAACTCCGTCTTCAATGGTCTCTTCCGAGCTGCTGAGCAGGGTGGCGTAGGGCCCTAGAATTTGGGTGATAGTCTCGGTAGTGTGAACGCCATGCTCGGGGGCCCAGACCTTTTCCGCCGAACCTTCGTAGGTAAAGTTACCGCCGCGTTCCACCAGCGACATACTGCGCATAGTCATCAGGCGGCAGACCTGCGCCTCGGTCCACAGCTCGGCCAGCTTATCGCGGACGGCCGGGTCCTCGGCGGGGGAGTGGCCTCCGAAGCCGTTTTCCTTGACCCAGTTGACGATGTCTTCATCGCGGCGCACCGAAATCAGATAGCGGCTGGCGCCGACGCGGTCGAGATTCAGGCCCATAGCGCCGACGTACCAGCCCATGTTCTCCTCCCCCAGCATACAAGACGCCGGAACCCGCACATCCTCAAAGAAGGTCTCATTGGTGCGGGCCATGCCATAGGTTGTGCCTATAGGCGCGGGCGGGTCGCTCTGTATAGTCCATAGAGGACGCACGGTGATGCCTGGGGCATCCATTGGTACCAGGAAGATGGATATGCCGCGATGCCGGGGAGCGTCGGGGTCAGTACGCGCCATGAGGTAGATGTGGGTGGCGTAATGCGCCGCCGAGGTGTACATTTTCTGTCCGTTGATGACATACTCGTCGCCGTCGCGCACCGCCCGGCACTGGAGGCCGGCCAGGTCTGCGCCAGCTTGAGGCTCGGTGAAACCGAGGGCGAAGATGATTTCCCCGTTAATCAGGCCGGGGATGAATTCCTGCTTTTGCTCCTCGGTGCCGGCGGCCAAAATGGCCGGAGCGCCGCTGCCGGCTCCGCCTACTGAGATGCCGAGGCGGGCAAATTCTTCCTCAACGATGTACTGCTCGATGCGGCTGCCGCCTTGGCCTCCATATTCCTGGGGCCAACTGATGCCAATCCACTTGCGTTCCGCGATTTTGCGAACCAGTTCGCGGTAGTGGACGCCGCGCCCGCCTTCTTCAGCGGTTTCCAGTTCTCCGAGGACGTCGTCGGTCACATTCTCAGCGATAAACTGTTGCACTTCCTGTCGCAGGGTTTCCTGCTCAAGGGTATAACCAAAGTCCATGCTTCCACCTATACCCGCTGGATTGTGGTCCCCGTCATTCCCGTGAAAAAGGGAACCTGCGGGAATTCCGCAATTTCGCGCCGATGTCGCTGCCATTTTCTTTCGCGCGGGGGGCAGTGTCAAGGGAAGCGCTTCCGGCGTCAGCTGCCGGGCGCCTGATACAGCGCAGCAATCAAGCCCTGAATTCGGCGGCTGTCGGCGTTTTCCAGGTCTTCCACCGTTTCAATCAGCAGCTCTACTTGAGCGTCCGAAAGCGTCCGCGAGGCGCAGGAGCGCACCTTGGCCAGCCGTTCCTCGCGGGTCAGCGGGTTGCCCCAGATACCGCGGGGGCGATTGCAGCGGCTGACGTAGATCTGTCCATCGGTGGTTTCCACGCGGACGGCAATCCACATCTCGTCGAAATTGGCCGGTATGTCCGGCCTCATGTCCACGGTGGTCTTTTCCAGTAGCGCTTTCACCTCCGGACGGCGCACTGCATTGTCGGTGAAGGTCTCGATTCCGATACTCCGGTCAAGAAGGGATGCGGCCACGGTGTACTGGAAGCTGAATTTGCCGTCCAGTCCGGTATCGGGGTAAGGGCGGCCTACGTAGCGCATCACGGGAGTCTCGATCCGAACGGCAGCGATATGTTCCGGGTCAAGGGAATACCGTTGCTGCAAATCCAAGGCAGCGTCTATACCCCGGTGGGTGCCGTACTGGCTGGGGTGTTTCTTGATGGCGACGCCGGGGTGAACCAGCCGGTACGGATTGCCGAAATCGCGGGTTACTGCGTCGAGATCGAAACCTTCACCAAACAGGACGGCGGCATAGCCGGTTTCATGCTCGAAGACGTTGGCGTTGGCAGTGAAGCCCTTAGCGGCTAGGAGCGCGGCCTCCAGTCCCATGCGCCCGGCATTGCCGCAGTGGGTGGACTTGGTCATCGTACCGGTGTTGGCGGAAACCGTGCCGGCCCGGGACGCCGCTATCCCCAGCGCCATGCGAGTTTGCTGGGTGTCCAGCCCCAGCATCACGGAGCCGGCGGCGGCACTGCCCATCACCCCAACCAGACCTGGCGGATGGAAACCGCCCAGGCTCAACTCCGCCGAGGCGACGCGGATACGCCCTTGAACCTCGAAGCCCGCTATCAGCGCAGTTATGATGTCTTGCCCGGCGGCCCCCCGGCTTTCGGCCAAGGCCATGATGCCCGGCAGCGTCGGGGAAGTGGCATGAGTTGCCGGATGCCACATCACTTCATAGTCCAGCACATGGCCGGCCACTCCGTTGACAAAAGCGGCCATAGGCGGTGAAGTCCTGAAACCATGGCCGAAAGCGGAACACTGCAGGTTGCCGCCCATCTCGCGGGCGTATTCGGCCACGATTTGCGCCGCCGTTTCCTGCGACCCGGCTAAGGTTACGGCCAGACCGTCGAGAATGACGACTTTCGCCGCTTCCACTGCTTCCTGCGGCATGGCGCCGAAAGCAGCCGAAGAGATATGCTGCGCCAGTTGCCCGGTGACGGTCATTTTCTTTCAACCCTAGCCTTTCAGGATTTGGATCACCCTAGTTTTGGAAGAGTATGCTCCGGCGCTCTTCCATCGCCCAAGAGGGCCGGGATTCCCGAAGAAAGTGGGAATGACGTTCGGAGGGCGGTATACTGCCCAATGCTCCATTAGCTCAACTCGGCCAGCACCGGGCGCAATTCTTCGATGAGCGGAGGCAGGAATTCCTGCCAGGTTCCCACCACGCCGAAGTCCGAAGAGCGGAAGATGGTAGCTCGGCGGTTCTGGTTGATGGCGATGATGATGCCCGCGCGCTGTAGCCCGACGGTGTGGTTGAACGCCCCGCGTATGCCGACGGCGATGTATACCGTAGGGGCGATGGTGCGCCCGCTTATGCCCACCTGCAACTGTTGCGGCAGCCATCCGGCGTGAACCACATCGCGGGTAGTGGCCACCGACGCGCCGATGGAGCGGGCCGTTTCCACCAGCGCCGCCACGTTTTCCTCGCCTGCGCCCATCCCCAGCCCTAGGACTATGCGGGCGCGGGCCAAATCCAGCCCCTCGGTATCTTCCTGGAACTCCTCGCCGATGAGCCGAACGTCGGAGCCATCGAAGGGTTCCGCGGGAAGGCCCTCGACCATGGCCACGGCGTCTGGCTCCGGCGTCGCCGGAGTCAACAATCCGGGGCGCAGCGTCACCAGATTGGGAAGCGTCTTGGACAGTATGGGGGCCACCACGTTTCCGCCGAGGGCTGGTTTCAACTGCACCAGACTGCCTTCGGCATCAATTTCCAGGTCGATGGCGTCGCCGGTGAGGCCGAGGCTCAGCCGAGCCGCCAGCCTGGACGCTAGGTCTCGCCCGTCGGCGGTAGAGGCGAAGAGAATAGCGTAGGGGCGTTCGCGTTCAACGGCAACGGCCAAGGCGTTGCCCACGGCGCGGCTGAAGGCGGGCCCTAGTTGCGAGTTGTCGAGCGTCAATACGCGGTCCGCTCCGGCGGCGGCCAGAGCTGGCGCTTGGGTTTCTGCGTCCGGCGCTATAAGCACTGCCGCCACTTCGCTGTGGGTTACGGCGGTCAGCTCGCGGGCCTTGCCCAGCATCTCGAAAGTAACATGGGCAAGACCGTCGCGGGAATTTTCGGCGACTACCCAGATGCTGCGTTCCCTGGCACCGGGGTAGCGGGGAAGGGCTTGCGGCGCGCTGGCCGCAGCGTCGGCTGCGTTCAGCTCGGTAAGCCGTTCCCTTACGGAGTCGGCTATCTGCCGGGCAGCGTCTTCGGGGCTCACTTCCTGAAGCGTGACACCGAGACGGTTTGGCTCGACCAGGCGTATCTCGTTGACCCATGTGGGAGAACCCTGGGAACCGAATTGGGAGATGTCACCGGAAAGCTGGACGCAACTGACTTCTTCCACCGGCTTGGCGGCCGCTTCCTCCATCTGCTGACGGTTGGGGAAAAGCTCAGGCGCAACCCCTTCGGTTACGCAGATGACGGCGGGGAGGGCGCATTCCAGGGTCTGGAAACCCTCGTCGGTCAGGCGCTCGACGAGGGCGGCGCGGCGGTCGTCGCTGATTTCGAGGCGGCGAACGTTGCTGACATGGGGCAGGCCCATAATCTCGGCCACTTCCGGGCCGACCTGTCCAGTCTCTCCGTCGGTACTGTTGCGTCCGCAGATGATCAGGTCGGGCTGCTCGCGGCCCAAGGCCAGCGCCAGCGCGCGGGATGTCGCCAGCGTGTCGCTGCCGGCTAAGGCGCGGTCAGAGACCAGTACGCCGCGGTCCGCGCCAAGGGCGAGACATTCGGTCAGCCCCGCGGCAGCCCCAGGCGGCCCCATGGTCAACACCACGACTTCGTCTTCGGGGGCAGTTTTCAGCTCCACCGCTCGCACAACGCCAAGAACATCGAAAGGGTTGACCTCGGAAGGCACACCCTCGCGGATGATGGTTCTCGCTTCATAGTCGAACCGCATCCGGGCGATGACGGGGACATATTTCATACAGACGGCGGTTTTCATCGGCGGTCCTTTCGCTAAGGCAGATTGGCGATAAACTCTCGGCATTGACTGGCTTCCCAATTGTTCCTTATCCATTCGGCCCGCATCCGGGCCAGGGATTGCATCTCCTCGGCCAGGTTACGGTCTTTCATCCATTTTTCTTTCCGATTGTCGTTTTGCAAGCCTTTCAGGTTCTTGGTGTCTGACTTGCGGCTGTTGCAGGGGGCGCATATCAGAATTCGATTAGTGATATAGTTCTCCCCGCCTTGGGATTTGGGGTTGATATGGTCGAGATGGAAGAAGTCCGCTTCCAGCAGCCGCCCGCAACCGGGCACAGCCGACCAGCCCGTTGCGCTGCTAAGCCAAATTGAGAATGCAGCGCATTAGAGCGTTGCTCAGTTGTTGCCAAGGCTCCGTGGGCCGGGGCCGCCGCAGGTTCAGCGCCGGGGCCGCTACTTCGTTATCGTCGGTTTGGGCCGGAAATTCCTCCCCTTGCTCTTTGTTGTCAATCAGGGTGAGGCTGTATTCAGCGAATTGAAGCATCCTGTTTTCATTGGGTTGCCCGTCCTTCTCCGGGTCGTCCGTTAGTATGTTCCATTCTCGCAGGCGCTCGGTGACCTTGGAGTAAGCTTGCTCCCAGATGTCCATGCCCACCCACTGCCGTCCCAACCGCTCGGCGGCCACTGGTGTGGTGGCGCAGCCGCAGAAAGGATCCAGCACGATGTCGACCGGGTTGCTGGAAGCCTGGATGATACCCTCGTACAAAGCCAGCGGCTTTTGTGTCGGATAGCGAGTGTACTCTTTGTGCCAAGACCGCAAAGGCAGAATATCCGTCCAGATATCGTCTATGGGCGCACTCAGGTTTTCGTCCAAGTAGACTTTCAGCCGTGGGACTCCGTTTCTGGTCCAGAATATCTTGTTATCGGACAGTAGCTTTGCGATGCCATCATCGTCATACATCCAAATACCGTTCTTTGGGCGGCGGAATCTCACCGCGTTCCCCGAAATTACGAATAGGCCCTGGGCCTGGGCCGGATAAGTCACCTGACATAAATCTGCGCCCATCTGGGTCTCGATACCGATAGTATTTTTCGACGTACCCCGGGTCTAGCGGCTGGTAAATAGGATTCCAAATTGATTCAGAACCTTTGCGATAATATTAAGATGCTGTCATGAACGCTGCCCAAGTCTTTCGCGTCGCTATGGCTGGTAGTCCTGCGCCAGACAATTTCAGACCTGAAACTGCTTGCGCCAAATATGGCGTCCATCAGGGCCTTCGTCCAGGCTTGGGCTGTATGATCTATGTGTATAAAGATACTGCCGTCGTTCCTTAGGATGCGGTGTATTTCCATAAGGCGGACGCCTAACCAGCATAGGAAAACCCCCATATCATTGCCGTCGCCATAGCCGTCGCGGGCGGCGTCAATCACTTTCCAAGCGCCGGGCCAATCGTCTTGAATTTGGTCAATCCAATCGTCGTGGTTTTCGGCGATAGCGTTGCCTTTGCGGTCGAGGCCGAGGATGTCCCTCTGCCAGGCCCAGCGGTCATCGTAGCCCCCAGCGTCGCTAAAAAAGCCCCGCTGCTTCTTGAAGGGCGGGTCAGTGGCGACGAGGTGAACGCTCTCACTGTTTATCCGGCGAAGCGCAGGCAGGTTATCGCCATAGTAGAGCGTGCGGTTCTTGAAGTTCGGGGCTGCCATATTAGGCCCCTCAGGGGGACTCTGCGGATATGTTGGTCAGTACTGCTTCTTCCCGCACTTCGGCGGTCATCCGCTGCAGGCGGGGACTGATGGACACCGGGTATTGGGGCGGACGGTGCAGATTCTTGAAGCGGGGGGGCAGCGAGGCAAACTCTTCCCGGAAACTGTCGCGCAGCTCATCGGCAGTTCTTGACGGGGCGATGCGGACGCCGTTGAGCATAACTTCCTGTAAGAGCGGTTCGGAGTTCACCGGGCCGGATTCTTCCTCAAGGCCGATGATGTCCCCCGACAGCGAGCCGTCATCGTTGCGCCGCCGGTAAATCTGCTTGGCACCCGGAAGGGACATTTTGCCCTCGCTGAGTTTCATCACAGGGCGTCCGTCAAAGCAAACCAGCTTATAGACCATGTCTGACCAGGGCGCGTCGGCGGATACACCGGCTTTGGTGCCGACCCCGAACAGGTTAATGGGCGCGCCATCCTGAACCAGCGAGTCCAGCTCGTATTCGTCCAAGCCGCCGCTGACCAGCACCTTGACGTAATCTAGACCCTCGCTGTCCAGCACTCGCCGCACTTGACGGCTCAGTTCTATATAGTTGCCGGAGTCCAGCCGCACGGCGAACAGACGGTGCGTCTCTTGATTGGGATAGGCGGCTTCTAGCTCTTTAGCGACGATTACGGCGTTCCATGCGCCGGCCACGGTGTCATAGGTATCCAGCAGAAGGATTGTGCGGTTGGGGAAGCTGCGGGCATAGGCGCGGAAGGCATCCAGCTCGGAGGGAAAGCTGGAGATGAAGGAATGGGCCATAGTGCCGGCGGGCGGTATACCGTAGTGGCTGGCGGCCAGCACATTGCTGGTAGAAGCAAACCCGGCGATGTAGCTGGCGCGGGCCATCTTCATCGCGGCGTCGGAGCCGTGGGTGCGCCGGGAAGAGAAGTCGGCGATTCCCTTTCCCTGAGCGGCCCAAACGCAACGGGCGGCTTTGGTGGCCAGGGAAGTCTGCAAGTTCATTTGGTTGATGACATAAGTCTCTACGAGCTGGGCCTCGATTATGGGGGCGGTGATTTCCAGCACCGGCTCGCCGGCAAAGAACAGCCTTCCGTCGGGGATTGCCCGAACGCTGCCCGTGAACTTGACGCCGCGCAGGTACTCCAGGAAGTCGGCAGTGAAGGAACCCAGAGACCGTAGATAGTCTATGGCTGCGTCGTCGAACTGCAGGCGGGCAAGATAATCCAGAACATCATCGAGGCCGGCCGCTGCCAGGTAGCCGCGATTGGGGGGGTAACTGCGAACCGTGAGGCCGAAGGTGGCGGGAGCGTGCATACCCTGGCTGAAATAAGCCTGGGCCATGGTCAACTCGTAGAGGTCGGTGAACAACCCCAGTTGGCCGTCGCTATGTGCCAGGTTGGGTCTGCTCATGGGGCAGAAAAACCGCCAATCAATGATGGACTGGATGGACTGCCCGTATTATGTTGTTGGGCTAGGGTAGTGTCAACCAAGGGCCGGGGCAAGCGGCCTCCACCGCCGCGCCAATTACAATCTTGCCTACCTTATCATGGCCGTGGCACAATCAGTTTATTAGGAGGGCTGCTATGACTACTGAAGCCGCTTTTACCGACCGTTATGGATTGCCTCTTACAACCAATTCGCAGACGGCCCTGGCCCACTATGCTGAAGGGTTGGACTTGGCGCTGTCGCAGAACTTTGGGGCCGAGGAAGCCTTCGCTCAGGCCATAGAGGCCGACGAAGGGTTTGCTCTGGCCTATGCCGGCAAGGCGTTCCTGGATTTTCTGCGAATCAATGTGCCAGAGGCGAAAGCCGGCGCCGAGACGGCCGTCAAACTGTCGTCAGGACTGAGCAGGCGGGAACGGAGCTATGTAGACGTGGTGTCCAAATTTGTTAATGGGCAGAACCACGAGTGTACGGCTGCCATGCAAGAGCACCTTCGAGAATTTCCTCTCGATGCCATGTTGCTGCGCCTGGCCCAGCGGCTCCACACCCAGGGCTGCGTCGGCATCGGCGCGCCGGATTACCCATCCCGGTTCTATCGGCTGATGAGCGAGGCCGCGCCCCACTACGGCGAAGACTGGGCATTTATGGGGCAGTACGCTTGGGCCAAGCACGAAGTTGGCAAAATGGACGAGGGTATGGACCTGGCTCGGCGGTCGCTGGACCTGAACCCGGCCAACGGCGTGGCCGCCCATTCCGTGGCCCATGTGTATTACGAAATGAGCCAAGATGGCGAAGGCGCGGCCTTCCTGGGCGGCTGGCTGGAAGGTTACGATCGCCGCTCCACTTACCGGGTTCATCTGTCGTGGCATCAGGCGCTGTTCGAGCTGGCGATGGGCCGTTACAACCAAGCCCTGGGTTGGTACGAGCGGGATATTCGCCCGTCGGTGCAAGACCTGAGGTATGCGGCCCTGCCCGACAGCGCGTCTTTGGTCTGGCGCATGAAGATTTACGGGGACGTTTCCCCCCAAGCTCCTTGGGACGAGCTGGTGCAGATCGCCGCTCCTGCAGCCGCCCGTCCGGGGCCGTCGTTCCGCGACGCCCACGCTGCCCTGGCCTTTACCGCGGCCGGAGATGATGAATCCTTTGACAGGCTGGTGGACGGATTGCAGGCGATGGCTGACGCGGGCGACGCCACTGCCCGAGAGGCCACCCTGCCGCTAATTCAGGGCATTGGCGCTTTTGGACGCGGCGACTATGGCGAAGCGGTGCGCTTAATGGAGCCGGTCTACCCGCAACTTACCCGCGTCGGCGGCAGCCATGCGCAGCGTCTGGTGTTCGAGGATACTCTTCTGGAGTCCTACCTGAGGGCCGAGGAGTTCGACAAGGCTACCGATATGCTGAAGGAGCGGTTGGCTCGCCGGGAGTCTCCCCGCGAGATGTACTGGCTGGCCCGCGCCCAAGCCGGGCAGGGCAGTAATATCGAAGCCAGCAAGAATGCATCTCAGGTCAAGGAGACTTGGGAGCAAGCGGACACCAATACCCCGGAGTACGCCCGCCTGACGCAGTTGGCTACGGATTAGGGAACTCTTTCCCTCGTCCATCTTGGCGCCGCGACAGTTGGGCGGATTGGGCGTGAGGGTCCGCTTTCGCGGGAATGACGGGCAGCGCGTGGAGAGGAATCATGAGCGGCGGCCAGGGAGAGATGGCGAGTGGCGTGCCAGGGGGGGAATGATGGGCCTGCGCCGGTGAGGAACGACAGATAGCGCGCTAGAGGACTGACGAGGCGGCGAGGAAAGCAAGGAAATCATTCCGGGCGGGTGTGGAAACCCGCCCTAAAATTTGCTCCATACCACTGTTCCACTCACAATGGTCATCACTGTTTCGATTCCCGGCAGGTCTTCCGGCTCAACCGTTAGCGGTTCAGCGTTTACCAGCGTCATGTCGGCTAGCTTGCCGGGCGTGATGTCGCCTTTCTCGTCGGATGTTCCCTCGGCCTCGGCAGCGGCGATGGTGTACATCCGCAAGGCTTCTTCCGTAGTCACCTTTTGAATTGCGCCATCGTCGCAGTGCAACGGGTTTCCGTCGCCGGCGCGACGTGTAACGGCGCTGTATATGGCGGCCCAGGGATGGGGGTCTATCACCGGCGCGTCGGAGCCGAAAGCCACCGCGACCCCAGCGCGATGCAACGCTCCCGCCGGGTACAAGTGGGGCAGCAGGCGGGGCTCAACATTCTCGCGGTATGACGCGCCGTTGTGAAAAAGGAACCCGGGATTGGTGACCACAGTGGCTCCTCCCATCCTGACGGCGTCAACCAGCTCCGGGACGCCTTCGGCGCAGTGCTCCAAACGGTCAACGATTCCCGGTTGCCGACCTTCTGTCAGGGCTTTGACTGCTGCTGCAATGGCCTCTTCCTCGATACAGTGAATGGCTACCGGAAAGCCTCTGCGATGGGCGTCGGCTACCATCTCCGTCAATTCCTGAGCCGAAGGAGAGAGGGCGCCCGACGTCAGCGTCAGCATAATTTTGGCATGCCCTAATCTTAGCCGGTTGCCGCCGGAGCTGTAGCTCAGATTCGCGCCGCAAAGCTCTTGAATCCGGCCGGCTCCGGCGAACATGGTGATTCGGCATGACAGGGCGCCCACTGACTGCAATTGTCGGAAGGAGCGCCATCGTTCCAGCCCGTTGTCGGCGCCCGCATCTTGCGCCGAGGTTATGCCGTAGCTGTTGAGCAGTTGCCCGGCGGCCCTCATCCCGTCCTCGAACTCGCTGGGACTGCGTGTGTTGCCCAAGCGCTGGCGTAGGAAGGATTGCATCTCGAACAGCGTTCCGGTCGGCTCCCCCGTTTCCGGCAGGCGCTCAATCACTCCGCCCGGCGGATCGGGGGTTTCGCGGCGGATTCCTGCCAATTCCAGCGCAAGGCTGTTAAGGACGGAGGCGTGACCGCTGCGATGCTCCAGCCAAACAGGGTGGGAAGGCGCGGCGGCGTCCATGTCCCAGGAGTTGGGATGGCGTCCTTCCGCCATTTGCAAGTCGTCATAGCCGTAGCCGCGCACCCATCCCCCCGGCGGGCGCGACGAGGCTCGTTTCCGGACCGCTGACGCCAATGCAACTATGGATGGTTTGCCTTTCTTGGACAAAGCGTTGGGACTGCAATCTAAGTCCTGCAAGCGGCGCGCCAGCCCAGGAAGGTGGCAATGAGCGTCGTTGAAACCCGGCAGCAGCGTCAAGCCGCGGCAGTCCACGATTTTGGTGTTCGCCGGGGCCAGCCGACGAATGTCTGAGTTGTCTCCGACGGCTGCGATGCGGTCGCCGACGACCATTACCGCTTCAGTGTGGGACTGTTCGCGCCGCATGGTCACTGCCTTCACGTTGACCAGAGCGAGGGTTTCGCCGTTAGCGGACATAGGAAGGTTCCGTTATGTTGTAGATGATACCCCTTCTCTTTTGATTGCCTGTATAAAGCGAGTCTTCCGTCATTTATAACTCAACGGAACCCATAGAGACCGGAGTAATGCTTCGCCGCTGGGCGGCCACGGTTCTGGGCTACGCTTTGGGGGTTATAGGAAGGGGAACAAAGGCCGCGTCATGCTGTTCGTCAGCGTGGTATGAGCTTCGAACCAGCGGGCCAGAGGCAACGTGCTTGAATCCCATCTCCAAGCCGGCAACCCCTAATTCCTCGAACTCCGCCGGGGTATAGAAGCGGTCTATGGCGATGTGCTTAGACGAGGGGCGCAAGTACTGGCCGATGGTGAGGAGGTCGCAGTCTACACCGCGGAGGTCCCGCATAGTTTCCAGCACTTCGCCGGCCGTTTCGCCCATGCCGACGATGATGCCAGATTTGGTGACCGTGGCCGGTTCGATTTCCTTGGCCTTGGCCAGCAGATCCAGGGATCGGTTGTAGTTGCCCTTGGGCCGGACTTGGGGGAAAATTCGCACGGTGGACTCAATGTTGTGATTCAAGACTGCCGGGCCGGCCTCAATGACCTGGGCCAGGGCATTCCAGTTTCCGGCGAAATCCGGGATCAGCACTTCTACGCGGCACTCGGGCAGAGCGTCGCGGATGCGGTTAATACAGGCGGCGAATATGTGCGCGCCGCCGTCCGGCAGGTCATCGCGGTTAACCGAGGTTATCACGCAATAACGCAGGCCCATAGCCTGCACCGTTTCCGCCAGCCGCTTTGGTTCCTGCAAATCTACGGACAAGGGACGGCCAGTGGTGACGGCGCAGTAGTGGCAGCGGCGGGTGCAGATGTCGCCCAGGATCATGAAGGTGGCCGTGCCGCGCCCCCAGCACTCGCCGATATTGGGACAGTGGGCTTCCTCGCAGACCGTATGCAACTCCTGACTGCGCATAAGTTCTTTAAGCTGCATATAGCGAGGGCTGCCGGGCATCTGAACCTTCAGCCATTCGGGTAGCCGGGGTCGCAGTTCGAGGGTTTTCTTCGGTTGAGTCATCGAGTCCTCGGAATCCAGTTATTTAGGGGCGCGGCGCCATTATAGCAATTGAACCAGCCGGGGGGTTATACGGCACTTTTCCGCAGTGATGATGGAATCTATTTCGGCAGCAGCTTGCCGGAGCCCGCCGTTTTCATTGACCACCCGGTAGTCGTACTCGCCAATGCGAACTAATTCCTCTTCCGCTGTTCTCAGCCGGTGTTCCAGTTCCGTTGCGGACTCGGTCATGCGGGCCTGCAGGCGCTGCCGCAGGTCGGCCAGCGAGGGGGGAATCAGGAAGATGAGGAGAGACTCCGGGGCCATGCGGCGGACGGTGGCAGCGCCCTGCACGTCTATCTTGAGGATAACGTCTTTGCCGGAGCGGAGGGCGTTGCGGGCCTGACTGCGCGGGACGCCATACCACCGCCCGTAAACCTCGGCGCACTCAATGAATTCGTCACGCTCCCGCATCCGGGTGAAGACGGCGTGGTCGAGGAAAATGTAATCCACGCCGTCGCGCTCACCGGGGCGCATGGGACGGGTGGTGGCGGTTATGGTGAAATGCCAGGGGCGGTTCAGCTTGCGCAGTTCATTGAGGACTGCGTCTTTGCCCACCCCCGAAGGGCCAGAAAGCACCACCAGCAACGGCGGCGGCGGGTCGGTTTCAGGAATGCGCATGGTCAAGGACTAGGCGCCCGGGCTCCCGCCATCGCGGGAATTGCGATGGCGGTTACCTGCCAGCTCGTCCAGGTGATTCCAGAAGCTGGGATAAGACACCGAGGCGTCGGCTGCTCCGTGTACCTCGGTTTCGCCGTCGGCCAGCAGACCGCATACGGCCATGGCCATGGCCAAGCGGTGGTCGCCGTGGGACTGACAGGCCGCGCCGTTCAGCCGCCCCGTTCCGCGGATGACCATGCCGTCCTCGCGGGCCTCGATGTTGGCGCCGAGCCGGGACAGCTCGCCGACGGTGGTGGCGATACGGTCGGATTCCTTAACGCGCAGTTCATCTGCGTCGCGGATGATCGTTTCCCCGTCGGCGAAGCAGGCGGCGACAGCAAGAATCGGGACCTCGTCCAGGATACGGGGAATCATATCGCCGCCGATTTCCGTGCCTTGCAGTTGGCCCGTCGTGATCAGCAAGTCTGCTACCGGCTCACCGCCCTCGGTTCGTTCGGCTATCAGACGCAGGTTATCCCCGGCGCCCATAGCCATCAGCGCGTCTATGATTCCAGTGCGGCTGGGGTTGAGACCTACGCCGCGCACCAGTACCCGCGAATTCGGATGGCAGAGGCCCGCCACGATCCAGAAGGCTGCCGAGCTGATGTCGCCGGGCACCGGAATGTCCACAGCCCGCAACGGGCCGGGGCGCAGCGCCAGGGCCAGCCCGTCTTCCTGCACCGTCGCGCCCATGGCGGTGGCCATCCGCTCGGTATGGTCTCGAGACAGAGCGGGCTGGTGAATCACGGTGTCGCCCGCCGCCGAAAGCCCGGCCAGCAGGATGCAGGATTTAACCTGAGCGCTGGCAACGGGCAAGACGTATTCGATACCCTGCAGAGAGCCGCCGCGGAGGACCAGCGGGGCTAGGGAACCGCCCTTCCGGCCGGTCACCTGAGCGCCCATCTGTTGCAGGGGGGCCACGATGCGCCCCATAGGGCGGGAGCGCAGCGAGGCGTCGCCGGTCAGTACAGACAGGAAGGGTTGTGCCGCCAGTACCCCGGCCAGCAACCGCATCGAGGTGCCGCTGTTGCCGGCGTCCAGAATGTCCGGCGGCTCTTCCAGTATTGGCCCTTGGCCAGTTATGGTGTATTCGCCGGGGCTGCCCCCCGGGGTGATTTCGACGCCCAAACCGCGAAGGCAGGCTATGGTGGACATAACGTCATCGCCGCCGGAGAGGCCGGAGACGCGGGCTGTGCCGCTGGCCATAGCGTTGAGGATGAGGGAGCGGTGCGAGATGGATTTGTCGCCCGGCACCGAGATCTCACCCTCGAGACTGGCCGGCCTGGTGATGGCGCGAACCGCCGGATTCGCCGTCATAATCTAATTCCGTCCGCGCCCGCTTTGTTCGTTGTCTCTACCGCTGCGGAAGAAGCGGCGCTGGGTCTCCAGCAACTTGCGCCCCATCAACATCTCGCCCATGGCCTCGCCGAAGCTGGGGACATCCGGCATGGGGCGTTGCGCCTGGCCCCCAGGCGTGATGGCGCCGGATAGCCAGCGCGCCCGCTCCACCGAGGCGCTCTCGAACAATTGCCCCACGGCTTCAGGATCCGGGCCGGAAGGCTCGTTGAGCAGATTGCGTATCTCGTATAGTTCACGGATGTAGGAGTCAATCCAGCTAACGATGGGCTCGCGGTTGGTTATGGAGATGTCGCGGTGCATGATGGCGTCACCTGAAGCCAGACGGGAAAGGTCGCGAAACCCCGAGGAGGCCAGTTGCGCGATGTCGTCCCAGTTGGCGCTTTTGGAAACGGTCTGCATCAGAGCTACGGACATCATGAAAGGCAGGTGGCTTACGGCGGCCACGAAGCTGTCGTGTTCGCCGGCGCTGATGAAAAACGGTTTTGCTCCCACAGCTTCGGCCATGGTTGTAACCGCGGAAACCGCTTGCTCCTTGGCGTTTGGATTGGGGACGACACAATAGGCTTTGCCGGTGAACAGGTCGGCGGAGGCGTGTTCCGGGCCGGCGGTTTCCCGGCCGGCCATGGGGTGGCCTCCGACGTACTGGGCCCTTTGGGGCAGCAAATCGGCGGCCCAGCCGGCCACCACCTGTTTGGAGCTGCCCACGTCGGTCACCACCACGTCTTCTTGTAGCATGGGGCCGATGGTTTCCATCAGGTCTCGCATCGCCATGACGGGGGTGGCTAGAACCACCACGTCCGCCCCTTCGACCACCGGATGGAGGCGTCCTTCCACCTTGTGGAACGCGCCGCGTTTTTGCGCTCCGTTGCGGGCGCTGCTTTCCAGATCCGTTCCCGCCAGCTCCAGATTGCGCAAGTCCGACTGGCGGAGCGCCAGAGCCAAAGAAGTTCCAATCAAGCCGGTGCCGATAATCCCTATCTTGGCCATACGGCCTCCTCCTGAACCTGTGAAAAGGGATACCCCGCCTTGACCCTGCCCCGAAGGGATAGGGGAGGCTCCATCGGGTCGGCGTTAAAGAAACATTCTACAACATACCGGCGATGGCAACATCCCAACAATCCCCGCCGGAGCCGGTTTGGGCAAGTCTAAAGCCCGGCGACGGCGGCCTCGGCTATGTCGGTGCGCACGATTTTGGCATAGGGCTGCCGCTCGCGGCACATACCGGCGGCCAGTAGTATGTCGTGCAGACTCTCGTACTCAGGCTGCCCCAGGACAGGATTAACCGGCCATTGTTCCTGTTGCTGATACCGGGCGATGGAAGCGGCCAGCACCTCTTTCGATGTTTCCGGAAAGAAGCCCGAGACGGCACCGGAAACCTCGCTAGGGTCCGCCGCGGACAGCCATTGGAGAACCCGGGCGAATCCCAGGGTGAACCGGCCCACGATGTCTTCCTGTTCCGCCAGGAAACGGTGAGTGGCGGCGAAGGAGCTGTACGCCAGAGGGCCATTTTCCGGCCCCAGGGCCATCAGGAGATGTCCGGCTCCGTCGGCCATCAACTGCTGTACCACCGGCTCGGCCACGTGGACATACTCCGCCTGTCCGTCTCGGAAGGCCCCCACGGCGTCGTCCAGGGACAGCCCAGTGAGCAAATCCAAGTCGGAGGGTTCGAGACCATGACGGCGCAGGGCGTATTGGAAGGAAGCCCACGGCATGGGCGAGAAGCCCACTGGAATTACCCGGCTGCCCCGAAGGGACTCCCAATCAAAGGGATCCTGGGGTTGCCGCCCCAAGATGAAAAACCCGTCGCGGGAATTTATCTTGGCGAAGTGCAACGGCACGGTTTCGGCACCCCAGTCAGAGGCGATGATGGAGCGCATAATTCCGCTTTGCACGATGTCAGCAGCGCCATGATGCAGGGCGCTTAGCGGGTGCGGGAATCGCGGCGGACAGGTGCTGAACTCCACATCCAGCCCTTCCCGTTCCAGAAACCCGCCCTCCACCGAGACATAGATGGGCGTGTAAAAAATGGAGCGCCAAGTCTCCATAAGCCGGAGGGGGTAACGTCCGCCGGTAGTCATCGCGTTATTGCTCCTGCGCTTTTTCCAGAGTTTCAATCAGCCGGTAGCCATACATGGAGGCATCCTGCGGTGCTTCCTCCATGCCCGGCCATCGGTCATATCGTTCCATCAGAATCTTGTAGCTATAGCCCGGCTCGTGTTGAAACCCCTCGATTTCCTCGTAGAAGAGCTCGCCGTCGACTATCAGGCACTTCTGGGGGAGCGCCACTACACAGTCTACTCTATCCGGCCCCACGATTGCCGGAATGACCTCGTCTCCGGGTTCGGCTGGGCTGCTGCCGCAGGCAAAGGAAAGGAAAGTCAACAGCATTAGTATAATGCCCGGAAGCGTCATCACCACCCCGTTCCCCGGAAGTGCCGGCTCTCGGGCGGCTTACTCTTCTAGGAACGGCAGCAACGCGCCCAGGAAGCCTTCCGGGTCTTCCACCTGAGGGATGTGGCCGATGCCGGGCAGGATGACCTTGCGGGCATTGACGATGTTGTTGTGCAGCAACTCCTCTCCGTCGCGCAGGCGGTCAATCTCGCCGTACAGCACCATGGTTGACGACGCCTTGACCAGAGGAAGGCGGGACATGATATCGTAGTATGCCAGCGACTCCATCAAGTTGCGAACCCATGGGCCGGCTTTGGCTCGACTGGCGTTGTTCTTATCCAGCCATTCCTCGGTTGGCTCAGCGAAGGTGGTGGCGTCCTTCAATTCCTGGAGGGTGCGCGGCTTGGGCAGCCCTTCGGCGTCGTACTGGGCCATGGTGTCGGCCAGCCTCTCTTTAGCGGTGAAGGCGTTCCACACCGGCGCGCCTACCAGCGTTAGTTTGTCCACTCGGTCGGGGAAGCTGGCCGCCGTCTCCGTGGCCAGGACGGCGCCTACGGAGTTGCCTACGACGTGGGCCCGGTGGATGTTCAAAACCTGACAGGCTTCATCTAGGGCCTTGGCGTAGTCGGGCAGGTTGAAATGGCGCTGCGGCTTGTCGGAATTGCCATGCCCCAACATATCGAAGGCATAGACCGTGTAGTCTTGCGCGATGGCATCCATGACATATTCCCAAGTCCAGACCGAAGTGCCCAGCGGATGCAGTAACACCACGGGATAGCCGGCGCCCTTCTTCACGAAGTGCATATTACCCTCGGGGGTGGGGACGCTGTCTGTGAGGTCGCGGCGAACAAACAGAGCCATGGGGCCTCCTCATAATTGGCAACGCTTTTGTTATACCTGTATCGCGCCGGCGCATACCGATGTCGCAGAAACTTAGCGGGCTGCGTGTCTGGCGCCTTCGGCATATGGTATCACGCCGGAAACATCCCCGCAGCCCGTTCGTGTTTGACCTTTCCCTACGGGTGTGCCAGAATCGAGCGAGTAAGAAAAGGCAGCAGGATACTCCCAGCAGGATACTCCCAGGTTGTAGAGGGAGAAGTTGCGAGAGCCCATCTGGACCAGAGACCGGCTGCGGCGATTAGTTAACCGGGAAATCGGCGACTATCGGACTATTGTCGTTTCCAACCGCCAACCCTATGTGCATGAGCTGGTTGACGGACACTTGAGAGTCAGCACTCCCGCCGGCGGCGTGACCACCGCCATCGACCCTCTGATGCAGGAGTGCGCCGGCACCTGGATTGCCCACGGCGCCGGGCCCGGCGACTATCTGGCGGTGGATGAGAAGAACCGGGTCATGGTTCCCCCGGACGACCCCTCTTATACCCTCCGGTTATTGTGGCTGACCGCTGAACAGCAACAGGGATACTACTACGGCGTTTCCAACGAGGGTCTGTGGCCGCTGTGCCACAACGCCTTTATCGAACCCGCTTTCGAACAGTCCGACTGGGAAACTTACGTTGCCGTCAACCGTGCCTTCGCCCAACAAGTCAGCGAGGAGATGGACGGCAGCCCAGCGGCGGTTTTCATCCAAGACTATCACCTGGCCCTGTTGCCGCGCTTCCTCCGCGACTTGGAGCCTGACGTAATTACCGGCCAATTCTGGCACATTCCCTGGCCCAACTATGAAGTTTTCCGCATCTGTCCCTGGCAAGAGGAGTTGCTAGACGGATTGCTGGGCAACGATATGCTAGGCTTCCACATAGGCGACCACTGCGACAACTTCATGGAAGCCGCATCCCGGATTCTGGGTGCCCGCGTGCATAAGGAATACAGCCTTGTATACCACCGCGATGATTCCACCTTGGTGCGGCCCGTCCCCATCAGCGTTGACTTCGACGAACTGGACACCGAGGCCCAAAGCTCCGAGGTTGCGGAGGAGATGGAACGGCTTACCGAAGAGTGGGGATTGCAAGGTAAGATAATCGGCCTGGGCATAGACCGCATTGACTACACCAAGGGCATTCCCCACCGTATCCGGGCCATCAACCGATTTCTGGAGCGGAACCCGCGATACATTGGCAAAGTGGTCTTCATCCAGGCCGGCGTAATGAGCCGCACCAACATCATCGCTTACCAGCAGCTTGCCGACCAGATAGACCGGCTGCTGGATGACGTGAACAGCCGCTTCGCCACCGATGACTGGCAACCAATAATGTATATGCCCACGGATCTGCCCAACCTGACGCTTATGGCCTTGCGCCGGCTGGCCGGGTTTTGCGTGGTAAGCTCCTTGCACGACGGCATGAACCTGGTAGCCAAAGAGTACGTCGCCAGCCGCTATGACCACGACGGCGTGCTAATTCTCAGCCCCTTCACTGGCGCGGCTTTGGAACTCACGGACGCTCTTATCGTCAACCCTTACGATGTGGAGCGCTTCGGCGACGCCATTCGCCAGGCCGTCGAAATGCCCCGCCGGGAGCGTCAGGTGCGGATGGCTAATATGCGCGGCGTGGTGCAGGAGAACAATATCTACAAATGGGCAGCGCGCTCGCTAGTAGATATGATGCAAGTGGGCCGACGCGCCCGCCATCCCGTCCGCAGTATCTGAAACGAGTTCCACTAGGATTTCGCCCTTATACCCACTTCCCCTACAGGGATATGGGACCAAGAGAGACGGGCTTTCGCAATGGCCCACCTGTTGAACATCTGGCCGTCGGTTAGTGCGCGACTGCGCCGTGTTGGCCGCATTCTCCTGCTCTTCGACTACGACGGCACGCTGACGCCCATTGTGGAGCGCACAGAGGATGCGCTGTTACCCGGCCAAACGCGGGAACGGCTGGCGGCGCTGGCGGCCTGCCGTCGGTGCATTGCCGGAATCGTGAGTGGCCGCAGCCTGGCCGGCTTGGCCGTTCTGGCCGACGTTCCCGGTCTTATCCATGCCGGTAATCACGGGATGGAGATTCGCGGCGCAGGTCTGGATTTCACCCACCCGCAAGCGGTCGCGGCCCGAGAGGTTTTAGACCAAGTTCATGCAAGTCTGTCCGGCGCGCTGGCTCATATTCCCGGCGTGATAGTGGAGCACAAGGGGTTAACCCTGAGTGTTCACTATCGGGCTACTCCGAAACCCCTGGCCTGGGAGGTCAATCCCGCGACAGCGGCAATTGTGGAGCCTTATGCGGCGAGGGGGCAGCTACGGCTGACCCGCGGCAAGATGGTGGTGGAAGTGCGTCCGGCCATAGCGTGGGATAAAGGCAAGGCTATCGAAAAAATCCGCGAGAGTTTCGACGACCGGCCCTTTCCAGTCTACTTCGGGGACGACCGGACAGACGAAGACGGTTTTCGGGCGGTGCAGGAAATGGGCGGGTTGGCGGTATTTGTAGGTGAACCTCGACAAGGTACGGTGGCTCTGCATCAACTGGACTCGCCCGATGAGGTGTCGGAAACGATGCGCCTGTTACTGGATGAATTGCAACACGGCGTAGGAGTAAGCCACGCAGGTTAGTGCGCGCAGGCGATGGATTCCCTCAGCTTACCGTTGGCCTCTCAGCCTCGATTTCGGTTACCTTGTCTATCCGCCTCTGAAAGCGGGCTTCGGGGATAAACTCCGCCCCGATGAAGGCGGCGATTACCTCTTTTGCAGTCTCGATGCCGATGACTCGTCCGCCCAAGCAAAGAACGTTCATATCATTATGCTCCACTCCCTGGCGGGCGGTATAGGTATCATGGCACAGGCAGGAGCGGATACCCTTGACCTTGTTGGTGGCTATGTTGGCTCCGACGCCGCTGCCGCAGATCATGACGCCTCGCTCCGCCTGCCTACCAGTTACTAAACGAGCCAGGACGGCAGCGAAGTCCGGGAAGTCATCGGCGGGGTCGAGAACGTGGGCGCCTACGTCCACCACCTGATGCCCCGACGATTCCAGCCAGGGAACAATCTGGGTTTTGAGGTCGAATCCGGCGTGGTCTGCGCCAATGGCGAGCTTCATGGCGGCTGTATTCCTACGTATGGGTTCCGGCGAACGCGCCTCCGGTGGGACAAGAATACTGATACGCCGTCGCGCTGCCAATGCCTAGTGACACTAGGCATTGGTTAGCATACTAATTTGTGCCGTGTTAGACTAGCATATCCGCTGAACTCTATATCGCTCGGTCTGAGAGCGCGGCTGGGCAACGGGATGATAAGGGTTATTACCTTCGATTTTTACAATACCCTGGTCAAGTTCTGGCCGCCGTTGGAAGAAATTCAGCGGGTGGCCTGTTGGAAGATGGGGCTGAGTCTTTCCCAAGAAGCCCTTCGCCGAGGCTACGCGAAAGCCGACATCCTGTTCAACCGCGCCAACGAGGATGAGCCGCTCTCTCAGCGTTCTCCGGAGCGCAGACTGGAATTTTTCACCGTATATGAGCAGGTTATCCTTGAGACCGCGGGGGCACCGGTGACCACGGGGCTGGCGCGGCAGATTTGGGGACTGGCTATCGCAGTCCCCAAGGAATTCACCCCCTTTGAAGACACCCAGCACGCCTTGGAAACCCTGCGTGAGCTTGGCTATCGGCTGGGAGTGATAACCAACCTGCGGGCAGATTTAGAGCCTCTGCTTCGGCACGCTGGTCTGGAGGGCATTCTGGACTTTTCCGTTACCTCGGCTCAGGCTGGAATAGAGAAACCGCATCCACCCATATTCCTGGAAGCGTTGCGCCGTGCCGGGGTTGCGCCGGAGGAAGCTCTCCACGTTGGCGACCAAGGGCGGTCCGATGTGGCCGGGGCTCGCGCCGTAGGGATGCAGGCCGTCCTACTGGACCGGGGCGGATGGCACGAGCCAGTGGAAGGCTGCCATAAAATCTCGCAACTCGATGAAATAATCGAATTGCTGAAATCATAATCCAGAGGCTTCGGCAAACCCAGTTCCTTCCCTTGAACCCCCTACCCTGAACCCCTTCCCTGGGAACTGCGATTTTGGGACGTTAGGAGTGTTGTTATGGCACAGGAAACTCACAATGGGCAGAACGGCCATTCCAAGGTTCGTATCGCGGTTTGGTACGACTACATTTGACCTTGGTGCTATATCGGCCTGGAACGGGTCGACAGCTTGGCAAAGGAATTCGACACTGAAGTGGAAGGCCGGGCTTACCTGCTGCGCCCGGACACGCCCCGGGAAGGGGTGGAGCGTCCGCCTCGCCCTGGAGAGACCAGCGACGAGCTCTCTGAACCGTTGCGAAGCCAGGCGAGGGATTCGGGTCTGATTATGCGCCCGTCATCCCGTACTCCCAATACCCTGTATTCGCTGGAAGCCACCGAATACGCCCAGCAACACGGCAAATTTCTGGAGTTTCATCACGCCGCCTATAAGGCTTTCTGGGAAGACCGTAAGGACATCGGCCAGATAGAAGTGCTGGAGAACATCGCGGACAGCGTGGGGCTGGACGGGGCCGATATGGTCAGGAATCTGGAACAGGGGACGCATTCGCAGATTGTCATTGCTCAGTACCGCGAAGCATTGCAATACGGCATCAACGGCATTCCTACTTTCCTGGTAGGCAATTTACTGTTCACCGGCGCTCATCCATACCCGGTTTTCAAGCAGGCAATGGAGCGTTACCTTAGCCAGTAGTAAGGAGTATTCCGAATCCTGTCTGGTTTGGCGCTTGGAGAGCCACCTGCTTTTCGAATCAGCCTGAGCGAAACAGGAGAATGCGGCGGCGCACCTGATTTCTCTTCGATTCGCTCAGCGCAGCAGGGAGGAAGGATAAATGGGAGATTGCAGGTATTGCGGAGAGAAGGCAGGATTTCTCAGAAACACTCACCGCGAATGCCAGGAAATCAAGGACAAAGGCTGGGAGGAGATGGTCTATATAGCAGCGCAGGCCGCAGGTTCCCTGAGCTTTAGCCACACCCAACTGCGACAGGATTTACTGGCGGTGGCACAGCGCTCTTATTACGACGGCGAGGGCATCAACGCCGCTATCGCTGAAGGTTGGCATCGCGCCATCAAAGCTAGCCTGTCCGACGGCATTCTTACCCAGGAAGAAGAGGCGCGACTGAGGGACTTCCGGGACAGGTTCGCCGTTGAAGACCGCGAGAATCACGGGGCTTCCGTTCTTGGCTGGGCTGTCCGCGACCGGGTGATGCTGGAGGCTCGCCTGGCGGCTGTGGCTACCAGCAATCCCTATGAGCACCTGGAGGCGGTTTCTGAAGCCCTCGGCAGCCTCGGGCTGTCTCCCGCTGAAGAGAGCCGCCTACTGATTCAGGCGTGGGAGGCGGCGGTGGAGGCATCTCTAGAAGACGGGGTGCTGTCGCTGGATGAAGAAGCAGCCCTGATTCGATACCTGAATCACTTCAATCTGCGGGTGTCCGACGTTGACGGTAACGGCGCTCATCTCAATATGGTCAAGTCCGCTGCCATCCGAGAACTCTCGGAGGGAATCATCCCTGAGCGGCAGAATCATTCCAAGCATCCCTTCAATCTGATGAAGTCGGAAAAGTTGGTGTGGCTGTTCGACGGGGTGGACTATATCGAAAGCAAAACCATGCGGGAAAGGCGCGGCTCATCCCACGGAGTGAGCATACGAGTGGCTCAGGGTCTCTACTACCGGCCCAGCACCTTTCGAAGCAGGGTTCACGAATGGGAAGAAACCCTGCACAGCGATAGCGGGCTTTTGGGCGTTACCAGCAAGCATCTGTATTTCCACGGGTCGAAAAAGCGATTCCGCGTCCGGCTGGACAAGATTGTATCCTTCGAGCCTTATAACGACCGCATAGGAATTATGCGAGACACGCAATCGGCCAAGCCGGAGATGTTCGTTGTTGGCGATGGCTGGTTTATTTACAATCTGGTTACCAATATATCCAGCCTTTAACGCATGGATTCCCGCTTTTGCGGGAATGACAGGGGAGGGCCACCGTCAGGCCGGAGTACCGAGGCATATTGAGAATGCTGAATGCACCGGGTCGCCGGAGGCCGCGGATGGGAGTGGGGCCGCGCCTAGCCCAAATAACGGCGCATATGCTGCGGCACTGCTCAAGCGGCTGGGGCTTCCCCTCTCACGAGCAACACCGGGTCGCCGGACTGGCGTACCACCCGCTCGGCCACGCTGCCCAGTACTAAGCGTCCCACCCCGGAGCGTCCGTGGGTGGTCATGGCTACCAGATTGTTCGGGGTGGACGAAGCGAGGCCCGCGATGGTATCAGCCGGCGGGCCGTGGAGCAGTTGGGACGATACGGATACCGCTCCCTGGCCGGTAAGCCGCTCCACAAGCTCTGACAGATAATCCTCGGCCTCCGCATCCACAACGCTGATGTATTCTTCGTAGGTAGGGGTCACTCGAGACACTTCCGAAGGGCCTACCGACATGGATCGGTAATAGTCATCGCGGGATGGGTTGACGCGAACTAGATTAAGGCCAATTCCCATAACCGACGACAGGTATACCACGTGAGGCAGTATCTCTTCGGCCAATTCTGAGCCGTCCACCGGAACAATGGCGCTTTCAAAGGCGGCTTGCGAGGGCTCCGGCTCCCTCGCGCCGGGGTGAATAACCAGCATGGGATTGTCGGTCAAATGCAGCACCTTGTCGGTTACGCTGCCCATCCACCAGCGGGCCAAACCGGAACGCCCGTGGCTGGACATCGCGATTAGCGTGCCCGGATTCGTGGCGGCTTGGTCGACTATGGTGGCGGCAGGCTCGCCTTCGGGAAGTTCCTGGCTTACAGTCAGCCCCAACTCGCTAAATTCCGCAGCTATTGGGTCAACATACTGTCTGGCGCGCCGCATCCGATGATTAACCATCTCAGCGGCATAGTGAGACGGGTTAAGGCTCTGCGGAATACTTAAACCCTGCGGTTCGATGGCATGAAGCAAAGTAATTGGGAGGGATAGCCCGGCGGCCAGCGAGCGCACGTAGGGGATTATCTGCCTGGATAGATCGGAGACATCCAGCGGCGTCAAAATTCGCGTAAACATAACAGAAGGTAGCTCCTTCCTATGGGTTGTTGCGCTGTCAGTCGTCTGCTGGGGCGGGTATCAGGTCATCCCCGGTCCATGGTTCGCGGCCATCGCTATTCGGTCTGGGTCTCGGGGACTGCTCTAGGGCTTCCAAACTGGCGGCGGTTTCCGATTCCGCCAGTAACCCATAGTTTACCGCATATAGGCGTTCATAGACGCCTTCGAGGGCCAGCAATTCATCGTGAGACCCCATCTCGACCAGTCGGCCGCGGTCGAGGACAATTATTTTGTCGGCGTTGCGCACCGTGGACAGCCTATGGGCAATGACGATGGAAGTGCGTCCTACTAGCACCCGCTGAAGGGCTTGCTGAATCATCAACTCCGTGTGGGTATCTATGTTGGCCGTAGCCTCGTCCAGAACGATGATGCGCGGGTCGCCGACGACGGCGCGGGCGAAGCTGAGCAATTGCCTTTGGCCCACGCTGAGGTTGACGCCCCGTTCGGCCAGCACCGAGTCATATCCCTGATCCAGGTTCATTATGAACTCGTGGGCACCGACGGTCTTGGCTGCTTCGATGACTTCTTCATCGGTGGCGTCTTCCTGGTTATAGCGAATGTTGTCTGCCACCGTGCCGGAAAACAGATATGGCTCCTGCAATACCATGCTCATCTGCCCCGCTAGGGAGCGGCGGGTGACGCGGCGAATGTCGTAGCCGTCCACCAGGATGCGGCCCTGTGTCACGTCGGCGAAGCGATGGATAAGGGTAACCATCGTGCTTTTGCCGGCGCCGGTAGAGCCGACAATGGCGACGTTCTCGCCGGGGCGGATGTGCAGGTTCATGTCTTGCAGGACGTCAACGCCCGGCACGTAATGGAAATACACGTTCTCGAACCGGATTTCCCCCTGAATCTGGGGCAGTTCTTCGGCGTCAGGCTCGTCTTTAACTTCGGGCTCCAGGTCCAGCACCTCGAAGATGCGGACGCCGGCAGCCATGGCGCGCTGGAGCTGGCTGTATTGCATAGTCAGGTGGCGGATAGGCTCAAAGAACCGCTGGATGTAGAGGGCGAAGGCCACCAGCACGCCCCATTCCAAAGCCCCGCCGCCGGCCATCATCCCCCCGGCCAGCACTACGCCGAAACCCATAGCGATGCCGATGAGCATCTCCACCACCGGCTGCAGCGCGCCGGAGAAGCGGCTGGCCTCTAGGTTCGCGTTCAAGTGCTCCGAGTTCAGGGTGTCGAAGTGGGCCATGTTGGCCTCTTGCCGGTTGAGGCTCTGCACCACGCGAACGCCGGTAATATTCTGGTTGTATTCGCCGTTGACCATGGCGATGGCGCGGCGGATGCGCATGAATGAGTGCCGGGCAAACTTCTGCCAGTAGCCTAGAATGAAGAACAGGGGCGGGACGATGCACAGACAGATTAGGGCCAGTTGCCAGTCGATAATCAGCATCATGGTGATGATACCGAGCAGGCTGAGAAGATCGGAGAAGCTCTGTACGATGAGCTCAAAGGTCTCCTGCAACTGGAGAACGTCGCTCTGACTGCGCGACATAATGCGCCCGACAGGAGTGCGGTGATAGAAGGAAGGCGACATTTCCTGCAGATGGTTGAACATCTTGGTTCGCAGGGAATACAAAATGCCCTGGCCTACCAGCGGCATAAAGACGAACTGCATGTAGTTGGCGCCGAAGTGGACTGCCGCCACCACGAAGAATGCCAGAGCAATCCAGTTCAACAGCGTCCCGTTGCCGTCGCTGATGGCTCCGTCTATCGCCTGCTGGATAAGGTAAGGGATGCAGACGTTGGCCCCGGTATAGAGCGTGACGGCCAGCACGGCCATGATGGCGTTGCGCTTGTAAGGCGCGATGTAAGTCATCAGCCGCATTACGACCTTGTGGTCATAAGCGGCGCCGACGATGGACTCGTCGCTAAGATTATCGGCGCTGGGAGCGCGATGGCCAGCGGCGTTTATGCCGCGCATACCGCCCATCATGCCGCCGAACCCGCCTCCGGGCCCTCCCATTCGCATATCAGGCGTCTCCTGTCTCTCCGCCGCGTTGGTTGCGACCTTGTCGCGGATAGCGGCGATGCCTGGCATTTGCTTCTACCGAGGCTAAATTATGCTATGGACAAAAGAAAATCTTACCACATATGTCTTGGTTCTCGTTCCTCTTTTCTATACGAAGGAAATGACGAAACGCTTGGCTCCTCGTCACCCCCTAAGGAAACGAGGCTGCGCCATTGGGTTCCCGCTTTCGCGGGAATGACGGATAAGGGCGGGAATAAGGGCGGGAATGACGGTGTGGCAATTGGCGTGTACGAAAAGGCAGGGCAATGCCGCAACTTCGAGGTGCTGGCGGGAGTAGAGGACTCTGCGATCTGAAAGCAGCTATTTCCGGGTGCTCAGCGCCGGGTATCCGGCGTAGTTGAGTAACCGCGGGCAACCTGTGACCGCGGGCAACCTGGGCGGTCGCCCGACATTGGCAGTTAGTCGTTGGTGGCGCCCAGGGCCGGAGTTGAGAGGGCCACGTCCAGCATGAGCTCTTCCTGGGGCTGCAACTGGAGTTCCAGAATTTCGCGGTACACCCCGTTGGCTTCGTACAGCCCGTAATGCGTGCCTTGCTCCACTATCCTCCCCCGGTCCAGGACGATGATGTGGTTGGCGTTCTGGACGGTGCTCAAGCGATGGGCAATCACGAAGGTGGTTCGGCCCTTCATAACCGCCACCATGGCCCGATGAATCAGACGTTCCGTCTCTACGTCAACGCTGGAAGTAGAGTCGTCGAGAATCAATATCGGCGGGTCTATCAGAACGCTGCGGGCAATGGAGAGCCGCTGCCGCTGGCCGCCCGACAGCGTAGTGCCGCGCTCTCCCACCCACGTGTCATAGCCCTCGGGCAGCGTCATGATATGGTCATGGAGTTGGGCGACTTTGGCGGCGCGAATCACGTCTTCCATGGATGCATCGGCAACACCGTAGGCGATATTGTCGCGGATGGTGGCGCTGAACAGAAATACGTCCTGCTGTACTATGCCCACATTGCGGCGCAGCGATTCCAGCGTAAAGTCCCGTATGTCCTGATTGTCAATGGTGATTCGTCCCTCGTTCACTTCGTAGAAGCGGGGGAGCAGGTTAACGATGGTGCTCTTGCCGCTGCCCGGCGCCCCTAGAATGGCGACGACCTGATTCTTTTCCGCTGAGATATTGACATCCCTGAGGGCAGGAGTTCGAGGGTCGTAGGCGAAAGAAACGTTTTCGAAGCGTACCGTACCCTCGGCCCGGCCCAGATCCACAGCGTCTTCCCGCTCAGAAACGGGAGACTGGGCATCCAGGACGTCGAAGAGTCGCCGCCCCGACGAAATGGCCCGAGAGAAGCTGTTGATGATGAATCCCGCCATTCGCACAGGGAAGGTGAGTTGATTCAGGAACAGCATGAACATGGCCATCTCACCGGGAGTGAGGTCGCCGCGCAACACTTCCCATCCGCCGTACCACAATATCAGACCGAGGGCTACAGTGAAGTAGAAGGACATCCAGGCGCTGTTGGTGCCTTGGGTGCGTTCCGACATAAAATATTCGCCCCGCAACTGCAGGGCCTTGCGGTCATACTTGCGCTTTTCGAACTCTTCAGAGGCGAAAGCCTTGACCACATTCATTCCGACCAGGTTTTCCTGGAGGACGGTTACCGTTTCGCCCATGGTTATTTGAACTTGAGTCCACATGGCTCGCAGGCGGCTCATCACAAGCACTGAGCGAGTGACGATGAAAGGAATAAAGGCGAGGCTAATTAGCGTCAGTTCCCAGTTGATGAAAATGAGTATCATTAGCAGCGCTATGGCCCTAAGGGCAGCCTCGATGGAGCGCACCATGCCGATGTTCACGTAGCGGCGAATGGCCTCAACATCGGCGGTGGCCTTGGACATCAGGTCGCCGGTATGCTCCCAGTCATGGTAGGCGAAGCTCATGTGCTGGAGTTTGTCGTAGAAGCGGTTCCGCAGCACATATGACACTTTCTGGGATAAGGAGTCGGTGGTGTAAGTGCGGGCGAAGTCGAACGCGCCCCGCGCCAAGCTGGCTGCCAACAGACCTACGGCGAGCCACACCAGCGTCATAGTTTCGGGGTTGTTGCCGCGGAAGGTGTTGGTTGCGGCGTCGAACAACACCAAGGTGTCTATGGCCCGGCCGAAGAGATAGGGAATGAATAGGGAAAAGCCAACGGCGATGGCGAAGGTGACGTATGCAAGGATAAGCCGTGCGCGGAACTGCCAGGCAATCAGACTAATGCGTATCAGTATATCCATCTATTCGGCTTGTTCCTGCGTCCCGTTTGTTGGCTACATCCGTTCCGGGGCGTTCATGCCCATGAGTTCAAGAGAGCGGCGGAAAACTATCTGCGCCGATTCCACCATCTTGAGCCGGGCCAGGGTTACGCCTGCGTCTTCCGGGTTGGCCGAAATCACGCGACAGTTTTCATAGAAGACGTGGAAAGCCTGCGCCAGCTCCATAGTGAAATGAGGCAGGTGGTGGGGCTCGAGTGTCCGGGCCATCTGCTGCACCAGTTCTGGCAGCCGAAGCATGGCGCGCACCAAGGCCAGCTCGCTGGGGTCGTTGAGCAGAGACACGTCGCCCCGGCTCCAGTCGATGTTGCGTTCGCGAGCCAGGTTCAGGATGCCGGCGTTGCGGGCGTGGGCGTACTGCACATAGTACACCGGATTCTCCGAGGATTCCTTCTTGGCCAGCTCCAGATCGAACTCCATTTGCGTCGAGGCCGTCCTGGCCAGGAAGAAATAGCGGCAGGCATCGCTGCCCACCTCGTCGGCCAGCTCCCGCAGGGTTACGAAGTCGCCGGTGCGCTTGGATGCGCGAACCACCTCATTCCCTCGCTTGAGGGTGACCATCTGAGCGATGAGGATAGTTAGCCGCTCCGGGTCGATGCCTAGGCCTTGCACCGCGGCCTTCATCCGCGGCACGTGGCCCTGATGGTCGGCTCCCCAGATGTTGACCACAGCATCGTAGCTGCGGGCAACGAACTTGTTGTAGTGATAGGCGATGTCAGAGGCGAAATAGGTTGGCTCGCCGGTTGAGCGCACTACCACGTTGTCTTTGTCTTCCCCGAGCATGGTTGAATTGAACCACAAGGCGTCTTCCCGCTGCGACAGATAGCCCTTCTCCCGCAGCGTCCCCAAGGCCGTGTCGTACTCACCTTGGGTGTAGAGGCTGCGCTCGCTAAACCAGTTGTCGAATTCGACGCCGATCTGAGCCAAGTCTTCGCGGATCAAGCTAACCATCTTGTCACGGCTCAGGTTGCCGATTTCGCGGAGGGCTTGCTGATATTCGCCCGTCCCTTGGGGTTGGCTGAGGAATCTTTCGTTCTCGGTACCGGCGATTTCTTGAGCCAGCTCGGTGATATATTCGCCCATATAGCCATTGGAGGGCATGGGGGTGTCTTCGCCGAAGGACTGGCGGTAGCGGGCGAGTACCGAGCGATAAAAAGCGTCCATCTGGCTGCCGGCGTCGTTGACGTAATACTCGCGGGTTACGTCATATCCGGCGGCCTCTAGAACATTTGCGAGGGCGCTGCCCAGCACTGCGCCGCGGGTGTGGCCCACGTGCACCGGCCCAGTGGGGTTGACGCTTACGAACTCCACCATCACCCGGCGATTGCCGCCAAAGGCGATGTTGCCGAAAGCTGCGCCGGCCTGCCGGACAACTTCCACCTGTTGCTGAAGCCAACTATCCTTGAGGCGGAAGTTTATGAATCCCGGAGGGGCCGCCTCCACCGAGGCCACGGGCGCGCTGTCAGGGATGCGGGCTATCAGGGCCTGCGCCAACTCCATGGGGTTGATGCGAGTGGCGCGGGCCAGCCTTAGCGGAAGGTTGGTAGCAAAGTCGCCGTGCTCAGGATTCCCGGGGTGCTCAACTTGGATGTCCGGCGTAGTCTCCAAGCGGAGGACTCCGTCGGCGCGAGCGGCTTCCACCGCTTCGGATACCAAACTTCGGATGTCATTAATCAGCGGGGCTACGGACATAGCCGGCCATTCCTCGCAGGTTTCATACTGGCTGTAAATTCTGCCTGTCTCAATGTCGCTCAAGGAGCGGCAGAACGGAAAGCTAGATTTTATCATATTGGCCGCCGGCATTCTCCCTTAGCGTGCCCCAGGGACAGGGCCTATTGAATATAGGTGGCTTATACTCGTCATTCCCGCGGACGAGGGAATCCACAAACCGAATTAGGTGGCATTGTTCCGAAAGTCAGGTTCATCAACTTGCAACCCGCAATAAACATCGGTAAGTCTAAGGAATTTCTGGTTTAATGGGGTTCTTGACTTTGGATAGATACTAACAGGAAACAGACAGCGAGGTTTGCCATGTCCGGTACGATAGCGCTGGTCGGCGGCGACGAGTTCAGGGGGGGCTGCGAAGAGATGGACCGGGAAGTGATGCGGGCTTCAGGCAAAGACCCGGCAACTGTCATCATTGTACCGACTGCGGCGGTTACAGGCCCGTCGAAGGCGGCTAACGATGGAGTAACCCACTTTGCGGCGCTGGGCGGAAAGGCCAGCCCGTTGATGGTTCTGGAGGCGAGCCACGCCAATGACGCTGCCTTCGTGGAGCCGGTTATGACCGCCGACGTGGTCTATTTCACCGGAGGTAGCCCCGACCACCTGCTGGCTACGCTTAACGGGTCGGTTCTGTTGCGGCTGCTGACCGAAGGGCTGGAGCGCGGTTTGGTGCTGGGCGGCTCATCGGCCGGCGCGATGGTTATGGGATCCGTTATGCGGCGCCCGAGTTCCGGCGGCTGGGTGGAAGGGTTGGGCATTTCGCCCAACATCGGCGTGCTGCCTCACCACGAGCGCCGCGACCCGGCGGAAACGCTGACGGAGCTACGCCAGTCCGCCCCCGCAGGAGTTACGTACCTGGGCATTGATGCCCGCACAGGGGTGATCGGAAGCCCTGGCGACTGGCGCGTGGCCGGGTTCGGCAAAGTAACAGTCTATCAATGGGATGAATTTTCGGTGTTTGGCGCGGGCGAGCAACTCCCTCCGGATTTCTGAGCGTTATGCCCGGCGCCGATAAGCTCTTATAGCGTGCCCTAACCTGCCCCTGAAGAAAGCAGGGATTTTTGATGTGCTTTGTTCTCAGCCGCGCCGGTCTCGCAGTTCCTGCCAGACTTGCTCCGGCTTGATGCCTGAAGCCGCCATCAATACCATGGTGTGGTACATCAAGTCGGCGATCTCCGAGGGGAGGTTTTCCTGGTCGTCTTGGGCGGCGGCTAGGGCCGTCTCACCCGCTTCCTCGATGACCTTTTGCGCGATACGGCCCACGCCTTCCCGCAGCAGTTTAGTCGTATAGCTGCCCTCAGGCATTTCGCGCTGCCGGTCTTGGACGATAGCGTACATCTCGCCAAGGACGCCGGGCCCCCGGTCGGTGTCTTCGTAGCCCTCAGGCAAACCCTCCATAAGGTTGAAGAAGCAGGAAGGCTTGTTGGTATGGCAAGTAGGGCCGTCCGGGACCACCTTCAAGAGGATGGTGTCGCCATCGCAATCCACCCAGGCTTCCTTCAGGTTGAGGTAATTGCCTGAGACTTCGCCTTTGTGCCACAGGTCTTCCTGACTACGGCTATAGAACCAGACCTGGAGGCCCTCAACGGTGCGTTTGATGGAGCCTGGGTTCATATACCCCAGCATCAGTACGGTGCCGGTATTCGCGTCCTGGGCGATGGCCGGAACCAACCCCTGTTCGTTCAGCTTAACCTTCATACTCTGGCGTCCCTCTTTGTCAAATGTTGAGGCAACCGGGGGTTGCCTGTTCGGGCGCCCGCAAGGGACTCCCTTACCAGCTTTCAATGAGCTTCGGCAGTTCCAGCAGACTGGTGATGCGGTGTTGGGGAGGCGGCAAGGCATCGCTCAGCCCTCGCCCGCCGGGCCGGTCCACCCAAACCGCGTTCATGCCTACGCCGGACGCGCCGTAGGCATCCTCATAGTGCCGGTCGCCTATATATACCGTTTGTTCAGGAGGGAGAGACAAGCGGCGGAGCATTTCCTGGAAGAGTTCCGGCTGGGGCTTGTAGCTGCGGGCCATCTCTGATGAGAGCACCGCCTCAAACTCAAAGCCGAGCAGTTCAAGGTTGGGTAGCAGAAAACTGTCGTCGGCGTTGGAGAGAACGGCGGTGCGGTAACTGGACTGCAATTCCCGGAGGGCCTGCGGTGTTTCGGGGAACGGCTCCCGGCGGGAAAGGTCGGCGATGAAGCGTCTGGTGGCGGCGTCGGCATCGCCTGGCGCGCCCAGTTCCTCGAAGGACCGCCGGAACCCGCCGGCCCAGGCGTCGTAGTAAGTCTGAAAGGGTAAAGATCTGTCAGTGCGGCGCCGGCGAAATTGCTCTTCCGACTCGTGCCAACCCTCCCAAAGCTGTTCCGCCGTGATGTTAAGGCCCTGCTCCTCAACGATTGACTTGAAGCTGGCGCGCCATTGGCCGCTTGGGTCCTGCACCAGAGTTTGATACATATCGAATATGACAGCCTTAATTTCAGGCACGGAGACGCCCTCGCCCTAACCTTCCCATGACCGGGGAAGGGGATTCTTTCATAATCTCCCCCGGCAGGAGGATTCCTTCGGTTACTTTCCCCCGGAGAGGGATGGTTATTCCTGAATACTATCCTGTTGCGGGATATAGGAATTTGTCATGCCGGGAGTAAAGAGCGGGGGCGCACCGGAACCCCGCGCCCGCTGAGATAATCCTTGGCTTCGCCGATAGAGAATTCGCCGAAGTGAAAGATGCTGGCGGCGAGAACGGCGTCGGCCTGCCCGGCATCCAGGGCATCGTACAGATGCTCCAGATTGCCGGCCCCGCCGCTGGCTATTACCGGCACTGAGGCAGCCTGCGACACGGCGCGGGTGAGTTCCAGATCGTAACCGAGCTTCTGGCCGTCTTCGTCCATGCTGGTCAGCAGAATCTCGCCGGCCCCCAGCTCTACGGCCCTGGCAGCCCATTTCACGGCATCAATTCCGGTGGGAGTGCGGCCCCCTCGCGTATACACCTCCCAGCGGGAATCATCCTCTAATGCTAGGCTTGCGTCCGGCGGAGCTGGCGCGCTGGCCTTGCCGCGAGAGGGAGAATACCCGCGCTTGGCGTCAATAGCAATGACAATACACTGGTTGCCGAACTGTACCGCCCCCTCGCCTATCAAGGCTGGGTTGTTCACGGCGGCGGTGTTCAGCGAAACCTTGTCGGCCCCGGCCTTGAGCATCCGGCGGATGTCCTCGACGGTGCGGATGCCTCCGCCCACCGTGAGGGGTATGAAGACTTCCTCGGAGACCCTATGCACCACGTCAACCATGGTGTCGCGGGAGTCCGAGCTGGCGGTGATGTCCAGGAACACTAACTCGTCGCCGCCCTCCCGGTCGTAGACCGCAGCCAGCTCCGCTGGGTCGCCGGCGTCGCGCAGCTCCACGAAGCTGATGCCCTTAACAACGCGCCCGGCATCCACGTCCAGGCAGGGGATGATGCGTTTGGTCAACACGCCTGAGTAACCGCCGCCATGAGATTGATGAAATTCCCGTAGCAGTATATCACTGGCGGAACCCGATGCAGCCCTTTCCTTTGCGATTGCCCTTGGGCAATCGCAAAGGGGCGCTTAATACCCCGTCATTCCTGCACCCCCGTCATTCCCGCTTACGCGGGAATCCATGTTTTGAATTGAATATCGTTGGGGGCAAAAATTCAGCGAATTTCGTTTTTCGGTATCCTGCTTCCGCAGGGGTAATGGATCTGAAATTTCAAAGGCGATAGCCCGGTCTCTTTTGCCAGATTTGGTTCAGACGGTATAGAAGACCTTTACGCCGGCAACGGTTGGCGGGTTCGGACCTGTACGCTAGAATAGCCCCGGCAACGGAATCGAAATTAAAGCCGGGAGGTCTGTTATGGCTCTAACATTGGCCGAAGCGAACCGTATTGTGGAAGGGGCGATAGCCGCCGCCAACGAAATGGGCATCAAAATTAACGTGGCCGTTTGCGACGCGGGGGGAAGGCTGATTGCTTTCAACCGGATGGACGGCGCGATTTGGGCCGGGGTCTATGGCTCGCAAGGCAAGGCCGTGGCCAGCGTGGCCTTTGGACGCACCAGCGGCGAGTTGCAGGAGCGGGCCAGCTCGCCCATCGTCTCTGGCATCCTGGCCGCTGAGGGCGGACACGGCATCCCCAGCCAGGGTGGCGTGCCTATCGTCCGCGGCGGCGCGGTTGAGGGAGCCGTGGGTGTGGGCGGCGGCACCAGCCAGGAGGATGAGGACTGCGCCCGGGCGGGCATCGCCAAGCTGTAAGGTCTTTCTAAAGGCTCTTTCCCTACAACGGGAAAGGCGATAAGGAGCACAATCGCAAAGGGCGGGCCTCAAGCCCGCCTTTTTCGATTGTGCTGTTGGGTGCCTCAGGCCAGATTGACATAGAACTGCGCCGGATTCTGGCCGAATGCGGTAATCAGCCGACCTAAAGCACAGGCTATGTCCTTTGTGGTTAGATGAAGTTCCAAATATAGGCCGTTTGACAATTGGCTACAGGAACGGAATGCTTGGCCGTTTGGTGTATTGGGCTTGAGTGAATCAAATATCTGCTTCCCCTTTGCGTGAGACTGATTGAGCATTTGTCCGGGTGCAGTAGCCCTTTATCTATTAGCCACTCGGCAAATTTACGAAGGGAATCCGCCCAGCTACCAACAGGTATTTCATTCCCGATAGGGTCTACAAAGCACATTGGTCTGAAGCTAAAGCCCATATCTGGCTCAACATTTGCCAATGAGTAGAGTTGACTCAATGACAAACATAAACCCCTATTGTCCGATTCTAAATCTATCTCTGACGCGACTGACGGCAAAACAGGCTGTTTCAATTGGACCAAATTATCTGGAAGCATCCCTGCTTCCTTAGCAGTGGCCTCGAGTGCCTGTATCACGTGCGCTAGGGCGTTGTTGTAGACTAGCTGTTCGTCGGGAATCTTGGCGTCCAGTTTGTCCAGCTCGCCTTTCCAGCCTGACAGTTCTTGTTTAAGGCCTTCATCCCATTGAGGGAATAGCCGGTACTCATCCAAATCACTCCTTGGACGAGCTTCCTCGTACGAGCTTCCTCCGGCAATGCGGTGATATAATTCTTGAATACTTGAAGCAAGCTGTCGCTAATCAACTCCAACTCCCGGTTGCGAATCAGAGCGCGCAACTCTTCCTTCTTCTCTTCATCCGTTCCGCCGGCCCGGCGCCGTTCCTCTTCCAGCAGATTCCGTAGGGCGGATTTCAGGTCTGGTTCGATAACCAATTCCGCATTCTCAAATTCATCATTCTCGAAATCATCCAGTTTGGCCAATGCCAGCAATTCGTTATTAACCGGCAACTGCGCCTGTATGTGGGCATCGTAGTGGCAAAGGTCGCAGACTAATTCGTGATACTTGCCGCAGTACGTTTCGTAGCTCCAGCGTTGCCAGGCACGCCATCTGCCGCAACGCGGACAGTCCTTCCCGAAAGGCTCTTAGCAATAAACGCAAAAGTGGCTGGCTGCAAGGGAAACGCCATCGCATTTCTCGCATCGTATCACTGGGGCGTCGCTGCCTACATTGTTGCCGCGAGGCGCCAGAGACCATTGCCGCTCATCTCCCGGGAGGCCATGAATTTCGGCATTGTCCGCCAGGTCGAGGATTAACCAGTTTTCGCCGCCGGTTGTGGGCCGCAGGCCGCGGCCCACCATCTGTAAATATAACGCCAGACTCATTGTAGGACGAGTGATTACTACGCAAGAGGCGTCGGGCAGGTCGAACCCTTCAGTGGCGACGGCCACGTTTACCAGTACGCGCAAGGTTCCATTGCCGAAGGATTCTATGGCCCTAGCCCGTTTATCCATCGGCGTGTCGCTGAGCATTGACGCGGCGGAGATACCTTCATTGTTGAACACCGCAGTCAGGTTGCGGGCGTGTTCTTGAGATATGGCGTATACGATGGTCTGACTCTCATTGGTGTGGAACTGCCAGAAACGAAATGCGCCCGGGTCATAATGTCGGGACGGTCCTGGTTGGCCTGCTCAATTCCTGATTCAGAGTATTCGCCGACAGTTTTGATTGCGCCTCCCCGAATGATGTCGCCAGGAGCAGGCATAAGCATAGGAGCAGGCATAAGCATATAGGCTTGGCACAGCCAGTTATCCGCTTGAAGTTCGCTGATTTGCGAGCCGAGGATTAGTTCCCTGAAAAGGTGATTGAACCCCTCGCGCTTGGACAAACGCCAAGGGGTGGTGGTCAAGCCGATAATCCGGCCGGGCCACTGCTTGATAGCCCGTTCCCACCCGTCTGCGGTGGCGTGATGCGCTTCATCAATCACCAAGAGGTCATTGCTTCGGTAGTTGCCCCAGATTTCCATTCGGTTGGTTCGTCTGCCGACGGTCTGGGCCATTAATATGACCACGCCGTTGGGAACAGACGGCGCATCCCCGCCTGATTTCCACGTTTTCAAACTGATTGCCGATACGCCGGCATCTTCGAGCATCCGGCAAGTTTAGTCGGCAAGCTCTTCGCGGTGAGTTAGCCAGACTGCCTTACGCCTGTCGCGAAGTCACCTTTCTAGCAGGGCTCCGGCGATGTGGGTCTTGCCGCCGCCGGTGGGCAACTGGAGCATCACCGGGTCATTAAAGGTTCGCAAGGATGTTTCTGCTTGCTCTAATAATTCCCGCTAATAATCGCGCAATTCGGCCATTGAGGACTCGTTCGGGACGGTTTCAGGTCAGCGCGCGTAGTATGGCACGTTAAATTAGTGCAGGCAGAAGGGCGGTAACCGCTGCGGGGCTGCCGCTGCCGCCTTCCAGGCGCAGCAGGCCAATGACCAGAATCGCGCCTGTGGGCGGCAGATAAGGGAGGTTGGCGAGGTTTTCTAGCACGATGCGGGGCTGAGCCAGGACAAGTCTGCTCACGCTGAAACTGCCGTCAACGCCGGGTTCCAAGCCCGCCGTGTCCGTTCCTAGTCCGGCAACCCGGCGCCGGTTGATCAGAATCGAAGCCGCGGCTAGGCCGAAGCCGGGGAAGTGGAGGCCGCCGTTGGCGTCGGCGCCTAAATAGCCGACCGGGTTGTCCCATCGCTCCCCCCAACCGGTGAGAAGCAGGGCGATGCTGTTCTTCGGAACGTTCCCGTGGCGCGACTCCCAGGCCGTCAAGTCCTCTAGGGTTAGAGCGTAATCGGGGTTGTCCCGGCACTGGTGGCGCAGGTCCATGACTACGGCGGGCTTGACCAGCTCTTCCGCAGGGTATTCGCGCGACGTTCTCCCGTCCTGGTAAAAACTGGATGGGGCAACCAGATGCGTGCCGCCGTGCTCGCTCATGGAGAATCGGCGTAGAAAGAAACCGTTGCGCCGGATGTCGGCCCAGTTCTCGAACTCCATGGGAGGGTCGCCGGGCCAATGCGGCATTTCGGGCGATAGGGGATGACTTAGATCCATCGCTTTGATAGGAGTGGCCCCGAAAATATCGAGGCCACTGGAGGGTCTGCGTTCTTCGATTTTCTCATCTCCGCCGCCGGCAGCGGGACGGTAAAGGCGGGGCGACGGCGGTATCGCCGGGCCTATACCGAACGGGGAATAAGCCAGCCAGCGTCCTCTACCCGCTGCCGGATGACATCGCGGTCGATCCAGCGCATGGCGCCCTGGGGGTCGGCGGAAAAGGCCATCATGGCCCGGTCCGGCAGTCGGCCCTGAACTGTGCAACGAGACTCAACGTGCTCCCGATTGATGACATAGCCACGATAGTAGATTTTCATAGTGCGTTGCTCCTGCCTCGGCAATAATGCCGCAATAATTCCAACGCACTAATGTTCTATTACTCCTAGCAGACTTTCAACGGCCAACTGTCAGCAAAATTTCCGCCCCAAAAGGCGCTATCGCGGCGAAGCCGGGCCCGCAACCACGGCGGCATACCTTGCCCTGTCAGCCCTGGCCCCAAAGGGGGACCGGCCGGGCTGAGGCAGGATCGGCGCCTAGGGCTACCCGGAAAGGTTAGCCAGAAATTCGTCCAACGGGCGGGATTGTTGCGTTGAGGAGTTCATATCCCGCACAACGACTTCGCCCTTGGCTATTTCATCGTCGCCCAGGATGAGCGCATAGGGGATGCCTAGGGCGTTGGCTTGGCGCATCTGACCGCGCAGCCCGCGGGAGCCGCTGCTCAGTATCGCGCCGACCCCGGCGCGGCGCAGGCGCACGGCAAGCTCCAGGGCGGTGGTGCGGGCGTTGCCGCCAACGTTGGCGACCAGGTAGCGAGGCGAAGGCTCATCGGGAACCGGGATGTCTCCGCGCTTGAGATTCAAAGTCAGCCGCTCGATGCCGGTGGCGAAACCAATGCCCGGAGTTGGACGTCCGCCCAGCTCAGTAATCAGCCCGTCGTATCGCCCGCCGCCGCAGATGGTGGACTGCCCACCGGCATCCAGCGGCTGAATCTCGAACACGGTGCGGGTGTAGTAGTCCAGCCCGCGAACCAGCCGGTGATCCACTATGTAGGGCAGGTTCATGGCGTCCAGATAGGATAGCAGCTTGCTCCAGTGTTCCTGGCAAGCGTCACATAGGTAATCGGTGGAGTGGGGAGCCTCGTCGCCGAGGGCATGGCAGGCTTCCACCTTGCAGTCTAGCAGCCGCAGGGGGTTTCTCTGGAGGCGGTCGCGGCAGTCGGGGCAGAGACTTCCGTGGCGCGCGGCATAGTAGTCGCGCAGCCGCTCCACATAGGCCGGGCGGCATTTGCCGTCGCCGATGCTGTTGACCAGCAGGTTAATATCGCGCAGGCCCAGGCTGCCCATCAATTCCCAGGCCACCTCGACGACCTCCGCGTCCACTGACGGGTCTGCGTCGCCCAGGGCCTCGACGCCGAACTGATGATGTTGCCGGAAGCGGCCGGCTTGGGGGCGCTCGTAACGAAAGACTGGGCAGAAATAGTACATCCGCACGGGCTGGGGCAGATTGTGCATCCCGTGTTCCAGGTAGGCGCGGCACACGGGAGCGGTGCCTTCAGGCCGCAGGGTGACGCTGTCGCCGCCCCGGTCCTCGAAGGTATACATCTCCTTCTCGACGATGTCCGTGCCTTCGCCCACCGAGCGGATGAAGAGATTGGAGTCCTCAAAGGCCGGGGTGTCGATGCGGCCATAACCGAAGCGGTTGGCAATTTCCACTGCCTTGGATTCGATATAGCGCCAGTATTTCTGCTCGCTGGGCAGGTGGTCGGCAGTGCCGCGGGGCGCTCGAAAGACCACGTTAGTTACTCCGTTCAGGGGGATTAGACCCCCATTATAAGCTGAAAGTTGCCGATAGCGGTTTAGGTCATCCGTCGGGTAGCGGTGTACTGACTCAAATTCAAGGATTCCCGCCTTTTGATTTTTGCATACACTTCCCTTAGTGTCTCAACATCGGTTTCTCTTCCCAGGAACCGGAAAGCCGATGTGGCTACATACTCAATTTCAGTCTCAAAGGACGCCCAGCGCCTCCCCTCCGATTCTGCAACCCAGCCCGTAACGTTCGATCCCGAAAAGGGGTCTGCCACCAAGTCGCTGGGTTCTGTGAGAAAGCGTATAAAAAATTCCGGCAGTTTGGCGGGAAATCGGGCCGGGTGGCTCTTGGCGCCCACGACTCGACACGCGGTCAGGTATATGCTGTTGGGCTCAGTGTTAGGAATTTGCAGCAGGTTTGAAGGTATGGCCCCCTTTCCGGCCTTGCCGAATCCGCCGCTGATGTTGTGGCCGGAAGGCCGTCTCGCAGGAGAATAGAACTTGTCCGGGTCCTCCAGGAGCCGTTTCATCCGGGTTCCATATTCAACCAGGACATTAGAGACATCCGCTTTAGGGTATTCCGTTTTGCTGAACCACCAAACAGTGTTGACAGCGTCCCTGGCTCGTATCTTCCGCTTGTTGACCCCCTCGACGGGGCAGGGTAATTTAGCTGGGTTGTGCCAGTAAAAATCCTCCGCCAGGTAATAACCTAATGCATCGCAGAAGTGAATAGGGATGCGGAAGTTATAGAGGCTTCGAGTCGGAAACCCTTTCTGATAGGCTCCGACCAAGTCGAGTACAAAGCTGCCGTCTTGCTTTAACTTTCGGTAAATGATTTGAGTGAACTCGGCAAGCCAGCCTATGTACTTATTCTGCTCCAGGTTGCCGTACTCTTTTTTATGTTGAAGGGCGAAAGGTGGACTTGTCACCATCAAGTTGATGCTATTGTCTGGTAACTAGGATAGAAATTCTCTAGAATCTCCGCAGTATACTTCCCTCCAATGGGAGAAATAAGCTGGATAGGCAGAGAATTCGCTGAAAGGTTTACCGTTCACTTCGATATTAACTTCAATTGCTACTTATATAATATAGACTTATAGTAGTATAGCATAGCATAGACTCTTTAATCATTCAATACTCTAATACTGGCTTGACTTCACGAATGATATTTGCCCACAACTTGCGGAATTGCCGTAGACACAAAGGTCTGTCCCAAGAAAAACTGGCTGAATTACCCAACCTGCACTGGACTTATGTGGGTTCTGTGGGGCGGGGAGAACGCAATATATCGTTGGACAATATGGAGCGTTTGGCCAATGCCCTGAGTGTAAACTTGGCAGACTTGCCTGCCATAGAACGATCCCGCACCCCGACGTAGCGATGTTAAACGAATTATACTCAAGCGGTTTGAGCCCCCAAGAGCTAGCTGATAAGCATGGTATCCACGACATATTTCAAGATAATGGCGGTAAGCTGCTCCAGGTGTTGCTGTTGACCGCTTGGAAGCATTGCCAGGCCGAGAAGGCAACGACGCCAAGGATACCACAGGCCAAGAATATGAACTGAAATCTGTAAACATATTGCGGACTAAAAGTTTTTCAACTCACCATCACATAAATCCGGGAATTATTGCTAAATATCGGGAAATTCACTGGGTATTTGCAGTACATGAAGGAATAAAGCTCCTATACATTTACCGCCTCACCTCTGCGGCCTTGGAGCCATTTTATGCCAGGTGGGAATTGAAATGGCATAATGACGGCGGAAAAGACATCAATAACCCCAAGATACCATTACGCTATGTTCAGGAACACGGTGAGTTAGTCTATAAATTAGATTAGCTGGCATAATCCTCAGCAAGCCCGCACCTTACACTCGCCCCTCCTCCGCCAGCGCCGCCAGCTCCTCGGGCGTCAGGCCGCCGATGCCGCAGAGGATTTCCGCGTTGTGCTCTCCCAGCAACGGCGGCTGGCGATTAGGGCTGCCGGGAGACCCTTCGAGATGGATGGGAGTATTGACGGTTCGGAAGAGGCCTCCCATGTCGTTACCGCCATTGATGAACATTCCCCTAGCCTCCAGGTGAGGGCAGGCATCGAGGTCCGCCTGGTCTTGCACCATACCCATCGAGTAGCCGATTTCAATGAGCCTTTGCGTCACCTCGGCCTTGGGGCGTTGCTTCGTCCATTCCTCGATGGCGGGAACGAAGTGATTCATATAGAACTCGCCGCTGATACCTTCCCCCAAGTAGCGCAAGTCCTCAATCAGGTCTTCGCGGCCTATAAGCCGCCAGAGGTCTTTCCATTTTTCGGGGCCGCCCGCACCGGCCAGCACTACGTAGCCGTCCTTGGCCTGAAGCGCTAACTGGGCGCTGAGCATATTGCCGCGCTCCCGGCCAGCGACTTGGCCGGTGGCCTGGTAGAAGGGCATGGTGCTGGTCATATGGGCCACCATGCAGTCGTACATCGCCATATCCAAGTACTGGCCCAGCCCGGTGCGATGGCGGCTTTCCAGGGCCATCATTATCCCCAGCGCAGTCCATACGCCAGGAACGGAATCGCCGATGTTGTCGCCCACCATCTGTGGCCCGCCACCGGGGCTCCCGGTGACGGTCATCCAGCCGCCCATTCCCTGGACGCAGGGGTTGTTGGCCGGCCAGTGGGAATAGGGGCCTGGGGCTGGGCCGTCGGGGTCGCCATAGCCAGTGAGGCTGGCGTAGATGATGCGAGGATTGATTTCCCGCAGGCGGTCATAGCCCAGTCCCAGGCGGCGAAGCGCCCCCGGCCCCCAGTTGTCCAGCAGCACGTCGGACTCGGCTACCATTCGCTCAAAAGCCTGCTTGCAGATGGGAGAGCGCAAGTCGATGGTTACGCTCTTTTTGTTGCGGTTCAGGCCAAGGTAGCGGGAGCTCACCCGCTGTCCCTCGGGTCCATCAATGAAAGGGCCATTGCTGCGTCCGCGCTCCCCGACGCCGGGCCGCTCAATCTTGATGACCTCGGCGCCCATGTCGGCCAGAATCATGGAGCAGAAAGGGCCCGCTACGATGTGGGTTACGTCCAGCACCCGCAGCCCATCTAGGGGGAGAGGAGTATTCTCGTTCATGTTCAGGGCGGGCTGTCCGCCCGATTCACTGGTCATGCTGCGCCTCTTAGTCCTGCGGAGGGGCCGGAATCTGCAAGCCCAGACCGTTGGATATGAAGCGCTGGGCGTTGCGGACATAGTTGGCCGTGGGGTTCTGAAGCCGTGCTTCCTGTGCCGGACTCAGGGGGCGAATCTGGCCCGGAACGCCGATGACCAGTGAATGGTCGGGAACATGGCCGCGCACTATCGCCCCGGCCCCGATGAACACGTAATCGCCAACGTCGGCATTTTCCAAGAGGACGGCATTAACTCCGACCAGAACGTTACTGCCTACCTTCCCGCCATGGATTACGGCGCCGTGAGTCAGCAGAACATTGTCGCCCAACTCTAGGTGATCGTCGGTGTGCAGCACGCAGTTGTCCTGCAGCGAGCAGTTCTTGCCTACTATGATGTTGCCGTAGTCGGCTCGGATTGTGGCGTTGGGCCAGACGCTGGAACCTTCTCCGATGGTAACGTCGCCGACGATGTATGCGGCTTCGCTGACGAAGACGGAGGGGTGAATTTTAGGGAACTTGCCGTCAAGTCCGCGTATCAAAAGAACCTCCCTGCCTGAAACGGGCCTCAATCCATGAGCTAACGCCGCTACAAGAATACAATGGGAACCGCGCCGCCGCCACTATCGGGGCAGTCCTTATGCCGGTCTTACCCAGAGTTTCACCTACTCTATTCCCTCGGGTTATAGAGAAGGGTCCTCTAAGGGGAATGGCGCGATGTCTCAACGCGAGGAAGGATATATCGGGAAAGCGCCAACGATATCTACCGGGGCTACAACCCGAAGACGCCTTTCAGTCCCTGCAGGCTGTAATAGCAGCCATAGGAGATGATAAGAAATTTGACCAGCTTGCCCAATCCAACGGCTGTCAAATAACGCCAGAGAGGATAGCGCAAGGCTCCGGCGGCGATGCCAGCGATGTCGAAAATGGGGTTGGGAACGGCGGAAATGGCAAACAGCAGCAGCCAGCCCCGACGCCGCATCCAGCTTTCTACGCGATGATAAAAACGGCGGCGCTCAAATACGCCGCTGCCGCAGTAACCCAGGAAATAGCCGGTCAACTCTCCGATTGTTCCTGCCAGACCCGCGATAATCGCCACAGCGGCGGGATTCAGGAAGGTGGCGGTGGTGCAGGTAATGGCTAGCGCGGGCACTGGGACGACAAGCCCACCGCTGGCCAGCAGCACCGCCCCGGCCACGGCGGCGTAGCTCAACCCACCAACGGAGATGCGATCCTGCATAAAGAAGGCGATGGCCGAAATTACCGCCACAGCCAGGAGAATCAGGGAGCGTCCGCGCCAGGTGCCGGTAAGCCACTCCAAGGCGGAATTAAAAGCGAGGAACCTGGCGGCGGGGCCCGGTATGGGGGCGGCAACATCCCCGGCCGGCGGCCCTTCGCAAGCGGCCTCGCCATTGTTCCCAGCAGCGCCGGGACTAGTGTCGAGCGGCTGTTCGATGCCAGTGAGGCCTAATCACCCTGCCAGGCGGCGGCAGGCGAGGGTTGGGAAAGGAAGACGGTGAGTATCCGGTTGAACTCCTCTGGCTTTTCCATATGAGGCCAGTGGCCGCATTCAGGAAGCACGTGGATCGTGCTGCGGGGCAAGGCGCGCCGGACTTCTTCCTCGCTCACGGGCGGAATTACCAAGTCTTCCTCTCCCCAGACGGCGAGGAGCGGAACAGGAAGGTTGCGAAGCCGGTCCACGATATGGTGTTTGCGCCGAAGCCCCATCAGGTTAATGCCGGAGCGCACGGAGCGAAGCATTACTTGGGGGGCGTGAGGAAGACAGCGCACCCGGAATATCTCCGGCAGAATGTCGTCTAGGAAATCGGGCGGCCGGAAAAAGATGCGTTTAACCATAGCTGCCTTGCTGATTAGGTGGGGCCGGTAGATAAGCTCGCCCAGACCCGGAACAGATATGATGCGCAGCGGCCACGATAGCCGGCGGCCCAGGCCGGCCGAGGCCACCAGCGCCACCTTGTCCACCCGGTCAGGGTATTCTAGGGCGGTGACCCCGGCGATGAGACCTCCGGCGGAATTGCCCACCACGGAGAACCGCTCTATGCCTAGCTGAGCGATGAAGCCGGCCAGGAAACGAGCGGCACTCTCGGGCTCATAACCGAGGCGTTCGGCAGGTACCGAGTCGCCGTAGCCCGGCAGATCGATGGCGATGGCCTGGAATCCGGCGTCGGCAAGGGCGTCCATATTGCAATACCAAGTAATCATGGAAGAGGCCAGCCCGTGCACCAGAAGCACAGCCGGGCCTTCTCCGGCAACGGCGTAGCGAACGTCTACCCCGTCAACCCTAACATCCTTGACCTGCGCCTGTTGCATTAACGCTGTGGCCATGAGGGTCAGCCCCTTAGAAATTTCGTACCCTGAAGTATAGCGAAGTGTATCTAAGGAAGGGGCCGGACACCCGGTCCCTTCCTTTACGCCAATACGGGTTCGAGAGGTTCCTTGTCGGCGGGCGTCCGGGTCGCTTGCCTGGAAAAAATCAAGCCGTCCGGGCCTGCATCCACCATCACAAGGTCGCCCGGCGATGTCTCCCCGGAGAGAACCATCCGCGCGAAGGGGTTTTCCAGGTGCCGCTGAATAGCGCGGCGCAAGGGCCGGGCGCCATAGACCGGGTCGAACCCTTCCCGCGCGAGCCAGCTCTCAGCCTCTGAGGTGAGTTGGAAAGCCACCTCCCGCTCGTCTAGGCGCTTCTTCACGTCTCGGACCATCAATTCCACAATCCGGATAATCTGCTCTTGATTGAGCGGGTGAAAGACGACGGTCTCGTCAATCCGGTTCAGGAACTCTGGGCGGAAGGTCCGCTTCATCGCGGTTTCCACCGATTCCCGCAAGGCGCGCATCTCATTTTTCCCGTTGGCGTCTTCAGTGCGGAACCCGAAGGTCTGGCGCCGCACTCCCTCGGCTCCCATATTGCTGGTCATTATAATGACGGTATTGCGGAAATCAACGGTGCGTCCCTGTCCGTCGGTAAGGCGTCCGTCCTCTAGTATCTGCAACAGAATGTTTAACACGTCGGGGTGGGCCTTTTCGATTTCGTCGAAAAGCAGAACCCGGTAGGGCCGGCGCCGCACGGCCTCGGTTAGCTGTCCCCCTTCGTCGTAGCCGACATAACCCGGCGGAGCGCCCATAAGGCGGGACACGGTGTGCCGCTCCATATACTCGGACATGTCCATGCGCACCATATTGGCTTCATCGTCGAACAAGAACTCGGCAAGGGCTCGCGCCAGCTCAGTCTTGCCGACGCCGGTGGGGCCGAGAAACATGAAACTGCCGATGGGACGCCGGGGATCGCCGAGGCCCGAGCGGGAGCGCCGAATGGCCTCTGCCACCGCAAGAACCGCTTCGTCCTGCCCGATGAGGCGCTGATGCAGGTCGGCCTCCATGTGAACCAGCCGTTCGCCTTCGCCTTCCAGCAAGCGGCCGGTGGGAATGCCGGTCCAGTCTGAGACAAGCCGGGCAATGGTCAATTCATCCACCACCATTTCTATCTCTTCGCCATCGCTCTGGGAGCGGAGTTCCGCGTCCTGCTCCTGCTGAAGGCGTATTCGCTCGGTGCGAAATTCGGCGGCGCGCTCGTAATCCGAACGCTCCGCGGCCGCAATCTCTTGGTCGCTGAGATACCGGATCCGATTCTCGCGCTCCTTGAGCGGAGCAGGCAGAATCTGGGCGTCGATGCGCAACTTGCTGGCCGCTTCGTCTATGAAGTCCACGGCCTTGTCAGGCAACTGGCGTCCGGTGATGTAGCGGTCGCTGAGACGAGCCGCCGCGCGCAGAGCTTCGTCGCTGATGTTCACTTTGTGATGGGCTTCATAGCGGGGCCGCAGCACTTTCAGAATCTCCACGGTTTCCGCAACGGTCGGCTCCTCCAGATATACCGGCTGAAAGCGCCGTTCCAGAGCCGCGTCGCGCTCGATATATTTACGATACTCGTCCAGAGTAGTGGCCCCGATGCACTGCATTTCGCCACGGGATAGGGCCGGCTTGAGCATATTGCCGGCATCCACTCCTCCCTCGCTGTTGCCGGCGCCAACCATGGTATGCAACTCGTCGAGAAACAAGATGACCTCGCCGCTGGCCGCTTTTACTTCATCGATGACGGCCTTGAGGCGTTCCTCGAACTCGCCACGAAATTTGGAGCCGGCAACCATCGCCGGCAGGTCCAAGGCCATTACCCGGCGATTTTTCAGCGAGTCGGGAACATCGTCGGAGGCGATTCGCTGGGCCAAACCCTCGGCGATGGCGGTCTTGCCTACGCCGGCCTCTCCGATAACTACCGGATTATTCTTACGCCGACGGGTCAAGGTTTGCATCACTTGCCGGATTTCAGCGTCGCGGCCCACCACCGGGTCGAGCTTTCCGTTCCTAGCCATCTGAGTGAGGTCTACGCTGAAACGCTCCAGCGAGCGGTAACGGCTTTCCGCGTCGGGGTCGTCCACCCGGTGGCTGCCTCTCACCTGGCTCAGCGCCTGATACACGCGCTCCCGGTCAATGCCATGGGCCTTCAAGATTTCCGCCGAAGTGCCCTGTTGTTCCATGACGGCAGCGATGAACAGATGCTCCGCGCCGATGAAGTCGTCATTGAGATGCGCCGCTTCTGCGCCGGCGTTCTCCAACAGGCGTTTGGCCCGGGGAGTTGCGTAGAGCTGATTGGCTCCGTAGGCCAGCTTGGGAGCAGACTCCAGAGCCTGATTCAGCGTCGCCCGAATGTCCCCGGTAGGAGCGCCCAACTCGGACAGAATGCGGGCAGGGACGCCGTCCTCCAGTTCCAGCAGTGCCAGGAGAATATGCTCCACATCCCACTGGCTATGGTTGTGGCGGCGCACCAGTTCCTGGGAATACTGTAGCACCAAGCGTGCCTGATTGGTGTATTGGTCATTTTGCGCTGCCATAGTCCACCTCCTCAGCCGGTCCTATGGGGACGGTTCAAGCTGTGTTTTGTCTATTCTTCTGTTTCCGCAGGAAGTTCACCGTGCTGGTAAGCTCGGCCACTTCGCTTTCCAGCTCTTCGATGCGCGCCATAAGTTTCAGCGCAATCTCTGCTCCGGCTAGGTTGACTCCCATATCTTCGGTGAGCGACCGCAGGCGGCGAATTCGCTCGATATCCGCCATGGAGTACAACCGTTGCCGTCCTATAGTTCGGGAGGGCCAGATTAACCCGGCCCGTTCATAGTGGCGCAGCGTCTGCGCATGAACGCCGACTATGCGGGCCGCTACGCTGATAACGAAGCAGGGTTCATCGCGAAGACGTTCTTCTTCTCTCATTGGCGAAATCCTTCCTAGAAATCCTTGCTTAGATTGGCGCAAGCCTGAGCTTGGCATCGGCAGCGGGTAGGGATCCCGGATTTCTCGCCCACGCCTTTTATCCGGCCGGGGCCGCATCGTTTACTGAGGAGCGCTCCCTTCGGATGTTTCGCAGACTGCGGAACAGTTCGATTTCTTCTGCAGAAAGATCGGAAGGAATGCTCAGCTTGACAGTAACGTACAGGTCGCCGCGATCCCCGCTGCCTGACAGCGGGGGCATTCCCAACCGCGAAAGGCGAAAGCGGCGGCCGTTGGGCGTGTTGGAGGGCACGGTCAGCGCCACCTTCCCTTTAAGGGTCGGGGCCAGGATTTCCGCGCCCAGGACGGCGTCAACAACAGGAAGGTCAACTTCAGTATATAGGTCTCGTCCCTGGCGCTGGAAGGCGCTGTGCTCCAAAACCGACACCACCAGATTGAAGTCACCGATCTCATCGCCGCCCGGGGCGATATGCACCCGGGAACCCTGGTCTACTCCGGGAGGTATTTTTACTTCGAGCGTGCGGCCGTCTTTGAGACGCAGAGTGCGGGATGCGCCGTGAAATGCCTCTTCCAGGGTAACTTCCACGGGAACTTCAAGGGTTGGGCGGCGGGGCCGTCCTTGCCCGGCAGAGTAGAAATCCTGAAAAGGAGAGCGGCGACCACCGCCGAAATCCCGGAAGGACGTTTCGCCGTAGCTGGCGAAAAGGTCATCCAAGCCGGAATGATCGACCGTCCAACGGAAGCCTCCCCCGCTTGGGCCGGGCTGCTCCCTCTGGGCGTATTCCTCGGCTCGGCGCCAGTTGTCGCCATACCGGTCATACTTCGTTCGGGAGTCTTCATCTGAAAGGACTGAATAGGCCTCGTTGATTTCCTTGAACTTATCCTCTGCGGCGGCATCATTCTTGTTTACGTCAGGGTGGTACTGCCGGGCCAGCCGCCGGTAGGCTTGGCGGATTTCCTTCTCCGTAGCGCCTTTGACGACGCCCAGGACATCGTAGTAATCACTCATGGCACCGCCCTTCCGCCGGCGGAGTATGTCGCCGGCGCCGACGTGGGCTGATAAAACTTGATTCATATAAATAGTAATACTTGATAGATATGCAGTCAACTATTTTCTGCAAACTATATCAATGCGTATAGCCGGGGTTTTCCGCAGGGCTATCGCCTTTGGAATATAACCCGGCTGTTCCGGCGGAAACCTGTATCTCAGACCGGGGAGGGTGCCTGATTCTGGAACAATGACGCCTAATTCGGTTCGTAGATTCCCGACTCCTTTTTCTCGAGGGGGCGTTCTTTCGTGGGAAGGACGGTATTAAGCCGCCCAAAGGCGGATGGCCGGGGTTTTCCGCAGGGGGATTCACTAGAACGGCAATTAGTGATACAATAGGTTTAGCCAGTCCTGCCGTAGGGCTGACGACCTTCCCCGATAGCTCAGCGGTAGAGCGGGCGGCTGTTAACCGCTAGGTCGCAGGTTCGAATCCTGCTCGGGGAGCCACAACCACCCCAACTGCGCCCGGAGCCGACAGAGCGCGGGCGTTCCCCCCGACAGTGGCCAATTCCCTGCTAAAATTGGCCTTCAGCTTTGCGCCGTGCCTCCGCCTTTGGCTGAAGCCCCAGAAAGCCGTTGCCCCCGGCCAGAGACGCGAACCGCCCCGCCGCAAAGACCCCACCGCCATATATCGGGTTAGAGGAACCGAGGGACGCAGAGCCATTTAACGGGGCAAGTGGCGCTCAATCCAGCGCCGCTCCTCTTCATCGTCGTCGAAGTAGATGAAGCGATGGAACAGCTTGGGCTGCTCCCGCACCCGGCGAAGGTCCCGGCGATAGGCCAGGCTGCCGGGACTGTCTGCCTTTCGGGTTTCCGGGTCAATCACGACCCCGTACTCTGAACGCGCCGACTCCGGTGAAACAAAACCGCCCCGAACGTCCTTTTCGACCAGGCCTATTTCCCGCTCCAGGGGATCGCCCCAGCCGCCACCGCCAGCAGTGTAGATTCTCACCAGGTCGCCGGCTTGCCAGGGATTGTCATCGGAAAAGGGACGGATCTCCCGCTGGCTCGCGTGCCCCGGGTTCAGCACGACCCTAGATGTACCCCCGGCCTTGCCTCCCGCAACCCCCCATGCAGGGAAACGGCTGTTCTCTACCCGCAGCCCGAAGGTGCCTTCCGGAGCCAGCAGGCGGACATCGCGGATGATGCCGCAGCCGCCGCGATGCTTGCCGGGGCCGCCGGAGTCGGGATTGATGGCGTACCGCTCCATGCGCAGGGGATACTCCATATCCATAAACTCGGCCGGGTAATTCTCGTTATGGCGGCTGTAAACGGCGTCTATGCCGTCGGCTTGGGGCCGCGCGCCGTGCCCCACCGCGATGCCGTCGGTACACAGAATCCATTCGCCCGATTCGGCGTCCTTCATCCGCCAGTAGGCGATGACATATACGGCCATGGCCGCCATGGTGTCGCCGCCATTGGCCTGGGCCACCACCGCGCGCACGGCATTCTTCAGCTTGGTGAAGGTATGGGCGCGGCAGCCCAGCGCCGCCGGCCACTGGGGCTGCAGGATGCTGCCGGGCCGCAGCTTAACTTCGTCCACCGCCGCCAGCAGTCCCTCGTTCATGGTCAGGGAAGGGTCGTACTGGTGGAAGTGCTGCCCAAAGTAGGCCCCAATGGTTCCGTCGCTGGCCATAAAGTTAATGGAGCCGGGCGCCTGGTCGTCGCTCTTGGTGGCGTCCAGAGAAATTTTATCGCCGGTGTTGCTTAGTTCCAGGTGGAAAGAGTGCCACTCCTCGCCGACCCCATCGTTGTCCATATAATCTCGGGCGGAATAGCAGCCCGGCGGTATTATTTCCAGGGTCTTATGGCGAATAAACTCCGCAGTTTCCTTCTGGTCTTGCTCGAAAACCGCCAGGGTAGTTTCCTTGCCCATCCGGCGAAAAATTTCCAGGACGCGCTGCTCGGCCCGCTGCGCCGCCGACATCAGGGCCCGGCTGTCGCCTTCCAGCAGGTCCGGGTACCTGGAATTGCGGAGGATGATGCGATAGGCTTCATTGTTCAGCTTTCCTTGGTGAACGATTCTGATGGGCGGCACTAGGGTGCCGTCATGGAAAATCTCGGTATTAGCCGGGCCTATGCTGCCGGGCCGGGAGCCGCCCAAGTCCCAGAAGTGGGCGAAGGAGTGGCAGTAGGCCACGAGTTCGTTTTCAAAGAACACGGGGGTTATGAACACCATATCCGGGGTGTGGCTGATGCTGCCCCGGGAGATGTAGGGGTCGTTATACCAGTAGACGTCCCCGGCGCTCATATTCTCTGGCGGATAGCAGTCCCACACACAGCCGAGGATGTCGCTGCCCAGGGTCTCGCCGTAAATTTCCTTTCCCAGTCGGTCCAGAAAGCTTACTGTGTAGTCTTTCTTTTCCCGGATGAAGGCCGACATGGCCGTGCGCTCGATCAGCAGCTCGCACTCCAGCCGCGCCGAACGCAGAGAGCCGCGAACTAGTTGCAGGGTTATGGGGTCTACGGAATTTGCAGGAAGCATAATTTCACCTGGCGAGAGTTGGGGACATAACGCTGGCTCTCTCCGGTTAGGCCGGCCGCATGATGCAGTTGCCGTATTCGTCAATGCGGGCGTGCCAGCCCGGGTCAATGACCACCGTGGAGTCGATGTTCTCCAGGATGGCCGGGCCGGCTATGGCTGAATCCGGCGCCAGCTTGGCCCGATCATAAATGTCGCAAGGGACAAACCCGGCTGCGTCTTCAAAATAGACCGGGCGTTGCCCGAGCCGGGCCTCTGCGGGGGAATGCAGCTCTCGGGACAGCCGCACCGTTCTGACCGGCTCCAGCAGCCCCCGGGCAGTCACTCGCAGGGTGACTATCTCCACCGGCTGGTCCAGGGAAAACCCGAATAGCCGACTGTGTTCGCTGTGGAAATTCCGAAGCATAGCATCCATTCCACCCGGCTCCACCGCGCTGCCTGCCAGGTCTACCGTCACCTCGAACCCTTGATGGGCGTAGCGAAGGTCCGCCGACCGCGTCAACTCCCGGCTATCGGCAGGAATGGCCTCCGAGTCCAGCCAGCGGGCAGCTTCATGTTCCAGCTCCCGGTAGACGGTTTCCATGGAGGGAAGGTCATAGTCAGGCGGCTTCTGGAGGGAGGTTCTGGCGTAGTCGTTCTTGAAATCGGCTACCAGCAGTCCGTAGGCTGAGGCGACGCCGGGATTTGGCGGAGCGATGACAGTGGCCATATCCAGCAGGCGGGCCACGCTGATGGAGTGCATCGGCCCCGCGCCGCCGAAGGCAACCAGCGCGAAGTTGCGCGGGTCGTGGCCGCGCTCCACGCTGACGTTGCGAATGGCGCCCATCATGTTGTAGTTGACTATTTGCAATATGCCATGGGCCGCCCGGTGCAGGTCCAGACCTAGGGGAGCAGCGATTTTCTCCTGGATGGCCGCTCTGGCCGCCTCGGTGTCTAGGGACAGCGCGCCGCCGGCGATGGTGTGGTCTATCCGGCCCAGAACCAGGTTGGCGTCGGTAACCGTCGGCTCGGTTCCCCCCAGCCCATAACAGACCGGGCCGGGTACGGCCCCGGCGCTGCGCGGCCCCACGTTCAAGTTGCCCGCCGCCGTCAGCCAAGCGATGCTGCCTCCGCCGGCGCCGATGGTGGCGATATCCAGCATCGGCAGTTGCACCGGCCAGTCGCCCAGCTCTCCCGATAGGGTAATAGTGGGGGTAAGCCGGTTGAACAAGGATACGTCCGTGCTGGTTCCGCCCATATCGAAGGATATGCAGTCCTCAACTCCGGCATTGCCGGCCACATCAATGGCCGACATTACCCCGGCAGCAGGGCCGGAAAGCGCGGTGTAAACCGGCTGTCTGGTGGCGGTTTCCGCGCCTATCACGCCCCCGTTGGACTTCATAATCAGGAGGGGAGCCGCCACCCCCAACCCCCGCAGTTCCCGGTCCAGGTTCTCTATGTAATAGCTGACCCGCGGCATGACGTAGGCGTTGAGTACTGTGGTTATCGTTCTCTCGTACTCCCGGAAGACGGGGAGGACTTCCGATGACAGAGACAGGTGCGCCTCGCGGAAGGTCTCTAACACCAATTCCCGAGCTCGGAGTTCGTGCGCTGGGTTGGCGTAGGCATGGGTCAAGGAGACGGCGATGGACTCGATGCCCTGGCGGCGAAAATGCTCCGCCGCCGACAGCACCGCGTCTTCATCCAGCGGGGTGATGATAGAACCATCGAAGGCGGTGCGTTCGGGAATCTCAAGGACACGCTCCGGGGGTACCGGGCGCTCCGGCTTGACCCAGACATAGGGGTTCGCCAGCCGCGCCATGCTATGGCGTCCGATTTCCAGGACGTACTTAAACCCCTCGGAAACCAGCACTCCTACGGGAGTGCCCTTCCCCTCCAGAATGGCGTTGGTGGCTATGGTAGTGCCATGGAAGATGCGGTGAACCTGAGAGTAGTCCACGCCCATGGTATCTAGGATCCGGGTGATGCCCGCTATGAAGCCGCGAGACGGGTCGTCGGGGGTGGAGGGTGTCTTGAGCAGTTGGAAATCGCCGGTAGTCAAGTTCAGAAGAACGATGTCCGTGAAGGTTCCCCCAACGTCGATGGCTAGGGCGTAGTCGTCCATGATACTTCCAGCTAGTTTCTACGTCGCTCCGCGCGGCGGGATTGCGTTATTATTATTCGGTGCGGACGCCCCCGGACTGCCAATCGTAGGTTGCCCCGCTTGGAGCTTTCCTTAGGCGACCGGCGGATGAGTCCGGTACCACTCCACGACTTCGGAACCCGAGGCGGCCCAGACGCCCTGGCGACGCATCATGTGTCCCAGGGCCTCGTCCAGTATGCCGATGCGGAACGGCTGCCCAATCATCCAGGGGTGCAGGCTCAACACTAGGGCCCGCCCGTTTTCCGCTCCGCTGTCGTACATCACGTCGAAACCCTCGCGCAGCATGGCGGCATAGCGGTCTGGGGTGACCTTGCGATGGGCCATAGCCACCACATCGTCCAGCTCCAGCATGACGGGGAGAGCAAAAAGCTCACCGGCGGGGGTTTTTAAAGGGTATGGCTGTTCGTCATTGGCCCAATCGCATACGTACTGGAGGCCGGCTTCCGCCAGCAGTCTGGGGGTGCGCTCCGACTCTCCGTATTCCGGGCCCATCCATCCTGCTGGGGGAGCGCTGGTGGCTCGGGTCAATGTGTCTATCGACTCCCGAATGTAGCCCCGTTCATCCTGCTCCGTCATATTGCCGGTTATCATCCGGCTGACCGATATGCCATGCCCAATGATTTCGCATCCCCTTTCCAAGCAATGCCGAACCAGGTAAGGGTAGTTGTCGGCCGTCAGGGCATCCATGGCGATGGTGGGCCGTATGCCGTGCCGTTCCAACACATCCAGTACCCGGTAAATGCCCACCCGGTGGCCGTATTCCCGGTGCGAAATGCGGGCGTAGTCCGGGAAAGGGCGGACCGCCAAGCCGCCCGCAAGGTTGGCCACCTGGAAGCTGCCCTCCGGGGGCTCCCACTCCATATGCTCCAGGGTCACCACTGCCGACAGCGCCAGGCGGGCGTTGTCGGGCCAGCGGAGGATGCCGCGGGTACTTAAGGGCGACCAGTCGTAGTGTTCATGGTCCATCCCGAAGCGGCGTTCTGCGGGCATGGGGCAGCCTCCTGATACGATCGTTCATTTAGATTGGGAATGCGATTTTCGCTATGCCCAGCTCCGGGGCTGGATCTATCCATTCAGGCGCTGGGCGTGGGCAACGGCCTGGTCATAGTAGTTGGCGATGTAATATTCGGCAATCTCGTCGGCCGTGGTCTGCCACACGCCATCATGGGACATGATGTAACCCAAGATGTCATCGAGGTATTTGATGCGGTGGGGCTGACCTATTAGGAAAGGATGCAGGGCGATGCACATAACCCGCCCGCTTTCAGCCCCTTCCTGGTAGAGTTGGTCGAACTGAGCCTTGCAGACTCGCGCGAAGTAATCGCCTTCGTAGTGATTGTCCCGCATCAAGGTTGAGTCGTTCAGCTCTATGGAGTAAGGCACTGAAACCAGCTTGCCATTGCTAACTTTGATAGGCACCGGCTGGTCATCATGCATCCAGTCAGTATGATAGATAAGCCCGGCTTCTGCCATTAGGTCGGGAGTTCTCACGCTGCCAGAGATGGCCGGCCCGAGCATTCCCTTCAATTGCTTACCGGTATGCCGGCGCAGGGTCTCGATGGTGTCCCGGTAGAACTCGCGCTCCCGGTCTTCATCGTGGGTGTACAGGTAGCGGGTGTTGTAGACGCCATGACTCATATAGTCGTAGTCGCGTTGCACCATTGCTTCGCCGATTTCCGGGAAGTGTTCCAAGACGGCCATGTTCAGGGAAACGCAACACTTGATGCCGTACTTGTCCAGCGGTTCCAGCATCCGCCAGAAACCGACGCGGTTGCCATAATCCCTGTAGGAGTATTGTTGGACGTCCGGGTAGGGAGTCCGGGGCCACGGGTCGCGAACCCCTTCGTTTTCCGGCAGATATTCGTAGTGCTCCACATTGGGCGAAATCCAGAGGGCCACTCTGGCGTCGTTTGGCCACTTGATGATGGGCCGGTCTATGATGGGCAGGTAGTCTACTCTGTCCGGCAGCAGCGGCATATCAATGCCTCCTTAATGTAAATGCGACCCTTATCCCTTGTATAAATATGGGCAGGCGCGGGCCTCTACTAGTCGGGAACCCGAACCAGTTTCTGCATCGAACGAAGCTCTCGGGGCGGGTTCATATGCCGCCCATAGTCAGTCCAGGACACCTCGGCCACGTACAGGTCTCCCTTGGAATCTACGGCTATCCCGTGAGGCGAGTAGAACCGGCCGGACTGGTCTCCGTAGCTTTCGCGCCCGACGCGGGCCAGAACCTGGCCTTTTGTGTCCATCACCGTGACCCGAGGGCCAAGATCTGTACCGATGTCGTTGGTGGCGATACCGCAAAAGTACTCGCCGATGTACAGTAGCTCATCGCCCGACCGGTCATCAATGCAAATGGCGGCAGCCCGAGAGAGGTTGCCCCACTGAGTTTCATATTTCCCATCGGGGCTGAACACCTGAATCCGGTGATTCTCCCGGTCGGCGACGTAAACCCAGCCGTCCTTGTCCACCTCGACATTGTGAACGATGTTGAACTGGCCGTGTCCGGTGCCGGATTCGCCCCACGATGAAAGAAGCCTGCCCTCGGGGGTATATTTGTGTACTCTGGCGTTGGAATATCCGTCGGCCACGTAGAATTCCCCGGTTCGTCGGTCAAAGGCTACGTGGGCGGGAACGCTGAACGGCTCGCCGCTCATCTTGGGGCTAGGCTGGTGGGGCGTGCCTAAGGTCATCAGCAGCTTGCCCTCCGGCGTGAACTGCCGGATTGTGCTGTCGCCGTTATCCACGCAAAAAACGGTGCCATCCGGCGCGACGGTTACGCCGTGAGGGTTGGCGAATACCCCGTCGCCCCAGGCGCGCAACAGGTTTCCGTCGGCATCGAATACGAGCATAGGTACAGTTCCGCGATTGAAAACGTAGATGTGATCCTTGGAGTCCACTGCGACGGCCGTTGCCTCCCGGTAGACTGCCCCCTCGGGAAGCCGGCCCCAGTTCTCTCCGGAAACCCGGTAATGGAATCCCTTCTCGCCGATGACGACCGGGCCGCCTTTGTCCCCTTCGGAGCCGTGTCCTTCGACGCGCAGGCCATATTCCCAGTCCTGTTCTTTGTCAACCATGCCTCTATCTCCCTGAAACTGCCCCCAACTCCGCAACAATCCTAGGTAATATATCACATGCTGCGCGGGCGTCCGATGGGGGCAAACATGTGGCGGCGCCCGCGCCATATAATCGGCAAGAGCGCAGGCAGACGGGAAAAGCCGCGCCTCCGCCCAGAGCAGGCGGCCATCTTTTTCCTACGCGGTCAAGGGCTGGCAAATAGCATACAGGAGGGACGAGCTATTCCGGACGTGAAAATAGCGACCCTTGAATCTATATAATAGACCGGGTGTCGCGGCCCAGCCTTCTCTTCCTTCAGCCTGATCGGAGAGGATGATTTGGGCCGGTGCTGTGCGCGCTGTCAGGATTCCGCGAAGCGCTGTGACCCAACCGGGATGCTCACGCCTGGGGCGTAAGGAGACGTGACTCATGGTAATTCCCAAGAAAACCTGGCCGGAGAAACCCCAAAAGGCAGCAGTCATTGGCGCTGGCATCATGGGCGCCGCCATCGCCCTGCGTCTGGCCTGGCGCGGTTTGCAGGTTGTTCTCATCGACAAGGGCGTGCCTGGGCATGGCGCGTCGAACCACAGTTTCGCCTGGATTAACGCCGGGGCCAAGGAACCCATCGGTTATCACAACCTGAATCGCCGTTCCCTAGAGATGTGGCCGCGTTTCGCTGCTGCCCTAGGCGATGACGGAGACCCAGACAGCGTGGGGCTTCGCTGGGGCGGCAAGATTTCCTGGGAATCTGATCCTGCGGCAGCCGAGGCCCTAGTTGCCCGAGTGCGGCAGCTCCAGTTCTGGGGCTACCCCACCCGCTTGGTTGACGCGAGCGAGTTGAAGCGCTTGGAACCCTCGCTGGACACCGGCCCGGTAACCGCGGCCGAGTATAGCCCCAGCGAGGGTCAGGTCGAGCCGCAGTTGGTGGTTGATGCCTGCCTGCGCCGCTTGTGGGAAAGGGAAAACGAGATCTGCGACGGCACTGAGGTTGTGGGGTTCGAGCGTTCTGGCGACGGCCGGGTCCGTAGCGTCGTTACCGCCTTAGGGTCCTTGGATACGGATGTGGTGGTAATTGCCGCGGGCACCGAAACCTCTCGCTTGGCGGCCTTGGCGGGCGTCAATGTGCCGCAGGCGGAGAGTCCCGGCGTGGTCATTCGCACAAACCCGCTGGCCCCCTTGCTTCACAGCGTCCCGGTGGTGTACGCCCCGCCTCTGACCGATGGCCGCCGGGAAATTCATCTGCGGCAATGCGCCGACGGCCGCTTTATGATTGGCGAGGGCGACCAAGAGAGTTTGGCAGAGGATGACACCCAAGCCCATGCCGACGACCTTTTGGCTCGAGCCTGCCGCTATCTGCCGGGATTGGAAGCCGCGCGTGCCGTTCCGGTGCCGGTAGGCTGGCGGCCCATGCCGATGGACGGATATCCCGTGATGGGGTTTACGTCCGAGGCTCCCAACATTTACGTGGCCCTCACCCACAGCGGCGTTACCTTAGCTCCGGCCTTGAGCCAGTTGGCCGCTCAGGAAATCTGCGACGGGACGCCGGCTGACGTGGTGCTGGGGGCATATCGCCCTCAGAGGTTCGCTGGCCTGACGCCCGACGATGTAGCGGCCGCCGCCCACCCCAGAGCCGCGAAACAAGATAGCCGACCAGGTTAGCTGCCCCGTAGACGCTCGAGGAAAGTTCAGGGCGGCCATTGCGGGCCAATGGGCGAGAGCAATCAGGCCGTCGCGCACTGGCTACGGCAATCGGCCGCGCGACAGGCGCGAACTCCGAAAAAACAACCTCGGCAAAAACATACCAGGGCTATATGCTTTGCGTGTTCTGCAGCCTCTTCATTCTCTTCGCCGAGGCAATGCTCATCTTCGCCATGGCAGTGGCCGGAAAAGTTTTCTTTGCCTTCCTTGATGAAAAAGGGAACCATAAGCAGGGCCGATACCGGGTCCGCCCACCACCACGAGAGTAGGCTGTTAAGCCCTAGCCCCACCAGGAGGGCCAGGTCCTGAAGGTCGCAAAAGAGGGTTTCCATGGCTTCTGCTCGCAGCGACCGGGACTGCATACGGACGGCGATGCGCATTTTGCCCACGTACAGGACAGTCATCACGGCAGTGCTGGCTACCACTATTCCGACGCCTGCGAGACTCGGTTGCGGATCCGGCAGCCATCCCAACAGGCTGACGCTGGAATGCAGGAAGACATAGGCTGCCATAAGGAAGAAGGTAATCCCCACCAGCCTTTGAGCTTTTCTTTCTGCGGCCTCTCCTTCCTCCTCGTCCTGGTCTATTCTCAGCCGCCACACCAGAACTGCGCCGGCGAGGAGCTCAACGATGCTGTCCAAGCCAAAGGCCAGGATTGCCACGCTGCCATCCTGAACACCCGCCCAGAAGGCGACTCCCGCCTCGACCATGTTCCACAGCAGGCCGGCCAGCACCAGCAGCAACGCTGTTCTGCGAAGGGCGTCCGATTCAAGGTTCATGGCCGGGGCCTCCTTAATTAGAACGTCTTTTGTCTAGGAAGAGTTCTCCTCGGGAAGCAACATAGTGGCTAGAACGGTCGGCGTAAGAAACTTTCCTTGCCTGGCGGGCCGCTTTGTTTGCTGGGCAATACCGGCAGCCCCGAAACCTGGCAGTAAAAGGGAACAGTGCGTTATTCTAGGGGAATCAGACTCTCCGTGTATACTTTTAAAGGGATATTCCCAAGGCAATCGCCTTTGGCGGCTTAATACCCGCTATTCCCGCGTTCCCCCGTCATTACCTTGAAGCTTGTCCCCGCGAAAACGGGGAGCGGGAATCTCCAAACAGAATCAGAAGGCATCGTTCCGAAAGTCAGGCATCCTCAACGCTCCGGTCTCCGGCTCTCCACCGGAGCGACGGGATTGTAATTTCATATGCGATCGCCCTAGGATACTCATATAAACACGCCCCCCGATTTCTTGAATAGCGTTTCCCTGATCTCGGCGGCGATTGAATGAACAAGTTGGGATATAGTGGCCGAGATCAGAGGTAATCCCGTCCGCCGGAGCCGTCAATGAGCGACATCTACCTGGATTACAACGCCACTACTCCCATTGACCCGCAAGTCGCGGAGGCAATGCTGCCCTACGTCCATGGCCTCTTCGGCAACCCATCCAGCGGCCACTCCTTCGGCTTGGCTGCCCGAAAGGGTATTGACCGCGCCCGCCGGCAAGTTGCCAGTCTGCTGGGTTGCGGAGAAGACGACCTGATATTCACTAGCGGTGGCACCGAAGCCAATAATCACGCCATCAAGGGAGTAGCCGGAGCTTACCGACCCAAGGGGAATCACATAATAACATCGGCAGTGGAGCACCCGGCGGTGACCGAGGTCTGCCGCCACTTGGAAAGAAAGGGTTTCCGCATTACCTATCTGCCGGTGGACGAATATGGCCTGGTGAACCCCCGGCAGGTTGAACGGGTTATATCTTCCGAGACATTGCTGGTAACCATAATGCACGCTAACAACGAAGTTGGCGCAATTCAACCCATCGCCGAGATTGCTGAAATCGCCCATCACCACGGGGCGCTGATGCACAGCGACTGCGCCCAATCGGTGGGCAAGATCCCGGTAATGGCAGATGATTTGGGGATTGACCTGCTCTCCATCGCCGGGCACAAGCTGTATGCTCCCAAGGGCATTGGAGCTCTATATATCAGGCCGGGGGTCCGCCTGGAAAAACTCATGCACGGCGCCAACCACGAGCAGGACCGCCGAGCCGGAACGGAGAACGTCATCGAAATGGCCGGCTTAGGCATGGCCTGCGCGCTAATAGAGCAAAATCTTGCCGCTTACGCCCGGCACATGGCGAATATGCGCGACCGTCTGGAACGTGGCCTTCTGGGGGCCGGGATGGATGCTCGGGTGAATGGGCATCTGGAGAAACGCCTGCCCAACACTACCAGCATCGGCTTCCGGGGGTTGGAAGCCGACCGGATACTGGCCTGCCTTCCCACTGTGGCCGCATCTGCCGGGGCTGCCTGTCACAGCGATCAGGTTGAAGTGTCCCACGTTCTGGCTGCGATGAACGTCCCAGAAGAATATGCCATGGGAACCCTTCGCCTCACCGTTGGACGGTTCACTACAGAGGAGGAAATAGAACGGGCTATCGCGGAAATTATGGCGGTTGTCAGCAGCCTCGCCCCCGCTCATTCTGCGGCGGACTGAACTGCCGCCTTACCAAGCAACACCCCCCATTCCAAATTGAGGTCGATTACAATGACAGTGAATGCGAAGGCAGAGACCGGACCCGGCGCGCTGAATTCCGCTACTATTGCCGGTTTTCAGGAAGCCTTTAATTCCCATCCGCCGCATCAGCTCATGCAGAACGTGGTTACCCAGCATGACGTGAACGATGTGGCTCTCAACCGCAACATTGTCTCGGAGGCGGTGCACTCCTTTTCCACGGTTCTTGACGACTGGAGCGTTACCAACCAGGCCCGCTCCGGCCGCTGCTGGATGTTCGCCGGCCTGAACTTGTTCCGTTCGGAAACGAAGAATCTTCTCAACGTTAAAGATTTCGAATTCAGCCAGAGCTATGTAATGTTCTGGGATAAAATGGAGCGGGCCAATTACATCCTGGAAGCCCTCATAGAGACCGCCGACCGCCCGGTGGACGACCGGGTGGTTGCCTGGCTTCTGCACCAGCCTCTGGGCGACGGCGGCCAGTGGGATATGTTCGTGAGCCTCGTTCGGAAGCACGGCGTGGTTCCCAAGACAGTGATGCCGGAAACCGAAAGCTCCGGAAACTCCGCGCGAATGAATGCGGGACTCAACTACCAGGTGCGCCAGGGCGCCCGAAACATACGCCGCGTCTACGCCGAAGAGGGCGGCCTAGACGAGATGCGCCGCGCCAAGGAAGAGTCTCTCCGCGCCGTTTACCAGATTCTTTGCATCCACTTGGGCAATCCGCCGGCTGTTTTCGACTGGCAGTGGAAGGACAAGGACGGGGAGTTTCACCGGGATGGCGCCATGACTCCGCTGGAGTTCGCTGAAAAATACATCTCGACGCCCATGGAGGAGTACGTCTGTCTAGTCCATGACCCTCGCGGAGCGAATCCGCCGGGCCGCACCTATACTGTTCAATATCTGGGGAACGTGGTGGACGGAACCCGCATCAAGTATCTCAATGTGGACGTTGAACTGATGAAGAACATCACCATGCGGATGCTTCAGGACGGTGAACCCGTCTGGATGGGCTGCGATACGGGCAAGCAGATGCACCGCGACAAGGGACTTTGGGACGCCGAACTGTTTGACTACGCCAGCGTCTATGATGCCGAATTTTCGATGAACAAAGAGGAGAGGCTGGAGTACCACCAGACGGCCATGACGCACGCCATGCTGTTCACCGGTGTGGATGTGGTGGATGGCCGGCCCCGCCGCTGGCGGGTGGAGAACAGTTGGGACAACCAGATAGGGGACAAGGGATTCTTCCTGATGAATGATTCGTGGTTCGCGGAGTATATGTTCGAGATAGCCGCCCCCAAGAGTTACCTCCCCGAAGACCTGCAACAGGCGCTAGATCTGGAACCGGTGGTGCTGCCGCCGTGGGACCCCATGGGATCGCTGGCGTCATAAAGTCGAATCCTCATACTGCCCGCATAGACGGTATGGGGATTAAGTAAGCGAATTAGCTTTACTCGGGCTGCCCTGCCGAGATTCGTAGCTAAAAACGGCAGAGTTATTCTTTCGTTAAGTCCTAACCTTTATAGTTCTGGGCGCTCTCTCGGAACTTGGCTATCCCATCGGCCAACCCTGGGTGCGGGATACCCAGCGACTTCATCGTCACGGCGCAGTCCAGTCCGAGAAAGTCGCCGCCCTTCGAGTCTGCCGTACCCTGTGGGCCATCACCTCCCGACAGCTCTGAGGCAGGGGAAGGGATAGGGATTATCAGTTCTTCATCCAAGTTGAATGCCTTGGCCAGTGCGATGGCGAAGCTGTGCATACTCACCCAGTCGCGGCCGGCCACGTGGCGGATTCCTTCAAAATCTCCTTCCACAAGGCGTGTTATGCCATTGGCCAGGTCTCCCAGGTATATGGGAGTTCGATATACGTCAGTAGGGCCATGGTACGAATGGCCGTTCAGCAGGCGTCGAATCAGCCATGGAGCGAAGTTTCGCTGGCCAGGAGCGGGCCAACCATACACAATACTGGTGCGAAGAATACTCCAGCGGGATGCTAACTGCATCACCCCCTGCTCTGCTTCCAACTTGGTTCTTCCGTAATGAGTAGTGGGATTGGGGACATCACCCTCGCAGTAATAGCCTCGGCTGCCGTCAAAAACGTATTCGGTAGACAGGAACACCAGCCTTGCCCCTTGCCGTTCGCAAAGGCGGGCAACGATCGCAGTGGCCGTTGCGTTAACCGCGGTAGCTCTTTCCTTATTGCGTTCCGCTGTTCCCACATCCGCCATTGCCGCGAGGTGCAGCACCACATCGGGCTTGGCCGCCGCGAAAACACCCTCCAGCCCGGCGCTGTCTGTCATCTCGACTCGCAGCCAGGTGATTGTCTCTCCGACGGGTGGCCCGGACCAACGGGTGCCATAAACATCGTGGGCGCCGGACTCTGCCAGGCGGCGGCACAAATATCGCCCGATGAATCCACTACCTCCCACTATCAAGATTCGCACAAGCCGACTTCCATTAAATCATGCTACCGCGACGGGAACTTGACGGCCAGAATATCCTGCACCAGCCGGGCCGCCACTTGAACCGTCAGCTCCGAATTATCGTAGGGAGGGGCGACCTCCACAATGTCAAAGGCCAATAGGTTGGCTCTCTTCAAAAGCGCCAGCAGACATTCCCTGGTTTCCTGGTAGAACAGCCTGCGGGTTTCAGGGGTGCCGGTGCCGGGGGCCAGACTGGGGTCAAGTACATCCACGTCAGATGAAAGCTACGTCCGCTTCCAGCTCTTCGATTTCTTCGCACAAGGAAGCGCCGAAGAGAGTTCTGGGGCGGGCCCGCAGCATTGGCCATGGCTCTTGCGGTTGGCCCAATGGCACCGGTGGTGTGGCCATAGGTACCCTCCCAATGAGAATTGGCGAATAGGTATCCTTTCAATCGGTATCCGCGAGAATCGGGCTTATTCGGCGCTACTGGGCAGTGGTGCCGCCGTCTATGACCAGTTCCGCTCCGGTTACGAAGGACGATTCGTCGGATGCCAGATAGACGATGCCGTGGGCGATGTCGGCGGCGTTGCCCAGCCGTCCCAACGGGATGCGCTCCAGCGACCAGTCGCGCCGTCCTTCTTCATGGGAATAGCCTGGGTCGGTTAGCGGAGTCCAGCAGTATCCGGGGTGCACCGAGTTCACCCGGATATTTTCTCGCGCATATTGGACGGCAGCGGACTTGGTGAACAGGCGGCTGGCCCCCTTGGCCGCATGATACGCGGTGGAGGTGGGGCTGCCCACCAGCCCATAAATGGACGACACGTTGATGATGGAGCCGCCGCCTGCCTTGCGCATTTCCGGGATGGCGTGCTTGGTGCCTAGAAATACTCCCTTGGCGTGGACATCCATCTGACCCTGCCAGTCCCCTACGGAAGTTTCCTCTACTGTAAGTCTGGCTCCGGTACCCGCGTTGTTGACTAGCACGTTCAGTTTCCCGTAACGCGCCACAGTCTCAGAGATGACCTCCAGCCAGCGCTGTTCATCAGTAACGTCGTGATCCAGGAAGACCACGTCGCCGCCGTTCTCTCGTATCTGGGCGGCGGTGGCTTCCCCCATCTCGACTTTGATGTCGGTCAGCACGACCTTAGCCCCTTCCTGTGCGAACATCCGGGCTGCCGCGCCGCCGAAGCCCATTAACTGTCCCTCTACTCCGGCTGCCGCGCCGGTGATGATAGCTACTTTATTTTCGAGACGCATAATCCCACCTTCAGGTTGTTTGGCGTATGTCAACAAAGTCTGTCGCTAATGCAGTGCGCTAGAGGCTATCAAGACTATAGCCTTGTCCGAACCGTTCGCTGTGGGCAATCTCAGGCAACGGCTTGCGCATTTTGGTGCCTGCGGCGGCTTCATCAGTGGGATAACCGAAAGCCATCACGGTCACCAGCTCCTTATCTTCGGGAATGCCCAGCATTTCCTTTACCCGCGCGTTCTCTTCCCCCCTTACTCCAGCAACGCAGCCCCCGACGCCCTCGGCCCATGCGGCCAGCTCCATATGCTGCAAGGAGCGGCCGGCGTCGAACTCGGGCCGCCCGCCGCGGTCCATAACCACGGCTATCGCCAGCGGTGCGCCGCCGATGAATCCGCCGGAAGACGCGACACTCCCAATCTGTTCCAGCGTCTCCCGATTGCGGATCACAATGAAGTGCCACGGCTGCCGGTTGCGGGCGCTGGGAGACCAGCGGGCGGCCTGAAGCATCCGGCGCACGACGCCCTCCGGCACGGGGTCGGGCTTGAAGTTCCGCACTGTTAATCTCGACCTGATGCACTGATATACGTCCATCCGTAGGCCTCCTGTCCTGCGAAATGAATCCTTGCGCAGATTATAGTCAATATAGCGCGTGACCCGGCAACATCCGGTTGCGTCCAGTATACTTGCGCCGGGGACTATAATCGCCAGTATCCGATCAGAGAGGGAGATTTCCAATGCCGAGAGTGGCTCTGGACTTGAACAACCCAGCCGACAGGGCACAAGTGAAAGGGGAGTGGCGAGTCGCGGCGGGACTAGTTCCCGGCGAACCGAACGAAGGACTGACGGCCCAGTTACTGGCGAGCCCGGCCCGCCTAGCCGACTATGACGATTCGAATTGGGACGTGGGCGATAACATCCGCCAGAGTATCTCGGTAGGCTTCACCTTCGCCTGGTATCGCATCAGGATTCAGCTTCCCGAGGCGGTAAACGAAATGCCGGTAGCCGGGGCGCGTCTGTGGTTTGAGACCAACGCCGACAATTATGGCGAGATTTGGGTCAACGGTGAAATAGACCGCAATACAGGAACCATCCCCGGTCTCAACGCTCCGCAACGGGTGGAATTGGCGACCGCTGCCGAACCGGGGGCCGAATACGTCATCGCCGTTCTGTGCGCCAACGGGCCGCTGGCGGAACCGCGGGGCGGTATCTTCCTCCGATACGCCTACCTTTCCTTCGAGGTGACCGACAACTGAACTAGAAATGGAGGCTGCATGGTTCGCAAGAAAGGCACGGCCCTGCTCATGGTCTACACCGACGTGGACATCGAGCACGACGCAGAATTCAATCGCTGGTACAACGAGGAACACGTCCCGGAACGCCTGAGCGCCCCCGGTTTCCTGGATGCCGCTCGCTACGAAGCCCTCAAGGGTGGGCCACGATATCTGGCCGTTTACGAACTAGCGTCGATGGAGGCTTTACAGTCTGATGAATATCTTCAGATGAGCAACAACCCTACGCCATGGACGCAGAGAATGTCGCCCAACGTGGTCGGCAGGGGGTTCGTCCGGAACGTCTATGCCCAGATATACCCGGAGGGGGGCGACGACCCCAATACCCTCGGACGCGGTATGGCCCCGGCTTTGCAGATTGGGCGTATGGACGTTCCGTCCGCTCTGGAGGCCAAGTATAACGAGTATTACGACACCGCCCGCACCCCCGGAAACTTGCGGATACCTGGCTGCCTGTTCGTCCGCCGCTACCACGCTGTGGAAGGCGGTCCCCAAGTATCTCACTATGTACGAGTTCGAGCATGAAAAGGTGCCGGAGACCTTGGCATGGGAGAAGCAGCGCAGTCAGGATACGATGAACGAATTCATCGGCGGCACCTACGGCCATGCTCCAGGCTCGCCCGGCGTCTATCGCCGGGTGTTCCCGCCTAGAGCGTTCTAGGAAGGGAACGGGAATGGCGAGGAATTTGGCCCCCCCATTGAAGGAGGCAACTGATGTTCCTGATGCGATTTACTGAACGCGCCTATGTGGATTATACCGAGGAAGACGTGCGGAACAGCCCCAACAACGCCGTGCGTCTTACTTTTTCCAACCGCAACTTTGATCCGCAGCGCGGCTCGGAACTCTACAACATGTACCTGGACGAGTACGAATACTCCGAGGAAGCGGGATTCGATGGCCTCATGCTCAATGAGCATCACAACACCCCCACGTGCCTTGGCGCAACCATGAACCTGGAAGCGGCCATCCTGGCCCGGATTACCAAGAAACCCAAGATTGTGTTGCTAGGCAATCCGCTTCCGATTTTCGATAATCCCATCCGGCTGGCGGAAGAGCTGGCTGAAATTGACATGATATCCGGCGGACGGCTGGTCTCGGGCTTTGTTCGCGGCACCGGCGTCGAAAGCCTTGCTACCAACACCAACCCGCTGTTCAACCGCGAACGGTTTGAGGAAGCTCATGACTTGGTAATGAAAACCTGGACCACCCCCGGCCCCTTCCGCTGGGAGGGCAAGCACTATCACTTCCGCGTTGTGAATCCTTTCCAGGTGCCGTTGCAGCAGCCCCATCCTCCGGTCTGGATTCCCGGCACCGGCAGCCCGGAAACGCTGGTTTGGTGCGCTGAACACCGGTACCCGTACATCTTTCTGGAAACCGATGTCCAATCTACGCAGGATATGAAGGAAATCTATGCCGAGAGCGCCCGGGGAATGGGCTACGAACCTGGCCCGGAGCACTCGGGCTACCTAGTTCGCATTCATGTCCAGGACACTGACGAGAAGGCATACGAGGCCGGCAAAGGCTATATGGTTGGCAACATCGGCGTGGGCCGCATCCCCTTGCCCAGGGACTACCAGTCACCGGTGGGCTACGCCAGCGCGAGCCAGGATCCTCGCTATCTCCGCATTCGGGAGCAGATTCGTTCCGACCCATTCCGGGTCGGCGGACTGGACACCGCGGCATATGACCAGATTCTGGATTCTAAACGCTGGATTATCGGCAGCCCCGACACGGTCATCCGGCAACTACGCGAAGTACTGTCGGTGATGCGCCCTGGCATACTATCCATATGGACTAACGACGGCACCATCAGCCATCAGGACACTATGCGCTGTCTGGAGCTGATGGGACAGGAAGTGCTGCCGGCCCTCCGGGAAATCGGCGAGGAGCTGGATCTGACTGACCCCTTTCAGAGAACGCCCTAAACAAATATAAACGGGCATAAATTATAGTAAACATAACACACGATGTTCCCGAACGTTCCCTTTTAGTCGAGCGCGGCCCTGCCTGCGCCTGCAAGAGCCGGTGGAAGTTAACGCAAGTAAGAGGCAGGGCGGCATCGAGGCGCGAATGACTGCAAGCCGCTAATGCAGGGCATCGCCCATGTCTTTCGGCACCGTTCTAGAACAGCAAGCCTTCGGACGCTGTATTAATGCCAGCTTTATTAATACCAAAAAGGGAAGGGCCCGCGGTTTGGCGGGCCCTTCCCTTTGGGACGATGGGCGCTACCCCAAGGCTCCCAACTCTTCGAGAATTCGTCCCGGCGTCATCGGCAGGTCGGTAAGCCGCTGGCCGGTGGCGCGAGCTATGGCGTTGGCGATGGCGGCCAGCGGTGGAACCAATGGCACTTCGCCCGTCCCCCGCACGCCATAAGGATGGCCTGGGTTAGGCACCTCGACGATGACAGTATCAATCATTGGCAAGTCCAGGGCCGTGGGCATCCGGTAGTCAAGGAAGCTGGAGTTCAGCATACTGCCATGTTCACTGACGTAGTATTCCTCGTTTAAGGCCCAGCCTATGCCCTGCGCCACGCCGCCCTGAATCTGGCCTTCGACATAACTGGGGTGAATGGCCTGTCCTGCATCTTGCAAAGCGGTGTAGCGCAGGATGGTTACTTTGCCAGTGTCGGGGTCAACTTCCAAGTCTACGATGTGCAGCCCAAAGGCGTTGCCCACTCCACCGGGGTTGACCGCGGCCCGGCCTACGATAGGGCCTCCGGTGCCGTTGAGACGGGGCGCCAGAGCCTGGAAGGTAATACTCAATTCCGGGTCCTGCTTGTGAGACAGCACGCCCTTGTCGTACTCCACATCCTCGGGAGAAACGTCCCAGATACGGGCGGCTCGCTCAATCATCTGTCGCTTGATGTCCTGGGCGGCATCATGGCAGGCGGTGCCCATCTTGAAGGTAACCCCGCTGCCACCGGCTCCGGAGCTGTAGCCGATGGAGTCGGTGTCTGCCACCGACGGCTTGACCCTTTCCACCGGAATGCCCAGAACCTCGGCCACCTGCATGGCCATGGCCACTCTGGAGCCGCCGATGTCCGGCGAACCCTCGACCAGGCTGACGGTGCCGTCTGGGTTCGCGCTGGCGACCGCACTGGCAGGGCCGGAGCTGTTGAACCATGCGCCGGCGGCTATCCCCCGCCCCCGGTTCGGCCCGGCAATGGGCTGCGACAAATGCGGATGCTCCTGCGCCGCCTGTAACGTCTCCACAAAGCCAATCTTGCGGAACACCGGACCGGTTGGCTGTCGGCTGCCTTCCTTGGCCGCGTTAAGCAACCGGAACTCCACCGGGTCCATGCCCAACTGAGCGCAAATTTCGTCTATGACCGATTCGGCAGCGAAGGCCGCGGGAGGCGAGCCGGGGGCGCGGTAGGCCGCCGCCTTTTGCGCGTTGACCACCACGTCAATACCTTCTATGAAGCTGTTAGGCACTTCATAGGGCGCGAGCATTGTGCGGCAGCCCGACGGCACCGGCGACCCAGGGAATGCGCCTGCTTCGTACACCAGGGTGCAGTCTGCGGCAACTAGCTTTCCCTCCCGGGTTGCTCCCAGCTTTACGCGAATATGGCTGGCCGAAGTCGGACCGGTACCTTCAAACACCTCGCCGCGAGTCATGGCAATCTTCACTGGCTGTCCACACTTGCGGGAGAGGGCCGCGACCACCGGCTCCAGATAGCAGCCGCCCTGCCCCTTGCCCCCGAACCCACCGCCGATCTCCATCGGGATGATTTTGACCCGGGACACGTTGACGCCCAGGATAGCGGCGGTGTGGTCGCGCAAAGCGAAGTGGCCCTGGCTGCTGGCCCAGATAGTTACAGACCCGTCCGTGATCCACTGCGCCGTCGCTGAGTGGGGTTCGATGTAACCCTGATGCACTGGACGAGTATGAAACTCTCGTTCCACGATGACGTCGGCCCCGGCAAATCCGGCATCCGGGTCGCCCAAGCGAAACTCGAACCGGTTTGAGACATTGCTGGGCATGCCTTCCGAATCCCCCCATCCCCCTTGCCGCAGGTTGGGGTTGGCCAGCGTTACCAGCCGGTCGTGCAGAAGGGGAGCGTCCTCGCGCATAGCGTCGTCGGCGTTCAATACCGGCGGCAAGACTTCGTAGTCCACGTCCAGAGCCGCCAGAGCCTGCTCTGCTGCGGCGGCGGAGCTAGCGGCCACAGCGGCGACGGCGTGGCCGCAGTAGAGGGCCTTCTCCCGCGCCATCACGTTGCGGCTGTAAAAGCCGTAGTTCACCGTCGCACCCTCTTCCTGATCCGCTATCTCCGCTGAAATTTCGGGAAAGTCCGCCGACGTAACCACGGCCTTCACCCCAGGGATAGACAGGGCGCGAGTGGCGTCAATTCCTCGGATGACGGCGTGAGCATGGGGGCTGCGAAGGACTTTCCCCACGAGCCACCCGGGCGGGTGTATGTCCGCGGCGTAGCGAGCGCGGCCCGTCACTTTATCCGGCCCGTCATGACGGATGGGCCGGGTGCCGATAACGTCGAACTCGCCTTCGCTCCGCGCGATGTTGGACTGTTCAGTTGTCATAAACATTCCTCGTTATTGTTTGCTTGTATTTACATAACTATAAATGGATTGTTCTCTGCACTGGAATGCTACGGAGGGTATAATATCCAGCCTCGCCGTCCGGTGTTGTTGACCCGGAATAAGTGGCCGCCCCTGGTGGTGACATAGAGAGTGTCTAGCGCCCGGCCGCCGAAAGCGCAGTTGGTGGGCCAGTCGGCAGGAACCGGGTGCGTTTCAATTATCCGGCCGGAGGGCGCGAACACATGAATCAGCGGCCCCGGGCCGGCCTGTCGCCAGCCGCCGGCAGCGATGATATTGCCTTCAACGTCCAGGCACATACCGTCTAAGCCCCGGTGCACGCCCCGAAAATCCCTCCCGAATTCGTGCAGTACCATAGGCTCGCCCAGGGAGTCATCCGACTGCAACGGATATGCCCGCAGGTCGCGGGTGCCTTCATAATCGCTTTGCACCACGTACAGCGTCCTTTCATCCTGCGAGAACAGGATGCCGTTGGGGGCCCACGTATCAAAGGTCATTCGGTGCAGCGTCCAGCCGCCTTCTACGCCCGGGGCAGGATCGAGCCGCAACACCGACGCATGGTCCAGTTCCCGATCTTCGGGGGGAATCTGGCCGGCCGGATCGGTAAACCAGATGCGTCCCTTGCGGTCTATCGCCAGATCGTTGGGGCGGTTGTGGCGCTTGCCATCCAGCAAGTTAGGGAGAGGAGTGGAGGAGCCGTCTGAATTGAAGCGCAGTATTCGCCGTCCCCCGCCGGAGCATCCGTATATATTCCCTTGGGAGTCAAAGTTCAGACCATTGGTGTTTTCGGTGCCACCAGCCCACTCGGAACACTCCCCGGTATCCGGGCGGTAGCGCATTATTCGACTGTTGGGGATGTCGGTGAACAGCAGGGCCTGTCCGTCCCACGCCGGGCCTTCCGTAGTTCCGCCGTAGGGACCGGCCACCAGCTCAAACTCCCAACTCATACGTTACCTCCTGATTTTCCCTCTGCGCCCTCACCATACTCCTTAGAGTAGAAAGGAATTTAACTTTGCTCTTTTCTCGCGCGAAATAAGGGTATTCGCGGTTATTCTACGAAGCGGGCGCCGACGCTTCCCATCCGGCTGTAGGTGGCCTTCACGCAGTCGCCCGGCTTCACCTCCACCGGCGTCACCATGGAACCGGAGATGATGGTCTCGCCCGCCCGCAAATAGTCGCCGAACTCCACCAGCTTGTTGGCCAGCCAGACGATGGGGTTGACGGGATGCCCCATAACTTCGGCGCCGGTGCCAGAACCGTGAAGCTGGCCGTTATGCTCCACTGTAACGCCCTCGTACTGCAAGTCCAGCGAATCCAGCTTGCAGAGCCGGGATCCCGCCACGATGCCGCCGTGGAGCGCATTGTGAATGATGACGTCGGTGGCCCGGATACCGTCTCCCTGGACCTTCAAGTCCACCAGCTCCAGCGCGGGCAGTATGCCGCAGGTGGCCCGCATAACGTCCACGGGAGTTACGCCGGGGCCGCGCAGGTCTTCGCCCAGAACGAAGGCTATCTCGGCCTCAACGTGGGGTGCAGCCAGGTTGCCTATGGGCGCCTCGGTGTCGTTGGCGTACACGCAAGGACTGAGTATGTGCCCATAGCAGGGTTCGTGAACGCCCAAGTGGTCTCGCGCAGCCTTGGTAGTCAGGGCAACCTTGTGGCCCGCTACGGTTTCGGAGGGCCGCAACTGACAGAGGAAATGATATTGCGTGTTGTAGGCGTTTCCCTCGGTGAATCTGGGGTCTGACAGAGGGGCGGCCGCCACGCCGGTGCGAAAGCTGCGCCGCACCGACTGAAGGGCAGGCAAATCGTCGCCCCGGAAAGGCGGCATAATCCCATTGATTTGCAATTCGGCAGTAGTAGGTCTCATCTCAATCTCGCGGTTCCGGAGCGGCGAAGGGAGCGATGCCGCCCTCAGTTTTCGCGCGTATTGTACACCCCAGGGCCGGCGAGTAAGACGCTATTTAGATTGCTTCGCTAATGTATAATCAGGCGAACATATTAGAGCTCAGTTTCGCGCAATAATCGAGGAGAGGTTACTGGAAACTTATGATGCCCTACCAGACGATATTCAAAACGAGATACCCTTAAGGAACCGAAGAATCCTGGTTGAAGTGGGAGAATAGACTCAGGGGAGGGATTATGGCTGGTTTCGTCAACCCCAACAGCGCTATTGGCGATGTCCTAGACCGGCAGGCCGAGCGCTTTGCTGAAAGGGATGCGCTGGTAAACGTCGAAACGGGGGAGAGATATACCTACGCGGAGTTCCGCAACGAGGTGGAGCGGGTCGCTCGCGGGCTGATGGCCTTGGGCATACGGCGCGGCCATCACGTGGGCATCTGGGCCACTAACTACTCCGAGTGGGTGCTGACTCAGTTCGCCACCGCCAAGATTGGCGCAGTGATGGTCAATGTCAATCCAGCCTATCGAACCCACGAGCTGGCCTATGTGCTGGAGCAGTCGGAAGCCAATGCCATGATTCTCATCGGCCGCTTCCGCAACTCCGACTACGTGGCGATGCTCAACGAAGTTGTCCCGGAGCTGAAAGACTCGCCCCCCGGAGAGTTGCGCAGTTCTCGATTTCCATACCTGCGCCACGGCGTGTTTATTCCGCCCCATGACAACTCTGACGCCGCCGTCCCTGACGGCATGCTGTCCTGGAATGAAATGGTGGCGAAGCACTCGGAGGTCTCGCCGGAGCAGTTGGCCGCGCGGCAAGCCGAGTGTCAGCCTAATGACCCGATAAATATCCAATACACTTCCGGCACTACGGGCAATCCCAAGGGCGCGATGCTCACCCACCATAATCTGGTCTCCAACGGGCTATACGTAGGCGACGCCATCGAGCTTACCGAGAACGACCGGTTATGCGTCCCCGTGCCTTTCTATCACTGCTTCGGCTGCGTGATGGGGAATCTAGGCTGCATTACCCACGGCTCTGCAATCATTATCGCCTCCGAGCACTTTGACCCCCTCAAAACCCTGCAAGCCGTTGAGCGGGAGCGATGCACCGCCCTTTACGGCGTGCCCACCATGTTTATCGCCCAACTAGACTATGCCGATTTCGACAGCTTTGACGTATCATCCCTGCGCACCGGCATCATGGCCGGTTCGCCCTGCCCCATCGAGGTTATGCGGCAGGTCATCGACCGCATGGGCGCCCGCCAGATGACTATTGCCTACGGCCAGACCGAGGCGTCGCCGGTGATTACCCAAACGCTTACGACGGACTCTATCGAGCGGCGGGTCTCCACTGTCGGCAAGGTGCTGCCAGGCGTTGAGGCCCGCATCGTTGATCCGGAGACAGGGTGCATAGTTGGCCCCGAAGTTCAAGGCGAGCTGCAAACTCGCAGCGCGATGGTGATGAGCGGCTACTACAATATGCCCGAGGCCACCGCGGCAGCCATTGACGATGAGGGTTGGCTGCACACCGGCGACTTGGCAACGGTGGATGCGGAGGGCTATTACAAGATTACGGGGCGCCTCAAAGATATGATTATTCGAGGTGGAGAGAACGTATACCCGCGGGAAATCGAGGAGTTCCTCTATACGCACCCCAAGATTTCCGACGTGCAGGTCATCGGCGTTCCCGACCAGCGGTTCGGCGAGGAAGTCATGGCTTGGGTGATGCTCAAGTCTGGGGAATCCGCCGACTCTGAGGAAATCCGCGAATTCTGCCGGGGCAGAATAGCCCACTTCAAGATTCCCCGCTACGTGAAGGTCACTGAAGAATTTCCTATGACGGTCACCGGCAAAATCCAGAAGTTCCGCATGAGGGAGATGGCGGTAGAAGAACTGGGCTTGGAGTCGGCCAGCAAAATCGAAACCGCCTAACGGATAAGCGCCGGACTTGGGGTGCGCCTGTCCATGAATACGGAAAAGACTGACTAAAGAACCCGGCCCTCTCGCTCTAAGAGAGGGCCGGGTTCTTAGTGGCAGCATTGCTGAGATTCTAGTTGGTTCGGCCCACGATTCCCTGAACCAGCCAGTCCACGCCTTGCAAATATTCGTCGGTAGCCGTTTCGCCCTCAGCGATGCGAATATCGCCCTCTTGGTCATAGATGGGGCCGGTGAACGGCGAGACGCTGCCATCGCGCAGTCCTTCCACCGTGTCCAGAACTAGCTCTCGGGTTTCATCGGAAACCGCATCGCCAAAGGGCGCCAGCTTGGCCCAGCCTGCTTCTATGCCTGCCAGCTTGACCGAGCTCCGGTAGACGCCGGTGCGTATCTCGTGGATAACCTGGGCCATTATCGGCCCCCAGTTCCAGGTAGCCCCGGTTATCCAGTGATTGGGAGCGGCGGCGCTGGCGTCATAGTGAAAGCCGGTCACCCCCACGCCGGCCCTCTCCGCCGCTTCGACGACCGTCTTGGTGCAATCCTGGTGTAGAGAAAGCACGTCAACGCCGGCGTCGGTCATGGTATTCACAGCGGTGACCTGCTTGCCAGGGTCGCACCAAGCGCTAGTGAACACGACGGTAGTCTCCACGTTGGGGTTGACCGACCGGGCTCCGAGATGGAAGGCGTTGATGTTCAGCAAGCTGGGTGGTATGGGGAAGGCCGCTATGAAGCCCAACTTGTTGCTCTTGGTCGTCTTTCCGGCGGCCTGTCCCGCCGCGTATTCCAGTTGCCAGATATTGGCGAAGAAAGATCCGTAATTCTCGTATATTTCTAGGTCCCCCAAATGGAGGAACATAATCTCGGGGTGCTTTTCCAGGATAGCCTTGGCCGGGCCGGAGTATCCGAAGCTGGTAGGGATGATGATGGTGGCTCCTTCCCGAATCATCTGCTCGGCCACCGCCTGCACTTCGACGGTCTCGGGGATATTCTCGGCGCGCAACACTTCCACATCGGGGAGCGTTTGCTCCACATAGTCTGCCCCGGCGGCAGCGGCCTGGTTCCAGCCCAAATCGCGCTGCGAACCGACGAAGATAATGCCCACTTTCAGCTTTTCGCCTTCCTCCAGCGGTCTTGCGGCAGCGGCAAAGTCGCTGGTGGCGCGGAAGGCACTATCGGCTCGTCCATCCTCGAAGACTTGAATAAACTTCTGCGGAGAGCCGCCGCCCAGCAGTTCTTCGCTGGGAGCGGACAGGTCGGGAATGAATCCAGCAGGAAGGGCAGTGGCCGTCGGCGGGGGCGACAAAGGAGCGGAAGTAGCAGTGAGCCGGGCCTCGCCGCCGCATGCCGGAACGGCGGCAATCAGAACAGCCAACAAAGCCGCCAGGACTGTCGGGGCGGCTAGGGGCCTAAGCTTGATCAACAGTCCTGACAACAAAGCAAGCTTTCCTGCAACAAATTAGTCGGCGGTTACTTCAGCGTACCACTCTGCCGTTTCTTGGCCGGGTTCGGGCAGTACTTGGCCGCCTTCCATGGCCCACGAGGCCGGCGTTTCTCCGATGCGCCCGCTGATGTCGTCCCTGGGTACTCCGGTATGCGCTATAAAGCAGTTCAACAGGTCGTTCAGCAGCTTGTCTTTAACTTCCTGCGGCCGCCCCGCCCGGTTGATGGCATCCAGATAGTACCGGGTGGGATAATCCCGCTCGACTTCTTCTGTCTGCTCGTCGAAATATACGTGGACGAAGTGGCGCGGAGCTAGAGTCTGGCCGCAATGGGTGTCTGTGACGGCGACGGCGATCTTCTCGCGCTGGTCAAATTCCACTGAACCCTGGGGAACCTTAAACCTATAGATAGGCATAGCTGCTCTCCTGTATGGTTGTATGGGCCTTAATAGGGGCTGTATCCAAAGTCGGCGGCGCCTACCACCAGCTCGGCGGTGGTTTGGCCCGTGACTTCAATCCACATATCCTGCACCCTGGTCATAAACTCCACGCGCTTATCCTGGGAAAGACCCGCCGGAATTACACTCCTTACCGACGAGGAAGTGGATAACTCTCCGCCGCGAAATCCAAAACCGTGAGGAATGACCTCGTAGTTCACGCTAACGTCGTCGGGAGGCTCGTCAAGAACCTCAGCGCAGATTTGTATCAGCCGGGTGTTCAGCGTCTGGCGCGTCTCTTCCGGGATGACCCCTTCCTGAATGGTGCAATTGAACGTAATCACTCTTAGTCCTTCGACTCTATAATGCATCCTATAAACTACAATATGCCGCCGCCGATTGCAATGCGCCCCTTGTTTACTGGCCTGGCAATCGCATATGAAATACAACCCGGCCGTTCCGGCGGAAAGCTGGATCCCAGACTAAGGGAGAATGCCCGATTTTGGAATGATACGGCCTGATTCGGTTCGTGGATTCCCGACCCGTTTTCCCGAGGGGGACGTTCTTTCGCGGGAATGCCGGGGGAGGTAAGGGAATGATGGGTATCAAGCCGACCAAAGGCGATAGCCCGGGTTTACTTGCAGGGCGCGTCTAGCCCGTTCGCAGAATCCCTTTGAGACCCTGGGGCATGGCCCTGTCCGCTGCGCCAGTCCAGACAGCCAGCACGCCCAGCGTAAGGGCGTAGGGCAGCATATCCAGCAGGAAGGGGGAAACCGGAGCGCCCAGGGCCTGAAGTTGAAGTTGCAGCCCAACGGCTCCCCCGAAAAGGAAGGCGCCCGCCATTCCGCGCAACGGCGACCATAGCCCGAATATGACGAGGCCCACCGCAATAAATCCGCGTCCGGCGGTCATGCCCTCCGACCAAGCATGAGTCAGCCCGACCGACAACTGCGCCCCACCCAGCCCCGCCAACGCCCCGCCCAGGATAATGGCTGTCAGTTGCAGCGCGGCCGGGTTTCGTCCTGCGGCAAAGGCCACTGCCGCATTCTCCCCCACGGCGCGCAGGCTCAGTCCCCACCGGGTATGTTGAAGGACAAACCAGATAAGCGGGCCGAGGGCGTAGGAAACATAGGCCAGTATGTCTTGCCGGAACAGAGCATCTCCCAATACGGGAATTTTAGCCAAGCCAGGAACAGCGATGGGGTTGAAGCCGTTTATGATGCTGTCCCCGTAGTCCCGGCCTGCGTAGGCGGTGACCCCGCCGGCGAAAAGAGTGAGAGCCAGTCCCGTGGCCAACTGATTAGTATCCCTGAATATGACCAGCCCGGCATGGATGGAGGCGAGCAATCCCCCTGCGGCCATTCCCGCCAGCGCCCCCAGACCGGCCGACCCGGTTTCGGCGGCGGTCAGGAAGCCGAAGCAGGCCCCCATTAACAGGCAGCCTTCCATGCCCAGGTTGATACGGCCCGCCCGTTCGGTAATTAACTCGCCGTATACGGCGTATAGAACCGAGACGCCAGGGCCTACCGCTCCGGTCAAAGCGCCACTTAACACCAACCAGAAGGAGTTCATAACGCTTGCCGCTCCCCTCGGCGCATCCCTAGCACGAAGAACAACGCCAGCCCGGTCAGTACCAGTCCGGCGGCTGAAGGCAACCCGGACGTTAGCTGCATCACGTCGCCGGCAACCAGGAACACGGCTATCAGGAAGCAGGCAGCGATGATGGCCACCGGGTTGTGCCCGGCCAGCCAGCTTGCCAGCAGGCCCAGATAGCCCAAGTTATTGGAGATTCCGGGCCGCAGGTCGTGATGGATTCCGGATACTTCCACCACTCCCGCCAGCCCGGCCAGCCCTCCGCCAGCGACCATTGCGGCCACTATGTACTTGTCCACCGCAATACCGCGACGGCGGGACGCCTCCGGATTGCCTCCCACCGCGCGCATTTTGAACCCCCAGACAGTGCGACTGAGTATTACATGACAAACGATAAGGGCAATTACCGGAGCCATAAAGCCCCAATGGAATCGGGTTCCGGCAATGGCCGGAAAGATAGCCGCTACCTCAAAGGGCGCGGTGTAGGGATACCCCAAGCCATGTGGATTCTTCCACGGGCCGAAAATGAACACGTTCACCAACAGGATGGCGATGTAGTTGGCCAGCAGCGTTGATATGACCTCATTAACCCCCCGCCAATGGCGCAGGATGGCAGCAATAGCGGCCCATAGCCCGCCGCCGGCACAGCCTGCCAGCGCCATTACCGGTAACATCAGCCAGATATGTCCCGCGGGGAAGAACAGCGCGATACCGGTGGCGGTCAGCGCTCCGATGTAAAGTTGGCCCTCCCCTCCCACGTTGACCAGTCCCACGCGGGTGGGGACCGCCGTGGCCAAGGCCGTCAGCGTTAGAGGTATCATGGTTACTCCAACCTCACTGAGGCCGAAGGAACTTCCGATGACGCCTTTCCATGCCTCGAGAAGGGATTCGGCGGGGTCGCGCCCGGTAATGAGCAAAAGAGCGGCAAATACAGCCAGGGCCAGCGTCACGCCAATAACAGTCCGCAAAGCTGACTGTCCTAACGAGTCATCCCATAGCCGCCGAAGAGAAGACATTTCGGAACGGAGCTTGAAAGGGTGGTTTATGGGCAGCATCGCTGCTGGGCATTACCCGTCATAAGCAGGCCAATTTCCTGTACTAGCGCGCGCCTAGCGTCGAACTCCCCGGCAACCCGTCCCCGGTGCATCACCAGCAGCCGGTCGCTGAGGGCCAGCAGTTCATCCAGGTCTTCCGAAACCAGCATCGTGGCTGCGCCGGCATTGCGGCGTTCTATCAGCAGGCAGCGAGTGGATTCGGCGCTCAGCACGTCCAGCCCCCGGGTCGGGTAGTACGCCAGCAACACCGATGAGCCCCATCCTAGCTCGCCGGCCAGCAAAGTCCTCTGAACGTTGCCGCCGGACAGTCGCCTGACTCGCGCATTGGAGTCGGCAAGGGGCAAGGGAAAGCTGGCGCGGGTTTCTTCCGCCCAGGCGCGTATAGCGCTGCGGTTCAGCCAGAACCTTTTGCCCTGCCCCCGGCTCAACCCGGCCAACAGCAGATTTTCGTCAACCCGCATTTCCGGAACCATTGCGTCGGCCAGGGGATCCTCGGATATTACCGACACGCCTCGCGCAAGAATCTCGGCAACTGCGAGTTTTCCCAGGGGTTGGCCGAACAGCTCTATGCTGCCCGTCCGTGCGGGTTCCAGCCCCAGCAACGCCTCTCCCAACGCGCGCTGTCCATTGCCCGCCACTCCGGCAACCCCCAGAATTTCGCCCCGGCGGACGGTAAAGCTGACTTCTTTCAGTTCCCGGTCTTCCAATCCGCGTCCAGTGCTTACCTCTCGAAATTCCAGCGCGATTTCTCCGATGGCCTGTGTCGGCGCTGCGGAATGGAACCCCTCGGATGCGCCCGCTCCTACCATCGCTGATACCAAACCGGCAGCGTCGAATTCCCTGCGCGGCGCGCTTACCGCCACCCGTCCCTGGCGAAGCACGGTAATGCTGTCGGACACCGCCAGGGCCTCATGTACCTTGTGGGTGATAAACAGGATCGAGTAGCCGTTTTCCTTCAGGGCGGCGAAGATGCGAAAGAGGCCGTCTGTCTCGTGGGGCGCAAGTGCGCTGGTCGGCTCATCGAAAATCAGCAGCCGCGCATCCGCCAGCAACAGTTTGATTAGTTCCACCCGCTGGCGTTCCCCTAGAGACAGGCCGTCAACTCGCCGGAGGGGGGCAATCTCGAATCCGTATTCTTCAGCGAATTGCTCGATGCGCCTCACAAGTTCCCGGCGGCGAATCAGGCGGCCTTGTCCAGGCAAAAACAGCGCCACGTTTTCCGCCACCGACAGCGAAGGAATCAGCGAGAAGTCCTGAAACACCATGCCGATGCCCCGGCGGCGGCCCTCCGCCGGGGAGCGGAGGCGCACCAGCTTTCCGGCGATGGACACTGTGCCGGCGTCCGGGGAGTGGTAGCCGTAGATGACCTTCATCAGAGTGCTCTTGCCGGAGCCGTTCTCTCCAAGGACGGCATGAACCTCGCCGTGGCGCACCACCAGGTCAATCCCGTCATTGGCTGCGATTATAGTTCCTGGAGAGGGGCCTGGAAAATTCTTGATTATGCCGCGCATCTCCAGCAACGGAGGCCCGTCGGCAGGCTGACGGCAACGGCCCGTGTTATCATGGTTTGCGATGCGAGGAAGCGTTTCCAATATGAACCGCCCGCCTTTCGGATTTGCGCCGGGAGGGAAACTTCAAAGGGCGCACGGCTGTGCGCCCCTGTCGTCCCTTTCTTTTCCGTTGTATTCTCGAGCTTGGGTATTCTCTAGCCGGCGGCGATGGCGCGCACTTCCAGCGCTTTTTCAGGCAACGGGTGACTGCTCCAAGTTTCGCCATCGTCGGTGGAGCGAAAGACTTGCCCATCTCGGGCGGCGCAGGCGATATGGGAGGGAGCACGAGGGTCAACGGACACAGACATCATAGTAGAGTCGGCGGTTATGCCACGGTCAACCCGCTCAAAGGTCTTGAACAGGTCCCGGCTGCGGTAGAGCGCTCCCGTTTGACTGCGGGCCGCCGCCCCAATGGACACGTAGAGCATATTGGGATCATGGGGCGCGGCCTTCAAGTCGCGGGTGTAGGTGACTTCCGAGAATTGGCCGAAGTCCACCGGGATCCACTCCGAACCGCGGTCCGGGCCTATGAACGGCCCTTGCCGGGTGGTAATAAATACTACTCGGGGAAGCGCGGCAGCACACTGGATGCCGTGCAGGTCCAACGTGTCCTCGCTGGGGGCCAGGCTTCCTGTAATCTCTTCCCAGGTATCGCCGCCGTCGGAGCTGCGAATAACCCCGGCGACTTCCAGCGCAGCATAGATTTCGTCAGGGAAATTGGGGTCGGCTGCCAGCGCGATGACTCGGGTGGGAAAGGACATCGAGACTTCGTTGGAGCCCATGGTAGCGGCATTGAGGCGCTTCCACGATTCCCCGCTGTCAGCGCTGCGGAAAATTTCTCCGGGGGCGGTGCCCAGGTACATCACAGTAGGGTCGCCGGGCCGGAACATAAAGGACCAGACCGGCGGAGCAATGACCGGATAGTCCATGCGCTCCCAGGTATCCCCGCGATTCAGGCTGCGATAGGGGCCATTCTGGGTTCCGGCGAACACCACTTGCGGATTGTCAGGATGGATGGCAATACCGCAGACCGAGGACGATTCGGGCAGGCCGCCGGTTAGTTCTTCCCAGTCTTCCCGGCCGGGAGACAGGCGATAGAGTCCGCTGGTTTCGGCTCCGGCGTAGATGTAGGTCATAACGGTTCCCTCCCGAGCGGTGTTGTTGGTGCGCTCTTTACCGGGTTATGATGCGGCGATTTCCTGAAGCTCAAAGCGGTAGTCTTCGATAACCGGGTTGGACAGCAGCTCTCGGCACATCCGCTCCACCGAGGCAGTAACCGTATCGACGGCTTCACCACTGATGCGAAGCTCGAGGTATTTGCCTATGCGGGCGTCTTCGGCGCAGTGATGCCCCATCCTGCGCAGGGCTGCCAGCACAGTCTGGCCCGCCGGGTCGCTCACGGCGGGCTTGAGGGTTACATATATTTTTGCCAGATAAGTCATCATTGTTTCCGGGGCGCCCTGCCCTCGTAAGAGAGGCGAGGTTATTATCCCCCGGGCATACTCTGTTGGGCGCTGCGGCAGGATATCGCGCCCTCCGGCCCCAGCCGTCCGACATAATGTTCGTAGAAGCGCTGGATGCGTTCCTGGTCTACGCCGTCCATGACGTCCAGCACGCCCCACGCCGATAGAGCTACCTGTCCAGGCTCTATCTTAGGGTAGGATCGGGCTACCGTGTAGTGGTCCTTCCACCCGCCCAAGCTGTTGTAGGCGTCTTCGAGGGCGCTGACGTCGCTCTCATCGGGCAGGTTGTAGCTGATGACGATGTTGCTGTGCTCCAGGTTATGCACAACCCTTTCGTCCGGGATTTCCTCGGAGTAGAAGCCGCAGCGTTGTGCCGCGAAATAGTGGTCCCCGGAAGTGGCTGGGACGCTGTTATAAGCAACTATGGTGCCGTCGCCCACGTGATTTTTGGTGGGCATCACTTCCTGGTCTACCCCGACTCCTTCCACATAGGCGGAAGCGGTGCCTAGATCCAATGTCTGAGCTCCACCGAGGCTCTGGAAAATGGGAACTGCCGCAAAGCTGCCGATGACTAGGGCGGCAATAATTATGGACCCCACCAAGATAAACTTGTTCGTCCCGCTCCGTTGAGGGGTACGAGGAATGTCCAAGTTGCGGGGGCGACGGTTTCTTCGGTGTCTTGATTCGGGCAAAGAGTAACTCCGCGAGTCTACATGGGTATCACGCAGGGATTAGAGGCTCTCTCCGGTCAGCCGCACGTAGGCTTCCAAGTAACGCTGTGTGGTGCGTTCCGTTACTTCGGCGGGAAGGTCGGGGGCCGGCGGCTCATGGTCCCAGCCTTGGGCGTCCAGCCAATCGCGCACAAACTGCTTGTCGAAGTTGGGTTGCGAGCGGCCGGGATTATAACCCTCGACGTCCCAGAAACGGCTGGAGTCAGGGGTCAGCAGTTCGTCAATCAATATCAACTCGCCGTCTAGGATACCGAACTCCATCTTAGTATCGGCAAGTATGATACCCTTTTCCAAGGCGTACCCTTGGGCAAAGGAATAGACTGCCTTGCTGGTCGCTTCCAGTTTGGCCGCCATCTCGTCGCCCACCATATCTACTACCTGCTGCGCCGACATATTCTCGTCGTGGCCTTCTTCGGCCTTGGTGGTGGGAGTAAACAGCGGCTCCGGGAAAGTTTGGCCTTCTACCAGCCCCTCGGGCATGGGTTGGCCCGACACGGTGCCTTGCCTGCGGTACTCGGACCATGCCGAGCCGGTGATGTAGCCGCGCACGATACACTCGATGTCGATGCGCTGCGCCCGCTTTACCACCATCGCCTGTTGCGCCACTTCTTCCGTAATCAGCCCTTCGAGACCACTGAGATATTGGCCTGCTTCCGGCGAGTTGGCTAGGCAAATCAGGTGGTTGGGCACTATATGGGCCGTCTTTCCGAACCAGAAGGAAGAAATGAGGTTGAGCACCTTCCCTTTGTCCGGGATTCCCCCCGGCAGCACGACGTCGAAGGCCGAGATCCGGTCGGTGGCCACCATTAACAGGCGGCCTTCGCCGAGGTCATAGGTATCTCGCACTTTGCCCCGGTGCATTCGGCCGGGCAGAGGTGTTTCTATTATCATCAGTGATCCCTCAACAGTGCTTGCGTATTGCGGAATTTCAGAGGTAGCCGCAAGACAGACCGTCTACGCGGTGGCTCCAACCGAAGCCGGGAGCAGACCCAATCTTCGGAATGTGTTGTCTATATGCCTAGTATAGTAGCCGTAATCGAAAAGTCCGTTCAACTCATCCTGGGACAGATACGCTGCCACGGTGGAGTCAGATTTGAGCAATTCCCGGAAGTCGCGGCCGCCGGGCAGGTCCATCTCGGCCCAGCAGCGCATGGCGTTCGTCTGAACTATCTCGTAGGCCTCCTCCCGGGAAAGACCCCTGTCCACCAGCTCCAGCAGCGCCCGTTGGCTGAAAATCAGGCCACGGCTGCTTTCGATGTTGGCGTACATCCTATCGGGGAAGACTCGCAGGCCTTCTATGACGCGGGTGAAGATGCTGAGGATATAGTCCAGAATCAGGCATGAATCGGGCAAAATGATGCGTTCCGCCGAAGAATGGCTGATGTCTCGCTCCCCCCATAGCGCGACGTTCTCCATCGCGGTGTTAGCGTTGCCCCTAAGCACCCGCGCCAGTCCGCAGATGCGCTCCGTCAATTCCGGGTTGCGCTTGTGCGGCATTGATGACGAACCGGTCTGCCCCTGCCCGAAGGGTTCCTCCAGTTCGTGAATCTCCGTGCGCTGGAGAGAGCGAATCTCGGTAGCGAACTTTTCCAGCGACGCGCCCAGCAAGGCTAACGCCGTCAGGAAATGGGCGTGGCGGTCGCGCTGCACAATCTGGTTGGAGACAGCCGCCACCTTCAGACCTAAGTGTCGGCAGACACGCTCTTCCACTGACGGTGGCACCGTGGCGTGGGTGCCCACAGCCCCGGAGACCATACCTACCCGCATCGTCTCTGCCGCCGCCGCCAGCCGCTCCCGGTGCCGGTTGAGCTCGTCCCACCACAGGGCCAGCTTCAGACCTAGGGTGAGCGGTTCGGCATGGACGCCGTGGGTGCGGCCCATCATCAGGGTGTCCTTATGGTTCAGCGATTGCTCTTTCAACGCCGCGATGGCCAGGTCCAACCCGGCAAGCAACAGGTTCCCGGCTTCTTCAATTTGTAGATTCTGGCCGGTATCGAGCATATCGTTGGATGTCAGGCCCAGATGCAGCCATCGGCCCTCCGGCCCCATGGATTCGCTGATGGAGGAAATAAACGCGGTCACGTCATGGCGGGTGGTCTGGAAAATCTCGTCCATCCGCTGCGAGTCGTACTTGGCGGCCCGGAGACGAACCATGTCATCCTCAGGGATAACGCCTTCCTCGCACCATGCCTCGCAAACGGCCAGCTCGACGGCCAGCCACTTCTCGTACTTGTTGTCATCAGACCAGACCCGCTTCATGGCGGGCCGGGAATATCGGTCTATCACTGCCTCGGCACCGATTTCGAAGATTTGGAGTCAGGCGAGAGCCGCGCCGTTCATGTTTGCGTACAGATCCCGGACGGTAAGCAAAACAGCCTTGTAGTCTTCGAAAGATTTGTAGGGAATGCCCTCTTCGTCGCAGTATCTCGCCAGGGTGCGGTGGGCGAACACCAGGTCTGCCTGACGGGAAGCTTCTAGGTCGGAAATCCCGTCACCAGCGTAGACGACAAAGTAGCCGCGCTCCTGAAACTGTTCTACCACGAAAGCCTTGGAATTTCCCTGGGCCTCTTTTCCGGGATAGATGTGGTTGTAGTAATAATAAATACATCCATCCTGGAATGTCGTATCCACGGCGTAGATGGGAACGTCGCCGAATCCATCCCGCTCCAAGAGGGCCGAGATATAGAAATCCAGCCCCTGGCTGACCACTGCCAGCGGTATGCCCCGGGATTTACAGAAACGGTATATTTCGGAAAACCAGGGACGGAGGATGGCGCGCTCCCGGACATAATGTTGCATCGCCGCCCGGTCTGCCCGGATTTCTCGGAAGGTGATTTCCTGGTATTCCTTCAAAGTCAGCTTGCCTTCTCGGAATTGCTGACGCACATCGGTCCAGTTTTCCGCCCCATAGCGATTAAGCAACAACTCCGCCACGTTCTGAACGGCGGCAGTATCATCGAAATCGGTCAATAAGGCGGGAGGCCGCCCTTCGTCTCTGCTGGGGAAGGGGCTAACGTTCGCGGAGCTCTCGCCTGTAGTCGTCATACGCTTGCCTGATTTCCGAGTGTTGTAGTCCTAGGATCTGGGCGGCGAAGAATGCGGCATTGCGCGCGCCCCAGGAGCCAACTGCCATGGCCGCCACCGGAATGCCGGGCGGCATCTGCGCCGTTGACATCAGAGAGTCTATGCCCTTCAGCTCGCTGGAGGCCAGCGGTATGCCGATAACCGGCAGGGTGGACCAAGCCGCCAGTGCTCCGCCCAGGGCAGCGGACCCTCCCGCCGCGGCGATGAGGACCTGGATGCCTCGCTCCCGGGCCTGCTGCGCATATTCAGCCACGCGCTCCGGTGTGCGGTGCGCCGACATTACTCGCACCTCGTAGTCTATACCCAGTTGCTCCAGCGTACTGACGGTGTCCTTTACTACCGGCTCGTCAGACGCGCTGCCCATTACGACCCCTACCAGCGGCACGTTTGCCTCCTTTTCAATCCTGAGATGACTTCAATCCTGAAAAGACGATTTCGGTTGCTTCGCTCGGAAGTTGTCAAACTTCAACACGGCGAAAGGCGCAACGGCGTCTATGATAACACGCCGATTACAACCGCAACTGCTCCCGGAAGGCGTCAATCAGTGCCCGTTCCAGCGCATTGCGGTCTTGGCGTATCTGCACGCCGTTAACCATCAAAGAGATACCCTCGTCCAGCATAGCAAGCTCGACGACTATTTCCAGTTCCTCGCCTTCATCCCAGGATAATGCCGTGGTGATGACGTCGGCGGTTTCATCATCGTAAACCAGTTCTTCCCCGTCTTCCCCTGTTTCCCACTCTATAGTGGACTCAACCTCGCCCTGCCCATCCAGCAGCACTTCATTCATGTCCATTAGCAGGGCGGTTATTTCCAGGGAATCCTGCCTCGACAGCAGTTGCTCTCGTTCGGCGGCAACTTCCCGGTCATACTCCTCCAACCGCTGCAGACGGGTAGCTCGGGTCTGGGTTAGTTCAATTTTGAGTTGTTCCAGAGAGTCGCGCCAAGGCATCATATCGCTCCGGGTTTCCCGTTTAAGGCAACTTTGGTTGCTGCCGGCGTGGTTTTGACACCAGCCAGGCCGTTTCGTCCACTGCTATAAAGTCGGGCAAGCCGGCCTGAGATCCCAACCGGCCCAACGCTTCCAGCAAGTCCAGATAGCGGATGCCCTCCGGCCCTCGCTTCATGGCGCTAGTATATACTCTGGCGCGGCGCAACAGCCTCTCCGCGTTTCCGTTCCACACGCAGAACAGGGCAGAGTTACGCAGGCAAAGGAGCCACGAAACAAACTCCTTTCCTGCTCCGGCCAGTTTGTAGGCCCCGTCGGACGACGCGCATTCGTCGAAGCGTCCTTCCAGCTTGATAGTATCATACAGAAGGAAATCTAGGCTGTCTCTCAGCTCTTCGATGGGAATGGCAGCGAAAGAGGCCGGCTCTCGCCCGCCCGAAGCCCGGTACAGCCGGATGGCTTGTTCCGAAGTGAGGGCTGTTAGCGCATCCTGCTCCAGCCAGCCGGCGAATTCCGCGGCGTGCGCCCAACGCCGTTTGCGATAGGCATCCAGCCCTCCTGATTGCTCGGCTTCGTCGTAAATTTGACGCAAGGACGCCGGGGTGAAACTAGCTTGCGAGTCCGCGCTCTTCATTCAGCCAATCCAATGTCGCTGCGCCAGTGAGCGCCCGCGAAGGCAATGCTTTCCAGCCTGGCATAAGCCGACTCTCTCGCCTGGGCGATGGATGCGCCACCGCCGACCACCGTAAGCACCCGCCCGCCGGAAGTCTCTGGGCGGCCCGTGGGCCCGTGGGCCACCCCTGCGGTGAAAATCTGAGGCATTGCCGCGTTGCCATCCCGGGATTCATGGCCGCAGGATTCGATTCCGGTGATTTCAAGCCCGGTCTTATATTGCTCTGGATAGCCGCCGGAAGCCATTACTACACCAACGTAATGGCGGTTATCCCAGCGGACTTCGATGTTGCTCAGATTGCCTTCGCAACAGGCCAGCATCAGCTCCAGCGGGTCGGATGCGAGCCTCGGCATCAGGACTTGCGTTTCCGGGTCTCCCAGCCGACAGTTGAACTCCAGAACTTTGGGGCCATTGGACGTGAGCATCAGGCCGGCGTAAAGCACGCCTCGATAGGGAGTTCCCTGCCCGGCCATTTCCCTCACCACTGGGCGCATGATGTCTTGCTCCACCTCGGCGGACAGTTCCGGTGTCCAAAAAGCGGGCGGAGAGTAGCTGCCCATACCGCCGGTGTTGGGCCCGCCGTCGCCGTCGTAAAGGCGCTTGTAATCGCAAGCGGCGACCAAGGGCGAAATGCGCTCACCGTCGCAGAAGGCGAAAACGCTCACCTCCCGCCCCCCCAGCCGTTCTTCCAAGAGAACTGTTGCGCCGGCTTCGCCGAAGGCCCGGCCGGACATACATGCGCGTACCGCTCTGGCCGCTTGGGCCGCATCGTCACAGACGGCGACGCCCTTCCCGGCGGCCAGCCCATCGGCCTTGACCACGCGGGGGCCTGGGTGGCGCCGTAGGTAGTACAGCGCCTCGGATTCATCGCAAAATACGGCGTACTCCGGGCCGGGGACACCTGCGTCCCGCATAATCTCGCGGGCGAAGCTTTTGCTCGACTCCAGACGAGCCGCGGCCTTGGTCGGGCCGAAAACCAGAAGGCCGACAGCGGCCAGCGCATCGGCCAATCCGTCGGCTAGGGGGGCTTCCGGGCCAACGACCACCAGGTCGGCGGCAACCTCGCGAGAGGCGGCAACCAGCGAATCCTCGTCGGTGCCCGCATCCAGATTGACAGCAACGAGGCCGGTGCCGTAGTTTCCGGGCGCGACCCAGAGCCGCGTAAGCAACGGGCTGCGACTGATTCGCCAGGCGAGGGCGTGCTCGCGGGCCCCGTTTCCCACCAGTAAAACGTTCACCGCGAAACCTTAACCCGATGAATTATGGCAAATCTGGGACTAATTATTCCCATTCGATGGTCCCCGGCGGTTTGCTGGTGATGTCGTATACCACCCGGTTGACTCCTGGCACTTCGTTGACGATGCGATTGGAAATGCGGGCCAGAACCTCGTAGGGGAGGCGAACCCAGTCGGCGGTCATAGCGTCCTCGCTGGTGACGCAACGAAGGGCGCAAACATAGCCGTAGGTGCGGTAATCACCCTGCACGCCAACGGTGCGGCTGTCGCTGAGCACCGCGAAGCTCTGCCAGACACGATTGTACAGATCTGCTTCTTTGACTTCGTCTATGACAATCCAGTCGCAAGCCCGCAACATGTCCAGCTTCTCCCGGGTTACCTCGCCGATAACGCGGATGGCAAGGCCAGGGCCGGGAAAGGGCTGGCGGTTAACTATGTCGGGGGGCAGGCCAAGCTCCAGGCCGACGTCGCGCACTTCATCCTTGAACAGATAGCGCAGGGGTTCCACTAGTTCCAGCTTCATGTTCTCGGGCAGTCCGCCCACGTTGTGATGGGTCTTGATGCGGGCGGAAAGGCCGGAACCCGATGACGGTGAAGCCTCGCTTTCGATGACGTCGGGATACAGTGTCCCCTGGGCTAGAAACTCGGTTTCTCCCAGCCCGGAAGCCGCTTCTTCAAAGACTCGGATGAACTCTTCGCCAATGACCTTGCGCTTCACTTCCGGGTCCGTGACGCCCGCCAGTCGCACCACGAATCGCTCGGAGGCGTCTATGTATTCCAAGTTCAGGCCCATGCCTCGCTTGAAGGTCGCCTGAACCCGCTCGGCTTCCTCTAACCGCAACAGGCCATTGTTGACGAAGATGCAGGTAAGCTGGCTACCGATGGCCTGATGCAACAAGGCGGCGGTGACTGCCGAGTCCACTCCACCGGAGAGGGCGCAGATGACGCGCCCGCCGCCGACTTGCTCCCGAATGCGGGCGATGGCGTCGGCCGCTACGTTCCCCGGCGTCCACGAGCCTTCGCATTGGCAGATGCGGAACAGAAAGTTCTCCAGTATCTCACTTCCCAACGGCGTGTGGTTCACTTCCGGGTGGAACTGCAAGCCGAACATATCCCGCCCGTTGCCTATGGCGGCCATCGGCGAATTTTCGGTAAAGGCAAGGGAAGAAAACCCCGGCGGCAATTGCTCTACCCGGTCGCCGTGACTCATCCACACTTGAAAAGAAGGAGGCAGTTCGTGGAATAGCGGCGGGCGCCCACCCGGTAAGCCCCAACCGGCAGAGGGGCTGTCTTGATGCAGCGTAGCGTGGCCGAATTCCTGTCTGGCGCCGCGGGCCACGCTGCCCCCTAGTTGGTGCACTAGCGCCTGCATTCCATAGCAAATGCCCAGAATCGGCAGCTCACGCTCGAATACCCAGCCGGGAATCCGGGGCGCCCCTTCCTCGTATACGCTGGCCGGCCCGCCCGACAGGATAATGCCCTTGGGGTTAATCCGCTCTACCTTCTCCCACGGGTCGGAGGGATTAGCTATCTCGGAGTAGACCTTCAGTTCTCTGACACGGCGGGCGATGAGGTGGCTGTACTGAGACCCGAAGTCTATCACTGCAATGCCTTCGTTGATTTGCCGGCCAGAGCTGGGCGATTCGGCCTCGGCGCCGCTGGCAATTTCGAGGTACGCCGACACTTCCAGGTCGTCGCTGGCGGCAACCCTTCGGCCTATGGGAAGCTTGGACGTAGTCGTGGCGAACCTCCTGCGGCGGAAATACTGCCGCCCAAACGCATGGGCGACCCAAGGTTTTCCGCCGTTGTTATTGGCCTGTTTTCGACTGCAATTATACTCAACGGGATGCAAGTGTACTATATGTTGTGGGACAAAGGTGCGCTTAGCGCTCTCGAATTTCAAGGTGGTTTACGAGGAGAACCCGGTTCCCTTCCCTGGTTGTGGATTCCCCCTCCCCGTTTTCGCGGGGATAAGCTTCGCGGGAATAACGGAGGTAGACGGGAATGACCGTAGTCGAACGGAAAGCCGGGATTGGAGACGGTGTAGCTTTTGACAGACAAACGCCGGTCCACGCTGAGAGTACCTGCGCTACCCGTCATTCTCGCGAAAGCGGGAATCCACAACCGGCCCACGCTGAGGAGTACATGCGATTTCGCGTTATTGACCGTCTCTTAGCCGCGTGGTAGGTTGGGCGCGAAGAACCTATACCGGTGGACGGATATGAGCGCACAGCAGACTCTTGCGAACCCAGAGACGGCGCTGCCTTGGGAAACCACCATCGGGTGTGTGCTGGACCGGATTACCGAGGCTAACCCGGACAAAATCTTCGTGGAAATCGGCAGGGAAGCATATTCCTACGGAGACTTCCGCGAAGGCGTGATGCGAACGGCATCGCTCTTCAATGCTCTGGGCGTGCGGCGTGGCGACCGGGTTTGCCTGTTCATGCCCAACTGCGTCGAGTATCTCTATTGCTGGTTCGGGCTGTCGGTGCTGGGGGCCATCAGCGTTCCCATCAACACCGCCTACCGCCGCGATGAGACTGCCTATATCCTGAACAACGCTGAAGCCGTAGCGCTGGTTACCGACCCGTCGCTGACCGATGTGGCCGGGGCCGCCGTAGACCTGGCCCCCAGCATACGTCATCGCATTTTGCGTGGCGGCGAGCAGCCCGCCGATGGCTGGACGTCCTTCAGCGACATCTTCGGTCAAGCTGCGCCGCTCGCAAGGGCCCCCGAAGTGTCGCCCGACGACGTTTCGATGCTGGTTTACACTTCGGGCACTACTGGTAATCCCAAGGGCGTGATGGTTACCCATCGGATGTACGTTGCTGCCGGTCAGGGTTTTGCCCACTGGACGCAAGCCACATCAGAAGACCGTTTCTTTACCTGCTTGCCTTTCTACCATGCCAATATCCAATACTATTCCACCATGGGCGCCCTGGCCGCAGGAGCCACTTTGGTCATCGTCGACCGGTTCAGCGCATCGCGTTTTTGGAGGCAAGTGAGGGAGGCGCGCGCCACCGTGGTCAACTTCATCGGCATGATGATGCCGGTGCTGGCCAAGAACCCGGAACAGCCTAACGATGCCGACAACACCGTCCGGCTCTTCTACGGGTCGCCGTCCTTCTCACCGGAATTCCTGTCGGAATTTCAGGAACGGTTCGCCACAGACATCATCGTGGGCTTCGGCATGACCGAAACCTGCTATGGCACCATAGAGGCTATCCGCGAAGACCGTCGCCCTGGTTCTTCGGGCCGGGCGCGTCAGCACCCCGACGCGCGGTTCGACAACACCGTTCGCATTGCCGACGCCGAATCCGGCCAACCCGTCGGCCCCAATACTGTGGGCGAAATCACCATCAAGAACCCGGCGGTGATGCCGGGATACTGGCGCAACGAAGAGCAGAACCGCGAAACCCTGCGCGATGGCTGGCTCTACACCGGCGATTTGGGCTGGATGGATGAAGACGGCTTCCTCTATTTCGTTGACCGCAAGAAGGACATAATCCGCCGCCGGGGCGAGAACATCTCCTCCCAGGAAGTGGAAAATGTCATCAAGGCCAACCCCAACGTCCTCGATTGTGCTGTTGTCGCCGTTCCCTCAGATCTGGGGGAAGACGAAGTGAAAGCCTACGTCACACCCCGTCCGGGAGCTGCTGTCAACCCGGAAGAGGTCGTTTACTGGTGTGCCGAACATCTGGCTTATTTCAAGGTGCCTCGCTATTGGGAAGTTCGGGACGAGCTGCCGCGTACCCCCAGCTTGCGCGTCCGAAAAGACGTGCTGCGCCAGGAACGCGATGACCTTATCGCAGGCTGTTATGACCGCGAAGCCGCGGGAATCCGCCTGCGCTGATATTCCCCTGCCGCAGAGAAGAGGATTAATGTGGCGGCATAATTATTTATAAGCTCCCCCTCCCGGCAAGGGAGGGGGTAGAGTGAAAGGGAAAATGCCGGAGCCAAGATACTGGCTGTTCAAATCTGAACCTTCCGCCTATTCCTTCGAAGATCTGCTGAACGAGAAGAACCGGACGGCGGAGTGGGATGGCGTTCGCAATTACCAAGCCCGCAACTTCATGCGCGATGACATGAAAGTTGGGGATAAGGTGCTTTTTTACCATAGTAGCGCCAAGCCAACCGCCGTTGTCGGCACTGCCCGAATTGTCAAGGAAGCCTACCCCGACGCCACTGCTTGGAATCCTGACGACAAGCACTACGACCCTAAGAGCAGTCCCGGCGAGACCGTCTGGATGGTTGTCGAAATCCAGGCTCAGGAACGGCTGCCGAAACCCGTGACGCTGGCCGCCGTGAAGGCTAACCCCAAGCTGAAGGATATGCTGGATATGCGACGAAATCATTACCATGGGCGCGTCATGAGCACCCCGGACTGGAAAAACCAACTCTACTTCGGCGACAACCTGCTCATCCGCAAAGGCCAGCGCCTCTCAATCCAACCCGTGACCAAAGAGGAATACGACGAAATCATTACCATGGGCAATGGCTAACTTATCGTTGCATCCAGGGTTATGCCCATATACCAATGCTAGACTTTGATGGCGGAATAAATGGCGGCTCGGAGCCTTGGCCTGTCGCCGGAAGCCCTCATCTGCCGGCATCCCGGCCCTGCCGGGGCTACCAACGCACTCGTTGCGGAGCGTACCTCGCAGCCCAAAGGCTCCATCCAGCACGACCTTCACTCAGGGGCGGAAAAACTTATGCCCAACAGCGACACTAGCGCTGCTCGCAGTTTTCACGAAGCTACCAAGCTCACTTACATAAGCCTTTCGACCAAGCCCCCCCTGTATAAGTCCTATCCGGGCTTGCCCGCCATCGCTCTTCCTGAGGAAGCGGGTTCCCCGGAAGCTCCGGCCCTGCTTGCCGTCCGCGGAAGAATGTCACTATCTTCCGGCCCGCTAAATCTGGCGGAGGTGGCCCAGCTTCTGCACTACTCCGCCGGGCTTATTCGCCGCAGCAACCTGCGCTCGGCCGGCGAGGTCCATTACCGGGCTGCCGCCTCTGCCGGAGCGCTCTATCCTATAGAACTGTACGTAGTCTGCGGCGATCTTCCTGGTTTGCCCGCCGGCGTCTATCACTATGCTCCCGCCTCCAATTCGCTGTCGCTGCTGCGCTCCGGAGACTTTCGGGGCAACCTGACCGATGCTTCGGCGGGTCACCCCAGGATCTCCGACGCGCCCGTCACCATAGTCTGCGCCTGTGTCTTTTGGCGGAGCGCCTGGAAGTACCGGGAACGGGGCTACCGCTATTGCTATTGGGACAACGGCACCATTCTCGCCAATATGACTGCCACCGCCAACGCTCTCGGTCAAGAATCCGAGCTGGTGGCCGGATTCATCGATGCCCAGGTTGACTCTCTGTTGGGCCTAGTGCCGTCGAGCGAGGCTTCCTTCTTCCTGGTACCCGTCGGCAGAGGCAACGCCGCTCCTCCCGCCGTGAGACCACTGGACGCAGTGGACAGCGGCGAGCTGGGAGTGGAGCGCCGCACGGAGTACCCAGAGACCGGCTCCCTCCATGCCGCTTCCTGCCTGGGAGCGACGGCTGAAGTTGAAGCCTGGAGAGATTCGGCGGCCCATGGGGAAGAAAATAGCAACGTCATTCAATGGCCCGATTCGGAAAGTTTGGGCGACACCATCATCCACCGCGGATCCACTCGCCGCTTCGCCCATTCTCCCATGCCTGCCGGACGGCTGGAGGCCCTCCTGTCCGCTTCAACATCGCCGGTCAAGGCCGACTATGGCGGCAGCCTCATTGACGCCTATCTGATAGTCAATGCCGCCGAGGGCATCAGGCCCGGGGCCTACTATTACTCGCGCACTCAAGGTGGATTGGAGCTACTACAAGAGGGCGATTTTCGCGAGGAAGCCGGGCATCTCTGCTTCGAGCAGGCCCTTGGCGCCGATGCTGGCGCCGTCGCATTCTTTATGGCCGACTTAGACGCCGTACTGTCTCGTTTCGGCAATCGGGGCTATCGCATCGCCCAATTGGAAGCGGGTATCATCGGCGGGCGAATGTATCTGGCATCCCATTCTATGGGACTGGGTGCAACGGGTATGACTTTCTACGACGACGCGGTCACCGCATTCTTCTCGCCCCATGCGGCGGGCAAGAGCTTGATGTTTCTGATCGGCCTCGGAGTAACCCATGAGCGCAACCAGGTACATCCCTTCCGTTCCCGCATAGGCATCCTTAAGGACTCTCTTGCCCGCGGAGCCGGCGGAAAAGGCCAGCCCACCCCAGACTGGCTCTACGCTTAGGCCACAATTCTCCGTCTCGAGGAGAGACGGACAGAACCTACCCGATGGCCTTGCGCCGGATTTGCTGCAGGGCCATCTGCATATGCCACTCCATCGCGCCCAAGCCGACGACTCGAACCCCCACGTCGAAGTACCGCTTGGCTGATTCGGCCATGGCGTCGAAATCGGGCGAGTCCAAGCCCATGTTGTACATGATGGCCGCGCCGTGCCGTTCCCCAGTCTTTACCGAATTTTCCAGCAGCCGCATGACTTTGGGGTCATCGTACTTGAACGGCACGCCGAGAATCTTGGTAACGTCCCCGGCGGCCAGCCACACCAGCCGGATGCCTTCGATCGCCAGTATATCGTCCAAGTCGCGAAGACCGCCCTCGCTCTCGACGGTGGGCACCACCAGCGTACCCTCGCGGGTTTTGGCGTTGAACTCCGGGAACTCTTCGGCGGTGTTGAAACGCCGCAGGTGAATCAGGCGGTGCCAGTCGTCGCGCAGGCCCATCAGCTCCTGAACTTCCTCCTTGGAACCCACCGACACGGTCACCGCCGTTGCTCCCAGCGCCAGAGCCCGGGCTGCGTCGGAAACCGTGCGGCGGTCGGCACCGGTGGCCCACGGGAAGGCCTGCACCCGTATCAGCGGCGATATGCCCGTGCCTCGCGCCGCGCGAATCAAGTGAGCGATGTTATCCCAGTCGTGGGCCGTAAACATCATATCGGCCATGAAAGCGTCCATGCCCGCCACTCCAGCCACCTCCACCATATTTGGGTGGCTGAACACGTAGGCGCACAATGATGGCAGTCCATTGTCCAGGTTATACAACAGGCGGTCAGTCGCGGGAGAAGGAAAAAGCACGGCAAACCTCCGAAAGTCTGGTTGGCGGCATCTTGGCGGATAAATGGGCTTAACAATTTTATCCGAAAAGGGGTTGTAACTGAAAGGGAGCCTGCGCTGGTAACATATCATCGGAAGGACGGACCATCAGCCGCCAATTTCTATTGTTAACGGAGTAAGGCTAGTGCTTGATTTCAACAATTACCGATGGATTAGCTTCGACTGCTATGGGACGCTGGTGGATTGGGAGACCGGAATCGCGGAGGCGGTAGCGGCGGCGTTTTCCCGCCACGGGGTCCGGAGAACTAGAGGCGAAATCTTGGCGCTGTTTTCCGCTGCGGAGCCTCGGGCGCAATCGTCGGGAGAGTTCCTAGACTACCGGCGCGTGCTGCGGGACGTATTGGAGATGATGGCGTGGGAAGCCAGCATCCGGCTGCCCGGAAGGGAGGCTGACTCCTTGGCGGATTCTCTGCCCGGCTGGCCGGTATTCCCCGAAGCTGCGGATACGCTCAGGATTATGCAGACGAAGTACAAGCTGGCAGTCATTTCCAACGTTGATGATGACCTTTTCGCTGGAACATCCGCGAACCTGGGTATCACCTTCGATGCCGTAATTACCTCGCAGCAGGCCGGCGGCTACAAGCCCGACCTGCGAAGCTTTCGCCTGGCGCAGCAGCGTCTGGGCGTCGAAAAAGAGAGCTGGCTCCATGTTGGCGAGAGTCTGTACCATGACATCGGCCCGGCTAACAGGCTGGGCATAGACAGCGTCTGGGTCAACCGTCCCGACCGGGGCGGCGGAACCCGCCGCACGGATGCTGTTCCGTCCCTCGAAGCCACCGGGCTGACCCATCTGAAACAGCTAATGTTCGCTGAAGGATAAGAGCATCCGCCATAGTTAAAATGTCTAGCCCTTAGGCGCCTTCGCTACACCATGTACTATAATCTCGGCAAAATATCGGGCCCGCGCCAAATATCGGTGGGCGCAGCGCCCCGGAGGTGAAAGATGGAAACCGTTGGATTTATTGGCCTGGGCAATATGGGCGGCGGGATGGCCGGGAACATCCAAAAGGCCGGCTATCCCATGGTGGTGTTCGACGTGCGCGAAGAGGCGACCCTCCCCTTTCTGGAAGCCGGAGCCCGGTTGGGGAACTCTCCCGCCGACGTGGCGAGCCGTTGCGACGTGACGCTAACATCCCTGCCCGGGCCGCGAGAGGTCGAATCGGTAGCCGTCGGCGCTGGGGGCGTGTTGGAAGGGAGTAACTCAGGCTCGATATACATTGACCTGTCTACCAGTCGTCCGACCCTCATTCGAGAATTGGAGGTTAAGTTTCGCGCCAAGGGCGTTCATGTGCTGGATGCTCCCGTCAGCGGCGGCAAGACCGGCGCCCAGACTCGCAATCTGGCAGTGATGGTCGGCGGCGAGCGGGAAATCTTCGACCGGGTGAAACCTTTGCTGGACGCCTTTGGAGACAAGGTATTCTATGCCGGCGAGATAGGAGCGGGTTCGGTAGCCAAGCTGGTCCACAATATGATAGGCCACGGCGTCAGGCAGGCCATCGCCGAAGGACTGACCCTGGGCGTGAAGGCAGGCGTTGACCCCGAACCTCTTTGGGAATGTATCCGCCGAGGCTCCCTAGGGCGGATGAATATCCTGCACGAAGGCGTGGCCCGAACATTGTTCCGCGGCGAGTTCGAGCCGCCCAGCTTCGCTCTGGAACTGGCTCGCAAGGACATCGGACTCGCTACCGACTTGGGACGCGAGTTCAACGTGCCTATGCCGGTCGCCAATCTAGCCGAGCAGATAGCCATCGAAGCGATGAACCGGGGTTGGGGCGGTATGGACAGTTCGGTCACATTCCGGCTTCAGGAAGAAACTTCCGGGGTGGAAGTCCGCGCTCCCCACGTGGACCCGGCGCGAGCGGCTCGCTTCATCTCTACCCACCCCGAGGAGTAACGCGGCTCGCGAACTGCTTCTTGGTGTTCAGACCCGTTCGGCCTTCGAGGCAAGAGGGCCAAACGGATCTGGCTAATCTTCCAGGACGGCCAAATCCCTAACGCAGGTGATCCAGCATCGCCAAGGGTGTAGTGGCCAGCAGGCCCGCGTCCACCGGCATCACGATTCCCGACACCCAGCGGGACTCGTCGCTGGCAAGGAAAACGGCGGCCCAGCCGATGTCCCAGGCTTCGCCTTCGGTCCCTAGAGGCCCGGCCCGTCGGCGAAGATCGCGAAATTCGTCGGGCATCGCGCCGGCGACCATAGGCGTATAGATGTGGCCTGGCGCGATGCAGTTGACGCGGATGTTGTCGCGCCCGTGGGTTACGGCCATTGCAGCCGTGAGGCCGATGATTCCCGATTTCGATGCGGTGTAAGGCACCGCGGCGCCCCCGCTGCCGGCCCGGATGCCGGCAATGGAAGAGACGTTGATTATCGAACCGCCTCCCGCTTCCACCATTCGGGGGATAGCGTGCTTGCTGGTCAGCATCATCGACTTCAGGTTGACGTTAAGCACCTGATCCCAATGGTCCTCATCCACGTCCACCACGGTGCCGTGCCCCAGTATGCCCACGTTGTTGAACAGGATATGCACTCCCCCGTAGCGTTCGACGGCGGCTTCCGTCATGGCCTGGCAGTCCTCGCTGTTGGTTACGTCCGCCACGAACACCGAAGCCTCGCCTCCTTCTTCCTGAATCGCCGCCAACGTCTGTTCCGACTGCTCCAGAGAGCGGTCCACCAACAGCACCTTGGCCCCTTCTCGGGCGAACAGTATAGCCGTGGCCTTTCCCGTGCCAACGCCGGGGCCGCTGGAGCCTGCGCCGGTCACGATGGCGACCTTTCCTTCCAGCCTGAATCTGGGACGTTGCTGCATAACATCTCCTTACTGGCGCGCCAAATCTGTTGGAGGGCAATGTTCAAGTCTGCCGGGCAAGCCTGCCGGATTTTCCGGTTCTTCCCTGTAAAGCAATGCGCCGTCTGGCTTTGCCGACGGCGCAGGTTATCGCTGCAAGGCAATCCGCCGCAAAACGGCCTAGCCCGGTAACTGGGGTTGCGACTTATCGACGGTTTCTACTGCTTCTCCGTCGGAATCCTGAACATGCCCGTAAGACAGACGCAAGGCGACATCGCCCGGAGTGTTCCAAACTTGCCGAAGGTCATCGTCGATCAGCTCAATAACCGCGGGACGGACGCCGGAGTCTTGGCCAATATCCGGATAGAGTTTCCAGGAATCTTTCCTGACCGCCTCCGCCCTGGCATTGCGGCTATCAATCTCGCCCCGGCGCTCCTCGAAGTGCCAGGAGTACCAGGCATTGACCATATCTTGGAATATAGCCAGGTCAGAGAGAGAAGCACCGACCGTAGACATTTGAACTTCGAAGCGATGTTTGTCGGTCGGGGGGCCTTCCGCTGCCGCGAATTTGCGCGCTCCGCCCAAGGCGCGAACAACTGAATCGTGAACGGACGGGGCGGTGATGCCTACTCCGGCGGCGGAATCGACGTGGCCAAAGCGATTTTCGCCCATCCGCCACATCTTTTCCTCCATCGCGGCGGCGCCCATTCGCATCTCCACCAGTAACTCGGCTAAGTCTTCCCCGACCCGGCCGCTGCCATCAGTCGCCAGGGACAGGAAATCCTCGTTTATGCCCACGGCATTCTTAATTCTGTTGGCGATTCCCGAAGCCAGAATGGTTTCCAGTTCTAGGAAATCAATCCGGCCCGGGCCATAAATTCGCTTTCCGCCCAACGCATCATACACTTCCTGACAAAGTTCAGATACATCCGCGTCACTCAGCCGGAAGTGATTGAGAATACGTCTGGCCGTTTCTTGGGCCCGGACGCCCGAGACCAAATTTTTGACAGTGGGGTCATCATTGTCGAAGGCCCAATTATCAGGATCGGATACTTCGCAGGATAGTCTCCCCCCGTTCCCGGATTCCCGGCGTAGCTGGTTGACAGTATCCGTCCAAGCGGAGGAATAGTCGCCAATGTCTTTCACCAGCTTGGCGGCCACCTCAGCAGCGCTGTTAACGCAGAGAACTTCCATCCACTGATCGACATCCCGTTGCCAGCGGCGCAAGCGGCGCTGACGTTCGCCGCGATTGCCATCCAGCCTGCTGAGAGCCGGTTCAGCCACTACGGGCAAATCCCTTGTCCCCGTGCGGTCTACCAGGTTAATCCACCGGCGCACCGGAGGTTCCTGATACGGAGACTCTAGCAGGTTCTGCACGAACATGGACTGCAAGCGGAAGGAAATTTCCTCCAGCAGATTGTCGCGCTTGGCTGCTGCCAGGGTGACAGCCCGGGCCATTTCCTCTCTTACGCTAATGTTGGCCTGCACGGCCATGTGATCGCTGACATTTCTATCGTAGCGCAAGCCCTCGATGACGGCTTTGATGGCTCTATCCGCGTCGGAAACTGCATCGTGGAAAGAACCCACAATCTGGTTGAAAGCGTCTTTGCCCTTCCCTGAACCTGCTGACCTCCCAGCGAGCAAAAAGGACAAGGGATCGGCGGAGGACAGCAGGGCATTGTTCTTACTACCTAACGATGGCTTCCGGATGAAATTGAACCTCGTCATCTAAGTCTCCCGGCTACAGGCGTGCGCGCCACTGATTATGAAGATACTGCTTGGCCGCCTGGGTGAAAAACCCCTCAACCAACCCCGTTTTTCTAGAGCTGATGGAGCCGAACTTGGCGTCTTCCCGGCTATTGGCTTCTCGCATGGTCTCGTAGAAACGCGACCACCAGTCTTGTCCTGTTCCCCATGCGTCGGCTATCAGATTTTCTACGATTCCCGCGGTGTAACTCCGCTGGACCGGAAGGGAATCCCTCGGAGACCGGTGCAACAGGCAAACGTCAAAATGCGGTCCGATTGCTTCAATCCGTTTATCCGGATAAACCGTGATACTAAATGTGTCGCTGCCTGTATGTTCGCCCCGCCCCGCCTGCACGCCGGTGATGGAGCGCAGGAATTGGAGAATCACATACGAGTTGCGCAACTGCAACTGGTAGGTGTTGTTGGGGTCTCGGGACATACCCCGTTGGGGGAGCAGAAGGTGAAGCACGACGCTGAAGTTATAGGCAGTGCCGCGAACCTCAGACAAGGCCGCCAGCAACACCGGAAGCGCGCCGATAGTGCCCCCGCCGGCAAAGGCTACGATGTTTACCCGCATATACGTAGTGCCTTCGTAGTAGGGGCAAATCTCCTCTACGGCGGAATCCAGATAGCTGCGGATGTCGCCATAGTTGAAGCGGGCGGCGAGCCCTGCATTGGCAAAGGTTCCCAGCGCTCCTTCCCGCGAGAGGCTCACGTACCGCAGTTCCGGCACGCACTCCGTAATCCACGGGCGCATATCTCGCAGGCTGGAGATATGCGGGAGAATCAGCGGAATGAATCGAGCGGCCCGGGAAATTTCGCCGCGGGTGGCTTCCCGGGTGTCGCAGTAAAGAAAGGCCAGGTTTTTGCGGTCCTCTGAGCTCCAGGTTTCCGTCCCAGCTTCTAATTGGCGAACGATCTGGCAGCTCGTGGAGCCCAGGCCGATCACCATAGATGGGGAAACCATTCTCCGAACTCCCCGGCCGGGATTACGACGGGTAGATCCCGAGTCGGGGTCAAAGGGTATTGAAAGCGCTGTCATCAAGCCTCCGATGGGCTGGGGACTCCCCACGGTGCCATTTTCTGCTGCCGGCGCGTCTGGGAGGATAAATAAAAACTATGATACAGGTTATGACAGCGAATTTATGCTGTCAATTTGACGATGCCGGAATTTGGGTTTCCCGAATTAGTCAACAAACGCACCCGACCGCCAAGCCACGGGTTTCCCTGGGGCTGGGAGATTCTTTCAGAGGGAGCCGTCTATGCTGATATCCAGCAGGCCGGGCTTGCCGCTCTCGAACATTCGGCGGGCCGCTAGGCCAATCTGCGCCGGGTCCGTGATTTTCTCGCTGGCAACGCCCATGCCCTGCGCAATAGCCGACAAATCGAGGGGGTTGGCGAAGTCCATGCCGGTGTAATCGCTGACTCGCTCCTCGTCGTTAAGCATACGCTTTAGGTAGATATCCATGTTGACCTTCAGGATGCGATAGGCCCGGTTGTTGCAGATGGCGTAGACCACCGGGATATTGAAAGTGGCGGCGGTCCAGAGCGCCTGCACGGTGTACATGGATGCGCCGTCGCCCACCACCGCCAGCACCGGACGGTCCGGGCGGGCCAGCTTCAGGCCCAAGGCCCCCGGCATCGCCCACCCCAGAGCGCCGCCCTGGATGCCGAAGAAGGTGCCTGGCTCGTCGAACTGGAACTCCTGCATCATAGCCGGGCGCGACGTCACGGCCTCATCGGCCACGATGGTGCCGGGAGGAACGGCGGCGGCCAGCTCGTGCATCATGCGCTCCACGGCCATCGGGTTATTGTCCCAGCGTTGCCGGAGCCGCTGCTGATACTCCTCTCTGGCTCGGCGGCGGCGCTCCCCCATCTCCGCCATCCGGGTCGCCGCGGCTTCCTTCGCCGAGGCCGACATATCCTGCTCTAGCGCGTCGGCCAGCTCCGCCAGCCCGGTGGCCGGGTCGCTGAAAACGCCTACCTCGGTGGGATAGTTCTTCTCCACTTCGCTGGTGGCGCTGTCTAGATGCACCAGCTTGGTTGTGGGGTCGAGCAATGGCACGTCCACGTAAAGGAAGGAGGAGAAGACGTTGGCCCCCACCGCCAGGGCCACGTCCGCACCAGAGAGCAAGCGCCGGGTCACCGGGCTGCTGGTATTCAGCATTCCCGACCACAGCGGGTGGCTGGTGGGAAAGTTGACTTCGGAGAAAGACGCGGCGAAAACCTTGGCCCCTAGACGCTCGGCCACCTGAACCATCTGCTCCACGCCGCCGGATTGGGCTATGCGGTCGCCGATAATGATGACCGGGTTTTCCGCCTGCGCCAGCAGACGGGAAGCCTGCTCCAGCGCGTCGCGGTCGGGCCGTATCCGGTGATAGCCCCGGCTCGACCCAATGATGTCTATGTCGGCCTGAACGTCCATCGTGTCCCAAGGGAAGGAGAGGAAAGTAGGCCCGGTGGGGGGAGTTTTGGCCTCGTTGAAAGCCCGGCGCACCGCCCCTGGTATATCCGCTGCATGATGAATTTCGTGGCTCCACTTGGTGTACTGGCGGGTCATCTGAACCAGATCGCCCGACAGCGTAGGCTCACTGAGCAGCATTCGGGTATCAGAATTACCCGCGGTAAGCACCACCGGAGTTCCGCCGCGATAGGCGTTGTAGAGGGCGCTGATACCATTGGCCAGCCCGCCGGCGATATGGATGTTAGCGAAGGCCGCCCGGCCGGTGGCCCGGGCATAGCCGTCGGCCATCCCCACGGCGGTGCCTTCCTGCAGCGCCTGGATGTATTTAATTTGCGGGAAGTCCTGCAGGGCGTCCATCATCGGGGTTTCGCTGGTGCCGGGGTTCCCGAAAATGTGGTCAACACCCTCGGCTATCAACATCCGCACCAGGGCATCCTTGCCGGTCATCATCGCCATAGAATCCCTTCCTTATCCGTCTAGTCATTCCCGCTACTGCAGGGGGCTGTCTTGCATTGCGCTTCTGCGCCTTGCGCCGAAAGCTAAGAGTAGGTCATCCATTCCAGCAGGTTGTCATCCGGGTCGCGGGCGTAGAGGCTGAGGGATGGCGCCCGGCCGAAGTCCCGGCCGCCCTTGCGCGGCGAAGGCCCGAGGATGACCTCAACCCCGGCGGCGGCCAGCCATTCCTGGCATTCTTCCACTGTGCCTTCCCAGACGAAGCAGATGTCGGCGCAGCCGGGAACCGCCGAAGGCCCCCGCAGCCCGGCCACGTATCCCTCGGGGTGCACGTTAATTTTGGAATCGCCTATCTGTATCGAGAAAATGTTAGCCTCGCCCGCCCGCCACTCCTCTTCATCGTTGATAGTGAACCCTAGCCGCTTGTAGAACGCAATCAGCCGCTCGGCATTGGCCGTGGGCATGGCGATGTGGTCAATGGAAACGGTGGACATTAAAGGGCCCTCCCGGATACGGATAGCTGCCGCAATCATAGCTACCGGGGCAGGGGCTGGCAAGGTTTACCTGAAAGTCTCGTGTCTGTAACAAGCGGACAAACAAACATTAGTTCTATAATGCCGCTACGCAGGATTTTAAGGAGTACCAGCAATGACTCCATCGGGATGGAGAAATCAACTGTACTTCGGAGACAATTTGCCAATCTTGCGGGAACGTGTCGCTGACACCAGCATTGACCTGATATATCTCGACCCGCTCTTTAACTCTAATGCCGCTTACAATGTGCTGTTCCGTGAACAGAGCAGCCCGCAGCCCAGATTACCGCCTTTGGAGACACTTGGCATTGGACCCTAGAGTCGGAGAGTGCCTATCAGAACGTGGTCACCAACGTCACCGGCAAGCTCCCGGACCTGCTCCAGGCCATACGTTCCTTCCGGGGAGAAAGCGACATGATGGCCTATCTGACCATGATGGCCCAGAGAATGCTGGAACTATAGAAGACCGATTTGTCCATCAGGATGAACGCGGTAGGTTTCAAACTAATTACTTGACTGGGCCGGGCCGCCGCTCCGGCCCAAGCGGTTCACCGTGGCAGAACTTTGACCCCACGACCGTGGGACGGCATTGGGCTACACCTAGGTCGTTGAGGGATTATTTGCCTGAACGTGGCGCAGGGCTGAGTAGTCAAGAACAACTGAACTTGCTGTATGCTCAGGGTATTATCACGTTGCCGAGACGCGCCGGCGGGCAACCAGTGTATAAGCAATATGTAGGCCCCTGAATTCCGCTCCCCTTCCGTCATTTCCGCTTTCGCGGGAATCCATGAGCTCCAGCGGGGTCGGTTCTCTGAACCGCGGGATGTGGGTTCCTACTTTCGCTGGAATGACGGAGAAAGGGCGGTAATGACAGTGCGGCAGGAATGGACGGCGCAAGGGTTCCCGCCCTCTGTTTTCCTGAGGCAAGCTCCTGGGGATTACGGGGAGCGCGTCCGAGACTCACCGCAATATCAAAGGCATATTGAGAATGCCGCCAAATTACCCGGCTTGTGGTAAGTTATGGGGAACGCGGTCTTGGGAGGTTCCATCATGTTCGACCTGTATCTGCGCAACGGGCATATTGTTGACGGCACCGGCCAGACCTGGTTCCGGGGCGGCGTCGGCATCAACGGCGACACGGTGACCATCGTGCGCTCCGGGGACGACGGCGTAGAGGCCGCCCGGACAATTGACGTAGGCGAAAGCGTCATCTGCCCCGGATTCATTGACATGCACTCCCATTCCGACTTGGTCCTTCTCTCGGAGCCGCATCACGAGGTTAAACTGCGGCAGGGCGTGACTACCGAGCTTCTGGGCATGGATGGCTTGTCCTATGCCCCGGCCTCGCCCGAAAAACTAGAGCAACTGCTGTATTACTTGGCGGCAGTGAACGGCACGCCGCCCCCCGACGTCCGCTGGGGGTCCGTGCGCGAGTATCTCGACCTCTTCGATGGCCGGGCGGCCTGCAACGTCGCATTCATGGCTCCCCACGCCGCCATTAGAGTGGAAGCGATGGGTTGGGACGACCGGCTACCTACTGAGGCAGAGCTGACCCGGATGCGGGAACTGGCGCGGCAAGCGATGCAGGATGGCGCCTTCGGGTTCTCCACCGGACTGACCTATCCCCCCGGAGCTTTCAGCGACACCAACGAGCTGGTGGCGGTGTGCGAAGCCATCGCAGATTTGGGCGGATTCTATATGAGCCATGCCCGCTATTCCTTGGGCGACCGGCTGCTGGACCCCTTCCGCGAAGTCATCGCCATAGGCCGTCGCAGCGGCGTTCCCGTCCATATCTCCCATTACCATAACCCGGTGGACGGCATGGGCGAGCGGATGGTGGCCCTGGTGGACGAAGGCCGCGACTCCGGCGTGGACGTCACTTTTGACCAGTATCCCTATGCCGCCGCATCCACCATTCTGCATTCGCTGTTGCCCTACTGGGTGCACGAGGGCGGCCCAACCGCGCTGCTCAACCGCATCCGCCAACAGGCGGTGCGCGACGAAATCGGCGATGCCGTCGAGCCTATGTGGGGCCTGACCTTGGACCACTACATATTCAGCAACGTCCCCAACAACAAGGAATGGGAGGGCCGCTCCCTCGGCGACTTGGCCAGGTATCAAGGCAAACGCATGGTGGACGCCATCTGCGATATGCTGATTGAGGAGAATCTGGAGGTGGCCTTCGTGGCCCGCACGGGCAATCCCGATAATATACGCGCCATCGCCTACCACCCAGCGCAGATGGTCGGCTCCGACGGGCTGCTCACTGGCGATATGCCCAATCCCCGTACCTACGGCACCTTTCCCTATGTGCTGGGGCAGTTTGCCCGCGACGAGGGTCTATTCCGGCTGGAGGACGCCGTGCGCAAGATGACCTCGGCGCCGGCGCAGCGGCTCGGCTTGCAGGACCGCGGCATCCTCCGCGACGGCATGAAGGCCGACGTGGTTGTCTTCGACCCGGCAACCGTCAAGGCCAACGCCACCTTTGAGGAGCCTAAGCAGTATCCCGACGGCATATCCCACGTCATAGTCAATGGCGCCCTAGTGGTGGATAATGGCGTACATACCGGGGCGTTGCCGGGCCGGGCCCTGCGCTCGCAGTAAACTTCAAGGGGTCATCAAGAGTAAGGAACGACAAACACGCCGCTAAAATCGACCGTAAAGGCCGGAATTAGCCGGAGCGAAGGCTATTGCGTAGCATCATTCGTTGAAATTTCCGCTGTAACCCAATCTCGCACCTTGGACGAATTGGTAGATAACATCCGGGATGTCGTGCGCCACCTCTTGGAAGACGATGATCCTGCAGATTTTGGATTGGCGACCCCTAATCCTTATATCGTCATGGTCTATGAAGTGGAACCGGTGAATGCCTAGACTAAGGCGATTGTCCGGCTTGGAAATGGTCTCGGCACTCCATAGATTCGGGTTTAACACCCATAAACAAGAGGGTAGCCCCATAAAACTCAGGAGAGTTTCTCAAGGGGGGCGTAGAGAAACCTTCTCGGTTACAAGACACCGCTAGATGTTCCCGAAAACCCTCTTCAGCGTTTACAAGCAAGCGTGCCAATATATCCCGGAGGAACAAATTCGGCCTTATTTCTACACCGACTAACCCGGAGGCCCCATGGACTTTGAACCGCGCTACACGCCCGAACAGGAAGCCTTTCGCCTCGATGTCAGCGCCTGGCTGAAGGATAACGTTCCCGGTGGCATAGAGCATCCCGCCGACCCGGCCGACCTGACCTGGGAGCAGTATCAGCTTCGCCGCGACTTGGGCCGCAAGCTGGGGGACAAGGGCTGGCTCTGGCCCACTGCCCCCAGAGAATACGGCGGCGGCGGGCTCGACGTAGACAGCGCCGTCGTCATCGAAGAGGAAATTGATTCCTTTGGCCTGACCCTCCCGCCCTATTACGACTCCGGCGGACGGCTCGGCGGCAACTCCATCCTCGTGTGGGGGTCCGAAGAGCAGAAACAGGCTTTCCTGCCGCCCATCTTCACCGGCCGGGTGCGCACCTGGCAGCTACTGTCGGAACCAGAGGCCGGCTCCGACCTCGCCAATGTGAAGACCACCGCCATCCGCGACGGCGACGACTATGTCCTGAACGGTCAGAAAATCTACGTCGGCAGCTCCCACGGCTGCGACTATATGTGGACCATCACCGTCACCGACCCTGAGGCCAAACGCCATGAAAACCTCGGCTGGTTTATGGTTCCGTCTCATCTGCCCGGCATTACTATTCAGCCGATGGACTTGCTGATTTCCGGAGGCGAGTCGGGGGCCGGTTCCGGAGTCAAACAGACCGTCTATTTCGACAATGCGCGGGTGCCGGCCTTTAACCTAGTCGGCGGAGAAAACCAGGGCTGGAAAGTAGCAACCACCCACCTGGAGCTGGAGCACGGAACCGGCGGGCGCATCGGGCGCAACTGGCTGGTTGACCGTCTCTTTGACCACTGCCGCAACACCCAGCGCCGGGGCGAACCGATGACTAAGGACCCTGACGTGCGCGACCGGCTTATTGATGTCTACGTCGAAGCGGAAATCGTACGCCTGCTCAACCTTCGCAATTATTGGATGCGCCATAGCGGAGCCAACATAACCTATGAAGGCCCGCAGGCTTCATATATGCGCAAGACTTCCGGGCTCCGTATGGCTCAAGCGATGCTGGATATTTTAGGCCCCTCGGGCCTGACCCATGACTCGGAGCTGGGCGCCGCCGAGGGCCATATAGAAGCGCACTCCCGCGCCGGCATCGTGGCCATCCACCCGGGCGGCACCACCGATATTCAGAAGGTTATCATGGCCCGCCGCATTGGAATCGGCCGCGAGATACGCGAGCGTGCCGGCGCCCTCGGGTAACTCCTGAAGCAAAATATAGACGCAATGGCGCGTCTCTTTCTTCGTAAATAACATTGTCGCAAATCCAGAGGACAGAAATGGACCTTTCTCTAACCCCGGAACAGGAAATGTTGAAGGCGGCGGCTCGCCGCCTGGTATCTCAGGAATACAGCAAAGAAACGCTATTACAGATAGCCTCTCCCGACGAGACAACGACCTTGGAGCCATGGGGGCAGCTCGCCGCCACGGGGTGGCTGGGCATCCTGATTCCCGAGCACTATGGCGGGGAGGGCGGCTCTTTCACCGACGCGGGAGTGCTGTTCGAGGAGCTGGGGCGCGGCCCCGTCCCCGGCCCCCACCTCACTTCCGCCGTTTTCTCCGCCCTGACTGTTCTGGAGGGCGGCACGGAGGATCAGAAGCGCGAATGGCTGCCCTGCATCGCCCGCGGTGAGATGCGGCTGGTTCCCGCCATCACCGAGCGCGATTATGGCTGGGAGAAGCGAGACGTCCGCACCGCCGCCGCCGCCGATGGCGACGGGTTGAAGGTAAACGGCGTCAAAGCGTATGTTTTCGACGGAGAAAGCGCCAGCCATTACCTCTGCGCCGTCCGCTCAGAGGAGACCGGTGATGTAGGCCTGGCCGTTGTTCCCGCCGATGCCGCGGGCGTGCGGGCGCGGGGATTGGCGGGATTCGCTTGGAACCTGGCCGAGGTCCGCTTCAACAACGTGTCGGCCGAGTCCGTGAATGTGCTGGGCGGCAGAATCGCCGGCGGCTGGGATGCTTGGTCGCGGGCCATCGCCAAAGGCATCCCGGTAATGAGCGCGTACCAGGTCGGGGGCTGTCAGGCGGTTTACGAGGTGTCTGTGGACTACAGCCGCACCCGCATCCAGTTCGGCACCCCCATCGGGCGTTTCCAGCGCGTCCAAGACCAGATCATCAACTTGGTCAATCATCTCGATGCGGCCCGCTGGACTACCTACGAGGCCCTATGGAAGCTGGACTTGGGTCGCGACGCTGCCAGCAGCGTCAGCCTGGCCAAAGCCGTTGCCAGCGAGGGTTACTATGAGGCTTGCAATTACGCCCACGAGGTTCACGCCGGCGTCGGCAGCATGACCGAGTACGGCCTCACCCTGCACACCGCCGCTTCACGTACCCTTTACTCCTTCCTCGGCGACCCAAGGCAACATCACCGCGAACTGGCGGTAGCCTTGGGTCTATAAAGGCGCCAACCAGAGGGGCAGACCTGCCGGCGGCTGCTCTGTCTCTTCCCCTGTTGACAGAATCTAATTAGGGGAATCCTCCTGTTGTTGAATATAATGGGGATCCCTTTTGGTGGAACCCGGAGCACCGGGGGGCGCTACACCCGGGGGGGGGAAACGGCTGGCGTTGCGGCGAGCCGGACTGCTTGCCTTTCCGCCATGCCAGCCGGGCAAGCCGGATTTCGTTGTAGCTGTACCCACCGTTCAATTCTTCCCACACCGGGCGCAGCGGGTTATCGCCTACTGTCTCAAAGGCTACTTCGATTGCCGCCCGCCGCTCCGGTGGTGGCAATAGGTGCGCCCACTCTACGCTTATGCCAGACTCTACCAGCCCCTCGATGTGGCCCACTATGGTCTGGGCCGACAAGCCGCGCTTGGCCGTTGCTTCCTCCAGCGACGCCCCGGAGGAGATGATGCATCCGGTTTCCTGAACAGACCGGCTAATAGCACGCGAAGCCGGTTCGATGGAAACAGGCGACTTAGCGGCGTGGCCGGTCTCTAGTATCCCGTGTTTGCTGATATAGGTATTGATGCAGGATAGAAATATCGGGCCCAAGTCTTCCAGCTTGGCCCGGCCTACCCCTGAAACGAGGGCGAACTCCGCCGGGGTTCTTGGCGGTTTGCGGGCCATATCCTGCAAGCTCCGGTTGCTGAAAATCATAAACGCCGGCAGACCGCGCTCCGTGGCGATAGCCTTGCGCAGCTCAGTCAACTCGTCATACAGCCCTGCGTCGTAGTTTCCGGCGCCGCCGTCGCGGTTAGCCGCCTGACCAACCCTGCGGCTTCCGGAAAGCGGCTCCGCCCGGCGATGGATAGGATGGAGCAGTGTCAGCGTTTCGCGGTTCTTCAAGAACTCCCGGCCCCGGGGAGTCAAGCGGAGGGTAGGATATTCGCCATCCCCCGCCACCAGAAACTCGATACGCTTTAATTCTTCCACCAAGTCCCGTAGCTCGCCATGGGGGTAGTCGGCGGCGATGCCGTAGACCGATAGTTGGTCGTGGTTTTGCTGGCGGATCCTCTCGCCCCGGCTACCGCGCAAGACACTGATAACGTGGGCCGCCCCAAAACGCTCGCCGGTTCGCACTACTGCCGAGAGTATTTTCTGGGCGATTTCGGTGGCGTTGTACTGTTCTCGCGGCAGAACGCAGTTGTCGCAGCCGCCGCAGTTATCCTGGGGCCACTCTTCACCCAAGTATTCCAAAAAGAACTTACGGCGACAGGCGGAAAGGCTACATAACGATATTACCTGATTCAGCCGCCAGCGGGCGCGTTCGCGCTCTTCCGGGTTTTCCATCTGCCGGATAAAGTATTCCTGCTGGGCTTTCCCGGCGTAAGAAAAATAAAGGACGCATTCGGCGGGCTGGCCGTCGCGTCCTGCTCGTCCGGTCTCTTGGTAATACCCTTCGACACTGCGGGGCAGGTCGTGATGCACCACCAGTCTCACGTCCGGCTTGTTAATGCCCATGCCGAAGGCGATGGTCGCCACTATGATGGGGGTGCGGTCGAGGATGAAACGCTCCTGCGTGGCCCGGCGAACCTCCAAGCCCAGCCCCGCGTGATAAGCCTCGGCCGCGAAACCCTGCGCCTTTAGCGAATCCGCCATCTCCTCGGTTGTCTTGCGCGAACCGCAGTAGATAATGACTGACTCGTCCCGATGGCTCTCCAGCAGCGAAAAAAGCGAGGACAAGTCCCTCTCTCTAGGAACTACCGAGTAGGTAAGATTAGGGCGGTTGAAACTTGATATGAACGATTGAGGCGCTCGCAACCCTAATTGAGCTAAAATGTCGGCCCGCACGCGCTCGGTCGCAGTGGCCGTTAAGGCGATAACGGACGCGGAGGGACAAGCGAGGCGCAGACTTGCCAGCCCGCGATAAGCAGGACGAAACTCGTGGCCCCATTCGGAAACGCAGTGAGCCTCGTCTATGGCAATCAAGCTGACGTTAAGGGTAGGAAGCAAGCCGACGAACCAGGGTTCGATAACCCGTTCCGGGGCTACGTAAACCAGTTTTATCTCACCGGAGCGAATTCGCTTAACTATCTGCCGCTGCTCGTCCGGCGTCTGCGTGCTGTTGATGAACGCCGCAGGAAGCCCGTTGGCTTGCATCGCGTCCACCTGGTCTTTCATCAGCGCGATGAGGGGCGATACCACCAGCGTAACGCCCGAGAGAGCCATGGCCGGAAGCTGGTAACAGAGGGACTTTCCGCCGCCGGTGGGCATCAACGCGAAGCAGTCCCGCCCGTCCATCACAGACGCGATAATTTCTTCCTGGAGCGGAAGGAAAGAGTCGTAGCCAAAGTAGGTCTTCAGCAGTTCAAGCACTGTTCTATTTTACTGGCCTCCCGTTTCCGGCAACAGCCCTTTTCAGTCATTCAGAACCTTTTCCAAAGTAATTATCTGAATCAGGATTATCAATATCATAGGATGCTCTGGATTAGGAACATCATGAAATCCGGCTAATCCTGATTCAGACAGCCGCTTTTCGCGGGAATGGCAGGTTAGGGGCGTAGCGGATTTGATAGCTCTCAGCGGGATTTGCCCGGCGGCGGGCAAGCGAAAGTTGCAAGCCCACTTTTCTCTCCTTAGAATGCGGGCATTCGGGCCGGAACGACAGTTTGGGGGGGTGAATCCTTGATTTCCCGAGTCCTGCCGCCAGGCGCTGTTTACCATCCGGCGGACATAATCGCCTACGACGCCACAGTCAGCGGCTACGGGGGCGACGCTGTGCCTGCCTATGTGGCCCGGCCGTCCGGAGAAGAGGCTCATCCCGGCTTGTTGCTGGTCCACGGCATCCACGGCTACGAAGAACACATGAAGGACATGGCCCGCCGCTGCGCCGCTCTTGGCTACGCCGCCATCGTTCCGGCCCTGTACAGCCGCGACGGGTTTCTTGCGGTTGTCGAGGAAGACGACCTCGCCCTAGCCCGCGAAGCGCTGAACTCCCGCCTCAACGCTCAGACCGTTGGCGACCTCAACGGCGGACTCGACTTCCTTAGAGGCAGCGCCTATGTCAACGACCGGATAGGCGTTGTGGGCTTCTGCTCCGGCGGAAGGCTAGGGCTCGTATTCGCCAGCAGCGGAGCTCAATTCGACGTCTTCGTAAATTTCTACTCCAACGGCCTCTTCCAGCCTACGGAGGTTAACCCAACCCCGCCCGGAGAGCTGGCTGCCGGTCTGGGCTGTCCTATGCTGGCCCTCTTCGGCGATGACGATGCCAACCCTTCGCCCGACGATGTGGCCCGTTTGGGCCGGATACTGGAGCATAGCGGGAAGACCTTCGAGTTCGTCAGTTTCCCGCGAGCTGGTCATGCCTTTATGTCCGACACCCGCGAGAGCTACCGCCCCGAGGCCGCCCAGATGGCTTGGGGCCGTTGCCTAGAATGGCTGTCCCGATACCTGAAACCCTGAATTCCCGAGAACGCGACCAAGGCCCCAAATGCGACCAAGGGAGAAGATGTAATGAAGAAAGGTTACCGAGTCATAGACATTGATACCCATGTCAACCCCAGCCTGGATACCCTTGTAAAATATGTGGACCCCAGCTTTCGCCCCCGTCTGGACGAGCTGAAGCCTTACATCCGCACCGTCGGCAACTACAACGCCCTTAGCATTGCGTCCATCCCTTTCGACCGCTTCCCCGGGGAAGCTCCCCAGGGCGATGACCAGGCCGCTGTCGCCGGTGGTCGCGGCGCTCTGGAAGGGCGCGTTACCAAGTCTTCGGGGCATCACCGCGTTGACCCGCAGAAGGGCGTCAGCGACGAAAACGCCGCCGGCCGATTAGCCGATATGGACCTCGAGGGGAGAGATGTTGACGTTATCATCCCCGGCACCTGGGCCAACGGCCTCACGGGAATTGAGGACGTGACCCTGGCCGAGGGACTTTACTCGGCCTACCACCGCTATATGGGGGAGTATTGCAGCGCCGACCCGGAACGCCTGCGCAGCATTATCCTAGCTCCCGCCGCAGACATCGAGTGGGCGGTCAACGAGGTCAAGGCCGTGTCTAAAGAGAGGTGGGCCGTAGCCGTGGCCGTCATCCTGCCCGAGGGAATGCCCATAGACCACCCGGCGGTGGACCCGCTTTTCGAGACGCTGAACGAGGAGCATCTGCCGATTTTGCATCACAGCTTCACTTTTGAGCCGCCCTACTTCCCCGGCTATCGCGATATGTGGGGCAATATCGCTGTGGCTCGAACCGCAGCGCACCCCTGGGGCGCCGCCCGACTACTGTCCTACCTAATAGTGGGCAAGGTTTTCGACCGCTTTCCCAATCTGAATGCCGGGGCCGCTGAAGTAGGCCACGGCTGGCTCCCGCACTGGCTTATCCGCTTGGAAGAGATGTGCAACTACGTCTCCGGCACTACGCCCAAGACCGACTACAAACCCATCGAGTACGCCCAGATGGGCCGCTTCCGTTGCGGCGCCGAGCCTTTCGAGGGCGCGGCCATGACCAAGGCCTGCATCGACCTGCTAGGCACCGAGGCTTTGATGCACCAGTCCGACTATCCTCACGGCGAAGCTCACTTCCCCGATACTGCCGAGATGGTCATCAACTGGCCCTTCTGGCAGGAGCTGGGAGATGATGCCCTCCGGAAGCATATGTCTGGCAATGCGGAGGCCCTTCTCCGCCTCACATAGCCACCACACCTGACAGGGCAAAGGAAGGGGGCAGGCGTCATGCCTGCCCCCTTCCTTTCGGCTCGACTTGCTCTAGTTACAGGCGTCCCGCACCGCCTGGGAAATTTCGGCCAGCCGCCGGTTGTTGCTCTCGTTGCCCCTGAATCCATTAGTGATGTAGCCCACGGCGAGGCCGGTGTCCAAGTCGGCCCAGCCGATGGAGGTGCCGGCGCCGCCATGGCCAAAGGTGTTCAGCGGGTGGCCGCCGGGGCGTCCCATTCGCTCGTCGGCCAAGGCAAGGCCGAGAGCGCGCTGAGCGAACAGCCCCAACGACTGGTCAATGCCTTCCGCCTGTATGGTAATACCCTCTACAACAGTTTCCGAACGCAACACCCTGCCGCCGTCCAGTGCCCCCTGGCGCTCCATCATGGCGTAGAACCTCGCCAGGTCGCCGGCAGTGGCGATGCCGTTAGCTCCGGGGCAGATGACTCGATGCACTGTTGGCCGGTCGAAGGTCACCGCATAACCGTTGGTATCGGCGTCCTCCTCCATCAAGTGTATCCTGGATACCCGGTCTTCCAGGTTCTCCGGCAGACCGACATAGGTGTCGTTCATCCGCAGGGGGGCGGTCAGGTCTTCAGACATGAAGCGGTCAAAGGTGCGGCCGTCTATGCGGCGCACCAGCTCGGCGATAACCCACCCATAGTTGATGGGATGGTAAGCCAGGGTCGAACCCGGCTCGAATTTGGGAATGGCATTCTCCATCGCAGCGCAGACCTTGTCCCAGTCGCCCCAGTCAGTCCACGGAAGGTGAGCCGGGGTATCAGGGAAGCCCCCTTTGTGGCTGAGCAGATGGCGGACGGTTACCTTGTCCTTGCCGTATTTCCCAAACTCCGGCCAGAACTTTACGATGGGGTCGTCCCATTCAAGCCTGCCCCGTTCCTTTAGCATATAGACGCAGGCGGCGGCTAGGGGCTTCGTCGAGGAGAACAGCACAAACATCGTGTCCGCGTCCACTCGCCGGCCCGTATTGTTGTCGGCGACACCGCCGTAGATGTCCAGCACAGGCTGACCGTAGCGGTAAACGGCCAATCCGGCGCCGGGATGCACTCCCTCGCCGATTTGCCGCTCGAACAATTGGGCGACCCTGTTCAGCCCGGCGGGGCTCATGGAAACAGTTTCTGGCGTAGTCAAAGTAGCCATAGAATTCCACTCCCACTAAAATTGGCTAGGATTAGCGAAAAGCGCGGCGATCCGGTCTATTCTAGCACGCCCTTTGCAGTCTGCTACTGCAATTTGGAGGATGCCAAACCGGGCTATCGCCTTTGAAATTTCAGCCCCGTGACTCTTGCGGAAACAGGATCCGAAAGGCGAAATTCGCTGAATTTTACCTATACGATATTCAATTCAGGCCCTGGGTTCCCGTTCCTTGTTTTCACGGGGACAAGCTACGCGGGAATGACTAGGGACGCGGGAATGACGGGTATTAAACCGGCCAATGCAATTGCCCTGAAAGGCCGAACTATCTCCCTTTCCAGACCGGGGCGCGCTTTTCGGCGAAAGCGAGCACGCCTTCCTGGGCGTCCTCTGTTTCGAGAACCTCATCCCGCTTCTTCTGGGCAAAGGCCACGCGGTCTTCCAGCCCCATCTCGCTTCCCTTAATGGATGCCTCCTTGATGGCGGCAAGGGAAAGGGGAGCGTTGGCGGTTATCTTTCGGGCCATCTCTTCCGCTCGGGGCATAACCTCTTCCGGAGAGACGACATAGTTTACCAGCATCAGTTCCAGTGCTTTCTGGGCGTCCACGAACTCGCCGGTGAAGAGGAACTCGAAGGCGATGTTGCGCGGCACCACCTGAGACAGCAACGCCGGCCCGCTGACCGATGATATGCCTCGCTTGGCTTGCGGCCAGCCGAACCTGGCCTCGCTGGAGGCGATGCGAATATCGCTGCCCAAGGCTATGCCGCACCCCTGCGCCAGGCACACGCCGTTGATGGCCGAGATAATGGGCTTCCAGATTTTTGACTGCTCAACGTACAAGTCACCAGTGGAAGGGCCTTCATTGGCGCGGGCATTAGCCATAGCAACCAGGTCGTGCCCGGTGGAGAAGGCGCGCCCTCGCCCGGTGACAATGGCGCATCGCACCTCTGGGTTGTCCTTCACGTCTTGAAAGGCGTCCCACAGCAATTCGCGCATCTCTGGGTTGATGGCGTTCAACTTCTCCGGACGGTTCAGCGTGATGTATGCGATGCCATCCTTGATTTCGTAAATGACTTCTCTTTCAGTCAACCTGTCGCCTCCCTTCAGATAATCCGCGAGCCTGTAGGCTTGGTGCCGATAACGCCGCCGGACTCCAGCTCATCTATTTCCTTACCGCTTAACCCCAGCAGACTCCCGTAGACCTCGCGGTTGTGCTGTCCCAGCGTGGGAGCGGGAGACCGAACTTGGCCGGGGGTGGCCGACATCTTCCAGGGCAATCCGGGGTATCGCTTGGGGCCTACTTGGGGATGGTCAACGCTTATGAACGTTCCCCGGTCCCCGTAGTGCCGGTCTGCCAGCAGGTCGGGACCGCGCAGCACCGGCCCAGAGGGGATGCCCGCCCCTTGCAGCCGCTCGGCCAGGGCGGATGCGTCCTGCTCCCGCGTCCAGGCGCTGATGATAGCGTCCAACTCATCCTGCCGGGAAAGCCGCGCGTCCACTGTAGCGAAGCGAGGGTCGTCGGCGAGGTTTAGCGCCTCTTGGTTCCCGCCTTCGCGGGAATGACGGGTATCCGCTGAATGGCGGGTATCCGCTGGATTACGGGCATAAGGTGAATGGCGGGCGTCCGGTGATTGATGAGTATCCGGCAGTTTCGGCCCGCCCATGACCGACGCCAGCGAGGCCCACTGGCTATCACTGGTGACGGCAATGGTTATCCAGCGGTCCTCACCCTGGCAGGGATAAGTGTTGCAAGGCGCGTACCAGCGGGAGCGGTTGCCAATGCGTTCCGGCTCTTGTCCGGTCATCTGGAACGAAAGAAGTTCACCGCCCATCAGAGCTACCGACGATTCCTGTTGGGAAACGTCGATATACATCCCTTTGCCGGTGCGGCGGCGGCGGCGCAGCGCGGCCAGCAACAGACCGGCGGCGTGGGAGCCGGTAATAGGGTCGCCATGGTTGATGCCCGACTTCATCGGCCCGTCTCCGGGATAGCCGGTTAGGTGGGCCATGCCGGAAAGCTGCTCCTGTCCGATGCCGTATCCCAAGTAGCTTTTCCAGGGCCCAGTGTTGCCAAAAGCCGGCATGGAGACGTAAATCAGGTCAGGGCGGTGCTTGCGCAATGCGGCGTAATCATATCCCAGCCTTTCCAGGCTGCCCTGACGGAAGTTTTCAATTAGAACGTCGCTAATGGCTACCAACCGCTCGAAAATCCCGCGGCCTTTGTCGCTGGTCAGTTCCAGCGTAATGCCGGATTTGGACATATGCAGACAGTTGAACCAGCCGTTGCGGTTCCAGGGCTCTTCGCCGGGTTCGCCGTCGGGGTAGGCCGCGATGCCCCGAGCCGGGCTAACCGGCCCGCGATGGGAGTCATATACGCTAAGGGACTCCATCTTGATGACTTCTGCGCCCATGTCGGCCATCAGCTTGGTGCAATATGGGCCGGCCCAGATGCGCGACAGGTCCAGTATACGGTAGTTCTTCAGAGGCTGTTTGGTGGTCGGGGTCAGCATTGGTCGCTCCAGACAGCCCCCGATTCCGTCAGAGCCGACAGGCGCATGGCGTCGTAGCCCAGCCAGTCGTGAAGGACGGAAGCGCTGTGTTCGGCTAATAGAGGCGCTCGCCGAAAGACCCAGGCATTGGCCTCCGCTTCACAGGAGATGGGCGCTCCCGGGTAGCGAAGGTTCCCGGCGGCCGGATGCTCCAACTCGACAAAATATTCCCGAGACAGGAGCTGTTCCATCTCCAGAATATCCTGCATTGTGGCAACGAAGCTGAAGCCCAGGCCGCTCTCCTGACCGGCCTTGAATATATCCACCTTGTCATGCTCTATCAGCCAGGGCAGCATCAGGGCGTCCACCTCGTCGGCATTGTCCTGGCGGCCTCGGCGGGAAGCAAATCGGGGGTCGGACAGCTCCTCGCGCTCCATGATGCGGGCGACCTCGGGCCAGCGATGGTCAGGTCCGGCAATGATACCGACGAAACCGTCGCGGCAGGGGTAGATGCCCCACGCGGCCCGCCCATAGCCCCGATTGCCGACCCGGGTGTACTCCTGACCCGAGTAGCTGTACTGCATTAGGGCGTTTTCCAGGATGTTGGTAGCGTATTCGGCAATAGATATGTCGATATGCTGACCTTCCCCTGTCTCCTCGGTATACATCAGTGCCGCCATAGTAGCCACAAAGGCATTTTGCCCTGCGCCAAGCTGCGCCAATGGCACACCTTCCTTCAACGGTTCTTGGTCAGGCTCGCCCGTGATGTTCATCAACCCGCCCATGGCATACAGGTTCACCTCAGCGGCTTTCCAGTCGCGGTAGGGGCCGCTTTGCCCAAAGTTGCTGATAGAAGTCACTACAAGGGCCGGATTGGCCTGGCGCAGCGCCTCATAGCCCAGCCCCATCCTGCCGAGGGTTTCTGGCGCGAAGTTTTCCACCAGCACGTCGGCCTGCTCCGCCAGTCGCAACAACGTTTCCCGCCCCGGCGCCGTTTTCAGGTCCAGGGCCAGGCTGCGCTTCCCAGCATTCAGATACAGGTGCCAGGCTCCATCTTCCGCAGGGGCGCCGCCTTCCGTCGCCAGGGCCACGCCGGGGCGAGAAGCGAAGGGGCCGAATCTGCGCAGAGGGTCTCCCGACGGCGGGCGTTCGATCTTCACCACGTCGGCGCCGAGACCGGCCAGCAGCCGCGTACAATAAGGTCCGGCAAAGTAATGGGTCAGGTCCAGGACCCTGACCCTTTCCAACAATCCACTCATGCACAGGATTTTGGCATTGCCGCGTTCCGTTTGCAACCAGGGCCGCAAAGGGTGCGCATTGTGGTATTCTGCTGGAAATTCAGAGGGTGGAGTTTGCGTGGAATGGAACGCCCCATTTTTCAGCCCGTCGGCACTCCGGCGGAGGATCTGGACACTCCGGCACTGGTGGTTGATCTGGACTTGATGGAGCGAAATATATCGACCTATCACAGCTACTATGCCGATTCGGTTGCCACCGTGCGTCCGGTGGCAACCAGTCACTTGTCTCCTCAAGTGGCCCGCCACCAGTTGGCTGCGCCGAGAAGCCGGGGCATTGCTGTGACCACCGTCGGGGAAGCCGAAGTATTCGCGGCCGCCGGGTTCGATGACATTCTGCTGGCGAATCAGGTGGTGACCGCGTCGAAGATTCGCCGGCTGTGCGCTCTGGCCGCTCAGGCGAGTATCAGCGTCGCGGTGGATAGCGGAGACAACCTGGCGCAGTTATCCCAATGGGCTGTTGCTGCGGGAGTGGAACTGGGCGCGCTGGTGGAGATTGAAGCGGGCATGGGGCGCTGTGGGGTTACGCCTGACGCCGAGGCCATATCCCTAGCCCGTTCTGTCACCGAGACCGAGGGTCTGCGGTTCCTGGGTATTATGGCCACCGTTCCGGGGCCTTCGGGAGACGACCCGCAATCCCACATCCAGCAGACCGTCCGAAATCTTCAAATCGCCCTCGATGCCAAAGACCTGATGGAAAGCGCGGGACTGACGGTCGCCGAGGTCAGCGTCGGCGGCGCCCACTGCGCTTCGGCGGTGGGAGCAGTCTCGGGCATCACCGAGGTGCGGGCCGGACGCTACCCGCTGATGGACGTTCGGCTACAGAAGCATCTGCCGGAGCTGGCGCTGGCGGCTATGGTGTGGGCCACGGTAATCAGCTGCCCCGTCGCGGAATTGGCGGTGCTCGACGCCGGCCACAAAGCGACAGGCCCCGATACGGGCCGCCCGGTGTTGCAGGGGGTCTCCGGCGGCGTTGCGGCCCGGTTCAGCGCTGAGCATGGCATTGTGGAGCTGGAAGGCGAATCCGTAGGAATGTTGGCGCCCGGCGAAAAAGCCCGGCTCGCCCCTTGGGAGTTGGCGTCCTGCGTTAACCAGTACGACTACATCCGCGCCATACGAAAGGGCAGGCTGGAAGGCTACTGGCCTCTTACGGCGCGGGGGCAGTTCGCGTAGGGCAAATCCATTAGCCGGATAGCTTTTCTCTCACACCGGATGGTTTTTCTCTCACCAAGGAAGACAGGATGATTTGGAGCGAAAAATGATGGACAGCCAGACGCCCCTGCCCGGCACGACAATGGAAGAGCTAGACACCCCCTGCTTGGTGCTGGATTTGGACGCTCTCGAACGCAACATGAGCGTTATCGCAGATTACTACCGGGACCGGCCCAGCAAGCTGCGAGGCCATAGCAAGAATCACAAGACGCCCGCCATCGCGCTGCGGCAGATAAGGCGCGGCGGCACCATCGGCGGCGTCTGCGCCGCCAAGGTTGCCGAAGCCGAGGTTATGGTTCATGGCGGCATTCCCAGCGTATTCATCACCAGCGAGGTAGTGGGCGACCTCAAGATACGCCGCTTGTGCTCGCTGGCCGGTCAAGCCGAAGTTATGGTCGCTTGCGACAGTCCGGACAACGCCCGCGCACTATCGCAGGAAGCCGTTGCTCAGGGAGTTGACCTCGGGGTGATTATTGAGCTGGAAACCGGCCTGAAGCGCTGTGGCGTGCAGGAAATCGCGCAGGGTGTAGAACTGGCCCAAGAGATTAATTCCCTGCCGGGCATCAGATTCCGGGGCATTATGAGCCATCAAGTCATCCCCGCCATGCCGGACAGGGAAGACCGTGTCACCGAAGGCAATCGGGTCATCAAGGGCGTCATTGATTTGAAGGACGCCATCGTCGGTTCCGGGCTGCCCGTGGAAATAGTGTCCACCGGAGAAACCTGGAGCTACGATGTCGCCGGGGAAATTCCGGGGGTTACGGAAGTTCAGGGCGGCAGCTATCTGCTCATGGAAACCCACTACGAATACATGACCGAATTTAGCTACGCCGCCAAAGTATTGACCACCATCATCAGTACCCCGCGGCCGGGAGTGGCTATCGGGGACGCCGGAACCCGGGCTGTCAGTACATTGCGGGGACTCCCGGAGGTGGACGGACGCCCGGGCGTCTCTGTAGAGTCTATGGATAGCGACCATGCGGTGTTCGGTCTGACGGACGGCTCGACGCTAAAGGTGGGCGACCAGTTGCTGCTCATCCCGTCGCAGCAAGACGCCATGGTCAGCCGTTGGGATCGCTTTGTCGGCCTGCGAGACGGCAAGGTGGAAGCGGTTTGGGATATTCAGGCCAGGGGCTGCCATAATTAGCGGAGGCGGGACATGGCCCGGATAAAACGGATTGGGGATTGCAGGTTTCCGGCGGCTCAATAATATCGGCTATAGAAATGCATCCAATGATGGCCCTGATCGCCCCTAACGGGGTCGGCAAAACTTCTTTCATGGACGCATTGTCACTACTGGCAGCCTCGGCGAGAGGGGCATTGGGCCAGCATCTCAACGATTTGGGAGGCATTGCCTCAGTGCTAACCCGCGACTATACAGGGGAGATTGCTCTGCGCGCCGAGATGGACAATCCCGGTTACACCCCACCTGAATATAGCATCCGGTTAGCGCCCCAAGGACCAGGATATACCATATTGGAAGAATATCTTAATCAGGCTACTCAAGGTCACTTGAATCCCTTCAAACACATTGAAGCGCGGAACGGAGATGTTCAATTTTCAGACCCTGATACCCATCGGTTACAGAAACCAGACTGGGACTATGAACCTCTAGAATCAGCATTGTCGCAAGTACCTAAAATGTATCGGCAATCTGAGGAATTGAGGCGGATTTTAAGTTTGGCGACACAATACCATGTCCTCGACGTCCGCACGCGTGCCCCGGTAAAGTTGCCGCAGCAGTTGCGGCCTGCGTTGCTACCCGGACAAAACGGCGAGGATTTAGCCCCGTTCCTCTATAATCTCCGTGAAACCCATCATGGCAAATATGAGGCAATAGCGGATTCCCTGAGGGTATCATTCCCGGGACCGGTTGTTGCCTCCGGAATGATTTCAATGACATGGAAAGGGCAGGCTTTCAGGATTCCATTCTATATCAACGAACTCTCGGAAAGGACACTCAGGTTTCTGTGGCTGACGTTTACCCTGATTATCAGAGTGCGGTTGAGGCAAAAATAAAATGCGCCAATTGGATGGAAACCTACAACGTTTCCATCCCCACGCGGCCCAGTATGAATTCGAGGCATGGATATTACTATATTGGGGCCGTATTCAAGAAATTGCAGGACATAATCGATCAGCGTTGGGTGGTGGCCCTGAGTCAATCAATTATAACAATCCGCCGTCCAATCACATCAAAGAAATATTCAAACAAGGGCGAGACCGTTATGACTACGCAAAATCCCGAGATACAATGAAAATTCTGCGGAACCAGGACTTAGGTGTGGCAATACAGCAATGCTCAGAATTGAAATCGTTGGTGAATATAATTCTGAGCATCTGGGACGGTAAAACAATTCCGTAATCTCTGATTAGAGCCACGCCGAGGGCAGTGAGCGATTGCTCCCACCTACGGCGTAGGGCCGAACTCTGTGGTCTTCATCAGATAAGTGTTCTGAGCTTGGATTACGCCGCGAACTCGCGGGATATATGCGCCGCCCCATTCAGGGTCTGAGGCGACGGCGGCTTTGGCCTCTTCCATGTGGCCCACGTTGTCGAAGGCCCAGATGTGCACCACCTGGTTCAGGTCTCCTAGGTCGCTGTAGAACCAGCCCGCCAGCTTCACGCCGTGGCGCTGACGGATGGGCAAGGCCAGCTCCTCTACTGCAGCCATGTAGGTAGGCAGCCCGCCGGGATGCAACGTGTACTGCCGGAAATCAAAGACCATATCGTTCTTGCGCTGGTATTCCGGCGTGCCCTCTTCGGCAATTGGTCCCCGAACCGGGTATGCTGGCGCGAAGGCAGGCGACATCATAAGCCAGGTCTTTTGCGATTCCACCAGGGGTTGAGCGCGAGGGACGTACTTCCCGCTCCAGTCGGGGTCGGCATAGACTGCGGCTTTCTGGGAGTTGAGGTGTTCCAGGTCCTGGTAGCCCCAGATATGCACCACCTGGTTTAACGATCCCACGTCGCTCCAGTACCAGCCGGACAGGGCGACATCGTGGTTCTGCCGGATGGGCAGGCCAACTTCCTTGACCCCGGCCCGATAGTCCGGCGTCGCCCCTGGTTTAAGGGTATACATCCTGAAATCATAGAGCATGGTCAACCTCCGGTATGCTTTTTTATGAAATCTCCTGCTTGCGCTATAGCCTGCCGTCCTTCGGGCAGAATTGGGGCAAACAAATGCCAGACATGAATCATATCGTCCCAGACATCCACCTGAACTTCGACCCCGGCCTCGCGAGCCAATCCCGCCAGCCTCGTTGAGTCGTCCAGCAGGACTTCAGCGTCGCCCACCTGGATTAGAATGGGAGGCAGCCCGCGCAGGTCGGCATAGAGCGGGGCTGCCAGCGGCGCGCGGGGGTCGCATCCCCCTAAGTAGGTTTTGGCTGAAAGCAAGAGCCCTTCCTTCATTACTATAGGGTCGGCCGAAGCCCTGGTTTCCATGGAATCTCCGAGACCTTCCATATCAACCCAGGGGGAAATGCAAACTGCTGCGCTAGGTAAGGGAAGGCCCAAGTACCGGGCCTGCACCATAAACGCCACGGTCAGGCCGCCGCCGGCGGAGTCCCCGCCCACGGCGATTCTCTCCGGATCGTAGCCCTCGTTTATCAGCCATCGGTACGCCGCCACAGCATCTTCCACTGGAGCAGGGAAGAGGTGTTCCGGCGCCAGGCGATAATCCAGCGCGAGCACTCTAGCCCCGGAAGACTGAGACATTTCCGCTAACATAGCCCGGTGAGTGCGCGGAGAGCCAAAGATATAGCCGCCGCCGTGAAAGTAAAGAACCACTCGGCTATCCGACGCTCCCTCTGCCGTAACCCACTCAGCCGCCACGCCCCCGGCGTTTAACCGGCGATATCTGGCTGGAACTTCGATGGTCAGACCATCCACCATCTGCTCAAAGGAGCGCCGCCGCCCTTCGGCGGCCCCTTGAGAGTCATTAACTACCCTGCCTTTGACTAGGGCGATTACATTGTCCAATTCCAGCGACTTCGCCATATCTACGCCTCCCCCAGCATCTTTTTTAGCGTGCGGGCGCTGCTATGAGGGGCCGAGAGTACGGGAACGGGCGACACTCTTTGCAGGTGTTCGAGGGCAGTAGCGAAGGAAAATTGGCTGAGCAACGCCACGTCCACCTCCGGGGCCAACGCTAGGACTTCCTCTTCCAGCCGCTTTGCGAACGCCGGTTGTCCGCCCTCCCGCAGTGCTTGAATCAGGTCGGAGGCAAGGCGTTTAACCACCTTGACTTCCTGGCCGGCCTCTTGCGCCGCCAGATTCAGATAGTACTCGGAGTCGGACATCGTGGCGTTATTGGTGGCGATTACGCCGACTCGCGGGCCAGAGGCAACGGCCTCCTGCATCACAGGGCCGTAGGATGATACCAACGGCACATCCACCAGGTCGCGGGCCGAATCCACCACCGGGGCATAAACCGAGCAAGCCAGTCCAATGGCGTCGGCGTAGTTGTCCTGCGAGTAGCAGATGAGCTCGCTCATACGCCGCCTCAAGGCGGGTGTGATATGGCCAGGAAAGTCTATCAGTAGCCCTTCGTCCAGCAGGTTTATCACCTCTGCTTCCGGGAACTCGTCATCAAAAGCTAGACGCACTGGCAGTATAGACTCGGCCAAAGCATGAATCATCACCACTCGCATGGCGGCGCTCCTACGACGCTAGTTCAGGATACCGATTACCTCGCCGTCGGACGCAACATCCATGTCTAGCGCCCTGGGGCGGATTGGCAGCCCCGGCAGAGTTTCGATGCGTCCAGCAAGGGCGTATAGGAAACCCGCTCCCACGGAAGCGCGCAGGTCATTGACCGGGAAGGCGTAACCCTGAGGCCGGTTGCGAAGGCTCGGGTCATGGGAGATAGACAAGTGAGTCTTGGCCATGCATATGGGCAGATTCCCCCATCCCTGCGCCTCGAAGTATTTAAGCTGGTTAAGGGCCTGAGCTGACCAGATGACTTCGGCTGCTCCATACACCTTCTGCGCCAGCGCCAGCGCCTTCTCTTGCGCAGTAGCTTCCAGCGGATAGGCGTAGGTGATGTTACTGGGGGTATTCGCGGCGTCCACAACGGCCTGCGCGAGTTCCTCGGCTCCAGCGCCGCCTTGGGCATAGCCGTCGCACTCGACCGCGGCAGTTGCCCCGGCCTCCAGCGCGATGTCTCTGACTGTCGCCACTTCTTCGGGGTTGTCCGTTCCAAAGCGGTTTATGGCCACCACACAAGGAATACCAAAACTGGTTACTATGCCGACATGGTGGGCCAGATTGGGCCCTCCCGCGACGACCCTGGCCGCATTTGGCTTGTCCAAGTCGCGGCGCCGGGCTCCGCCGTGCCACTTCAGCGCCCGAGCCGATGCCACCAGCACGGCAGCACTGGGCAGCAGGCCGCTCTGCCGCGTCTTGATGTGCATAAACTTCTCGAAGCCCAAATCCGAGGCGAACCCGGCTTCCGTTATCACATAGTCCGCGTAGCCCAGCGCCAGCCGGTCGGCCAGTATGGAGCTGCAACCGTGAGCGATGTTTCCGAAGGGCCCGGCGTGCACGAGGGACGGCTGCCCTTCCAGCGTTTGTACCAGGTTGGGCATTACTGTCTGATGCAGCAGCGTCATCAGCGCCCCCTGAACACCTAGCTGCGCTACTGTAACCGGCTCACCGTTGCGGGTCGCGCCAACCACGATGCGGGAGATACGTTCGCGCAGGTCATCCGGCCCATCGGCCAGGGCCAGAATGGCCATTATTTCCGAAGCGGAGACGATATCGAACCTCGCTTCCCGAAATGGGCCGTAGCCGCTGCCGCCGATTCCGGTGATGACTTGGCGCAAGCCCCGGTCGGAGGCGTCTGTCACCCGTGTCCAATGAATACCGGAGGCGTCGAAGCCGGAGATTGAGGAGCGAAAAACGGCGTTGTCCACCAGCGCGGCCAGCAGGTTATGGGCCGAAGCTACGGCGTGAGCGTCGCCGGTAAAGTGAATGTTGATTTCGTCCTCCGGAACTATGCGGGCTTTCCCGCCGCCGGTGCCGCCGCCCTTGATGCCGAAGATAGGCCCCAGTGTAGGCTCTCGGAGGTTCACCGTAACCTTATGCCCCAGCCATCCCATACCCTGAGTAAGGCCGATGGCGATAGTTGTCTTGCCCTCCCCAGCAGGCGTGGGAGTGATGCCGGTTACTACAACCAGCTTTCCTTGGTCCGCCTTTCCGTCAGCTAGGGCATCCAGGGAAATCTTGGCCTTGTAATGGCCATAAGGCAGCACGTGTTCGGGCTTAAAGCCGAGGGAATCGGCAATGTGGCTGATGGTCTGCATGTAGCCTCCGGATGCGCGCTGTACGTTTATGCGACGGAAAGCGCATTGGCGGCGTAAGGGCCATGCCTTCCCCATCGCTGAAATGTTAGCCTGCGATGTCGGATTCCAGCCGGTTGATGTCTCGCTCGCTCAGATTGAAATATTTGGCGTCGGGATGGTGAAATACCAGAGCCGATACCGTTGATTCCGGGTCCATCATGTAACCTTCGGTCAGTTCCACGTCCAGGTGGCGGGACACCTCCAGAAGCCGGAACAACTGTTCTTGGTCTTCCAGCCGGGGGCAGGCGGGGTATCCGAAGGAGTATCTCCGGCCCCGGTATTGGACGCGGAACAGGTCGTAGGGCGTGATGCCCGGCGGGTCTCCGATTCCCCACATTTGCCGCAACTGCTGGTGCAACAACTCGGCGAAACCTTCCGCGCTCTCCAGAGCCAGCGCCTGCAGGATGTGCGAGTTCAGGAACTGCCCTTCCCGTATCCACCGGGCGGCCAGATCCCGAACGCCGGGGCCAATAGAGGTAACGAACATTCCCACATAGTCCATTCCTGCCAGTCCGCTTCCGGGCGAGGCGGCGCCTGGCAGCACATAGTCGGAGAGACAGAGGCCGTCTCGCTGAGCTTGGCGGCCGAAGTAGAAACGCTCCAGCGCCGTCGAGCCATCGGCAGAATAGATGGTCAGCCCCTGGCCGTCGGAGAGGCAGGGGAAGAATTTGAAGACCGCGTTGGCCGAAATGTCGCTGCGGGCCAGCACCTCATCTTCCACTCGCCGCACCGAGTCGCGCAACTCAACGGCGGCGGGTTCTCCGCCGGCCAGGTCTTCCGCGAAGCGGCCTTTGTAACCCAAGTGGCGCACGTAGAGCATCTGCGGGTTGATGTAGCTGAAAATGTCTTCCAGGCTGTAATCGCTCAACACATGAAGACGCAGGTCCGGCGGCCTGGGAATGGAAAAATCATGGCGAACCTGCGCCGGCGGGACCTCCTGACCGTCGTCCGCTGCCGGGCGGCTGACGGCATCGCTCAGCATAGCCTCGGTCTCAGCTTCGAGTTGAGCGGCAAGATGCGCTCGTTCATCGGCCTCCTGAATGGTGTTGGCCAAAGCGAGACCGGTCATCGCGTCGGGAGCGTAGGCCACCAGCCCGCCGTATTCCGGGGCGATACGTAAGCGCGTGAAGCGGTTGGACAAGGCCGCGCCGCCCACCAGAACCGGAACAGCCACGCCGTCTTCCCGGAAATCGCGTACTGTCTCGACCATCATCTGCGCCGACTTCACCAGCAAGCCGGACAGCCCGACGATGTCGGGATTGTGTTGTCGGCAGGCTTCAATAAGTTCCTGAGGCGGAATTTTGATGCCCAGATTTATCACTTCATAACCGTTGTTCGACAGTATGATTTCGACTAGATTCTTGCCTATGTCATGAACATCGCCCTTCACGGTAGCCAGCACCACCCGGCCCTTGATCGAAGCTTCCACCCGCTCCATGTGAGGCTCCAGGTGAGTGACCGAGAATTTCATGGACTCCGCCGATTGCAGCACTTCGGCCACGATGAGCTGGTTGGCGTTGAACTGCCGCCCCACTTCGGCCATGCCGTCCATCAATGGGCCGTTGATGATTTCCAGCGGCGTTCTATCTTGGAGAGCCTCGTCCAAGTCCTTGGCCAATCCCTCCTTGGTTCCTTCGATGATGGCGAGGGACAGCCGCTCATCCAGGGGGAGGCTGCGCCGTTCTTCCTTGCTGGCTTGCGGCGCCCTTTCGCGGAAGTGGGCGGCAAAGGCGGCCACTGGGTCTTCGCCACGATACCAAATTAGGTCTTCGGCCAGCCTTCTTTCCTCTTCGGAGATGGCGGCGTAGCGCATCATAGCCTCGGAGTTAACGATGGCCATGTCCAGCCCCGCCTGCACACAGTGGTACAGAAATACCGAGTTCAATACTTCGCGTCCGGCGGCGGGCAATCCAAAGGACACGTTGGATATGCCGAGAATCGTCTTAGCTCGGGGCAGAGCCTCCTTAATTAGGCGCACTCCCTCTACCGTTTCCGCGCCGGAGCCGACATAGTTAACGTCGCCGGTGCCAACGGGGAAAACCAGCGGGTCAAAGATTAAATCTTCCTCAGCCACGCCGTATTTCTCGGTCAGCAGCCTGGCCGACCGCAGCGCGACTTCCAGCTTTCTCTCCCGAGTGATGGCCTGGGCCTGCTCCTTGTCATCGTCTATACACCCCACCACCAGGGCCGCTCCGTAGCGGCGGGCGAGGGGCACGACCCGCTGGAAACGCTCTTCGCCGTCTTCCAAATTCACGGAGTTGATGATGGCCTTCCCTTGCAGCCGCTTCAAAGACAGCTCGATGACCAATGGGTCGGTGGAGTCCACCATTATCGGGGTCTTGACTTTTTTAGTGAGCAAGTCAAGGAACTCCGCAACGTCGGCGGCTTCGTCCCGGTCCGGGTCTTGCAAGCATACGTCGAGCACATGAGCGCCATTGCGGGCTTGGCGCCTGCCGATTTCGGCAGCCTCCTCGAACTTGCCTTCGTTAATCAGGCGGCGAAAACGGCGGCTCCCCAGCACATTGGTGCGCTCCCCGACTACCGCCGGGCGAAGCTGGTCGTCTATCAGCAATGCGTCTATTCCGGAAATGCGGGTTTCCTCGGAATGAATTATCCGGCGGGGGGCTTTGCCTTCCACAGTTTCGTCCAGAAGGCGAATATGACTGTTGACTGTGCCGCAGCAGCCGCCCACCAGATTAACCCACCCCGCATCCGCGAAACGGCCCAGGATTTCTGCCATGGCTTCCGGCGTTTCGTTGTATTTGCCGTCTTCGTCAGGCATTCCGGCATTGGGGATGCAGGCCACCGGGAAACGGGAAATGGAGGACAGCGTGCGAATGTGGTCGGTCATAAAAGAGGGCCCGGTGGCGCAGTTGATGCCAATCCACAACAGGTCGCGGTGGGCCAACGACACGTAAAGCGCCTCCACGTCCTGGCCGGCCAGAAGGGTGCCCATCGGCTCTACCGTGCCCTGAACCGCCACCGGAATCTCGCACTTCAGCTCGGCGAAGGCGCGGTCTATGCCTTCCAGCCCTGCCTTAATGTTGAGGGTGTCCTGCCCTGTTTCCAGCAGCAACACATCCACGCCGCCCTCAATAAGTCCGGCCGCCTGAGTGTGGAAGCTATCGGCAAGCTCCTCGAAAGTGACTCCGCCGGTCACGGAGATGGTCTTGGTGGTTGGCCCCATGGAGCCCGCCACGAAGCGAGGCTTATCCGGCGTTGTCGCGCCGTCGGCTGCTCGCCGGGCTATTTCGGCTGCTACGCGGTTGAGGCGCCGGGCCTCATGCGCCAGCTCGTACTCCGACAGCACTATGGCGGTGGAGCCGAATGTGTCCGTCTCGATAATGTCCGCCCCGGCGCCCAGGTGCCCCCGGTGGATGGCTTCGATGACATCGGGCCGGATAAAAACCAGATGCTCATTGCATCCTTCATATTCGGGACCGCCAAAGTCTTCGGGGCTGAGGTCGAAGGATTGGATAGCCGTTCCCATGGCGCCGTCCATAACCAGGATGCGCTCAGCAAGAGCGGACTTCAGTGCTTCGATACGTTGCTGTGAATTCATACTCAAGTCAACCATATATGGGAAGTATCCCAGCTCAACACGAACCCTCGCGTCTCCAGCTTCACCTCCGGGGGTTGAGCTTAATTCATGTATTCCTGGCAGAAGGCCTCGCTAAACTCCAAACCATGCGTTCAAGGCCGGGCGGTTCAATTCCAACCAGCGTATATTGAGCCTCATGCGCTCTAAGCCTTGCCGGATGGTGCGCTCGGCGGCGGGAGTAGGATTTTCGGCGAAGAATTTTTCCACATCGGCCCGCTGTTCTTCGGTAGTGAAGCTGTTGACGATGGACACCAGCCGCATCAACCCAAAGCCGCCGCCGCCATATCTCCGGTCAAACTCGCCCCAATTGTTCTTGACGAACTGCCACGCCGGTTCGCGGCCCGCCGGATTGGCGGCCACGCCCGCCACTACGGTGATAGTGTCTTGCGAGCGAACCCGGGGCGAAAGCGCGCGCTCCAGCGTATCGTTGAGAAGATCGATGTTCTGGAAGCGCGACATCGCCATCAACAGGCGGATTTTCTCCTCCTGCAGCGTTGTTCGGCTCTCCAGCTCCCATAGCTGGTCGAAGGTGTGGCGGTCTCCACCTTGGGCCGCCAGGGAGAACACCACGCCCCTCAGGTCAGGATGCACGGCATCGGCGTCGGAAAGATAACGCTGGAATAGGCCGGCGGCTTGAGCCAGAGTTTCCGAGTCGTTGTAGCTACCCGACTGGCCAAGCACCGTGGAGCGCAACAGCGAGTCCAGATGCCCTTCCCCGTCGCGGGGGGTCCAACCGGCGCGCCGGACCGCTGGGCCGAAAAGCTCGCGCCCGAACTGCCGGTACGCCGGGTGCACCGGCTCTCCGGCGATCAATTGCTCGATATCGCGCAGATTGGACGCCAAATCGCTCCATACCGACGCATCGGTCTCGTCGGAGTAGGCGCTCGCCAGCTCAAGGAACTGAGTCACCGGCAACAAACCGCCGCGAGAAAGAGCATAGGCGTCATTCTGAATGCCCAGGCGGTCGGTGGCCGGCAGTTCCTGCCGGCTGATGGCGGGAGCCAGCCTTTGCCAGTCTTCCCCGGTATAGTTGACCCTAAAGAACCCGGTCTGGCCGGCATTCACCTTATACCAGTCGCTGGCCGGGTTGTCCGAAGCAACGGTAAGGACGGCTTCTCTGCTATCCATCACCGCCGATGCTGAAGCGGCTCCGGGGGCGCTGACAGCCACAGGAACTTGCCAGACTTCCGGGTTCGGTTCTTCGTCCCCCAGCAGCCGGTCATAGACAAACCGCTCCTGAGTGAGCGAAATCTGAACGCCATCTCCCCGGCGGTCTGCCTGAGCCTCCAGCACCGGGTAGCCCGTCTGCTTGACCCAGGAATCCATGATACTGGTAACAGGCAATCCGGATTCTTCCTCCAGAGCCGCCCATAGGTCCTGAGTGCGGGCATTGCCGTATTCGTGCCCTTTGAGGTAGCGATACAGCCCGCCGCGGAAGACCTCCGGCCCCAGGAAGTTTTCCAGCATCCGGATGACCGAGCCGCCCTTGCTGTAGCTGATGGCGTCGAATAACTGACTGACCTCGGCGGGATTCTTCACTTCCTGCTCAATGGGATGAGAGTTCTTTAGACCATCCAGGCTGAGGGCGCGGTTGGTGTCCATGTTGACGAACTGGGTCCACATCTCCCAATCAGGGAAGAGCCAGTCCACCGCCTTGGTTCCCATCCAGGAAGCGAAGCTCTCATTGAGCCACAGGTCGTCCCACCACTCCATCGTCACCAAGTCCCCGAACCACATATGGGCCATCTCGTGGGCCACCACCTCGGCGACGCGCTGACGGGTTCCGGCCGACGAGTTTTCCGGGTCAACCAACAGGGCAGTCTCGCGGTAGGTCACGCAACCCCAGTTTTCCATGGCGCCCGCCGCGAAGTCGGGAATAGCGATGTGGTCCAGCTTGGGCAAGGGGTAAGGAATGTTGAAATAATCATTGAAGTATCCCAGCAACTTGACGGAGGTATCGAGGGCAAACCCGGCCTGGTTCTCTTTGCCGAGCGTTGTCCATACGCCAACCCGTGTGCCATCGGCGGCATCGGCTTCAACGGATACCAAGTCGCCCACAACGAAGGCCAGCAGATAGGTGGACATAATTGGGGTTTCGCCAAACCGGACGGACCTTAGGCCCAGCCCCGGTGTTCCTTCCTCCACGATGGGCGTGTTGGATACAGCCTGGTATCCATCAGCGAAGGTCAAGGTGACGTCGAATACGGCTTTCTGCGCCGGTTCGTCCCAGCAGGGGAATGCCCGGCGGGCGTCGGTGGCCTCGAACTGGGTGGTTGCCAGGTATCGAGTCCTCCCTTCCGAATCCTGGTACTCCGAGCGATAGAACCCGACCAGCCGGTCGTTCAAGATGCCGACAAACTCCATGTCCAACTGAGCTTTGCCGGGGGACAAGGTTTTGCCAAAGTCCAGCGTAGCAGTTTCAGTATCTGCGTCCAGAGAAACGGAGTGAGCTGGAATTGCCGAGCCATCGCGGATTAGGGATACGCGGCTGATCTCCATTTCCGCCGCGTTCAGCACGATACGGGCAGTCGGCTCGACAATTTCGATATCCACAGACTGACTGCCTTTAAAGGTGAATGTTTCCAAGTTGGGTTCCAAAGCGAGTCGATACTTGCTGGGTTTCACGTTGCTAGGCAACACGACGGCGTCGGAGGAAGGCATCAGGCAACCCTCTAGAGGAAATTGACGGCGGCAACCATACTCCATACTAAGGCAGCCGCCGAGGGTGATTTTACCACGAATTACGAGAAGGGCCGCACACAGCAGGGAGCAAATGCCAAGAAAGGCGCTCCGGGGGTTTCTATTCCGGCGGCCCTGAGCCGGCCACGATGCTTTGTGTATGGGACCGAAGTGAAAGCATGGCCGCTGTAAGGGCTGAACGGCGAAAGCCCGCCGAGCATCGGGCGGGGCGGCATTGCGCCAAGAGCAGGGTAGCCCGGTTGCAGGCAGGAACATCGCCAACCGCAGCCGCCTCAACTGTGCTAATCTGTACCCGGTTCCGCATCAACGCCCCCGGAGCGCACGCTTATGACCGCCGACAGCAAAGCCCGGCTCCTAAAGGCCCTATACGATGGCATGGTGGAAGACCCGAGCATCGAATACCCGGACACGGACGGCGAGCCTATGGCCGAGAGCGAAGAACAACTCCTGGCGATGATCGACGCCATTTCCGTTCTGCGGGAGTGGTATGCCGACAACGATGACATTTACGTCGGCGGCGATCTGATGATTTACTATCGGATGAACGACAATCAAACCCGAGTTGCGCCCGACGTTTTCATGGTTCTCGGCACCCACAAGGGACGCCGCCGCTCTTGGCGGGTGTGGCAAGAAGGCAAAGCCCCCGATTTCGTGATGGAAATGGCCTCGGGCAGCACCTGGCGGCGCGATATGCGGGAAAAGAGGGATATTTACACCACCTTGGACGTGACAGAATACTGGCGCTTCGACCCAAGCGGAGATCACTTCACGCCGCATTTGATTGGCGAACGACTGGTGGACGGCGAGTACCGCCCGTTGCCGGTGGAAACCGGCGAGGATGGTACGTTGCGGGGATACAGCGAAATTCTTGGGCTGGACATATACGTGCTACCCGGCTTGTTGCTGCGGTTTTATGACCCGGTAAGCCGACAATGGCTCCTAACTCTCGAGGAAGAGGCATCGGCCCGACAGGCCGCCGAAACCGCTCTGCAATCCGAGGCGTCGGCCCGACAGGCCGCCGAAACCGCCCTGCAATCCGAGGCATCGGCCCGACAGGCCGCCGAAACCGCCCTGCAATCCGAGGCATTGGCCAGGCAGGAGTTAGAAGAAGAAATCAGGCGGTTGCGCCAACAGTTGAGCGCCGAAGGATAGGCCTTACTTGCAGTAGGCGGAGGGAATTGACCGGGGTAGTCCAAACCAGTCGACCCCGTCAAGCGCTGCCCCGGTTAGTGATATAATGTGCCGCAATTTCCGCTCGCCGCATCCGCGTTCAGGCACGCGACTAGGAGAGAGTTTCTATGGCCCCGAAGACTATGTTCGAGAAAATATGGGACGCCCATGTGGTTCACGAAGAACCCGGCGAGCCCGCCATCATCTACATTGACCTGCACCTGGTTCACGAAGTCACCTCGCCGCAGGCCTTCGATGGGCTGCGTATGGCCGGACGCCGTGTCCGCCGCACCGACCTAACCGTGGCCACCGCCGACCACAACACGCCCACCTGGGATTTGTCGTTGCCGGTTACTGACGAGATTTCCCGGGCCCAGCTCGATGCCCTTACCCGCAACTGCGAAGAGTTTGGCGTTACCCTTTATGATCGCTTCAGCCCCCTGCAGGGCATTGTCCATATCATCGGCCCAGACCTCGGTTACACCCAGCCCGGCAAGACTGTGGTTTGCGGCGACAGCCACACCTCCACGCACGGGGCTCTGGGCGCTTTTGCTGTCGGCATCGGTACTTCCGAGGTGGAGCATGTGCTGGCGACTCAGACGCTGCGGCAGTTCAAGCCGCGGACCATGGAAGTCCGCGTGGACGGCGCGTTGCCGCCCGGGGTCACCGGCAAAGACATCATCCTGGGCGTCATCGGGCGGATCGGCGTTAATGGCGGCACGGGGCACGTCATCGAGTATACCGGCGAAGCCATCCGCTCCCTCTCAATGGACGGGCGTATGACCGTCTGCAATATGAGCATCGAGGCCGGCGCACGAGCCGGTATGATTGCGCCTGATGCGACGACCTTTGAGTATGTCCAAGGACGACAGTTCGCCCCCCAAGGAGCGGATTTCGAAGCCGCAGTGGAACGCTGGAAGGAACTGCCCAGCGACCCAGGAGCTGTCTTCGACAAGACCGAAATCTTCAATGCCTCGGCGATGGAACCGTATGTTACTTGGGGCACTAACCCGGGAATGGTGGCCCCCATTAGCGGCCGGGTGCCGGATCCGGCGTCCTTCGAGGAAGATGCCCAGAGAGAGGCCGCTACTCGCGCTTTGCAGTATATGGACTTGCAGCCCGGAACGCCCATACAGGACATCAAGATAGACCGCATCTTTGTTGGCGCTTGCACCAATGCCCGGCTGGAGGACCTGCGCGCCGCCGCCGAGGTGGTCAAGGGACGCAAGGTGCACCCCGATGTCTACGCGATGGTTGTTCCCGGTTCCGCCAAGATTAAAAGCGAGGCGGAAGAGGAAGGTCTTGACCGTATTTTCACCGAAGCGGGGCTGGACTGGCGCGTGGCCGGTTGTTCGATGTGTCTAGGAATGAACCCCGATATTCTCTCTCCCGGTCAGCGCTGCGCCGCTACGTCTAATCGCAACTTTGAGGGCCGGCAGGGCAAGGGTGGGCGCACCCACCTGGTCAGCCCGGCCATGGCCGCCGCTGCCGCCATAGCCGGCCATTTCGTGGATGTGCGAGACTTGTAGCACCCCCGGGCAACGTCCGTACTGAGTCGGTCAAGGAAGCAGGAATGATCCAGCGTAACACAACAGCGGCGGTTGTAACCTCGTCCTCTCAGAAGGAAGGGGTAGTTTTGCCCAACCCGATGGCGCTGGACTTCCGCGCCATCGACTTCCGCGCCATCGAAATGACAGATGAACAGCCCTTTCCGAAGACGAGAGAAACATATTCTCCCCTCTTGTCCCCGATCTCGTCATCGAGCTTCGCTCCCCTTCCGATAGCTTGAGGATAGCTCAGGCAAATATGGAAGAATACATCGAGAATGGCGTTCGGCTGGGCTGGCTTATAGACCCGCTTCAGCGGCGCGTCCACATTTACCGGCCCGGACAGTCCGCAGAAATCCAGGAAGACCCAGAATTGGTTTCCGGCGAGGATGCGATCCCCGGGTTTGCACTTTATCTTCAGGACATTTGGTAACAGGGAGGACTGGAATGGACCCCTTTGTCAGGCTGACCGGAGTAGTTGCGCCCTTGGATCGGGTTAATATCGACACCGATCAGATTATCCCGGCGGTTTTCCTCAAACGAATCGAACGCAGCGGTTTTGAGGACTGTCTGTTCTTTGCCTGGCGGTTCAACGAAGACGGCAGCCCCAAGAACGACTTCGTGCTTAACCAACCGGAATATCAGGATGCCAGCGTGCTGGTTGCCGGCCATAATTTTGGTTGCGGCTCGTCCCGCGAGCACGCCCCCTGGGCGTTGCGCGACTATGGAATCCGTTGCATCATTGCCCCTAGCTTCGCCGACATCTTCTACAACAACTGCTTCAAGAACGGCGTGCTGCCTCTCCGTATGTCGGAAGAAGACGTGCGCGCCATCATGGACAAGGCCTCGTCGAAGCCCGGCGTGAATCTGACCGTTGACCTGGAAGGGCAAAGAGTTTGGGATGAAGACGAAGAAATAGCCATCCCCTTCGAGATTGACCAAGCTCGCCGCCACAATTTGCTTAACGGCTTAGACGACATCGGTCTAACACTGCAGTTCGAGGACAGGATAGCCAACTACGAAGCCAGCCGCAGTTTATAACCCCACAGGGCCAAAACCGGAAACCTCCCAGCTCTTCGCCGGGGGTTTCCGGTTTTAGAGTCCCGCTGAACGCCCGGCACAAAGGCAGCGAATTTGCCCCTCGTTCCGAAGCGGTTTCCCCTGTTCCTAATCTTATTGATAACCTAGTTGATGCAGCAGCTTTCTTAAGATGACATAACGCTTACTGGTTTTCTGGAATACTCAATGACCACCGATCAATTTCCAGACACCCCTGACAGCCAAAAAGAATTTGCCGCCGATATACCCTTGCCCGAGGCAAAGAGTGAATTTCTTGACGCAGGGTCATCCAATCAAAGCCGCGGCTCTTCCAAAAGGAAAGCGAGGCAGCGGTCGGTATATCTCTTTCCTGCCTATGGTTTCTCAATGGCGCTGGATATCGCCCGGCAAGTCGAGGAAACCGGCGGGGGAACACTGACAGAAGAGACGCTGGCGGTAAACCTGGGCCTGTCCAAGAACAGCAGCGGGTTCCGGCTGAAGTGTCTTGCAGCCCGGCAGTTCAACCTGCTGGTAAAGCAGGGCGCGACAGTCAGCACCACGGCCACGGCCAAGGCAATCTTGAAGCCCACCAGCGATGAGGATGCTCTGCGGAATTATCGGCAATCGTTCTTGTCTATTCCCTTGTTTCAGGCCGTCTCCGAACGTTACCGGGGGCAACGCCTCCCCGACAGCCAGACTCTGCGCAACGTACTGGAACGGGAATTCCTGGTGGAGCATAAGAGGGTACAACAGGCGGAGCGGCTGATGCTGGAGTCAGCCCGCGACACCTACTTGCTGAAACACCGGAGCGACGGCATATATCTGAATATCTCCGGTGTTACGGAAGAACCCGGATTAACGGGGGATACCGAGATGGCAATAGGCGATAACATATCCGCCACAGCCGACGACGGCTTTCGTCCGCCTTCGCCGTCCTCCGAGTCAGCTCGCAACACCAATACCATCACCTTCAGTCTCGACGAAATAGGCCAGTTGCGGGCGAAAGACTTCGAGATGGTATGGGAAGCTATCGGCATCTTGGTTAAGGCTCGCAGCGCGCGTCGGGCTACAGCCGGGGACTTCGATATCGAGAAAATTCAATAGCCTTTCAGCTACGCTTGCTTCCGGCGCTCAACTAACCGGCCCCGGGTCTCCCTCCTTGTCCATCGGCCTTGTCCATCGGCGGGAAAGCCTGCGCCACTTGTTGCTGAAAGTCGGTTTCGTACCGCAGCATCCGGCCTTGCCGCACCTGTTCATCCAGCGATGGGCGCTGCACCGGACGCGGGTCGGCCGGAGCATAGCCGATAATGCCTTCCCCTTCCATCCGGTTCACTTCTTCGGCGGTTAGCCCCAGCAATTCCCTCAACACAAACCCATTGTGTTCCCCCATGAGCGGCGCGGCCTTGGGGGAAACGGCGGGAGTTTCCGACATCTTCCACGGCCGGCTGGCATAGGGCAACGGAGGCATTCCCGTGCTGGGATGGTGGCGGACTACTTCGTAGAACCGGCGCTCTTTCAGATGCGGATCGAACAGTAGGTCTTTGCTATCCAGCACAGCCCCGGCGGGAACGCCCGCAGCCTGTAACGCGGTCATCAGCCGGTGTCCATTCCAGGGCACAGTGGCCTCCGCTAACATAACGTCCAGCTCTTCCCTATGCTGAAGGCGTCCGAGGATGCTTGAGAAACGGGCATCTTCGGCCCAATCCCGGCGGCTCAAAACATCGCACAGTTTCAACCATTCCGAATCAGTGGATACGGCAATCACAATCCAGCGGTCTTCTCCGGCGCAAGGGTAGCAGCCGTGAGGAGACATTGCCGGGTCGGCGTTGCCCACGCGAGTAGGCATCCGTCCGTTGGCGGAGAAATCCAGCAAGGCCTCCGGAATAGTGGAGGCGGCGGCCTGCGTCTGGGAAACGTCAATGAACTGACCCTCTCCGGTTCGCAACCTGCTAATCAGAGCGGTCATTACAGCAAAAACTGTATGCTCGCCGGCGGTATAGTCAACATAGGGTATCTCGGCCATCACCGGCGGCCCGCCTTGGTACCCGGTAATGTAGGCCAGCCCCGACGCTCCTTCCGTAGCCGGACCGGTGGCTCCGAAATTGGCCCAAGGGCCGGAGAACCCGTACCCGGTGGAAGACACCATGATGATGTCGGGTTTGATGCGGCGCAGGTCGGAGTATCCCAGGCCGAAATTCCTTATGACGCGGGGGGTGAAATTCTCGGCGAATACGTCGCTGATGGCAATAAGGCGGCGTAACAGTTCCTGACCGCCGGGATGCCTCAAATTCAGCGTGATGCCTATTTTGTTGCGATTCTGCTCATAGAAGTTAGCTCCGCGATTCCAGAACTCGCCGTGAGTCTCGTTTTGGTAGACCGAGTCGCTACGGTAGCTTTCCAGCCGCCCAGTGGACTCCAACCTGATGACCTGTGCGCCCATATCTGCCAGGAGCTTCATAGCAAAGGGGATGGCTATAAGCTGCCCCATCTCGACCACTCGGATTCCCTGAAGCGGCCCGCCGGCCCCGTCGTTGCCACCATTCCCGTGGTTGCCGCCGTCCCCGTCATTCCCGCGAAAACGGGAACCCATCTCAGACGCCATCCCTAGATAACCCCCTGAGAGCGAAGCCCTGCTTGGTATGCGGCGGTAAAGCCCAAGCGCAGGGACAATATGTCGTTGTTGTGCTGTCCGATAGTGGGAGCGGGAGTCTCGGTTTCCCACGGAGTGCCCTCCATAATGAAGGGTGCCTCAGGAAACTTCAGCGTCCCCATTACCGGGTGTTCCGTCTCTTCGAAATACCCCCGGTGGGCGAACTGCGGGTCATTCAGAACATCTTCCGGTGACTGAATGACTCCAAAGATAAACCTGCGCTCGTGGGAACCATAGAACATATCGTACTTGTTATGCCGAATGAAATAGTCATCCAGGATGCGTCCTAACTCCTCGGCGTTAACCAAACGCGCCGAAGGTGTACGAAAGCGGTCATCATCCAGCTCCGGCAGGCCCAGGAACTCCACGTATGAGTTCCAGTTAAGGCCGTTACCCAAGCCCGGACTTGGCAGCAAATAGCCGTCGGCGGCGGCGCGTATACGCTGCAAATCACCGCTGTGATTGGGTTGACGGCGGCGGATAGCTCCCGTATAGGTGTAGTTATTCACCACGTCCCGCAGCCCTGACGCCACGGCTTCCTGTATAGAAACGTCCACGTGCTGCCCTTGCCCAGTCATGCGCTGATGGTACAGGGCCATCAGAGTGGCCGATGCAGCATCGGTTCCGGCCTTGAACTGCGCTTGATTAAAGGCGTGCTTCAGCGGCTCGCGGTCGAAGGCTCCGAAGATGTACATCAGCCCGCCCAGGGCATACTCCACTATGTCCGTAGCCCTGTAGTCGCGGTAGGGCCCGTGCTGCCCGAAGTTGGATATGGAGACCATTACCAGGTGAGGCGCAGCCTCCTTTAAGGTTTCATAATCCAATCCCAGAGACGGCATCACTCGCGGAGTGAAGTTCTCCACTAGAACATCGGTTTCGGGCAGCAACGAGAGCAGGATGTTACGGCCTTCCTCGCTTTTGAGATTAAGGGACAGGCTGCGCTTCCCAACATTCAGATAGGCAAAAGGCAAGCTAGTGTCCGGACCCGGTTCATCACGGAAGAAAGGGGCGATTCGGCGCCCCGGCTCTCCGCCTGGCGGTTCTATCTTCAGCACGTCGGCCCCGAAGCCGGCCAGAAGCCGAGTGCAGTAGGGGCCGGCGATGTAATGGGTGAGGTCAATGACGCTGACGCCTGCAAGGGCGGAAGACATTCGGCGGGGCTTCTCCTGGCGATAGCGATGGGAAAGGTTGAAGAATTCAGGCATCCCGATAGAGCGGCGTGTCTAATTCCAATTCGGCCCTGCCCACCAGCTCCAGACACCGCTCCAGGTTGGGAGGCATCAGGGTGGATGTGCGGACGTCCCGGTACAGCCGCTCCAGCGGCATACGCTTGTGCGCGCTTCTGCCACCGGCCACTTGGATGGACTTAGAAGTGACATCCAACGCCGCTACGGTGGCCAGATACTTGGCGCGGGCAGACAGCAACGCCCGTTCCGCCGGGTTAGCGCCGTTCCACCGGGAGGCCGACGCGTGGAGCACCCGGCGAGCGCCATCCAGAGCCATGGACATTTCCGCAACGGCGCGCTGGACCGGCAGACTTTCCGCGATGGGGTTCGGGTCCGGCGCAAACGTTTGGGTTTTGGCGAACTCGCGGATGAAATCCAGAGCAGCCTGGGCCGCCCCGATGTACACTGCGGCGAAACCCAGCCCGAAACCCTGGGTGACACCGGTGCGAGGGGCATCTCCCGGTTGGCCCAACAGCGCATCGGGGCCAACGAAGCAATTGTTCAACTTCATGGCCGGGCTGACGGTTGCCCGCATCCCCAAAGTATCCCAGTCGCCCATCTGCTCAATCCCCGGGGCATCGTGAGGCAACAGGGCGAGCAACTGCGAATCCAGCGGGTCATCCAGCCCTGCGCTGCAATGAATCATATAGCGGTGGGCGCCGCCCGACATAGTGCAGAAGTGTTTGGCTCCGTTGATGACATAACCGCCGTCTTGAGGGACTATGGTGGTCAGGCGCATGGCGGTACCGCCTCGGGTTTCCGGCTCGCTGCCCCAACTGCCGAAGAGCTTGCCGTCCTCTACCACCTCGCGGAAGTAAAAAGCCTTCTGTCTTTCGCTGGCTAGGGCGTCTATGAAGCGAGTAACCGTCGAGTGCATGTGCACGGTCATCCCGGTGTTGGTGCAGCCTGCGGCCAACCGTTCCACTATCCTGATGTAGGTCAGCATATCTAAACCGAGGCCACCGTGCCTTACCGGAATGCCCATTGCCAACAGCCCATGGCGCCAAACGTCGCGCCAGCTTTTGGCCGGGTGGGTGGCCTCGGCATCGTAGTAAGCAGCGCGGGGGGCTAGGCGCTCAGCGGCCAGCCGTTCAGCGGCGGCTACCAATCCGTCAGTATCCGCCACTGGCGCTTGGTTTGGTAATTGCCAGTCAAGAGTCACAGTACTTTGTCTCCGCGATTCCATATAAGTCAGCACCCTCACCGTTCCAGCGGGAAGGCAAAAGATTTGGTCTTTTTACTCCGGGTAAGTAAGGCGCAGGAGCGTGTGCCGACGGTTCGTGGTGAAAGGGCGCACCTGTTCCGGCCAGCGGCCGAGTTCGACCGCTTCCCCCCAAGCGGGGGAAGTCAGCACTTCCGGGGATTCGATTTCGTAGACAGCATGAAAGCGCGGACGACCGTCCGGGGACATCGTCCGGGTTTCCCCGCCAATAACCACCTTGAAAGCTTCAGATTCGTACCGGGCAATCTGGCCCACACCGGAAACCTTGCTCAATTCCGGGCAATGCTCCGCGTTGTAGACTTCGTTGAACAGAGCCTCCTTAGCTGGATCAACATCCATGCTGGCGACGAATAGATACTTCGAGCGGGCCATCTCCAATCCTCCTTAGAATGAGAATGCAATAGCGCCGGGAGAAACCCTTGCGACACGGGACATCCCCAGCCGGCTAGAAGGGGCGGCGATGAGACGCCTCGATCTCCACGCTGGTGATGAACTCCAGCAACACGGCGCGGCCCTCCTGTTCCGTCACTCGGCGGGCCCGGGTGAAAGCCGCCGAGACCTCATTGGGGTCTTCGATGCGTTCAGCATACCCGCCCATGGCCCGGCCCATATCCGCATAATTGCCGCCCAAATCCCGGCTGCCGTAGAGACGGTGCGAATCGGCCATGGCGCCGACCTCGGCGGCCATAGTTGAGTTGTTCAGCACCACCGTGATGATGGGAATATTAGAGCGCACGGCAGTCTCGAAGTCCAGCCCCACCATACCGAAGGCGGCATCCCCCATGAAGTTCACGCACACCTTGTCTGGCTGGGCTAGCTTGGCGCCAATGACCAGCCCCAGACCGGTGCCAAGCCCATGGGACTTGCCCCAGCCCAGGTAGGTGCGCGGCCCGTTGGAACGGTAGAAAGGCACAATCTGGTCTCGAGGACTGCCGGAATCATGGGTGACGATAGCCTCTTCCGGCGGGATAGTGCGCATGAAGTCCCAGATAACCCGGTAAGGACTGATAGGGCGGGAGCCGTCGGTCAGCTTGTGCGCCCACATATTGATGAAGGCATCCCGTTCCTGCCCTACCTCTTTTGCTACGGCATCGTTGTTCTTGCGACTCTCGCCCACTATCTCGCGACAAGCGTCAATCATCTGCCGAAGCACCAGCTTGGCGTCCCCCACTATAGGGAAGTCGATGTTGTAGTCCTTATTAATGTCCGCCGGGTCGTTGGTGGCTTGGATCATCGTCTTGCCCGCCGGGATGGTCAGGCACATATTGTGGCGGGTGAAGCTGGTGCCGATGCCGAATACAACGTCGGCGCGGCGAACATAGTGAACTACGGTTCCTGACGAGGTCAGAGCGGCGGAACCGAGGGCCAGCGGGTGGGTCTCGGAAAAGGCGCTCTTGCCCAGCAAGGTGGTGGTCACCGGAACCTGGATTAGCTCCGCCAGATCCTGCAATTCCTCGGTGGCTTTGGCGTACATAACGCCCTGCCCGGCCATGATGACCGGGTAACGCGCCGACAGGAGGGCGCGGGCGGCGGCTTCCACATCCCGTGGGTCTGCTTGGGAAGCCACCCGGCGGCTGGGGGTGTAATAGAAGGATTCCTCGGACACATCTTCAAGAGCAACGTCGGCAGGAACCTCCACTGCAACCGGCCCCGGGCGGCCCTGACGCAGGGAGGCGAAGGCGCGGCGCATTACTTGGGAGGTACGGTCCGGCATATTGATTTGCTCGATGCTCTTCGTTATCGAAGCGTAGCTCTCCAAAGAACTGTACAGGGGAAGAACTCCTTGCCTCTCGCGGGGATGACCCAAGGGCAGTAGCAACAGCGGAGTGGAGTCCGAGTAGGCGGTGGCGGCGCCGGAGTAAGCGTTCTCGGCGCCGGGGCCATACTGCATAGCGAAAACGCCCATCTTGTCGCCGTCGGTGGCTCGGCTGTATCCGTCGGCGATACCCAGCCCAACGCGCTCTTGGCGGCAGACGATGGGGCGAATGCCGCTCTCGGCGCAGGATTCGATAATCGGCGTAGTAGGGAAGCAGGGCAAGTATTCCACCCCTTCCCGCTTCAGGATTTCGGCAATGGCGTCAACAGTTCTCACCAGATACCTCCTTCAAAGGCACACTTAGTATGCTGCAAAAGAGTATAACACCGGATTCTGCTGCGAGGCCGACAGTCCTTTGCCGCCGCTTGTCCCGCCGTATAATGGCGTCCTATCGCTATTGTTGCAGCGAGGCCTGGCATGACTGCTAAACCAATGAACGCACAGACTTCGGCCCGCCGCCTTCCGCCTCTGCCGAGCCCGCCGAAGATGGATATGGAACAGACCAGACATTTCGTTCTTCCCGGCATTCCTGGCGCCATAGCGACACATCTGAATGCCATGATTCCCGGATCTACCACTCTTGTTGGAGGCAACGGCTATCTGTGCCAGCGACGCTCAGACCTGCCCCGTTGCCCCTACCCCGATTTGTCCGTCTCTTTTAACGCTGACTGGGAGGATGTGATATTCACCAACGGTTACGTCATTGAAGAGGCCGGCAAGCCGCCCGATTTGGTGCTGGAAGTAGCTTCCCATCGTACCGAACGCCGGGCCTACATCAACAAGCGCGAAATTTACGCCCGCATGAGAGTTCCCGAACACTGGCGTTTCTACCAAACCGGAGGAGCCTATCACAACGCGCCCTTGGCGTGCGACCTGTTGGCGCCCGACGGCGGTTACCGGCCAATGGCCTGACTACCGAACCCGATGGGGTGACCTGGGGATACAGCGTGGTTCTGGGATTATCCGTCTGCTGGGTCGATGAGCGTATCCGCTTCTGGGACCGCATCCACCAACGCTATCTGCCTGACCAGCGAGAACTTACCCATGTAGTGAACTCGGAGCGCCAAGCCCGCGCTGACGCCGAAGCCCGAATTCGTCAACTGGAAGAAGAACTGCGCCGCCAGGAAAGCCCTTAACCGCCGCGGGCTGTCTTGGCGCCCAGCTATTCTCGTCCATGGAGCTTAGCTACCACTGACAGTTGTTTGAATATCATACCAAGTTGGTACGTTGTCGTCTTTGAGCCATCCTTGGCCAGTCATGCCTTTTACTTGAAATGTGCTATTTAGGTTGGCCAGCCTATTTTCACTCACTTCAGGCGCCGGAACCAGGATTGGGACAGTGCGGGCGTAATAGGCATGTTCGTTGGCAGATCTCTCCCCGCCATGCTCTCGAGCGATGCGGTCGGCAGCAGGCTTGAGGACGGCGTAGTCGTTGGCCGGGGTGGGGGTGTTGGTCTGCCGGGCCAGACGGATTAGGGCGCCGTTCAGCCGTTCCAGCTCCAAAGAGCGGCCTTCGGTGAAATCCTTGGCCATAGATGCGCGCCCTTACGCCGGAAAACGGTCGAGGGAGTCCATTGCCCATTCCAGCAAGTCGTCCATGATGGGCGCTCCGCCGGCGCGGCTCACGCCAGCGCATCCTCGATGGCCGGCTGGATCAAGGCCCGGATTAGGAGAGTGGTGCGCATCTCTTCGTAGACACAGTTGGCGGCAGCGCAGACGGCGGCGGACTCGGCAATGTAGGCAAACTTCTTCCACGGCATTCCGGGCATATTTTCGTGAATCTCAATCCGCCACCCGGCCTCAAGAAACTCGCGGTGCAGCCGTTCCCCGAGTTCGGTGATGCCTACGGTCATCTCGCCAAAACCGGCGGTGCCAGGCCCGCCCTGGCAACAACTCCCGGCTCGGATATTCGGCCCTCCATGAAAGCCGAACCAATCATCACCGGCTTCTGGCTAATAGCGGCGGCCATCTCCTCCCCGCTATCTATTCCATTCTGGAGGGTAAGGGCAACGGTATCGGGGCCGACCATCGGCGGCAACGACGCGGCGGCAGAAGTGTTGTGTTGCATCTTGACGGTAAACAACATTAAATCCTGAACTCCCGCGTCAGCGGTATTCCCAACGGTGCGTCCGGGACGAGAAAAAGCCCCCATCGTTCCCGCTTTCCACTCGCAGGCCGCCGTTGCGTATTATGGCCTCTAGGCGGGGGCCGCGGGCAACGCAAGTCACTTCGTGCCCCGCGCGAGCCAGCAGCCCACCGAAGTATCCACCGACACCGCCGGAGCCAACTATCGCAACCTCATTGGGCTTCCTTATCTAATCAATAACTCAATGGCGCAATGATGGAGGGGTTTTTAGTTTCCTGACTCGGCGGGGTAGCCGTAATTCTCTCGCAGATCCCGCTTGATCACCTTGCCCATAATGTTGCGGGGGAGTTCGTCAACGAACACCACCGACCGGGGGCGCTTGAATCCGGCCAGCCGCCCCCGGCAGAACTCTATGATGTCCGCCTCGGTGGGCGGCTCTCCTTCGCCGCTTCCGGGTGGGGCGGCGGGCAAAGCGGGAACCACCAAGGCGCGGATTTCCTCGCCCCACTCCACATCGGCGACGCCAATCACTGCCGCGTCATCTATCTGAGGGTGAGACATCAGCACCTGCTCGACTTCCTCAGGAGAGACCATCTCCCCGCCGCGCTTTATGAAGTCTTTGGAGCGTCCTGCCAGATATATATAGCCGTCTTCGTCCTGATAGCCCATATCCCCGGTGTAAACCCACCCAGAGCGCAGAGTTTCCTGAGTGGCGGTATCTTCTTGCCAGTAGCCCGCCATCATGCGCGACCCCCTGGCGACGATTTCCCCTGTTTCTCCGGTGGCCACAGATTGCCCTTCTTCATCGACTATTTCGACTTCCACGTCTTCCAGGGGTTTGCCGATGGAAGTAAGGCGGCGCAATTTCCTCTCAATATCGTCCGGTGAGCCTTCCAGCACATGGTCTTCGGGCGGCAACATGGTGATGGTGGAAGCGGTCTCGGTTTGTCCGAAGGCGTTGATGAAGCTGGCGCCCGGAAACTTCCCTATAGCCTGCCGAATGACCTCCAGCGGCATCGGAGCAGCGCCGTAGGTAATAACCTCCAGGGACGACAGGTCAAACTCGGAAAATTGAGGATGTTCCATCAACTGTTTCAGCATTGTCGGCACCAGCATGGCGCGGTTGGTGCGGTATTCCTGCACCAGAGTCATCCACTCCACCGGCTCGAACTGGCGCATAATCACCTGAGTCCGCCCGGCGTACACCGCCGTCAGCGCCGCCTGCAATCCGGCGATGTGATAGTAGGGCACGGTCACCAGATTGGTTTCTTCCAGGTCTGGGTCGGCGGGCGTAACCGTTGACAGGATGTAGGACGCGAAACTGTCGTGGGTCAGCATCACGCCCTTGGGGGCGCTGGTAGTGCCCGAAGTGAACATAATCACCGTGGTGTCGGCGTCCTCCCCTTCCGGGAAATGAAGCTGCTCCGGAGATGCGGCCCGCAACAGTTGTTCGTAGCTGGTCAGCCCGGTGGTGGTTCCGGCATCCAGGATAATCACCCTATCATGGGGCAGGCCGAAGAGGTTTTCTTCCCCCAACAGCTCCAGGTAACGCTCGCCTATAAACAGGCAGGAAGGGCGGGCGATGCTGAGCATCTGATGCAGTTCTTCCGCCTTGGCCCGGAAGTTTATTGGCACATAAGTAGCGTCAAGTTGGGCTGCCGCGAAGTAAATCTCGATACTGCGGTGACTGTTCACCTGCATCGTTGCGACTCGGTCGCCGGGGTGAACGCCCAGTTCGGCAAGCGCGTTAGCCAGCCGGTTAACCCGCTGGGCAACCTGTTGGTAAGTGAACTCCCGCCCGTCGAAAATCATCGCGGTGCGGCCGGGAACTATAGCTTCGGCAATTGTAAGCAGCTCGGTTGTATTCATCGCTCCGATTCGGTTATTGCAATTTCGGCTCGAAAATAATGAGGTATCTAATTGGTAAATTGAAGCGCTGCGAGGCGCAACTCCAAGCCAAGACCCTCGGCCAGCGTCATATCTGCTCCATCAGCGAGGGCCCGCTTCAATGCCGCGACTGCCGCCGGTGGTCTGTCGGCCAAGCCTGCGGCCGCGCGACGGGCATCGCTGATCAGTTGCTCCGGCGGCGAGAGGCGGGTCACCAACCCTAGAGACAGAGCTCTCTGAGCCGTGAACCTCTGTCCCGCGAGGAGGAGTTCCATGGCCCTGGACGAGCTCGTGTTTCGGGGGAGCGTCTGCGTTCCCCCGGCGGCGGGAATCATGCCCAGCCGCCCCTCGGGCATAGCGAAAACCGTATCGTCGGCAGCCAGGCGCAGGTCGCCAAGCAACGCGATTTCCAGTCCGGATCCTATGCAGTAGCCATGAACGGCAACAACGATGGGCTTTTCTAAGTTAATCATCTGTCCCCAGACGTCCCGCTGCCAGCGAACCTGCCGGGCGATGACCTGGGAAGGGGCCGTGCCAAACTCCGTAAGGTCGGCGCCGGCGCAGAAGCCCCGCCCTTCGCCTGTAATCAGAACCGCGCGCGCCTCGGGATCTTCGGCGGCCGCGGCCAGAGCTTCGGAAAAATCGTCGCGCATCTGGATATTGTAGGCGTTCAGTACTGCGGGCCGGTCCAGGGAGATGCGGGTCACCCCGCCTTCCTTCTCATATATGAGGGTCCCAAAGGGGCGCATGGCAGCTAGCGGACGGAGACGCCGGCGGGATACACGGCCCGGTCGTATAGCTGTTGCAAGTCCAACTCGGTATATCGCAGGCCGATGTTTTCCAGGTTATGGGCGTCGCTGACCTCCGTGAGCAACAGGCCATGATCGTTCGCCTTTTCCTTTACCAAAGGCTTGCGGATATGCCAGTTGTGGATGTAGTTGTCAATCTCGATGGCATGGATATTCTGCTCTATGATGATTTCCGGGGAATAGTAGCCCGGATGGCAATAAGAGCGAAAGACGCCGCCATCGTAGCCGTCCATTGGCGGCAGGAACAGCTCAGCGACCTGGTATTCCGCAAAAGGGTTCTCTTCTGGGCGAATCTCAATTTCCCAACCGGGAATTATTATCACCTCTCCCGGGAAATACTGCTCCACCAGCTCCCGGAACTCAAATGACCAGTCTTTGTTGTGGTGGTCGGTGATTCCGATGCCGTCTATCCCGGCCACCTTGATTTGCCGCACCACCTTCTCGGCAATCTCCCGCGATGGCGGCTGGAAGTTAAAGGCTTCCCAAACATGGGTGTGAAGGTCCAGCTTTAGTTTCAAGATGTTCTCCTTATCTTGGTATTTGGCTTGCTTTCGTTAGGTCTCTTATGCCGTATTAGCCAAAATATCCCGCTCCACATATCTGCGAAAATCGGATAGGGAGGTGAACACCTTGAAACCCGCGTCGTTAGTCATACGGCGCACTGTATCATCTTCGTAAATGAGCAGGGCTATGGGCTGGCTGTAGCCCATTTGCAAACCGTCTGGCCAAGCCAAGTCGAGCGTGGCGATGATTTCTTCAGTATCTTCATCGTAGATTTCGTGGGCTAATTCACCAGCAGGCAAACCATGTTCTGTCGCAAAAAGGTTCGCCTCCGTAAGGATAGCCGATTCATCATCAGGATCAACATAGCCCATTGCGGGCGCAGGGGCATCCTGATGCTTTCGCGCGATGGGAACCGGCGCTTCTGAAGGTGGAATCACGCCATTACGTAGGGTCGCCAACATTTCGTTGGCCGCATTTGCCAACAGCCTTTGACGCTCGTTTAGGAATTTGCGGTAGTTCTCCACTTGCCACAGCTCCGGGTCCATCGGTATCCATTGTGATTCCAGAGCGCCAGGCCAATCGGCGGCAATTTGTGGCATATACTCGGCGGGTGGTTTGCTGCCGATGGCGCGATTGGTTTCGCGCGTCTGAAAGGCAATGTTGCCCATATTATTAGAATCTTTGGCAGACACACCGTTGCGGCGCAGATATGCCTTTGGAAAAATATGATGCAACTCCAGATTAGTGTGATCACCAAGGCTGTGATGCCGCAAGCGGTTTCCGGTTCCCCAATCCTGTGCACTTTGTATCCTGGACATCACGTACAACATCGGGTAGAACCGGGTTTTAGTATAGCCGAGGTCGAAGTTTTCGGGAGCAATCCTACGTTCTCCTTGACTTAACCTCAAGTTTCGCAGCAAAGATTCGATAGGCGCTGGATCTTTCAAAGCGGTCAAGTCTTGATTGATGGTCGTTTCAACTGTTACGGAAAATCGCCCCCATATTGCCACGTTGATATACCAATGCAACATATGCGCCATTGTATCCCGGTTCGGGAACCGTCCGCCTCTGTCCACCAAGTATTTCACCATAACAGGGAAAGCCTGCTTGCCGTTATATACTCGGTCGGTGTCCATGTATAAGTGGCTGCGCATTGCTTCAAGCAGATGGTCGACGGCATTTTCGGCTTGTCGGAGTGATTCTTTGATACGATCAATCCCATCCTTTTCCGGTTCCAATCGGTCGAGCTCGGAGTTATTGATGATGATAGTGCTCATGCAGCGCAAAAGCCAGTCTAAACTCCCCTTAAACCCGGCGGTTTCCCATTTGTTCAGCCGTTGCTGCATTTCCACGCGCACCGCCGGCCAACTGGCTCCGATACGGGCCAAGGCCAAATCACCTTTCGACAGCTTTGTGCCGCCGGAGTTGACCCGGTTGAATATGTCAACGACCTTGTCGGTTGTTTTGTCTTCTCCAGTAATCTCCTGAATCGGCAAGTCAAATTCTAGTACCTTGTTTTTGAAGTTCGATCCACGACCAATGTAATCGCCGAGGTTTTCCACGTGTTCGGAATTGCCGGTCAACTTGTTTATCCATTCATTGCTGTTCGAGAAAATATCGGCAACGCTAACCCATAGAGGGTCAGCATTGGCCCTTGCCGGAACCAGAAATTCAAATTCCTCGCTCTTGAGATTTAAGTAAAGCCCAGTGAATGCAGAGGCATCCCCCTCAAAGAACGCGGGGGGCTTGCCGCGTATCACGCCATAGAGGCTGGTGACCCGTTGTTGTCCATCCAGCAGCAACTCTATCGCCCCGGAAGTGCGTTCTATGTTGCCGCGCACATCAACTTGTTCCGCTCTAGTAGTCCAAGTTAGTAGCGACCCTACCGGGTAGCCGTAGTAGAGCGAGTTCATCAAGTCCTTTACCTGACGACGTTTCCAAACGTACCCTCGCTGAAACACTGGCAACGCCAGCGCCCCATTGTCTATGTTGTCAAGAATGTTGGAAATTTTCATAGGAATTGCACCCGTTAAATTCTGCTTCGCCTGACATTGTCAATGTCAATAGAGTGGGGAAAAACCTACCCCCCAGTGAACTTGGGATGTCGGCGCTCCAGGAATGACGCTATGCCTTCGGCGCGGTCGGTAGTGCTTTGCAGGATGATGTTCAGGTCGGCTTCCAGTCCCAGGGCTTGGCTCAAAGTAAGGTCTGCCCCGAGAGTCGCTGCTTCCTTTATATACCGGGCGCCTAGTGGGCTGCTTTCCATGATCTCCTCCGCCAGTTTACGGGCCAGTTGCAACGGGTCTTCGGACGGAGCCGATACGCGGTTGACTAAGCCGATGGACAAGGCTTCGGCGGAATCTATGCGCCGGCCCGTCAGCAGCATATCGCGCGCCCAGCCGGGCCCGACCAGGCGAGGCAGCCGCTGGGTCGCTCCGTCGAAGGGGAAGTTGCCCGTAGCAGGAACGGTGAAGCCAAATTTCGCGGCGGGCGCCGCCACCCGAATATCTCCGGCCAGAGCCAGCTCTAGGCCATGATCGGTGGCGTCGCCGTTAATGGCCACCAGAACCGGGACAGCCAAAGACGCTACGGCGCCGGCCGCCTGCATTCGGGCGAGCTGCGCCCGGGTCGCCGGGGTGTTCCTCCCGGTGGAAAACACCGCGCCCGCGCCGGTCAATACTACCACTCGAAGGCCATTATCGCCGGAAATTTCGGCGCACAGCTCCCGCAGCTCCCCCGCCATTGCCTCGTCAATCCTGTTGTTAGCGGCAGGCTTTTGAAGCGTAATGACCGCCAATGCCTCGTCGCGGGTTAGGCTAAGTTCCGTATAAGGAATGATGCTACTCCGGCGGGATTTCCGTAGGAGGTCAAGCTCCGTCGGGAGGAATTGGGCCTTGCCGGGCAATTCTTGACAAAGCAAAACCCCTTGATTACCATAGATTAGCACTCTCAGAGCCAGAGTGCTAATTGTCAGTCTAAATTGCCGGGCCAAGACCAAATCCCGGCGTAACATAAGGAGGCCGCGGTGGCAAATTTCCAGCCGTTGGGAGAACGTGTGGTAGTCAAGCCCATAGAGGGAGAACAGACTACCAAGGGTGGGATTTTCCTGCCCGACACTGCCAAGGAAAAGCCTCAGGAAGGCGAAGTAGTAGCAGTTGGCCCAGGCCGTATGAGCGATGATGGTAACCGTATCGCTATGGACGTTGCCCAGGGGGACCGGGTTATCTATTCCAAGTTTGCCGGTACCGAATATAAGGACGGCGACGACGAATATCTCATCCTGCGGGAGAGCGACATTCTGGCCAAGCTATCCTAAGTTCCGGCGCAAGGCTGGCGATTCCCGAGAAACTCGGGGAGGCTTGTCCAGCCGGTAAATTTCACGCCTGTCTAAATTAAGGAGGAATGGATGCCAGCCAAGAAGCTTACCTACTCGGAGGAGGCCCGCAAGTCCCTCCGCACTGGTATCGACATCCTTGCCGATTCCGTAAAGATTACTCTCGGCCCCAAGGGCCGCAACGTGGTGCTTGATAAGTCCTTCGGCCCGCCCCAAGTGTGCAGCGACGGCGTTACCATAGCCAAGGAAATAGAGTTGCCCGACTCCTTCGAGAACATGGGCGCCCAGCTCCTGAAGGAAGCCGCCACCAAGACCAACGACGCCGCCGGCGACGGCACCACCACCTCGGTCGTGCTGGCCCAGGCTATTATCACCGACGGTTTCAAGAACGTTACCGCCGGCGCCAACCCCATGGCTATCAAGCGCGGCATTGAGCGGGCCGTTGAGTCTGTGGTTGGCGAGCTGCAAGGAATGGCCCAGTCCGTGGAGACCCGCGAGCGCATCGGCCAGGTAGCCAGCCTCTCGGCCCACGAGGAAGCCATCGGCGAGACCATCGCAGAAGCCATGGAGAAAGTCGGCAAGGACGGCGTGATTACCGTAGAGGAATCCAAAGGCCTGTCCGACGAGATTGAATACGTGGAAGGGATGCAGGTAGACCGCGGGTACATCTCTCCCTACTTCATCACCAACCCTGACCGCATGGAGTCGGTGCTGGAAGACCCCACCATCATCATTACCGACAAGAAGATTTCGGCGGTCGCAGAGCTTCTGCCGGCTCTGGAAAAGCTGCTTCAGGTAGGACGCAAGAACGTGGTCGTCGTCGCTGAGGATGTGGACGGCGAGGCCCTGGCCACCGTAGTGGTCAACAAGCTGCGCGGCACCCTCAACGCCTTGGCAGTGAAAGCCCCCGGGTTTGGCGACCGGCGCAAGGCCATGCTGGAAGACATCGCCATCCTAACCGGCGGCACCGTCATCAGCGAAGAGACCGGGCGCAAGCTGGACTCCGCTACCATCGAAGATTTCGGCCAGGCCCGCCGGGTCACCGCCACCAAAGACGAAACCACCATCGTCGAAGGGCATGGTTCGGAAGATGGTATCCAGGCCCGCATCGTTCAGATTAAGGCCCAGATTGAAGACACTACTTCCGAGTTCGACCGCGAGAAGCTCCAAGAGCGGATGGCTAAGCTGTCCGGCGGCGTTGCGGTAATCAAAGTCGGCGCGGCCACTGAGATTGAACTGAAGGAGCGCAAGGCCCGCGTTGAAGACGCCCTGTCGGCCACCCGCTCCGCCGTCGAAGAGGGCATTGTCCCCGGCGGCGGCGTTGCTCTCGTCCGCGCCCAGCGCGCCTTGGACGGCATCGGCGAACTGCCCCTCGACGAGCGCGTCGGCGTGGACATTATTCGCCGCTCCCTGGAACAGCCGCTCAAGCTCATCGTAGAGAACGCCGGTTTTGAGGGTGCCGTGGTGCTCAACCAGGTCAAACAGCAGGCCGACGATTATGGCTACGATGCCGAAGTCGGCGAATATGGCCCCATGCTGGAGAAGGGCATCGTTGACCCGGCCAAGGTCACTCGCTCCGCCCTTCAAAACGCGGCCAGCGTCGCCGCCATGGTGCTGACTACCGAATCCATGATCTCCGAGATCCCGCAAGACAAGCCTGCCATGCCAGCCATGCCTCCCGGCGGCGGAATGGACTTCTAGTCTGGACCGGAATATCCCGGAAAACAAAGAGCCGTCCCGTTTGACCGCGGGGCGGCTTCTTTTTGCCTGACTTAAGACATTACAGAACAGCAAGGGAGATATGTCCGCGCATATATTTGAAGGGTTGGTATTTTGAAGGGTTGGTATAATGTAGGAGATTTGATAATGTTTTACCGCCAGGGCAGGAAAAGGAGAGGCTGCAGGAGAACTTCGATATGCTTTGAATGGTGATTGCGGCGGTTGGAGGAGCAACCGCGGGCATAGTGGGAATACTGGGAAGGAAGAAGGCAGAGCACCGCCAGGAAAGCGCGGAGAGTTCGTCTACCGGGGCTGACCGGCCTGAGCAACCGGCAGCGTCAAAGGCTTAGAGGAATCATTAGTGAGTACAACCTCCGGCGGAAACTTGAACAAGGTATATAGCGGCGCTCAGACTGCGTTGACCGGCCTTAGCGACGGGGCGACGCTGCTTATCGCGGGGTTCGCCGGACACGGCGAGCCGGAGGGATTGCTGGCGGCAGTAATAGCGAGCGGAGTACGCGGTCTTACTGTCATCAGCCAAGGCGCCGGGGCGCCTGGCTCGAACACTACGGACCTTAACCGCTTGGCGGAAGTGGGGGCAGTCAGAAAGCTCATTTCGCCGTTGCCCTTCAACCCGCGCGATGACGGCCCTGTCCGCAAGCTGTGGGAGGCCGGTGAACTGGAGCTAGAAGTCCAGCCAGCCGGGGTTCTCGCCGAGCGAATTCGGGCCGGAGGGGCCGGCATAGGCGGCTTCTTTCTGCCCACCGGAGCCGGAACCCGATTTGCCGAAGGGCGCGAAGTTCGGTATTTGAACGGGTGGGAACATATTTTTCAGCCCGCGCTCAAGGCTGATTTCGCTCTGTTGCGAGCCGCCGCTGCCGACACTCTGGGCAACCTGATATATTCAGGAACGCATCGCAACTGGAACCCGATTATGGCTATGGCAGCTAAGGTGTCCGTGGCCGAGGTAGACGAGATCCGGGAGGCTGGCGGTCTTGACTCCGAATTGGTTATCACGCCGGCCATTTTCGTGCAGCGAATTGTGTTGAGCAAGGGCTAGACTCCGCTCAGATATATCCTCCATTCAGACAGATCATCGAGAGACGATATGCCGGGCGCAAGATTGGACTCTACAGACATAGCCCGCCGGGCGGCGCAGGAGATTCAGGCCGGAGAAACGGTTGCCATAGGGTCCGGCCTTCCTGGCGCAGTACCCGTTGCTGTCGCTGCCGGAAGCGGAGTCTGGTTCTTGTCCGAAAGCGGCGCCGTGGGCTATCGCCCTAGCTCGGACGGCGTGTCTGTGGACGCTTCGGGAAACCCCATTGCCCTCATTCCGGGTGGGGCGGTTGCCGGCTTTGCAGATGTCGCGGCGATGCTGGCCGGCGGCAACGTTGGGCTGGCCTTCATTGAGGCCGCTCAGGTGAGCGCGGCGGGCGATTTCGTCCACTGGACCACAGCCGAAACCCCCGGCCTGGCCTCCCCCGGCTTTGCCGTTGACCTGGCGTCCGGCGCAAGGCGCGTCGTTGCTCTGATGCCGCATACCGGTGTTGGCGAGGCGCCTCGCCTTCTGGAACATTGCAACTTGCCCGTGGACGGCAGCCGTTGTGTGGCGCTGATAATTACCGATATAGCCGTTGTTCACGTAACCGATGGCGGGCTGGAATTGGCCGAGGTAGCCCCAGGGTGGTCTTCCGACGACGTAATCGCCCTAACGCCTGCTCCCTTGTCGGTCGCGTCCGGCCTCCGGGAGATGTCTTTCGCGGCGCCTACGCTGGCGTGGCCCAACAAGGTCTACGACAGCGCGGCCCGGGCGATAAGCGATGTCCCGGACGGCGCAGTGGTGAACATTGATGGCTTCGGCGGGCCGGGCGGGATGGCTCACTACCTTATGACCGCCCTGCGCGACCATGGCGCCAAGGGTCTGACCATAATTAGCAACACTGCGGGAATAGCCCAGGTGGCCCGTTTCGGCGTCCCTGAAGGAAGGACGGCCATAGACCACACTATCCTGGTGGACAACGGGCAGGTCGCCAAGGCCATTGCTTCCTACCCTGTATCGCCCTCCATCAACCGCCCCAGCGCCTTCGAGCGCGCTTACCAGGAAGGCGAGTCCGACCTGGAAGTGTCGCCTCAGGGGACGCTGGCTGAGCGGCTCCGCTCCGGCGGGGCCGGCGTCGCCGCTTTCTACACCCCCACTGCAGCAGGAACTCTGCTGGGTGAAGGCAAGGAACTGCGCGAGATCGACGGTCGGCCCTATGTGCTGGAACAGTGTATCCTGGCCGATTTCTGCATCATCCGCGGCCACAAGGCCGACACTCTAGGCAATATGATTTATAAAGGAACTTCGCGGAATTTTAATCCCGTTATGGCCGCCTCGGCCCGCGTAACGGTAGTGGAAGTGGACGAAATTGTGGAGCCCGGAGAACTGAATCCCGAGGAAATTGTCACCCCCGGCGTATACGTCAACCGCATTGTTCAGCGGCCCGCGGACTTCACGCCATACTTAGAAACCCTCTAGTTCTTGGCTTAAGGATCAGGGTATGTCTGTTGACATTGATTCTCTGGCAGATAAAGAAAGGCTGCCCCGTGAGATAATCGCCATGCGGGTTGCCAAAGAACTGCCCGATGGAGCCTACGTTAACCTGGGCATCGGAATCCCGACGCTGGTGTCCAGCTTTCTGCCGGAGGGGCGGACGGTCTTCTACCACAGCGAGAGCGGCATTCTCAATTGCGGCCCTCTAGCAGAGGAGGGCCAGGAAGACATCAACCTGATAAACGCCGGCGGCCAATTCCTTGAGCCGGTGCCGGGAATGTCCTTCTTCGACTCATCCCAAGCCTTCGCCATGATTCGCGGCGGCCACGTAGATGTTACCGTGCTGGGTTCGCACCAGGTATCGGCCAAAGGGGACCTCGCCAACTGGATGCTTCCCCATCGCGGTGTGGGCAATGTTGGCGGGGCCATGGACCTGGCTGCCGGCGCCAGCGGCGTTATCGTGGCCATGGAGCACACCGACCGGCAGAACAATCCCAAAATTGTGGAAGAATGCACCTTCCCCGTCACCGGACAAGGCTGCGTATACCTGATAGTCACGGACCTAGCCGTAATCGAGCGAACCAGCGAAGGTCTGCTCTTGAAGGAAGTGGCTCCCGGATGGACTCCCGAAGAAGTGCAGGCCCTGACGGGGGCCAAACTCATAATCGCGGAAGACGTGAAGGAGTTCGAACTCTAACTGGTCCACATTTGACACTCAAATTCCCACCCTGATAGCATTGCCGCATCTCGAATCCGGAGGGCGTCCGTGGCTGGAATTGCCGCCTTTGGGGCTTACGTCCCTCGCTATCGCCTGGGAGCATCCACCGACGGTTGGAACTCTCGATCCGAACGGTCGGTAGCCAACTTCGACGAAGATAGCGTCAGTATGGCCGTAGCCGCCGGGCTTGACTGCCTTGCCGGGCGCGACCGCGACAAGATTGACGGGCTGCTCTTCTCCACCACCACGCCTCCTTACGCCGAGAAAGGTTGTGCCAGCATCATCGCTACAGCCCTCGACCTGCGCCGGGATATATTCACCGCCGACATCACCGACGTACTGCGGGCCGGAACCGCCGCCCTAAAGCAGGCTTTAGACTCGGTCGCCGCCGGTTCCGCCGGGCAGGTGCTGGTCATCGCCAGCGACAACCGTCAAGGCGCTCCCAAGGGCGACGCGGAACGCAACTCCGGCGACGGCGCCGCTGCCTTCATCGTCTCCCGAGAGGATGTCATTGCCGAGCAGGAGGGTTCGTATAGCATCTCGGAAAATATGATGGACGTCTGGCGCAGCGTCGGCGACCAGTTTGTGCGTTCCTGGGAAGACCGTTTCGCCATCGAAGAAGGGCTGGAACGAATTCTGGGAGACGCCATCGGCGGGTTCATGGAACGGCAGGGCATATCGGCGCGAGACGTAGGCAAGCTGGCCCTCTATGCCCCCGACGGACGCCGCCACTCCCAGTTGGCGCGACAGTTGGGCTTTTCCTCCGCGCAGGTTCAGGACGCTATGTTCGGACGCCTCGGAAACACCGGCGCGGCCTTTGTCCCGATGCTCCTAGCCTCAGCTCTGGAGGAAGCCGCGCCGGGACAGTTGATCGTTGCGGCGTCTTACGGCGACGGCAGCGACGTTATGGGTTTCCGCGCTACGGCTCTGGCCGGAAGCTCCAGGGGGGGCAGCGGCGTCAGCGGCTACCTCAACTCAGGCCACGCGCTGGATAGCTACGAGACCTACGCTCGCTGGCGGGACATCTGGCTCACCGACGCCGCATCGCGCCGCCCGCAGGCCCAATCGCCGTCTGTATCGGCCCTTTGGCGGGAGGGAGACCGTAACATCCGCTTCTACGGCGCTGTCTGTAATCAGTGCGGCTTCGTGCAGTATCCTCCGCAGCGGGTGTGCGTGAATTGCCAGGCGCGGGACGACACTACCCCACTCCGGCTGAGCGACCGGCCCGGAACGGTGTTTACCTACTCCATGGATTATCTGGCCGGAACCACCGATACCCCTCTGGTTATAGCCGTGGTGGACTTCGACGGCGGAGGCCGCGCCTTATGTATGATGACCGACCGAGAACTAGATGAAGTCCACGTGGGGATGCCGGTGGAGATGAGCTTCCGAAAATTGCGGGTGGTCAACGGTATCCATAACTACTACTGGAAAGCAGTGCCGCGCCGGGTTGCGTCCGGTCAGCCCGTAGCTGTCGGCTAGTATCAAGGAAACGCAAATAGGACAGAGGTTGTTATGAGCGGAATCAAGGACCGTGTCGCCGTCATCGGTATGGGCTGCACCAAGTTTGGGGAGCGTTGGGAAGCCAGTTCCGCCGACCTTATGGTGGAAGCGGCCTATGAAGCCTACGAAGACGCCGGCATCGAAGGCAAGGACATTCAGGCGGCATGGCTGGGCACGGTATCGTCTTTCCGCACCGGGCAGCCGCTGGCAGACGCCCTGAAGCTGGATTACATTCCCATCACCCGCGTCGAGAACGCTTGCGCCACGGCCACCGACGCTTTCCGCAACGCCTGTTATGCCGTAGCTGCCGGCGTATACGACATCGTGCTGGCCCTGGGAGTGGAGAAGCTGAAGGACTCCGGCTTTTCCGGTCTGGCTGTTCCCGAAGCTCCGGGGGCGGATGTCAACCCGCCTGTACCCCCGCCCTCGCAATTCGCCTTGGCCGCAACGCGCTACTTCCACGAATACGGAATCCCTTTCGAGGAAGGGAAGCAGACGCTGGCGCAAATCGCCTCTAAGAATCACCACAACGGCACCATGAGCCCCAAGGCCCATTTCCAGCGGGAAGTGAGCGCCGAACAGGTGGCCAACGCGCCCATGGTGGCTTGGCCGCTGGGGCTGTTCGACTGTTGCGGGGTCAGCGATGGAGCCGCCGCCGCCATCATCACCACCCCGGAAATCGCCAGAACCTTCCGCGACGACTACATCCTAGTGAAGGGGCTTGGCCTGTCGGTGGGCGCCTACGGCATTATGCGCAACGACTGGGACTTCACCCATTTCCCGGAAACGGTTCGGGCCAGCCAGGCAGCCTATCAGGAAGCGGGCATCAGCGATCCGCGCCGCGAGATTGACCTGGCGATGGTTCACGACTGCTTCACTATCACGGAGCTGATAATCTACGAAGACCTGGGGTTCAGTCCCCGGGGGCAGGCCAGCGCCGACGTGGAGGCCGGCACGTTCACCCTGGAAGGCGATTTGCCGGTTAACACCGACGGCGGATTGAAATGTTTTGGGCACCCTATCGGAGCCAGCGGCATCCGCATGATTTACGAGGTATACAAGCAACTCCAGGGCAAAGCCGGGGCGCGTCAGCTCCAGAAGGCCACCTTGGGTCTGACCCATAACCTAGGCGGACGCCCCGGCTCCTTCACCTGTTCGGTGGCGCTTTTTGGAACTCGCGATTGAACATTGTCTCCCTTCCGACGGGTTTCAATGATAACCTCCGGCCGCGCTTTTGAAGGGCGCGGCCTTTGTGTTGGCTCAAAGCTATTCACATAACGCGAAAAATTCTTAGAAATTGGCCCCAATTCCATTGTTTCCTTTGAGCATGGGCTGATATAACCAACGTGACATAACCCGTAACGGGGTGAGCCGTGGTTGTATCTGAGTCTCTATCCATTGCAGCCAGCGAGTCAAACACCGAAGGCGCAGCCTCTATAGGTCGGCCTGTAAACATCACAGGGCGCGGCCGCGATGTCTCTTTCATCATTGATGAAGACGCCTCGATAGACAAGGTGGCCGGGGAGCTGGGCAAGCAATTATCAGAAGGGCAAGGAGCGTTTTTTTCCGAAGGCGGGGTAAGCGTTAACACCGGAAGACGCAACTTGACCGCCGGGGAGAAAACCGCCATTCGCCGGGTCTTCGAGGAAAACTCCGGGCTGAAAATCTCGAGGTTTGTGTCCACCTTCGGAGACCACATCCCTGAAACTAAAGAACATCAGGAAGAAGCTCCGCAGCCATATCCGTGGCGAAATACGCTGCGTAGGCCCTCGGGCCGGGCCGGGGACCTAGACCGCGTCCTGACGCGGCTAGCCGGAGGAAGTCAACGCAACCGTTCCCAGGCTCTACTGATTCGCAGCACCTTCCGTTCCGGAGAGTCCATACATCATTACGGTGATGTGGTGGTCTTGGGCGATGTTAACCCAGGCTCGGAGATAAAGGCCGACGGCGACATTATAGTAATGGGCGCCCTCAAAGGTCTGCCTCATGCCGGAGCGTCGGGCGACGACAAAGCGGCCATTGTGGCCTTGGAAATCACATCTCCTCGCGTTCGCATCGGCAACTGTGAATCTGAAATTTCCCTAACGGATAAAACCCGTAGAGCAAAGAAGCGCGGCAGAGCCGCCGCAACAGGGCAGCCCAGAATTGTATACACTCGGCGCGGCGAGATTTATATATCGCCCTTCGCCGGGCGCTTCGCCAGATACACGAAAGGGGTACTTTATGACAGGTAAGACGATCGTCATCACCTCGGGCAAAGGCGGCGTCGGAAAAACTACTGCAACCGCCAACATCGGCGCCGCCTTGGCCATGCGAGGCCACCGAGTGGTGGTTATAGACACAGACATAGGCCTGCGCAATCTCGATGTAATCATGGGGCTGGAAAACCGCATCGTCTATGACCTAGTGAATGTAATCGAGGGCAAGTGCCGGTTGCGCCAGGCCATGATTCAGGACAAACAAGGGCATGAGCTGTACTTGATTCCGGCGGCCCAAACCCGCGACAAAGACAGTATTGAGCCGTATCAGCTCCGGGAACTGTGCGCCGATCTGGAGAAGGATTACGACTACATCCTGATGGATTGCCCGGCGGGGATTGAACGCGGATTCAAGAATGCCACCTCAGCGGCTCAGGAAGCTATAATTGTCACCACCCCGGAGGTGGCGTCCATTCGCGATGCTGACCGGGTCGTCGGCCTGCTGGAGGCGGCGGAACTGCACCGGCCGCGGCTCATTATCAACCGTATCTCCGCCGACATGGTGCGGCGCGGGGATATGATGAGCCAGAAGGATGTGGAGTCTTTGCTGGCAATCGAGGTAGTTGGCTTGGTGCCGGCCGATGAGCGCACCATATCCGCGGCCAACCGCGGGGTGCCAGTGGTGCACGATAGCCGATCCACCGCCGGAGCCGCTTTCACGCGCATCGCCGCACGGATAGACGGAGAAGAGATTCCGATTCAAGAAATTTCGCCCCGTCCCGGAATGTTCAACAAGTTGCGGGACATGGTGGGCATAAAGGGGAGGGCTTACTCCCATGCGTGAACTCTTGCGTTGGCTGCTTGGCCTGTCTGATAAAGACACCTATTCTTCCAGCGAAATTGCCCGGCAGCGACTGCGGCTGGTTCTTATCCAAGACCGCATCGAGCTGGCGCCGGACGTGATGCAACAGATGAAGCAGGAAATCCTGGAAGTGGTTTCTCGCTATATGGTGGTGGATGACGACTTCATCGAGTTCGAAGTGCGCCGCCTGGAGGAACTGGTCATGCTGGTGTCGAACATAGAAGTGAAGGATGTAAGCATCCTTATGGGGGCTCCGGCACAGTAGGAATGACCCCATGGGAATAATTGCATCCTTCCCCTATTTTGGCATGGTCAAATGAAGGGCGCGCCCGGGTAGGCGTGCCCTTAGCTTTCTTTGCTGGATATACTCTATCGCGCTGAGGGCAGGTAGTAGTATCCGGCCAGGCAAGGAAGCAGGGCAAAGGGTGAACTATGCTGCTTACACATTAACATAACTAATTTCGTAACACATTCGGGAAATGTGTTCTTGACACGTCGGCATATTCGATTTTGAATGAATTCAAGCAGGAGGGTTTCGTATTAGTCAATAAGAACTCCTGCTCTTTTTAATACAATTTTAACCTCACCGTTCCTGAGTGGATGGGGGCTGGGTTGAGCAAGGGGCGGTAGTATGAGAGGGATATACTATGGCTCGCGTTGCTGGCAATCCAGCCCGGGTTGACGGAGCCCTCAAAAGAGGGCACTCCGCAGTGCCTCCGATACTGGCTGTCAGTGTCGGAACAGCCGGGGATAGCAGGAACTGGCGTTTCATCCAGCGTATGACCGACACCGGGAGACTAACTCGCATCCGCGCCGCCATCATCTGCGATTACAATGATGGTGCTATTCAGCGAATGCGGATGCGAATTAGGAGTACCCTGGGGGTATTCAAGAAGCAGACCCACAGCTCTCTTGTGGTGATGCCAGCAACGATTAATACCACAGACGGATTTATGCTGAATCCCTATGCTTTCCATAATCACCTAGGCACTATCGACGAAGACCTAGACAAGCAAGTAGAACAAGTTCGCCAACAATCCCTGCGCCTGGGCGGTTCGCCTAAGTTAATAATCGAGTTTCTCGGGTTCAGGGGGCACGCCACCGTTGGCCTGATGCTCCACGAAAAATAATGATAACCTAGCTGAGGGAAACAGCTTCTTCGATCTCTACAACTCCAGGCAAGGAAACGGCAACCATCCCGCATCATCGTGGCATAACGGAACGGCCGCCGCCAACGGCAATATAGTCAATGGACAAGACCGCTTCGAGCTTGGCCAGCAGCCCCGTATCTACGTGGCAATTCCGGCCTCGGCAGAGGTTGTTCGCGAAGTGGAGCGGAATGTTAAACAACAGCTTGAAACGGAAGGTTTCTATCAGCGGCACCATGGTATAGACATCAAATTCGGCTCCGACAACTTCCCGGAGCGGCCTGCTGACAAGGATGAAGATGCCGGGTATTATCAGACCAAATCCAGAAAATTCTGGAATTTTATGGGTAAAGCTGCTCTGTTCCCTTTCAGAGCGTTGCGGAATGTGATTATCTGGCCTTTTATCGGTATCGGCTCTCGCCAGAAAGAGCTATGCGTGGTTGCATCATCTCTATATCCTTTGCAAGGCGAGATAGCCCGCATAGAGGAAATCCTATATCGCAACAGGCAGTATTCCAGCTACACCCCGCCGTTTTCCAGTGTTGGCAATCCTGGGGCATCCCGGTCCGTCGGCAGGCCGGCATAACTCGGAGAGTTTCCCGCAGACCTGCCGCTACGCCGCCGTTACAGGCGCCCTCCGCCCGCAACGGTTGCTCCAACCAATGACAAATACAATTTAGGAATGACGCGCCCCGGTAATCCGCCGGGGCGTGTTTGTTTTCCACAACTAGGGGCTGTCTCAATTGCGGCTGTAGCGCCGGCATTCTATAATCTGGCGATTAACTCGACACATCAGGAGGTCTGAAATGCCCGGCAACAAGCTGAACATCGGCAACGTCGAGATTACCTCCCTTTCCGACGGACTATTGGAGTTCGATCTCTGCAACTTCTTCCCGGCTATTCCCGGCGAGGACTGGCATGGGCACGAAAGCCACCTGACCGACGAAGGTACCGTTCGCTTCAATCTCGCCTGCTTCGTCATCCGATCCGAGGGCCGCACCATTGCCGTGGACACCGGACTAGGTCCCAAACCTACCCCGGAAACCCCTTGGGGCGAGCTACTCAACGACTTCTCTGCCCACGGACTGAAGCCCGAAGATGTGGACATGGTGGTGATGACCCATGCCCACCGCGACCATGTGGGCTGGAATGTTATCTCTCAGGACGGAGGTTACGCCCCAACCTTCCCCAACGCCCGCTACTATGTCAGCGCCCAGGACTGGGAAGCGTGCCATGACCCGGCTCTCATAGAGGCGCGGTTCCCCAACGCGCCCGATTGCGTATGGCCATTGGAAGGGCTGGGCGTGCTGGAACTCATGGAAGGCGAGTATCAATTGACCAGCGAGCTGACCATGCTTCCTACCCCCGGGCACACCCCCGGCCATATGAGCATCATGATTTCGTCCCAAGGAGAGCAGGGTCTAGTGCTGGGCGACGTGCTGCACAACACGGTGCAGATTGAGAACACAGATTGGGTCTCCCGTGCCGATATTGACCCAGAACAGACGCGCATAACTCGCCGGGACATAATGGCCCGTCTGGAGCAAGAAGGGATGACGGTGGCGGCTGTGCATCTGGCGGCGCCCGGGTTCGGCCGCATCGTCAGAGCCGAAGGCCGCCGTTACTGGCAGGCTCTATAAAGCATTATCTCGGCAATGAGGCTAGGGGGAAGGCAATGCAGGCATTGACAGGCGGAACAGTGATAGACGGCACGGGCAGGGAGCCGCTGCCCGATGCGGCGGTGCTAGTGCGAGATGACGGGCGCATAGAGGCCATTGGGCCGCGCGCGGCGGCAGCTATGCCCGAAGGCACGGAGGTTATTGACGTAACCGGGATGACAGTCATGCCTGGCCTGATTGACTGCCACGACCACCTGGCATCCTTTACCTATGACCTCCTGAGCCGCTGGGGTATGACTGAACCGCGAAGCACTCGAACGGTGCGCATCGCCCGCGTTATCGAGAATACGTTGCAATCCGGCTACACTACCATCCGCGACTGCGGCTGGCTTGATGCCGGGTTTCGGGTTGCCGTGGAGGAAGGAGTTATCGAAGGCCCGCGTCTTCTGGTCGCCGCCGGTCCGCTGGGCCCAACCCACAGCGTGCAAGACCGCCCTACGTTCTCGGGACACCGGCGTTATTCCATGCCCGACCCTAATGTGCCTTATGGCGTTGCGGACGGAGCCGACGAAATTAGGGCCGTTGTTAGGGAGAACGCCCGAGTCGGCGCAGACCTGATAAAAGTGTTCCAGACAGGGTTCGGGAGGGCAACCCATCTAGGCAATGATGCTTGCTATGACCTGGCCGAGCTTAAGACGCTGGTGGCCGAGTCCCACGCGCAAGGGCGCCGGGTGGCCTGCCATGCCGTCGGAGGGCCGGGGCTGCGCACGGCGGTGGAGGCGGGTGTTGACTCCATCGAGCATGGCTGCTATCTGGACCTGGACCACGACCTGTTGCGGATGATGGCCGACAACGACATCACGCTGGTGCCGACTCTCACTGTATTCGCCCACCATTCTGCCGAAGGGAATCCGGTGGCCCAGGCGGAGGCGCGAGAGTTCCGGGAGCATCACATCGAAACAGTGCAGCAGGCCCTGCGATACGGCGTGCGCGTGGTGGCCGGAACCGACGCCGGAGGCTGGTTTCATGGCAACAACGCCGTGGAGCTGGATATGCTGACCGGCGCAGGCATGACGCCGATGCAGGCCCTGATAGCAGCAACCGGCGAGGCGGCTGCTTGTTGCGGACTTGAGAAAGACCTGGGAACCCTGGCGCCAGGCAAATTGGCCGACCTGATTGTCGTAGATGGCAACCCCCTGAACGACGTTACCGTCCTCCAGGAACGGGGCAGAATCAAGTTGGTAATGAAAGAAGGGGCGATATACCGCAATCAGATTGCAGGCTAGGCCATGCTCTTACTTTACTTGGTAAAGGGGTCGCCGGAGGTCTAGCCAGGGGCTGCGCCTTCCCACCGGAACCGGCTGAACAGCCCATGCTTGCCCTCTTCTTCCCAGGAGACAGCCTCGTCTCTGACGGTCTGATTGGAGCGAGCCAGGGTGTGGACGTTGCCGTGGATTACGTTGCGAAGGTTGGTGATGGTTGCCGTTCCTTCTCCGTCAGCTCCGCGGATGGCCTGAACTTCCAGCAACACTAGTTCCGACGCTCGCAAGGTTCGGGAAGTGGAGTCAATGGAAATTTCCAGCGGTGCTTTCCGCACGGCAGTCAGCCGTCCATCGCGGTAGAACTGCCCCATAATTTCCCAAGGGCCGCCGGCTTGGCCGCTAAAGATAGCCCAAAGGGCGGCAGTCTGTTGGTCGGTGGCCAATCGGTCAATATAAAGCACCGAAGTCCAATCACCGTCGGCCATGGTTGGCCCGGGCGAATGAACAAAAATTACAGCCCCCAGTCCTGCCAAGTCCACCTCGCCAAACTGCCCCTTCTCAAACGCCACGCCCCAGATAGCGTCGCAATACCCGTTAGTAGGGGGTTGGCGAAAGGTGATGTGGCAAGGACAGAGCAGGTTGCAGTTGCATCCCTCGAACAATTCCCCTTCGGCCCACCATGATTGCTTCACTGTTTGAGTTCCTCCAGATACAAAATACAAAGAATTACCGGCAATATGTAGGGGCGCACGGTTGTGCGCCCCTGAGCAGGCAACGGCCAACCAGCGGGAGTTAGAACATCGTGCTGTCGCTGACAGCTTCGCCGTTAACAATAGCTCGCAGCCGGTCTCGGAAGTTGAACAGCCGCTCCTCATCCTCAGGCCGGTCGAGAATGTCTCCCTTGCGCTCCTGGATATACTCGATGAGGCTGTTGAGGGCGGCATTCTCCCGAGTGCCTTGCGGAATCTTGAAGAACTCCGCATTGAAGGTTGGCAGTTCGCCGGGGCCGAAATAGCCGGTGGCGTACTTGCCCGTGCTTTCCTCGTGCAGGGTGTAGCCTTCCAGGTCATGGGTGCCTTTGCCCAGCACCTGACCGGTCTGGGCGTAATGCTCCATAACAGCTTTGGCTCCATACTTGTTGATGGGGCAGACCTTCATGCAGATGGCACAACCTTCGTAGCGCGACATAACCGGGCGGCACCGCTTGTAGATGAGTTTGTTCTTCTCGACGCCGCGCCACCAAATCTTTTCGCGCATCAGGGCGCGGCCGGGGCAGCGGTTAACACAGACTTGGCAGACCTGGCAGAAAGCGTGGAAGCCGTAGTCTACCGGTTCGTCGTAAGACACCGGAGCGTCGGTGGTGATAATCTGCAGGCGGCAGCGGGCGCCGGCATGGGGCGTCAGCAACTGGCCGTTGGCGCCCAATTGACCCAACCCGGCGGCGACGAACATCGGGATAGTGGCTGCGCTATGGTTGCTGGGGCCGTGAAGCTGCGCCTGATACCCTAGCGAGCAGATGAAATCCACCATCTCCAGCCCCATGGGGGCCTGAATCTCGTAGGTGCCATAATGGCCGTGTTCCGCCGCCATGCTCGGAGCCGTCTGGGTTTCGGCGTAATCCTGCTCCAGGGCCAGGCAGATAGCGTTGCCGAACTTAACGTGGTCTTTGCGGTCCTGGAAGATGTATCGTGGGTCGTGGGCCGTGAATCCTACCTCCAGGTAGCCCATTTCCCGAGCCTTGTTGCGAATCAGGTCGGTTACGTCCTCTCCGGTGGGGGTGCCGGTGGCCGGCAGGTCGCCCGTGCGGTTCATCAGCGGGTAGAACTGCTCCATAACCGCCTGGTGCTCGTGATGGTACTTCTGCATGGCCGGGGTGCCTACGGTCGGCGCCCATTCGGTATCGGCGGCGTGCTCAACCTGCTGGCGCTGGAGGGGATACTCCCGGCTGTAAAAATCAACGTCCTTCCGGTTCATCGGAATCCCTGGGACGGTTTCCAGTTCCTCAGGGATAGGAATCTCCACCGGATCGTCACCGTAGCGTCGGCCTGGGCGCACTACGACGTGGCCGATTTTCAACATAATGAGACTCCTCCTATCTCAAAGGTGAATCTGGGGCGATTGTGAATGATTGCCCCTGCATTGTCAATTCGCGCCCCTGTCGGTTGCGATGACTCCGTTCCGGGCGTCCAGGCTGTTCCGGGATTCCTCCGGCCTTCGTCGGCAACCTGACCGGCGGGCATGAGCGAATTTCATCTCTGACTATGATTTCCGCTGCTGACTATCCGGGAGTTGGCCGGCCTTGCGTTGGCTCTCCGGTCTGCCGGGCCAATTGCCCGTCATACCGGCGTAATCTAAGATATAGTAATTACCATCCGCGGGCCTCAAGAGAATGAGGCGGCAATATCTGGAGCTGACAGAGATGTCGGACAGTATTCCATCCGAAGAAAAAAGCCTGCAATTCAGAGTGGTATACCAGGGTATGAACCAGGCGTACCGGGATACCGTAGTGAACCGTGCGCTCAATTTTCGCGACCAATTATCCAGCGTTGCAAACAGCGCCCTCAATTCCGCCATCCAGAAGAGCCGGATAAGCGTAACCGGCTTCCGCGACCCCCTTCGCGCTCCCCACACCCAGTTGCGGGATCCGGTTTCGCGGGCATTGGACTTTTACCCCGAACTGGCCGGAGCAATGCTGCGGGCATGGGCGGAATCGCAACAGACGCTGCATGACAAGATTGTTGAACATCTGAAAGACACAGAGATAGAGGCAGAGTACCCGGACTTCGAGGCGGGAGAGTTTCGCAGGCGTTGGTCTCAGAGTAGCTGGCAACTTCAGACGGACAAGTTCGTCGAGAGAAATTCGGAAGACGACTTCAACGAAAACGATGTTGCGCTCATGCTGTGCTATGTGACCGGGCGGGTCCCTCTTCCCGCAGGAAACGGAGAACCAGACGAGGTTGCGGGGGCTGCGGGAGAATACCTGAATCAATTCCTGGATTTCCTGAAGGCTCTGCCACCCACAGCGCCAGAATGGAGGGAAAGGTTACCCAATTTCGTTGAATCGGTATCCGTGTTGGTCAAAGAGAAAGAATCTGAACTTAAATGGGCCGACGAGTTCGACGCTATACTGCAATCCGTCAAGGCCGATTTCGCCGAGATGCTGGCGTTTTTTGAACAGGATACCGAAGCATGGAGATCAGCAAAGGTATCCCAAGAATCCGACAAAACCGCGGCTCTGGGTTCTGTCGGTCAGTTGTCATCGCTGCTGGCGGAGTACCTGCCTATCCACGACCGGGCCTCCGGCATCACTGAAGAGCGAGAGCGTATCCGTCAGCGAGACGAGTTGCAGACGCTCATACTGGAAACCTTTCAGGCAATCGAAGAACTGATGACGGCGGAAGCAAACTACCCTGTCACCGTTCCTTCGGCTCCCCCGGAGCCGGCAACCGGTCCTGTCGGCGCCGCGATAGCACCCCCTGCGAGTTCAGCGGCCGGTGCGCCGGTGCCGGGCTCCGGTTATCCTCCTGTTGCATCGCGCCCAGAGGGTTTCGCCGTCGCCGAGCCTTCCCAGGGAGAACACGCAGATGCCGCGGACTTTACCGCATTGGAATCGGAGAACCGGGATCTGCGCGACGATGCCGATGCGTTGAGGGCGGAGAACCAGAACCTCCGCGACGAAGTTGAGGCCCTCAGAACGGAGATCTACAGCAGTCAAGATAGGGAAGATTCATGGAGGATGGCCTACCGGTCAGCAAAAGACGGCTCGATGGAGGAAGAGGAAGAACCCCTCGCAGTGGTGGGAAGTGTTAGCGAAGCCGTAGAAATGGCCAAATCCAAGTTCCGGCAGGAACTGCTGTTCTCCCCCAATTCGGAATCAAACATCGACTCCAACCCCTACATCTTTCCAAATAAGGTGTGGGAGGCCCTGCATTGGCTGGCCAATACTTACTACCCATCGAAAATGGGACGGCTTAGGGTCACCGATTTCGACCAATCCATTCGCGAAGCCTGCGGCTGGTGGTACAAGGGCGACCAGGGAGAAACCACGCTCTCTCGCTACGAAAAGTCCTACACCACCAGGGTAGACGGTAAACGGTATTGGCTGGCCGAGCATATTGGGAAAGGCACCAACTTCGACGCTCGCTATACGATACGAATTGCCTTCGACTGGGACCGCGAGAGGCGGCAGGTCATCGTCGGCTATATAGGCCGCCATCAGCAGACGGACGCCAGCTAGACGGCCAAGCTCGAACTCTCTGGTTAGGGAATCTTGCGCCTGCGGAATTGCGCGTCTCCTTCCAGGAAAGAAGCGCCCCGGGCGAATAATCTTACTGATTACTGCAATGCCGCGGGCTTAAGGCAAGGTTGAAGATGGTGGGCGGTGCAGGACTCGAACCTGCGACCCCCTGCGTGTAAAGCAGGTGCTCTAACCGGCTGAGCTAACCACCCAAGTAGCCTGTCTATCATAGTATCGCCGGCTCCATTCGTAAACCCCGGCATCGGGTACTGTTGCCGTCGCCGCCTGACAACCTGGCCGCAATATGGCATATAATCCTGATGAACAACCGAGAGCAACAGCTTTTAATGGGAGGCGGAATATGTCGCAAGAACAGCCCCTAATCTATGTCGGGATGCACGACGGAGTTTGCGCCGTTAGCAGTAATGATGACGGGAAAACCTGGCGGCAGGGGCCGGTAACGTTGCTGCCCCACGCCGTCGCCCGGCTGGCGGTCAGCCCCGTCAATCCGAGCCGCGCTTGGCTGGCGGCTTACGAGGCCGGCGTTTATCGCACCGACGACGGCGGCGAAACTTGGACTCACCTGGATTCCTACCCTTCGGATTACGCCCACAGCGTGCTGTCCCACCCCTCGGAGGCAGATGGGGTCTTTGTGGGAAGCGAACCGGCGGCCCTATTTCAGTCGCGCGACGGCGGAGCCTCTTGGGGCGAGTGCGCGGGATTCCGCGCGGTCCCTGAGTCCAACCAGTGGGGGTTCCACGCGCCTACTCGCGATTCCCACGTCCGCGACCTGGTGGCGTCTCCGGGAGACGCCGACCTCCTGTACGCCGGCATCGAAGTGGGCGGGGTAGTCCGCTCCCGAGACGGCGGCGCAAGCTGGAAACAGCTCCCCGGTCTAGATGACGACATTCATTGCCTGCACTTGGGGACAGACAGGCAGCAACGGGTGTATGCCGCCACCGCCAGCTCCCCCTACCGGAGCAGCGACGGCGGAGATAATTGGGAGAAGATTAACTATGGACTGGCCCGCCGTTATGCCTTGCACATTGCGGCGGCTCCCGATGACGCTGACCTAGTGATGGTTACGGTGTCGGAGAACGCCCGCCGCAAGGCCCCGCAGTTCTACCGCTCCACCGACGGCGGCCATATCTGGCAACTGGTCGATGGCTTAGGCGAAGGTGAAGAGGCAGAGGACATGGTGGTCGCTTTCGAGTGGGACCCGAAGTGTCCCGCCCGCGTCTACGCCGGCACGGACGGTGGCAAGCTCTACGCCAGCAACGACCGGGGCGAAACTTGGCAACAACTGCCGGTTACTCTGCCGTCGGTGGCCGTGGGCGCCCTAGCGGTAGCGTAAATCCCTTTAAATCCCGCGCCTTCCCCGGAGAAACATCACCGGGATGACTTATTGCTATCCCAAGGGAATAGATGAGAGGGCACCCCGACACCGCTAATCTGCCTGCCAGGTCTCAAACTCATAGTTCGAGGAAGGATTCGGCTGCTGTTCCGAAAGGTAAGGATCAAGGGTTGCCGCGGTCAGCAGCTAGCTCCTGATTTCGCTGGCGGACGCCGAAAGGTCAACAGTGGCGAACCGGAGGGAATGCCCCGTTTGCTTATCGGAGATAGCCCCAGTTTAGACGGCTAAGCACAAATTTTACCCTCGAAAAGTATTAACACTGTGGCATAATCGCAACACAAACTGATGGAGGCTATTATGCCGCCGCGAACCCCCGCTGCGAGTTCCGCTAAGAAGCCCAATTCCCCAAAGACTCATGCCAAGCGCACAACGCAGCGTAAATCTACCCCCCCCCCCCCAAGTCTGAACATCGGTATTTATCCGGCAATGCCTTAGTCTGCGGTGACAACCTAGATGTCCTCCGCGAACTACCCGACGAATGCGTCGACCTGATTTACCTCGACCCTCCCTTCAACTCCAATCATAATTACGTTGCCGCCTTTGGTGACAAGGGCAGTGTAGACGCCCAACTGCGCGACATCTGGCGGTGGAACGTGGAAGCGGAGAACTCTTACCAGCGGTTGCCTCACGGAAAACTGCTAGACGCGGTTAACGCCATTCGGCTGGTAAGCTGGGAGACGTCGCCCATGGCGGCCTATGCCCTGTTCATGGGACGGCGGCTGGCCGAACTGCACCGGGTGCTGAAACCTACCGGCAGCATTTACCTGCACTGCGACGATACTGCGAGTTACTATCTAAGAATCGTGATGGATGCGATTTTCGGGGCCGTCAACGCTCGGAGCACGATTGTCTGGCAACGGTATGGAGCACACAACGACGCCCAAAACTTTGGTAGGGTGTACGATACAGTGCTGTACTACGCCAAGAGTGGTAAGAAGCATTGGAATGGTGCGTACATCGCCCTTGACGCGGACTACGTTGAAAAGAGTTACCGATACGAGGACGAGCATGGCCCGTACACAACAGGCCCGCTCCATACCGGCGGTTTGAGCGGCGGTGGGTACGAGTACGAATACGAGGGATTTACGCGGGTATGGCGGTTTTCCAAGACGCGGATGCGAGAACTTGAGACGGCAGGGCGCATACATTTCCCGAAGAAGAAGGGAGGAATGCCCCGGCGGAAAATTTATCTGTCCGAAAGCAAAGGCAAGCCAGTAACTAACCTGTGGACTGACGTACCTGCGCTAACCGGCAACCACGAAGAACGGGTCGGCTACCCGACGCAGAAGCCGCTGGCCCTGCTGGAGCGCATCATCAACGCCAGCAGCAACCCCGGCGACTTGGTGCTTGACCCGTTCTGCGGTTGTGGAACGGCGGCGGACGCGGCAGCCAAGCATGGGCGCGGTTATCTGGGTATTGACGTAAGCGCCATTGCCGTAAGGGTCATGGAGCAGCGACTTGCCAGCCGGGGAGGGGCGGCTACCCCGGTGGTATACAAAATGGGTTGGGAAGATTACGAATGGGAAGCCTTTGAGCAGCGCGCGTTGCTGCACGAATCCGACGCTGAGGACGGACTGGCCGGCTGGGCATGGGCCGAAGACAAGGTTGCTGGCCTACTCAACGCCGTGCCCAACTCAAAGAAGGTCGGCGACGGCGGCGTGGACGCGCGGTACTACACCGCAGCCGGCGAAGTCATACCAGTACAAGTCAAGATGCACCGGGGCCAGGTTGGCCGGCCCGATATGCAGAAGTTGCTGGGGGTTCAAACCGAGTGGCAGAACAATAAGGTCCCCTCTCCGATGGCATTGACGATAACGCTCTACCCGCCTCGGGAAGCACTGCGGACGTATGCTGTCCAACAGGGGCGGGTAACGCTGCGGGGCGAGGAATACCCCAAGATGCAGGTGTTGAGCGTACAGGAAATGCTAACTAAGAATGCGCGACCCAAGTTGCCGCCAGTAGACCCTCGCTACTTCGTGGGAGATACGCAGACCCGCCTTACCATCTCATAAGAGCTATCCCCTATAAGAAAACGGCGTCCCCATCACCCTGATTCTTCCTTCCTGCCGCCGGAACCGCCAGGTTAGCATTGGCACAGCGTCCTCAGTAGACTTATCAGATCTCACCCGCGTTGTTGAGGTTGCGCTGGATCCGGTCGGGATTCAGCAGCGCCTTGCATTTGTAGTAGTTGCGGTGCAGATAGTGGGCGGCGTTGCCGAGGTCGTGAATCCAGTCGTTTCCGGCTAAGGCCAATGCTTATTCCAAAACGGCGTCGAACTCGTCGTGGCTCTCATATCTCCAGCCATAGGTTGCAGTGATGGGTTTTACTATGTGGGCCGCCGCCCCCATCCTTTTCCTGACGCTGGGTGTAAATCGCTGTCGGTAAGAAACCGGCGGCTTTGCTATAGGAAATATCCGGCTCGCTGGCAGTGCCGGTTACAACATCACCGGTTTCCGTCGGATCTGTCGCCAGTATGGACATATATTGCTCTGCCTCCATCATCTACCTGGGCCTGCAACCATACCTCCTCCTAGTGGGATAAGGTACAGATTACCGCCCGCGGAACACCGGGGGGCGTTTCTCCAAGAAAGCCCGCCGCGCTTCCTCGGCGTCGTCGGAACCGTTTAGGATGCCTCCGGCGTTGGACGTCAGCACCATGGTGTTTTCGAGGCTGGTGTCTAGGGCAGTGCGCATGATGCGCTTGCTAATCCACTGTACCATGGGCGGAGTGCGCATGATGCGGCCGCAAAGGTCGCGGGTGGTCTGCTCCAGATTTTCGCTGGACACTAGGTAGTTGAGCAGGCCCCAGTCATAGGCGCGCTGGGCGTCCAGGTGGCCGGTGTAGGCGAACTCCAGAGCGCGGCCCAGACCGGCCATCTTGGGTAAGTAGTAGCTGCCGCCGTTCTCGATGATTTGCCCCAACTGCTGGTAGCCGATAAACCGGGTATTCTCGCAGCCCACGCGAAGGTCGCAGTGCAAAGCCATATCCATGCCGGAGCCGACGGCGGGGCCGTTGATCATAGCGATGGTCGGCTTGCGGATTAGCGAGATGTCGCGGTGCAGGTGGGTGAATCCATGGAAGAAGTGCTGCCTGGCGGCGTCCGGCCCCTCTTCGGCGCCCCGGTTGCCGGTAAAGTTGTCGCCGGTGACCGATTGGTCGGTATCGCGGCGCATATCGGCGCCGGAACAGAATCCGCGGCCCACTCCGGTCAACACGATGACGCGGATGTTGGGATCATCGTCGCCGGCCCGCATATACTCGCCGACCTTGGCGACGGTTCCGTTCTCTTGGGAGTTGCCGATAAGCGCATTCATACGCTCCGGACGGTTGAACTTAATCCACAGAATACCAGTGTCCTCCGGCTCGTATAACAGGTAGTCCACCAGTTTCGGCCCCCGGCCCGCGCCGCCCATTTCCAAGGGACTTTCGTTAGCCACGCTCTCGTCCTCCTATCGTTTGAAACCTATCAGGCTATGGCTTGAAACCTATCAGGTGCATCCCGGAATCAATCATGATGGTCTCGCCAGTAACGTGTCCGGCGGCCTCCAGCATCCAGACCACTGTTTCCCCAACGCTTTCGGCAGAAGGCGCTTCCTGGAGCGGAGCCTGCGCTTCGAAGCTGCGGAAGAGCCGTTGCGCGCCCTCTTCGCCGAGACCGCCTCCCCACCAGCGCGTCGGGACGGGCCCCGGACAAACCGCGTTGACTCTTATCTCGGGCGCCAGGGAACGGGCTAGCGATATCGTCATGGTGTTGAGGGCGGCTTTGGAAGCCGCATAAGCGATGGAACTGCCCCCGCCGGTGATGGCCGAAATGGACGACACGTTGACGATAGATCCCTTTCCTTGCGCCTTCAAGGCAGGAACAGCGGCGCGGATCATCTGATAAGCGCCCACCACATTAACCTGGTAGATGTTCAGAAAGTCCTCGCCGGACAGCGATTCCAAGTCGGCGGCGCTGGCGAAGACCGACGAGCCGGCATTGTTAACCAGCCCGTCTATGCGCCCCCACCGTTCCAGCGCCGCCGACGCCATCCGCCGGCAGTCGGCATCATCCGCGACGTTGCCTTGACACAACGCAGCATCTCCGCCGAGATCGCGGCAGGCCTGCGCAGTCTCCTCGGCCTCCGCCTTGCTCTTGGTATAGTTGATTAACACGCGGGCGCCCTTGGCAGCGGCAATGCGGGCAGTAGCGGCGCCCAGCCCCACGGAAGAGCCGGTGACTATTATTACGGAACCTTCAATACCCACAGTAACCCCCAGATAAAGTAATATGATGCACTGCTATGCAACTTCGGGAGTATAGCAAACTAACCAAGTGCTAGAAGGGAACTGCCGCGGGAGGGCAACATGGCTATACGCATTGGCGCAGGAGATTATCGCTACGAATATCTGCCCGGATGGGCCAGGCTACCGGCAGGAATGGAGCTGCAAGCGCCCAGCGGCGTAGCTGTAGATTCGCAGGACAGAGTGTACGTGTTTCAGCGGCAGGGCCCGCCGGTGCAAGTCTTCGACCGGGATGGACGCTTTCGGGAATCGTGGCACCGCAGGGAAGGACTCCCTGCCGACGCGCACCACATCTACGTGGGCCCGGACGACACGGTGTACCTGACAGACCGCGACTCTCATATTGTGCTGATATATGACACGGAGGGGAATCTCCTCCGGTCGTTGGGCATCCGGGACCACGCTGCCATGCAAGCGCCGTTCAACCACCCTGCCGATGTTTGCGTTGCGCCAACAGGCGAGCTGTATGTCGCCGACGGGTACGGCAACTCCAACATTCACCGATTTAGCCCCGAGGGCGAATACATCGGGAGTTTTGGCAGCCCCGGACGCGGGCCGGGGCAGTTCGTTGTGCCGCACAGCGTCGCCGTGGCCCTAGACGGCCGAATCTACGTGGCCGACCGCGAAAACCACCGGGTGCAGGTATTCACGCCGGAAAGGGAGTTCCTGGCCGAGTGGACCGACTTCAAATGCCCCATGGGGGTTCACATTGATGCAGAGCAGGTGGTCTATGTCAGCGACCAGATTCCGCGCATCAGCCTGTTTTCCCTTGACGGAGAGCTGCTTGCCAGGGGCCGCACCTTTGAGGGAGCGCACCAGGTATATACCGACTCGCAGGGTAGCATCTATGGGATAGACACCGCCAACCAGAGGCTACAAAAATTCATCAGGGTTTAGAGCAGGCGCAAGCGGGTATTGAGGTTTTCTCTTCCGGTAAGGGGAGAGCCTGGGGGCGGGGTGGAGATTCTCAGGCCCTAACCTTGCGGGTTGACCGGATCGGACGACTAGGGATTCTGGGGGGAAGTGGCGCGCTTGGCGAGATTCGAACTCACGACCTCTGCCTCCGCAGGGCAGCGCTCTCTCCACTGAGCTACAAGCGCGCGAGGGGTTTGGTGCCGAGGGAGGGATTTGAACCCACACATCCGTAAAGATACTGCGCCCTGAACGCAGCGCGTCTGCCGTTCCGCCACCTCGGCTCGCCGGAGTCCGGGCCTAAGCCCGAGGCTCCTATGTCCCTTAAATCTGGTGGGCGATGGAGGACTTGAACCTCCGACCTCCTCGGTGTGAACGAGGCGCTCTGACCAACTGAGCTAACCGCCCCAATGTCCGGGACTGGTTAAATTATACGAAGGGGGAGCCGATGGCGCAAGCCTTTACAACTTAGCCGCTTTTTGATATAGTCGGGGAGCTGAATCGCTTTGGGCCAAGGATTCGGCCCTCGTTATTAGTGGGGCGTTCGTCTAGCGGCCCAGGACACCGCCCTCTCAAGGCGGAGATCAGGGGTTCGAATCCCCTACGCCCTACCAACTTCCTTCCCCAAGCCCATCTTCACTGAGCCGTTTCGCCTTACGCAACGTTTCCACCAGTTGCTCCATAGACAGCCGCCCAGTGTTAGTGTTGCGGGGGCTGGGATGGTAGCAGGCAACGATGGCAGGCAGCTCCTCCCCAAACCGATAGACTTCCCCGTGCCCAAACTTCCCATTGAAACGCCGTTCCATACCCCTGCCAGCAAGGGCCGATAGTGCCCGCAACGCCGACTGAAAGGCAATTTGCCCCAGGGCTAGCACCACCCGCAGATTGGGCAGCAGTTTCATCTCCCGCACCAGATAAGGTAGGCAGGTTCTTTGTTCCTCCGGCGTCGGCCGGTCTTTCGGCGGAACGCAGCGCACTGCCGCGCAGACATAAGCGCCAGTGTATTGCAGGCCGTCGCGGCGGTGGTCTGAAATTGGCTGGTTGGCCAGGCCGGCTTCGTGCATCGCCTTGACGAGGAAGCTGGCTGAAGCGTCGCCCGTAAACACCCGGCCGGTTCTGTTGCCGCCATGAGCCGCCGGAGCAAGACCCAGCACCATCATCGCGGCAAGGGGGTCGCCAAAGCTGGGAACCGGCTTGGCCCAGTAGTCCCAGTCGGCATATGAAGCCCGTTTGGTCTCGCCGATGCGCTCCCGGTGCTCCACTAGACGAGAGCAGAGCCGACAAGAGATTATTTCGTTGGCAAGCTCCGTCAGACTTACTTCCGCCGCTTTCCGGCTATCGTCGCCGGCCCCGCTTCTTTCCTGTCCAATGGTCATGTCCCGCTCCCAATTTCAGAGGTTGCATCGAAGCATAATGTATAATACCGCCAACCAGGGGCAGGCTAGACAGCCCAGTCCCATAGTGGAATCTGGCGGAGGTTGGAAAATGATTGAGCAGGAAAGGCTGGTCAATTCCTTCTGTGAGCTGGTGAAGATTGACAGCCCATCGGATGAAGAAGAGGAAGTTGCCCAGTACCTCACCGGCAAACTGGAACGGCTTGGGTTCACAGTGGAGCGCGACGCTCACGGCAATCTTATAGCATCTGAAGAAGGCGCCGACCCGCTAATGCTGTCGGCTCACATGGACACAGTGGAGCCGGGCCGGGGCATCAAGCCGGAAGTTCAGGGTGACCGCATCGTTTCCGATGGCACCACCATTCTTGGCGGCGACTGCAAAGCGGGAGTGGCGGCCATACTGGAGGGGCTGGAGAGCATTTCCTTAGACGGCAGTCTCCGTCGGCCGGTGCAGGTGGTGCTCACTCGCGGCGAGGAAATCGGGCTGGTGGGCGCCGCTAACCTAGACTACAGGATGATACGATGCCGGGAGGCCGTTGTGTTTGACGGCAACGGGCCGGTAAACACCATCACCGGGGCCAGCCCAACATACATGAGGTTCGATGTTAACATCCAAGGGCGCGGCGCTCACGCCGGCGTGGAGCCGGAAAAGGGCCTTTCGGCCATCCGCATCGCCACCGAGATTATCAACGAACTGCCTCAGGGAAGGCTGGACGAAGAGACCACCTTTAACGTTGGCCTTATTACTGGCGGAACCGTGCGCAACGCCGTTCCCGTAGAGGCCAGCTTTGGCGGAGAGTTCCGCAGCCACAACACGGAGACTATTGACCTGCTGCGGATGCAGGTGGCCGAGACTTTACGCCGGGCCAGAGAAAAGTACCGGGACGCCACCATTCGGGAAGAACTGGAGATGATGTTCCGGATGTATCAGTTGGACCCCAACGAGGCCATCGTCAAACTGGTGACCAGCCAACTGCGGAATATGGCTCTCAAGCCCAATATTCACCCGTCGGGCGGCGGCACGGACGCCAACGCCATGCGGCTCAACGGCATCGAGTGCGTGGTGGTGGGCATGGCCACCAACGAGATGCACACGGTCAACGAATACGTGGTCATACCCGACATAATGGCCACTGCTCAATTCTGTCAGAACATCCTGACCATCAACCAGCGAGCGCGAGCGTAACGGCTAGTTGGAACACTTAACTACCCCCTCCCCGCCCCGGGGAGAGGCTTGCCCGAGGGAGGAAAGCATGAACGGCGAAGAACTGAAGCAGATACTGAAAGAAGGCGGGCGCGTCTTTGGAACGATGATTACCATTGGCCGCAGTCCCCGCTGGGTGCCGGTGCTGTCCGGCGTGGGTCTGGACTACGCGGTGATAGACACCGAACACAACCCCCGTAGCCGGGCCGAGCTGGGCGACTACTTGGCGATGTTCAACACCAGCGGCGTGGTTCCCATAGTCCGCATACCTATCCCGGATTCCCATTACGTAACCATGGCGATGGACGCCGGCGCCCAGGGCGTGCTGGCGCCGTACTGCGAAACCGTGGAGGAAGTGCAGGAAGTGGTGGCCGCCGCCAAGTGGCGTCCGCTGAAAGGGGAAGCCGTCGACCGGCTGGTCAAGGACGGCCAACCCGTGAGCGACGCTACCCGCGCATATCTGGAAAACCGTAATCGCAACAGCATTGCCATCATCGGCATCGAGAGCGTCGCGGCGGTCAACAACCTAGAGGCCATTCTGGACGTTCCGGGCATAGACGGCATCTTTGTCGGCCCCAACGACATGAGCATTTCCCTGGGCATTCCCGACGACTACGACCGGCCGGAATACAAGGAAACCGTGAAGCGTGTCATCGATGCGTCGGAGGCTAGGGGCATCGCCACGCTGGTGCACCACCAGTCGCCGGATCTCTCAACGTACTGGATTCAGCAAGGAGCCCGGTTCGTGCTGCACGGCACCGACAGGCGCGCTATCACCGAAGGGTTCCGTAGCGAGTTCAGCAAGCTAAGGGAGGCCGCCGGCTGAGGGGCGTCCCGTTGCGACGGCCTTAGGATGGGGGCGTTCCCCGTTCCCAGCGCTCCCTCAGAGATTCGACATAGACTCTATCGTAATCGCCATAGTGGGCGTTGTCGGGGGTCTCCCCGAGTTGCTCGGCCCAGAGATATTCCACATCCTGCCACTGAATGGGATAGGGAGGCTGGTCGAAAAAAGCGGCCACCGCATCGAAGGGCGTCCCATCTTGGGGACGGGTGACATAACCCATCATCTGAAAGTTGTCATAAGTGTTCCCGTAGTCAGACACGAACCTGCCCTTCATCGCGGCCAGTATCACGAAGGTAGGCATAGAAGCGTCTCCGCCTTAACCCTCCCCCGCCCCGGATGGGGGAGGGATTTATTATGCTGCCCGCCGGGGAAGAAGGGATGGAGTAAGGGGCGAAAAATTCGCCCCTTACTTTTTGAGGATGTGAACTGTGGTGACGTCCCCTGCCCCGGAACATTGGGCCACGCCGACACGGGCGCGAGCCACTTGCCGCGGGCCAGCCTCTTGGCGCAGTTGGATCACCGTTTCGTGGATCATTCGGATGCCGGAAGCGCCGAAGGGGTGTCCCATAGCCAGCAGACCGCCGTCGGTGTTGGTGGGTATGTCGCCGGTCAATGCCGTGCGGCCCTCCACCGTAGCCTGCCAAGCGTCGCCAAAAGGCGTAAGGTGCAGGGATTCGATTTGTTGCAGCTCGCCGATGGACGCGGCGTCATGAACCTGGCAGAGGTCTACGTCTTCCGGGCCCAGCCCGCTCATCTCATAGGCTTGTAAGGCCGCCGGTTCGGTGCGATAGGGGCTGAAGGCCGAGTGGTCAGCACCGCGCCCGTTATATTCGCCGGAGGTCAGCACCGCTGCGGCGATGGACACGGCGCGGCTCTCATCTATGCCGTAGCGCGCAAGGGACTCGCGGGCGCAGAGTACCGCTGCCGCCGCCCCCTCGCTGGTAGGACAACACTGATACAGGGTCAGCGGGTCGGAAATCATTCGCGATTGCAACACTTCTTCCAGCGAGTAGGTGTCCTTGCGGTGAGCATAAGGGTTCAGCGAAGCGTTCTGGCGGGCCTTCACCGACACTTGGGCCAGCGCCGTTGCCGGAGCGCCGGTCTCTTCCATATAGCGGCGAGCGCGCAGGGCATAACCGGCCATCATGTGGTCGCCGCCGATGTAGCGCTCGGGCGCGTCTTCCGCGGTCACTGTAACCGGGCCCCGCGGCACCTTCTCTGCCCCGAAGGCCAGGGCCATGTCGTACATTCCCGTGGCAACGCCCCAGTAAGCTTGCCAGAAAGCGGTGGAGCCGCTGGAGCAGGCGTTTTCCACGTTGACGATAGGCACGCCGGTCAGCCCCAGCTTGGACAGCGTTGTTTCGCCGAAGGACATACCGTGGTAGTAGACATGGCCAAAGTAAGCGATGGGGATGTCCTTCCAGCGCACTCCGGCATCCTTCAAGGATTCAACTACTGCTTCCAGCGCAAGGTCGCTGAGTTCCTTTTCAGGGAACCGGCCAAAGGGGTGTAGCCCGGCCCCGGCCACCATTACTTCCCGTCCTCGACCAAATTGTGCCACGTTCTTGACCTCCATTGGGGTCTACACGGATGCTGGCCGCCACTTATATACCAATTTGTCGCCGGCCCCCTCTTGGGAATGCACTGACTGAATTGCCAGTTCCACGGCCATTCCGATGGTTAGGTCAGAATGCTCGCAGTCTATAACCTCGGCCAGGACTTGAGGGCCGGCAGGAAGTTCAACCTGTCCGAGGACATAAGGAACCGGGCCGGGCCAGCCGGCCGGCGGAATTCTTACAATGGTATAACTGAACAATGTTCCTAACCGTCCGAGGTCAACCGCGTCCAAGTCGAAGGAAGTGCAAGATTGGCAAAAAGTAGCCGGGCCAAAGACCGAAACGCCGCACTCCCGGCACCGGAAGCCGATAAGTGTGCCCTCGGTGCCCGCGTCATTGGTGATTCTTAATCGTCTGGGGTCTACGGATTCATGCATGATGATTCAGGTTAATCGGGAGTCTATACAGTGTCAACCGCCCTCCAGGCGTCCGGCATAGTAGTGAAGTCTGCTATACTCGAAGCGAATTTCCCCGCCCTCAGAAATTGCGGATATGGTTCCCGATGGCACCTGAAAGCTCAAATACGCCCGCGTCCTTTGCCGGAGAACTAGCGGTGGCAGCTCGCTTTCTTTCGGGAGGTGGCGTTGCCGCCATTCCCACCGACACTCTGTACGGCCTAGCCGCCGACGCCTTCAACTCCGAAGCAATCGAGCGGGTTTTCGCCATCAAAGAACGGCCTGAAGGGATGGCACTGCCAGTGCTGTTATCGGATGCCGAACAGCTTTCCCTAGTGGCCGGGGAAACGCCGGGTGCGGCCCGAATTCTCGCCGGCACCTATTGGCCCGGCCCCTTGACGCTGATAGTGCGGAAGGCCGGGGGGGTTCCAGTGCGCCTTACTGGCGGAAATTCGACAGTAGCGGTGCGCGTTCCGAACCATCCGGTGCCGCGCGAGTTGGCGCGGAGGTTGGGGCGGCCCGTCACCGGCACCAGCGCCAACATCAGCGGCGCGCCGGACCCTCAATCGCTGGATGAATTGCGCCTCCAAGTCGGCGAGCGCGTGGACTGCGTGGTCAGCGCGGGACCAGCGCCAGCGGGGACGGCGTCCACAATCATTGATTTGACTGGAGATGCTCCCAAACTAATTCGGGAAGGAGTCATTCCCTTCACCGAGATTGCGGGGCTTTTGGACAGGCATTAAATTAGGGCAGCCATGATTTCCAAATACGACGAATACCGGCAAAGGATCGAAGAGGAACTCCGCGACATTTTCGAGGGGCGCGACGGCTTCCTCTATAATCTATTGCGCTATCATCTCGGCTGGGTTGACCAGCAAGGAAGGCCCCAAGACGGCGGCCCCACACTGCACTTTCAAGGAGCAGTAGCGCTGGTGGTCTGCGAGGCCTTAGGTGCAGACTGCCGGCCGGCGTTGGCCGCTGCTGCCGGGGTGGAACTGGTGCACCACTTCACCTTGGTGCACGGAGAAGTGCAGGAAGGCCGGGCTGAACAGCCCGACCGGCCGAGTATCTGGTGGGTATGGGGGCCGGCTCAGGCTATCAATGCCGGCGACGGGCTGCACGCGCTGGGACGCACCGCCATGATGAGAATGGTCAGAAACGGCGCCTCACCCGAGCGCGTGCTGCGGGCAGTGCGCTCTCTGGACGCCGCTTGTTTGCGCCTGTGCGAAGGCCAGTACATGGAACTGGAATTCCAGGACCAGATGATGGTAACCAGCGCTGCATACATGGAGATGGTCAACCGCAAGGCCGGGGCGCTCACGGGCTGCGCCGCGGAGTCCGGGGCATTGGCGGCAGCGGCTTCCGATAGCCAGGCCGATGCTCTGCATAATGCGGGAGTGAATTTCGGCGCGGCCCGGCAGATTATCGGCGATATCGGGCGGCTGTGGGGCGAGCAGGGCGATGGAGTAACGTTCGGCAACATCATAAACAAGAAGAAAAGTTTGCCGGTAATTCACGCCCTTGAGCATGGGAGCATCGCCGCCAGGCGGGAGCTGGGCGGTATATATATGAAGCGAGTGCTGGAACCGGCGGACGCCGGGCGCCTTATCGCAATCCTCGACGAAACCGGGGCCCGGCCGGCAGCGGAAGGAAAGGCCCGCGAGCTGGTTGAAGACGCTCTGGCAACAGTCTCGAAGTTGGACCTGTCGCTGAAAGGAAGGGCTCTGCTTGGCGAGCTGGGCGACTGGGCCTTGCGAGGTAACTAGCAAACGGGTTCCGGCGCGATTGGGCCCAGCGCCAGAGTATGCACGGGAATGACCGACAGGAGAGGCAGAGGTGGCAAAACGCAGTCTTTCGCAGCTTGACGTTAGCGGCAGCCGGGTGCTGGTGCGGGTTGACTTTAACGTTCCCATCGAGCAAGGGATCGAAGCCATCGCGGGTTACGACCAGCGCCTTCGGGCCACCTTGCCCACTATACAGAGCTTGATTGAACAGGGCTGCCGTACGATTCTATGCTCCCATCTGGGGCGCCCTAGAGGCAAGATTGACGAGGCCCTGCGGCTGGCCCCGGTGGGCGACCGTTTGGCCTTCCTGCTGAACCATCCAGTTAGGAGCCTGCTGGAGGTCACTGGGCCGGAGGTGGAGGCGGCAGTTGCCGCAATGTCGCCCGGCGACGTAGTGCTGCTGGAGAATCTGCGCTTCAACGCCGGCGAGGAAGCCAATGACCCGGTGTTCGCGCAGTCTCTGGCGGCTCTGGCGGACTACTTCGTGATGGACGCTTTTGCAGTAGCCCACCGGGCTCATGCTTCCACCGTCGGAGTCGCCGGCTGCCTGCCATCGGCAATGGGGTTCCTGGTAGAGAAGGAAATCGGCTCCATGGGCCGCGCCCTGGAATCGCCCGAAAAGCCCCTGGCCGCGCTGATGGGCGGCGCCAAGGTAAGCGATAAAATTCTGTTGCTGGAAAATATGCTGGACAAGCTGGACCACCTGTTTATCGGCGGTGGGATGGGCGTCACGTTCCTGAAGGCGCAGGGCCACAACGTCGGGGCGTCGCAGGTAGAGGAAGACCGGTTGGAATTCGCCCGGGAGATGTTGGCCGAAGCGGACAAGCGGGGCATCAGCGTGCATCTGCCGGGCGAAGTGGTGGTAGCCAGCGAGTTTGTGCCGGATCCCGCCGAGGTTACCGTAGCGGCGGCCGACGGCGTGCCGGAAGGCGGCATTATCATGGACATCGCTCCCTCGGCAGCGAGGGAGTTCGCTGCTGCGCTGCAACAGTGCCGGACGATTATCTGGAACGGACCCATGGGCGTGTTCGAGATGCCTAAGTTCAGCGAAGGAACGCGGGTGGTGGCCCATGCCATTGCCGGCGCGCCGGGCATAACCAGTGTTGTTGGCGGCGGTTCTACGGCGGAGACAGTAGAGGCGTTGGGCCTGATGGAGCGCATGACCCACGTGTCTACAGGCGGTGGGGCGTCGCTGGAGTTTTTGGGCGGAATTGAACTGCCGGGTATTGCCGCGCTGCCGGAGGCGTGAACCGTGAAATCCCGCCCTGTCGGAACTGGAGGCGGCTCGCTCTGCTCATTCCTTAACCCCCGGAGGTAAGATGATTGACATATTGGAACTGCGGGATTGCTACATAAACACGCCATCGAAGATTGTGTTGCTGGTGGTGGATGGGCTGGGCGGACTGGCGCATCCCGACACCGGCCGGTCTGAGCTGGAGACGGCTAACATTCCCAACCTAGACGCTATGGCCCAAGCGAGCGCCTGCGGTCTGACCACGCCGGTGTTGCCTGGGGTAGCCCCCGGCAGCGGCCCGGGGCACATCGCCCTGTTCGGATATGACCCGTTGAAGCACATGATTGGCCGGGGGGCCCTGGAGGCCCTGGGAATTGACGTGGAACTGCGGCCGGGCGACTTGGCGGCGCGAGGAAACTTCTGCACGGTGGACGGCGATGGGCTGCTGATTGACCGCCGGGCCGGCCGCATACCCACGGAACTGAGCACACCGATATGCGAGCGCCTGGACCGCATCGAAGTCGAGGGCGTGCAGGTGGACGTGTTCCCAGTGCAGGACTACCGGTTCGTGCTGCGGCTGCGCGGCGAGGGGCTGTCGGAATCGGTGACGGAGACGGACCCGCAACAGACCGGCGTACCGGCCCTGCCGGTGCGGGCGCTGAGTGACGGCGCGCAGCGGACGGCGAACTTGGTCAACGATTTCGTGGCGCAGGCGGCGCGGCTCATGTCGGAGGAGGAGCGCGCCAATATGTTGCTGCTGCGCGGATTCGCCCAGATGCCGAGCTTGCCGCCCATGGGCGATGTCTACCGGATGAACCCTGCCGCCATCGCCGCCTATCCGATGTATCGCGGGCTGGCCATGGTGGCGGGAATGAAGGTCATCCCCACGGGACGCCACTTCTCCGACGAAGTGGAGACGATGCGGCAAAATTACGATTCCCACGACTTCTTCTTTATCCACTACAAGCCTGCCGACGCCGCCGGAGAGGACGGCGATTTCGATGCCAAGGTCCAGCGGCTGGAAGAGCTAGACCCGCTCATCCCCGTCATCCGCGAGCTGGAGCCCGATGTGTTCATGGTGGCCGGAGACCACGCCACCCCGGCTATCACCGCCGGGCATAGCTGGCATCCAGTGCCGTTCATGCTGCAATCCAAGCTAACCCGGGGCGAGGGGATTCCCGCCTTCAACGAAAGGGAGTGTCGGCAGGGGTCTATTGGCAGCATACCGGCCACCAACGTAATGCTGCTCGGAATGTCCCACGCCGGCAAGATGGCTAAATACGGGCCTTAAGCTGCCCGGACAAGGTTTCAACAAAATAGGCTGAACCCCGGCCCAACCGTCCATCCTTCCATCGGCCCAAGATGAACGGTTGGGCTTTTAACACAGGCGCATCTATCTGTGGGAGGTATCACTATGCCGCGCTCCATTGTTGCCGGAAACTGGAAGATGAACACGACCCTGGAATCCGCCGTTAATCTGGCGACAGATGTAGCGGCCGGGGCCGGAAGCGTCGGCGACGTGGAACTCATTTTGTGTCCGCCCTTCATTTCGCTGGCGGCGGTTCGCGACGCGGTGGCGGGGCATCCCGTGAGTGTCGGGGCGCAGAATATGCACCCCGAGGGTTTCGGGGCGTTCACCGGAGAGGTGTCGGCGAAGATGCTGACGGGCCTCTGCCAGTACGTCATCATCGGGCATTCGGAGCGGCGGCAGCTTTTCGGAGAAACCGACGAGACGGTCAATCTGAAGGTGCGGGCGGCCCTGGCGGCCGGGCTGCGCCCCATCCTTTGCGTTGGCGAGACGCTAGAGCAAAGAGAATCCGGGGATGCCGCCAGCGTGGTAGGAGGGCAGACGCTGGCCGGCCTAGCGGAGGTGCCGGACATAACGAACGTGGTGGTAGCCTATGAGCCGGTTTGGGCCATCGGCACCGGGCGGGCGGCTACGCCGGAAATCGCTCAGGAGATAATGGGCGGCCCGGTGCTGACCGCCTTGCGCGACCTGTTTGCCGCCGCCGCCGATAATATTCCTCTCCTCTACGGCGGCAGCGTCAACCCCGCCAACGCCGCCAGCTTCGCCTCGCAGCCCAGCATCCATGGCGGGCTGGTAGGCGGCGCCAGTTTGCAGGCCGGTCAGTTCCTGGAAGTGGCGTCGGCGGTGGCTGCGGCCAAGGGGTAGCGCTCGCGGCCGCCGCAGGCCCGCGCCGCGCTAGAATCGTAGAGGGGTCTCGATGCAGGAAAGAGAAAGGGGCGCAGCCCTGTTTGCTGATACTTGGGCGCTATACGGCGACGCCATCGAGATTCTGGAACTCGGCAAGCAGCGCATCGCAGCGGAAGTCGCGTGGGGCGCCACCAAGCGGGCTACCGACGCGCTGATTCTGGCCTGCACCATGCGCGAACCTGCCGGCACGGGTCAAACCTCCGGGGGATTACGAGCATTAGGTTCTCAAAATCCCGATATGGCGGCACTGAGAGAACGCTTTACAGAAGCCGTGCGGGACCTGCATAGCAACTGCTTCTATCAGGGAAATTGCGACCCTGAAGAGGCGATTAGCCAGATAATTCGCCAGACAGCAGACTATATTCGAGACGCAACTGTATTGGCCGAGTCTTAACTAGGGATGGTCGGGTATGCTGGATACCAAGCGGGTGGCCGCTATGCTTGCTGAGGCCCATACAGCATACGCGGAAGCCATCAAAACCCTGGAAGAGGCAAACCAACTCTGGGACCGCGAGATGTTACGCAAGTCGGCGGAAAAGACCTGGGCCGCCGCTCTTATAGCCACCAACGCCTTGATAGTATCCAGAACCGGAACAGAGGCAACACCAGAGGACGATAGCTGGACTTATGATTGTCTGATGCGGCTTATATGGCAGAACCAAACAGAGAATCAAGACCTGAAACCCATTAAGGGCCATTACGCCGTGATATCCGAAGACATCTATAAAGCCGCGGTGGTCGAGCGTAATGTGGAGCCGGTATATCTGCTGATTCAGGATATACGGGAGGCCGCCGACTACATCCGCGAGTGCGAACGGCTGACTTCCGTCGGGGGCATCTAATGCCCAACGCGCTGTTCTATGGCGACAATCTGGCGGTGTTGCGGGAGCGGGTGGCCGATGAGTCGGTGGATTTGGTCTACTTAGATCCGCCGTTCAACTCCAACGCTTCTTATAATGTACTGTTCCGGGAAAAGACGGGCGAGGAATCGCCGGCGCAAATTCGCGCCTTCACCGACACCTGGGAGTGGACGCATGAGACGGAGTTCGCTTTTGAGCATGACATAATCGGCAACCCTGCCGTTCCGCCCGCGGTGAAGGATATGATTACCGCCTTCCGCCAGTTCATCGGGCGCAACGCGATGATGGCTTATCTGGTGATGATGGCTCCCCGGCTGGTGGAGCTGCGCCGCGTCCTCAAGCCTACCGGCAGCATCTACCTCCATTGCGACCCCACCGCCAGCCACTATTTGAAAATCCTGATGGATACGGTATTTGGACAGCAAAATTTCCGAACTGACATTAGTTGGAAAAGGACTAGCGCACACAGCGACACAAAGCAGGGAAGGCGGCAACATGGACGGGTACACGACACTATCTTGTTCTATTCCAAGAGTTCAGAATGGAGTTGGAATCCTGTCTATACTCCCTATGATCCGGAATATATAGACAAATTTTACCGACACGTTGAACCTGAGACAGGCCGCCGTTACAGGTTAAACGACATATCTGGGCCGGGTGGTGCTGCCAAAGGCAATCCCAGTTATGAAGTAATGGGAGTTACTCGCTATTGGCGTTACTCCAAAGAAAATATGGACCAACTGATCAAACAAGGCCGGATTGTGCAGACATCCCCAGGGGCTGTGCCTCAGTACAAACGTTACCTTGATGAAATGCCGGGAATCCCTTTGCAGGATGTTTGGACAGATACAAGGCCAGTTGGGGCTCAAGCCAAAGAACGGCTCGGCTACCCGACGCAGAAGCCCGAAGCTGCTGCTGGAGCGCATCATCCGCGCCTCGTCCAACGAGGGGGACGTAGTGCTGGACCCTTTCTGCGGCTGCGGGACGGCGGTGGCGGCGGCCCACAATCTGGGACGGCAGTGGCTGGGCATTGACATAACCCATCTGGCGGTAGCCTTGATGAAGAACCGGCTCCAGACGGCTTTCGGGCTGGAAGCGGGCCGGGATTACGCCGTCATCGGCGAGCCGCAGGATGAAGGCAGCGCCCGGGCGCTGTGGGAGCAGGACCCCTACCAGTTCCAGTTCTGGGCGGTGTCGCTGCTGGAAGCACAGCCCTATTCCGGAAAAACGGGAGCAGAGCAAAAGCGCGGCGCAGACCGGGGCGTGGACGGAATGTTGTACTTCTTAGACGGGCCGCGCCGCGCGCCTCGTAAGGCCGTCATCCAAGTGAAGGGCGGGCGGGTGTCATCACCCCAGGTGCGCGACCTCGCGGGCGTGGTGGAGCGGGAACAGGCGGCGATGGGACTTTTCATATCGCTGGAGCCGCCGACGCGGGATATGCGCCGGGAAGCGGTGGCCGCCGGGTTATACCATTCGGACTTATGGGTGCGGGATTTCCCCAAAATTCAGTTACGCACAGTGGGCGAAATGCTGTCAGGAAACGGATTCGAGCTGCCGCCCCGCCCGGCGGAATACCCGCCAGCCCAGCGGGTGCGTCAGCCCCAAGGGCGGCAGCCGCGGCTGGGAGAGGGAGCTTAGAGCCGCTGGAAAGCCGTGAAATTTACTACCCGTCATAGCGCCCTTGGCTACGGTTATTGTCCGGTACAAAGGCGCATCCATAGTGATTAGCGGAGTCTTTGGAATATCCCTCCCAGGCCCATAGCTTTGTCATGACCAGTAACGGCCCGCCATCGCCAAAGGAACCCCTCATCTGCGTCGTCGGGCCTACGGCAGCCGGCAAAACGGCGCTGGCCGTGGAACTGGCCCGGCGTTTCGTCGGCGAGGTGGTCAATGCCGACAGCCGCCAGGTCTACCGGGGGATGACCATCGGGACGGCCAAGCCGACGGCGGAGGAAAGGGCCGCCGCACCCCATCATCTGATAGACATTCTTGACCCGCCGGAGAGTCTGGGGCTGGGGCTTTTCCTGGGGTATGCCCAGGATGCGCTGCAAGACATTCGCGGGCGGGGCCGGCTGCCCATCGTTTGCGGAGGCACGGGGCAGTATGTCTGGGCGCTGGCAGAGAGGCAGCGTCTTCCCGCCGTGCCGCCGGACCCGGCCTTTCGCGCCGGCTTGGAAGCAGAAGCGAAGCAATCCGGGCCTGCGGCGATACACCGGCGGCTGGCGGCCATAGACCCGGCCAGGGCGGCAAAGCTGGACGCCCGGAATGTGCGGCGGGTTATACGCGCGCTGGAAATTCACCACGCCACCGGGCGGCCGCCTTCGGACTTCCGGCCCGTTGCCGCTCCGGCTGATAACGTCTTGGTCCTGGGGCTGACCATGCCTCGCGAGAGCCTGTACCGGCGGATAGACGAGCGGGTGGACCGGATGATGGCCGACGGATTCCTGCAGGAAGTCGAGGACTTGCGGGCGGCGGACTTCCCCCAGGGGGCGGGGCCGTTGAACAGTCCAGGCTACCGGGAATTGTGGCGGCAACTGGAGGGCGAGCTGTCGCCGGAAGAGGCAGTATCCCGGACAAAGACGCAAACGCACCGGATGGCCCGTCGGCAGTATGCCTGGTTTAAGCTAAGCGACCCTCGCATACTGTGGCTGGACGCCCAAGAGCTGGCGCCGGCTGAACGGGCGGCGCTGGCGGTGTCCGCCTTCCTGAGCCGAAAGCCCCCTGTGATACAATAGCCGCAATCAAGGAACGGCAGGGCAACAATGGTCAATTCCAGGCAGGGCGAGGGTTCACGGCGATGAAATTCACCAAGATGGAAGGCGCAGGCAACGACTATATATATGTAGACGCCCGCTCGCAGAACCGGGACTGGCCGGAGCTGTCGCGCAAAATGAGCGACCGGCATTTCGGCGTGGGCAGCGACGGCTTAATTCTCATAGCCGATTCGGACGTGGCCGACCTCAAGATGGTAATGTTCAACGCCGACGGGTCCCAGGGCGAGATGTGCGGCAACGGCATTCGCTGCTTCGCCAAGTACGCCATCGAACGCGACATCGCCGCCCCCTCGGCCGAGGGACTGACGGTAGAGACCCTGGCCGGGATTAGGACGGTGACGCCCGCCTACGACGGCTCGCGCATCACCGGGGCGCGAGTTGCCATGGGCGAGCCGATTCTCACCCCGGCAGAGGTGCCGGTGTCGCTAGCCGAAGAATTGCCCCCGCCGGTTCTGGGGTATCCCTTCTCTATGGACGGGTTCGAGCTGCCTTTGAGCTTCGTTTCCATGGGGAATCCTCACGCGGTGACATTCATCGGGCAGCCGGTGGCGGATTTCCCCCTGCACACCGTGGGGCCGAAGGTAGAGCATCACTCTATGTTCCCCCGGCGGGTGAACTTCGAGATAGTCAATGTGGACGCGCCCGGCAAGCTGACGGCCCGAGTTTGGGAACGCGGCAGCGGGGAGACGCTGGCTTGCGGAACCGGGGCCTGCGCCATCGCCGTGGCGGCGCGATTGTCGGGCCATTGCGACGACCAAGTGGACATAACGCTTCCGGGCGGAACGCTGCGCATCCAGTGGAAAGGCGAGGGGGAGGTGATGATGGAAGGCCCGGCTACCGAAGTCTTCAGCGGGGAGTGGAGCGTCGAATGACTACTATCGGCGCCAAAAGGCTGACCTTCGATGAGTGGCAGGCACTTCCGGAAACTAACCGGAAATGCGAGGTTGTGGACGGGGTGTTGCTAATGCCGCCTGGCCCGTCGGATGAACACCAGTGGCTTGGTTTCAGAATCACCAGCAGGTTATCTTCCTTTGTGGAAGAACGGGAGTTGGGCATAGCGCTAATGGCGCCGCGAGATGTGCTAATCCAACGGGAGCCATTGCGGGTTCGGCAGCCGGATATTCTGTTCCTGAGCGCACAGCGGTCTGGCATCCGAAGCCCGGCCGACTTAGTGGGGCGCAGGCATCTTGAGACGCCACCGGACTTGGTGGTGGAAATCCTGTCGCCCAGCAACACGCGCCGCGAGATGGAGGAACGGCTGGACGACTACCGCAGCATCGGCGTGACGGAGTGCTGGCTGGTGAGCTTTCCGGCGCGGTCGGTGGAGGTCATGCGCCTAACCGCCGATTCCGCCAGCAGCATTGGCACATATGGGATGGGAGATATATTGCGCTCTGAAGTTTTGCCGGGGTTCGTGTTGCCCATTGCGGACATTTTGGGGCCGCTGCTACAGTAAACATGGGAAGCGTTGCAAGGACTAGGGATAGACTCGGAATAGTTCACGTTAGACATCAATCAGCGACAGAGGCCGCAAAGATGCAATTTTCAGAACGATTAGGCAAGCTGGCGCCCTATCCCTTTGTGGAGATTTCCCGCATCATTGCGGCCAAGCGGGCCGCCGGAGCCGACGTGGTGACCTTCGGTATTGGCGACCCGGACATTCCCACGCCGCAGCCCATCATCGACCGGTTGCTGACGGCGTCGCAGTATCCGCCGAATCACCGCTACCCGGAAACGGACGGTCTGCCCGAGATGCGGCGGGCTATCGCTGAGTGGTACGACACCCGTTTCGGCGTGAAACTGGACCCGGATACCGAGGTACTGCCACTCATTGGGGCCAAGGAAGGCATCGGACATGCCGCTTTCTGCTTCCTCGACCCCGGCGACATCGCCCTGGTGCCGGACCCGGCATATCCGGTGTATGGCGTCGGAACGATGTTTGCCGGCGCCGAGAGTTACATAATGCCGCTATACGAGCGCAACGGATGGCTGCCGGAGCTGGACGCCATTCCGCCGGACGTGGCGCGGGCGGCCAAGGTGATGTGGCTCAACTACCCCAACAACCCAACCAGCGCCGTCGCCACCGAAGAGGACTTTGCCTCGGCTATGGCTTTCTGCAGGGAGAACGACATCGCGCTGCTACACGACGCGGCTTACAGCGAGGTTGGCTACGAGGGCTACCGGCCCATCAGCTATATGCAGATGGACGGAGCCAAGGATATCGGCATCGAGTTCCATTCGCTGTCTAAGACCTATAACATGACCGGCTGGCGTATCGGGATGGCGGTGGGCAACTCCGCCATGATTAAAGCGCTGTTCCAGATTAAGGCTAACCTGGACTCCGGCGTTCCCCAAGCGGTGCAGGAGATGGCTATGGAGGCTCTTACCGGCCCGCAGAACTGCGTGGATGACAACATCACCATCTACCAGTGGCGCCGGGACCGGGTGGTGCAGGCGTGCCGCAGCGCCGGGATGGAAGTCGAAGTGCCGCGAGCCAGCTTGTATATCTGGGCCAAGGTGCCGACGGGATTCACTTCCGCCGAGTTTGCCCAGCGCCTGCTGGAGGATTTGGACGTGGTGGTAACCCCCGGCTCCAGCTACGGCCGCTATGGCGAAGGATACATTCGCCTGTCTCTGACCACTCCCGACGAGCAAGTAGAGAAAGGCTGCCGTCGCATTGAAGAGTGGTCCATTCCGGCCCCCCAGGGAGGATAGCCCCATCGCCAAGTTCAGAGGTTCCAGAGGCCCCAGCAACGGGCGAAGGAAAGCGGCAGGTCTGGTAGACATAACGCCGCAAAAAGAGCGCGCCATCCTGGTAGCGGTAGACCTGAAGGGGCGAGACCAGCTTTGGACGCTGGAAGATACCCTCGGGGAGTTGCGCCACCTGACGGAATCGGCGGGGGCTGAAGCCGTGGGCGTCGTTCACCAGCGCGCCGACCGCCTTACACCGACCTATGTCGGCAAAGGAAAGCTAGATGAACTTCGCGATACTATCCGGGAGAAGTCGGCCGACATCGTTATTTTCGATGACGAGCTGACTCCAACCCAACAGCGCAACTTGGAAGCGGCCATTGCCCCGAGGTCTTTCAGTCGCAGCGGCGAGCAACAAGAAATCAAGATAATCGACCGCACCGCGCTTATCCTCGACGTATTCGGCCGCCATGCTTCCACCTACGAAGGCAAACTCCAGGTTGAGCTGGCCCAGCACGAATATCTGTTGCCCCGCCTGGCCGGCCAATGGTCTCACCTAGAGCGGCTGGGCGGCGGCATAGGAACCCGGGGCCCCGGCGAGACGCAGATAGAAACGGACCGTCGGCTGGTACGCCGCCGGTTGCAGAAAATTCGCTCAGAACTGGATGGAGTGCGGCGGCGGCGCACCCTGCACATGGACCGGCGCAAGAAATCAGCCATCCCGATGGCGACGCTGGTGGGCTATACCAACGCCGGGAAGAGCACCCTGTTCAACGCCCTAGTTCGGTCGGGCTCCGAACCTGATGGGAACGCCTCTCTCGCCGCCAATCAGCTCTTTTCCACCCTAGACCCCGTGACCCGCCGTGTCAGGCTGCCCTCCGGCGCCCCTCTCCTGCTCAGCGACACCGTGGGGTTCATCCAAAAGCTCTCCCCCAACGTCATCGCCGCCTTCCGGGCCACTCTCGACGAATTAGACCGGGCCGACGTTCTCCTCCACGTTATCGACGTTTCCCACCCCAAGGCCCCGGAACAGACCGAGGTGGTTGAGCAAACCCTTGACGATCTGGCCTTAGGAGACCGCCCTCGCCTTCTTGTCATAAACAAGATGGACCTGTTGACCGACGGCCCAACAGCCCTCCAAGAGAGGGAGGCCGCCGCCGCGCTCGCATTGGGCGCTCCGTGGGAAAAGGACGCGGGCGCCGGAGTCCTCGTGTCGGCGGAAAAAGGCTGGAACCTGGATGACCTCCTGCATGAGGTCGAGAACCAGCTCGTTAACCTCGACGGCCCGCTGCTGATGACCGAAGAGTACGCCAGCGGCTGGCGTTAGTCTCCGGGCCGGAAGCATCCCCTTTTGCCCCTAATTGTCATAATCCGCCAGCAAAATTTCTCCCGCATCTTGGTTCGCACAAGATACGTTATGTTGTCTATTGGGGCATTTTAAGGGCTGTTGACATAATATAAGCCTTATATTTTTGTGTCCAGGGAGTAAGCATGGAAGTCGGGAAGTTCCCCCCGGAATTGCTGGAACGGCTGCTGGCCTCGGCCGGGTCCGAAGATCCCAGAGTGGTCTTGGGCCCGCGGGTCGGCGAGGACGCGGCGGCCCTGGACTTCGGCGACCGGCTGCTGGTGGCCAAGAGCGATCCGGTGACCTTCGCCGCCGACCGGGCCGGGTGGTACGCAGTCCAAGTATGCGCCAACGACGTAGCCTGCACCGGAGCGACGCCTCGCTGGTTTCTGGCGACTCTGCTAGTCCCGAATTCGTTCACTCCCGACGATGCCGAGCAGCTATTTGACGATATTATGGAAAGCTGCCGCCATCTGGGCGTTGCCCTTATCGGAGGGCACAGTGAAGTCACCCAGGGAATACAGCGGCCCATCATCATGGGAACCATGCTGGGCGAGGTTGAGCGCGACCGGCTCATCTCTACCGGCGGCGCCCAGGAAGGCGACAGCATCATCGTTACCAAGGGACTGGCTATCGAGGGTACTACACTCCTAGCTCGAGATTGTGCAAGGGAGTTGCTCCATGCAGGGGTAGCAGAAAGTGTAATCACCAGAAGTGTAACACTACTAAGCACATTGGGAATAAGTGTAGTGCTTGATGCTCAAATCAGTACTCAGTACCCAGTACATTCATTACACGACATCACCGAAGGGGGTCTGTTTACCGCGTTGCACGAGGTCGCTGCAGCGTCGGGATTGGGAGTTGCGGTAGAAGAGGATAGTGTACCTGTACTCTCTGAAACCCTAGAGATATGTAACGCTTTGGAGTTACACCCCATGGGCCTGCTAGCATCCGGCGCTATGCTGGTAACAGTACACCCACAATATACACCAAGCCTTTTAGCTACACTGGAGCAGGCAGGTGTAAACGCCTGGGAGATTGGCCAGGTAATCCCAGCGAAGGAGGGCAGTGTACTGTTTACTCGTGCCGGTGAGGAAGTACCCTTGCCTGTTTTCCGGCGGGATGAACTGGCCAGGTACTTCTCAGAAAAGTAAAAGGACTGCCCGGCAGGACGGCCCTTGTAGCCATTGAGTACACGCAAAGTACACTAAATCGGCATTGCTTATGTACTCGAATACTCAAAGGCTTTGTGTGCTCGCGGATATGTACACTTTATTCCCGCTGGGATTGGTACACCGCTAATGCCTCGGACAGGCGCTCCGCAGTAATGTTAGCGCCGCTGACGGTAATCGAAACCTTCTTGCCCTTCAGCTTCGCCGCATGCCTGACCGCCCCGGCGAGGGCTGTTGCACCTGCCGGTTCCGCCAAGGTATGGGCCTTCTCCACCAGCAGACCTATGGCGCGACGAATATCATCGTCATTCACCAGCAGGAAGTCGTCCAGCAGCTCCGCCATGATGCGCTGGGGCAGTTCGTAGCCGGACTTAGTAGCTATTCCCTCGGCGAAGGTGTCCATCGGCCCTTGAACTATCTCCCCTTGCTGCCAGGACATATACGCCGCCGGGGCGGCCTCTGACTGAACAGCGTAGACCTGTATCGCGGGATCGATGGCCTTTGCCACAATACACGCCCCAGAGATGCCGGAACCGCCGCCAAGAGGCAGCATCATTACGTCAACTTCAGGAAGGTCTTCCACTATTTCTAAGGCTGACGTTCCCACGCCGGCGATTAGCAATGGCTCATTCACCGCATGGACGTAGCGATAGCCCTCCTCGCGGGCCAGGCGCTCGCAATGTTCCCGGGCGTCATCGAAACTCTCCCCATGGAAAATGAGCTCCGCGCCCAGCGCCCGCATGGAGGCTACTTTAACTGGGTTGGCGTTCTCCGGCAGGCCAATCACAACCCGCACTCCAAATTCCCTCCCTGCGCTGGCTATAGACTGGCCATGATTGCCGGTGGAAGAGGTTATCAGGCCCCTCCGCTTCTCTTCGTCGCTCAGGTTGGCCAGCAGGTTTATTCCGCCCCTCGACTTGAAGGCGCCCAGGGGAAGGTGTTCTTCGTGCTTCAGATACACTTCGGCATCAAGCAGTTCGCTAAGGCCCATGGAGTAGTGCAACGGAGTACGCGGGAAAAAAGGGGAAATTGTCTGCTTCGCTCGGTACACATCGCGTATTGTCGGGGGCTGCATGGTTTCCCTCGCGCTATTATGAATGGGTATCCAGCCTATGAAACAATTGACATGGTGTCAACTGAACGGGATGGCCGGCCGGGACATATCCTCAACAGGCCAGCCGACGGCTGCCATAGGCTCCCGAAATATGAGTTTATTCGGGAACAGAAAGCATTAAGCAACTAGTCAGGATATGAACTAAACAATTCTTAAACACGTTTAGAAAAATGCCTGTTAAATGCTTGACACTTGGTTGAGCTAATGTTACCGTGTTGCTACTCAAACGACAGGTTTCGGTGTAAGCGGTTCAGGACAGGAGAGAAACCGTGGCGCGAAAGACGAAGCTAATGCAGCGGGTAGAAAAGGAACACCAGCGTCCCTTAGAACGGTTGCTGCCGGAAAAGGTCAACGAGCTCGGCTTGTCGGCCACTGCCGAGGAGCTGGGGGTCAGCAAGGCAACCCTGGGGTACTGGCTCCTCAAGCTAGGTATAAGTGTAAGGCGAATCGCCGTCTCCCCCGACGAAGTGGTCGAAGTCAAGCGAGTAAGCTAATCTGCCTTATCCCCTTCCCATCCTGTCTCATCGCGCGGAAAGCCGCCCACAGCATTGTGGGCGGCTTTCCTTTTTCTACCATGCCCCCTCCAGGAGACCGGGGGTTAGGCCTTCGGGATTCCGGTCTGGCGATCCCCTGCTTTGTTATCTCCCCAACGGCAGCTACCCCTGGAAGATGTCCTCCGGCAGAAAGGCCGACACGGTCACGTTGGGCAAGTCCACTGCATTGCTTATCTTGAGGTCTACCGCCACGCTACAGATGACGTAGGCTTGTTCACGGGTCCACCCGCGTTCCTGCAGCAGCTCAATCATGTTGATGAGGGCGTTGCGGGCAGCCAGAGTCAGATCTTCGCCTTCCTGGACGCCGTCATCACGGATGGGCATTCCCATCGTAGCGATAAAGTTGCGGGGCGCGGCCCACTCCGGCGGCAAGAAGTACCCCGGATGGGCATAACGCGGCCAGCGAATGTTATGTCGAGCCGCCTCGCCCTTATGCAGTTGGAAGCGCACAACTGCCGTGGCGCCCATCTCTATGGCGGTGATGCAGCATTCCGAATCGCCCTGCGCGAAGTGTCCGTCGCCGCAGGAATACAATGCCCCGGGAACGCTGACCGGAATCAGCAGCCGCGAACCCTTGGTCAACTGCTTGGCGTCCACATTGCCGCAGTTTTCCCTGGGAGGTAGCGTCCTCAGCCCTTCGGCGGCGATGGCGCCGCCACTAGGCACTGCGTCCTGCGGGTCAGGCAGGGCGGCTCGCCCGCCCCGGCGCACCAGGTCGGCTTCGCGGCGGGTCCACTCTTCCATCTGCTCCCGAGACGGCGCAATCCCCGCCGTCCCCATGAAAGACCCGTCGGGGATGCGCACGCCGGGCAACTGCTCCGACGTGGCCCAGCCGTCGGCAATCCGCCAATGCACCGCGTATGACTCTTGAAACAGGTCGCGGAGAAACCCGGCGCCGGGCCGGTTGCGCGTCCATCCGTACTCCTGCGGGATTATGTCAACGTACTCTATCTCCAGCAAATCGCCGGGCTCCGCTCCCGCCACGTATATCGGCCCGGTCAGCGGATGGGCCACATTGGCATCGAAGCGGTCGAAATCTTCCCCGGTCACCGCCGGGTGCATCTGACCGTCGGAAGCGTCGCGGGTCTCCAGCAGAACCTCTTCACCGGGAGCAGCCTCGAGAATTGGGGGAATGTCCGGATGCCAGCGGTTATGCCCCTTTCCCGGCTCTTCCCTCAGCCGCTTGCTACGGTCAATCTCGACGCTTTTCACTACAGACTCCAGTCCTCGGGAGTTTCGGGCGTCGGCAGCGGGCGGATGGTCACTTCCACCAAGGCCGCCTGACCGTTTTCAGTGGCCGCAATGGCCCGGCGGAAAGCGTCCTGCAAGTCCGCCGGATTCTCGACCCGCTCGGAATACGCTCCGAGGCCCTGGGCCACCATTGCAAAGTTACCACCCAGCTCGGCCATGGGCGGCGGAGCCGCATTATCGCGGGCCATGGCCATCAGGCCGCCGCCGGTGCCGCCGTTGTTCAGCACCACCGTCAGCGTCGGCAGCCCCATGCGCACCGCGGTTTCCAGCTCCATTCCCACCATCCCGAAGGATGCATCGCCCAACACGTTGAACACCAAGTGGTCGGGCCGGCCCAGCTTCACGCCGATGGCAGCGGCCATAGACCAGCCCATAGCCGCCATCCCCCCCATGCCGATATAGTTACGCGGCCTGGTGGCGGGCCAGAAGGGCGAAACATAGCCCCGGCTTCCCCCGGCGTCGTGCAGCGCGATGGTGCGATCCGGGTCCACCACCTTCAGTAGTTCCTGCACCACGCGATAGCCGTTGGTGGGAACCGATTCATCGTTGAAGGTGGCTTCCCATTCCCCAAGCCACTTGGCTCTCGCTTCCCGGATTTCGGCCACTACTTCCTCACGGTTCGCCGCCGAGGGCGGGCCTCCCGGGCCCATCCGGTCGCGCAATGCGGTGATTAAGCTGCGCAGAGCCAATTTGGCGTCAGCTAGAATGGGAACGTCCGCCTGATATATCTTGTTGAGGTCGCCGAAGTCCGCGTTTATGTGAATCAGGCTGACCCCTTCGGGAATGGGGCGTCCGTCGGTGGCGTTGGGCAGCCGGAAAGAGTTCCCCACCGCTAGCACGGCGTCGGCCTTGCGGTTCATTATCAGCGCCGCGCCCGAGGCATATCTGCTCTTGGGATACACGCCGCCGCCCACTGACAGCGGGTGATTTTCCGGGAACGCCCCCTTGCCCACCAAAGTGCTGGCCACGGGCATGGCCATGAGTTCCGCCAACTCCAGAGCCTCGTCCCAAGCCTCCGCCGCTAGTACACCGCCGCCCACATTCATTATAGGAAAGCGGGCATTGAGCAATATGTCGGCCGCGCGCTCGATGTCGCGGGCGTCCGGCGCCGCCCGGTGGCCCGGGCCTACGGGTTCGTAGTTCAGAATATCGTCCGGCGCTTCCTGCATCAGGACGTCCTGGGGCATTTCCAGCACCACCGGCCCCGGCGAGCCGGAGCGCAGGTTGGTGAAGGCCCGGCGCATGATGGCCGGAATGTCTTCAACCCGCGACATCGTGCCTTTCCATTTTATGAAGCTGTCGAAGATGCTGGAAGGCACTTCCTGCTGAATCTCGCGGCCCATGCTGCCCAGAGGATGTTGCCCCATTAGCAACAAAACCGGAATGTTGTCGGCATAGGCCCCGGCGATTCCTGTCAGCGTGTTGGTCGCCCCCGGCCCGGTGCCGGTCAACGCCACGCCCACTTGCCCGGTGGCGCGGGCGTAGCCGTCGGCGATTTCGACCCCCATACGCTCGTGGCGGGCAGAGAACACCGTAATCTGCTGCGACGCCCGCAGTGCCGGCCATAGCGGGGCTTCGCCGCCGCCGGCAAAACCAGAGATATATCGAACCCCTTCCTTTTCCAAGGCGTGAACTACTGCGTCGCCGCCTCTCATTAGCGCCTCCCCTCTTGACGATTATGTCTAGCGCGATGCTGGCGATGATACGCCGACGCCGGGCAGGGGTCAAGAACGGGCCGGTTACTTCGACTTTCTCCGCTGACGCGCACAGGCGGCGGGTTTCGCAGGCCGCGCTAGACCAGATGGGGTTGCAGGGCGGCCACCAGCCTTTCCACATCTAGAATGCCTCGGCGGATAGCCTCCGCGTTCAACAACAGGCTTCGCTTGTAATAGTTCCGGTGCAGCGACTCCGCAGCCCAAGCCATTTCCAGCAGCCCCGGCTGGCGGTATCTCTGGCGGGCGTTCACTACGACACTCTCGAACTCATCGTGGGACTCGTAGCTCCAATTGTTGGCGGCAGCAACGGCCTTGACGATATGCGACGCCGCACCCCAATCCTTTTCCGACGCCTGATGCAGGTCTCCCTCGGCCGAGTACGCCTTGCTCAGCTCCAGGAAGTTCCTGGCTAACTCTACGTAGTTAACTACGATTTGGGCAGCCATCCCTCGCTACTCCTATGCAATGCTCGATAAGCCCGCATCCGATGGGTCTTTTTAGAGGCTAGCGATGGGTTTATTCCCCGCCGGCGGCCAGCAGCGCCGACACCGCCGTCCGGCCCAGCCGAGCTAGGGCGGCGTGCTGGGCGTTATCCGCGTCATATTCCGGGATGGGCAGCTTCCATAGGTGCTTGTGCAAATCCCGCGCTCCGAACTGCCCCCTTGGCATAAAATTGCTGACAGCATTCTCCAAAACCCGGCTGTTGATGACTGCCAGCAGATAGTGGGCTTCGTCCCAATTGCGGCAAGTGACTTGGTAGACTTTCGTATCTATGATTGCTTGTCTATCCTTAAAATAGGCGCGGCGGTGGGACGTCCACACGTAGTATACGCGATGCGACCCGGACGCTGGCCCGGGTTGCGCAGATATTCCAACTGGCTGGTCAGTGTATTATGATAATTCAAGCGTTGCGTTAGCGATTTCTCATAGTTCTTGCCCCGGTTGGCTTCCCACAGCCGCTCCATCTTCTCCCAGCGCGCCCGCATCCTGTCGTCCTGCTCCTGCTTATCGACTTCGCAGGCGTTGGGGTGCATGCCTATATCACCTTTCTCCTTCAGATACAGCTCCGCCGCCCGGCAATAGAACAGCGTCGCCCCGTCCTGACGGGACGAGTTTTTGCCCCCCGGCCCAAATCCGATAGCGTTTCTCGCTCAGCGACCTCAGTTCCTCGCGGATGATGTCGGCGCTCTGATTGTAGGTGAGCCTAGGGCGGGTTGCCGATAATAGCGTCCACCTTATTCGCGGCAATGACCGCCGGACGGATCATATTGCGCAAGTAATGGGCCCAGACATGGTTGCGGTTTTCCCTGGTGCAGGGCGGTCATATTGGTGATGGTGGCTGCCATCGGTTCCCGCTCGGCGGCACCGGTGACACCGTGCCGGTCCAGCGCCCGGCCAGGGTCATCGCCCCGGTCAACGGCATTGGCGATGTCTATCATCAAGTTGTCGAATTTCTCGGATTGGCCGGCCAAAGAGAGGGGTATCTGAAAGTGAACCGTGCTGCTTTGCCCCGTCAGTCTTTCGCCGGTCTCCAGGGTGATATAGCCCTGGCCTTCCAGTCTGCTGTTGTCATAGCAAAGCTGCATCGAGTCGCCCAGATACACCGGGGCGGTAATGGCCTCGCCGGACTGCCCGGCCCCGCGAGCGGCCTGGATAACGTCGCGGCAGGCGATGACCCAAGTAGCCTTAGCAAGCTGCACCGCCACGGGATGCAGGTCAATGCCGACGATGTTCTCTTGCAGTTTCCGTAGCTGCTCGCCCGGTTCCAGGTTTCCGGCGTGAGAAATGAAATGAGCGGCCGCCGCCAGGAAAGTACCGGAGCTGCAAGACGGGTCGAGCGCTTTGGTGTTCACCGGGTCGGTTATCAGTTCCTCGGTAATGGCCTGGGCCAGCAAAGAGGGCGTGAATACTCGCCCATACGCTTGCGCTCGTCGGCGGTGACGGTGTTCTGGTACAGCATAGCGGGCAACATCAATGCCGAATTGGGCCTGCACGATGACGCTTACCAGGGCGGTAAGGTAGGTGTGGCGGACGAATAGGTCATCGGAGTGCGGGGAGTCGTCCACCGAGTTCTGCCCGATGGCGACCTGCAAAAGCTCGCGCCACAGTTTGCGCTTGACCGCCACCGTCGGGGTATCGCGGTGATGGCGGTGGGCCTCGGCCAGCAGGGTGGTAGTCGCCTTGAAGAAGTCGCTCTCCCTCCCGAAGTAGCGCAACAGGCTGGCCGAACTGGGCGTGATGCCCTCAGCCTGGGTGTCAATGATGCTGTAGAGGTTCTCGTAGAGGCGTCTGCCCTGCTCGAGTTTGTCGAATTCCCGGCGGTCCTTTTCTGCGGCAGCCGGGCCGAGAAGGCTACCCGCCGACCGTTTCAGGTAATGCTGGCCGCCGGTAAGGATGCCGTGCCCGCCCGGGCGTTCTCCAAGATATAGCCGTCCAGTTGGGCAATGGCCTCCGGGTCAATGGCGCCGCTTTTGAGGATGCTGCGCTTGAACTCACATAGGTGTTGCGGAGATACAGGTCAACCTTGTGGTGGCTGTCGGCGACGGGCCGGGCCTCGGTAACGATCCCCCTCGTCGTCGGCAATGCCCGTGCGGACGAGGAAACCGCGGAAGGCGCTGCGGATGTCGTTCTCCGGCGCCCCCGAGGCGTGGCGTTCCAGTACTTTCCCAGGGAGTCGTCGGCGGGTTCAGCGCCGGTGACGGGTATCTCCGCTATGGTCATAAATGCGCCTCCAAGAATGCGCTCCCTAAGGATATTGCCCGGATTCTATCACGGGCCGAAATACGCTATCCAGCGCGAAGCGCCACCGCCATTCCGCCCTTACTGAGCCCTCCCGTCCTTCCTGCCCAAGAAGTCCCCTCGGGAAACTGGGGCGGAAACCCGCCGGGCGCCGGGCGCGGGAATAGCCGGCGGCTGGACTTTCCTTGACCAGCCAAGGGGGCAAGGGTAATATCCCAATCGGACCGCGGATGTAATCGCGGTCTGCTCTATATAATTAGGAGGAGAAACGCGCCTAAATTATAGCGGCCGGTCAGGAGGCACAATGCCCACAGCCAGCGAGATGATAGTTCAGACTTTGGAAGAGGCCGGGGTCGAGTATGTCTTTGGCATACCCGGCGGCGGCACTGGGCAGATATTCCAATTGCTCTACGGGAGGGAAGACCGCATCAAGACCATCCTGGTGCGCCATGAACAAACTGCCGCCATCATGGCCGACGCCTATGGGCGGGCCACCGGTAAACCGGCAGTGGTTATGGGGCAAGGATTGTTCATCGGCTCCAACGCCTCCTTCGGCATCATGGAGGCTATGCTCAGCAGCTCCCCCATGCTGGTGCTGACCGACACTTCCGACGGCGGGGCGGCCCAGCGTCCGGCCAACCAGTCGGGCGCCGGCGAATACGGCAGCATAGACCTACCCAACATTTTCAAGTCCATGAGCAAGTATACCGCCCTGGCCGCCAGTCCTAAGGAGGCCGTGCTGGCGACCCAAATGGCGATAAAGCACGCCGTCAGCGGCAGGCCGGGGCCGTCATCGGTGGTGATGCGGTCGGCGGCCATCGGGGGCGAGGTTGACCTGGAATCGCCGCCCTTTATCCACAACGCCGCCGGATTCCTGAACACCGCCAAGCCCGAAAGCGCGCCGTCCGACGTACAGCGGGTGGTGGAGATACTGGCGCAGTCGAGGCGGCCGGTACTGGTCGCGGGAAACGGGGTGCACGTGGCCGGCGCTCATGACCAGTTGCGAGAGCTGGCGGAGTTGTGGGGTATGCCGGTCGCCACATCATATAAAGGAAAGAGCGCCATCTCCGAAACGCATCCGCTATCCGTCGGAATGGTTGGCACCTACGGCCAAGACGTCGCCAACCGGGTGGTGGGCGAGGCCGACACCGTTATCGTGGTCGGGGCGTTACTGCGCTCCCAAGAAACCGTCCGCGAACGGCCCGACATCTTCGACCCGCGACGCCAGCGGGTAGTGCAGATTGACATCGACGAGCGCAACGCAGGCTGGAGCTTCCCGGTGGAGCTGGGGCTGGTGGGCGATGCCGGCAGCATCCTCGGCCAACTGGTGGCGGCCTCCGGGGAAGCGGCTCAGACCAGCGCCGCCCGGCGCAGCGAGTGGACGGCTTCCATGACTCCTCGCAAAGAGGCGATGGCCTTCTACGATGACCCGGAAATGCACAAGGACAGTTCGCCGGTAACCCCGCAGCGGCTGGTCTCCATTCTCAATCAAACCTCCGCTCCGTCTACGGTCTATGCCCTGGACGCCGGAAACAATCGGACTTGGATGGCCCACTTGTATAAGGCGCAGGAAGCGGCGACTTTTTACTGCCCGGGCGGGACTGCGGGTATGGGCTGGGCCCTTCCGGCGGCGGTAGCCTTGAAGCTGGCGTATCCCGGCCGGCCAGTGACGGCGGTAACCGGCGACGGCGGATATATGATGACCGTCAACGCTCTGTCCACGGCGATGCAGTATGACCTACCCATCACCTGCGTGGTCTTCAACGACAACGCCCTGGGCATGGTGTTGGATCACCAGCCGCCGGGGCAGGAAATCGCCTCGGAGTTCTACCCGACGGACAATGCAGCCATCGCCCGAGGATTCGGCGCCTTTGGCGTCCACGTCGAGGACTCCCGAGACCTGCCCGACGCGCTGCGGGAAGCCCAAGACTCGGGCCGGCCGGCGGTGGTGGACGTGGCGATAGACCGCGAACCCAGCCCGGATGACTGGCGCGCCGATGCTCGCCGCGCCGGCGAGACGTAAGCGGAGAGAGCAGCGATGACGACGACACAGACCCGGCTCACTTATGCGGAGTACCTGAACGAGCCGGAAACGATGTTGCGCTTCGACATCGTGGACAGCGAAGTGATTATGTAGGCTGCCCCCCACATCGGCCACCAGCGAACTTCAAGGCGCGCTTTCAGACCCATTGACCGATTTGTAACCGAGCGAGGTTTGGGAGAGGTCTTGTACGCCCCGATGGACGTCGTAGTTCAGCAAGAGCCTCTCCAGGTGCGCCAGCCGGACTTACTGTTTGTCAGCAACGAAAGAGCGTACATCATACAAGGCGATCGGATTCACGGCGCCCCCGACCTGGTGGTGGAGATCCTTTCTCCGGGCAACAGCCGCGCCGACATCGAAAGCAAGCTCTCTGACTATGCCGAGATTGGCGTCCGCGTGGGCTGGATGGTCTCTCCCGAGGGGCGTACCGTCGAAGTGCTGCAACGGAACGCCGGAAAGTGGGAGCGGCTTTTCATCCGGGGAACCGGCGAAACCCTGGAGTAGCTGGTGATGCCCGGTCTGGATCTGAACATTACAGAGATTTTTCAGGGTGCCTAGCTTCGGCAATTCTGGCGCAAAATAGCCCAAAGCGTAAGGAGGGATAAGCGATGGCAGGTCTGCTGGAAGGGAAGATTTCACTGGTGACTGGAGCCGGGTCGGGGATAGGCCGGGCCGCCTCGCTAGTAATGTCGCGGGAGGGCGCAACCGTTGTGGTGTCCGATATTAACGCCGATGGAGCCGAGGAGACGCTGAGCGCCGTCAAGGAAGCCGGGGGCGACGGAATGTTCGTTCATGCTGACGTTTCCCGCCCCAGCGACGTGGCGGCCCTGATTGGGCAGGTGGTGTCGGCTTACGGAAGGCTGGACTGCGCTTACAACAACGCCGGCATCGAGGGCTACATGGCCGGGCGTCTCCACGAATACCCCGAAGACCAGTGGGACCGCCTCATAGACATCAACCTAAAGGGCGTCTGGCTCTGCCTTAAGCACGAGATACCGCAGATGCTGGAACAGGGCGGCGGGGCGATCGTCAACACCGCCTCGGCGGCGGGACTGGTTGGCTCTCGGAGGCTGTCGGCTTATGTTGCCAGCAAGCATGCCGTGGTGGGGCTGACCAAGGCCGCCGCCCTGGAATACGCTCGCGACGGCATACGAGTCAACGCCGTCTGCCCCGGCATCATAGACACTCCGATGGTGCGGCGGCTCATCGGAGGCCGAGAGGCCGATTACGAGGCCGCCATACCCTCCCGGCAACCAGTTGGGCGGCTAGGCACCCCGGAGGAAATCGCCGAGTCGGTGACGTGGCTATGCTCTGACGCCGCATCCCTGGTAACCGGTCTAGCTATGGCGGTGGACGGCGGCTTTACGGCGCAGTAACTCTTCCGGAGCCGCTGAAGTCGTGAAGCCGCGCCCGTTGGACGGGGTATGTGGGCAGTGATAGTATAGGGCCGAACTGCGAAAGCGGGGCATCGGCCCCTCATAATTTAGGCAAGGCTTTTCTTGGGATTCCGACTTCACCCAGCCCCTCTCGAAGGAAAGAGAATCGAGGGGCGCCACGCCGGAGGATCACTTGGCCGCCACATTGGAAATTCTGGACCTGCCAGAGACCGAACAAATTCAGCTATCTCTCATCGATGAATCGGGCCACCGCAAAAGCGCCCCGCCTGTCGCTTTTCCCTTCCCGTTGACCGACGCCGAGCTCCTCGATCTGGCATGGCTGTTCTCCAGCTATACTTCCGGCCCTTTTGGAGAATCGCGGCCGCGGGCAGAGACAGCGGAAGCCGGGTTGCGCGATTTGGGACGGCTGATGTTTGAAAGAGTCTTCCGGGCGAGCAGCCCGGCTGCGGACATCCTAACCGGCGTCAGCTCCGAGGACGCCCCCCCCTTTCAGGTGGCCATCATATCGGCCCGCCCAGAAATCCTCTACCTGCCCTGGGAGCTTGCTAATGACCCTCAGACCGGCTTTCTGTTCGTTCGCGCTGAATATGTGACTCGTCATGCGGTTACCGCAGGAGAATTACCGGAATTCTCGGGCCCGGCCTTGAGTGATTCCCAATTCAACGTGCTCATGTTATGCCCGCCTGCCGCCGAAGGGCTTGCGGCGGAAGCGCTAGCGGCAATGGAATCGTTGGATGTGGAAGTGTCCCTCCACTACCTCCGCGATTATTCGGTAGAAGCCGTGGAGGCGCATTTATCCGAAAAAGCCGGCCACTACCACCTCCTTCACTTCGACGGCGTTCAAATTGCCGATGCAGGCGCGGTTTTTCAGGAAATTGGCTCTGTCGAGCGCCTTGCGCGCGCTGCCGCGTCCGCCGGGATTCCTTTGGTCTTGATGTCCTGCCTTGCCGTGGATTACTCCTACCACTCGGCGCACGCGATGGGCCTGGCCGGTGTGCCCGAAGTGGCGTTGTTGCCGTTTCCGTTGAGAGGTTCCGGGCGCAAGCTGTTCGCGGATGCTTTCTACGCGGCGATTGCCCGCGGGACAGGCGCCGCTGCCGCCGTATCCGCCGCCCGCCGCGCCCTTATGGAGCGCCCGCACCGCCCCTCTGCCGCTGGCCCCCTAGTGACCTGGGATTGGATAACGCCTTTAGTTTACCAGTCCGCACAGTACGCCCCGGCAGCAGTCAAAGCTCAAGAGCCGCAGCCGGTCATCCCCGGAATGCTTCCCGCCGCGCCCGAACCGCCTCCGCGCCAGCTCCTCAGGGGTGGCCCTTATGGGCTGATTGGCCGCCGCCGGGAGATTCTCGAAGTGGAGAGGGCACTGGACGCCAATCCGATTGTGCTGCTCAGCGGGGCAGTGGGCGTCGGTAAATCCGAAGTGGCCCTCGGACTAGCTGCTTGGCTGGAAAAGAGTGGTGGAAGCCCAGGCGGGGTTTTCCATACTAATTTCGATGTTGGCGCCGGATTGGACAAGGCCCTGCACGAAGCTGGTTCCGCCCTCGCCGGTCTGGAATTCGGAGATCTGTCCGCCAATTCCCGTCGCCGCTGGCTGCTGGACTATCTGCGGAACCATCAGGCCCTACTGGTGTGGGACGGACTGGAGAACCTGGCCGGTTTTCCGGCAGCCGGACCCGGACTGCTGGATGAAGGCGAATTGACGGAAATCGACCAGTTCCTCGCCGAACTCGCCGCCGATGGCGGAAAGTCCAAAGTATTGCTGGTCAGCCGCCGCGAGTCTGAGCCGTGGCTGTCTACGGCCCACGACAGCTATGTTCTGGGCGGACTCTCAGGCCAGGACCGGGTGGAGTTCGCTACACGTCTTATAGAGGAAGGGGGAGTTGACGCCGCCAGACTGGGGCCGGAGTTCATCGAACTGCTGGAGTTACTGGAAGGCCATCCCCTCGGCATGGAAGTGGCGATTCCGTTGCTCAAGGATATTCCGGCTTCGGTGCTGCTAGCCGAATTGCGGCGCGAAATCGAAACCTACCAACCTAGCCCCGGCGAAGACGGTCGCCCGGCCTATCTGACGGCCCTGCTGGATCATGCCTTCGGGCGTATGCCTCGCCGGAGCCGGACCCATCTTCCCTTCCTTTCGCTGTTCCGCAACCGGGTGATGATGGACATCCTGACCCACATCACTCAGGAAAATGTCTACCGAAACGCGATGGGGGAGCAACTGGGCTGGGGTGCTTGCCGCGCGCTGTTGCGGTCGGCGCGCAACAGCGGTTTCCTGGAACCCATTACCCCCAGCGTCTATCAGATTCATCCGGCCATGGGATGGTTTTACGGGCGTGCCATCTACCGGCAACTGACTCCGGCTCGTGTCTCGGAATTAGAGGCCGAGTTCGTGCGGGTCTATGCCGACACTGCCGACTATTTTATGGAAACCCTCTACGAGAATCAGGATTCCGGCACCAATGCCATCCTCGCTGAAGAAGGCAACCTGACCCAGGCTCTGGCTCTAGCCCTGGAATCCCGTCAGTGGGGCAATGCCCAACTGCTAACCCAGCCGCTGGCTCAAGTCTACCGGATGCAAAAGCGATACCCCGAGTTGCGTCGCCTGCGCCGTCAATTACTGGATGTGGCCGGGGCTACTGCCGAAGAAGCCGAAGCCAACGGCGCCGCGGAATTGTGGCTCTATCTTATTGGCACCGAGGCGTCGGAGTGCATCGAGACTAACGAACTATCCAGAGCAGACAGCCTGAACCGGCAACTGCTGGAATACTTCAGTGCGCAGCCAGACGCAGACAGCAACCCTCGCACCGCTGCTGTTTACCATCAGATGGGGGCGGTCGCTCTGAAACGCTGGCAACTTGAACAAGCCGAGGATTGGTATGCCAAGTCGCTGGCGATTATCGAAAACGGAGAAGACCGGGCGTCGGTGGCCGATAACTACTACGGCATGGGGCTAGTGATGCAATACCAGCGCCGCTACACCGAAGCCCGCGAATGGTTCTCCAAATCGCTAGACATCCACCAGCGCCTGGAAGACCTGGAGGAGATGGTCAAGGACTACCGTTCTTTGGGCGCTTGCGCTCAGTTCCGCTTCGAGTATCAGGAGGCGGAGAGCTGGTATCACCGCGCGCGGGAGATTCTGGAAGAAGCTCGGGATGAGGAAACCTCGGTTCTGGTCTATCATGCTCTTGGCACTGTCGCCCATGCTCAATACCAGTTCGACGATGCCGAGAACTGGTATCAGCAGGCACTTACCCTAAGCGACCGGATGGGCAATGAGGCGCAGATGGCAGTGGAGTTCCACTACCTTGGCCTCCTAGAGCAGGGCCGCCAGTTATTCCCGGAAGACGCTGAACACTGGTATACCCTGGCTCTCGAGAAATACGAAAAGCTGGGGGACTGGCGTAACGCCGGCGATGAGTGCCGCCAACTGGGCGTGCTGTTCCATGAGCAGAAAAAGCTGGATGAAGCGGAGAGCTGGTATCACCGGGCGCGGGAGATTTTTGAGGAGATACAGGACGCCGGAAGAATCGCCCGCATCTACGGTCAGTTGGGGATGGCTGCCGAGGACCGCGCCGACTTGGAATCGGCTATGTCCTGGGCCGCCCGCACATACCAGTTGGCTGCCGACCACAATCTGCCTGTCATCGCCCAGGCTCGAGTTCACCTGTCCCGTCTGCGCGACAAGCACGGCGCCGATGCCTTCGCCGACTGGTGGCGCAACTTCACTGGCGAAGAGCCGCCGACAGAACTGGACGAGGAAGAAGGGCCGATTCTGTAGGGTGAGTCGGCAATTGACCATTCGTTTTATTGGGCTGAAAAATATTGTCTGAGGTGAACCCATGAGCGTTGGAGTTTCGACACCATTGCCCGCCTACACCATAGATCCGGCCTTTATGGCCCAAAAAGCGGAAGAATTAGGATTCGAGTCTATCTGGTACGCAGAGCATCCGGCGGTGCCAGTGGAGAGCAACAGTCCGTTTCCGGCGACGGGCGGGGAAATTCCGTGGACATATTCCCACTTCACCGACCCGTATATTGCCTTGGCTCGAGCCTCCGGGGCCACCAGTTCCATCAAACTAGGCACCGGCATCACCCTAGTACCGGAACGCAACCCCCTGCTGCTGGCCAAGGAGATTGCCACTCTCGACCGGTTCAGCGGCGGACGCTTTCTGTTCGGCATTGGCACCGGCTGGCTGCGGGAAGAGACAGAAATTTTTGGCGGCGATTTCGAGCATCGGTGGACGCAGACTCGAGAAGCCCTGGAAGTAATGAAGGAACTGTGGACCAAGGATGAGGCCGAGTATCACGGCAAATACTATAACTTCCCGCCGGTAAAGTCCTACCCCAAACCGGCGCAGCAGCCGCACCCACCAATAATCATCGGCGGAATGGCTCGAAACGTGCTACGCCGTATCGTCTCCCATGCCGATGGCTGGCTGCCCAACCGGGTAACTCCCGCCGAGGTGGAAGACAGCCGCCGCCGACTGGACGCAATGGCAGCCGAAGTGGGCCGCGACCCCAAGTCCATTACCATCAGTGTCTATGGCCAGCCCGCCGACCGGGATGTGGTGCAGGCGTACCTGAACGCGGGCGCTGACCGGGTAGTGGTACGCCCTGACCACGTCGCCAACGAATATGAGATGGGCAAGCAATTGGAGCGAATGGCGGACGCCGCCTTGCGCTAGTATCGTCCGCCCCGTTATCTCTGGCTTGTTGAACAATCATTCGGCTGTCGAGGTTCTCGCGTAAGCGGGAATGACGAACAGGGGAGATACGGGAATGACGAATATGGCGGGAATCTCCAAAGAGGCCGGGAATGGCAATAATGTTAGGTGTGGCGAAAGGGATAGGGGTAGGTAAAGGGGCAGAAGGTTCAGGAATGGCGGATTAAGAGGGGAAAGTATGGACCGCACAACCGAGATGCTAAGCGCCTATGTCTGCGGCCTGACCTATGAAGAGCTGGGGCCTGTGGTGGTGCAACAGGTAAAGCGCACCCTTGTTGATACCATCGGCGGATACGATTCGGAACCGGCAGTTATTGCCCGCGCCCTGGCCGAAGGGGCGCAAGGGGGAATCTCATCCCGGCTGCTGGGATCGCCGACGGGCACAACGCCAGATCTGGCCGCTTTTGCCAACGGTGTTGCAGTGCGTTATCTCGACTGTAACGATTCCTATTTCTCGCCGGGGGGCGGGCATCCTAGCGATATGATTCCGGCAGTGTTGGCTATGGCCGGCCCACTGAAGAGCAACGGGCCGGACGTAATCACGGCCATAGCCCTGGCCTATGAAGTCTTCTGCCGCCTGTCTGACGAGGTTGTGGCCGGTGACCTGGGTTGGGATCAGGGGATATTTAGCGTCATCGGCGCGGTTTGCGGCGCGGCCCGGGTGATGGGACTGAATCGGGAACAGACCGGGAACGCGATATCTCTGGCTATCACGCCTCATCTGCCCCTCGGAGTCACCCGTACCGGGGAGCTTTCGATGTGGAAAGGATGCGCGGCCGCCAGCGCATCCAGGTCAGCGATTTTCGCCGCTCAACTAGCGGAGAAGGGCATGAGCGGCCCCGACGAGCCTTTCGAGGGCCGGCGCGGACTGTGGGAGCAGGCGGTAGGCCGCGAGGTCACCGTTCCTGACTTCCCGCTGGGAGGCGCCCGCGGCGACGACCCGTTCCGCATCACCCAAACTATCTTCAAGTCCTATCCGTCACAGATTCACACCCAGTCCCCCATCGGCCTCGCTCTGCAACTCCGGGAGAAAGTTTCCGCAGACAGTATCCACTCCATTCACATAGACACATATAAGGTGGCGGCCAGCACTGCTTCCAGCGAACCGGAGAAATGGGACCCCAAGACTCGGGAAACCGCCGACCACAGCATTCCCTGGCTGGTGGCCTCCGCGCTGCTGGAGGGCCCGGTAACGCCCTTCAGCTTCACTGATGAGAGGATTGCAAGCTCGGCCATTCGGGATGTTATGTCTCGTATAACGCTGGCGGAAGAGCCGGACTTCACCACCCGTTATCCCAGAGAGTACAACTGCCGCATAACCTTGACTTGCTCCGGCGGCAGTATCCACACTGCCCATACTGCTTGGCCCAAAGGTCATCGCAGCAATCCAATGAGCGATACCGAGGTGGAGACCAAGTTCCGTAACTTCGCCGGAGCCGCGCTGAGCTCCGCTCAGTGCGACCGGGCCCTTGAAGCTATATGGACGCTGGACGGATTGTCCAACCTGGAGCCAGTGTTCGACAGCCTGAACATCCAGTCATGATTTCTCATCGGTTCGGCGCATTGAACTCGCCTCTATCCACGCATCGGCAAGCAGGTAAATGAACCAGTCTGAAAGCAGCTCCCCCGGGGCCGGCGATTTCCGAGAGGAATTCGCCCGCTTGATTTCCCGTCCGGAAGAAGACCTAGACCTCGCCCGGGCGGCGTTGCTGGTAGCGGGCGAGGAATACCCGGGGCTGAATATCCCCGAGCATCTGGGCCGCCTGGACGGATTCGCCGAAGTTGTTCGACAGCGCGCCCCGGACAGACTGCAACCGGAGGAGCTTGCCAAGCTGCTAGGCCAGTATCTTTTCCAAGAACAAGGCTTTCAAGGCAACACTGCCGACTATTACAACCCAGACAACAGCTATTTCAACCGGGTTTTGGATACCCATACTGGGATACCCATAACATTGTCGTTGCTCTTCATTGAAGTAGCGCGCCGGGTTGGGCTGCGTTGTCGCGGGGTTGGTATGCCGGGACACTTTCTGGTGGGATTGGAGGATTCGGAGTTCTATTTCGACCCCTTCAATGGCGGTGCTGCCCTGACCGCTGGAGACTGTCGGCGGCTGGCCGAAAGCCTGTTCGGGCCGCGCATGGCTTGGCGCGATAACTACCTCACTCCTTGCACCAAGTATGAGTTTCTCTTCCGTTTGCTGAACAACCTCAAGGTGGTATATGAGCGCACCGGCGAATTTGACCGGGCTACCGGCGTAATCCAACGTATGATAATGGTGAATTCGGAAGCAACGGCGCTGTATAAGGACCTGGCGGAGGTGCAATACCAGCAGCAACAATACCGGGCCGCCCTCCGCAGCTTGGAGTCCTATCGGCAGAAAACCCCCAACGCCCCGGACGCTGCCCAGGTCGAGTCTTGGATTGAATCCATCCGGGCTACTCTCAATAGGCTTAACTGACGCCGCCCCGCAAATCCGCCGGAACACGTCAGACGTATACCGCGATGGAAGAAGAATTGGATGCGCAAGGCTCGCAGCCGGACCAGACTGCTGGAGAGCCGGACGATGCGGAGCTGCTCAAGCGTATCGCCGATAAGGACAAGGATGCGCTCAGTGCGCTGTACGATCGTTACATGACTCCGGTGTATTCTCTATCCCTCCATATGCTGAAACAGCCGCCATTAGCGGAAGAAGTGACGCAAGACGTTTTCCTGAACATCTGGCTGAAGGCCGACAGCTTTAACGCCGAGCGGGGTAACCCGCGCTCTTGGATAATGAGCGTCACTCACCACCGGGTGGTGGACATCATCCGCTCTCGCCGCCGCACCTACGCTATATCCGACCCCGACGGCTATGAAACATTAGAACAGCTTCCCTCCGCAGAGCCTTCGGTGGAGACCCAGGTAGTTCAGAGTCTGGACTCGGAGCGCATCAGGCGGGCTCTGACTACGTTGCCCGACAGTCAGCGCGAGGTTATAGAACTGGCCTACTTCAATGGATACTCCCAGTCGGAAATGGCCGAAAAGCTCTCCCAGCCCCTTGGTACTATTAAGACTAGAGTTCGACTGGCGATGCAAAAGCTGAGGATATCCTTACAGGAAAATGACTACGAATAAGGCGATACATCCCTACGAGCTGCTGGAAGCGTTCGCGCTAGATGCTCTGGAAGTGGACGAGGAGCAGACCGTCCTCGACCACATTGAGGATTGTCTTGAGTGCGCTTCGATTGTTGCGGGACACTGGCGAACTGCCGCAACTCTGGCTTTCACGGTCCCGGCCCAAGCGCCGCCGGAACGGGTGAGAGCGAGCCTGATGGCCTCTGTTGCGTTATCCCAACCGGAACCGCAAAGGGTATCGGTATCCTACCGTCGTCCCTCCCCAGGCTGGAGCGGCGTTTATTCCGCCTTTGGCAGCCGCTGGTCTCGGCTGCTAATGTCCGGCACCGCTGTCGCCGCAGTAGCTATCATAGCCATCGTAATCGCCCTCAACATCCAGATTTCAGGACAGATGGACGAAATGAAGACGGAAAATCAGCTACTGCGCCAGGAAATGGGACAGAAGAAAGCCACGGTAGACGCTCAACTGGCGCTGGCATCCGACACAGTGGCCCAAATGCAAGGCAACCTGCAACTCTTACAGCACGCGCTGGCCCAGCCCGATGACCAGTCCCTAGTAATGAACCCCATAGAGTCCGACAGCAATGCCTCGGGCGTACTAGTATTCTCCGGCGATGGCACTATGGCCGTGGTCATGGCTTCTGCCCTGGAACCCCTGGAGGAAGGTTACGCCTACCAGGTGTGGCTGATGAAGCAAGACCAGGGAACGTGGGCCGGTGACATGCAAGTAGACGAAAATGGATGGGGAGCCGTCGCTCTGGATACCAGCGAATCCATGTCTAATTTCGATGCCGTTCAACTGTGCCGAGTCCCGCTGACGTTAGCGTCCGCCGGCGTAATGGGCGACGTCGTCTTGGAAGCCTCGCTTCCGTTGCAATAACTCCCTTCCCGGCGAAGGGAATTTCTATCGCTGAAAACTGCCACAGCGCATAACACTTCTTCTGAGACATCCGGCTCTGTTCCGAAACGACCGCATGACCTTACAACCCACAGTCCTAGTGCTTTATGATGCCAAGGGCCGTAGCATCGAAAGCATGGCGCGAGCCGTTGCTGACGGCGTAAGCCTGTCCGGCAAAGCGCAACCGTCCCTAATGACAATCGAAGTTGCGCCGCGAGAAGCTCTGCTGTCCGCCGACGGGCTAATCCTTGGCTCCCCCAACTGGAGCGGCATCACTGGATCCTTCAAGCAGTGGCTGGACAATCAAGGCGATTTGTGGGAAGAGCGCACGCTCGCCGGGCGGCCGGGAGCGGCCTTCACCGCAGGAACTGGCAGACACTCCGGCCTGGAAACCACGCTAAAGCAGTTGATCCACTGGATGCTGGCCTGCGGTATGCTGATTGTTGGCTTACCCTGGTCCGATCGGATGCGGGTTTCCGGCTCCTACTACGGCGCAACCGCCGCCGGTGCTGTAACTCCAGACGACTTGGCTCAGGCGCGGGAGTTGGGCGCGAGGATGGCCGATTTCGCCGCCCGCCTGAAGCCGTCTTAATCCCTCAACCGCAGATGCCGGAAAAGCCGGGGATGCGCTTCTCTGGCTATTCGCAGCGCCTCCAGCATCGGTTGCCGGAGGGACTCGTGGGCCATCGGCGAAGTGCGCAGCTTGAACAGGTGGTAGCATTCTCGAAGGTTCATTTTCGAGATTAGCCTTCGCTTGTGGGCGTGGGTGACCGCATATTGGGCCACTTCTTGAGACACGTTCTCGCGGAGAACATCGTAAACGCCTTCCGCATCGCTCACTGCTTCGGCGAACGGCGCCTCCAGCCCGGCGTCTGCTATCAGCGAAGGAATGCGAATGCCGTGAGCCACAGTCAATGGTTGCGGCAGATAGGTCTGCATCCGGTGGCGCCGGAACTCCCGGAAGGCTCCGTAGTCCAGCAGAAACTCGAAGGTGTAGTCCACTACCTCCAGTTCCCTTGGCGGAGCATCGTGCGGGCCGATATTCACCAAAAACATGTCGAATACTTTCTGTCTGTCTTCCGCCGACATTTCTTGCGCCCGTCGCCAAGCCTCGGCATAGTCCCCTTCGCCGGAGCCATACAAAAACGAAGCCGTTACCTTTTCCTCGGCCTGCTCCTCCCAATGTACCAGCCTTACCTCGGCGCTTATGCCCTTCGGTTCCCCGTCGTCGGCACGCAGATCTGCGGCCAAGTTTTTCCTGACTCGCGGGCGCCGCTCCAGATACGGAACCTGGTCGGCGTACTTGATAAGCGTAGGCGTGACAGCGCGACCATGCTTGCGTATAGCTACCCCAAGTTGGCGTTCCTCTTCCAAGGGAGATGACATCAACTTGGATATAGCGTGCTCCAGGGTGCGGGCGTTGACGGTAACCCCCGCGTTGGTTAGAGTCGAGGCCGGAAGAACGGAGCGGCAGGCGTCGGTGGCTAACCGTCGCAGCCGCAAGCGGTAAGCCGCATCGCCTTCGCCGCGTCGCTGAGACTGCGTGCCCCGCAGAAAATCCATCGAGTTTGCTATCAACTCTTGATAGGCGGTAAAAAGGCGACGGCAGGCTGCCTCGTATTCTTGGCGAAGGGCCGGATGGGGTTCCAGTTCGGCCGGGGTATGAAAGCAGTCGGCGTCTATAACTTGGTAGCGCGAGGACTTTTCGGTGTAGGAAGCCAAGCGGTTGTCTTCCAGCCCGTCGCAGGCGATGCGGGAGATGTTTTCGACAGCTAGGTGGACAACGGCATGCTCCGCCACGGAATTGTGACCATAGCCTAACACCCAACGCTCGTGGAAACCGGCAGCCTTCTCCTCGCTGACTTGGCGCGCAATCTCGTCGAAGGGTTCGGGCCGGCGCGAAGTCATGGCAAAGGCGACGGCAATCTGCTCTTCCGACAGCAGGCGAGCGTCCAGGGGATAAACCCGGCGCGGAAACCGTTGCCGCTCTCCCCCCGTCGCATACATATTCTACGTCAATGCACCAAAGCCGTCGGGAGTGGATACTTCGACCAAGTGGGTCTTGCCGGATGATATGGCGGCGTCGAGGGCCGGGCCCAGTTCAGCAACGCTGGAGACACGGGTCCCGCCGAACCCGTAAGACTCGAACAACTTGATGAAATCCGGATTAACCAGGTCTGTGGCGAACAGTCGGTCGCCGTAGCGGTCCTGTTGGTACTTCTTTAGCACGCCCCAAGCATTATCATTGAACATCAGGATGACCGGATGAATGTCGTACTGGGCCGCAGTGGCCAGTTCCTGGAAGTTGTACTGGAACCCGCCGTCGCCGGTGACGCAGACCACCGGGCTGTCCGGCTGGCCCACTTTCGCGCCCAGACCGGCGGGGAAGGCGAAGCCGAGACCCGCCCACCCATGGGGATGCATGTATTTGCGAGGGCCGTAGATGGGCAGACAACGGGCGGCGCGACTAGCAGGAACCGTTGGGTCCAGCGAGAAAATCGTTTCGCGGGCCGTCGCTTCCCGAATTGTCTCGAACACCCGCAGTTCATTGCCCCATGTCTGTTGGAGGGACTGGTGTATGTCCTTCTTGAGGGAGGCGACTTCATCGAGATACGCCTGGCCTTTGCCTACATCGCTGCTTCCTATGGCGTCGAGCCATTGCTGCGTCACGGCCTGGGAGTTGGCGATTATGGGAACGGTGGCGCTGTAATTTTTGCCTATGGCATCGCCGTCCAACAGAACATGAACCACAGTGTCCGGCAACTTCAGTTGTACGCCGCTGGTGGATCGGTAGGGCATTATCGAGCCTAGGATCACCACAGCGTCACAGGTGGCAAGCCAGTCTTGCACCGGGTTGTCGCCCCAGATGCGACGGCCTAGCATCTGACCTAGAGACAGCGGGTGGTCTTCTGGGAAAGCGCCCTTGGCACCATCGGAAGTTACCACTGGAGTGCCCAAGGCTTCGGCCAAACGGACGATTTCCTCGGTTCCGCCCAGCATCTGCACCTCTTCGCCAACGATGATGGCAGGCCGCTTGGCCGTCAGCAGCATCTGCAGCGCCTGCTCCACTCTGGCCGGATCGCCCTGAGGAGTGCCGGCGTCGCGGGGGCCGATAATTTCCACGTCAGCGCGATTGCCTAGCAGGTCGGTGGGCAGCTCCAACTCGACAGGGCGAGGGCGGCGGTTCTGAAAGCGCTGAAATGCTTCCAGCAGATTGTCGGGGATGGATTCAATCTCCCTTATCATGGCGTTCCAGTCTGTTACGGCCTCGAACATTCCGAGTTGATTCTTGGTCTCGTGGGTGGTGTTCCGGCCCTGGCCAATGAAGTCGCTTTCAACGTTGGTGGTAACCTGAAGCAGCGGCGAGCCAGAGAAGTAGGCTTCTCCCATGGCGCCCATGGAGTCGGCAGCGCCCGGGCCAGTGCTAGTGATGAGCACTCCGGGTTTGCCGGTAGCCCGGGCATAGCCGTCGGCCATGAATCCGCAGCCCAGCTCCAGCCGCCCGCCGATAAACCTTAAGCTGTCCTGCCGGTCAAAAAGGGCGTCAAACAAATCCAGATTATGTATGCTAATGATGCCAAAAACCGTATCCACTCCCTGCGCTTTCAGGGACTCGGCGACGGCTTGACCTCCGGTCAGGTTAGGCACGGCTGTACTCCTTAGCTTAACATTGCTATATGCAACAGGATTACCTCGGTTAAAGCAGCAGGCTCACGGGCTTTTCCAGCAGGCGCTTGATTTCCATGAGGAACTGAGCCGCCTCGGCCCCGTCGGCCACGCGGTGGTCAACGGAAAGAGTCGCCTTCATTATCTCCGCGATAGCCAGTTGGCCACCTCTAACCACTGGCTGCTCCTTGACCGCGCCCACGGCCAGGATGGCGGCATGGGGCGGGTATATGATGGCAGTGAAGCTGTCAACGTCGAACATTCCCAGGTTGCTTACGCTGTACGTGGTGCCGGTATATTCCTCGGCTTGCAGCCGCCCGTTGTTAGCGCGGTCTATCAGGTCTCGGCTTGCGGCGGCAATCTGGACCAGGGACTTACTTTCGCATTCCGATATGCAGGGAACGATGAGGCCTGACTCCAACGCGATGGCTATGCCAACGTTGATGGACGGATTCATCTGCAGGTAGTCGCCCCGATAAAAGGAGTTGAATTTAGGGTGCTTACCAATAGCCAGGGCCGATGCCTTCACGATAAGGTCGTTGACACTGACCCGGCTGGACGAGGGCAACTCGTCGTTTATGTCGCGCCGCAGGGCCATTGCCGCGGTCATATCAATGTCAACCGCAACGTAGAAGTGCGGGGCATCGCGTTTGCTGCCGGAAGTGACGCTGGCAATGGCCTGGCGCATTCGGGACAGCTCGGCCTGCTCTGTCCCTTCCGGAGCAGGAACAGGCGCTGGGGCAACGGCCGGCGCAGGAGCCTTGGAGGGGGCCGGTTCGGAAGGAGGCTGAGCGGCGGCCGCGGCTATCACGTCGGCTTCGACGATGCGCCCACCAGGACCGGTGCCGGTTATGGCGGCTAAGTCAATCCCTTGCTCGCGGGCGAGGCGGCGCGCCAGCGGCGAGGCTAAGACACGACCAGTTTCGGCGGCAGCGTGGGCAGCATCGGCCGCGGCTATCACGTCGGCTTCGACGATGCGCCCGCCGGGACCTGTGCCGGTTACGGCGGCCAGGTCAACTCCGCGCTCCCGGGCGAGACGCCGGGCGATGGGCGACGCGCGCACTTCGCCGGATGGCGCGACAGCCGGCGCAGCGGAAGGCGCAGGAGCGGTTGCTGGCTCGGCAGCAGCGGCGGGGGCTAGGGCATCCGGGCTGCTGAGGTCATCGGGAAGGGCCTCGTCTGCGTCCCCGATTACGGCGATGAGCTCGCCCACTGGGACGGCTATCCCCTCTCCAGCGACGATGCGGCGCAGCACGCCGCCGGTGGTGGGCTTGAATTCGACCACTGCCTTGTCCGTTTCTATTTCGGCGATAACCTCATTGGCTGCTACTTCTTCGCCTTCCTGCTTAATCCAGCGGACGACGGTGCCCTCTCGCATATCGTAGCCCAACTGCGGCATCACAATGGACGTAGCCAAGTCTGCCTCCTGTCCTGCTGAAAGCCAGATTTTCTTCCCTTTGGTGTTCGCGTAGATATTAAAGCAAGCCGCAACTATGGGCAACAGTAGGCCTGTCGTTCATTTGATGACGCAGGCTTTTCGATAAACGAAAAAGGGAGCGCCGCAATCGGTGCTCCCTAGTTTCTCAAGCTTGCTCAGGAAGACCTACATCATGCGCTGAATGATGCGCTGGGCCTGCTCCTCGCTGAGTCCCAGAGGACGGTGGGCCAAAGGGCCTTCCTTAGAGAGGACTTGTTCGGCTTCAATCAGTGAGACCGACTCTTTCTGGAAGAACAGGCCGGTGTAAATTGTCTCGCCCCATGTCAGCGCTTTCTCGCAAGCCGCCTTCCAGTCCGAGGGATCATGCTCTTCGTCCTCGAGTTTCACCACGCGGTCCTTGAAGAAATCGTGGGTATTATCCCGGTTAAAAGTGACACAAGGGCTGAATACGTCTATCAGCGCAAACCCCTTGTGCCGAACGCCGCCCTTGATTAACTCTGTGAGGTGGCGCACATCGCCGCTATATCCTCGGGCGACGTAGGACGCGCCATTCATTATGGCGCTTGTGATGGGGTTGACCGGGGCCTCAACGGAACCGAAGGGAGTGCTCTTGGTATTCATCCCATAGCTGCTGGTGGGCGAGATTTGCCCGGTGGTAAGGCCGTATATCTGATTGTTCATCACTATGTATGTAAGGTCAATGTTGCGGCGGGCGGAGTGGGCGAAGTGGTTCCCGCCGATGCCGTATCCGTCGCCATCGCCGCCGGTTACAAACACCGTCAAGTCGTGATTAGCCAGCTTTGCGCCGGTGGCTACCGCCAGGGCGCGGCCGTGCAAAGTATGCATGCCGTAGGAGTTGAAATATCCCGGCAGATTGGAGGAACAGCCAATGCCGCTGACAGTCAATATCTCGTGAGGTTGAAGACCCAACTCTGCGCAGACTCGCTGCAAGGAATTGAGGACGCCGAAGTCGCCGCATCCGGGGCACCAGTCGGGATTCACCTGCCCCCTGAAGTCCCTTGCGGTTAGCTGAATCTCTGTCCTGGCGTTACCTACACCTACGGTAGCCATGGAATCACCTCTTTCGCCAAGTCTTGCGGACTTCTCCGCAGGTTTCGGAACTGTTCGTCCAGGGCTGAAAAGCGGCTCGCAGTCTAGACCACTATCTCTTGGTACGGTACGAATTGTCTGACCTTATCCGCCACCAGCTCCATCACGCCGTCTACGATGTGGTGGGGCATAAAGGGCTCGCCGTCGTACTTGCGGATATGCCCGTGGGCAGCGAAGCCGGTTTCACTACGCAGGTAGCGGGCGAACTGGCCGGAGTAGTTATTTTCCACCAGGATGACCCGCTTTGCGCCAGTAAGAATGGCATTCACTTCATCGGAATGGAATGGGATAATCCACTTTATGGCGAGCTGGTTGGCGGTTACGCCCCGTTCGGCCAGCAACTCTATCGCTTCCTTGATGGTTCCGTGGGTCGATCCCCAGCCGACAAGGGTCACCTCAGCGTCCTCGGAGCCTTCCAGTTCAGGGGGGGCTACCAAGGCTTGGGCGTTCTGCATCTTGCGGCCCCGTTTCTCCACCATCATCCGGCGCTTGTGGGGGTTAGTGAACTCGTCGCTGATGAGGGTCGAGTCCTCGTCATGCTCGTCCGTGGCGACAACATGAACGTGCCCTTCAAGACCTGGGATGGCCCGAGGGGAAATTCCGCTTTCGGTATTTTCGTAGCGCTTGTATCCGTTGAGGGAAGGTTCAGTGACGAGCTGCCCCCGGTCGATGGCCGGATGCATATCTATCAGGTCCGGGTCAACACTGTACCGGCCTTCGGAAATGAGCAGGTCGGAAATCAATATGCCGGGACACTGGAGCTTGTCGGTCAGGTTATATAGCTCGGGCATAGTGTTGAAAGCGTCGAGGGCGTTCAGGGGCGCGACAACAACCCGCTCGTAATCGCCCTGGCTGGCCCCCAGCACCTGCCACAGATCACCCTGCTCCGTTTTGGTGGGGACGCCGGTGGATGGGCCGGCCCGCTGCACGTCGATGTACACCACCGGAATCTCCATCATTCCGGCGCTACCGACCGCTTCCGTCATCAAGGCGAAGCCGCCGCCCGACGTGGCACACATAGACCGGACGCCGGTATGGGCCGCGCCGATGACCATGTTGGAGACGCCGATTTCGTCCTCTACCTGCCGCACCATGATGCCCAGGTTGCGGGCGTTGGAGGCCATCCAGTGCAGAATGCCCGATGCGGGACTCATTGGGTAAGCCGCATAAAACTTGACCCCTGCTGCCGCCCCCCCCATGGCAATAGCCTCGTTGCCAGACCAAACGGCCAGGGGTTTGCCGCCGTCGGGCATAGGCAGATCGAAGGGCCGGAAGTTGTTCTGAGCGTAGTCGAATCCGGCCCGGGCCACGTCCACGTTCTGGTCCACGACTTGTTGCCCTTGACGGGCGAATCGCAGTTCCAGGCTGTCTTGCAGAACTCGGAAGTCAATGCCCATCAGGGAAACGACTGCGCCCATCATCACAGTGTTCTGAATGAGGCGATTGCGGCTCTGAGTAAGCTCGCCAACGGGAATCGCGCATAGGTCGCCGCCGCTGGACTCGCCCGGGGTCACCGAGTCGCCGTTGAACAACACCCGGCCTCCGGGCCCAATGTGGCGCTGATGCCGGTCCATGGTGTCCTGGTTCAGGCAGAGCAGAAGGTCTAGCTTGTCGCCATGGCTGAACATTTCTTGGTCGCAGATGCGCAAGGTGAGGAAAATATGGCCGCCGCGGATGATGGACTGGTAGGCGTTGTAGGTGCTGAGATGCAGCCCGCGCCGGACAACGATACGCGCGAAAATGTCGCCTGGGGTGGCAATGCCCTGGCCGGCTTCGCCGCCGATGCCCATTGCGAAATCGTACTTACCCAATGCCATGTGAACGCTCCTCCAATCCGTGCCGCACCTGCGCGTTGGCGGTGGCGGAACTTTCCGGTTTTATCTCTTTTCTACCAAGAGCGGCCTAAGTATACCGCCCGCCTCGGGGCTATACAAATGATTTGACGCATATCACAGAAATAGACTGTATATTTTACGAATTCATGCGAATCAGGACGGGAAACAGCCCCAGGAAAGAAGCTACATAAAGAAGCTACATATGGACTGCGCGTCCTTGAGCGGAGAGGGCGGCCTCCTTCAGCATCTCGGATAACGAAGGGTGTGGATGGACAGTCCAGCCCAACTCCAAGGTAGTGCCTTCCAGCATCTTGGTCATGGAGAGTTCCCCCAGGAGTTCAGTGACTTCCGGGCCAATCATGTGGCCGCCCAACAGCTCACCGTACCGGGAGTCCACTACCAGTTTCACCAGGCCCTCGGACTCACCCATGGCCAAGGCTTTTCCGTTTGCCTGGGCGTTGAATATGCCGATGCTGACGTCGTAGCCCTGCTCCCTGGCCTGCCCCTCGGTCAGACCGAAGCTGGCGATCTGGGGGTTGCAGTAGGTAGTCCTGGGCATATTCCCGTAGTCCATCGGCTGGGGTTTCATCCCCATGATGTGTTCCACGGCAGTAACCGCCTGCGCAGACGCCACATGGGCCAGCGGCATCTTACCGGTGACGTCGCCGATAGCATAGACGCCAGGCGCGCCGGTAGCCATGAACTCGTCCACCGTAATTCCGGCTCGTTCTACGCCAACCCCGGCTGTTTCCAGCCCTAGCTCTTCGACGTTGGGTTGGACGCCGACGGCCACCAGAACCATTTCCGTCTCGATGGTCTGGGCGGCGCCCTCCTGCTCCACCGCTACCACAACCCCGCCGGGCCGGATCTGCGCCCCGGTCACCGCGGTGCCGGTGAGAATGTTAATCCCCAACGCCTTGAAGGAGCGCTCAAGCTGGGAGCTGATGTCTTCGTCTTCATTTGGCACCAGACTGGGCAGGAGTTCTACGATGGTGACCTCAACGCCGTACATCGCGTAGATGTAGGCAAATTCGACGCCTATGGCCCCGCCCCCTACTATAATTATGGATGACGGCAAATTGGTCAGAACGATGGACTCGCGACTGGATATGATGCGGCTGCCGTCGAGGGGGAGGCTGGGAATAGCGCGCGGACGGGACCCAGTGGCGATGATGATGTTCTTGGCTTCGATGACCGCGCCCTGCGGGTCGATGGCGACGCGATTTGGGCCTGCAAGCCGTCCAGCGCCCTCAATATGCTCAACATTGTTCTTTCGCAACAGGAAACGAACCCCACGGGTGTTGCGGTCCACCACCCGGCGGCTTCGCGCCATCGCCACCTCGTAGTCAGCGTAAAAGCCGTCGAATTTCAGTCCAAATTCCTCCGAGCGGCGTACATAGGATACAATCTCGGCATTCTTGAGCAAGGCCTTGGTGGGGATGCACCCCCAGTTAAGGCAGGTGCCGCCCAAGGCTTCCTTTTCGATGATGGCAACCTTCATTCCGAGTTGCCCTGCCCGTATAGCTGCCACGTAGCCCCCGGGGCCTGAACCGATTACAACCAGGTCGTAGCTAGATTCCATCCACATTCCTCGGGAAGCGCATCCCGCATCTTATGTGTCCCCTACCGCTGAAACAACAGGCCGATTATAGACGCGCCCAGGCAAGCGGCACAATACAAACGGATTACAATACAGGGCTATTGCATATGTACGGCTTAATATCCGTCATTCCCGCGTCCGAGGGAATTGGCGAACTGGACTACGCGGCATCGTTCCTTAGATCAGGCGCTTCCATAGTCTGGACTCCGGATTTCCCTAGAGACCGGGTTGTACTTCATACGCGATTGCCCTGGTGCGATTACCCTGGTTACAACACTGCGTCGATAAGGCTCAAACTTCGTCAAAGGCTCGCTAGGCAATAACATTGTGCGGGTTGTAATCCAAGTGCAGCGCTATACCGCGAATCCGGTTCGGTTATTTGCGGCAATCATGCTGGCGGCGATTTTGACGTCGTGCGGCGACGCAACTTCTTCGCCACCGGCCTCCCCCCCACAACAGACTATCAGCCCTTCTCCCGCCGGCTCCCCCGCGCCTGGCGTTGGACTTCCGCTTCCTACTCCGATTGCGCCGGCACCAACGTCTATCCCCAGTTCTTTCCCGACGGCAGTCCGCTCTTCCCCGAGTCCGTCGACAACCCACTCCCAGGATGCCGCAAGTTCACCGCCAACTCCCTGGCAGCCTGCTTCATCGCAGCCTACTCCCTTCCAAACTCCGCAATTTTCCCATCCCACGCCGCATCCGGGCAACTCGCCATGGGTCGGAAAACGCATTGACGTCATGATGACTCTCTACCGTCCTACACCGGCCGGGATGGCCCTTCTGCACAGTCTGGACGTGCGGCAAATGAAAGCCGAGCCGGGCTTCTTCGGAAGCTATGGGTTTAGCGGATGGGCCGGCATCGGGGAAGCCAAGCCGGTTCCGGCAATGCACGAGATGATGCACTCTTACTGGGGCGGTTTCCCGGTAATCGGAAGAGAACGGCTTAGTTGGCAGCGTCAGGACGGCGAAGATGTAGCACCGGCCTTGGCCAGCTATCACCAAGACGTATTGGCCTTCATGGCCCAGCCCCCGGACGATTACGAGATGCTGCGGCAACGGTTTCGCAATCTGCCTGGCCTGTCCATCGAGAACACTGAGCCCTTGTTGCACAGCCTAGAAGCAGACATCCCATACACTACCGGGGGAGACTTGGGATTGGTTCCTCCTATCTTGCGCAGATACTGGGGTTATTTCCTGAACTATGGCCCGTTCTACACCTGGGAGCAAGCTGCCGGCTGGTATCTTTCCCTCTCCCATGACCGGCGGGTTGTCGCCGATAAGTTTCTCGGGTTTCAGCACTTTGACCTTCGGGAATACGCCGACGGTTTGACCCACGCCCCAGAGAACAATCTGCTGGACGAAGCCGCGCCAAAGCTGGCGGAGGAGGAACGGCAGCGCCTTACAGACCTGGCAGAGCAGTTCGACCTCCTCTTGGGCGACGCGCAATTGGAGGAGAATTTTCAGTTCTGGCGCGGCTATCTGCAAGACAAGCTTCGCTTGCACCGCGCCCACCCTAATCATCTAAGTTCGCTTCATCTGCCGCGAGCCGACGCAATCGCCGCCGCCTTGCAATTCCTTGCCGCGCTGGACGGCGGCGCAAAGGAAAGCGCTTCCAGCCTTGCAAATCAAATTCAAGCGCAACCCTTTCTGGTTAACTTCCTGCCTGCGCTGGACAACCGAACACTAGTGGAGCTGTTTGCCGGCCACCCCGACATTCCTGAAGTCCCCACACTACAAGCCACAGCCAGCTTCGTGCAGCGTCTGCAACACTTCGGTGGCGCGGCTGACCGGATTCTCGACGAAGGCCGAGAGTCGGCGGAGCAAGGCGCCCAGGCTCTCGAAAAATTTCTCGCCGAAGCGGGTTACTCCAATGAGCAAGACCTGCGGTTGTTCCTCGACTTGTTCCACGGCTCCGACCCGCCCGTCGCTAATCGGACAATGGCCGCCGTGAGCAACCAGACGGTGCAGGCTCTGATGCCTGCAGTTCCGACGCAGTTACGCACCTTGCTAACGCCGGATCGGTTGCTGGAAATGCTGGGCATCACCGCCGAATCCCCGGAAGCAGATCTTCAACACGGCGTAAAGCTGCTTCTCGAGGAGGCTTCTGGAAACTACCGGATAGACGAGCCGTTCCTGAAGCGGCTATTCGAGGTAATGGCGGAGAGACCTCCCGAAGAGGTGCTGCGGGTCATCTCCGAAACGCCGTTCCCGCTGGAGAGCCTAATCCGGAATCAGCCCGCCTTTGCCGTTGCCGTGCTATCCGGCGACGTGGGCGCATCGGTAGAACTGGTAGAAAACAGCGACGCAGTTACCGCTCCCCCGGCTCGCATAATGCACCGTCTGATTGCGGCGGACCCTCCCTTGGCAAGTGCCCTGCTGATAGCATTGGAGCAGCGCGGACAAAAGCGGTTGGTTATCGAATCGTTAGCCTACTTCGCCTACGATAAAGCTAGGGTGGAGAAATATCCAAACCTCTCTACCTCTCTGAGTCAGGATGGAGCATTCCTAAACTCTCTGGCCTACCGTCAGGGAGACGAATGGCTACAAGCCCGGCTGGCGGAAGCGGCAGCCTTGTACGAAGCGCGGGCCTCCGAAAACGAGGTTGCCCCGGACTTCCTCCTTCACTACCGCGAGACGCTGGAGGCCGCCGCCCACACCCTCGGGCCTGAAGACAGTCGCCGCCTGATGGAGATTATCCGAACGGTGTTTCTGTAAGAGCAATTGTTCGGCGTTTGTGTTATCATTGGCGGGCGAAAACACTTGGGTGAACGCGACTTGGCAGAGGCATAGATATGCGACTCGGACCCTTGGGATTGACCGAAATCCTGATTATCCTGGCAGTGATACTGCTTATCTTTGGAGCGCGGCGTCTTCCCGAGATAGGTTCGTCCATGGGCAAGGGAATCAGAACCTTTAAGAGTGCCCTCATGGGGGAGGATGACAAGAACCAGCAAGAACCTCAGGCGGCCAACAGAAAAGACGAAAGCAGCCCTTATTAGGCTGGCTTACCGATAGATGGAACAAAGAAGGACCGGCCAATGGCCGGTCCTGTTCTTTCCCTGTGGTGCCTGTATCGCGCTACTGCTGGGCTATGGCGGTTTCCGCTTTGCGGCGGCTGCGCCCGGCGAGCTTTGCTAGCAGCACTCCAAACTCGTAAAGCACCAGCAGTGGGCCGGCCACCAGCGTCTGGTTAACCGGGTCGAAGGTGGGGGTTATGATGGCCCCTAGAAGAAAGGCCAGAACCACCCATACCCTTCGGAAGCGAGACAACTGCCTGGCCGATACTATCCCCAACTGCGCCAACATATACATTATCAGTGGTGTCTCGAAAGCGACTCCCATCCAAAACAGGAGACGCACCATCATATTGACGAAGTTGCTTATGCGGATGAGCGGCTCCGCAATATTGCTGAAGCCAAGCAGAAAGCGCAACGCCGGCGGAATCAGGACAAAATAGCAGAAGGCCACTCCGCAAGCAAAGGTTATTAATGCCATCGGGAGAAAGAGAAATAGATAGCGCCGTTCCCGCCCGGTCAGACCGGGAGCCACAAACATGATTACCTGATAAAGGATTACGGGAAGAGCCAGCACGAACCCGGCGACAAAGGAGACTTTGACCGCTGTTGTCAGGAGTTCCGTAATCTCAATGAATACCAGCTTGATGCCTTGGCTCTCTTCCAAACTGTAAGCTGGACGGGATAAAAGCTCGATAATTTGTTCGTAGAAGACGAAGGACACTGCGCTCCCGGCTAGTACGGCGATGACACAAATCACCACCCTTCGCCGCAATTCACCGAGGTGATCCAGGAAACTGAGCTCGCGGGCCATCAGATTCAGCCTTTCTCTGGCCTGCTCGTGGAGGAAGGCTTGCTGTCCGGCTCTTTTCCGCCGTCAGCTTCATCGTCCGGCAGGTCGGGGCGAGAAGGCACCCCCGGCGGAGGCTGCTGAGAGGAGGTGCGCTGCCGCTCCTCAGTAGAAATGGCGTCGGTCACTTCGCCGAAAGTGCGGCGCAAATCGCCCAATATCTTGCCTGTTCGCTTCGCCATGTCTATAGAACGGCCCGGCCCCATCACCAGGAAGGCCACCAGCAAGACCACCGCCAGCTCCATCATGCCCATGCCCATAAAGTTCATAGAGCGCGCTCCGCCGTGCCGGAAGCGGTTGGGCAGCCCGGGGCGCAGGCCGCGGCCTCGGGCAGATGCCACCCTTCGGGGGGTATCCAACCGAGTTCGTCCAGCATTTGAAGCAAGCGGCAGGTGGGCAAGCCAATGATGTTGTTATAACAGCCGTCCCACTCAGACGCCGGACTCAGTTCGGTATCTTGCACCGCATAGGCGCCGGCCTTGTCGCGAGGAGTGCTGGTTGCGATGCTGGCTTCAATTTCTTCGTCGGAGAATGCCCGCAGCGTAATCTGCGAGGTCATGCTACCGGTCAATCGGCGTCCCGTAGCTGCATCCACTACGGTCAGCCCGGTGCAAACATGGTGCGTGGTGCCACGCAGCCGGCGCAGCATAGCTCGGGCTTCATCATCGTCCACCGGTTTTCCCAAGGACTCCCCCAAATGGACTACGGTGCTGTCCCCGCCGATGACAAACCCGCTCTGTATGGAGGCGGCAACCTTCAGCGCTTTATCTTGCGAAAGCCGCTCCACCATATCCTTCGGAGACTCGCCGGGAAGAGGGTCTTCAGGCACATCGGCAGGCATTATGTCAAATTGGAGGCCCATCTCTCCCATCAATTCCCTGCGCCGTGGGGAGGCGGATGCAAGGATCAGCCGGCCGGTTTCGGCTTTTCCGGTCCAGTGAAGCAAAGCAACGCACTCAACGTGATGCGTCTGCGGGAACATATCTATGGGAACAACCCGGTCGAGGGCATACCCGCCCCCATGCAGAACCTTGAGGTCGCGGGCCAGGGTCTCGGCGTCGCACGAGACATAGGCTATACGCGGCAGGGCCAGCGCGATTAGGCTGGTCAGGGCCTGCGGATGGCAGCCGGACCGCGGCGGGTCCAGCACCACGGCATCGGGGCGCGCTGGCAGATTGTCCAATACGTTTTCGGTTCGTCCCAGCACAAATTCAATTCCGGGGATTCCGGCGGCGTTCTCCCGCGCGTCGGCTACGGCAGCCGACGACTCCTCTGCTGCGATGACCCGAGCAACGTAAGGAGCCAGCAATACGGCAAAAGTTCCCACGCCGGTATAGGCATCAAGAAGAACATCGCCCTTCCCCAGACCCAATCCACGGCGCACCACTTCAGCCGCTTGCGCCGCTTGCTCCACGTTAACCTGAAAAAAAGAGGGAGAGGACACGAAAAAGCGGTTATCGCCTACTGTTTCGACGTAGCGCTTCTGCCCTGTGGCAATGGTTATCTCGGGGTTGAACAATTGGGGCTGCACCAGAAATTCGTCCCCGGTCATAGGCTCGCCGGCCCCGGCTCGGATGGAAAGCTGGGTGGTTTCCTGGCAGCGGTCTTGTAGCTCTTCCAAGACGGTGTTGACGCTGGTCCTCATTAGCATACAGCGCTCAGTGCGCACGAAGCGGCGGGTCTCTCGGTTGACGAATCCCAGCGCGCCGCTGCGATTTACGGTGAAGCGGGCATGATTCCGGTAGCCGTAGCGGTGGGTTGACGGCAGAGTGTCCGCCACCAGTGCCTCCGCGTCATCCGCTGGGAGACCGCCGACCCGAACCAGGGCATCGGCCACCTTGTCGCGCTTGGCCGCCAGTTGCGCATCGTATTCCAGATGCTGCCACTGGCAGCCGGTGCATTCTCCGAAGTACGGACAGGGCGGCCGGATGCGGCTCGGGGCAGCTTCCAGCACCTCCACCACCGTAGCGGAGGCGTATTTTCGGTGGACGCGGACTACAGCCGCCATCACTCGTTCCCCCGGAATACCGCCGAAGACGAAGACTGGCGCGCCTTCATGCCACGCCAGGGCTTCTCCCAAGCGCCCCCAGGATTCCAGGGCCAGTTCCAGGCGGCTGCCGGGTTGCAGCCCAGTTTCTTGTGTCTGGCGTTGTGGTGAGCTCATATATCTACAACACTATACAGTGAAGGCCGCTATGATTCCAACTGGATGCTGGGTTAGCCGGGTTCTGCATCTGCCTCAAAGGAGCTGGAGGTAGGTTAGATTTCTGACAGCGTCCGGTTGACCTGCCGCCGCTGTGGAATTAAACTGGCATTAAAATTTGACATCGTTCGCTGCGCGCGAGTTCCGGTAGCCATCGTCCGACACTTGCACCGGTGCAGGGCGCTAGATTACGGCAGCGGAAGGTAAATCCGGAGGATGGTATGGCAGAACCCATCGAGGTAACGGATCAGAACTGGGAAACCGAAGTGCTCAACTCCGACCTGCCTGTTTTGGTTGACTTTTGGGCAGAGTGGTGCGGCCCGTGCAAAATGATTGCCCCTTCGGTTCACGACATGGCAGTAGAATACGAAGGCAAGCTCACCGTTGGCAAGCTAGACGTGGACAACAGCCCGAACGTCGCCATGCAATATGGTATCCGCAGCATCCCGGCACTGATTTTCTTCAAGGGTGGCCAGCCTGTTGACCAGATTGTCGGCGCAGTGCCAAAGGGCGCCCTTAAGAAGAAGATAGACTCTGTCCTCGGCAGCTAGCCGGCCATCGCTAATGCGACATTGAGACGCCGCTCCTTATGGCTAAGACGGGGCGGCGTCCGTTTTCGCTGGACCTGCTGCCTGCCCATCCGCCGAGGGTGGGGGGCGGTGATAAGAACCCGGGAGTGGATGGGGCCCGGTGGCCCTTGCGGTCTTCAAAACCGTTATGCCTCGTTAGGAGCGGGGTAGGTGGGTTCGACTCCCTCGCACTCCCGCCACTGTCTCTTTTGTTGTACTGGCGCCCGATGTATCCCAGGCTTCCCTGCTATCCGGAAAGTCAGCCGTCCCTTCGGCATAGATTTTTCCCGAACAAGACCGCCATCCCGGCGCTGGCCAGCGTTACGCCCAAGCACATATAGCCTATCCCCTCATATCCGGTGCTGGCCAGCAGCGCACCGGCAATTGCAGACCCCGCCGCGCCTCCAATCTGATTGCTCAGGCCCATAATGCTGGCCCCGGTAGATTTGGAATTCCCCGAATGCTCGGTGCTGGCCGCGACCAAGGCAGGCATTGTCAGCGCCAGCAATCCGCCTCCCACTGTCGCCACCGCCACGGCCGTCCAAAGTTCAAATTCCACGGTAAAGCATAGAAAGGCGCACACCCCCCCGGCGGCTGAGGTAGCGCCGAGGAGCCAGGCGCGGTATCGCTTGGTCGCCGCTGGGCCTCCGAAGAAGCTGCCAATCGCCTGCCCCACTGCCACTATCCCCAGGGGCAGGGCCGCAAAACTCGCGCTCAACTCATAGCTATCCCTCAAATAAGCCGCGAAATAGCTGACCATCGTCCAGAACGCTATGCGTTGGGACATCCCTATTGCTACGGCTGTTTGGAAGAAGGGCAAGGACACAAGAGACCAGTATCTGGAGAAAAACGCCCAGTTTCGGACGCGCTCCCGGCTGTCCCTTGGGAACCAGATAACGTTAGACAGAAATCCTGCCGCCAGCAGCAGCCCAGCAACGATGAACACAAATTGCCAGCCACCCAGGTTCGCCAGCCCGAGGGCAAGGGGGACGCTTACCGCCGATGTTAGAATACCGATGGCCAAGAAGGAACTTACCGCTTGCGCCCTTCTTTCCGGTGAGATCACATCGGACAATACCCCCACCGAAGTGGGCGGCAGCATCCCTGCTGCCAGGCCGGTCAACACCCGCAGCGCCAGGAATACCTGAATGTTGAACGCAAAGGCCGAGGCGATAACGGACACCATCAGCATCAGCAGTCCGGCCAGGATTACCGGACGGCGCCCGAAGGAATCCGACAGCGGTCCCGCCGTAATCAGAGAGACCGCCCAAGCAGCGAAGGTGGCGGTTGCCAACTGGCCCGCTACCGCCACGGAAGTGCCCAGATCTTCCGCAATCTCCACTAAGATGGGCGGGAACATGAATACTGCATTCTGAGCGCCAAAAATGGCGAACGAAAGCACAGCGAAGAACCATGCTTTGCTCATACTGCGTCCAGTTGCTTCTGCCGTCGGCGTGTTGATTTGCTCTGCCTCTCCCTTAACAGTCTCCCGCTATGTAAGGCGGGTTCAATCCTCGTTGCGCTTCAAATGCCTGCGAAACGCGACCACCATCAGCGAGCTCGCAACCGCTACCCCGAGACACAAGTAACCGATTCCTTCGTAATCGATATAGGCCAGCAGCGTCCCTGACAGCGCACCCCCCAGCGTCCCGCCGAACTGGTTGCTGAAGCCCATGATACCTACCCCCGTGGCCTTGGAGTCACCGGAGTATTCCGTGCTGGCAGCTACCAAAAGCGGAAACGGAATACTCAACAGGCAGGTTGAGATTGTGGCTATTGCCACTGCTGACCATAAATTGATTTCCACCACGAAAGACAACAAGCCGCAGGCCCCTCCCGCGACAATTACTACGGAAATGATTAGGGCGCGGGCCCTCATGTTGGCGAAGAAGCCGCCTAAGTAACTCCCTACCACCTGGCCTATAGCAAATATCGTGAGGGGAAGGGCCGCAAACCTAATGCTCAAGCCATAGGCTTGTATCAGGTAAGCGGGTAAGAAGCTGATCACCGCCCAATAGGCTATCCGGTGAGAGATATTGACCGTCAGGGCCGCGCGAAAGTATTGCATCGAAATTAGCGCCCGGTACCGGGGGAATATGACCAGGGCGCGAACTCGTTCTCCACTGTCTCGGGGAAACCACAGGAAGTTGAAAAGGAGTCCGGCGCCCACTAAAAGACCGGCTACAATAAAGGTGTAGCGCCAGCCGACCCAATCGGCCAAAAGGGGAACCGTAGGCCCGCTGACGACCGTACTCAGGAGGCTGATGGCTAACAGCGCGCCAATGGCCTGGGCCCGCTTCTCCGGGGAAATCACATCGGATATTGCCCCCACGGCGTTGGGCGGCATCGTACCTGCGCCCAGCCCGGTCAGCACCCTGAGAACCAGGAATGTCTCGATGTTGGGAGCGAAGGCGGACACGGTTACGGAAATGAAAAGCGCAAGCAACCCGGCGAGGACAACCGGGCGGCGCCCGAAGGAATCCGACAACGGGCCGACGGACAGAACCGAAATAGCCCAAGCCGCGAAAGTGGCGGTAGCCAACTGACCCGCGACGGCTACGGATATATCTAGGTCGCTCGAGATTTCCACCAAAAGGGGCGGGAGTATGAAAGCGGCGTTTTGAGTGGCGGAAACGGCCAGGGAAATCACGGCGAAAAACCGGGCCTTGTTTATCTGTTGCCCTTCCGCCTGAGGAGCTAATACGGTGATTTTCCTACTCCTCTTCCAGCATTTCCCGCACTATCGCTGTAACCTCATTGCGGGTGATGGAGCCTGTCCAAGTGCGGAATACTTCACCTCCGGCGGTGATGAATGCAGTGGTGGGCATTGCCTGTATCCGGTAGTCCCGCACCACGCGAGCATCGTCGGTGTATCCGGCCGGGTAGGTAATACCCAAGGAATTCAGCAGTTTCCCAGCGTCCTTCGGGGAGCCAAGGCCGGTAAACTGGCCTACGTCTATTCCCACGAGCTGAACCCGCTCTGCATACTCTTCGTAGAAATCTTGTAATTCAGGCATCTCGGTCCAGCAGGGAGTACAGAGCCTGGCCCAGAAATTCAGCACTAAGGGCCGGCCTTTTAATTCGGACATGGACATCTCCGAGGCCCCCAACTCGTCCTTGCCCTGAAACAGCATAAACCGGAAATCGGGGGCGCCCTTGTCCAAGGGGGCGAGGGCCTGAGCCGGCGAGGGCGATGGGGTGACAGCCGGGACCGGCGTGGGTTCCATTGGGAACCTTGACGTTGCCGCGGGGCCGGACGACGAATTTTCAGGCACGCTGCCGCCGCAGCCTGCCGCCAGGAGCAGCCAAGCGAGCAACATTGCTACCGTGGCCCAGGTTATTGTCATCGCGGCCCTCCGGACGGCCCAGGTTATGAGCATATTCCAACCGGATTGCCATTACAATAACGAATAGGAGCAGGAACGAAAACTAACGCAGGAGTCTGCCATGCGTCTGGAAAATAAAGTAGCGCTTATCAGCGGCGGAGCCCGGGGAATGGGAGCAATCGAGGCCCATCTTTTCGCGCAGGAAGGGGCCAAAGTAGTAATTGGGGACGTGCTGGAGGGAGAGGGACGCCAGACTGAGGAGTCCGTAAACGAGGCCGGCGGTGAATGCGTATTCGTGCGCCTCGATGTCACCAGCAAGGACGACTGGACGGCAGCGGTGGCCACAGCGGTGGCCCGCTTTGGCAAGCTGGACGTACTGGTCAACAACGCAGGCATTACCATTACCGGCGGTATCGAGGAACTGACCGTCCAGGATTGGGACCGCACTCTGGACATCAACGCCAAGGGCGTGTTTCTAGGCGCTAGAGCCGTCATACCGGAAATGCGAAGAGCCGGAGGCGGAAGCATAATCAACATATCGTCCGGGGCGGGAATCGTGCCTGCGCCCGGCACCTCCGGGGCCTATGCCGCCAGCAAAGGCGCAGTGCGAATTTTCAGCAAATCTACCGCCATTCAATACGCCAGAGAGAACATTCGCTGCAATTCGGTTCACCCGGGACCAATAGAGACACCGATGCTTCGCTCTGCCCGCGGGTCCGGAGACGAGCTTGGCGGCACGATAGAGCGCGTCCCACTAGGCCGCATCGGAAGGCCCGAGGAGATAGCCTACGGAGTGCTGTACCTGGCTTCCGACGAATCCTCCTTCGTCACCGGCGCGGAGCTGGTGATAGACGGCGGCAGAACCGCCCAGTAATACCGCGGCCCCTTCTCTATCACGAGAATGGGCCGCGCCCCGAATTCCAGCAACAACCAGATATGGTTACTTGCTGCTGGTGATGGTGCCGTCCGCTTCTATGGTGATGCCCACGATGGGAGCGATGGCCCGGTTGAACACATCTACGAAGGGGGCATCTGGGCCGCCAACCCGGTCTACCCAGTTGGGAACTACCTCGTTAATCACTGCGCTGTCGCTGAGAACCCGCATTTCCGGCCCGAATTCGATGTAGGTCAGGCCTGAGTCAATATTCTTCTGAAGCCCCAATTCGTTCTGGATGGAGCCCAAACGCAGGGCTTCCAGTTCCATCTTGGCAGCTTCTTCCTTAAGTATCTCCTGTAAGTCCATGGGGATAGACTCCCAAACATCCTTGTTGATAACGTTATGGCTGGAAGGCCAAGAGGTCAGCGGACCATTGATGTAGCTGACGACTTCATACCATCGCTGGCCGTGGCCCGCGTCGCCGCCGGTCACACCGGCCTCAAGAATGCCCCGCTCGAGGGCGGTGTAAACTTCGGCAAAGGCCAGGAACTGGGGCTCTCCGCCCATTCCCGCAATCCAGTCGGAAATGGACGTGCCGAAAGCGCGGGTCTTCATTCCCTTCACGTCCTCCGGCAAATTCAACGGCTCTTTGGTAAACAGGAAAATGTCGTCCCCGTTGTGCCAGTTGACGTTGATGGGATAGCCTCCGGTGTCCTCAATCAGCAGCTCCTCGATGTCTGCCAGCATGGCCACAGTGGCCTCATACTGCTGCGACCGCTCGGTATACAGGCCGAAGAGATATTGTATCTCCAATTGGGGCAAATCGCCGGCCACATACGGACCGAGGATGTTAACCATATCCAGTGTGCCGTCGCGCACCAAATTCAAGGTGTCAGGGCCGGCCACCCCCAGCTCCGGGAAGGATGTGGACTCAATTATCAGCTTTCCATTGGTCCGCTCCGTCAGCCTAGGAACCATAAAAGTGTCTACAATCTTGCAGAACACTATGGCCCGGTTGACGCAGGCATTCTGAATAACAATCGGGTCTCCGGTATAGGTCATCGGCGTGGGGTCGGTGAACTTGGCCCGATCTATGACGCCCCGATAGTAGTCAGATTCATAGACGAAGCGGTGCTTTTCCAGCGCGTCCAGCGGCACGTTGCCTTCGGAGTCGCCTTCCTCCATGGTTGGCGCGGGGCCTACCAGGTCGTTCAGGTCGCCAATGAAGATTGCGCCGGGGCCGTTGGCGCGCTCGGCGGCGATGGCCAGCAGTTCCGCGCTGTAGTCCCCATCCATCTTTTCCGATTCTTCCGCGGCCATGGCTGCCGTGGGAGCCTCGGTGGGCGCCGCTTCCCTTTCTGGCGTATTAGTAGGCGCCGGCGCCGCCTCCTCGGTGGGCGCCGGTACGGGAGTGCTAGTCGGCGGGACTGCTGTGGCAGCGCCGCCACAGGCGACTACCAACAGTGCAACGATTGCCAATAAAGCCATTGACAAATATATTCTCATTCCGACGCTCCTTCTGCCGAATACCTTTTCTCTCCTGCGGCATATCGACAATCGATATTGCATTTGTCCGCAGTTAAGGCGCGATTATAGGAATGACAGTAATTCGTGTCAACGGCATCAAGCCCCATGACCGGCTGTGGCGGCGAAACAAAGGCAAAGACCACAGGAAGCCGGCCAAAGCTCCTGTGGCCCTCAAGTAGTCAGAGTTGCGGCTCTCTACGGCCAGATCCACTCAAAGGCGGCGTAGTGGCCGTTTTTGCCTGTGTTGTCCCAAATCATTCCATGGTCTGTGTATTCTCCGCGCACACCCTTGGCGAGATAAAGGTCTCGGTTCACGCCGTGGCCGGTGTTGGAGAGGAGCATGGCGTCGTCGCGTCCCGGAATCTGGATTGGCTCCACGCAGAAGTCCATCACTCCCGGAACGGTGACCGAGTGCACCTTGCCTTCAACTCGGAATTCGATAGGAACGAAGTGGAAGCCCCGGAAGTCGGTAGTCATCGCCCGCCACCGTTCCGCCGGGCCGCCCATGTCGCCCGACAGGATTCTCTCCAGCGCTGCCCGCTGGCTGGCGTCGGCCCGCTCGTCTATATACATCGCGGAAGTCCAACCCCCTGCGGCCATGGGACCGGGAGTGAAGTTGCAGGCGATGAAATTTAGACCGGCCAGCGCCACACCGTCGAGGTCTCCTTCCTCGATATGAAAGGCCAGCGCCACATCGCAATGCCCATCGGTGGGTTCGATATTGGTGCCCCGGACGATACACGGACACAGAATTTCGCAGTTGCAGCTCTCGAAGTATTCGCCCTTGAGCCGCCAGCGGCTGGCGGTGGTAGTCATGGCGGGCCTCCTTCTGCGTTGCTTGCTGGGTGGATTGTCGCCATTATAGCAACCACTACTATGATGACGGAGTACGACGGTTAGTTCAGCAACGCCATCATCTTGTCAGAAGCAGCTTTCAACGCCGGCGTTTGTGTCCTGACCTTACCGTCAACGACCAAGTTGCCGGCCCACATATCATCATCCCTATCCCAATTGATTTTTCGAAACGGTTCCAGCTTGACCCTAAGGGTATCCTCGAGTTTGGCTTGGTCTACCGTGTCATTGGTAGCATCCTTAAGTACGTTGTGGGAAACTACCCCTAGAGTGTTCAAAAAAGCCGCCGCCATCGTGACGCGCTTTTGCGACCGTATTGCCTTGGTGCGCGACAACACTTCCGCTCCTTCCGGGCCGCCGGGCGGGGCTAACTCGGATATTTCCTTCCAGTCGTCAATGATTTCTGTCATAACGCTAAGGAAGGCCACTCTCGACTTGATCCACCGCTCGCGCGCTTCGGGATTAGCCATTGCCGCTTCCGCTTGGCTGGCAAAGGAAGCTTCCGAGACTGTCGGGCTGCCGGTCAAGCTAGACTTGACGAACTGGCGCACTTGATTGACTAGAAACACAAACGGCGAATTGACGCTCAAAGTGGAAGAAGTCGCATCGATCCGGCCATTCAGGAGTTTTACTCGCTCCCCTATAGCCATTACGGCAGCATTGGCGGGCTGGCGGGTGTCGTAAACTGCCAGAAGCGACGGGGGGAGCGGCTTAGTCTTGCCTGCGTCAGCGAAATCCTGGTGTACCTGCTCCAAGCCACTTTCGATGGTCATCATCACGGGAATGCTGTCCCTCATGAATTTTTCCCCAGCAGGGGTACCGCGCAGTTCGTTGACAACTTGGCAGATTGCGAGATAGCGATGCTGCCCATCGGTAATGTGAATGGAGGCTTCATCGGGGAATACGGCGTATCCCGTCAACGGCGTGTAATCCCCCTCTGGCACAAAAACCTCTACCGTGCGGGTGGAGTTGAGGGTAAGCGACGGGATGATGTAGTTTTCTCCCCTTTGGACAGCCCTCCATAGGTATGCCGCAATCGCGTTCACATGGTCGTTAGCCACGGGACGGTTGCGGGTGTTCAAGGCTCGTCGGGCAGCTACTCCTTTGTCTGTGGCGTTGTACTGGAGTACCCGAACCAGCACTCGGACAGGAATCGCCCCGGATAGCATCGTCCTGTCTCCTTGTTCAAAAACACGGAATGGTACAACCTCGCGGTTCGCATCGGCTGCTATGCCAGAGGCACGGGATCGAGCGTCGTCGGAAGTTCCGGGAACCCTGATAATCTTGGTCTTGGCGTCCATTTCAGCCTCCAATGGGATAGGATAGCGCTATTGTATTTTCTCAGAGCGCATATATCAACATCAAAACGTGTGATTTTGCGCTACAATTATGGCTATTTGCACTCCCAGAGTCCGAATTTGACTTTATCATTGACCACTGAGTGCTACTGAACTAAGAGGAGCCCTCTAGGCTGTGGCTCATAGCAGGAGGCATGGTATTAGCTTGACTGATTTTCAGAGATGTAGGAATAGCATTACAATAGGCTTGAAACTTTATGGAATTCGGGCCGATAAGGAGTACAGGCAATGAGACTGGAAGGCAAGGTTGCTCTGATTAGCGGCGGGGCTAGAGGCATGGGCGCGACGGAGGCCCGGATGTTTGCCCAGGAAGGTGCCAAGGTGGTCATCGGCGATGTGCTGGAAGAGGAGGGCCGACAGACGGAGGCCGCCATTAACGAAAGCGGCGGCGAGGGCATCTTCGTGCGTCTCGATGTCACCGACGAATCGGCGTGGGCGGACGCGGTAGCAACGGCCGTCAGCAACTTCGGCAAGCTGGATATTCTGGTCAACAACGCGGGCATCGCTCGCATCAATAACGTGGAAGACACCAACGCTGACGAGTGGGACTTGGTAATGGACATCAACGCCAAGGGCGTGTTTCTTGGAACCAAGGCGGCTATACCTGCGATTAGGGAGGCTGGCGGCGGCTCCATCGTCAACATATCGTCCATTGCTGGGCTGGTTGGCGGGCGGACTTCGGCTTATACCGCCAGCAAGGGCGCGGTGCGGCTGCTTACCAAGTCTACGGCGATTCAGTACGCCCGCGACGGCATTCGCTGTAACTCGGTGCATCCCGGAGTCATTGAATCGCCGATGACCCGGCCCATCATGCTGGATACAGAATCCGGGCGGGATGCGGCCGCGGCCCGCCATCCCATGGGACGCATCGGACAGCCGGAGGACATCGCCTACGGCGTGCTGTTCCTCGCCTCCGATGAGGCATCCTTCATGACCGGCAGCGAGCTGGTCATCGACGGCGGGCTTACGGCCCAGTAACAAACCGGGTTATCATCAATTCTTGGGAAGTTTACCCACCCTTTCTCAAAACAAAGGAAATGACTAATCCAAGGAGGGTGAACCATGTCTACCGCGAGCCCTATTGACCCCAATCGCCTGTTGCTCACCGGAGAGAACCCCTACATCCGCCTGAGCGCGACCGACGATGGCCCGGTCACCAGCGACGCCAGCTTCTGGCGCGTACTGTTCTCTCCCGGCGGCCCTGGGCATGTGCTGTTCCTGCAAAGCGAGCTGACCGGCGGTGAGCCTCGCATCTATACCGACAACATACAAATGACCCGCTGGTTACAGGGCGAAATCCAGGGACGCATCAACGCCACCTTCGGAAACCTGGAGATTCCGGCTACGGAGGCCAGCTTCCGCAGTTCGGGCGACCTGCGCTCTTTCTGGACCGAGGCGGTCAGCGCCCACGACGAGGAAATTGCCTTGACTTGGTATGACTTGGGCGAGCCTTTTATGAGCCACAGCTTCCCGGGCAACAACACGGAGCGGCCCCACGGCGTGTGCACGGTGCTAATTCCGGCCAATGGCGCCCGCATCACCCGCAACGGCCAGCAGGCTCCGGGCCGTCCCTTCCCTAGGCAACGCGACGTCCGCGTCCACAGCACCTGTGCGCTGGCTTTCTCGGAGTCGTGGACATTACCCTACGAGTAGCCGCATCCCGCAGTCAGGGGCGTCGCTACCGGGTAATCGCCCCCATAGCTATCGACCCAACAGCTTTCGGGACAAGTTCGCGTGCATATCGTCCACCATAGCTTCCAGGCCATAGTCGGGGCGCCAGTCCCACTCTTGGCGGGCTGCGGTGTCGTCTAGGGAATTGGGCCAAGAATCGGCGATGTACTGGCGGAGCGGGTCTACCGCGTAGTCCATTACGAATTGGGGAACGCGCCTTCGGATAGCTGCCGCCAGTTCTTCCGGCTCGAAGCTCATGGAGTTGACGTTATAGTCGGCATGGCGTTTCAGGCGGGATGCGTCGGCCTCGGCCACCTCGATGAGGGCCTTGATGGCGTCGGGGACATACATCATCGGCAGATAGGTGCCGGGCTGTAGATAGCAAGTGTAGCGCCCTTTGCGGATTGCGCCATAGAAGGCGTCCACGGCGTAGTCGGTAGTGCCTCCGCCCGGCTCCACCTTCCAGCTCACCACGCCGGGAAGGCGCACGCCGCGGACGTCCAGCCCCACGCGCTCGAAGAAGTAATTCCCCATCAGCTCGCCGAAAACTTTGGAGATGCCGTACAGTGAAGTGGGACGTTGCAGCGTCTCGTTAGGGGTGTTGTCGTGGGGAGTGTCAATCCCGAAGGCGGCGATGGAGCTGGGAATGATCACCCTCTCCAACCCGGCCTCGCAGGAGGCTTCCAATACATTCAGCAGGCCGATTATGTTGACTTGGTGGGCCAGAGGCCGATTGGCTTCCGCCGCCACGGACAGCAGCGAGCCAAGATGGTATAACGAGTCTATCCCATAGCCTCGGATTGTTCGCTCGATCGGTTCCTGTTCCGTGACGTCAAGTTGCGTTGACGGGCCGGTATCCGCCACTTCGTCCGTGAGAGGGGTGCGCCGCCAGGCGGCGACTACGTTCTCGTTGCCGTAGCGTTCGCGCAAGGCGGGTATCAGTTCAGAGCCTAGCTGTCCTGCCGCGCCGGTGACCAGTATCCGCTTCATTGGATTAGAATAATGGGAACGCCACAGGAGAAGCAAGGATGTCCAGTAAAGAGATTACCAGGGAAGCATGGGTGGCTATCCCCACTGAAGAGGAACAACGCGCCGGCCTGCCGCCTGGCGCGCGGGCGGGCAATTACGATTTCGGCTTCCTCCCCGCCATGGGGCGGCTACAAGCCGGGCAGAAGGAAATTGGGCCGCTGTTTGGAGCGCTGTACCGGCAAATTATGTTCGGCCCCGGAGAGCTGGACCGTCAGGAGCGGGAGATGGTGGCGGCAGTGGCCGCCGCTGCTCAGGACTGCCGGTATTGAACCGTGTCCCACGCAGAGTTTCTGCGTTCGGAAGACGGGGATCCGGCCATCGTGGAAGCGGTAACCCGCAGGCAGTGGCGCGAGCTTTCAACCCTGACTCCGAGGCAATGGGCCTTGTGCGCAGTGGCGGAGAAGCTCAGCGAGACACCCACCCGGATGGTGGAGGCCGACTGGCAACCGCTGCGCGATCTGGGCTTCGACGATGGGGCGCTTCTGGAGGTCGGGTACATCGTGGGTATCTTCAACTACCTCACCCGCCTGGCCGACGGTTTCGGCTTGCAATTGGACAGCCGCACCATCGAAGCCTCGGAGACTGGCGTTCCCTTGCGGCGTCCGGCGGAGCAAACGGCCGGGGCATAAAGTAATACGTCTCTTTCCCGAACAGGGGAAAGGGCCAAAGCGAGGTTATATCGTGATACAGCTAACGGAAGAAATGACGCGGCTCATCAACCGCGCCAGGGATGACGGGTTCCCTTGCATCATAGCCACCTCATCATCGGACGGCGCGCCCAATGCCGGGTACATCGGCACGGTGCTGTGCGTGGATGACTCGACTTTCGTTTACCGTGACAGAACGCGGCGACAGCCGCTGGAGCACATCGAAGAGAACCCCAAGGTTATCGTGCTGTTCCGCAATGCTATCGTGGACGTGGGGTGGAAGTTCCGCTGCACGGCTACTGTGGAGCGGGAGGGCGAGGTTTATGGCGAGATGACCCGCCGCCTTGCCGATTCGGGGCTAATCAGCGACCCCGAAATGGAAGGAGCAGCCATTGTAGTATTGCGGATAGACCAGGTTTTGACCCTGTTCGGGGAAGTGCTTCAGGAACGTGAGCCCGGAATGCGCTGGTAAAGCCGGAGTTAATCGGCAATCTTCACAAGGTTAAACTGGTCGGGGTTCAGGTTGAAGGTGCGGCCCAGCCGCTGCCACCGGATAACCAGCCAGTGCAGGCCGGCTCCCGTGCGGCGGACGGTGGTGATTTCGCCGATGTCGCCGACCTGAATCGTGTGGCCGGCGCCTTCGACCGGAGCACCCATGCTCACGCGCACCGAAATCTCGGCTAATGCCTCCACTTTGGTCCCGGCCTCAAACGCTTCGCAACTCATTTCGCCTTCCTCTCGAGATTTACCCTTTGGGAGAGAGCCGTTACTAGCGCCAAAGCGCCCATCTGCCTTGACGCGCCCGGTTAATGCGATTCTACGGACTAGGCTAGGTTAGGAGCCACTTCCTCCATCATCAGATGGAGGCTGCTGGCCTGATTCTCCAAAGGAATCAGGTTGCCGAAGTTGATCTCGAACATCACTTGGTCCAGCCCCAGCTCTTCGCCTAGCCAATTCAACTTTTCGCTGACCGCCTCCGGCGTGCCGTAGGCCACTTTGTCGCGCAGCCAATCGTCGTAGGTCATGCCTCGAACTCGCTCGGCCTGCGCGCCCCAGTCGCCCAAGGTTCCGGCGTGACCGGCGTAGCTGGCGACTCTATCCGAGAGTCGGCCCATGGAGAACAGGGCGCTTTCCATCGGCTCATCGTGGGCCTTTTGGGCATCGTGGGAGAGGTAGACGGGTATCCGCAGGCCGACCTTCCCCACGCTTTCGTGGCCTGCCCCCCTCCAAGCCTCCCGGTACGCCTGGATCGAAGGCTTCAACTCCGCCAGCGTAAATACCCTCGACGGGTTGATGAGGATGTCGTAGCCCATCCGACCCAGGATGGAAAAGCTTTCGGCGGAAGTCACTCCCACCCGAATGGGCGGGTGCGGCTGCTGGAAGGGCTTGGGGTTCACGGAAATCTCCGGGATATTAAAATGCTCACCCTCGAAGGAAAAAGTCTCGGTAGTCCAGGCCTTTAGGATAATTTCAACGCATTCCTCGAAGCGGCCCCGGCTTTCGGCAAAAGGCACCCCGAACCCTTCATGCACGTTAGGGAAAGTACCGCGCCCAATGCCGAACTCGACGCGCCCGTCGCTGATTTGGTCGAGGGTGGCGATCTCTTCGGCTACTCGCACCGGGTTGGCCAGCGGCAATAACAGCACCGCCGTGCCCAGCCGGATGCGCTGCGTGCGGCCCGCGATGGCGCTCAGGATAGTAACGGGGCTGGCAAGCACGCGGCCGGGGTTGAAGTGGTATTCGGCCATCCAAACCGACGGGACGCCCAAGTCTTCTGCCTGCTGAATCAGGGCAAAGGATTCTTTGAAAGCCTCGTTCTCATTGGAGCCTTCCCGTACCGGAAATTCCAGGAACAGTCCGAGTTCCATCGCGACCTCCACCATAGCGCCTGATAAGGGCGGTTGCCTGCTAAGTGCGGTTGATTGTACAGGTTAGGATGCGGGCGTCAAGCGAACACCGCCCGGCGCCTCTAGCGCTGCGGCTCTATCACCACCTTTAGCGATTCTGATGCGCCTGCCGTCAAGCTGAATCCCAGACCGGTCTCTTCCAGGGGCAAGCGGTGGGAAATCATCTCGCCAACCTGCACCCGGCCGGAGGCGATAAGGTCTAAGGCTGTAGTAAGGTCGCCCGGGGCGGCGGCGTAGGTAGTGGTGAGCGTTGCGCCGTTGCGAAAGAAGACATCGTTAACGGAAACGGGAATCTCCACGCCCGGTTCGGTGGGGGCATAGAACAGGACTGTACCGTCGCGATCCACTGATTCCAGTGCCTGTAGCAGGGCGGGGCGGGCGCCGGTGGCTACGATGACCAGGTCAGCCAAACGCCCGTCATTGACGTCGCGCAAGACCTGGGGGGTGAATTCGTCGGCCCGTATAGTGACATCCGCGCCAAACCTCCTAGCCGCCGCCAAGCGAAAGCCGGAAAGGTCGGTAGATACGATGCGGCCGGCCCCAACGGCGCGAGCCAAGTTTATGTGAAGCAGCCCAGCAAGGCCGCTGCCCAGCACCAGCACAGACTGACCCGGCTGGATGTGGGCCCGCCGCTGTCCCCGGTAGACGCAGGCCAGCGGCTCGGCCACCGAAGCCGCGTCAAAGGACACGCCGTCGGGGATGGAAAGGGCGCCGCGGTCCACGTTAATAGCCGGCAGACGGACGTACTCGCAGAATCCCCCCGGGTCGTAGTTAGTCGCCCGCAGCGTGTCGCAGACGGTGTGGCGGCCGCTCAGGCAGTATCGGCAGGCGTTGCAGGGCACGTGATGGGTGACCACCAGCCGGTCGCCCTCCTGAAACTGAGTAACGCCCGCGCCCACCTGAGCCACCGTTCCAGCGACTTCGTGGCCCAGCACCACCGGGGCGCGCTGAATTCGATACCACTCCATAACATCGCTGCCGCAGATGCCGCTGGCTTCTATCTTCAGCAGCATTTCGCCGGGGCCAATCTCCGGCTGCGGCAACTCTTCGAGGCGCACGTCGTTATTGTTGTAATACATCGCTACGCGCATAGCTGTCTTTCCCTAGCCAGCAACGCCCGCCAATTCGGCGGTCTGGGCCTTGGCGGACTCAAAGATTTCCTGAGCTTCGTCCATCGCGCCGTTGCCGTGGACGATATGGCGAAGGGCGCGAATCATGGGGACGGGATGCGGACTCTGCCAGATGTTACGCCCCAAGTTTATTCCGATGGCGCCGTTCCGCATTCCGTCGTGAACGAACTCCAGCACCTCCCGCTCCGTTTCCACCCTAGGCCCGCCGGCCATCACCACCGGCACCGGGCAGCCGTCCACAACCCGGTCGAAGCCGTCGGCGCACCAGTAGGTCTTGACCACCTTGGCCCCCATCTCGGCGCAGATGCGACAAGCCATCGCCAGATAGCGGGAATCGCGCTGGTCCAGCTCCCGGCCCACAGCAGTCACTGCCATCACCGGGATTCCGTAGCGCTCGCCTTCGTCCACCAGTTTGCCTAGGTTAAGGATGGACTGCTTCTGATATTCGGAGCCTATGAACACGGATATGCCCACGGCGGCGACATTCATCCGAATGGCGTCTTCAATGGAGGTGGTTAGTCCTTCGTCGGCCAGGTCGCCGGCAGTCATACTGGTGCCGCCGGACACGCGGAGAATCAGCGGCTTGGCGCCCGCCGGGTCCACCACCGACCGCACTACGCCCCGGGTGGCGAACAGCGCATCGGAATAGGGAAGCAGCGGCGCAATAGTCTCTGCGGGGCGCTCCAGGTTGCGGGTGGGGCCTTGAAAATACCCGTGGTCAATGGGAAGAAACATACACTTCCCGTCGGATTGAATTAGTTGGGCCATGCGGTTCGCCATTCCCCAGTCCATCTTTAGCCTCCTGCGCGTCGGACGCGCGATATGTGGTAAAAGCGTTGCGGGCCATTATCGCCGGTAGCGGCGGGCCGGGCAAGCTGACCCGGCTTCGGACATCTAATACTGGTATCTATGATGGCTGGCCTAAGGAACCCCTCGTCCGAAAGGACAGGGCTATCGCTTTTTAAATACAACCCGGCCGTTCCGGCGAAAAGCTGTACCCCAGACCGTTGAGAATGCCTGATTTGGGAGCGATGCCACCTAGTTCGGTTCGTGGATTCCCGCGTCCGCGGGAATGACGGGGAGGGTGGGAATGACGGGGGAGGGCGGGAATGACGGGGGGGCGGGAATGACGGGGGAGGGCGGGAATGACGGGGAGGGCGGGAATGACGGGGGAGGGCGGGAATGACGGGGGAATGACGGGGGAGGGCGGGAATGACGGGGAGGGCGGGAATGACGGGGGAGGGCGGGAATGCGGGAATGACGGGGGAGAGCGGGAATGACGGGGGAGAGCGGGAATGACGGGGGAGAGCGGGAATGAATGACGGGGGAGAGCGGGAATGACGGGCATTATGCCGCCCAAAGGCGATTGCCCCGGCTGAAAGACCCTTCGGCGATGTTGCTACCCAAGCGTGTCGGATTGCCCCGGCTGAAAGACCTTCGCCCCTTGACAAATCGCTACGCTTTATCAAAGCTAGGCAAAACCCACCGGGTAGGGAGTTTGCATCATGGCAGAGATTCTTGGCGTCGGCGTTACGCATTCGCCGTCGCTCATATCCCCGGACGAGTTGAAGAATTATTCGCTGACTCGCGCCCTCAGGAATGACCGCATCCCCCGCGAGCAGAAAAACCCGGAGAACTGGCCGGCCGCCATGCGCGAGGAATGGGGCGACGACGAGGGCTACGCCTCGGCGCTGTATCAGCGGGAGAAGCTGGTGGCGGGATTCCGCAAGGTGCGGGCCGAGCTGGATGCCTTCAACCCCGACGTGGTGCTGGTTTGGGGCGACGACCAATATGAAAATTTCAAGGAAGACATTATTCCGGCTTTCTGCGTGATGGCATACGACGAATACGAATGCCGCCCTTTCACCACGAAAGACGGCGGCGCTCGGCCCAACGTGTGGGGCGAACCGGCCGATAAAACTTTCCGCTATAAGGGGCACCCAGCGGCGCGCCACCTGGCCGGCGCTTTGATTGGCGACGGTTTCGACGTGGCCTATGCCTACAAACCGCTGCACGAGCCGGGGCTGGGGCACGCTTTCCTGAATACCCTGCTGTACCTGGATTACGACCGCATCGGCTTTGACTACCCCGTGATTCCCTTCGCCATCAATTGCTATGGCAGCCGGGTCATCCGCAACCGAGGCGGCGCTACCCCGCAGACGGCCAACGGCGCTGAAATGGCCGCTGACCCGCCCGGGCCGTCGCCCAAGCGCTGCATGGAGCTGGGAGCCGCCGCCGTCCGCGCCTTGCAGGCCAGCCCGTGGAGGGTGGCGCTGATTGCGTCGTCGAGCTGGTCGCACGCTTTCCTGACGGAAAAGAATTGGTGGCTGTACTGCGATGTTGAGTCCGACCGCGCCCGGTTCGAGGAATTCCGGGCCGGCGACTACGAAGCGTGGCGCGCCCTGACCACCGCCCAGGTTGAGGACGCCGGGCAACAGGAGATGCTGAACTGGATGTGTTTGGCCGGAGTGCTTTCGGAACTGAACCGGAAGCCGGAGATAGTGGAGTTTCAGCAGACCTACGTCCACAACTCCAGCAAGTGCCTGGCGGTGGCAAGACCGTAGGCTTCAAAGCTAGGAACAATAATCCGGCAGGATTGCCCGCACCGACTCGTCAATACTGGCTAGGATGGGCTGCATCGCTTCATCGTTCAGCACGTCGTTGCGGGTAATCCTGCGCTCGGCCGCCTGCCGTTCCGACACCAGCGCGGCCACCCGCCGGTGGGCCAGCTCCGATTGCGCCGCCAGGTTGGCGTGGTGCTTGTTGCGGGGGTCGAACTGGGGGATGGGTAGGTTTTGGACGGGCAATAGCATAAAATCCCTGTCGCTCGCCCGGCAAGCGTCCCTAAAAAATTCTTGCAAGCATCTTGCGTTGAATATCGAAGACAAATAATGATTCTCTTTGGATATCGTGCGCGAACTCCAATAAAGTGTGTGACTAAGTATCAGGTCACTACTTACGACAGCAGAAGACAGATGGCCTCCGCTGCTATTGTATACTACCGCTGGAGTATCAATCACCTGTAATCTTGCTGATAGATTTCCTTGGTAATCCAGTCGGCCAAGCAAAGAGTTGGGAGGACGAGGCCCGCTTAACATGTCGCCAATCGTAGTCGGCTCTGTCCCAAAACGAACGGAAGTCTGAGGCTCCATCCCCTTGCGGCAAACCCGTTTCCAGACTGCTACCATCTTGGGAGAAAGGCGCAATGATGTAAGAATGGCGGATAACGCCAAAGGGCAGCAGCAGGCGTGAAAACAACGCTGGTTTGACAAATCGCTCCTCGGCCCGGCCATTCCTTTCCTGCTTTTTCCAAGCGCCTTTACCGGAGTTAGTTCTGAAGTAAACTTTGCCGATAGCGCGAGACTTGGGTTCTTCAAATACCACCAGCGGCTGAGGAAAAAGGGTTGCCCCGTTGCGGAACGCGCCCGCGTAGGCTTCGCTGGGCGCTGTCTTTCTCTCCTTACGTAGGGTGAAGGTCAGCTTGGGGCGTACTTCATCCCAGGGCATACGGGTATCCACTGTTTCAGTGTTTGAAACTGCCTGAATCCCCGCCAATGGCGCGGCCTGGTTGGTGCGCCGCCGGTTGCGGGTATCCTGTTTCGTCCCAAAAATTACGGACGAATTGGCTTGGGGGAAGGGCGGGGCGTTTACGTCCATAAAATCCCAAGCATCCTTGCTGAGGTCAGCCAAAGTTGGCTCGCGCCCGGATTTTTCCGGCAGGCTCCATTGGCCGGTGCGGAAGGGCGCCCACTGCCGGGCGCGAAGGGCGGCATAGGGCAGGACGAAGCCGAACTTGCCGCCGGGCTTGAGGTAGTAATCCACGCAGGTGGCGACGAAGGTGGCCGCCAGATCGTTCTGCGTCGCCAGGTTGGCCCCGGCCCAAATCTTGCGGGCTTGGGCTTGCTGGCGGAAAGCGTCCTGCCGTTCGTCTGTCATGGCGTTGTAGACCACCCAGGGCGGGTTGCCCACTAACCGGGTAACCGGGTTTTGCGACAGGCGGATGGGCTGCACCAAGTTTTCTATGTACCAATGCCAGACGTGGTTGCGCCCCTCCTCAATGTACTGTCGGATGCGACGGTAGAACTCAATAAGTGATTTCTTATCAGCTTTAGTGTTAAGGTTCAGCACAGCCGTCAAGTCGGCCTCAATGCCGGGATATTCGGGGCGATGAGCATAGTCAAAGACTTGGCGAAGGCGGGGCAGGAAGCCGTCAGAGAGGAGGAGGGTTCTCGGCAGTTGCAGCGGGGCTTCGGAGTCGCCAGTGGGGATGGTTACGAGGCTTCCCAACTCAAAGAGGGCGCTGCTGTGGGTAGTTTCCCACTGAAGACTGTCGCCGAGGTAAACCTCGGCATCATTTTCCGATTTGGCAGTTTATGCCAAATCGGAAAATGATAAAATTTTTGTGGTTTTTGCCAATTCGACCGCTACTGGATGCAAATCGATCCCGGCAACCAATCCATTGACGATTTCGGCCTGGGCCTGGGGGCTGTTTTTCAGTTCAAGGTGATTTACGGCGTCTTCCAGCAATAATTGGGTAGCGTGGTAGAGAAAAGTGCCGGAGCCGCAAGACGGATCCAAAACTGCCGGGCCATTAAGTTGGCCGGCCACGGCCATTTCAATAACTTCCTGCCGCCATTCCACGTCCATTACTTCCTCGCACACGGCGCGGGCCAGCCAGTCGGGAGTGTAGTATTCGCCGAAATCGTGGCGAATGTTGCGGGGAATCACGGAGTGATACAGGTCTTTCAGTGTATCCCGCTGGTGCGATTGCCAGTCATAGCGGCTCACCTCCGATATTATGTCATCTAGCAGCCTTCTCCCAGGTTCCCCGGCGGCGTCCAGCAGCCATACGGCGAAGCCTTCAGTCAAGGTGTCGTGAAGCCGGTGACGGTCTGGGGTTTCCGTTCCTGCGGGAAGAATGGTCTCTGCCACGGCTCGGGCCATTACTACCAGCATGGTATGGCGGGCAAACAGGTCTCGCTCGGCGGCGGAATCTTTCTCGGGCGGCGTGATGTAGGCGCCCCGCAGCAAGTCCCTCCACAAGGCTCGCTTAACAGCATAGGCCGGAGAACCGGCATGGCCTACATTGGAGGCCAAGTCAATAAAGGGCTGCGCCCATCTTTCCGCCCAGTCTTTACCGCCGGTCGGGGGAGCCAATTTGACGGTACGGTTGACGAAGTCGTACAGGAAAGACAGCAGAGGGTCATCGTCATTGGGATTGACCAGATTCAGAGATTGAACCAGTTTCAGCCGCTTGTCATCCGGCGCGTTGAGGTCATAATCATAGAAATACCATTCCTTGCCATCGGTAACGCCAGCGCGCCAGCCGATGTTTTGTTGATTGAACATATTGGGTTGAGAGGTAAGGGCATTAAGATAGCGGATTGCCTGTTCTTCCGGCGTTTCGGTAGAGCCATCACTCTTTCGCCGCGCGTCCAACTTGCCTTGCCCCTTGGTCTCGAAGATAACATTGCGGCAATAGACGTCGGCAGGGCCGTCGCCGGTCTGCTTTTCCATAGTCAGTTCGGATGCGGGCAATCTGGGGAAAAGAGATTGCAGCATTGATGTCAGCCCGCCTTGCACATTGGCTTCGGCCTGTTGCGCTGGCATTTCCCGCAGCCGTGCCGCGCTTTCGCGGGCCTGATCCCAGCGCGGCTCTCCCGTAACGTCGGATGATTGCATAGCCCCTGCCTGCACGGTATCGGTTGCGCGGATACTAACCCAGAACCATCGGCGCGGCAACGGGCAAGTCGAAACTCCTCGCGCCGTCGTGTATACTGAGCCGCGGAGAGCAAGCCACAGCCGGGAGCGTGTCGTTATGGTAGCCACCAGCAGCCGAAGCGTCGGCAGCATCGTCAATTTGGACGAAGGCCATATCAGCCGCGAGGTATTCGTCAACGAAGACATCTACGCCCAGGAACAGGATCAGATATTCTCCCGCGCCTGGCTTTTCGTCGGCCACGAGTCTCAGATTCCCAAGCCCGGCGACTACTTCGTTTCCAGCATGGGGGAAGAATCAGTGATTCTCTGCCGCGACCGAGAAGGCGAGATTCATGTGTTTCTGAACTCCTGCACCCACCGGGGAATGAAAGTCTGCCGCTACGACGAAGGCAACACCCCTGTTTTCAGTTGCCCCTATCACGGCTGGAGTTTCGCCACCGACGGCAAACTTGTGGGCGTGCCCTATTTCAAGGACGCCTACAAGGGCGCGTTGGACAAGTCCCAGTGGGGCCTCATCGAAGTGCCTCAAATGCACAACTACAAGGGCGGTATCTGGGCATCCTGGGAAAAGGACGGGCCGTCGTTCCAGGAGTATCTGGGTGATTTCACCATGTATCTCGACCTGCTGATGGACGGGCGAAACGGCAGTGAGGGCGGTTCCGAGATTCTTGGGGGCGTCCAGAAGTGGACTATGCCCAACAATTGGAAGTTCGCCGCCGAGAATTTTGCCGGCGACGGCTACCATAATATCAGCCACCGCTCCGTGGATATGGTGGGCATTGGCCCCAGCGGCCTGGGCCGCCGCGACGACGCTGAATATAAGGCGGGCCGCCGCATTAACGTGTCTATGCCCCGGCAGGGCCATGCCGCCGTGGTGGAGCTGTTCCCATCCGACACGCCGCAGATTTCGACCTACCGGAACGCGGCGGACGTGGGGGAATACTTCCGTATGATGGAATCCGAGCGCCGCCGTCGGCTGGACGGCAAGACCAACCTGCTAGGAGTGGTGGGAACCGTGTTTCCCAATATGTCCTACCTGGCCCGCCAGCCCCGCTCCATCGCCGTTTGGCATCCGCGCGGCCCGAATCTGACCGAGGCTTGGCGCTGGTTCTTGGTGGATAAAGACACGCCCGAGGAAGTCAAGGATATGCTGCGGCATTACTACATCCGATACTCCGGGCCGGGCGGGATGACCGAGCAGGATGATATGGAAAACTGGAACTATGCCCACAAGGCCAGCCGGGGAGCTATCGCTCGCCGCAAGCCATACAATTACCAAATGGGTATCGGTCACCTGGCCAAGGGCGTGGACTTGCCTGGTATCCTGACCGAAGGCATCTGCGAGGAAAATGCCCGCGGATTCTATTCGGGATGGGTCAAGATGATGGACGCGAAGTAGGCCCCTGCGCTGAAAAGTAACCGAACCAACATCCCCAAAGTTTAGCTTGCATCCAAAGGAGATGGGAATCATGGCTAATGTTACCCAATTGGGCTATATCGGTATCAGCGCCAGCAACATCGAAGAGTGGGAGCATTTCGGGACCGAGGTTCTCGGACTACAGTCCAACGGGGTTGATTCCGACGGCGTTCTGACGATGCGGATGGACGAGTATACCCACCGCTTCATCGTCAGCCCGACGGGCAAGGACGATGTGGAGTTCGTCGGTTTTCAGGTGACCGACGAGGCGGCCCTGGCCGAAATGGCCGAGCAGCTTCGTCAGGCGGGCATCGAAGTCTCGACAGGCACGCCTGAGGAAGCCAAGGAGCGCAAGGTCGAGGGTCTGATAAAGTTCGAAGACCCCGATGGCACGCCCACCGAGGTTTACTACGGCCCTCCGGTCAGCTTCGACAACCCCTTCAATTCCCCTCGGCCAATTTCCGGTTTCGTAACCGGCGAGCAGGGGCTGGGGCACGTGGTGTATCACGTGGAAGACCTCGACCGGGCCGTGGCCTTCTACCGCGACGTGCTGGGGATGAAAATCAGCGACTATATCCGCAACTTGGTCTTCTTCCACTGCAACCCGCGCCACCACACCCTCGCTATCATCGAGGCGAAGGGCCGCAACACCAAGAAGCTCAACCACTTCATGCTCCAGACTCAGGGCATGAACGACGTGGGAACCACCTACGACATGGTGCTAGACTCCGATATTCGGCTTACCCGCGGGCTGGGCCGGCACACCAATGACCACATGACGTCCTTCTACATGAAGACCCCCTCGGGCTTCGACGTGGAGTACGGCTGGGGCGCCCGCACCGTGGACGACTCCACTTGGCAGGTGGTGCGCCACGAGAAGGGCAGCATCTGGGGCCATCGTCCCGTCCCCCAGCCCGCCGCGGCCAGTTAGAACCCTCAGGAGTCCGTCAGAACCGTCTTGGCAGAGATACCGCCGTTGCCCGAACCAGGGTTCCAGAGCCCCGGCGACCGCCGGGGTATCGGGCGGGGTTTATCTTGCAGGCGCGAAGCTATTTGGAACAAGGCGACCGTCTCCAAGCCGGCGAAAAAGCGTGGGAGGCGGTCGCTCATAACCTGAAGGCTATCGCAGAACAATGGGGCTGGCGCCACGGCAGCCACCAGCAAATCGAGAACATCGGCCGACAGATTGTAGCTGAGTTCCAAGACTCTGACCTGAGCGATGCTATTTCCGGCGTATTTTACAACGGACACCGGAACTTCTATGAAAACTATAGAAGCCTGGACGAGATGCGAGAGACAATCGCATCAGCCGAGGAAGCATTGGAAGGGTTGGAAGCATTGCAGCAAACCGCCCCTCGTACATTCACCATCACATCCAATCGGCAACTCCGCCGCCTAATGGCATTGACTGGAAATCAAAGCCTGCAAATCGGCGGCGCTTCTCCGGCAGACTTCTCCTTGAAGCCCTCGGCCAAGGGAGGTTGTGCCCCCGTCGGCAACTGCCAAAGTTCGGAGTATTAGATGGACGTCGGATATATCGGCACAGGAACTATGGGCAACCCTATGGCTCGTTGCCTGCTGGACGCCGGACACAATGTGACGGTGTATGACGTGCGCCGGGAGGCCACGACCAATCTGTGCGAGTTGGGGGCCCACTGGGCTGACAGTCCGCGGGCCGTGGCCGAGGCTGCGCCCGTGGTTTTCACATCGCTTCCCGGGCCCGTGGAAGCGGAGCTGGTGGTCACCGACCCGGAAGCCGGCATCCTGGCCGGACTGCCAGCGGGCGGCGCCTGGATTGACACCACCACCAACGCCCCGTCGCTCATTCGCCGCCTGGCTGAAATTTGCAGTCAGCGCGGTGTCGAAATGCTCGACGCCCCGGTCAGCGGACGCCCACCCGCGATGACTATGATGGTAGGCGGCGACCCGGCGGTGTTCGAGAAGCGCCGCCCGCTGCTCGAGTGCATGGGCCGCGACGTGTTCTATGTCGGCGATACAGCCTCCGGCTGCATCGCCAAGCTGGTGACGCAATACCTCGGCTACTGCGCCTTCATCGCTGGGCTGGAGGGAATGCTCATCGGAGCCAAGGCAGGAATAGACCTGGAGATACTAGCGAAAATAGTGCCGGTCAGCGCCGGCTCCAGCAGTGTGCTGAATCGCGCCACGGAAGCGATTCTGGACCGCAGCTTCGCCTCCAACGGCACGCTGGACATCGTGGCGAAGGACATTCACCTGGCTTGCGAGCTGGCTCGCGAGTCGCAGGCGCCCGCCTCCATCGGCGCCATCGCCGACGAAGTGTTCCAGCGGGCCCAAGGGCAGGGTATGGGGCAGGACGGGTTTCCGGCCGTGGCCCGCATCCTGGAGCAGTTGGCCGGGGCGGAGCTGCGAGGCAATGCCTAATCTTACCAGGAAACTATGCTAACGAACGGGAGATTCGATATGCAGAACGGCCACAGCAACGGTAAACATTCGTTGGGCGGCCTGGTTGACCTGGACGCCGGGACGGTCAGCCGCGAGATATTCGTGAGCGAGGACATCTATGCCCAGGAACAGGAGCTGCTGTTCTCCAGGGCTTGGCTGTTCGTCGGTCATGTGTCGCAGATTCCGAAACCGGGCGACTATTTCGTTTCCTGCATGGGCGAAGAGTCCGTAATCCTCTGCCGGGACCGCGAGGGCGAGGTTCACGTCTTCCTGAATTCCTGCACCCACCGGGGGATGAAAGTCTGCCGTTACGATGAGGGCAATACCCCCGTTTTCAGTTGCCCTTACCACGGATGGAGTTTCGCCACCGACGGCAAGCTGGTGGGCGTGCCCTATTTCAAGGACGCCTACAAAGGCGAGCTGGATAAGTCGCAGTGGGGCCTGATAGAAGTTCCCCGGCTCTGCATTTACAAAGGAACAGTTTGGGCCAACTGGGACAAGGGCGCTCCCTCCTTTGAAGAGTATCTAGGCGGCTACAAGACCTATCTGGATTTTCTGCTGGACACATGGGACGGCGCCGGCGGCGAGACCGAGGTTTTCGGGGGCATCGAGAAATGGGTCATTCCCTGCAACTGGAAATTCCCCTCGGAAAACTTCGTGGGAGACCGCTACCATAACATCAGCCACCGCTCCGTCGATCTGGTCGGCGTGGGCCCCAGCGGCAGCGGGCGGCGCGACACCCAGGAGCGCGTCGGCGCCACCGCACTAGACGTTTCCTTCCCGGAGCGTGGACATGGCACTATCAGCTTCCTGCGCCCCAACGACGCTCCCATTCCTGCCTATCAGCATTCCAAGATTGTGTCGGATTACTTCGCCCACTGCGAGAGCGAGCGGCGCAAGAATTATGGCAAGTGGTCCAGGTTCATCCCCGGGCCGGGAACGCTGTTCCCCAATTTCTCATATCTGCCTCGCCAGCCTCGCACCATCGCCGTCTGGCATCCCCGCACTCCCCAGAGCCACGAGGCCTGGCGCTGGTTCCTGGTGGACAAGGATGCTCCGGCCGAGGTCAAGGAGTTCCTGCGAAAGTATTACATCAGCTACTCCGGGCCTGCCGGTCTCACCGAGCAGGATGATATGGAGAACTGGAACTATGCCCATAACGCCAGCCGCGGGTCAATAGCCCGGCGATTCCCTTACAATTACCAGATGGGAATGGGCCACGAAGCGCCCCCCTTTGACGCCGACGGCCTAGATATGCCCGGCCAGGTGCGGAACGTCACTGCCGCCAAGGCCGCGGAACAGAACCAGCGCGGCTTCTACTCTCGCTGGCAGGATTTCCTCACCGCTTCCGGGTGGGATGAACTGGCCCCTTGGCGGAACGGGCAAGCCAACGGCCTCCCGGCCGGCGTCCCCGTCGCCGTGGGAGGTTAAGCATGACCACCGCCGGGGCCGGCCTTGCCCAAATGCTGCTGAAGAACGAAGTGGAAGAGTTCCTGTTTCACGAAGCGGAATTGCTGGACGAACGCCGCTTTGCCGAATGGCTAGGCCTCCTCTCCGATGACATCCGCTACTGGATGCCCATGCGCCGCAACGTGAAATTCGGCGAGCTAGACCGGGAGTTCACCCGCGAGGGATACGACATCAACTGGTTCGACGAAGGCAAATCCACCCTTGAACAGCGAGTGAACCAGATTCTTACCGGCGTCCACTGGGCCGAGGAACCGCTGTCCCGCATCTGCCACATGGTCTCCAATGTCCAGCTTCTGGAAGCACTGCCGTCGGCGGATGCAGCGACGGAAGTCGCCCTCAAGTGCCGCTTCCTCATCTATCGCAATCGGGTGGAAACCGAGACGGACTTCCTCATCGGAAAGCGGGAAGATGTCCTGCGCCAGGAGAATGGCGGCTGGAAAATAGCCCAGCGAAAGGTAATTCTCGACCAGAACGTCCTGCTGGCCAAGAACCTGACCTTCTTTTTCTAAGGGAGACGGACGAATGGCCGATATTGTAAACCTCATCAGCATCGAAGAAGGGGCCACAATTTCCACCATCACCGGCGCAACCGCTCAGGTGATAAGCAATCCCAAGGACGGGGTATGGGTGTTTGTCAAATACATCACCTCGCCGGAAGACCCTGACCTCGTGGGAACTGAGGATATGGTCTTCGCTCAAGACATCGCAGAAGTGCTGGCCGGGGAGTAGGCGAAACTATGATTCGACCGACCCGCGAAGAACTTCGCGAAGCTTTCCAAGCCGGATTCGACTCCATTGACGAAGGCGAGGGCTTCTACCCCGGGTTCTGCGCCTATCTGGAATATAACGGTTATTGCCTGCGGGAAGATATTCCCTGCACCTGTATTGATCAAGGCTCCCACGGCCATCAGCCTGAATGCCGCTGGGTAAGAAGCTAGGAGCAAGCGCTATGAACGAGCGGCTAGACGGCGGGGACGCGATTCTGGAAGCCCTGCGGAACCTGGACGTTGACTATATTATTTCTTCCCCCGGCTCCGAGTGGCCTTCTGTATGGGAGGCCCTAGCCCGGCAGAAACTGGAAGAACGCCCAGGGCCGACATACATCAACTGCTGGCACGAAACCCTCGCCGTGGCCATGGCCTCGGGTTACACGCGCATGACCGGCCGGATGCAGGCGGTGTTGCTGCACGCCGGCGTGGGGGTGCTGCAGGGGTCTATGGGCATTCACGGCGCGTATCAGAGCGAAGTGCCGATGCTGGTATGCTCCGGAGAGTCGGCCACTTACGGCGAAGCGCCGGAGTTTGACCCCGGCCCGCAATGGCTCCGCAACCTGAGCATCGTTGGCGGGCCCAATCGCCTGGTGGAGCCTTTCACCAAGTGGAGCAGCCGAGTCACCAGCCCCCAGACCCTCTATGAAACGGTGGCTCGCGCCGGAGAGCTGGCCCAGCGCACTCCCAAAGGCCCCGCTTTCCTAAACGTTCCCATCGAGACCATGCTGGAAGAGTGGACGCCGCCCGAACGGCTGAAGCGCCGTCCTTCGGCGCCGGCCAGCCATCCCGACCCCCGCGCCGTGGCTCAGGTGGCCGAGCTTGTCCGTCGCGCCGCCAATCCCGTCATTGTCGCCGACTCCGCCGGGCGCACTGCCGCCGGTTTCAACGCCCTAGTATCCCTCGCCGAGTCTCGGGCCATTCCGGTCTTTGAAGGAGAAGGCCCGGCCTACAACAATTTCCCTAAAAGCCATCCGCTCCACCACGGCTATGATCTGCGCCGGGAGATGGACAGGTTCGACCTGTTTCTGGTTATTGGCAACCGCGCCCCGTGGTATCCGCCCAGCGCCGGCCCGTCGGCCACCGTGGTCTGCATAGACGAATACCCCGTCAAAGAATATATGGTGCATCAAGACTTGCAGGCCGACTTCTACCTGGAGGGTTCCCTGCCCGTAACCCTGGCCGCCCTGGACGCGGCGGTGCGGGAGCAGGCCGACGGCCCGGCCCCGGCGATGCCGTCCGGCCCCAATCCGGTGTGGGAACGCTACCGCGCTCTCGACGCCTCCGGGCCCGCCGCCTCGCCCATAGACCCCGGCTTCCTTTGCAATACCTTGAGCGATGTGTTGCCCTCCAATACGATCTTTGTGGATGAGACGATTCTGCATCGCGCCCAGATATTGCGGCGCATCGCTGGGGACAATCCGCTGTCGTATATGCGCCCGGCCGGCGGCCTGGGTCAGGGACTGGGAATTGCCCTGGGCGCCAAGCTGGCGGCTCCCGACCGCCCCGTGACGGCGCTGATTGGGGATGGCTCCTTCCTCTACAACCCCATCACCCAAAGCCTCGGCGTGGCCCGGGAGAGCAATCTGCCCATCCTCATAGTAGTGTTCAACAACGCCAGCTACGCCGCGATGAAGAGCCTGCATCTCTCTTTCTACCCGGAAGGAACGTCTTCCCAAACGGGCGATTTCTATGGCGTGAACATTCCGGGCCCGGATTACTCCGAACTGGCCCGCCCCTTCGGGGGACACGGCGAGCGGGTGGAAGACCCGGCCCGGCTGCCGGAAGCCCTGAGAGAAGCCCAGGCTGCCGTTGACGCCGGCCGCATCGCCATCGTGGACGTGGCGCTGTCGGGCTAACCCGAGTCATGCCCTCTTATCCTCATATTGAGCGTTACTACGCGGACAAGCAGCGGCTGATTGACTTCGGCGGCTCCGACAACGAGCAGAGCATCCGCCGCGCCTTTGCCGTCTGTCTCGATTCCTACTGCCGCCAGCACCACGAAAGGCTGGCCTTGGTGGACGAGCTGGACGCCCCCTTGCGCAACCGGCCCGACGGCACGGTGAAAGACTCCCTGCGCATGACCCGAGGCTATTGGGAGGCAAAGGACATCCACGACGACCTGGACGCTGAGATTCAGGCCAAGTTCAACCGCGGCTACCCCCGCGATAACATCGTCTTCGAGAACTCCCTCTCCGCCGTCCTGTTCCAGAACCGGCAGGAAGCGATGCGCGTGGATATGTCCCGCCCCGGCGAGCTGCATCGGCTGATTACCCGCTTCCTGGACTACGAACTGCCGGAAATCGAGGAGTTCCGCCAGGCCCGCCAGCAGTTCCGGACCGACCTGCCCGCCGTGCTGGAGAACCTGCGCCAGGCGGTGGCCGACGCCGAGGACGGCAACGCCGCCTACCAGGCCGGGGCCACCCGCTTCCTTGAACTCTGCCGCCAGACCATCAGCCCCGCCGTCTCCCCCGCCGATGTGCGCGAGATGCTGTTGCAGCACATCCTGACGCAAGACATCTTCCTGCGGGTTTTCGCCGAAGACCAGTTCCACCGCGAGAACAACGTCGCCCGCCAGCTCGCCGCCCTGGAGCAGACCTTCTTCACCGGCGACGTGCGCCGCCAGGCCATCGACCGCCTCCGCGCCTACTACGGCGCCATTGGCCGCGCCGCCGACGAAATCGCCGACTACTCGGAAAAGCAGCAGTTCCTCAAGGCCATTTACGAAGACTTTTACAAGGCTTACAACCCCGCCGCCGCCGACCGCCTCGGCGTGGTCTATACTCCCAACGAGGTGGTGGACTTCATCATTCGCGGGGCGGATTACCTGCTGCAAAAGCACTTCGGCAAGAGCCTGGCCGACGACAATGTGCAGATTCTCGATCCGGCTACCGGCACCGGCACTTTTGTCACCAGCCTGATTGACTACCTGCCCGCCGAGCGGCTGGAGTACAAGTACCTGAACGAAATTCATGCCAACGAAGTCGCTATCCTGCCTTACTATATCGCCAATCTGAACATTGAATACAGCTACCGGGAGCGGACGGGCCGCTACCTGGAGTTCCCCAATCTCTGCTTTGTGGACACGCTGGACAACATGGACTGGCAAGGCGCAACCGGCGGCGCAGTGACCCGGCAGGCGGCGTTCAACTTGGGCGGGCTGTCGGAAGAAAACTGGCTCCGGGTGCAGGAGCAAAACGAAAAGACCATCAGCGTCATCATCGGCAACCCGCCGTATAATGCTACAGCAACGATATTGGAACGACTTCAATCCCAAACCGCGAATATCCTGAAATAGACCAGCGCATCCGTGAAACCTACACCAGAGCAAGCACGGCTCAAAAGACATAAACAGTACGATATGTACAAGCGGTTCATCCGCTGGGCATCCGACCGGCTGACGGATGACGGAATTATCGCTTTCGTAACCAATCGAGCTTATCTGGACTCCCGGCAGGATGACGGTTTCCGCAAACAGCCAAAGAGTTCAATGACTTGTATGTGCTTGACCTGGGTTCTGATGTTCGCCGCAACCCCAAAATATCCGGCACGAAGCACAACGTTTTTGGCATCCAGACCGGCGTTGCCATAGGATTTTTTGTCAGAGAAAAAGGCAGGGGTTAGGCCAATGTGGCATTCATTACCCGGCGTGAAGATTATGCTAAAGTAGCCAGCGATAAGTTGACTTATTTACGGAAGACCATGCTGGATGAGATTGCCTTTCGAGGAAATTACTGCCAATTCCGACGGGCAATGGCTGAACCAGTCCAACAGCGATTTCGCCAGTCTGATACCCCTGGCTAACCGTCAAACGAAGCTGGCCAAGTCTGCTGATGGTGAGGAGGCGGTGTTTGGCTGTACTCTATTGGAGTAGTTACTAGCCGCGATGAATGGGTATATGACTTTAATATAGCCGACCTTCGCGATAAAGTCTTGTTCTTTGCTGACATATACAACGAACTACTAGACAGCAATCACGAACCTAATGATCCGGTTATTAAATGGAGTAGTTCACTAAGTAATAGATTTCAGCGCAGATGTAGCATTATTTATAGTGAGGCAAGCCGTATGAATCATTATATCGTCCGTTTGTTGTTAAGCACCATTTTGCAGATATAGCGTTGAATCACAGGCTTACCAGAAATCACTACGAAATGTTTGGGGCTGATTTACGCCAGCCCAACAAAGTAATCTGCTTCTCCGGAGTTGCTTCGGCCAAGCCATTTCAGGTATTGGCTACCGGCAAGCTGCCGGGCTTTGATTTTCACTCTCGAAAAGACCCAATGCCTGCCTCTCTACCGCTACACGGAGGACGGGGAGCGGGTCAGCAACATCACGGAGTGGGGGCTGCGGCAGTTTCGGGAGCATTATGGCGATGACGGCATCACTGCCGAGGATATATTCGCCTACACCTACGCCGTGCTCCACAACCCGGCCTACCGCGAGGAGTACGCCGTTGACCTGCAGCGGGAGTTTCCGCGCCTGCCCTTTTACGCTGACTTTGCGGCTTGGGCCAGGATGGGGCGCGAGCTGCTGGAGCTGCATATCGGGTTCGAGGCGGCGGCGCCGTATCCGCTGGCACGAAGGGATTCCCGCTTTCGCGGGAATGACGATGGCGCGGGCGGGAATGGCCGGCGGGCGGGCAGGGACGGGGGGATTCCCGCTTTCGCGGGAATGACGATGGCGCGGGCGGGAATGACGGGGACGGGTGGGATTCCCGCGGGGAATGACGGACAGGGACGGGGACGGGGGGATTCCCGCTTTCGCGGGAATGACGATGGCGCGGGCGGGAATGACGAGGGGGGATTCCCGCTTTCGCGGGAATGACGGGGTGGCCGACGGGAATGACGGGGTGGCCGGCGGGCAGGGACGGGGGGATTCCCGCTTTCGCGGGAATGACGATGGCGCGGGCGGGAATGACGGGGTGGCGCGCGGGAATGGCGGGGTGGCGACAGGGATTGGGCCGAAGGTAGTGTTGCGGGCCGACAAAGCTGAGGGGCGTATCCTGCTGGACAGCGAGACCACGCTGGCCGGCGTGCCGGAGGCGGCTTGGCGCTACCGCCTCGGTAGCCGCTCGGCGTTGGAGTGGGTGCTGGACCAGTACAAAGAGCGCAAGCCTCGTGACCCCACCATCGCCGAAAAGTTCAACACCTACCGCTTCGCGGACTACAAGGAGCGGGTAATCGACCTGTTACAGCGCGTCTGCACGGTAAGCGTGCGGACGATGGAGGTGGTGGACGAGATGGCGGACTATCCGGCGCCGTCGGGCTAAGCGAACCGGCCGGCGCTGAAAGACCGAAGCGGCGCATCATTACCGTCCAGCAGGAACTGAACCACCAGCTCGGCGGTTCCCGGACTGAGCATAATTCCCACGGCATCGTGGCCTGTGGCGATGGTCAGCCCTTCCCCGCCGGGCGCGGGGCCAATGACGGGGCGTCCGTCGGGAGTAGCCGGCCGAACCCCGGCTCGCCCCGATACAAAGGCTGCCTCGGCCAGCGCCGGGAACGACTGCACTGCCCCGGATACCAAGGCTGCTATGCCTTCCGCGGTTACCCTTTCATCGGAGCGCCCCTCTTCCCTGGTCGATGCCACCAGTATGTTGCCGTCCCGTCGGGGGACAACGTAGACGGCGGAGTTTCGCACCGGCGAACGGGGCAGGAAACCGGGCCTGCGCAATAGAATGCGCTGCCCCTTGACGCCGCGAACGGGAAGGTCCAGCGGGCCGCCGGAATAGCTCCAGCGTCCGCTGATGCCGCTCCCAGGCCCGGCCGCCAGCACTACCTGTCCGGCAGCGATGCTGCCGATGGTGGTTTCGATGCCGGTTATCCGGCGGTTGTCATAGCGCAACCCGGTAACTTCGACGTTCTCATACAGTTTCGCCCCCGACTGCCCCGCCGCGTGCGCCAGAGAATCGCATAGCCGCTGGCCCCTTACGCAGCCCTCGGCGGGCGAAAGTATGGCGGCGTGGGCCTCGGGGTTAATCTCGGGTTCGCGCCGGGCTATGTCATCTCCCGTCAGCCACTCTCCTGCTAGGCCGAGCTGGGATTGCCAACGGTAGAAGCCCCGCAGTTCCTCAACCTCGTCTTCCGAGAAGGCTATCTTCAGCACCCCGGTCTGCTGGAACTCTGGGTTTACGCCAGCCTCGGCCAGTTCTGCCGCCCAAAGGGGAAACAGTTCCAGGCTGCGCATCCCCAGCCGGAACAGATCATCGTCGGCCGGGTCTATATGCCACAGAGGGCCAACTACGCCGGCCGTCGCCCCCGAGGCCCCGCCTCCGAAAGAACCCCGCTCCACTAATGCGCAGGAAACGCCCCTTTTCGCCAACTGCCAGGCAATGGCGCAACCCATAACTCCCCCGCCAACCACGGCAATGTCCACCGAATCCGGCATAGCTTGCTCCTCCGGCGCAAATAAGGGCGAGTGTAGTTACAGATCTTTTGCCCTGTCAACGAACATAGAATATGCCCTCTAATCATTGCCAGCGCCGTTGCAGTCTGTTAGGCTTTTTGCGAAAGGCGGTGGCGGCTTGACTAGTCCTGCATCAGTTAAAGCAGACCTGTTCGTAACCTGCATCATTGACCAGCTCTTTCCCGACGTTGGCGTCAGCGTGGTGCGCGTATTGCGGCGGCTGGGAGTAGCCGTCGGATTTCCCGAAGGGCAGACCTGCTGCGGTCAGGCAGTCTACAACTCCGGCTACACCCGCCAAGCGCGGGAGATGGCGGTAAGGACGCTGGACGAGTTTCAGAACAGCGACTATGTTGTGGTGCCGTCGGGTTCCTGCTCGGCAATGATCCGAGTTTTCTACCTGGATTTGTTTGAGGATGACCCGGTGCTGCTCGCCCGGGCTGAATCTCTGTCCCGCCGGATATACGAGTTCTCCGAATTCCTAGCCGATGTGCTGGGCGTAGAAGAACCTGGAGTCGAAGGGGCAGGCTCGGCGGTTTTCCATCCCGGGTGCCACTTGTTGCGCGAAATGGAGGTGCGGAACGCACCGCAGTCCCTGTTGCGGGCGATGCCTGGGCTGGACCTGAAAGAAATGCGCAATGCCGAAACCTGTTGCGGATTCGGAGGCAGTTTCTCGGTTAAAATGCCCCACATATCCGAAGGAATGCTTAAAGACAAGGTATCCGCCGTGCGAGACTCCGGCGCGGATACGCTGGTTTCCTGTGATATGAGCTGCCTGATGCACATCGGCGGCGCGCTGAGACGCGAAGCGCCAGACATAGAAATTCGCCACCTAGCCCAAGTTTTAGACCATCAATAGCCTATTCTCAGCCCCCAGTCAGCGCCAGTAGTAAAGCAAGATGCCGGAAGTAAAGACAGGGCAATTCACCCCCGCGTCCGCGGCGGCCATGCAGAATCCGCAACTCCGGCGCGCCCTTGACCGGGTAGGCGTCGGCTTTGACGTAGCGCGCCGCAATGCCATCGAAGAGGTAACCTCCGAGGCTTGGGAAGAGTGGCGCGAAGAAGCCCGCCAAATCAAGATACACACCCTCGACCATCTCGACTACTATCTGGAATTGCTGTACGACAACGTGACCGCCGCCGGGGGACAGGTGCATTTCGCCGTTGACTCCGCAGAAGCCAACGCCATCGTCAGTCATCTGGTTCAGAGCCGGGGCGTCAAGGTCGCCACCAAAAGCAAAAGCATGGTGTCGGAGGAACTGGAACTCAATCCGGTTCTGGAATCTCTGGGAGTTGATGTCTACGAAACCGACCTGGGGGAATATATCATCCAACTGGCGGGCGAAACCCCGTCCCATCTAGTTGCTCCGGCCCTGCACAAGTCGAAGGAAGACGTGGCCGAGCTGTTCGCCAAAAAGCTGGGCATTCCCTACAATGAGGATATCGAGGCCATGGCGGCGGCGGCGCGGGTGGCTCTCCGGGACAAGTTTATGGAAGCCGACTTGGGCATAAGCGGGGCCAATTTCGTGGTGGCTGAGACCGGCACGCTGGTCATCGTCACCAATGAGGGCAACGGGCGGTTGTGCACCTCGGCTCCCCGAATGCACATTGGCATCACCGGCATGGAGAAGGTGATTCCGTCCCTGCAGGATTTAGCCATTTTCCTGCGTTTGCTGCCCCGGTCAGCCACTGGGCAGCGCATCTCCAGTTATGTCAGCATGGTCACCGGCCCGCGCCGGCAAGACGACGAAGACGGCCCGGAAGAGTTCCATCTAATACTGGTAGACAACGGCCGCTCCCGTATGCTGCGCGACCCGAAAATGCGGGAAGCCTTGTACTGCATCCGTTGCGGGGCCTGCCTGAACATCTGCCCGGTCTATCAGCGGGTCGGCGGTCACGCCTACGGGTGGGTCTACCCCGGGCCCATCGGAGCCGTGGTGTCGCCCATGCTTACCGGAGTGAAGGAGGCCAAGGAGCTTCCCCAAGCCTCCAGCCTCTGTGGCGCCTGCCGAGAGGCTTGCCCTATAAAGATAAACATCCCGCGGATGCTGCTGGAACTGCGCCACAGAACGGCGGAAAGCGAAAATCCCGAGGAAAATGCGTCCTCCCGCTCCGAACGTCTACTGGCCGGGGCATACGGAATGCTGATGAACAGCCCGGACCGGATGGAATTGGCCGCCGGCATCGGGCGCGTAGCGCAAAAGCTGGTACCGGGTATGCCGAAACGCGCCGGCTGGATCAGCAAGACTCCCTTGCCCTTGCTGTCCCAATGGACTAAGGCGCGCGACCTGCCTCCTCTGCCTCCAAAATCATTCCGGGAAATCTGGCGCGACGAACTTCGCCAAGACACCGCCAAAGAGGTGGATGGTGGCCGCGGCTAACTCCCCGGATATTCCCGGAACCTCCAAGTCCGATTTCCTGCGCTCCGTGCGGGAAGCCTTGGGCAGACCCTCTCCCAACTCCGGGCGGGCCATTCCTCCGGTCCGGGCGTATCACCGTCTGGAGGAACCCGTGCCGCTCTTGGAAGAGCAGGCCAGCGAGTTGCAGCATCGCCTGCTGAGGAATCGCCCATCCCTGTTGGACCGCTTCGCCGAGATGGCCGGCCGGGGCGGCTGGAACGTGCATCGCGTTTCCGGGGTAGAGGCCGCCATCGGACGGGTTGACTCGATCATTGGCGAGATAAGCGCCAGCAAAGTCGTGCGGTCGGGCCAGCCCGTATTCGACGGCGTTCCGGTGGACACCGTTCTGGAGTGGAAGGGGATAGAAGTCACGCCCATAGTCCGGGGAGAAGACGCGCCACGGGAAGAATTGCGGGAAACGATTCGACAAGCCGACGTGGGGGTGACCGGAACTGATTACGCCCTAGCGGAAACCGGCTCCCTGGTAATCCTGCCCCGTCGCGGCCTGTCGCGGCTAGTGTCGCTGGTGCCGCCGGTGCATATCGCCCTCGTGCGCCCCGAGGAAGTGCTGGAAACCCTGCACGACCTTTTCCTACTGCGCCGCCTGGAGTACTACCAGCAGGACAGGGATATGGGAAGCTACCTGAATTTCATTACCGGCCCTAGCCGCACCGCCGACATTGAAATGACCATCGTTCAAGGAGTTCACGGGCCTAGGTCCGTTCATTTAGTTCTGATAGAGTAAGCGTTCCCTGCCGCGGCCAATCGCCGACAGCGGGGGGTAGATTCATCGCAGGGGTTCACTAATGCCGATGCGCGTGGGCTTTGCCCAATTCCGCAAACAGATGGTGGAGCGGGAACTAGAAAACATCCAGGAAATCCTCCCCAACCTGGGGTTGGAAAAGGTAATCCTGACCGGTGAAGTCGCAGCCGGTGAATATACCCCAGAGAGCCAGATTAAGCTTATCGTGGTGCATAATACCGACCAGCCCTTCGGGAGACGGTCTGACTTCTTTTCTTACCACTTAGGCAGTTCGGTGGAAATTGACACCCAGGTATACACCTCGGAGGAGTTCGAGGCGCTGAAGGATACCCTGCCGGCGCTACGGCGGGCCTGCGCTGAAGGAAGGGAGATTTTTAATGCCTGATTACCTGTCGGAAGGCGCTCGCTGGCTGCGTCAGGCTGAGAGAGACATCGAAGACGCTCGCTTTCTGCGCGACAACGGAAGACACAATCTAGCCTGCTTCCAGGGACAGCAGGCCGCCGAGAAGGCTATCAAGGCATATCTGTACCACAAGCGGGTGGAAGACGTCTGGGGGCACTCGCTGTTAGACCTGTGTGAAGACGCCAAACTCTTCGACATGATGTTCGACACCGTGAAGAGCGAAGCCCGGCAATTGGACAAATATCACTACATCACCCGCTACCCGGAGTTCCTGCCCAGCGGAGCCTCTTTCGATGCTTTTGATGAGGTTGACGCCGACCGCTCCATCTTCCTGTCGGATCTCGTCCTTCAGTTCGTCAAGGAGCGGATGAGCTAAAACCTTCCGCCGGTGTATCTAGGCCCCATTCTTGCCCGATATTTCGCGTCCTGCCAGAATCAGGCGCATGGCGTTCTCCGCGGCGCTCTCCAGCAATTCTCCGCTGCGCGACAGCGACTGCTCGAAGCTCATGGGCCGGTCGGCGATGCACATTACCGCGGATATGGAATGGCCGTAGAGTTCCTCATAGCCTGGCCCCAGACTGCCCGCCAGCAGAACGGTGGGGACTCTGTGGGCCTGGGCGTGGCGGGCCACGCCCACCGGGGCCTTGTTGAATATGGTGGAATGGTCAGCGCGTCCCTCTCCGGTAATCACAAGGTCGGCGTCTTGTAGCAGGGTGTCGAAATTCAGCACCTCGCAGACCATGTCTATGCCGGATTGGATGCTCGCTCCGGCAAAGGCTATCAGTCCTGCGCCCAGTCCGCCCGCCGCTCCGGCCCCGGGCTGCTCCGAAACGTCACGCCCCATATCTCTGGCGACTACCCGGGCATAGTTAGCCAGCGCGGCATCCAGTTCCCTCACCATTTCCGGGTTGGCGCCCTTCTGGGGGCCAAACACGGCAGACGCCCCCTCAGGACCGCACAGGGGATTGGTCACATCGGTGGCGGCGATGATGGCAGCGTCTTTCAGGCCGGGATGCAAGCCGGAATGTTCGATGTGGGCCAGCCGGGCCAGGGCGCTGCCCCCCGGAGGGAGCGGCCGGCCCTCTGCGTCGAGAAATCGCGCTCCAAGGGCCGAGACGAACCCGGCCCCGCCATCGTTCGTTGCGCTGCCGCCCAAACCAACGATGATTCGGGTATAGCCCCGTTCTAGAGCCTCTTTCACTATCTCACCGGTGCCTGCCGTGGTGGCAACCCTCGGGTTGCGGCGCCGTTGGGTTATCAAGGCCAGGCCAGAAGCAAGGGCCATCTCAATGACCGCCGTGCTACCGTCGCCCATCACTCCCCATTGCGCTTCCAGCGGCTGCCCCAGCGGGCCGGTTACAGTGCTGGTGAACTTCTCGCCGCCAGTGCCGTCTACCAGGGCATTGAGCGTACCGTCTCCCCCGTCCGCAACCGGGGCCAGAGCCGTAACCGCGTCCGGCACAGCGGCCTTAACGCCTCGGGCTATGGCCTGGGCGGCTTCCAGTCCTGAAATTCCTGCCTTGAACCCTTGCGGAGCAATTACTATCTTCATAATCGGGAATTATACACTGCAGACTAGGGAAACTAACTCAAAAGATACGCTAATACGAACCAGGCGGCTACGTGTTAAAATCGCTGGCAATGATCAGGCAGCTAAGTTGGGCCGAACTTGCGGTTCGCGCAGCCCGCCAAGCCCACATCCGACCAAGAGGTATCTTATGTCCTCACCCGGGGCAACAAAACTATCCAAAGAAGACCTGAAGCGCCGCGCAGCCGACGTCATCGAATCAAGGGCCGACGAACTGATTAACATATCCAAGACGATTCTGGCAAACCCCGAACCGGGATTCCGCGAAACGAAGACGGCGCGGCTAGTATCCGGAAAGTTCGCCGAAATGAGGATGCCGACCCGCGTTGGTCTGGGAATAACCGGCGTGCGCGCCGACTTGGCCGGCGGCAGCCCCGGCCCGGCCCTGGCAGTCATCGGCGAAATGGACTCGCTAATCGTAAACGAGCATCCCCACGCCGACGGAGAAACCGGCGCTGCCCACGCCTGCGGCCACCACTGCCAGATTGGCATGATGCTGGGCGCGGCCATGGCCTTAAACCAGCCCGATGTGCTGGAGTCCCTTAGCGGCCGGCTGGCATTCATGGCAGTTCCTGCCGAGGAATACATTGAGATAGAATTTCGCGACTCCCTGCGCCGGCAGGGTAAGCTGGAGTTCCTGGGCGGCAAGCCTGAGCTGGTGCGCTTGGGCGAGTTTGACGATATAGACCTCGCCATGATGTGCCACACCACAGCTAACCCCGCCGAAAGCCCTATGTGCATCAGCGAGGCCAATAACGGCACCCTGGCGAAGAAGATACAATTCATTGGGCGGGGATCCCACGCCGGCGGCGCCCCGCATCTGGGCATAAACGCCCTTAATGCCGCCTCGATGGCGTTAACCGCCATTCACTACAACCGAGAGACCTTTCGGGATGAGGACAGCATTCGCGTGCATCCCATAATCACCAAAGGCGGTGAAGCCGTAAGCGCAGTGCCCGCCGACGTACGAATGGAGACCTTTGTCCGGGGCCGCACTCTGGACGCTATTATGGACGCCAACATCAAAGTAGATCGCGCCCTCAAAGCCGGAGCAATGGCGGTGGGTGGCGATGTCGTGATTCAGACCATCCCCGGGTATCTGCCCTTGCGACAGAACAGCGCTTTTAACGACGTATTCAGGGCCAATGCGGCCCAACTTGTGGGGCAGGAAAATGTCCGCTATGTCGCCCACCGGGGCGGCTCCACCGATATGGGCGACGTCAGCCACCTTATGCCCGCGATTCATCCCTATGTGGGCGGCGCCACCGGCGTTGGGCATGGCGCAGACTATGTGGTGCAAGACTACTCTCTGGCCATCATCACGGCGGCCAAGGCCCTGGCCTCTACCGCCATTGACCTGTTGGCCGACGGCGCCAAAGTCGGCGGCGGCATAGTTTCCGGCCACCGGCCGGAAATGACTCGCTCCGAATATCTCAAGTTTATGCGAAGCCTAGCCAAGGAAGAAACGTTCAAGAGCGCTTAATTATGTTGACTGTTCAAGAGCTGAAGCGGCGCGCCTGTGAGACCATCGAAAAGCGGAAGAAGGAAATCATTGGCGTCGCTCAGCAGATTCTGGATCATCCCGAGGCCGGGTTCCGCGAATATCGCACTGCCGGACTGGTGGCGCAGAAGTTCAATGAGCTACAGATTCCCCACGAAAGCGGGCTGGCCCTGACAGGACTCAAGGGCCGCATACCCGGCGGAGCAGGCCCCGGCCCCAGCGTGGCCCTCATCGGGGAGCTAGACTCGCTGGTAGTCACAGAACATCCCCACGCCGATCCTGCAACGGGCGCCGCCCACGCCTGCGGCCACCACTGTCAGATCGGCATGATGCTGGGCGCCACTGCCGGCCTGCTGAACCCGGAGGTGCTGAGTCAGCTAAACGGGGAGATTATCCCCTTTGCCGTGCCTGCCGAGGAGTTCATCGAAGTTGAGCAGCGGCTGGAACTCCGCTCTCAGAAAAAGGTGGAGTTCCTGGGCGGCAAGCAGGAACTGATTCGCTTGGGAGCGTTCGATGACGTGGACATCGCCATGATGTGCCACACTGCCAGCGATATGGGGGAGCGCAAGTTCGCCATCGGCGGCACTAGCAACGGCCATGTAGTCAAATACGTGCGATACCTGGGAGTCGGGGCCCACGCCGGCAGCTCGCCCCATCGAGGCATCAATGCCCTCAACGCCGCATCCTTTGCGCTCCAAGCCATCAACGCCAACCGCGAAACCCACCGGGCCGAAGACACCGTGCGCATTCACGGAATCATCACCAAAGGCGGGGAAGCCGTGAACGCCGTCCCTGCGGAGGTCAAGCTGGAATGGCGCGTTCGCTCCGCCACTCCGCAGGCAGTAGTGCAGAATTCCGAAGTCGTTGACCGTTGTTTCAAGTCCGGCGCTCTGGCTGTCGGCGCCCAGGTGGAAATCACCACCATCCCCGGCTATCTGCCGATGCGGAATGACCCGCGCCTGCAAGACCTATTCCGAAGCAACGCCGTTGATACGGTGGGTGAGAAGGCGACGCTGGTAATGCCAGCCATCCGAAACCGGGGTGGCTCCACCGATATGGGCGACCTGTCGCAACTGATTCCGGCCATCCATCCCTATACCGGGGGCGCAACCGGACCGGGGCACAGCAAGAGCTACGTTATCACTGATTACGAAACAGCGGTAATTAACCCCGCAAAAATAATGGCGATGGTAGTGATTGACCTGCTGGCCGATGGAGCAAAGCAGGCCAAAGAGGTCAAATCGTCCCACAGGCCAGCCATGTCCCGTTCGGCCTACCTGCGGTTCCAGCGCGACCGCGCCAAGACGCTGCGCTTCGACGGGGCGGCGCACTAACACGGCGGGGTTCACACACCCATAGCCCTCATTGCTGTTCCCGCAATCAAAGGGATTGTCAGATTGTCGTCCGGCGGAATCCCTGCCAGCTCCACTAAGGCGGCAATCCCGGAGCCGGCCCACAAGGCCCAGTGATATTCAATGACTCCAAAGGCCAGCAACGCGCCTGCTATGGCAGCCCCAACGGCCGCGAAGGCAACAGTCCCTCCGGGAGACTTGCCCAGTAGCCTTGGCCCCGGCATTCGCCTCCCGGCGATGGCTGCTGCCGGGTCTCCCAGCGACAGGAAGAACATCACCGGAATCCCCACTTCCTTGCCGTAGAGCCAGAAGACCAGAGCCGCCGCGATGAGCATATAGGTTGCGCCGGTGATGTGCGATTCCTCGTCGTTCTTGAGCAGCGGCGCCATCCAGCGCAGGTAAACTTGATTCAGCGGACCTATGCTGAAGCGGGCGAGTTCCAGCGCCAACGCCCCCGCAGCCAGCACCGTCAAAGCAATAAGCAGTTCCCTTTCCGGCGCGAATATCGCGGCAATGGGAATCGTGGAGCCGGCGAAAAGGTGAAACAGCCGCCGCCATATCTTTGGTTGCGAAGCAGGTTTCGTGCGTCGCTCCCCGCCGAAAACCACCAGAGCGGCGAATCTTTGCAACAAAGAATGCTCCCGCGCCCAAAGGCCCATTCCGGGGAAAAGAATAAGGTGAAGGCAATTCCCCGGTGCTCAGAACCGGATGGTGATAGAATCCCCGGCCTTCCAGCGCATATCGCGGAACTCGGTTCCGATAGGCACCTCGAAGACGATGTAACCATCCAATCCGTGGCCTTTCAGCAATTCAAAGGAGCCTTGCAGGAACAGCACCGAACGGGCGGAGACATCGGGGTCATAGATCGAGGACGCCACCTGAATCTCGGCCGGCCATTCGTGATATTCAGACCCGCCGCAAACGTAAGGATAGTTCCCGGGCTGGTCGAAGGTATGGGGAACTGTTTCTTCCGGGGCAAGTTCCGCCCTTCCTTCCGACCCAATCGCAATAGACTTATCCTCAAAGGCTACATACTGCCGGGCATCCGCCTCGCTCTGCCACTTTACGGTGGTTCCGCGTTCGATTAGGGCGCGAGTGCCGTCAAAGCACTGCCCGAGGTCTACTCGCACCAGGGCCTCCGGTTCGCCGCGAAAGTCCTGCCAGACCGTCTCTGTCACCGAAAGGGGACGGTAACTGGTATTGGCGAAGTCTCGCAGCTCAGCGGCGGAACGGTCAACGTTGATGATGGCGCTGACGGCAGTGTGATTCTCCACCCTTAGCCGCGCCAGCACCAGTTCAGACCCCGAACTGGTGGGAGACAGGCTCCAGCGGCGGATTACTTCATGGGGGTCAATGGTGGAGTATCGCAGTTCAGGGATACGTTCCAGACTGACTAGGCTGACGTGCAACGTCCGCCCCTGGTAATACTGGCCGAAGGAGGGTGATTCCGAGGAGCAACCCGCCAGCGCAAGAATCAGAAATGCCGCCGCGAGCACCCCCAAGGCCCGGATTCTCGGGAACCCGGAAAAACATCCGCGGGAGCAGCCAAGCTGGTAACTCCCGCGAACGGCGGCATTCCCGCGAAAGCGGGGATATATTTCCTTGCTTCCAAGAATCAAGGCGCGGCAGTGGTGAGGCTGGGAAGTTTGCGCAGCCGCTCAACGAGGTCAGGCAGAACTTCCAGCAGGTAATCCACTTGTTCTTCAGTATTGTTCTTGCCAAGGGTGAGGCGCAGACTGCCCCGCGCCACTTCGGCAGATTGCCCCAAGGCCAGCAGGACATGGGAGGGTTCCAGAGAGCCGGAACTGCAAGCGCTTCCGCTGGAGGCGGCAATACCGGCCATATCCAGCCCCAGTAATATCGGCTCGCCCTCAATTCCGGCAAAGGAGAAGTTCGCGTTGTTGGGCAGCCTCTGCGTAGGATGACCGTTAAGTTTGCTGCCCGGCACTCGCTCCAGCACTTGCTCTACGATACGGTCGCGAAGACCGGCGCATCGGCGGCTGTTTTCTTCCCGCTGGACGTCCGCAGCCTCCAGCGCCACGGAAAGACCAATAATCCCCGGGATGTTCTCAGTGCCGGAACGCCGCTCTCGTTCCTGTCCGCCTCCCAGGATGTAGGGCAGGAAAGCCGTGCCGCGGCGGACGAACAGGACGCCGGTGCCCTTTGGTCCGTGAAACTTATGGCCGGACAGGCTGAGAAGGTCCACTCCCAGCTTCCGCACATCGATGTCCAGGTATCCGGCGGCCTGCACCGCATCGGTGTGCAGCGCGATGGTGCGGGAAAGCTCCGTTGCCCGTTGCCTGACCACCGCCGAAATGTCGGAAATCGGGTTAATGACGCCAATCTCATTGTTGGCGTACATCACCGAGACCAGCGTCGTCCTTTCGTTGATTGCCCGATAAACCGTCTCCGGCTGCACTATGCCATCGGCGTCTACCGGAAGGTAGGTGACTTCGTAGCCTTGGGATTCCAGATACTGACAGGTGTGCAGAACCGCGTGATGCTCCACGGCGGAGGTAATGATATGGTTGCCGGTCTCCTGCAAGGCGGTGGCGACGCCCATGATGGCCGCGTTGTCCGATTCGGTGCCGCCACTGGTGAATACCACCTCGCGGGAGCGGCAGTTAAGGACTTTCGCCACCCGGTCGCGGGCTTCGTCCAGAGCATAGCGCGCTTCCTGTCCCACGGTGTGGATGCTGGAAGGGTTGCCGAATAGCTCAGTGAAATACGGCATCATCGCCCTGAGCACCCCTGGTGCCAACGGGGTCGTGCCTGCGTGGTCCATGTAAACGAAACCGCCAGTGTCCCGGTTCTGAGACATCCTGCTACTGCTGCCTGCTTATTCTCTGGATTCAACGTCTATTTTAGCACAGCTATGCTTGCTTGAACCCTCTTCGCCATCAACGGAAGCATCGACTGCGGCTATCTCTCTAGGGTAGCTTCTGGTGGCCACGGAGAGCAGGAAGGCGCCAATGATGACTGCCCAGATGCCATCCACCAGGTTGCCTCGCACGGTGTAGATGACGCCGCCCAGCATCATCAGCAACCCGGTGCCCTGCCCGCATCTGGCCGCGACTTTCGTCGCCCTGACCAAACTGCCGGAACCGGCCCACACAATGGCTCGCAGTACCCGTCCGCCGTCGAGAGGGAATCCAGGAACCATATTGAACAGGCCAACGCTCAAATTGCCCCAAGCCAGCAGGAAAGCCACCATTTCCACGGGGGAACTGTTCCACGCCGCCCAGGGCCAACTGCTGGGACTCAGAATAAACAGCACTGCGCTTGCCGCCACTGCCAGTCCGATGCTGGTCATTGGCCCCACCACGGAAATCAGGAACTCTTCCGAAGGGCGCTCCGGTTCCCGGGCCAGGTGGGAAACGCCCCCAAAGATGAATAACGTAATCCCCGTTACCCGTATCCCGCGACTGAGGGCTACCAGGCTGTGGGATAACTCATGGGCCAGCACCGATATGAAAAACAGCAAGACCGTAACTATGGCAACGCCCCACACCTGAATGGCCGACCAGCGCAGAGATGAGGCTTCAAAGCGAGTGCCCAGCAGAATCGTGAGCAAAAGGAATATGACGACCCATGTGATATTAATCTCGACCGGAATGCCGAAGACCCGGCCTAATCGGAGGGATTTGTCCATTGCTGCTCCACCTCCGGCCGCCTGCGGTTCCGGCTCATGGCAAGGGATAGGGTCTGGTTACAGGATACCAAATCTCTTGCGGAATCAGCAGAGGGTCGAATAAGCGGCCAGCTTAGCGACCAGCCTGGCGGCGGTGTAGGAGCAGGATACCGGCCCTTCAGCAGGGGCAAGTTCGCAAACATCAAATCCTACGATACGCCTTGACTCGCCTACCTTCCGCAGCAGAGAAACCACCTGCATCCAGTTCAGCCCCCCCGGTTCCGGCGTGCCTACCGCCGACATTAGCGAAGGATCGAACACGTCCAAGTCAACGCTGACGTATACATTCTCGCCCAGCGCCGACAAGATTTCTTCGGACGGCAGCGCGCCGCCGTCAGCCGGGCATGGCCACACCGGTATGCCGTTGGCGCGTATGAAGTCCCGTTCTTCCAGGCATAGGCTGCGAACCCCGGCCAAGGCCACGGGACAGTAGTCGAACACCCGGCGCGCCCCGGAAGCATGGCCCCAAAGCGTGCCTTGATATTCGTTGCGTAGGTCGGCATGAGCGTCAAGATACAGAACGCTCAGCGAAGAATAGGCCTCGAAGTGGGCCTGAACGCTGCCTGCGGTCAGGGAATGCTCACCGCCCAACACGCCAACGGCGCGCCCCGGGGAGATACAGGAAGCCACCGCTTCGCGCACCCGTTGCTTCATAAGGCCCGGCCCCCCCATGTGCGGCTCCAACACAGGCGTGGTATGGATGCCCAAGGCGGCCACGTCTAGGTCCAGTTCCGGGTCGTAGTCCTCCATCTGACCAGAGGCGGCTATTATGGCTGCCGGGCCGTCCCGCGCACCACCCCGGTAAGACGCGGTGCTATCGTAAGGAACAGGGATGAGGACTACCCGGGCGGTCTTTAATGCAGACTGCTCCGGGGTCAGGGCGAGAAAGCCGGAATAGACCCAAGGCAGGTCTGCTCCAGGCTCCCCTCTGGTTTCAATCATGTCTGTTCCCGGGCCGGTCGGCGACGAGCGTGGCGCGCTGGGCTTCGGATTCCGCCAATCCTTGACCTTCATCCAGCCATTCCAGGCCCCGGTTCAGCAGCCATGACTGGGTATCGTCGAGGCCAAACAGATTCTTGGCGTCTGCCAGGGCGCGGTCATGGTCGAAAGCCCGGCAGGAGAAAATGTCGATGTTGACGTAACTCTTGCGCGGGAAGGTGTGGATGCTGATATGGCTCTCCGCGATGATGACAAATCCGGTAACGCCTGAATCCTCCGGCTTCGGTGCGTCGTATACCAAAACGTGGGGTTCGGTGATACGGGTCATCTCCAGAGATTCGGGGTAATCAGTCAAGAATTGACGGACCAGTTCTGCGTCCCACATCTTGCTTACGTTTCCACCGTATCCGTCAATTACCAGATGCATTTCACCTCCAGGCACCGCCTTTCCGGAACAACGGCAACTCGTAATAGTTGGCAAAACCAGTTGTATACAATATCATTTGTCGCGTTCGAGTACAAATAGCCGCTTTGGATTCGACACCGGCGCGGCAGGCGCCGTTCATATCGGATACAATAACGCGCCGGAATCTGGCGAGCGGAGCGCGCAGACGGGAATGACCACACAGCATCCAATGATCCAGGCCACCGACGTAACCCATTATTATGGGCCGTATCCGGCCATTCAGGACGTCAACTTCAACGTCAGAAAGGGCGAAGTTCTCGGCTTCCTTGGTCCCAACGGTGCCGGCAAGACCACCACAATGCGCATCTTAACCGGCTTCCTTCCCCCGTCTCGCGGCTCCGTCAGCCTCGACGGGTTCGATGTTGTAGAGAAATCCCTAGAGGTGCGAAAGAGGGTAGGCTACCTGCCGGAAACCGTGCCCCTCTACACCGATATGACGGTGACCAACTATCTCAAGTATATGGGTACGCTACGGGGAATGCCCGCGGCGCGGATTCGCTCCCGCCTCGGCGAGGTCATCGACGTCTGTCGGCTGGGCGACTACCGCAAAACTCAAATAGGCAAGCTCTCCAAAGGTTTCCGGCAGCGCGTCGGAATAGCCCAAGCCATCATCCACGAGCCCGAAGTGCTGGTGCTGGACGAACCGACCATCGGCATCGACCCTATCCAGGTGGTGGAGACTCGCAACCTGATTCAGGAGCTGGGACGCGCCCAGACGGTGGTGCTCAGCAGCCACATCCTGCCCGAAGTGAGCATGATCTGCGAGAGGGTACTAATCATTCACGAAGGACACATCGTCGCTGAGGACACCCCGAGGAACTTGGCCGACTCCCTGCAGGGAGTAGAGCGGCTGGAAGTCGAGGTCGCCGGGCCATCCGCCGAAGTGCTGCCCGTATTGCAGAATATAGACGGAGTAATCACCGTTAGCCATCGCAACCTCCAGGGGCGCCACACATACATCATCCAGGCGCGACCAGGGCGAGACCTGCGTGATGACATCTCCCGGGCTGTAATCAGCAATGGCTGGAGCCTGCGGGGGATGCAGTTGATGGGGATGAGCCTGGAAGAAATTTTCCTGCGCTTGACCACTCAAGAGGACTTGTAACCATGCGGACTGTCCGGGCAGTGGCCTGGAAGGAAATTCAGATTTTTTTCCTTAGCCCCACGGCATACATCGTCGGCCTGATATTTCTGGCTTTGACCGGCTTTTTCTTTACCATCGATTTGGGAGACCCTTTCCCCGAGGCTACCCTGAGCCCGTTCTTCCAGTGGACAGTGATCATATTCATACTGCTGGCCCCCACCCTAACCATGCGGCTGATAGCCGAAGAGTCGAAGCTGGGAACTATCGAGTTGCTTCTGACAGCCCCGGTAAGGGACTGGGAAATAATAATCGGCAAGTACCTGGCCAGCCTGGCATTCCTGCTGTTCCTGCTGTCTATGACGGGGTTTTACGTCATCCTGCTGTTCGTGTTCGCCAGCCCGGATTCGGGGCCGATATATGCGGGCTACCTAGGCCTGGCCCTGTACGGAGCAGCGTCCCTTGCCGTAGGAGTGCTGACATCCACCCTGACCAACAATCAGATTGTCTCCGCCGTTGTGGCTATGGGCATCCTTTTGGTGCTGTTCTTTACCCATCAGGCCGCCGACGTAATTGGCGGAATTCCCGGAGAGATCATAGTCGAGATTGGTATGAAGACCCACTTCGACGACTTCGACCGGGGCGTAATAGACACCAAACATATCATCTACTACCTCAGTGTCATCGCCTTCTTCCTTTTCCTGTCGGTAAGGACGCTGGAGTTCCGGCGGTGGCGTTAGCATGACCAGCAGGCAGGAAGAAGGCCCCCGCGACTGGCGTCGCCGACGCCGAAGGCGCTCATTCCAGGAACAGCCGGCGCAGCCTGACGCCCCAACAACCGGGCTAGGGGGCAGCGGAGATCCGGAAGAAACTTCGTCCGGTCCGGCGGCCGAACCTGAGGAGCAGGCATCTCGGACCCTCATAAGCTACCTCGACCCGGCCTTGGACGCCGTGGGCATATTCGGAGCGCCGATTCTGATTGCCGGCATCGTTGGTCTCGTTACCGGCATTGCGATTGTCGCCTTCGTCAGTTCCATGCGGTTGTACGGCTATATCGATATCGCCATCGGCGCGTCGCTCATAGCCTTGGTAGGCCTTGTCTTCATCAGCTCCGTAGTCGCCACCTTCCTGAGCCGCACCGGGCGATACGGTATCAACACCCTAATACTACTGGGAGCGTTCACTGGCATAGTAATCGTGATAAACGTGGTGTCCTTCGGAAACGGTCAGCGAGTGGACGTTACCGCTACCAACCAGTTCAGCCTATCGGACCGCACGAAAGACCTTCTCAGCGGCTTGGAAGATAACATCCGAGCTACGGCCTTCTACAAGGCTCTGGAGGACACCCCGGACGCGAGCGTAGCCGCCCGGCGCAACCGCGTGGTGGACACGCTGGAGGAATTTACCGCCCGCACCGGAAAATTCACCTACCGGGTAATCGACCCCGATTTGGAGCCTGGTATCGTGGCGGCCTACTTCGGAGCGCGCCCCACCGGGTTCGTTAGTGAGACCGTGGTTATCGAAAACCTGGCTACCGGGGAATTCGACGCGCTCCAGCCTACCGATGTAGCCTTTGGCCAGTTGGAGCAAGACCTCGTTACCAGCCTGTACATCGCCACCGGACTGGAACAGAAGGCAATCTACTTCCTCGCCGGGCACGGCGAGCGCAACATCGACGGCGGCGGCGGCGATGGCTATGCCCTTTTGCGGCAGGCTCTGGAACAGGAAAACTATCAGGCCCGGGGATTGGTTTGGCAGCGCAACGACACGGAAGTCGAGGTGCCCGAAGATGCCGCCCTGGTGGTGGTAGCCGGGCCAACCTCCGATTTGCCGGATGCCCACGCCCAGGCCCTTGACCTATATCTGCTAGGCCGGGATGCGGAAGGCAACCGCCGCAGGGAAAGCGGCAGCATGATTTTCCTGGCTGAGCCTGATACCCCGGATTCATGGCGTAATTTCCTGGTGCAGTGGGGGATAATCGTCCTCCCCGGCTACATACGCGATGTGGAATCTTCGGTGCCCGGCCTGCCCCAGACCCTGGCGCTGGACATGGACCTCAACAACATCGTGAACTTCAATCTGCTCATTCTCGGCAATAATGAAACGGCGATGCGCAGCGCCTTTGAAGCCGCTTTCGAGATTGTTGCGCCGGAAGGCCAGCAGTTGCAGGACGTCTTCATGCCGGACGCCGCCGCCTTAAGCCCTCTTCCTGTTACCGATGGGGCCAGGCTGCCCCTGGCTCTGTCGGTTTCTTCCCCCAACAGTTATATCATTGACGATCCGGACAGGACAGACCCGGTCACCGAGGGCGAGGAAGTTGACCTAAGAGGCCCGTTCATCCCTGCAATGCTGATGCGCTCCGCGACCAAGGTCGGTATTCCTCTACCGGAGGAAGGGCCGGCAGAGACTGACATATCACTGATTCTGACCATGGGTGACGCCGATTTCGTCGCCAACAGCAGCATAGGCCGGGGAAGCGGTCTGGATATGTTCCTCAATTCCACCAACTACCTCCTGGGCGACTATTCGCTGGTATCAATCCGACCCAAGGCTCTACCCTGGCGCGAGTTTAACCTCGACCGCAACGAATACGATTTCGTGCGCTTCTCGTCGTGGCTGTTCCTGCCGGGCTTAATGGCGCTGGCCGCCGGTCTGATCTGGTGGCTGCGGCGGTAGGGCCGGCTAGGTTATGAACGTTCGCCTAACCATCTTGATGGTCGTCGTGGTGGCCGTTGTCGGAGGGGCATGGGCCATCATCGAGTTCACCAACATCGTCTCCCGCGGTGAGGCGCAGGAAGACGAACCCTGGCTCTTTAGCATAGACGAAGGCAGCATCACCTACATCCAAGTCGTCCATGGAGGAGAGTCCATTGAGTACGCCCGGGATTCCGGCAGTCATCAGTGGCGGATTCTAGGAGACCCCAGCTATCCCGTATTTCAGCAGCGATGGAGCGGAACTCCTCTGTTGCTCAGCGGGCCGCGAGTAAACAGAGGGTTGCGGGAGACCATAGAAAACCCGGCGGATTACGGGCTTGCCCCGCCGGAAACTATAGTTCGCGTCTCCGACTGGGCCGACAACACCTTCGAGTTCCATATGGGTATGCCCACCCCCGACGGCCAAAACCAGTATGTCAGGCTGGTGGGAGATGACGCCCTCTTCACCGTTCCCGCGATATGGGCCGATGTGGTCAACCGTTTGGCCGTTGACCCTCCCTATGGCCGTTTGTTCAGTCTGGAGCTGGAATTCCTGCGAGTGGTGGAAGTCAACGCTGGGGATTCGACGGCGGTGTATTTTCTGGAGGGCGATCAGTGGCTGGTCAGCGATGAGCCTCCCCCCGTAGACCCGGAAACGGCAGCCCCGGCGTCCGAAGAGTGGTTGGAGTGGCTGCCCATCCTAGCTGCCCCGCGGATTGACGATATTGTAGAGCAACTGCTCCAGGGCCGGGATACGGAAAGGCTGGCCGAATATGGCTTTGATGAGCCTGAGGTGCGCGTGGTTTTGGCCCGCCGGGGTCAGGCCGCCGTCGAGTTCCAGCTAACCGAGGGCCCGCCAGGTTCCGGCAGCTACTACGCCCGGTCGTTGGAGCAAACCGACGAAAAGCTATATCTGATGAAAAAGTCGCGTCTGGAAGGCATTGAACGCCTCGCCTCCAATCCTCTTGTCCATCCCGATTGGCAGCCGCCCGATGAGCCGGATGAAGGCGCGACGCAGAACTGAATCGGGCTGATGCCCCGTTCCGGGGGTGCCCAGAGCAGTGCGCCCCTAACCGTTACCGGACACTCTTTCTTTCCGAGCCGGCAGTCACGGAGGGGCTATGAAGGCTGAGATTATGGGCATCGGCACCGAGTTGCTGATGGGCGAACTGAACGATACCAACGCCGCCTGGATTGCGACCCGGCTGCCGCCCTTGGGTATCACGCTGCAATGGGTAACATTAGTGGGGGATGACCTAGGTCAGTTGACCCACGCCTTCCGGCAGGGTCTCCAGCGTTCCGACATCATCTTCACCACTGGCGGCCTCGGCCCTACTCAGGATGACCTAACCCGCGAAGCGGTGGCCGCTGCCCTCAGTGAAACTCCCGCTGTGCAAGATGACATGGTTGAACAGTTGCGGGAATACTTCCGCAACCGCGGCCAGGATATGCCGTCGCACAACATCAAGCAGGCCTGGCTGATTCCCTCCGCCAAATTCATTCCCAACCGCAATGGCACCGCCCCAGGCTGGTGGGCCGAGCAGGGCGGCAAGCACATCATTATCATGCCCGGGCCGCCAGTGGAAATGCAGGCCATCTTCCGCGAGCAGGTCGAGCCGCTACTGCGGGAACTGGTAACCGAGGAAGTAACCATCACCCGCAACGTCAAGACGATGGGGTTGGGCGAGGCGGCGGTGGACGAAATTATGTCGGAGTACTTCGGACAGGAAAACCCCTATCTCGGCATATACTCCAAGGCCGACGGCATCCACCTGCGCGTCATAGCCCGAGCCGCCGACGAGGCTATTGCCCGGCGCATGATTGAGCCCGTGGAGCGGGCGGTGCACGACCGGCTGGGAGAATATGTCTGGGGGTACGACGATGAAACCCCCGAACAAGCGGTCGCTCAGGCCCTCCAGTCGCGCGACAAGACCCTGGCGGTAATGGAATACTGCACTGGCGGTTTCCTCGCCAACGCCATAACTGAGGCAAATGACGCCCAGCGCCACTTCCGAGGCGGCATCGTCGCCTTTGGCGCCGCATCCCTGGCGGCCGGCGGCGTGCCGCCGACGATGATAGAGAACCACGGCGCGGTAAGCCAGGAAACGGCCAACGCCATGGCCTCCGCCGCCCTCATTCAGCTTGACGCCGACTATGGCATAGGCGTGACCGGCGCGCCCGGCCCCGGCGAACTGGACGGACGCCCCATGGGCCTCGCCTATATCGCCATTGCCCGCGCTACCCCCGCCGGCCCCCAGGTGATACGCGAACTGGAGCTGCGCGTGCCGCCTCGCCGAATCACCATCAAGCGCCGCATCTCCAACCAAGCCCTGATAGAACTCCGCAAGCTGGTGGAGACCGGGGAGTAGCTACGTAGTGTACCCGGGAGCCCTCGCAAGGAATAAATACATCAGGAACAAATGCGAATTGTTTCATTGATTTTCTTGGCGATAGCAGCTTTATCGGTGCTTGCCTGCATCGGCGGCGAATCGGAATCGTTGCCCGCATCCACCCCTGAGTCTAACCCCACTGAGACGCCGGACATAGCCGCCACCGTAGCAGCGGGGATTCAAGCAACCAAAGAAGCAGAGGTGTAGGGACTAAGACCAGAATAACCAAAGGCCCCCATGCCGGAAAGTCCATGGAGTAGGTGCTGTCCGAGTAGGGTGTGCCGGCATATCAGTTCACCACTAGCCCGTCGCCCAGCCGTGTCAGCGTCTCGCAGCCGTCGGGGGTTGTCAGAACCGTATCGCCAACAGACATTGCCAGCCTGTTATCCCAATCCAGCAGAATCATGTGCATAAAGATAACCATGTTGGGCTGCAATACCACCGGATTGTCGCGGAAAATCATCGGCCAGTCCATCCACGTCGGCGGGTACAGGGCGCCCAGGCTGTAGCCGCAGGCGTTGAGCTTATGTTCGCCGAACCCGGCGAGGTCGAAGGAATTGGCGTGGGCTTGGAAGATGTCGCCGAAAGTACCCCCCGGACGGCAGGCATCCTTGCAGGCTTGCAGGGCCTCAGCGCAAGCGGCATGCATCGCCAGGTGCCTGGGTTTGGGCCTCCCCGTGAGGATGGTACGCATGAGACAGGAGTGATAGTGCCGGTAAGCGCCACCGAACTCCAACTGCAACTGGTCGTTGTCGCCTAGATGCCGGTATCCAGTGAAGTTGCGCACCATCAGCGCATTCTCGCCGGAGCCGATGATGAATCGCGTTGCTGTGTAATCGCCGCCGCCCTGAAAGACCGCCGAAGTCATAGCGGCCAGCACATCCTGCTCGGGCGTCCCCGCTGTTGCCGTTCGCTGCGCCGCCAGATACGCTTCGTCAGCCAGCGCGGCTGCTTGGCGCACGTATCCAATCTCGGCGTCGCTTTTGACCAGGCGCAGACGACTTACCAGCTCCGACTGGTCTTCCCACTCGCACTTGCCTTCCATAGCAGCGCGCACGTACTCCCAGCGCTTTCCGGTGAGGCACCATGCCTCCAGCTCAACTCCCACCTTCCGGCCGCGGCAGCCTTGTTCATCCAATATGGCCCACAAGCCTTCCCCAGGGTTCACGCCTGCGCGGTCCACCCAGATGCGGATGTCCTCCACCACCGACGTCAGTTGCGCCTGCCGCAGGTCTGCCGACCGCGTGAGCAATATCAGCGCTCCGTCCGTTCCGAGATAAAGGCATTGAAATTGCGAATATCCGGTGGTGTCGTATCCGGTCAGGTAGTACATACTCTCCTGCCGGAAGATCAACAATGCCGCCAGCCCGGCGGCTTGCAACTCGGCGACTACCCTGTCGCGGCGAGATTTCAATTCTTGCTCAGTAAAGTGCAACGGCATTTCGCGTCCTCCATGCGTCCCGCTACCCGGCTATTACCAATGCAAGTATAATCGGCGGCAACACTATCGCAACCGCGACTTCGCCATTCCCGCTTTTTCGGGAATCCAGAGGCAGAACAAGCCGGAGGTTTGATATGGCAACCGTGAACACCGTGTTGGGACCGATAGATTCCGCTGACCTTGGTTTCACCTTGCCCCACGAACACCTCATAGATTCCTCGGCAGGCATACGCATCAGCTACGGAGAACTGGAGCTGCGCGACCGGGCGCTGGAAATGGCGCTGGAAGACTTCGGAAACGCCAAGGCCGGCGGTATTGATACCGTGGTCGAGGTATCGCCCATGGACCTGGGCCGCGACGTAGCGCTGATGCGGGATGTTTCTCAGGAAACGGGCGTCAATTTCGTCTGTTGCACCGGCTGCTGGCTAGACATTCCGCGCAGTTTCTGGTGGCGCGACAAGGACTTTATCGCCGACCTTTGGGTGCGCGAGGTTGAAGAAGGCATAGACGGCACCGGTATCAAGGCGGGCATCATCAAGGTCGCCACCAGCGACCCCATCACCGAGCACGAAGAGCTGATGTTGCGCGCCTCGGCTCGCACCCACCTGCGGACAGGCATCCCTATAACCACGCACACGCCGCCGATGTCGCGGGTGGGGGAGCGTCAGGCGCAGATTCTGACCGAGGAAGGGGTGGAGCCGCAGAACATCTACATCGGTCACATCAACCAGACCTTAGACCCCGACTATCACTGGGAGTTAGCACGACGGGGCGTGTGGCTGGGTTGGGACATCAACAACGCCTTCGGACGCCCCCACCTGCCGCCCTGGGAGCAGCGCGCCGACTATTTGAAGAAGCTGCTGGACGAGGGCATCGAGACCAATATGATGCTGTCTCACGACTGGAACGTGGTTCTCTCCCGCATCGGCACCTCCGGCTTTCCCAGCCGCGACCAGAACCCCGACGGCTACCTCTGGCTGAGCCGCAATTTTATACCCAGGCTGATGGAACTGGGTGTCTCGCAGGAGACCGTCGACCGCATGATGATCGAGAACCCTCGCCGCCACTTCGAGGGAGTGCGGCCGGGGGCATGAACACGCCTAACGCCAAAGCTCCAGTTACTCCAGACCTTTCAATTTATCTCCTCAATGAAAGGCCCGCCCTGATGATTCAGGGCGGGCCTTCGGTTTGGCCTTCCGTTCTGTTCCCTGGTTACCGGCGGGCGAACCGGCGGGCCGTCAGCTCGCGGTAGAGCATGGGCAACCGCTCAGGCAACGCCCAGATGTCTCCCAGAACTTCGTAGCCCATGTCCCCGCACATACTCTTCAGATAATCGTGCCCCGCCTTGTCCACCGTAAGACAGAACGGCGTTATGGACTTCTGGCGGGCTTCCACCAGGGCCATGTGAGTATCGTGGACGGCGTACTCCTTCTCCACGCCTTCACGGCTGTAGCCGCGGTCCTGAGGCCGGCCGTCGCTGACCAGGAACATTATCTTGGTATGGGCATCCTGGTTTTCCAGCTTGGTTATGGCGTGCCGGATAGCCGCCCCCATGCGGGTGGCGTGGAGCGGCGTTATCTTATCGATGCGCCGCTTGACCTTGTCGCCGAAGTTTTCGCCGATGTCCTTGATTACGTAGAACTCGACGTTTTCGCGGCCATAGCCCGAGAATCCGTAGATGCCGTAGGTATCGCCGATGGACTCCAGAGCCTGCACCAGCAGAGCGGTGCTTTCCTTTTCCAGGTCAATAATGCGCTTGTAGTTACGCCGCACCAGACCTTCGCGGCGCCGGCGCAGCCACACCATATATTCCACCGGGTCATCGGGCGCGTCTCGGTCATCCACCGACTGACGGCCCTCATCAATGGCCTCTGCGGTGGAGGCGCTCATATCCAGCAGGAACACCACGGCCACGTCTCGGCGGTTACGGTTGCGGTGCCAGTAGATTTTGTCGTCGGGCGGGATATTCATCTTCAGGTCAACCCAGGCCTCAAGGGTGGCGTTGAGGTCTAGGTCTTCGCCATCAACCAGCCGGTAGGTTTTGCGCATACTCTCCGGCATTATCAGCTCGAACTGACGCCTGATGTGGTTGGAAAGAGACTGGTAGTTCTTGAGCGCATCCTGATAGAAGTTTATGTCGCCTTCCTCAACGGTCTTTTCCTTGACGATGCACCACCGGGGCTTATAGTCGTTGGCGCGGAAGTCCCATTCGTCGTACAGGAAAGTCTGAGGTTCACGGGCCTCCAGCTCGCCGCCTTGGTCGTCATCGTTGAGCAGCGGGCCGTAACCCTGTCCCGGCTGGGAGTTGGGCGGCGGGGCGCCCGCCTCTTTCATAATGTTCTGCGCAAAGGTGGTCATGGCGTCGGAAATGTCGCCCTGTTCGGCGTCCAGCTCCAACTCTTCGCTGTCCTGAAGGAGCTGCTCCAGCATTTCCTGGGTCATCGGCTGGGCCTCTCCGTCTTGGTCGCCGCTGTCGGCTTGGAGACGGGTGAGAAGCTGCACCATCTCTGGCTTGAAGTCGCCGCGATAGTCTACCGGCTCCGGCGACTCGTAGGATTCGTCGCCCTCCTGGCTTTCGCCCTTCTGATCCATATCAGCTTGTAGGCGGTCTACCAGGTCCTGGAATTCTTCTTCATTGAAATCTCCCGGTTCCTCCAGGTCCTGCTCATCCCAGTTTTCCTCGTCCTCGGTCTGGTTGGGCAGGCGGGAGATGATTTCGTAGGCGCGCAGGGTTGCTTCGGCGGTATCCTCCACATTGGCCCCGGCGGAGCGAAGCTGGTGCAGGATGCGCGACAGCATCTCCGCCACCTCCTCGTATCCTTCGGGTACGGGAAGACCAGTAAACCTCTCAAGACTCATGTGAACGAGCAATTCAACCATTGCCTGGTGAAGCGGCATTTGTTCAATGGGAGGGCGGCTGTCCAAGGCATCCTGCTGGACGCGCGAGGCGGCCCGGCGAATGCCGGGGTACTCCACATTAATGCGATAGTCCAGCCTTCCGTCCTCTAGCACGGTGAACAGGTCGAAGGCCAGTTTGCCGTTCTCGAACATGGCCAGGAAGCGGCCGATGTCGGTGTAGGCGCGCATCGAGCCAGGACTCTCCGGAACTGGGCCTTGCGGAAGGGGAATGCCTCCGTTGGGGCCGACTTCCATGAAGGTTACTTCGACTTCAGCCTCGCCGCCGGCCATCTCCCGGGCCATTTCGATCATCGCTTGGCGCGCGGCCAATTCTTCCGCCTTCTTGTCGCTGATTTCCTTTTCCATGGCGTGGCGGCGGTCTTCGAACTGGGTTGCCGGTTTGTCGAACTGGAACTCAAAGCTGCCAAATTCCAGGCGGCTCACTTGGTGAGTGGAAACCACCTTGAACCAGGAAAAGTTGTCTTGCTTGTTGGAATACCGATCGACCACCGGGGGCAGGAACACCTTGGAGCCATCCGTGGATGCAGTATCCTCGTCCACCCAACCGATGTTGCGACGCACCAGTTCCTGAGTGTTCATAATCTCTACGCCCGCCCCAGATAATGCCCGGCAGTACAGGCGTATGATGCCCTTGACCCGGTCCAGCTCCAGACTTGAGGAGAGAGTCTCCAGCATCTGCTCGGAGGTGTTGGACTCGATCTTGAAGAACGCTATGCCGCTCTCCGGATTCTCCTGCAACAACCGCATCCCGTGCTGGTACCATGTATCCAACTGGCTGACGGTGATGCGGGTGAGTACACCGTCCAGACTACGCAGGAAGGGAGGAACGGCATCCGGAGTAACTGCTACCAACTGGTCGCAGAGGTCCAGAATGTACCCCTGGCTGCCTTGGGGCACGCGGCCCAGGGCTTGAGTGCCATCCGCAAGGAATCGGGAAGTGTCGCGCAGCCCCACCTTCGCCAGCCGCTCCCCCAGCTTGAGGAAACGGCCGGTCTGGGCCTCGTCTACGTGCTGGAGGGCCCGGGGAACCAGCTCCAAGCAGGTTTTGACCTCCCGCCAACTGGTGTCAATTAGGGCGCGAGTCATAGCCAGGAAGGGTTCCCGTTCCCGCCCCATACCCGGCAGCACGTCTTTCCCCAGCGTCAGACATTCGCTGGCGACGTCGTAGGACTTGTATGACAGCGCCTCGACGAGCGAGGCGAAGACCTCAACGTCCCAGAAAGGCAGGCTGCGCACCAATTCCGGCGACACTTCAAAGAACTTGGCCGCCAGAGTGCTGGACTTCCAAGTTCCTTTGTACAGGCTGCGGCCTAGTCCGGCCCAACGGGGGATGTACTGCGGCCGCAGATTAGGCACAATGGCCACGCTGGATTTGAAGAAGGCTACGGCCAGCGTCGGCGAGTCTTGCGCCAAGTATGTGCCGCAACGGGCCCACTGCATGAAAGACGGGAAAGACAGGAAACGGCAAACGTGGGGGCTGACCTTGTAGTACTCAATTGCCGCTTCCCATGAGCGAATGGTCTGGGAGCCTATGGAAACTCCCTCTTTGGCCCAGAGCCCAACTTCATCTGGCCCGAAGGCCCCGCTGACAGAACCCACAGCCTCTTGGTAGGCTTCCAGTACCGCCGGGGGGAGTTTGGCGAGTTCCTGTTCTATTTCCGGTGTCGGAGAGCTACTCGTCAATTCTGACCCTCGCTTTCCAGCCCGTCCTCCAATAGTTGTAGGAATTGCTGGAGGATTCTCGCGGTTGCGCCAAAAACTAAGTGCTTGTCGTGGGCATAAGAGTATACGGTATATGGGGCGCCTTCCTGCCAGTGGGTTTCCACTCGCACACTGGCGGGATCTCGCAATGCGGCGACCGGGAATTCCACGATTTCCGCGATTTCGTCGGCGCTCGGATGAAACTCATAAGGATAACTGATAGTCCCAGCGAACACCCGCACCCGGAACCTCGACCGGGTGTCAACCTCGTCCATTTCGCCCAGAACGATTATGTTGTCCCGGCGAATGCCCATTTCTTCTTCGGTTTCCCGAAGGGCGGTATCCAGGGGATCGCGGTCTTCCGGGTCTGTGGCCCCGCCAGGGAAAGATATTTCCCCTTTATGGTGCTCCACTTCCTGGGAGCGCTTGTTAAGCAGAACACAATACTCGCCGTTCTTGGGGTACAGCAGCACCATAACGGCTGCGGGCGTCAAGTCATCCCCGGCCACCCTTTCGGGGGGCCGGTTGACCAGAGCCCGCTTGATTATTTCTGGCGGCGTCAGGACTGCCTACGCTCCCGCTCCAAGATGCGCTCCTTTGAGAAACCTACTCGAAGATGGAAGATGCCACTTCTTCGAGGCTCCGTTGTAACTCCGGCTCGTCGGTAAGCGTCCAGACAATGGCGACCTGGCAGGCGCGGCGGGCCGGTATACCCTCGGACATCAGCCGGCCGGCGTATATGAGCAGTCGCGTGCTGGCGCCTTCTTGTAGTCCGTGGTCTTCCAGATTACGGATTTTCTCGCCCAGCTTAGCCAACGAATCCGCCTGTTCCTCGCTGCACCCGGCCTCGGCCTGGATAATCTCTCGCTCAATTTCCCGCGGCGGGTAATTGAACTCGATGGAGATAAAACGCTGGCGCGTGCTGTGCTTGAGGTCCTTCAGAGCACTCTGATAGCCGGGGTTGTAGGAAATGCAGAGCAGGAACCGGTCATCAGCTTCGATGATAGTGCCGGTCTTTTCCACCGGCAAAATCCGGCGATGGTCGGTAAGGGGGTGAATTAGCACCGTGGTGTCTTTCCGGGCCTCCACCACTTCGTCGAGATACAGGATGGCTCCGGCCTTGACGGCGCGGGTCATCGGGCCGTCAATCCAGCGGGTACCATCCGCGTCTAGAAGGTAGCGGCCCACCAGATCGCTGGCAGTGAGGTCTTCATGGCAGGCGATGGTCACCAGCGGAACTCGCACCTCACCTTCGCGCACTTCTTGGGTAGGGGTTCCGGAGGCTTTGGCTTGCTCGCGAATTACGGTGAGCGGCCGCCCCAGCTTCCACGCCATATATTCGACGAACCGGGTTTTGCCACAGCCCGTTGGCCCCTTGAGCAACACCGGAATATGCTGCTGATAAGCCGCGGAGAACAACTCCATCTCATCGCCCACCGGGCGGTAGTACGGCTCGGCCCTGACCAGAAACTCCTCAATCGCGTACTCGCTGTAATGTTGTTGTTCTTGCTCTACGGCTTCTACCATTATGTCTGCTCTATCCTTTCTTTGACTCTAGTCGCCCACAACTCGCCGATAGCCTTTCTCATCTCGGCGGCGTCGCGCGAGTTGTCAATCACAATATCAGCCCGACCCAGGCGCTCGCTGCGGCTCATTTGCGATGCGAGGCGCTTTCGGGCCTCATCCTCCCTCATGCCATTGCGCTGTGCGAGACGATGAATCACGGCTTCTTCCGAAGCATCGGTGACCCATACCTCCTGAACCAGCGAATCCCAGCCAGCTTCGTATAGAAGGGCGGCTTCCACCACCACCACATCCGCGCCTTCGGCCTTCAGCCCGTCAATTTTTTCGCGGACCATCCGCGCCATCAGGGGATGCATAATCGCATTAAGCCTGGCCAGTTGTTCCGGGTCGGAGAAAACGATGGCTCCTAGGCTGCGCCGGTCTATTTCCCCGTTGGGCTGCAGGATTCCTTCCCCAAAGGCTCCCACCACCTCACGCCACGCTTCCGCCTGCGGCTTGTATGCCTCATGGCCCACAACGTCCGCGTCAATCAGGGCGGCCCCCAAAGAAACCATGTGGCGGGCAGCTTCGCTTTTGCCGGTCCCAATCCCGCCGGTCAGCCCGATAACAAACATATATCCCCGGAAATACCTTTGCAGCCAATAACAAAGAACACGACGGCCCCGCCGGTGAAACGGGCGCAACGAGCGTAATTCTAACAACCGCTCTCAATATGGTCAACTTAATGGCGACGGGTCATGGACAGGCATCCCCTGGCTGTGGTTGGCTCATTCCCGGACGGCTATCGCCCCCCATCGGGATTCCCAAGTTTCCTGGAGTTCCCGAAATATGCGCCCGTACTCTTTGGTTCGGATGGGAGAGGTGGTCATTATGACGGCGTCTTCCCGGTTGTCTGAGTAATAGCCCTTGCGAATTCCCACCGACTTAAAGCTGTACTTTTCATACAGGCGCTGGGCGATGAAGTTGGAAACCCGGGCCTCCAGGGTCATCACGTGGGAGCCGTAGGCCACTGCTTCCCGAAGAGACCCGATAAGCAGCAATTCCCCGATTCCGTTGCCCCGCAACGTCTCCCGCACGGCGATTTCCACGATGTGCGCTTCGTCTCCTTGATACCATACGCTCACATAGCCTGCGATGGCGAAACCGCCCCGACCCTCCGGGACTGAATCGTCGCTGCCGAACCCCAGCCGCTCAGCCAGACGGGAGAACCAAGACCGCGGAACTTCCGGGGGCGGCTCGAAGTCATCGGGTTCGATGCAGGCCACAAGATAACAGGCCCGCCGGTTGTTCAGGTCACGCTTGAAAGGCGAACTCACCCACATGGGCGAGAACGCCTCTTTCTCAATCTCGACAACCTCGGTTATGTCCTCTTTCCGCAGTCGGCGCAGATACACGGGGACTTGCTGCGTCAAATCGCGCTTATCCGTATACAGCAGCCCACCGCCTTATGCCAAGGCGGCGCGCTTTGAGATGGGTTGGATTGTAACACATGGCGACAACGGCGTGTTTCGCGAAGGCCTGCGCACGGGGCCCGCATCGCCTCAGAGCAACGCCGTTTGCCTTTCTCCTCCATCGTCGTCGGGCCACACGCGCACTGCGCCATACTGTCCGTCAAACCCCGGCACGGCCGAGACCAGCCCGGCGCGAGCTCTAGCGATTGCCTCCGCCACCCTGGGGCTCTCGGCTTTCCGCAGGGCTTCGATGTCGGCCCAAGCCAGCACTGTTAATTCATTGCCGAACTCGGCGCAAAGCCTTTGATACACCTTTGCCACAGCTTTGCTGCGCCGGCCTGCTCCCAGAGTTTCCGCCAACAGTTCTTCCAAAGGAACCAGCCGCAGAAAGGGAGGGCGGCCCCTGGGGGCGCGAATGAATCCGTCCGCGCCGGGAGCCTCGGCGGAGAGCGCGCCGAGGCTCCCGGAGGACAGCGAGCGAACCCGGTGCAACACCCCCAAAGTCAGCGGGCGTCCACAGACCGGACAAAGTTCACTGCCTTGGGCTGCGGTCTCCTGGGGCGACTGCTTCAATCCGCAGTTGCGGTGTCCGTTAAAGTGATACTTGCCCTCTTGGGGATAGAACTCCAGGGTATAGGCTACGCCGTTCCGCTCCACGGCTTCCTTCAGACCGCTGTAGGACGGTCTGCCCCGGAACACCGTAACTTCCCGGCCTAAATTGGGAAGGGAATGAGCGTCGGAGAAGGACAGAATGGCCCGGTCTTCCAGGCCGGGCACATCCCAGTTCATGGCCGGGTCGCTGGAAAGCCCGGTCTCCACGGCCCGCACCAGCGGCGTCAGCTCCCCGAAACATTCTTCCAGGCTGTCGAAGCCCGACACCGACCCGAGCAGCCCATACCAGGGCGTCCACAGATGGGCCGGTATCACCATCGCGCTAGGGTCAACATCCAGCGCCAGGGAAGTGAGTTCCACCGCCGAGAGACCGGCAGACGGACGACCGTCGCCTTCCAATTTGACGCCTCTCTTGGAAAGCTGGGCGTTGAACCCCCTTACGCTTTCCAGGGAGGAGAGGAAAAGCAGTAGGTGAATCCGTCGGGACTTACCTCCTTGCCGGAAAACGCAACTAATCTCAGTGCCCAGGACGAAGTTGACTCCATCGTACTGAAACGTTCCGGCATCCCCCTCAACGAGGCCGGATTCCAGTTCCGCCAGCCAGGCCGGGTGGGTGAAGTCGCCGGTGGCGAGCAGTTCGATGCCTTTCGTCTTCGCCGCGGCGGCCAGGTTGGGCAAAGTCAGGCTCTTGCTACAGGCGTAGGCGTAGCGGGAGTGGATATGCAAGTCGGCGACGAATTCGTGCTGAAGGTTCATTCCGCGAGTCTACCACAGGGCGAGGACGGCGGTCAGACGCCGCTGCAGTGAAGGCAGCGGTGTCTGACCTAGGTCGGAACATCGCTCCATATCCCAACAAACCGTTTTCCCTTGGCCTCGGCGCTTCTATAAAACCGAGAGGCATGAAGACGCGAACACAACCTGAACGGACTGGCATAAAGACTGTGGCAATGGAAAAGATGGCACTGGAGAATCCAAGCAGCACTACACTCAGCCACCAGATGATAGACTGCATTTCCCTTTCAAGAAAGCTAAAGGGAAAGCTAGCCGCCGCTTCCAAAACACCCGCCGGACGCAAAAGGGGCCCTTCCCAGCGAAGGGCCCCTTTCCCGGTTCGCGGCGGACCGTTGGCTTTTAGGAAACGTCTGGGCAATTCTGCGGGGATTGCATCCGAGAGCACTCTTGCCGACGCTGGTCTACTGGGCCTGCTTCCTCCGGTGCCTCCACGCCCGGTAGCCCCCATACGCCGCCGCGGCGGCGGCCGCCGTACCCAAGACGATCGCGAGTTTGGCTTTGGTAGTCATGATGCTCACCTCCGGTGAATTTGTCCCGCCCGGCCAGTTGCTCTATCAACTGCCGGTCAGTTCTCATTGAGAGTCAAATTTGATGTATCTACTTTAACAATAGAAAATATATTTGTAAACATTGTGAAAACAATCACGATATTGTGTAATTGAATTGCTAATATCTATAAATTCTCTATATATACTCTGTATGAATTTGTGCCGAATGGGGCGCTTGAGGCGACGGGCCGGAGGGCCGCCAGTTCTCTGCTCCGCGCTTGACCGGCGGCAAGGGCAGTTTTATCCTTAATGTCAGCTAAGTGTCCCATGCCTTGCGTTCTGCTCGTTTCAGTTTATTCAAGGAGGAATAGATAAGGAATGCCAGCCAAACTCATTATCAGCGACCAAGCTGCTCAAAAGGCCCTGCTGGAAGGTATCTCGATGGTGTCCAACGCCGTCGGGCGCACTCTAGGTCCCAAGGGCCGCAACGTGGCCGTGGAAAAGAAGTGGGGCGCCCCGGTCATCACTAACGACGGCGTCACCATCGCCAAAGAAGTGGAGCTGCCCGAATCCTTCGAGAATATGGGCGCCCAGCTCATCAAGGAAGCTGCCAGCAAGACTAACGACGTTGCCGGAGACGGCACCACCACCGCCACTGTCCTAGCCCACAACATCGTCCGCGAGGGCATGAAGAACGTGGCCGCCGGGGCCGACCCCATGGCTATCAAGCGCGGCTTGGACAAATGTGTTAACGCTCTGGTCAAAGAGCTGGCCGGTATTTCCACGCCGGTACAGGGCCGCGAACAGATGTTCCAGGTCGCTACCATATCCGCCAACGACAGCGAGATCGGCGAAATGCTGGCCGATGTGCTGGAGCAGGTCGGCGCCGAGGGCGTGGTTACCATCGAGGAAGGCAAGGGCATCGAGTCGGAAACCGAGTATGTCGAAGGGATGAACTTCGACCGCGGCTACATTAGCCCCTACTTCGTCACCAACCCAGAGCGGATGGAGTCTGTCATCGAAAATCCCCATATCCTAGTGACCGACAAGAAAATATCATCCGCCGCCGAGCTGGTTCCCGTGCTTGAAAGCGCCTTGCAGGTGACCCGCAATCTGGTGGTTATCGCCGAGGATGTGGAAAGCGAGGCCCTGGCGGTGCTGGTGGTCAATAAGCTGCGCGGCACCATCAACTGCCTAGCCGTCAAAGCCCCCGGATTTGGCGACCGCCGCAAGGCCATGCTGGAAGACATTGCTATCCTCACCGGCGCGCAGGTCGTCTCGGAAGAGCGGGGACGCCGCCTCGACCAAGCTACCGTCGCCGACCTGGGACAGGCCCGTCGTGTCGAGACCACTAAGGACCGCACTACCATCGTCGGCGGAACCGGCGAGCCGGAGATGATTAAGGGTCGCACCGAGCAGATACGAGTCCTCATCGAGGAAACCACTTCAGAGTACGACAAGGAAAAGCTGCAAGAACGGCTGGCCAAGCTGTCTGGCGGCGTTGCGGTAGTGAAAGTCGGCGCGCCCACCGAACCAGAGCTGAAGAACCGCAAGGCTCGCGTGGAAGACGCCTTGTCGGCCACTCGTGCAGCCGTGGAAGAGGGTATTGTGCCCGGCGGCGGCGTTGCCTACATTCGCGCCCTGTCGGCCCTAGACGGCGTCAACCTCATCGGCGACGAGGCAGTGGGCCGCGTCATCCTGAGGGGCGCGCTGGAAGAGCCGGTGCGCATCATCGCCCGCAACTCCGGCGGAGAGCCGGCCGTTGTGGTGGACGAATTGCGGCGCAGCGGCGACCGCAACTTCGGCTATGATGCGGCCCGCGGCGAATATGGCGACATGGTGGAAAGGGGCATCATTGACCCGACCAAGGTATCCCGCTCGGCCTTGGAAAACGCTTCCAGCGTGGCTGGCATGATATTGACCACCTACTCGCTGATAACGCCCGAGGAAGAGGAGAAACCCGACCACCACGGCCACCACCATTAGGCCGGTTATCCCGCCGGGTTTCATCGAACCGGCGCCCGGGCAAAGTCCATAAAATCGCTGAGGTGATTTTAATGATTTCTTCGATGATGGTTGCTGTCTGGAGCTGCGAAAGGTGCGGCTATGAGAATGGCCCGATGCGCGACGTGTTCTGCGGCAACTGCGGCCAGCGCCGTCCTGGCTGGTAATCCGGAGCGGCGCCTAAGCAAGCAATCAGCGCCAATATGAAACGGGCCGTTAGCCGGCCCGTTTCATATTGGCGCTGCCGGTATATCTAAATCTCAAGCATAGCGCAGCAGCGCGTCGGCCACGGCTTCCGGCTTCTGCCACGCCGCCATGTGGCAGGCGTCTATCTCCAGCAGCTCCTCGCTGTTCAGGCGCCGGGCGGTACGGCGCTGCGCCGTTGGCGAGACCAGCCGGTCCTCCGTAAGCACGATGCAAGTCAGCGGAGCGGGCAAGTCGGTTCTAGCCTCCCCGGACAGCCGCGACTGGAGCAAGCGAGTGGGAATTGGCCCGAAGAAGCCGAGAATCTGAACTATTTCCATGGTTTCCATGCTGTTGCACATGAAGCGCCTTATCACCGGCACAGGAAACTTGAACTCCCTTCGCGACAGCGCGCTGAACAGCGAAGACAGCCGGAACCAGGAGCGCACGCCGCCGGCGCAAGCACTGATTAGCGGCCTCTGGCCTTGGGGGATGGCCGCGCCCACCAGCGCCAGCCGTTTCGGGGGCGTGGGCAGATGCCGGGCGGCTTCCAGAACAATCGCCGCCGAGATCCCATGGCCTACCAGCACCAAGTCCTTCAATTGCTCCTGCTCCACCGCGTGGGTGATGACGTTAACGCACTCCTCCATACGGACGGCAGCAGTGTCGCCTTGCGCGTCCGGCCCGTGGCCCGGAAGGTCAATCGGGTGCACGCGGTTGGCCCGGCGCGACTTGTGCAGCGTTGGCGGATGCTCCACCGGGGCCGTCATCCGCCCCCAGACCTTGCCCCAAACCCAGGAGCCTTGCCCCGGTCCATGCACCAGCAGATAGTCGGTCATTGCCTGCTTCGCTCCGAAATTCTTCCCCGTTGCTTATACCCAGATTATCCAGCTTGTACCCGGTTAGCCGCTTAGACTACGCAAGGCCGCCAGCAGTTCGCCATCCTCGCCGGGCCCGACGGTGCGGGGGTCGAAAAGCGCCCGTTCATTCTCCACCCGCGCGATTACCGGGGGACGCCCCTCCCGCAAGCGGCGCATCACGCCCTCCGCGCCTCCTGGCGACGCCGACGCATCCAGGGCCAGGGCCCACGTCGGCAACGTCTCCCCCGGCAGGCTGCCCCCTCCCACAGCAGACCGCGACTCAACCACGCTGTAAGGCCCGGAAAGTTGCTCCTTCCAGCCGTTGGCCCTCTCCCGCAACGATTCCAAAGGAGCGGAAATCATCCGCCAGACCGGTATCTCCCGTTCCGCCTCGCCTCTCAGATAATGTGCCAGCGTGGCGTTGAGGCTGGCTAGGCTCAGCTTGTCTATCCGCACGGCGCGGGCCAGCGGATGCCGGGCCAGGCGAGTCACCAGCTCCTGCCGCCCGACTACAATCCCCGCTTGCGGCCCGCCCAGCAGCTTGTCCCCGGAGAAGAAAACCAGCCCTATGCCGGCGCGCACGCTCTCTTGCGGCATCGGCTCGTGGACCAACCCATACCGCTCAGTGGGCAACAGACTGCCGCTCCCCACATCGTGCAGCGCCGCTACGCCCAGACGGTCTCCTAGCCCGGCCAGCTCCTTCGATTCCACCTCGGCGGTGAAACCTTCAATCCGAAAATTACTGGCATGAACCTTCAGGTAAGCGGCGGTGTCGGCAGTGGTAGCCTCTTGGTAGTCCCGCAGATAGGTGCGATTGGTGGTGCCCACGTCCACCAGTATCGCCCCGCTCTGGCGAAGCACATCCGGCACCCGGAAGCCGCCGCCGATTTCCACGGCCTCGGCGCGAGACACGATGACCTCGCGGCCGGCGGCCAGGGCCAGCAGCCCCAGCAGCACCGCCGAAGCGTTGTTGTTCACGGCAAGGGCCGCCTCTGCCCCGGTAAGCCGCTGCAACAGCGATTCCAGTCGCGCCTGCCGCGAGCCCCGCCGTCCCGAATCGAGGTCAAACTCCAGGTTGGAGTATCCGGCGGAGGCATCCTCAGCGGCTTGCATTGCGGCGCGGCTTAGGGGGGCGCGCCCCAGGTTGGTGTGGATGACAACCCCGGTGGCATTGATGACCCGCTGCGGTTCGGCCCGCCCGGCCTCCTCCGCCCGCCGACAGACCAGCGCGGCGATTTCCTCGGCTCCGTCGGCCTCGCCCCCTTGCCGTATGCGCTGGCGGGCGGCTTCCAGTTCCTCCCGCACTAGCTCCACGACCCACTCGCGGCTGTATGCCGCCGACGCCACGCTAGGCACAGCCAGAACGCTGTCTACGCTGGGAAGATTGCGGAACTGCATTACGCCTGATTACGCCTGTCTATTGAACATACAACTAGCAGTCGATTGCCGCCCTACATTCTAACACGGGAACGAAGGCCGGCATGGGGCAGCGAGGTCCGGCCGAAGCTAAATTACAACCAGGTGGCTTTGGCTCGCCCCCGGACAGCACCAAGAAGAATGTGCGTGTCCAAAGTCACCAGCCGCGCATCGCGCGCTACTGCTAAGGCCAGCAGATACACGTCCGTTATCTGCTGGTAGCCCAACAAACGCCGGGCGTCCACCAGCGCATCATCGAGCAGGCTGATGTCGTCGTTGATGAATTGGTGGTGTTCTGTGGACACGGCAACCCGCAGCCGCTCCATAGTCTTGATTACGCTTACCCAGCCTGGATATCGAGGCTGGGACAAGACTCGGATACAACCGTTTTGCGTCAAAGGACAGGTTGCCAGCCGTCCGCATAGTTGAGATCGAACCAACCGGACGCCCTTACGAGGCTTGAGTGGTTCGGATCAAGCAAAGCGACAAGGACATTGATATCCAGCAACGACATGATGGCTTAAAACCCCATCGTTTCCCGGATTCTGTTCACCATCTCGTTGGTGACCCCATGACCTGTGGTCGGCAAGGGCTTAAGGATGCGGTAAGCCGGGCTATCGCGCATCATCGCTTCGTACTCGGCTTGCGCGATGGCGAGTTCCCCGGGCGTGAGCTTTATTGGGACTATCTCTGGCCAGACAGCCACATCCACCCGCTGGCCTTCCGGCAGGCCGATGGGTTCGTCGAGTTCTACGGTCTGCCCTTTGATTGTGCCTTTCAGGTTCATTTCCCATCCCCATTGCGTTGCCCTGTCTCCATTCTACACCGCCAGTTGCGCGTTCTTGGGCCGCTCCTTGCCGCCGTGGACCGAAGGTTCGGCGCACCCCTTGGCCACCAGCCGCCGCACGCCCTGATACGTTTCCTCGCCGAAGCCCAGCAGGTCGCATACCACTCGCCGGTCCAGCCGGGCGCGGTTGTCGTCTGTGTTCGCCAGGTAGGCCGGCAACAGCTCCAGCTCGCGGAACTCGTTGAAGATGTCCTCGGCCACGGCAAGCTGCTCATCGCTCAGGGCGCGAAAGTCAGCACTAGGAGGGTTTCGGCGGTGCGGATTGTGATAATACCTCGTCCAGACTGTTGCAGGCTGGAATGCCACCAATAGCTCAGTAAACTCAAAGTGCTGTTACCCCATACTGAAAAGGCCCAGTCAAATCTCAGGTCTGTAAATCTGATATTAGGCCACGCTCTACCACCTATGCTTTCTCGCTCTGTGAATGCAATCGTAAGAGGTTGAGAATTGAACCTAAAATCCAAGTTCACTCGGAACTATGCCGCCTGATTTGGTTCGTGGATTCCCGCTTTCGCGGGAATGACGGGGGAAGACCGGAATGCCGGGGGAAGACCGGAATGACGGGGAAGGCGGGGATGCCGGGGGAAGACCGGAATGCCGGGGGAAGACCGGAATGACGGGGTATTAAGGCGCCCCTATGCGATTACTCTGTCTGTGTAATCTTCGCCGGTATGGAATCGAATTCCGTTCCTAAGGAATTGGATATAGAGCGAGGGTGTCCCTTGCCGCTGGCAATGAAGGCCGCCGCATTATAAAATAGCGCGTCTACACATCCCGTGATACTGATACCCACGGATACTGATACTGATAGTTCTGACGCTTTATATCCGTGGATGGAGTGCTAAAGGGCCGCGCATATTCTCTTTCACCGGTTTAAGCTCGAAAAAACTCCAGGAGAAAAGAACTTCCATGATTGCAGAACAGGCGGGCCTGCCTCCGGAGCTGGAGGCTCTAAAGCTCACCATCCGGCAGATAGTCAAGGACGAGTGCTACCCGCTGGAGGCCGAATACCTAGCCAACCCAACGCTGGACGGCGTTGAGGACGAAGGCGCGCCCCGCGGCATCGCCGAGGCCCTTCAGGGCATCCTAGGCACGCTGACCCCGGATAAGTGGGCCCGGCTGAACCAGATTTCCAAAGACACCGGAATCTATACCTCTTTCGTACCTGAAGAGTATGGCGGGGGCGGCATGGGCGCGCTGGGCCACGTGGTGCTGGACGAAGAGGTGCACAAGAGCATTGTACAGCTTCCCACCTCGCCGGTGCCTATGATGATGATCGGCAACTGCACCCCGGAGCAGGAGCAGCAATATCTGTTGCCCTCCATCCGGGGAGAGCTGCATTACGCCTTCGGGCAGACCGAACCGGAGGCAGGCTCGGACCCCGGCGGCATGATGCAGACCCGCGCGGTTCTGGACGGCGACGATTGGGTACTGAACGGCACTAAGACTTTCATCTCCGGGGCGGCCAGTTCCGATTACATCCTGGTGCAGGCGGTGACCGACCCCGAAAAGCGGCAGCGGGGCGGTATTACCATGTTCATCGTAGACAACCCCAGCCCCGGATTGTCCTTTGATCCCCTTCGCATCTGGATCAATCCCAGCAAGTCTCAGCAGCACACGGTTCATCTGGACAACGTGCGAGTCCCCCAGACCAAGGTGCTGGGGGAAGTCGGGCGCGGCTTCACTTTAGGCCAGAAATGGCTGGTGCATCACGACCGGCTGCTGCGAGGCTCTATGGCCCTCGGCATTCTGAGCCGGGCGCTGGAAATGGCCGTCGAATGGTCGAAGCAACGAGTCACCTACGGGCGTCCCATAGCCGACCGGCAAGCAATCCAATGGATGCTCACCGACGTATATATAGACATCATGACTCTCCGGGCGGCCACCCGCGAGACGGCGGCACGGGCCGATGCCGGCGACGACGTGCGCGTGGAGGCTTCCATGATTAAGTACTGCGCCGGAGAGTGGGGATGCCGCAGTATCGACAAGATAATGCAGGTCTTCGGCGGCACCGGCGAGACCCTCGACCTTCCTATTGCCCACTGGTATCACCTGCTCCGCCACGCCCGTATCGGCGGCGGAACGTCGGAAATTCACAAGTTCGTCATGGCTCGCGCCTTGCTGGACGGGCGAGTGAACTTTCAGGGATGATGGCCGGGCATCTCAGGGTATTTGGGCAGTCCTTGCCCCGGACGGCACCTCCCTCCCTCGGGAAGCCGGACAGGGCATCCTAGTTGGGCAACCTTAAGGTCAGCCAAATTCAGGCTTAATGAAGCGGAGTGTGTCTATGGCTCAATTGATTGGCGGCAAAAGGTTGTATTTGCTAATTCCGGCGGTTCTAATCCTGTTCCTGGCTATATTTTTCTGGACTGCTTCCGGACAGGCCCAGGAACCAGGTGCCGATGCCGGGATAGCGCAGAACGGAAGCGCGGAGATGGGATATAACGGCCCGTCGGGAATCTGGGTGAACGGTCAGGGCACGGCCAGCGGCGCGCCGGACATGGCCGTCATCTCCCTAGAGGTTGAAGTTAATGCCAGTTCCGCCGCGACAGCCCGCACGGAAGCAGCCGAAGCAATGACGGGAGTCCAAAGAGCATTGATGGAAGCCGGCATAGCCTCCAGCGACATCCAAACCTCCCATTACAATATCGCCCCCCATTACCGGAGCGTAGAAGTCACCCACTGCCCAGAAGATAGCAGCGGGGAGGGTGCCTCCTGCTGGAAATCCTGGGAATCAGTGATTACCGGATATGTCGCCAGCAATCAGGTGACAGTGAAAGTACGGAACCTGAACAACGCCGGAACGGTTATTGACTCCGTAACTGAAGCCGCTAGTGACAGCATCCGTATCAACGGCATCAGCTTTGAGATAAGCAACCGCCAGAAGTTGGCGGATATGGCCCTGTCCAACGCCGTGGACGATATGAAGCGCAAAGCGGGTATGCTGGCGCAGTTTTCCGGCGTGGAGCTGGGCCCCTTGGTCTATTTGACCGAGCATTCGGCCAGTATACCGGTGCAGACGCCGTTATATGCCCGGGATGAGATGGCGGCCATGTACGGCGCGCCTACGCCCATATCTCCCGGGGAGTTGGAAATTACCGCCAGCGTTCAGGGCGTGTTTCTCATAGGCTCCGCCTTGGAAACTCAGGAGTAACCGGACGGCGCGCTGTCGGCATCTCGCTCTCTGCGGCTTGCAGATAGCGGGACATATTGCTAGAATTCGCTCAACCTATTGGGGTGCGCATACTGCCATAATTACCTCATGGTATTGAGCGACAAGACGATTAAGGAGGAGCTAGCCAAGGGCCGCATAGTAATTTCGCCCCTGAATCAGGAAGATATTCAGCCGGCCAGCGTAGACCTTCGTCTTGACCGCAAGCTGCTGGTTTTTACCGCCTCCCGGCGTCCCCATATAGACGTCAAGACGGCGCTGGAAGGTCTCACTGAAACTGTCGAGATTGGCGACGATGCGCCCTTCATCCTCCATCCCGGAGAGTTTGTGCTCGGTAGCACCCTGGAGCACATCGAGCTTCCCGATGACCTGGTGGCCCGCCTCGAAGGGAAAAGCAGCCTGGGCCGTATCGGACTGGTGATTCACTCCACCGCCGGCTTTGTGGATCCTGGCTGGAAGGGTCATCTGACTCTGGAACTGAGTAATCTCGCCCGCCTGCCCATCACCCTGTACTACGGCATGAAAATCGGCCAGATTTCCTACTTGCGCCTTACGACCCCCGCCGACAGGCTCTACGGCTCCGAGGGTTTGGGCAGCAAGTACCAAGGGCAGACCGGGCCTACCGCCAGCCGCTTCTCCGAAGAATTCTTAGGCCGGCACCGGGGCGCCGAATGACCTTCATGGGCCAGGCCATTGCCCTGGCGCGGCAAGCGCTGGGCGCCACCAGCCCCAACCCGGCAGTGGGCGCGGTAGTGATCAAGGATGGCGCCATCATGGGCCGCGGCGCGACTCAGCCGCCGGGGCAATCCCACGCCGAAGTGGTCGCCTTGGAACAGGCCAGGGAAGCAGCCAAGGGCGCTTCCCTTTACGTTACGCTGGAGCCTTGTTGCCACTGGGGGCGCACTCCCCCCTGCACCCGCGCGGTCATTGAAGCTGGCATTGCCCAGGTTATCGTAGCTTTTGCCGACCCCAATCCCGTAGTTTCCGGCAAAGGCATTGCCGAGCTGCGCCGGGCAGGAATCAGGGTGTCGGTTATGCCTGATGATTCGCCGGAATGGGAGCAGGCCCGCGAACTGTACGAGGGCTTCAGTAAACACATCAAGACGGGAATGCCCTTTGCCACCGCCAAATTCGCCATGAGCCTGGACGGCAAGATAGCTACTCGAACCGGCGATTCCAAGTGGGTGACCGGCCCCGACGCCCGGGCCTTGGTGCAGAAGATGCGCCGGGAAAGCGACGCGGTGATGGTCGGCGCGAACACTGTCTTGGCCGATGACCCGCAACTGACCGCCCGCGGCGAAGACAACCTTCCTCTAGCGCGGCAACCGGTGCGGGTTGCCCTGGATAGCAAATGCCGGATGCCTGCGGAGCGCCAGTTATTGCGCCAACCGGGCCGAACGCTGGTATACACTACCCGGCAAGCGCCCGCCGCTAATATCCGGGGGCTGGAACAAGCGGGCGCGGAGGTCGTGCCGGTGGGTTCCACCGCCGACGGCTTGGTGTGCGTCCAAGAAACGCTCTCCGACCTGGGGCAGCGCGGCATCGTAAACCTTCTGGTGGAAGGCGGGGGCAAAACCCTGGGTTCGCTGTTCGACAGCGGGCTGGTTGACAAGGTGCGCGCCTTTGTCGCCCCGGTCGTTATCGGCGGCAGCGACGCCGCTTCACCCGTCGAGGGCGCAGGCGCGGAACTGATGGCTCAGGCCGTGCGTCTGGAAAGGGCTTCCATCCGCCGGATTGGGGTGGACTGGCTTATTACCGGCTATCCGCCATCGCCTGTCTAACAATAACTCAAAACCCTACAATAACTCAAAACCCTATCAGCCTTGACGCTAGGTTGGAGCGATGGCGGGTTTGCCAACTCAAAAGGGGCGGAGCAACAAGTAATGTTCACCGGTATCGTCGAAGAAATCGGCTCAGTAGCCAGCATCAGCAGCAATGGCATGACCATTCAGGCCCAAGGGGTTATGTCTGACCTCAAACTGGGAGACAGTATCGCGGTGAACGGCGCTTGTCTCACCGCGGTGTCGCTGTCCGATTCCGAGTTTTCGGTGGACCTGTCGCCGGAGACCATGCGCCGTACATCCCTCGGCGATCTGGCAGCCGGCGGGATGGTCAACCTGGAGCGGGCGCTCTCAGCCTCGGACCGCATGGGCGGGCATATCGTGCAGGGTCATGTGGACGGCGTGGGCCGCATCACATCCGTGAAAGAAGAGGGCGACTCCATAATTTTCCGTGTGCGGGCCCCCAAAAGGCTGATGCCGTACATAGTCGAGAAAGGGTTTATCGCTGTTGACGGCATAAGTTTGACCGTGGTAAAAGTAGGCACTTCCTCGTTCACGCTGGCTGTGATACCATATAGCTTGCGCAATACTAACCTGCAAACACTATCAGTTGGCACAAGGGTTAACCTAGAGGCTGACATACTGGCCAAGTACGTGGAAAACCTGCTGAAGCGGTGAAGGCGGGCGGGGTTAGCCAGCGTAGGAGATGGACGAAATTATGCCCCTGTGTAGTCTGGAAGAGGCGCTAGATGAGCTAAAAGCGGGCAAACTGCTGATCGTTGTAGACGATGAAAACCGGGAAAACGAGGGAGACCTTGTAATGCCCGCCGATACTGTGACTACGGAGGCCATTAACTTCATCGTGAAGTATGCCCGGGGGTTGCTTTGTATGCCCATTATCGGCGAGCGGCTGGACGAGCTCCAGATGCCGCTTATGATAAGCCAGAACGCGGGCAGAAAGGACAAGACGGCCTTCACGGTCTCCGTGGATTACAACATCGGCACCACCACCGGCATCTCGGCCTTCGACCGGGCGCTGACGGTCAAGGCCATGATTGACCCCGCCGCCCTCCCCTGCGATTTCACCAGGCCGGGCCATCTCTTTCCCCTTCGCTACCACCCGGGCGGCGTGCTTGCCAGGCCCGGGCATACGGAAGCCATAGTAGATCTCTGCAACCTTGCCGGAATGTACCCCGCCGGCATTGTCTGCGAAATGATGAACGAAGACGGCTCCATGTCCCGCCTGCCCCAGCTCGAGGAGTTCGCCGAAACCCACGACCTGAAAATCCTCAGCATCGCCCAGATTATCGCCCACCGCCGTCACCACGAGAGGCTCATCGAGCGAGTAGCCGAGACCCGGCTGCCCACTCACCATGGCGTGTTCAAAGCCATCGGCTATCGCAGCTACTTTGAACAGGGGGAGCATATCGCCTTGACCATCGGCGAATGGAACCCGGATGACCCCGTGATGGTTCGCATCCACAGCGAGTGCCTGACGGGGGACGTGTTCGGCAGTATGCGTTGCGACTGCGGCGAGCAGTTGGGGCTGGCCCTGAAAGCCCTCTCCAAAGAAGGCACCGGCGTTCTGCTCTATATGCGGCAGGAAGGCCGGGGCATCGGCCTACACAACAAAATTAAGGCTTATTCGTTGCAGGACACCGGCTTGGACACCGTCGAAGCCAACCTGACCCTCGGATTCGACGCCGATATGCGCCATTACGAAGCCGGGGCGCAGATACTCCTCGACCTCGGCGTCTCGAAGTTGCGGCTGCTCACCAACAATCCCGGCAAGATGGCCGGCCTATCCGGCTTCGGGCTTGAAATCCAAGACCGCATCCCCCTAGAGGCCTCGGTGAATGATGAGAACCGCAATTATCTGATTACCAAGAAGCTGCGACTGGGGCACCTGTTGGGCAATTGCTAACCTCCCGGCAACATCCGGACCGGGCGCACGAATCAGGGGCGGTCGTTGAGACCGCCCCTTCTCCTATGGTGCTTCGGTTCCGATTCCAGACCTTATTGGCGATTAGGCCCCCAGCTTCTGCATCAGATACGCCTCGATGAATGGGTCAATCGCGCCCTCCAGCACGCCGTCCGGATTAGCGCTTTGCAAGTTGGTACGGTGGTCTTTCACCGACTTATAGGGATGGAGGACATAGCTGCGTATCTGATGGCCCCATTCCGGGTTGGCCCGTTCTCCACGGATACGGGCCAATTCCTCGGCACGCTCGTCATCCTGGCGTTTGAGCAGCCGGGCACGCAGAATGCGCATAGCGTATTCCCGGTTCTGGTGCTGGGAACGCTCCGTCTGGCAGGAAACCACAATACCCGTGGGCAGGTGAGTCAGCCGGACGGCGGATGCCACTTTCTGCACGTTCTGGCCTCCCGGCCCGCTGGACCGGAAAGTATCCATCCGCACATCTTCCGGGCGGATGCCAACATCCGCCTCGCTCTCTACGGCGGGCAGTATCTCCACATTAGCGAAGGACGTATGCCGCAGGTTGTTGGGGTCGTAGGGCGAAAGCCGCACCAGACGGTGGATGCCCTGCTCCGCACTCAAGTAGCCGAAGGCGTGGGTTCCGCCCACTTCCATTGTGCCGCTGCGTAGCCCGGCTTCATCGCCGTAGGACAAATCCATCACTTCCACCGGACGCTTCCCCGTCTCCGCCCAGCCAACATACATCTGCAACAGCATCTGCGCCCAATCCTGCGAATCGGTGCCGCCGGCGCCCGAGTGAACGGTAACAATAGCCGAGTGGTCGTCATAGGGGCCAGACAGGGTGAGTTTTACTTCTTCGCGAGCCAGTTCCTTGGCCAGCCGTGCGGTACTGGTTTCCAATTCTTCCTGTATCGAAAAGTCCCCTTCTTCGATGGCCAGCTCAGCTAGTTCGAGAAGGTCCCGGCAGCGCGAGTCCAGGTCGCGCCAGAGGGTCACGGCATCCCGCAGATGGCCCATCTGCCGCATCTTGCGCTGGGCTTGCAGGTGGTCGTTCCAGAAGTCCGGCTCGGTGGACTCCAGTTCCAGTTCGGCTATAGTAGATTCCTTGCCACTGAGGTCAAAGACGCCCCACCAGGGCCGTAATTTTTTCCGACAGATATGCGATCTCTTGTCTCAACTGGTCCATAAGCGCGGTTCGTCTCCAGAAACAGCCGCGCGCCCCTCGCAGAGTTCAGGTTGCGCGGCGAAAAAGCTTTCTCTCCATTATAGCAGTAGCCTTTACCTGGCTATGTCAGTCCCAGCCGCTCCGACAGCCAGCCAGTGCGGGTTACGGCATGTATGTGGCCACCTCCCTCGGCGGCTCCGTCGTAGAGCCGCAGGTCGCAATTTGGCAACGCCCCGGCCAATTCCTCGGCGAAGGCGAGGGGGCAGGTTCCCCGGTCGAATCGCCCCGCGCTGAGCAGCACGGCCGCTGATACGCTGGCGGCGTCGGCCAGCGGGGCCAACAGACCCATAGTCCGCTCTACGTCCGCCCACCGTTCTGGGTGAGCGCGCAGGTAGTCGCCGATTTCCCCCAGCGGATAACCCAGCCCAGGCTCCAAAACGGACGGATGTCCCAGGGGCACCGGCGTATCGGCGGCCACGGCGTCAACCCGCGGACGGCGCGAAGCCAGCGACAAGGCCAGACTACCGCCCAACCCGGCACCCCACAGCCCCACTGGGCCTATCTGCGCGATGCCCTGTCCCAGCAGGGCGTCCAACGCCCGCAAGGCGTCCGCATAAGCTCCCAGCATGACCCACGATTCACCCTCGCCGATTCCGTCGGTCAGCAGACCCGGGTAGCTGGCGCGATAGGCGCCGTCGCTGTTTCTCTGCCCGCGATGAGTGGCGTTCATCACTACTGCCCGGTGGCGAAGCGACGTGTAGATTATGTCATGGACGCTGGCGTAATCCGGCATCCGAAGCAAAGCAGGATAGGGACCGCTCCTATCCTTGGGAACCGACATCCAAGCAAACAGTCGATGGCCCCCGGAAGTGTTGTAACTCAGGCGGTACACATCCCATTCCGGTTGGGAATAAAAAACGTCGCGGCTGACCGAGATGTCCATAGGTGTTTCCGCCAGTTGCGCCTCGGTCCTTTGCCAGAAATCTCCCGGCGTCATCATCTAACTGCCATGGGCTGCGAGGCGGCTATGCGCTGCTCCAGCCAAGCGGTTTCCTGCTTGGGATAATCATGGGCGTTGCCGTGGCCGGATTCAGGAAACAGCCACAGTTCCCGCTCGCCCCCCAGACGGTCGTAGGCCGCGTAGCTGGTCTCCGGCGGGCAGACTTCGTCCTCCAGCGCGATGCCCACTACCATGGGACACTTGATTCGCGGAGCGAAGTTGACCGCATCGAAATACCGCAAGGTCTCCAGCATCTGAGTCTCCCGTTCCGGGTAAGCGCGAACATAGCAGGAAAGTTCGTCATAAGGGTACGACCGGAGCATTTTCATTGACTCAGGGAAGCAGCAGATGAACGGATAACCGGATACTCCCCCCTTAATTTCCGGGCGTAGACCGGCGGTCGTCAGCGTAAGGCCACCGCCCTGACTGCTGCCGCAAGCGAAGATGCGTTCCGCGTCAATCTCCGGCCTCGACAGCAGGAAGTCCACCCCGCGGGAACAGTCGGAGATAACCCCCCGATAACTGTAGGTCTCCCGGCTCTCGACTCCAATGGTCAGCAGGCCGGGGTAACCGGGATTGAACCCGGCGCTGCTGGGCAGCTTTCCTCGAACCGCCACCGATAGAACGGCAACGCCCTTACGCCCCCAGTCCCGCCGCAGCGCGGGTTCCGACTTGTAGCCGGGCAACGCCAGGATAGCCGGAAACGGCCCATTGCCTACGGCCGGCACGCTGTACCAGCCGAAAATTTCCAGCCCGTCCAAACTGCGGTAGGTAGCTTGATAAACCTTTACATCATCGTTGCTGCGCAACGGGTCCGGCGCCGCCGTTGGCTCCAGCGGAAGCTCGGCCAGATCTGCTAGAACTCCGCCCCAGAATTCATCGAAGTCCTCCGGACAAGTGACCGAAGTCACAAACGCTTCCAAGTCCTCTTTAGTGGTCATAAGCCGCTCCTTGGGTTAGCCTCTTTGGGAAAGGCATTATACCGCTATTCCGAGAACTATCATAAGCAGTTGGGCTATAATGCTAGTCACATATTTTTACGCCCATGCAGGAATGAACCATGCTGGACCACGGTGCTCTTGACCACGGCGACGTCAGCGAAGCTCACGCCCACCGCCACGCTATGCGGCACTCAGCAGCCCACGTGATGGCCGACGCGGTGTTGAAGCTGTTTCCCGAAGCGAAAATGGGAATCGGGCCGCCCACCCAAGACGGCTTTTACTACGACTTTGACGTCTCCCGCCCCTTCACTCCCGAAGACTTGGATGAAATCGAAGCACTGATGCAGGAGGCCATCACTGGCGCCTTCCCTTTCGAGCGCGAAGAGCTTACCCGGCAACAGGCCCAAGAGCTGTTCGCCGACCAGCCATACAAGCTGGAGCTTATTGAAGGGCTAGACAACTCCGCTGTCATATCCATATATCGCCACAACGGGTTCGTTGACCTGTGCCAAGGCCCCCATGTCGCCAACACCGCCGAAATTCCCGCCATGAAGCTGCTCAGCGTGGCAGGGGCCTACTGGAGAGGCGACGAGAAGCGCTCCATGTTGCAGCGTATCTATGGCACCGCTTTCGAGTCGGAACAGGAACTGAGCGACCATCTGGCCCGCCTGGAAGAGGCGGAGCGCCGCGACCATCGAACCTTGGGCCGACAGTTGGGACTTTACACCATCCACGACGAAATAGGCCCTGGCCTAGTCGTCTGGCACCCCAAGGGCGGCCGCGTCCGATCTCTCATCGAGGACTACTGGAAGGATATTCATTACCGCCGCGGCTACGACGTGGTGTATTCCCCCCACATCGGCCGGTCGGCTTTGTGGCAGACCAGCGGGCATCTGGACTTTTACCGTGACGGTATGTTCTCGGCGGTAGAGGTAGACGAGCAGGAATACTTCCTGAAACCGATGAACTGCCCCTTCCATATCACCATCTATCGCTCCGCTCTTCGCAGCTACCGGGAGCTGCCCCTTCGCTTCGCCGAGCTAGGAACGGTCTACCGCTACGAGCGCAGCGGCGTGCTCCACGGACTGATGCGGGTTCGAGGCTTCACCCAGGACGATGCCCACATCTTCTGCCGCCCAGAACAGGTTGAGAACGAAATAGGCGGCGTGCTGGAACTGACCTTCGAGCTGATGGCGGCCTTCGGCTTCTCGGACTACCGAATTGCCTTGTCCACCCGACCCGAGAAATACGTAGGCGACCTCGAAATGTGGGAACACGCCACCGGCTCCCTGCAGGGCGCCTTGGAAACGCGCAGCCTGCCCTTTACCGTAGATGATGGTGGGGGCGCATTCTATGGGCCCAAGATAGACATCAACATCACCGACGCCCTAGGCCGCGCCTGGCAGTGCACCACGGTGCAATTCGACTTCAACCTTCCCGAACGCTTTGACCTCACCTACCAGGACGACCAGGGCGGGCGCAGCCGTCCCTACATGGTTCATCGCGCCATTCTCGGCTCCATGGAACGCTTTCTCGGCGTGCTTATCGAGCATTATGGCGGCGCGTTTCCCGTGTGGCTGGCCCCGGTGCAGTCGGTTATCATCCCAATAGCCGACCGCCATGCCGAATACGCCCAAGGCGTTCTATCTTCCCTTGCCGCCCAAGGTTTCCGCGCCGAGATAGACAGCCGCAACGAGCGCATGAACCAGAAAATCCGCACCGCCCAGCTACAAAAGGTGCCTTATATGCTGGTGGTGGGAGACCGGGAGGCGGAAGCCGGCGCAGTAGCCGTCCGCAGCCGCGACGGCGGCGACCTGGGCGCAATGCCGCTGGCCGATTTCGCGGAGCTGCTGGCCGGGGAATCCAAAGCGTGGGCCTCCAGCTAAAGCAGCCCGGTCCGCAACGGGAAAACCGGACGAGAGAGAAAGATATGAAAACTTATATCCTGGATGCGGAAGTTGAGCAGGAGGAAGACGGACGATGGAGCGCCGAAGTGCCGCATTTCCCAGGTTGCGCCGCTTGGGGCTATAACAAAGAGGAAGCCATAACAATGTTGCAGGAAGGAGCCCAAGCATTGCTGGAAGTGATGCTGGAACACGGTGACCCTATTCCGCTGGAAGTGGAAAAACGCGCCATAGTTACTGAGTCCGGTGTAATAGCTGTAACCATATGAACAATCCTGGGCCGCTAGTTCATTTGCTGCGCAACACTCCAGTGCGGTAAATGATACAGGCCCTGGAACGCGACGGATTCTTAATATCCAGAAATACTAGACCCAGCGGATTTGTTTACAGTCATCAGGATGGCAGAAATACCTTCATTCACTGCCATACCGGCGGCGAAACGTTGACCAGAAAAACCCTCGCCAGCGTACTTCGCGCCACCAAATGGACGGAAGACGACCTGCGGCGGCTGAGGCTGTTGTAGCTCGACCGTCCTTCAAAACAAGACTCCCCCATCCGGCGCCCGCCGGAGAAGATGAGGCACAATGCCCAACCGGCTGATTGACGAGACCAGTCCATACCTGCTCCAGCACGCCAACAACCCCGTGGATTGGTACCCGTGGGGTCAGGAGGCGCTCTCACGGGCCAAAGACGAAGACAAGCCTATTCTGCTCAGCATAGGGTATTCCGCTTGCCACTGGTGCCACGTGATGGAGCGGGAGTCCTTCGAGAACAACGCCATCGCCGAGTTAATGAACCAGCACTTCATTAACATCAAGGTTGACCGTGAAGAACGCCCCGACCTGGACGCCGTCTATATGGAGGCAGTCCAGATGCTCACCGGCAGCGGCGGATGGCCCATGACCGTATTCCTCACGCCGGACTGCAAGCCCTTTTACGGCGGCACCTATTTCCCCCCCGTAGACCGCCCCAATATGCCCGGATTCCCTCGTCTGCTGGAGACAGTCGCCCAGGCCTACCGCAATAGCCATTCGGAGATACAACGAGTCACCGGGCAATTGACCGAACAGATGGGCCGCACCGCCAATATGCCCCGCGGCACCGGCGCATTGGATGAAAGCATCCTGCACAATTCCTACAATCAACTGGCGACCAACTTCGACTACCAGAACGGCGGCGTCGGTTCAGCGCCCAAGTTCCCGCAGGCTATGACCCTAGAAATCCTGTTGCGCTACTACGCCCACGGCCACAATGACCGCGCTCTCTCGATGCTCGACCTGACCCTCGAAAAGATGGCCCGGGGCGGTATCTATGACCAGATTGGCGGCGGCTTCCATCGATATTCCACCGATTCCTTCTGGCTGGTGCCTCATTTCGAGAAGATGCTATACGACAATGCGCTGCTGGCCCGGCTGTACCTCCATGCCTGGCTGGCCACTGGACGCGCCCTGTACCGCCGCATTACAGAGGAAACTCTGGACTACGTTCTAAGGGAAATGACCGGACAGCATGGCGGCTTCTTCTCGGCCACCGACGCTGACAGCGAGGGCGAGGAAGGGAAGTTCTTCGTCTGGACGCCTCAGGAAATCGAGGCGGTGCTGGGCCGAGAAGAAGCTGCCCTATTCAACGCCTTCTTCGGAGTGTCCCCCAGGGGCAACTTCGAGGGCAAGAACATACTGAACATCCCAGTAAAGGCTGCTGACTTTGCTCAGCGCCGGGGAATTTCACTGGAACGTTTAGTGGAAGTCATCCGGCGCGGCAAGGAGGCCCTCCGCGTAGCCCGCGAAGAGCGGGAGCATCCTTTACTGGATGACAAGGCGCTGGCGTCCTGGAACGGGCTGATGCTCCGCGCTTTCGCCGAGGCCGGCGCCGCTCTGGAGCGGCAGGACTACCTGGATGCAGCCGCCAGCAACGCCGCCTTCCTGCTTGAGGATATGCGGCCTCAAGGCCGGCTCCTGCGCTCCTATCGTGAAGGCCAAGCCAAACTGCCCGGCTTTCTGGAAGATTATTCCTTCGTGGCCGACGGTTTACTGTCGCTCTATGAGGCTACCTTCGAGCGCCGCTGGCTGGACGCCGCAGTGGAACTGGCCGACGAGATGATTTCCCTCTTCTGGGACGAACCCGCGGGATGCTTCTACGATACCGGACGAGGCCACGAGGAACTGGTGGTGCGGCCCCGCGACGTGTTCGACAATGCCCAGCCCTGCGGCGGGTCGGTGGCTTCCGACCTGTTGCTGCGGTTGTACGTGGTGACTGGTAACGAAGACTACGCCGACAAGGCCGTCGCGCCATTACGGTCGCTGGCGGAGCTGATGGGGCGCGCTCCCGCCGGCACGGGCCGATGGCTGGCCGCGCTGGATTTCTATCTCTCGACGCCCAAGGAAGTAGCGGTTATTGGCGAGCCGGACGACCCGGCCACGTCCACCTTGTTGCGGGAAGTCAACCGCCGCTACCTCCCCAACCGAGTGCTAGTGGGAGCGGAGAGCGCAGACAGCGCAGCCTCCGCCGGCCTGCCACTGCTAGAGGGCCGGGGCCTGGTCAATGGCAAGCCCGCGGCCTATGTCTGCGAAAACTACGCCTGTCAGCTCCCCGCCACCGACGTCGAATCGTTGGCGGCGCAACTGGCAAAGTAATTCCTCCGGCCCTGCCCGCTTGGCTAGATCCGTCGTCCTATCCGTTCATCCTGAGACAAGCTCAGGATGAACGAGGGCGGCAGCGCCGTCAGTCCGCCGCGCCGGCAGGGGCGCGAGGTAGCAGCCCGGCCGCCGCCACCGTCTCCCGGTTCACCGTGTCCGGCAGGCGGTAGCGGTGCCACAGCACAATGCCCATCAACGCCAATAATCCCGCCAGCACGGGGGCCAGCCGGAGGCCCAGCGGGTCCTCTGTCGTGTCCCCCAATAACAGCACTAAGGCCAAAAACGCCGGCGGCAGGGCGAAAGTCACCTTCTCGAAGAAGTTCTGCGTCGCATAGAACATCGCTTCCCGGCGTTCTCCGGTCAACATGGCGTCGTAGTCGGCGATGTCTGCAGTCAACCCCTTGGGCAGCATGAATACGGCCGCCATCGGCAGACCGGCGATGAAGGTCAGAATCAGGCCCTGCGCCAGCAAGCCGCCGCCGGGAAACAGGCCCGTCAGTCCCAACAACGGGAAGGCCGCCCCGCTGGCAACCAGGCAGGCTCCATATACCCGCCGCTTGCTGAACCTGGAGCGGTTGAGCAGGAACCAGAAAACTATTCCGCTAAGCACCGCGCCAACGATCACCACTGTGGAAATCATACTCGCGACCGTGCCTTCCTCTTCGGCTTCCAGCAACTGGGAGGCGAAGAAGGGCATCCATCCCAGCAGAATTCCCACTCCGGTGGTGAACATCACGAAGGTGGGAAGGTAGTATATGAACTGGGGATTGCGCAGAGTCTCGCGCATCCCCCGCCAGAAATCGACTCGGGCCGGGGCTGTATCTCGCGGCGCGTACTTCCACACCGCTCCCAGCGAGATGTAGCGGAATACTATGCCCACCACGGCCAGAATAATGCCAACCGCCTGGAAGCCCAGAGCGTCAATCAGCCCACCGCTCCCCGCCAGCCCCAGACCTGCGCCGAAGACGGCGAACAGGAAAATCAGCCCCACCAGGTTCATCCTGTCCGATGCTCCGCGAGTTACCTCCGGCACCAGCGCTTCCAGCGCACCGCTGGACATCGTTGCGGCAGTGAAAAAGAGCTCCAGGACTATCACTAAATAAATCGCGTTCCAGAGACTGGCGTCCTCGGTGGGCAGAATCCAGACCAGCGCGGCAAACAAGGCATAGAAGGGCGTGCTGAACAGGATGAACGGAATGCGCCTGCCCCACCGGCTCCGGGTGCGGTCGCTCCACCATCCAATTAGCGGGTCGGTGAAGGCGTCTACGAACCGGCCCGCAAAAATCAGGAAGCCGGCAAACACCCGCGCGTCCACTCCTAACCCCAACAGGGAAACATCCGGCACCCGCGCAATCCCTTCCCCCATCGGAGGAACGAGAAAGAAGAGAATCCACGATTGCCGGAAGTAGCTGATGGCCTGAAGACCCACATGGTCGGAGGCGAACAACATCTTGCTCAGCAGCGGCATCCGGGCGGCGGATGTCCGGTCCGTTTCAGTCACTCGTCCATCCCCCATATATCAACTGCCGGTAAGCCCTGTGTCATAATGCAGATTCCCTGGACAGCGCTGCCACGGCGTCCCGGATGGTTTGGGCTGCTGCGTTATATTTCGTACCCGCCGGAATACGTATAGGTTGCCCGAATCTGACCTCGACATAGCCCCGGTGAGGGCGGCTGCCGCCCTTGGCCACCACGCTGTCCGTGCCCCTGATATATACCGGCACCACCGGCGCCTCCAGGGAAACGGCCAGCAAGCCAATGCCGGGTTTGAATGGCCCCAACGTTCCATCATCCGACCGAATCCCTTCGGGAAAGAACAATAGCGACCATCCGGCCTCGACCAGTTTCCCGCAGTAGTTCATGCTAGCCCGGATGGAGCCGGTTTGCGAAATCAGAAAGCCGTTGCTGATTAAAGCCGCGAAGAAACTCTGCCCTCTGCCGCGGCTCCGCATGACTTCCTCGGATGCCGCCGTCGCCAAGCGAAGCCGCCAACTCCAAGGAAGGGCCAGCAGCACCGCGGGGTTGTCAGCCACGCTCAGATGATTGGCTGCAAAGATTACTGGGCCGTCAACGGAATCGAGAACCTCTCGCCCGAAGGTTCGCCGCCTTGAGAACAGGGCCATCAGCGGGCCTAGAAATCCCACAATCAAGGCCGCCCTTATCATCACCGCAGGCCGAGAGAACTGCCACCCTAGAGTTCCGTCTGAACCGTCACGGGAGCGAGAGCACCATGTCAGACCGCCCTTTCCCGTCCGCCGGGAATCTTTCGCTCTTCCGTCCGCCATTTCGCCAATACGCGCTTGAACCAGGCGATAAAATCCGGCAACAGTTTATACCGTAGACTAATCTGCTTCAATTCGCCCGCACCGCCGCTCGCCCTCCTTCGCGTCGACAGTCCTGGGCGCCGCCGAAGCAGGGCTACCGCCTCAAGCGGATGGGTTGTATAATTTGTTTGATTTCGTGCTGTCGCCTCGCACGCGCAATTTTGCATGGCCTCGTCAGCCGCCCATCGCGGCGACCGGCAACGGCCAGTATTAAGCTTGTTTCCTAAGGAGAGGAAAATGCCAGAAGCGGCCAAGATAATTTACACCAAGATTGATGAGGCTCCGGCCTTGGCTACGCACTCGCTGTTGCCAATTCTCCAGGCTTTCACCAAGGGTTCCGGCATAGAGCTGGAGGCTTGGGATATTTCTTTGACTGGCCGCATTATCGCCAATTTCCCCGACAGACTAACGGACGAGCAAAGAATTCCCGACTATCTGACTATTCTGGGCGAGCTGTCCGAAGACCCGTCTGCGAACATCATTAAGTTGCCCAACATCAGTGCCTCCATCCCCCAGATGAAGGGCGCTATCAGGGAACTTCAGGAAAAGGGTTATGACATTCCCGACTTTCCCGATGACCCATCCACTGACGAGGAACGCGACGCTAGAGCGCGCTTTTCCAGAATAATCGGCAGCGCGGTGAACCCGGTCCTGCGTCAAGGAAATTCCGACCGCCGGTCGTCCAACTCAGTCAAGGAGCACGGCAAGCGCAATCCCCACCGGATGATGCAGAGCTGGCCGGAAGTGTCCAAAACTCGCGTGGTCTATATGTCGAGCGGGGACTTCTACGGCTCCGAGCAGGCAGTGACCATCACTGAACCCGGGACAGCAGCGATTGAATTCGTAAGTAGCGGCGGCGAAGCAACGACCCTCAAATCCGGCATTCCCCTGCTGGCGGGCGAAATCATAGATTGCGCCGTCATGAACGTGCGCGAGTTGCGCAATTTCTATGCCGAGCAGATGGACCAGGCCAAAGCCGACGACGTTCTGCTTTCCCTTCACCTGAAGACCACCATGATGAGGGTCGCGGATCCGATCATCTTCGGCCATTGCGTATCGGTCTACTACGGGGATGTATTCGCCAAGCACGCCAACGCGCTGGAAGAAGTTGGAGTTGACCCCGACAACGGCGTAGCAGAGCTCCTAACCAAGATTCAGGACCTTCCAGAGGAGCAGCGAAAGGAGATTGAGGCCGACATTCAGGCCGTCTACGAAAGTCGGCCGGAGCTGTCAATGGTCAACTCCAGCCGGGGCATCACCAACTTCCACGTTCCTAGCGATACGATTATTGACGCTTCCATGCCGGTCATCATTCGCGACGGCGGCCGCACTTGGGGCCCAGATAACGAGCTTCACGACACCATCGCGATGATTCCTGACCGTTCCTATTCAAGGCTATACCAAGCGGTCATCGAAGACTGCCAAGAGAATGGGGCCTTCGACCCGGCAACCATCGGCAGCGTCGCCAACGTCGGGCTGATGGCTCAGGCCGCCGAGGAGTATGGTTCTCATGACAAGACCTTCACCGCTCCCGGCAACGGCGCGATTCGGGTCATTGACGCCTCCGGCTCCGTTCTGATGGAGCAGAGCGTCGAGGAAGGCGACATCTTCCGGATGTGCCAGACCAAAGACGCAGCCATCGAGGACTGGGTCAAGCTGGGCGTCAACCGCGCCAGACTCACCGGCTCTCCCGCCATCTTCTGGCTCGACCCCCACCGGAGACACGACGCCGAACTGCTGAAGAAGGTGGACCAGTACCTGCCCAACCATGACACTGAGGGCCTGGACATTCGCGTGATGGCCCCCATGGACGCGATGAAGGCCTCCGTGGAGCGCAGCCGGGCCGGCCAGGACACCATCTCCGTCACCGGCAACGTGTTGCGCGACTATCTGACGGATCTGTTCCCCATCCTGGAACTGGGCACCAGCGCCAAGATGCTGTCGGTGGTTCCCTTGCTTCGGGGCGGCGGAATGTTTGAGACCGGCGCCGGCGGTTCCGCCCCCAGGCACGTCCAGCAGTTCCTAGAAGAAGGCCACCTGCGCTGGGACTCCCTGGGCGAGTTCTGCGCTCTGGTCGCGTCCTTCGAGCACTGCGCTCAGGTATTCAAGAACGATAAGGCCCAACTTCTGGCGGACACTCTTGACCAAGCCATCGGGGAACACCTGGAGCAGAGGAAGGCTCCCTCGCGACGGGTCAACGAACTGGATACCCGGGGCAGCCATTTCTACCTCGCTCTGTATTGGGCGCAAGCGTTAGCCAATCAGACCCAGGATCCAGAACTCCAAGCCCGCTTTGCCGGTGTGGCGCAGGAGATGGCCGATAACGAAGAGAAAATTATCCAAGAACTGATAGACTGCCAGGGCCAGCCCGTTGATATTGGCGGATACTACATTCCCAATGACGAGCGGGCTGCCAGCGCCATGCGGCCCAGCGCCACTCTCAACGCTATTATTGACGCCATATAGCAAAGCGGCGCCCGTTACGCAACCGCGGGTCAGTTCCTAAGGAAGGGAACGGAGGAAGGGAGCGGGCGCGCTTAAACCAGTAATTCAGAGGGGAGTCCCGGCGATTCCCCTCTTATAATCTAAGGCGGCATCCAAGCGAGCCGCCCAATTTGGGAGGAATAGCCAGCCAATGCGAAGCAAGGTAACCGTTGTCGGCGCGGGGAACGTCGGCGCAACCACCGCACAGCGCATACACCAACTAGGCTACGCCGACGTGGTGATAGTCGATATAGTGGAAGATCTGCCCCAAGGAAAATCCCTGGATATGCTGGAGTCTGGCCCAGTTCTTGGCACCGACGCCCGGATTACGGGCAGCAACGGCTACGAGGAGTCCGCCAATTCCGATGTGGTGGTTATCACTGCCGGTATCGCCCGCCGCCCAGGAATGAGCCGCGACGACCTGTTGCTAACTAATATGCGCATCACCACTTCGGTAACGGAGCAGGTGGTCAGGCACTCGCCCGACTGCATCATCATTCCGGTCACCAACCCGCTGGACGCCATGGTGCAGAACGTATATCAGGCCAGCGGCTTTCCCCGAGAGCGGGTCTTCGGCATGGCCGGCGTCCTCGACACGGCCCGGTTCCGCACTTTCATTGCCCAGGAAATGAATGTATCGGTCGAAGATGTCCAGGCCTACGTGCTGGGCGGCCACGGCGACGACATGGTGCCGCTGGTGCGCTACACCACCGTCGGGGGCATTCCCATCACCGAGCTGATGGCCGAGGAGAAGGTGGAGCAACTGGTGCGCCGAACCCGACAGGGCGGCGGCGAAATTGTGCAGCTCCTGAAGGAAGGCAGCGCCTACTATGCTCCCTCGGCAGCCATCACGCAAATGGTGGAAGCCGTGTTGTTGGATAAGAAGCGCATTCTCCCCGCCTGCGCCTACTTGCAGGGCGAGTATGGCATAGACGGCCTCTGCGTCGGCGTGCCGGTGAAGCTGGGAGCCGGCGGCATGGAGCAAGTCATCGAAATCCGCCTCACGCCCGAAGAGCAGGCCGCCCTGCAAAGCTCGGCCGCCAGCGTGAAGGAGCTGGTCGAAGTGATGAACCAAGCAAAGTCTTCAACGTAACGCGCTATCACCTTTATCTGCTCCCGGTCTGTACAGGCGGGAGAAATCGGCTCAGTTGACGTTGTTAACTGAGCCGATTTCGTTATGTCGGGAGTATAATTAAATCATCACTCCTCCGCAGGTCATAGGAATCCCAAAACATCGTTAGATTGCTTTTTGGAGGCCCGCTATGCCGAACCGAACTCCTGATGAACAAAGCCTGCTGGAAAAGGCGGGCCGCTATCTGCCCGGCGGAAACACCGGCAACCTGCACTTCAACCCCGAACAGAACTTCCTCGTGGCCGGAGGCAAAGGATCCCGCGTGTGGGACGTGAGCGGCAACCAGTATGTAGACTGGCTAATGGGCAGCGGGCCAATGCTGCTGGGCCACGCCCACCCCCACGTTGTGGAGGCAGTCATTAAGACGGTGGAGCAAGGCAGTACCTTCTTCGCCAACAACGACAAGGCCGTGATGCTGGCCGAGGCGTTGGTGGAAGCCGTCCCTTGCGCCGACCAAGTGCGCTTCACTACCAGCGGCACTGATGCCTGCTTCCAGGCCATGCGCGTCTGTCGCGCCTTCACCGGCAAGGAAAAGGTGCTGAAGTTCGAGGGCGGCTACCACGGCAGCAGCGACTATGCCCTGATGAGCGTCACCCCCAGCGCCTCCCTGGAGTTCCCCCAGCCCGAGGCCAACAGCGGCGGCATCCCCAAGGCCATCGCTGACCTCATGCTCATCGCGCCTTTCAACGACCTGACCACCACCGAGACCATCATCCGGGCGCACCACGAAGAGCTGGCGGCAGTCATCGTGGAGCCGCTGCAACGCATCATCGCGCCCCAGCCGGGGTTCCTGCAAGGACTGAGAGACATCACCACTCGCTACAACATTCCTCTGATTTTCGACGAAGTGGTCACCAGCTTCCGCTTGGCTTACGGCGGAGCGCAACAATTCTACAATGTAACTCCCGACCTCTGCTCCGTTGGCAAGATAATGGGGGGCGGATACCCGCTGGCCGCCGTTCTCGGGCGCGCCGACATTATGTCGGTCTACGACCGGGGCGAAGTTGACAGCGACACCTTCGTCAGCCAAGTAGGCACGCTGAACGGCAACCCAGTGGCCTGCGCCGCCGGCTTGGCAACGCTGGAAGTGCTGCGCGACGACCCGGACGCCTACCCCCGTGTCCATGGAGCAGGCAACGCCCTGCGAAACGCCATGACGGAACTGTGCGAGCAATACGGCATCCCGGTCCAGATCTGCGGCGAAGATGCGGTCTTCGACTTCTGTTTCACCGAAAAGCCGGTAGCCAACTACCGCGACACCCTGACTGGCGACGGCGCGATGATGGCCCGTCTCAACTCCGGACTACTGGAGCGAGGCGTCCTAAAGGGCGGCCAGAAGTACTATCCGTCTGCTGTACATACGGAAGAGGATGTGGAGCGCACCATCGAAGCCTACCGCGAGATTGTCCCGACGCTGCGAGGATAAGCCGTGCGCGTCCTGAAGGGGCTGTTCACCGCCGAAGACCTGGAACGCCCGTCATAAGACGGGCGCTGGCTGGAGTTAGTCTAGAGAAGAGTATACGAGATGGCTCCAGCCGGCAGACGGCATAGCGGCGTGGCAATGAATGCCGGAACGTTCATGTTCGGACCTGCGGGATTGGCCAAGTCTTCGTTGCTGAGACTGGATTCATCAGGAGAAACCCGGATACTATTCGGGCGCCCGAAGCTGCTTCTGTATCCGTGAATCACATCCCTTTGGATACAACCCCAGACGGATTCATTGATGTTGTGCCGGACTTGGTAGTCGAGGTAGTTTCCTCCTGGAACTCCCGCAGGGAAGAGCAGGAGCACGTGGAGGACTGGCTGAGCGCCGGCGTCCCCTGGTTTGGGTTCTCCACCGGTCAACTCGCTCGGCACAGTTTACCGATCTATCAGGGAGTTTGCCTGCCTGACCGGAAACGATTTCCCAGACGGCGAAGAAGGGGTGCCGGATTCAACTGTCCTGTCGCGGACTTGTTCGTCTAGCTGTTATGTAAGCGGAATAGAACCAGTTGACGTTGCTACATATCCATATTTCCGTGAATACCCTAACAGAATGACGCTCTGGGATAGAATCATTTGGAGGTATTGGGGTGGGTATGCTTTCAAAAGAAGCTGACTAACAAACACGAATCCATTCTATGGTATATTAAACTAGGTGCGGAGCCTCATTTTGAGGTGGATTCGATTAGGGAAAAAGCTAAAAAATACGACAAACGCAATAATGTTGGGGGCTGAAACCCAGGCAATGTGTGAGAGGTTGACAGGATAGCTTACGGCTCCACTGAACAAACCTCACATATTGCAGTGTTTCCAGAGGAAATATCTGAAAAGATAATTCACTCCTGTACCAATCCAGGTGATTTTGTGCTTGACCATTTTGCGGCAATGGAACCGTGCCTAAAGTCGCACGCAACCTAGCTCGCCTGTGGATAGGTGTTTAGACTTCTCCAATGTACGCAGGGAGGCCGCTGTAAGGATTGGGTATCAGCAACCTTCAGAGTCAGATTTTTTAATATCAGAGTTAATCAAACGGAATTCGCTATCTAACACCTACCTCTGGCGGCAGCAGAAACGGGGGCGGTGGAGGAGACAATGAGTTAAAGAGGGTCTGGCGTATGATGGCGCATTAGAAAGGCTCGTTAATTAGCACTAGTTCCGCGAATACCGCGCGGTCGCAACCGAAGGCCGCTCCGTTCTCCGCGGCGTGGGCAGTCAGAAACTGGAACGTGCGCTCCGTGGATTCGGCCCCCAGGTATTCCAGGTACGCCTTGTGCTCGCGCAGGGAATCCAGTCCCTTGTCCCAATAACCGGTTACGTCCACTCCATGAGTGGAATTGGAGGGACCGAAAACAGCGGCAAACCTAACCCCGTTCCACGGCTCCAGCCCTTCGTCCAGAAGTTCAGGGAATATCCAGCGGTTGGCCGCGTCCCTGGCGGAGTCGTACACGGCAATTCCCACGTTGCGATGGTCGGCCATGTTCAAATGCCCGCTGGGAAATTGCAGGTGATGACTCAGCGTCAGAATCACTTCGGGGCGATACCGCCGGATACAGCGGCTGAGGTCGCGGCGCAGAGGCAGACCGTATTCAATTATCCCATCCGGGTGATCCAGGAAATCCACGACATCCACTCCCACGACGCTAGCGGCATCGATTTCTTCCTGAGAGCGCAACGGGCCTGTTTCCGACGGGTGCATGGTGTCTATCCCCGCCTCTCCTCGCGACACCATCACGTAGACGACTCGCTTCCCCTGCGCTGTCCATTTGGCTACCGCACTGGCTGCCCCGTACTCCATATCATCGGGGTGGGCCACGATGGCCAGGGCCGTTTGCCAGTCTTCAGGCATTGCTTCGATGGGGGACTGTCGTTGCCGCATATGGCTGACTCCACCAGCAATAGGGTTTTCTTACGCCGGGTTTGGGTTCCAACAAAAGGGGCCGCCTTGGTTGAGCGGCCCCAAGTCAGGAAATTCCGCCTTATCCGCTAAGAGCTAATGAGCCGCGCCGGCAGGCGCCAGTTGCGTCATAAGCGGGCGAGTATTGACGATATGGCGGCGCAGTCCCAGTTCCTGGGGGCTTATGCCCATCGCCAGGCCGATGGCCTGGGGCATATGCAATATAGGCAACCCTATGTCCCGTCCTGCCTGGGCTGCCGCTTTGGGCTGGAAGCTGTCCAAGTTCAAATGGCACAGCGGGCAGGGAGTAATCATGGCGTCCGCGCCCAGGTCTTTGGCCTCGCTGGTATGCTTTCCGACCATTGCCAGCGAGTTACGCTCGTTGATGGTCAGAATCGGGAAACCGCAACAGCGCGTCTTACCCGAGAAGTCCACCACCGTGGCCCCCAACACTTCGATTAGCCGCTCCAGCGAACCCTGCCGCTCCGGGTTGTCGGCAAACTCCAGGGCGTCCGTAGGCCGCACCAAGTAGCAGCCATAGAATGGGGCGAGGCGCACCCCGTGCAACGGACGAGTGATAAGCTCCTCCAACTTGTCCAGCCCATAATCCTCCATGAGGATCCAAAGAAGATGCTTGGGGCTGGCGTTGCCCTTATACTCCAGACCTTCCTCGGCGAGGTAGGTGTTCACTCTGGCCCGGTATTCGGGGTTGCGCAACCGGAAATTGGCCTGACTCATAACGCCTTGACAGGTGCTGCAGATGGTCATTATGGGCAAGTCCCAATACTCTGCCATAGCGAAAGTGCGGGCGTTCAGCGTATCGCCCAGCAACTGGTTCTTTTCCTGCAGCACGCCTGCACCAGTGCAGGATGCTCCCTGCATCTCCCACAAGTCTATTCCCAACCGCTTGCAGATAAGCACGGCTGCCGGATACAGCTCGGGGCAACCGCCCCGTGAAACGCAACCAGGAAAGAAAGCGTACCTCAACTCGGCTCTCCCTTCAGTAGATGGTCTTCAGGATACGACGATGGCATGGCGTCTACCGCTCCGTCTCGTCCACCTTCTCGAAGATGCGGCGAACATGCTCAACGCCTTCGATATTCTTGTGCATTATTGGCGGCATCTTGCCTTTTTTCAGTGCTTGAAGCGCCACCGGAGCGTATCCCAGCAAGCCGGAGACATTGGTCATACCCAAGGACTTAGGCACCAGGCGCAGCTCGTCGAGGGTGCCGCTATGCTCCACGGACTCCGAGAATGCCTCGGTATGACGCGCCCCGTTCGTATTTTGGAAGCCGGCCGCGATGGCCTGGTCCCGCATCGCCATGATACGCTCCATCGGGGCCACGCCCTTGGGGCAAGCCTGCACGCATTCAAGACAACGGGTGCAGTCCCAGATGCCTGAAGGCATATTCAACTGCTCCAGCCGCTCCTTGGAAACGCCCTCTTCATCGCCGTCGCGGGGGTCGGCAGTGAAACGGTATGCCTTCGCCAGGGCCGCCGGGCCCAGGAAAGACGGGTCAACTTCCATCACCGTGCAGTCTGACACGCAAGCGCCACACATGATGCAGGCAGTAACGCCGGACAAGTGGAGCATAGACTCGTTGGATACCACGTATTCCTGCTCCGGCTCTGGCCCATGCGGTTGCAGGTAAGGCTCGACCTCCATAATCTTGTCCCAGAAGAGGTCGAAGTTAACCACGAGGTCCTTGATTACCGGCATATTGCCCGCCGGCTCAACGTCAATTATGTCGCCTTCCTGCAACGCCATGGCGGCCTGAGTCTTACAGGCAAGCCCGGCGTGACCGTTGATTCGCATGGCGCAGGAACCGCAGATAGAACTGCGGCAGGAGCAACGCAGGCTGAGAGTGCCGTCCAAGTCCTCTCGGATTTTTATCAGAGCGTCAAGGACGGTGGCATTGTCTTCGATTTCCAGCGAGTAGTCTTGCCAGAAAGGCGTGGTGTTTTCCGCTTCGGGGTCTTGGCGCCGCACCCTGATGGTGACGTTCATCGGTTGTTATCCTTTCGCTAAGTGTCTGAATCCCCGCCACCCTTTCCCAACGGCGTCGCCTAGTATTTCCGTTCTTCCGGCTGCCATCTGGTGATGCTGACCTGCGAGTAGGAAATATCCGGCCCGGTCTCTCCTTTCCGCACTACCAGATGCTTCATCCAATTCTCGTCATCCCGGGCGGGGTAGTCCGTGCGCGCTTGCGCTCCCCGGCTGTCCTTACGATCCAAGGCACTGACTACTATAGACGGCGCGACGTCCAGCATAAAGCCGAGTTCCAGAGCAAACACGAGGTCGGTGTTGAACACCTTGCCTTTGTTTTCCACCGGAACGGTCTTGTAGCGCTCCACCAGATGCTCCAGGTCGCCCAAGGTCTCTTCCATGCCTTCTTGGTTGCGGTAGACGGCGAGATTGCGGTTCATGGATTCGCCCATACCCAGCCGCACGCTGGCGATGCGGTCACCGTTGGCGGGGCGGTCCAGCAACTCCTGCAGACGCTTCTCCTCGCTCCTTACCGCGTGTTCGACGTTGAACTCAACAAAGTCCGCGTTCCGGGAAGCCTCCGCGGCGTGGTTGCCGGAGCGTTCGCCGAATACGATGGTGTCGAGCAGCGAGTTGGCACCCAAACGGTTGCCGCCGTGGACGCTGACGCAGGCGCACTCTCCGGCGGCATACACTCCGGGCAGATTGGTCAGCCCATCCACATCCGTCTTAATGCCGCCCATTATGTAGTGCATCCCTGGGCGAATGGGGATAGGATCCCTAATCATGTCAACACCGACCAGGTCGATACCGATTTCCCGTATCTGGCTGAGTTTCTCCATAATCAAAGACTCGCCCAGATGTCGGCAGTCCAGCATAACGCAGCCGTTGGCGCCGTTGCCTGCATTGATTTCCGTCTGTTCGGCGCGCGAAACCACATCGCGGGAGGCCAGCTCCATCATATTGGGCGCGTACTTCTGCATGAACCGGTTGCCGTCTTTATCCAGCAGATAGGCGCCCTCGCCCCGGGCTGCCTCGGAAATCAAAACGCCGCTGCCCGCCAGCGTGGTGGGATGGTACTGCACCATCTCCATGTCCATGAGCTGCGCGCCGGCGTTGTAGGCCAGGGCCATCCCGTCGCCGGTCACGATAAGGGCGTTGGTGCTAGGCTCAAACACTCTTCCCAAGCCGCCAGTGGCGAAAATGACCGTCTTGGCCCGGATAGCGTATACCTGGCCCGTGCGTATCTCCAAGGCCAGGACACCGCAAACCTGCCCGTCCTCAATAATTAGGGAGGTTACGAACCATTCCTCGTAACGGCGAACGCCGGACTTGATAAGCTGCTCGAACATCACGTGCAACAGCGCCTGCCCCGTGAAGTCGCCGACGAAAAATGTGCGGGCGCGGCGCTGCCCGCCGAAGGCCCGGGTGCCTAAGTAGCCTTCGTCGTCGCGGTTGAAGGTAACACCGAAGTGCTCCATATCAATGAGAGCTTGCCCGGCGGAACGGCACATCACCTCGATGGCGTCCTGGTCGCCCAGGAAGTCGCTGCCCTTGACGGTGTCGTAGGCGTGGTCTTCCCAGTCGTCGCCCCGGTCGGTCAGGGCTGCGTTGATGCCGCCCTGAGCCGCATTGGAGTGGCTTCGCACTGGGTGCACTTTACTGATGATGGCGGCGCTGGCCCCGTTGGCGCGGGCCGCGATTGCTGCGCGCATTCCAGCTAGACCGGCCCCGATTACCAGGACATCATGCTCCAGCATATTGCCCTATTTCCTCCCGGTTGTTCCTAGCCCGGACAGTATCCCCGGCGCCTGACCTGCCGACCCAAATCCGAGCCGCAAAATACTATACCACAAAAACGAACTTTTCATCCTTAGACTTCCAGTACCTTAGACCTCTAGTGGCCAGCGCGAGACCCAAAAAGACCCGCATGATGCGGGTCTCGAATTCTCGCGTCCGCCCAACGCGACTCAGGCAACCGCGTGTTCCTCGGCGTGGTGCTCATGACCGTCGCACTCGTGGATGTCGTGGATGTGCTCCCCGGCGTGATGTTCGTGTTCGTCGCACTCGTGGATGTCGTGAATATGTCCCGGCTCATCGCCGTGATGCTCGTGGCCGTCGCATTCGTGGGTGTCGTGAATATGTTCTCCCGCGTGATGTTCGTGCTCATCGCATTCGTGAATGTCATGCTGTGTAGCTACCACTAGACACCTCTCTCTAATGATTCAGGACGGGGTATCCTGTTTAGACAGTATGATGCAAACCACGCCGTGTATCAATAGGCTGCTCTGTGTATCAAAAAGGAAGGCGAAATTCGCCCGCAGTTTGTCGGCAGCCTCCCGGCATTCGCTGAAAGCTATTCCCCCGGCAACAGCGGCTGAGCCAGCAGCAAGGCGGCAATAGTTTTACCGTCGTGAATTTCGCCCGTGCCAATCATTGCCACGGCCTCAGCGAAGGGGAGGCGCACCACTTGGATGTTCTCGTCATCGTCGGCGGAGAGCTTTGACGGTGTCAGGCCGGTAGCCAGATAAGCGTGCATTCGTTCAGTGGCCCAGCCGGGGGCGACCCAGAAGCTGGCCAAGTGTCGCAGGTTTGCGGCGGTATAGCCCACTTCTTCCTGCAATTCCCGCAGCACCGTATCCTCGGACACCTCTCCGGCTTCCACTCCGCCGGCCGGGGCCTCCAGCAGCGAGGACTCCGTGGGCTTACGGTACTGGCGTACCAGCAACACATTGCCGTCATCATCCACGGGGATCATGCAAACGGCGTCGGAGTGCTCCGCTACTTCGCGGATGGTGCGCCGCCCGCTGGGAAGCTCCACCGTGTCTACGCGCACGCTAAAGATCCGTCCGTCATAAGGCCGGGCACTTTCTATGGTGTCCTCAAATTGGATGGAATCCAATTGGGTATCAGTATCGGTATCAGACAAATGGGTATCTCCTATTGGCCTCGAATGCTGAATCCGAGGCGGCGGGTGAGAGTGCCAAAGAAATACGACGGCGGGTTAGCTCGCAGGAAAGTCGCTTTGTACGGGCTTTGCGACAGCTCAACCCGGTCTCCGGGCTGCAGGTCATAGTCCTCGTAGCCATCCACGCTAAGCACGGCGGGTTGATAGCCCTCCAGCACCAGCGCCACTTCCGCGTTGGACCGCAACACCAGCGCGGCTGTCAGTCCCATGTGGGCCGCCACCGTCTTCAACACCAGCGCGTCGGATTCCGGGTCGAGAATAGGCCCTCCCACCGCCAGGTTGTAGCCTGTGCTGCCAGTAGCGGTCGATAGAATAAGCCCGTCGGCCCGGAAGGTGGAAATCTGCGCCCCGTCTATGCTGCCCGCCAGCGTTACCACTCGGGAAGCGGCGCCCCGGGCGACCACAAAGTCGTTGAGGGCGTGATACGGCCCTTGCTTCAAGGTAGAGCCGCCGCGGGTTACCGCCGCCTGGAGCATACTTCGCTCATCTACCCGGTACTGCCCTTTAAGATAGCCCGGCAGGCGAGGCATGGCTTCATCCACGGTCAGCTCGGTCATAAAACCCAAGCGGCCCATATTGATGCCGACAATGGGAATGTCGGCGGGGGCCGCAAAGCGGGCCGCCCGCAGAATCGTGCCGTCCCCGCCCACGGTGATTATTAAACCAGTTCCTTCCGCGCGCGGCTCCAGCGATTCCATATTCTCCGCAGGCGAGTACCAACTGCCCTCTGGTAGCTCCAGCTCGTGCAGGATGGCCATGCTGAGGTCAAGGGCCTCGGGGATGCGGTTATTGTATATGATGCCGACGTTTTTCATCACTCTCATGGCAACTGTGGGATGGGATAAACTCGGCCTGGGGAACAATCGCGGCCGCGCGCGCCTAATTTCCCGTCCCTGGGTTTCCGCTCCCTTTCGGGGTGTTAAATAGACCGCGCACCAATCGCAAAAGCGTTCCAACCCCCGAGGTGGCGCCGCCCGTGCCTTGGGGAATCAGCCGGGCCACCATCTCCATTACCCTTGTGGCTGTGCTGGCCGTAGATGCGATATTGCCGGCGGCTTTTTTTACGGAATGGACCGTATCGGATATTTCCTCGGCGCTTTCCTGAGCCTTGCCCGATATATTCACCAGGTTGCGGGAAGTTTGCGCGATGTTATCGCAAGTTTCCTGGGAAATCCGGGATATATCCCCAGTGACCTTGCTCAGATTTTCAGCCGTTCGATGGGAATTCATAACCGTGTCTCTGATGGGCCAGTAGAGCTTGACTATGACTATAATGATCGTCAGACACAGGACACTCAACAATCCGGCGGCCACTATCAGGAAAACGTCTCGGATAACCGATGTAGTATCTGGCTCCATGCTAATGTGCCTCCGGCAAGAGGGCCTGATTTAGCTATCCATACCGCGACGTAACTGGCGCCGCCACCCACTCAGTCCGTCCACGGATTGACTGCCTCAACGCCATATCTTTCGAAATCGGAAACGTTCCTGGTAGCGACCGCGGCGCCGTTGACACGGGCGATAGCCGCAATCATGCAGTCTCTGTCTTGAATTGGATGCCCAACTCGCTCCCGACAGGCGCATATTTCTGCATACGCGCGGGCCGATTCGCGATCGAAGAGCAACACCCGTGCCCCAATACGAGGAGCATTGTCCCTCGATGATAACACGCCTATGCCGCAATCAGGATGCCTACACTCCCAAAGCTCGCACGGCGGCCCCCGCCGCCGTCATCACGAACCCTGGGGCCACTCCCATGAACACTAGAACGGCTGCCGCCACTCCCATCGCCGCCCAAGGCGTGGGGTTCCGCGAGGGTTGCGAGTCGGGAACCGCCGGAGGCTGTTGCAAGAACATCACCCGTATGATTCGGACGTAATAGTAGGCCGATACCGCGCTGTTGACCACACCGATGATAGCCAGCCAGGCAAGTCCGCTGTCCACCGCGGCAGTGAACACGTAGAGCTTGGCGATGAATATTCCCGTGGGCGGGACTCCAACCAGCGCGATTAAGGCCAGGGCCAGAGTTACCGCAAGAACGGGGGAGCGGGTGAGCAGACCAGCGTAGTCACTGATACGATCTCCGCCTACCCGCTCGCTAATGGCAGCTATGGCGAAGAACGCTGTCAGGTTGGCCGCTGTGTATGCTCCCAAATAAAACAGCACGCTGTCCGGCCCTATAGCCGCAAATACCGGCGTTTCCAGTCCGCCCTGCGCCGACTGCACCCCGGCCGCCACTCCCACCAACAGGTATCCGGCATGAGCGATGGTGCTGTATCCGAACAGCCGCTTGATGTTGCTCTGGGAAATCGCCACTACATTCCCAATCGTCATGGACGCCGCGGCAAGGGCGGCCAGCAGCACGGCCCAGTCCAGGGATACGTCGAAGAAGCCGGTGAACATCACCCGCAACAGAACCGCGAAACCTGCAGCCTTGCTGGCCACCGACAGGAAGGCGACGACCGGGGTAGGAGCTCCCTCGTATACATCCGGCACCCACATCTGAAAGGGCGCGGCGGATATTTTGAAGCCGAATCCTGCCACCAGCAACACCAGCCCTACTAGGAGCGCGTAGTTGCCGAAGGCCACCTCCCCGCCTGCCAGCTCGACGGCAGCCGATATGTCGGCAAGCTGGGTGCTCCCAGTAAAGCCGAACACCAGAGCCATGCCGTACAGCAACAATGCTGAGCTGATGGCCCCGATTATCAGGAATTTCACGCCTGCCTCGCTGGAGCGTCCGCTCAGCAGGAACGCCCCCAGGGCCGCCAGCGGCAAAGTCGTCAGCTCCAGGGCCACATAGATGGTTATCAACTCGGTGGCCGCCGCCAACAGCATCATTCCTGTGGCGGAGAACAGCAGCAGCCCGAAATACTCACCCTGGAACCTGGGCAGCAACCGCACGTAATCGGTCGAAGCCAACACGACCAGACCCACCGCTCCGGCCACCAGGAAATTGAAGAACAAGGCGAACCGGTCAACGGACAGGCTCCCCAGCAGTATGCTGGCCTCTCCGGCTCCCTTCCCGTCCCGAACCAGATTGGCCGACAGCCCCAGGTCATAGAACTGCACTAGGCTCAGAATGAAAGGCCCGGCCAATAGAAGGAAAGCAAGGTAAGGGAGCAGCCCGTGGAGCCTGCGAGGGAGCAACAGGTCGAATATGATAACAAGCAATGCCGCCCCGGCCATGGCCAGGTAAGGCGAAACTACATAGAGGTCGTGGGCGTTCATTCTCGACTAGCCGCCGTTTATCGCCTGTATCATGGGTTCCAGCGCAGAATCGAACACGTCGGTGAGCAAAGCCGGGTAGATGCCCACGCCGATTATGCAGACCACCATCAGCGCCAGCGGCGCCGCTTCCACCAAAGAGGCGTCAGTAATATCGGCGAATCTGTCGCGGCGCGTTCCGAAGAAGGTGCGTTCCATCATCCACAGAATGTATCCCGCCGCCAGCACAATGCCCAGAACTGCCAGCACCGTCGGCCAGTCGTAGGCACGGAAGGCCCCCAGGAACACCAGCAATTCCGACACAAAACCGCTCAGCCCCGGCAGGCCCAGCGACGCCAGCCCGGCTATCAGCATCGCGGCGGCCACGAAGGGCATCCGCCCAGCCAGGCCGCCCAAGTCGGGAATATAGCGGGTATGCGCCTTCTCATAGACGATGCCCACTGCCAGGAACAGCAGCCCGGTAATGGTGCCGTGGGTAAATAGCTGCATCGCCGCGCCGCTCAACCCGGTTACTGACAGGTTCCCGCTGGCCACCCCCACCGAGCCGATACCCAACATCACCAGGCCCATGTGGCTGACGCTGGAGTAAGCGATAAGCCTCTTAAGGTCGGTCTGGCGCATGGTCACCACCGCCCCGTACAGGACGCTGACCACGCCTAGAGCCACCAATACCCATGCGAACTGTTCCGCCTGCCCCGGGAATATACCCACGTTGACACGCAACAGCCCGTATCCGCCCATCTTCAGCAGCACCCCAGCCAGCATCACGCTGGCCGCAGTGGGCGCATCGGTGTGCGCATCGGGTAGCCAGGTATGCAAAGGCCAAGTAGGCAGCTTCACGGCAAAGGCCACGAAAAACAGCCAGAACAGCCATGCCAGCGGTATCAGCGTTGCAGCCGAAGTCAGGATTGCCCCCGTCCCCGATAGGGCAATGAGGTTGAAAGTGCCGACGCCGGGCGTGAGGAACACGGCGACGATGGCCACCAGCATGAACGCGCTGCCCAAGATGGTGAATATCAGGAACTTCATCGCCGAGTATTCTTTTCGCCCGCTCCCCCAGATGGAGATGAGCATATACATCGGAACCAGTTCCAGTTCCCAAAACAGGAAGAAAAGTAAAAGGTCGAGAGAAGTGAATACTCCCATGACCGCCGATTGAAGCAAAAGCAGCCAGAAGAAGTATTCTTTAACCCGCAGCGTGATGTGCCACGATGCTAGTACGGCGCATAAGCCCAGCAGCCCGGTCAGGGCTACCAGCGGGGCCGAAAGCCCGTCCACCGCCAGCAGGTAAGACGCCTTCAGTCCGACGTCAGGTATCCAGGGAAACTGGTCCACGAACTGGAATCGCGCAGCATCCTCCGCCCGGTCGAAGAACGCGAAGACCAGCAGCGCCAGCACCAAGTCGGCGACGGCTATTGCTACCGCCGCCCCGCGAATGACGCGGTTGCCGCGCAACGCCAACAACAGAACCGCCCCCGCCGCCGGCAGGAACACGGTTGCCGTTAAGAGACCATTAAATTCAGTTGCCATCTAGCGGCGCCGTTCCCTAATTCCTTCTCAGGCCAACAGGAATCCCAGAATAATCAATAGCGAGCCTAACGCCACCACCGTGGCGTATGCCTGCGTCTGTCCGGTTTGGAGCCTTCCCACCGCCGAACCGATGTTTCGGAAGAACCACCCGACCAAGTCCACGAATCCGTCCACGATGCGCCGGTCCAGCCAGTTGGTGAGACCCGCGAAAACGCGATAGAAGCTGCGGCGGACAATAAATCCCTCGTAGAGCGCGTCCACGTAATACTTCTGCGTTAGCAGGGTATGCACCGCTCCGAGCCGTCGCAGCGGTTCTTGCGTCCGGTCGCGGCGCGGGCCGTAAAACAGCAAGCCCAGCAACGATCCTCCTACGGCCGCGGCGGTAGAGATGCCAGCGATGCCCCAGCTAAACTTCGGCAGCTCCGCGTGCCCCTCTCCCCCGGTGGCAACGTGAAGGCCGTCGGCGACGAAGCCCGTAACCCAGTGCACTGGCACGGCGAGGAAGTCCATCCACGGCGGGTTGATTACGTAGCCGGCCACGACCGCCCCGGCGCCCAGCACCACCATCGGCGCCACCATTACTACCGGCGACTCCGCCAAGCCCCCGCCGCCGTGGCCGTGATGAGCCTCGCTCTCCTCTTTGTCCTCATGGGCATCGCCGGGGCCCGCCGCGAGGGTTTCCTCCGCATCCGCCACGGGCTTTAGGTCGGCCTGCTCCTGATGCGCTCCGCCGCGAAATTCGCCGTGGAAAGTCAACATCATCATCCGAACGGTGTAAAAGGCAGTCAGCACTACCCCAACGATGAGGCCGACAAAGACGATGATGTTTATCCAGACGGCCAAGCGGTTGTTGCCGTCAAAGGCTGCCAGCAGAATTTCGTCCTTGCTCCAGAACCCCGACAGTGGAATGATTCCGATGAGACTCAGGCCGGCGATGACCACCAGCAGGTAGGTGGCCGGCATATATCGCCCCAACCCGCCCATATAGCGCATATCGAAGGTTCCGCTGGCGTGATTCACGCTGCCTGCGCCCAAGAATAGCAGCGCCTTGAAAATCGCGTGGGTGACCAGGTGAAAGATGGCCGGGGCATAGGCCCCGAGCCCGAGGGCAGCTATCATATAACCCAACTGGCTCACCGTCGAATATGCCATCACTCGCTTGATGTCATTCATCACCAGGCCCATGGTCGCGGCCATCAGGGCCGTGAAAGCGCCTATCAAGGCAACTACCGCCATAGCCGCGTCCGACTGCTGGAAAACCGGGAAGAAGCGCGCCACCAGGAACACGCCTGCGGCCACCATGGTAGCGGCGTGGATGAGCGCGCTGACTGGCGTCGGCCCCTCCATGGCGTCGGGAAGCCAAGCGTGCAGCGGGAACTGCCCCGACTTGCCCACCGCGCCGGCAAAGATGCCCAAAGCCATCCAGGTCAGGGATGCCCCGGCCAGAATCGCGCCGCCCGCGGCCAGCGGTTGCGCCGCCTGCCAGATGTCGGGGATGTGAAAAGCGTTCAGTCCGGCGGCAGCGAAGTCATCCGCCTTCAGGAACAAGTAGAGGATTGCAATTAGGAATCCCACGTCGCCGATTCGGGTTACTATAAATGCCTTCTTCGCGGCGGCGGCCGCCGCGGGCCGCTCATGCCAGAAACCAATGAGTAGATAGGACGACACGCCCACCAGTTCCCAGAAAGCATATAGCTGCACGATGTTACTGGAGAGGGTCAACCCCAGCATGGACGAGGTGAACAGGGACATATATGCGAAGTACCGGGCAAACCCCGGGTCGCCCTGCATATATCCCACCGAGTAAATCTGAATCAGCAAGCTGATGGAGGTCACCACCACCAGCATCACCGCGGTGAGCGGATCCACCAGTAGCCCAATCTCGATGGCCGCGCCGTTGAAGGACAGCCAATCCCAAGTGTTGAATACTACGGTATTCCCGAGGATAACCGACCGCAGGGTCAATATGGCCAGAACCGTCGCTCCGGCCAAAGCGCCAATGGTGCTGACAGCGGCCAGCAACGGCCAACGGTTGAGAAATGGCCGGATGACCAGGGCAATCAGAACGAAAGATCCCAACGGAAGTAAAAATATGGCCCAAACGGCGGCTTCGGTGACCATCTACAGTTTCCTCAGTATCTCCTCGGCCACGTGCTCCCGACCTTTGGGGACATAGACGTTAAAGGGTATTCTCTCGCTCCAGTCCAATATGTCGCCTTCCGGCAGAATGCGCGCGGGCAGTCCTTCCCCTTCGAGGACTTCTTTCCACATCTCAGCCAGCATCAGGTTCGACGCTTTTCTGAACTGAACCCACATACCTCGGTTCTAATGCCTCATTGCTGACGCTTCCGTGAGATCAACCGACTCGTTCGTCCGGTACATCGCGAAGACGATTCCCAGACCCAGCGCAATTTCCGCCGCAGCCACGGTTATGATAAACACCGCGAACACCTGGCCGGTCAGCACCGAGCCAATGTCTTGCTGCAAACTGGCCGGGGCCAGATATTTAGCCATCGCTACTAGGGTGACGTTCACCGCGTTGAACATCAACTCGATAGACATCAGCACGGCCAGCACGTTGCGTCGGGCCAGCGAGCCATACAGCCCGATGCAGAACAGAACTGCCGCCACAATCATAAAAGCTTCAAAGGACATGGCCTTTAATCCGCCTCAGAACTGGCCCTGCCGGAACCGGATGCGCTGGCGGCGGAGTGGGGCCGCACGAGGGCCAGCGCCCCAATCAGCGCGGCCAGCAATAACGCCGAAACGGCCTCAAAGGGCAGCACATACTTACCTATCAGCAGGTCCGCCAGCCCTGCACTCTGAGCCGCCTCCTGGGCTGCGGCATCGGTGATGCCCACCTGTTCCAGCCTTTCCGCCGGGATACTGGAGACGGCGCCGGTCTGCACCAAGTCAACGCTTTCCCGCCCTTCTTCCGGGAGGAAATTCCACTGCGTATCCACCGCCACGGTCACCAGCGCCGCCAGCAGCAGCGCCGCCAGTACCGCGGCGGGAATCTGCAGGCGGTTGGGCGGGTTGCCTCGCTGCACGTCCCGGGTTAGCATCACCGCAAAGATGATAAGCACCGAAATGGCCCCGGCGTATATCAGTACCTGCACTACGGCCAGGAACTCCGCGCTAAGCAACACGAAGTAGCCCCCCACGGCTACGAACACCGCCACCAGCAACAGAGCGGCGCGAAACAGGTCGCGGATCAACACCACGCCCAACGCCGACCCGACAGCCACCACCGTAAGCAGCCAGAACACGACTTCCTGGAACAGCATCTTTAGGATTGCTCTCCGTCGCTTTCGTCCGGGTTCGGGCGTCCTGCGATACGCATTCCGGCCTTCTCTCGCTGATGCCATTGCCAGGATTCGCGGCCTACCTGCAGCCAGTCCAGCGGCTTGCCGGCCCGAGGGTCATATTCCTGAGATTCAAGCTGAGGACGGAAGAAGGTGCTGGGATGTTTGTCCGCCTGGCGCAGCTCGTCAATGGTGATTACCATGTCTTGGCGCGAATACCGCCCCTGCTCGAATCCGCTGCCCATAAACAGGGCGTCATAGGGGCAAGCCTCCACGCACAGCCCGCAGAACATACAACGGTTTATGGAGATGTCAAACACCTCTAGCCGGTACTTGTCTCCCTGCGGCACGGCGGTCTCGCTGGGACTGGTGACTATCTTGATGATTCCCAGCGGGCAGTACTTGGCGCAGGAGGCGCAGCCCGTGCACCGCTCTTCATACCAGACGAACTCTTCGCCTCGAAAGCGGGGATGCTGCTGCAGACGCTCTTCCGGGTATTGCACCGTGAAGGGCTTCTTGGTCAAATTCTTCAGGGTAACCATCAACCCCTTCACCATTGCCAGCCCGTACATATTAGTCCGCCTCCCGCGCAATTGACGGGGGTTTTCCCGGCGCCAGCGGCGGCGCGCCCCTGCCAGCCGGCGCCGCGGGCCGAATCTTCTCCCGCATCAGGTTGCCAAAGATGAATATGCTGACCACCATTACGGCCAAGTTGATTCCGGTCATAATCCCCAGGTCGCTGCGAGTCAGCTCGCCGGCCTCGTCGCGCAGTAAGTAGACTTCCACCGACGTGGCGACCAGGTTTATCAAGCTGGCCGGAAGCAGGAACTTCCAGGCAAAGGCCAGCAATTGGTCAATCCGCAGCCGCGGGAAGGTGGCCCGCACCCAGATGAATACCGTCGCCACCGCCATCACCTTCAGCGCGAACCACATCCAGCCCAGCCAGCGGTCTAGCGGGCCTTCCCATCCGCTAAGGAACAGCGAAGTGATGACTGCGGATGCGACCATCACCCCCCCGAACTCCGCGGCTTGTATCATCGCAAACTTGATGCCGCTGTATTCCGTGTGATACCCCGCGATTAGCTCCGACTCCGCTTCGGCCATATCGAAGGGCGTGCGGTTCAGTTCCGCCGCCGTACCGGCCACGAATACGAAGAAAGCCAGCGGTTGCACAATAATGAAGGGCAAAGTCTGCGCAGTTATCACGTCCGCCAGCGACATAGAACCCGAAATCATGACTACCCCGAGGAGCGACACGACTACAGGCACTTCGTAGCTTATCAGCACCGCCACGCCTCGCGCCGCGCCAAACAGGGCGAAGCGGTTGTTGGACGACCAGCCCGCCATAAAGATGGCGATGGAAGTTATCGAGGTAATGGCGAGGATGTATAGCACCCCGACATTCAGGTTGGCTAGGGCCGTATCCTTGGCGAAAGGCACCACCGCCATCACCAGCATCACCGGCGCCACCATGGCGATAGGCACCACCAAGAACACCCACCGGTCGGCGGTTCCCGGAGTAAGGTCTTCCTTCAACAGCAGCTTCACCAGGTCGGCTATGGGCTGGAACAATCCAAAAGGCCCCCAGCGGTTCGGGCCTAGCCGGTTCTGAAACTTTCCGATGAGCCGCCGCTCCAGCCAGGAAAATATCGCCGCCCCCAGCAGCACCGCGTTCACCAGGAGGAATATCATCGCGAATCCGGCTATGAACCACGAAAGCCAGCACGGCAACGCCTGCCCCACAAAATTGTAAATTTCGCGAAATATTAGCGTGTCGTAAAGGATATTGCCCGGCTCAAGAACGCAGTTCAACGGTCCACTTCGCCCATGTTTATGTCAACGCTGCCTAGAGTAACAATCATATCGGCCAGCCTCCAGCCCACCAGCAGGTGCTCGGTGGCCGTAAGATTGAGCAGAGAGGGCGACCGTATCTTACAACGGTAGGGGCTAATGCCGCCGTCGCTCACCAGATAGAAGGCCAGCTCGCCTTTGGATGCCTCCACTCGGCCATAGGCTTCCGCCCCCGGTTCCGGGCGTAACACCAGCGGGGTTTCGGCTCGCACCGGCCCCGGCTCGATTTGCGCGGCGCACTGCCGAATTATCCGCAAGCTCTGCCGGATTTCCTGAACCCGCACCCAGAAGCGGTCATAGTTGTCGCCCCCGACGGCCGTGGGTACGTCGAACTCCACCAGGTCGTAGGCGTCGTAGGGTTCGACCTTCCGCCAGTCCCAGGCCAGCCCGCTGGCCCGCAGAACCGGCCCGCTGACCGAGCAGTTTATCGCCACGTCCAGCGGCAGCGGACTAACTCCCCGGGTGCGTACCATAACGATTTCATTTTCCAGCAGGAGCTGCTCCAGTTCCTTGAATTCCTCCTCGAAATCCATCAGGAATCGCTCCAGCGCAGGCCAGAAATCGGTCGGCGCGTCGAAAAAGACCCCCCCGGGACGCATATAGCTGACGGTTATGCGCGCCCCGCACAGCATCTCGAACAAGTCGAGAATCCGCTCCCGGGAACGAAAGCAATACATCAAGGGCGTGCCTAGGGCTCCCAAGTCCTGGATAATGAATCCGATGCCCATTAGGTGGGCCGCGATGCGTTGCAGCTCGGCAGCCAGCGTCCGCAGATACTTGCCCCGCATCGGCACTTCCGCCCCCAGCAGCCTTTCCACTGCCAGACAGTAAGCCTGGTTATTAATCATCGAGGAAACGTAGTCCAGCCGGTCGGTCAGCGTCACCACCTGGGTGTAATTGCGCTCCTCGGCCAGCTTTTCCGTGCCGCGATGCAGATAGCCGAATATCGGTTCGACTTGCAGAATTTCCTCGCCGTCAAAGGTGACCCGCAAACGGAACACCCCATGGGTGCTGGGATGCTGCGGGCCGATATTCACCGTCATCGGCTCAGTGCGAATGGTGGTCATCCCACGAAGTCCTTTCGCAACGGGTGGCCCTCAAAGCCCTCCCAAAGCATAATGCGCTTCATATTAGGATGCCCCACAAACCTGATGCCCATCAAATCCCAGATTTCCCGTTCCTGGAAATCCGCCCCGCGCCAGAGCTGATACACCGACGGCGCCGTCAGATTCTCCCGGCCTTCCAGTCGCGCCCGCATAGTAACCTTGTGGCCCCGGCGGAAGGATGTAAGGTGATAGACCAGCTCGAAGTGGCCCACGAAGTCTATGGCGGAAATGGCGTTGAGGTACTGAAAGTCCAGTTCCTCATCCTGTTTCAGGAAGGCGGCGACATGAGCGATATTGGCCGCTTTCACCCATAATGCGGCAGCGTCGCGGCTATTGGCTGCCGACGGCGCCGCCGAATCCGGAACCGCGCCGGAAACCCGCTGGGCCAGCGTGGGGCCGTTGAGCTGGAGCAGGGCCATCTTTACTGCCCCTCAGCCTGGCCCGGTGCTACGGGAGCGCCCCGGCCCAGCAGCGAGCGCATCGAAAACGATTGCATGTTTCGGTAGCGCTTAATTTTCTCGTGCAACGCCATAATGCCATACAGCAGCGCGTCTGGCCGCGGCGGGCAGCCCGGCACATAGACATCCACGGGAATGATGTGGTCAACTCCCGGCACAACGCTGTATGAGCCATAATATGGACCGCCGCTGGTGGCGCAGACCCCCATGGAAATTACCCACTTGGGTTCCGCCATCTGCTCATAGATGCGGCGAATGGGCGGAGCCATCTTCCAGGTCACCGTTCCGGCGATGATAAGAAGATCGGCTTGACGGGGCGAAGCGCGGAAGGCTTCCATTCCGAAGCGGGCAATGTCGAACCGGCCCATGCTGCTGGCGATCATCTCGAAAGCGCAACAGGCCAGCCCAAAGGTGACCGGCCAAGCCGAGGATTTCCTGCCCCAGTTGACCAGAGCGTCAATGGAAGTGACCATTAGGTTGCCCCTGAGGTCGTCGGGCACTTCAATAAAAGGCTCGGACAGCGGCTCCGGCGATGCGTCCTTGAGCTCCTGTATCGTGCGGCCCTCGTTCCTGTCCAGTTCCCAGGTTCGCGCCTGCAACGGTTCACCGTTTTGCGATGGCTGTATCATCCTCTTCCCCTGCGACGGCCAAAGCGCCTCGGGCTATGTCTGTCGCCTCGGGCTATCGCCTCGGGCTATGCCTGTCGAAGGACTATCCCCATTCCAAGTCCCGCTTGCGCCAAGCGTAGGCCCACCCCACCAGCAATATCCCCACGAATACCGCCATCTCGATGAGCGCGAATAGCTCCAGTCGCAGGAATTTGGTGGCCCACGGATACAGGAATATCACCTCAACGTCAAATATGACGAAGAGAATCGCGAACATATAATAGCGAAAGTTGAACAGGGCCCACTTGCCGCCAATCGGCTCCATGCCGCACTCGTAGGTCTCGGACTTGACTTGCGTGGGAACCTGAGGCCGCAGACCAATGCGCGACATCCCCCAAGACGCCAGCAGCATACTGACCGGCACGGCCACCGCCACGACGCAGAAAAGGGCTATCAGCCCATACTGTCTGAAGTAATCTTCCAGAAACATCGGGGGGATTATATCAGAAAGTCGGCCGCTGGCTGTATCAAATTTCCCGCTGCTATCATAATTGTCCGCCCGCATTGTCGAAGGGCATCAAGAATTCCCCTTCAATGAGCCGACCGGGAACCAGACGGCCAGCCAGGGATGGTAAAATAGGCACCGGAAATCCAATCCGGCAGGGGACGGGCATGACCGAAGCGAACCAGGATACAGGGAAGGGGCCGCTTACCGGCCTGCGGATTCTGGACCTCTCGATGATTGTGGCCGGGGGAACCGCCAGCAGCCTGATGGCGGACTTCGGAGCCGAGGTAGTGAAGGTGGAGCGCCCCGGCGGCGGCGACCCGTTGCGGAACTGGGGCCCCTTCGCCAACGGCGTGTCCCTTTGGTGGAAAGTGCATTCCAGGAACAAGAAGTCTGTAACCCTCAATTTGGGCAACCCCGAGGGGCAAGGAATCCTGAAGGACTTGGCATCCAAAGCTGATGTGCTGATAGAGGGTTTCCGCCCCGGAGTAATGGAACGCTGGGGGCTGGGGCCGGAAGACCTGCTGTCCGTGAACTCGCGCCTGGTGATGCTGCGCTATTCCGGCTTCGGGCAGACCGGCCCTTATAAGAACCGTCCCGGCTTCGGCACCATCGCGGAGTGTATGAGCGGCTATGTCGGAATGACTGGATTCCAGGAATCTCCCCCCGTGCTGCCTCCGGTTCCCCTGGCCGATGAAGTCTCCGGCGTCTTCGGAGCGATGGCCGGGATGATGGCCTTGTACCATCGCGATGCCGCGGGCGGAGGCAAGGGGCAGGTGGTGGACGTTTCGCTGTTCGAGCCTCTCTTTCGTCTGTGCATCCCCCACATCACCATGTTCGACCTTCTCGGCATAAATCGGGAGCGCGTCGGCAACGACTTCCCGGATGCCGCACCCCGCAGCCTATACCGCACCGGAGACCAGCGCTGGCTGGGGCTTTCCGCCACCTCCCAAAGCACCTTCGAGGGACTGGCCAAGGCTATGGGAATGCCGGAACTGATAGACCACCCAGCTTTCGTTGACAACGCCTCCCGTATCGAGAACCGCGACGAACTCAACGGCGAGCTGAATGGCTGGCTGTCCCAGCGCACCCTGAACGAAACCTTGGAGCAGTTAATTCCGGCCGGCGGAGTAGTCGGCCCGGTTTACGGCGCGGCCCAGATTGTCGAAGACCCTCACTACCGGGCCCGCGAAGACATTATCCAAATAGACGACCCGGAACTCGGCAGCACGCGGATGCTGGGGATAGTGCCCAAGTTCAGCGAGACTCCCGGCGCCGTGGAGCACGCCGGTCCTGCCGTGGGAGAGCATAACGCCGCCATATATGGCGCCTGGTTAGGGCTGGCGGAAGCCGAGCTGGCTGCTCTGACGGAGCGGGGCGTCATATGACCGCCAACCCCGGCCTCCTGATAGCTACCGGTAATCCCGGCAAGCTGCGCGAGTACTCGGAACTGTTGCGCGATGTCCCTTTCACCCTGTATTCCCTCAAAGACGCGGGAATCTCTCAGGAGGTGGAGGAAACCGGCGGCACTTTTGCCGAAAACGCTTGGCTAAAAGCGTCAGGCTATGCCACCATGAGCGGAATGCTAACCCTCGCCGACGACTCCGGCCTGGAAGTGGACGCCCAGGGCGGCGCCCCCGGCGTGCTCTCGGCCCGCTACGGCGGCGATTCCTGCCATTCCGACGCCGACCGGGTGGCATTGCTTTTACGCAATCTTGTGGAAGTGCCGTGGCGCAAGAGGACGGCCCGGTTCCGTTGCGTCATCAACATAGCCCAACCCGGCTTATCCGCCGGCCCTGCGCCGGCCGACGAACCAACTCTGCTGGCCGTAGTAGTTGGCTCGGTGGCAGGGATGATACAATTCGAGCCGGAGGGCGATGACGGCTTCGGCTACGATCCGGTATTTCACCTGCCCTCCTTTGGAAAGACCGTGGCCCAGCTTTCTCTCGAAGACAAGAACCGCATTAGCCACCGCGGTTGCGCCGCCGGCAGAGCTATGAAGGCGCTAATCCGTATCGCCAGCGACTTTAACTGAATCGCCCCTGCTTCCAAATTGTGAGGCTTATGCCATTGAGCGTGCTGGACACAATGAACCGGTCAATGCGGGATCTCAGAATCTCCGTCACCGACCGTTGCAATTTCCGTTGCCCCTACTGTATGCCTGCCGAAATTTTCGGCGAGGCCTACGAATTTCTGCCCCGCGATGAGATTCTCACCTTCGAAGAAATCACCCGGCTTACCGGCCTGTTCGCCGAGTTCGGCGTAACCAAGGCTCGCATCACCGGCGGAGAACCCTTGCTCCGCACCGACTTGCCTCGGCTCATAAGCCAAATCGCCGCCATAGACGGCCTCACCGACGTTACCTTGACCACCAACGGCTACCTGCTCGCCCAGCAAGCCCAGGTTCTCAAGGACGCCGGACTTCACCGCATCACCGTAAGCCTCGACAGCATCGACGACGAAGTCTTCAAGCGGATGAATGGGCGCGGGTTCGGCGCCCGCCGCGTTCTCCACGCCATCCAGGGCGCCGCCGAGGCCGGCCTATCCCCCATCAAGATAAACGCCGTGGTTCAGCGGGGCGTCAACGACCACACCATCGTAGACACGGCCCGCCATTTCAAAGGCTCCGGCCACATCGTCCGTTTCATTGAGTACATGGATGTCGGCAACCGCAATGGCTGGAAGCTGGATGAAGTGGTGTCCGCCGACGAGATTATATCCCGCATAGACGCCGAGATGCCGTTGGATGCGGCCCCCGGCAACTATAGCGGGGAGGTAGCAGAGCGATACCGGTACCGCGACGGCAGCGGCGAAATTGGCGTCATCGCCTCTGTAACCCGGCCCTTCTGCGGGGGCTGCACCCGTCTGCGCCTCTCCACCGACGGCCAGCTCTTCACCTGCCTCTTCGCCACCCGCGGCCTCAGTCTGCGTAACCCCATGCGCGACGGCGCCGACGACGACGAACTGCGCAAGCTCATTGCCGGTGTCTGGACCCATCGCGCTGACCGCTACTCGGAAGAACGCGCCGCCGCCACCCCGGATATGCCCCGCCCAGCCAAAATAGAGATGTATCAGATCGGCGGATAGGATAACCAGGATACAGCAGAAGTGAGTGCCCCCTCGCCCAACCTCAAGCGCGTAACCATGCACACCGACGGCTCCTGCATCGGCAACCCGGGGCCGGGCGGCTACGGGGTGGTGTTGGAGTACCAGGGCAAGGAGCGAGAGCTTTCTGGCGGATTCCGGCGCACCACTAACAACCGCATGGAAATTCTGGCGGTAATTGTTGGGCTGGAAGCTCTAACGGAGAAATGCGCCGCCACAGTGTACAGCGATTCGCGGTACGTCGTGGACGCCGTTGAAAAGGGCTGGGCCAAACGATGGCGGGCCAACGGCTGGATGCGAAACAAGCGCGAGCAGGCAATCAACCCCGACCTCTGGGAAAGATTGCTGAAAGCCCTGAACAAGCATATGGTGGAAATGAAGTGGGTGCGCGGCCACGCAGGAAACGCTGGCAACATCCGCGCCGACAGGCTGGCGTTGGCAGCCGCCAATGGAACAAATCTGCAAAGAGATGACGGATATGAAAATCCGCCAAAGGCGCTGATATGACCCAACCGACGCAACAACAGTCCCTCACCCACATTGATGAGCAAGGGCGCGCTCGCATGGTGGATGTGGGCGAGAAGGATATCACCAGCCGCGAGGCTGTGGCCCGTGGATACGTCTCCGTCCAGCAGGAAACCACCCGGCTCATCAGCGAAGGGCTGATAAAAAAGGGCGACGTCCTTACCATCGCCCAAGTCGCCGGCATCATGGGCGCCAAGAAAACCTCGGAACTGATACCCCTCTGCCATCCTATCCCTCTGGACAAGGTAAACGTTGACTTGGAGCTGGACGAGGAACACAGCCGCATCAACATCATCGCCACGGCCAGCACCACCGCCCGCACGGGCGTAGAAATGGAAGCGATGACTGCCGTCTCCGTTGCGGCTCTAACTCTCTACGATATGTGCAAGTCGGTTGACCGGAGCATCCGCATTGAAGGCGTGCGCCTGATGCGCAAGCGCGGCGGCCGCAGCGGCGACATTGACCTGACCGATTCGGAAGCCGAGGAATAAGACCGGCAAGTATACATACAAGTATATCTATGGCAAGTATATCTATGGGACCGGTGCTACCTTTTCTCAGGTTCCCGGCGAATTGTTGCGCCGTCTAGGAGTGCCGGTACATAGGAGGCTTGAATCCGAGTTGGCCGACGGCAGCATAGAGACAGTGGAGGCCGACGAGACTCTGATTCGACTGCAAGGCCAGCAAATTACAACGCCCGTGATATTCGCCGGAGAAGGGGAACTCAATCTGCTGGGCGTGGTGGCCCTGAGACCGCTCTCTTGGCAGTGGACCCCGTGAAAAGACAGCTTTATCCAACTCGCGTCCTGCGGTATTGGTAGGGGAAACCATGGGCGTTCTATATGGCACCATCGAAGTTGGCGATATGCAGGGGGAGCAGTTCGAGGCGGTGGAGGTTATGGTAGACACCGGCGCTACTTTTACTACGGTGCCGGGTAGTACCCTCAGGCGCTTGGGTGCCTCTCCGCAACGCACCATCCCTGCCAGGCTTGCCGACGGAAGCATAATAGACGACGAAGTTTGCGACCGTAATTCGTCTGGCAGGTCAGACTTTTTTCACTCCCGTAACGTTTGGGCGGGTGGGCGAACCCAGTTTGTTAGGCGTTGTGGCCTTGGAAACAGTCCTTCTGGCCGTTGACCCGGTGGCGCAGCGTCTTATCCCAACGATAGCCTGGAAAGCGTAGTAACCTGACTTCCACTTAAACCCGCCGCTCAAATTCCCGGCCCATCAACCGTAACGCCGCCGCCGCGAAGTGTATGTAATCCCCGGCCGACAGCTCCAGGGGCTTGTATCTTTCCACCTGGTCAACATCAGTAGGGCCGGCCGGTCCCGGGATGACCTCCAGCTCCAGCTCGCAGATTTCCCCGTCGGGCAGCACCACCACACAACCCCACTCCCTTCTGTCGTCCGGCGGCGGTTCCAGCTCAATGGCTTGCAGCGAAGTCATCCCCATAAACGCCGGGAAGGGCCGCAATTGAATCGCAAGTCCGGCCACCGACTCTCGCATCTGCGCGGCGGTCCGTTCCATAGCTGCTTTCGAGGCAAAATCTTCCGCGGACATCGGGAAACATTTTATATGTTCCGCGTTCATCGTCCAACAAATCGGTGCATAATCCCTGTGTCTGAAAGCGAATCCCTGCGCCGCAGTTTACGAGAGCCGATTAGACATGAATAGACCCCCGCCGGGAGAGTTCCGGCACGGCTGGCCCGTGGTGGCAGGCACCTTTCTTATCCTCACCTTCGGGTTCGGAAGCGCTTATTCCTTTGGCGCCTTCTTCGCCCCGCTGGAGGTCGAATTCGGCGCCTCTCGCGCCGCCGTATCCGTCGCCTTCTCCGCCGCAATACTGGTCTTGTTCAGCGTTGGCCCCTTCAGCGGCGCCGTCGCCGACCGCCTGGGGCCTCGCGGGATGGTGGCGGGCGGCGCGGCCCTTGTGGGCTGCGGCCTGATTGCCGCCGGCCTTGCCCAGGCCTTGTGGCAGGTACAGGCGGCCTTCGCCATCGGTATAGGCGGCGGCGTTGGCTTAAGCTACGTCCCGGCCGTTGGCGCAATCCAGAAATGGTTCGACCGACGGCGCGGACTTGCCTCCGGCATCGCCATTTCTGGCATAGGCGCAGGCACCCTAGCCGTGCCGCCCTTTGCCGCCCTAATGATTACCCAACTGGACTGGCGGCCCACCCTGTTGCTGATTGGCGGCATAGTAGTCATCGCAGGGGGAGCGTCCGGCCTGCTGGTCACCAATCCGCAAAATCAACCCCTACCTTCCTCGGCGCGACGGCAGAGGCAACCAGGTGTTCCCCTTGCCTTTGCAATTCGCTCTCGTCCCTTCTTCCTGCTGTTCACCGGTTTCCTGCTAGCCTCCTTTGGGCAGTTCACGCCCATAGCCCATCTGGTGCCCTACGCGGAAGACCGGGGGATTCCCCCTCAAGCAGCGGCTCTTCTGCTCAGCCTGCTCGGCTTGGGTAGCGCCCTTGGCCGATTCACCATCGGCGCGGCGGCAGACCGCATTGGCCGCTGGCGCGGCCTTGGCCTGTCCTTCGGCGGCGTCGGAGCAAGCTGCCTCCTGTGGCTCACCGGAGACGGGATGATTATCCTGGGCATCTTTGCCGTCCTGGTCGGCGTCTGCTGGGGCGGTTCGGTAGCCCTGGCTCCCTCGGTGATGGCGGATTATTTCGGCACCCGCGCAGTAAGCGGTATAATCGGAGTGCTGTACGTCGGCGTAGGGTTCGGTGCCCTGGTGGGGCCGATTACCGCCGGCCTAGTCTTCGACTTATGGCAAAGTTATACCGTAGCTATTATCTACAGCATCATTACCCCAATCTTCGCCGCCGCGGCTGTACTATCCACCGAATCCCCAGAACGTTGGCAACGCCGCCGCGAAGCAACCGAATAATCAACGGTCCTACCCCCGGCAAGCCGCAGCCCGGGCAATCGCTTTTGAAATACAACCCGGCCGTTCTGGCGGAAAGCTGGATCTCAGATTGTTGCGGATGCCTGATTTTGAAACAATGCCGCCTTATTCCGTTCGTGGATTCCCGTCCCCGTTTTCCCGAGGGGGCGTTCTTTCGCCAGAATGACGGGTGTTAAGGGGATAACGGATATTAAGCCACCTCTTATGCGATAGCCCTGAAGCTGCGAACGGGGCAATTGACATGGGAACCGTCTCGCGGCTAACATTATATTATCGGGTTACATCCTGGCGGCTGGCCAGATGGCCCCTCGGTGGCAACGTAGCTCAGCGGCAGAGCGGGCGCTTCATAAGCGCTAGGTCACTGGTTCGAGCCCAGTCGTTGCCACCATTTTCTTTGCCCGGCGTCAGCACTAAACCTCCGGCAGTTTGTACGCCCGCGCTGCCGTGTTGTGGAACAGGTCGGCTTGCTCTGTCGCAGAGAAGTCTCGGGTCAGACGTTTGAAAGCGTTCCAGCAGATGTTGTAAGCGCAGGATTGCTTGTCCACCGGAAAGTTGCTCTCGAACATACAGCGCCCTGCGCCGAACTTCTCGATGCAGTAAAGGTAATAGGGTGCAGCCGCCGTCGCAATTTCTCCAGATCCCGGCGGAAAAGGCCGCCGGTGCCAGTCAAACCCGCTGATGGGATTGCCCAACCCGCCCACCTTCACCACCACATTGGGGCATTCCGCCACTGCATCAATTCCTGCGCGCCACTCCGGCATGAGTTCATCCCGCCGCCCGGCATACGGCCCGACACCCAGCGGACGGCCGACGTGGTTCAGGATGATCGTCAAGTCGGGAAAGGCCCGGGCCATCTCCGCCACCTCAGGCAGTTGCGGGTGGTAGACAATGCAGTCGAAAGACAGGCCCATACGTTCCAAACAGGCCAATCCCTGGCGAAACTCGCCGTTAGCCAGCATCCCGGCCGAGTTTGCGCGAGCAGTAGTAATCTCCGGGCTTGGGTCCCACGCCGCAGTGCATCGTATTCCCTTAAATCTTCCCTTACCGGCTTCGCTTAATGCTTCCAGGACTTGCTCCACCACAGAGCCCAGCATAAGGTCGGCGTTGCCAACTATTCCCGCCGCCACTGCCGTTTCCCCGCTCGCAGCCTCATTAACCGCAGCTATACCCTCCACGAACTCCACTTCGCCCACTGAGCGCATCTCCTCCGGCCCGTCCGTTCGATACATAGAACGGCACTCTACGAACACTGTCTGCTTCACCCGGTGCCCTGACTCGGTGTCCGCCAGCAGGTTCTCCAGCAGATAGACATCGCCGGACCGCTCCCAGAAATGATGATGCGGGTCCAGAATGGGCATATCCGGCTCGATGGGGTCTTCCTCGGTGAGCGCCAGCCATGAATCCAATGACGACGTCATTGCCCTTCTCCTACGGCCTGCATCCGGTTTCCGCCGGGGAAAGATTTACCGGGAATAGAACGATTTCGGCATAGACTAACCCAAATTTTGCCAATCCTCAAACGGAGTCCCGACATTCTATGTATAATCTCCCTGCGGCTAACTTCGGCTATTCTGAAACAATTCCACCGAAACAACTCTAACCGAAACAACTCTAAAGGAGGAATTATGTCCGCTCCCACCATGGCGCAAGTTCAAGCAGCAATGGAAGCGATGATTAACAAGGCGATGGAAACCCCCAACGAGCCGGTGGCCATGGCCATCGTTGACAGCGCCGGCAACCTGCTGGCCTACCTGACCATGGACAACCTGCGCATCTTCAGCCGGCGTCACGCCATCCGCAAGGCCTACACCTCGGCTATGATGGGCCTGAACTCCGGCGAAAACGCCCAACGGCTTCACAGCCAGGGGCGCAGCATCGCCGAGCAGGGCGACCCCATGATGACCCACGGACAGGGCGGCCTGGTGATTATGCAGGATGGCGTCATCCTCGGCGGCATCGGTGTCGGCGGCTATCCCAGCGGCCAGTCTGACGAGGACTTGTCCCGTGTCGGCCTCGAGGCTATGGGTATTTAGCTTGACCGTCCCTTCTCCATAAAGAATCGATAACTTGAACAATCGATAACTTGGCAAGAGGAAGACTATGCGAATTGGAGTTTTCGTCGGAGCCTCAGCCGCCGACCTGATGACCTTGGACGGCCTGCTTGCCCGCATCAAGCAGGCCGAGGATGACGGGTTCGACAGCTTCTGGATTCCCCACATCTCAGCTCGAGGCTATGACGCCCTTACCGCGCTGGCCCTTGCCGGAACACAGACCGGCCGCATCGAGCTGGGCGTCGGCGTAGTTCCAACCTATCCCCGGCACCCGGCGGCCTTGGCCCAGCAAGCCCTTACCACCGCGACGGCATCGGGCGGCAGGTTCATCCTGGGCATCGGCCCCTCCCATCGCCCTGGAATGGAGGATGGTTTCGGCATCCCCTACGACCGCCCCGCCCGGCATACCAGGGAATATCTTTCGGTAATGCGCCCGTTGCTGGAACAAGGGGCAGTCCGGTTTAACGGCGAGTTCTTCAACGTCAACCTGGAGCTGGCTGCTCTGGAGCGGCCTGCCTGCCCAATCTTCGTGTCGGCCCTGGCTCCGCAGATGTTGAATCTGGCCGGGCAGCTCGCCGACGGTACCGTGACCTGGATGGCCGGGCCGCGAACCATCGAGACCCACATCACCCCGCGCATCCGCCGCTCGGCGGAAAACAGCGGGCGCGGCGAGCCGCGGGTCTGCGTTGGCCTGCCGACGGCGGTCACCGACGACGAAACCGCCGGACGCCGCACTGCCGCCGAGGCCTACCAGCGCTACGGAGAGCTGGTGAACTACCGGCGCGCTCTGGACATCGAAGGCGTGGAAAGCCCGGCGGAGGTGGCTGTCGTCGGCAACGAAGCATCGTTGCAACGGCAACTGGAAACCTTCGCCGAGGGCGGCGCCACCGACTTCGTCGCCAACATCTTCCACATTCCCGGCGAGCCGGATTCCGCCCAGCGCGCCTACGAAGCCCTGAAATCGCTGGTAGGCAAAATCTAGCCTCAACACCCCCGTTCTCTACGGGGGCGTACCTCAGCAACCCAGGCGATACTGGGACAGGAGGAGAGTAATGGCCCGCATCAAGCACATCGCGTTGCACACCGAAGACCCGGCGGCCACCGCAGAGTGGTACAAGACCTGCTTCGGCCTCGACGAGTTGCGCCGCTCCCCCGACGGCGGGGCCGAGGGCGTCTGGCTCACCGACGGCTACATCTACTTCGCCATACTGAAGATTGGTTCCGAAGACGCGCCCAACCTTGGCGAAGGCCCCTCTACCGTCAAGGGCGTTCATCACATCGGGTTCTACGTTGACGACCTGGAAGACGCCGTTAGCACCGTAGTAGAGCATGGCGCCACCGAGTGTCCCGGCAGCAGCCGAGCCAATCGCAAGTACAAAGGCCCGGACGGCCTGATGATCGACCTTCGAGTCCGCGGCTGGGATGAGCAGATCCGCGCCCGCAGCACTCTTTACGAGCTGGTCGAGGCCCCGCCCCGCGAACCGGCCGGGGCTCCTGCAATGGACTAATCGCCTAAACCGACCTTTATTTAACCTGAATCGGGATTTGATGGCGCTCAGTATTTTCAATCACGAAGATATTTTGAGCCATAGAATCCCGGTTTAGACGGTTAATATTACTGAAAGTCTGATAGCTGGGAGTTTGATAATATGCCGCAAGACCAGCTAGTCCGCATAATCGAATTAATCCAATGAAGATCCCTGTTGTTCTGGTGGAAGCCAAGAGGCTTACGCCAAAGGGGGCGGAAGAATACCAAGGGTTTTCTGCCCGCAAACAAGTCGCCGTATATCAATCGTGGGAGCAACTTCGCCAGGGCAACGAATTGCTGGACGAGCCTGCAATTTTAGAAGGGTGGTCGAAGATTTTAACCGAGAGCAACGAGTCTCAGCTTGGCGGTTACGTCCACAATCTTCAACTCCAAACCGGCTATGGGGTTTTAACCAACGGAAACGAATGGCAAATCTATGATATGAGCAAGAAGGGCGGCTTCCACGAGAAACTAATAGCTGCCGTAAACATCCTCACGTCCCCCGCCGCCGAATCCGCGGAGAAACTAAGGGTTATATGGCAGGGTCAACAAAGAATGGCCGGGGATGCGCCCCTCAGCCCGCCAGTAGTTCGCGCAGGGCCGAATCCACAAAGGCGGCGTCGGGCGGGTTGAAGCCCGGGCCGCCGGCTAAGTGGCCCCAGATGGACTCGATGGGCCGCAGCTCGGCATTGGGCATCATGGACACTTCAATTTCATTATCCTCCGGCGGGAAGTACAAGTCCGTCCGCCCCGGCATCACGATGGCCCGCGCCGTAATGCCGCCGAGGGCTTTGGCGAAATCGCCGTTGTACCGGTCATTGGCGCTAACATCGGCATACTGCCAGGTGCGTATCATCGCCAAGAGGTCATTGGCATCGGCAAAGAGCCGCCGGCCTTCCCAGAAGGCCACCAGGTAGTCCTCCAGCGAGGAGTACCCGATGTCCATATATACCTGCTCCCGGTAAAACGCCTGGGATACCGCCCAACCGGCGTATACGCGGCCCATGGCCCGCAGGCCCTTGTACGGCGGCGTAGCGTACCACCCGTTGGCCCAGGCATCATCGGCGGTCAGCGCGGCCTTCACCCCTTCCAGGAATACGAAGTTATGCCGGGAAGTGCGCGCCGACCCGCAGATGGGCGCGATGCGCTCCACCATGGCGGGATACAAACACCCCCACTGATACGTCTGTTGCGCCCCCATAGACCAGCCCACCACCAGGGCGATGCGCCCGACGCCGAACAGCTCCGTCACCAGCCGGTGTTGCGCCGTAACGTTGTCATACAGCGACACCCAAGGGAAGCGCGCCCGGTCATAAGGCATCGGCGTATTCGACGGCGAAGACGAAAGCCCGTTGCCCATCATGTTGGGCACGATGATGAAATATCTCTCCGGGTCCAGCGCCTGCCCCGGCCCGATGATGGCCTCGTTCTGATAATGCTGCCCTCCGAAGAACGTCGGGAACACTATGGCGTTATCCCGCGCCGCATTCAGCGTCCCGTAGGTCTTGTACGCCAGCCGCGCCCCCCGCAGAGTGGCCCCGCCCTGCAGCCGCAGGTTGCCCAGGTCAAAGGTCTGGTAGTCGGTCATTGACAAGGTTCTCTCTTTATTTAGGCTGAATTAAAAGCCCATTCTAATAGTGTTGGCCGACGCTCTCAACGGCTCTATGCCGGACTCCCAGGGTTTCCGCCTTTGGGGGAGGCAATACCCCGTCATTCCCGCGAAAGAGCGTCCCCCACGGGAAAACGGGGGCGGAAATCCAGGAACAGAATCAGAATGAGGCATCATCGTTGACTACCCCGGCTTTCCCGCCGTAGACTGCCCCTTGCGCGCTCCCAGCGCAGGAGGTGAGACCATGGCTAACGAACCCGTCAACATCTTCGAGTATGAAGCCATCGCCCGCGAAAAGCTGGAACAAGGGCACTACGACTTCATCGCTGGCGCGGCCACCGACGAAATCACCCTCCGGCGCACCCGCGCCGTGCTCGACGGCATCCATCTCCGCCCCAGGATGCTGACCGACATCAGCCAGCGCGACCTCAGCGTCACGGTACTTGGACAGCGCATCAGCTTCCCGGTGATGCTCGACCCCGCCGGCAACCACGCAGCGGCCCACCCCGACGCCGAGCTGGCTACCGCCCGCGCTGCCGGTGCCGCAGGCACCGTTATGGTCGTCAGCTCCCACGCCGCCCGTCGGCTGGAAGACGTCGCCGGCGCCGCCACCGGACCCCTGTGGTTCCAGCAGTACTTGTTCAAGGACCGCGGTCTCACGCTGGAGATGGCCGCCCGCGCCGCCGAGGCCGGCTACTCCGCCCTCTGTATCACTGTAGACGCCAAAATCAAGCCCAAGCGCGAGCGGAACATCCGCAACGATTATGTCGGCGCGCCCTCCCCCAACTACGATAAGATTGACCTCTCCGAGCATTCTTGGCGTTTCGCCGCCGACGCCCCGGCCGGGGTGATGGACATTCGCGACCCCGCGGCAACCTGGGCCGACGTCGACTGGCTGGCCACCGCCCAGAGTCTCCCCCTAGTTATCAAAGGCATTATGGTCGGCGAGGACGGCCGCCACGCCGCCGACAACGGCGCCAAAGCCGTCATCGTTTCCAATCACGGCGCGCGCTATCTCGATACCACTTTCACCACCATCGAAGTGCTGCCGGAAGTGGTCGAGGCCGCCAAGGGCGACATCGAAGTATATATGGACGGCGGCATCCGCCGCGGCTCCGACATTGTGAAGGCCCTAGCCCTCGGCGCCCGCGCCGTCCTCATAGGCCGCCCCCTTTTCTGGGGCTTGGCCGTCAACGGCGAATCGGGCTTAACCTCCGTCCTCGAAATGCTTCGCGACGAACTTGACGCCACCATGGGTATGTGCGGCCGCCCCACCATCGCTGACATAGACCGCGAAATCATCGGCGCCGTATCCCCCCTCCTAGGTATGTTCCCCCAGCAGTGGGACTCGGTGCGGTACTGATTGCAACAGGAAGGGCGGACGCATTCACAACAAACCTGGTGAGGCAACAACGATGACCGCCAGCAGCATCGCCGACCGAATCTCCAACGCACTGCAGGGTGGCTACGCTAACCTGGATGGGCGCGGCTCCAGGGTTAACGAAGCTGTAACCCGCTCTGTGCTCATTGACCGGGTTCTAGAGGAACTTGGCTACCCGCCTACCCATCGCAGCCCAGAAAACGCCGATCACGGCGACCGCCCTGACGACCTGTGCTACTTGCGCCCCGTCAGCTCCACGCCCACACTTCCCGCCCTGGTGTTGGAGGCGAAACGGCTGTACGCGGATTTTGATAGAGTTCCGCCGGGGCACGCCCGTAGCTATTCTCCTGACCGCCAGATTCAGCGTTACCTCAAAAACAACCGCATCTGTGGGCCCAACACTATTGGAGTACTTACCGACGGCCTCCGCTGGCGCCTCTACCAGCGCACCGGCAACGCCGCTGCCGACGTTCAGTATTCCAAGAGCTTCAATTTTTCCGGCCTTGCTAACCCGTCCCAAACTACTCAGAGTGCGGTCGCCGACGACCTATTCTTGCTGGATGAGTTTATCCAGCAGCTATCCCGCCAAGCTATCGCCGCTCGTACCGTTTCCGTATCCGGGCCTACCCCAGTCAACTTGGCCGATAGACTCTTCGACTCCCTATCTGAAGATACCGCCCCGGAACACGTTCTCAGAGAAATGCTGGGCGAACCTCACGCTGTCACCAGCGCCCACCTCGAAAACCACGACTCCCTATCTGGCATCCGCCTAGACACCCATAATAATGATTGGGAGAGCTACGCCGTCGCCCAAGGTCCTGAACTCATTCTAAGCCAGCCCGGACTGGAAGGCGGCAGAGTGGCAGTCGCCGCAGTCAAGTTCAAGTCCAAAGACTCCCAGGAAATGAAACGTGGCGACGTAGCTCTAGCCGCCCGGATTTTGGCCTCCAGTGCCCAGACTGCCAACGCCGCCGTGGTTTTCGCCTATGAGACTACCCTCGGCGGCGCAGTATCCGCCCGCATGGCTGCAGTTGCCGACGGGCAAGTCAATATGACCGCCAGTTTCGACCCGTCTCTGCATTCCCCTTCCGCCCGCACTGCCATTGACCAGCAGTTGCGCCTGATCCGCGATACTAACACCCCCCTCACTGCTGATCGGCTATTATCTCCCCTGGCCGTTGCCACCCTACGCCAGCAGTTCTATCACGAAGTGGCCGAATGGACCAATCGTACTACATCAGGACAAAAACCAATCTGGCGCCAGGCAGTCCTGCGTCATCTCATCCGTGTTATGTTCTCCTGGATTCTCAAAGAGGAAAACATCATCCCACCGGAAATTTTCGAGCGTGCCTTTAACGATACCCATCTGACCGAACTGAACGAATACCATCGTCAGGTATTGAAGTTCCTGTTTCACGATCGCCTCAACGTCCACCCGGACCGGCGCGGCGAACATCCCATCCCCGACATCAACGACGCTCTGAGCCAAGCCCCATTCCTCAACGGCTCCCTCTTCGCCCAGCAGGACGGTGATGATGAACTGGACTTGTTGGCTGAAGACTATTGGAGCGTTGAAGCCCAAAAGCCCGGGCTGTTTACCATCCTGTCCCGTTACCACTGGACCATGGACGAACACCGCCCCGGCGAAAGCGAGCAAACCCTGGACCCGGAACTCCTCAGCAACCTCTTCGAGCGGCTGATTGTTCTCAAGGAGAAAGGTGATTTACCCCCTTTGCGCCAACCCAAAGGCACCTACTACACTCCTGCGGATATTACCGTCGAGATGGTCAAGGACGCCCTTGCAACTGCGGTTAGGGGGCAGGCCGGTGGGTTGACCGAGGAGCAACTGCTGGGTTTGTTTGGGGACCGCGATGCGCCTCTGCCGGAAATGGATTCCGCTACGCGAGAGAGGCTTGCCAGTCGCATAATGGAACTGCGAATTTTCGACCCTGCGGTTGGCTCCGGCGCCTTTCTGTTCAGCGTCCTTATCGCATTGCAAACTGCTCTACGCAAAATCCCCCCCCCCCCCCCCCCCCCCCGAGTTTTCAGGCTCAGATGAAGACTGGGAAGAAACAATTTCTCCATCGGGGATTATCCAGCGGCAGTTGGCCGGTCAGGACATCGATCCTTTGGCCGTTCAAATCGCCCGCTTGCGCCTGTTTATCGCCATTACAGCCGCCCGCCACCGCGAAGCCCGGGGCCAAGACAAGCCCTTGCCTAACATGGAAGCCATCATCGTCTGCGCCGATACTTTGGAAACCGTAGCCGACCCACAGTGGCGCCAAAATCAGCTCGACATGGCCGACCCTGAAGTAGTCGCCGCAGTAAACTCCATCGCCGAAATCCGCGCCCGATGGTTCGACGCTCACACCGAGGACGCCAAAACCGAACTGCTGCAACAGTATTCCGAACGCCGCGACCGTCTGGGTCTGTTACAGCAACAAATGGGCGAATTCACCAGCCCTGAGCTGCGGGAATTAGCCAAGGCCGACCTCATAGGCCATGCCCCCTCCAAAACCGACGCCCGCCTGCTGTTCTACGAAAACCCGTGGCGAGGCTTCGACATCGTTATCGGCAACCCGCCCTACGAAGCCTTAAGCAAGTCAACTACCCCCGAGGCCCGCAAGCGCTTGGCCGACACCAAGCTCTACCGCACTGCCAGCGGCGGCGACCTGTACAATCTTTTCTGCGAAACCGCCCTAGCCCTCGCCAAACCTGACGGCGGCGTGGTTACGCTGATTGTGCCGCTGTCCATCGCTTTTGGACGCAACAAGCAGACTCTGCGCAACCTTTTCAACCAGCGCAGCAAGAGCATAAATCTGCGTCATTATGACAATGGACCGGATACGCCCTTCAATGAAAGTCCCACCGTAAAGTCTCCCAACAACCGGCAGAGGGCAACCATCATTATTGCGGAGTTAGGCGATTCTTCGGATTTGAGCATCAAATCCAGTGGTCTCCAAAGCTGGCCGACCAGTGAAAGGCATTGGTGCATCAGACAGCGAGCGTCTGTGCCGGTTCCGAATTTGCCTTCTAGCGCGGGATCTGGCATTACTGGCCAGTGGGCGCGGGTTCCAACTCCCCAGGTCGCGGCGCTGATTGAAGCTATCGCGGCCCAAAAGACAAGCGTTGCTTCGGTCATAGATGGCGGCGAAGTAACTTTAGCGTCTCCCAAAACCGCCTATCACTTCATCAGCATAATTCCGAGAGGCGTAGCAATTCCCCGGAGTGAGGACTTTTTCACTGTTAAAGACCACCATACTAAAGAACTGATAATGGCCGTTCTTAACGGTCATGTAGCCCATGCTTGGTGGCAAGTTTATGGAGATGGATTTCATTTCAAGCCTTCTGACTACACCACCATGACTATCCCAGACGCCTGGGTGGAAAACCCGCAACCGGCCATCGCCTTGGGGCAAAGGCTGATAGACGCAATGCCGGATTGCATGGTCGAAAATAAGCAACAAGGCGGAGTATGGCGCAACGTAGACTTTCACACCCACACGCCCGGCCTAATCGCCGAACTCGACCGCCTGCACATAGCCGCTCTAGGCCTGCCGGAGGAGCCGTTGCTGAGCCACATGAAAATAATGCGCTCCAACAGCAGTTGGAACTACGGTGTACAATAGCACCGTCGCATATACCTTAATCCCACTAGGAGGCCCGCTATGACCACCCTCGGCTCCGGCCGCTACACCTACACCCTTCAGGAAAACTGGGCCAAGCTGCCCGAAGGCGAAACCTTCGCCATGGTCAGCGCCATCGCCACCGACTCCCAAGACCGCGTCTACGCTTTCCAGCGCAAAGAGCCGCCCGTTCTCATCTTCGGCCGCGACGGCAACCTGCAAGACTCCTGGGGCAATGGCTCCTTTCTTTTCGCCCACGGCTTCTACATTGAGGACGACGTGGTCTATGTCACCGACCGCGATGCCTCCACCTGCCTGGTCTACACCCTCGACGGCAAGCCGGTCCAGATGCTGGGCCGCCACGGGCGCCACTCCGATACCGGCTGCGAAAACCCCGGCGACCTCGTTCCCCGCGCCGCCGGTCCCTTCAATTACCCGGCCGAGCTGGTGCCTTCGCCCTCCGGAGAACTCTATGTCGCCGACGGTTACCGGAACTCCCGCGTCCACCGCTTTACTGGCGAGGGCGAGTTGATTCAGTCCTGGGGCGAGCCAGGCAAGTCCGAGGCGAACCATTTCCACCTGCCCCACAGCCTAATCATAGACGGAGACCGCATCATCGTCTGCGACCGGGAGAACCACCGCATCCAGCTCTTCACCCTCAACGGCGAATTCATCGGCTTCTGGAACGACATCCAGCGCCCGATGGACATCTCCCGCGACTCCGAGGGCAACTTCCTGGTCAGCGAAGGCCAGGTCAACGGCAGCTCCGCCCGCATTAGCATTCTCGATCCCCAGGGCGGCGTTCTAGCCCGATTCGACTGCCGGGGTTCCGGCCATGGAAGCTGGATCGACTCCCGCGGCGACATATATCTAGCCGGCGTCCCCGACGCGATAGACAAGTACGTGCGAGAGGGCTAAGACGCACGTCAACCAATTCGCCCGGAACCTGCAGCGGGATGAGAGCCGACAGGAACCCGAAACAGGCCGGGGCGGCCAACTACCCGCCAGGCACGCCGTCCGTTCCTTTTCAGCCCATCCTCCAGCCCGCGGCCGTCGAAGTTCGGAAGGTGTATCCAATCCAGATGGAGACATCATGCCCCCTGGAAAGAATAAGGCGCAATCGGACCTCGAGGAGGTTATGGCTGCGATGGACGAGGACGAATGGCGCGATGTGCGCATCTTGGAGCATTACCAAGAATCGCACATCGCCTACTCCCTCGTAGGTGTAAAAATCGCCGATGGCAAGACCTACTACTACCAGCAGGAAACCGGCCGCTTCATCATGCTCAACATCTAGCCGGTTTCCCTCTGTCCTGGAGACAGAACCGCAGGGAGTCCGTTTCCTAGAAAACAATATAGAGGCGCACGATTGTGCGCCTCTATATCATTAAGCAACGTCCGCAAGCAACATCCTCGGCAATCAGTCGGCGCTGGCTCCGGCCTGGGCCTGCTGCCCCCCGCTGGAAGCAGGAGGGGCGGGCGGCTTGTAGGGCCGGTGGAAGGCGGCGATGATGGCCCCGGCGGTCATTATACCCACCACGGCCAGCGCCGACACCTGGAACCCCTCCAGGTGTAGCCGCTGCGACTCCGCCGGCAACATCAGCCCGATGGTAGCGGGAACAATCAGCGCCACAATGAAAGATGAGATAGTGGCCCCGGTCGCGTGTCCCATATCCCGGGTCGTCTCCAGCATTCCCGAGGCGAAGCCGCGATGCTCCGTCGGCAGGGTGCTCATCACCGTCGCGTTGTTCACCGTGTTGAAGATGTTGGTCCCCACAGAAATCGGGAACAGTAGGAACGGCAGCACCCAGAACGGAACCGTCCCGGCGAACAGCGCCAGCAGCACGAACCCGGAGGCGATGGACAGCATACACGCCGTTCTCAACAGCCGCGGATTGAACTTGTCGTGGATGAACCCCGCGACGGCCGGAAGCCAGACGCCGAAGGACTGATGCGGCAGCAACACCGCCGTAACGAAGATGGGCGACTTGCCCAGCCCTTCCTCAATCATGATTGGCACCAGAATCATAGTCGCCATCATGGAGAGGTGGAACATCACGTTGGAGATTATCGCCAGGGTGAAATACTTCTGCCGGAAGTGCTGAAATTCCACGAAGGGATGCGCCACCCGCCGCTCCACCAAGACGAACGCCACCAGCAACGCAATGGTCAGCCCGTGCATCGGCAAGTGGTAGGACAGCGCATCGAAGGAGGTGTACGACTCTTCCCCGCCGTGCAGGTGACTGCCAGAGAGGATAAACACGGCCGACACCGCCACCAGCAGGACGGCCCCCAGGTAGTCTATGGGGTTCTCCTTGTCGATGATGGCTTCGTTGTTGCGCCGCACCACCGGGAAGCAGGACTTGATAACCAGCAGCCCGATGGGCAACATAGCCAAGAACACCAGCCGCCAGCCGGCGAAGATGTCCCAAGTAGCCCACTGGAGGAATATACCAAAGACGACTATACCGATGAGGGTGCCGACTCGAGATCCGGTGATGGGGAAAGCATAGGCCCGCCCGCGCTCTTCCGGTGGAAAAGCGAAGGCGAGCATGGCGTTGCCGTTGCCGTGGATCAGTCCGGCGCCAAACCCCTGAATCCCCCGCAACACAATGATCTGAACCAGATCCTGAGCGGCGACTATTCCCACCGCGCCGACCGTGATGATGATGGTGCCAATGAAGAACATCTTGGGGTGGCCGAAGCGGTCACCCAGCCGCGCCCCGAGGAACACGGTGCTCCCCAGCACCAGCAGATTGGCAATCACTATCCAGGCGGCTTCATCTACGGAGTAGCCGAAGTCGCGGGCGATGCTAGGCAGCGCCAGCGTCACCGGCAGGCTGGAGAGCTGCACCAGCAACTGCCCTCCGGTCATCGCCACCAACACCTGGCGGCGATCCACCGAATGCACCACGGATTTGTAATTGTCAATAAAACCTGGCATGAAGCTCTCGCGTGCCGGTTGCGTCGAGTTCAGCTACTGTATCACCTAAGCAAATATACTGCCACCTTTACATTAACTGCCACCTTCGTATCTTACATTATTCGTATCCGTCCTTTGGTCCGCTTGCGCTATAATGCTTAGGAAAACATCAAAGGAGCGTGGCGATGGTCAACACCCCCGTTCGCCTGACCGAACTTTCCCACTGCGCCGGTTGAGCCGCTAAGCTCAGCCAGCAGGACCTGGTGCAGGTCCTAAGCAAACTCCCTATGGTTGACCACGCCAATCTGCTGGTGGGGTCTGCGACCGGGGACGACGCCGCGGTTTACAGGCTGGATGACAAGACCGCCCTGGTAGTGACGGTTGATTTCTTCACGCCCATTACCGACGACCCCTATGAGTTTGGCTCCGTGGCGGCGGCCAACTCCCTCAGCGATGTCTACGCCATGGGCGCGCGTCCCCTAGTGGCTCTCAACGTGGTGGGATTCCCTGCGGCCCTTGCCGCTGATATGCTGGGCGATGTGCTTCTTGGCGGTTACGATAAGGCCGCCGAGGCCAATTGCCTCATCGTTGGCGGCCACACCGTGGATGACAACGAACCCAAATACGGCCTCTCGGTGGTGGGGTTGGTGGAGCCTGGAAGGCAAGTGTCTAACGCCGGCGCCCAGCCCGGGGATGTTCTCGTGCTCACCAAACCCATCGGCACCGGTATTATCACCACCGGCTGCAAGGCCGGCGCCGCTCCTCCCGGGTCAATGGAGAACGCTGTGGAGACCATGGCAACCCTGAACCGCGCCGCCTCCGAAGCGATGATGGAAGTGGAAGTCAACGCCTGCACGGACATCACCGGCTTCGGCCTGATGGGACACCTTACTTCCATGATGCGCGCCAGCGGCACGGGCGCCGTCATTGAGCTGTCAAAGGTTCCCGTTCTCCCCGGAGCCAGCGAACTTCTGGCCCAGGGCGTCGCCCCCGGCGGCACCCACCGCAATCAGTCCGGCGTCGAAAACTACGTGCACTGGGACGACAGCCTGACCGATGAAGACCGGCTGCTCCTATGCGACGCCCAGACTTCCGGCGGACTGCTAATATCGGTTCCTGAAGCTCGTCTGTCCCCGTTGCTGGAGGCGCTGGAGTCCCGCGGCGTATCCACCCGCGCCGTCGTTGGCGGCGTGACCGGCGAGACACCGGGTAAAGTCAGCGTTACGGTATAATTTCATGTTAAGCAAACTACTGACAAAAGCGAGGTGGGGCTTGAAGCGTCCTGACCAGATAAAAACCGCCCCCCACCAGGGGTACGGAGAACGGGTGCCGCCGGGCCAGTTCGTAACTACCAAGTTCCCGGTGCTCACTTATGGGCCGGAGCCAAAGGTAGACATCAACACGTGGACTATCCACGTGTTTGGGCTGGTGGAACAGGAGATTACCCTTAACTGGCAACAATTTTCCGCCTTGCCCTGGCAAGTTCTGGACGCCGACTTTCACTGTGTGACTCAGTGGAGCGCGCTGGACCAAACATGGGAAGGCGTTGCCCTCTCGGACATTCTCGAACACGCCGGTGTGTCCGCAGGGGCCCGATTCGTAATGGCCCACTGCTTCGGTGGATATACCACCAACGTCCCCTTGGACATCGCGCTGAACGAAGGTTTCTTGGCCCACAAGCAGGGCGGCCAACCCATCGGGAAGAGCCACGGCTGGCCCCTTCGCCTGATTGTTCCCAGCCTCTACGGCTGGAAGAGCGCCAAATGGGTCAATGGAATCGAGCTGATGGCCGAGGATTCTCCGGGTTTCTGGGAACAGCGGGGCTATCACAACAACGGCGACCCGTGGAAAGAAGAACGCTTTTGGCCGGAACTCTCTCGATAGTCGGCCTGTGCGGGCGCGAGATTCAAAGATAAGGGGCGGCCAAATGACCGCCCCCTGCTTTTGCAAATATGGAGGACGCCGCGAGTCAGGCCGCTTTAGCCAGCGGCTTCTCGTCGGCGTACCGGGACACGGCAGCGGGCTTAGCCGCAGCGGGCTTGACATCGATGTCGCGCATCAAGCCGCACTGGAGGCAATGGATATAGGCGCCATATACGTCCCGCTCCATAGTCAAGTCGCCATGGCACTTGGGGCAAGCGTTGAAGTAAATCATCGGACACCTCCTCTCCCTGGGATAAACGGCCCGCCGGCTTCGGTTAGCGCGCCGCCCTCAGCCCTTGGCTCCCGTCAGGGGGCGCATGGTTTCCCGGCTCAATCGCATATACGTTAGAGGGCCCAGCCTGGATTCTTAATTCGTGTTGCAATACATCCCTTGACACGATACGTGTCAAACTATATCATTCATATAAGCACAGGTCAATAGGGATTCAGGAGCAGTCTAAGTATGACTCAACGGCGGCGCGTCCAAGTCAGGCATCAGGAAGATTTCGCGCCAGTATCGAGAGAGGAAATCCCGTCCCGCCCCGAGGACACGTCCATATCCCCGGCGAGCCAGCAAGGCGCCGGGGGGGCTCAGCCGGATTCGGCCGGCGGTGAGGATGACGCCGTGTTGCAGATGGAAGGGGTATACATCATCAGCGTGGCCGCGCGCATACTGGACATGCACCCCCAAACCCTGCGGAAGTACGAGCGGCTGGGGCTGATTCGGCCGGGCAGAACCCTGGGAATGCTGCGGCTGTACTCTACGGAGGACATCCGCAAACTGCGCCTCATACGCCACCTGTCCGACGAGATGGGGCTGAACCTGGCCGGTGTCGAGTTCGCTCTGGCGACAGTGCAAAATCTGCTTACCATGCAGCAGCGCTTGGCCGCCCGCCTCGGCCCGGCGGCCGGAGAGCAGGTTAAAGAGGAACTGGATTTGCTCTTTCAGAGCCTGAACCTCCCGGTTGACCAGTAGGATCCCCCGGCAGACCCGGCGAAATCAGGAAATTTTCTCAGGACTAGCCAAATGTCAGATGAACAGAACCAGGAACCCGCGGAAGAGTCCAGGCCAGAGGGAGTCGGCAACGGCACAGAGCCCAGCAGTCAGGGCGATTGCGCCCAATTTGCGGAGTTGAAAATCGCGGCTTTGACAGAGCAGTTGGAAGCAGCCGAAGCGGAAGCGGATAATTTTCGCAAAGAAGTGCGGTATAAAGAGGCCGAATTGCAGACCGAGAGACGCCGTGCTGCCGAGCAACGGGCAGCCGCCGCCAAGTACCGCGACGAAGAACTGCTCCAAGACCTGCTTCCGGCCATCGAAGGGTTGGAGCTGGCCCTAAACGCCGACGTTAGCGACCAGTGGGGGGAAGGCGTGAAGTTGGCCGTGCGAGAGATGAAGCGGCGGCTGGAGATACGCGGCGTTAGCTTGATAGACACCGCTGTTGGCCAGCCCTTTGACCCCAACGAGCACGAGGCCCTGGCTTACCACGAATCCGGCGAGCAGCCGCCGGAGCATATAGTCCAGGTGGTGCGTCCCGGTTACCGGCTGCATGACCGCCTGTTGCGTCCGTCGCAGGTAATTGTAGCTCGCGGGCCGATTTCATGAGGGCATCCCCCTGACAGAAAGAACTGACGGAGACCGGAAAACGTAGAGACTAAGTGATAGCTAAAGGAGTAAAGCAATGCCTAAAGTTTTGGGCATAGACCTGGGAACCACCAATTCCGTTGCCGCGGTTATCGAAGCCGGCGAGCCCGGAGTAGTAGAAAACGCCGAGGGCGCGCGCCTTACGCCCTCCGTTGTGGCTCTCAACACTCGCACCGGCGAGAGATACGTCGGACAGGTCGCCAAGCGTCAGGCGGTGACCAATCCGGAGAATACCCTGTTCTCCGTCAAGCGCCTGATGGGACGCCGGTTCAATGACCCCGAGGTGCAAGGCGCCACATCCAAGCTGCCCTACTCGGTAGTTCAGGCAGCCAATGGCGACGCCCACGTCAAGATGGGCGACGATACCTACGCTCCACCGCAAATTTCATCCTTTGTGCTGGCCAAAATCCGGCAGGACGCCGAAACCAAGCTCGGCGAACGCATTAGCCAGGCCGTAATCACTGTCCCGGCCTATTTCAATGATTCTCAGCGCCAGGCTACCAAAGACGCCGGCACCATCGCCGGGCTGGAAGTGTTGCGCATCATCAACGAACCGACGGCATCGTCGCTGGCCTATGGGTTGGACAAGACCCGCGCCGACGCCAATATCGCGGTGTTCGACTTGGGCGGCGGCACCTTTGACATTACCATTCTCCAGATGGGCGACGGCGTGTTCGAGGTTAAGTCCACCAACGGCGACACCTTTCTAGGCGGGGACGACTTCGATCAAGCAATCCTAGACTGGCTGATTACTGAATTCCGCCGCGAAACGGGTATTGACCTGTCCACCGACCGCATGGCTCTTCAACGCCTGCGCGATGCTGCCGAGCGGGCCAAAGTCGAGCTTTCCAGCGTGGTGGAAACGGAAATCAACCTGCCCTTCATCACCGCCGACGCCAGCGGGCCGCAGCACCTTATCAAGTCCCTCACCCGCGGCCGCTTCGAGCAACTGGTGGCTCAGCTCGTTGAGCGAACCGCCGGCCCCTGCCAGCGCGCGCTGGCCGACTCCGGTCTGTCGGCCAGCCAGATAGACGAGGTAATTATGGTCGGCGGTATGTCCCGAATGCCGGCGGTTCAGGAAAAAGTCAAACAAATTTTCGGTAAGGAACCCAACCGCAACGTCAACCCCGATGAAGCGGTGGCCCTGGGCGCGGCAATTCAGGCCGGCGTGCTGGCCGGAGAGGTCGGCGACATCGTGCTGCTGGACGTCACTCCGCTCACTTTGGGATTGGAGACCCTGGGCGGCGTGATGACCACCCTGATTCCGCGCAATACCACCATCCCGACCAAGAAGAACGAAACATTCACCACCGCCGCCGACAGCCAATCCTCGGTGGACATCCACGTGCTTCAGGGCGAGCGCAGCATGGCTGGCGACAACAAGTCCATCGGGCGCTTCATGCTGGACGGAATCATTCCCGCCCCCCGGGGAATTCCGCAAATTGAGGTCATCTTCGATATAGACGCCAATGGCATCCTGAGCGTGTCGGCTCAGGACAAAGGCACCGGCAAGGAACAGCGCATTGTAATCCAGTCGGGTTCCGGCATGGACAAGGCGGACATCGAGCGTATGGTGGAGGATGCCCGCCAGTATGAGGCCGACGACCAGCGCCGCCGCGCCGAAGTGGAAACCCGCAACCAGGCCGACCAGATGGTCTATCAGGCGGAGAAGTTGCTAAACGACAACGCAGAAAACGTTCCCCAGGAACTGCGGGCCGAGGTGCAGAGCAAAATAGACACGCTACGGGCCGCCTCGGCGTCGGGTAATGGGGCGGAGATGCAGACGGCTATCAACGAGCTGAACGCGGCCCTTCAGAGATTGGGCGAAGTGATATACAGCCGTAATGCTGGCCCCGGCCCTGGGGCCGCCGGAACCGGCGCGAACGACTTCGGTGCCTCCAACGACGACGGCGCCGTGGAAGGCGAATTCCGGGAAGTCTAATCCGCAGGGCAGTCCGTCCGCGATATGCAGGCCAAGAACGGATGGGCTGCCCAAACCGCCGAGAGCAATTTCTGAGATTGAACGGGACTAACCGGCAACGGGTTTTCTGACGGCAACAAGGCAACCCGAACATTACCCACAAGGTTCAAGCTCTGATATAATGGGCCTTTAACCCCGGCAGCAACGCAGAAGGCATCCGGTCAAACCTAGGGTTGTAACGGATGGAGAACACAATGAATGCGCAACCAGAACAAAGAGCAGACCAGGAACGCGTGAGCCGCGACACCTCGGACGTCGAATTCCCGCCGGCCATCAGTCAGTGGCAAATTGCAGGGGTCGAGCGAGACCTAACCCCTCTTCAATACCACTACCTGAGTCTGTTGCAGCGCCTGATTGCCCTCAAAGATAGCTATCAGGAAGACCCGAACGCGGAAGAATGGCTGGCTGTCGCCATCAGCAAGGCCATTTTCTCCACTTTGCGGGACAGCATCGAAGCCAACGTGGGCGATGAAGCCAAAGACTTGCTCAACCCTCAGCAGCGCGTAAGCTAATCCCAGCAGAACCGATTGCCGGTCTCCCTCTTCGCGCTTGCCATACTATCCGCCATACAAGCGAATCCCAGGCCGGAGTTAGATCCGGCCTGTTTCCAGCCCCTTCATCTCCCCCACGCAGCAAGTTTATCCTTTTCCGGCTCGCAGCCCCGCTAGTCCGGCGGTTCCCTACTCCCTGAGCCCGTGCGTGGGGAATATATGCTCCTTCACTGCGGCAACGGTTTCCCCGGCGTGCCGGCGTATGTCCAGCCGCAGATTGGCGGGAATTTCCGGTACGCCGCTGTCTCGCAGATGTTCTATACCATGCTCCAAGGCGAATCTTCGGGGCAACGTATCAGGCCACTCCACGCCCAGCATCACTCCATAGGCCAGCGTCCAAGCCCGGGCCACCGCCATCAGGTCATAGCCTCCCCCGCCTAACGCCAGCCACGGGAGGCCCAAAGCCGCGAATTCCCGAGCAACCTCCACAAATCCTTCCGTAGTCAACTGCAAATGGGTCAGCGGGTCGGCGTGGTAGCTGTCTATCCCCATCTGCGCCACTAGCACGTCCGGCGCAAATGCGCGTATTAAAGGAGGGACAATCTGCCGGAAGGCATCCAGATAAACCTCATCTCCGGTGTAGGGAAACAGTGGCAGATTGACCGAATAGCCGTGCCCTGCCCCTTCGCCCAGTTCGCCGACAAAGCCGGTGCCGGGGAACAGGTATCGCCCGGATTCGTGGACCGAGATGGTTAGCACCCGGTCGTCGCCGTAAAAAGCCTCCTGCACTCCGTCGCCGTGGTGCGCGTCCACGTCCACATAAGCCACTCGCATTCCTCGCCTCAAGAAAAAGTGGATGGCTAGAGCAGGGTCGTTGAACACACAGAATCCGGAAGCATGGCCGGCAGCCGCGTGGTGCAACCCCCCGGAGATGTTGAAGGCACAATCCACTGCGCCTCCCGCCACCAATTCGGCGGCTAACAGCGTCGCCCCGGAGCTTAGGATAGCTGCATCGTACATTCCCGGATAATAGGGGTTATCCCCTTGCAGGCTGAAGTTGAAACGGCCGGCCTGGCGCGCCCCCTCCCCGGAGCTCAGCCGTTGCACTGCCGCAATGTATTCCGGCGTATGCAGCCACAGCAGCTCATCTTCCGTGGCCGAGCGGGGAGTTACCAAAGTTGCGTCCGGGTGGTCGAAGGCGCCATAGCCGTAGAGGAGTTCGTGGGTATAGCGCAGCCGCACCGGGCGCATGGGGTGGTCGCTGCGCAGTTCGTGTCGCGACATCCGGTCATCGTAAACAAAGGCTGCCCGGGGCATGGCGCTCCTCCCGATTGGCGCATCCCGCGCGCTGCTTCATACTGAACTTATCCCGTGGGAAGCTCCGATATTATAGTCCTCAGTTCCTACTGCCCGCGCCAAATTCCACAAAATTTGCATAGCAAAATCGGGCGGGATATTAGGGACAGCGAGTATATTAGATGCGTAGCGGCAAACGCCGTTGCGTTTATATTATCTGCCCTCGCCGGCAGACAACGCGCCGAGTCGCTGGATTTCGGCCCAACTTGCCCGAAAAGTCCGAATTGGGCTGGGGCGTCAATATGGAAACCCGGTGGTTTGTGTCCAGAGCGGCATCTCGCCGCACCAGCCCGGAACCTCGATTGCCCAGCCGGTCCCGTTGGCGGCCATACCGCCAGGCCAGAGCACCGCGTCGAGACCGGAGGCAGCCTGTAACAGTCCTTTGGCGGCTCTCATAATGATTCCCTTCTCTCGCCTTAGGGTTGAAACGCGCGCCTTAACCGGATTATTCATCCTTAGTCTGAGGGGTATTTGTGATGCCAGTCGAATTTGACGAGTCCATGCAACAGAGGTTGAAGCAGGCGGAAATGGCGGAGCGGGAGTTGGAAAGGCTCGCGCCCCTCGCATCCGAAGCAGAGGGCCTTCGCCAAAGGCAGGCAAAGGCCGCCAAATTCGCGGACAGCCTGCGCCGCCGCGAGCAGTCTATTAAAGAAGCCCGGCAATTGGTTGAGGCCGCAAGCGTTCGTCAAGTGGAAATTCCCGACCTTCTGAACGAAGCGGCCCAGTCCGTTAGTCTGCTCTTCTCGGCCATGAAAGATGTCAGCAACAAGCGCCGCCGGGCTGCCGAAGCCCTCGCCATCGTGGACCGCGTTGACTATGACGTGGAGCTGGCGGAAGTCGGAGAGGAGGAGATGGCCATGAACCGCGACCCGCGCGGACTGGCCTACGCCCTGGCCGCGCGCCACGGAGACACCAAGGTGCAACAAATGCTGGAAGATTTAGACCCGGACTTTCATCTGCTGCGCAATTGCAACATGAAAGATTCTCTGCACCGCGATGTGGCCGAATTCGTAGCGGAGCACGTGAACGCCAAAAAGGCTCCGACAGGAAAGGCTCCTCCTTTCCTGGGAAGCACCGAAGTCATTCAGCCGGAGGAAGAGCCTGTTCCAGCCGCGGCCTAAGCGCCCCCAACCTAGCCCGGCCATCTCCCAGCATAAGGTTTAGGGGCGCAGACTGCGCCCCTAGTTCGTGTCCTTGCCGGTGTTCCATATATGGGCTATCGGCGAATGGCGGCCTTGAAACTCCGTTGGACGGTTAGGCGTTGCCCCCTATTCCGGGGCAGTATAGCGTCCTGCCGTTGTAACCGCCGCCCCTGTTGCGCGTTGACCCTTATGCCGGGGCAGTATAGACTTTCGCCAATACCTCAAAGCGGGAGGGCAGTGTGGTTGCGCTGGAACAGTACGCAAATCAATATAAGAACATAAGATTCGAGCGGCAGAACGGAATCTTACAGATGACCTTCCACACCAACGGCGGGCCCCTGCAATGGGGAGCCGGCCCTCACGAGGAGTTTCCCCGCGCCTTCGCCGATGTAGGCAGCGACCGGGAAAACCGGGTCATCATCGTTACTGGCACAGGCGAAGCCTTTTCCGGCCCCCAAGGGACGGAGGCCGGCGCGCCCAAGCGGTCGCCCCAAGAATGGGACAAGACCTATTGGGAGGGCAAGAAGCTGCTGTCCAACCTTCTGGACATCGAAGTTCCCATGATTGCAGCGGTAAATGGCCCTGCATTGCGCCATTCGGAAATCCCCCTGCTTTGCGACATCGTTCTGGCCGCCGACACCGCCGCCTTCCAAGACTCTGGCCACTTTATGAGCAATCTTGTGCCGGGCGACGGTGTCCACGTGGTATACCCCATGCTGCTCGGCGCCAACCGGGGGCGTTACTTCCTCCTCACCGGACAGTCCATAGACGCGGAGGAAGCCTTGCGGCTGGGTCTGGTCGGCGAGGTTCTCTCACCGGATGACCTCTTGCCTCGAGCTTGGGAGCTGGCGGAACAGGTCGCGCAAAAGTCTGACCTAGTGCTACGGTATACCCGGGTCGCCACAACACAATACATCAAGCGTCTTATGCAAGACCTGTTGGGATACGGACTGGCGCTGGAGGGTCTAGGTTCCGCCGATTCCCTGTTGAGCCAGCAACAGTAGAATAGTTTGCAGGAGATGCCGGAGACCTTCCAATCTTGAAAATCGCAAATCATTCTGGCATTATATTTTTATGCAAGTAGGCGCTTTTGAAATAAATGAACCCGTTCCCGAACTGAAGGATCCCCACGTTTTCGCCATGATCCGCCCTTGGGTGGACGTGGGAAGCGTAGGCACCCTAACCCTGAACCGCCTAGAGCGTTTCATGGGGTCCAAAGAACTGGGTAAGCTGCATCGCCCGGGCACTTTCTTCGACTTCACGCGCTACCGTCCCAATATGCGATTCGTGGACGGCACGCGACAGGTCAAGATACCCAACAGCACTATCCGATACGCCACCACCGAAAACGGGCCGGACTATCTGTTCTTTCACTTGCTGGAGCCGCACTCCAACGGGGAGGATTACACCGACTCCATCCTTGAGGTAGTCCGCTATTTCGGCGTGAAGCGTTATTGCCGGGTAGGCGCGATGTACGACGCCGTTCCGCACACCCGTCCCCTACTGGTCACCGGCTCTCTAGGTTCAGTAGAGCAGAAACGTCCAGTTCCTAATTTCAAGCTGCAACAGAGCACATACCAAGGGCCTACCACCATAATGAACCTGCTCTCCGAGGGAATTGAGCAGGAACAGATTGAAACCATCAATTTCATGGTTCATCTGCCGCAGTACGTTCAGCTTGAGGAAGATTACGCCGGCACTTCCCGCATGATTGAAGTGCTGTCTTCAGTGTACGAGAACATCCCGCCAGATTTGGCCCCAGTGCGCCGCGGCCAGCGCCAGTACCGGGAACTGAACTCGACTGTTGACCGCAACTCGGAATTAAAGACGCTTATCCAGCAGATGGAGCAGTATTACGATTCTCAGTTGACTGCCGAGTCTTCTTCCCCTTCGTCTGAGCAGGGCAGCTCGTCTCCGGCGCTGTCGCCGGAAATCGAGGCATTCCTCAGTGAACTGGGAGACCGCTTGGAAGGCGACTCCGAAAGCGACGATTAGACCGGCCAAGCCGCTGCGCAGAATTGGCATTACATCGGCCACGGCAAAGGCGCGCGTGGCCGATTCTCATTTCCGGCCCGGTCTTAAGGCACCGCCCAATAACCAGGGAATCGCTGGCGGAAACCCCTAATCCCCGCCAGAGGACCAAATCCTACGCCAAGCTGAAAATTCCCCTCGGCAAGAGAGGCCCCCATGAGGCTGAGCGAATTCGTGTCCGGCTGCCTGCAGCAGCACTACAGTGCTATGCTCCGTTCAGTGGATGGACTGTCGGACGAAGAGCTGCGCTGGATGCCAACCCCGGAATGCTCGTCCATCGGCTTTCTGGTCTGGCACTACGGGAGGACGCTGGATCGCTGGATTCATTCCCGGCTACAGGGCGTTCCCCAGCTATGGGAAGAGGGTTGGGCAGCGCACCTAGGGCAAGAGTCCATCGCCCCTAACGACACTGGCTATGGCTACGGCCCAGAGCAGTTGGCTGCCTTTTGGCCGCCGGACGCCGCAACTCTTCTTGAGTATGCCGCCGCTGTCTTGAATGCCGCCAACGCCTATCTGGCTTCCCGTGATGAGGAAGAATTTGATGCCGCCACTGTAATCAACCCCCGGGGTGGCATGATGACGCTGGCGAATATGTGTCAGCAACTGCTATGGGAATTTAACCAGCACGGCGGCCAGATAGCTTACCTTCGCGGTATGCAGCGCGGCCTGGAGGATTCATCGTACAGCGGCGGCCTGCTGGAAGGATTGGCCGCCAGGGGTGCGCGCATTGACTGAACAATCTTTGCTGCTGATGGGTCAAAGGGCCCCGGCATATGACCCAGGGATAGAGTGATTGCGTCCCTTTCGACACGATGATAGATTGGATAGTAATTCCGGTTATCCAGAACCTGACTTTGGATTGCTAATATGACCCCTGCGCACAACGGCAGTAAGCAAGGCATAATTTTCTCCGGGATGAGACCTACCGGGTTGTTGCACTTGGGGAACTACATCGGCGCATTGCAGAACTGGGTCGCGTTGCAGGATGATTACGACTGTATCTACTGCGTGGTGGACATTCATGCTCTGACTACCGTTGAATCCCAAGCGGACGCTGCCGCCATTCAGTCCAATATCGAGGAAATGGTTCTGGATTGGCTGGCCGCCGGGCTAGACCCTGAACGCAGTATCATATTCGTTCAGTCCCATGTGCCAGAGGTCATGACCCTCCACACTCTGCTCAGTATGGTGACGCCGCTGGGTTGGCTTACCCGGGTGCCTACCTTCAAAGAGAAGGTGCGCCAGATGGACGAGACCGAGGAGACCGTCAACTACGGACTGGTGGGTTACCCTGTCCTGCAAACTGCCGACATCATTCTTTACAAGGCCGATACAGTACCCGTCGGCCGAGACCAGGTACCCCACATCGAGCTGTCGCGGGAGATTGCCCGGCGATTCAACAACTTCTTCGGTGACACCTTCCCAGAACCTCAGGCTAAGCTGACGGAATCCCCGCTGTTGGTCGGGCTGGACGGTCAGGCGAAGATGTCTAAGTCCCTGGACAATCACCTCGACCTCGCCGGCACCTCCGAAGACACCCTTAAGCGGGTGATGACCGCCTTTACCGACCCGCAGCGCACCACGCGCAGCATTCCGGGCCGTCCGGAGGTTTGCAACGTTTATTCGATGCACAAAATTTTCAGCCCGCCGACAGCCATTGGCCCCATCTATTACGAATGCGTTACAGCAACCCGGGGCTGCGTTGACTGCAAACGCCAACTGGCTGGCAGCATAAACGATTTTCTGGAGCCTATTCGCGATCGCCGCCGGGAATTTGAGTCCCGCCCCGGCTACGTCCGCGAAATTCTTGAAGACGGCGGCAAGCGGGCCCGCGCCATCGCCGTCCAAACTATCGAAGAAGTCTATGAAAAGATGGGCCTCGCCCAACGCTAAAGCTAGGCCCAGAATCCAATCCGCTCTACTGAGGAAGTATGTGTAAATTCCTGGCAATTATGCTCATCAGTGTAATCGCGACAACCATCGTCGCCTGCGGTTCGGATACTCCGGAGCCAACCAGCACGGCAATCCCGGCGGCAGCGACGCAAGCGCCCGCGGATACGCCGACAGCCATGCCCGAACCGACGCCTACTGTTGCTCCCGAACCGACGGCGACGGCCGTACCGGTGCAAACTATCGCTCCCGAACCGACGGCGACGCCGCCCGCGACCGAGCCTACTGCTACGCCGGTATCTGCGCCCGCCGCAACATCCACGCCTCAGCCTACGCCCGAACAGCCGACGGATGATGAGCCTATCGAAAGAAAGTTGGCCCCCCTGGAAGATAATTTGCTATGGGTGGCCCATTATGACAACTCCAATCAGCAGCTTTCTGTCTACGACCCCACTGGGACTTTTTCTCCTGAAGAAATCCTTCCCCCTGGGCTTCAGGCGCTCAACGAATCGGAAATCGTAGAACTCACTGACCTAGCTCAAGGCCAGATTTACTTCTTGGCCGTTGAACGAGACCAGACTCTTGGGTTAAGCGGCAACACATTCACTTTCTTCCAGGGAGTGAATTTCGTAGTCTGGAAGTAGACGCAAATCCCGCAATCCTGCCAGCGGCCCAGCCTCGGGCCTCCCACCGCCTACGGGCGGAATCCGTTGAGGCCAGAGCAACCGGGGAAGACATGACCGACCATATAGCCCGCGCCATACCCACAACTGCCGACGGACGAAGTGCGCTGGATATCGCGCTGGAAGCCACCCGCACTGCCGGGGAGATAATCCGGGGCGGATGGGACTCCGATAGGCAGATTACTTTCAAAGGCCGTGCCGACATCGTAACCGACATTGACGTCGCCGCGGAGAAAGCGGTCTTGGAAATTTTGACCGGCGCCTTCCCCGACTTCGGCATCCTGGCTGAGGAATCCCAGCCTGTGGCCGGGGCCTCCGCCTATCGCTGGGTGGTTGACCCGCTGGACGGCACCCGCAATTACGCCCACAGCATCCCTCATTTCTGCACCATCGTTGCCCTGGCGGAGGGCGACGACATCGTCGCCGGCGTAGTGTACGACCCGGTGCGAGAGGAGACGTTTACCGCCGCGAAAGGCCAGGGCGCCTTCCTCAACGGCAGCCCCATTTCGGTGACTGAGACTACTGAGCTATCGCGCTCCCTGCTGAGTTTCGACCTGGGCTATGTGGACGAAAAAGCCGCCCTAGCTATTGATATGCTCCGCTCTCTGTGGCCCGGAATGTATAGCGTTCGTCTTATGGGCTCGGCCGGATTAGGCTTGGCCTATGCCGCCTCGGGGCGGGTTGACCTGTTCTTTCACCATTCCTTGTCTCCCTGGGACATCGCGGCGGGTCTGATATTGGCGGAAGAAGCCGGAGGTAGGATTGTTGACCGCCAGGGCAATAGTGGCGGTCTGTTCAGCCCCAGCGTAATCTGCTCCAGTCCGGCCCTTATAGACGGCTTCCTAGCCGCAACTGATGGTCTTCCCTGGCGCACCGTATCCTGACGCGGAAGGCCAACAGATACGGAGGTTCCTTGAATTACGATTACGACATCATTGTTATCGGAGGAGGAGTAGGTGGGTCTGCCCTAGCCGCCGGCATGACCAAGGCCACGGCGAGAACGCTGGTGTTGGAAGCCGAAGAATCCTTCCGAGACCGAGTACGCGGCGAGGCTCTAATGCCCTGGGGCGTGGCGGAAGCCCGGCTTATGGGATTGGATACTGCACTGGCTCTGGCGGGAGCTACTCCCCTTCCTTTCTGGGACTCCTACCAGGGAGCCGACCGCTCCGGCCACCGGGATTTGACCCGCACGACTCGGGCCAAAGAGCCGGTAATGGCCTGCTATCACCCGCTGTTGCAAGATGCCTTGCTCCAGCAGGCAGAAGAGACCGGCGCCGCAGTCTGGCGCGGCGCCCGCGTCACCGGCCTTGCTTCAGGCAGCGAGACCTCCGGCCCCAGAATATCGGTAGAGCGAAAGGGCGCGACGTTACAGCTTACTGCCCGGATTTTGGTGGGAGCGGACGGACGCAGTTCGCCTACCCGCCGTTGGGCCGGATTTCCGGTATTGCAAGACCCGGAGCGAAACCTAGTCTCCGGAGTGCTGATGGACGGCGTAGCCCTTTCCGGCGACGCAACCCACGCATGGCTGGACACGCAGAAGGGGCGCTTTATCTTGAACTTCCCGCAAGGCGAGGGCCGGGCGCGGGTTTACCTGTGTTATGCTGCCGGCAGCGCCAAGCGATACAGCGGCGCGGGCGACGTTCCGGCGATGCTGGACCAGTGTATTGCTTCCGGAGTGCCGGACGAGGTCTATGCGAATGCCAGCCCAGCCGGTCCCTTGGCAACCTTCGAAGGGCGGACTTCCTGGGTGGAATCCGCCTACAGGCAAGGGGTGGCGCTGGTAGGCGACGCCGCCGCCAACACCGACCCCACTTGGGGACAGGGCTTGTCCATGGCCTTCCGCGATGCACGGCTATTGACGGAGCGGCTATTGGCGCACGACAACTGGAACGAAGCCGGCGAAGCCTATGCGGAAGCGCGCAAGCAGCATTTCGGCATAGTTCATGCGATGGAAAACTGGCAGACCCAATTGCTGATGGACACCGGGCCGGAGGCCGACGCTATACGGGCCCGGGCGATGCGAAGCTGGCGGGAAGACCGCACCCGCAACCCCGACACTTTCCTGAGCGGCCCCGGGAAATCCCTGACCGAAGCCGACCGCCGCCGCTTCTTCGGAGAAGACTAACCCAGTTCCAGCCGCTTACCTCCTGCTCCCGCTGCCCTGGTTGGCGAGAATGACTCCTGCCGCCAGCAGCTCTTCAACTTCGGCCTGTGGGAAGCCGTGTTCCATCAGAATTTCAGCGGAATGCTCCCCCAGAGCGGGAGCGCGCCGACGAATGTTTCCGGGGGTGGCGGAGAGCTTCACCGGCACACCGATGTTATGTATCGTTCCCAGGTCTGGGTCTTGGGTATCCACCAGCATTTCTCTAGCCAACACCTGGGGGTCTTGGTAGACCTGCTCCATGTTGTATATCGGGCCGGCCACCACGCCCGCATCATCCAGCAAGGCCAGCCAGTGCGAGGTGTCTTGCGTGGAAAAGGTTTCTTCCAGCAACGCAGCCAGCTCGCCCTCTCGAGCTTTCCGGTCCCAGGGGGCGCGAAACCGGTCATCCTCCATCAAATCATCCCGGCCGATGGCGCGGCAGAGCTGCTCCCATGTCGGCTGTGTCGCAGCCCCCAGGTTCAGATAGCCGTCCCTGGTCCGGAGGGCCTGATATGGAGCGGATACTCGGTGCGCCGAACCCAGAGGGCCGGGTATTTCCCCTTCGGCGAAATAAACCGAAGACTCCCAGACTGTGTATGCTACACCGGCCTCCATCAAGGACGTGTCCACCATTTGCCCTTGCCCGGTCTTCAATGCGTGTATGTAGGCCGCCATAATCCCGTTGGCCGCGAACAGTCCGGCAGTGAGGTCGGTGATTGGCACCCCGACCTTGGCCGGAGGAGAATCAGGATGCCCGGTAATGCTCATCAGGCCGCTGACGCCCTGCGCCACCAAGTCGAATCCGCCGCGATTACGGGCCGGGCCTGTGCTGCCGAAGCCCGAGATAGTGCAGTAGACTAGCGCAGGCTTGATGTTTTTCAATTCCTCATAGCCCAATCCCAGCCGTTCCATAACCCCGGGGCGGAAATTCTCCACTACTACATCCGCCTCTTCCGCCAGCCGCCGGAAAACCCCGCACCCGGCCTCGCCCCGCAGATCCAGGGCCAGACTGCGTTTGTTGCGATTAACGGCCAAAAAGCCGGCCGACCAATCCTTGATGAAAGGCGGCCCCATCCGGCGATTATCGTCCCCGCCGTTGGGTTTCTCCACTTTAATTACATCAGCTCCCATATCGGCCAGCACCATCGTACACATTGGGCCAGCTAGAATCTGAGTAAGGTCAAGGATTACCATGCCGGACAACGGACCGGCCCCAGGCGATGCAGTCATAGTTCCATCTCTTGAATCGAGTCGATCCGGAAATGCAGCCAGGCAATCTAACTCTGCGATTTCCGGTATGGCTCCAAGTATAACCGACAAGCTGGCCCCGATAGAGCAGGCGAACAGGCAATGCTTCCATCAAACTCGCTCAATTTGCTACCACAGCGATGTATTGACTGTTATATTCTAGCGGACTGATGTTGCGCTTGCTAAATGGGCCATCGCTTCATAGCGCAGTTTCAGCGTTATCGGAAGGGCGGATATGCTGGACAGCCCAATGGATATACTGCTACTCATTGCCTCGGCAATAATCGGCTATTTACTGGGCGCGCTGCCTTTTGCCCAGTGGGTCAGCCGATACATTAAGGGAGTGGACATTTTCAGCACAGGCACTACCCTCGCGGGTACGGCCAATGTGTTCTGGAACGTGGGGCGGCGCAGCGCGATCCTAGTATTCATCGGCGATATAGGGAAGGGGTGTGCAGCCGTGACCGTGGCCTGGGCCTTAGGTATAGAAGCCCCCCTGACATTGATAGCCGCCGCTGCCGCTATCGTGGGGCATTGGGCATCGGTCTTTTCGTCCTTCCGGGGCGGCGACGCAATGACCCCTCTCATAGGAGTCAGCTTTGCGCTGGCGCCGGTGCTTACGATAATTGCGGTGGTAGCCGGGTTAACGACAGTTCTGTTACTGCGGCACCACTATCTAAGATCGTCCTGGGGCATTAGCGTCGGCTTCCTGCTGATGCTGGGATTGGGTTTGGCTTTCGACATAGAGCCCAACATGTCGCCCGCGATTGAACTCGAGCTGGTAGTGGGGCTGACTACACTGGCGGGCTTTGTCCTGTTGCGAACCACCATTGTCCGCCGTCGCCTCAACACCGTAGGACTCCAGGACGGACCGGACGGTGTGAGACTGCAAGACGACGCGGAAGCTGACCCTGAGTTGCCGCAGGAAATGCCAGGAAGAAGTTAGCCCCAGGGTCAAGGGGCGGCGTCCCCTCCGTGCGTCTCCCGCATCTCCCGCAGCCGCAACGCCCAACCCAGATGCTCATCCTGAGCGGCGTCGCCGGCCAACTCGGGAGCCAGAGAAAGCACGCTGTCCAGGTGCCGCAGGCACTCCTCCACTTCCCCGGCCTGAGAGTAAACTCGCGCCGCATTATAGTGGGCCGAAGCCAGATTCGGATTAACGTCAATTGCCGCGCGATAGGCCTCCAGCGCCGCCTCAATCTCTCCCTGGGCTTCCAGCACTGCCCCTCGGTTGCTGTGCGCCTCGGCAAAATCGCCCCTTACATCCAGAGCCTGCTCGTAATCAGCTATTGCCGATTCGTAGTCCCCCAAAGCGTCGTAGGCCAGCCCGCGGTTGTTATATGCCTCGGCATCGGCCGGATCCAGCCGGAGAACCTCCGTATAATCATCCAGCGCTTCCTGAAGCCGGCCTAGGTAGTAGCAGGTGCGAGCCCGGTTGAAAAGAGGGCGCGGGTCTTCAAAATTGATGTCGGCAGCCCGGCTGTAACTAGTTATGGCTTCTTCGTGCAAGCCCAACTCATCTAGGGAAGCGCCCCGGTTCAGGTGGGCGTTGCCAATGTCAGGCCGAAGGTTTATCACCTTGTCAAATTGCGCCACCGCTTCCTGATGTCGGCCGGCGCCGGCCAGCACGATGCCCCGGTTGTACATGGGCTGGATGTATCCCGGAGCCAGGTCAATGGCGCGCTGATAGTCCGTCAGCGCCCGCTCCACGTTACCCAGGTCGTCGTAAGCGTTGCCGCGCTGATAGTGCGCCTCAGCAAGCTGGGGGGAGCGCACCAGCGTCTCGGTGAACTCCCGTATCGCTTGCTCGGGCTGTCGCAGCCGCAGGCAGGTTAACCCCAAGTTAAAGCGAGCGTCTATGCTGGCCGGGGATCGCTCCAGAACTGCCTGGTAGGAGGCTAGAGCGTCATCATACCGTCCCAGAGCATAACAGGCGTTTCCATAAACCACTGTCGCGCCTAGCATTTCCTCGCGGGCAATGGAATCAATGGCCTCCTCCAGCAGGCGTCGGGGTTCGCCGCTTACCCGCGACCCGCGAGGCCCGGGAGTGATGCGTCCAACTCCGACGGAGTATTGCTCCAACAGCGAGACCAAGGTGTCCATAACGGGAAGATTGTCTAGAGTATCCATCAGCAAAGGTCCATCTGGGGAAATTGCATCTTCTAGCATAACATTCTCATAGCATCTCTGGGCGATTGCCGCAGCCGTCAATTGCTAATGCCGCCGGCCAAACTGCGTTGAACAAACCGGCCGCGGCGCGTACAATCCCCGCGAGACTGATGATATCCCGGACTGCCTGCGGCGCGGCTCCGGCAGGAGGCCAAGTGACTCAAGCCAGCGAAGTAATCCTTTACACCCATCCCGACTGCGCCTTTTCGGCGGCGGCCAAGATGGACTATCGCAAGCGCAAGGTCGCCTACGAAGAAGTGGACCTCTCCCGGCAGGAAGACCGGATTCCTGAATTGTTGGCCTTGACCAAAGGCGAGCGCATTACGCCGGTCATTGTGGAAGACGGCGCGGTCACCATTGGGTTCAAAGGCGGCACTTGAGAGTTTTAGCGGGGCCGGTTGGCCTCACTATTCCAAGCCGGTAATTCTTTTGGCAATCACTGTCGGCACGAACCGGATAGCGGTTTCTGAATTTGCTGACAGACGCCCGTTGATAGAACATTTGGGCTTATGTTAGCCTTGCTACAATCTAAAGGGAGGAACGTGCCGGGGGATGAAAAAGGAAAAGACGGAAAAAACCGACAAAAAGGCGGCCTTGGAGATAGCCCTTGGCAGCATAGAGAAGGATCACGGCAAGGGTGCGGTGATGCGCTTGGGTGAACTGAGCAATACCCTAGCCACTGAGTCCATTTCGACGGGTTCGCTCGCCGTGGACTTGGCCTTGGGCACCGGAGGCATTCCCCGCGGCCGAGTGACCGAGATTTTCGGCGCGGAGTCAGCCGGCAAATCTACGCTGGCCATTCATTTGATGTCTGAGACGCAGAAGGTTGGCGGCGTCGCAGCTTATATTGACGTAGAACACGCCCTAGACCCAATGTATGCCGGTAACTGCGGATTGAATCTAGAAGAGCTACTTATCGCTCAGCCCGACAGCGCTGAACAAGCGCTGGACATCACCGAACAACTGGTGCGCAGCGGCGCGATAGACGCCATAGTCGTGGACAGCGTGGCTGCCCTAGTGCCGCAAGCGGAAATCGAGGGCGATATGGGAGACACGCACGTTGGCCTCCAAGCCCGCCTGATGTCTCAAGCCCTCCGCAAGCTCACCGGCACCATCCACAAGTCCAAAACCGCCGTGGTCTTTATCAACCAGCTTCGGGAGAAGGTCGGCGTCACTTACGGCAGCCCAGAGGTCACCCCGGGGGGACGAGCCTTGAAATTTTACAGCTCAGTCCGCATAGACCTGCGCCGCGTCGAGTCCATCAAGCAGGGTTCCGAGGTCATCGGCAACCGGGTCAGGGCGCGTATCGTGAAGAATAAGGTCGCCGCTCCCTTCCGGGTTGCTGAGTTCGATATTATGTTCAATCAGGGCATCAGCAGGATGGGCGACCTGCTGGAAATAGGCACTGCCCGAGGTATCATCAAGAAGTCGGGCGCCTTCTACTCCTACGGGGAGACCCGTCTGGGACAAGGACGCGAGAACGCCAAGGACTTTCTGAAACACCACCCGGAAATCGCTGCATCGGTGGAGAACCGAATCAGATCCGTCAATGATAATGAACCTGCAGATGAAGTTCCGGAAATGGAAGACGATGACGAACTTGACATCAATACCCTGATATCCCCCAACGGTTCCGAACCGGCAGCCAGCTAATAACGTGTCAATTCCGGAAAAACCCTTCCTTCCGGAAGCGGCGCAGGCCCGCAACGCGGCCCTGCGCCTGCTGACCGCTAGGCCCCGGACAGTGGCCGAGATGCGGCAGCGGTTAGAACCCCGCTTCAGCGCCTCGACAGTGGAGCAGACCCTGGCTCGCTTGCAATCCGAGAGTCTGCTCAACGACGCCGAGTTCTCCCGACAATGGCGCAGCAGCCGCGAACGGCGCAGACCTCGGAGTCGCGGCATGATAGCGCGGGAACTGCGAAGCAAGGGAGTAGCCGAGGAAGTCATCAGCGATGCGCTGGAGGACTACGATTCCTTTGACGCCGCGTACCGCGCCTCCGTTAAGTATGCCGCCCGGCAAAAGGACAGCGGCCGAGGAACATTCGACCGGAGAGTGGGGGCATTTCTGGAGCGTCGCGGCTTCGAGCCCGTAATCCTTCGCCAAATCCTTCAACGGTTGCGAGAGGAGCTGGCCGTTTCGGAAAGGGGAGACAGAAACCCAGAGGAGTGGGACTGAATCCCGCCCCATTGCATTGTTGCATACTGAACAAGCGCCTCCCTGTTGCTGCTGTAAATTATTCCCTTAATCAGCGCACTCGGGAGGAGGCAGTGTAAATCGCAACCGCCAAGAACAGCAGACTAAAAAGAACGCCAATATAGTTGCTGCTGAGTAGATAGATTATCCCGCCGGAGATAAAGTAAGCGATAACCATGGCGCCGCCGGCAATCCAGGCTAGTCCAATGCCCCGCTTGCGATTGACCGTCAGGCTAATCAGCTCACCGATGGCATAGGCCACAGCCAAGCCAAAAATCGAAGAAATAAAAGGCACTCCCCCGAAGAGCCGGTTGAGCATCAGCCAGAGTATTCCGCCGGCCAAGGCCACGCCGAAAGCAACGGCGACGGCGCGGAAATAATACGTTGGCTGTACATTGTAGGTGGGCAGTTTTTCAGAACGCCCGCACTCACGACAGCGGATTCCCACAGGAACCTGCACCAAGCACAGCGTACAGATGCTCTTCCTGCACTGGCTGCAATGCAGGCGGGTTTCGGTCTCCGGGTGCCAGTAGCAATAACTGACGTCGGCCTCTTGGCTCGCCCGTCGCGGTTCCGTAGCCATAGCCTGCTCCTGTCAGCGTCTGGTTAGCCCATTGCTTCGGGTATACGTTCAACCCACTGCGTTCGGTCGTCTACATCCCGGTCCCGCACCAGACGATTGAAAAAGACCTTTCTGCGGGGCAGTTCCTCGGGAAAGGGCGACCAATTCGACAGAACCCGCTTTAGCAGCGCCATCCCCAGAATTCCCAAGGAATACCATATCATTGTAAGTCCTTCCATCATTTTTAGCCCGTCGGGAACAATGAGGGAAAGAACCGGCAACAGGAGAAGGGCCAACAACGCCCACACGGCAGCCCCGGCCCGGTATAGCAGGCAGCCGCCCAGGTAAACGATTATCAAGGCGATAAAAATAAGCGGCGAAATAGCAGCCAATGTCCCTACCGCTACTCCCAGCCCTCGGCCTCCTTGAAATTTCAGGAAGGGGGACCAGTTGTTGCCTGCCATCACCAGCAATGGGACGCCTACCACTAGCGGCGAGCTCCATTCAATCCCGGCTACGTAGACCGTAAACCATACGGAACCTGCCCCCTTCACCAGTATATCGGATATTAACTGGACGGCCATCCATTTCTTGCCGACGTGCTGATTGACGTTGTTGCTGCCAACGTTGCCGCTGCCATACTGGCGAATATCGATTCCCCTGACCCTGCGGCCAATGATATAGCCGGTGGGGATGGAACCGAACAGAAAGGCGGCAATGTATAGGGCGGCGATTTCCATCAATCTATTGCCAGCGTAACATCAGCAATTCCTGGATAGCCCATCGCTCGAACTTGAAGGGCCAGCGGAGAAATCTACCTAGCCGCCTCGGCAGCGGCTTCCAGCATGTCAACGGACTCCAGCGACGGCCCGTTTTCTCCTGGGAGACATTCATCGCTGTTTCCCATACCGTGGAAGTCGCTGCCGCCGCAGGGAATGAGTTGATACTGCCGGGCGAGCCGAGCCAACTTCCGAATGGTGTCATCGTGGTATTTGGCGTAATGGACTTCCATACCCGCTAGACCTATGCTGGATAAATTAGCTATGCCGGCTTCCATGTCATCCATATACGCGGGATGGGCCAGGACAGCTGCGCCGCCCGCTTTCCGTATCATGGCGACAGCATCCGCCGGGGCGAGTTTAACGCGCTCCACATAGGCCAGCCCGTTGCGGCCCAGATATTCGGGAAAGGCGTCCTTGGGTTCGTTACAGTAACCCGCTTCGACCATGGCCATAGCGATATGAGGACGCCCTACCGCCCCGTCGCCAGCAAAATGCTGCACCCGTTCCCATTCTACTGGGATGCCCAGTTGGGTAAGCTTCTCCACCATCGTCTTAGCGCGATCTACTCGGCCTGCGCGGAAGCGCTGCAATTCGGACTGCAATTCAGCGTCTTCATGGTTGATAAAATAGCCGAGTACGTGCACCTCGTCGCCGGGAACATCAGCGCTCAACTCAATACCCGGAATGATGCGCAAACCGGGGAAATTCTTGGCCGCTTCAAACGCTTCGGCCAGACCGTCGGTAGTGTCATGGTCGGTTATGGAGATGGTGTTCAAACCCTGCCCCGCCGCCATCCTGACCAATTCCGTGGGAGAAAGCCGGCCGTCGGAAGCCAGAGTATGGAGATGCAAGTCTACAATTGTGTTCATCTGTGGGTTGTCCTGTCAATTCGCTCTACTGAAACGGAGCGCCCGGTTTTATCGTCTACTTCCACCAGCACCGAGTTGAAAACACAGGGGCCTTTGGCAACGGACAGATTCGTTGGCATTGAAGTCAGGAAACGATGCAAAACAGCATCCGTGTCGCTGCCAATGACCGAATCCATGGGGCCTGTCATACCCACATCCGTGAGGTATGCCGTGCCTTGGGGCAGGATACGGGCATCCACAGTACCCACGTGAGTATGAGTGCCGAACACGCCGCTGACCCGCCCATCCAGATACCAGCCCATAGCCTGTTTCTCGGAGGTGGCCTCGGCGTGAAAGTCTACAATAATGGCCGACGCGCCGTCTTCATACCGCAGATCTTCCAGCAGCCGGTCGGCAGTGCGGAAGGGACAATCCAACTGCGTCATAAAAACCCGGCCCATCAAGTTGATTACGACTACGCCTTTGTGCCGGATAATCCCAACTCCAGGGGCGTAGGGGTAGTTGGCGGGCCGCAACACCGGCATTCCCTCGCTCCCGGCGTCATCCAAGTGGGGGATGAACTCCTTCTTATCCCATATATGGTTCCCGGAGGTGATAACGTCCACCTCCGAGTCCAGCAGTTCGGAGGCAGTCTCTTCGGTGAGGCCAAAGCCTCCGGCAGCATTCTCGCCATTGGCGATGACGAGATTTATCCCTTTTTCCTGCCTAAGACTGGGCAGAATTCGTCGCACGGCATCCCGTCCGGGTCTGCCGATAACGTCCCCTATCATCAGTATCCGCAAAGGCCTTCCTACCTTATCTAGCGCAGACTGCGCGAGTCCGCTTTGTTGAAAAAGGGATTCAGTAGCCGGAGTAGTCCCCGCTCCTGAATCCCATTGCTTGCCTAGCTGCCTGTTACTGCCGGGCGGAGCGGCAGTTGGGCTGCGGGTGTAACCGTCGAGATTCTAGCGCGCGTACTCCACGCTGCGAGTTTCCCGAATAACCGTGACTTTAATCTGCCCGGGGAAAACCAGGTCTTCCTCAACCTTGCGGGCAATATCGCGAGCCAGCGAAGCTGATTTAACGTCGTCCATATCCTCAGGTTTTACCATAACACGCACTTCGCGTCCGGCCTGGATAGCGAAAGTTCGCTCCACTCCTTCGAAGCTGGATGCCACTCCTTCCAGCTCCTTCAGACGCTTCACATAGTGTTCCAGAGACTCCTTGCGAGCGCCGGGCCGGGCGGCGCTGATGGCGTCGGCGGCGGCCACTAGGAACGACTCAACGGTCTCGTGCTCATCCCAGTGATGTTCCAGAATACCGCGGTAGGAGCTGTGATTTATCCCGTGGCGCTTAGCGATTTCCGCGCCGATTTCGGCGTGGGGGCCTGTCACCTCGTGGGTCAGGGCCTTGCCGATATCGTGCAGCAGTCCGCCGACCTTGGCGACCTGAATGTTGGCGCCAGACTCGGCGGCCAGCATTCCGGCCAGCAGCCCCACCTCTACCGAATGTTGTAGCACGTTCTCGCCATAACTGTAGCGATACTTTAGTTGGCCCAACAGCCTGACCAGCTCTCGGTCAAGGCCGCTTACGCCCACGTCGAAAGTAGCCTGCTCACCGGCCTTCATAATTGTCTGCTCGATTTCTATTTGGGCGCGGTTCACCATGTCTTCGATGCGAGCGGGTTGTATGCGCCCATCGGAGACCAGCTTTTCCAGCGCCAGCCGGGCAATTTCCCGCCGCACCGGGTCGAAGCAGGAAACCGTTACTGCTTCGGGGGTGTCATCAATGAGGACATCCACCCCGGTCAGGCTTTCCAAGGTCCGAATATTCCGTCCTTCACGGCCGATGAGACGGCCTTTCATCTCATCATTGGGCAGGGATACCACGGAAGTAGTGCTTTCCGAAACAACGTCTGAGGCAAGCCGGTTGATGGCGACGGCAATAATCTTCCGGGCGTTTTCATCCGCCCGCTCCTTATAGTCCCGTTCCAGTTCGTAATAGCGCCGGGCCAGGTCGTGTCGCGCATCCTCTTCACCGCGCTTCACAACCGCTTCGCGGGCTTCCTCAACACTGAGACCGGCGATTCGTTCCAAAAGCTTGGACTGTTCGGCTTTCTGTTCCTCCACATCCTTGCGGGATTCATCGATTTCGGCTTCCCTTTCTGACAGTTCAGCCTGCCGATTTTCTTGCGCCTCTATCTTGCGCTCCAGTTGCTCCTCCCGTTGATGATGCCTGTCCTCCAAGCGGGTGAGCTCCCGGCGTTGCTCCATTATTTCCGACTCTGCCGTATTCCGTAGCTTTTGGACTTCTTCCTCTGCCGTCAGGAGGATTTTCTTGCTTTCCTCCTGCGCCTGGGTTGTCAGACCTTCAGCAGTTTGACTGGCCAACGCCAAGCGTGAAGACTGGTTGCGCTGACGAATTCCCAGCCAAGCTGCTATCCCTATACCCAAGACCGCCAGGACGGCAAGGACAACGATGACAACTGTGGTCATATCACCTTTCCTTTTCCGCCTGTTGTGCCTGAAATGGAGCAATCCCCCCAACGGGGGTTATATAGATTTCGCTCCCTTTCTGAATCATAGCGAGCAGCCCTAGAAGCGTCAAGGCGAAACGAATACCATCGCAATACGGATACCATTGCCGCAATATGGATACATTGCAGTTCTTAAAGCGCAGTTCTTAAGGAAACTGGGCAGGGAAAGACCTTTCCCCAACCTTTACGCATAGGGCTTAGTATGGCGCCCTATATGGCGTATGCCGTTCAAATCATTGCTTTGGAGACTCGCTCCTAACTTGAGCGCCCGCCGTCCCTCAGATACAATGCAAGCATATCCTTTTAATAATCCTGCCAACCCCTTCGAGGGATTGCTGATGGCCGACCGGGACTACTACGACGTTTTGGGCGTTGCGCGGAATGCCAACGAGGAAGATATACGCCGCGCCTTCCGCCGCAAGGCAATGGAATATCATCCTGACCGCAACAAGAATGCCGATGCCGAGGAAAAATTTAAGGAAATCAACGAAGCCTATCAAGTGCTTTCTGACGCCAACAAGCGAGCGCGGTATGACCGCTACGGCAAGGCAGGCGTAGGTTCGGGAGCGCAGGCCGGAGGAAATCCCTTCGATGGCTTCGAGGGGTTCGGCGGCTTCGGCGACATCTTCGACTCCTTCTTCGGCGGCGCATCGGCGCGGAGCTGGAACCAGCCTAGGCGCGGCGGCGATATTCATCAACAGGTTATTCTAAGCTTCGAGGAGTCCGTTTTCGGCGCCGAACGGGAAGTGGACATCAACCGCTTGGAGGTTTGCCAGAGCTGCTCCGGCGCAGGCAGCGAGCCCGGCACCTCGGTGGATACTTGCGGAACCTGCCAAGGCAGAGGGCAGGTGCGCCGTTCCCAGCGTAGCGTCTTCGGACAGTTCACTCAAGTTGTCGGCTGCCCCACTTGCCACGGGCGCGGCAGCGTTATCACAACCCCCTGCAGCAAGTGCAAAGGCGCCGGGAGAGAGAGGCGCAAGCGTAAGATCGAAGTGAAAATCCCGGCCGGTGTCGAAAATGGAATGCAGGTCCGCCTCAGCGGCGAGGGCGATATCGGCAGCGAGGGCGGGGGCGCCGGCAACCTGTACGTAGCCGTCAATGTCCAAGAGCATAGCTTTTTCCATCGCGACGGGGTGGACATCGTTTATACCCTGCCCTTGAATGTGGCGGAAGCCACGCTGGGCGCGGATAAAGTGATACCCACCATTGACGGTTTCGAGGAAGAATTCAAGGTGCCCCAAGGGACCCAACCCGGCACGGTATTCAATCTCAGAGGCAAAGGCGTTCCGCATCTTAACTCCAACCGTCGCGGAAATATGCGCGTTATGGCCGACGTGCGGGTGCCAGGTTCGTTGAACGGCTACCAACGAGAACTGCTGGAAAAACTGGCCCGCTCCTTCAACGGAGAGGAGCAGCCCCCAAAACGTTCCTCCAACAGCAGAAAGCGCTCTAAGAAGAAAGCTACCGACGAAACCCAGAACGAACCAACCAAAGATGAATCCCAGGAGAAGGGCCTATTCGACAAGATTAAGGACGCCTTCTAAATGTCCTGGCAGGAACTCAGTATCTCCGTCCCCCATGAGTATGTTGAGCCGGTCTCATATCTCTTCAGCCGGTACGGGAAAGGTCTAAGCACCGAGCCGCAGGGATCCGGCTGGGTAATGCTGCGGACTTATCTAGAGTCCGCCTCTGAGCAGCGGTTGGCCCGCATTGACATTGGAATCCGTCTTATCAGCTCGATAGAGCCGCTAGGCGATCTCGCCATCCGGGACCTGGATAACGGCGAAGACTGGCAGAATAGCTGGAAGGAGCACTACGACGCCCTTCCCGTTGGCCGCCGCCTTATAATCAAACCCTCATGGGTAAATCTGGATAAGGAAGCGGCGGAAGGACGGGTAATCATCGAGCTTGACCCAGGAATAGCCTTTGGCACCGGCTATCACCCCTCTACCTATACCTGCATGGAGGCCCTGGAAGAGTTGGTTGAGCCGGAAATGAAAGTCCTTGACCTGGGAACCGGCTCCGGGATTCTGACCATCACTGCGCTGAAGCTAGGGGCAGCCTCGACTGTGGCATTAGATATCGACGGGCAAGCGGTGAGCGCAGCGCGACAGAATTTCCGCCGGTTGCGCCTTCAGGACCAGATAACTCTGGTAAAAGGCTCGGTGCCGCACCCAGCAGTACCGAAGGCGGCCTTCGACTTGGCCGTCGCCAACATCTCGGCCAGAGGCGTAGCCGACCGGGCCCCGTTCATCCTCCAATCCCTCCGTCCCGGCGGAGTGCTGATTGCTTCAGGCTTAATGGCGGCCCAGAGGCCCGAGGTAGACGACGCGGCGATGTCCCTTGGTTTTGTCCCTGAACTGGAATGGCCGCGAGAAGAATGGCTGACGTTGGGCTATCGCGTTCCGGCCAACGTCCATGACTTGGCTTCTGCCCCATGAGAGTCAGGATGAGGGCGCTCCGTTTAAGTTGCAATTGCCCAGACTACGGCGTAACATCCTAGCGGTTTCGGGATAGCATTTCTCAGCAGTTAACCGCCATGCCCGGAGGGCTTCATTTGGCAAAGAAGGTTAGCCTGGAGCGCTACAAGATAACGGGTCGGCTAGGCTCCGGCGCGGATTATGACGTGCGCGCCGCCATTGACCTCGAAACCGGGGCCGAAGTTGCTCTGAAACGGCCCGTTCCTTCCGCTGTCAGCCGCAGACAGCACGGCGCCATTGAAGCCCGCACCGAGCGGCTGCTTCAGGCCTACGACCAAGCGGGCGACGCCGGCGGCCTGCTGGCTCCCCTTCTCGGCTACACGGAAACGGATGTCCACGCCGCCTACTTCGGCGACGAACTGAGTGAGCCTTACACCGTGTTCGTGCAGGGGCGCGCCCCGGGGATTCCGCTGCTAGGCGATATGATGTCGCGCATTACGGGTGTCCCCATCGGAGCCGGACAGAACTTGTTCGCCATGTTCCCGCTGGAGCAAGCGGAGGATGCTCCGCGCTTTCCTGTTCACAATCAGTTGCTGGCCTTGGAGCAGGCATATCTGGACGCAGGATACATCCTGCTGGATATGCGGCCCCAGAACGTGTTTTTCCGGCCAGGCGCGGGGCAGATTCAAGTCATAGATTCCGGAACGTTGGCCGGAGTGGACGACCCGCCGCCCCGGGGCCGTCCGCCGCTGGACGTCAACGACGCCTGCCTGGAACTGCTTAAGTTTTACACCACGACTGAGACCCCTCCGTTGGACGCCGCCGGTTACCGAGACGCCCGTGGCCTCCGGCCAATCATCAACGTTCAGCAGGAACTAGACGAAATGCGGCGGGGGCTTTCCGGCTCCGGGGAAGATGTGGCTTTCCAGTGCGGGATAATGCTGGATAAAATTGGCCGCCGCGCATACACTGATTACCGGCAATTCGGCGCCGATTTGGGCGTCTGGTTGGAAATCCTTTCCGAACACCGCTGGGCTGACCCCGACTTTGAGTCGGCCCGCATGGCTTGGCGGGATGCCCTTGAATGGCTGCGGGGGGACTACTGGACTCGCTTCCGGTTCGATGCCGAGACTGAACTCATGGCTTATTCTTCATAGGCGTTTTCCCTCTTGGAGGGAGGCAGGGTTCACGACCCCATTCCCTTCCCCATCGCAGGAGAGAGTTGGCGCGGGAGGAGATGCGGCCTGATAGATTTTAAGGAGCAACTGAGGACGCTTTCTATGGTTGCCAGCACATTCTCAACGCTGCAAGACAACTCAGCGCATGGCGAAGACAATCTGCTGACCCGCGACCTGGGCAACGGTGATTTCCTCGACGTAGTGATGGACGGCGTGACCGGACACGGGGGAGCGGAGGCCAGCAGAGAACTGGGCGAGGCACTAGCCGAGGGCAAGGCGGACAGCATTGATGACATAGCAACAACAATCACCGGCGTTAACGAAGAATTCTACGGCGTTGGAGCTGGCCGTTTCCTGCTCACGACTGTATCCGCAGCTCTCTATCGCGGCGGGCGCCTGTATGTGACCGCCGCAGGAGACAGCCCCATAATCTTGATTACGCCCGATTCCCAGGAGCGCATCCTCGGGCGCATCGGCGGTTTTCTCCATGTGGGAGTCGCCCGAGCTGTCGGAGCCGCTGCATCTCTGGGTGAAATGGCCCGCCGCGACATCGAAATCCAGCCGGGCCAGCGGATAGTTCTCGCCACCGACGGCGTAACCGACAATATGGACATCACCGAACTGGCCGACATAGTCCGCAGCTCGGCCACGCCAGAAGAAGCCGCAGGCCGCATCGAGGAAATCATCGCCGGACGCTTGGTCGAAGGCCGGGTGCCGGAGAAACTGGGCGTCCGCTTCCGCTACGACGACCGCACGGCCATTGTCCGCTATTTCGACTAAATAGCGTCTCTGGGGCCTAGTTGAGCGCCGAAAGCCTTGTTGATACAATCTAGCGCAGTATTCTGGCCGGTATGCCTTGCCGCTTGCAGATATGGGCGGGCGCCCGGCGGTTCGCTGCCGCATCGCTGGCCCGGCGGGAACACTCGCCGGCGCAAAGGAGCCACTAAGTGGGCAAAGTCAAGGTAGCCATTATCGGCGTGGGCAACTGCGCCTCCTCCTTAGTTCAGGGCCTCTATAAATACGTGGAGACCCCCTCGAACGAGGCCGTTTCCGGTGTAATGCACAACAGGATTGGCGACTACCGCATCGAAGATATAGAGGTTGTCGCCGCTTTCGACGTAGACGAAAACAAAGTTGACAAAGACTTGTCGGAAGCCATATTCACCCAGCCCAACAATACCTTGAAATTCTCCGATGTTCCCCCCACCGGCGTTAAGGTAGAGCGGGGTATGACCCACGACGGCATTGGCCGTTATGTCTCCCATCTGGTCAAGAAATCAAACCACTCCACATCGGACATCACCGGCATACTGCGGGACCGGGAAGTGGACGTCGTTATCAATTACCTGCCAGTAGGCAGCGAGCAGGCTACCAAGTGGTATGTGGAGCAGATACTTAACGCTCGTTGCGGCATGGTCAACTGCATTCCGGTGTTTCTGGCCCGGGAGGAATACTGGCGCAACCGGTTTGAGGAACGGGGAGTTCCGATTATCGGCGACGACATCAAATCCCAGTTAGGGGCCACCATTACCCACCGGGTGCTGACGCGACTGTTTGAAGACCGGGGAGTGAATCTCGAGAATACCTATCAATTAAATTTCGGCGGCAACACCGACTTTCTTAATATGCTGGAGCGGGAACGACTGACCTCCAAGAAGATTTCCAAAACCACGTCGGTAACTTCCCAGTTGGATGAAGAAATACACCCAGACAACATCCACGTAGGGCCCAGCGATCACGTACCCTGGCTAAAAGACCGCAAGTGGTGCTATATCCGGATGGAGGGGCAAATTTTCGGCGGCGCGCCCATCTCCCTCGAGGCCAAGCTGGAAGTTTGGGACAGCCCCAACTCCGCCGGAGTAGTGGTGGATGCCATCCGGTGTGCCAAGCTGGCGATGGACCGCGGGTTGGCGGGAGCGATAGAGGGCCCCAGCGCCTACTTCATGAAGTCGCCGCCGGTACAGCACACCGACGACACGGCGAGGGACATGACTGACGCATTTATTGCCGGGGAGGAATAGCTTAGCGGCGGAGAGACGGCGTTTGCAGGAGGGATGCCGTTGAAGGTTGCGATGGTGTCGCCCTACGATTTCACTTGGCCAGGCGGCGTAACCATCCATGTGTCGCAGTTGGCCCGCGAGTTGGTCAAGTCGGGACATGAAGTCCAAGTGCTCGCCCCTCATTCGCCTTCCCGCGAGTGTCAGGATCAAGACCTGCTCGTGCCGCTAGGCCGCTCCGTCCCCCTACCCAGCGGCGGCTCCATCGCCCGCGTTTCGCTGTCGTGGTGGCTGGCGCGCAGGATCCGCACGTTGCTGGAGCACGAACAATACGACGTCATTCACCTGCATGAGCCTATGGCGCCAATTCTGCCTCTTACGGTTCTGGAGTATTCCAACACGGTCAACATCGGCACTTTTCACGCCTTCCATAATCGCCAACACCTCTACAAAATGAGCCGCCCGGTCATCAAGCGCTGGCGGAGCCGGCTTCACGGCAGCATCGCAGTTTCCCCGGCAGCAATGCGCTACGTGAGCCGCACATTTCCCGGAGACTACGAAATCATCCCCAACGGTATAGACGTTGCTCATTTTTCCCAGCAGGCCGACCCGTGGCCCCAGTATCAAGACGGCAAGACCAACATCATCTTTGTGGGAAGACTGGAAAAGCGGAAGGGGCTGCGCTATCTGCTGGAAGCATACGGCCGCCTCAAATGGGATATGCCCGGCCTGCGGTTGCTGGTTGTGGGGCCGGGTAACCCCGATAAAGACTCCTACCACGTCCTGAGCTCCCAGAATTTGCAGGATGTCGAATTCCTAGGCCGGGTGCCTTACGATGACCTGCCGCGCTACTACGCCTCCGCAGATATATTCTGTTCGCCCGCCACTGGGGCGGAGAGCTTCGGCATCGTGCTTCTTGAAGCTATGGCAGCCGGCAAGCCGGTGGTGGCCTCCGACATCGAGGGCTATCGCGGGGTGATGCAACACGGGCACCAAGGTCTGCTTTTCCAGAACAAGAACGTTGAATCCCTCTCCGCTCAATTGGAAACGCTCATATTGAACCCGGAACAGCGGCTCACCATGGGCGAGCGAGGTCGCGCCACCGCGGAGCGATACCGCTGGCAGGTCGTCGCCCGCCGGGTGGAGCAGTTCTACGAATCTTGCATCCGAGTGGCGCATGGCTTTGCTGGGCAGAGAACAGCTTAGAGGCGCAGTACGCAGCTATTTCGAGGAACCTGGCGCGCGATTGTTTCGCGCCATAGGGCTTAGCCCCAACGCGATAACCCTACTGGGCTTCGCCGTATGCGTGGTTTCGGCTTATCTGGTGGCTTCGGGATCGCTGCTCTGGGGCGGCGCCGTTTTCCTGGCCGGAAGCATCCTCGACCTGATGGATGGAGCCCTTGCCCGACTCACTGGTCAAGGGACGCCCTTTGGCGCATTGCTGGATTCAGTGTTTGACCGGCTGGGAGAAGCAGCCCTGTTCGTCGGTATGGGCGTGTATGCCCTACGCGGAAACCACAGCGACGATTATCGGGCATTTTTCATCATCGCCCTGCTGCTTGCCCTCATTTTCTCTCAGGGCGTTAGCTATCTGCGGGCACGAGGCGAGGGCTTGGGCGTATTCACCCGCGCCGGCGTTATGACCCGAACCGAGCGCGTTATCCTGCTGGGGTTCGGCTTGCTACTGAGCTGGATACCGTGGCTTCTACTAGGCGTCCTGGCACTGATCGCCGCAGTGTCGTGCTTCACCCTTTTTCAGCGAATGTTCACCATCCGCGGTATGCTCGACAAGGAACCTTAGGGCATATTCCCATGTTGCGCCAATGGCCATCGCCGGCAATCAGGGTGGCTAAGCGCCACCTGTCCGTGTAAACTGACCGCATCATCTCCCCCGTCTGCCGAGGAGCTGGCTTGATGTCAACGGCGCAGCAGTCCCTGATTCCGGCGCAGGAAAAGGCACGGCTCAAGCGGGACTTACGCAAACACCTGAAGAGCGAGGTCGGCCTGCGTCTCTACACTCAGCGCCCGTCGCCCATCGCCATTCCCGGCCGCGATTGCCGTTACTGTCCCCAGACGCAACAACTGCTGGAAGAGTTGGCCGGCCTTTCCCCTAAGCTGAAACTCGAAACGGTGGATTTCTATGCCAATTCGGAGCAGGCCAGGGAAGACGGGGTTTCGAGGATTCCGGCCATTGTGCTGGGCCCGGAATCCGGAGGCCGGGCGCGTTTCTATGGCCTGCCGCTGGGCTACGAGCTGCCGGTATTCGTTGACAGCATAAAAGCGTTATCTCGGGGCGCAACCCGCCTTTCCGTGAACAGTCGAAAGCAGTTGCGCCGCGTCAACCGGCCGGTTCAATTGCAGGTGTTCGTAACTCCTGGCAGCGAGGTGTCCGCCGGCATGGCGCTGCTGGCCCACGCTATGGCAATAGAGAGCAGTCATATAACCGCCGACGTTATCGAAGCGGAGGAATTTCCGGAACTTGCCCGCCGTTATGGGGTGCGGCAGGTGCCGTTGACCATTATTAACGAGCTTGCCACCTGCTCCGGGATGGTAAGCCAGGATGAGCTGCTGGAAAAGGTGTTGCAAGCAGGCCTTCAGCAAACGCAGGAATCCTGACCGGAATTGCGTTTTCCGTCTTTACGCCGGCCATTCAAACCAATATAGGAGTTCAGATTGTGCCCAACGAGATTAGGGGCGACACCACCGGACAAGGTCTTAGGGTAGGTATCGCCGTCGCCAGATTCAACGAAATTATCACCAAGCAGCTACTGGAAGGCGCGCTGGAGACGCTGAGCCGTTGCGGGGTGCGGGACTCCGACATTACGGTGGCCTGGGTTCCAGGCTCTTTCGAGTTACCGGTAGTAGCCCGCGCTTTTGCTAAGAGCGGAAGGTACGATGCCGTTATATGCTTGGGCGCAGTCATTCGCGGGGAAACCACGCACTACGATATGGTGGCCGGCCAAGCGCAGGGAGGCACTGGTTCCGTCGGTATGGAGACAGGGGTGCCTACCATCTTTGGAGTTTTGACCACCGAGAATATGGAACAGGCCCTGAATCGCGCCGGCGGCAAGTCCGGCAATATGGGAGCCAACGCCGCCCTCGCCGCCGTGGAGACGGCGTCGGTAATCGCAGCGGTGAATACGGCATAGGAATCTGGTCGCGGCGGCCCCCCTCGAAAGCAGGAATGGCGGATAGGCGAAAGGGGCGGACGATGAAGAGCGGCAGGCTTAGCAGACGCAAATATACGGAAATGGGTGAAATATGGTCCAGATAGGCGTTACGATACCTAACAATTGGGGCGTGGCCGATCCGCAGCAGGTGCTGAGCCTGGGGCCCGAAGCGGAACAGATGGGCTATGACTCCATCTGGGTAATGGACCATCTCTTCAACACCGGTTATATCCGAGAGCGCCTGGAAGACCGCCCTTACTATCACCCGATGGCGATGCTGTCATATATGTCGGCCACCACTAGCAAAGTAACCTTAGCCACGTCGGTGCTGGTGCTTCCCTATCACAACCCGGTCGAACTGGCAAAATATGCGGCGACCCTGGATCAGATGTCCGGTGGACGGGTGACGCTAGGTGTCGGCGTCGGCGCGATGACCGAAGAATTTGAGGCATTGGGCATCCCCATGGAACGGCGCGGTTCTCTGACCAATGAGAGCATCAATCTGATGCGAGAGCTCTGGAGCAATACGAAACCGGAATTCCACAGTCGCAATTGGAACTTTTCGGATTTGTACTTCTCTCCTAAGCCGACTCAGCCAAGCATCCCCATCTGGGTCGGCGGCTCATCGCCGGGGGCGCTGCGGCGCACGGCGCGCATAGGCGATGGCTGGCATCCGACAGGCCTTTCCCCCGAAGACTTTGCCCTAGGACGCCGGGAAATTTCTTCGCTGGCGGAAGCGGCGGGACGCGATCCTGCCGACATAGCGATGTCGGCGCGCATCGAAGTGGAAGTGCACGGCGGCCCGTCCAGCCAGCGGGCCGCCGGCCGCGCGCGCCTTTCCGGCGGAGACATGGGCGCTCTGCGCGCGGGGATGACAGCTTACAGCGAGGCGGGAGTAGAGCATTTCGCTCTGGCGCTCAACTCGGGCGACGTTCCCGCCCTCCGCCGCATGATGGCTGTAATCGCCGAAGAGGTGCTGCCCGCCTTTAAGTAAGCTCTGGAAGCGCAACCGCGACGGTGAGAGCCGTTGAGATCATTTCTTCGGCGGATTCTCGCGCAGAAAATCCTCCAGTTCGCGATGCCCCGACTCCAAACGGGCCATCCGGTCAGGGTCCGGCGCGGCGGCGCCATAGTGGGCATCCTGGAACTCGTCCACTATTCGAGAGACCGGGTCCGCCGGCAATACACCCGAAAGCTCCCGCTGATGCTCCCGGGGCGTTTCCCAAGTCTCCTTCGACCGTCCCGCACGGGTGGCTATGTTCAGCAGGGAGTGGTAATAGTCTCGCGGCGAGCGGGGGCGACGGCGGGATGCACGTTCCCGGCCGGCCCTGCCCGAGAACAGTCCGCTCAAGGCTTCGCCCAGGTCATCTCCCATACGTTCCAGGCTGAACAGCGACTCGCGCGTTTCTAGAATCTCGCTGTTGCGCCCCTGTCGGCGGCGGGCGCGGAACAGGGTGTATACCAGCCAAGAAACGGCGACCGCTCCCAACACTGCGGCGCCCCATTTCATCACCGTGAAAAGCGTATTGCCTCCGGTCTCCCTTTCCGACTCCCGCAGGCCCTCATGGAATTCGTCGAGGCGCCGCTGAGCCTGAATAAGACCATCCAGGTTGCCGCCACCCATAAGATCTGAAAACCAGTTTCCAAAGCTAACCAACGCCCCGGCCAGCAATCCAATCAGCAGCAGCACTGGCTCCAGCATCCAGTACCCCGCTGCCCCGACGGCGCCGGATACCGTCCGGGTCACATCGTCTAGCCCGCCCAGTCCGAGTCCGCTGATAAGCAATCCCAGGAGCAGCACAACGCCTACGCTGGCAACAATGGGCCAGAGCCATTGCGTCGGCATCTCCCGTTCCTCGCCGCTTTCGGAGGAGAACCTGGCCAGCGCCATGCCTGCCAGGCCGACGGCAAAGAAACCGACCACCAGAAAGCCGCTGACAATGCTGCCGGGGGTAACTGCGTCAATCACCGACACTGCCAGTATCACTATCAACCCAATCTGAAAAGACGAGCGCGCAACGTCGAGGGTTACTTCCTCTCGCGACATCGAAATCCCGCGCCACCAGATTACCAGCAGAAACAGCATCGAGCCGATGAATAGCCCGACTCCGCCCAATCCCTCTCCCGTCAGCAAGGAGAAAGGCAGCAGCGCTTTTCCTCCGTTCCAGGCTGTCAGCACCAGCAGCGAAGGCGCGCCCAGCGAGAGACCGGCAAGTCCCCGCAACAAAGGCGTTATACGCCAGGTCAGGATCCAGGACGAGAGGGCATAACCCCAAACCATAGCGGCCAGCACCAGCCAGAAAGGCATCTGCAGCCGGTCAAAATTCACCAAGCGGGCGAAGGCGGTAATTATGAGATACAGGGCGCAACCCTCCAGGAATAACGCCACCGCGGTAATCGCCCTATTTCTCCAGGAAAGCGCCATCCAAAGCCTCGCTGATGCCGGCTTCCGGTTCGTCGCCGTAATCCGTGTCGGACTCCGGGAGAGAGTCCAGCAAATGCCCCATATTGGCGACAGGAACCTCGCCGATTAGATCTGGCGGATCCCCGTCGCCCGCGAACAGGACCAGAACCCGATAGCCGCTGGCTTCAATAGCGGCCAGTTGGCCTGGCAGGGAGGGAGTGATTGCCCCGGTGACTAACAGAACTGTGGCCCCTTGAGGCAGCAGCCGGCTGCGCTCGGCCCGGAATACTTCCGGCAACATTGAAACCACATACGGGGCCGCCATGGCCAGCGCTTCCAGCGTGGTAGCAAGCTGGGACGGCGATGCGCCGGGTGGCACGCTCAACCACTTGCCGGAGTAAGAAGCCACTGCATTGGAAACAAGGCCGTAGCTGTAACCAAGCCGGTCTGCCAGCGAGGCGGCGGAAGCAGCGGCGGTAACCGCCCGCTCGAACAGCCGGCGGTTGGTGCCTTGCCAAACAAAATCGCTGGTGGAGCCGTTCAGCGCCACCAGTATATTCAGAGAAACTGACGGCTCGAACACCCGGGTCTGCAACCGTCCGGCCCGGGCCGTAGCTTTCCAGTCTATGTGCTTCAGTGGGTCGCTGGAGCGATAGTCGCGCTGGCCTTTCACCCGGTTGGTATCGTGATACAGCGGCATTTGCCCCCGCGTCAAGCCCAGCGGGTTCTGCGGAGGAGGGAATAGCTCTTCGATATTTATGACTCGCGGATAGACCAGAATGTTATCCACGCCGCTTTGGCGCGATTCTGTGGAAGAGAACCCGAATATGTCGCCGCTGCGCATCCGCACGGGGCCGATGCGATGATAGCCTCGCCGGGTGCAGCGCATGGGGAATTTCCAGTTTGCGCGCTGATACGGCATCAAAGAAGTGGTGATGCTGTGATGCCGGTTGGTTTCCAGCGTAGCCCCGCGCACCACGGCTCCATCCAGATCCAGCCCCTCAGGAAAGGGATCTTGAGACTCGACCCAGATGAGCGGCAGCAATTTGTCGTTGTTCAGCGACACGGTGTAGTCAATAGTGTCGCCAATGAATGCGCGCCGACGGCTCAATAAACGGCTATAGCTGACCTTGCGAAAGCAGTACCGCTCCCAGAGCCTAGCCGCCAGCCAGACAAGAGTTACCAAAGAGCCAACCACCAGCAATAGGCCGTTGCTGACCAGAAGTCCAACGAATATCAGAAGGCCGCATATGAGCGGCCACAGTTCATGGCGCACGCCGCCCCTTGCCTCCTAGACCGGAACCTCCTCTTGGGACAGAAGCTCCAGCACCACGTCCTCAGCTGTGCGGCCCCTCAAACGAGCCTGCGGCGTAAGGATGGTGCGATGGGAAAGGGCATATGGCGCTATAACTTTCACGTCGTCGGGCGTGACATAGCCCCGCCCCCGAAGGGCAGCGAAGGCCTGGGAACAACGGTACAAACCGAGAGTAGCCCGCGGGCTGGCCCCCAGCTCCACGTCTTCGTGCCGTCGCGTGGCCTGAACCAACCGGACGACATAGTTGCTCAGCACCGGGTCAACATAGACATCCCTAACCCGCTGCTGGCTTTCGACGATGTCATTGCCACCGGCAACGGGCTGCATCGTATCTATGGGATTGACGGAGTTGAAGCGAGCCAGCATTTTTTCTTCATCAGTCTCGTCGGGGTAGCCCAGCGTCACACGAAGCATGAACCGGTCCAGTTGCGCTTCCGGCAAGGGGAACGTCCCTTCCAGCTCTATGGGATTCTGCGTGGCTACCAACACAAAGGGGTCGGGAAGGGGCATGGTGCGGTCATCCACCGTCACTTGGCCTTCGGCCATTGCCTCCAGAAGGGCCGACTGAGTTCGCGGTGTGGCGCGGTTAATTTCGTCGGCCAGCACCACCTGCGCCAGTATAGGCCCCGGTCGGAATTCGAACTCGCCCAGTTTCTGGTTGTAGTAGTGAACTCCGGTGATGTCCGAAGGCATCAGGTCGGGCGTGCACTGGATGCGCCGAAAACTGCATCGCAGCGATTCAGCCAAGCTGCGGGCAAGGGTGGTCTTGCCAATGCCAGGCACATCTTCGATAAGGATGTGCCCGCCGCTCAGTAAGGCAGTCAGGGTAAGCTCGATGACCGATTCCTTGCCGACTAGAACCTGCCCGATGTTGGATTTGACCGCAGCGGCAATAGCGGCAACGCTAGATACGTTCTCCCCGGAGGCGGCGGATGGGTCGGCAATTTTACTCTGGGTCATCAACGCCCCTTCCCGCGGCGGCTACGCTGCCGCGCCTTCCCGTCCGATGAATTCCTCCGCCTCCCGCAAGTCCTTGAAAGAGTCTATGCTGGTCCAAAACGAGCGGGTCCGAAAAGCCGCTATCCGGCCCGCCTGCGCGAGGCGGGGAAAGGTATCCACTTCATGGTCTCCCCAGTCGGGAAACCAGGGAAACACCTCACGGTCGAAGACATATACTCCGCCATTTATCCAGTGGGGCAATTCGACTTTCTCCCGGAACCCCACTACGCTGCCGGTAGTATCCATGTCTACCAGACCGTATGGGCTGACCATCGGAACCGCCAGAAGGGTTACCGCCGGCCCATTGCGCCGGGCTGGGCTTTCCCGGTGAAACTCAATGATTTCGGCCAGCGGCTGCCGGGTGATTATGTCCCCGTTAGTTACCACCAGCGGCTCATCGCCCTCCGGGGCTAGGGGATAGCCCTGCTTGATGGCGCCGCCCCGGCCTAGTGGGGAGTCTTCTATGCTATATTCGACACTGATGCCAAAGCTGGAGCCATCCCCGAAATAATCGCGTATTGCCTCCCAGCGGTAACCGGCCAGAAAGACCACACCCTCGACTCCGCCGTCCTTCAGCCATTCGACTTGACGCTCCAAGATGGGTTTTCCGCCCACGGGAGCCATCGGCTTGGGCAGGGTATCGGTCAACGGCCGAAGCCTCTCTCCCTTCCCGCCAGCCAAAATCAGCGCATACATTGCCCCCTCCAGCGAACCGGAACCACGTTGCGATGCCCTAATATACCTGCAGCGCAACGCGAGGGTCAAACCTATGGCGGCTCCAGGGTGTATGATTGATTTATGTTCCCAAGAAAAGCTTGGGCATAGACAGTCGCAGGCTGGAAAACTTAGCAGAACTGATGCCGAATTTTTACCGGCAGTGCGCTGTCCACGCTTAACAAAGCAGGAGCGAACCAATGGATTATGAAATTCTTCACAAACCCTCCTATGCTCTGGCCCGTATAAGGATGAGCCCGGGGGAGCAGCTTCAAGCCGAGACCGGCGCGATGGTAAGCATGTCCGACACCATCAATATCGAGACCGGCACTCGCGGCGGCATCTTCGGCGGCCTCAGGCGGTCGGTCCTGGGCGGCGAAAGTTTCTTCGTAAATACATTCACCGCCCAGCAATCGGGGGAAGTGACCGTCGCCCCGTCTCTGCCGGGGGACATCGAGGCGCTGGAGTTGCAGGGAGAGACGCTCCTCGTGCAGTCCGGCTCCTTTTTGGCCGCTACCATGAACATCGAAGTGGACTCCCAGTGGGGCGGAGCACGCTCTTTCTTTTCCCGAGAGGGGCTTTTCCTGTTGCGCTGCTCTGGGCGCGGCCTACTGTTTGTTTCGTCCTATGGCGCCATCCACCGCATTGACCTAAGGCAAGGAGAGCGATACACCGTGGACAACGGTCACATGGTCGCCTTTGATGATACTATCAGGTACGAAGTGGGGCGCGCCGGCAGTTGGAAGACTACGCTACTGGGCGCGGAGGGCCTGGTCTGCAAGTTGGAAGGCCCTGGCCGATTCTTTATGCAAACCCGCAGCGAAGACGCCTTTTTAAGCTGGCTGGCTCCTAAGGTAAAGGGCTAGGCCCTACACCATAGGAAAAACTCTGAATTGCCCGCCTTTATGCCGGCGGGTAATTCTCTTTCCACCAACGGGCGATGTCTAGGCGGCGGGCGAACCAGACGCCCTCTTTTTCGGAAGCATACTTAAGGAACTGGTCCAGGCCGGCGGCGCGCCCCGGCTTTCCGATGATGCGGCAATGCAGACCCACCGACATCATCTTGGGGTGAGTGGCCCCCTCTTCATACAGCGTATCGAAAGCGGCCTTGGCTACCTGGAAGAAATGCTCCGGAGTGAGCAGGTCGCCCCGCCAGTATTTGTAGTCGTTTACCTCCAAGGAGTATGGGATGACCAGCCACGGCTTGCCATCCACCTGGGTGTAGTACGGCAGATCGTCGTTGTAAGAATTGCAGTCGTACTCGAAGCCCCCTTCTTCAACCACCAACTCCCGCGTGTTGACGCTGGGGCCATAACGGGTATACCAGCCCAATGGGCGCTGGCCGCAAATACGGGAGATGGACTCCACCGCCTGCCGGATGGCCTCTCGCTCTGAGTCCCGGTCCATCTTGTAATACTCTTCCCAGCGGTTCCCGTGGCCCATCACCTCGTGTCCGCGGCGGATGGCCTCCGGCCCCACTTCCGGGTTGCGCTCCAAGGCCAGCGCACAGGCGTAGAACGTGCCTTTTACAGCGTTACGATCCAGTATGTCCATGATGCGCCAAACGCCTACCCGGCTGCCATACTCGAAAAAAGACTCGTTTGCCAGATCCCGCTCGCCCGAGTCCAGCGGCGAGGGCGATTCCCCGGAAGTCTCTCCGCTGGGATCGCCGTCCAGGGTGGAGTATTCGGAGCCTTCCTCGTAGTTCACCACAACCGATACCGCGATTCTAGCTCCGCCGGGCCAGCTAAAAGCCGGCGGATTAGCTCCATAGCCCACAAAGTCCCGTTCCTGCATTGCGCACCTCCCTGCGATGGTTGTTGACTATTCTACCCGGCGAGAGGCGGCGCGGCAGTAGTTGGCGAATCTCGACGAAGGGCATTTCCGCGAATGCCGGCCAGCGCGTCGGTGTTTGCTCTCGGACATGAGGGCGGCCAATGGCGGCGAGGGAGTCCTTCCGGATGACCGCGGGGCAAGTTGCGGGCCAACCCGGCTGGGGGGCGAGCAGTTTACCTGCTCAAGATGGCTGCCCCGCCTGGGCTCGAACCAGGGATTCCAGCTCCAAAGGCTGGCGTGCTACCACTACACCACGGGGCATTAAGGGTTGCCTGCATTCATTGTGCTTCCCCGCAAAGCAGACGTCAAGGGTTGACGGCTTGATAGGAAATATATTGGCCGGAGGTGCTATAATTTCAGGAGACTTCGGAATCCGGCAGGGAGGATTGCATGCGCATTGCCCTGTTGCACATTGCGCCGGTCACCGGCGACGTTAGGAACAACCGCCAGTTGGTTGAGCGCGGTGTGGCTGTGGCCGCCGAAGCAGGAGCGCAGTGGGCCATCACTCCGGAGCTGTGCATCCCCGGTTATCTCTTTCTCAAGACCATTGGCACCGGCTGGATCCAACCTCAGCCAGACCAGTGGATGACCGGGTTTTGCGAGCGGGTCCGGAGTCGCGGGATTACTGTCTTTCTCTCCCATCCCGAGCTGGACCCGGCGTCAGGGCGGATGTACAACACGGTCTTTGTAATTAATCCCGATGGGCAGATAACCGGACGGCACCGCAAGATAAAGGCCCTCGGCGGCGCCGAGGCCTGGTCAACCGCCGGTTGGAAAATCGCTCCCTTCGACTGCGACGGGGTTCAGGCCGGGGTGCTAATCTGCGCCGACGCCTACAAAAACGACGTGGCCGAGGTTCTGGTAAGCAAAGGGGCGCAGGTGTTGGTGTCTCCGGTGTCCTGGGGCCCCGGGGGATGCGGCCCGGACGGCGAATGGGAAGCCCGCTCCGTCCAGACAGGACTGCCCATTATGGTCTGCAATCGCACCGGCCAGGAGCCGGACGAGCTGGACTACTACGGTGCGGAGAGCGTGGTGGCCCAAAACGGACGCCGCTTGCTGGAGGCGACCTCCGACCGTTCGGTAGTGCTCATCTTCGACTGGGACATGGACAACATGACGCTGCTGTCCGGCGACTTTGAGCGCGCTTACCTCTAGTTCATGTTGCGCGCTATGCCTTATCTCCGGGCCAACTCTCTAGAAAGCGCCGCAGTATAAGCACCGCGGCCGCTTCGTCCACGGCCCCACGTTCATGGGAAGGTTTCACCCCGGCATCCCGTAGCAGTCCCTCTGCCTCCATGCTGGTGAAGGCTTCATCAACGCCGTGCACCGGCAAGGATGTTTCTTTCCGCAAGGCGCGGATGAATCCCAAAACCTGTTTCGTTTGCGGGCTTTCTTCGCCTTGGTCTCGATAAGGTATTCCAACCACTATGGCATCAGCCTGGCGATACCAGCCCGCTTCCAGCACTGCTCGAATGTCCAGGGAAAGCCGTTTCCGTTGCAGCACGCCGGCGGGCAGGGCAGTGCCCAACTCTGCAACGCCGGAGGCAAGGCCTATCCGCCGCTCGCCAATGTCGAGCGCCAGAAGTCTCATTCTTCCACCGGATTAGGATGGATAACCAAAGAGTTCTCGCATTGGCCGGTGCGGCCAGTGAGGGCGTCAACTAAGACAAGGCTGAGCGTACCAAATGGGGTACAACGGCCAGCGCGTCGTCCAGTTTATCGGGGTGACGGCCACCGGCCTGCGCCATCTCTGGCCGTCCGCCGCCGCCGCCGCCCATCAACTTGGCGGCATCGCGGGCAATGGTGCCCGCGTTCAGGCCCCGCTCCACCAAATCCGAAGTCACCATCGTGACCAGAATTGGACTGCCTTCGGCCAGCGCGCCCAGGGTTATCACGCAACTGGACAGCTTGTCGCGGAGGAAGTCGCCCATTTCCCGCACGCCGTCGGCATTGTTGGCCGACGTGCGTCCAGCCACGACCCGAACGCCGTCCACTTCGGCTACCTTCTGCAAGAGCGCTTCGGCTTCAGAGCGAAGCATCGAGCGTTCCATCCCGGAGAGCTTGCGGCGAAGGTCGTCTGATTCCTGCATATAGCTGTCCAGCCGCGACTCCAAGTCCGTAACCGGCGTCTGTAACCGGCGAGACAGTCTATCCAGCAAGGCTGCCTGCTCCACGAAAAGGGCTTCCGCTGCCGGCCCCGTCAAAGCTTCAATGCGTCTCATACCGCCGCCGATGCTCGACTCGCCTAAAACCAGCAGGGTGCCGACCTGTCCGGTGGCGGAAACGTGGGTTCCGCCGCATACTTCCATACTGAACGGGTCAGCGGAACCTTTGCCCATGGTCACTACCCGCACCACATCCCCATACCGGTCGCCGAAGAAGGCCAGTGCACCTTGTCGCACGGCATCGGCATAGGTCGTTTCCTGAGCGGACACCAGCAAATTGGCCCGCACCTTTTCGTTGGACAGCGACTGCACTCCCAGCAATTCCTCGGGAGTAAGCCGCCCGACGTGGCTGAAGTCGAACCTCAACCGCTCCGGCGCCACCAGAGACCCGGCCTGACGCACGTGAGGTCCCAGCGTTGCCCGCAACGCCGCGTGCAAGATATGAGTGCCGCTGTGATTCCGGGAGGAATCCAGGCGACGAGCGGCGTCCACGGCGCAGTCCACCGGGTCTCCGACGGCGATGTATCCCTCCACCACAATGCCCTTCTGCACAATTAGCCCGGCCACCGGGGACTGAGTATCCTCCACCTGGAAAAGTCCGCTGGGACTGCGAATGTAGCCTTGGTCGCCCAATTGGCCGCCTCCCTCGGCATAGAAGGGAGTGCGGCTGATAACAACTTCCGCCTTCTGTCCCTGGGTCGCGTGCCCCGATGAAACCCCGTCCGCCAGCAAAGCCGCCACGACTGTTTCCTGTTCAATGGCGGTATGGCCTGTGAACTCGGTGCGGCCTGCGCCCAGGTTTTCGTAGACGGTCATCATCTCCATGCTGCCCTCGAAATGCTGGCCGGAGCGGGACTGCTCCCGTTGCTGTTCCATCTCTTGTTCGAAGCCGTCGAGATCTACTTCAAAATCATGCTCACGCGCAATCTCTGCGGTCAGTTCGGGCGGAAAACCATAGGTATCATATAGCACGAAAGTGTCCCGCCCGGACACAATCCGCGGCGAAGCTCCAGCGGCCCCCCCGGATGCGGCAATCATGTCCAGCAAAATTTCGTTGCCTCTGCCGAAGGCTTCGGCAAACCGCTCTTCCTCCAGTCCGACCACCCGCAATATGAAATCGCGGTTTTGGGAAAGCTCTCGGTAGATTGTCTGAAAGCGTGGAATGACCTCCTCGACTACTTCGCAGAGAAAGGGGCCGGTTAACCCCAAGCGACGCCCGTACCGGATGGCCCGGCGAATGACGCGGCGCAGCACATACCCCCGCCCCTCGTTGCCGGGAACCACGCCGTCGCCGATGAGGAAGGCAGAGGCGCGGGCGTGTTCCGCTACAACGCGCATGGCGAAGTCGGTGTCCGGGCTGTCCCCGTAGTTTCGCCCGGTGAGAGCAACCACCTTGTCAATGGTGGACGTGAACAGGTCGGTCTCGTAAATGTTGTTCTTGCCTTGAAGAATGACTGCGGCCCTTTCCAGCCCCATGCCCGTATCCACACTAGGGGCGGGCAATGGAGTGCGATTGCGCTCCGGGTCTTGGTAGTACTGCATGAAGACCAGATTCCAAAGCTCCACGAAACGCTCGCAGTCGCAGTTGGGGTGGCAACCGTTGACCTCCATAGCAGGAGCGCCGTTCCGTTCCTCCCGAAGTTGGGCCGTCAGGACGTCAACCTCAACCATGCGGCCGCTATGGCAGCCCTTTTCAACGCCGCCGTCATAGTGTATTTCCGAGCACGGCCCTGTGGGGCCTTCCGTTCCGGCGGGGCCCCACCAGTTGTCTTTGTCGCCGTAGCGGTATATTCGCTCTTCGGGAACGCCAATCCGGTCTCGCCAGATGACGAAGGCTTCATCGTCGTCCAAATGGATAGTTACGTAAAGACGGTCAGGCGAGAGACCAAAAAGCTGCGTGACCAGCTCCCAGGCAAATCCCACAGCCCCCTCTTTGAAATAATCGCCGATGCTGAAGTTCCCCAGCATCTCGAAAAAGGTGAGGTGCTTGTGGTCGCCCACCTCGTCTATGTCGGTGGTACGGAAACTCTTTTGGCTGCTGGTGAGGCGCCGCGAAGGCGGAGTCTGCTCACCCATAAAGAAGGGCTTAAACGGCACCATCCCCGCGCTGGTGAACAGCAGGGTAGGATCTCCCGCCGGAATAAGAGAGGCGGAAGGCATATGCTGATGCCCTTTGCTCTCGAAAAATTGGATGAAGGAGTCCCTTATCTGGTCGCCGTTCATCAGCCTTGACTCTCTCGATTCAACTCCCCCGAGCGGCCTGAAGGCCATCGAAAACAGCAATACTGATTCTGCCCTGGATAGCGAATGCCGCCTCAGGACAATAAGCCCACAACTATGCGCCGTTACGATAATCGCCAATGGCCCGGATTGAAGGGGATTTTATTTTACGCTGTTATGCCAGTCAACGGCCCGTCAGGACTATTCCGACGGTTAGAGATGGCGGGGCTATCGCATTGGGGCGGCTCAATGCCCGTCATTCCCGCGAAAGAACCCACCCTCGGGAAAACGGAGGTGGGAATCCACGAACCTAACCCGGCGGCATCGTTCCCCAATCGGGTATCCTAAACAGTTTGGAATCCAGCTTTCCGCAGGAATGTCCGGGTTGTATTTCATACACGATTGTCCTGTTAGAGATGGCAACCCGCCTTGAATTCAGGACTAGTAAGGCATAGAATTTAATTTCAATCTGTAGGATACCCCTTGGCCATATCACAACTAGGATCGGCTCCATGTCTAAGAATTTCCGGCCGTAGGGCTGGTGAGATATAGGGAAATTTGGAGGTGCAATGGATTCCAGCATCATCGGCAAGATCGACAAGGCGAGGAAGTACGCCGAGGAAAAAGAGCGGGTCAGCATCAGCAGTTTTTCGGCGACCTTTCAGGGCAATCACAACAGCTACGACGTAACGTTCAACACCGGAACTTGGGTTTGTGACTGCCGATTCTTCGCTACCCGGGCCGTCTGCAGCCACACCATGGCGCTGCAAAGGATGCTGGACGATGTACTAGCCTATAACTCCGGGCATCCCGCAACAGCAGAGTCCAACTAGGCCACAGTATTTCCTCCCAATGCCCTCACTTCGGGCTGCGACCGTCGTCGCAGCCTTTTCATTCCTCCTTTGGGCGCCTGATTTCAGGGGCGTTAACAGCGCGCAGACTGGCGGCTAAAATTACCGCGCCTCGCAGAAAAGCAGGCAGATTTTTGCAAGTTTAGCTGTTCCAGAGGAAGCATACATCTTCGACTGGTGACGTCGCGGGCTAGACTCCCTGCCGCCTGTAGGCCTGCGTTAGCACGCAGGCCGGGTTTGCCGCCAGGAACTGCAACGAACACTGAAGCGGCTGAACGGCAAGCTCACCAACGAAGCACTAGAGTCTCTGGCTGCCATGACGAAAGCCATCGTCAACAAACTGCTTCACTCCCCCACTGCATACATAAAAAATCAGCCGCCTACTGACAGCCTCGCAACCGCCGAGGAGATTTGGGGGCTGGATTTTCAGACGGAATCTTCCGTTCAGACCGCCTGCCCGCTTCCTGAACGTCTTCTAGTTGCAAGCTCCGCCCTCCATTCTTCTCTTCTCGCGCGCCCCGGGAACCGCGCCGGAGGCTCCAGCGACGCTAAGCCAACAGCGCCAGCGAAGGACTGTCTGCGTTCCTGTTGGGCGAACCGATTGGCCAGACTACATCATGGTTGACGGCAGCCGGGTTCCGGTCCCGGATACAGACTATCCATCGGCAGCGGGGGGATTGAACAACGGAAGCGCGGGCCTTTTCGCTTCCTGCAGCCATCATGGCAGAACCTGCGACAGTTGAGTTAAGACCGAGCGTGGACTGGTGATGGTCAGCACCACAATTCCCGCATCGCGATTTCGAGCCTCGGTCGCCACATAGCGCCGGTCGGTCTCGGCCACATCCCTGCCGATAAGCAGCGCGTTGTAGGACGATGACCCCACCATGTCAATGGCCACTCCGTCGTTGGTGGTGCTGGCGACGACGTAGCCCGCTCCTTCCAGAATCCGAGTCTGGCTGTCCAGACTGGAATCGTCCCGACCGAGAATGACGATGCGCTTACTTCTGTTCATTTGCTCGCCGCTTTAGAATCAGGGATTCGGGAAATCTTAACCGTACCGTCCCATCGGCGCAAAACTTCGCATCCGGAGGGCGTAATCCGGCCTGTGCCGTTGCGCATAGGACTGCCACAACCTATATTAGAGGACGAAAGAGGTCTGTCAGGGACAACCTGAAACGGCTTTCCTCGATTAATGTGTTAATGGTATCAGAGATGCAAGGGTTTCCCACCGACGAATGGACTCGATATGGCGGCCTGAGAATGCACATCCGCAACTGGGGCGGAGAGGGCCGGGCGGTGGTTCTGCTTCACGGGCTGGCCTCCACCTGCCGCATTTGGGATTTCGTAGCCCCGGTACTGGCGCGGGACTTCGCTGTAATCGCCGTTGACCAGCGCGGACATGGCGACAGCGGCAAACCGGATAGCAGCTACGATTTCGCCAGCGTAGGCCAAGATGTGGCGGCGATGCTGGAAGGCCGGGGAATACGGCGCCCGGTGCTGGTGGGCCATTCCTGGGGAGCCGACGTTGCGTTGGAGCTGGCAGTAGCCCATCCCGGCCTCCTGCAAGGCATAGTGTTCGTGGACGGCGGCACCATTGACGCCTCAGCCCGTTACGATACGCTGGACGACGCGCTGACGCAAATGGCGCCGCCCGATTTCAGCAGCGTAACAGCCTCCCAGTTTCTCGACAGAGTCCGGTCGGGCGGGCAGTGGGCCACACTAATCGGTGAGCACGGCGCGCCTGCTGAGGAGATTATCCTGGCCAACTTCGAAACCAGGGATGACGGCACCCTCCGGGCCAAACTCTCGCGGGACAACCATCTGCGGATTATACGAGCTTTATGGGATCACCACCCCCGCGCACTTTACCCCCGCGTCCATTGCCCTGTCCTGATGATGCCCGCCCGACAGCAGAACAACCCCGACGCTTATGAACGCACCCTAGCCCGCTCCGAGTCCATCGCAGCGGCTGAGGGCCTGCTCCCCAACAGCAAAACGGTGTGGTTAGAGAACAGTATCCACGACGTGCCGGTGCAACGCCCGGAACTGGTGGCGGAGATTATCCGGGAGCACATCCTCGCCGGGTTCTTTGACGCCGAAAGACCCTGAAATTACCCTATTGTGTGCGGGCGTGTTCGGGGCAGGGCGTCTTGAGATAAGGAGCGATATGGCATCATTGGATTACTCGGTTCTGGACGACATCGGCATTTCGATGAACGCCTTCTACCCTCGCAAGAACTGGACGCCTGCGCCGCCAGGGGCAAACGACCATGCCGTTGCCGTGGAAGGCGACATCTCCCTTTCCTGCCGCTTCTTTCCGGTTGACGGCACGGCGCCCAATATCCTCTTTTTCTACGGCAATGGCGAAACCGCCAACGACTACAACGGGATAGCTCCTTTATACACGCAGATTGGCGTCAACTTTTTCGTGGCCGATTACCGGGGTTATGGGCACAGCGGAGGCTGGCCGTCCTTTACTTCTATGCTGTCGGACTCAGTGAAGGTACTGGACTACTTAGAAAGTATGCTCAAGTCCGAAGGTTTTACCGGCTCAGTTTTCGTTATGGGGCGCTCTATGGGCCGACATTCCGCTTTCGAGCTGGCGGCATACCACGGCGGACGGCTGGCCGGTGTCATAATCGAGAGCGGCAGGCCCATCCTTGGCAACTTCGTCTATGGCCTGCCCCCGCAGGATGCGAAGGCCTTAGAAGCCGCCTACCTGGAAAAAGTCAGTTCTATTTCCATCCCGTCCTTGGTGATCCATGGGGAGCAAGATACCTTGGCCCCGGTGCAACAGGCAGTTCAGATGCACCATTGCTTCCAATCCGCCAGCAAGCGCCTGCTTACCATTCCGGGAGCAGACCATAATGATTTGCTTTATCAGGGCCTTGATCAATACTTTGCCGCCATAAAAGAGTTCACGGGAGCGTAAGGGAGGGCCGGGATGCCAAGAATAGTTCGGGCCGGACTCATTCAGGCGGGTGTCGGACAGGACGCGCCGGAGGACATACCCAGGCTGCGGCGGCATATGCTCGACAAGCACGTGGCTCTCATCGAGGAAGCCGCCGGCCTGGGAGTTGAAGTCTTGTGCCTGCAGGAGTTGTTCACCAGCTCCTATTTCCCGGCCGAGCAGCACGACCGCTGGCGGCAGTTGGCGGAACGAGTTCCCGAAGGGCCAACTGTGCATCTGCTGCAAGACCTGGCAAAACAGTACAGGATGGTCATCGTATCTCCGGTGTTTGAGGAAGAAATAACCGGGCTGTTCTACAACTCGGCGGCTGTTCTGGATTCCGATGGAACCTACTTGGGCAAATACCGCAAGAATCACCTTCCCCACGTTGAGCCGGGCTTCTGGGAGAAGTTTTACTTTCGTCCGGGCAACTTGGGCTACCCTGTTTTTGACACCGCGTGCGGCAAAGTGGGGGTCTACATCTGCTATGACCGCCACTTTCCGGAGGGTGCCCGCGCCCTCGGCTTGGCCGGAGCTGAAATAGTGTTCAACCCATCGGCCACCGTCGCGGGACTTTCCGAGTACTTATGGCGGCTGGAGCAGCCGGCCCACGCCGCGGCCAACGGATATTTTATCGGGGCCATCAACCGTGTCGGCGTTGAGCAGCCGTGGGAAATCGGCGAGTTTTACGGCAGCAGTTATTTCTGTAATCCCAAAGGCCAGCTCATCGTTCAAGGCTCCCGCGACCGCGACGAAGTAATCTTCGCAGACTTGGATCTGAACGAGATAGCAGAAATCCGAAACACCTGGCAATTCTATCGAGACCGGCGTCCCGATACCTACGGCAATTTGACCGCGCCATGAGGGGCTAAAGCAGGGCTATTGCAGAAGATCAGGCATCCCCAACGGTCTGAACTCCGGCTTTCCGCCGGAGCGACAGGGTTGTATTTCATATGTAATTGCCGTGGGTCGGCGCGAAAGCTCATAGGCGAAGCTCAGTTGCGGTTAAGTGATACAATCTGCTTGCCATGAATTGCGGAAAAACGGACTCTGGCCTGGGGGATGATGGTTTCAGATAGTCATAGGGCTCGTCTCCACGAGGTTGACGAAACCTTGGACGTCATCGAAGAGTGCTACCGGCTCGGCTGGTCGGACGGGCTGCCGGTAGTTCCCCCCACCGTGCAGCGGGTGGAGGCAATGCTAAAGGCCGTAGCGCTCCCGCCGGACCAAGTGCTGGGCGAAGTCCCGGTACGGCGGCGGGCGTTGACCGCCGAACACGCTGCGGCCAATGCGGTTATGGCCGGTTGCCTGCCGGAGTATTTCCCAGTAGTGCTGGCAACTATGGACGCCATGTTTCAGCATGACCCTAACTGCATTCACGAAGCCTCGGCAGCCACCAACTCGCCGGGAATTCTGATATTGGTCAACGGCCCCATCCGCAACGAAATCGGACTGAACTGCACCGGCAACCTGTTCAGCCCCGGCCACCGGGCCAACGCCACCATCGGGCGCGCCATCCGTCTTATCCTGATTAACGTGTTCGAGCAGCGGCCCAATATCCTGGACCGGGGCTGCATGGGTTCGCTGACTAAGTTTGGCGTCTGCATCGGCGAGGATGAGGAACGCAGCCCATGGGAGCCTTTCCACGTTTCCCGAGGCTTCAACGACAATCAGTCCGCGGTCACCGTGGCGACGGTGCAAGACCCGGAGATGCTGGGCAACCGCTATGGGGGCACCGCCGAGAGTCTGATGGACGCCACCGCCGACGCTATGGCCAGTCATGGCTTGGGCATTTATCTCAATGACGCGCCCTGGTTCTGGGTGGTGGGCCACTGGCACGCCGAGATGCTGGACCGCCAGGGCTGGAGCCGCCGGCGAATCCAAGAGTACGTATATGAGAAAGCCTGGCGCAGCCGCGCTCAGATGAAACGGCTGGGCGCGGTAAGAGGGGACATCGTTGACGGCGACGAAGACATTCCTGTTCCGGCAGCGCCATCACCGGAAGCAATTCTGATATTGAAAGCCGGGGGCGACAGCGGCATTTACAGCGAGCTATTAATGAACTATCACGGCCTTCCCGCCCTCACGGTTCCTATCCGCGATTCCTGGGAAGACTTTCGGCCACCCTTACCCCAGGACAATAAAGACCCTGACTTTCTCGCCGGACATGGGGACTAACGCTGCCACGTTAAGGGAGGCGCAAGTGACTACTGCAACGCCGCACAAGATTCAGTTAATAAACCCCACCGGAAACGACCCGGGGCCGAATCCGCTGACTTTGGCTGACCGGCCCGCTGACATCCGGGGCAAGCGGCTGGCCCTGCTGGACAACTCGAAAGCCAACTCCGACGTAATTCTCCGGGCCATCAGCGAGATACTCAACGATGAGTTTGAGTTTTCCGATGTCTTTTATGTCAAGAAACATAGCGCATCCCTGCCTCCGAAACCGGAAGTCATGGCGGAGCTTCACCGCCATGCCGACCTGATTGTGACCGGGATTGGCGATTGAGGGGGGTGCTCGTCGGGCAGTTTGCACGACGGAATTACTTTGGAGCGGATAGGTTTCCCAACGGCCACCATCATCACCAGTGTGTTCGTCAACACCGCAGAGGCCTACACCCGGCTGATGGGGGTTCCGGGCTTCCCCTACATCGTCTGCCCACACCCCATCACCAACGTAGGGGCCGCTGGGCTGGATGATCGGATTCAGTTGCTGGCCCCGCAGGTGGCAAAGCTGCTGCAACACGGAGCGTTGGACTGACGGAGCCTGCGGGAATGCCCCCCAGCGGGGAGAAACCCGGTCCAAGATCGATGCGCTCTACCAATGCCGAAACCGAAGAAACCGAGGAACGCAAATGACCAGCGAACGCGGAACCCGTCTGAGCGGCAAGATAGCCATAGTCACCGGCGCCGGGGCCACCGGCACCGGTGACTTCGTAGGCATCGGACAAGCCATATCGATATTGTTCGCGCGACAAGGAGCCAAGGTGCTGCTTGTTGACCGGGAAGAACGCAACGCCGAAACCACCCTCGCGATAATCCGGGAAGAGGGCGGCGAGGCGTCTATTTTTGCCGGAGACGTAACCAGCGGCGAAGACACTCGCGAAATGGCCGAGGCCGCCAAGTCTCGCTACGGCAACGTCAACGTGCTGATTAACAATGTGGGCATCAGCGGCCCCGGTTCGGTCACGGATGTTGAAGAGGACTTCTGGGACACTGTGATGGACGTGAATTTGAAGAGTGTAATGCTATGCAGCAAACACGCCATCCCTCAGATGATTGAAGCGGGCGGCGGCTCTATTGTTAACCTGTCGTCCATCGTGGGCCTGCGGGCCGGCAGCGGACGAGCCAGCCATCCTTACGCTGCATCGAAAGGCGGAATCATCGGGCTGAGCAATTCCATGGCCGTACATTACGGGCGCGACAACGTGCGGGTAAACTGCATCGCCCCCGGGCACGTCCATAGTCCCATGGTCGCCCGCCATACCTCTCAGGAAATGCTGGACCTGCGCCGCCGCGCCGGGCCTTTGGGCGTCGAAGGCACGCCCTGGGACGTAGCATACGCTGCGCTGTTCCTGGCGTCCGATGAGTCCCGTTGGGTCTCCGGCGTCACTCTGCCGGTGGACGCTGGGCTGCTGGCGGCAACCCCCCTAGCCATGTTCCCCTACCTGCGCGACCCGGAATAGGTTCGCGGGCAAGAGTTTCAATTCAGCGCAGAGGTTATTGGGCTAATGTCCGTTGAAGAATCGGCCGGCCTGTCGGAAATCGTTGCCGAACTGCAAGGCAGAGTACGCGCCCTCGAGGATGCCAATGAGATTCGTAATCTCAAGGCAGAATACGCCGCTGCCTGCGACGCCAACTATGACCCCGACCGCATCGCGGCCTTGTTTGTGGAAGATGCTACTTGGGAGAGCCAGGGGCTGGGCCGTTTTGAGGGGCGCGAAGCCATCCGGGAATTCTTTCGCGGAATTTCCAGCCACTTCGTCTTCGCCCTGCACTACGGCCTGAATCCATCCATCGAAGTCACCGGCGACACCGCCCGCGCCCGCTGGTATCTGTTTATGCCTTGTACCGTGGGCGAAAGCGGACAAGCTATGTGGCGCGCCGGCATAGACGACGAAGAGTACGTTCGCGTCGGCGGCAAGTGGATGTTCATGAGCAAGAAATCGGCCCCAATTTTCAACACTACCTACGAGCAGGGCTGGGCCAAGCAACGCTTCGTCTAGCCGTCGCCTGGCGCTGATTGAGACGCCGTTCTCCCGCCCAGCAGGGTTCCCGGGCGATCCGGGTAGATGAGGCCGGCTATCCCGCCTAATCCCGTGAATAAGGAAAGAACTATCAAGCCCTCCTGTATCGAACCGGTAAGCTGCGCCACTACTCCCACGAGCATAGGGCCCAGGGCGAAACCGAGGCCCATAAAGGTCAGGATTAGCCCAGTCAAAACCGCCACCTCGCGGGGCAGCACGCCGGGAAACTCGAAGGGCAGCACCTGTATCGCGGGCGTCGCTATCCAGACCAGCCCCAGTCCGGTTATGAATACCATCAGCGCCGCCGGGGCTTCCGAAAGGGTGATGACCACCCCGAATACCGCGTTGAGCAGCGCGGGGACAACCAGCAGCGCCTTTCTGCTACGGAGCTTGGTCAGCAACCAGCCGCCCAGAAATCCGCCCGGAATCAGCCCGTAATACAAAAACCCTAACAGCGGTCCTCCCAGGGTCAGGTCTATGTTTCGCTCGTCTACCCACAGCGTGGGCAGAAAAGTGACTATGCCTGTCCATGTGGCCGACAGAAACAGCATAACCGCCGCAATCAGCCAGCCCTGGGGGAACCGTCGGAGCGCCAGCCAAGGCGATTGTCCGTCATCTTCGCCGTCCGGCGATGTTGGTGGCGGCGCCTCTTTCTCCCGCGCCACCAGAACCCACGCCAGGATTTGCGCAATGAAGAAGCATCCCAACACAGCGTAGGCGATTCGCCAGCTTCCCAATCCCTCTATCAGCCACGGGCTAAGGCTGACGGCCAAGGCAAGAATCACGCTGTGTTGCGAGAGTCCCAACGATTGCACCAGCGCGTACTGATTAGGGGCGCACCACTGGCGCAGCAATAGCGCCCGGGCAGGCGTGTTAACGGTATGAAAGAGAATGAAGCAGAAGCGCCCTAGCAGAAGCAGCCAAAACCCCGGAGCGAGCGCCTGCACAAACAGGAACGGCGCGCCTAGCAGCAAAGAAACCAGCGCCAGCGGTATGGGCCGGAACCGCGAGAACCAGGCCCCGAAAGGCAGCGAAAGCCCGGCAGCGGTAATCCACCATACTGCCTGCAATAGCCCGGCCTCTAAGGGGGTGATTCCCAAATCTTGCCGGATGAAGGGGAGAAACAGCCCGAAAGTATAAGAAACGAGGATTACGCTGCTCTGTTGAGCGCGAAACAGCAGGAGGACCGTCCACCCTCTTAGCGGAGTCCGCTCCAGCATTACCCGCCCCCTCAGAAGACGCAGGGAACCCAGAGATTCATTTGCATCCTCAATCCGATGCTGCTGAGGCCTCCGGGATTGTTTTTCACTCTTGTAGGAAGGACTTTATGATGGCGTAACTTTCGTCCGGCATCTCCTCCGGGATGTAATGGCCGCATGGCAGCGCCTGGCCGCGAACGTTGGTGGCGTACTCGTTCCAGACGGCCAGCACGTCCTGAGTGCGGCCCACGTACCCTGTCGCGCTCCATAGAGCGAACATCGGGCAGGTCACCTTGTTGTCGAAGTCGGCTTCGTCGTGCGCCAAGTCGATACTGGCGCCGGCGCGATAATCCTCGCAAGTGGCGTGGATAGTGCCTGGATTGCTGAAGCATCGGGCGTACTCGTCCACCACTTCCGGCGGGAAAGTGCTCGTAGCGTCTGGGTTGCGGCTGAAAGAGCGGCGCAGAAAATAGTCTGGATCGGCGCCGATAACTCTTTCAGGGAAGTCATAAGGCTGGATCAGGAAGAACCAGTGGTAGGTATTGGTGGCCATTTCCTTGTTCACTATCTGAAACATTTTGTGCGTCGGAATAATGTCCAGCACCATTAACTTTTCAACCCTTTGCTGGTGGTCCTTGGTCAGCCGGTGAGAAACCCTGGCCCCTCGGTCGTGTCCCACCAGCTTGAAGGAGTCGAAGCCAAGGTGCGTCATAACGTCTGCCTGGTCCTGGGCCATCGCCCGTTTCGAGTAGTTAAGATGCTCCGGGTCGCCCGGCACCTTGCTGCTGTCGCCGTAGCCGCGCAGATCCGGAACAACGACGGTGAAGTCCTCGGCCAGCCGGGGCGCTATCTTGTACCACATCATGTGGGTCTGCGGGTAACCATGCAGCAACAAAAGGGGTGGGCCGTCGCCGCCTTTCACCAAGTTGATGACAGCTCCGCCGCTGGTATCAATCTGCAGCCGTTCAAATCCCTCGTACATCGTTCATCCTCTCCGTTGAAGTCCTGCGTTATACTAACGCAAAGCTCCAGAGACGCAAAGAATGGGGGTTGGTCATGGCAAGCGATAATGGCAAGACGCTAGTGATTCGCAACGGAACGCTGATTGACGGCACCGGAGAGGCGGCGACGCCAAACGATGCGGTGGTAATTGAAGGCAACCGGTTTTCCAGCGTCGGGGCCCTCCCACCGGGCTTAAATCTGGAGGACACCGGCAAGTATGAGGTAATAGACGCCGAAGGCAAGTGGATTATGCCCGGCCTGATTGACGGCCACTGCCATCTTTCCTTTGGCTTCCCGGCTATGTCGTCCCTGAAGTTCCCCAGCGGGCGCGGCACCACGAACCCCGGCTTCAGCACTCTGCGCGCCGCCCACAATGCCCAGACCGTACTGCGCTCCGGGGTCACCAGCATCTCCATCCCCGGCGGCACCTGGTTTATCGAAGTGGGACTCCGAGACGCTATCAATGCCAGCCTGGTTGAGGGCCCCCGTATTTTCACCGCCGGGCGATTCATTGTGACCTACGGCAGCATCGGCGACTACGAACCCTCGTGGGTAGGCACCCCGGAACACGTATTGGGCGTGCTGGCCAACGACGTTAACGACATGATTACGGAAGTGCGGCGCCAGACCAAGCACGGGGTGGACTTCGTCAAGCTGGCCGACAGCACTTGGGGCGACGACCAGACTATGTCCAAGGAAGAAATCGCTGCGGTGGTCGAGGAAGCCCATCGCCGCAACGCTCGCGTCGCCATCCATTCGCGGGGTGCAGGCTCCACCAAAGCCGCAGCCGAGGCCGGCGTGGACTGGATTATGCACGCCGACCTGGCTACCGAGGCTGAGCTATACGCCGTCGCGGAGGCGGGAGTGCGCGTCATGCCGACGATGACTTTCCTGTTCGAAGCGCTGGCCGTCGGTAAGGAAAAGGGCAGGAGCGAGGAAGAACTGGACATCATCCGCCGCAACGCCGAAAGCGCCATGCAGGTGTTGGAGACAGCCCGCAATTTCGGCGTCAAAGTGCTGGCCGGCACCGACAGCGGCAACTCGCCCGTAATGCCCTATGGCACCCTCCACGCCAACGAAGCCGAAGTAATGGTCAAGTACGGCGGTTACACCCCCATGGAAGCCATCGTCGCCTACACCCGCGAGAACGCCTACGCTGTGGGGCTGGAGGGCGAGCTGGGCACCATCGAGACCGGCAAGCTGGCCGACCTGCTCATCCTAGACGCCGACCCGCTGGCCGACATTCGCGTGCTTCAGGGCGGTAAGCACCTCGACGCGGTTATCAAGGGCGGACGCCGCGTCAACCTCCGCCCGGACGACGCCGAACCGCTGCTCGACCTCTGCTAAACACCCAGGCTGATGCGGGAACGAGCCGGGCTGATGTGGGAACGAGAAGGTAATTTTATGAAAATCACCGGCGTCACCAGCTAAGTATTTGAGTGGGAGCGGCCCGGTATCTGGAACGGCGGGCATTTATATGGGCCGGGGCGCCTCCACAAAGTCACGGTCACCATGGATGAAGGCATCACCGGCTATGGGTGGAACAGCGGAACTGCCGCCGAGCGGCCATTGGCTTTGTTCCCTCTTTACGTGGACTATTTCCGTCCTCTGCTCCTCGGGCGCGACTGACTGCAAACGCGCGCTGGCGGAAAAGGAAGCATTTCCGTCCTCTGCTCCTCGGGCGCGACCCCATGGACACTCGGGGAATGGCCGTTGATTTGGGAGAGAAGCTCATCAAAATTTTGGGCCCGGCCTGCCTCAACACGCAGGTATTGGCTGCCATCAACATCGCCTGTTGGGACATTAAGGGCAAGGCTTTGGGGCAGTCGGTGCATCAGATCCTCGGCGGCGCCCAGCAACGCATCCGCACTTACATCGCGGGCGGCTACTATGCCGAAGGCAAAGGGCTAGAGGAGCTTAAGGACGAAGTGCGCTTCAATGTCGAAGAACTGCGCGCCGGGGCGGTGAAAATCAAGATCGGCGACCCCAAAGCGGGCCTGACCGGCGACATGGAGCGCATAGCGGCCGCCCGCGACGCCATCGGCGACAGCGCTTCCCTGCTGGTGGACGCCAACTGCGCTCTCGACTTGCCGGCAGCCCTGGAGTTCGCCTGCCTGCTGCCGGAGCATGATGTCTACTGGTTTGAAGAGCTCCTGCCCATCCACAATTACGAAGGGCACTAGCAATGCGGAAAGGTCCAGCGTGAAGATTGCCACGGGCAAAAACGGACACCACCTGGCCCATTTCCGCACCCTGCTGGCCCACCATGGCGCGTCCGTCCTCAACGTGGACGCGACCATCTGCCCCGGATACAACGTGGCGATGGATGTAGCCAATTTGGCGGCGGAGCGAGGCGTGACCATCGCGCCTCACGGCTGCCAGGAACTGCAATTGCCGCTGGCCGCCGCCGTCCCCCACGGAGAGTTCCTGGAACACTATCCGGCGGCTGTTGACTCGCTCCGCGATGAGATGTTCGAGCCGAAGCTGCGTCCCGACTCGGATGGCTATGTCACCGTCCCTGACCACCCTGGCATTGGCTTCGAGCTGGATAAGGATTTTCTCGACCGCTACCGGGTGAAATAAGCGCAGAGCGCGCAGGTTGTGCGCGCTCTGCGCATAAGCAAGTTTGTATCCCCGATCCACATCGCCCCTTTCAGGGATTAGCGGCTCAGGTAGGCGTAGCTGGCTTCTAGGTTGTCGAAAACGTCGGGGTGAGGCGGGATTTCCATGATGGCGACGCCGGTGTAGCCCTTCGCTGTCAATATGTCCTGCATTTCCCGGCAATCCAGGTCGCCGTCCTCCACTGCGGGCAAGGCGTTGCCGTTCTGAATCTGCTTGAAATGCACTATCTTGAGCATATCCAGCGGAAGGGATTCCAGGTCCCGCAGCGGCGTCGAGCCGGGGAGCAGTCTCAGGTGATTGGTAGGGTCGGGGCAAAGACCCAGATATTGGCGGTATTCCTCGGGCATCCGCTCCTGCACAGCCTCGACTAGCATGGCCATGCTGCCGATGGGCTGGCCCGAGTTTTCCATAGAGAGAATCACGCCCTGCCGCGCCGCCTCCGTAGCCAATCCGGCCAACCCCCATGCCGCTTCGGGTATGTCGGAAGGCGACTCCCATGGAGCGTCGAAGGGCGTGGGGTCAACGATGCGAAGTTGCGGTTCTTCGCCGCCTACCAGCCTGGCTCCTGCGATGGCCGCCTGCCAAGCTTCGCCCTGCGGGTCGGTTTCCCGGGTTAGGCAAGGCCATGCCATTGCCAAGTCAAAAGTCAGCTCGGGATAAGACTGAACTACCGCTTCCAGTCCCTCCATTGACGGGCGCCAGGCGGCGCCCTCCCCCGATTCGCACGCTCCCAGGCAGGTCTGCCTCAATTCAATATGTCGAGCTCCCCTTGCTTCGGCCTGCCCCACCAAAGATTTCAGACCCTCGGTTTCCAGTTGCAAACGCCACGAGTTGGTGATTGCGCCGAATATCATCTCGTAATCTCCTGTGCCGGGTGGATAATCATTTTCACCGTAACACGAGGGCCGCGCTTTGTGAACCGCCGGGTACCGGCGGTACAGAATGAGACTATCGCCTTAGGGTTTTCAGGCCGATTACTCCTGCGGAGCAGGAACCCGGAAGGCGAAATTCGCTGAATTTTTGCCCTCACGATATTCCATCCAACCGAGCCCTGGATTCCCGCCCCCGTTTTCATGAGGGTCCCGTTTTCATGAGAGTGATGTTCTTTCACGGGAATAACGCGAGAGGGTGGGAATGATGAGAATTAAGTCGCCCATATTCGATTGCCCGGCGATATTAGGACAGGCAATATAGACAGTTGCACGGCGCCGCGATAATATGCAAATGGATTAATTGATACTCCATTCATCCCGAATCAAAGCGGAGGCTACCATGAGCGACCGCGACAGCGACGCCCTGAAGATACTGCCGGTGTGCGGCGCGGAGAACCCGGATACGGCATGGTCTCAACTAAGCGTCGGCGGGCTGGTGACCAGGCCGCGGGTGCTGGACGTTGAAGCGCTGTCCAGGCTGGCTCAGGGAGAGATGGTAGACGACTTCCGCTGCGTCAGCGGCTGGGTTGTTCCCGGCCAGCGCTGGGAAGGCGTGGCATTATCCGACTTACTGGACGACGCCGCTCCCTTGCCGGAGGCTCAATACGTCGGTTTCACGGCGGGCGGCTATGCCGTCGGCATGACCATCGCTGAAGCCAGGCATCCCGGCGTCATCGTAGCCCTGCGGCACAACGGCGCGCCGCTGACGGGCGAACACGGCGGCCCCTGCCGGCTGGTGGTGCAGGGCCGCGAAGGGCGCTGGAGCGTAAAGTGGCTGGAACGCATAGACCTCCTGGCCGTTCCGCCGGAAGACACCGGACATCATCAGCACTAAAGGTATCCTGCAGCAAAGCCATAGCAATCTCGACATCAACACAGGAGCATCCATGCGAACCATTGACATCCACGCCCATATTACTCCCGAAGCATATATTGCCGCGTCTCGCCGCGGCGAGTCTTGGCATGACATAAGACCCGAAGGCGTCACCAACATGGGCTACAACCCGCGCACTACCTGGACTCCCCAAGAGCGCATCGCCGACATGAATTCCCTGGGCGTGGACGTTCAGGTTCTTTCCACCAACGCCTCTTTCTACAACTACGACATGGACGCTTCCGTAGTAACTGAGATGGCCCGCGAATGCAACGATTACGTGGCTCAGCTCACTAAAGATTACCCGGAGCGCTTCGCCGGTTTTACCACCCTGCCGATGCAGGATGTGGCGGCGTCGGTGGCAGAGCTGGAGCGGGGAATGGCTATGGGCCTCAAGGGGGCGATGATTGGTGACCAGGTAAACGGCAAGACCTTTGACGAACCTGAATTCCTGCCGCTGTGGAAGGCTGCGGAAGCCTCCGGCGCAGTAATGCTGATTCATCAGGGCGGCGGCACCATCGTCAGCCCGCGCAGTAACCGCTATCACCTGCCCAACACCATCGGGAATCTGGCCGACCGTGCCGTTACCTTCGCGTCTTTCGTCTTTGGCGGCGTGATGGACGCCTGCCCCGACCTGCGCGTATGCCTTTGCCACGGCGGGGGTTACACTTGCTATGGCATCGGCCGTATGGACCGGGGCTGGCAGGTGCGGCGAGAGGCGCGGGTAAACATCCCCCAGCCTCCCAGCAAATATCTCGACAAGTTCTATTACGACTGCCTGACCCACAGCGAAGAGGCCCTGCGCTATCTGATTGACAGCGTGGGCATTGACCGGGTGGTCTTCGGCACGGACTGGCCCTTCGACATGGCCACCGACTGGCCCGTCTCCTGGATTCTAGGTCTGGAAAGCCTTACTATGGAAGAGAAAGAGGCCATCCTTCACAAGAACCTGGAGAATCTTCTGGGAATCTAAATCCTGAGCGCCCGGGGGAAATCTCGCCCCCAGCCTAATCGGTCAATCATGCTGGCCCTCGATGGCAACACCGTCGGGGCCAGTTTTTGTTACCGGTTTATGTTTACCGGTCATGCAGTTGGCGCGGCGGCTTTAGAAGTGGTTGAACACCCTTAGCTGTTGCCGTATCCTAACGGCGTTGGCCTATCCCGACTAATTCTTGTTGCAGGTGCGAGCATGAAATATGACGTGATAGTTGTAGGGGCAGGGTCGGCCGGGTGCGCGCTGGCGGCCCGGCTGTCGGAAGACCCGGAACGGTCGGTACTGCTGCTGGAAGCAGGGCCGGATTACCCGGATATTGAGACATATCCCGAAGCCTTGAAGAACGGTTATCAGTCAGAGCTGGCCTCGTTACACGGCTCAGAGCACAACTGGTCTTTCGTGGGCAAGCCCACCGAAGACCGGCCCAATGACATGTACGCGCCCAGAGGCAAGGTGGTTGGCGGAACCAGTGCCATCAACGGCCAGGTGTTCCTGCGGGGCTTGCCGGAGGACTACGACTCTTGGGCGGCGGCGGGCAACGACGAATGGGAGTACATCAAGCTGCTGCCTACTTTTCGGCGCATGGAAACTGACCTGGACATCCGCGACGACTTCCATGGCAACGACGGCCCGATGCGGGTGCGCCGCCACAAGGAAGAGACGTGGGAGCCGCTGATGCGCGCCTTCCACGCCGCGTGCGTCGCGGAAGGATACCCGGCAGGGCAGGACATGAACAACCCCGACTCCACCGGAGTGGCGGCGTTGCCGATGAACAACGTGGACGGCGTGCGGCTAAGCACCGCGCTGTCCTATATCAACCCCATTCGGCATCGGCTAAACCTGACCATCCGCCCTAATGCGCTAACCACCAGGGTGCTCTTCGATGGAAAGAAGGCCGTTGCGGTGGAGGTGGAGAGCGGCGGCGAGACCTTCGCCGTCGAAGGAGAGCTGATTGTTCTGTCCTCCGGCTCCATCGCCTCGCCGCACATTCTCATGCACTCCGGGGTCGGGCCGCGAGGTCACCTGGAGCGCCTGGGCATACCTGTAGTCCACGACCTGCCAGGAGTCGGCCAGAACTACCGCGACCATCCCCAGGTTGGAATCGCTTTCAGCGCCCAGGATAGCCTGCCGCTGAACTACGAGGCGTCGAGAACCCAGCTAGGGCTGCGCTACACGGCGACGGGTTCGAGCCTGCGTAACGATATGGTGCTCTTCCCAACTACCTTCTCTACACCAATGGGAGACTTGACAGGCCCCGGCGAAGATTTTCGTATGTCGGTCATCCTGAATCTGGCGCAAGGGAACGGTAAGGTCACCCTCGCCTCGCCCGACCCCCATGACCAGCCCCTGCTCGAGTATCAATTCCTGGAGAACTCCAGCGACATCGAGCGGCTGCGGGACGGCGTCCGGCTGGTGGTGCGCCTGACGGAAAGCGGCGCCTACCAGGACATTGTTAAGGAACGGCTCGACCCCACCGACGATGACCTGGCTTCCGACGACGCTCTGGACGCATGGCTGCACAAGATGGTGCGCACCTCGCAACACCTCGTCGGCACTTGTAAGATGGGCCCAGCATCGGACTCGATGGCGGTGGTGAACCAGTATGGACAAGTCCACGGCGTCGAGGGGTTGAGGGTGTGCGACGCCTCCATTATGCCGGATACTCCGCGAGCCAACACCAACGTCAGCACAATTATGATTGCCGAAAGGATTTCGGACTTTATCAAGGAGGGCAAGTAGCGTGAAGTACGACGTCATCGTAATCGGGGCCGGCTCCGGCGGATGCACAGTTGCGTCGAGGCTGGCCGAAGACTCGCACCGTTCAGTATTGCTGCTGGAGGCCGGCCCGGACTACCCCGACTATCAGTATTACCCAGATGACTTGAAGTACGGCTACAAGCCCGACGCCTCGACTCAAGGGGCGCCTCACAACTGGACCTGGTGGGCTCAGGGTTCGGCCCAACAGACCCAGATGATTCCCGCGCCCCGCGGCAAGGTCGTAGGCGGCACCAGCGCCATCAACGGCCAGGTGCTGTTGCGCGGCGTGCCGGAGGACTACGACGGCTGGGCCGCCGAGGGCAACGACGAGTGGCGCTACATTGATTGCCTCCCGTTCCTTCGAAAGATGGAAACGGATATGGACATTACCGATGACTTCCACGGCAGTGAAGGCCCCATCCCGGTGCGCCGGTTCAGGAAAGAGGATTGGCTGCCCTTCCAGCAGGCTTTCGTGCAGGCGTCTCTGGGCGCTGGCTACCCGGAAGACTACGACATGAACGCCCCCGACTCCGGTGGCGCCGGTCCCATCCCGATGAACAACCCGGAAGGGGTGCGCATGAGCACCGCCCTCACCTTCCTCAACGCGGTGCGCCACAAGCTTAACCTGACCGTGAAAGCGAACGTGGTGGTGCGCCGCATACTGTTCGAGGGCAAGAAGGCCGTCGGCGTGGAGGTCGAGAGCGGTGGCGAGGTTTTCCAGGTCGAAAGCGAACAGATAGTGCTCAGCGCCGGCGCTATGGCTTCGCCGCAGATTCTGATGCTGTCTGGAGTTGGTCCTTCCGGCCATCTGCGCGAGATGGGCATACCTGTCGTTCACGAACTGCCGGGCGTGGGACAGAACCTGCGCGACCATCCAATAGTCGCCGTAATCTGCGGAGTGCAGGACGGCCACCCGCAGGATCCGCTGGCCCCCCGAACACAGACCGGTCTGCGTTACACCGCAACCGGCTCCCCCGACCGCAACGATATGCAGATAACAGCGTCATCCTTCTCCACTCCTATCGGAGGGGCAGACCCCTTTGAGCCTGGCGGAGTGCGAATTCAGTGCATACTGGAGCTGGCCGACGGCAAGGGCGAGGTTCGCCTCTCGGCCAACGACCCCCACGTTCAGCCATCGCTGAACTACCGCTACCTTGAAGAAGAACGGGACGTGACGCGCCTGCGGGAAGCCGTGAAAATCAGTATGCAGTTGCTGGAGCACGAATCTTTCCGGCCTATAGTCAAGGAAGTGGTGCAGCCGTCGCCAGAAGACCTGGCTTCCGACGATGCGTTGGACGCTTGGATGCGGCGCACGGTGTTCAATACCACCCACGCCTCTGGCACCTGCAAGATGGGCCCGGCCAGCGACCCGATGGCCGTGGTAGACCAGCATCTGACCATTCACGGGCTGGAGAATATCAAGGTGGCCGACGCCTCGATAATGCCCAACGTCATCCGCGCCAACACTAATTGCACCACCATCATGATTGGAGAGCGCTGCGCCGAGTGGATTAAGGGCAGCTAATTCCCTTGTCGCAAAGCGATAAACTAAGGGCCGCAGGTTTTTGTTCTGCCTGCGGCCTTATAAATTAAAGCTGATTCAGGACGTAGTGTATTATAACCATGAATTACAAAACATCCGATAACGCTCGCCTAATCCTTGGCCATCAATCCCCGGCGCTGAAAGAAGCCTTGTGGCAGGCGGTTAACGAAGCGAAAGAGCAGAACGGCCCTCTTGCGCCTGTGACGATAGTCGGGCCGTCGCTGTACGCCAATTTGAGCTTGCGGCATGAATTAGGACGCAAAGGGTTCGCCAACGTCAGCTTTATCTTATTCCCTGCTCTGGCGGAATTGTTGGGCGCCGCAACCATGGCAAAAGCAGGTAAAAGGCCGCTCATGCCCGTTATAGAGCAAGTATCGGTTCGGGCGGCGCTGGACCAAGCAGGGGAACCGTTAGCCCAGGTCAAGGAACACCGCGCCACCCAATCCAGCTTGCGCCACTGCTTTCAGCAACTGCGCCAGGTCTCCGAAGAAGTTCTCCAGAAGCTGGAAGAATCAGGCAGCGCGCAACGGGAAGTAGTCCGCCTTTACCGGGAGTTCCGCGCCAATACTGCCGACGGCTGGTACGACGCCGAAGATATGGCTAGGGTTGCTGCGGAAGCCGTTAACGCCGGCGATACTTCCGCCCTGCGGGATCGGGGTCTGATAGTTTTTTATCTCCCCTATGGCCTTACCCCCGGGCAGAAAGAACTTGTTCGCGCTTTGGCAGCTAATGCGTCATGCGTCGTGCTGCTGGGCCTAACCGGAGATCAGGAAGCAGAGGCCGACGGCCCCATCTATCAATTGAACGAAGAACTCCAGTCTGTCTTCGGTCAGTGCCAGAGGCTTGATGACAAGCCTTCGGAATCGCCTTCATCGCTTCCGGAAACGGCCCTGCACGTCGCGCCGGACGCCCACTCGGAACTGCGCCAGGTTATTCGGGGAATAATGGCCTCGGCCGAAAAAGGTGTCCCGCTACACCAGATGGCGGTGCTTTACCGGATGGACCAGCCCTATGCCTCCCTGGTGCGGGATGAGCTGAATTTGGCCGAAGTTCCCATGGCCGGGCCGGGCCGGAGAGCCTTAGCCGAAACGGCCGTTGGCCGCACCCTCACCGGTATGTTGCAGTTGTCCGCCAGTCTTAACACCGAAGACGCGCTGCGCCGAGACGAAGTTATGGGGTGGCTGACGGGATGCCCTATCCGGCAGTCCCGCAACATTGACCGCGAGCATTTTATTCCGTCGCGATGGGACGCAATTAGCCGGAAGGCGGGAGTAGTGCGGGGAATCAACCAATGGAAGCAACAATTGACCGGCTACGCCAGCCAAAAGGATAAAGAGATCAATGGGCGCGACGAGGAAGTTCCCGAGACTCGCGTCAAGCGTTTGCAGGCCGATGCTCAGGCGGCTCTCGCGGCGCTGCGCTTCATCGAAGAGTTGGCGGACGACCTTCAACCGCCCCGCGCCGGCGCCCAGTGGAGTGAGTTCACCCAATGGGCGCAAAACCTCCTCAACAAGTACCTTAGACGCAGGCTTACCGAGAATAGGGAGGGTGACCAGCAGCAGAGCGAGGACGCTGCCAAGCAAAAAATCGACCGGCTGCTACAGGATCTGTCAGCCGCCGACACTCTGCCAGCCACCGCCAGCTTGACGTCTTTCCGTCAGGTTGTTGAGGACTATCTTCAACTCCCCGAGGGGCACATCGGTGAAACCGGAAAGGGCGTTTTTGTTGCCCCCTTTTCCTCTGCGGCGGGGATGAGCTTCAACGCAGTATGGATGGTGGGGATGATCGAAGGCTCTGTTCCCCCTCCGGTAAATAACGACCCACTCCTGCCCGGAGAAATATGGCAAGCGGCTGGCGACCCACATCGCCTCAGCCGTCAAACCGCTCAAGAGCGCTACGAATACTTGGCTGCGCTGGCAACGGCCCCGCGCCACGCTTTCTCTTTCCCGGTAGCCAACCCAGCCCAGCAACGCAAAGCCTTTCCCGCTCCCTGGTTTCTGGAGCGGGCATCTGCCTTGGCAGGGGAAGCGGCAACTTCGGAAAACCTTCTGCAACTCGACCTGCTGCAATGCACGGCCACTCCATCCTTGGAAAGCTCGCTGCTGGAACTGACTGTCCCTGCCGACATCCACGACTACGACCTGCACTGGCTTCTGCATTGGCGCCGGGAGCATGGAAGGGACAATGGCAGATCCCCGCATCCGCTGGCTAAAGAGGGGCTGCTCGCTAAAGTGGCGCAGATGAGTCACAGCCGTAATGGTTATTCTTTAACCGAGTTCGATGGCAACTTGTCCTCGGTAGCCGGGGAGGCCAATTTCTCGCTGAGCCTGACTGGCAATTCCATATCCCCTACCAGCCTCGAGACATGGGCGGCCTGTCCCTTCCGCTATTTCCTTAGCCGGGTGCTGCATCTCAGCGCGCTGGAAGACCCCGAGGAAGAAACCGGCATAAGCAAGTTGAACCGCGGCAATTTAATGCACGAGATTCTGGAAGAGTTCCTCAAGGATGCCAACAAAACAAAAACTCTGCCTGACCCCGGCCAGCCATGGAGCTCGGAAAGCGCTCATCGCCTCCGGGAAATCGCTCGCGGCGTGTTTGAAAAGTATGAGTCCAGCGGCATCACCGGCAAGCCGCTGTTGTGGCAGATTGAAAGGCAAAACATCCTTTCCGACCTGGATATTTTCTTGGGAAAGGATGCAGAACTGCGGGCGAGGTATGGCTCCGCCGTGTCCATACCGGAGCCAAGTTTTGGCGGCAAGGGTGAAGGGTGGCAGGCAGCCGTTGACGAAGCTACTGGAATCAGCTTCCGGGGTTGGATAGACCGTGTTGACTTGGATTCCTCCGGCTCGCCAGCGCTTATTGTGGACTATAAGACTGGCAAGTCCGGCAGTTACACCAAAAGTCTGAATACAGACCCCATCGACAAAGGAAAGCGGCTCCAGTTGGGCGCTTATTCCCTAGCGGCAAAGCAGCAATTCCCTCAAGCGCAGACGGTGCCAGCCATTTACTGGTTTGTTACAGGAGAGGGCGAATTCAAGACGGAGCCGTCCGAGCCTTTCGACATCAACAGACCGGAAACGCTGACCAGGTTCCGAGAGGGCATAACCGCCATTACTGCGGGAATCCGCAGCGGCGTGTTCCCGGCCAATCCGGGCGGCGAACGAAGCGGCCTAAACCCCAAAGGGCCGGGCGAAAATTGCAACCACTGCGATTTCAACACGCTTTGTCCGCGGCGCCAATTTCGGATATGGGGCCGGAAAAAGGAGGACGCGCTGGTGTCCGGCTACTTGACCCTAACCGGCGAAGGTTCAGGCAATGCCGATGAAAAGGAGAGCGCCGAGGCATAGCAATAATGACGACAGCTCCTCGATTTCAACCCAAAGACAATGCGGCCCGCCAAAAAATAGCCCGCGAATTGGACAAAACACTGTTCGTTGAAGCCAGTGCCGGCACTGGCAAGACCACCAGCCTGGTAGAGCGAGTGGTAAGTCTGGTAGCGCTGGAAGGCGCGGCCATTGGCCGCATCGCCGCCATCACTTTCACTGAGGCTGCCGCAGCTGAGCTGCGCGACCGCACTCGCCTAGAGCTGGAAAAGGCCGCCGCAGACCCGGATCGCAGTCCAGCGGAGCGCGAGCGTTGCCGTCAGGGCGCCAGAGACATTGGCCATGCTAGCTTCCAGACCTTGCATTCCTTCGCGTCCGCTCTTCTTCACGAACGACCTCTGGAAGCCGGGTTGCCGCCCGGCTTCGAAACTACCGACGCAGTAGCCTCCGAACTGCGGTTCGAAGCCGCTTGGGAGTCCTGGCTAGGCGACCATTTGGAAGGCAATACGGACATGGCTCCCCACATGACGATGGCGTTTGCCTTGGGCGTAAGGGAGACGCATCTCCGAGACATCGCAAAAGCTTTTCATGAAAACTATAGTGACCTGCAGGACGTGCAGTTCGGGGAGGATCTGACGGAGGGCGAATCCGGAACCGAGCCCCACCGGCGGGCTGTAGCGATACTAGTCAACGAACTTCGGGGGCTTCAAGATTTTTGTGTAAGTCCTGACCCGTCTGACAAGTTATACGCTTACATTGACGGCAAGTATGCCGAAACTCTTCGCTTGGCCGACGCTGGCTTGGAGCCACTGGAAGTCTATCGGCGTATTGTAGAGATCATACAGTTCAAGCCCGGAAACGTGGGAAGCAAGAACAAATGGAGTATCTCCCTTAAGGAAGTCCGGGAGCGGCTCCAAGAAATTGGCGCTGCCGTGCGCCGCGCCGCGCTGATACCCATCCTGAGGGAGCTGCAACGGTTCGTGCTGGAGTACGCCCGAAAGCGGCGCGAAAAGGAAGGGCGGGCGGAGTTTCAGGACCTCTTGGTCTGGACGCACGAGTTGCTGCGAGACAATATCGAGGTGCGCGACCACTTCCGGCGCCGCTTTTCCCATCTCTTAATTGACGAGTCTCAGGACACTGACCCGATACAAGCGGAAATTGCGATGTTCCTCGCTGAGGAGGTAAAACCAGGAACCAAACCGGAGGATAGGCCTAGGGAATGGAGCCGGATTACCCCCGAAACGGGCAAACTATTCGTGGTGGGCGACCCCAAGCAGTCCATCTACCGTTTTCGCCGCGCCGATGTGAACCAGATGTACGATTTGCGAGAACGTATGGGCGGCGAGACCGTAGAGCTGACCCAGAATTTCCGCTCCCAGGAACCCGTTACCGCCTGGGTGAATTTCCTATTCCAAAAGTGGATGGGTGAGGGCGATGAGGACGGGCAAGGCCACATTCAATCTGCCTATCCCAGGGACGGGATGGAGGCTCGCTGGAAGGCGGCAGGGACCCGCGTCTGGGCGCTGGCCGACGAAGTTCAAGATGCTCCTATAAGCCAGATCCGCGAAATTGAGTCCCGGAACATCGCTGACCTGATACACCAGATAGTTCACAGCCAATGGAAAGTGCTGGACAAAGGAGCCGACAACAACTCCGAAGAAAATTACCGGCCCACCACTTACGCCGATATCTGCCTTCTGATGCCCCGGCGCACCGGCCTGCGTCAACTGGAGCTTGCTCTTGAAAGCGCCAACGTGCCCTTCCGGCTGGAGAGCGCATCGCTCGTTTTCGAGACCCAGGAAATCCACGACTTGATGAACTGCTTGAAGTCCATTGACAATCCGTCTGACCATGTCGCAACGGTGGCTGCGTTGCGCTCTCCCGCCTTCGGATGTAGCGATGTGGACCTCTTCCGCCATCACGAGAATAACGGCAGCTTCGACTACCGGTCGAAAGGTAAAGGGCGCGGCTATGACCCGGTGAATGAGGCTCTGTTCGTCTTGAAAAACTACCACCGCAACCGGTTTAACGATTCCCCCGGAGCGCTGATAGACCGCTTTATCCGGGAACGTCTGTTCATGGAGGCGGCGGTTCCTCAACTGCGGACGCGCGAACAGTGGCGGCGCTACCGCTTTATGGTGGAGCAGGCCCGTCTCTTCGGTGAGGCAGCCGAATCTGGCAGAAACTCGCTGCGGCACTTCCTCGATTGGCTACAGAGCCAAATAGACGAGAATGCCCGGGTAACGGAAATTCCGGTGCCAGAGAAAGACGAAGAAGCGGTGCAGGTGATGACTATCCACGGCTCCAAGGGGCTGGAATTTCCGGTGGTGATTCTGACAGGAATAAACTCGGATCCCCGGACAACTGTTGACGTGGCGTTGTTCAACCGGAAAACTCGGCAAGTAGAAGTCGGTGTTGGTTCCAAGGATAACCGCATAGCCACCCTGGGATACGAAGAATCGTTAAAACGAGAGAATCAGATGCAGGAAGCGGAACGGGTTCGCCTGATGTATGTGGCCTGCACCCGCGCCCGCGATCACTTGGTGCTCAGTCTGCATCGGCCTGCCAGCAGGAGCAATAATTCGGCGGCAAAAGGGATTTCCGAACATCTCAAGGAAAGGCCCGAACTATGGGAACCCGTCCTCGTCGAGAAGGACAGCGCGCCGCCCGCCGAAGAAAGCCAAGCCGCTCCTGCCTCTCTCGAACATTCTTTGGAAGCTCGCAACCAATGGGCGGAGCAGCGGAAGGCGATGCTGAAGGAAATGAAACGGCCCTCCTTCGCTGCTGCCACCGGCTTGGATAAAAAAGACTCCGCTGGCAATTCCGGTTCAGAAAACGGTTCGGAGCCGGAACAAGATCCTTCGGAGCCGTGGCGCAGAGGGCGCGCCGGCACTATGATAGGCCGCGCTCTGCATATGGTGTTGCAAAGTGCTGACCTGAACACGGGCAAAGACATCGATGTCTGGGCCAGGGCGAAGACCACTGCCGAGGGGATTCCCGATAGGAATAAGGAAGTGGCTCAACTGGCTCATAGGGCTATCGAAAGCCCCGTGGTGCGCCGGGCCGTTGCGAGCGGAAAGTATTGGCGAGAGGTGCCTGTCGCTATTCCTGTAGGGGCAGGCTCCATCCAAGGATTCGTTGATCTGCTTTTCGAGGAAGACGGCAAGCTGGTGGTAGTTGACTACAAGACCGATGATGCGCAGGATGACGTTACGTCGGCCATAGCACGCTACCGAGTGCAAGGGGCGGCATATGCCCTGGCATTGCAGGAAGCTACCGGCAAAACGGTAAAGGAAGTAATTTTCCTGTTCCCCAGAAGGGAACCCGCCATAGAAGTCCCGCTGGCAAACCTGGCGTCGCTCACAATTGAAGCCAAAGCCCTGGCCCTAGAGCAACTGGGAAGCAGATAGTTAAGCAATCGAGGCCTTACTTCCTAGTGGCGCGGCCGCGGAGGGCGGCGAGGGCCATACTGATGCTCACGACTCCCACAGCCGCTATGGCGATTATACCGTCGCGCATAATTTGGGCGTCCCAGCCTACGTATATCAGCGACCGCAAAGCCGCCAGCAAGTAGGTTACCGGATTGTAGTCCGCAGCCGTGGAGAGCCAGCCGGTCATCGCTTCCTGGGGAACAAACAGCGTAGTCATGAACAGGAAAGGGAAGAACAGCAGGAAGCTGGTGTTAACGGCGGCCGGGTTTCCGGTCTTGAAGGCAATGGCGTAGGGAAAGCCTGAAAATATCAGCCCCCATATACCGGACAGAAACATAAGCGCCAGTATTCCCAGTATGCCGGTCTCGAATCTCACTCCGGCAATGAATCCCATAATGGTCACCGGAATAGTCAATGCCACCACCAGCACGAAGTCGGCCACCATCAGGCCCAATAGCAACGCCAGCCGATTGACGGGCGTCATTACCAGCCTATCGAAGTAACCGCTCTGAATGTCCGCCACCACCGTCGTGGCTCGAGATATTCCCGTTACGGCGAACAAAACGGCTACGGGCAACTGGAAAGCTCGATAGTCCAGCCCCGGGATACTCTCCGCGAAGTCTTCCAGGGCTCCGACCGTCATGATGAACATGAAGACAGGTATGACCAAGGCCGGTATCGTTGTTTCCGGGTCTCTGGCTACGGAACGGACAGCCCGCTCCGAAACCGACATCAAGTCGCGCAGAAAGCCTGCTTTCCTGCCTTGTATAGTATGCCGCGCAGTGGCCAAGGCTATTAAATTCTCCTGCTGATTTTCAATTTACGCGAAGATTGCGCCTGTTCCAAGCATCATCCCTTGGGCGAATCAGTCTGCCTCTCCGTCATCGGATATATTGTGCGGGCCGCCGCTACGCAAGCGGCTGCCGGTTACCTGCAAGAAAACATCGTCCAGAGTGGGGGTTCTTAGGGTTAGCTCTTGAACCGCCAGGCCCGATTCGTTCAGCCGCAACGCCACCGCGCTGATTACGGACGCTCCGCTGTCGGCGCCAATGGTGATTTCGTTGCCGTGGCACTCAATGGACGACACCGAAGGAATGCCGGACAATGCCTCAATAGATACAGCAGAATCTCCGTCAAGGCGGGCCACGATTAGGTCGGAGCCCAAGGCTCTCTTCAGTTCGCTGGGCGCACCCTCAGCGGCGAGCCTCCCCTGGTCAATAATTCCAACACGTTCGGCCAGGGCGTCAGCCTCTTCCAGATACTGGGTGGTCAGGAATATGGTCACGCCCAGATCTGAATTTATGCGGCGAACTTCTTCCCAGATACGGGCGCGGCTGATGGGGTCCAAGCCGGTGGTCGGCTCGTCGAGAAACAACACGTCCGGATTGTGGATCAACGCGGCGGCCAAGTCGAGACGGCGTTTCATTCCTCCGGAATAGGTGCCAATTAGCCGGTTCATGGCCTCGCCGATGTCCACCAGGCTCGATAGCTCTTCGATTCTGCGGGTAACTTCGCGTCTGCCCAAGCCGTAGAGCTGGCCTTGAAGACGAAGCAATTCCCGTCCGGTCTGTTTGTTGTCCAGCGCGGCTTCCTGGAGAGCCACGCCTATCCGGGTGCGCACCAGGTCGGCCTCGCGCATAACGTCGTGCCCCGCGACTACGGCGCGCCCGCCAGTGGGGGCCAGCAGGGTGACTAGCATTCGGATGACGGTCGTCTTGCCGGCTCCATTAGGCCCAAGGAAGCCGTAAATCTCCCCCCGCGGGACTGCCAGGTTAACTCCGTTAACTGCTTGAACCGCGCCAAAGGCGCGCACTAGGCCCTGGGACTCAATGGCGAGGGACGAGGAGGTATTATTGCTCATAAATCCATGCGAGGGAAACTAAATCTAACCGGTCTGAGAAGGTCTTTCATAAGGCCCTTTATTTGATGATAGCATAACGATTGCAGCAAATAATCGGGGAACTGTCAGCAATTAACGTCAAAGATTGTGAATTACTGAGACAGCGAGGCAGGCAGTAATGAAACGAAGACTCTACGAAATCCTCGAGGTCGGGCAGAACGGGAAGGACAAGGTTAGCCGGGCTGTGGACTTGGCGGTACTCTTGCTAATCCTCTCTAATATCGCTGCCTTGGTAATAAGCACGGATGAGCGCATTCACGCCGCCTCTCCCGGATTTTTCCTGTGGTTCGAAGTAGCGTCTTTCGGGGTCTTCACATTGGAGTATGCCCTCAGAGTGTGGGCCTGCACTTCCGAACCGCGCTACTCGCACCCGGTAAAGGGGCGGTTGCGTTTTATGCTCCAGCCGATAATGCTGGCCGATGCCGTAGCGCTGTTCTCGTTTTTCTTAATCGTTGCGCTCCCTTCCGACAGCGGCCTAAGCCTGGTTATGTTCCGGGCGCTGCGTCTGGTGGGTCGGCTGGCCCGGCTGGGCCGCTATTCGCCGGGCTTGCGCGCGCTGGGGCTGGCCTTGGCGTTGCGAAAAAACGAAATCCTGGCGGTGGTATCAGTAATAGCCGTCCTGCTCATTCTCGCTTCATCTCTAATGTTTTATGTGGAACAGAACGCTCAGCCCGATAAGTTTTCCAGCATACCCGACGCTATGTGGTGGAGCATCATCACTGTCACCACCGTCGGCTATGGAGACGTCGCGCCCGTCACTACCCTGGGCCGCCTGCTGGCCGGAGGGATTGCGTTGCTGGGCATCGGCATTTTCGCGCTGCCCGCGGGCATTCTGGGTTCCAGCTTCATGGAGCAGGTCAATCAACGCCGCAGTGAGAGCGGCATAAGATCATGCCCCCACTGCGGCAGGGACATCGACACGCCACCGCAGTGAAGATGACAAGCGCACAGGGCGGCATCTTTAGCGCGCCCGTAAGCAATAACATTCGCGAAACCTTATAATCTTCTCCATGATTCACCTATACCAGCTTTCTTTGTGGGTGATGCGGCGACGGTTGCGCGGCTCATGGGGACTATCGGCCGTTACTGCTCTAGGCATCCTGACCGCAGTGGTGTTACTGAGCGCGACTGCCCTTTACTCGACGGTGCTGGCCGAGACCGGGGTGCGCCATGCCCTGTTCAGCCAACCGCCAGGAGCATTGCACATTCAAGTTTTGACGCAGAACCGCCCCTTAGGGCCGGAAGATTACGGCGAACTTCGCTCCATTGTAGAAAATGCGGCGCAGTACAGAATCGGCTCCCTAGCCGTAGGGCAGGAGCGGTTCGGACGCACTCAAGTCGGGATGGCCGTCACCACCAGCCCCGAACCTCGCGCCCCGTCTTTTGGCGCCCCTTCGGGCAGGCCCTTCTTTATGACCGGCTTCGAGGAACATTCCCGTATCCTCGAAGGGAATTGGCCTCAGCGAAGCGGAACGGCCGGGCCCGGAGGAGTAGAACTGGAGGCCGTCGTAGGTAGGAGGGTAGCCAATGACATGGGCTACGAGCTAGGCACAAAGCTCTTCATCACGCCCTTCGCAACCGCCCCGGAACAGCGCATCGTCCTCAATGTCGTTGGTATTGCCGACCCGGTTGACCCCAGGGAAGAATACTGGCAAGGGACTCCCAACCAGTTCAGCGTACAGACGGTGGGAGAAATCCTGGTCGTGCCGGTCTACGTCACCGAAAATGATTTCCTGCAAGTTATAGGGCGCCGTTTTCCCACCGCTGTGGGCGACTTCGGCTTCAATATCTACGTTGACCCATCTGTAATAACCGCCGAGACGGTGGACGCTTCTCAGGAAGCGCTGGCGGGACTGGAAACGGACATTAACAAATCCTATCCGCGAACTTTCGTTTTCAGCCGGCTGGAAATCACTCTAGAGGAGTTCGAGAGAGACCTGACCCTGGCCAGGGTGCCGGTTTACGTGTTTATATCCTTGGTCTTTGCCCTGATCTTGTATTTTCTGGCATTGATTACCGGGATCCTGGGGCGGGCTCAGGCAGACGAAATCGGTCTGCTGAGAAGCCGGGGAGCCGGCGTCATCCAGGTGTGTGGGGTGCTGCTCCTGGTCGAGGGCATCTTGGCGCTGGCAGCGGTCGCCATCGGGCCGCTGCTGGCATGGCTGATTGTTCGCTTCGCGCTTCTGCCCACCTTTGGCGAATTGGACGGCGGGCCAATCCGGATTGCTCTATCGGCTGATATGTTCTGGATCGGAGCCGTGGGCGCATTGCTCTCCATAGCGGTATTAGCGGTTTCGGCAGCCGGGCGCGCGCGGACCGCCATGGCCGACGCTCAAGTTGTCCGTTCTCGCCCCCCCGCAGTGTCCTTCTTTCACCGCTATTACCTGGACTTGCTGGCCGTCTTGGTAGCGGGGCTGGTGTGGTGGCAGTTTCAGCAGCGGGACGGCTTTGCGTCCCGCGCTCTGGCATCACGCGGCCTTGAAGTAGACCCGGTGTTGATCCTCGGCCCGGTATTGGCGTTGCTTACTGGAGCGCTGCTCCTGATGCGAGTCCTGCCCTTGCTGGTCCGATTGGTAGTGTGGTTGTGCCCTCCTATCGGTGCGAATGCCGTAGCCGGGCCGGGCTGGGCCTCCGTTGGACTTGCCCGGCTGACGCGGGACCCTGTTCTGCCGTCGTCGCTGGCGGTTCTGCTGATGCTGGCCGCAGCCCTCGGCGTGTTCGGCGCCACCTTCCAGTCCAGCTTGTCCAGGAGTCAAAGCGACCAGGCGCTCTACCGGATTGGCGGGGATGCCGTAGTTTCTGGGCCGGGAGTCACTCTAAGCCTTACCGATACCCTGGAATCCGTGCCCGGAGTGCAAGCGGCTACGCCCCTTTCGCGGGACACGGTTAGCCTGATAGTGGGGCAAACTACCGTGCCCGCTTTGCTGATTGCCGCCGACCCGCAAGCTTTGGCGGATTCCACTTGGTTTCGAGACGATTTCGCCAGTGCTTCCCTGCCGGAGTTGGCCTCATACATTCAACCGGCTCCATTACCCTCCGGCAGTCCCGGTGACCCTCCCGGTCATTTCCGGGAAGGCGATGCCCTCTACACCGGCCTCCCGATTCCTTTGGGGACGGAGAGCATCGGTGTATGGCTGGAAACCGGAGACTTGGCACAGCGGGAACTGCAAGCCGACATCAACGTTTGGGCCAGACTTATAGATGACGATGGCCGTTACCGAAGCGTGTCCCTAAGCGGGTTCGGCGGCCCCAGGGAAGATACGCCGCCGGTTGCTCCATCTTCAGGGCAAGCGGCGCAGAACTGGCGATTCATGCAGGGAGATCTGCCCGACAGGGTGATAGAGAGCGGCAAGCAGCAGTTCCTGACGGCGATATTTTTCAGCACGAGCTCCTTTGCTAAGGTAGCGGCAGGGCGAATCCACATTGACGCTCTTACCGCCTTTGGTTCTAACCCAAATACAAAGGACGGCGGCATAATCCTGGAGGAGTTCGATTCCCTCGGCAATTGGCAGCCTCTTGGCACTGCAGGGAGAGCCCCCGACGCCTTGTCCATTGAACCGGAGGCGGCCCGCTCCGGGGACTCGGGCCTTACCTTCTCCTGGGAAGACCCTTTCGAGGGCGCACAGCGGGGCATCCACCTTTCGCCGGTCTCCCTTCCTCTTTTGTCTATCGGCGGCGCCGGTCTGTCTGAAGGGCAAACGTTGCGCATTCAGCACGGGCGAGCTTCCATTCCCGTAAGCGTAGTGGGGGTTAGCGACTTGTTTCCCACGGTAACCAGTTTCCACCGTCCTTTCCTGATTATGGATATCAACAGTTACCAATCCTATTTACGGTTTTTGCCCCCCGTAAGCGGGGCGGCTTCCTTCCCGGAAGTTTGGCTATCCCTTGATCCAGCCTACGACCGAGAGGCTGTGATTGCTGACATCGTGGCGCAACTGCCTCCTCTAGCCTCTGTTACTGACCGGATGATGGCAGCAGCCAATGCTTCCCACAATCCCCTAGCAGGCGGAGGATGGAACGGACTCACTGGCCTGAGCATGACCGGAATCGGGCTGATTGTATTAACCGCTCTCTTGCTGCACAGCCGGGCCTCGGCCCGAGCAGGGAGCGTAGATACCGCCGTAGCCAGAGCGCTGGGTATGTCCAACCGACAGCTTTTCCTGTCCTTGTCCGCCGAAAAGTGGCTTATGGGCGGCGTGGCCATAATTATCGGAGCAGCCATCGGCTACTGGCCCGGCCTGGAATTAGTCAGACTGCTTGACCCAACGTCTGGCGGCTCCGGCCCGGTGCCTCCGGTGATCCCAGAGGTGCACGCCTTGCTTTTGTTCTCTGTCCTGATTGGACTAGCGGCGGCCTTGTCCGCATCGGCGGTTTTCTCAGCCTTCCTTGCATACCGCTCAAGGCCCGTGGACGTCCTGAGAGGAGCGGCTTAAGCGAATGTCGTTGTTGAGATTCGCCTATGTAATGGCTGTTGGCCGCGTCGTCAGCGGATGGCGGCTTGAAGCGGTTCTCTTCGGCAGCATCCTGCTGGCCGTTGCGCTAATGGCCAGCGGGGTCATCTTCTCGAACCTATTGGCCAACGCCGCTCTGCGCGGAGAGTTGGTTCAGGCCGCCCCAGAGGACGTTAATTTCTGGATTCGCTCCTTCAGCAGCCGAGATGACCCTCCAGATGTTGAAGACCGACGCCAAGCCTTCGAGGGTAGAGAGACCTTTGTCGAGCAACGGGTAATCGAGCCTATGAGCCCGTATCTGAGAGAGCACTCGCGCTATCTGGAAACTGCTACTTTTTTCTTTCAAGGGCAACCCAACCTGGAACTGGATAAGGACACTAGGCCCCGGGGGCCCATTGGCTACCTCACCGATATTTCCGAACGCATCATGGTGCTGGAAGGGCGCTGGCCGGAAGGAACCCCTACTCCGGGTCAGCCGCTGGAAGTAGCAGTAGACAGTTTGGGGGCGGAACTGCTTCAAATGAAGGTCGGCGATGTAATGGAGGTTTTCCCGGCGTCCTCCTTCACTGACTGGACGGCGACGGAAGTGCGCATCTCTGCCATTTTCGGGCGGTTAGACTCGTCGGATGAGTTCTGGTATGGACTTTCGTCGGCCATTAGCCGACAGGATGACCGGTGGACGCTGATACCGCTTTTCGCCGACGAAGACGCCCTGATTCAGAGAGTCTTAGGGAATTACCCTTCGCTATACGCTGATACTACTTGGCATTTCTTCCCGGATCGCCAGAAGATGCAAGCCAGCGAAGTAGAAGACGTCCAGGCGATTCTCGCTCAAATCCAGGGTTCCCTCCCCGCCGGATTACAGAACTCCAGCTATTCAATCCGTCTAGACAACCTGCTCCGCAGTTTCGAGGAGCAGCTTCTGTTGGCCCGCCTGCCATTATACCTAGTGCTGTTCCTGGTCACCGGCATCCTTGTCTACTACCTAGCGCTGGTGGCCGGGCTGATTGTGCGCTCGCGGTCTGGGGAAATTGCCATGCTCAAAAGCCGGGGATCCATGGTCTGGCAGCTCGGCGTTCTCGGCCTGGGCGAAGGGCTGCTGCTGGCAATTCCGGCGGTCATTGCAGGCCCCTTCCTTGCGTTGGGAGTAGTCAAGCTGCTAGGGGTGATTTTCTTCGAATTGAGCGGGGCCTCCGGTGCCTTAACAGGAGTGCCAACCGGCATATCCATTGAAGCCTTCCTCCTAGGGTTGGTTGGCGGTGGGCTGGCGGTGATGGTCTTCACCCTGGCTACTCTGGCTGCCGCCCGGCGCAGCAGCATCGAAACCCGACAGGCCGGGGCGCGCCCTCCCACCGCCAGCCTACTTCATCGCTACTACCTTGACTTTGTGCTCCTCGCCGTAATTGGGCTGGTGTGGTGGCAGCTTCAGAGTCGCGGCACGTTCTTGGTGCAGTCCCTGGGAAGTCGAGAATTGACCATTGATTACAGCTTGTTGCTGGGGCCGGCTTTGGGGCTGGCAGCCGCAGGGCTAATCGTGCTGCGCCTTTTTCCCTGGACTGCCCGGGCGCTGGCCCAAATAGCCGGCCCGGTGGGGCCAACCTGGCTGGTGCACGTGCTGAGGCATCTAGCTCGCGACCCCTTGACTCCGGCGATGCTGATAGTCCTGGTGATGCTCACCACCGCCCTCGGCGTAATGGGCAGCGCGTTCTCTTCAACCCTGGAGCACGGTCAGCGGGATAGGGCCTTGTACGAAGCCGGCGCAGACCTGCGAATCCAGCACGGCGGCTGGAATCAGCCCCGGGCTATGGATGCCAATCCCAACGTCAATCTTCTATCGTTCCCTCTTCCGGCCGGGGAAAGCGGGGGAGAGGGAATTGCCGCCGATGTCTTCCGCTCTCCCGGCTATCTAACAACCACGGGCTTCAGCACCTCCGGCACCCTTTTGGCCGTTGACGCCGACAGCATTGCCGATGTCGCGTGGTTCCGGGACGACTTTGCCGACGGACGCTCGTTAGCAGACTTGTCGCAAACGCTGAAGCACGGCGCCGCAGGAACGCTTCCCCCGCCAACGGCCGACGGGATCCTTCTGCCCTCCAACGCCACGGCCCTGGCACTCTGGGTAAGGCCTGGCAGTTCCGCTCGGGGGGTTGACCTCTGGGCGCGACTCCGGGATTCGCAAGGGCGCATTGCGGACGCCCGGTTGGGAGAACTGCGAGGCCCTCAGTGGTCGCGCTTTGTCTTCGACATGGCTACTCCGATTTCCAACAACGAGGACGTTACCGGCAGAAGGCAAAGCGCAGTATTGCAGCCTCCCGTCGAAATCGTCTCCCTCTCAGTTCGCAGCCGTCTCCAGGAAGGGGCCGGAGGGGCGGCATTCCTCGGTAGATTGGAAGCGGTAACGCCGCAAGGTATTGTTACAATCCACGACTTCAGCTCTACGGAGGGCTGGCGCGTCATCGAAGACTTTCGCAAACCAGGTTTGTATTCGCTAGATCCCAGCCAGTCGGCTGCCGCCGGGGAATTCGATGTAACCAGCCGGTTCAGTTGGGCCTCGGGGGGCGTTGGGCTGGTCGGCGTCAGGGCCGGAGGGGCAGACGAACCCCTGCCTGCGCTGGTGAATTCCCAATTCCTGGAAGTAACCGACGCTAGTGTCGGCGACACCATCACTCTCGGCTTGTCCACCTATGCGGTATTGCTGGAAGTAGCCGCGGAAGTTGAGTTTTTCCCTACTCTGAATCCCGACGAAAGACCCTTCGCCGTGGTGGATTTGTCCCGGTTTACCCAAGCTGCGATGAGATACAATCCACGTCCGCCTCGCGGGCCAAATGAACTGTGGATAACCGGGGGGGAATCATCCTCAATACCTGAACAGAGCTGGGCTGAGCCGGTAGTAATGGCGTTGCGCGAGCAGGGAGTAAGCGTAAGAAAGGTGCTAAACGCCCCAGCCATGGTGGCCTCGCGGGTAGAGCAGCCGCTGGTAAACGCCGGATGGGGCGCCCTGCTGGTCTTGCTTTTCCTTGCCGTCGCCTTGGCCAGCGCTTCCGGTCTGCTGCTATTCTCCCACCTTGACGCCCGGGAGAGGCAAACGGAGTTCGCTTTGCTCAGAACTCTGGGGATTTCGCGAGGGCAGATGCTTTCCATATTATGGGGCAATATATTTCTGATGGCCGTCTGCGGTGTTGGTCTGGGGACTTTGCTAGGCTGGCTTATCGGCGCCAGCGTCCTACCCTTGATGGAAGTGGTCGAGGAAGGCGCGCGCGCCACTCCGTCCCTGGTGCTGACTACCGACTGGCAGCGCTTGCTGATATCCTACGCTATCCTGGCAGGGGTAACCGGCCTCTGCGGCCTTTGGCTAACCTGGTTCAACGCCAAGCTGCAACTGCAACAGGTACTCCGTATGGGAGAATGATGGCGGCTATGGACTCGCAATTTCAATATCGCCCGGTAAACGTGGAAAAGGACGGGGCTCAGCTCTCCCCAAAGGGCGGGAATGACGGCGAACCGTTCGTGGTTTGCCGCGATTTGTTCAAAATCTATAAACGGGCCGACTTGGAAGTCGTGGCCCTGCGAGGGCTGGATTTAAACATTGCACCGGGCGAACTTGTCGCCATTGTCGGGGCTAGCGGCAGCGGCAAGAGCACCCTGCTAAGCATTCTCGCCGGTCTGGACCGGCCCTCCGCAGGTCAGGTCAGAGTGGGCCGGCGCGACCTGCTGGACATATCGGAGCAAGGACTGGTGGAATACCGGCGCAAGGATGTGGGTTTCGTTTGGCAGGCCACCGCCCGTAACCTGTTGCCTTATTTGAGCATATCCGACAACATTGAGCTTCCCATGGCCCTGGCCGGACAACCTAGTGGCCGCCGCCGGGGCTGGGCCATGACATTGCTGGAGTCTCTGGGCATAGGCGAGAAGGCCGACCGGATGCCTCATCAGCTTTCCGGCGGGGAGCAGCAACGGGCCGCCATCGGCGTCGCCCTGGCCAATCAGCCTCCCCTGCTTCTCGCCGACGAGCCTACGGGGGAGCTGGACAACGCCAACGCCGTGATGGTCTTCGAAATGCTCCGAACCTTGAATCGCAGTTTCAGCGTCACTGTCGTCATTGTCACCCACTATCCGGCGGTGTCGCAGTTCGTAGACCGGGTAGTGCATATCCGGGATGGACGCATCAGCTCTGAAACCAGATCTACGGCTTCGTATCGGCGGGACGAGGCGCGGAACGAGGATGAGTTTCTGGTGGTGGACGAGGCTGGCCGTCTGCAACTCCCCGAGGAGTACGCCGACCGGTTCCGGCGCCGCGGCCTGGCCAGCATAGGGATGGAGGACGGGCGCATCACCCTCTTGCCACCTGACAGTTATCCCGGAAACAGCCAGGATGGGGCGGAATGAGCGCCGGAATCATCTCCGCCACTTCTCTGTCCCGCGAATTCACGGGGGGAGGGTCAACAGTCTGGGCAGTGAACGGCGTTGACCTAGATGTAAAGGCTGGCGAGCTGCTGACGGTGACCGGACGTTCCGGCTCCGGCAAGACCACGCTTCTTAACCTGCTGTCGGGGCTGGACCAGCCCACCGGCGGCGCTGTGTCGTTCCGGGGGGAAGACCTGTCGCGCCTGCCGGAGAAGGAGCTGGTGGAGCTGCGCCGCCGGAAAATCGGGTTCGTCTTCCAGTCCTTTGGGCTAATGCCTTTGTTATCCGCCCAAGAGAACGTGGAGTTGCCGCTTCACATCATCGGCACCTCCTGGCGGGAGCGCCGACGGCGGGCGCAGGAGGCTCTCGAGTCGGTGGGCCTCAGTACGCGAGCTCGTCACAGACCCTACGAGCTGTCGGGCGGGGAACAGCAACGGGTATCCATCGCGCGGGCGCTGGTAACTCAGCCCGAGGTAGTGTTTGCCGACGAGCCTACTGGGGAACTTGACTCCACTACCGCCCGCGCCATCACCGCCATTCTGAAAGAAATAACCGCCGCCGGCACCACCGTAATTGCCGCCACCCACGATCTCTCCCTAGCGGAAGCCGGCGACAGGCGCTTGGAAATGGTGGATGGCTCCCTCGCCGTATCCAGTTAAGGGAAAGAGGCCAATTAACTTTCAGCCATCATCTGCCGGGACAAGGCGAGCAGTTGGCTGTCGGCTCCCCAGGGGCCAACCAATGAGAAACCCAACGGCAGACCGTTCAGGGACGCCAGCGGCAAACTGACTTGGGGAAGGCCAGCCAGCCCGGCTATACACAGAAGGCTCATAGCCTGAGAGCGCACCCGGCTCTCCAATTCGTCTGTCGGCGCGTCCACCGGGGGCGCGACCCGGGGCGACGTTGGCAGGCACAGCACGTCGCCTTCCGCGAACAGACTCCGTATGCGCTCGACAATGGCGGAGCGGCGGGAACGGGCATCGTTTACATCTTGCTCTGTAACTCTTGATGCCCCTTCGAACCTTTCCCGAATTCCCGGGCCGAACTCCGGTTTCACTGCTTCAACCCAGGCGGCGTGGTTTGACCATATTTCCCATGCTTGTATAACTCGAAAAGTTTCATACCAGCCGGAAAGTCCATCAAGGCTGACGATTATGTCCCGCCGCTCCCCTATGATGTCCGCCGCCAGATTCACGGCTGGCAGCAGCGCTTCTGTCACTTCGTTGTCCACCGTCGCGAAGGCATCCTGAACGTAGAGCAATCGCGCAGGAGAGGCCGGCTTTTGCGCATCGTCTATCAGTGCATCGCCAACCTGGGCGAACACATCGGCGTCCCTGGCGAACCAGCCCGCCACGTCGAAGCTCCAGGTAAAGGGTGCGACTCCTTCCAGCGAAACACGGCCATGACTGGGGCGGATTCCTAGGATACCGCAATAGCTGGCGGGCAACCGCACCGACCCGCCGCAGTCGGTGCCAAGGGCAAAATCCACCAGACCTCCAGCCACCGCCGACGCGGAACCGCTGGATGAGCCGCCGGGGATGCGGTCCGGAGCGGCGGAGTTGATCGGTGTTCCGTAGTGGGCGTTCTGTCCGCTCAGGCTGTAGGTAATTTCGTCGGTTATGGTCTTGCCGGTCATATCTGCGCCAGCGTCCAAGAGGCGCTGGACTGCGGGGGCCGTGGACTCAGCGGGAGGGTGGGTTTCCAGCCAAGCTGGATTGCCAAACCCGGTACGGCTGCCTGCGACATCGAAAACGTCCTTCACCGCGAAGGTAAGCCCGGCGAGGGAACCATCTTTCGCGCCGCGCAGGGCGGCGTGATTCTCCCGGCAGAAAGCGCCCAAAGGGTCTTCCATCAGGCTGTCTGAATACGGGCTAGACATCTCTCCCTCCTAAAGGGTGCTCCAGCACAGCAGGTGGGCGATAGAAGGTGCGGCGCCCCGCCTTGAAAGCCATAATAGGCGACACCACTTCGGACACCGCAGAAGCCCGGCTCTCGCAGTCCAGTACCACCAGGTCGGCAGACTGCCCCACAGCAACTCCGTAGTCCGTTAGGCGCATCAACAGAGCAGGCCGGCTGGTTACCATATCGAAGCAGTCAGCAAGGCTGTCCTGGTCCCCCGCGTAGCAGATGTTGGCGTAAAGATTTGCCATCCGTATCATCGAACAGTCCCCAAAGGGGGTGAAGGGATTAAGCACGTTATTGGTGGAGAGCGAGCAATTCACCCCCTTCCCCAACAGCCTGTGCACCGGGGTAACTCCGCGCATTGAGGAATGCGTCTGGTGCCGTCCCATCAGATACAGGTCGGTAGCCGGAAGCACGGTAACCGCCACCCCGGCATTGGCCATCCGCCGCGCTTTCTCTTGGAGTTGCTCTGGCGGAAGGACGGATAGCTTAGTGGCGTGGCCAATGGCTACCCGGCCGCCATAACCGTAGCGCTCCGTCATCTCGCAAACGTAGTCCAAATCCAGCGATTCGGCATTCGGCCCAAAGTCCAAGTGCATATCAATGTCTATATCGAAATCCCGGGCTATCTCGAATACCCGGTCAATCTGGCCCTTTGAGTTACTATCGGTGTACGGGGCCGCGCCAACCGTCCTACATCCCCGGCGCAAGCCCTCCACTATAAGCTCATCGGTGCCTGGGTTGTTTAGCAGCCCTTCCTGTGGAAAAATGCAAATCTCAATGTCCATAACCCCCTTGAATTCCTCCACCAGCGGAAGGATGCCTTCCAGGCTCCTTAAGCCAATGCCCGGGTCCACTTCCAAATGGGTGCGCATATGGGTTGTGCCATTGAGAGCGCATTTCTCCAACGTTCGCTTAGCGCGATGGTAGACATCCTCGGCGGTGAACTCTCGCTTCAGCCGGGCCACTTCCCCGATGGCTGCCTCGAGGCCTCCCTGGGTAGAGGAAATGCGGTCAAGGATGCAAGACTTGTCCAGGTGAATATGCGTCTCGACGAAACTGGGCGTGGCCAGCCGCCCTTCCAGCTCGATGGATTGGCCATCGGCAACCAAGACTGGCTGAATGGCCGCAATGCGCCCTTTCTCAATGCCGATGTCCACCAGAGGCGCATCCGGCCCGTCGGCGATTCTGGCGTTTCGCAGTATGGTATCCATAACTTCCTGCGGCTTTCAGCCATTGGAATTGCGTCCTTCCGCCAGTTAGCAACCGAAAGACGCGGCATCCGAGGGCGACAAGTTCGCTGGGGTAGTAGAGGTGGACGAGACTTACATCGGCGGGTTGGAGAAGAACAAGCACGCTGACAAGAAACTGGACGCGGGGCGTGGAGCAGTCGGGAAAACCCCAGTGGTTGGCGTCCGGGACCGCACCACCGGCCGGGTCAACACCGAGGTTGTGGAAGCCACAGACAAGGGAACGCTCCAGGACTTCGTACTCCGCCACACCACGGCGGGCGCGACGGTCTACACGGACGAAGCAGCCGCCTACCAGGGCCTGCCTCGCCACCACGAAGCCGTCAAGCACAGTGCCAATGAGTACGTCCGGGGGATGGCCCACACCAACGGCCTGGAATCCCATTGGGCGCTGTTCGACAGGGGGATATATGGCATCTACCACCATGTCAGCGTCAAGCATCTGCCCCGGTACTCAACGGAGTTTGAGGGCCGCCACAACAGCCGGCCGCTTGACACCGCCGAGCAAATGGGGATAATAGCACAGGGCGCGGCGGGTAAACAACTCCCGTATTCTACGCTTATCGGGCCGCGCAAAACTCGCAATCCTAGGATGCTGTAGAGATGGTTGCGGCAAGCATTGCAATCGGCGACATAGTGCAAGGAGATGCACGGACACTACTGGCCGAATTACCGCCCCACAGTGTTGACCTGAGCTTTTGGTCACCGCCCTATTACGTAGGCAAGACCTACGAACAGGGCATGACATTTGAGGATTGGCAGTTGTTACTTTCCGGCGTGATCCATGCCCATAGGAGAATCATCAAGCCTGGTGGCTTCATGGCAGTGAACATCGGGAACATTCTATGCTTCCCTGACGAATCCATACCGCGCTTCCAGGCTGACAACGTACAGGGCAAGAAGGTGCGGATCACCAAGGATGACGTGCTTGCTGCTAAAGCACAGAACCCCGGGGCGAACCGCTACCAGTTGGCCGCTCTGCTGGGATGCAGCGAGCAAACGGTTCAGCGCCGCCTTGAGGACAACAATGTACGGGGCGGGAAGACGGCAGTTGCCACCAAAATCCGGCTGACTGGCTGCATGGTGTCTGATTGGGCCGAGGAGTCAGGATTCTACCTCTACGACCAGCGTATTTGGCACAAAGACCCCTGCTGGGTCAACAGCCAATGGCACTCCAACTCCTACCGGGCAGTGGACGAATTTGAGCACGTCTACGTTTTCTGGCAACCGGGCATTACGGAGTACGACCGTGGCAGACTTAGCAACGAAGAATGGGCGGAATGGGGGTCCCGCGGGGTATGGAATATCCGCTCGGTAAGGCGGAACGACAGACACGAAGCGGAATTTCCTGAAGAGCTGGCCCGTCGTGTGGTCAAGCTCTTTTCCCCGGTTGGCGGCGTTGTGCTTGATCCCTTCGTAGGGACCGGCACAACAACGGCAGTCGCCAAAGGCTTGGGGCGCAAGTGGATCGGCTTCGATATTGAGGCAAATAACGTCTATTTGGCACAGGGGCGAACTCTTGACACCTGATGCCCTTGAACAGCTCGAGGAAACCGCAATGGCGATGGTGGTCCAGGCTTTGACGGATTACCGGCAACAGGCCGTGACCATCTTCCGCGAGGAAACCGACCTGCCACAGGACATCGCCGAAGACATCACGCGAGAAGCACTGGAACTGATGGGTGTATCCGGTTGGAATGAGCGGCTGTACGGTAAGGTGGACTACAAGAAGGCGGTGTACGTCTTTCTGCCAAGCGCACACCCGGTAGCCCTGATGCTGGACTCAAAGGCCGAGAAGCCCAATGGGAATAGGACTGCCACGATACAGATGTCTCAAACCTCCATGCGGGTCCGAATGCGGCGATCCGGTGTTGATATGGACGAACCTGGAGGCTTGGAACAGGTTATTTCCAGAGGCGGGCGCTCTCTCTACGTGGTCACCATCATCGCCAAGTACGTCTACGATGAAACTGCTACTGGGCAAGAACTTAGTCGGCTCATCGTGTCTTGTATTCCCAACGGCTTGCTGCAAGAACGGTATAACCCCAATGCCCAAGAGGGAATCTGGTTGGCTGGCCGCAATGCCCCTACCCGGGGTGAAGACTTTCGGGTTCGATTGAGCTACCCCTTTCTGGCCAAGAAAGCATCATGGCGCGTACAGGAAATCGCTTTGCCCTAGGAGGTTCAGGATGCCACGTAAGCGGAAGGAACTAGGCCGTCCGGTCCGGCCCTACCCGCCTCGGATAGACGCGACGGCGGAAGAGATCGCCCAGGTGTTCCTCCGAACCGCCCCGCCTAGGCCGGCCATTAACGAAGACGCAACCTACTGCTGCACCGAGTGCGGGCGGGAGGTCAACTACCCCGAAATCCTGTACCGGGACGGGTGTTGTGCCGAGCACACGACCCGGTCCATCGTGGGGTGAAAATCGGGCCGTGGGTAATCACGTATATAATTCCCTCTTCCAAATGGGTGCGCATATGGGTTGTACCATTGAGAGCGCATTTCTCCAACGTTCGCTTAGCGCGATGGTAGACATCCTCGGCGGTGAACTCTCGCTTCAGCCGGGCCACTTCCCCGATGGCTGCCTCGAGGCCTCCCTGGGTAGAGGAAATGCGGTCAAGGATGCAAGACTTGTCCAGGTGAATATGCGTCTCGACGAAACTGGGCGTGGCCAGCCGCCCTTCCAGCTCGATGGATTGGCCATCGGCAACCAAGACTGGCTGAATGGCCGCAATGCGCCCTTTCTCAATGCCGATGTCCACCAGAGGCGCATCCGGCCCGTCGGCGATTCTGGCGTTTCGCAGTATGGTATCCATAACTTCCTGCGGCTTTCAGCCATTGGAATTGCGTCCTTCCGCCAGTTAGCAACCGAAAGACGCGGCATCCGAGAGAGGTTCTCAGGGCTAACGGTGGCTGATAAGCCCCTCATCCATCATCGCTTTTATGGCTCCGTCAAAGGCTTCCAGACTTTGGTCAATGTCGGCCTCCGTATGGACGCCAGAAAGCACGCCGCTAGTGCGTGACATTAGGTCCACTCCGCGCACTTGCAGCGCCTGCCGGAAACTGGTCTGGATGGCCGACGACACGCCTTTCAGAGCATTGGCGTCAAGCCCTTCGACAGAAGTTCCCCCAAAGTAAATGTGAAAAGTGGAAGACTCGCCATATACAGCGGCAGAGACCTCGTATCGGTCAACGACTTCCTGCAAACCTGTACGCAGTCGCAGAGCCATAGCATCGGCTTGCGCCTGCATTTCGCCGGTAGCGACGATACGCAAGGCGGCGTTTCCGGTGGCGGCGCAGTACGGGTTGGCGTTGAAGGTGCCGCCGTGATAGACCCGCTCGAACCGGTCATGATGCGAGTCGCCCGTCTGCTCCATTACCGCCATCACATCGCCGCGTCCGGCCACCGCGCCACCGGGCAGCCCGCCGGTAAGAATTTTCGCCATGGTACAGAGGTCGGGCCGGATGTTAAGAACTCCTTGTAGCCCGCCGGGGCTCCAGCGGAATCCGGTGATGACTTCGTCGAGAATCATCACCACTCCATATTTTTCTGTCAGATCCCGAATGCCCTCGACAAACCCGGGCTGTCGCGGCACGGTGCCGTAAGACGCCCCGGAACCCTCCGTTATAACTCCGGCTATGTCGCTGTCCGTAGACAGAACGCGCTCCAGGGCGTCGAGGCAGGGAGGCAGCACCAACACCGAGTCAACCGCCCCCTTGGGTATGCCGGTAGATGAAGGCACATCAAAAGGGGCCAAATTGCCTGGCATTACGTAGTCGTGCCAGCCGTGGTAGTGAGACTCCCACCGGACAATTTTATCCTTCCCAGTGAAGGCCCTGGCGACGCGCATCGCCAGCGAGGTAGCCTCGGCGCCGGAACCCACGAACCGAACTTTGTCGGCGCAGGGCATCAGGTTGCAAACGCGCTCGCCCCATTCCAGCACTGTCTCCACCGGCGAGCCATAGTGCGAACCCGCCGGGGCTGCCCGCACCAGTGCCTCCACCACTTCGGGATGGGAGTGTCCCAGCAACAGCGACGCCGAACCCAGCCCGTAATCTATGTACTCGTTGCCGTCTACGTCCCACTTCCGCGCGCCTTGACCCCGCTCGATGGTGATGGGGAAGGGATCGGCCACATAGCCGTCGTGGCCTGCTCCGCCTGAGGGGAAGTGCTGTTGAAATCGGGGAAACAGGGCCGCCGACCTAGGGTTTCTCCGAATATATGCCTCGCGGATTGTCTCGGCCATCGTTTCCTCCTTATGTGAGGCGCATAAGCCGCTTATATGCGCGTATTTTACCGCATCTGCTTGCCTTTTCGCGCTGCCAGTCTTTTGAACTTGGAAATTGGCCGCAGACGCGGTTTATAGTTGACGTTTGCCCAGCCAGTAGGTATATCTGTTGGGGCATTCCAGCCTATGGATGTTGCTAGTCTCATGAGGGGGAGCAAAATGGCAGAACTCAGCCCTGCGCGAGTCTTGGAGGAATTTAAGAACAACGGCGTAACCCACGTGGTGTGGCTGCCGGACAGCGAAACCAATTTCCTGTATGTGCTGATGCGGGATGAACCGACCCTGGATTTGGTGCCTGTCAGCAGGGAGGGCCACGCCTTCTCCACCGCCGCCGGGCTTGCTGCGGGAGGCAAAAAGCCTGTCATACTAATCCAGAACACCGGCATGATGGAGTCCGGCGATTCCCTCCGAGGCTGGGGCTTGGGAATGAATGTCCCAGTAGTGATGATGGTGGGATACCGGGGTTGGACTCGCCATGGCATCATAAACGACACCGCAGCCTTCTATACCGAACGGTTTCTCCACGCCTTCAACATTAACTATTATTTGGTTGAATCCGACGAAGACGCCGACCGTATATCCGTGGCCTTCGCCGAAGCCTCTCGGGAAAAGCGCCCCGTGGCCGTGCTGGTAGGCGATGAGTATCACGGTTTCAACGTAAGCCGGTAGAAGCGAACTTTCAGCCCGGCTCCGAGGGATCGGGCATTACACGAGGAAGTGATTTGCAATGATGAAAACGGCAGAGATGCTGGAGGTTTTCAACAGGCTGCGCGGCGACGCGATTGTGATTCCTGGGCGTGGCGGACGTTTCTGGGTTGACATCAGCGACCAGCCGAACCGCGACCTGCCATTGGGCGACCCCGCCATGGGAGGACACGCATCCTTCGCCCTGGGGCTTGCGCTGGCCCTGCCCGAGCAGCGAATGGTGCTGTTCGATTCGGAAGGCGATGTTTTGATGGGAATGGGCGCTCTGCCCACCATCGACGAAAAGGCCCCCGGGAATCTGTACCACTTCATGCTGGACAACGGCGTATACGCCACCACCGGCGGGCAGCCCGTCCCTAACGCCGGCGTAATGGCCTACGACGTAGTGGCTCAAGGCTGCGGATACCAGGCCACATATTCCATAGACAACTTGGAGGACTTCAGTAACCAGCTCGAAGAAATCCTCAGTCAGCCCGGTCCGGTTTTCGTGACCTTGAAAATTGACCCCGAAATCATCAACGAGCCCATTAATGCCCGCCCTCAATGGCAGCGCAAGACCCGCAATCAGGCCGTGGCCGATATGAAGACGGAGCTGGGAATCGAGGAGTAACGGCGCGGAATCGGAATCCGCCGGACCTTCTTGGGCAGATTATTAAGGAATGGGCCGACGCGGTAAAAGTGGGAGCCGCGTATCCGGTGCTGGCAGGGCCGGATACACGGCAGGAAACGGTGGAACCCCTGAAAGTGTTGGAACTGAAACCTTTACCGTCGTCGCTCGGCCCGGTAGTCACACTTTCTGGCATATCCGCTCCGCTATCCAAAGTAAAGCCAGTCAAGACACAGCAGAAGCAGGAGGCCAAGCCGGTGCGGAATCATCCTTATTACATGGTACGGAATTACAGGGTACGGAACCCTAAGCGAAAGGCCCTGCAAAGACGACATTAGGGAGGGGTATCGAGTATAAGCAAACGGAACGGCCGCGAGTGTAGTTATGCAAAGCGGACTATGGCAACGCGAAGCAGGAAGCCCAGGTCTATTGCATTTGAGCAGATTAATACCCGTCATTGCCGCGTAAGCGGGAGACCGGAAGGCGAAATTCGCTGAATTTTTGCCCCAATGATATTCGATTAAGGCTCTGGATTCCCGCCCCCGCTTTCCCGAGGGGGATGTTCATTCCTAGGAATGACAAGGGGACGCAGGAATGACGGGTATTAAGCTGGCTATAATGCGGCTGCCCTTGCTGGAAGCTCCCTCCCCTTGGCACCGATGGTGTAAGTATATGGCAGCGAAGGGGAATTTCCGAAGGGCCGCCGGTTCTGACGGCATTAGAACTCCCCAATCAGTACCGGCTGATAAACTCCAGCACTAGGCCGTTCCACACCTGGGGGCGCTCCCAAAATCCGGCGTGGCCCGCCTCCAGCAAGGAAACGAAATGCGACGCGGGAATATGCGCCGCCAGCATCCGCATGAGCGCCGGGGGCGAAAGCAGGTCGGCCTCCCCTGACAATACGAGGGTCGGAACCTTCATGGTCTGCAAGCGGGCGTAGGTAACCGGCTCCCGAAGCGGCTGCGCCGGCACCGCCTCATCAGGCCTGCTGGCCTCTTCGATTTCCAGCCAGCGCCTTGCGCCTTCCGGGTCTGTACCCCGGTATGAAGGGCCCAGCTCCCGCAGCTCCACGGGCAGATTCTGGATTTCGGGGGGACGGAGCCGTTGCTGCACTTCCAAATAGGCTTCATCCTGCACGCCGCCGATAGTGTTGGCTACCACCAGGCTGCGCACTCGCTCCGGATGGCTCAGGGCATAGTCTAGGGCGGGAATGCCCCCTGCAGCCGTTCCTACCAGATGGACGCTGCTTAATGACAAATATGATATGAGCGAGTGCAAGTCGTCGCCAGCATAGCTCGGTTGCTGCGCCGGGCCGGTAGCCCTCGAGCGCCCCCACGTGCGGCGGTCGTAAGTGATGCAGCGATAGCCAGCAGTCGTGAAGGCGGGCAATTGGTAAACCCAGCTCTCACAAGTCCCGGACGCTGCGTGCAGAAAGACAACCGGCTCAGCGTTTCCGCTGGTATCCTCGTACCACAAGTCAGCGCCGGGAAGGGATAAGTACGGCATTGTCAGAAACTCCCGAGTTTGCTCGTTGAGGGGAGGAGAGCCCCTTTGCGTCTCGCCTTAAGCGGGTTTACACGGTTGGCCGCGCACCTGAGGGCAGGCGGCCAACGACGGTGTTCGACCGCCGGATTGCGCCTGCGGATGAGATGCTGAACCGAGGTTTTCCGCTCCCTGCCAAACGCGCGCGTTAATTCGGCAACGACCGCCGGGGCTGCTAGGGTCGAAACACGGCCATGCACTTGTTGGAGTTGAAAACATAAGTTTCAACGTAGTCGAGGACTTCCGGCTTGCGGTCCAACTCGGCCATGGCTCCCAGTAAACAAGCCCAGTTCAGAAGTTCCTGTTGTCCTGCGGCCTCGACCTGGGGCGTAGTAACTCGCCCCCAAGCCTGGTAATCCCCGGCCTGGAGCGCCTCGAACATTGCTCTGTCGGACTCGATGTCCGGCCAAAGGAAATGGTTCTTCTCGGTAAGGAAGGCGTGAGACCAGCTAGACGAGGCCACCATCGCCACGCGCCACGGGCTCTCCTGAAGGGCTCTGGCCGTTGCCGCCCCCACCTGCATACAGCGCTTTAGGGACGGCCCGGGAGGATCGGGCTCCAGGAATTTGCCGTTTTCCTTGTAGGGAAGGATGCCGCCGCGGTTGCTGATAACCTTGCTGCCGTAGCAGTTGACCGCGAAAGGCACCACTGGGATGTCGAATCCCTCTCGGTCGTAGTCCAGGAAGAGCAGGGTGTTCAGAATAGAATGCGGCAGCCCCGGGTCATGCAGGGGTTGGTACGCATACGCCATATCCACGCCCTGCTCGATCAATTGGGTGGTAAGCCACCGGGCCGCCTGCGGGTGGCCCCGGTATTTGAACGTCTTTTCCGCCGGTTCGTCCCAAGCGTTGCGCTTTCCCGCCGCAAATCCTTTGCTGAAAGGCGTAGACTCCGAATCTTCATAGGCCAGGATACAGAAGGGCGGGATGATGGTCTCCCGGAAATTCTCGTACTGGTCATCGCCGAATATCAGAACAAAGTCGGGGGCAAAGGCCTTAATCTCATCGCTGACCACCCGAAAACTCTTAACCAGTCGTTCCCTGTGTTCTGCCGCTGAGGTTGCGCCTTCGTCTTCCCCGTACTCCACGCGCATAGGCTCCGGCCAGTTAGCGGGATTCTTCATGAGCTCCGGAACCCGCTCGTCTCGCGCCAGCGTGATGTTGATAGGGAAAGCTTTTTCTTCGTCGGATATCAGCATTGGCGGATAGTGAGTCACTCCCGCGCCTAATATCTCAGCCATTTTGACCTCCTATTTCTTAAAGGATTAAGCATCTCCCGGAGACCAAATCCAATACCTAGACACTGCGCCCGCGTCCACTCGCAGGTCGAATCCAGTAATCATTTCAGCGTCGTCCGAGGCAAGAAATACCGCAGCCTTGCCATAGTGCGCCGGGCTGGGGAGCTTGAGGAGCGGCGCGCCTCTGCTGGCGTCCGGGATCAGTCCCGCCGCGCGCTGCCCCAAGCGGGGGCCCGGCCAGTCAACTCCCCACCGGGCGGCGCGCTCCCGCGCCTCTGAAGAATCCGTGGCCGTCGGCGTGAGGCTGTTGACCCGGATACCGTACCGGGCGAGTTCCATCGCCACCGACCGGGTGAAGTTAATCAGTCCCGCCTTTGCAGTGCCGTAGCCCACGTTACCGGGCTCACCCTGGTGTCCGGCTGTGGAGATTATGTTGATAAAGCTCCCCTTTCGATTCTGCTCAATCATCAATTGCGCTATGTGCTTGGTGAACAAGAAAGCGCCGGTAAGAATGATGTCAGTCTGCCTTCGCCACTCCGCCACCGGCATATTCAGAACGCCCTTGAAGTTGAACTGCGCCGCGCCATTGACCAGGATGTCCACGCCTCCAAAGCGCTCCGTGGCCTTTGCGATGGCTTCCAGCGCTTGGCTTTCATCGGTCACGTCGCAGGCAATGCCCAGGGCCTCATGTCCGGCGGCGGCGATGGCCGCGGCGCATTTCTCTGCGAATTCCTCGCGTATATCCACACAGACCAGATTAGCGCCCTCCCGGGCCAGCTCTTCGGCGATGCCGCCCATGATGTTGGGGCTGGTTCCGGTCACCAGGGCCGTCTTGCCTTCCAGTTTCAATTGTCGCCTCTGCTGCTAGGGGATGGTTACTCGGCCGGTTGAGGGCGTGTTTCAGAATATGATGCTGACCGCGCCGTGCCAGGAGAGAGCTTCCAAATCCAGCACCGCGCGCCGGCTTGCTATCTTCAGGTCTGCGCCCACCCGGCGCAAGATGTAGTGGACGCTGCCGACGTAGGGCGCGCCCTCGCCACTGCGGAAGCGGTACACCATAACATTTGCGTTGACCGATAACTCGCCGTCGCCGGTTTCCGCGACTCGCACGTTGGAAACAAACCGCCGAGTCCTCGACCACGGATACTCCCGGTGGGCGTGGCGGCTGTTCAGCCGCACAGCTCTAGCGCGAAGCCGTACGATGTCATCGTCAATGAACACCAGGTCGCGTTTGGGGTCGCCTTCCGGCAGGTCGGTGGTAGGCACAACGTACCGCCCGTCTTCGGTAAACAGAGCAACCCAGTCGTCTAGACGCCAATTGTCCAGAAATTCCGCTTCTCTAAACAGGAATTCCTCTACCTGCTCCCGCAATGAGGGCGTATTGGATACAGTCATCTTTCCCTCGGTCAATCGGTGAGCTAATCGTCCGCGACGGAGAGGGCAGGGGCATCCGCTTCCACAAACCGCCCATCACGGGAGCCGTCCTGCACGTTGGTATGGCTTAACCCCTGCATATTGGCGTACCACTGCCGCCAGAATCCCCGCATCTGCAGCTCATCGGTAGACAGCGGGGCGGGGTTCAGCATACCCCTGGAAATATCGGACCATTCGTTCTCGGTAGCCTTGAACCCAATCTGGCATGATTCCAGAGCTTCCACGTCGTCGGGGGTCGCGAAGCCGCCCGGGCCCAGAAAGGTCAGGAAGCTGTCCAATCGAGTAGCCAGCATGGAATCCGATTCCCCTCTGGGAACCAGGTGCCAGGCGGTTACTTCCATGTTATCGGGGGCCAAGGGTTCTAAATACCTGATGGTGATGGCCATAATGTCGTTGATGACCAGGTTAGGATAGATAATCAGGTTTCGGGAAGTGTCGGCCATCCGGTAGGTGCGTTCCTCTCCGTACTTCTCCGCCAGCCGCTGGCGAACCCGCGCCATGGGTTCCCTCGCTTCCTCTCCATACAGCGGGTGCCAGTGGGCGATGGGGCGGCCATTCCGGGCTGCGGTCTCAATAACGCAATGGCCGTTGCCCAATGCTCTCGCCGCTCCCGGCAGGCGGGAGGCCATCGTTTCGCCGCTGTCGTCGGTTCCGAGACTGCTAATGTAGTCCAGATATGTCTGGTGAGTCGGAACCAGATGATACCCGTCGAGACTGTTTTCGACTAGCAGCTTCCAGTTGGCCTTCATGGTGTATTTATTGGAGCCTGCGACCACTCGCATTCCTTCCTCGGATTGGTCTACTATCAGGTCGAGATATTCTCTGGCTCCCGCAAGATAAGGGATCAGGTCTTCCGCGTAAGGGTTGAAGCTTACAAAGTAGAAGCCCCGATAGCTGTCAACCCTTGGCGGCTCTTTCAGTGCCAGTTCGCTGCGGTCGAAGTAAGGGCCGTAGGCGTCTTCGCCCGGAACTCCTATCAGCTCCCCGTTGGTGTTGAAAGTCCAGGCGTGATAGAAGCACTGCAGGACTTCAGCGTTCCCCTCGTCGCGGCGGCAGATGAGCGCGCCCCGGTGCGGGCAGGTATTGAGGAACACCCGAACTTGACCATCCTTTCCGCGGGCAAAGAACAGCGGCCGCCCGGCCACCGTGCGACGGCGGTAGTCGCCGGATTTTTCCACTTCCGACTCGTGCCCTAAATAAATCCAGCACCGATTGAAAATCAGTTCTCTTTCCCGCTGGAACAACTCCAAGGAAGTCATGGACGACCGGTGAACCCTGAACATTCCTCTCTCTCGGTCGTCGATTATCAGGTCTTTGGTCTCCATATATTCACCTGTATCCCCAGCGCCCTATGCAAGTTGTTGCTAGACTAGAATCCTTACAAGAAGCTGTCAATAAGCAGAGCAATGCCCTTTGGATGCGGCCTCTATCCTTGCGGTGAGGAGAGGCGGAGCTTAGAATTGGGCCGTTCCCGATTTCCTGCGGGCGTTCAGGAGGCAGGCGAAATATGCTGGTCGATCTGATTAGTGTGGTAAACCGGGAGGGCCTGACGCTGGACGGCGCATTCTACGCCTCCGCCGCCGGTGTCCTAAGTCCCGGCCCGGTGGACGCAATGCTCCTCATTCACGGGTCTAGGGGCAATTTCTGTGACCCGGCAACAAAGCGCATGGCCGAAGACCTGAGCGCGCGAGGCATCGCCTGTCTCGCACTTAACACCAATGCCCACGATACCGTTTGGTACAACCCAGCAGGCCAAGACTACAAGGGCAATGCCTTCGAGATTCTGGAAAATACCATGCTCGACCTGCGTGCCGGAATTGACCACCTGGAAAAGCGCGGGTACCGCAGCATCGGCCTGCTGGGACACAGCATGGGGGCGGTTCGGGTAAGCTACTACGCCGCCGCGGAAGACGACCCGAGGGTTGCCGTGGTGGTGCCTGTCTCACCCGTGCGATTATCCTGCTCGCATTACTTGGAGTCTGCGGACTCCGGCGAGTTCCGGGCAAATTTGGAAGCTGCGCAGCTTCTAGTGGCGGAAGGCCGGCCCGATAGCGTTTTTAGAGTCGAATTTCCCATACCGCAGTACTTCAGCGCGGCCTCCTATTTAGACAAACATGGCCCAGAAGAAAAGTACAACCTGATAAATTTGGCCGGCCAAATACGGGTGCCTATTCTCGCGATCAACGGCTCGCGGGAGACTCATACCCGTTTGGCGGGGATGGCTCAGGACTTGGCGCGAGCCGCCGTTAGCAGTCCCTGCGCCAACGCGATTATGGTGGAGGACGGCGAGCATTCCTTGACGAACCGCACTACGGAGGCTTCGGCGGCTGTTCTCCAATGGCTGGCGGCGCTCGCTCTCCAGGAATCTCTGGTATAGGCGCTGGCTCAGGGAGAACTCTGTCGCAAAGCGTTCCGGCTCTCGCCGGATGTTGATAGGGCTGCGTTATCGCGGTAAGTCCAAGCCAGAAAGTTAGGATGTGCGCAATGGCCGGCGAATCAAAGTGGACTCTGGAACTGAGCCGACGATGGGACCAGGGAATAATTCGCTACCCAGATCCTGCAGTGGAGGTACTGGACCCGCGATTTGGCGCCTATCGCATCGGGAACGCCGCCGTGGAGCTGCTGTATACCGGAACCCGGTGGGCCGAAGGGCCGGTTTGGTTCGGGGACTCCAGATCGCTGGTTTTCAGCGACATACCCAACAACCGGATGATGCGGTATTGCGAAATAACTGGCGAAGTCACTCTGTTTCGACAGCCCTCCAACAACAGCAACGGCAACACCCGCGACCGCCAGGGACGCCTGATAACCTGCGAGCATTTGACGCGCCGGGTCACTCGCACCGAGCATGATGGCAAACTCACAGTGCTGATAGACCAGTTCGAGGGCAAACCCCTCAACGCGCCTAACGATGTGGTAGTTCACTCCGACGGGTCCGTCTGGTTCACCGACCCGGGTTATGGAATCTTGATGCACTACGAGGGCGAGCGGGCGGATGCCGAGCTGCCTGCCCGGGTCTACCGGCTGGACACCGACAGCGGTGAGGCTACCGTAGTTGCCGATGACCTAGTAAAGCCCAACGGGCTGTGCTTCTCTCCCGACGAGTCGCGTCTGTACATCGCTGACAGCGGAATCTCCCACGACCCCGCCGCGCCGGGACACATCCGGGTTTTCGAGGCAGGGAACGGCGGCAGGCTGAAGGGCGGGGAGGTATTTGCTGATATGTCGCCCGGATTCGCCGATGGAATGCGGACTGATTGCGACGGCAACCTGTGGTCCAGTCGGGCATGGGCCGACCTTGGCGTGGACGGCGTCTACTGCTTCACGCCCGAAGGGGAACTGATTGGCCGGGTTATCCTCCCTGAACCATGTTCCAACCTATGCTTCGGGGGGGTCAGGAAGAACCGCCTGTTCATGACCAGCAGTCAGAGCATTTATTCGCTGTATGTAGAGGCCATCGGGAATCAAAGCCCCTGACGGGATTGCACTAGCGTCAGGCCGGCCCTTCGCTCATTAAATTCCCAAGGCCGCCGCTCCGGCCCTGGCGATGGCTTCGTCGTCGATGCCGCTGGGCAGTCCGCCCACACCGATAGCCCCAACTACCGCGCCCTCGTGGAAAACGGCGACCCCTCCCGATATTGCTATCAATTGCGAATCTCCGAAGGATTCCAGCGTCCTGCCGGTGCTGCTGATCTGCTCGGCGAAGGCGGCGGTGTCCATGCCCCGGACAGCGGAGGTGTATGCTTTGCGAATCGCGAAGGTGGGTCTAAGGCAGTGGTCCATCCGGGCATAGGCCAGCAGATTTCCGGCATCGTCCACAACCGCCATATCTATCTTGCGCCGGTCAGAGTCTCTGTTGAAATCGGCAATCATGGCGGTAATGGCGTTCTGGGCCTGTTCTAGGCTAATCATGGGTTTGTTCCACATATCATCAACCTCCACGAAACAGCCTTGCGGCAAAATTAACCCTGCTCAGCTATGGTAGGTGGGCGCATGGCGCGCCACGGAGTGTTTTGCTCGTAGGCATGGGCCAGCCGGAACACCATCTCTTCTCCGCCGGGAGGGCCGGCGATTTGCAGCCCCACCGGCAGACCTTTTTCTCCGAACCCGCAGGGTACGGATATGGCCGGCGAGCTGGCCAGGTTGAAGGTGTTAGTACGCATGAAGGGCAACCGGGACGCCGTCTCTTTACTGGTCACCGGCGGGTCTTCTATGAGCGGGACGGCCTGTCGCCCGGATGTTGGCATCACCAGCGCGTCGTAGGAGTTGAAAGCGGCCAGCACACCATTACGCAACAGAGTGCGGAGCTTTTGCGCCTTGTAATAGGCCTGGGCCGGAACCAGGCTGCCGGTAAGCAGCCCAACGCGATTATCATGACCGAAGTCATGGATTCGTTCCCGCACCCATTCCTTCATGTTGGCCGCCGGTTCGACCGCCAACAGAGCCCCGGCGATGGTGTTGGCGTGGGCCGCCAAAGGAATGGAGACCTCTTCGACATGAGCGCCCAGCTCCGCCAGAACGCCGGCGGCGGTGGTGACGGCGACGGCTACGTCCGGCTCCACAACGTCGCTGTGCAGCAGCTCAGCAACTATCCCGACACGGAGGCCCCGGATGTCGCCGTGCAGGGCGTCCCGGTAATCCGGCGCCGGTGTGTTCCAGGTAGTCGGGTCCCTAGGGTCGTGGCCGGCGATAGCGGACAGGGTTATGGCCGCGTCCTCCACAGTGCGGGAAATCGGCCCAATGGTATCCATGGACCACACTCCCCGCATCAACCCGTAACGGCTGACCCGCCCCCAGCCGGGCCTCAGCCCGACAATTCCGCACCAGGCAGCCGGGCGCCGAATTGACCCCCCCGTATCCTCGCCCAGAGATGTGGCGCATAGGAAGGCCGCAGTGGCCGCGCCGGAGCCGCCACTGGAACCGCCGGCGGACATATTCAAGTCCCAGGGATTGCGGGGGGTGCTAAACCGGTGCGTGAAGCCGGTGATGGCAAACTCGCTTAAGTTAGTTTTGCCCAGCAGAATGGCTCCTGCATTCCTCAAGTTAGAAACCACTGTGGCGTCTTCATCGGGTACGAAGTCCGCCGTGATGCGCGCGCCTCCGGTGGTGCGAGTGCCTTTAGTCCAAATCTGGTCCTTAACCCCCACGGGGATACCGTGCATTGGGCCGCGGTAGTTCCCTGCCAGTATTTCCCGCTCTGCTTGCCTGGCTTCCTCCAGCGCCCGGTTATGAAGCACTGTGATAAAGGAGTTGAATTTGAAGTCGAGGTCGTCAATGCGTTGCAAGTAGGCTTCAACCACCTCCACCGGAGACACCTCTTTTCCCTCAATTAGGCCGGCCAGGGCTGACGCGGAAAGGAGATGAAGCTGGCTCCGGACCATAAGGCCTCCAACGGTTACTGGCTCTCTTATTTGACTGACGGTTGCGGCTCATCATAGGCAGCCTGTCCCGGAGCCGTCAACTCAACCCGCAACGGGGCAGTGTCTTTTGCCCTCCCGGTCAGAGCCTGCCCTCCGACTGCCGGAAGCCAGTGCCGCCAAATTCTGCTCCGGTTTCTGAGCCGCCGTCCCGCGTCAATCTCGGAACTGCCAAGTATCATACAAAGCATACCCGGGAAAGACCTCTCTATACGTCCGGCTGGAGCCGGTACTGGGTAGCTTCTTCGTAGGTATGGCCCATCTGAACGAGGAGAGGTTCGGTCAAGGGCCGGCCGACAAATTGGATGCTTAGAGGAAGGTCCTCGCTGTTCAGTCCGCAAGGGAGGGATATAGTGGGCGCACCGCTAAAATCGTAGGGTATGGTGAACCGTCCCCAGGTCCACTCCTCTTCGTCCATGGGGCCATAGAGGGCTTCGGGCGTGACTCGTCCCGGGGGCGTGGTCATGGATGGGCACACCAAGACGTCGATACCGTCGAATATCTCAGTCAGATTCCCGTTGCAGGCCAGCCTGGTGTAGCTGGCGACGGCGTAGTCGGCGGCGCTGTACCGAAGCCCCTTCTCCAGCCAGCCCCGGAACCAGGGGCCGTATTCATCGGCCAGGGATGGGTAAGTGTCGCGGTGGGCCGCAGCCGCCTCTGCCGAGCAAAGCACGCCCCAGGCGCGGGAATAAGGCTCGGTGTCCGGCATTCGCACCGGCATCAGTCTTGCTCCCATGCTTTCCAGCAACCGGGCGCCTTCCAGCACCGCCGCGGCCAACTCTGGGTCTACCCCATCGCCAATATAACGCTCGTCCACGCCGATGCGAACGCCGCGCACCCCGTTTCCCAGCCCGGCCAGCATATTAGGCACCGGAGCCGTCAGCGAGGTAGGGTCGTTGGGATCGCGGCCGGCGATGGCCTGTAGCATGACGCCGGCGTCGGAGGCGCAGCGCGTCATCGGGCCAATGTGGTCGAGGGATTCGGCCAAGGCCAAAACGCCATACCGGCTGACTCGTCCCCAGGTGGGCTTGATTCCCACGGTGCCGCAGGCGGCGGAAGGGAACCGGATAGAGCCTCCGGTGTCGCTGCCCAGCGAGCCGTAACACAGGCCGGCGGCGGTCGCCACTCCTGATCCACTGGAAGACGCGCCAGACCAGCGGTCGGCGCCCCAGGGGTTGACCGGAATATCGAACTCGGGGTTGTAACCGGCCATCGCGCCTTCAGTAAGGTTAAGTTTGCCTAGAATCACCGCGCCGGCGGCTTTAAGTTTCTGCACAACGGTGCCATCGAAGTCCGGCACCAAATCCCGGAGCGCTTTGGCCCCGCCCATGGTGGCTACCCCGTCGGTGAAGCACAGATCTTTGACGGCTATGGGCACCCCGTGGAGACCACCCCGATAGTTTCCGGCGGTAATTTCCTGTTCAGCGGCCTGGGCCGCCGCCATCGCCGATTCTTCCATCACAGTGACGTAACTCTTCAGGTCTCCGTCCAGGGCTTCGATACGCTCCAGAATCGCCCTGGTCAGCTCTACCGGCGACAGCTCTCTCGCCCGGAGACGCGCTCCTACTTCCGCGATAGTTTGATAGTGCAAAGGTGTATCAGGCATTATTCCCCTCCTGCGCGATAGTGAGGTATCCATATTATCTTGCGCTGCTGCCGCCCCCGATGGCCCTCCCTCAGAGGATACCGGAAGCGACACGGGTGGTAAACTCTGGTTCAGCGCCTTGCCGCAATCCCATCATGGAACAGGAGACGATTCAAATGCGCATAGCCGTACCGGACCTGGTGTCCAACTCCTACTTTCCGGCGGTGGCCGCCGTCGAGCTGGGTTTATTCCGAGACCAGGGAATTGACATGGAGTTGGAGATGGTCTTCCCCATAGGCCGGGCCATGGAAGCGTTGCGGGACGGAGGTATCGACTTCGTGGCCGGGCCCGCCCATGCTGCTCCGGCATCTTTCCCTGGCTGGCAAGGAGCCAAGTTGCTGGCTGCTCTCTCTCAGCATACCTTCTGGGTTTTGGTATTGCATTCCGACTTGGAAGTTGAGTCGGGGGATGTAACGGCGGTCAAAGGACTGCGCATCGGAGCGGCTCCGGGGCCCGACGCCGCGCTCCGCCGGTTACTGGCCGAGGCCGGCATTGACCCAGAGCGGGACGGGGTGTCGCTGGCGCCGGTGCCCGGCAGCGGCGAGCCTGGAGTGTCCTTCGGAGTCCATGCAGCTCAATCCCTGAAAGAGGGAGAGATAGACGGGTTCTGGGCCAACGCGATGGGAGCAGAAGTGTCGGTGCGGAGCGGGATAGGCAAAGTGGCGCTGGACCCGCGAAGGGGCCTCGGCCCTTCGGCGGCAAGGGACTACACCTTTGCCGCGCTGGTCGCCTCCAACAGGCTGATTGAAGAATCGCCCGCTACTGTGGCGGGAGCGGTGCGAGCGGTGGTAGAGGCGCAGCGGGCGTTGCGGGCCAATCCAGCTCTAGCCGCCGAAATCGGCCGGCGGCTGTTCCCGCCCGGCGAGGCGGCGCTGATTGAGGAGCTAGTTCGCCGAGACGCTCCCTACTATACCGCCGAAATATCCCCGGAGTCCGTGGCCAGCCTCAACGAGTTCTGCTGTAACCTCGGCTCGCTCCCTGCCGGTGTGCCTTATGAACAGGTGGTAGCCGGACAGTTCTCCCATCTCTGGCAGGAGTAGCAGGTGAGTTTGATGAAGATTGACATCAGAGTGCCCGTAGGTCTGCCGCTCCCGGAGACTGCCGATTTCATCGCGGGGTGCGAGGCCGCCGGGTTTTCCGGGGTTGGAGTCCATGACCATCAGCACAGCGGAAGGGACGTTTTTCTCGCCCTGTCCTTGGCCGCAGAACGAACTTCGCGGCTCACCCTGTATCCTGCAACCACCAACCCGGTCACTCGGCATCCGATGGTGCTGGCCTCGCTGGCCCACTCGTTGGATGAAATTGCGCCGGAGCGGGCGCGTGTGACGATTGGGCCGGGCTACTTAGCCGTCGGCAATATCGGGCGGCCCCGGGCCACGGTCGAGACCATGCGGCAGGCCATACTGACTATGCGCCGTCTGTTGCGGGGTGAGCGAGTGGAATTCAACAGCGTAGAAACCCGCCTGCGCAATCTGAGCAGCCGGCCGACGCCGGTGTTCATGACTGCCGCTGGGCCGCGGATGGTGGAGCTGGCCGGCGAGGTTGCCGACGGCGCTCTCCTGCTTGTTGGCCTGCATCCCAAGGCCGTTGAAGCAGCCCGCCGCCGCCTGGAAATTGGGGCGGCGCGGGCTGGACGCAGCCTCGACGGTTTCCAAACGATATTCATTACCCCGGCCACGGTGTCGGATGACGGGCCGGGCGCCCGCCGATTCCCGCAACAGTGGTTTCGCCCCGACCAGCCATATCTCAAATACCCCAGCGATTCCAACCTCGTCTGGCTGCGGGAAGCCGGTATAGACCTGGCTCCCGATTTCGCCCCTGAGAGTATCGGAGATGATGCCGCCGCCGAAATATGCGACGCCTTTGGCTTGTTCGGAACACCCGAGGAATGTCTGGCCCGGCTGAAGAGGGCTAGGGACGAATCGGGCATCCAGCACGTGTTCATCTTCCCGACCCACACCCAGGAGGGTGGTTACGATATGCCGGAGGCCGAAGTAGCAGCCTTCCGGGATACTATAATTCCGGGTCTGGGCTAATGAGCACTCAGGCCTGCCTAAAATCACTGTCGGTCAAAGGAGCAAGCGTTATGGCAGAAAGAATCCGTTTGGGGTTTGTGGGGGCGAACGTCAACTCTACCTGGGCCTCCCAATCGCACTTTCCAGCGTTGCTGGCGAGTCCGGAAATCGAGATGACGGCAGTTTGCACCACCCGCCCGGAAAGCGCGGAAGAGGCCCGCCAGGCTTTTGGAGCAAAGCTCGCCTTCCATGATTTCCGGGAAATGGCCGCATCGCCGGAAATTGAGGCCGTGGCCGTAGTTGTCCGGGTGCCATTGCACTACGATCCTACGAAAGCCGCCATCCAAGCCGGCAAGCACGTTTTCACGGAGTGGCCCCTGGGCCGAAATACCGCCGAGGCCGAGGAACTGGCAAACTTGGCCCGAGCCAAGGGCGTGCAAACTGCCGTAGGACTACAGTCGCGGGTCAGTCCGGCCCTGCTCTTCATTAAAGAGCTAATTGAAGACGGTTATGTCGGCGAGGCGCTCTCGTGTTCCGTAACCACTATGCGCGACGGCGCGCTGCAACGCTCGTCCAGCCGAACCTGGCAACGGGATGTCAGCCTCGGCGCCCACACCCTGTCCATCGCCAACGGCCATGTAATCGACGCGCTGCGCTTTGTGGCCGGCGATTTTTCTCGGGTATCCTGCATGGTAAGCACTCAGACCAAGGAATGGCATGAGACCGACACCCAGCAGCTTGTGGAGGTAACATCTCCGGACAATGTTCGAGTCAGCGGGCAGTTGCAGAGCGGGGCGGCGGCGGCAGTGCATGTTGGGGCCGTCCCCTGGGCCGGCAGCGGCTTTCGGATGGAAATTTACGGGAGGGAAGGCACATTGGTCGCCACTGGCAGCGTCTCTTCGCAACGGGGCGAGATGCTGCGAGTTCAGGGGGCGCGGGAAAGCCATGAGCTGCGAGACTTGGAAATACCCGACCGTTTCGTTTATGTCCCTCCCGACTTTCCTCGCGGCGACCCCTTTAATATCGGTCAGATGTATGCGCTGTTCGCCGAAGCAATCAGGACAGGACAAAACCGCACTCCCGGCTTCGATGTTGCGGTGGACTTGCATCGTTTCATCGATACTATCCAGAAAGCATCAGACAAAGGCCGGGAACTACCGGTCACCTAAGGTACCGCGTTCCTTAGGTATTGGGCGGTAACCTCGCCTCTGAAATTCGGAATTGCCTCCAGTGTCCGGTTACCCCGTATTAACTGCTGCCGGTTCGTGGGCCTTTAGGAAGCGCCGAACGTGGGCGACTACCTCGTCGATGTGTTCCTGCGAGTCCTTCCAGGGATAGATGGTTACCTCTGAATTCGGGGCCAGGCTGGCGACTTCCATGGCGACTTCGTAGGGGTGCGCCGGCACATCATCGGGGGCCGTCAGTATCGGAGTCTGGAGGTTTTGCACGAAGTCGCGGGATACGGTGAATACGAAATCGGCGCGGTTGGTGTACATACTGGTCAGGAAATCGTGGACCATTTCCATGGTGATTTCCGGGCGTTTCTCGCAAAGAGGCGGGCCCCATCCCGTTATATTATTCCGGTAGAAGATGTCTGGCATCTCCCGCCTGAACCCACTAGGCTGCATCAAAGCTGCGGCGACAACCCGGTCCGGGGCCAGCCGGAGCAGGTTGTGAACCATAGGGCCTCCGATGCAGAATCCCATCACCAGAAATTTCTCTATGCCCAGATAATCCATCAGGCCAAGCTGGTCTTCGGAATAAGCATCCCAAGGGCGGTCGATTTCCAGCGGGCCGGTGGACTGCCCTCCGTTGGCATTGCGCAGGTCGGCCGCGATACAACGAAAATCGTCTTTATAGGTTTCCAGCGGGTTGAAGGGCACCGACGTCCGCAGAGAAGGAATGGAGGAGTTTAGCCCGCCGCCCGGAATAATCATCAGGGGGAATCCCGAACCAACCTCTTCGTAGTAGATGCGAGTGGGGCCTCTTTCATAAAACGGCACGCGATGTTCCTCCATTTTCCCAAAGCAAAGTTTACTCTATTAGGTATTGGGAGACAGCCGGGCTGGGGAGGGTTTTGCAACTACTGGGGCAAGAGGAGGCCCTGTGGGTTGGAATACAACCGGTTTAAGGCTGTGTGGAGGTGAGGGGGGTCGAACCCCTGACCCCCTGCTTGCAAAGCAGGTGCTCTCCCACTGAGCTACACCCCCAAGCGCATCCTCCTTACAGAAGGAAGACACTCTCTATTGTAGAGCGACGGGATTAACTGGGCAAGGAGCGGGAAGCAGGACATTGTAATCCGCCCGCAGTCTCCCTTGGAAATATCCTATGCCGACTAGGAATATCAAGGTTTATCGGGTATCGACGGCAAGGGAATCCGCCGGATAACCGAATTGCTCCAGCACGCGACTGGCGCGTTTAATAATCAGGGAGCCAGGGCCTTGACAAGATGCGTAAATGCCTGTGTCTCCCACTAAACGCGGTTGAACCACCTCATCCTCGTTTTTCGAGAAGTAGAGGTTTTTGCGTCCGCTAATCTGTAATATCTGCTCGAACTCGGCGGGATGGCGAGCCTGCATTATGAAGCATAACTTGACCAGCAGGTCGGCCCATGAGCGGACATCGTGGCTTTCCGACTGGAACGTGAAAGAGGAAGGTCTCAAACGGCTGCCGCCCCGGTTAGCCTGAGCGTTGTTCCCAATCCCTGAGGCCAGCAACTCGGCCCGGTTTTCAATCAAGACGCTCCTGACTAGCCGGTTTTCCGGACGGGTGCCGGTCTTTTGTTCGGCGGCGTTGGCTATCAGCTCTACCAGCCCTTCGTCGAGGCCTCGAACAACTTGCCGCCATCCTTCCACTATCGAGTTACGCAACATCGCGTCCAGGTTCCGCTCTCGGAGAGACCTTTCCGCCGACCGGACTGATTGCCCATTCGCCACCCGGCCCTTGGACAAGTAATTATTCAGTTCGTCGGCTGCGGCTTGCGGGTTCTCGACTATATTGATATCACAAAAACAATCGTTTGGTAGCCCTTCTTCGGGCGACTGGAGAAAAAACAGCCACCTTGCGCCATTAGTTAGGACGCCAAGTTCGACTTTGGCCCGGCCGCAAAGAGTAATAAGCCGCCGCTTGAGTCTCTCGTTTTCTAGATTTTCGCTAGGCGACTTTACCTGCATTAGAACTTTTACAGTGGGCGAGCTACGTTGGCGGGGAAAAACTGCCGACTTTAGAGCGTAATCGACTTTGGCTGAACCGACAGGGAAGTCCGGCTCCACTTCCGAGAGGTCGAAAGCGCCCCATCCTGCGGCGTCTAGAAATCTGAGCACAACGGCCTGTTTTATAGCGGATTCGTTTAATTCCTTGAGCACGAGATTTCTATTGGTGTCGGATACGGCCTGAAAAATCGCGTCCCGATAATTGGCCCTTACCATAAGTTTAAAGTCCTTAGTCAGAATCTCCAGAAAATTGGGAAAGCAACCATCTAAATCAGCGACAAGAGTGAAAAAGAAGGGTTTCGCAGTCTTTATGGCGCAGTTTCAATTTGCAGTTCATCAGGATGCTAGAAAGATATTACATACATCCCTTGATGATTGCAATAGTTGGCAAAACTACAATCCAAACATCAAAGGGCCGCCAATTTGTGGCGCGGATTGGGGTGGGCCAACACCGCCGGATTGACCAGATTATCTGGCATACGGCCCTGCATAACGCTTACCACTTCAGCCGCCGCGCGCCGCTCTAGCTCCAGCGTTGACTCTTGAGAAAAGAAAGCGACGTGAGGGGTAATAATGATGTTGTCCAGAGACAACAGCGGATGGTCCTGCGGCGGCGAATTATCCACCATGACATCCAGCCCAGCACCTGCAATTGCTCCCGCCGCCAGCGCTTCGTAAAGGGCTGCTTCATCAATCAAGGGGCCTCGAGCGGCGTTAATCAAAAAGGCTTCCTGCTTCATCATCGCCAGTTCATTGCGGCCAATCAAGTTGCGCGTGGCGTCATTCAGCGGCGCGTGCAGGCTGATGAAGTCGGATTCGGCCAGCAGGGTGGGCAGATCAACCATTCTGCCGCCGGAGGCTTCCACAGCCTCTGCCGGCACTGCGGGATCTGCGGCCAGAATTTGGAGGCCGAAAGCTCGGGCCTTAGCTGCCACTGCCTGGCCGATTCTCCCGAAACCGACAATTCCCAGGGTCTTACCTCTAAGTCTCATCATCCGCATAGTCAGCGGCTGACTTCCCCATCCTTGTTCCTTCACCGACCGGTTAAACAGGGTGATTTTGCGGTTCCAGGCGTGAAGTAACGCCATCACATGATCGGATACTTCATCAACGCAATAGTCGGGAACGTAAGTAACCGCGATGCCTAATTCCGTTGCCGCGCTTACCGCGATGTTATCCACCCCCACGCCAAATCGCCCTATGACGACGCATTGCTCCGCGGCCCGCACTACACTCTCAGTTACATGAGCAAAACAGGTCATTATAGCGTCGGCGTCTCGGGCAAGCTCCGCTAGGGTAGGCTCTTCCCCGTTGGGCGCAACTACTACCGATGCCCCGCCCGCTTCCAATACGGCGCGTTCCGGGTCAGGGGACGGCCATACATAGTCTGTAATAAGAACCTTCCAAGGCATTGCTTCCACCGCCTTTCGGGGAGTTTCTTCCCTCGCTGAACAACATTCCCGGAGCAACAGGAAATGGTCAAACGACTATGTCAACTGGCATTAGTTTGAACATACATCCTTCGACAAATATGTCGAAGAAGTCGGGAGTAGTCTCCAGTTCGATATGCTCAATACACTGGACCAGCGATTCGATGCGAAGCCGCTGTTCCTGGGAAAGCAGCATAATGGTTGCGCCCTCTAAGGCGGCATTGCCAATCTTGACGACCCGTTTTGAAGGGAAATTCGCAATGAAACCAATTTCTGCGGCGTTTCCAGCGTCGAGATAATTGGCAAAGCCGCCGGCGAGGTAAAGCCGCGAAATCGCCTCCAGCGGCGCCCCATAGTGGCGGAGCGTGATAAATTGACCGCAGTAGTTAGCTGACTTGGCTTGGGAAAGCGCGCTGATGTCGGCTCTGGACAGTCCCATGCCCTGCTCCGGGGCGAAGGGAAATTCTCCGGCGCCGTCAGCCAGCACTCCCAGCTCGTTCATCAGTCCGTGGGCCCGCAATTCCGCCAGCAAGTCCACTAGGCCGGAGCCGCAGATACCCTGAACGGAACCGCCGCCGATGGTGGATAACTCGGCTTGACCGTCGCGGATGCGGACCGACTCCACCGCCCCATCGTACCCCGGCATACCGTACCTGACTTCGCCGCCCTCGAAGGCCGGCCCCGCAGGACAGGACGCGGCGACCATTCGGTGGCGGTTGCCGATTACCACTTCCGTGTTGGTGCCGATGTCCACCAGCATCACCGGCTCATCCTGCTCGTCCATTCCCAGCGCAAGCAGCGCGGCGGCAACGTCGGCCCCCACGTGACAGCCAATCACCGGTCCTCCATAGACGTGGGCCCTGGGGAACACTCTTAACCCCACCGCCTGGGCATTGGACTCCAGCGCCGTCCCTGCTCTTTGGCCTTCCTCGTATTCCAGTTCCACCTTCGACTTGTATGGCTTCACCCCAACCGACTGCACGTCAATGCCGAAAGCGATATCTCGCATGGTGGTGTTGCCCACCAGCACCACTTGATAAATCTGTCGGCGATGGACTTCCAATTGCCGCGTCAATTCGCCAATCTCGAAGTTGATGGCCGAGATTATCGCGTGGCGCATTTCTCCCCGGTTTCGGCCCCGGTCAAAGGAGATACGGTTCATCACGTCGCTTCCCCCGAATCTCTGGGGGTTCTCGAAGGACGACGTGGCGACAATCTCCGCGGTTTCCAGATCTATCAGGTTCATCGCCACCGTGGTAGTGCCGATGTCTACCGCCAGTCCCAGAATGCGCCCGCGGTAAGAATCCATCGGCTGCCCGCCTATCCTAACTTCATCGCCGTCGCGCATTGCCAGGGGGTCAGGATTTACGTGACGGCGGATACCCTCCGTCAGGATGCGGGGCTGCCGGCGCAGAGCGGCGAACTCTATGACTTTCGATGGGTCGGTTACGATGGCCTGGCAAGCAAGCCGGTAGCGGCCGGAAAGGAAATACTCGTCCCGGGAATGCGGAGTTAGCCCTTCCGCCCCCTCTTTGACTTCCACAATGCACTCGTGGCAGCTTCCTCCTCTCCCGCAGGACGAAGGAATGCGCACACGCATGAAATCGGCATAGTCGAAGAGGGACTTCCCGGAATGGGATTGCACTTCTCGGCCATTAAGTCTTACCGGCGACATGAGGGCATTTTAGCAAATGACGGCAAATATGGGGGAGGATCCCGCCTTTTCCGCCCGTATTGCGCCGAAACGGAATAAGCGGGAATCACCTCAGGCTTCCCAAGCAGAGCGGTAATCCAAGTTGTCGCTGCCGGAGCATGGGTACAGCTCACCGGCAGGCGCGGAACGGTCCTGATTTCGGCAACCGAATTGGGCGGTGCATCTATCCTGGGCGTTCTTGTAGGGACACCGGTAAGTTGAGACCCCGTTCACCGTATCCGATATTCCCCGGAATATCTCGGTGAGACGCTCTACGCTACGCCGGTAGCGTTCCGGGTCCGCTTTCTGAAACTGTTCCGCCATTCATCTACCCCGTCACGGCCGCCGATTCGACGCCTGCTTGCCCGACAAACTCCCGGGCCAAATCCACACAGGCGATAGCGTCCTTGCCATATCCGTCGGCACCCATGTCGTCCGCGAACTCTTGGGACAAGGGCGCCCCGCCGACCATGATACGGACCTCGGTGCGCAACCCGGCTTCCTCAAAGGCCTCAATGGTTCTTCCCATGTTGGGCATAGTGGTGGTGAGCAGAGCCGACATTCCGAGGATGCCAGCCTCCTTATCCACGACTTCTTCAATGAATTCATCTGGCTGCGTGTCTACCCCCAAGTCGTGGACTACGAAGCCTGCCCCCCGCAGCATCATTATGCAAAGATTCTTGCCGATGTCGTGAAGGTCGCCCTTGACTGTGCCCATGACTACGGTGCCGATGGGTTCGATGCCCGACGCCGAAAGTATCGGCTCGATGTGGGCCATCCCGGCCTTCATGGCGCGGGCCGCCACCAGCACTTCCGGGACAAAGATTATGTTGTCTCGAAACTTGATTCCCACCACCGCCATTCCCGCTATCAGTCCGTCATCCATCACGGTGTTGGCCGAAAACCCGTCTTCCAGCGCCTGTCGGGTAAGGCGGTCAACCTCAAGGTTCTGTCCGGTGATGAGCTGATACGAAATCTCCTGCATGAGCGGGTCAGCTTCGTCCCACAGCGCGCGGATATGCCGCTGTTCTCTAGGGTTTTCAACGTAGCTAAGTTCCGATTCCAAGCCTTCGTGAACAACAGGCATCTGCGGCACCTCTGAAAGCTGCTGTTTCCCGATTCCGCGACAAGCAACGCGGACGATTCATTCGCTGTGTTCCGCCGTCCAGTCTTTAACCGCTTGGGGAATTTCCATTAGGTTCTCAATCTTGGTGGCCAGCGGCACAGCGCATTCCGGAGCAATCATCTGAACGCCGGCATCCAGACAGCGGTAGACCTCGCGGCGGACTTCCTCGCGCCCGCGGGCATAGAGAGTCTCCGGATTGTTTATGTTGCCTACCAGCCCGATGCCGCCGTCAACGGCGGCCATGGCCTCATGAGGGTCGTTCTTGGAATCGAAGTGGAAGGAGGCCATGCCGGTTCGAGCAATATACGGCATCCGGTCAATGGTTCTGCCGCATATATGCAGTATCAGCGGCGCCTCCAGCCGTTCCGCCATTTCTGTGTGGATGTCCTGGAGAAAGCGCTGGTAATAGCTGCCGCTAACCAAGTCCCCGGTGGCATGGTCCGGGAAAGTCAGGGCGTCGGCCCCGGCATCAATCTGCGCTTCTCCGAACAGCACGGACAACTCCTTAAGCTTATGCAGCGCCCGCATGGTTTCACCGGGGTTGTCCACCGTCCCCAGAAGGAACGGTTCGACCCCAAAGACGTGGTAGCCCAGCGTCCACGGCCCCATCGTTTTGCCGATGATGGCAACTTCGTCTCCAAATTCGGCCTTGAGTTGCCGAATGGCCCCGGTGATAGCCAGCATATCCCGGTGTTCAAGAATTCCGCGCGGAATGTGAACGTCGTCCGCCGTTTTCCAGATGGGGCGGTACATTCGGACGGTGGGCCAGTTGTCCTTCTCCTCCCACTGCATCTCGCAGCCCAAAGCAGAAGACTCCTGAATGATACTGAAATAAGGCATTATGGAGTCGAAACCCAGTTCGGTATAGCCTGTGGCCGCCAGACGCGCCGCCAGCTCCGGGTCTTGACACGCCTGGGGAAAGGGGGCGTCCACCAGATCCATCAACTCGACGGTTGCGACATTCGTGGGGTTGGCTACCGGAGCCCGGTCAACGGGCTGCCGGTTCAGCGCCGCCATCGTGCGCTCCCTGGGAGTCATTGTTTCCGCGAAGGGCATGGCTGGGCCTCCTTGAGAACAGTTCAGCGCCTCTTGGTCAACCTATTGCCGATGTTTACTGCCTCCGGCGGATTGCTCCATAAGTTCCCCTAAGTCTGCGAAAATCCAAGAGTCCCGGTGGTCATCTGGCCCCGGAGGGACTCGGCGGCCATCATAGTCTCGACGCTGGAAATGTTGCGAGAATAAGGCAGCAGCACCCGCATCAGGGCGTCGTGGGGCATCCCGCACGGAAAGGCGACGCCGCCCTCGCCCGCCTGCTCCATCTCTCCGTAGCGGGCGAAACCGGCTAACACCATCCGCAGGCGCATCGCGGCATTTCGCGCTTCCCCTTCCAGCGACACGTCATAGACTGCCCGGGCATTGGCGCTGTCTCCAGAACCGGTCTGCGGCTCGACCCTGATAGTCAGGGCGGATTTGGAATCCTGGATAGTAAGGTCTCCCTGCGGCGGGGCATAGTCCGGCGCCTTCCCAACGGCCTGCGACATGATGAACCGGAGAGTGCGCTGATGCAGTTCACCGCAAGGGAATCGCACCTGATTGTCGGCGCCGGCCACGGCTTCCATGCCGCCGAGGGCAATCATTTGATCGCGGATTTCGCGAATCCTGTCTTCGACTCCCGTCCGCCGGCTGAATGTCCAAATAGTGCAAATGCTGTCCTTCACGTAGAGGCCAACGCTGATGTCATGAAAGCGCCGGTCGAGCGGAACCAGCTCAAGGCACTGCCCATAAAGCTCGATGACTTCCGCTGGACGGAGCCTACCCTGCGCGGTCGGCATAATATCCTCCCTAACGCCCAACGGCGGCGGCAAGGGCGCGGATGTGCCCCGGGCCGGTGCCGCAGCAACCGCCAAGAATGTTGACGCCGATGTCAGCCAATTCCCGGAATCGCTCCGCCATGTACTCGGGCGACTCGGGATAGATGATTTGTCCTTGCCGCATAGCCGGAATGCCGGCGTTGGAGTGAATCAGTAGAAAGCCGTCGGTTTCGGAGCGCATCCGCCGGGCGATGTCCATCATGTTATCGATGCCGTTGCCGCAATTGGAGCCGACCACATGGGCTCCAGCATCCTGCATTGCGTGAACCGCCCGCTCCGGGGTAACGCCCATCATGGTGAAGTAACCGCGCGGCCCCTGGTCGAACACCATCGTTGCCATCACTACCAGCGATGTGTTCTCTCGCGCCGCCCTTACGGCCAAAGCAGCCTCCTCCACAGCGGTCATCGTTTCCACCACAACGGCGTCAGCGCCGCCCGCTTCCAGGGCTTTCACCTGCTCCGCGAAGGCATCGTACATTTCCTTTTCGGATACTGGGCCTAAGGGTTCAAGGAATTCCCCGGTAGGGCCGACGGAGCCGACAACAAACCGGCCCTCGGGCGCTTGGCTGCGCGCGTGTTCAGCGGCCAGGCGGTTGAACTCGGCGACTCTTTCGCCATACCCGTACTTCTTCTGCATATAGACGCTGCCGCCGAAGGAGTTGGTCAGCGTCATATCTGCCCCAACATCGAAGTATTGGCGGGCCATCTCGCGCACCACCTCCGGGCGGCTGAAGTTGAATTCCTCGGGACACCCGCCGGGCTCCAGTCCATGCTGTTGCAGAAATGTGCCAGTGGCTCCGTCGGAAATCAGTAAATCGCCCCGGCCCAGGCGCTCTAACAACCCCTTCGATCCCCTTCCCGTTGGCGTAGGCCCCGTTGGCGTAGGCCCCGTTGGCGTAGGCCCCGTTGGCGTAGGCCCCGTTGGCGTAGGCTTCGTTCCTTGAATGTGGAATGGCGTAGGCCCCATTTTAGGCCTACTTGGCGCGGCCGCAACAAGGCCGGCAGCTTGGCGTCCAGGCCCCGGCCTTGGCGCAAAGTCTACCGAGCCTCTGCTGTTCCCGCGGAAGCAGGCAGTGGCGGGGATTCCTTCAATACGCAATACGCAATAGGGTTCTCCGCATTTAAGGCCTAAGGGGATTCCCGCTTTCGCGGGAAGGCCGGCGTTGGGCGCGGGATTGACCTAGATTTGGCGCATATAGTTACCGTTGTGGTGCGTAATCGGGAATAACAGTGGATGCGGCGGAGGGGGATTCCCGCTTTCGCGGGAATGACGCAGCACTACAGTTCCATCCGCATTTAATGGTAAGCCGGGGATTCCCGCTTTCGCGGGAATGACGGCGTTGGGCGCGGGATTGACCTAGATTTAGATATAGTTGTTGTGGTGCGTAATCGGAAATAACAGTGGATGCGGCGGAGGGGAATTCCCGCGAAAGCGGGACGCAGCACTACAGTACCATCGTAAATGGTATGCCGGGGATTCCCGCTTTCGCGGGAATAACGATAGGGGAGCAGAAATGGCGGGACGAGGTATTGCCGGGGGCGTCTCAGGAGTACAATTTTCAGGACTGCCTAGTGTATTGTGCACGGTCTATGTGATTAAATTGTCCTCGTCGCGAACCCAGCTTGAAATATGGGGTCAGTGATTATGACAAGTTATCTGTCCTTTCTCGAATGCACAGCCTGCGGAGCCCGGTATCCCGCAAACCGGCTGTCCGGAGTGAGCCCCTGCTGCGGAAAGGTATTGTACGCCAGATACAACCTCCCCCGCATCCGCGCCGAGGTAGACCGCGACCGTTTCATAGAGCGGCCAGCTAATATGTGGCGCTTTCAGGAACTGCTGCCGGTGGATGACCCCTACAACATTGTTTCCCTCGGTGAAGGCGGCACACCCCTCATCGAGGTGAAGAACCTAGGGGACAAGCTGGGCGTATCGAATCTTTTTGTAAAGGAAGAAGGGCTTAACCCCACAGGGACTTTTAAGGCCCGGGGCATATCCGCCGCCATATCCAAGGGCCTGGAGCTGGGCGCGGCGGGTTTCACCATGCCGTCGGCTGGCAATGCCGCCGGGGCCGCCGCCGCCTACTGCGCCCGGGCCGGGCTCTCCGCCAAAGTGTTTATGCCCCAGGACGCGCCGGATTCCAATAAAAAAGAGTGCCTCGTCGCCGGGTCGGAACTCAATCTCGTGGACGGGCTGATAGGCGACGCCGGCCGACAAGCCGTAGCAGTCGCTCAAGAACAGGGACTCTTTGACCTTTCCACTCTTAAGGAGCCATACCGGGCCGAAGGCAAGAAGTCCATGGGCTTGGAGCTGGCGATGCAGTTCGGCTGGCGGATGCCGGAGGCCATAATTTACCCAGCCGGCGGCGGCACTGGGATTATCGGAATGCACAAAGGCTTTCTGGAGTTGCTGGAGCTGGGCTGGATAGAAGGAGACTTGCCCAAGTTCATCGCCGTGCAAGCCGAAGGATGCCAGCCCATAGTCAAAGCCTTTAACGAGGGCAAGGATACCGCGAAACCCTGGCCCAACGCGGCCACCGTCGCCGACGGGCTGCGAGTTCCCGGCCCCTTCGCGGACTACCTGATGCTCCGCGCCATCCGCGACACCGGGGGGACGGCGCTGGCGATTTCCGACGCCGATATGGTAGCCGCCATGTACGAACTAGCCACTGCCGAAGGTATCTTCGCCTGCCCCGAGGGGGCGGCCACACTGGTGGGCTACCGGCGCCTCATAGATGAAGGGTTCCTGCGGCGAGACGAAACCACCGTGCTGTTCAACACCGGCTCCGGCTACAAGTATTTGCAGCTTATCGAGGGCGCGAGCGGCTGACTGTTGGGCGGCGCCATTCGACAGTATCGCCGGTTACGGTTATCATAGCCGAAAATTCTCCCCCTAGATTTTCCGGCTGTTATTATCCCCGAAATAGGAGCGTCTAATGCGTCGCGTTGCCATTGTTTCCCCTGTTCGCACCGCCGTTGGGAATTTCGGCGGCACCCTGCGGGATGTCTCGGCCGCAGAGTTGGCCAGCACGGTCATCAAGGAAACCCTAGACCGCTCAAAGCTGGACCCAGCCAAAGTTGACGACGTCATTCTGGGCCACGGCTACCCCAGCGGCGAGAATCCTGCCATCGGGCGGCTGGCCGGGCTAAAGGCCGGGCTGCCCATCGAAGTGCCGGGTTACCAGCTCGACCGGCGTTGCTCCTCTGGCCTACAGGCTATTCTTAACGCCAGTATGCTGGTGCAAACCGAGAATGCCGACGTGGTAATCGCCGGCGGCGTTGAGAGCATGAGCAGCGCCGAGTTCTACAGCAACGAATCCCGCTGGGGCGCCCGCTTCGGCTCAGTAACTTTCCACGACCGCCTAGCCCGCGCCCGGGTGACCATCTCGCCCGACGAGCGCTTTGGCCCTATCCCGGGCGGAATGGTTGAGACCGCCGAGAACCTCGCCCGCGAGTACGAAATTGCCCGCGCTGAGCAGGATGAGTATGCCCTCCGCAGTCACCAGCGCGCCGTCGCCGCCCAGAGCGAGGGCAGATTCGACAAGGAAATTGTATCTGTCCCCGTTCCGCAGCGCCGCGGCGACCCGGTGCCTTTCGAGCGCGACGAAGGCCCCCGCGCCGATACCAACATGGAAACGCTGGCCCGCCTGCGCCCGGTAATGCGCGACGGCACTGTCTCCGCGGGAAACGCCAGCAGCCAGAATGATGCTGCCTCCGTGTGTCTGGTGGTCGGCGAGGACAAACTGGAAGAGCTAGGTCTTACGCCAATGGCCTTCCTTAGGGGATGGGCCGTAACGGGCTGCCACCCGGCGACCATGGGCATCGGCCCCGTACCGGCGGTGCAGAAAGTAATGGCCAAGGTTGGCCTTTCCCTTGAGGACATGGACCTCATCGAGCTGAATGAAGCCTTTGCCGCCCAGGTGCTGGCGGTTTTGCGCGAATGGAAACTGCCCCACGAGGAGAATCTGAACGTCAACGGCTCCGGCATCTCGCTGGGCCACCCAATCGCGGCCACCGGCGCCCGCATTCTGACCACTCTCCTTCACGAGATGGAGCGCCGCAACGCTCAGTTCGGCCTCGAAACCATGTGCGTTGGCGGCGGCCAGGGCGTTGCTGCTGTGTTCGAGCGGGAGTAGACACCCAGGGCGGTTTGACGCAGCAGACTCATTCCAAAAGCGGAGAAACGAGATGGCAAGCAACCAGGATATACCCGACGTTCTGGTAATCGGAGCCGGAGCCTCCGGGGCCGCCTTCGTCTGGAGCTTGGCCGAGGCCGGCATAAACGTCCTGTGTCTTGAGCAGGGCGATTGGGTTCCTCGGGACGCCTACCCGGCCACCAACCCTCAGAGCCAGCTTTTCTGGCAAACGGAATTTCACCCCGACCCTAGCGTGCGCAAACTGCCCCAGGACTACCCAGTAAACAGCGATGCGTCGCCAATCGCCCCTTATATGTACAACGCCGTCGGCGGCAGCACAGTCCACTATGGCTCCCATTATCCGCGCTTTCACCCCTCTGATTTCCGCGTGCGGACGCTGGACGGGGTGGCCGACGACTGGCCGCTGACCTACGACGAGCTGGAGTCTTACTTTGATTTAAATGACCGCATGATGGGCGTGTCCGGGCTTAGGGGCGACCCGGCCTACCCGCCCAAACCCGAGCGGCCCTGCCCGCCCTTGTCCATCCGGCCCGGCGGGGAAATTATAGCCAAGGGCTTCGATAAGCTCGGTTGGCACTGGTGGGCATCCGACACCGCCATATCTTCGGTAACCTACGATGGACGCGAGCCGGACTCAGGCGGCTATCTGCGTTCCCTGGCCAGCACCGACCTCACCTACTGGCCTAAGGCCCTGGAATTGGGCGCTCAGCTTAAGACCAACGCCCGCGTTCGGGAAATACTGGTGGACAGCACCGGTAAGGCCACCGGCGCGCTGTATTACGACGCCGACGGCAACCTGGTTGAGCAGAAAGCCAAAGCCGTGGTGATGGCCTGCAACGGCATCGGCACGCCGCGCTTGTTGCTCAACTCCACCTCCCCGCTGTTCCCCGATGGCCTCGCCAACAGCAGCGGACTAGTAGGCAAGTGCCTCATGCACCACCCGGCGGGAGTAGTGGTTGGCGTGTTCGACGAGTGGCTGGGCACAGAAGACGGCTTCCCCCGCGGCAGCACAATGCTTAGCCAGGAGTTCTACGAAACCGACACCCGCCGGGGCTTCGTTCGCGGTTACGACCTACAGATTCTGGCTCTCGGCGGTTCCCCATTGCCCACCGCTCTCGGCGGCCTCCTGGGCGAGCGCATCCCGTGGGGGGAGGGACATCACCAAGCCTTCGATGATCGCTTCGGGCACACTGTCGGCATCACAATTATGACCGAGGATCTGCCGGAAGAGCATAACCTGATAACCCTCGATTCCAACGAGACCGACAGCAACGGAATCCCAGCGGCCAAAATCGAATACACGGTTAGTGAGAACACCAACAGGATGCTGGACCACGGCGTAGAGCGGGCAAAGGAAGTGATGGAAGCCGCTGGCGCTAAACAGATTCTCACGTCTCGCTTGCGGCGCAATGCCGGCTGGCATCTTCTAGGTACGGCCCGCATGGGCCTCGACCCCGTGAGTTCCGTCGTTGACCGCTGGGGCCGTTGCCACGACGTGCCTAACCTGTTCATCATCGACGGCAGCATCTTTACCACCAGCGCCTGTATCAACCCTACAGCAACCATCCAGGCCCTGGCATTGCGCACCGCTGACTATCTTAAGGGCGAGGGCCGCGACTCGATTCGGTGACGCCTCGCCTTTCTTTGCCCCTCGCCGAAACAATGTCCTCGCCGGAACAAGAAGCCGGACACCTAAGCCCGCCCGTTGACACCCCAACTGGGCGGGCTTAGGATTACCCTTGCCTGCCGCCCGCCTCGACGCAGCGCGGCCGGGCAAATTCCGCAACGAAAGGATGTTAACAATGCCAGAAGTATACGGCGAAGGCGATTTCCGTTACGAATTCGTCGAGGATTGGGCGAAGCTACCTAATGACGTGAATTTCCAGGAATGCCCCGGCGTGGCCTGCGATTCCAGCGACAACGTATTCGTGCTCACTCGCGGCAAGAATCCCATCATGGTCTTCGACCGCGACGGCAACTACATGCGCTCCTTCGGCGAGGGACTGTTCAGCGAAAACCGCACCCACGGGCTGTACATTGGCCACGATGACTCGCTGCTGGCCGCCGACGACGGTATCCACACCATCCAGAAGTTCAGCGCCAACGGCGAGAAAGTCTGGGAATTGGGCGAGCGCAACAACCCGGCTCCCCGCTGGAGCGGCGAGCCTTTCAACCGGCCCACCTCCGCCGCCACCCGGCCCAGCAACGGCGACATCTACGTCTCCGACGGCTATGGCAACTCCCGTGTTCACGTGTACAGCAGCCAGCTCGAGTACAAATTCTCTTGGGGCGAGCCGGGTATAGACGCCGGCCAGTTCATCCGCCCCCACAACATCGCTTTCGACAGCAACGACCGGGTGTACGTAGTTGACCGCGAGTGCCACCGCATCCAGATTTTCGACGCCGAAGGAAACTTCATCACCATGTGGAACAACATCCACCGGCCTGACTCAATGGTGCTGTGGGGCGAGCATATCTACGTCGGCGAGCTGAACGGTATGGGTGGCGTGGACGACGCTCCCGGCCTCGGCCACCGCGTCAGCATCTATGACCTGGAGGGCAACCGCGTCTGTATGTTCGGCTCCAAGGACGAAGGGGAAGGCGCCGGCCAGTTCATCGCCCCGCATGGCATCGCCGTAGACTCTCACGGCGACGTCTACGTGGCCGAGGTCTCATACACCATCCGCGGCCAGCACATGAACCCGCCCCGCGAACTTCGCTCCCTCTCCAAGTACCGCCGGGTGTAGACTGGGCGGAATGGGAAGTCGGCGCGCCGATAATAGTATCAGCGCGCCGGCATGCTGGGCCTCCAAGAGGTAATTTATGGTAACAATAGAAGTTTTCGTTGCGGCCTTCTCGTCGTTAGCGGTGCTAGTGGCCGGCGCCTTCTTCTGGGTAATGACAGACATCCGGTCGTTGCGGAAGGAAATACGGGAAGAGTTCCGAACAGAGAAGCAGGAACGCCGCGAAGACAACCGAGCGTTGCGAGAAGAATTGCTTGCGGCAATCCGGACAGAATCCGAAGCGCGGCGAGCGGATACTGGAAGCCATCTTTTTCCATCGCCACGACCCCGACGGCACAGTAACGCTCCGCTCGCCCACTCAGCAAGCCGCTGACTGAAGGGTGTAGCCATGACCACTCCAAACCTAGCCCAAATCGAGCGGGTTGACCTGCGCGAAGCCTGACCCAATGAAGCCAGGGATTTCACGCCGTGGCTGGCTGATAACCTCGACCAGTTGGGAGAAGCTCCGCACAGTACATCGTCATTGAACATGTAATAAAGCGAGCGTGGTATGCGCTACTTGGCACAGCGGTAACCCGGGCCTTGAACTGTATATAGACAAGAGGGACGCCGAAGGGTCTGATTGGAGCCGGATGGTCTATCAGACATTTAAGCAGCACAGAGAAAGCGTTGAGGCAGACTTGGCGGATTCCGAATTTGGTGAGTGGTTTTCTCGGGAAACGAATACAGGAAACAGACAGCAAACCCGGGCAGCAATTTACCGCCCCGGCGATGTGTTTCAAGATACTGAATCCTGGAGCGAATTCCAATCCTGGATGATCCAAAAGCTAGACAAATTCCACCAAGGGATTACTCCCATCCTCCAAAAGATTCAACTACAGGAGCAACACACCCTTGACTGAAATCGGCGAAACTACCACCGTCCAGTGGGACACGGCGCTAGACGCCATCGAAAGATGCTACGAGCTGGGCTGGACCGACGGTCTCCCCGTCGTGCCGCCCACGGAGGCGCGCGTGGCAGAATTCATCGAGCGCACCGGACGCCCGTCCGGCGAAGTCGTTGGCGAGCTGCCGGAGCGGCGGCGCGAGATTACCGTCGGCAAGGTCTCGGCCAACGCTGTAATGGCCGGTTGCTTGCCGGAGTATATGCCGGTGGTGCTGACCGCTACCGAAGCCATGCTGGACCCGGTGTTCAACCTGGTCGGCCCGTCATCCAGCATGGGCGGCTCGGCCATTCTGACCCTCGTCAACGGCCCAGTGGTGCGGGATCTGAACATCAACGCTCGCAACAACCTTTTCGGGCCGGGCAACCGGGCCAATGCAACCATCGGGCGGGCTATACGCCTCGTCCTGATGAACGCCTGCGCCGCCATTCCCGGCGTGTTCGACCGCAGCGTTATCGGACACCCGGGCAAGTACACCTACTGTATCGCGGAGGCAGAGACTGAAACCCATTGGACTCCGCTCCATGTGGAGCGCGGTTTCGAGGCAGAACAAAGCACCGTCACCGTATTCGCCGGTGAATCGCCCCGACAGGTGCGTTCCGTGGGGCGGCCCGAGGCCATTCTGATGGCCATCTCCGATGTGGCTTCAACCCTCGGCACCAGTATGTCAACGTCGGGTTCCGTGGGCGAGACAGGAACCGGAGTGCGGCAGGGGCAGATTGTGGTTACCATTGCGGGCAACTCCGGCTTATGGCGGGAATGGAGCAAAGACCAGGTTCGTGATTTTATATTCCAGCGCGCCCGCCGCAATGTAGCGGAACTGAAGCAAGCCCTTGTGCTTGCTGGGGAAGTAGAGCCGGGCGATGAATCCCTGCCGGTCCAGCTAATCCCCGACCCATCCGATATCCTCCTGGTGTTCGCCGGAGGGGAAGAATCCAATATGTCGTCGGTGATACCCAGTTGGGGGCCGAAAGTGGGCAGCACGGCGGTAACAAAAGCAATACCCTGAATTTAATGCCCTTGCCCTAATCCTCTCCCTCTCCGGAGAGGGAACTCTGAGTATGGAGGGAATGATGACCACAACCAATGAGCATGTGTTGGTAAACCCGGTAACCCAGCCGATAGTTGCTCCGTTCAACGGCGCTCCGCGCTTGGCTAGTCTGGCCGGCACCCGGTTGGGGCTGATAGACGACAGCAAACGCAACGCCGACGTTCTGTTGGAGGAGCTGGCGGAAGTGCTTCGCACCCGGTACGAGATTGCCAGCATCAAGTGGCACCGCAAACCCAGCGCTTCCCGGCCGGCAGAGCCGTCGGCTATCGCGGAGTTGGCGGCGGAGTGCGATTCCGTCATCATCGCCATCGGCGATTGAGGGTCGTGCAGCGCGTGCAGTGTGCACGACGGAATTCACGTCGAGAACGCCGGTATCCCTTCGGCCACCATCTGCACCGACCGGTTCGTGCCAACGGCCACGGGTATGGCTCGGATGTGGGGGGCGCCCGACTATCCCACCATCTATACCGAACACCCCATCGAGAATCTTAGCCGCGATGCTCTGCGCGAGCGCGCCGAGGGATTGGCGCCCCTAGTGGTTCAGGTTTTGACCGGCGAAGGCTAGACCAGCCTATATTTTCCAAAACAGATCACTCACAAAATAACGCAGAGAGCGCAGAGATTTGGATTCATCCGCAATCCTCTGCGTTCCCTGCATCCCTCAGCAGCCTCTGGGACGGAAAGCCGGATCAGGCCAATTCCCGGCGAAGCTCCGGCGGCAGCAGATTGGGAATCGTGTCCTCGATGGGATAGGATTCATCGCAGGCGGAGCAGTAAAGGGAGCCGGTAACTACCTCGTCGCCATCTTCCGCCTCTACTCTTAGCTCCAGCGAGCTTTTGCACACCGGACAGGCCAGAATCTCCATCAAGTCTTTTTTCAAGTTTCCCCTCTCACAATTCCCTGGCTGTGTCTATACGGCCAGCGCGTCTTCAATAAGCGCGTCAAGAACGTCGGACAAGCCGATTACCACGATGCCGATGACCAACAGGGCCATCGGGCTGCTAAGACGCCGGACGCCGCGCCGCAGCCACCCTCCTCCGGTGGCCTGCTCATCCCCGTAATCGCCGCGCCGCACCCGGAGCACAACATAAAACATATAGAGCGCTAGGGCGATCTTCCCACCCAGCGCCACTGCATAAGGGACAGTGGCTGCGTCTCCGGTCAACCTCGCTACGGACAGGATAGCGCCAGTCAGCAATAGCACGGCGATGGCAGTGGTCACCAGCCCGCGGAATTCGTCTCTGATAGCCGCTCCGGTCTCCGGCGGCAGTCCCTGAGAACGCCGGACGGCAGGGCGGAGCACCAGCAAGTAGAAGATACCGCCCCCAACCCACGCAACTGCCGCCAGGGCATGACCCCACCGGATGATTACTAGAATCCAGTCTAGAACACCCATTTCCCAGCGTTATGGCTTCAGCCGGTTGGCTAGGCCTGTCGCTTCTTTATCCTCCGGTCATTTCCCGGATGATTCCGGTGATACTATCTACGTTCAGAGGGCCGGCGTATATCTTCGCTGCCTTTCCGTCCCGTTTTATGAACCAGGTTGTGGGGTAATGCTCAATTCCATAAGCGGTGGAGACGGCTCCCCCCCAGTCTGTGGCGAAATCAAAGGTCAGGTCAAGCTCCGCTACAAACCTCCGCGCCGCCGGTTCGGTATCCAATCCTTTTGGCACGAACATTCCTAGGAAACGCACCGGCTCGCCGTCCAAACTTTCCCAAGCCCTTTGAAATTCGGGCATTTCCTCGCGGCAGGGCGGGCAGCTTGGATACCAGAAGTTGATGACCACGGCCTTATCGGCATATTGTTCCGACAGAAGGAACCTTTCGCCGTTGAACAGTTCGACATCGAAGTCCTGCGCCCTATCCCCGCCGCAGCTCGCGGCAAGAATGAGAATCAGCGCAAACACAAAGAAGCGAAGAGAGACCGCTGGCGTATGGAGCATTTTGGCCAAAGGCGATTTTGCTTGGGATGCTCAAAGCCAGAGCATTCTATATCTGATACGCAACCCTTTCAACGCCAATTTCGCGCCTTGACTAGGCCGCAGCAGCAACTAAAATCGGGAAAGTGCTGGAATTCCCGCCAATAGTTGGAGGTTTGATATGCGACTGGAAAATAAGGTTGCGCTAATTAGCGGCGGCGCCCGCGGCATGGGGGCCGTGGAGGCCAGGCTGTTCGCCGGAGAAGGCGCCAAGGTCGTCATCGGAGACGTGCTGGAATACGAAGGCCGGCGCACCGAAGCCGAGATAAACGAAAGCGGCGGCGAGTGCGTTTTTGTCAGGCTGGACGTTACCAGCGAGGAGTCCTGGCAGGCCGCCGTAAACGAGGCGGTTCAGCGATTCGGCAAGCTCGACATCCTGGTGAACAATGCCGGTATCTATCGCACCCATAACGTGACGGAAACTTCGGCCGAGGAGTGGGATCAGGTGATGGACATCAACGCCAAAGGCGTCTTCCTCGGCACCAAGGCCGCCATTCCCGCCATGCGGGACAGCGGCGGCGGCTCTATCGTCAACATATCGTCCGTGGCCGGACTGGTCGGCAACGTTCTCTCGTCGGCCTATACCGCGTCCAAGGGCGCAGTGCGGCTGTTCACCAAGTCCACCGCCATCCAGTACGCGCGCGACGGCATCCGGTGCAACTCGGTGCATCCCGGCACCATCGAAACCCCAATGACGGCCGGGATGCTTTCCGAGGAAGCCTATCGCCAGGACCGCCTCAACCGCACCCCCCTGGGCCGGCTAGGCACTGCGGAAGACGTGGCCTACGGCGTGCTGTTCCTTGCTTCCGACGAGGCATCCTTCATGACCGGTTCCGAGCTGGTGATTGACGGCGGAAGAACGGCGGAATAGTCCGAAGAGCAGACCAATCGGGGCGGGTATTGAACCCGCCCCCCTTATAGTATTCCTTCAAGGCTGAACCCTCTTGAACTGCTAACGCCCCATGGCATACCCGTCGCGGCGGGGATCGGCTCCCCCGCTCAAACCGCCCCGTCTCCGGTCTGCCTGCACGGCGCACAAGCAGCCCATGCGCGGGGTAAAGTCATCCCACACATCAACCTTGTGGCCCATCCGGGAGAGCTCGCCGACAACCTGCGAGTCCATGCGTCCCTCAACTCCCACTAGCCCGGGATGATAGGCGTGCGGCCAGAAGGAATTGGGAAAGCTCCACGTCGAGAAACGAGGGGCCTCCACGGCCTGTTGAACATCCATACCGAACTCAAACACGTTCAGGAATAGCTGCACCATGGACTGCGGCTGCACGTCGCCCCCGGGTGTGCCGAAAGGCATCAACGGCTTGCCGTCGCGCATCGCCAACGCCGGGTTGGGGGTAAGCCGGGGCCTCTTGCCTGGAGCAAGGGCGCTGGGATGTTCCGGGTCAAGCCAGGTCTGCGAACCTCGAGAAGACACTATGAAGCCCAATCCCGGCACTATGGGAGATGTGCCAAAGCTGTCGCTGGGAGTGGCGGAGAAAGCATTCCCCCAACAGTCTATAACGCAGGCGTAGCTGGTATCCGCAGGCAAACCTCCCGCCACCGCCTCCGGTCGTTTCCCATAGCCGTTACGCGCCGGCGCACCCATGTGAGGCCACGGGTCGCCCGGCAGAGGCATTTCCGGTTCGGCCCGTTCCGGGTGGATGGACGCCCCCCGCTCGGCCGCGTAGGACTTGGAGAGCAGGCCGTCCATCGGCACATCAACGAAATCCGGGTCGCCAATGTAGCTTTCACGGTCGCTGAAGGCCAGCTTAAGGGCTTCAAGCACCGTGTGGGCATAAGCCGCAGAGTTGTGCCCCATGCCTTTGAGGTCAAATCCTTCCAACATCTGGAGGGTCTGAAGGTTGACCGGCCCCTGGCACCAGGGGCCGCAGGCATAGACCTGGATACCCTTGTAGTCTATCGACGGCGGGGTATCTACCCCGGCGCTGAACTCGGCCAGGTCTTCCATAGACAAGAACCCGCCCTCATTCTGAACGAAACGGATCATCTCTTCAGCGATTTCCCCCTTGTAGAAGAAATCACGGGCCGCCTGAATGGCGGCTTCTCTCCCTTGTCCTGCATGGGCCCGTTCAACCTCAATAAGCCGGCGGAATGTGCGGGCCAAATCCTTCTGCACCAGAATGTCGCCCACATCGGGGCGGCGTCCGCCCGGGAAGAATATCGCGGCGGTTGAAGGCCACCGGCCATCGCCGTCAGAGTCGCCTATGAGGGAATCGCCCGTGCGGGCGAGCGCCGACTGCAACGTGGCCGGAATCGGGAAACCCTGCTCCGCCAGTTCCAAGGCAGGTGTAATAACCTGCTCGAACGTCATAGTGCCGTAGAGACGCAATGCCGTAAGCCAGGCATCGGCGGCGGCCGGGGTGACCGAGCGGAGAACGCCTACGGGCAGCTCGCCGTTCTGATGGCGGTTGAAGTAGTCTATGTTCGCGGCCTTGGGCCACCGGCCCAAACCGCTGATGGACACCGTTTCTCCGCTGGCGGCATCGTGGATAATGATCGGCGCCACTCCGCCGAAACCCGTCCACTGCGGCAATGTGACGTTGATAGCAATACCGGCAGCCACGCCGGCGTCTGTCGCGTTTCCGCCTTGTTCCAGGATGCGAAAACCCGCGGCGGTGGCCAAATAGTGGCCGCTGGAAACCATATGCTGGGCGCCGGACACTAAGGGACGGTAAGTTCTGATTCCAAGGGCCACGTTTCACCCCCTATATGCTGAGCCTGTCATTGCCGGGTATGATACGAAGGGCCTGCCAGGGTGTCAACAAAGCCCGGCATACACCATCCTGCAGCGGAGACCGCAATCATGCTTATTGAAGTAGAAGTGACGGACGAAGAAAACAGCCCACTGGCTATGCATCGCATGTTCGATTTGCTGGAAAACCCTCGCCCGGTTTCGAGGGTTATGGCCCCCAATCCCCGCGGAGAGGACGAGTGGTGCGAGGTTACGGGCTGGGATACCGGCGGCCCTTGCCAGGCAATGGCCGCGCTCTCAGAAGACTCCGGGGAGGGGGTAGTGCTGCTGGTCTACGGCGGCAGCGAGGGAGTGCGTTTACGCCCCTCTGGCACAACTGGGGATTGGGACCTAAACGACGCGGCCCAGTGGGGAGAAGCCTGCCTGATGCTGGGCAAGGACACGCCTGCGGAATAACCGATTGGGGAACCGGCTAGAAAACCGGTGCGGATAATTGCCGCACCAGCGACTCAATGGCTTTGTCTTCCCTGGTTCGGAAATCCAGACAGTCGCCGTTTCTCAATTGGTTACAAAGCCGATCTTTTCGCTGATAAAGCAGTTCCCCGAATCCCAGCGCAATCATCGGCGCGGAATTAGGCTGTTTCCCGGCGCGCGCCAGCTCGGCGAAATAGCGGCTGGTCAGCGGGTTTTCCAACGCTCTGTCCGTGCAAACGAGAGCAAGCCGATCATAATAGACGGTATAGTCTAGGGAAGCCTCGCCGGTGTTTAAGGCATCCTCGTCGTCGGCGTAAAGTATCCACGCCGGAATCCGGGCGGATTGAAGAGTGAAACGTAACCGCTCGGTCAGCTCATTGTCGGCCATCGCGCCGACCAACAGGGTCGTCGGGAAGGTTCGTCTCTCGGATTTCATAACTTCCTGGGCGGCGACCAATGGCTCAGCCACGCCCGCGCCCAGTAAAAATTGCCCCGGAATCCTGCCCCCGGAATTCGCCAGTGTATCCAAAGCTATGGTGCTGGGCGCCGTATGATTCATTGTTTCTAAGCCGATTGCCCTTCGCAGGTCGCAGTTGGCGAACAGCGTCCCCCCCGCCGTCGCCTGGTGCAGTATGGCGCTATCCAGACCGGCGCGCAGAATCCTTGCTCCGCGCAAGTCCGCTCCCGAAAGGTCCGCCATGAGGAGCGAGGTTGTCGTGAGGATAGCGCCGCGCAGGTTCGCGCGGGAGACGTTGGCCCAAGACAGGTCGGCGGAAGTGAGGTTGGCTCCGCTGAGGTCGGCTTCCTGAAGATTGGCGTAAGACAGGCTGGCATAGGAGAGGTCTGCGCCTTTGAGGACTGCCTGGCGCAAGTTTCCGTTAGACAGGTTGGCGCGAGTCAATGAACAGCCGGCAAGTTGAGAGCCTGTCAGGTTAACGTGGGGCAAGCTGGCGCGGAACAGGTGGGCGTTGGTAAGGTTCGCGCCCGAAAGGTCCGCCATTCGGAAGTCGCAACCCGTAAAGTCGGCGTCGCTCAGGTCGTCGTGCCGCAGGTCTGCTCCTGGCAACTTCATGCCGCTGAGAAATGCGCCAGAAAGGTCAAGCGACGGCCGCCCGTAGACGAACTCGGCAGTAAAAGTTTCGCTTGCGGCGCGGTCCTCCAGCCTATAACCCAAGTCAAAGCGCGGAAGGCGAGTGTTGACGCTGCGAAAGGTCAGTTCGCGCCACCGGGCAATGGCGATAGACCCGGATCGCGCCAGAGCCACGTGGTCTGGGTCGGCCAACTGCTCACCTCTAGGCGGATGGTATGGACTGATTCGTCCTGGCTCCCCAAAATCAGGGCGGCTGGGCCTCTGCCGCCGCCCGTTCTGCTTTATCCCCTGCTGAGTATTACGCCTTGTTCCCGTATTATGAAGAAATTCGCGGCTTAACCGCGTCCTGCAAAGGCGGGCATCACTTCGCGGGAGAAAATTTCCAACTGACTGCTTAGCTCGTGCCAGGGCATCCCCTCCGGCCACTGAAGCACGACGTCCTCAAGACCAGGGTATTTCTCTTCCAGCTCCCGGAAAGTCTCGATGAAAACGTCCGGCGGCCCGCAGAGCCAGGCCTTCTGCTGCACCCCGTCTTCCACGGTTGGCGTGCGGGCGGGAGCGCCCGGAGAACCCCACATACGCCCCTGTTCGTCCACATATCGAACCAAGCCGAAAGGAGCAAACCATTTGTAGCGTTCGTCGTGGAAGGGGCGAACTCGCTCCACAGCCTCTTTCTGGGAATCGGCCAGATAAAACCCGAACCCCAACGCCATGTTCTGGCCCAGTTCCAGGTCGCGCCCGGCGCCGGCCGCCGCTTTCTGATACTGCCCAAAGAACTGTTCCACAATCTTCTCGCCGCTCAGGGCGGTCATGCCATTGATTCCCTTCTTGGCGATGAAATCAATGGTGCGGCCGCTGGTCACCGGCTGCCATATTTCCACTGGGAGGTTTAGAGGGCGGGGCACCAGAGTAATGTCCTTCAACTGGTAGCCGCGATAAGGAACATCCGGCGGAATTTGGTAATGCTTACCGTGGTGGCTGAAAGACTCCTGGTTAAAGGCTTTCAGGATGATGTCAACCTGTTCTTCAAACAGTTCGCGGTTGGAGTCCTGATCCAGCAGGGGCGCGCCGAAGGTCTCCACCTCCCGGCTCTGGTAACCCCGACCTACGCCAAAGACCAGCCTGCCGCCGGTAAGCACGTCGCCCATGGCAAAATCTTCGGCCAAGCGAAGCGGATGCCACATGGGGACGATGTTGAAGGCCGCGCCGAACTTCAGATTCTTGGTATGAGCCGCGAGATGGACTCCCAGCAAGGTGAGGTTCGGGATGCACTCATAGCCTTCCCGCTGGAAATGATGCTCCGCCGCCCATAGACAGTAAAACCCCGAGTCATCCATCTGCTTGGCAAGGGCCATGGCGTGGTCAAAAGACTGCACCAATTTCTCGTTGGGGTAGCGGCGCCCGTCGGGGTTCCGGCCGTTGGCGCCCACATCGTCTAGGTCAATCTGACCAACATATAAAACTGAGAATCGCTTGATCATATGTCTGTCTCAAATGGATTGGGATGCAATAGGCACAAAAACCGCCCCCAAGTATAGCACGCCCCGCGACCCAGGCTTACACTGCCACCCCCTTGGCCTTCAAGGCAGCAATCCGGCCGGAGTCATAGCCCAAGGCCGACAGCACTTCGGCGGTGTGCTGACCGGTCACGCTGCCGGGGAACCGCACTTCCCCGGGGGTTTCGGACAAGTGGAACGGTATACCCGGCTGCCGCGCCTTGCCGTCGGGAACTCCCGACGCTTCCAGTTCCACTACCATGCCACGAGCCAGAAACTGCGGGTCTTCAAGAGCCTCATCTAGGTCGTATACCTTGCCTACCGAGATATTGGCTTCCCGCAGCGCATCGAACCATTCGTCGCGGGTCTTGGTGAGGAACGTCTCCTTCAGGGTTTCTGCAATCTCTGCTCTCTTGGCGTCGCCGGCGGTCTGGTGGGGAATCAGGTCCCCTCTCCCGATGGTGCGGCACAGGTTTTCCCAGAACCACGGCTCGATGGCAGCGACAGAGAAATACTTGCCGTCAGCCGTGCGGTAAACGTTGTAGTAGGGCGAACCACCGTTGAGCCTGGCGCTCCCGCGAGAGGGCTTGTATCCTTGCGAGAAGGCATCGGCAATCATACCGCAGAGCATATACAGCACGCCCTCGGTCATGGCGATATCCACATACTGCCCTCGTCCGGTCTTCTCCCGGGCCATCAGCGCCGCCAGGATGCCCACTGCTCCGCAGAGTCCGCCCCCGGCATAGTCGGCTATCAGATTGAGGGGAATGGCCGGCTTGCCGTCGGGCGAGTCGCCAATCAGTCCCAGGGCTCCAGCGAAGGAGATATAGTTTATGTCATGTCCTGCCATCTGCGAGTAGGGTCCGGCCTGCCCGTAGCCGGACACCGAGCAGTAGACGGCCCGGGGGTTGATTTCCTTCACCTGCTCGTAGCCGACGCCAAGGCGATTGACTACCCCGGGCCGGAAACCTTCCACCACCACGTCGGCGTCGGCGGCCAACTGCCGGAAGATTTCCAGAGCTTCCGGTTTCTTGAGGTTAAGGGCGATACTGCGCTTGTTTCGCTGAAGGGAGTTAAAAGATGCGTGGCGGCGTTCGTCTTCCGGCGTTTCAATGCCCGCGACGATGCGCTCATAAGCGGCCCGCGCTTCGTCCATAGGCCGTTCCACCATCAGTACATCGGCCCCCATGTCGGCCAATATCATGGTGGTGAACATTCCAGGGGCGTTGCGGCAGAAGTCCAGCACTTTGATCCCTTCCAAGGCCAGCATTCGGCATTCCTCCCGCGACAGACTGTGTGGCAGGACCGATTATAGCTGGATTTACCCTTCGGTCATAAACGTCTCCCCGTAAACATCCCAGGCGTGCGTGGTCATTGCGGCTGCCGTGCAAGGATCCTGATGCCCTACTATAATCTCCGCAGACAATTTTACTGGCATCGGAGGGCGTTATGGACTTAGGACTACAGGGTAGAGTTGCAATGATTACCGGCGGCAGCCACGGGCTGGGCAAGCAGTCGGCAGCCGCTCTGGGACGCGAAGGATGCAAGATCGCCATCTGCGCACGGGGAGTCGAGCAACTGGAAGAAACTCGATCCGAGCTCGCCGAGGCAGGGATGCAGGTAGTCGCCGTGCAGGCCGACGTCACCCATCATGAAGACTTGATTCACTTCCATAATGAAACGGTCTCGCAGTTGGGCGAGGTTGACATCTTGGTGAACAACGTCGGGGGCCGCCGGGGCGAGGTTGACTTCCTGACAACGGGCATGGAGCGGTTCAGGGAGGGACTGGAGGTAAACCTCTTGAGCGCAGTGGAGCTGGTCTACCTGGTGCTACCCCATATGAGAGAGCAGAAGTGGGGCCGCATCATCAGCATCTCGTCGATTTATGGACGAGAATACGGCGGGTCGGTGGACTACATGACCGGAAAGGCCGGCCTTATAGCTTTTTCCAAGCATCTCGCGCTGAATCTGGCCCCCGAAAACGTGCTGGTCAACTGCGTGGCGCCCGGCTCCATTGACTTCCCAGGCAGCACATGGGACCGTTTCCAGCAGAACAATACCCCCGAAGTGGTGGGCGATTTCATCTCGCGCAACCTGCCTGCCGGCAAGTTTGGCTGGCCCGAGCCCATCGGCGAGACGGTGGCCTTTCTAGCATCGGAGCGCGCAGACCTGATTACGGGAACGTGCCTGAACGTGGATGGTGGTCAGTCTCGCTCGCTGTTCTGATTGCCTTGGGCTTAAATTCTCCGGGTATTTAGATAGGGGCGGATAAACGCTCGCCCCTAGCCCGGCTTGCCGGCGCCCATTGCGACCTCACAAAGAGCCAACAAACTCCCGCCAAGCCTGCACGCAGCTCTCCGGGGCGGAGTGTTGCACGTACCCGCTTGTTCCGGGAATTATGCGCAGGCGGCCATTGGGCAGCAGGCCGGCCATTCCGGTGGTGCGATCCGGGTTTTCCCGGGCGTTCTGCTCCGACGCCAACACCAGCGCCGGCGTCCGGATGCGCCGCAGCGTCTCGGTCAGGTCTTGCCGGGACAGATAATCCAGAGTTTCCATTACCACCCTCGGCTGGGTTTGCGCCATCTGGTTGATATACCACTCCTGGTGCGCCTCATCGGAATCTCCGGGTTCCAGCCGGCGTTCCGACGTGGCTCGCACCCACGCCTCTATTCCCTCTTCTCTGACCTGGTTATACGACTCCAGATAGGAGGGAACTCCCGCGAATTTGTAAGGCGAGGTGCAGGTGGTAACCGACAGCAGACGGTCCGGATATTCAGAAGCGAATTGCAACGAAATCGTTCCCCCCACGGTTTCCCCGATGAGGTGCACCCGCTCTAACTCCAGGTAGTCCAGCAGCCGACGCACATCAGCTGCGAACCGGCTCAACGACCAGCGGTATCCCTCGGGAGGCACTGTCGAGCGCCCGAATCCCCGCGCGTCTAACCGCACCACTCGGTACTGCCGGGCCAGCAACGGAACCCAGGCGTACCATAACCGCGCATTCTTGGCGTTTCCGTGGTGTAGAACTACCGTTTCGGAATGCCGCCATGGGTCAGTAAAATCGTCGTCCTCGTAGTACATATCCAACGAGTAATCAATTTTGGCGTAGGGCATGGCGCATTTCTCCAGGAGATTACGGAAGGGTTTGGGGATTTTCGCTAGTCTGTAATGGGGATGGCTACCGAGATGCGGATCTGATTACCGGATGCGGCAGTGGTGTGGCCGCGGCCGGTGAGGTCGTCAGCCAGCAAAACATCCCCGGGGTTGAAGAGACGCTTGGTGCCGTCGCCCAAACCGATTTCCATTTGTCCCGCTAGGGTGATGACGTACTGGCGGCGCGGCGCGGTATGCCAGTCCGAGAATGCCCCAGGCTGCATCCGGCTGAACGTGACGCTGGCCGCGCTTTGAGCGGCAGTTCGCTCGGCGTTGGCAACTGCCTCGAAGGGCAATTCCAGTTCCTCAAAATGGGATTCGCCGTCGTCCCCGGTATAAATCCTTACTATCTGCATATCAGTCCTCAGTTATCTTTGCGCCTCGGCTTCAAAGGGGCCGGTACGCCGGGAATAATAGGGCCGCTCTTCTTCAGCGTCAATTCCGTTGGTTCACAGGGTTGCGGCCCCGGTGCGGCAGAGGTTGGCGAGACAGCATTTCAGGCACCTAGGCTCCCTCTTCACGCAAACGGCTTTCGCGTGGTGGTCCAACAGGGCACGGAACTCATTGAACAGTGGGGTATCCGATGGCAGATTATCCTGAAAAAGCGCCTGACAGCTTCCATAGTTGGATTTACGCAGTTGGATTTACGCTAGTTGGACTTGCGCGCCGGCGGCGCTAAGCCCATACGGTCAATAATGCGCCGCGTGTAGCTGTCAATTACGAAAGAGGGCTTGCCGGCGGCGTAGACGATGATGTCGTCGGGGTTTCTTCGCCGATGCCGTGGATGGACAGCAATTCGGCTCTAAGCGGGGGGCACATCCTGACGCAAGAGCCGCTCCAGCCCACCGCCAGCCATAACATGATTGGCGAAGGCTTGCAGCTTGCGCGCCTTGGCGTTGTAGTATCCGGAAGAGCGAATGATTGCCGCCAGTTCCGATTCCGGTATGACGGAGATTCTCTCGAAAGACCAGCATCCGGCAGCTTTCATCGCCGCCAGCGCTTTCTCCACGTTAGTCCACGCCGTAGACTGGGTTAAGATGGCCCCCACAATGACCTCGAAGGGGACTGTCGCCGGGCCACCATCCTTGCGGCCCGTAGCTCCGGTAAAGACGCTGGTAAACTTCGGACAGAAGCTCGGGTAACTGAGAATTGCTGGACGCCATCGCCTCACCGCCGGCCTTCCGTTCCGCCAGGAATGGACTCGAAGGGGATGATAGGCAACCGGCGGTCAAGGCGAATTTCCCGGCAGGACACGAAGCACTTGTAGGCATAGGCATCCACTCCGCAGAGAGTAGCGCGGCGCAGGGCGTCGGCAAGAGCTGGATCCGCCGTTTCGTTGGCTGCGAAAGCCGTAGCGTCGGCCCGCTGTATTACGAATACGACGGAGGCGCGGTGCCCGGCTCGGGCGGCTTCGGCAAGGGTGTTCAGGTGTTTGGCCCCGCGCAGGGTGGGGGAATCCGGGAATAGGGCAACGCCGCTCTCCACCAGCGTTACCGACTTCACTTCCACGTATCTCCTCCTGCCGTCATCATATTCTAGCATCAGGTCGAAACGGCTTTCGCCGAAGGTGGATTCCCGAACCATCATGGAGGGGCCACCAAAATCTTCCAGCAGCCCGCTGGCAACAGCCTCAGCGACGAGGGAGTTGGGCACCCTAGAATCAGCGGATACCAAGGTCCCATCGACTTCCACCAAAGCCAAGTCGTAAGCCGTCTTGCGCCCATCACGCTGGGCCGGTTTAAGCCATATGCGAGCGCCGGGTACAAACAGCTCACGCAGCCGCCCGGAGTTGGCGACGTGAACGCCTTCCTCGCGCCCGTTCAATTCTACTCGGGCGAGAAAGCGGTTCTCCCTCCAAAGGAAGCTCGCCTCAACCAGGTCTTCGCCTAAATACACCTAAGCTCCAAAGCCATAAACTTGCGCCCGACGGCAGTAATGGTAACAATGGATGCCTTGACGGGCAAACGCAAACGGTGGTGCTATGAGCGCATTCGTGGACAAACTAAACGGAGCATGTCTCAGGAACCGCAGCCTGTTGTGCATCGGCTTAGACCCTGCTCCGGACTTGATGCCGGTCTCCAGCGTCTCGGATTTCAACAAGAGCATCGTTGATGCCACTACCGGAGTAGCCTCCGCCTACAAGCCCAACCTGGCCTTTTACGAAGCCCTAGGCGCGGAAGGGATGAAGGCGCTGGAAGATACCATTGCCCACATCCGCCGATCTGATGCAGAGGCCATCATCATCGGCGACGCCAAGAGGGGGGACATCGGCCCTTCGGCCAGCGCCTATGCCAAGGCCATGTTTGAGGTTTGGGGATTCGACGCCATCACGGTTAACGCCTGGGGCGGACTGGACTCGGTTGAGCCTTTCCTACAGGACGAGACTAGGGGCGTATTCGTATGGTGCCGCGGCTCCAACCCGGGTTCAGCGGACTTTCAGGACATTGATACTAGTCTAGCCGGTGGTACAGTCCCGCTATACCAGCGCCTGGCGCGGGCCTGCTCCGAATGGAATGTTCGCGGCAACATTGGCCTGGTAGTAGGGGCCACGGCGCCGGAGCAGTTGGCTTCGGTTCGCGCTTTATGCCCCGATATACCGCTGTTGGTTCCGGGGGTCGGTGCCCAAGGAGGCGACTTGGCGGCAGCGGTAACGGCGGGCGCCGACGCCCAGGGACGGATGGCTCTCATCAATTCCTCTCGCGGCATTATCTATGCCTCCGGGGGGGCTGATTACTCCGCAGCGGCCGGGAGGGCTGCGCGAACTCTGCGGGATTCCATAAACGGAGTTCTGGCTAAGGAAGGAAGGAGTTGGCCTTCGACCTGAAGACCGGCGACGTGGTGCGCTTGAAAAAAGCGCACCCATGCGGTGAGTTTCTCTGGACGGTCACCCGCTTGGGGGCAGACATCGGACTGGTCTGCCGCAAGTGTGGCCGTTATGTATTGATGCCGCGTTCGCAATTGGAGCGGCGCATTCGGCAGGTCATTCCCAACCGTGATAATTAAGCGTCGTCAATTATAGGTATCGGGGACCGCAATAAGGGCTGCTGGGGCAATACCGAATCCAATATGCTGGCGTGATGCCCGCTCATGTGCTTGGCCATCAGGTCCATGAAGTTACGGACTCCCTGCCCGGCAAATTTGCCCTTAAGGGTGCAGATGCCAATGGAAGAGCCGGGCAGAATATGACCGATGGGGGCTATGTCAATCCGCTCCGGGTCTCCGGGGTGCAAAGCGAAGTCATTGGCAACGGCAATTCCTATACCAATTTCCACATAGCGCTTCATGGACTCGGTATCGTCCAGCGAGAGAATCACGTCCGCCGTCAATCCTTGACTCTTCAGTTTCTGGTCTATCTGGCTGCGAAGGAAACTCTCCGGGCCGGTCAATATCAGTGGCCACTGAACGATGTCTTCCAGATAAATCTGCCCGTTGCCTATCAAAGGGTGTCTCTTGGGCATCAGCAACACCGGCTGGTAGTCAAACAGTTTCTGAAATTCCATAGAGCTTTCTTCGAGAGGCGGGGGAGAGCTAAAGGCTAGGTCAATCTCACCAGAACCGACCAACTGCATCAGCGGGTTGTAGGCGCGCGCTAGCATCCTGATGCGAATATCGGGATACGCTTCGCTAAACTCCTTCACGCCCAAGGGCATATGGCTCTTAATCAGGTCAGGATACGCTCCCACTTGGAAGGAACCCCGGCGTTCCGCATAATCCATCTCCGACTTCAATGTCTCGATGGAGGTCACCACCGGGGTCACCAGCTCCAGCAGGGTAGAGCCTTCGGAGGTTAGCTGGATGGGACGCTTTATGCGGTCGAAGAGGGTAACGCCGAATTCGCCTTCCAGCTTGCGGAGGTGGGTAGTTACTGTAGGCTGGCCCAGCTCTAAGGTTCGCGCCGCCTTTGAAACGCTGCGCAAACGCGCCACGTGATAAAAGCTGACCAACTCTCGCAGTTCCATAATATCGCTCCGAAACCCCCGCTTACCAATAGATATAATATATCACAAATTATCCCTTGACAAAATAAGTATCCCAAATAAAGAATTGGGGCAGGTTCCCCGCCCATTAATGGGCTGCTCGATTGGTCCGTTGGCTTATGCCAACCATACCCCATCCCACGGCAGCGTTCAGGTTAAGAAGTATGCCTTTTGTGATAACTGAACCCTGCATCGGCGTAAAGGACGCAACCTGCATTGAGGTGTGTCCCGTTGACTGCATCAACACCGATGACTCCGAGGAACAGTATTTCATAGACCCTGTAACATGCATTGACTGCTCCTATTGCGAATCGGTATGCCCGGTCAACGCCATCTTCGACGAGTTCACTGTTCCCAGCCAGTGGCGTCATTTCATTGCCAAAAACCGGGATTTCTACAAGAAGCGGTAGCCTTCGCCGCATTGTCCATTGCCGTATTTCCCGCCGGGCTTGATTGCCTCACCGTTTTGGCTCCATCTAGCCCCCAAGTTAGCAATTCTTTCTGCCCGCTGGCTTCATACGCACTGGAGGTGCGCCGGATATGACCCTGTTCCTGCGAAACGAACAAGTAGACCAATGCGTGAGCATGAACGAGATGCTGGCGGCCATCGAGAATATGCAGGCGCGTTACGGACAAGGCGAAGCATTTAACTTAGGGCGCCGCAAGATAATCGCCGAGACCGGAATGCTGTCGGTCATGGGCGGCGGCCTGTACTACGACGGCGTGCTAGGCGTCAAGACCTACACCGTTGTGCGAGGCTCCTACTCTTTCCAGGTGAGCCTTTACGACGCTGCGACGGGAGAACTGCTCTGTTACACCCAGGCCAACCGCCTGGGCCAGCTCCGCACCGGGGCAACCACGGGAGTGGCGGTGAAGCACTTGGCAAACGCAGGGCAGGTTACTGTCGGCATCATCGGCACCGGAGGGCAGGCCCCGACGCAGCTACAGGCCATCGCCAGTGTCCGCGAACTGTCCGGCGTCAAGGCCTTCAGCCGCAACCCGGAACGCCGGGCCGATTTCGCCGCCCGCATGGCCGAATCCCTGGGGGTAGAAGTCGAGGCAACTGAGACCAATGCCGAGGCCGTTAAAGGCTGCGACGTAGTAATCGGCATCGCTGCTACCGCGGAACCGGTAATCAGCGGCGATTGGCTGAATAAAGGCGCAACGGTAATAGGCGCAGGCCCTACTACCTGGCGCGTCAGCGAAGTGGACGAAAAGACTCTCACCCGGGCCGACAAGCTGTTTGTGGATTCTCTGGACCAGGCTCCCATAGAAGCCGGCGATATTGCAGCCGCCGTTGACAAGGGGCTGTTGAACTGGAGCCAGCTAACCGAGCTTCGTTATGCGGTCTGCGGCGCAATCTCCGGGCGCGATAACGAAGACCAGATAATCTACGCCAAGCTCATGGGAACCGGGGTGGCGGATGTGGCAGCGGCCAAGCTGGCCTACGACAACGCCCGGGAGCGTGGGCTAGGCACGGAGATGGACTGGTAGATAGCCGACCGGGGATATCCGGCGGCTTTAGCGGCCGTTTCCGCCATCCGGCCGCTCTCTTTTCGCCAGGGGCGGATCGCCACATAACCCCCCTGCTCCTACTGGCCTGACTTGAATCCCCGCCAATCCCCAGCGGGTTCCGTTTACTCTAGGGTGCCTGCTCCCGTTGCAAGTAATCGCGGGTAGTGCCTATGGCGTATGCGGCATTGTCCGTGAGCAGGCTTTCCACCGCGGCCCGGGCGGTGTCCAGGGAAGTAAAGCAGGGTATTTGGCGCTCCACCGCGGTGCGCCGTATGTGAAAGCCGTCGCGCAGCACCTCGCTCACGCCGGAAATAGTATTGATGACGGCGCCAACGCTGCCGTCGTTGATTACGTCAACTACGTTGGGGTGACCTTCGCTGAGCTTCTTGGTAGTCATGGTCACCGGCAGACCCATTGCCTCAATCATAGCGGCAGTGCCTTCCGTGGCGTAGAGGCGGCACCCGGCCCGGTTCAGCCCTTGAACCAGAGCCACGGCCTCGGCCTTGTGCTGGTCTGCGATGCTCAGCAACACGCCAATGCCTTGCCGCAGGTTGAGCTTGGCCGCCAGTAGAGCCTTGGTAAGCGCAGCAGGGAAATCCCGGTCAATCCCCATTACTTCGCCAGTGGACTTCATTTCCGGCCCCAGATGCCAGTCCACGCCAACGAGCTTAGACATGGAAAAGACCGGAGCCTTCACCCCCACCAGCCCCTGCCTGGGCCACAAGCCGGTGGGGAACCCTTCCTCCGCCAGCGTATGGCCGAGCATTACCCTCGTAGCCAGTCTCGCCACCGGAACGCCGGTGACCTTGGAAATGAAGGGTATGGTGCGGCTGCCTCGCGGGTTGACCTCAAGCACGTAAACCGTGGTCTCCTCAGAACTGGAATGGCGGGTTTGCGGGCTGCGGTAAGCCGCCCCGCCGTGAATCACGAACTGCACGTTCATCAACCCCCGCACGCCCAGGGCCAGTCCGATGCGGGTGGTGTAATCGACGATGGTGTCAACTTCGGATTCGGTCAAATTCAGCCCGGGATAGATGGCCATGGAGTCACCGCTATGTACTCCGGCCCGTTCGACGTGTTCCATAACCCCGGGGATCAGCACGCCCACCCCGTCGCAGATTGCGTCAACCTCGCACTCCTTGCCCTCCATGTAGCGGTCAATCAACACCGGCTTGTCAGGCGACATTTCCGTGGCTGCAGTGAGGTAGCGAATCAGCTCTGTGGCGTTCTGGACGATTTCCATGGCTCGTCCCCCTAGCACATAGCTAGGGCGAACTACTGCCGGGTAGCCGATGGTCTGGGCAACCTGCAATGCTTCGCTTACCGAAGTCACCGCCGCTCCCGGTGGCTGAGGAATACCCAGATTAGCCAGAAAATCCTCAAACTTGTGGCGGTCGGACGCAATATCTATGGCTTCCGCGCTGGAGCCGAGGATCGGCATTCCAACCTGAGACAGCGCCTGCGAAAGGTCAATCGCCGTCTGTCCCCCGAATTGAACCAGGGAAGACGGGGGCGGTATGTCCCCGTCGCCGGTTTCATTCTCAATAATGTCTCGAACCGATTCTTCATCCAGCGGCTCGAAATAAAGCCGGTCGCTGGTATCAAAGTCCGTAGACACAGTTTCCGGGTTGGAGTTGACCATAATGCTGCTAACGCCGGCCTCCGACAGGGCGATGGCGGCGTGAACGCTGCAATAGTCGAATTCGATACCCTGACCGATGCGGATTGGACCGCTTCCGATGACCAGAGCCTTCTCTCCTTCCAGCGGCGGCGCCTCGTTTTCCTCATCGTAGGTGCTGTAATAGTACGGCGTGGCCGCGTCAAATTCGGCCGCGCAAGTGTCCACCGTTTTGTAGACCGGGCGCAATCCCCATTGCCGCCGAAGGTTACGGACCTGCTCCGGCAACATATCGGCCAATGTGCCGATCTGCGCGTCCGAGAATCCGAGGCGCTTCGACTGATGCAGCAGGTCGGGAGTGAGTTCTTCGGCCAAGAGCCGCCGCTCCATATTGACGATGCGTTCCAGAGCTATAAGAAACCACGGCTCGAACAGAGTGCGCTCCACCAGTTGGTCAATATTCAGGCCCCGGCGCAGGGCTGCCATAATACCCCAGAGCCGCATATCATTGGGGCCGAGGGGCAATCCATCGGCTGTTGCCCCGTCACCGGAGCGCCAAGCCGGGTCTTCCCATAACAGATTTCGTCCGCTCATTTCCAGGGAGCGCGCGCCCTTTTGCATTGCCGCCTCGAAAGAGCGGTCAATGACCATTACTTCTCCGGTAGCCTTCATCTGGGTAGTGGTGCGGCGGTCTCCGTGGGGAAACTTGTCGAAGGGCCAGCGGGGAATCTTGACCACGCAGTAATCGAGGGCCGGTTCAAAGGCGGCTTTGGTGCGGCCGGTAACGGCATTGCTTATTTCGTCCAGCCGTCGGCCTACTGCTATCTTGGCGGCGACCCGGGCGATGGGGTAGCCTGTGGCCTTGCTGGCCAGAGCCGAGCTTCGGCTGACCCGGGGGTTCACTTCGATAACGTAGTAGGGGGAATCCTGGCGCCACTCCCAGCCTATCACTTCCGCCACCTTTGGATGAGGCTGCAGAGCGAACTGTACGTTACAGCCGCCTTCTATTCCCAGCCCGCGGATTATCTTCAGGCTGGCCGTCCGCAACATCTGATACTCTTTGTCGGTAAGCGTCTGGCTGGGGGCCACTACAATACTGTCGCCCGTATGAACCCCCATAGGGTCGAGGTTTTCCATATTGCAAACGGTAATGCAGTTGTCGGCCCCGTCCCGAATTACCTCATATTCGAGCTCCTTCCAACCCACTAGAGAGCGTTCCAGCAGTATCTGAGAAATCGGGCTGGCAGAGAGCCCTGATTCGGCAATGGCCTCAAATTCCTCCTCGGTGGTGGCGATGCCGCCGCCGGTTCCGCCCAGCGTATACGCCGGCCGAATAACTAAGGGCAGGCCCATACGGGCGGCGGCATCCCGAGCTTCTTCCATCGAGTTGACGCTGATGTTATCTGGTTCAGGCTCGCCGATTTCGTGAAGAAAGCTGCGAAAGAAATCGCGGTCTTCCGAGCGTCTGATAGTCTCCAGCGGCGTGCCAAGCAGCCGAACGTCGTAGCGTTCCAGGACGCCCGCATCAGACAAGGCCACGGCCAAGTTCAACCCAGTCTGGCCACCGAGGGTAGGCAGGAGCCCGTCCGGCCTCTCACGCCGGATGATTCTTTCCAGAACCTCAACGGTTAACGGCTCGATGTACACGTGGTCGGCGATGCCCTGGTCGGTCATTATGGTGGCCGGATTGGAGTTTACCAATACGGTTTCGACCCCCTCTTCGCGGAGGGCTTTGCACGCCTGGGTGCCGGCGTAGTCGAATTCGGCTGCCTGGCCTATCACTATGGGGCCAGAGCCTATCACCAAGACTTTTTGAGGTTTCACTGCGATTTAGGTCCTCCCTGAAAGCCTGCTTTTTCTGCGCTTTCCGTTCCTCGAAACACTGATGAAAGAGGCTGCCAGCGGCAGGTAAAACCCGCTCGCGGCGAGGTTACGTCACCACGAACGGGTTTATACGCGCGATATCCCCTTCTTGTTGGTGTGGGGTTACCACCGCCGGCAAGGCGGTTATACCTTGGGCAATGCGCCTGGGAGATCTATCAGATGCCGATCATAGAGCGAATTAAGCAGTTGGCACACAAACGCGCCAAACAGCTTGCCGTCCCAGTCGGCGGCATCCTTTCCTGGGATGGTCTGTTCCACTCTCGGAGGGATGTTAATGGAAATGTAGCCGCTACCTTCGGTTTGTACTTCCATTCGCCCCAAAGGTATCAGCTTCCCTCTTGGGGCGCCCAAGGGAAAGACGCTGACCTCAAAAGACCACTGCTTCCCGATGGTACCCTTGCCGGGTCTCACATTGTAACCGAAATCCCCGCAGGTGTAGTGGGGGACCTCGGCATCCAGAATTGCGGTCATCTCAGATAAACTCACAGCCACTTCCACATCCACCCCACCTTCCAGCAAGACCATGGAAAAAGAAGACATGAAAATAATTCCTCCGGAAGGTTTTCTCTAAACCAATGCTTTGTCAGTGCCTGGCATTGTAATTTGGCCTTGTCCAGGCAAGGACGGCCACCCTACTCCCCCTCTCACCTCCTTTTGGACTGGCTTACCCTCCGAAATCCTCCATCATCTGCAGAAAGCGGTCGAACAGATACTCGTTGTCTCTAGGCCCAGGAGAAGCTTCGGAATGATACTGAATCGTGAAAACGGGCAGTTCCCGGTGAGTCAGTCCTTCGACGGTATCGTCGTTCAGATTTATATGGGAAACTTCTAGGCCGGGGGGCAGAGAATCCGCTCTGACAGCGTACCCGTGGTTCTGCGCCGTGATGTAAACCCGGCCGGTGGATAGGTCTCGCACAGGATGGTTTCCACCGCGATGGCCGAACTTGAGCTTGAAAGTCTCAGCACCCAAGGCTCTGGCGACAATCTGATGGCCGAGGCAAATGCCCATAACGGGCGTTTTGCCGAGAATTTTACGGGCGTTCCCGACAACGTAATCCAGCAACTGCGGGTCTCCCGGCCCCGGGGACAACAGCACCCCAGACGGATTAAAGGAGAGTAAATCCTCTGCTGAGGTAGCAGCGGGGACTACCTGGACTTCGCAGCCGCGGCGGTTAAGCTCACGTAAGATATTGTATTTAAGCCCGCAGTCAGTTACCAGAACCCGGAAGGGCCTTTCCAAGCCGTTTTGCGGCTCCGGCAGCACGCCTGCGTCGCCCCACGCATAACCTTCGGCAGTGCTGACAGTGCGGACATGGTCGAGTTCCCCATAGTTGGGAGCCCCCTTAAGCCGGGCCAAGGCGCTGTCGGGGTCGGCAGAGATAACGCCCATCATCACGCCCTGCGACCGCAAGCGGCGCGTGATGGCTCGAGTGTCAACGCCACTGATGCCAGGCACTCCCTGACTTTCCAGAAACTGGTGAATGGTACGGTCGCTGGCGCCGTGGCTGGGCGCCTCGCAATTCTCGCGCACAATCAGCCCATTGACCTGTATGCGGCGAGACTCGAAATCAATGGCGTTAATACCGTAATTGCCCACCAGCGGATAAGTGAGGGTCACCAGTTGCCCGGCGTAGGACGGGTCTGTAAGAACTTCCTGATAGCCAGTCATAGTGGTGTTGAACACCACTTCGCCCACAGCATCGTCGGCGGCTCCGAAGCCATAACCGCGATGCACTGAGCCGTCTTCGAGAACTAGATATGCTCTACTCGGCATTGGGCGCTCCCAGTTCTTCCCATAAATAAACGATTTCTCCCTGGGCAATGGTAGCAAAGGCGCGGCCCTTTAGCTTAGCGCCGTCCAGGGGCGTATTTTTGCCTTTGGACGCAAACTTGCTGGCGTCTACCACCCATTCGCGCTGCGGGTCGAATAAAACGACATCCGCAGGGGTTCCCGGAGCCAGCGACGCCAGGGGCGCGTAACCTTGCCCCAATACACGGGCCGGGCCGAGAGTTAGCCGCTCAATGAGCGTCGGCAATTCGATACGCCCATCGTGCACCAGTTTCAGAGCCGACCCAAGGGCGGTTTCCAGCACGCTTATGCCAAAGGCCGCGTCCTGATAAGTTACCTGCTTGCTGGCGGTATCATGGGGGGCATGATCAGTCGCTATACAGTCAATAGTCCCATCGGCCAGCGCGTCCACCAAGGCGTCCACATCAGCCTGGCTGCGGAGCGGAGGGTAGACCTTGGTCGAGGTGTCATAGGCCAATTCGCTGGGGCCTTCTTTTCCCTGTGCGCCCAAAGCCCAAGAGTCGGTGATGGTCAGGTGGTGCGGACAGACTTCGGCGGAAACGTTCAGACCCAGTTTCTTGGCGTGGCGCAGCAAAGGGAGACTGCCCGAGGTGCTCAGATGCGCGATGTGCAGGCGGCCGCCAATGGCATCGGCTAATGCGATGTCTCGGGCAATCATGGCGTCCTCAGCGGCCGGGGGTATGCCGGGCAACCCCAGGCGCGTGGCCACGGGGCCTTCGGCCATCACTCCGTCGCCGCTGAGGTGAATGTCCTGGCAGTGGTTGCTGACAGGCAGCCCCAGGTCGGTGCTGTAGGCCAATGCCATTCGCATCAGGTTGGCGTCATGTATCGGGTCGCCGTCGTCGCTGAACGCCACCGCTCCGGCCGACGCCAGCTCTTCCAGGTCGGCCAGCTCGCCTCCCTTACGGCCGCGCGTTACGCAACCTATGGGAAGTATCCGCACATATCCAGCGTCTCTAGCGCGACGCAAGATAAACTCCACCAGCGATTCCGAGTCTATCGGCGGGTCGGTATTGGGCATACAGCAGATAGTGGTAAAGCCGCCTCTAGCCGCCGCTGCCGCTCCGCTGGCAATTGTTTCTTTATACTCAAAGCCGGGCTCCCGCAGATGAGCATGAAGGTCAATAAAGCCCGGGGATGCTACCAAACCGGCCCCATCAATTGTGATGCACTGGTCGGGGCGGCCCTCGATTACCGGCTGCATGGCGGCGATTTTCCCGTTGGCGGTGAGGAGGTCGCCAACGAAATCAGTGCCGGCGGACGGGTCTATCAGCCGCGCTCCGCGGATAAGGACTGGGCGGTTCCGGCTGTCAGACATTACTAATGCTCTCCCGCATTGAGTTGATACAGCACGGCCATACGGACGGCCACTCCGGCGGTCACTTGTTCTTCGATGGCCGAGCGGGTGCCGTGGGCCAGCGCAGTGCTGATTTCGATGCCTTCGTTCATGGGGCCCGGGTGCATCACCAGGACGTCGGGGCGGGCGCGGGCCAGCCGCGCGTCGTTAACTTGCCAGCGACGGATATATTCGCGGATGCTGGGCAGGAAACCGCCGCGCTGGCGCTCCGACTGGAGCCGCAAGGCCATTACAACGTCTGCTCCCTCCACTGCCCGGTCCAAGTTCGTATCCACCTCTATCAGAGAGGCAAAAGTTCCGTCTCCGGCCTCGCCAACAGGAACCATAAAGTCCAAGGGAATCAGGGTTTGCGGGCCGGAAAGCACCACCCGCGCGCCCATTCGGGCGAATCCCCAGATATTGGAGCGGGCCACCCGGCTGTGCAGGACGTCGCCAACGATAACCACTTTCAACCCAGCAATACAGCCCAATCGGGACTGAACCGTATATAAATCCAGCAAAGCCTGCGTGGGATGGGCGTGCAGGCCGTCGCCGGCATTAACCACGCTGACTTTATCCAGATTGCGGGCTAGAAAGTTGGGGGCGCCGGAATGGGGGTGCCGCACCACCAGCGTGTCTACCCCCATGGCTTGCAGGGTCAGGCCGGTATTCAGCAAAGACTCGCCCTTATCCGTGCTGCTGCCGGAAGCGCTCATGTTGATGACATCGGCGCTGAGTATCTTGCCAGCTTCCTCAAAGGAAATTCGCGTGCGGGTGCTCGCTTCGTAGAACAGCGTAACGATGACCCGGCCCCGCAAAGCAGGCGTCTTTTTGATGTCCCGCCCCAGCACTTCCGCCATGCTGTGGGCCGACTCCAGCGTTGCCGCCAGTTCCTCGGCGGAATAATTGTCCAAGTCCAGGACGTGCTTCCGGGGCGACAGGATATCGGGACTGGTCGCTGGGCCGTCCATAATCCGAGGCAGGGCCATCTATGCCGCTCCTCGCTCAGTTTCGGGTTCCGACCCATCGGCGGGGGAATCTTCGGGCCGGAGTAGAACCACCTCATCCAGGCCGTCGTTTTCGGTCAGGCGCACGGCGACAATCTCGCTGCGAGCCGTGGGGATGTTGCGTCCTACGTAGTCGGCCCGGATGGGCAGCTCGCGGTGTCCGCGGTCAATCATAACCGCCAACTGCACCTGCGTGGGACGGCCCAGGTCGGTAAGGGCATCGAGGGCGGCGCGGATGGTGCGCCCGGTATACAGCACGTCGTCCACCAATACGACGCTCTGCCCCTTGATGCTTACGGGCAAGTTGGTGCGATGCACTCTGACCCTCGGGCTTTTGCGCTCTCGCAAGTCATCGCGGTACAGGTTGATGTCCAGCGAGCCGACGGGCACCGTTACGCCTTCGAAATCGGCCAGCCGCACCGAAAGCCGGTTTGCCAGCGGCACGCCGCGCCGATGAATGCCAACCAGCAGCAAGTCTTCAGCGCCCCGGTTGCGTTCAAGGATTTCGTGGGCGATGCGGGACAGAGCGCGGCTTACGCCGTCACCGCTCATAACCTGCCGCTCCGTCATTCCCGGAAGGCCCTCGGGCATATATCCGCTCCTGATGTTTTGCCGGCCGCGACGGCCGGGAAACAAAAACCCTTGCCGATATCAGGCAAGGGTGTAGAGTCCGGGCCGGCGCCCATGGTTACGCCGACAAAATATCCGGGACGCTCTACTTTGCCAGCCTCACGGGACTGCCTTAAAAGCCTGATCGTCCGGCTGCCGCGCCGCTACAGGATTTTTAAGTTTCGGCTATTCTACCAGACAAGAAGTCCTTGCGAAAGGGGCTGCCAGGGCGGGGCAGGGCAATCGCATACAAAATTACAACCCGGCCGCTCCGGAGCAAAGCCGGAGCCGGGGCGTTAGGGAGGCCTAATTTTCGGAGCAGTGCCGTCTAATTCGGTTCGTGGATTCCCGCGTGCGCGGGAATGACTGCTCCGGCCCGCGCGACGTTGCTTCCGCCGAGAACAGTGGATTCCCGCGTGCGCGGGAATGACTGCTCCGGCCCGCGCGCCATGTACAGCGAGGGCGGTGGATTCCCGCGCACGCGGGAATGACGGGTATAAACCGCCTATATGCGATAGCCCTGCAAGGATGGCAGAGGCAGATTTCGGTTTCATAGGGACACGACGAGCAGCGGGGTTCCTTCCATTATGCTGCTACGCGGCCACTTGTTTGCGCCGGTTGTTGAGGTAATCCACCAGCACAAACTCGCTGAGATTGGCGGCGCTGGTGTAAAAAGCGCGCCCTCGATTGATGCGAGTCATACGGTCAACGAAATTGACCAACTGGTAGTTGTTTTCCAGCATAAAGGTGTTGATTAAGATGTCTTCCTGCGTGCAACGGCGCACTTCCCGCAAGGTTTCCATCTCGGTGCGGTAGCTGGGCGGGTAACTGAAGTAAGAGAGGCCACCCTCCAGGTGAGCCGTGGGCTCTCCGTCGGTTATGACAAGGATCTGCCTGGTGCCGCCTTTCTCCTTGGACAGCAGTTTGCGCGAGAGCATGAGAGCGTGATGCAAGTTGGTGCCGGATACCCAAGCATTCCAACTGCAAGAGGCGATATCTTCTTCCTTAATCTCGCGGGCGTAGTCGGAGAAGCCAACGACGTGCAGAGTGTCGCGCGGGAACTGAGAACGTATCAGCGCCAGCAATGCCAGCGTCACCTTCTTGGCCGCCTGCCAGTTGTCGAACAGGCCCATCGAGCGGCTCTGGTCCAGCAGAAGAATGGTGGATGACTTGGTCATGTGCTCGGTGCGGTGGATTTCAAAGTCCTGGGTGCTAAGGCGCACCGGCACTTGCGGGCCGCTTCGCAGCACCGCGTTCTTGACTGTGGTTTGCAGGTCCACCTGGAAGGGGTCGCCAAACTCGTAGGTTTTGGTTTCTCCCAGCAAGTCCCCGTTAGCCCCGCGCGTGTCCATACGGTGGCCGCCGATGCGGTCTTTCTTGAGGTGAGCGAAGACTTCCTTCAGGGCTTTCTGGCCGATCCTGCGGATGCCGCGGGCAGTCAACTCCGTCTTTCCGCCGCCAGTGATGTATCCCGCTTCTTCCAGCAGTTTGCGCAGGTTTTCCAGCTCGTCCCAAACGCGACGGGCGTCCTCCCCCAGCAGTTCGGCCAGCTTTTCCGGGTCTATGTCGCTTAGGTCGCCAGTGCGGATAGCCTCCTGAAGAGCAGCCTCCAACTGGTCAAGCTGCTGCAGGTCGCGCATCATCTGCATGGCCTGTTCCATGGTCAGGCTGTCGTCCCCGAGGAACGGGTACTGGCGGCGCAAGTCCTCCATAGGCATCAGTTGTTCCATTAGGCCGGCGAACTGCGCCATTTCCCGCTGAGTTTCCGGGTCGAGGGCCTGCGCCAAGGCATCTTCCATCTCGCGGCGGGCTTCAGGAGACATACTCTCCAGCATTGACTGCATCTGAGCCAACTGCTGTTGCAACATTTCCATCAATTCGTCGAAACTCTGGGGAGGGTTGGGGCCGAACATCTGCCCCCATTTATCCATGAAGCCGTCGAAGTCCGGCTCGCGGCCCTGCAACTTGTCGCGCATCATTTGATTGAGGTCGCGCATCATCTCGCGAGTGGCGGCCATGTCTTCCGGGGACATATTCTGTATCTGTTGCTGCATCTGTTGAGAGATGTTCTGGGCCATCTGGCTCTTGAGCAGATCCAGCAGTTCCTGAAATTTCCGTTGCGCCTCCGGGTCCATGAAGTCGTATTCCATCAGCTCTCTAAGCTGACTTCCAACGCCGTCAGACAGATTATCCAACCGATCCAGGTTGCGATTGGCCCGTTGCTCCAGCAGGTTGTAGAGCGCCTGCTGCTGATCCTGCTCGCCTTCGGGAGTGGCTTCTACCTGCTGACGAGCCTCCTCCAAACGGCTTTCGATTCCGTGCCGCTCGGTGTCGATTATGTCTCGCAAGCGTTCCTGTAAATCATCGAGCACCGAGTCCATGTTGTGCTGCTGCATCTGTTGGCGCCGACGGTCTTTGAGCTGCTCCATAAGCTGGCGCAGTCCGGGCATCTGCTCGCCGTCGCGGTTCTGAACGCCCTGCCGGAGCAGGTCACGGAGAGCCTGCATTATGTCACCCCGGTTGAGGATGTCGTCCGCCAGCAAATCCATCAACTGGTCCGCGTCAAGGTCGAAGATATTTTGGGTTCCGTCCCACTTGGAATAGATGTGTGTGCGAAAAAGCATGGCTTCCCCCAAAATTTTCTTGCGCCGGTAATGCGGCGATGATACGCGGACAAGATGCCAATGGCAACCTGGGGGGTGGTTTGAAGACACCTCAGTCTCCGCTAGTTGGGCGCGCACGCACGGACAGCCGGCCATCCCCTGCTACGCCCAATTTCGAGCGCGGACAGAAGCTATATCACCCTTGCCCCAAGAACTCGCCGGCAATGGGAAAGGGCCCAGCGATGGGCCTCCGGGTCCGGCCCAGACACGCAGTCGGAGTAAACTTCCACTGCATAGTCTCGATTGCGGGCGTCGGAGACGGTGTGCATAACGCAAACATTGGTGGCGACGCCGCAGACCAACAGTTTCTCAGGCGCCAGGCGCAACAAGCAGCCGGCAAGTCCGGTGTTGAAGAAACCGCTGTAGCGTTTCTTGGGAATCAGGTTCTCAGGGGTAACAAACCCGGCCAGCTCGGGAATAACGTCGGTCTCCTCAGTGCCAATGACGCAGTGAACCGGAAATACCTGAAATTCCAGATCATCCGGGTCGTGGTTGTCCGCCAGGAAAAGTATTTCCGACCCGGCGGCCTTTTCCTGCTCGATCAACTGTAGTGCGTTGGGAATTATCCGCCGCGAATCGGCATGATACAGGTTGTGGCCTGGCTCCAAGAACCCCTTGAGCATATCTACCACCAGAACGACGTTGCTCATAGCAGCCTCCTGCGCCAATGTCAGCGTATATGGCAAGTATCTCGCAGGCGGAAAATCAAGGCAAGAACAGCTATCCCTCGGGCGCCTCCATATCCGGGTCGAAGGGCCACCCGTTCACCAGCACTTGCTTAATTACGGCAGTGCCGTCGGAATTGATATTGGCTACAACCTTAATGTCCTCCGCGCCCTCTATGATATGCCCAGTTCCTTCAGGGACGAAGTAAGTGCCTATGGCAAAGTCTAAATGACCGGGATGGTCAACCCGTCCCTTTATGAAAACTTCCCCTGCGGGGGCAATATCCGGGAGGTAGTCCAGCGCTTCCCAAACCTCTGGGCCTTCCTTCAGTATGACATAGATGGAAGTTCCTTTATCCGCATCTTTCATGTACTCCGGCAAGGTAGCGATTTCGTAGTCCAGGATGGCGTAGTCGCCCTGCAACAGAGAGCGGGGGTCTACCGGAACCGTTTGCAGCACTACGTCCCTTCCAGTGAGTAAATCAACCTCTTTAACGGCTATGAAAGCCAGCAAAAAGACAAGCTGACCGGCAACCACTATCCAAAAGGCGATACGGGTCGACGGTTTCATCCCTCATCCCTTACGGATCGCATGGTGGACAACATCTTGCGGCGGCCCAGCTCCAGGATAAAACCGAGCAACAGCAGAACCAAGCCCGCTCCCACAAAAACCAGCGAGCTTTCCAAGTATTCTATGGCGTATTCAAAGTAGCGGGATATTAAGTACACCGCAATCAAAAACAGAGACAGGTTAACCTTTCCTTCGCTTTCCTGCAGGTAGCCGGAAATCATCAGCCCCAGAGCGGCCAACGAAAACAGGACGTTAAAAAGTATGGCGAACGCAATATCGTTGTAACCCGATATGCCAGCCATCAACAGGGCGGCAATCAGCAGGATAACAACGGCGATAACCTCGATAATTTGCGCCGGCGAAGCTACTAGACGCCCAGAGCGACCCCAAGCAAGCCAAATTAGCGGCGCGACTGCCCCGGCCGCCGACAGGAAGGCCAGAATCCAGTAGCGGTAAAGGGATAATTCCACCCTGTTGCCTTCGTCGTGCAGGCCCTCAAAGGTCAGAAAGTACAGCCCTCCGAAAGCTACTACCAGCCCGGCGGCGCGGAACACATTGCCCATTTGCCGCAATTCCTGAAATTGATCCTTGACCTGGCCAATGGCGTAAAGCGCCAGCCCCAAAGCGACATATACTGGGAAATAGGAACCCGTCTCAATTTTTCCAGAGAACTCGTTCCAATAATCCAAGCGGAACCAGACGGCGGTCAGAAACAGCACTATCGCCAGCGTCGTTATAGGGCGCGAGCGAAGCGTGTACGCGATGGGGACCACGCCTAAGAACCAGAATGCCGTCAGGTTGGGATGATCCACCGGAATGTGGTATATCTGCCCTATGAGGTGAACCCCGGCTCCATATGTGATGCAGCCCAGCAGCGTTAGCGCTACGCCAATAGCGGCGTAACCCTGTCGCTGCCAAAGGAAGTATCCAGAGCCGTAGAATACTCCCACTCCGGCCACTAGAAGACCCAGCTTGATGCCGCGGGGGATGCTATCCCAGTTGGCGGCAACGAAAGCAATTACGCCTAACCCCAGCAGAACCGCCCCGAGAATCGAAAGCCCCATAACCAGGGAATGCCTTGTGCGCACGGCTCGCAGGGATGAAGCGTCGGGGTAGCGAGACAAGATAGTCTGAGCCTGTTCGCCAGTGATGACCCCGTCTTGCCGCCACACTTCGACTTCCCCGCCCAACTGGGCAAGGAAACGAGGGTCCAAATGGGGTTCCCGGTTAAATAGCTGGTCCATCAGGCGGGGCTTAATTCAGTATCGAAATTTTCCACTCTCGAGAAACAGCTTATTTCGAGGCCGGCAAAGCTCCGAGCCGGTGAAACGAGCAGAGCAGTCTGCGCCATGCCGGGCTTCCCCTGTCTTAGTCAGCCACGGTTAGAGGCTCCGGGGCAGCAAAGCGAGCGTCATCGGCCAGCATTTCCGACAGGCCGACGGCCTCGAAGCAGTCCTGAAGGCTGCTCATATTCTCCACCAGATGAGCCGTCGTGCCTTGCTGCTTCAGTGTAGCCAGGGTCTGCTGAACGGCTTGCATGGCGGTCAGCAAGGCGCTGGCCGGGAAGATGACAATCTTGAAGCCAAAGCGCTCTAAATCCTGCGCCGAAAGCAATGGTGACTTGCCGGTTTCCACATAGTTGTAGAGCAAGGGGACGCTCAGTTCTCTTGCGGCGCGCTCCACCTCTTCGGGAGTCCTTAGGGCCTCGACAAACAGCGCGTCGGCTCCGGCCTTGATGTACTCCTCGCAACGGCGCATGGAATCGTCCCAACCCGTTACTGCCAGAGCGTCGGTACGGACGATGATGGTGAAGTCGTCATCCGTTCGGGCGTCCACTGCGGCGTTGATTTTCTGCACCATATCTTCGACGGATATGACCCGCTTGTCGTCCAGATGGCCGCAACGCTTCGGGAAATCCTGGTCTTCCAGGTGAAGGGCCGCGACGCCGCTGCGCTCGTACTGACGCACGGTGCGGCGCACGTTTAGAACGCCGCCGTATCCCGTGTCGGCATCGGCGATAACTGGTATGTCAACTATCGAAGCAATCTGAGATGCGTTGTCCAGCATCTCGGTCATAGTAGCCAGGGCTAGGTCGGGATATCCCAGCCGCGCTACGGAGGTTCCCGCCCCGGTCATGTAAACGGCAGGGAATCCGGCGGCCTCTATCAGCTTGGCCGTGAGGCAGTCATAGGCCCCGGGAGCCATGATGATGCCGGGCTGCTCCAAGAGGCGGCGGAATTTGGTGGTCGCGCGCATTTGTTCCTCCGAAAATCCCCTTACCTTGATGCGCTTCGCCAGAGATGATACCGGCGGACAGCGGACAATTATGCAATCAGACCACCGTCTATGGTCAATACCTGGCCGGTCAGGTAGCCGGCCCCCTCGCTGCTCAGAAAGAGAATGGTTTCCGCCACATCTTCGGAAGTGCCGAACCGGCCCATGGGTATGCGTTCCAGAATCTGGTTGCGCTGCTCTTCCGTAAGGTCTTCCACCATACCAGTGGCGATGTATCCGGGGGCTACGGCATTGACGGTCACGTTGCGGGATGCCACTTCGCGGGCCACGGCCTTGGTGAATCCTATAAGCCCGGCTTTCGCGGCAGCGTAGTTGGCCTGCCCGGGATTTCCGGACAAGCCAACCACTGAGGATATATTGATGACCCGGCCGTAGTGTTGCCGGATGAGGTGGGGCATAACGTACTTGGTACACAAAAACGCCCCTCTCAAATTTACCTGAATCACCTCATCAAAATCGGCCGGCGTCATCCGCAGCAACAGACGATCGCGGTGGATCCCAGCGTTGTTAATCAGGATGTCTATACGCCCAAACCTTTCGGTAACCGCTTTAATAGTTTCTTGAGCGCTAACCTCATCGGAAACGTCCCCGGCAATGAGCATAGCATCGCCGCCGCCGGTGATAATGGAATCCATCACATTTTGGGCAGCGGCGACACTGGCGTTATAATTGAGAGCCACATTGGCACCCGCTTCGGCGAACCGGCGGGCAATGACTGCCCCAATGCCGCGGGAAGAGCCGGTGACCAAGGCCACCCGCCCCTGGAGATTTATTCCGGGCCTAATTTGCTGCATCGGCAGCCTTCCCTACCTCGCGACTGGCCGATTGACCGGCGCCGGAGTTGTTCATAACAGCCAGTTCTTTACGCATTATTTCCAGCAGGCCAACATTGACATAGCGAACGGCGGTGCGCACGGCGCCTTCGACTCCGTTGGCGCGGCAAGAGCCGTGGCCCAGAATTACCGGCGCATTCACGCCAAACAGCGGGCCGCCACCCACCGTTCGCGGACGGTTGGTCGTCTCCCACAGAGCACCGGCGAGACCGTCAATAACCGGGGAATCCACCGCCCCCGTTAGCCGTCCTCGAACAAAATCGGCCAGCGCGCCGCCCATCCCCTCCGTGAATTTAATCAATATGTTACCAACGAACCCGTCGCAGATAATAACGTCGGCCTTGTCAGTAAAGAAGTCCATCCCTTCGACGTTGCCTACGAAGTTAAGATGACTTTCCTGAAACAACTGGTAACTTTCCTGAACTTGCCGGTTTCCCTTGGCCGACTCTGCTCCAACGCTAAGCAGACCGATGCGAGGGTTCTCGATGCCCATGTAGGTATGAGCGAAGGCGGCGCCCAGCACTGCGAAACTCAATAGCAGTCCGGGACGGCAATCTACGTTACTGCCGATGTCCACCAGCACTGTATTGGGGGCAAGGCCAAGGAACGGCCCGCCTAGGCAAGGACGCTCCAACCCTTCCATAAGGCCCAGGGACAGCACGGCGCTTGCCATGGATGCCCCGGTGGACCCCATTGAGACCATTACGTCGGCTTTCCCCTGTTTAACCAACTGCGCAGTAACCATTACCGATGCTCTAGGCTTCTGCCGCAACGCTTGAAGCGGATGCTCATCATCAAAAATCTTGCCTTCCGATGGAACGACACTGATAGGCAGCCCGGCGGTGTTGTACTTGAACAATTCGCGCTGCACCATATCGGGGTCCCCCACCAGGAGCAGCTCGGCGTTGAGGGATCTCAAGGCCTGAACCGCGCCCTTAACTGTTTCCTCAGGTGCGAAGTCGCCGCCCATGGCGTCAACGGAAATCCGCACCGGGCGGCCCTCTTCGGTTCCATTGCGTTGCATCATCTACCTCTAGCCAAGAGGCCCCGCTGGGGGGCCTTAGCTGATTCTTTTTGCCGCGGCAGTCCCGGCAATCAGTTCCTCGCCGGTGGCCGGATTCCGCACGCCGACATTAAAGGTAAGAGCCCGGCCGCTCGACTTGGCCGGCCGACCCCAGGTTTCCACCCGGTCTCCGAGGTAAGCCGCCCCTTTGAATCGTACCCGCAACGAACCGCTTGTAAGCCAGGATTCGCCCAAATACGCGGTCATCATTTCCGAAACAAAGGCCAGAGTAAGCATACCGTGGGCGATTATGCCGCCAAACCGGGTTCCGGCGGCAAATTCCGCGTCCAGATGGAGGGGGTTATCGTCCCCGGAGGCCGCAGCGTAAGCCGTCAGTCGCTCTTGGGTGACAGCGCGCGACACCACGGGCAATTCACTGGGGCCGACATCGCCTCCCGCCGGCCGTTGCCGGGTTTCCCTGTCTCCTTGAGGGCCTTCCGCCTCGGCAACCATGACCGTGCTTTTGCCGGTGAGGACTGGAACGGCGGAAGCATTCTCCAAAGCGCAGGCGGCGGTGATGAAACGCAAGCCCGCGCGCTGGCGAGGACGCTCTAGGACGGAAACGGCCTGAAGTTCTTGCCCTAAGGGAATAGGGCATAGCGTATCAACCTCCTGAAGGCTGTGAATCGCGCCCGGAGGAAGATTCAGGGACTTCAGCATTAGGCCAAGGGCGGCGGCGGTTCCGTACAAAGGGGGAGCAAGGCCCGTCTGCCTGTATATGTCTAGTTCGTCACCCACCGCCCGCAGGTAATCCTCCACCGCCTTTGTTCCCGCGCAGACCCAGCCCAGTTCCAGGGATTGCGGTGAAGGGCTGCCGGATTCGGTCGTCATTCGGTTATGCCCCCATAGTTATCAGGCGCCTGTGTATGCCCCGTAATCCCTAGCGGGGATACATCGCAGCAACACCGGAGCAACCCCAAAATTCACGCCGCTAGAGTATACATATGCCGGGGTATGGCGGGCAACAAAATGTAAAGTAAGCTAAGACGAAATATCCTGCATTCCGGCTCAGGCCGGCTGCTCGGGAAAGCCAAAGGCGTCGGCGGCCAGCTCCACAATGTGCTCGCCGATGGCCAGCGATGAAGTCGCGCCGGGGGAAGGCGCGTTCAGCACGTGTACTGCCTCCCGTCCGCGTATAATGTTGAAGTCGTCCAGCAGCGCGCCGTTCCGCGCCACTGCTTGAGCCCGAACCCCCGACCCGCCGGGGGCGAGGTCCTCGCCGCGGATTTCCGGCAGAAGGCGTTGCAGGTCTCGCAGGAAGATGTCCTTGCTATATGAACGCCGCATCTCGTTAAGACCCGTCTTCCAGTGCTTGGAGGTCATCTTCCAGAAACCGGAATACGTCAGGGTTTCAAAGGTTTCGCCGACATCAATGTCCCCCTTTTTATAGCCCTCCCTCCTGAAGGCTAGAACGGCATTAGGGCCAGCTTCAACGTATCCGTGAATGTTGCGGGTGTAGTGTACCCCCAGGAACGGGAACCGCGGGTCCGGCACCGGATATATAAGGCCAGACACCAGATGATGGCTTTCTGGCCTAATGGTGTAGTACTCGCCGCGAAAGGGGATTATGCGCACGTCTACTCTATCTTCAAGCATGGCAGCCACACGATCCGCGTAAAGGCCGGCGCAATTGATGACATGGCTTGTTTGCAGGGTGCCTTTGGCGGTTTCAACGGCCAGCGAACCGCCATCTTTGGTTATACCGCGCACCGGCGCCTCGGTGAAAATATCGCCGCCCGCGTGAGCGAAGCGGCTGGCGTAGGTTTGGGCGACTTTGACGTAATCTGCGATGCCGGTGCCGGGAGACCACAGGGCCCGAATACCCGCCGCATAGGGCTCTATCTCGCGGAGCCGTTCCGGACCAATCATTTCCAGGCCCTCGACACCATTAGCGACCCCTCTTTCGTAAAGACTGTCCAAGCGCCCCAGTTCAGAGTCGTCCGTGGCCACGATAACCTTGCCGCATCGTTCGTACTCGATTTCGTTCTCTTCACAAAAATCTATAAGCTTCTGCACACCGGCCACGCAGAAATTGGCCTTGTGGGAACCGGGCCGATAGTAAATGCCGGAGTGGATAACTCCGCTGTTATGTCCGGTCTGATGGGTTGCCAATTCCCGCTCTTTTTCCAGCACGGCGACCCGAAGCCTGGGGAACCGCCGGGTCAGGTGCATGGCGGTGGACAGCCCGATGATTCCGCCTCCGACGATGGCAACATCATATTGTTGTCTTTCCATTAGCGCGCTCCCCTAAAAGGGTTCTAGGGCGGCCAAAGGCGGCTGCCCGTCCGCTTAGGTTAGTAGGGCAAAAGCGAAGGGTCAAGGAATGGCCCGGGACCAGCCGTGTTATACTTGCGTAAACTGCGGAATCCGCCATTCACTAGCTCATGCGCTCTGGAGGAGGATATGCACTTCGGCACGTTTATGGAGTTTGGCAGCCGTCCCGGACTATCGGAAGCGGAGTCTTTCCAGGAAGGATTCCGGCTGGTAGATTCGGCGGAGGAAATGGGCTTGGACGGCGTTTGGCTGGCCGAATTGCATTTCAACCCCATACGGTCGGTTCTATCATCGCCGATAGTGGTTGCCAGTTCCATCGCGACGAGAACTCGCAGGCTGCGCATAGGTATGGCCGTACACGTTCTCCCGCTGAACAACCCGCTACGCATCGCCGAGGAAGTCGCAACGGTGGATCAGATAAGCGAAGGCCGTTTTGAGTTCGGCGTCGGGAGGAGCGGGTTCGCCCGTTCCTATGACCTGTACGGCATCCCCTACATCGAAAGCCGCGAACGGTTCCGCGAAGCCCTGAATATCATCCTCGAGGCTTGGAAAGGCGAACCGTTCTCCTACGAAGGCGAGTTTTACGCCTTTGCGGGCGCGCAAGTGTCCCCGCGTCCGTATCAGCAGCCGCACCCGCCTCTGCGCATTGCCGCCACCACAGCCGAGACTTTCCCCCGACTAGGTCGGGAAGGGCACCCCATTTTCGTGGGTCTGCGCGGGATGGACATCCCAGAGCTTCGCGGTCATCTCAAGGAATATCGCCAGGCTTGGCAGGAAGCGGGGCACGAAGGGGAAGGCGACGTATCTTTGCGCATACCTGTTTATGCCGCCGAGACGGAAGAGTCGGCTATCGAAGAGCCTCAGGACAGCATCAACGCCTACTTTAACCGCATGGGTTCCCTGTTACGCGACTCATCCACCAGCCGGCAAAGCGGCGACGCCAACATCCGCCAGGGGCGCGCCGACCGTCTGGCGACTATGTCATACGAGGAGATGCTGGAGACCAAAGTAGCCTTCGGCACCGGCGAGAGCCTGATAGACCGCTTCACCGAGCTAAAGGAAGAGATTGGACTGGATGGCGTGGTCGCCGAGCTGAACGCCGGCGGCCTCATTCCGGAAAATGCGGTCGCCAGGAGCCTGCGCATTATGACTCAACAGGTTATGCCGGCGTTCAAGTAACGCCATTGGTTATCCGCGCATACGATAGGGGCGCGCTCCTGTCGCTCCTGCCCTATCGCCCCTGCAGTGTTATGTTAAAACGAGGCCGCAAATGAAAGTCGCAGTCCTAGACGATTACCAAAGCGTTGCCGAAAGCATGGCGGACTGGTCGCAGCTACCGCCGGGAGCCGAAGTAACCTTCTTTAGCGATCATCTTGTCAGCGAGGACGCTCTCGCTGAGCGGCTGGCCAGCTTTGACGTGGTGACGGGGATGCGCGAGCGTACTCCCTTTCCACGTTCACTGCTACAAAGGCTGCCTAACCTTCGCCTGCTGGTAACCACCGGGCGGCGCAACGCTTCCTTCGACATCGCGGCGGCCACTGACCTGGGCATCGCCGTCTGCGGCACCGACGGAGCCGGCGAAGGCCCGACTGAGCTAACCTGGGGACTGATTCTTGGGATTGTGCGCCAGATACCCTTGGAAGACCGGCTGTCCAGGGAAGGCCATTGGGGAACTACCGTGGGAGTTGGACTCAAGGGTAAGACCATTGGCCTGCTGGGGTTGGGACACATCGGCTCTCTGGTAGCGCGGGTCGCCAATGCCTTCGACATGAACGTAATCGCTTGGAGTCAGAACCTCACCGCCGAACGCGCCTGCGAGGGCGGCGCGGCGCTAGTGGACAAGGATACGCTCTTCCAGGATTCAGACATTGTTTCCGTCCATGTGGTGCTGAGCCAGCGCACCCGCGGACTGGTGGGAGCCCGAGAACTGGCCCTGATGAAGCCCACGGCATACCTTATCAACATTTCACGAGGCCCCATCGTGGACGAGTTGGCGCTGGTGGATGTTCTCCAGCGCCGAGCCATCGCCGGAGCGGCGCTGGACACCTTCGACGTGGAGCCGCTGCCCAAAGATCACCCGCTGTTGCAATTGGACAACACCCTTATCTGTCCCCACCTTGGCTACGTTACTGATGACTCATACCGGGCGATGTACGCCGGTGTTATCGAGGACATCCGCGCCTTTTCCAGCGGCGAGCCGGTGCGGATGATTAACGAAGAAGTGTTGGCAGCGCAACAGTTCCGGGGTTATGCGTAGGGGGTATCGCAATCTTTCCGAAAAGAGGAAAGAGGATTCGATATGAGCCTCAATCAAGAAATAGAAGCCAGGCGCGCCGAAATTCGCAGCGACGGCTACTCTATGTCAATCGGGGAACTCATCAGCCTCTACCGAGATGGTGAACTGGACATTCATCCGGAGTTTCAACGATTCTTCCGGTGGAGCGATGAACAGAAATCCCGGCTCATCGAGTCCATCCTGTTAGGCATTCCAATTCCGTCAATTTTCGTATCGCAAAGGGAGGACGGAGTCTGGGATTTGATTGACGGCTTGCAGAGACTATCCACCATCTTTGAACTAGTAGGAGAGCTCAAGAACGAAAACGGCGAGACGTTACCGCCGCTTACCTTACAGAAAACCAAATATTTGCCCTCGATGGCCGGAAAGAAATGGGACAGCGATGACCCGTTGGAATCCATCGGCAACGCTAACCGGCTGATTATCCGACGCTCAAAAATCGACGTCAATATAATTCTCCGGGAAAGCAGCGAGTCCAGCAAGTACGAGCTATTCCAGCGCCTCAACACCGGTGGTTCCCAGTTGTCTGACCAGGAAGTTAGGAACGCCATGCTGATTATGCTCAATCCTGAGGCATATCGATGGATATCGGAGCTGGCTCAAGATGAAAACTTCCGGACTTGCACAGCTCTCTCGGATAAGATGCTGAGCGAGCGATATGATTTGGAGCTGGTAACACGATTTTTGGTGTTCAGAAACCTGGAGGAAAGAGAACTCCGCTCTTTAGGGGACATAGGAGAATTTCTCACCGAAAAAATCTCGAACATCGCCCAATTCAATGATTTTCAGAAGACGCGCGAAGTAGAATCCGCGGCATTCACGTCTACTTTTGCTTGGCTGGCAAATTCCTTGGATGAGCGCATTTTTCGGAGATACGATGCCGGCAAAGACAGGCATCTCGGCGGATTTTTAATCTCGGCGTTTGAGCCTATTGCTTTCGGGGTTGGTTACAACGTGGATTCCTACAACAGCAACACAGAGGTCTATAAGATCGGAGAGGCTGTTAAGAAGTTGTGGGCCAACCATGAATTTACCTCTCGCAGCGGTGGCGGGGTGAGAACAGCAGATCGATTACGCTCGACCGTTCCGCTGGGGCGCCAGATATTCGCTCTATGAGAATACGATCATTGAATCAACTGGTTCAGGTACTGGACGATGACTTGGCGTGGCGAAAAAGAGAATTAACGACAGTCAAGTTTATGCTGGGGAGTCCTCGCAGGCATCAGCGAGGGCCATTGCTGAGAGCTGCGGTTTGCCTCCTTTACGCTCATTGGGAAGGGTTTGTAAAAGCGGCTGCGTCCGGTTACGTTTCCTTCGTGGCAACCCAAGGGTTAAGGTATCGCGACCTCACTCCTAATTTCGTGGCATTGGGGCTTCGCCGGGAGATTCGAGAGGCTGGACAATCCAACAATCCAGTCATACACACAAGACTAACCGAAAGGTTGATGTCAGGCTTGTCCGAGAGAGCCGAAATAGATTGGCAGAACTCAGTTAGGGCCCGTTCCAATCTAAATGCCGAAACTTTGAGAGAAATCCTAACCCTCTTGGGATTGGATAATAGTAATTACATTACAAAAGGGCCATTGCTGAATGAAAAGCTACTGGCCAATAGAAACCGGGTGGCCCACGGAGAGCGGGTAGATATTGATCCTGATGACTACGATATACTGCACACTGAAATAATCTATTTAACAGACCGATTCAATACTGATGTGCAGAATGCCGCAGCCACAGGCCAGTTCCGTCGGCAAATTATTCAACAACCAGCCAGCGATCTAACAGGAGAAGCGCAAGAATGAAAGCAGTACGCATCCACGAATTCGGCGGTCTCGATGTCCTGCAGTGGGAGGACGCCCCCGCCCCAGAACCGCGTCCGCACCAGGTTCTAATCAAAGTGGATTCCGCCGGAGTGAATTACGCCGACATTATGCGCCGGGGAGGCAACTATCCTGGGCCAGACCTCCCTTCGTCAATGGGGCTGGAAGCTGCGGGAACGGTGGTGGAAGTTGGTTCCGAGGTGTCTGGCATATCCGTCGGGCAACGGGTGATGGCCATGGGACCCGGCGGACAAGCGGAGTTGGTGGCGGTCAATGGCAACTTCGTCTTTCCCTATCCCGAAACTGTTGACCCGGTTCAGGCAGGCGGTATGCCCATCGTGTTCCTCACAGCCTATCATCTGATCAAGACTCGCGGGCAGCTAGAGCCGGGGCACACTGTGCTCATCCAGGCAGGGGCCTCCGGCGTAGGCACCGTAGCCATCCAGCTCGCTAAGGCGTGGGGTGCACGGGTTATTGTTACCGCCTCAACGCAGGACAAGCTAGACCTTTGCCGATCTCTGGGAGCCGATGAAGGCATTAACTACACTCTGCAGGACTTCGAGGAAGTCATCAACGAGCAGACCGGCGGAAACGGCGTTGAGCTGATCCTGGAATGCGTTGGCGGCCCCGTGCTGGAAAAGAGCCTGCGTTGCGTCGCGTCCTATGGCCGGATGATAACCTATGGCAACGCCTCTGGAACCCCGGCAAATCTGCCGGCGGGGGAAATTTTTGCCGCCAACCGCACCGTTATCGGATTCAGTATTGGGCGGTCTCCCATCGGCCGGCTGGACCATCAGGCCGCCATGTCCGAAATTTTCCCTTTAATGGCCGACGGCAAAGCTCGCCTGGTTGTTGACCAAGTATTGGCCATGTCCGATGTCGCCAAAGCCCATGAACACCTGGCAGGCCGCGGCACCCGAGGGAAAGTGATTCTGCGCCCATAGGGGGTGAAGGTATGTCGAGCGCTCGTGAGCTGTTCCGAGAGGTCTTGGCTCGTCCTGGCTGTACATTAGCCGCCAACATTTTCGACCCGCTATCGGCTCGCATTGCTCAAATGCTGGGCTATGAGGTCTGCGTGCTATCCGGCTCGGTGGGCAAGGCGGCTAACTTGGCCGTGCCGGACATCGTGCTGTCCAATATGTCCGACGTAGTTGAGCACTGCCGCCGCATAACCCGCATCGCCGGCGTCTCGCTGATGGTGGACGCCGAAGACGGTTTCGGCAACGCGGTAAACGCCGTTCGCACCGTGCGCGAAATGGAAGCCGCCGGGGTAGCCGCCATCGAGATCGAAGATAACTTTGTGCCGCGGCGGTTCAACGTAGCCGACCCGGGCCTGGTTTCTACGGAAGAACATGTGGGGAAGCTGGAGGCTGCCGTTGCGGCCCGAACCGACCCGGCAACCGTAATTGTCGCCCGCTCGGCAGCCTTTGGTCTATGCTCGCAGGACGAAGCCGCAGAGCGCCTCAGCGCTTATTCCAGCACCGGAGCCGAGGCGGTGATGCTGACCGGCATTTCCAGCCGCGAGCAAATCGAAGAGGCGCGTCGGGCTACGCCGCTGCCTTTGTGCGTCCTGAATCCCCCCGCCGACGCCCGCAACGACCAAGCGTTCCTTGACGCCCATATGCGCATCCTGATGCTGGGCAACCCGACTTATGCCGTGGCTGTGCAAGCCATATACAACAGCCTCAAGCACTTGAAGGACGGCGGAGCGCTGGAAGGCTTAGCGGAACGCCAGGCCGCGCCGGAACTGTTGCGGCAGGTCAACCGCACGGACGAGTTCGCGGCGTTGCAGGAGCAGTATCTACGGGAGTAGAAATCTTAACTAGGTGGCCTATACTATAGTTGAATTGACTGGCGATAGGCTGAATCTTGCCCGCGAACTGTTGCAGGTCGCCAGAGACGAGTTTGCCCGGGCCGAGGAAGCGAAGGGCGGTGCGGCGGTGATCGGCCTGCACAACGCCTGCGGTAAGGGCTGGCTGGCCGCCCTGGAAGCGGTCAACTCCTACTGCCTGTGCAGGGCGTGCCTGAAGAGGAATTGCCCGCGAACGACCCGGGCAGATATTTCTTTGTAGGCCGGTATATGGACCGCGATCCGCGCCGGGCTTACATAGAAATGCGGCAAACGTTCCACATCTTCGGATATTACGAGGGCATCATCGGGTTCGACGATATGCCGCGCCATTTCGATGATCTTGAAGAAGTTCATCGAGATCATAAAATCATCCGCAGAGAATGGCTCCAGCGGATGATTTTCACTGCCTCAGGAAACTGTGCCGTCGCCTAACCGCCCCGCAGGAAGTTCAGCACGTGGGAAGTGTATTCCCCCGGCTTCTCGAAGGGCACCCAGTGGCCGCAGTTGTTCAGCAACACCAGCCGCGAGTCTTCGAGGTTGTTCAACGCCGCAATTCCTATCTCGAAGACGCACATCCTGTCGTAGCGCCCCCAGATGATTAGGCTGGACGAGGATATGTTTGGCAGGTCTACACCGTGGTCGTAAGGCACGCTCACTGAGTCGGCATCGGCCTTGATGTGGCCGGGGTTGCCGGTGTAGTTATCGTAAATATAATCCACCAGCTCGTCTGTAACGAGGCTATTGTCGTCTATGTGCGTGCACAGATAGCGGCGCACGTTGTCGTGGGTGGGGTTGTCGCGCACCTCCCGGGTTATCAGACTGCCTTCGGAGGGCCGGTTACCCATAAGATACAGGTCGCCTCCGGTTCGGATGTGGCAGGCGCCGAAAACCAGCTTGTTAACCCGATGAGGGTCATGGGCAGCCAGCACCATCGCCGACTGCCCCCCCTGCGAGTTGCCCAACACGTGCGCCCTCTCGATGCCCAGCGTGTCCATCAGTCCGATGGCAGTGCGGGCCTGAAGGTTGTGCAACGGCTCGTTGTAAACCACTGGCCCGGTGCGCCCGAAGTTGGGCAGGTCCATCACGATACAGCGGTAATGGCGGGCGAAATCTGGCAGCACTTTGTGGAAGGTAATCCAGCCGGTGGTGCCCGGCCCATAGGAGTGCAGCATGACCACCGGTTCGCCCTCTCCCACATCGTGATAGTGTACGGGCATATCGCCAACCATAATGGTCCTGCTGGTTGATTCTTCGGTGAAGGCGGCGGCATTCATCTCTGCCAGACTCCTTTATGGTCATCAAATTGGAAACGAGCGGCGTAAGCCGGTCAGGCCACCGGAGCTTCCTGGAAGTGCGGCATAACCTCAGTGGCGAACAGTTCGATAGAGCGCATCACTTTCCAGTGGGGCAGTCCGGCGAATCCGAAATTGCCAAACACGTGGTTGATACCCGCTTCCTGTGTCTGCTTCAGCCGTTCCACCACCACTTCGGGAGTCCCGCGAAGGGGCGGCAGCCCGGCATGGCCTACGTCGTCGCGGCGGTCGCGGTCCCGTTGCCGGTTGGCCCAATGCTCGTACCCTATGGCGATATTGCCGTTCTTGTCCATAGGCATTCCGATGGGCGCGCCGTTGCTTCCGGCGGAGCGCAGGACGCGGGAAGAGAAGTCCTCCAGGCCGACGGGGTCGCGCTCGGCTTCCTCCATAGTAGGGGCTACGTAGATTGACTTAGACATCGGCGGGTCCAGATGGGCATGGGGGTGGCCGTATTCGCTCATCTTTTCCCGCCACATCTTGATGACCTGCGGCGCTTGTCCGAGGATGTCTGTCGGCCCGCCGGCAATGACCTGAATCTGACGGCGGGCGGCGAAGTCGATACTCTCCGGGCTGGTGCTGACTGCCTGAAACAGGGGAGGATAAGGCTTCTGAGCCGGCTTGGGCAGAACCCACAGATTATCGACGCTGGTGTATTTGCCGTGATAGGTCAGCCGTTCCTCCGTCCACGCCCGGATGATTACATCGACGGCTTCCTGAAATCGCTCGCGGCTGGTGTCAATGTCTACGCCCAGGCCGTCAAACTCCTGTTGCTGGTATCCCGCTCCGATGCCAAAATTTATGCGGCCGTTGCTGATGATGTCCAGCATCGCCACTTCTTCAGCGACCAGGATGGGGTTGTGCAGAGGCAGCACGATGACTGCTGTGCCAATGCGGATGTTCTTGGTGCGTCCGGCGACGGCCCCCAGGAATGACCAGATGCCCGACAGTAGCCCGTGCCGAGAGAAGCTATGCTCCCCAAGCCAAACTTCCTCAATGCCCATCTCGTCGGCATAGACTATCTGCTCCAGAGCGTCATTCAGAGCCTGTTGCTGGGTAAAATCCTCGTGATACGGCACGATGGTGAAGATTCCGAACTTCATACAGTTCCTCTGCCGCCTTTCGCTACGGTTTGGCTTACTCTACTACACTGATGGACAGAATGCACAGGATGAATGATACTGGAGAAAGAGAAGCTGCATTCTACCTTTAGTCCCGGGGGTGCCCGATGGTTGCGGTGGGTCGCAAGTATCAGATAATTGATATGCAGACCGGTCAGCTTGACCGGCGGATTTTCGTTGACCCGGACATTTACGCCGAGGAGCAGGAAAAGGTGTTTGGGCGGGCTTGGCTGATGATTGGACACGAGACATTGGTGCCCAAGCCCAACGACTACTTCCATACCTACATGGGCGAAGAGCCGGTCATTTTGTGCCGCGACGGCAAGGGCAGCCTGCGCGCATATCTTAATATGTGCCGGCACCGGGGCAACCGCATCGTCCGCACCGACCAGGGCAACGCCCGGAACTTCGCCTGCGCTTACCACGGCTGGACCTTTTCCAACGATGGCCTGCTCGAATACCTTCCCGGCGAGGAAGAAGCCTACTACGGCGCCCTGGATCGCGACAGCCTACGGCTGGTGGAAGCCAGGGTCGAAACCTACGCCGGTATCGTGTTCGCAACCTGGGATCATAGCGCTCCTAGCCTGGACGCCTACCTTGGCGACGCCCGATGGCTGCTGGACCTCAGCTTCAACCGGCTGGACAACGGCACGGAAGCTCTTGGCCCCATAAAATGGATGGAGCCGGTGAACTGGAAGACGGCGGTGGACAACTGTTCCGACAATTACCATGTGCCCACTACCCATCTGTCAACCATCATCGTGCAAGGAAGGCATCGCGGCGTGCCGCGGCTGACCCACGAGCAACAATTCCAGTCGGAGAACAAGCATCTATTCGTCAACGGACACTCGCTGACCATGCGCTTTCTGGAGCGGCCCGACCAGGCTCGGCAGCAACACGGCATAACCGCAGAGAACCGCGAGGCGTTTGAAGAGTACTACCGCCAAACGCTGGGCGAATCCGAGCGCCGTCTGGGGAGCATTAGGGCACGGCAACTGCAACTCGGCAATCACAGCCTATTCCCTAACGGCGTGTTGGGGCTGCGTCTGGCCCATCCCCGAGGCCCTTTGCAGACTGAGTTCTGGCACTTTGCCGTGCTGGAGAAAGATATGCCGGAAGATCTCAAGACTGCCTTGCGCCGGGGCAGCGCCAACTATAACGGCGTCAACGGCATCTTCGAGCAAGACGATATGGACAACTGGCGCGGCGTCACTAACTCATCTCTCACGGCTATGGGGCGCAAGTACCCGCAGGACTTGTCTATGGGAGTGGGGCATGACCGCCAGCACCCGGATTATCCCGGCTTGGTGGCGGAGCGTTATACCTCAGAGAGTAACCAGCGCCTGTTTTACAAGCGTTGGGAGCAGTTTATGAACGCCGAGAATTGGGAGGACATTCCCTTGGAACCGAAAGCCATGAACTATGAAGGCACGGCAACCCTGCGAGGCTAAGAGAGTCATGTCAGCCGAGACACAGACCGCAGCGGCTTCGCAGATGCAGCTTTGGCATGAACTGATGCAGTTCTACACCAGCGAGGCCTGGATGCTAGACGAGCGCCGCTTCCGGGAATGGCTGGATTTGTTCACCGACGATGTCTTTTATTTTATGCCCCGCCGGTTGAACGTTCACCGCCACGAGACGGAAAGGGAACTGACCCCCGTGGGCGATTTGGCTATTTACGAAGACGACAAGACCTATCTGACAATGCGGGTGGAGCGGCTGGAGACCGGCATGGCCTGGGGCGAAGACCCGCCGTCGCGCACCCGCCACATCATCGGCAACCTGGTTGTTGACCCACAGCCCAACGGCGAAGTGAAAGCGAAGACGGCCTTCATACTCTATCGTTCGCACCACGAGACCGAGGAAAACGTCTTCGCAGGCTACCGCGAGGACTTGTTGCGTCCCGTCGGCAGCGCATGGAAGATAGCGCGCCGCACTATTGTGCTGGACGCCAACGTGATTCTAGCCAAAAACCTGAGCGTGTTCTTCTGATATATAGTCCCACTGCGGCTTTAGCGCCGGCGGCGCAAGCTGTAACTAATTAGAGAGGGGCGGCCAATGGCCGCCCCTTTTGTTGGGTCAGCAGTTGGTTATCTTAGGGGCTTATTGCGCGTGGAGGCCTTGAGTAATGGGAACATCCACTACCTTGAAGCCCCGTTCCTCGCTGGCATCCTTCTGAACTTCCAGTCCAACGAAGGGGCCGATCTTGTTGTTGAAAACATCAACTACGTCCTGGCCTTTGTCGGGATAGCCCAGACGCTGTAGCCAATTGGGCAACACGCTCTCGGCGCCGGCGCGCTTACTGAGAGCCTGGGCCTCGGGGCCGAACTCCACCAGCTCCAGGCCGGCCTCAATATTGCGGCTAATGCCGGTAACGTTGTGTATGGCGGTCAGGCGCAGGGCTTCCAGTTCTTGCTTGGCGCCCTCTTCCAGAAGAATCTGCTGAATATCCTCGGGAATCGAGGCCCAGACATCGCCGTTCACCACGTTGGTGGTAGAGTTGAAGCTGAAGAGCCGTCCATTCATGTACGTCGTCACTTCGTACCATCGCTGCGACAGGCCGGGGTTGGCGCCGGTTACGCCGGCGTCCAGGATGCCGCGTTCCAGGGCGGTGTACACTTCCGCGAAGGCCATGAACTGGGCCGCCGCGCCCATGTGGTTAATCCAGTCCGACAGCTCGGCGGAGTGGCTGCGGGTCTTCAGTCCGACGAAGTCCTCCGGGTTCTCCAGCTTCTTATTACTGAAGAAGAATTGGTCGTCGCCGGCAATCCAGTTGCGCATCAGCACCTGGGCACCCAGCTCTTCCTCCATCACCCGATCCAGGTCGGGAGCGATGTTGGTAAGCACATTGTAGTGGGTCTCGTGGTCGGGCCACAGTCCCCAAATGTACTGCACTGCCAGGGTCGGGAACTCGCCGCCGACATAACCGCCATAAATCTCGGTCATGCCCAGGGTGCCGTCAGCCAACAGGCTGGCGGTATCCGTACCGGCCAGACCCAGCTCCGGGAACGAAGTGATGTTAATGGTAACCTGATCATCAGTCCGCTCGTGAACATTGGGAACAAAATAGGTTCGCTGGTGCTTGCACCAGAGCAACTGACCATTGATGCAGGTGTGCTGCAATTCGATGTTCTCGCCGGACGACGTGAGCTGCGTGGGGTTCGTCAGATTGGCCCTTTCAATAAGATCACGATAGTAATCGGACTCGAACACCCACCGAACATCTTCAATGGCGTCCAGAGGCACCTGGCCATCATCGTCGCCCAGGTCCGTGCCATAGGTGTCCATGAAATCGGGGTACACGGACGGGCCAACCAGGGCTTCGAAGTTGCCGTCGCCGATGTAGATGGCGCCGGGGCCGCCCGCGTGTTCAGCGGCGTAGGCTTTCAGATCGTCGCTGACCTCCCACATCATGGCGTCGCCTTCCCCCATCATGGCGGTAGGCTCTTCTTCCATCATGGCAGTAGGTTCTTCCATCATAGCCGTGGGTTCCGGGGTTGCCGTCGGAGGCGCAGGCGTATTGGTAGGCGGCACAGGAGTGGCCGATTCTCCACAAGCCACCAAAAGGACGGCCATCAGCGTAATTACCAGGGACATGATTACCGCGGTTCGCATCTATACCTCTCCTTAAAGTGTTAAATGGCCTGACGCTGCGCCATTAGGGTTAGCGGGGGTACCGAATATGGCGAGCGTGAAAAGGTTGCAGTATGATAGCATAACTATTAGCCGAAAACGGTAATGTTATGTTAAGAAACCGTTAGTTTTTTCAACAAATTTCGTTTGATTTCAGACAAATTATGCCTAATTCAGTGGATATTGTTGGGCAACTTTGCCTATTAATCCAATATATGAGTGATTTTAGACTAGAATCAGGCAGCGGAAATTACGAAAAAGCAACCGGAGCAGGCATGAAACCTGCCCCGGCGCTCTGCGTCTATACCCTGGCTGTCGGCGGGTTCAGCGAGTCGCCGTCCCAGTCCCCTTGGGCGTCGAGGGTTATGGGCACGCCTCCAGCTCCGGGTGGTTCAGCGCCGCTTCGCTGCAGGCCGCTCTTCCGCCAATCAGTGTTTCGGTAAAGTCAATTTCCGTCACTACGCACCAAGCGCGGTCTGCAAGCCACCAGAGGTTGGGCGACTGGCAATGGCGCCTCGGAAACAATGCCTCACTGAGAGGCCCACGAAACAGCAAATGGGAGTGTCTCAAATCGACCCGGGGGTTGTCCCGGTAAAGATCCTCGTCAATCCACCCCCAACCCTCCCATAGACAGTAATAGCAATGCTCAGACACCGGGGTGAAGTTGCGCAGTAGTCGGGCTAAAGACTGACCTTGCTCAGGTGGCAGGGAACCCCGGCATGGCTGGATTCCCCATTCCGGTTGGGAGTACATGGCCGATTCAGGAAGATAGGCGATGCGATGGAACTGCATCTCCGGATGGACGGCGCGCCCCTTCCAAGCGGCGATTTCGGCCCACTTCACTGGTTTGCCCTCTCCGGGCTCGCCTGTGCGGCGATAGGCCAGGTGAAACAAACGGGCACAAGCATCGAAACCTTCGGGGATGATACTCTACCGGCCGGAACTCCTTGCCTCTGTACCCAGGGCCAGAGGCGTTCTGTAATCCAATTGGCAACGGACGTATCATCCTCCAGTTCCAAGATGTCAGGCATCTACTGCCAGCTTGCAGGGATCAGCCCCCCTTTCGGGGGTAGCCGATAGAGCGATGCCCGGGCGTTTCCAAGCTCTTCCTCCATTGATTCTATCTCTGTTAGCAATCGTTCACGTACTGGGTCCGCGTGGTATCAGCCGTGTAGCGGTCCACGTTGTCATCGATGATATAGTGATGGCTCACACCCATATACCAATTGTTGACACAGGCTGTTGGCAGAATTTCCTTTTGTGTAACTGCTGTCGAAGGCGTGTCCCGTAGGTTGTCCGGGGCATCATCGTATGGCTCGTAAGTGCAAACGAACCTGAGAAAGTCACAGATTCTGTGAAAAAGCTGGGTTTCTGCGTGTATCACCAGCACCGGCATGTCTCATCTCGTCCACGCTATGACATTAACCCGCTGACCGTGTGCGCGGCTAGAACGGTAGGGGGTAATCTGTCTGCCCTTTGCATACATAAGGGTTCTCTACTTGAGTAGCACCCAGTGCGGATGAGGAACTATATGGCTGGAGGTCTGCATCCGGCTCAGCTTGGCCTTCGCCGCCGGGATATTGCGTAGGAGGAGGCTCATCGGCGAGGGATGGCGTTACAGTCAGCCCCCAGACAGTAGCGACAGTGATCACCAGAACGAGGTACAAGGCAATAGTGCGAAATGCTATCACGTTCATAGTCAACCTTCCTGAATTTTACCCATTCCCTTTTCTAATCTCGCCCACTACCTTCATATTATATAGATATTCTTTATTAAAATTTACTACAATATAGAAGAGGGCAGACTTCAGCCTGCCCCCCTGAAATTTGTATGCCGCGGGTAAAGAAACCCGCTAGTCTTCGTTCATCGTGAAGGGAATCACGCCCGGGATCCACCACTTCTCCCAGCTTTCGTCCACCCGTTGCTGGAAGTGAGCGATGTCTTCGGCGGTGAAGTGGGCGAAACGGCCCTGGCGCGTCAGATACTCCTCGATGGGCTTGCGCCGGCGGATGCCCTTGGCGATGCTGCGGCTGGGGCCGTTAAGGATCAGCTCGCCGTCTATGATTTCGTACTGCACCCACAGGCCGGTCTCGATAGCCAGCATCCCCAGCTCGTGGGAATACTTGGGATCATAGTCCCAGCCCTTGGGGCAGGGGTCGATGTTGTGGATAAAAGTCGGCCCGCCGATGGTCAGGGCGCGGCGAATCTTGTTGTTCAAGTCCAGCCCATAGGAAGCGCAGGAGGTGGCGATGTAGCGGACGTCGGGATGCCCGGCGGCCAGCATCGGCGCGGTGTTTTTCTTCCAACGGCTGTTCATTATGCGATGCACCTTGCCCGGCGGGCTGAAAGTGCTGTTGGCGCCCCAAGGGGAGCTGCCCGACACCTGAATGTCGGTGTTGGCATAGGACTCATTGTCGTAACAAAGGATGAGCAGGTTGTACTCATCATGCTGCAACGCGGCGGAGATGGCGGCCAATCCCATATCTACGCCGCCGCCGTCGCCGCAGAAAGCGATGACATTGATCGGTTCCTTGTGCATCTTGCCCTTGCGCATCATGGAGGCCAGACCGGCGGCGGTGCCGGTGGCTGCACTGCCGGAGGATCCGAGCTGGGTGTGCATCCACGGCACCACCCACGGCGTGCTGTAGTAGGTGGTGTTAGCCACATACATACAGCCGGTGCTGCCCAGAACAATGGTCCGCGGCCCGGCCGCCTTAATCATCAGCCGCATCGTCAGCGCCGACTCACAGCCCTGGCAGGTACGGTGGCCGGAGGAGTAGAACTCCTCCACCGGAATGTTCTTGACGCCACGGACTTGCGGGAGTTCCGTCTGGGTCATCATGGTGGTCATGGTTCTTACTCCCTTACCGCAATCCAGGTTGTTTCCTGGTCGATTTTACCAGTTTCAATCGCCTTTTCGGTAGTCTCAACCATCTGGTTTACATCGCGCACCATCACTTCGCGCCCGCCTAATCCGGCGATGAAATTGAGCATCAAAGGCCGGTTTTCCAGCGGATACAGGGCCGAGCGCAGTTCGTGGAACAGCACGCCGCCGAAGGAAGGCGAACCGTAGGAGTAGTCGCGGTCAATGACGGCGATGGCCTTGGCCCCGCCCAACGCCTTCTGAATCTCGTCGACGGCGAAGGGCCGGAAGAACTTCACGCGCACAAAGCCCACCTTCTTACCCTGCTCCCGCATCCGGCGCACCGCCACGCGGGTCGGCATCGCCAGCGTGCCCATGCCGACGATGATTACTTCGGCATCCTCGGTCATGTATTCTTCGATGAAGGGACTGGGGTCGCCCCGCCCGAAGACTTCCTTAAACTCGTCGTAAGCCTCGTAGATTACGCCCACCGTCCGGCGCATGGCTTCATCGGTCTGGCGGCGAATCTCCATCAGCCAGTCCTCGTTTACCTGGGGCGCCACGGTGATGGGGTTGTCCGGGTGCAACTGTAGCTCATGCCGGTTGTAGCCGGGCAGATACCCCTCCACCTGCGCCTTTGTAGGCACCTGCACGATGGCCTGCGAGTGCGTCAGGAAGGAGCCGTCGCAACTAATGGCGAAGGGAAGCAACACTCGGCGGTCTTCGGCCACCCGGTAGGCCAACAGAGCCGTGTCCAGCGCCTCCTGAGCCGTGGCAACCCAGTACAGGTGCCAGCCCAGGTCGCGAACGGCCATGGCGTCGTTATGCTCCACGCCAAAGGCACCGGGATCGTCCAGCGCCCGGTTGCCCACCATCGCCACTACCGGCATACGCAGGCCCGCGGTTACGGTGATGGCTTCGAAGGCGTAAAACCAGCCCACTCCGCTGGAGCCGCAGAAGGTGCGAGCGCCTACGGCCGAGGCGTGTTTCACGATTTCGAACTGGGAGTGTTCGCTTTCGGCCACGATGAAGTCGCAGTCGAAAGCGCCGTCGGCCTTCAATTTCGACACGAACTGCATTACCGTGTCGTAGGGCCGAATGGGGTAGGCGGTAATGACGTCCACATCCGCCAAGGCGCAGGCGATGGCGATGGCTTCGGAGCCGCTAATCAGCTCCTCCGTAGACTGAGAGAACATTTCGGCCGGAGCGGTAGTGGTCATTAGTCTGCCTCCGCCGTCTGAGTCTCTTCGGTATATCCGCCAACATGGTGGAAGCCGTGGGTGCGGGTCTGCTGTTTCTGCTTCTCCACCAGCTCAGTCATCCATTTGTTATATCCATCCTTGTCCTGCTGCCACATCTCCCACTGGCTGTTATGGTCGTTGAACTCGGCCTCGTTGACCATGGTGACGCAGTTAGGCACGGGGCATACTGCCTCGCATACGCCGCAGCCGCAGCATGATTCCATGTTGGCGTCATACAGCCCGTCGGGAGTGACATCGAAGCAGGTGTCGGGGCATTGCAGCCAGCAAAGGGTGCACTTGATGCAGGTCTCAAAATTCACCACTGGCCGCATCGAACGAGTGCTGAACTTCTTGAAAACATCGCTGCGCCCGGGAACGTAGCCGCCCTCGCCTTCGGCAAACTCCCCGCCTTCGGGAATCGCCTGGATTACAAGCCCCTCCTGCATGGACTTCCAGCCGGGCAGGGTGAACTTCATCTCCCGCTGGTTGCCGCCCTCCCCAGGTTCCACCGGACGGGTCGCCGTGCGGTCATAAGAGCGCTGGGCTGAGGCCAGCTTCGTGCCGCCGCCCATCTGCTCCTCAATGGTTTCCAGCATGGCCTCTACACTGACCAGATCGGGACAGACCTTGCACAGGGCGCCCAAAATTCTCACGTCCGTATGGTCGTCCTTGTATACCCACAAGCCGGAGAAACTGGGGATGCCGGTTACGATGGACAAGTTATAAGGGGTTCCCTTGGGGTGAATGTCTTCTAGCAGATCGTCGGCCTGCTGGCGGGAAGTTACGATAAGTGTCCCGCCCGGCTTGGTCAATTCGTTGATCGGCTGAAGGCCGTACCAAGCCCAGGACTCGATGCCTTTGCACATCGTGTCGTCTACGTTGATAGTTACGTCAACTTCGTTGGCCTGATAGACGGCGAGGCTTTCTTCCAGTTCTTCGGCATCGTCGGCCACGATGGCAAACTGCTTAGCGGGAATGCCGTTGCGCTCCGGGGAGTCGCCGTATCGCCCGAAAGCGGTACCGATTTTGCCGTCCTTGCGGGCGGCGAACACTATGGAACGAACAATGTTTCGCGCTAGGGTCTTCTGGAAGATGCCCCGATAGACAACTTCCACAGCAAGGGTCGCCATTCTATTCCTCCTTTACGTCATCGGATATGTTAGCGGGTTCCACGGCAGTAAGGTGATGGTCCATTGCGCGCCGGGCGCCTGCATCATTTCCGGCGCGCACCATCTCTAGAATTTCGTGGTGCGAATGCAGGGAGCGTTCAGGCCGGCCCGGCCGCTGAAGGTAGCGACCGCGGGAGCGGCGCAAAACATCTTCCACCGCGTTGACTACCTTCACCAGCGCCGGGTTGTGGGTAGCTGTGGCCAGGGTGAAATGAAATTCCGTATCCGCGTCCACCCCGGTCTCGCCTTCCAGAATCTGCCGTTGCTGCTCATCGAGGATAGCGTTCAGCCGCTCGATATCATCGGCGGTGGCACGGCGGGCTGCTAGGGCGGCAATTTGCGGTTCCAGCAGATGGCGCATCTCAAAGATGTCTTCAAGGCCGCCGGAGCCGTTGCCCGGGGCCATCAAGTTAGCTACAGCATCCAGGCTCTGGGTATTTACGAAGGAACCTGAACCGTGGCGGGTAACCACCAGTCCTTGCAGCTCCAGCGAGCGGATAGCCTCGCGGACCGAGCTGCGCCCCACGCCGAACTGCTCAGCCAGCGTCCGCTCCGGCGGGAGACGCGATCCATGGCGCAACTCTCCTTGCCGGATGAGGGCGCGCAAGCGCAGAACGATCCCTTCGTGGAGCCGTGCTCCGCGCAATTCATCCAAGGCTGGAAAGTTTGCATAGTCGAAAGAAGATGGCATAAAGTGGTCTTACCAATTTGGAATACGGCGGAAATTATACACCTTCGAGTATCTATGTCAACGGAAGGAACCCGCGAAGCCAGGGCAATCGCATACGCCATAGCTCAGCCGGTCAAGCGCCTTCAACCCCAGTTTTTTGATACGCCTCCGTCAATCCGCTGCCGCTGTTCCGGGAGCGCCCTTATTCCTATGATAAAATTAAAGGGCGGCTTGAGATGCTTGGCCGTAAGTTTGCGTGGAGTTTCCTGTTGCCCCGTTTCAGACTGAGGCCATCCCTCCTTCCGTTGTTGCTGGTTTCGACGGCCGCGCTGTTACTGATCATCGGCTGCAGCGCCTTTGGCAGCGGCGAGAATACGAACCCGCAAGAATCTCTCGGGGAGCTGCCGCCGGAGTTCGCCAAGCTGGCCGAAGTATGGGCGCTTCTGGAAGAAAATCATATAGACGCGGGCAGCATTGATGCGCAAACGGCGGCAGACGGGGCTGTTCGCGGTCTGCTGAACTCTCTGGACGACCCTCACGCCGGATACCTGGCTCCCGACCAGTACTCCATGACACGGCAGGACATTCAGGGCTATTTTGAGGGAATCGGCGCTGAAGTTAGCATGAGAAACGGCTTGATCACCATCATCGCGCCTATACCCGACACGCCGGCAGATGAGGCGGGCATCAAGCCTCTAGACGTAATTCTCGAAATTGACGGCCAAAGCACCAGCGGGATGGAACTGTTCGATGCCATAAGTCTCATCCGCGGTCAGCAAGGCACCATCGTCCGCCTGCTGGTGCGCCGGCACAAGACCGGCGCGACCGAAGAGGTGGATATCGTGCGCGGCGTTATCCCGCTGGAAAGCGTCCGGCTAACGATGCTGGTGGGCCGCATCGGACATCTTCGGCTGACGTCTTTCAGCGGCACCAGCAAGGAGGAGCTGGAGCGGGCCCTGGAGCGGTTCCAGCGCTCCCAAGGGCTGGGGCTGGTGGTGGACATTCGCAACAACCCCGGCGGCCTAGTTTCTTCAGTGGTGGAGGTCACCAGCCAGTTCGTGGATGAGGGGTTGGTGCTGTACCAACTGGACGGTCAAGGGAGCCGGCGCGACTGGAACGCCGAGCCCGGCGGCATAGCCTTGGACATACCCGTGGTGGTGTTGATGAATAACGGCAGCGCATCGGCCAGCGAGGTGTTTGCCGGCGCCATAATGCACCATGAACGGGCGGCCACCATTGGCGTCACCACCTACGGCAAGGGCAGCGTCAACAACCTGTGGCCCCTGACCGACGGCTCGGCAGTGAACTTCACCGTCGCCCGATGGTACACGCCCGCTGGGAAATTGATTGAGGGCGAAGGCATAACTCCCAACATCATTCAGGAATCCTCCGACGATGATTCGGAAGACCTGCAACTGGACCTGGCTATCGAGGAATTAATGAAACTTATTGAAAATTCCCAGGCCAGCTCAAACTAGTGAATCTCCATAAATCGCGGTGGCGGAATATGGCCAAGAAGAAATCGGTCAAGACAGCGAAAAACGGCAACAACAACGGGTCCAGCGGCATTCGCACGGCGGCATCCAACCGCCGCGCTTTCTTCAACTATGAGATTCTGGAGCGGCACGAAGCCGGAATCGTTCTGACCGGCACCGAAATCAAGTCGGTGCGCGCCGGGAAGGTAGACCTCAGCGACGGATATGCCCGGGTTCGCGACGGGGAGATGTGGCTGCATAACACCTATATTGCGCCCTATGACCCAGCCAGCCAGTTCAATCACGACCCGCGAAGGCTACGCAAGCTGCTGCTTCACCGAGACGAAATTCGCAAGCTGGATAGTGACGTGGCGGAAAAGGGCCTGACCTTAGCGGCTTTGCGAATTTATATCAAGGGCCATGTGGCCAAGGTAGAACTCGGCCTGGCGCGAGGCAAACGGCAGTACGACAAGCGGCAGGCAATCATCAGCCGCGATATGGACCGCGAGGCAAGACGGGCCGTCGGCGCGGTACGCGGCTAAAGCGCCAATCTCAGGGGCTTAAGGAGCATCAAGTTGATTCGAACTCTCAACGGCATAACCCCGAAAATTGCCGAGACCGCCTGGGTAAGCGAATTCGCCTATGTGGTCGGAAACGTGGAGGTCGGCGAATACGCCAGTATCTGGCCGGGCGTGACCGTCCGCGGCGACGGCGACAGCGCTATAGTCATCGGCAATTATGTCAACATACAGGAAGGCTCGGTAATCCACGGCAACGGCCTTACTCTGGAAGACCATGTTTCCGTGGGCCACAGCGTGGTGGTTCATTGCGACCGGGTAGGGCGCGGCTCTCTATTGGGCAACAACTGCACCATTCTGAACAAAGTAATCCTGGGCGAGGACTGCCTTGTCGCCGCCAACTCCGCGGTGCTGGCCGGGGTGCAGATACCGCCCAATTCCTTCGTGGTCGGCGCGCCCGCCCAAGTAAAGCGCCAAGTAACGGAAAAGCAACTGTCCGCCATGCGCCATACCAGCGAGGAACTGGTGAAGCGGGCCAAGGGGTTCAAGGACAGCGGCCTTTAGAGCCTTACCTGACGCTCAAAGTGGAGTACGGCATACGGCAGCTCGGGTCTAGGGCGTATAGGTACGATAGTAAGGGCAGCCGGAATACACCGCGCGCAGCGTTCTGCCCGATGCTAATGAATCGAATCGCATGGTCTCCGGTGAGCGCGGGTCTTCACCAATGCGAAACAGACCATCCTCCAGCGGAGTCAGAATTTCGTGGCCTCCCGCCGGGAAAATCAGCAGCAGAACGCCCTTCCGTATCCCGATGCGGAAATTGGTGAGGCCTAAGTTGTAAGCGCGGTAGTGTCCCTGATAGGCTTTCCACGCTTCCGGGTAATCGAAGTTGCGCGGCCCGGTATATCCTTCCCCAACATACCAGTCAGGGCCATGAAAAACCTCAACGACTCGCCCCTGCTCGCGCCCAAACTCCAAAGGGAATAATTCCAGTTGCGGATGGAGGGCGTAGAAATTGTCATCGCTGCGCCGCTCCAGAACGCAATCCTTGCCGCGGAAGTTGACCATAAGCCGGTGGCCCTGCGCCGTTAGAACCAGGCGGTCTTCCCCGCAGGCGTAGGCGCCGGCATATTCGGCGGCGTTGCTGACCGCGGCCAAGTCCGCGCCGGTGCGCGAAGGCGGCATCTCCTGTTGCCGTATTCCCGACCTTAACAATCTGAGCAGGCGCAACGCCATAACCGTAGGAGCATAATATTCGGCGTTGCCGTTGATTAGTATCACCACCCCAATTTCATCGTCCTGGTCAGCCACCATCGCTGCTACAAAACCTGGAGTACTGCCCCCGTGGCCCAGGTAGGCGTGACCTTCAACATCGGCAAGAGTTAGACCATATCCATACCAAGCACCACCCCATTGCTGAGTGGCTATCACCCGCTGGGTCATCCTCCGGTAACTATCTTCGGACATGACGCGCCCCGTCGGACCTACACCGCCGTTCATCAGCATTCGCAGATAGACGCACATATCCTCGACGGACGAAGCCTGGCAGCCGTCGCCCACGCCGTATTCGGTCCAGAGCGCCGGGGCCAGACCCTGGTGCGGATGCTCCGGCCGGTCGTCATAGAAGCTGCAGTATCCCGTCGCTGCCCGCCTTCGAGTCTCGAAGCCGATGACTGAGTGCGAGTCTTCCATCCCGAGAGGGGCTAGGACGCGAGCCTGAATCGCGTCTTGGTATGGTCTTCCGTCCTGTTCTTCCAAGAGAAATCCCAGCGTCTTGTAACCTACGTTGGAGTAGCGGAAATACTCCCCGGGCGGCGCGCCCGTCCGGCTCTCTCGCAAGGCCCAGGACTCGTAGAGGCCGTGGGGCGCTATGTCCGTCCCGGTAACTAGGCCGGCAGTGTGGCTCATCAAGTGATGCGTTGTAATCGGGCCGTAGTCAGAATCGACTTGGAACCAAGGCAGGTAGCGTGAGACCGGGGCGTGCAGATCCAGGCGTCCTTCATCCCGGAGCTGCATCAGGGCCACGTTGGTAAAGGACTTGCCGATGGAGCCAATCTCAAACATCACGCCGGGTTCCATCGGCTTGCCAGCCGCCAGATCGGCATACCCATAGCAGGCCACCCGGAGAACTTTCTCCCGGTCGGTGACCGCGAGGGCTACCCCCGGCATATTAGTCTCACTTATGCGGCCCTCAACATAGCGGTCTATTTCCTTAAAGGCCCTCTCGATACCGGTCATCAATTGTTCATCCCAAAATGGAGATAAAGCCGACTGCCACTTCGTGCCGGCCGTTTTATAGCAGACGAGGCGCAATCATAGTTCATCTTCTATACCAGCCGTCCGGCCACAGGGAGCACTGCCTCGGCCAGCCGCTCCATAACCCGGATGCAATCGGGCAGTTCGCTAACGCGAAAGTCATAGGTCAACTGGCCAATGCCTATTTCGTGGCAAGCATGCAAATCGTCAACGACTTCCTGAGTGCCGCACACCAGAGATCCCCCGCTGCGTTCGCTGCCCATCTCCGGCAGTCCGATGTCAGTAAAGTGCAGGCTGCGCTTCAGCGACACAGTAACGTCCTCTACCTTGCGCCCTTGCTGCTCGATTTGCCGTTGCAGGTAGGGCAAGTGGGAGGCCACGAACTCGGGCGTCTGGCGAGTAGTGTGCCAACAGTCGCCGTATTTGGCCGTGCGGCGGAGGGCAGCGCGCGTGTGCCCGCCCACCCAGATGGGCAGAGGATTCTGCACCGGCTTGGGGTAAAACTGTATGCCGTCGAACTGGTAATGCCGGCCGTGATGCATTGGATGCTCGTTGTACCAAAGCGTTCGGAAGATCTCTAGGAACTCGTCCGTCAGAGGGCCGCGCTCGGCATAGCTGACGCCCAGGGTATCAAACTCTTTCTCCAGCCAGCCTACTCCGATGCCGCAAATCATGCGCCCATCCGTCAGAGCGTCCAGCGACGCGAACATCTTGGCCTGCACCACGGGGTTTCGGTAGGGCAGTATCAGCACTGTGCTGCCCAGCTTGATGCGCTGAGTGCAGGCTGCCAGATAACCCAGCAGCGTCATAGTTTCCAGAAACGGCTCATCCGCCGGACGCGAGAATCCGCCAGACGCCGTGTACGGATACTGCGTCGTACCGCCCGTTGGCAGCACGATGTGGTCGCCGATTAGCACCGACTCAAACCCCATCGCCTCTGCCGCTTGCGCGAATTCCCGCAGCCCCGGCCCATCAGGAATGCGGGGCATCGAAACTCCGATTTGCATTGTCTTCTCCTTACCACTCCCATTCCAAAGGCTACCCTAAGAATAACCTGAAAACCGTTCTACCACCTGCGCAATAATACTACTTAGTTGGCCTTGTGCCAGAGATATTGTCTTTGAAATTTCAGACCTGCCCTTCCTGCGGAAGCAGGAGACCGAAAATCGAAATTCGCTGACTTCTTGCCCCAACGATATTCGATTCAGGCCCTGGATTCCGGCCCCCATTTTCCCGAGGGTAAATTTCTTACGCGGGAATGATGGGGAAGACGGAAATGACGGGTATTAACCGCCCGTATGCGATTGCCCTGGGCCTTGCTCTTTGGAATGCCCCATCTAGGGTATAATTGACGTACTGTAGCCATGCGCGAGGCTTACTATGACACCCAAGCCCAAGACTGCCTCGCCGGACGGCGGGGAAATCATCCAATTCCCTGATCCGCCGCCGGAAGAGATGACTGCCTACTACACAGTCAATTGGCCGGGTTATCCAGGCTCCCTAGCCAGCCATTTCGGCAACCCGGACACCACCATCATCACCAGCGAGGTCGCTGCCGCCCTGATGCTTACGCCGGACTGGGAGGGAGTACGCTATCCTGACCTGCTCATCGCCTTCGGCGTTAACCCCGCGGCCAACCGGGCCCGCTTGGGCTATTTGATACCAGAGCAGGGGAAGCCGCCGGACTTCGTTCTGGAGGTAGCCTCGGATAGCACCTACCGCCGAGATGTGACCATCAAGCGAGCCGATTACGCTCGAATGGGCGTATCCGAGTACTGGCGTTTCGACCCCAAGGGCGTTCAACCTCGCCGTCCTCACCTCGCCGGAGACCGGCTGATTGAAGGCCAGTATCAGCCCATAGATATCCGGCGGTCGGAAGAAGGGATTTACTGGGGATACAGCAATGCGCTAGGGCTAGATTTGTGCTGGGAAGACGGGGAACTGCGCTTCTGGAACCCGGTGAACCGCAGCTACTTGGCAAGCTATGACGAAGTATTGGCTTACGGACGGGCAGCCGAGTCTGCTCGCGCCGAAGCCGAGTCTGCTCGCGCCGAAGCCGAGTCTGCTCGCGCCGAAGCCGAGTCTGCCCGCGCCGAAGCCGAGGCGCGGGTGCGCGAGCTGGAAGAAGAGTTGCGCCGTTATCGCGGCTAACATCTAGAGGCGCCTTCAAAACTGGCTAATAACATCGGTATCGCGCGTACTGTTTGACTGCCATTAGACAGCTCCAAAACACCCAAAAGATACCCATTGGCGCGCCTTGACGCTTCGTTATGTCACTCCATTGCTGATTGGCGTTTTTCGCTTGCCAGTATACCCCAGCGTGATATAATCCATATGCAATGCGGGATACAGCCCCGCCAAAATATGCCCCACGAACCCAAACAAAGCAACGGAGGAGGCACAAAGTGGAAAAGGGCAGCACTGTTATCAACGCCGGCCCCATCGACATCGCGATGAGCTATCGCGCCGAGATTATGGACGACCAGGGCTTGTGCCTGCAGGTCTACTCGGAAATCGAAGGTCAGGATACCGAGATCCTGCGCTTCGACTGCTTCGACCAGAACCCCCACTACCACTATGGCCCTGAGAACCATAACATCCGCCTGCATCTGGACAAGACCACCGCCGGCAACTCCCTAGGCTGGACCATCGGTAACCTGCGCAACAACCTGCCTGCCATGGTACGCCGCTCCGGCTACGATGACTTGGCCGACTCTCTGGAATCCAACCCCGTGGACGCCGCAAAGCTGGACGAAGCTGAAGCCACCGCCCGCGAGATGTCCCTCAATGGGCGCCGCACCGTGCATCACATGATGCCCGAGATGCTGGAAGGCGACAAGATTACCGTCGGCAACCTGAAGTTCGGCCTTGAATACCGCCACCTGCCCCAGATTAACGACGAGGGTATGGCCATCCACGTCCTGACCGACATTGCAGGACAGGAGGTCGAGGTGCTGGCTTTTGACTGCTTCCAGAACGGCCCGCACTACCACTATGGCCCGCGCAACCAGGACATCCGGATTTATTGGGACGTCACCACTTCCGGCGAGACCTTGGCCTGGACTCTTGACCAGTTCAAACAGGGCAAGATTAAGAGCATGATCACCCGCGCCGGCTATCCTACCGTCGCCAATGACGTCGACGAGGAACTGCTCCACGCCACGCTGCCGGAAATCGAGCGCCGCTCTTGGGAACTGGTCGAACTGAATAACCAGCCCAAGGACGACCCTAAGTCCCAGCTCATGGCTGAGCTAGACGCCCTCCGCGAAAAGGTCGCCGCGCTCTAGCCCAAACCCGCCCACCTGGTCCTTAGATAGGCAAAGGCGGCCCGGAAATTCCGGGCCGCTCTATTTTTAGTCCTTCCGTTGAATACGGGATGCTCATAGGTTAGCATCAAAGCATCCCCTCATATACCTTGGGACATATACCTTGGGAGGTCGGCCGATGAGCATGACGCATCTCCCTTTCTTGGATACCGCGATTCCAGCGCCGTTGTATGCAGACCTTCACCGTATGAACCCTTGGTAGAACGGCAACGAAATGCCCCCGCAACCAAAAACCCGCCGCCACTTAGTAGGCCAGATACGCCTCCCCCTAGATGCCGGAATAGCTCCGATAATTGTGGTGCACGGCCCTAGACAAATAGGAAAAACTACGGCCTAGTTCCAAATGATTGGAGATTTGTTAGAGGAATGTGTACCGCCTACCAGTATTTTGCGAGTGCAGTTCGATGGTTTCGCCGGGCGCATTAACACTGTCGAAGCGGGCGTTCTTTCCCTTACCGGGATTGGCGCATTGCGCGAACCTGATACTGTACAGCCGTTCCTAAAGGACAACTGTATTAGCTCCCTAAATCAAAAAGAATTCTGGCAAGAATTACACTTCCATGGACAACAGAATACAGAATTTCGACAGGAGTCATTTCAGCATTTTTCAGAGCGGGGCGGCTATCCTCTAGTTCACAATCAAAAAACGACGGACTGGACATCGCGCACTTTCCCGAGCGAGGAGCAGACCGGGAAGTGGACTTTGTAATGAATATAGGATCCAGCGCGTGCCTGTGGAAATCAAGTATCAACGCAGGATAGACGCATTGTGGGACACAATAGGACTACGCTCTTTTCTTGAAAAATCAGCCAACAAAGCTTCCTTTGGACTATTGATAACTCAAGACAATCCCGGGGAAGTTGACGGCCCGCGTATTGTAACTATCCTGCTGTCCACCTTTATGTTGCTAAGGTAGGTTTTGCTATCTAAGCCATTGTATACCCGCCGCTGACGCTTAGGGTCTGGCCGGTGATGAATCCTGCTGCATCCGACGCCAGGAACACTACTGCGTTGGCGATTTCCCGGGCTTGGGCCATTCGGCGCAGAGGGTAGGCGCGGACGGCGCGCTCCCGGACTTCTGGCGTGAAGACGGTTCGCATCTCGTGCCACATACTGGTTTCGCTGATGGTTTCCTCTTCGGGCGGCACTACCAGGCCGGGACATACGCAGTTCAGGCGCAGGCCATAGCGGCCAGTCTCTCGGGCAATAGATTTGCTGAGAGCGATTACGCCGGCTTTGCACGCCGAATAGACCGCCTCACGGTATTCCCCCATTCGTCCGGCGTCGGAGCTTAGGCATACTATACTGCCGCGCTGCCGTTCCGCCATTCCGGGCAACACGGCGTGAATGGAGTTTATGGCGCCCCACAGGTTAACTTGCACTTCCCGTTCCCACTCCTCGCGAGGCTTCTCCAGGAAGAGCCGGTCAATAGTCCAGCCCGCGTTGTTCACCAAAACGTCCACCCCACCGAATTCCGCGATGACATACTCCACCATCGCGTTCACCGATTCGGGACTGGTGACGTCGGTGGCGACCACTGCCATCTTGCCGCCGGCGCCCAAGTCCGCTACCTCATCCGCCACCCGTCGGCCTTGGATCGGGTCCAGCTCAGCGATGACGATGTTACTCCCTTCCTCGGCGAATCCGTGAACGATGGCACGGCCTATATTGGAGCCTCCGCCGGTGATAATTACGGTCTTACCAGCGAGTCCTAGTTCCATGGAGATATATCCTTATTCCGGCTCTCCGCAATAGAAGCAGGGCCGGCGGGAGATAATCTAGGCCGGTCCGGAAAATTAACGGCGAGGCGGTTCTACTTTAGGGATACCCCCAAATCTTAGCCGGAACAGTCCCTTGATGTCTTCGGTGGCGGTCTTGACCACATTGACGGTGCTGCCCGGGTCGTCTTGCCAGGCTACAGGCACTACGCCAATGCGATAGCCCCGCTTTTCCGCAATCAAAAGCATCTCGGTGTCAAAAAACCAGTTGCTGTTTTCGACGTGAGGAATGATGGCCTGGGCCGCCTGTCTTGTCATAGCTTTAAAGCCGCATTGGGCATCCGGAAAGCCCACAAAGAACATCGACCAGATTAGCTTGTTGTAGCTGCGGGAAGTGAATTCCCGTTTGAAACTGCGCTCTGTGACTCGCGACCCTCGGCTGAGCCGACTGCCAATGGCAACGTCGTGGCCTGATTCAAGCTCGTTGACCAACTGCGGGAAATGCGTTAGGTCTGTGGACAGGTCAACATCCATATAGCTCACGATGTCGCATTCACTGCCCAGCCAGGCTGCCTTCAGGGCCCGTCCCCTGCCTTTCTCGGGAAGATACAGGTAATTTACCTCCGGCAACTCCCGGCACAGCGATTCCGCAACCACTCGCGTACCGTCAATGGAGGCGTTGTCCGCGATGGTGACCTGCCACGGGTTAGGAAGGTTGTCGCGGAGAAAAGCGCAAAGGCGCGGGACGCTGACTGGAAGGGCATCCTCTTCATTGTAGACCGGGATAACGACGTCAACACTTGCCCTCATTTCCTGTACTCTCCGCCGCAGCGTCTAATGACGGAAATGGCGCACTCCGGTAAATACCATCGCCAGCCCCGCCTTATCAGCCGCAGCGATGACTTCTTCGTCGCGCACTGAGCCGCCGGGCTGAACGACGGCGGTGACGCCTGCCTCAGAGGCCAGTTCGATATTGTCTGGGAACGGGAAAAAAGCGTCGGAAGCCAGCACCGATCCCTTTGCCTTGTCACCGGCGATGCGCTGCGAAAGATAAACGCTAACCACCCGGTTGGGCTGTCCGGCCCCCATTCCTACCAGCGTCCGTCCCTTGGCAAAGACGATAGCGTTGGACTTTATGTTCTTGGCAGCCTTCCAGGCGAAGGCTAAATCCTCCCTTTCGGCAGCGTCAGGCTCTCGCTCAGTAACCGTGCGCCACCCGGCCGGGTCTTCTGAGAGGTCATCGGATCCTTGCACCAGCATCCCGCCGGCGATGGGGCGCAAGTCCAGAGCTGCCCCTAGCCGGGTTGCGCCAACGGTCAGGATGCGGAGGTTGCGCTTACGCTGCAAGATAGTCAAAGCATCATCATCATAGCCGGGCGCGACGACCAGCTCGTAGAAAACGGGATCCATCGCCTCTGCGGAGGCTGCGTCTACAGTGCGGTTAAAGGCCACGATTCCGCCGAAAGCGCTGACTGTATCGCCTTCGTATGCCTGCTGGTAAGCATCGGCTATGGCCTCGCGGCTGGCCAGCCCACAGGGGTTGTTGTGCTTCACTACCGCTACGGTGGGTTCAGCGAAGTCCGACACTGTGCGCCAAGCGGCATCCGCGTCCATCAGGTTGTTGTAGGACAGTTCCCGCCCGTGGAGCTGCATGGCCCCGGCGATACCGCCGGGCACCGCCCCGGCCGGAGCGTATAACGCGCCCGGCTGGTGAGGGTTCTCGCCGTAGCGCAGCCCAGCCACCTTGTCCAGCGAGATGGTCAGACGATTCGGCAACGCTTCTTCTGGTTTCTGAGAGGCGCTCAGGTAGCCGGTTACCCCGGCATCGTATTCTGAAACGTGCCGGAACGCCTTGGCTGCCAGGTCGCGCCGGTCATCTTCGGACAGACCTTCGCCGCAAAGCTTATCCCCAACCCAGCCATAATCCGCAGGGTCCACGACCACTGCCACCGACGGGAAGTTCTTGGCGGCGGCTCGCAACATGGCAGGCCCGCCGATGTCTATGTTCTCCAGAGCCTCGTCTAGGGTTACATCCGGGCGGCTGATGGTGGCAGCAAAGGGATACAAGTTCACGACTACCAAGTCAATGGTTTCGATGCCGTGGGCGGACAGTTCGGCCATCTGCTCCGGCGATTCCCGCCGGGCCAGCAGCCCGCCGTGGATTACGGGATGCAGTGTCTTTACTCGGCCGTCGAGAATTTCCGGCGATCCGGTTACGTCGGCCACTTGTCGCACGTTCAGTCCGCCATCGTCGCTCAGCGTGCGGTGAGTGCCGCCGGTGCTGACCATCTCATATCCGGCCGACGCTATTCGGCGTCCAAATTCAACTACGCCTGTCTTGTCATAGACACTGATGAGCGCTCTCAAGTCCTTTCTCCGTTAGGGCTCTTGCCGAATCTAATCCGTTGTTCGACCTGCTAATTGGACGACGGTACGGTGGCCTGTTAGTTGAGGCTTACCTGTTCGTCCGATTCCCGCCGAACAACTCGGCCCACCGGGATGGCCTCCGGAATTTCGATACGAAACGCCGCCAGATTTTCCTCTGAACAGACTGCCACCATACCCAGCCCCATGTTGAACACTCGATACATCTCGGCGTCCGAAATATCTCCTTCGCGCCGTAAAACCTGGAAGATGGGCGGGGGCGTCCAGGCTCGGGTATTTATACTAGCGGCCAAGTCATCGGGCAGCACCGGTGGCAGTTTGCCGGGCAGCCCACCTCCGGTGATGTGAGCCAGCCCGCTAAGAAGGCGTAGAACCGGAGCAAGCATCGGGTAATAGGCCCGGTGATACAGCAACAGCTCTTCGCCCAACTGATGGCTCAACCCCTCGTAGCGGCGGAACAGCGCGGTGGGGTCGTCATCGGTGTTGAACACCTGGCGAACCAACGAGAACCCGTTGGTGTGTAGCCCGCTGGAAGGTATCCCTAACAGCCAGTCACCTTCCTTGACCTTGCCCTGCTCCAGAAGGTTCTCGCGCTCTACCACGCCGACTACGAAACCGGCCAGGTCCATCTCGCCGTCGGCATATAGTTGGGGCATCTGAGCCGTTTCGCCCCCGATAAGGGCGCAACGAGCCTCTCGGCATCCCCAGGCAATGCCTCGCATCAGCGAGTCGAGGGTTTGAGAATCCGCGTTGGTGAAGGCCAAATAGTCGAGGAAGAAGAGAGGACGGGCCCCTTTGGTAAGGATGTCGTTGACGTTCAGCGTCACCAAGTCGCGGCCGATGGACTCAAAATGCCCCAACTGGGCCGCAATCTTGAGCTTGGTGCCAACACCGTCAGCACTGGCCACCAGCACCGGCCCGTGTTCTCCGCCTATCTGAAACAGCCCGGCGAAGCTGCCCCCGCTTTCGATAACTTCCGGCCCATGGGTACTGGCGGCGAGCCCTCGGATGCGCTCTTTTAGTTCATCCATGCGGCCTAAGTCTACGCCGGACTGCCGGTAAGAGTCGGCGGCCTGATTACCGCTCAATTCCACGTCCTCCCTGTGGACTTTCCAGCGCCATCTTATCCAGCTCCAACTGCACCGGCACCGGATAGTTTCCGGTGAAGCAGGCGTCGCAGAAACCACCCGACTCACCACTCACGACTTTCATCAATCCTTGGACGCTCAAGTAGCCCAGAGTATCCGCTCCGATAATCTCGCGGATTTCGGGGATGGTGCTGTTGGCGGCCAGCAACTCCCGGCGAGAAGCCATATCCACGCCCATAAAACAGGGATGGCGGATGGGGGGAGCGCATACTCTCATATGCACTTCGGTAGCGCCCGCGCGACGCAACAGGCCAACCACGTGGGGCGTGGTGGTGCCGCGAACGATACTGTCGTCCACCACCACGATGCGCTTACCTTTAATCACTTCACCTAGACTGTTGAATTTTTGGCGGACTCCCAAGTCGCGCAGCTTCTGCTCTGGTTCAATGAAGGTTCGGCCTACATACCGGTTCTTGATAAGTCCTTCGCTGAAGGGTATGCCGGACTCCAGCGCATAGCCGACTGCCGCCGCGGTGGACGAGTCGGGTATACCTATGACTAGGTCGGCATCAACAGGGTGCTCGCGGGCCAATTCCGCTCCCATCTGTTGCCGCCTGGAATGGATCAACTGCCCGTCCATCCGGCTGTCCGGTCGGGAAAAGTAAATCAGTTCGAAGACGCAGAGAGCGCGGGACTGCCTTCCGGCAGCGCCGGGCCCCACCGCGGAGCGCAGGCCACCGGCGTCAATTATGACCACCTCGCCCGGGGCAATCTCGCGGACGAAGTCTGCGCCTAGATTGTCGAGGGCACAGGACTCAGAGGCGATAACCCAACCTTCGCCCCGGCGCCCCAGGCACAGCGGTCGTATCCCCAGGGGGTCTCGCACCGCAATCAGGGCATCCGGGGTAAGCCCTACGATGGAATATGCCCCCTCCAGCCGCCGCATACACTGAAACGCGCGGTCTTCCCAGCAGGAACCTGAAGCGTTGACCATCATCTGGGCGATGATTTCCGTGTCCGTGGTGGAAACAAAGGGACAACCCCATTCTTCCTGGAGTTGCTCCTTTAACTGCGAAGCATTGATTATATTTCCGTTATTGGCCAGCGCCAGCGTTCCGTTTTGCCCGCTCACCAACATTGGCTGAGCATTGCACAATTCGCTTCTGCCCGTGGTGGAGTAGCGAGTATGCCCAATGGCCTTGTCGCCGGAGAGGGGAATAAAATCATGCTCGCGAAAGACTTGGGAAACGAGGCCCATATCTGCGTGGACTGCGACGTTTTCCCCGGTGGTCGCCGCAATACCGGCACTCTCCTGCCCCCGGTGTTGCAGAGCGAAGAGGCCGAAGAAGGCGAGGCGGCTGGCGGTCTCTTCCGGGGCATATACGGCAATTACCCCGCACTCTTCGCGGGGGCTGTCGAACGGGCCATAGTCCTTGTGGGGGTACGGCTCACTGTTCACGGCGGTATTCTATCACCCCTTTTCTGGGGGTCAACCTGTTGGAGATAGTTCCGGACATTGCCGGGCCGCCTGCCGGGGTCTATGGCGCCACCGGGTTCATCACCGTAGCAACCGTTGCTGGGGAACAGCCTGTCCATCCCTAAAGGGCGGGACCAACAAACTGTCTGAATTGCCGAAACCCGTTGCACGAAAAGCCGGGGGCGCCTTGCCCCCGGCAATCAGCCTACTGGTGGAACAAGTTGAGCGCCGAACCCAGCCGGAACCATTCGAGCTGGGATTCGCTGTAAGAATGCTGGAGTTGTAGCGTCTCGGAGGTGCCGTCGCTATGGTTGACCGTACATTGAACCGGTTCTCCGGGCTTGATGTTGCTCAACCCGGCCAGGCTGATGCGGTCATCCTCCCGGATGCGGTCGTAGTCGTCCGCGTCGGAGAAAGTGAGAGCCAGCAGCCCCTGTTTCTTCAGATTGCTCTCGTGGATGCGAGCGAAACTGCGCGCGATGACTGCTGCACCGCCCAGCAGCCTGGGAGAAAGGGCGGCGTGCTCGCGGCTGCTGCCTTCGCCATAGTTGGAATCGCCAATGACCACCCACTTAACCCCTCTGGCCTTGTAGTCGCGGGCTATGCCTGAGAAGCCTTGGTCTCTTTCGCCTGTGAGCACATTAAGGCCCTTGCCCGCTTCGCCGGTGTAGGCGTTGATGGCGCCCATGAACATATTGTCGCTGAAACGATCCAGATGCCCTCGGAATCGCAGCCAAACTCCGGCGGGGGAAATGCTGTCGGTGGTTGTCTTGCCCTGCGCTTTGAGCAGCGCGGGCATATCCGAGAAGTCGTTGCCGTCCCATGCCGGCCACGGCTCCAGGAGCTGGATGCGCTCGCTGTCGGGGGATACGGTCAACTCGATGCTGTCGCCGTCTTCAGGGGGGGCCTGATAAAAGGAGCGTCCCTCGTCAAAGTCGGAGGGAGGAACCTCCGGGGCTTCCTTTGGCGGATCGAGCTGAAACTCTGAACCGTCCGCGGCAGTCAGAGCATCGGTCAACGGGTTGAACGATAACCGTCCGCCAATGGCAAGAGCAGTAACAATTTCCGGGCTGCCGATGAGATTCATGGTAGAGGGCTGGCCGTCATTGCGGGCCGGGAAGTTACGGTTGTAAGACGTTACGATAGTGTTAGGCTGCCCCACCGCCTCGCCGGCGCGCCGCCACTGGCCGATGCAGGGGCCACAGGCGTTGGCAAGCACGGTGGCGTTGATGTCCTGAAGCGACTGCATCTGGCCGTCCCGCTCTATGGTCGCCCGCACCTGTTCCGAGCCGGGAGTGACCATAAAAGGTACTGCGGCCTGTAAGCCTTTGGACTTGGCCTGCTCGGCCACATCGGCGGAGCGGCTCATGTCTTCGTAAGAGGAGTTGGTGCAGCTCCCGATTAGAGCCGCCGAAATCTGGTCTACCAACCCGTCGTCTTCCTTCAATTCCGACGCCATCTGCGAAATCGGGCGGGCCCGGTCTGGCGAGTGGGGGCCGACCAGATGCGGCTCCAGCTCCGACAGATTGATTTCCACTATGCGGTCGTAGTATTGCTCCGGGTTGGCCTCGCATTCTGCGTCGGCGGTCAGCAGGTGGCGATACTGGTCAGACAGGTCAGCGATATCGCCGCGGCGGGTGGCTCGAAGGTAGCGGGCCATGCGTTCATCGTAGGGGAAAACGGAGGTCGTCGCGCCCAATTCCGCGCCCATGTTGGTGATGGTCGCCTTGCCAGTGGCGCTGATAGAAGCGGTTCCGGGGCCGAAGTATTCTATGATGGCATTGGTGCCGCCGGAAACGGTCAACTGCCCAGCCAAGTATAGAATGACGTCCTTGGGCGCCGTCCAGCCGCTCAGCTCGCCGGTAAGACGCACTCCAATAAACCGAGGGTAAAGGACTTCCCAAGGCAGTCCTGCCATAACTTCCACGGCGTCGGCTCCGCCAACACCCACCGAGATGGAGCCAAGACCGCCTCCCATGGGAGTATGCGAATCCGTGCCAATCATCAGCTCGCCGGGATAGGCGTAATTCTCGAAAGCAACTTGGTGAATAATGCCTGCGCCGGGAGACCAGAACCCGACGCCGTACTTGGCGGAAGCTGTGCGAAGGAAGTTATAAACCTCATCGTTCTCCGCCAGCGATTCGCTGAGGTCGCGGCCGCCTTCCACTCGCGCCTGGATGAGATGGTCGCAATGCACTGACGTAGGCACCGCAGTGGTGGCCCGCCGCGTCTGCATGAACTGCAGCATAGCGGTTTGGCCCAGCACGTCCTGCAAAATTACCCGGTCGGGGCGCAATTGAACGTAGGTCTGGCCCCGAACCATGCCTGTGTTGTTAGGGTCATCCAGATGACTGAGCAGAATCTTGTCGGCCAGGGTCAGCGGGCGATTCTGGACGGACCTCACCGCGCTCAGGTTTTTGTCAAGCCTGCCGTAGACCTCGGACACAACATCTCGAGTTGGTTCAATCGCAATCAAAGTAAAGCCCTCCTCCGGCTCTCGATATTCTAGTTCCTTGTGCCCTGCCTGATGGAGCAATTACCTTAAATGTTATCAAAACCGGCGGTGTTGCGGGTAGGGCGAAACTAGACCGCCGGCTAAGGCAAAGAGCGTCGCCGTCAGTCCCGGCGCGGCATGATGGTAACTTTGCGGTTTTCGCCTTCCCCGGCGCTCTCAGTGCGGACTCCCGGATATTCCGATAGGGAAGTGTGGATAATTCTCCGGTCGGCTGGGGACATGGGTTCAAGGGTGATGCTGCGATTGGTCTGGGAAACTCGGGAGGCGACTTTGGCAGCCATGTCGCGCAGCGAATTTTCCCGGCGCTGCCGGTAGTTTTCCACATCCAGCACTACCCGCACATCCTCACCCAGCTTCTTTCGCACAATCAGCGTAACTAGAAATTGGAGGGCCTGGAGGGTCTGGCCGCGCCGGCCGATGAGCAGACCGGAATCATCGCCGGCCAGGTCTATAATCGGGCCGCCGCTTTCCGGGTCGTGGGCCGAGCGCAGAGTGCGGGTAACATCGACTCCGGCAGCATCGAGGATTCGCCCCACGGTGGCGGTAGCCAGCGCGGCGGCGGACTGCTCTTGCTCTTCGTCATCTGCGGTTGCGTCCGGCGTCTCGCCGCCCAGGGGAGTAACGCGCACCCGCGCCAGCTCTGCTCCAATCCCCAGGAAACCTACCTTTCCTCTACTTAGTATTTCGACCTCGGCCTCGTCTCGGTCGACGTCTAGCTCTTTCAGAGCCAGCTCGATTGCCTCTTCGACGGTTCGAGCGCTCATTTCGAGAGGTTCTTGCATCGCTATCAACCTCCTCAGGATCATCATAACGGGAAGACGAAGGCCCCGCCGCCGGGACCGGCTCCGCCTTAGGGAACAAGGGGAAGATGGGTTGCCATCCGGTGATGAAGTATTGAATTCCGATACCTATGACGTTGGAAGCCACCCAGTAAAGCGAGAGGCCGCTGGGCAGGGTGAAGGAAAAGAAGGCTATCATTAGAGGCATCAGCCACAGCATCATCATCTGATTCGTGGACTGACGGGGGTCTGTGGATGGGGTCATGGTCATCTTTTGCTGGAGCCAGGTGGATACGAACACCAGCACCGGCATAACCACATTGGAAGGGTCGGGTTCCGAAAGGTCCATCCACAGGAAGCTGGCGCTTAGAGGAGCGGCGGTATAGATGGGGAATACGGGGATCCAGGCGTAGAATTTCTCCGCCAGCGCCACCAGATGATCGGGCCGCGAGTACAGCGTCTGAATCAGCACACGGAACAGCCCGAAGAGAATGGGCATCTGAATGACCAGCGGGCCGATACAGCCCACCGGGCTTACGCCGGCCTCCCGGTACATCCGCATCGTTTCCTGCGACACCCGTTGGCGATCCCGCCCGTAACGCTCCTGTATCTCGCGCATACGGGGCTGCAGATCCATCATCGCCCGCATCTGGCGCAACTGCTTGATAGTCAGCGGCAGCGTCACCAAGCGGACGATAACGGTGAACACGATAATGGCGATGCCCATGTTGTTGAAGCAGATGGTGTACAACACCACCAACAGATTCAACATGGGCCGTATGATGATCTCTCGCCAGAGGTCGCCTATCAGCTCCAAAGGACCAGCCTCACTACCCGAGCTCCCCGCCCGGTTGACCGTTCAGCCCGCAGTCTGCCGACTGTTTCTGCCTTAGTTGCAACGATTATTGTCATTTTCAGGATGCCAGCACCACCATTCTTCCAGGGGACGGCGGGTGGTGGCGTCCACTCGCCGCACACTGCCGTCCTGAGACCCCACGAATATGGAATCGCCTGCGGCGTAGAGAGGGGCAGTTATTTCCGCGCTTCCCAGAGTCAGCTTGCGCAGCTCCCGTTGGGATGTGTCGCGGGATACGTCCAGCAGAATCAGCTCGCCGTTTCGGTTGGCGACGGCCAATCCTGCGGGCACTAGCGCCGGACGGGAGACTATAGGCGCGCCGGAGTCGTATTGCCATTGCAGGATACCATCGCGACTTAGGGCATAGATACTGCCGTCCATATTGGGTGCAAAAATCGTTTCCCCATTTTCGACCGCTCCTGCCCAGAACCAGTTACCTCCCTCAAAATTCCATAGCGGAGAGCCGTCGCTGGCGTCGAAGGCATAAAGCTTCTTGTCAAAGGAACCGACGATTACCATGCCATCAAATATCAGCGGCCGGCCGGCGATAACGCCACCGGTGCTCCGGCTCCAGATTTCCTCCCCGCTGGAAACGTTTATGGCATAAATGTGATGGTCATGGGAACCAAACCAGGCCATAGCGATGCCATCTAGGGTTTCAACGGCAGGGGTTGACCATATTTTATCGCCGGCCTGAAAAGGCCCGGCCCAGCCTTCAGCCTCTTCACCGGAATCGGCGACGTAGGCGTACAGTTTGCCGTCTTCAGAGGGCGCGAGCACCAAACGGTTTATACGGTCATAGGCCGGCCCGGCCACCAGAGGGGAGATACCTTGGGGCTGCCCCCGGGGACGCCGCCAGCCCCGGTCGTCGGATCTGCCGCTCGCCGGGTCCAGAGCGTACAGGAAGCCGTTCTCGGCGGCAACGAACACCATCCCTTCGGCAACCAGCGGCGCGCCGAAGACCCCTCTCAGGTCCTCCGAGGAATCCGAGTCCGAGCGCGGAAACCGCCACAGGCTGGCAGGCACGTCGGTATCCCCGTCCTGGAGGGCTTGCACCTGCCCGTCCTTGGTGCCCACGTACACCACGCCGCCGCTGGCGGTCAGCGCATTCCAGCCGGAGGCCACACCGCCGATGTCTCGTCCGGTGCAAGCGGACAGCATTAATAACAGCATCAACGCCAGCACCGTCAGAAGCGCCCATCGGGCCGGACGATACCGGCGGTTTTCTGACCGGGTTTGCAGCGAATCGCCTTGAACGGGTCCGTTTACAGGTTTATTTGCGGAAAAAATGAAGCGTTGGAGCAAGTTCAGCTCAAACGAAGAGTCCGAATACTCATGGCACCGGGTCATATCCCTGGCCCCCTAAGGGATGACAACGGGCCAAGCGCTTGGCGCCTAGCCAGGCGCCCTTGATAACGCCGTATCGGTCCACTGCGTCGTGGGAATATTGGGAGCAACTGGGCAAATACCTGCAGGAAGTCGGCAACAGCCGGGAGATGCTGGCCTGATAGGCGCGAATAATCCAGAGAGCCGCCAACTTCATTATTAGGATGTTTCCCAGTCCTTAATCCGGGTTCACTGTGGAATTCGGGTATCTTGACGGGCCTATCGCTATCCTTCGGCCGGTTCCTCGAGCTTGCGCGCAATTCGGCTGCGCCTTAGCAGGCTCCATGCGGCCCGGTTGACCTCCCGGAAGCTGGCTCGCTCGATTCCGCGCCGGGCAATGAAAACGGCGTCCCATCCTTCCTTCAGAGGGCGGCTCCGCAAGGTCTCTCTCAGCCTGCGCTTAACCTTGTTTCGAACCACAGCGTTGCCTATGCGCTTGCTGACGACGAATGCGAAACGGGTATACTCTAATCCGTTTTCCAGATACCGGAGCACCAGGAGCCGGTTGGCGAAACTGGAGCCTTCATGGTGAATTTGGGAGTGTCGTTTTTGGCCCGATATTCGGCGCCAGCGTTGCATCGCCCTGCGCCGACAATCACACGCTCAGCTTGTGGCGGCCCTTGAATCGCCTTCGCCTCAATACGGCCCGGCCGTCGGATGTAGCCGAGCGGGCCCGAAAACCGTGAACTCGGGCGCGGCGGCGCTTTTTGGGTTGATATGTTCGTTTAACCATTTCTCAATAACCTGCCGCAGAGATTATATGTTTTCAGAATTTCGCAAGTCAAGCGAATCCGCCTCCGGCGGCTCGTATTCTAGGGCAGCAATGGCATATTGAACCTCCCGCAATTCCTGCGGAAGCAAAAATGACGGGAATGCCCTCAAGCCATTCCGGAAATACCAGTCCCCATAGAGAATACCTCATATATGCCATAGTTTTGCAATAGACCTTGAGGTGATATACTGACACAAGCAACCTCGCACGGTGCTTCAAGCCGAAGTGGCGAAATGGTAGACGCGCCGGTCTCAAAAACCGGTGGGGGTTCCCCCGTGTCAGTTCGACTCTGACCTTCGGCACCAGACTTCCCCATTCCCTCGCGGCATTACTTGGTCCCTGCTTTGCATTCCTTCCCGCCGCCTCAAAGCCGCAGCCAATCCGTTATGAATTGTCATGGGCGCCCTACCGGCAGAGAGTCCATTGGCTTTTGCCTGAAGGAGAATAAATCAGATGGAACAATCTACCTTCAATTCTCTTACCCCGCAGGAGCGGTACATAATCGAGCTTAAGGGAACCGAGCGTCCCTTCACTGGCGAATATGACGACTTTTATGAAGAAGGAATATACGTCTGCCGCCGTTGCAACGCAGAGCTGTATTCTTCTTCGGATAAATTCGATGCTCGCTGCGGGTGGCCTGCCTTCGATGACGAGATTCCCGGCGCGGTGCGGCGGCGGCCCGACCCGGACGGTTATCGCACCGAAATCGAGTGCGCCAACTGCGGCGGACACCTAGGCCACGTTTTCCTCGGCGAGCGCCTCACCCGAAAGAACACCCGCCACTGCGTCAACTCCCTCTCGATGCGATTCATACCGGCAAAAAAGTAGCCTTCATTCAACCCAAGCCGGATTGACGCCGCACGGCTTTGTCAGTCCCAGGACAAAGACGCCGGGCTTTTCGCGGGTCAGCCTCCGGACATGGCAACCTGGCGTTAGCCTTCGGACATGGCAACGTCAGCCGCCGCTAGGGACTTCAGTATCTCGGCGGCTGTTTCCTCGGGCGCTTCTTCCGCGAGAAAGTGTCCGCTCACGCGCTCCGGCGCGTCCAGGGCCATTCGGTGCCCCACTCGGGCACCTCGATCATACCCCGCAACCATACCCCGCAACGGGTAAGCCCGGATGGCCCAAGGCCCTCATCCCTTCCCGTCGGTCTTGAGCGGAGCGCTACTTTCTGTACGTTTCCGGCTGTACGTTTCCGGGCCGTCGCCAACTTCAGGCTTGCCACTGTCGCCGTAGCCCCGCAGGTCGGGCGCGACGACGGTATGGCGCGCAACCAGAATCGGAGTGACCTTGTGCCCCGTCCCGTGGGTTGCAGGCATCCGTGAAGCAATAACCCGGCCGGCCGGCTGCCGCTATGCACCAAGTTGATTACCGTTTCCGAAGTCTCGACTTCCGCGGTGGTGAAGAAATCAAACAACGCCGTCGTCTCCTTCACGTCCCGTGGCAGCGTTTGTATTTCTTGCCGCTGCCGCAGGGGCATTTCTCGTTGCGGCCAATCTTGTTCCGGTCTCCCCGCACAATTCGCTTCTCGGTGCACCGGGCACAGGTGCAGGCGGGGGGATGCGCGCTATGCCAGTTGGTTCTTGTCGTCATATCTGCCGGCTCTCATCGGGGCTATGGGTTTAGAGAAGACATCTTATCACGCGCCGCCCCCGCCGCCGGGCGCTTCATACGAGAAAGCCTTGACAGAGAAAGCCTTGACGAAATTGGGCAGCGGCTTAGAATATCCGCATTCCCTTCTTGCCGGTGAGCAATGCCAGACTCAACCCAAGATTCTCTGCTGGGCCCCTACCGCGTTCTGGACCTGACCGACGAGCGCGGCCTGCTCTGCGGTAAGATTCTGGGCGACTTGGGCGCAGATGTAGTTCAGGTGGAGCCGCCCGGCGGCAGTTCAGCGCGACAGGTCGGGCCTTTCTACGGAGATGACCCTGGGCCGGACAAGAGTCTGTACTGGTGGGCCTACTGCAGCAACAAACGCGGCATCACCGTCAACCCAGAGCATCCCGACGGGCGCGCGCTGCTGGAACGGCTGGCAGAATCTGCCGATTTCATCATCGAGTCTTTCGACCCCGGCTATCTGAACGGCTTGGGCTTGGGCTATTCGCGGCTGTTGGAACTCAACCCCGGAATTGTGATGGTGTCAATCACCGCTTTCGGGCAGGACGGGCCGTATGCCGGTTACCCGGCAACCGACATCACCGGCATGGCCCTGGGCGGGTTCATGCACCTTACCGGCGACCCCGACCGCGCCCCGCTGCGTCCCAGCTTTCCACACTTCTACCTCCACGGATCGGCGGCCGGAGCCGCAGGCGCGATGCTGGCCCACACCCACCGCGCCCTCACCGGGGAAGGGCAGCGCGTGGACGTTTCCTGCCAGCAAGCCGTCGCCCGCACCCTAGCCCACGCCCCTCAGATTTGGGACATCGAGGGCGCAGTGTTGCAACGAATGGGGGTTTACCGCCAAACCTCCGGCGAGAACCGGGTGCGAATCAATTGGCCCTGCGCCGACGGTTACGTCAATTATATGCTCCAGGGAGGCGGAGTGGCCCCCAGCACCCGCGCCCTGTTCCAATGGATGGAAGAGGACGGGTTCGATGTGACCGAGTTTCAAGCTGTAGAATGGGAAAACATGGGGTACGGACGCATCACTCCGGAGGTTATGGAGCTGGTTGTTGGGCCTATGAGCGAGTTCTTTCAGAGGCACACTCGAGAGGAACTGACCCGTGAAAGCGTGAACCGCCGCATTCTGCTATTCCCGGTGGCTACCCCCTCTGACCTTCGGAGGCACCCCCAGTTGGAGGCGCGCCGCTACTTCCAGGCTTTGGAACACCCGGAGCTAGGGACTGAGATTGACTATCCGGGCGCCTTCATCCAGGGCGGCGACGGCTCGCCGCTGGCCGGACTGCGCCATCGCGCTCCTCGGGTGGGCGAGCATAACACGGAAATTTACGGCGGCGAACTGGGCCTATCCGGGGCAGAAATCGAAGCACTCCGCCGCGGCGGCGCGATATGACTACCGCCAAGCCGTTGGACGGGGTAAACGTCCTCGATTTTTGCTGGGTTGCCGTGGGGCCAATGACCACCAAGTACCTGGGCGAGCATGGCGCCACTGTAGTTCGGGTTGAGTCGGCCAAACGCCCCGGCACCTTGCGGTCGGCGGCTCCCTTTCGCGGCGGAGTGCCGGGCATAAACCGCAGCGCCTACTTCGCCAGCTACAACGCCAACAAGATGGGCATTACTGTGGATATGCGCCATCCCCGCGCCCGCGAACTTATGCTCCGGCTGGCAGGATGGGCGCACATCGTGACCGAGAATTTCACCCCCGGCACCATGGAAGGTTGGGGGCTGAGCTTCCAAGAGCTGCGAGGGGTCAACCCCAGTCTGGTTATGTTCAGCGCCTCCATGATGGGGCGCGGAGGGCCGATGGAGCGGCAGCCCGGCTTCGGCCCCGTGCTGTCGTCCCTGGTGGGGCTAACAAACATAACCGGCTGGCCCGACCGCACGCCGGTAAACCCCTACGGCGCATACACCGATTTTATTGTGCCTCGCTTTGCAGTGGCCGCCATACTAGCCGCGCTGGACCAAAGCCGGCGCACCGGCGAGGGGCGCCATTTGGACCTCTCGCAACTGGAGACCTCGATGCACTTTCTGGCTCCGTTCCTGCTGGATTACACCGCCAATGGGAGAGAGCAGGAACGGCAGGGTAACCGCGATCCGGGAGCCGCGCCGCATGGCGTCTATCCTTGCGCTGGCGATGACCGCTGGCTGGCCCTTGTCTGCCGGACGGAAGAACACTGGCAGGCATTTATCGCCATTGCGGAGCCGGAGGGCGGCCCGCTCCACGGCGACGCCTTCGCCTCGCTACTGAAGCGCAAGGGCAACGAAGACCGGCTCGACTGGCTCATCACCCAATGGACGGCCCAGCGCCAGCAACGGCCCCTGATGCAATTGCTACAAGAAGCGGGCATTCCGGCGGGCATGGTCAACGACCCCCGCGACCTGTTCGACGACCCGCAACTGCAACACCGCCAGCATTTCCACTGGCTGGACCACCCGGAAATTGGCCTCTATGCCACTGATCGCAGCGAGTTCGACCTGTCTCTGACGCCCGGCAGCCTAGACGCTCCCGCGCCTCTGCTGGGTCAGCACACCGAACCCTTCCTGCGGGAGATAATTGGCCTGAGCGAGGAAGAATACCGCTCGCTGGAAAGCGACGGCGTGCTGGAGTAGCGCAAAGTTCCCTCCTATCGAGAGAGGTTTAGGGCATCCCTTCTACGCTATCCGCATCTGCGCTCCAGCGAAACGGCGACGGGTCAAAGCAGATTAAGTCAACACTGGCGCAGGCTGTTATTAAAAATGGCCCTCAGGATGAACGGCTTCAACCTGATTCTCTTCATCTTCTCCGAAAATCACTTCTACAATGCGTGGATTGACCAAACGCCACCGTTGCCCGAAGCGATCCAAGTCTCCCTCAACGATTATCGGCGCCTTGTCTTTATGAGCTGCGATAGCGCGGTCATAATCAGACTTGCTCAAAACAGCCGTCACGGATTGAATTCTCCCGTCGAAATGAGTGCGCAACGTCACTGTGCCGTCAGTTTCGCTGTCATCCCGTTTCAGTTTTTGCACCGAACCGAATAACTTGAAACCTAGTCTTGGCTCGCGGCTACGGAATGCCCAGGCTACTTCAAGCAGGATGACAGCATCATCTTTTGAGAATCGAACAGAGTGCCTTGGCTCTTGCCGAGGACGAGAGCGGGCCCAGGTCGTGCTTACGTCTAAATACTCGTAAGGTTCAATCATTTTCGCCAAAGCCTCGCACAAATTGGCGCTGATTCCCTCTTCCACTGATTTAGTGGTGAAAGCCGACCCGTCTCCGGCTAGAGTTTTTGCCGTCGCCCCGTGGGTCGCCGACAAAGCCTGCGCCAGCAGGGAGGTTACACGGCGTTCTAAAGGGTCGTCGTAGTTTTCCAAATCAGGCAACAAAGGTTCTTGCACTGGAGAGGAAAGACCGGAGAAAGTAAAGTAACGACAAACCTTCCTTCTTCCGTTTGACCGAGACGCACTCGGCGCAAATAATCGTTCGCTTCTTTATTGGCGCCGGAACGATAGACTGGCTTAGGTTCGTTCAGGGAACAGGCCGCAGCTAGAAGCATATCCCTCGCTCCGCTCACCAGGTTGGGACCCTGTTCCAGGCTAATGGAACCGTTGACAACGCCATCATTGACTCTACCCTGGTTACGTCCCGGTCAGCGACAACCAGATCGTTATAGAGAATTACCTCATCGACCTCAGCAACTTGAGCAAAGATGCTGATGAGCCGAGCCACAACCTGGGCGTAGTCGCCTAATTGCTGAGTACGCGGGATAATAATTTCTGGTAGACCCGAACCTTCGTGCACGTCAGAGTAGTTGCTGAAGGAGTCAGGCCTCGACCACCCAGCAACACGGGCATAAGTGGACAACGCCAGCGGCGAAACTGCGAGCAATACTCCAATATCTCACAAGTTCGTTGGCACCCTATCCTCCCTGTCCTGAAGTGTTCCATCAAGTCCTAGTGTAAGGCTACGTTGTAACCTCGCGCCGGCGTGGGCCCAGAGGGTCCTTACCGGCGATGACTTCCAGCATAAGAGCCACGTCGTAGACCGTTCGAGCCATCGGCCCGGCATGGTCGAAGGTGTTATCTATGCCGACGATGCCGGTATTATAAGGAACCAATCCATGGGTGGGCTTGTGCCCCGCCACGCCGCAGAAGGATGCCGGGATGCGAATGGATCCGCCCTGGTCGCCGCCTATGGTGATGTCAATATCGTCGTAGTAGAGCGCAGCAGCCGAACCGCCGGAGGAGCCGCCGGCCAAGTAACCGGTGTTATGCGGGTTAAGCGTGGGGCCGAAGGCGCTGGTGTCGCCAGCGCCGGAAAAGGTAAAGTTGTCCAGATCGAGAATTGCCGCTATCTCGGCTCCTTCGTCTAGCATACGGGTTACGATGATGGCGTCGCTGTCGGGGGTGTAATCCTCCAGTATCAACGACGCGCAAGTCATGGGAATAACAGCCACGCAGATATTGTTTTTCAGCCCAATACGCTTGCCGGACAGCCTGCCGCCAGTGGCCCCCCGTAGGACGCAACGCCGCAATATGGCGTTGTAAGGGTCTTCTTCAGGGCAGGGGCCGGACTCCGGCTTGGCGGCTGGGATGGCGCAGCGGCGTCCGCGGTTCGGGGGTCTGCTCAAGAATGTCGCAGGAATTGAAAAGGCTGGGAATCATCGCCTCGAACGCCGCCATTTCGGAGTCCGTTATATCAAAGTGATTGGACTCCGCCAGGCGTCTGAGGTCTTGCGCGGTTGGCCTTCGTATCGTCATTATGCGCCTCCTATATCAGGCCGGAACTTCCATTCCGGCTCAGGATAGCACCCGGCCGCCTCCGGCGTAACGCAGCCTCAGTCCCCGGCGGCTCGGGCCGTCGCGGGATGGCGGCCGAAGCTCAGGGTAGCTCCGGCAATCACCAGCGACAGCGGTGTGACACTGGCAATGAACATCGACATTTTCAGGTCTCCGGTGTACTCATCAAGAAACCCTACGAACAGCGGCCCTAACGCCTGCCCCAAAGATATAAGCATCATCACGAAGGAAAAGGCCACTGCAAGCTGTCTCGGCTGAATTCCGCGCAGATTGAAAGGCACCGTAATCAGAATTGGGAAGAAGGTCCAGGCGATACCGTTGATGATTGACATCAGGAAAATAATCGCTATCGAGTCGAAAAGAATCATTCCCAAGAAGGAAGCTACCATCAGCAGGCCTAACCCTTTCAGGAACAGTCCTTCCTTGCGCCAAGTGGCGGCGTAGTAGCCTATGGCCAGGCCGCCAACACCGCCCAGAATAACGTCCATCGCCAAGGCAATCCCGCTGGTGCGCAGCGATATGTCATATTGCTGGAGCATCAGAGTGGGATAGAAAGACACAAAGGCCGAGAAGGCCATGGTTGCCCCGGCGAACCCTCCGCCGCAAAGCCACAGGTCGCGGTGGCTAAGCGCGCTGCGCAACAGAGGCAAGAGGGGTTGGGACTCGCCGGCAGTGAACTCATCGGTAACCCTGTCACGTCCCACCACCTGCCAAAGAACTGCTAAAGCAACATAATAAAAGGCGAATATGCGAAGAGTGCCCCTCCAGTCATCTCCTAGCAGAATCAGAATCACGGGAGAAAGAGCCAACCCCCCGCCAACCACTAGCCCGAAGAAAACATTGGAAAGGCCATTAACCATTACCACCTCGCGGGGCAGGAACCACTGTCGTGTCAGCAGGGCCCGCGCAGGCTGTTGCGCGATGGTGAATACGCCGAAAAGAAGTCTCCCCAGTAACAGGAAGGCAAACACCGGCGCCCAGCCTTGCAGGAACAGGCATAAAGCGCAGCCTGCCAGGGTAATGGTCGTGAGCCTCTTGGGAGAGAGGCGGGAACCCACCCAGGCAATAGGAATAGCCAGGGCGATGGTGCTCCAGAAGGGCGCGGAACCTAGGATTCCCTGCTGAGAGGGCGACAAGTCGAGCCCGGCGGTGATGGACGGCAACAGAATGCCCAGGGTATTTATCACCATCTGCGCCGAGACGTTGCACATCAGGTAAAGGCATATTAGAACCCAGCGGTAGGTGGGGTAGCTCGTCATTTCAGTCCTTTGAGTTTATCTATCAGTGTCCGAAACCGGCCTCAACCTAATGCGCCAATGGAATTGTCTTGCGGATTTGGAATATCATAGTCCCTGGAAAGGCAATTCCGCCAACGGAACCTTTCAACCGCCTGCCGCAACGCGAAAATTTACCCTACGACGGAGGGTGAACCGGAGAGAGGGAGACTATGGAAAGAATCGGAGTCGGCTTTTCCGGCGGGATGTCTCCGCCGGACATAGTGGAGTGCGTGCGGTTAGCCGAAGATTTGGGCTACGAGTCGGCATGGGTAGCCGAAGGTCACGGTGGAGACCAGTTCGCCATTCTCACCGCCTGCGCCGTCGCCACCCGTCGAATCAAGCTGGGCACCAGCATCACCAGCATCTTTGTCCGCACTGCGCCCACCATCGCCATGGCCGCGGCTACGGTAGACCACTTCTCCAACGGCCGTTTCATCCTCGGCCTCGGCAGCAGCCACAAGGTGCAGGTGGAGCCGGAGCACGGCCTGGAGTTCAACCGCCCCGTAGAGAGAATGCGGGAATGCACTGAGATCGTCCGGGGAATACTCCGCGACAGCGACATCAAGTACCGGGGCGGCGTGTACAACATCGAACGCTTTGATCTGTGGTTTGAGCCTGTGCGCCGCCAAATGCCCATATACTTCGCCGCCGTCCGGCCCCGGATGCTGGAAATTTCCGGCGAGATTTCCGATGGCATCATCCTGACTTGGTGCACCCTAGACCACGCAAAGGCCGCTGTTCATTCCATCGGCGAAGGAGCTAGGCGAGCCGGGCGCAACTCGGATGCCGTAGACGTTACGACTCTCATTGCCGCCGCAGTCTCGGAAAACCGCGACATCGCTCGCGACGAGTTGCGCCGCTACGTCGCTACCTATATTCAGCGATTCCCAAGGTATCGCCGGCTGGTGGCGGAAGCCGGTTTCGCTGAAGAGGTGCAGGCCATGACCCAAGCCTGGGAGGAAGGGCGAGTCGAAGACGCTCTCACCTTGGCCCCAGCCGGGCTGGTGGACACAGTGGCCCTAGCAGGCTCGCCCGAGGAGTGCCGGGAGCGATTGCAGAAATACCGCGACGCCGGGATTAAACTGCCCATCGTCTCCCCCCGAGCCTCCGGACCCCATGCCAAAGAACGGGCAATGGCAGTAATTCGCGCCTGCGCCCCAGGCCAGTAATTTCCCTACCCTTGCGAAGGGCATTAGTGCGGATTTTTCGCCTATGCCAAAAGCGGCTAATCTAATCGGAGGAACAGGATGACCACCATTCCCACCGAAACCCTGGAAACTTTGCGTAGCATCCCCACTCAGACGCTCATCGACGGCCTGTGGGTGATGGGATGGCCCATGAGCTTCATTCACGGAGCCAAGCCGCTCCAGCCGGGGCAGTCTATGGCCGGGCGGGCGGTTACTCTCCGCTTCGTTCCGCATCGCCCCGACCTCGCCGCAGACAAACCCAAGGGAGCCGATTCCGCCGAGTACGTGGCTTTCGAGCTGTGCGGCCCGGAGAACGTGCTAGTCATTGACGCCATGGGCTGGGAGTACAGCTCCATCGGCGGCGATATTAAGTTCATGCGGCTTATGCAGCGCCAAGTGGGCGGGCTGGTCACCGATGGCGCGGTACGGGATAGCAATGCGCTCAAAGAGTATGGTTTCCCGGTCTACGCCGCCAACACCACCGCCAAGCAGGGGCCAGCGGAGTTCTGGCCTTGGCAGGTTAATGACGCAATCCAGTGCGGGGGAGTCCTGGTTCGACCCGGAGACGCCGTGGTGGGGGACGACGATGGCGCGGTGGTGGTCCCCGCCGTAGCCGTGGACGAGGTAATCCGCATCGCCCACGAGCGAGAGGAAGTGGAAATGGTCATCAAGGCTCAACTGGAAGCGGAGCGGTGCAGCCCAGGCAAGTACTACCCTTTCAATGAAAGCACCTGGCAATTGTTCGAGGAAAAGACGGGCAAAAAACGCGGTGGTTAACCATGCATAACGCGCCGCCGAGGCAGCATATGAGCAATCCCAGTGTTACGCTAGTGGATAAGCATCCTCATGCACCCTGCCGCCATCCCTCCCCTCACCGTCATTCCAGCACCCACCGTCATTCCCGCTTCCCTGCCACCATCCCTCCCCTCGCCGTCATTCCAGCACCCACCGTCATTCCCGCGAAAGCGGGAATCCAGAGGCTTCTGCCGAAATGATTCTCCGCATCTGTGTAAGTGGATTCCCGCGAAGGCGGGAATGGCGGGGGTGGGGGCAGCCCGCACCAGCTCGCGGTGCAAGCGCCCCCACCGCCGTCAGCGGGAAAAGCCCTTAGCGGCGGTGGAACTTTACCACCCGGCGGCTGCGGCCCCACTCGCCTGGCATCACGAAGTAGAGGTCTTTGTTGGAATCGGCCCACACTCCATGGCAGGAACGGTGGAGTTCAGAGCCCCATTGCGTGATGATTTCGCCCTCCAGCGACAGCACGCTGAACAGTCCGCCGTTATGCTCGGGGATGTATACGATGTCATCGGAGTCTATGTAGAAAAGGGCCGGGCCAATGAGCTTGCTGGGCCAGGTGGTGATGTATTCACCATCCTGAGTGAAGGCCTGTACCCGGTCGTTTTCCCGGTCGGCCACCAGCACCCGGTCGTTCCGATCTATCCAGATGCCGTGGGGAAGCCGGAACTGTCCTGGGCCGTCGCCAGGTTCGCCCCAAGACTTGATAAGCTGGCCCTCCGGGGTGAATTTGTGAACGCGGGCGTTGGCGTATCCATCGGCGATGAAGATTTCCCCCGCATCGTTGAGGGCAATGCCGGCAGGCATATTGAAGGGAGCGCCGCCGTGGGTGACGGACTGGAAGGCCGTGGAACTGTAGTCGTCCGGGGCGACGCCAGTGTCGGAGCGCACGCCCTTCTGCCCAATGGTCATTATGTGTTGCCCATCGCCAGTGTATTTGTGGACTTCGTGGGTGTTACGGTCTACCAGCCACACGTTGTCATCGTTGTCCAGCAGGATGGAGTGGGCGAAGGTAATCAGTCCCGCCCCCCAGGAGGAGATGAAGTTGCCGTCCTTGTCAAATATGCAAACGGGATGCTCGGGGTCTCGGTTGAAGGCGTAGACGCGATCTTGGGAGTCGCCATAAACCGCAGCGGTTGGCATCTCCCACCCCTCGGGCAGCTTGGCCCAATCCGGGTTCATTTCGTAGGTGAAGTCGCCGGAACCTACAACGTTGCTGGATGTCACAATTGCTCTCCTGTCTGATAATTCAGATTGCGCCAATACACAGGCTGGGCCAATAATACAAGCTGGAATGTAGGTTCACCAGCCGAGGCGTGTTTGATTTGGTCAGGGCTTTATGCCGGGGGTTGTGACGCGGAAGCTGTATATCGACCGGCCGGGAGTTGTGTAGACAGTACGATAGTCGGGGCCGCCGAAGGCGATGTTGCGGGGAACTTCTGGGCCTCGGATTACGCCAAGGTGAGCGCCGTCAGCATCAAAGACCCAAATGCCGCCAGAGCCGGTGCAGAAAACGCGGCCCGCCGTATCAACTTTCATGCCGTCGGGGACGCCCGGCTCGGCGGAACTCATGTCCGCGAAAACGCGATTGTTGCTCAGGGAGCCGTCCGTGGCTACATCGAAAGCCCGTATTTTGCGGTACGGGCAGAACTCCCCGCGTTCCTCTCTCTCCAGGCAGTCCAGGCTGGCGCGGCTGATGGCCACGTACAGCACGGACTCGTCGGGGGAAAAGGCGAGGCCGTTGGGGTACTCGCAGCCGTCGGTGGCTAAATGAACCTCACCGTCGGGCGCGATACGAAATACGCCGGCAAAGTCATACTCCCGCAATTCCGGTTCGAGGCGCAACGATGGGTCAGTGAAGTAGATGCTGCCGTCGGATCGGGTGACAACATCATTGGGCTTGTGGAATCGCTTGCCCTGCCAGCGCTCCGCCATAACAGTAACCGTCCCGTCGGCTTCCATGCGCGTAATACGGCGGTGGCCGGCGCCCTCGCACATTAGCAGACGCCCTTCGCGGTCGAAGGCGCAGCCGTTGCCCTCGCCGGTGTTTTCGCGCACAACGGAAACGCCATTGGTCTCGTCCCAGCGATACAGCCGGCTCTCGGTAAGGGAAACGAAGGTCAGGTAGCCGTTGGGATGCCACAGCGGGCCTTCGGTGTTGCCGCCCACGTCGGCTAGGAGAGTATGCTCCGGGGATTCGAGGACGCCGGAAAGTTCGTCAGCCATAATTTCCTCCTCGTCTCGGATATAACAGGTTTTCGAGATTATATCAGCCAAAGGCCCTTATACTTTTCATTGACCGCCCACTAGGGCGGATTTAGAATGCCATTATGTTGACTGTCAATTAAATTGATGCAGGAACTCATTCCGGGCAACTCATTTCCATGGGAGCGAATATGCGGCAGATCACAGACTGGGAAGAGATTTACCAAGAGCTGCGCCGCCGAGCCGTACAGGAGTTCGGCGAAGGGCGGGCAGCCGAGCTGGAAGACTTCCTGCAAACAGCCGCCCGTCAGGTAGCCGACGTGGAACAGGCCGGCGCCGACCCAGACCTGGAACCGATGCTGCATGGATGACGTTAATCATTAGCCCTGAACGCGGAACCGGCTCGGCCACCGCCGTTATGCCGGCTCCGCCCCGTTGAGGTTGTATTATGCCCGAACCGTATGAATTGTCATTGACTGAAGCGGCGGCGCAGATTCGCAGAGGAGACTTGTCGCCCGTTGCCCTTGCCGAGTCACTGCTGGCGCGAATTGACTCGCTGGACGGCGACCTGAAAGCATGGGTGACCATAGATAGAGCGGATGTGCTGGAAACCGCCCGGCAGAAAGCAATTGAGGCAGACTGGGGCGGCGGCTTGGGCCCTATTCATGGGGTGCCCGTGGGGCTGAAAGACATTTTCTATACCGCCGGTATGCTGACCGCTTGCGGCTCTAAGGTGTACGCGGACTTTGTGCCTGAGTACGACGCAACCTCGGTGGCGAAAATCAAGGAGGCCGGGGGCATCATTCTGGGCAAGGCAGTAACGACGGAATTCGCCACTTCCGACCCGTCGCCGACTCGCAATCCCTGGAAGCTGGAGCATACGCCGGGCGGCTCCAGCAGCGGGTCATCGGCGGCGGTAGCTGCCCGTATGGTTCCTGCGGCCCTGGGTTCTCAGACAGGCGGCTCAACCTGCCGTCCCGCGGCCTACAACGGCATCGTCGGGCTGAAGCCAACCTACGGACGCATCAGCCGCTATGGGGTGGTGCCGGTAAGCTGGTCCCTGGACCACGTGGGCATACTAACCCGTACCGTGGCGGACGCGGCCCTGATGCTGGACGTGCTGAGCGGCGAAGATGACAACGATCCCGGCTCGCTGCGCCTTGAGGCGCCCGACTTCACCCAGAAAATGATAGAGCGTTCCTCTGCCGGGCCGCCGCGCATTGGGCTGATTCGGGATTATTTTGAAGATTATGCCTCGCCGGAGATGTGGGCGCATACGGAACAGGTGGTTCACAGGCTGGCATCGGCCGGGGCTGAGGTAGTGGAGCTGCCGTTGCCCGAGAGCTTCTCTTGGGCCCACAGCATGCAACGGATAGTCATGAACGTGGAATGCGCCGCCTTTCACCAGGCCAACCACCGCAAACAGGCCGCCGACTACGGCCCCCGCATTAGGGCCGGCATAGAAATGGGTTTGATTATCCCGTCAGCAACCTATCTGAAGGCGCTGCGTCTGCGGCGGCAGTTCCGCGCGGATATGAATGAGATGGCGCAGCAGACGGACGTGCTGATGATGCCGGCCACGCCAGAGCCGGCGCCCAGAGACCTAAACACAACGGGCGACGCCGCCTTCCAGTCGCCCTGGACCGCAGCCGGGCTGCCCACTATCGTGGTGCCGTCGGGCCTGAGCGACGGCGGGATGCCAATGGCGGTGCAGTTCGCCGCTCCCATCGCCGAAGAAGGCAGGTTGCTGGGCGCGGCCCACTGGTGCGAGCAGGTAGCCGGGCTGAATGAATCGCCGCCGAACTACCCTTAGCGGGCCGCAAGCCTTGAGGAACTGCCGCAGCAACCGGCGCGAACGCCCGCCCTAGCAGCGCGCCTACTCCCCCAGCGTTGTAGTCAGCACCCACATAGGGCGTGCGCCAACGTCGTAGGTGGCTAGAGGCGTCATCTCTCCGGTATCGCCGTCAATTTGGTGGGAGGAGAGGCGTCCTGTGGCGGAGCCTGCGCCGAACACGAATTTGCCCTGCGGATCCAGACTGAAGGCGCTGGGAACGGCCTCGGTGGAGGCGCGCCCAGCCGCCGTCAGAGCTCCGATCTCTGCGTCCACAGTGAAGCTGGCGATACTGTTATGTCCCCGGTTAGGGACGAATAACAGACTGCCGTCCGCGGTCATTTGTATCTGGGAGCAGGTGTTGCGCTCGGTGTGGCCCTCAGGGAGCGTGGATATGGTTTGGAAAGCCGACAGCCGGCCTTCGGCGTCCATGTTATAGGCCGTAACGCTGCTCCCCTGTTCATCGGAAAAGTAGACCACGTCCAGAGACGGGTGGTAGCAGTAATGACGCGGGCCCAGAAAGCCGCCCATTTCCAGCACCGGAGGGTCATTGGGCGTGAGGCGCCCCGTATCCGCGTCGAAACGGAACTGGTATATGACGTTGGGGCCGGGGATGTTCTTGGGTGGCTCCAGAACGTTGTCCTGTATGTAGGCGATGTGGGGAACAAAAGCGAAGCGGTTGGAGCGGTCGGTCAGGATGGCATGGGCGCCCTCGGCGGTGGTCAGCGACTCTGTGGCCGGGCCGCCCAGCTCGCCGCCGCCGCCTATAGGGTAGACCCCGGCTCGCGCGCCGCCATAAAAGGCGACGAGCAGGTGGCGGCCGGTACGATCCGTAGCAATGTACGCCGGCCAGTCCTCAACCGCCACTGCCCCGGTCTGAGTCAGTGCGCCGGTGTCGGAAGTGATACGGTGGCTGGAGAGTCCGAGCGCATCGCGATGGCTTACGTACAGCGTGCCTTTGTCGGGACTGATAGCCAACAGCGACGGGCCGCCGGGCATTTCGGTGTCGTGCTGATGGGTCAACGCGCCAGTGTCGGCTTCCATAGTGTAACAGCCAATCTTGTTGTCATCCTGAGCGGCAACATAAACATAGTGCGGCATCTTACTGTCTCCTGAATAAAAGTCCCGCCTCGCAGGGAGGGGGTTTTACGGGCGCTAAAATATGGCTATGGGATTCACCGGGGAGCCGGTGGTGTTGTGTAACCGCAGAGGGCCGATGGAAATCATAAATTCCCAACGGTTGCGCTCGCGGCAGGCAACCGCCACATCTTCGAGATTCGCGTTATCGAGAATCCAGATGCCCATGGCAGTAATGCCTACCTGGTGGATGGGGCTGGGAACCTTATCGTACTGGGGCGGGTTGACGTCGTTGCCGGTGTCGGTGCCCAGCATTGCGATGCCGCGCTCGTAGAACAGGGGCAGGCACGACGCCTGGCAAGCCGCCGAGCCGGCCTCCCGCGGCCACGGGCCTTCCACGTTGCGGCGATGGAGCTGGCCCGTGCGAATGAGTAGCACGTCGCCCTCTTCGACTCGAAAGCCGCACCGCTCTTCGGCGGCAAGAATGTCGTCAATCATCACACCTTCGCCGCGCTCAATCCAGTCAATGCCCTTAATCATCGGCACGTCCACCAGCACGGCCCGGGTGATAATGCCGTCTTTGGCCTCCTCTACCGAGCCGAAGGTCGCGCCCAAGCTGGTGGATACCAGATGGGCCGGCTTGCCGTTATAGGTCTTGCCGTTCCAGAAGAAGTGGGCCAGGCTATCAACGTGGGTAACAGTGTAGCCGTGGAATATCATGCCGAAATAGTCGGTGGCCGCGGGGAAAGCGCGATTGCTGACCTTCTGGCCGCTGGCCCATCCTTCGCCGCTCTCGACCATAAAGTGCACGGGCGGCACCGGAGCGTCAACGCTGGCCTCGAAGGTGACGGTGCGCGCCATGGATATGCGGACACCCTCCCGCACGGTGGCAATAGCCTGCTTCACCTTCTCCGGCGTGATGAGGTTCGGGGCGCCCAGCTCATCGTCGTCTCCCCAGCGGCCCCAGTTGGAAAACTTGTCGAAATAGCTGAGTACTTCCTCTTCGGACGGTATGTTAGCCTGCGGCATGGCGTTTTCTCCTTGCGAAAGATATTCCCCCTTCTGCCCGAAGAGGGTGGGGGAAGCTACACCGGCGGGGCGAGGCGGATGTCTATGACCCGTTCACACCAGCGGGCCGCCGCCAAAAGCCGCTCCTCGCGGAAGGGAGCGGCGATTAGTTGCAGGCCCATGGGCAGGCCCGACGAGGCCACGCCGGAGGGAAGGGTGATGGTGGGCAGGCCGCAGGAGGTCCAAGTCCCCTGGAACATCGTATTGCCGGTGTTGGTCAGGTCGGCCAAAGCCGGAGTAGGCGTGGTCGGGGTGAGCAGCACATCGGAGTTCTCGGCTAGGACTTGCATATCGGCGATGAATTGTAGCCGCCGCTCCAGAGCGCCGGAATACTCAACAGCGCTGGTCTCCAGGCCGCGGGCGATGAGGCGGCGCAACAAGGGGCGGTATTCCTCAGAGCGGTTCTCATACATCGGACGATGAAAAGCAGCGGCCTCGCAGCGCATAATGATGAGCTGATCCTCAACGGCGGTGCCGAAGCTGTCGGGAAGCCTGACTTCCTTCACTTCCGCTCCGGCAGCGGCCAACTTTTCCAGCATAGCGCGCGTATGCCGCTGAGTCTCTTCATCGGATTCTTCCATGAAAAAGGACGTTATCAAGCTGATGCGCGGCGGGGCGCCGTCCTCCAGCCCGGTAAGGTAATCTCCGGCGGCAAAGCGGGCGCACACCGGGTCGCTGGCATCCGGCCCGGCCATAATTTGCAGCATCAGGGCGGCGTCTTCCACCGAACGGGACATCCAGCCCATCGTATCCAGCGACCAGCTAACGGGGACAACGTTGCGGCGGCTGACGCGCCCATAGGTAGGCTTCAACCCCACAACGCCATTGTAGGATGCGGGGCGCAGAACGGATCCGACGGTCTGGGAACCCAACGCCACCGGGCACATTCCCGTCGCGACCGACACGGCAGACCCGCTGCTGGAACCGCCCGGAGTGTGGGCCGGATTCCACGGATTTAGGGTAGGAGACGGGTCGAGACAAGCGAACTCCGTGGTTACCGTCTTGCCCATCATAATAGCGCCGGCCTGCTTGAGGCTGGTAAGGACGGCTGCGTCCTGATCTGGCACAAAGTCGGCATATACCCGCGAGCAGGCGGTAGTGGGAATTCCGGCGGTATAGAAGATGTCCTTGACTCCCACCGGCACACCGTGAAGTGGGCCGGGTTCAGGCAGCGTATCCAGCTCGCGCTGGCGCTGTTCGGCGTCCGCCAGCACCGTCTCCCGGTCAACGTAGACCCAAGCCTGCAAGGATTCCAGGGCATCGGTGCGGGTCAGCAGTGCCTCTGCAACATCAACGGCGCTGAGCTCGCGGGCACGGATTTGGCGAGCCAGTTGGGCGGCGGTGAGTTCGTGTAGTTCCGGCATTACTTTGATTCTCCTTATCTCCCTCTCACAGTAAGAGCAGTAACCATTTGTCTTGAGCCATACCCGATACGGTTGCTTAAAGCCCTAGCGCGCCGTATGTTTTCTATATTTTCGGTATGGACTAAGCTGTAACCGGCGGGCGGCGGGTGTGCCAGTCGGTAGACTGCTCGTAAGCATAAGCAGCGCGAAAGAGAGTCGGCTCGTCGAAGGGGCGGCCAACGAGCTGCAAGCCCACCGGAAGGTTGTCGGACGTGAAGCCGCAGTTGATGGACAACGCGGGCACGCTGGCGACGTTGAAGGGCGAAGTGTAAGTGCGCCTGCCGCCTAGCATATTGAGAAAGTCCTGCTTGCCGTTTTTAGACAGTCCGGCTTCAACGGGAATCGGCGTTGCCTGCACCGATGATGCGGGAAGCGCCAGCACATCCACCTGGCTCAGGACGTCCAGTATCTGGTCTCGCAACATCTGGCGGAGGCGAGCCGCCTTCTGGTGCGCTTGAGCCGGCACCAACGCGCCGGTCATCAGGCGGACGCGGTTGTTGTGGTCGTATTTCTCCGGATAGTCGCGCAGGCCCTGCCGATGCACGGCGGTGGCATCCACATAGATGAGAGTGGTGGAAATAGCCGCCGAGTCCCCAATAAGCGGGATGGATACTTCTTCGACCTCCGCGCCCAGTTCGCCCATGTGGGCGACTGCGGCATTCACGGAGTCTCGCACATCGGGGTCGACCCCTTCGGCGTTTACGCGGTCGCTGATTACGCCGATGCGCAGCCCGCGAAGGCCGGCGTCCAGCCCGTCGAGGTAGTTGGGAACCGGGGCGTTGCGGGTGTAAGGGTCGTTGAAGTCATACCCGGCGATGGCGCCCAAAGTAGCGGCGCAATCCGTGACAGTGCGGGATATAGGCCCGGCTGCGTCCATCGACCAGGTGGACGCCAGCATTCCGTAACGGCTTACCAGCCCCCAGGTAGGGCGTATGCCTACCAGGCCGCAGAAGGCGGCCGGGCCGCGAATGGAGCCGGCGGTGTCTTCGCCCAGCGAAGTGGCGCACAGAAATGCGGCAGTGGCGGCGCCGGAGCCGCTGCTGGAGGTGCCGGGGTTGCGGGAAAGATCCCAAGGGTTGCGGGGGCGGCCGTAAGGATGATGAAAGGCGTCGCCCATAGCAAACTCGCTCATATTGAGCTTGCCTAGGAGGACGGCACCGGCATCCTTGAGCCTAGCCATCACCGTGGCGTCGTAATCTGGCACGTAGTCACGGAGGATTTCCGACCCGCCGGTGGTGGCGATGCCCACGGTGCAGAACTGGTCTTTCACCGCCACCGGCACCCCATGCAAGGGGCCGCGATACTGGCCTGCGACGATTTCCGCCTCTGCCTGCCGGGCTTCGGCTCTCGCCTGCTCGGCGGTTACGGTGATGTAGGAATTGAGGGACCCGTCTACCTGTTCGATGCGTGCAAGGTATGCCTCGGTTGCCTCCACGGGCGATACCTGCCGCACCTTGAGCATATCCGCCAATTCGGTCGCGCTAAGAAAGGGGATTTCGCTGCGTTCCATAACTAAAGCCTTAGATAAGCGTTGGATTGAGGTCCAAGAGTTCCCGGAAGTGGCCCAATTGTGCCGTTGGCTACCGGCCCTGTCAACGCAAGAGCGAACCGCCCATCTGCGCCGCGCTATAATCAGGGGGCGGCCATCGGACTCAACGAGGCCGCCGGAGGGTATGGCTATGCGCTTAGCCGGAGTGGTGATGGCCGCGGGCGAAGGCCGACGGATGCGTTCTCGAACTCCCAAGCCGCTGCATCGCATCTGCGGCAAGGAGATGGTGCGTTACCCGGTGGAGCTGCTGCGCGCGAGCGGAGCTGAGAGGGTGGTGGTCGTCGTTTCACCGGAGAACAAGGAAGAAATTTCGGCGGCCCTCGGAGATTCGGTGGAATATGCACTACAGACGAAACGCGACGGCACTGCCGCCGCGGTAGCCTGTTGCGCTCCTCTGCTGAAGGGCCAGACGGAGCGAGTGCTGGTTATCGGCGGGGATTCCCCGCTAGTCTCCGCCGAATCGGTGGAGCGGATACTGGAGAAGCACACGTCCCATAGGGCGGCGATGACCTTGCTTTCCGCACGCACCGACGGGAAAACCGATTTGGGCCGGGTCATCGTAGAAGAAAATAGGGTGTGCCGAATCGTCGAGGCCCAGGACGCCGGGAGAGACGCAGACCAGCCGCTCCCGGATAAGCCCGAGGCAAACCCGGTTGAGGTCAACGCCGGAGTCTACTGCTTCGACAGCCGCTGGCTCTGGGACGCCTTGGAGAAGGTGCGGCCTGCGGCATCGGGCGAGAAATACCTGACCGAACTGGCGGCCATCGCCTTTGCCGAGAAAAGGGCGGCCCTGGCCGTGCCTGCGGGCGACGCGGCAGAGGCTTCCGGCGTCAATGACCGGTTGCAACTGTCTTTCGCAGAGGGGGAGATGCGGCGGCGCATCCGGGAGCGATGGATGCTGGCAGGCGTAACCATGACCAATCCGGCGTCGGTTTACATTGACTCCGAGGTTGTCATCGGTATGGACACGGTGATACTGCCCAACACTATGCTGCTGGGGCGAACGTCCCTCGGTGAGAACTGCGAAATCGGCCCCAACTCGGTTATACGCGACACCGCAGTTGGCAGTAATTGCCGGGTCACCGCTTCCGCCTTGGAAGAGGCCGTAATGGAAGACTACACCGACATCGGCCCCTTCAGCCATCTTCGGCCTGGGGCCCACCTGGAATCCGGCGTTCACATCGGCAACTATGTGGAGGTAAAGGAGAGCCGGTTCAAGACCGGGGCGGTCATGGGACACTTCGGATACGCCGGGGACGCTACCATCGGCGCGAGGGTAAATGTGGGCGCCGGGATGATTACCTGCAACTACGACGGCAAAGACAAGCATCGCACAGTGGTGGAGGATGATGCCTTCATAGGCTGCGACACAATGCTGGTAGCCCCGGTAACGGTGGGCGAAGGTTCCATCACCGGGGCGGGAGCAGTGGTAACTAAAGATGTTCCCCCCGCTAGACTAGCATTAGGTGTGCCTGCTACTATAAGGCGAAACTTGGACTAGCCCGTCCTCTCCGCGGTGGCGCAACAAACTCCGCCATAGCGCCAGGCGCCCTGAGCATCGGGAGTTATTGAGGCTTGGATACAGACAGTTCACCCCCGAGTTTACGCCCTTCATTCCCCCTTATATCCCCCGGCGGTCTGCGCGGGTTCAGGGATGCGCCCCTGGTATCCCTTCCCGATTTGCTCCGCGCCGCCCCTTCCTTACCTGCCCTTCATCCGCCCCACCCCCACCGCGAGCCTTTGACATGACCCCCTTTAATTGGCTTGACAAAGTCCTGGGGGGCAAGGGAAAGGCGCGGCGGCAGCGGTCAAGAAGAGGCGAAGGAACGTTGGGCTGGCTCAGCGGCAGCGCGGCAAACGGCGTAGACGCCGGAACTTCCGGCGAAAACGGCGGCAAACAGCCTATCGCGTCCGACGAGCCGGCAATCACCGAAGAAGAACTGACGGCGCTGGACCAGCGAGATCGGGAGATGCTCCGGTCCATCATCGAGCTGGACGCCACGGCGGTGCGGGAGGTGATGGTTCCGCGGCTGGACATGGTGGCCATCGAGGCTGGCGCGTCGCTGCTGGAAGCGGCCGCGGTAATTGTCGAGCACGGGTACAGCCGGCTCCCAGTCTATATCGGAACTATCGACGACGTGCTAGGCATCCTATATGTCCGAGACCTATTAGCCGCCATTGCCAATCAGCAGGACGACAACGACATCCGTTCCCTGACTAGACCGGCTTTCATCGTGCCGGAGACCAAGAGGGTGGACGAGCTCCTGGAAGAGTTCCGGCAGCGGCGCACCCAGATAGCCATCGTCGTCGATGAGTACGGCGGCACCGAAGGGCTGGTGACGATGGAGGACGTGCTGGAGGAGATTGTCGGCGAGATAGAGGACGAATTCTCCCGCAGTCTGGAAGCCGAAATCACCCACGAGCAGGATGGCGCGGCCTATGTGAGTGCAGCGCTGAGCACAGCAGAGGTGCAGGCCCTGTTCGGGGTCAGCATCGAAAGCGACGATTTCGACACGGTCGGGGGATTCGTGTATCACAACCTAGGGCGCGTTCCTCATGTCGGCGACGTAGTTAGCCACGAAGACCTGCGAATCGAGGTGGTGTCGGTGGCCGGCAGAAGACTGCGGAAGCTGAAAATCAGCAACGAAAAAGGCGGCTTAACCGGGGATTCCGGTTAAACCGCCCTAGGCCACGAAGCTACTGGTTTACTGGCTACTCGCCTTTCTTGCAATCAGCTCCGCGTCCACTATCAGCCGGTGGTCGTATACCAGGCGAGGCACGCAGGAAACGAGATGGATGATCGGCCTTTCTTGGCTTTCCAGCTTGAGGTTATCTTCATGCACCACCCGCGTTCCAGTTACCCGGTAGAGGAACTGCTCCGTGCCATTGTCGGTGATAATGTCTATGTTCTCGCCAATGCGCAGTTTTTGGGCCGCCTGCTGGAGATTGAAGAACACATTCCCTTCATCGAGGATGGGGCTCTCGGTATGACCGAAATACCAAGCTGCGCCCTGCTCCCCGGCGTCGGCGGTCTCCGGGATGTGTCCGATGGCGTTATTGGGAGTCTCGTAGGCTCGCCTGTCCCCTAGATTGGAAATGGAAAGCTCTACGACATTCGAGTCAATATCCAGCGATGGGATAATCATCTGCGTGGCCGGGGCCACGAGCGCTGATGGGTTGCCTTCGGAAAAATCAACAGCCTCGAAACCTTCGGGTAAGTCCAGCCCTAAGAATGCTGAGACATCTCCTGCATCGCCGGAGTATAGGGAGGTCTCGGGCAGGAATGGCTGGGTTACCGGTTCCGGCGGTTGTACTTCGAAGTTACTCAGGGGGAGGGACCAAGAAGGAGCCACTTCAACGGCCGGAGCCTCAAATTTCGCCAAGTCAGCCTGGGCGTTGTTGGCATAACCGTAGTAAGCGGCTCCGATTCCTGTGAGAATTCCCCCCGCCACCAAGAAGGCGCAGGCAGCCATTCTAGTTCTGGTCCAAAACCCCCCTTCCCTCCATCGCAAGGTCAAATAATCGTAACCCGCAATCATACCCTCACTCCCTCTTCCTGTATGCCCCGGAAGCCACCACGTTTGCAGGATGGCTATCCGGGGAACAGGAGCCTCACTCACCACCGCCCGGCTATTCCCTGGAGCGTTCAGGGACTATGGGGGGAGGTGCTTGGATTTGCTTATAATTCTGTCTCAAGCAAACCAAGGCCGTTGTTTAACGATTCCTGGGGCTGTTCATCGATCCCGGCGTAATGGGCTCGTTCAGATAAATGTCGCCGTTTCGTATCTTTATGTTAAATCCGCACGGTGGATTGACGCAGACCCAAGCCTTGAAGTGAACCGCAGCGCCTTGTCCGCCGTAATCTGATAGCGGTACCAGATAACCCACATCGCACTTTAGGCACTTGGGCACAGTCATCTCTTCCACAAGAACCTCCTCCTCACTTACGACTGAAGCGAGTATATCGCTCGCCCTGCCGACAAACAACAAAATCGGCCATAGCTATCATCAATTTTAACGAAACCGGATTACATAACGGCGTATTTCTTATATTATGTCTACTGTTCTGCAATGCCCTGCTAAATTAAAGGGGCGGGTGTTGTACCCGCCCTAGCTGCTTTCCAAAGGGGCTCGGCCTTGCGGTTTCGCTCTCGCTCCGCCCTCGGCTCCCCGGTTATTCCAGGAAGTCCCGGAGCTTGCGGGAACGAGTCGGGTGCCGCAGCTTTCGCAGCGCCTTGGCCTCAATTTGACGGATTCGCTCCCTGGTAACCCCAAACTCGCGCCCGACTTCCTCCAGAGTGCGGCTGCGCCCGTCTTCCAGCCCGAATCGCAATTGCAACACCCGGGCCTCGCGCTCCGTGAGGGTATGCAGCACTTCGTCGACCTGCTCCTTGAGCAACTGGAAAGAAGCCGCGTCGGCCGGCGCCGGCGCATTTCGGTCTTCAATGAAATCGCCCAGATGGGAGTCTTCTTCCTCACCGATAGGGGTTTCCAGGGACACAGGCTCTTGGGAGATTTTCAGGATTTCCTCCACTTTCTCCGGCCCGATTTCCATGGCTTGACCGATTTCCTCCGGTGTTGGCTCGCGTCCATATTCCTGTAGCAGTCGGCGGTGCTGCCGCATAAGCTTGTTGATGGTTTCCACCATGTGCACCGGAATGCGGATGGTCCGGGCCTGGTCGGCAATCGAGCGGGTGATGGCCTGGCGGATCCACCACGTGGCATAGGTGCTGAACTTGTATCCCTTGCGATAATCGAATTTTTCCACCGCCCGTATCAGGCCGATGTTGCCTTCCTGAATCATGTCCAGCAGGGCCATGCCGCGGCCTATGTACTTCTTGGCTACGCTGACCACCAGCCGCAGATTCGCCTCGGTCAGGTGCGACTGAGCCCGCTCGCTTTCCGACAGAACCCGGTTGTAATGCTGGCGAAGCAAAGGGTCCAGCCTCTGCAGCCGCGCCAGATGCTCCGGGTCTCCCAAGGCGCCGCTCAGTTCCGTCAACTGGCAGTCCTTGAGAGCATCCACGGCCTGCGACGATATGATCCAGGAACTCAGCGAAAGGTCCAGCACCCTGCGATAAGTATCCCCTGTTGGCTCGTCCATCTCTTCCGACAGCCGCCCCAGCATCTCCTGAGATACTTCGGCGTCTATGGCGCTCCGCAGTTTCACGTTGCTAATAATCTGCGACAAGGCAGGATTCACGGGCAGCAGATTCGGGTTCAGCTCCGCCCGCCGTTCCGGGTCATCCATAATCTGCGACAAATTGGGATTAAAGGGCAGCACGTCGTTTTTGATGGCCTGCTGTAATTCCTGGGGCATAGCCTCCTTCAGTTCGGGCATTTCCATGATTTCCGACAGCGTGGGATCAAAGGGTTCTTTCGGCTCCCCGGAATCCTCTTCAGGTGGAGCGCTTCCGTTTTCCGCCCGCGATTCTTCGGCGGAACCGGCGTCGGACAAGCCCTCAGGACGATAAACACTTTCCAAATCCCGCTTTACAGTTGAGTCAACTTCCTGATTGCTCAGAATATCGGATAGCCTGGGATCAGCGGGCAAAACCTCTTCCTCGCTCCTGAGCAAGGCGGTCAACAAGCTCTTGGTCTGCGGGCTGATTTCCGGGTTTTCCAGAATCTCGGCCAATGAGGGGTTGGGAGGCTGCATTTCCTCGCTGTCCGAGGTCTCGGCTTCGGGCACATCGGCGGTTCCTGGGCCACCGTTCACCCTCGCCTCCGTTCCGGCATCGGCCTCGGAGTCCGTCGAGACCTCTACCGGGGACGGGGCTTCTTCGTCGAGCGGGGCAGGCGACATCTTCGCCCGCAACTCCGGGAGTTCCAGGAGCTGCGTCAGAGCGTCGTCGTACCGGTTCCGAAAATCCTTAGCGATAGCGTTGATCAACGGCTCCGCCTCGACCAGGCGCTCGATAAGCCGGGAAGTAATCTGCCAGGGGCGAGGCTCCTCTCCCAATTCTTCCAGCAGTTCCGATTTCACGCCTTGCAAGTGCTTGCCGCCTTCAAGCTGCCTGGCCAGTTTTCGCTCATCGGCAGAAGTGAGCAGCCGAACCCTGCCGATTTCCCGCAGATACATACGTACCGGGTCATCGAGCACTTCCATGGATTCGGCAGCTTCCGGCCCGCGCTCGGTTTCTTCGGCTTCCGCATCCGGCGCAGCGCCGTCGGGAGTATCCGTGCTGCCTTCGCCGTCGGGCGAGTCCCACTGCTCCTCTTCACTGGTCACGGACAAGGGGGCCGGCCTAGGGCTGGCAATTCCGTCGCCGTCTTCGGATATATCGTCTTGCCCTGCATCCACCTTCCGAAAGATATCAATTATGGGGTCACGCTCTTCGGTTTCTTCTGCGGGCGGCTCCAGAAAGTCTTCCGGGTTCAGTTCTCTTGCGGCGTGTCGGTTGGTAACCATGAATTCTCCTCCCGTGGAATAGCCAATGAAATCGAAGCGGCTCTCCGGCCTATCGGAAGTGGCTCCGGTAACGAGTTTCGGTGTCTTTCATGCGCTGATTGACTGCAATGGTTTCCTGCAAATCTTCAGCATCCAAATCCGGCGGCGACTCATCAAAACGGATTTGCTCCTCCGCCTTTAGCCTGCGCAAGCTGCGTTTCTCCAGTTGCGTTACAACATCCCCCATCGCCTGTCGGCGCTTCACCATATCCATCGGCGGCAAAGGTTTTCGCCGCAATGCATCCCACTGCTCCCTTACACCAATGGGGGCAGCGCCCCAAGAATCTTCTCCGGGGTCTTCCCTCAGAGTAAGGTAGCTGCCGAATATCTCCCGGTTTTCATGCCTTGAAAAGTGTTCGGGCGTCAGCGGTTCGGCATACTCGCTCAATTCTGGATAGCGCATAAGCAGGGCCAAGCAATATTCCTCTACCGGATCGCGCTCCAGACTGGCGAAGGGCGAAGCTGCTGCGGTCTGCCCTCCTACCGCCCGCGGTTCCGGTTGCCGCCGGTTCTGGGGCACCCGGGGCCTTCTGGCCGCCGTGGGCCTGCCGTAGTTAGCCCGAAGAAAATCCGGCGTTACGTTCAGTTTTTCGGCCAGCATCTGGAAGTAATAATCTTGGCGCGGGCCGTCCTGTTCTGCTGTTATCAAGGGAAAGACGGTTTTTACAACGCTGTCTTTGCCATCCGGCTTGTCTCGGTCAATGCTTGCAGTCGTTGCCGAAATGACGAACTCCAGCAAAGGACGGGCATTATCCACCAGCCTCACCCACTCAGCCGGCGAGCGGCGAATCACTTCGTCGGGGTCCTGTCCGGGCGGCATCGCCGCTACTTTGATTTCGGGATTATCCCTCCTCTGAAATACCGTGGTGCCGCCGGATTGCCCAGCCACCCGGTTCTGAAAGATTTGCCAAGAGGATTCCAGGCTCCGCAGAGTGGCCTGCTGTCCGGCGGCATCCTGGTCGAGAGCCATAGTGACCCGGTTCGTCATCCGCCGGATGGCATCCACCTGCGGCTCAGTCAAGGCGGTGCCCATAGAGGCCACCACATTGTGAAAGCCTGCCTGATGGGCGGCAATGGCGTCCATATATCCTTCAACAATTACTGCGCCGTTCCTCCGGATGTCATCCCGCGCCCGGTCCATGGCGTAAAGAATTCGGCTTTTATCGAAAGCCTCGCTTTGGGGAGAGTTAAGGTACTTGGGCTCGGAATCGTCCAGAGAGCGGCCGCCGAATCCGGCCAGCCGTCCCTCGCCGTCGCGGATAGGGAACATCAACCGCCCGCGAAACAGGTCTCGTTGCCGGCCGTCGTCGCCCTCCCTAACAATGCCGGCCGCCGCCAATTGCGGGGCCGAGAAACCCTCGCGGATGAGGTGGCCTCGTAGGGACTCACCATCGACCGGGGCCAGGCCAATCTGAAACAAATCGGTAGCGTTACGGTCCAAGCCGCGTCGTTCCAGGTACGCTCGGGCATTGGCTCCCTGGGTTGATGCCAGAAACCGCTGGAAGTAGGCGCGAGCGGCCTCGTTTATGCCGTAAGCCGTGGGATCAACGCGGGACTCGCTGCGTTCCTGCAACTGAACCCCGGTACGCCGGGCCAATTCGCGGATGGCCTCGCCGAACTCCAGGCTCTCGGCCCGCATCACGAAAGTGATGACATCGCCGCCGGTAGCGCAGCCTCCAAAACATCGCCAGGACTGACGGTCAGGGAACACATGGAAGGACGGAGTACGTTCCTGGTGAAAGGGGCAGTTGCCCTTATAGCTCCGTCCCGAACGTTGTAGAGGCACGCGCTGTCCAACGACTTCCAGGATGTCCAACCGGGCCTTGATGTCGTCAACAACGGTCAAAAGCAGCCCCCCTAGAAACTGAGGGCCAGTATGCGATGAGCGCAATAGGCCAAGAGTATGATATCAAGTTTCCGGCGGATACGCAAGGCTAGAGGACGGGCAGGGCTATCCCCTTTGAAATTTCAGACCGTTACTCCAGCGGAAGCAGGAGACCGGAAGTCGAAATTCGCTGAATCTTTGCCCCAGAGCTATTTGATTCAGGTTCTGGATTCCCGCTTCCGCGGGAATGACGGGGGTGGGCGGGAATCCAGAGAGGCGGGAATGGCGGGGGTGGGCGGGAATGACGGGGGTGGGCGGGAATGACGGGGGTGGGCGGGAATGACGGGGGTGGGCGGGAATCCAGACGGGAATGGCGGGGGGTGGGCGGGAATGGCGGGGAGGCAAAGGAAGAACGAGTATTAAGCCAGCACTATGTGATTGCCCTGAGGGGGCGAGGCAGAGCCATGGCCTTTGAACAGTTGAAAAGCGCAAGACCTGGGAATGGGGGGCTATCCGTGGCTTTGCAGGGCCAAGCGTTGCTCCAGAAGCCGGGGCAAATTGTCGGTAACGGTGGCGTCGAGCCGTGCCGCCGCCATACGGGACAGGTCGCCGTCGAAGTCCACATCCCACGCCAGGGTACGGATGCCGCGGGCGCGGATCCGGTTCATCAGGCTCGGGTTATAGCTGCCGTCTGCCGGGTCATACCAGTCAGCCTTTACCAGAGGGCTAAAGCAACGGGAGCGGATAGGAGGGGGATGTCGGTGCGACCAGATGTAGGCGCGCATAATCCGCGGCTCAATTTTACGCAGCTCCCATAGCGAGATGGGGTTGAAGCTGGCCGCCAATGTGCTGGCCCAACGTCCGTGGCGGCGAACCGTCTCGGCTACCCGGTGGGCGATGAGCCGCATATTGTCTATAACGGCTTTCATCTCCACATTAACCAGGTAGCCGTGCGGAAGAAGTTCGAATACCTCGTCAAGGGTGGGGGCTTTCTCGCCGCGAAACTCCGGCGCGAACCAGGCTCCCACATCCAAGGCGCGCACCTCATCGAGGGTGGCGTTGCTTACTAGTCCGCGCCTGCCGCCGGTGCGCTTCAGGCCACGGTCATGAAACACCACCAGTTGCTGGTCGCGAGTCATCCGGACGTCCAGTTCGATGCCGTCGGCTCCCCGTTCGTAGGCGCTCTGGAAAGCGGGCAAAGTGTTTTCCGGCGCCTTCGCCCCATCGCCCCGGTGCGCAATAACCAGCGGCACGCAACGGGTGCCGGAAGGAAAGTTCCAGGAGGGGGGCCGCCCGGAGATAGAACAGTCCGATGGAGGAACAGTGGAAGGAAAAGGTATAGCCAACTCGAACCTAAACATCGCCATGCAATGTACGGCTCAAAATACCGGCCGATACATCGGCTGTCAAGGTAAATACTGGTCAAATACAGGGCTATCGCCTTTAAAATTTCAGACTCGATATTCCTAGGGAGGCAGGAGACCGGAAGGCAAAATTCGCTGAATTTTTGTCCCGGCGATATTCGATTAAGGGTCTGGATTCCCGCTTACGCGGGAATGACGGGGTGAGCGGGAGGGAATGACGGGGTGAGCGGGAGGACAGGGAGACGCAGGAAGGACGGGTATTAAGCCTACTATATGCGATTGCCCTGTGGTCAAATACTATACGACCTTTGCTTTAGCGGCCCTTACCTTAATTGCCCTCAGCTCCAATCCCTCCTCAAAAATCCTGCTTGCGCCCAGTTTCTGATTATGTTCATTATAGCAACCCGATAGCAACCCGCTCAAAACTCCTGCTGACAACATATTGCGCGCAAGCATACCCAGACATCCGGCGTTAGAATACGGAAATTCCCGGCTTATACGGGCTACGGAGAGAGAATGAGGCCGATTCCTGGCATTCGAGGCACTGCGCTCGCCCTAATGCGGGAACGGGACTTTCGCGTCATCTGGGCCGTAGGCACTCTGGCCGAGTTCGGGCGCCGGTACGAGATTCTGGCGTGGAGCCTGCTGATACTTAAGGTAAGCGACTCCGCAGCGTCTCAGCTAATGCTTCTCTGGGTCTTTAACAACCTTCCTCGGCCCTTCATTTCGCAAATAGCCGGGTATATCGCCGACCGCTTTGATCGTCAGCGGGTCATGCTTTTGGTTCAATCCCTCAATGTTCTCTCAGTGGCGGGCCTGCTGGCTCTGATGCTGTATGACCTGGAATCCCTTCGGGTATGGCACATCTTTCTGGTAGCGTTCATTCAAGGAACTACCAAGGCTATCGAAGACCCGTCCCGAAGGACGGGCATCTTTGACATCGTGGGGCGGGACCGGATTGTCAATGCGATGTCCCTAGACGTAATCGCCCAGAACGTCGGGAAGATGATTGGCCCGGTGGTATGTGGGCTGCTGATTGAATTCTCGGGATACCCGGCCGCATACATATTCCTTTTGTTCGTCAACGTGGACAACCTGTGGCTCATCTCCCGCCTGCGAATCTCAGAATCCGGCCCCCGCGTCGCCCTGCCGCCAATATGGCAAGGGATGGGCAACGCTTTCAGCTATGCCTGGAAGAGCGGGATGCTGGTAGGAATGCTCGCCATCACCCTCTTGATGAACGCCTGGGCCTTCCCCTTGCAACAGTTCATTCCGGCAGTGGGCAAGGAGATGTTGCTCGTCGGCCCGGCCTTGGTGGGCGTGCTGGTGGCCGCCGATGGGTTCGGGCATCTGGCCGGGGCCGCAATCATGGCCTCGAAGCGAGGAGTCCGGTTTCACGGCCGCTACTTCGCCTTCGGCTCAATCATTGTGCTGCTGGCTTCGGCGGCCTATGTATGGTCGCCGTGGTACGCTCTGGCCTTCGCGCTACTTCTGGCCAGCGGGCTTGGGCAGGCAGGATTCTCCACCATGCAGAGCAGCATAATGATGCTGGTTTCCCCGCCGCAGATGCGCGGACAGATGATGGGGCTGCTCAGCTTCTGCATCGGCATCGCCAATCTGGCGGGGGCGCTGGAAATCAGCTTCATAGTCGCTGCGCTGGGGTTGCAGCAAACCATCTCGCTGCATGCCCTGGCGGCGCTGGTCTTGCTGATTCCGGCAGTCTTGTTTACCCCTCTTATCTGGCGGCCTTTATCGCAGCCAGAGCCTCAGCCAGCCGGGTGAATTCGGGTTGCCGCAGAGCAGCCTAGCAGGTATATTCACCAATGCCGACGCCCTCGGGAATCGGGCGAGACGGAGTAATATATGGCGCGAGTGATAGACTGGCCCGGGCGAATGCAGGAGCTAGCCGATTTCGTGGGGCTAGACCAAGAGGGGCTGGAGCTTATACAGGCGACCCGCGAAGTGGTTCTGTCCCACGGAGAGGAATTGACGGCCTCCGTTTATGACAATTTCTTGGATTTTCCCGAGTCGCGCCGCTTTTTTGCAGATGAGCGCGGCGAAATTAACGAAGAACGGCTAACCCGGCGCAAGCACAGCCTAATGCGATGGCTGCGCGGCTCCATCGACTTTCAGATGGACGAAGACTATCCCATACGGGTGTTGGCTATGGGCATCGTCCACAGCCACCCCCCGCTGCATCGCGCCCATCTGGGTTCGGTGCCGTCCCGATTCATGATCGGCACAATATCCTATATCCAGTCGGCAGTGGCCGACCTGCTGCGGCGAGAGATAGACGACCCGGACCTGGCAATGAGAGCGGCGGCGGCATGGAACAAGATGCTGATGCTACAGTTAGACATTATGCTGGCCGGTTACGTTAACGAAGTGCCCAACGAACCGGTTGCCGGCGGGCCGCAGTACGCTGGTCCGGGCGCCGAGTAACGCCTACACATCCGGCCGTTCGTCCATCGCCGTCAACGGCGGGCGAATGACCGTAAAGCAATTTTTGCGTCAAAAGGAGCGCAGGAAATGAGCAAGGTTTTGGTGATTCAGGGCGCAGGCATGAATATGCGAGGCAAGTCGCAGGTGGAAATCTTCGGGTCGGCGACACTGGAAGAAATAGACGAGCAAATCAGGGGTTATGCCGAGGCGTTGGGTGTTGACGTGGAGTTGTTCCACTCCAACATCGAGGGCGAGGTAGTCAACGCGCTCTATGACGCTCACGACCGGGACTTCGACGCCGCCCTGATTAACCCCGCCGGATACACAACAGTCGCCGGGCCGCTGCGCAGCGCCATCACACAGGTAAAGTTCCCGGTCTACGAAGTCCATGTGTCGAACCCAACGGCCCGGGGGACCGTGTCGCAGGTTCTCCCGGTGTGCAAGGGTGCGGTTTACGGCTGCGGGGTCTATGGCTACCGGCTGGCGCTGGAGGCCGTCCAGCAGTTGGGTTAGCCTAACCCAGCGTTTTTGCAGCAAAGACGCCCTTTCTCGCTCAGAGAGGTCTGCCCAGGAAAGTTTGGCGAAAGGGCTAGGCAATCCCCCTGCCCTTTCGCAGAGGAATTACTCGCAGCGCAGGCAGCGCGGCTCCGAGAACACGCTAGCGTGAATGTCAGGGCTGGTAATCAAGTAGTCCAGAACCACCCGCATCGCCTTGTCCTCGCTGGAGATATTGTACTTTTCCTTGGCCTGCCGGATGAAAGCCATCTGATCGGGGTTCAGTTCAATGGTGTAGGCCTGCTTGGGACCTGCCATAGCTAAATCTCCATCAATTTTTGAATTGGCGGATGCCGGATTTGGCGGCGGGCCGCCGGGTGCTCTTCAGGATAATGTACCGAAAAATGGTATGCAATGACCGGCTATCTCCATTTTTCTTTTTTCAATATGCTTAAAGAGCTGTTGATGACTCATAGATTGTTGCTGTTGGCGATTCTGGCCATCCTTCTGAGTGGAGCGGGCTGCGGCGGAGAACCGGCGCCTACGCCCAACATCCCCATCGGAGCCGACCCCTCAACGGCCACGCCACCGACGGCGGCGCAGTCCTCGCCAACCGCGGCGCCGCCCGCGGATACAGTGGAGCCGCCGCCCACGGATACACCGGCCCAGACATTCGCTGCTAGCACTACGGAAACGCCGCAGCCAAAGGCCACGCAACCTCCACCGACCCCGAGCCCGCCGGAAAGCTCTAGGGAAGACGTGGCCTCCATCCGCCAAATCGTCTACAACTACTGGGAGGCTACGAATGCCTACGACGTCGATTTGATGCTAACCATGCTGGAGGACGGCTACCGCGCCCAGGAAGAAGAGTCTATCCGCAGTGACATTGGACGCATGAAGCTGTTCCGCGTCAAGCTGGAAGTTTCTTAAGAAACGCCGCCGGCCATCAACGATGACGGAGACTACGAAACTTTCTTGACCATCAAGACGCCGGTAGACACCCGCCGGGTGCAGATGATATTCCGGCGCATCGAAGGCGAATGGCGGATAGTGTTCTCGGATGAGGTGGAATAGCCGCTATTCGCAGGCGTCGGTCACGGCCTGCGAGATGGCGGCCAGCCGGGGGGTGTTGGTCGCTTCGGCGCGGAATCCGTTAGTAATGTAAGCCACAGCCAAGCCGTTGTCGGGGTTGGCCCAACCTACGGAAGTGCCGGAACCGGCGTGTCCGAAGGTGCGGGGGTCGAGCTTATCCGGGGCTCCGCTGCGCGGGTCGGCCAGCGACAGGCCCATACCCCGGATAACGCGGCGGTTAAGGGAATGGTCAATCCCCTCCGAGTGGGGAGAAGTGACCTCCGCGACGGTATCCGCCGACATTATAGTGATTCCGTCCAGGGCGCCGCCCAGTTGCATCATGGCGAAGAAGCGGGCCAGACCGCGCGCTGTGGATATGCCACCGCCCGACGGCTGTACTGTGCGGTGAACCTCCGGGCGGTTGTAGAGGTCCACCTGGCTGCGGCGATCGCAGTCCTCCATAGCGTGGAGCTTGGATACTCTGGGCAGCATCCACTCCGGCAGGCCGATGTACAGATCATTTATGCCTAGCGGTCGAGTGATTTCTTCGCGGACGAACCGATTGATGGGGCGTCCGTCAATTAGGCGCACCAGTTCGCCGATAACCCAGCCAAAGTTGCGCGGATGGTAGGCGATGACTCGCCCCGGCGGGTAGTCCGGGCGAAGCTCCTCCATTGCCCTTACCGCCGCATCCCAGTCGCTCCAGCGGTCCCAAGTCATGTGGCTGGGGCTGTCCGGGAACCCGCCCCGGTGGGTCAACACCTGGGCTATCGTAACGTCCTCCTTGCCCGACTGGGCAAATCCAGGCCAGTGGTCCGCCACCCGGTCTTCCCAGTCAAACTTGCCTCGCTCCCATAGAATGAAAAGGCAACAGGCAGTTACCGGCTTGGTCGAGGAATAAAGGACGAACATGGTGTCCTCTCTCACCGGTCTGCCGCTTTGCTGGTCGGCCAATCCTCCGTAGAGGTCGAGGACCAGTTTCCCATAACGATACACGGCCAAAACGGCCCCCGGATGTAACCCAGCATCTATCTGCTCGAAAAACAGCTCGCGGACGCGATCCAGTCCTCTTGGGCTCATGTTCGCGTCCGGTGGCGCTCCTACGCCGCTTGCCGTAGCCACTATATGCAACCTCGCGGTGTCGAGCGGGCCGCGCCCCCTTCGGCAGCGGCCTCGCCGATTGCCTGTGTCTTTCTACTTCACTGTCAGGGTTGCCTCACCTAAGCCCTCGATTCCGATTACGGCCGAGTCGCCTGCCTTGAGCCATTTGGGCGAGACAATGCTGCCGGTGATAACCACCATGCCTGCCTTGAGTTCCCGTCCTTGGCCCGCGAGGGCGTTAGCCAGCCAGGCCAGGGGTTCCAAGGGGTGCCCCATAACATCGGACCCCATACCCTCGCCGACAAGCTCGCCGTTGATGGTCATAAAGCCTCGACTGTCGGCCAGTTGGATGCCCTGCCAGTCCTTCACCGGCTCTCCCAGCACCACACCGGCGTTCAAGATGTTGGAGGCTATGGTGGTCAGGAGCTGCGTCTGGATGTCCTGTCCTTGAGTGCGGCGGTTGTCCACCACCTCGAAGGCGGTCATTAAGGATTCTACAGCTTCGGATACGCCATCCCGGTCGTAGGGCGCGCCGGAGGCCGGCAGGTCTCTGCCGAGGCGGACGCCCACTTCGCATTCGATACCCGGCTGCAGGAAGTCCCCGGAGTCCAGCTCCGTCGGCGAATACCGCACGTTGTTTGCCAGAATAACGCCAGCCACCGGCTCGCTGATGCCCGACGCCTGCTGCAAGGCAACGGTGGTATAGGCTATCTTGTAGCCTGCTACCGCGCCATAGTCATCGGACAGCGCGCCTTGATAGGCTGCCTGTATCCGGTAGGCTTCATCAACGCTTTCCGGCAGGAGTTCGCCCTCCAGCAGATACTTCTCCTTGCTGCGAAACTGCTGCAATAGCGCCTCCGCAGACTCGGTCACTCTGCACATTTCATCCTCGACCAATTTTCGCGAATCAAAGGGGGATTATACCAGCTACCGCCGAGAGTTGGGCTTAGTCCTTCTCTTCCCTTTCATCGCGGAGCGCTTTGGCTCGTTCGATTATCCTTGCGATGTCGGCGGCGGTGTCCTCGGCGAAGTTCGGGTATTGCGTCAGCACTGGTTGCCGCCTTGGCATATACTCCTTAGATCCGTTTCTTCATCTTCGTAATCATAGGAGCTTAGCTTTCCGGGTTCCGAGGCATGACCACTCCCTCTCTAACCGCGTTGGTCTCCACGCTGTTGACGTAGCGGCGGTTGAAGCGGAACTCTTCCAGGGTACGCCATATCTGCTCTACTTCAACGGGGCGGCCGTAAGCTTGCTCGGCGGCTTGAATAGCCGCATCGGCTACCGCTTCCTTTTGCCCTGCATCCGGGCCCCTTTCTTGGACCAGCATCAGGTCGATGCCGGAGCTTTTCTCCCGGTGGTCTCCCCGGGCCCGGGAGCCAAAGAGTATGACGAACTCGGCTCCTGAGGCTTCCGGGCGGCCGGAATGGCCCGGATGTCCATCTGGTGTTTCGGCGGCGGCGCGGCCATATTCTTTCCTGTCAGAGCGGACAGCCTTCGGATTTTCGCAATTTCCCGCTACTCGTATGGGGCAAGCTGTATCTCGTGCAGGGCAGGCACCACTTCCTTGCCCAATAACTCAACCGAGCGCATCATGTCCTTGTGTGGAATGTTACCGTCGCTTCCGATAAGAATCATATAGCCCGGGTTGAGTTGCCCGATAGTGTCGGACAGTCTCCTGATTACGGTGTCGGGACTGCCGACAATAATCGCCCCTACTTCCTGAAGGTCTTCGTAGGTCATGGCTGGGCCACCCCCGCCGCCGATCCGGCGGGCCGCCAGACGGCTGGCCGTGGGGGATTGGTAACCCGGCGGGTCAATGTGTTCCACCGGGCCGCGCATCCGGTGCTGACCAGCCCACAAAAACCCGCGGCCCAGCTCTTGCGCTTTTTCGTCGGTGTCTGCCACCAGGGCGCGAACTTGATACCCAAAGTGCTCCGGCCCGGGAATGAAGCCGACCTCTCTGGCGGTGTCTATATATACCTGTTTCAGCTCCTTAGTCAGGCCAATTAGGGCGCCCAAGTTCATATAGGCATACTGGTGGCTCGCCGCCCACACAACGCTCTCGGGGCTGCTCCCGCCCGGGAACCACACCGGCGGATGCGGTTTCTGTACTGGCAGAACCCACGGGTTGACCACGCGATGATGGTAGAAGCGGCCCTCGAAGCGGAAGGGGCCCGGCTCGGTCCAGCACTTGATGATGAGGTCATGGGCTTCCTCGAAACGATCCCGGTTCTCGGTGGGATCAATGCCGGCTTGTAGCGTTTCCACTGCACCACCCCGGACAAATCCGGAAATGAGCCGCCCGTTGGAGAAGCAATCCAGCATCGCCAGCTCCTCGGCCATGCGCACCGGCTCGTTGATGGGAATTATGTTGCCCAGAATAGCAATCTTCACCCGGCGGGTGAGGCGGCTGATGACGGCGGCGTCCAAGTTGGCAGACGGCTTCATATTCCAGTAGGACGAGTGATGCTCGTTGGTCATAATGCCGTCCAGCCCCGCCTCGTCGGCCATGGCGTACTGCTCATGGTACTGATTGTAGAGGCGGTGAGCCTTTTCCGGGTTGAAGTAGGTGTTGGGGAAGTCCAGCCGCCCGGACTTGTACTGGGCTATGTCCTCCTCCTCCAAGTAGGTATAGGGCTGCTGGGAATGGAAGAAGACTTCAATCGTGTCTTTCATGTCGGCCTTTCCTGTAGCTGATTCTGGGCGGCAGGTATCTTCGGCGTTGGGCTTCAGAACAGATCGATGCCCACCGGGCAGTGGTCGGAACCCATCACGCCGGGCAGGATAAACGCGCTGGTGAGGTTGGAGGCGAAATCGGCGTCGGTAAAGAAATAGTCTATGCGCCAGCCGACGTTACGCTCCCGGGCCCGGGTCATCTGGTCCCACCAACTGTAATTGTTCGGCTCCTGATTAAATCGCCGGAAGGTATCCACATAGCCATGTTCCAGGAAAGTGTCCATCCACGCCCGTTCTTTGGGCAGGAAGCCGGAAATTTTTTCGTTTTCTTTGGGGCGGGCGAGGTCTATTTCCTTGTGGGCTGTGTTAACGTCGCCGCAGACCACAACGCTGCGGCCCTCCTTTCGCAGGCTGTCCACATAGTCCAGGAAGGCGTCGTAGAACTCCATTTTATAGCGCAGACGGTCGGCGGAACGCTTACCATTGGGGAAGTATATGCCCAGAAACACGAAATCATCGAAGTCGGCCACTATGGTTCGGCCCTCACTGTCGAACCGCTCAACGCCCAATCCGAAGCTGACGCTGCGGGGTTCATTCCCTTCCTTGGCGTATAGGCCAACGCCACTGTATCCCTTGCGTTCCGGGGTGGTGAACCAGGCGGAATAGCTCTCCACTTGCTTCAGCGCCGTGGGCAACTGAGCCTCGTGCGCCTTGGTTTCCTGAACGCAGAGGACATCGGGCTGCTCCGCCTCGAACCATTCGAGAAATCCCTTCTTGTGAACCGCTCGAATGCCGTTTACATTCCACGAAATCAGACGCATATAGCACCACCCCCCAGCAAAAGTTGAGTCCGATTATAGCAAAGGACGTAAATACTTAGGGCGTCTCTTGCCCTGTGCTATTATTCCATTCGCTATTGCATCCCCATAATTAACCATAAGACCGGAGATTTATAGCGGGGCGAGACGATGGTCAGAACAGGGCAACAGTACATTGACAGCCTGCGAGACGGGCGACAGGTGTTTCTTGACGGAGAACTGATTACGGACGTGGTAGACCATCCGGCATACCGGAATGCCGTGCGCACCACGGCAGGGCTGTATGACTTTCAGGCCAAGCCGGAAAACCTGGAGTGGATGACTTTCGAGTCTCCCACCGGGGGAGGACGCGTTAACCGCTGCTGGCAACTGCCGGAATCCTACGATGAGCTGGTAGCGCGACGCCGGGCTCTGGAGGCCTGGGCCGAATGCACCTTCGGATACATGGGCCGTTCTCCCGACCATGTCGCGTCGTCGCTGGCGGGGATGATGATGCGGCTGGACCTGTTCCGGGCGCACGGCCACGAGCGGGCGCAGGCATTGGCCGATTACTATCAATACGTCCGCGACAACGACCTTTTCGTAACTTATGTCATCACCAATCCGCAGGGATGGACCGGCGAGCACGACGAGTTTCTGGTAGCCGGGATATACGATGAAGATTCGGCAGGAGTCACTATCAAGGGAGCAAAGACGCTAGGCACCAGCAGCATACTGGCCAATGAGGTGCTGTGCACTACCATACAGCCCTTGAATCCGGGCGCGGAAAAGCATGCCTTCTCCGTGGCTGTGCCTATGAATGCGCCGGGCCTCAAAATACTGTCCAGGAAGTCCTACGAAGCCGGGGCGGCCAGCGAATTCGACAACCCGCTGTCGTTCAGCCTAGACGAGAATGACGCTATTCTCTACTTCGATGAGGTTAAGGTGCCTTGGGAGCGGGTGTTCATCAACCGGGACATCGCCCTCTGCCGCGACCAGTTTCATGAGGCCCCAACCCACATATTCCAGAACTACCAGTCGCAAGTGCGGGTGATGGTGAAGCTGCGATTCCTGGTGGGGCTGGCGCGAAAGATGGCCGACGCCAACGGTCTGACCCGTGTTCCGCAGGTGGTGGAGACGCTAGGCCGGCTGGCGGCGCAAGCCGGCTTGATTGAAGGCCTGGTCTACGGCATGGAAGCAAAAGGCCGTTACGTTGGGCAGTACTATGTGCCGGAACGGCATCCGCTCTATACCTCGCAGGTGATGGCCCAGGAGCTTTACCCGAAAATTATGAACACGCTGCGGGATCTGGCCGCCAGCAGTCCGATAATGCTGCCTTCGTCGGCCAACGACTTCGGCAACCCGGAAATCGCGGACTACATCCAGCGCAGCCAGAGCGCCGTTGGGCCGGAAACAGAGGAACGGGTCAAGCTGTTCAAGCTGGCGTGGGACGCCATCGGTTCGGAGTTTGCCTCGCGGCACATTCAGTTCGAGCTGTTCTACGCCGGTGCGGGCTACGTAGTGCGCAACAACTCCTACCGAACCTACGACTGGCAACGGGCTGCCGGCATGGTGGAAGGGCTGCTGGGCAGTTACGGGCTGCCGGATTGAAACTTGCCCAGAGCGCCTTTCGCGTATCGCTCCCATAAGCTGACGATTCTACACAAGTTTGAGGTACTTCCATGACCACTCCTGCGCAGTTTCCGCTGAGTATGCCGACGGGATTGCCGCTGCCTCTGGAGGGCATCCGGGTGCTGGACGCTACGCACATCGTCGCCGGGCCGTTCTGCTCTCTGATTCTGGCGGACATGGGCGCGGAGGTCATCAAGATAGAGCGGCCGCGGACGGGAGACATCGCCCGGGGCCGCACTCCGTTCATCGCCGACGGCGACGGAAACCGGATTAGCTCGCGGTTTCTAGGCATCAACCGGAACAAGAAGAGCGTCAGCATTGACCTGCGGAACCCCCGCTGCAAGGAAGCCTTCGAAAAACTGGTAGCGGCGGCGGATGTTCTGGTGGACAACTGGGGTTCGGGGGCGTTCCGTCGGCTGGGGCTGGGGTATGACCGGCTCAGGGAAATCAACCCCGGCCTTGTTTACGCCGGCATCACCGGATACGGCGACAGCGAAGGGTTGACCGGGTCTTATTCCAACTGGCCGGCCAACAATATGGCGATACAGGCCATGTCGGGCTGGATGGATATGACCGGCGACCCTGAAGGACCGCCTCAAGCGGTGGGCGACAACATCGGAGACTCGATACCTGGACTGTGGGCCGCCCTTAGCATCGTGCTGGCTCTGGAAACCCGCCGCAAGACCGGACGGGGACAGTACATAGACGTCGCTATGTACGAGTGCATGGTGTCGCATATCGAGAGCAATATGAACCACTATCATGCTACCGGACAAGCCCCGGGCCGTTCCCATGACCGAATGGCTACGGCGGGCGTAACCTTCCAGGCCAAGGATGGCTACGTGGTGCTGGCCGGAGCGCGCTCCGAAGATCGCCTGCGGTCGCTGTGGCAGGCCATCGGCCGAGACGACCTGGCGGAAAACCCGCGCTATCTGGGCGAAGAACAGAGCGGGGATTTCTTCGTCAACGAGTTCATACCTGCCATTGAGCAGTGGTCAGTCAACCTGACCAAGCTGGAAATAGCGGAAAAACTAGTTCAGTTGGGTTTCTCTATGGGCATGGCCCAAACTATGGAAGAACTGGCCCACTGTCCGCACCTGGAAAGCCGCCGTATGTACGTAGACACCGGCGACACTTTGGGCGGAACGTTCCGCTCGCCCCGGACTCCGGTGCGCCTTACTGCCTGCATTGACTCTCCCGCCGAAACCCCGCCGGCCCTGGGCCAGCATAACCGGGAGATTCTAGGCGGCATCGGCGGAATGACGCCGGAGGAACTGGAAAGCCTGGAGGCGGAGGGCGCCCTCTAGCGCCGCGCCGCCAATCACTCTTCCGCTGAGCTAACCGGGCTCTTAACCAAAGGCGTGAGCAGCATCACCGGGATGAGCAGTAGCAGGCCGAGGCCGGTGCTCAATGCCACTGCGGCCTGAGCGCTCAGATAGTCGGCCACTAAACCGACGATGACCCCGCCCACGGCGGCTACTCCGATGCACTGTCCCAACACTCCCAACAGCGCCCCCCGAATCTCTGGCGGGGAAGACAGCATGATAATAGTGCTCTGCATGGTGCTAAACCCGGCCGCTCCCAGCCCGGAAACCAGCAGCAGCACAAAGGACAGCGGATACCAAGGGGACACCGCGAACAAAATCAGGGCCGCCAACTGAATCGCCATTCCGAAGCAGAACACCCGCCCGTGGTAGCGCAGATTGGGAACCAGCCCAATCGCCAGCGCCGCCCCCAAGGTGCCGAAAGACTGGGCCGAGATGAGCACTCCGGTCAGCTCCGGCCCGGCTTCCAGATGTTCCTGCGCCACCACGGGAAACAGCGATTCCACGCTGAAAGCCAGCGCGTTAAAAATGACGGTTCCGAAAAGCACTGCCCGCACCACCGGGTTTTGGAAGGCGTAACCAAAACCGGTCTTAGCCGTTTGCCATAGCGCGAAATGACCGCTGGCCTGAGGCGGCAGGCGCGTTTTCACCAGCAGGACAAAGATAAAGGCGAGGCTGTAAAGACCCAGCAAGGTAGCGAAGGCGACAGTAAACCCGGCCTGCCCCACAATTACTCCGGCGGCCAGGGGGCCCAAGAGCCTTCCAATGGTGGTGGTGATAGTCTCCAGAGACATTGCACCCACCACTTGCTGGCCTCCTACCAGCTCGTATATGAAGGAGCGGCGGGAAGGAAATTCCAACACATAGAGCCACCCCAGCAGCAACGACCCGATAAAGAGATGCTCCGGCCGGGCCCGGCCGCCGGCCACCAGAAGCAACAGGATGGCAGTGACGGCTACGGCAACGCCCCGGGCTACTATCATCACCATTCTGCGGTTGGTCCGGTCGGCGACCCTGCCGGACACCAAGGCGAACAGCAGCATCGGCGTCCAGCGAAAGGCGAAGAGCAGGGCTACTTGGAGGGCGGAGCCGCCGATGTCTAGCATCAACAGCGCCATTACCACCGCCTCCATCCATCGGCCGGAATTGTCGGCGCCGCCGGCAAACCAAAGCAGCCGGAAGTCGGCGTTGCCGAGAACGGCGAGAATAGAGCCAGAGCGGCCGAAAGAGCGGGCGGCGGAGATCATTTCTAAGAGGATAATCCCGGCGGGGCCCTTAAAAGCGCAGCCGCCGCGCCGGGCTTCGCGGGCAGGATGATGGGCCACCCTATTCTATCCAATATCCTAGCCCGCTTAGAGAGTTATCGTTACTAATTCGGCCCAAATCCGGCAGCGCGCGCCGGACGGGTAAAACGACTAAAACAAACAAAAGGGGGCCTGGGAATAACAGGCCCCGGTGCGGGAATAACCGGCTTCGGGTTTAGCTTTCCTTGCTGACTATGGCCTCGAGGACGTCCGCTGGGGTGATGGGCAGCTTGTTGATGCGGACGCCGATGGCGTTGGAGACGGCGTTGGCAATGGCCGGCAAGGGAGGAATGATGGGGGCTTCGCCGACGCCGCGCAGTCCGAAGGGGTGGCGCGGGTTCGGCACTTCCACCATCACTGTCTCAATCATGGGAACGTCCAGGCTGGTGGGCATCCGGTAATCGAGGAAGCTGGAGTTGAGCATCACTCCGTCGGGGTTGTAGCTGTACTCTTCGTTCAGCGCCCAGCCGATGCCCTGTACTGTGCCGCCCTGCATCTGCCCTTCGACATAACTGGGGTGCACGGCAGTGCCAACGTCCATAAAGGCGGTGCAGCGCACAACGTCAACCTTCCCGGTGTCTTTATCGACCTCCACGTCAAAGATGTTCCCGGCAATGATGGGGCCAACGCCGGTAGAGACGGCCGAGACCGAAGTGGTGATGGGGCCGCCGGTGCGCATCATTCGCCCCGCCAGCTCCTTGAACGTAAAGCGATCCTCCGGGTTCCGGGTGCAACTAAATACGCCGTCCCGGAAGATAACATCCTCTTCCTGCACTTCCCAAATAGCTGCGGCGCGGGCAGCCATCTGTCTCTTGATGTCTTCGGCAGCCTGTATGGCGGCCAGGCCGGTGTCGAAGGCAGTGCGGCTGCCGCCGGTCACCGCGGTGTAGCCGATAGTGTCGGTGTCAACCACCGTGGGAATCACGTCCTCAGCGGCAATTCCCAGAACCTCCGCCGCCTGCATCGCCACAGCGGTACGAGTCCCGCCGATGTCCACCGAGCCGGTGACCAGGTTAATGGTGCCGTTGCTGTTAACGATGATGGTGGCGGCGGACATCTGGCCGGCCTGCCAGCGATAGCCCACGGCAACGCCGCGGCCTCTCGACGCCGACGGCGCGGAAGGTTCCCCCAGCGGGTCACTGTAATGCGGGTGGGCCTTCATGGCCTCTTCCATCTCGCGGACGCCGAACCGGGGGTGGGCAACGCCGTTGGGCATCCGGTCCCCTTCCTTGGACACATTCTTCAGGCGCAGTTCCAGCGGGTCCATACCCAGAGCTTCAGCCAGCTCATCGATTATTGGCTCAACGGCGAAGGCGCCCTGCGGCTGCCCCGGAGCGCGGTAGGCTTGCACCTTCTGCTTATTGACCACCACATCATAGCCGTCAATCAGAAGGTTTTCCACGTTGTAGGGGCCGGTGGCGCAGAGGGTGCCGCCGCCCACTGGAGAACCGGGGAATGCTCCGGCTTCAAAGGCCATCCAAGATTGGATGACAGTAATCTTGCCGTCCTTGGTTGCTCCTATCTTGGTTCGCAGCGTGGTGGCGGAAGTGGGGCCTGTACCCTCGAAAACGTCCTTTCGGCTCATTACCATCTTGACGGGACGCCCGGTCTTTTTCGACAGGATGGCGGCCAGCGGCTCCAGATAGGTGGTTATCTTTGCGCCGAACCCGCCACCGATTTCCGTCGGAATCACGCGCACCATATCCTCTGGCACCCCGCAGATGGCAGCGGTGGAGCTGCGGATGGCAAAGGAACCCTGCGTGCAAGTCCAGACGGTGAGGCGCCCGTCGCCGCTCCAGGTGGCGGTGGAGGCATGGGGTTCAATGTAGCCCTGGTGCACCGTGCCGGTCTGGTACTCCCGCTCCAGCACAACGTCAGCCTCGCGGAAACCCTTCTCCACATCGCCTAGCTTATGCTGGATATGGCTGGCGATATTGCCCCTCGCTCCGGTGTCCTCGCCCCGGGCGAACCGCTCCTGCTTGAAGTGGGTAGACAGGGTTTCATGGATTACGGGGGCGTCGGGACGCATGGCGTCCTCAAGGGACAGCACAGGCTCCAGCACTTCATAGTCTATGTCTATAAGGGCCAGGGCTTGCTCGGCGATGTGGGGGCTGGTAGCCGCGACCGCCGCCACCGCGTGGCCTTGGTAGAGAGCCTTTTGGTTGGCCATCACGTGCTCGGCCATCAGCCGCACGTTGCCTTGAGTCTCGGCTAGGTCTATCACCTGGTCTTGAATAATGGGAAAATCCTTGGCCGTAACCACGCCCAGCACGCCGGCCAGAGCTTCGGCGCGGCCGGTGTCGATACTGCGGATGCGGGCATGGGCATAGGGGCTGCGTAGCACTTTACCGTGCAGCATATTGGCAAGCTGGATGTCTGCGCCATACTTGGCGGCCCCGGTAACCTTGTCGATTCCGTCGTGGCGTATGGGCCTAGTGCCAACGACTCTGTAATCGCTGCTGGGACGTTGCTCGGTGGTGGTCATTCGTACCTCCGGCAGATTCTTATATCCTGTATCTTGTTGGGTCGACTCCCTTAATTCAACTTCACTATAGCCACCGCAACGGGATTGTCAAATCTAGGGTTTGTAGTACAGTATCCCAAACTCTCCTTCCTTGCGCTGATGATTAGCCTGTAAACGGCATAATGGCCGCCGGAAGGGTTGTCCTTCGGCGCAAGAGGCAGTCGAGACATCTCTTAGGGAAGGAATCAGACATGAATTCAGAGGGAAAACCCGTTGCCGTTGTAATTGGGGCGACATCCAAGTGGCAGTCCGACGGACGCAACACCCATTTGGTCCACGGCGGAGATGTTGACGACAGCGAGTTGCCTGCGGGCGTGCGCTGGGGAGTAGGGGGAGCGGTTTCGTTGAAGTTTGCCCAGGAAGGCTTTTTCACAGTGCTGACTACTCGCAATGCCCCCAACGCCGCTCCGCTAGAGGCGGCGATACGAGAACAGGGCCAAGACGCCATGATTGTCGAGTTGGACCTAGCCTCCCGCGACTCCATATCTAATGCCTTTGCCCGTATCCGGGAAGAGGCCGGAGACCCCAACGTACTGGTCTACAACGCTGGGTATCTTGAAGGCCGGGATCTGCCTCCCGAAAGGGAGCTGCTGGAACATATGCCCTTCGAGATGTTCGAGACCGCCCAGCACATCGCCAGCAGCGGGCCTTTCCTGGTCGCTAAGGAAGTGCTGCCTTATATGCGGGAGCGCGGAGAAGGCACTATCCTCATCTCCAACAACAACTTCTCTCTGCGCGGACGCAAACGGTACACCGGCCAATCGCTATACTATCCGCGAGTGCTTATGCGCGGGCTGGCCCAGGCTCTGACGGAAGAGTATTCCGAACACGGCATCCACGTCGCCAACGTGGTAATAGACGGCACGATTGATTCCCCCGGCACCCGGTCTCTGCCCCATGCCCAAGCGAATCCCGATTTGCTGATGAACCCGGTCAAGATTGCCGAAGCTTTCTATTACCTGCACACGCAGGATAAGTCCTGCTGGACTCACGAACTCCAGTTGACGCCCTTCCCTACCAAGCCGAGTTTCTGAAAGACCCTGCGCCCGGAAGAATGGGCCATATAGCCATTAGCCATATAGCCATTAATTGAGGAGTATATTCATGGATGTCGGGTTGATGCTAGTCTGCTCCAGCTACGGCTGGGATGAAGGAACAGACGCCCAGATGTGGGGGGAAGAGCTGCGCCTCGTTGAAATTGCTGCTGATTCCGGCTTCGACAGTGTCTGGTCAGCGGAGCATCATTTCAACGATTATTCCTTTGTACCGGACAACCTGCAATTGATGACCCACATCGCGGCCAAGCATCCCAATATCGACGTGGGTACGGCGGCTGTGATTCTCCCCTGGCATAATCCGCTGCGGGTGGCGGAAAGCGCCGCCGTTCTGGATCTGCTGAGCGGCGGCCGCCTTCGCCTCGGCTTCGGCCGGGGGCTGGCGCGGCGCGAATTTGAAGCCTTTGGCATTAGCATGGACGAATCCCGGGACCGTTTCGATGAGGCGGCGCCCATGATTGTCGAGGCCCTCCAGACCGGCTTCATCGAGGGCGACGGCCCCTATTACCAGCAGCCGCGGGTGGAAATCCGCCCCAGGCCGCAACATTCTTTTGACGGACGCATATACGCCGTTGCCGCCAGCGACGAGTCCGTTCTCTCAGCAGCAAAACTCGGCGCCCACATAGTAATGTTCGCCGACCGGCCCTGGGAAATGCGGATGCCGGGGATCGAGCGCGGCCGGGCCTTGCACCGCGAATTCCACGGCACCGAGCCGCCCGCCTTGATGCTTACCGAGTTCGTTGTGTGCAGCACCAACTTGGAACAATGCGAGGAAGAAGCTCGCCAGTATCAGGGCAAGTTTGTCGAGAGCAACTTCTACCATTACGAGTTCCTCAGCGACCACTTCGCTGAGGTGAAAGGTTACAACGCCTATCAGCAGAAGGCCGAAATCGCCCGTTCCGCCGGTCTTGAGGGAGCGGTCGAAGGCTTTATGAAGGCCGCAAGCTGGGGCACGCCGGACAAGATTCTGCGAGGGCTTGAGGAACGCCGCGAGCTTCTCGGCGATTTCGAGTGGAACGTCTCCTTCCGCTTCGGCGGCATTCCTCTCCCCGTTGCGGAGCGAAGCATTAAACTCTTCGCCGAAGAAGTGCTTCCGGTCATCAAGTCCTGGTAGCTTTGCCTCTGCCGACGCCGTTCACGCGGGGGCGCATTGGCTTGCCAGTAAAGCCGGGGTTTATGCCCTGACGTCAGAGAAGACCTTGCCACTGCCTTCATCTGCGGAGCTAATCAACCCTGCATTGTGTCAGAGCTTTCGCTCCGATTAGAATACGGCGGACAATCCTAGGATTCCCTCGACGGATTCCCTCGATTCCTCTTCAGCGGAGCGAGAAATGGCACAACTGGAACTGCCCTCCGGCAATCAGGTAGAGGTTGACGACCTTCTTTTTGATTTCGTGCGAGACGAAGTTGTTCCCGGAACTCCTTGGTGCGCCGATGCCATCTTTCGTCACTTAGGCGAGCTGGTCGAGGAATTCGACCCGCCCAACCGGGACCTGCTGGAGCGCCGGGAAAACGTACAGCGGCAGATTGACGAATACTACCGGGACAAGAGGGCGGCTGGGTGGCGCCCTACGCAGGAATCCCAGGCGCAGGACGCCGCCGGCTTGGAGCAGTTTCTGCTCGGCATTGGCTACCTCAAGCCGGACGGGCCAGTGGATTTCGAGATGACTACCCCGCAGTTGGATTCGGAGATGGACCAAAACGGGCCTGAACTAGTCACTCCGGTATCCAACGCCAGCATGGCCGTCGGAGGGGCTAATGCCCGCTGGGGCAGTCTTTACGACGCCTATTTCCTCAGCGACGTGCATCGCGAGATAGACCGTCAGGAACAGCGCGCTGCCCGGTTGCGGATGGTCGTGAAAGAAACCAACGCCTTCTTCGACCAGCACATTGCCCAATGGGACAACGCCGACGGCATCGGGGCGATAAAATCCTTTTCCGTTCAGGAAACGGCCAACGGGAGATATGAGCTGGTGGGCGATACCGGCAACGGCGAGGCTCGCCTATCTGACCCGGCCAAGTTCTATGGCTTCAATCGGAACGAACAGGGTAGCCTGGACGAGTTCTATCTGGAAAACAATGACCTTCGAATTATGTTCCAGCTCTACGAAGGCGGTAAGGTAAACGAAGAAAACGGACAGTTCCGCGACCTTTTCGTCGAGTCGGCGGTCACGAACATCGTTGACTTTGAGGATGCGGTGGCGGTGGTGGACGCCGAAGACCTAGTGGCCTCGTTGCGCAACTACCTGGGCCTCATCCGCGGCGACCTGGTAGGCTACGGCTCCCGCGGCAACCGCAAGGCTCTGAACTCCGACCGGACATGCACCGGCGCCGACGGCCAGCCTCGCACTCTGAAGGCGACCAGCCTGATGTCGGTGCGCAACGTGTCACTCCATATGTACACCGGCATCGTCAAGGTGGGCGGGCAGGAAATCTCCGAGCGTATGCTCGGCCTGCTGCTGACCACCCTCATCGCCACTAACCACGACAACGGCTCCAACGGCGAACCTAGAGCCGACGGCTCCGGCCCGATGCCGGCGCGCGCGCCCAACAGCAGCCAGGGCTTGGTTTACCAGGTGACGCCAAAGCTACAAACCGCAGATGAGGTCGCTGAGCAAGTGCGGCTATTCGAGGCTATCGAGGCTAGGCTAGGCCTCAAGCCGGGCTGCATCCTCATCGGCATTATGAACGAAGAACTGGGGATGACCTTGCAATTGTCCGAAGCTCTGCGAGCTGCTCAGAGCCGCGTATTTTTCACCAACACCGGCTTTCTGGACCGCACTGGCTCTCAGATTAGGGCGCAGATGCACGCCGGCCCGGTGGACCTGCGCGACGACCTGACTCAGGAAACGTTCAACATCAGATACGAACGCCACAATGTAGACGTAAGCCTTCACGCCGGAGTGCATCGCCATGGCAAAATCGGCAAGGGGATGCAGGTACGCAACCGGGCCATGGCTGAGATGCTGGAACGGAAAATAGACCACCCCAGCACTGGCGGCAACACAGCCTGGGTTCCCGCCCCCTATCCCAGTGACCTCCATTCCATGCATTATCATATGATTGACGTGGACGAGGTGCAGCGGGTGATGCTGGACGCTCAGGCCCTGAACATAGACCGGGTTTCCTTACTTTCCTTCCCCTTGCTCAAGGATGAGAAAGTCGCCGACCCGGCGGTGAAGGCCAATTTGGCGCTCCGTTACGCCCATAGCATGGTGGCCTACGTGGAGCCGTGGGTGCGCCGGGGTGTCGGCTGTAGCGGCGTCCCCAACTTCGACCAGATTGAAGAGATGAAAGACCGAGCCACCGAGCGCATTGACGGCGCCATTCTGGCCAACTGGCGTCTGCATGGCGTCATAGACCAGTCCGACGTGGAAAGCGCTATCCTCGGGGCCGCTGAGGTGGTGGATAGGCAGAGCATGGGAACGGTGGGCTATGAGCCGCTGGCCGACACTCCGGAGAAAAGGGAGGCGCTGCTCAACAACCCGGCCATCGTCGCAGTGCTGGAAATCATTGACGATGCCCTGTCATCGCCCAGCGCATACGTGGAGCCTGCCCTCTTTCGCAACCGTCAGGCGGTCAAGGCGGCGGAAAAATAAAGCCCCCCGACGAGGCGGGCAGCGCACGGGAGGAGAGTACGTGCGCCCGCCCCGACGGGGGAGCAGTGCCCCCTGGGGCATCGCTATCGGGCGGGGTGGGCCAGGCGCGCAGCCAAGCAGGCTGCTCCCACCCCGTCCGGCGCGCCCCAGCAGAAAGGGGGCAGAGAATTTCTAAACAGCTATCGCATCTCGCCATTGGCCCGGAACCACCGTATGAAGCCCGAAGCCGGCGACCGGCGCGCCCCAGGATGTTCCCCGGGATGCCCGATTAGCAGCATCGTCGTCATTTGCCACGATTCTTCCGCTCCGAGCAATTCCCATAGTCTCGGATGCCGCATCGCCCCGCCGGTCTCCCAGGTGACCGCCAGACTTTCTGCAACCCCAGCCAGGGACATGTTGTGGGCGGCGATGCACACTGAAGCGTAGTTCTCTTTAGTGGCTTCATCGTTGGGGCCAGGTACGGTATAAACATACATTACCACCGGCGGCTCCAATACTTTCCGCCTTGCGGCCACGGCCCGTTGCTCATCGCCGGAGCGTTCTCTTTGGAACTCATAGGCCAGCTCCGCTGCCTTCTCTCGAGCTGGGCTGCCCTGCTCCAGTACAAAGAATCGCCAAGGTTCGGTAAGACGATGGTTGGGGGACCATATCGCGGCATCCAGCATACGCTCTACGGCCATGAGGTCCACCGGCTCTCTGGAAAACTTCCATGCGCTCCGTCGCCCGTAAATAGCGTGATACACGCTCATTGATTGATATTTATCGGCCGCCATCGCAATACTCCCTCTTCAGCGTCCCGTTAGGGTTCGTCTACCGCGTCCGGCCAGCTATCCGAACTATCGAGGCTTTCCGGCATCTTAAGACCCTCTATCAGTTCCTGAAAGGCCTGGGGAATCGTCGGCGGCGTTGGAACCCTGCTGGGGAAATCCGCCGGTTCGCTGGAAGAAGCGCCTCCTGCGGGAGAAGGGCCATGCCGGGAAACATACTGCTCCTCGGTCTCCAGATGGGAAAACTGGCCGTCCATGAAAATGGGCAGTCCCATGTGGATTGCCAGCGACAGAGCAGCAGCGGCATCCACCTGGGTAGTTTGAAGCTCCGAAGGGGTTGCCATCCTCACCAGCCCAGCAACTTCATCCGTTTGCCCTACCCGCTTAATGATGATGTGGCTAATCTCGGCATTCAGCGATTCCACCAAGCGCACGACCATGTGGTGTAACGGGCAATGGTCGGAGGCCAGCCCTCGCATTTCCACTGCCAACATCCGGGCCTGTTCCAGCGAGAGTTGTACGACATAGGCAGACTTGCCGCTGCGGAGCCGCAAGAGCAACTCCCCACGCCAACCATCCTGGCTTCGGCGGATTAGATATGGAAACACCGGCGTCATATGCGCATACCTCTCATCATAAGATTGATTTCATCCGATTGATTTGGAGGACGGTCTGGGGCAATATCCCGCAGGCTCGACGCGCGACCGGCCCATTGAACTCGCCGTTCTCTCTAGGGCGAGGCGAACCTGGCCCTTTCTCCCTTGATGGGGGAAGGATAGGACAAACGAGGGGGGATAACCGGGATTGTTCCCCACCGCCCTACGGCAGCACTCCGGCCTCGCGAAGCATCGCCTGGGTACCTTCCAGATCGGCCAAGTCTTTCAGGGGGATGCCAGGGTGATTGATCTGGTCCAGCGGAAACAGCTCGTGAGGAACCTTCACTCCTTCCACCAAGGGATACTCGAAGGTTTGCCCGGCGAAATACTGCTGACCGACTCGGGACAGCATGAACTCCAAGAAATTCTCAGCGGCATCCTTATTGTCCGACGTTCCGAGGATGCTCGCTCCGGCAACCATTACCGTTGCTCCGGGACCGCCAGCTCGGGGATGATAATTGCGCGCCGAGAAGTCCTCTCCTTCTTCGGCTAGGAAGCGGAAGAGATAGTAATGATTAACTAGGCCAATGTCTATTTCGCCTGCCGCGACTGCCGCCACCTGAGGCGTATTCTTGGGGTAGATAATCGGATTGTTAGCCTGCACGCCTTCCAGCCATTCGGCAGTCTTTTCATTTCCCCACAATGCGCGCATTGCAGTGACCATCGTCTGGAATGAAGCGTTAGTGGGTGCCCAGCCGATGCGTCCGTCCCATTTCGGGTCTACGAAACCCCACAGATCATCGGGCAAATCGCTCTCGCTGGTTCTTTCGGGATTGTAGACCACGGTGCGGGCCCGGCCTGACAGCCCCACCCACTTGCCCTGGGGAGAGTGGGCCCACTCCGGCACCCGACTGAGTATGCGGTCTGGCAGGATAGTCATCATATCTTCCACCGCTCCCAGCCCTCCGGGATCCTGGGCGAAAAATATGTCGGCCGGCGAATTGTCGCCCTCTTCCAAAAGAGTGGCGGCCAGTTGCGACGTCCCGGCGTATTTCACTTCCACCGGTATGCCTGTGGCTTGGCTGAACTGCTGGATTATCGCGTCAACCAGGGATTCGCTGCGCCCGGAGTAGATGACCAACGGCTTCTCCGTAGCCGAAATAGCCTGGCTCAATTGCTCGGCTTGAGCAGACAAAGCGGCGGCGATGGCTTCCTCCACCTCGGACTGAGTCACCCCGGGTACAATGGCCGACTTCACCGCCGCTTGCACCAGTTGCTCCACATCGTCAGCCGTCAGGCTCTCCGATGCGGACTTCGACATCGCCGCCTCAACCAATTCGCGGAGTTGTTCCTCAGTGAACGCCGGCTGCGCGGACTCGGAGGGCAAAGCCTGAGCCACTGCATCCTGGACCAGGGAGCGTAGCTCATCCGTGTTGAAAGGCGTGGGCGTTGGTTGGGGCGTCGGAGTCGGCGACTCGCTGGCGCAAGCTCCCACCGCCGCCAACAGAGCCAGCAGCAACGCCGAGGCAATAACGAATCGGGGAAGTTTCTGCATGGGGGAGAACCTCCTTAACTTTTGCCTGGATTTTCGGATACCGCATCATGAATTTAATCAAGCAATTAGCATATACACCATTTAGACTAATGTATATGGATATTATGCACAATAATATTACAATGTCAATATATAATTTTATGACTTCTATACACAAGTTACAGTATATGTTGGCACATATTCCAGGCTTCTTCCTCGGTTTCTCCCAAAGTGGCTCTAATTGCCCCTTAGTGCAATCGCGCCTCAGGGGTTGCGCTGATAAAATTGATGCGTTATGTCCGTTAGGCTTATTCAGGAGCGCCCGCGGCCCATTAGCGAATCCGCCAAAGGCCACATCATCCCCGCAAGGCGATACCACAACGCCCTCGCAGCCATCGAATGGCTTTGCCGCGCCTTCGGGTTCTCCCCGCACCTGGTAGTCCCCGACGGACGAGGCGGCGACGCCCACGCGCAGCTCGCTCTGGGCAGCGACATAATTATGCTGGGTTCGGTAGGCCCGCCCGAGGAGCGCGACGGCCTGGTCAAGACGCTGGAAGAGGCGGGCGGTAACACGCAAACGACCTATGTAGTAATCACGGAAATTGACAAACACTACCGGCAGGCTATAGCCGCCGGCGCGGAAATCGTCTGCGAAATCGCCGACCAAGACTATGAAGGGCGGATATACACCGCCCGCGACCCGGAAGGCTACCTGTGGAACTTCGGCTCTTATGATCCCTGGGCCTAGCGCCCGCATTTCGGAGTTAATATGCCGCCAGAAGTGGACTCTCTGCGAGAGCTAAACCTGAATGAAGCTCTGCAACTATTGGAGCCGGCGCTCATATTCACCATCGGTGTAGCGATATACGCCGTCCTTATATTCAACCTTTACCGCTTCATGTCTCGAAAAGATATTTTCTCGCTGGACTTTTCGAGATTTGAGCAATCCACCCATCCGGTTCTCAAGAAAACTCTCCACCTCATTTTCTATATCGCCGAGTATCTGCTGATATTTCCCCTCTTCGCCTTCTTTTGGTTCGGAGTGCTGGTGGTTATGGTGGCTTTCCTCTCCAAGACCCGGGAAGTAGAAGACCTGCTGCTCATCTCCATGGCAGTGCTGACTTCCGTCCGGGTAACCTCCTATTACACCGAAGACCTGTCCCGCGACATCGCCAAGATGCTCCCCTTCGCCCTGCTGGGCATATTCCTGATTGACCTCAGATACTTTGACCTAAGCACCTCGGCCGATCTGCTGAATCGCGCGGTTTTGGAATGGAAGAGCATTTTCTACTATTGGGTGTTCGTGGTGGCGCTGGAGCTTAGCCTCCGGGTTACGGAGCCTTACGTCAAGGCGCTGTACAACAGCTTCAGGTCATTATTCAAGGGAACTCCAGAGCGCCCTGCCGACAAAGCGGAAAGCCGCCCGCCATAACAGGAGTACGCAAACCCCTATGCGAGGCGAACCGTCAGAATTTCTCAGGAGACAGACTGATGCTGATAGTTGATTCTCAAATCCACATTTGGGGCGCCAATCTTCCGGCCAACCCGGCCCATCGTCAAATCCCGTCGTACACCGCCGAGGATGTCTTGCGGGAAATGGACGATGCCGGCGTGGACGCGGCGGTCATTCACCCGCCGGGCTGGGATCCGGACTCCGATGCCATGGCAGTGGCGGCGGCCCAACAGTTCCCTGACCGGTTCTCTATCCTGGGCAAGTTCCCGCTGGATGATCCGGAGAGCCGCGACCTCATCCCTGCCTGGAAGCAGCAGCCGGGGATGCTGGGCCTGCGCTTCACTTTCCTGCTCCCGCACCAGCAGACCTGGCCCATTGACGGAACCATGGACTGGCTATGGCCGGCGGCGGAAGATGCCGGACTGCCGGTGGGATTGGCCTGCGCCAACTTCCTCCCGGTGGTAGGGCAGGTCGCTGAACGCTACCCGCAACTGAAACTGATTGTGGACCACATGGGCCGCGGCCAGCGGGTTACCGACGAGGAAGCCTTTGAAAGCCTGCCCGACCTTTTGGCCTTGGCCAAGTACCCCAATGTGGCCTGCAAAGCTTCGGGCGCGCCCAGCTACTCCAGCCATCCCTACCCCTATCACAACATCCACGATTATCTGCGCCAAGTCTTTGACGCCTTCGGGGCGGACCGCACTTTCTGGGGCACCGACATCACCCGTATGCCCTGCTCCTGGCGGGAGTGCATCACCCTCTTCACCGAAGAGTTGCCCTGGCTGACCGGAGAAGACCTAGAGAAGGTGATGGGGCGCGCCCTGTGCAATTGGATTGGCTGGGATCTGCCGGAGAAGTAGCTCCCGGCCGTCGAACCCCGGCTGTCGAGCAATGAAAAACGCCGGCCCGTTTTATTGCTAGGCCGGCGTTTGTTTTCGCGATAGAAACCGCGATAAGGTTAGATTTCTACCGGATTGCCGCTCATCATCCACTCGACGTAGGAACCGTCGTACAGCCGAACGTCGTACCCGGCCTGCTTCATGGCGAGATAGGGGAGCGCCGCCCGCAGTCCGCTGCGGCAGTAGGCGATGATCGAGTCCTCTCGGCCGATGCCCACCGCGGATAGGGCGGCTTCCAAGCGCTCCGGTTCTATCAGCAGTCGCCCGCCCGGCCCGGCCAGTTCGCTCCAAGCCAGATGAATCGCCCCTGGAATATGTCCCGGCCGCTGATCAATTTCCACCTCACCCCGGTATTCCTCGGCAGAACGCGAGTCCAGCAGCCTGGCGGCGCCGGGGTTGGCAGCGTCGTCCACCGATGCCCGAATGCCAGCCCGGACATTGGGGGTGAAGTTGCGAGCCTCCGGGGGCACCGGGCGATACAACACATCCCTCCCCTGTTCCTTCCAATGGTCGTAGAGCAGGTCCATGACGTGAATATCGTCCCGGCCCAGGTATTCCAGAATCCAGGAGTGCATCGCGGCGTTGCGGCCATCCTGACCGTCATACAGGATAGGCACAACATCGTCGCCCAGCCCGGCGGCGCCAAACGTTGCAGCCAGCTCCTCAGGTGGCCGCAGCCGCCCTTGTTCATCCTGCAACTTCTTCAAGGGAACGCTGACGGCGCCCCGCAGGTGGCCCATCAGATAGCGCATAGCCGACCGGGGGTCTATCAGCAAATACCCCGGCCGGCCAATATGTTCCTCAACCCATTCAGCGGAAACGAAGATTGCCATTAGCCAATCGCTTCGAAGTCGGTGGTGACCTGCGTTGGGTTCACCACGGATTGGGTAACCGGAGAGCCTTCCACCGCCAGACGCCAGATTTCCCGCAAAGTTTCTTCATCGGCGTCGGCGCGCACGTAGCATTTGGCGGAAATGTTGCCATAGCCAGGGTTGCCTTCGTCTTCCACGCCCGCCCACTTGCGAATGTTGTCGAAATAGCCCTCTACGGCCACTTCCAGGTCGTGGACGCGGACGCCCTGCTTGGTGGCGTTGACCACAAAGCCGACGGTCATGCAGCTCCCAATGGCCGACAGCAACTGCTCGTGGGCGCTGGCGGCTACGTCCGTGGCGGTAAGATCGCCGGGTTCGTCCATGTCCACCGTGTGATTGCGCATAAAGGCCCGGGCCTTCATGCCGCCCTGCCAGGCCACCCGCGACTTCCACGGCCCGGTAACCGCGTTGAAGACTTCGGGGTCTCGGAAGGAATCCAATACCTCGGCCAGCTTTTCACGGGGAAGCCCGTTCAGGTCGCGTTCCGGTTCCTGTGCCATTTGGACACTCCTCTACTTGTTGGCTTGGGGGTTCCCCGCGGTTGCCTTTCCTTGGGCTGCTATCCCTCTCCGGAGAAAAACTAAGCGTACTCGGCCCTCAGAATTTGAGCAGCCTCAGTGATAGTCCGCAATTTCTCGGTGGCGATGGCATGGGTGTTTACGTTGCGTTCGGCGAAAGTGCCGAAGCCGCAGTCAGGGTTCAGGTATATTTTGCTTGGTTCGAAATACTCCAACAGATCCTTAACCAGGGCCACTATCTGTTCCGGCGACTCGATTTCGTCGGTGCGCGGGTTAACCACGCCCAACCCGATTTCCTTCTCGTTGCTGTATTCCTTGAACACGTCCATCTCACCGGCGCGAGGGGTGGCGCACTCCAGCACCAACTGGTCTATGTTCATCTGCACTAGGTAGGGAAGCATCGGGCCATAGTTGCCCCGGAGCAGTACTTCCTCTTTGCGGCTCCAGTTGCCCCGGCAGACATGCACGCCGGTTTTGATGCCGGTGATGCCGTCCAGAGTCTCGTTCATCAGGCGCACAGCCATCTCCAGCTCATCGGTCGGGTCGCGGCGGTTGGGTAGGGCGGCGCACATGAACGTCTCGGTGGTCTCTTCGCCGAACACCACCTGCGACAGCGTCGGCTCATCCAGTTGCACGAAGTCGCAGCCGCTGTCTCGCAACGCGATAATCTCCTCCCGCAACAGGGCCACCACGTCCTTCGCCAGGTCGTCGGGCGTAGGATACGCTCGGTCGGACAGCCCCTCGAACCAAGCCGACCGGGTAAGCATATAAGGCCCAGGAATGGGAATCTTGATGGCGCGGTTCGTATGCTCCTTCATAAACGCCAGCTCGTCCAGCGCCAGCCCCTGACGCTTGGTTACCGAATCAATGGCAATGGGGCTCTTGATAGCGAAGGCGGGAACATCCAGCGCGCGCAACACTTCTTCCATGCGGGCGCGGTCGGTGGAATAGTTGAGCAGCTCTGACACCTTCATAAGCTGCATACCGTTCAGCTTATCCACGGCGAAGGAATAGAAATTGTCGCGGCGCTGCTCGCCGTCGCTGAGGATGTCTACTCCCGCCTCTTCTTGGGCGCGGATGCAATCCAACACCTCCCCGTCGGCCACACTGTTGAAGTCGGCCAGAGTTGTCTCTCCGGCTTCCTTGCTTCTCAAGGCCCGGACCAGTTCGTTAGAGCGGGGCCAGCTACCCACCACAGTAACAGGGAAAAGAGGAATGTCTGCCATCTGTTAACTCCCGGGGCGCGAGGCCCTCCGGCAAACCCGGACTGATTAGTTTGAGGCGCGCTTAAAACGCAGTCTCAAAAGGTTATCTATCCGGTCCTTTCATGTCAACCTCATAGCCGAGCTTGGGAATGACGGGGTTCGGGAATGACCGCTTTCGCGGGAATGACGAGGTACTACGGGAATGACGAGGTACTACGGGAATGACGAGGTACTACGGGAATGACGAGGTACTACGGGAATGACGAGGTACTACGGGAATGACGAGGTACTACGGGAATGACGGGGGGCTATCGGGAATGACGGGGTACTACCGGGAACGGGGCGCCAGCGAAGGCCCGGCGATACGGATAAGGAGTTTCGGCAATTCCCGGGAGGGGTGCCGGGAGCCATCTTCGATGCAGGCTTGCCTTTCCAGTCGCCGCGCGGCAGGGCCGGCTTAAAGCCTGCGCCTCGATCAGCTTTCCCCAAAAGCCGCTACCACTGAACAAACATCGGCATCACCACGTGAACATAGTCGTTGCTGTCGGTGGGCTTGAAAACGCCGGGGCTGGAAGATGTAGTAGTCTCTATGGCTACCTGACCGCGGTCCATCACCGACAGCACGTCCAGAAGATAACGGCTGTTGAAGGCTATCTTGCCTTCTTCGCCTTCCAGCTCGTCTACTTCGACCTCGTCCTGGTCGTCGCCCACCTCTTCGGAGCGGGCCGAAATGAGCATCTTGCCTCCCGCCTGTTCATCTTCGTTGGGAATTACGTGCATCCGAATTATGTTGGAGCCGTCGCGGGCGAAGATGGCGGCGGTGCGCGTGGCCCGCAGCGTTGCCTGCGAGTCCAGGATGGCGCGAGTGGTGTAGCTCTGAGGGATGAGCTGGTCGTAATTGGGGAAGGTTCCCTGCAACAGTTGGGACACCAGTTCAACGGTATCGCCACCCTGCACCCGGAACATCACTTGCCCTTTCTGCGGCGTGAGCATTATCTCCACTGGCTCATTATTGTCGCCCAGCAGACGGTTCAGCTCGTTCATCGTGCGGGCCGGAATGATTATGCTCAATTCCTCCGGCGCGGACTGAGTCAGAACGCCGTGATGCACCGCCAGACGGAAACCGTCCGCCGCGGCCATGGTGAAGTGGCCTTCGCGCAGCTTAACCTCAACGCCGGTCAGCACCGGGCGCGATTCCTCCGTGGCGGCGGCAAAGGCAACGCGAGAGATAGCTCCCCGAAGCGCGGAAGGCTCCGCCTGGGCCACGATGGCGTCTTCCACCGTGGGGATGGGAGGGAATTCCGCCGCATCGGTTCCGTTGATGCTCGCCTGAGACCGCCCGGACTTTATCTGGAGAACCCGGGAGCCGGGATCCATTTCAATGTCTATCCGGTCGTTGCCCTGGGAGTTCACAAAATCCGTCAGCACTCGCGCCGGAATGGTAACCGCCCCTTCCTGCTCCACCATCGCGCCTATCCAGGTAGTTATGGCGATTTCGAGGTTGGTGGCCGACAGCCGCAACATCCCCTGGTCGGCGGAAAGCAGTACGTTCTGAGTCACCGGCAGAGTGGCCCGGCTGGCTACCGCGCGGCCTACCACGCCGAGGCCACGGCTTAGATTTTCCTTCAAACACGAAATTTTCATCGTCAGCCCCTGAACATTATGCGCGGCCCCGGCTGATTCCGCAGGCCCGCAAGTAACTCGTTATTATAGGCTAACGGCTTGGGATATGGCATACACTTATAAACATCGAAATAACAAATTTTTTCAGGCCGCCCAACCCCTTCTGCTATAATCCGCCTGCCGAAACCGGCATTGGCCCCACCAGGGGGCATCCTCAAATATATTCCAGAGGCGGGAAGGGCAGTGGGCAAGCGAAGACGACGGGGCCATAGCCCCTTGCCGTCGCCCATCAAGAATCCCTCCCTGAGGTATGCGGCGCCATGACCGATTTGCTGTTTCACCAACAGAGTTACCTGCAAGAATTTGACGCTACCGTTACCGGCGTCGCGGACGCCGGAGTCGCCCTCGACCGAACCGCTTTCTACACCGGCGGGGGCGGCCAGCCCAGCGATACGGGCATCCTGTCCGTCGGCGGACGGGACTACGCCGTCACCGGCGTCAAGCGCGACGGCGGCCTCTTGCTGCACCTGATTGACGGCGACCGGCCCACAACCGGAAGCCAAGTCTCCGGCCGCATCGACTGGGAGCGCCGCTACCGGCTTATGCGGACGCATACTGCGCTGCACATCCTTTGCGGCGTGGTCTGGCGGGACTACGGAGCGCTGGTAACCGGCGGCAATATGCAGCCCGGAGAAGCCCGCATGGACTTCGAGCTGGAGCGGATGTCCGCCGACTTCGCCGAGGAAGTCGAAGCCAAAATTAACGAGGAAGTAGCCGCCGCCCGCAGCGTGCTGGCAGCCAACCTCCCCCGCGAAGAAGCCGAGCAAATCCCCGACCTCATCCGCACCAAGATAAACCTGTTGCCGACCAACATCCGCGAGGTGCGCACCATAGACATTCAGGGCCTCGACGTGCAGGCCGACGGCGGCACTCACGTTAACAACACCACCGAGGTGGGCCGCATCCGCGTAATAGGCCGCGAGAGCAAAGGCCGCATCAACAAGCGCCTCCGCATCGCGCTGGATGACTAGGGCAAACTCCCATTAAACGCCCACCCCGTCATTCTCGCCCATCCCGCCATAATGGCCCCCTCCGTCATTTCCGCCCTTTCCGTCATTCCTGCCCTTACCGCCCTTATCGTCATTCCCGTCATTCCCGTCATTCCCGTCATTCCCGCGATGCGGGAATCCACTCCCCCGCCGGAAAGAACTGTATTAGGATAGGGCCAGCCGCTGGATTCCCGCTTTCGCGGGAATGACGGGAGGGCGGGAACCACGGGGTGGGCGGGAATGACGGGAATGGCGGGAATGACGGGGGGCGGGAACCACGGGGTGGGCGGGAACCACGGGGTGGGCGGGAATGACGGGGGGACAATGATGGCGGGAATGACGGGGTGGGGGGTGGGCGGGAATGACGGGAGGGCGAGAATGGCGGGTGGGCGGGATACGTGGTGATGATGGGGGGCGATGCGGGCGGGCGTGACCGAGAGGCACGAGCGGGATGACCGGCGCGGGATGCCGCCATTGCCCCGGCAAGGGCAGGGTCCGACTCTAATCCGAGACGCTCATACCGGAGGCCGCGCGATGCCCTCTAGAGAACACGAACAGACCCTCAATGTCCAGCTCTCCGACGAGCTGCGGAAACGCGGCCTCGACGCCAAACCGGAAGTCATCCACTCCGGCAACCGGCGCATTGACGTCGAGGTGCGCATCGGCCCGGCGCGCATCGCCGTCGAGGCCGAGCACGGCCAAAGCCGCGCCAAGAAGCGGGAAGCCATCCGCGACGCCGACAAACGGTTGCCGGAAAAGGAGGAGCTGGCCGACATCGCCGTGGCCGTTTGCTACCCCGACGATACTACCCGCGAGTCTTTGCCCGATGCGGAACTGATGTGGACCCTCCGCGACGGTCATCAAGGAGCAGCGGCTTGGACCTCCGGCAATCTGGACCAACTGGCCTCGGTCATCGGGCTGGCCCCGGCCCAGCTTGGCGACCCCGACAAAACAGCCGCCTCCCTTTCCAACAGGCTAGACAACGCCGTGCGCCGACTGGATGACAGCCAAAAGGAAGCCCTGGCCCGGGCTTTAGACCTGCCCAAACAGGACCAACTGAACAACAAGCGAGTGCGCGAACCTTGGAACGCTCCGGCCAAGCGGGCCCTCCTAGTCCTGGCCACTGCCGTTATGTTTCACTCCCGGCTGGACTCCCACCTCCGCGGAATGCGCCCCGAGGCTGATAATCGCACGGGGCAGCCCTTCACCGAAGACTGGCCGCCGGAAAAGGCTCAGTATTGCGCCGAAGCAAGCGATCCTGTCGGCGCGTTCCTGGCTGCCTGGAACCTGATTCTGGCGCTGGATTACAAGCCCATCTTCGAGACGGGCCGCGCCGCCCTGCTTTCCTGCCCGCCCGACCCGGCCTTTACCCGCGCCGTCGCCGATACCGCTAAGGCCGCCCTGAGCATCGCCGGGAATATCGCCGGAATGCGCCATGACCTGCTGGGGCGCATCTTTCATACGGTGCTGGACAGTGCCCGGTATGACGGATCCTTTTATACCACCACTCCTGCCGCAACCCTGCTGGCCGCTCTAGCCATCACCGAGGATATGTGTGACTGGAGCGATCCGGAGGCTATCGGCAAGCTACGCATCACCGACCCGGCCTGCGGCACCGGCACGCTGCTGATGGCCGCCGCCGAGCGCATCCGCGAGCTGGCGCCCCAGGCCGATGCGGAAAGCGACCTAGCCCGCTCCTTGATCGAGCAGGTGTTCAGCGGCTATGACGTAAACCTGACGGCGACACACATGGCGGCTACCACGCTGGGCCTGCTGTCGCCCACGACGCATTTCCGCAATATGAAAATCGGCCGCACCCTGTTGGGCTTGGACGAGAACGGCAAGGCGAGACTCGGCTCGCTGGACTTCCTCAGCGAGAACCAGCCGATGCTGATACCCTTCCCCAACGCCGAGCCGACGGCGCAACAGGTGGACAGCGGCGAGGAAATCGCCCGCGCCGAACCCGCTGACCTGGTGATTATGAACCCGCCCTTCACCCGCGACAGCCTGCGCCACGATCAGTTCGACTCTGCTACCGAGAAACAAATCAAGGCGCGGGAAAAGGAGCTGTTCGCCAACCGCCCGGTTCACTTGTCTAGTAACGGCAACGCCTTTCTGCTTTTGGCCGACTATATCAACAAGGCTGACTCGGGAGCCATTGCTGCCGTTCTGCCGCTGGTCACTGCCACCAACGCATCAGCCCTCGAAATTCGCCAGTACTTGGGCAGCCGATACCACATTGAAACCATCATAACATCCCACGACCCTCAACGGATTTACTTCTCAGAAAACACCAGCATTGGCGAGATGCTGCTGATATGCCGACGCTGGGATTCCAGCAAGGGGCAAAAGCCGCCTACGAAGGTGGTCAACCTTGCCAGGAATCCGGACACGCCCGCTGACGCCATGACAGTAGCTTGGGCCATCGAGGACGGCACTGTGGAAAGACAAGATTTAGGCACGGTTCAGGAATGGCCGGAGTCAAGGATTGCCGCCGGTGATTGGGGCGCAGTCCAGTTTCTATCGACATTCCTTTGCCAAGAATTCGCTGCGCCTTAGCGCAGCGAATTCTTGAATTTTTTTAATTTAGGGGAAATTTCAGAAATTGGACCGGACGGACGAGGGATACGAGGAAATTTCAATCGCTCTGATATGCCCACGAAAGGTGGAATGGTTGCCTTATGGGATCACAAAACCGATGTCACTCAATCAATGGCAGCCAAGCCGGATACCCAAATCACCGCCAAACCCGGCAAGGCCACTCAAGCGCGAAATCTCTGGAGTCAGCGCGGGAGATTGCTACTGCCCACACGGGCCCGCTTGAACACAGTTAGAATGCTCAGCGTAAGGTTGAATACCCCAGCAATAGGTTCAGCTTGGGTTCCATGCAAGCCTAACATACAAAATATAGACGCCATCATTCTCGAGAAAGCGAATTGCCTGTACTTGAACTCCACCATCGGCATACTAGCCCTGCTAGGCAACCGTTCCAACAAAGTGCCGTCATATCCCCAATTTTCATTGGACGACTTGCGCAAGCTCATCGTCCCCGACTTCGCGGCCATCGGCGAGGGGGCGGCGGAAAAGCTGGCGGCGGCCTATGATGCGCTGGCGGAGCAGACGCTGCTGCCCTTGCCGCAGATGGACGCTGACCCGGTGCGGCGGGCGCTGGACGAAGCGGTGTGCGATGCGCTGGGGGTAGACAGCGAGCGGGTGGCAGTCATACGCCGCAACCTGGCCGCCGAGCCGTCGGTGACCGGGAAGCGCTACGCCGGCCTCCGCCCCGCGTGATACTCTGGCAAGAGGCTGCCCTGCCTCATAAGCCTTCAGCAAGGATGGATGCAATATGACTACCCGCACCGGGTTACTGACATACGAAGAATATCTGCTGGAACCGGAAACCAAGCAGCGCAAGGAAATCGTAGATGGCGAAGTGATTATGTTTTCTGGCCCCACCCGGATCCACCAGATTGTTATGGTCAGAATCTTTGTGCCAATTTACCTATTCGTAACCGAGCACAAGTTGGGCGAAGCTTTATGCGCACCGATAGACGTCATCGTGCAGCGAAATCCGTTGCGAGTACGTCAGCCAGACATAGAGTTCACCAGCAACGAGCGATCCCACATCCTAGGCGACCGCATAGAAGGCGGCCCCGACCTGGTAGTAGAAATTCTGTCCCCCAGCAACACCCGGCCATATATGGCCGACAAACTAACCGACTACGCAACAATCAACGTCCGCGAATGCTGGCTGGTCGACACTGAAGCCCGCACCGTCGAGGTTCTGCGGCTGGAGGGCGGAGAATGGCGGCAACTCTGCGTCCGCAGCGTCGGCGAGGCCCTGGAGTCAGCAACCCTGCCAGGCCTGGATCTGGACATCGCCGCGATTTTTCAAGGACTCTGATTCACAACAAGGTATACTGTCATAAGGCCGAAACAATCGGACAGCCCAAGAAACGCCAGGAGAACTCGCCCTATGCCCCGAACCGTGGTTGGAATCGACGTAGGAGGCACCTTCACCGACATCGCCGTGTTGCAGGACGGGCGGCTGTCGGTTCACAAGCTCCCTTCCACGCCCCAGAATCCCTCCTTGGGCATCATCCAGGGGGTAAGCGAGGTTGGGATAGACCTCAAAGAGGCGGACTTCGTTCACGGTTCCACCGTCGCCACCAACGCCCTTCTGGAAGGTAAGGGTTCCCGCACCGCCCTGGTCACCACGATGGGCTTCGAGGATGTGCTGGAAATCGGCCGCCAGAGCCGCGCCGAACTGTATAACCTGGAGCAGGACCGCGCCCCGGCGCTGGCTCCGTGGGAACTGCGCTTCGGCGTATCGGAACGGGTGGATTACAGCGGCGCGATCCTGGAAGACCTACAGCCCGAGGCGGTGCAGGCGCTGCCGGCTCTCATAGCCGAGGCCGGGGCCGACGCGGTGGCCGTATCTTTCCTGTTCTCTTTCCTAAACCCGGTGCACGAAGAGATGGTACTGGAAGCGCTACGGAAGCTGGAACCCGCGCCATTCATATCGTTATCTTCCCGGGTTCTGCCCGAATTCCGGGAATATGAGCGCACCAGCACAGTAGTAGTCAACGCCTATGTGGGCCAAGTGATGAGCCGCTACCTCGGCGAGCTGGAGCAGTCGCTGGGCGAAGGGCTGCGCATTATGCAGTCTTCGGGGGGCAGCATCACCGCCCGGATGGCGGCGGAGCAGCCGGTGCGCACCATCCTCAGCGGCCCGGCCGGGGGTGTAGTTGGCGCCTTTCACGTAGCGGAGCAGGCCGGCTATCCCGACATCATCACGCTGGATATGGGCGGCACCTCCACCGACGTTTCGCTGTGCCCGGGGCGAATCAAGGAAACTGGCAGCTCCAGCGTGGGCGGACACCCCATCAGCGTGCCGATGATTGAAATTCACACCGTGGGGGCCGGCGGCGGCTCTATCGCCCGTGTGGACACCGGGGGTGCGCTGACGGTAGGCCCGCAGTCCGCCGGCGCAGACCCGGGCCCGGCCTGCTACGGCCGGGGCGACCAGCTCACGGTGTCCGACGCCAATCTGCTGCTGGGACGCCTGCGCCCCGACCGCTTCCTCGGCGGACGCCTTACCCTCGACCTAGCGCGGGCGCAGGGATTGATGACAGCGCTGGCGGCGGGGCTAGGGTTGAGCGAACAAGACGCGGCGCTGGGCATCCTTCGAGTGGTTAATGCCAATATGGAGCGGGCCATTCGCGCCATTTCTCTGGAGCGCGGCTATGACCCTCGCAGCTTCACCCTAGTTCCCTTCGGGGGGGCCGGGCCGGTGCACGGCTGCGAATTGGCGCAGGAGCTAGGAATTCCCCGCGTTCTGATTCCCGCGCGTCCGGGAATCCTCTCGGCCCTCGGAGTGGCTATCGCCGATGTCGTAAAAGACTATTCCCGCACCGTGATGCTGCGTGGCGGCGATTTGGAGCGAACGCGGCTGGAAGAGGAGTTCCATGGGATGGAGGGGCTGGCCCGCAACGAACTGGAACAGGAGGGCCTGCCCGCCGAGCGAATGACCGCCCGCCGTTTCCTAGACGTGCGATATGTGGGCCAGTCCTTCGAGCTGACCGTGGACTATCCTTCTTCCCGGGCTTCCCGATCGTCCGAAGGGTTGGCCCGCGCCATATCCGACAGCTTCTACCGGGCCCACTTGCAGAGATTCGGATATGCCGACCGGGCCGAGCCGGTGGAGATAGTGAACCTGCGCCTGAAACTGGATTTGGCCGTGGACAAGCCCGACCTGCAATTGGAGGCGATTCAGAGCGCCGAACCGTCGCCCACGCAAATCGCCACCGTCGGCGTGGTGTTCCGTGAGGGGGAAAGGGATACGCCTCTCTACCAGCGGGAACTCCTGACCGTCGGCAACCGCATCGCCGGCCCGGCCCTGGTAGTGCAGCTAGACACCACCACCGTCGTTCCCCCCGGCTGGCAGGGCGAGGTCGACGTCTATGGCAACCTGCTTTTGACAATGGGGTAGAAAAGGGCGCGGGCTGGCGCAGTTTACCCCGTGCAAGCAGTTTACAATGAAGACTACTTGGCACTACCGTAACCGGGTGATTCTTCGGCAGCCTTACATCAAGGGCGAATGACGGAAGGGCGAATGACGGAAGGGCGAATGACGGGAATTTGTCGTCGGTAATCCCATTCGCGTCGAAGGGCAAGAGGATGGCTAATCATTTACATGAAGACCTGCGCCCCCTGACCGTACTGGCCGTTTTCGCCCACCCGGACGACGAAGGCTTCGGCTGCGGCGGAACGCTGGCGGCTCTGGCAGCGGGCGGACACCGGGTAACGCTGATTTGCGCCACCAACGGCGATGTCGGCGAAATCAGCGACCCGTCCCTAGCTACGCCGGAGACGCTGCCGTCGGTGCGCCAGGGTGAACTGCGGGCGGCCATGGATTTGACTGGAATCCGGGATGTGCGGTTTCTCAATTACCGCGATTCCGGTATGCCGGGATGGGAAGACAACCATCATACGCAAAGCCTGTTTCAGGCCCCCGAGGAGAAAGTTGTCCGGCAGGTCGAGGCGGTCATCCGGGAGATGCAGCCCGACCTGGTGATTACCCATGACCCCACCGGCGGGTACGGCCATCCCGACCATATGACCATCTGCCAGCGCACCGAGACTGCGGTGGAGCGTTGCCGGGGTGGCGGCGGTCCGCTTCTGTATTATGTCTGCTTTCCGCGAAGTTTTTTCCAGCGCACCTGGAACAAGATGATGGAACTGGGATTACGCCCCCCCTTCTCCGCCGATGACACTGATGCGCTGGGAACCCCCGACGGCGAGGTAACCACCATTCTCGACGTTAGCGGCTACGTGGCGGTCAAAAGGGAATCGCTGGAACGCCACCGAACTCAGATAGAAAGGGACGGCCCCTTTTCGCAACTCCCGCAAGATTTCATGGACGAGATAATGTCCCAGGAATTCTTTCAACTGGTCCCGGTCGAAGGGGCTAAACCCCGCGACATCCTGGCCCAGCTTTTAAGTACTAGCTAATGCCCGCCGAGGTGATCCCATGCCCGTAGATCCGGTCAGCCTGGAAGTCTTCAAGAATATGTTCGAATCGGTGGCCGAGGAAATGGGTGTGGCCTTGCAGCGCACTTCCTACTCGCCCAACATCAAAGAGCGGCGCGACTTTTCCTGCGCCGTGTTCGACCCGGCGGGGAACATGGTGGCGCAGGCAGCCCATGTGCCGGTGCATCTGGGGGCGATGCCGGCTTCGGTGCGGGCGGCGCTGGAAGTGTTTCCCAACGCGCTGCGGCCCGGCGACATCGTCATCCTCAACGACCCTTACCTCGGCGGCACGCACCTGCCCGACATTACGATGGTGGCGCCGGTATATGCGGGCGCGAAGGGGCAGGAAAGGCTGGCCGCCTTCGTTTCAGCCCGTGGACACCACGCCGACGTGGGCGGCATGACCCCCGGCTCGCTGCCGCTGTCCACGGAACTGTACCAGGAAGGAACTATCATCCCCCCTATAAAGCTGGCTCGCGGCGGCCGGCTGAACCACGACGTAATCCAGCTCATCTGCCGCAACTCTCGCACTCCCGACGAGCGTAAGGGGGATCTGGCGGCGCAGACCGCGTCTATTCGCGTAGGCGAACAACGGATGCGGGAGCTGTTCGAGCGTTATGGCATCGAAGAGACTTCTGAACACATGGCCGCCCTGCTGGATTACTCCGAACGGGTTACTCGCCGGACAATTCAGGAAATCCCCGACGGGGTGTATAGCACCCTAGATTACATGGACGACGACGGGCTGACGCAGGAGCCGGTGCCTATAGCGGTTGCCATCACCGTCTCGGGCGACGAGATGGCGATAGACTTTACCGGGACCTCGCCTCAACGGCCCGGCTGCATCAATGCGCCGGAAGCGGTGACCGTTTCGGCCTGCCTGTACGTTGTGCGCTGTCTGCTACAAGAGCAGGCTCCGGCCAACCAGGGCTGTCTGCGGCCTCTGCGCATCCATGCGCCGGAAGGAACGCTAGTGAATCCCAGGCCGCAGCGGGGCGTGGCCGGCGGCAATGTGGAAACCTCGCAACGGATTACCGATGTGCTCTTCGGCGCCTTGGCTCAGGCCTTGCCTCAAGTGATTCCGGCGGCCAGCCAGGGCACGATGAACAACATGATTATCGGCGGCCACGACCCGGTGCGAGACAAGCCCTACGTCTACTACGAGACCATCGCCGGCGGTATGGGCGCGCGGCCCGACAAAGACGGCATTTCCGGCATCCAGACCCACATGACCAACACCATGAACACCCCTATCGAAGCTATGGAGTTCGCTTTCCCTTTGCGTCTCCGGCGTTATGCTCTGCGCCGGGGTTCCGGGGGCGACGGCCTGCACCGGGGCGGTGACGGCGTGGTGCGCGAGGTGGAGTTCCTCGCTCCGGCAAGGGTCACGCTGATGTCGGAGCGCCGGCGGCGCCCGCCGCCCGGGCATCACGGCGGTCATCCCGGGGAGCCGGGCGAGAACGTGCTGCTGCGCGGCGGGGTCGAGGAAGTGCAACTGGCAGGCAAGGAAATCATTGACGTGGATGCGGGCGATGTGTTGAGCGTCCGCACCCCCGGCGCCGGAGGCTGGGGTACCCCGGAACACGGCCACGGTCACCGGCATTGAACGCCCGACGGCCAGTCAGCTCGCCGATTACAGCCTGCATTGCCTTAACGTTGGCTGTTCTTGCCGTTATAATTCCGGCCGGTTGCGGGCGGGATACCCCGGCTAACCCTAGAGATTTGCTTTTGGGGGCGGATGACTTTACAGACACAGTTGTCGCCACCTTGTCCATCTCGGAAGAGCAATTGCCCGGCGGAGTTTCATCGGCGCAGGTAGAGCTACAAGGCTCCGGATTTCGAGTGTTGCAAAGTCTGGTGCTGTACAATACCCGCGAACAAGCCCTGACCGCCTTGGACGGAATACGCGCCGACCTTGTAAATCGAAGGGAAACCGGGCCGGGCGAGCCGGAGGCCAGCGGCATTCTGCAACATCAACTGGGGAGCGAAGCCGCGGCCAGCCTATTTTTCATCAAGAACCAGAGTCTCGTGCGCCTCACCGTTACCGGCCCCAACCGCGATACCCGGCTCACCGAACTGGCCGACATCGCTCGGGGCAAGCTGGCGGAAAGCTAAGGGACGCCGCCGGAAGCATTCTCAAAGGATACGGCCCGGAGCCGAATGTGCCCGGGCCAGTGAAATCAAGACGGAAACCTGTAATAGTTAGTTGCCGTCGTCGAAGCTGACTATCACCACGGCGTTGGCGATTACCAGGGCGTCGTCCCCTCGCTCGTTGGGGACCTCCAGGCCGCCGGCCACGGCTTCGCAGTACCCGGTGCCGTGGGGCAGCACCGACAGCACCGCGTCTTTGTCCACCGCCTCCGGGTTGGGAACGCCGATGGTCACGTCCACGCGCATATCATCGGCGGTCTTGCCCAGCATCCTCTGAAAGCCTAGGCTGCTGTGGTGGATGGCGTCAAATACGGCTCGCTGGGCCGCAGTGGTGTAATCCCGTCCATGAACATCAACGCCCATTCCCATTTCGGTAACGCAGCGTACTAGCGCCATCTCAAACCTCCGGTTCTTTCTACTTGTTACCGTTCCCGCCGGGAGCGGCCCGGTTATTACAACCTAGCCGTCTCAATGCGTCAAGCTGGTTAGCGGTCTGGCCTAGATGACGGGGAGGAAAGCTGCAAATTCCGGCGGCGCTCTTCCCGGTTCCTCTAGACCGGGGGAACAGGCGTCAAATGATGATGGGCCGCGCTTGCGCTAAGCGTTATCATTATCAGATTTACAAAAGATTCATTCGCCGTTAGATTCGGCGCGTTGCCGCCGCTAAATAGCAGCAGGCAAAGCCATGACGGCAGTTGAAAATTCGATGGCGTTAATCCGGAAATCCGTTGCGTTAAAATACGTTTTCCCTATCTTGGCGGCCATCATTCTCGGCGTTGCGGGAGGGTGTGGGAGCAGTGGCGGGAGTGAAACGGTCATCACGGTGTATGCCGCGGCATCGCTTTCAGACGCTTTCCGGGAGATAAGGCTGGAGTTTGAATCGAGAAACCCCGGCGTTGAAGTGAAGCTGAATTTCGCAGGAAGCCAGCGGTTGCGCTCCCAATTGGAATTGGGGGCGTCAGCGGACGTATTCGCGGCGGCGGATGAGGCGCAAATGGATTTGGCGGAGGGTGCCGGGCTAATATCAGGGCGAATCAACTCTTTTGCCGGGGCGCGGTTGGCGGTAATAGCATCCATCGCTTCGGGGATTGATGACACGATAGAAATCGCGGGCCCGGGAGTGAAGCTGGCGCTGGCCCACGAAAGCGTGCCGGCGGGCCGCTACGCGAGGACTCTGCTGGCCCGGCTTTCGGAGCCGGACGCCGGGCTAGGAACCGACTTTGCCCGCCGGACAATGGCGAATCTGGTTTCGGAGGAAACCAGCGTGAAGTTCGTCGAGCAGAAGGTAGTCTTGGGGCAAGCGGACGCCGGGGTCATATATCGGCCCGGGGCGATGACGGCGGAAGCCACCGGCGCAGCGCAGGAACTGCCGCTGCCCCCGGAAGCCGACAGCGTGCGGGCGCGCTTTCCCATAGCTGTGCTGCGCGAGGCAAGCGAGCCGGAATGGGCGGAAAAGTTCGTGGAATTCGTCCTTTCTCCCCCCGCTCAGGAGATACTCTCCAAGTATGGATTCGACGCGCCGTGACCGCAGCAGCAGGGAAGGCCGCCGGATGACCGGCCAGCCCCGGAAGCTGGCATGGCCCGGCGGCCCCGGCGGAGTGCTGGGCGGAATAACCGGTGCCGTCTACGTCGCCTTCATCGGGCTTCCCATAATCGCCTTGCTGGCAAAGGCGGCCCAGCAGGACGGACTAGGGGAGGCAATCACGGGGGATCTGGCCCTCACTGCGCTCCGCCTCTCTCTGGCAACCAGCGTTATTAGCATCGGAGTGGTCATCGTCTTGGGAACGCCCATGGCGTATGCCTTGGCCCGCAGCGACCGTTGGATAGCCCGGGCAGTTGACGCGCTGGTCGAGCTGCCCATAGTGATGCCGCCGGTGGTGGCCGGGGTAGCGATGCTGATGGCTTTCGGCCGAACCGGAGTCATTGGCGGGTTGCTGAACGACGCCGGGGTGGATATATCCTTCACCACCACGGCGGTAGTGTTTGCGCAGATATTTGTGGCCGCTCCCTTTTACATCCGCTCGGCCAAGCTCGGCTTCCAGTCCGTAGCGCATGACTATGAAGAGGTTTCCCAAACCCTGGGGATGTCGCCGCTGTCCACCTTCCGGCGGATTACGCTGCCTCTAGCGGCGCCGGCCATCATCACCGGGCTTGGACTCTCCTGGGCACGGGCGCTATCGGAGTTTGGCGCGACGATGATGTTCGCCGGAAACTTGTTAGGAGAAACGCAAACCATGCCGCTGGCAATTATGACCGCCATGGAAAGCAGCCTCGACAGCGCGCTGGCCTTGTCGGCGTTGCTATTGGCGGTTTCGGCGCTGGCGCTGGCGGCTCTGACCTTAGCGGCGAGGCGGCGATGGAGCGGCCGGGTATGAGCGATGCCCACGAAACGCGCGGCTGCCGGGGGTGGCTCCATTGCCGGGTAGGCGCCTTTGAGCTGCGGCTGGAATGGGAAGTTGAGCCTGGAAAGGCGCTGGTTCTCTTTGGCCCCTCCGGGGCGGGCAAGACCACTGCACTGCGAGCCATGGCCGGGCTACTGAGGCCCTTGGCAGGAAAAGTGGAAATAGACGGGCAGGCGGTGTATGACAGCCATGCCAACGTCTGGCAGCCGGCCCACCGGCGGCAGGTGGGCTACCTGACGCAACAGTATCACCTTTTCCCGCATCTTAACGTGGCGCGGAACGTGGCGTATGGCTTTCGGGGCGGCAGCGACGAAGGAGCGCGGAGGCGAATCGCGGAAATGATGGCAAACTTCGAGCTTGACGGGCTGGAAGAGCGCTATCCGTGGGAGCTGTCGGGCGGTCAGCAACAGCGGGTGGCGCTGGCGCGGGCTTTGTGCGCCCAACCGAGGCTGCTCCTGCTGGATGAACCCTTCGCGGCGCTGGATGCCGGCCTGCGGCGCACGGTGCGCCAGGAGCTGCGGGCGATGCTGGCGCGCAATCCGGTTCCAGTGGTTCTGGTAACCCATGACCGGGAAGAGGCTTTGTCTCTGGGAGACGAAGCGCAGGTGATTGACGGTGGACGGGCGATAGCCAGGGGCGCTCCGGTAGACGTGCTAGGGCAGCCGGGCCAAGCATCCGTCGCCAGGTTGGTGGGCGTTGAAAATCTTTTCCGGATGAAGGTCGAATCGCGTCATCCTAGGGACGGCACTATGCTGCTGTCGGGCATCGGCCCTCAGACCGGGCTGCTGCTGGAAGCGCCGTTGGGCGGCGGGCCGTCGCCTTCGGGCGAAGATTGGGTGACAGTGGGCATCCGCGCTTCCGACATCATCCTATCGTCGGTGGAGCCGGTGGGGACGTCGGCCCGCAATCGTATTCACGGCACGGTAAGTCGCGTTGAGCCGAGGCCGCCGGGGTATATGGTAGAGTTGCAATGCGCGGCGCCGCTGCTATGCCAGGTCACCGGGGCCTCTCTGGAGGAAATGAGAATCCGCGTGGGGCAATCCCTATGGGCCGTATTCAAAGCGTCATCCTGCTTCCTGGTTCAAGACGGACACGAAAGCCTGGGAGGATACGGTTTTGAAGAAAGTTCCTGAATCTCGACTTTATCAATAGCTCCTGCTGTGTTACGTTATCATTCAGCTAAATCATTACGCAATCGTGCGAAAACTAGCAATTTCTCCAATTTTGGTTGCATTACTCCAATTGATAGGTATAATGTAGCGCCAAGCACACATAGAGTTATCCGGGGCAGGGATTCCAGCGATAACCGGCAAGGATTTTCGTATACCGCTGTTGGCGGGACTGCTAGGCCGCAGAAACAACCAGCCCTTGTGCTTGGACGTGCTAAGGAGGTCACCAGTGGCACTGTCGGACAAAACCCTGGTTTGCGTAGAATGCGGGACAGAGTTCATTTTCACTGCTGGGGAGCAGGAATTCTTCCAAGCGCGCGGTTTTGGCAACGAACCCAAACGCTGCCGTAGCTGCCGGGCGATTCGCCGCACCGAACAGCGGGGTGGCGGGGGCGGAATGTATCAGGACGGCCCCCGGGAGATGTATCCCATCGTTTGCGCCGAATGCGGCAACGATGCCATGGTACCCTTCCGCCCGCGCGGCGACCGGCCTGTCTATTGCAGCGACTGCTTCAGCAGAATGCGCGCCGAGTCCTCCTCTGGGTTCTAACCCTTAGCCATGTCTCCGTCAGGGGCCTTATCATCCGGCCCCTGACGGACATCCCCTAGACTGCCTGCTTTCACTCCCCCGTCAAGCAGGAATACTTTTCTGTGTGTCCTCCCGCACCCCTTGCTCTGATTGAAGCCCTCATCCTTTGCCGTTAGAATGATTAGAGTGCAGATATGCTTGTCTGCGATGCTTCCTGAGAGGCGGAACCCCCTCCAGTTATGAGATTTCGAGACCTCCGAGAATTCATCTCCTTCCTGGAGCAGAAAGGCGAACTTCGGCGAGTTTCTACGCCGGTGGATCCGCGGCTGGAAATTACGGAAATCGCGGACCGGGTAATCAAGTCGGGCGGGCCGGCGCTACTGTTCGAAAACCCGCGGGGGTTCGATATACCGGTCGTCATAAACCTCTATGGTTCATCAAGACGCACGGCATGGGCCTTGGGTGTTGATAGCCTTGACGAAGTAGTAGACCGGGTGCAGGGGATACTCGACTTAGTGCAGGGGCCACCGGAAGGGCTTGCCGGCAAGCTCCGAACCCTGGGGCAACTGGTTAACTTAGCCTCTTACCGCCCTCGAACCATATCCACCCCACCTTGCCAGGACGTGGTGCTTCAAGGGGAAGACGTCAACCTGTTCAAGTTTCCTATCCTCCAGTGCTGGCCCATGGACGGCGGCCCCTACATCACCCTGCCGCTGGTAATTACCCGAGACCCGGAAACCGGAGTACAGAATTACGGAATATACCGTATGCAGGTCTACGACCGCTGCACTACCGGAATGCATTGGCAAACGCACAAGGTCGGCGCCCATCACGAGCGCATCGGACGGCAGCTTGGCCTGGACCGGATGGATGTCGCCGTGGCGCTAGGGGGAGACCCCACCACCATCTGGACCGGCTCCGCCCCGCTCCCTCCTGACATGGACGAGATGGTGGTGGCCGGGTTTTTGCGCGAGGAAAGCGTTGCCCTAGCCAAGGCCCGCACCAGCGACCTGATGGTGCCGGCGGAAGCGGAGATAGTGCTGGAGGGCTATGTGCTGCTCAATGAACAGCGCAGCGAAGGCCCTTTCGGCGACCATACCGGCTACTACTCCATGCCTGACGACTATCCCGTTTTCCATGTCACCTGCATCACTCACCGCAACAGGCCCATATATCCGGCGAGCATTGTGGGGCGCCCTCCCATGGAGGATTACTGGATGGGAAAGGTCACGGAGCGGATGTTCCTGCCGATGATTAAGACCATTCTGCCCGAGGTTGTGGATATGAATATGCCCGCCGAGGGCGTGTTTCATAATCTGGTCATCGTCTCAATGAAGAAGGAATACCCCGGACAGGCTCGCAAAGTGATGCACGGGCTTTGGGGGCTGGGGCTGATGAGCCTCTGCAAAGGGATTATAGTAGTTGACCATTTCGTAGACGTGCAGAACGTTTCCGAAGTAGCCTGGCGCGTGACCAACAACATGGACCCAGCCTCGGATTTCGTCTTCACCACCGGCCCGATAGACGACCTGGACATCGCCTCTCCCACGCCTAAATTCGGCAGCAAGGTGGGCATTGACGCCACCATCAAGCTGCCGTTGGAGGGCGGACGCGCAGGGGAGTGGCCCCCGGATGTAGTAATGAGCCAGGAAATCAAAGAGCTGGTTGACGGCAAGTGGGCCAGCTACGGAATATCCTGAACGCAGACCGGCATAGAACGCAGAATGCAGTCCGCCAATGCCATACGCACACCGCTGGTCAAGCTGCCCCGGTACCTCGGGGTGGTACGGATATGGGAATCGCTCTACGCGCTCCCCTTCTGCTACATCGGGATGATTCTGGCATCGGTGAACTCTGGCGGCAGCGGGTGGCCCGGATGGAGCGATTTCCTCTGGATAACGGTGGCTTTGACCGGCGTGCGAACGCTGGGGATGTCGGCCAACCGCTTCGTTCACCGCAGGGAGGATGCGGCCAATCCCCGTACCCGCAGCCGCCATATCCCTCAAGGGTTGGTTCGTCCCGCCGAGGTTGTGGGGCTGGCCGTCGTAGGGACGGGCGTCTTCTTTTACGCGGCCTCGCAGTTGAACACCCTGACGCTAATACTGGCCCCAGTCGCTGCCCTTTATGTCGTATTCTACTCTTTTACCAAGTACATAACCTGGGCCTGCCATTTCTTCCTGGGTTTTGCGCTGGCTATCTCGCCTTCGGCGGCCTGGATTGCCGTCACTGGACGGCTTGACCCCGAACCCATGCTTCTTACCTTTGCGGTGGTGATGTGGGCCGGAGGATTTGACGTCGTCTACGGCTGCGCCGACTACGATTTCGACCGCCAGTATGGCACCAATTCGATGGCCAAACGCTTCGGAATCCGAGCGGCCCTCTGGACCACTCGGACAATGCATTTCCTGGCCGCCGCCGCGCTGCTGGCTCTAGGCCTCTGGATGGATTTGGGCGTGTATTATTTCATCGGCTGGGCTATTGCGGTAGTATTGCTGGCTTTGGAAAACAGCCTGGTCAAACCTGACGATTTGTCTAAGCTGCGTTCCCCCATGTTCCAATACAACAGCGTTATATCCGTTTCCTTGCTAGTGTTCACCATTCTGGCGGTGACGCTGTGATGCCCGGGCCGGTTATTGTCGGCATCACCGGAGCTAGCGGTTCCCTGATGGCCCGCTCGATGGTAGACGAACTGCTGCGGCGGGATATACCCACTGCCCTCGTATGCTCCAATGCCGCCCGAATGGTCTGGCAGGAAGAATTGGGATACCCATTCAACGAGACGCTGGTGGAATGGCAGGAACACCCAGCCTTCGTCCACTACGGCATCAGCGATCTGCGAGCGCCCATCGCCAGCGGGAGCTATCCGGCGGCGGGAATGGCTCTGGTGCCAGCCAGCATGAACAGCATCGCCTCTCTGGCCAGCGGCATCTCCGGCAACCTGTTGCTACGCGCCGCCGACGTGTGCCTGAAAGAACGCCGCCCGCTTACGCTCGTGCCCCGGGAAACGCCGCTGCACAGCATCCACCTGGAAAATATGCTCACTCTCAGTCGCATGGGGGCCGTTATCCTGCCGCCCGACCCGGCTTTTTACCTGAAACCCCAGAGCGTTGAAGACATAGTAAAATACGTGGTGAACAAGGTTCTGGTTACGATAGGCATTGACCAGGAACTGCCGGAAGATATGCAGTATGGCGGCGGGAACGGCTGATGAGAGTCACATTCGCAGAAGGCCAGGCTAGGGGAGCTGAGGGACAGGAAGAAACCCTTGAATTCCTGGTAGACAGCGGCTCACTTTATTCCCTGTTGCCCTGGGAAGCCTGGCAATCGCTGGGGCTGAAATCTTACCGAGAGGATCGGTTCGTTCTGGCCGGCGGCACAGCGGTGAGCCGCAACGTTTCGTATTGTTATACGGTCTTGCCCCAGAGGGAGGGCTACTCGCCGGTAGTTCTAGCGAACCGGGGGATGACCAACCCTTGCTTGACGCTGTGACGCTGGAAAATATGGGGCTGGTGCTAAACCCTTTCAGCCGCACTCTCAATCCCATGCGGCTGCTATGGCGGAGCTGACCGGCGCAGATCGGCAACGCTATGTTGCCGGCCTCTTTTCCCGCATCAGTCGCTACTACGACCTGATGAACGACGTTATGACCCTGGGGATGCACCGGGGTTGGAAGCGCCAAACCGCAAGATTAGCTACCGCCGCGCTGCCCGGCCCGGCGCTGGATGTTTCCACCGGAACGGGCGACATCGCCTTCCACTTGGCCCGTCGCCTCGCCGTAGAACGCATAGTTGCCCTTGACCTGCTGCCGGAGATGATTGCCATCGCCCGGGGTAGAGCCGTCCGGCAAAGAGCGGAAAACTTTCGGCTCATGGTGGGGGACGCCCTTTCGCTGCCCTTCCCGGAAGGAACCTTTTCCTGCGCCACCGCCGGGTTCAGCCTGCGCAATATGCCCGATGTTCCCAAGGCCATCAGCGAGATGGCGCGGGTTATCCGGCCCGGAGGCCGCGTTGTCCTTCTGGAATTGTCGCCCATGGAAACCGGAGTGAAGGCAACCCTGTTTCGCCTCTATTTCCACGGGATTGTTCCGGTTATCGGGAAACTCATAGCCAACGACCGAAGGGCTTACACCTATTTGCCGCAGTCGGTGGACCGGTTTTACCGCGCCGACGAACTGGCCGCGATAATGCGGGAGTCCGGACTGGTAAAAGTGACCTATCGCCGGCTGGGCTTCGGTACAGTTTGCCTGCACTGGGGAGATAAGCCGCCCGTCAATGACCAGGGGTGAAAGGCCGCAGCCTGCCCGTCCTTTCTTGCGGCCCGGTACCCCAGTACTATACAAACCCGGCACTGTATATTGGAATGTTTTTGCGCTAAACTTATGGCAAGTTCCAGTTTGCCGATTTTCTAAAGAACGACTCCTATTCTCGAACCATATACAAGGCTGGCAATGACCACAATGATAGAAAAGTTGGACCCCATTATTCGCCGATTCGAAGACATTGAGTCGGCAATGGCCGATCCTGAGGTAGTGGTCAATTACGAGAGGGTTCAGGCACTCGCCAAGGAACGCGCGTCTATGGAAGGACTAGTGAGTATTGCCCGCCAGTATCGGGAATTGTTGGAAGAAATTTCCGATCTGGAAGATCTAATCCAGGAAGGGACGGAGCCGGAATTGACCCAAATGGCCAGGGAGGAGCTGGAGGGCAATCAGGCCGAGCTAGAGACGCTCACGCTGTCCCTGCGAACTGCGCTGCTGCCCAAGAATCCCAACGACCAGCGCGACGTTATAATCGAAATTCGCGCCGGCACCGGCGGCGACGAAGCCGGACTGTTTGCCCGCGACCTTTACCGCGCCTATAGCCGTTACGCTCAGAACCGCGGCTGGGAAGTAGATGTGATGGACGCCAACCCCAGCGAGGTGGGTGGTTTCAACAAGGTGGTGTTCGAGATACAGGGAGAAGGGGCATTCAGCCGGTTCAAATACGAAAGCGGCGTGCATCGCGTACAGCGGGTACCCGAAACCGAGGCGCAGGGCCGAATCCACACCTCTACCGCCACTGTTGCCGTACTGCCGGAGGCCGACGAAGTCGAAGTGAAGGTCAATGAAAATGACCTGCGCATCGACATATTCCATGCCGGAGGGCACGGCGGACAGAACGTCAACAAGGTCGCCACTGCGGTTCGCATCGTGCATGAACCCACCGGGGTAACTGTCGTCTGCCAAGATGAACGGTCGCAGTACAAGAACAAACAGCGGGCAATGTCTTTGTTGCGGGCGCGTCTGTTCGAGGCGGAGCAGGAGCGGCACGACGCCGAAATTACTCAAGCCCGGCGTTCTCAGGTTGGCGGGGCGGAACGGGCGGAGAAAATTCGCACTTACAACTACCCCCAGGACCGGGTAACCGACCACCGTTGCGGAATCACTTTCCACGGCATCCCCCGGTTGATGGATGGCTACTGGGAAGACATGATCGACCGTATGGTATCTTGGGAAGAGGAGCAGTTGTTGAGCGAAGTCGGAGAATAAGCTCTCGGCTGCCGGTTCTTGCCCCTAGAGTCAGGTATTGGCATGGCATTCTCGTCCTTCGCCGTTAGCGGCTTTCCCGATATGCTTGCCTGTTGTTCTAGGGTTCAGACAATTTTCTCAGAGGAATAACCTGCCGCCGCTGCTGCCGTTTGCCTAACGCCATAGCATCGGCGTAGCGGCCACGGCGGCGCCGCTCATTCCTCCATGCCGGGGGGTTGTGGAACCGTCTTTCCCGCCGGCATCCTTAGGAAGGGCAAAGGCCGCCTTTGCGAACCCATCCCCAAAAGGCTGCCACTGAAATTTCCCCGCCTTCCAGGAACCGACCCTAACACGGCAAGCTCAAAGATACCGACACAAGCAGGGCCGAACGAAGATGGCAGTAATTCGTGAAACTATTCGGGAGATCCACCAAACACTGGAGGCTAGCGGAATCCCCGACGCCCGCCTGGAGGCGGAGGTGATGGTGATGACGGTGATGCGGATGACTCGCCAGAACATCTTCTCCGAGCAAGAGACCGAGGTTCCTGGGAATGAAGCTCAACAGATAGCCAGTATCGTGGCGCAGCGGCTGGAACGCATCCCGCTGGCCTACATCATCGGCTACCGGGAGTTCTATGGCATCAATGTGGTAGTGACGCCCAACGTTTTGATTCCCCGGCCCGAAACCGAAGGCATGGTGGAACATACGCTCTTCATGGCGCTGATGGGCATGGAGACTCGGGAGTTGAGCATCGCGGACGTGGGAACTGGCAGCGGCGCTATCGCCGTAAATTTGGCGATTCACCTGCCTGCCGCTCGCATCTACGCCGTGGACATATCAGAGCCGGCCCTAGACGTGGCAGCCTACAACATACGCGCCCACTCCGTCCATGACCGGGTGCGGCTGGGCCACGGTGACCTGTTGGAGCCGCTACCGGAGCCGGTGGACGTCATCGTCGCCAACCTGCCCTACATCCCGACAGACCGCATCCCCACCCTCGAGCCAGAAGTGCAACAGGAGCCGCAAACGGCGCTGGACGGCGGCCTTGATGGGCTTGACCTGGTGCGCCGCTTGCTGTCTCAGGCTCCCGGCAAGCTCAACAGCCCCGGAATCATCCTGCTGGAGCTGGATCCAGAACAGTTCCCCGCCGCCGAGGCGCTGGCCCTGCAACAGTTCCCTGATGCCGAAATAACGGCGGAACAGGACCTGACCCGCCGCGACCGGATAATGGTCATCAGCCGGCCTTAGCAACTAGACGGGTTCCGTCCGGCTGGGATTTAAGGGATACGCCAAAAGAATCTGGGAGGGCCAACTGAATGGGCCCTCCCAGATTCCCCAACAAAGCTGCCCCAAGACTTACAGGCTGTCTAGTTCCAGCGTAGCGACCTCCCCCGTGTTCAAGTCGGCGACGCGGATGGCGTGGTTGTTGGTATCGGCGATGTACATCATACCGTTGGCGATGCTGAGACCGCTGGGCTCAGAGAAGAGGGACTGATCAAAAGAGCCGTCCCGGTGGCCCGGCGAACCCGTGCCCGCTACGGTAAAGGCCGAGCGGGTCTTGGGTAGCACCCGCTTGATCTTATGGTTGTAGGTATCGGCCACATATAACACACCGTCGTGGTGGGTGATGCCGATGGGGTGTTGCATTCGCACACGAAAATCGTCGCCGTCCACGTCGCCGAACTCAAACAGCCCTAGCCCAATCAGTGTGCGCACCGAGCCGTTGGGGTCCAAATCGCAATTACGGATAGCGCTGGTCTCGCTGTCAGCGAAGTACAGCCGCTCGCCTCCGTTCCCGTCCTTGCCTACAGTGATGCCGCTGGGCTGGGCTAGGGCCGCTGTAGCTAACGGCCCGTCGGTGATGGCCTCGCGTCCGCTCCCAGCGTAAGGGGCGACAATGCCTGTCTCCAGGTTCAGCGACCAAAGCTGGTGAATGCCGGCCATGGCAATGTATATGACGCCGTTATGCGCCGCCACATCCCAAGGGGAACTGAGACTGACGGAACGCCCCGGCCGTCCGCCGGTGCGGTCATAGCCCTGCTCGCCTGTCCCGGCGATGGTCTTCACCTGCCCAGACTGCAAGTCAACGCGACGGATGGAGTGGTTCTCGGTGTCAGCCACATACAGGAGGTCCCCATCAATGGTCATGCCTTGCGGGTGATTAAAAGCAGACTGCGCCAATGGTCCATCGAACAGCCCTTCCTCGCCTGTTCCGATTACCTGCCGGACTTCACCGTCGAAGGATGAAACGATGATGCGGTTATGATTGGTATCGGCGATGAACAGCCGCCCGCCCGCGCCATCCGCCAGCACCTTGCCAGGGAAGCTAAGGACGTTCTCTGGGCCGCGGGGCGGCATGGTGGGCAAGGGCGACCGCCGCATTATGCCCAGTTCGTCAAACTCCGCCACCATTCCCGCCATAAGGGTGTCAAACTGCTCGAAGGTTAACTCGCCTTCATGCTTGCCGATGACGTTGCCGCGAGGGTCAATGAACATCAGCGTGGGCCAGGCTCGACAGGAATACTGTTGCCAGACCAGGAATTCAGCGTCGTTGATTACCGGATGCTCCAGTTCACACCGGCGCACGGCGGCGGTCAGGCTGCCGGTCTCCTTCTCGGTAGGGAACTTGGCCGAGTGAACGCCGACAACGACCAGTTCGCTGGCGTACTTGCGCTCCAATTTCCGCAACTGCGGAAAGATATGCATGCAGTTCACTCAACAGTAAGTCCAGAAGTCGAGGATGACAATCTTGCCCTTCAACTCCTCCATCGTAAGCGCCCGGTCGGTGTTGACCCATTCCAGACCATCTGGAAATTCAGGCGCGGCCACCGTCCCGGCATATGAGCGGCTGGTTGTCATCAGAGCCTCCGGTATCTGTCATTTCTGGTTTCCTGCCTTATTTGCGCCACCCTCTAGCCTTTCCCTGCGGGGAGATGATTAGCCAATTCGGCCAGCGCCCCTTTCTTGAAGCGATGGAATTGGTGGGGTCAGCCCGCTCCTTCGGGCTGGAGATGCTCCGCCAGGAACTCGCGTGTTCTCGCCCAGGCCATTTCCGCCGATGTGCGATGATGGCGTTGCGGCATATATCGGTTCATAAAGGCGTGGTCAGCGCCCGGGTAGGAGTAGAAGCGATGCGGCTTGCTCAATCGCGTCAACTCGTTATCCAGCCGACGCATATCTTCCTGCGAGGGGTTGGCGTCAATCTCTCCAAAGTGGAACAGCATAGGGCAGTTTATGCCGTCGGCCAGCTCGAACGGGGCAACTTCTCCGGCCCCCCAAGGCACGAGGATATTGCCTCCGTAGAAAGGCACTGCGGCCTTGAAGTGGGGGTTGGTGCAAGCGGCCAGCCAGACCACCCGCCCGCCCATGCAAAAGCCTGTGATGCCCATCCGTTCCCGGTTAACGGAAGCGTGAGAACGCAGGAAGCCCACGGTAGCGTTGACGTCGGAGATGATGTCCGGGTCGCTTAGCTGGTCCCGTTTGCTCAGGCCGGTCTGCTCCACCATATCGTTGGTGATGCGGTGGAACAAGTCGGGGGCGGCAGTCGCATACCCCTCGCGGGCCAGCCGGTCCGCAATCTCGCGAATGAACATATCAACGCCGGGAGCATGGTGAATGACAATCATAGCCGGAAAGGGACCCTCCCCGTCCGGTATGCTCAGGTAGGCCGACATTTCGGCATCCCCCACCGTGAGCTTCTGCACAGATGCGGGCATGATTCCCTCCGGTCTTTACTTGCTGAGGGCGGGGCGCATTATCCCGCCACATTCCGTTATTCTATTGCCAGCACGGCATAGCGGATAAATATGGTGCCCACCGGCTCGGCCAGAGGGGCGTTGCCTACCAATACGGCAATGACGTGTTCCGTACCGGGGACGGCGCTATCCTCGACGAGAATACGCTTAGGCACGTTGTTGCCCGTGATGATCCATAGGTTGCGGTCAATCTGCCCGTCAACGTAGACCTCGCCGTAGTTGTCCACGTTGGTCTCGAACCACACCCTACGGCCCGCGACGTCTTCGCCTTTCACAGTGGAAGGAATGGTCACCTTAAGCCGGTACCAGGCGAAGGTGAAGCCGACAGAGCGGCGTTCCTGAATATCGGCGTTCTGCTCCCACCAAGAATCGTCGTAATCCGGTAGCCGGGCCGGGCTTTCCCGCATTTCAGCAACAAGCCCCTGGTTAGGCTCGCCGGGCACTACGCCCATGGCCACTCGCCATCCCACAGCATTGAGCAGGGCCAGATCGTCGGCATTTTCCAAGTCCAATGACACGCGCGGCATCTGCTACTCCTTAACCGGAAAAGTCCATTACAGTTGGGGAGAGCGGTTCCCCACCCTCCCCTTTTCTCCCAAGACAAGGGACTAGGCGGCCACTTCAGCGGGCTTCAAGTGCTTGTCAAAGAAATCGATGGTGCGCGGCCAAGCGGCGGCAGCGGCTTCCGGGTGGTGGCGTTCGGGATTGTTGAAGTCCATGAAAGCGTGATTGGCGCCTTCATAGGTATGGAACTCGAAGGTCTTTCCCAGCCGGGTCAACTCCGCTTCCAGTTTGTCCCTATCCTCCAGGGAGGGATTGACGTCGATGGAGCCAAAGTGGAACATCATGGGGCAGTTGATATTGTCGGTCATATCGAAGGGGGGCTGGGCACCGTCGCCCCAGATGCCCATGATATTGCCGCCGTAGAAAGGCACAGTAGCCTTGAAGATGGGGTTGGACGCGGCCATCATCCACGCGATGCGCCCGCCCATGCAGAATCCGGTAACGCCGATGCGGTCGCTGTCCACGTGGGGGTTGGCAACCAGGAAGTCCACCGCGGCGTTCATATCGGCGATGATGTCCGGATCGTTGAGGTAGTTGAGCCGCTCTAGGCGCGGGCCGTTGAGTTGTTCGTCGGTGTAGCGGTGAAACAGGTCCGGCACCACGGCCACGTAACCGGCCTCGGCCAGCCGGTCGGCCATTACCTTGTCGAACTCGTCCAGCCCGCCGACGTGGAAGGCGATAACCACGGCGGGGTAGGGGGCCGCGCCGCCGCTGGGCACCGCAGCGTACATATCCATTTCTGAACCGTTGACCGTCAGCTTGTCCGTAAACGAAGGCATCTCAAATACTCCCTGTTATTGCTCCGTTGAATATTAGCCCGCTGTCATGGATTCTAACAGATTCATCCAGGCGACCCCGTTAAATCAGGCCCTCAGCGCGGACGGCGGCCATGGTGTCGGCGAAGGCTTCGAGGGTCTGATCGATTTCCGCCTCGTTGTGGGTGGCGGAGACTAGGAAGGCGTCGCGGCCCATTATGTCGATGCCGCGGTTCTGAAGACCGCGCTTCATGGCGGTGGCTGCGGGCGACGCAGCAGAGCGGGCAATCTGCGAGTGCGACATGGGGGAATGGTCAGGGTCGCAGTCGGCCAGCACCACGTGGATCATCGAGGCGATGCCATAGGCGTGGCCGGGGATTTCCAGCCGTCCCAAGGCCTCGTTCAGGCCCACCTTCAGCCGGTCTGCCATAGCATCGGCTTGCTGGTTAATGGGCTGAGAGGCGATCATCTCCAGAGCCGTTGCCCCGGCGGCGGCAGACAGCGGGTTGGCGTTGAAGGTGCCCGGATGGTAGACGCGGCGCGCGTTGTCCCACTCTGGGTCGCCCCGGTGGGCAATCATGTCTACGATGTCCGCCTTGCCGCCCACTGAGCCGCCAGGCAGCCCTCCGGCCACTATTTTGGCCATGGTGGTTAGGTCTGGCGAGATGCCGTAGCGCACCTGAGCGCCGCCGGGGGAAGCGCGGAAGCCGGTAACCACCTCATCGAAAATCAGGACTACGCCATGCTGCACCGTCAGTTCCCGCAGCCCTTTCAGATAGTTGGGAACATCGTAGGTAAGCTGCCCGTAATGGGCGCCGGTGGGCTCCAGGATGAGGGCAGCCACGTTGTCGTCCTTCGACAACACATCCTCAACGGCTCCCAGGTCGCCGGCGGGCACCACTATCATCGTCCCCATACTGGCGTCAGGGATACCGGGCGCCGAACGATCGGAGCCAGCCATGGCATAGTCGTGCCAGCCATGGAAGTGGTCCTGCAGCTTGATGACCTTATCTTTACCGGTGTAGGCCCGGGCCAATCGCATGGCCATCAGCGTCGCCTCGGTGCCGGAGCTGTGAAAGCGCACTTTTTCGATGGAAGGCATCAAAGCCTTGATGGCTCTGGCCCAGCGCAGTTCCTCATCAGTAGACGCGCCCAAGTGAGTGCCGCGCTGGATCTGGCGCGAAACCGCCTCAGCAATGGCGGGATGGGAATGGCCCAGCAACAAAGCGCCGTGCCCCGAAACGTAGTCCACATATTCATTGCCGTCTACGTCCCACTTGCGAGGGCCTTCCCCGTGGGTCATAAACAGAGGAAACGGGGTGGCGTAGCGGGTATCGTGGGTCACGCCGCCAGGGAATATGGTGACGCTCTCTTCATAACGCTGCGCCGAGCCGGGGTGCTTGGCGATATATTCTTCTAGTATGGTAGGCATACAGTCTCCTGAAGTGATGACGTGTTGGGCGCGCCTGCCGAACTATGACTGCCGCCATTGTAACGCGGCCTGCAGATTGGCGCTACGGCGGAGGCGAGCGCGCCCCAAGGCTATCGCATTTGAGTGGCCTAATACCCGTCATTCCCGCCTCCCCTGTCATTCCCGCCTCCCCTGTCATTCCCGCGAAAGCGGGAATCCACGAACTCCACGAACCAAATCAGGCGGCATCGTTCCAAAATCAGGCATCCTCAACGGGCTGGAATACGGCTTTCCGCCGGAACGGACGGGTTGTATTTCATAAGGGGTTGACCTACTAGCGCGCCTGCCTCCGGGTTTTCTTACTGCCGATTTCCGGTCTTGCCGCCGGGGGAAATCAATTGGGCGCGGTCAAGCGGCGGTGTAAAATAAGCGATGAATAGTCAAGCGGGTTCGCTGTCGGCTCAAACCCCTGACCGCCGTGGGGACGCTGAATGAGGCACATCATCCACGCCGACCTAGACGCTTTTTACGCCACCGTGGAGCAATTGGACAATCCGGAGTTGCTCGGCAAGGCGGTGCTGGTCGGCGGGCGTCCGGAAAATCGCGGAGTGGTGGCCACAGCATCCTACGAAGCCCGTCCCTTCGGCGTGCATTCCGCCATGCCCATGCGCACTGCTGCGCGCCTCTGTCCCCAGGGCATCATCATCCCCCCGAGATTCCACCGCTATCGCGAAATGTCGCGGCAGGTGATGGATGTATTCCGCCAGTTTACCGGGGTTGTCCAGCCGCTGTCCCTGGACGAAGCCTATCTCGACATCAGCGAAACGGTGGATGAAAGAAAAGGGCGCTGGCCGCTGGGCGTGGCGCTGGAACTAAAGCGGCGGGTTAAGGAGGGGACCGGGCTGACCGTTTCCGTAGGGGTCAGCACGTGCAAGTCGGTCTCCAAGATTGCTTCAGACATGGACAAGCCCGACGGGCTGGTGGTCGTGCCGCCGGGCGATGAAGCCGAGTTTCTTGCGCCCCTGCCCGTGGGCAAGCTTTGGGGCATCGGCCCCAAGACCGCCGAACGCCTCCACTCCGAGGGCGTGAACACTATCGGGATGCTGGCGAGGCAGTCGCCGGAGTGGTTTCAGCGCGTGTTCGGGCAGCGGGCGGACACGGTCCGGCAACGGACCATCGGCCTGGATGACGAGCCGGTGGAAACCGAGCGCATCACCAAATCGGTATCATCCGAAACAACTTTCCCGGACGATAACGGCGACGGGCCGGAACTGCGCCATGTGCTGGATGAACTGGCCGGCAGCGTGGCCGAAAGCCTGGACCGCAAAGGATTGCAGGGACGCACCGTTACGGTAAAGATGCGCCTGGCCGACTTCACAACCTTCACTCGCCAAACAACTCTTCCTGTTCCATCCAGCGAGGCCGGGCCTATCCGAGACGCCGCCTGGCGTCTATTTTCCGCCGAATTCACTCCAGGTCGAACTTTCCGGCTGCTCGGGGTAGGAGTAAGCAATTTCGCCGATGCGGAGTTGGAGTGGCAACTTCCGCTGTCCTTGACAGGAGACTTTCGAGCGGTCAAGGGCAGACTGTCGACGGATGCCAGTTCACCCTAGCTCTGCCCGCCCGCTCCCCCAGGGTCTCTCCGGGAACAAACACACACCTCCGGCGCCGGGGCTACCGGAACAGATCGCGCTCGCCGGAACGCAGCAGCCGCTGGATTGTGGCATCTTCCATCGGCTCGAAGGCGTAGCCTCGTATTATGGTGACAGGAATTCCCAGGGCCTTGCCGGTGACCAGCTCCGCGGTGGCGGCCAGCTCATCGGCCACGGCAATCTGGGTGGTGTGCAGCACGTTGCCGTAGGCGTCCAGCGCCCCCACGTAGTCCAGCAACGGGTCCATGCCGGCCACTCCGATGGCAACGTTGGCCGCGCCGTTGCGCCAGGGCCGACCAAAAGTATCAGAAACGATGACGGCCACGTTAACTCCCAGACGTGCTTGAACCGCGGCGCGAAGGCCCTGAGCGGAAACGTCGGAGTCGTCCGGCAGTAGGGCTATGGTGTTGTCACCGGGGATGTTGGAGGCGTCGATTCCGGCATTGGCGCAATAGAAGCCATGCTTGGTCTCGGCGATGATTACTCCGCGATCCATCCGCACGATGCGGACGGCTTCCCGCAATATCGCCTCGGTATGGCGCGGATCGCGCCGGTGCCCTTCGGTTATCGTAATTGCAAGTTGCGAAGGCTCGATGTCCTCGAAAGTCACCACCTTGCCTTCCACCTTGGAGATAACTTTCTGGGTAACTACCAGTATGTCCCCCTCTGCTATGGGGGTGTCTTGAGCAGCGGCGGCGTCCATCATTAGACCGGCCAAATCGTCGCCTAGGCCTACTTCCGGCATACCCTCAACGCCAATTACGCGAACTTCAGGCGGCATGGCGAATCACCTCCAATGGTTCCTTCCCCAATTATATCCGCAAATTCTGCCCATAGTTCCCTAAAATCGAAACAGTTCGGCCCCAAAGAACGCTGCGAGACTAGGCGCGGCCTTGTGCTAAAATCGTTTAGGGGCCTTTGTGGGCCATCCAGTCTGCCAAGAGAGAGGGACGCCTGTGGCCTCTGAAAGTTCCGGGGAATACCGCAAGAGGGTATACACCAAATTCGGCGACAAAGGCGAGACCAGTCTGCTTTACGGCGGACGTATCTCCAAGAACAACCCCCATACCGAAGCCTATGGCATCACCGATGAGGCCGTATCGGCTATGGGGTTGGCTCGGGCTATGTCTAGCGACGAGCGCGTCAAGGATCTGCTGCGCCGTTTGCAGAGCGAGCTGTTTACCGTAGCGGCGGAACTGGCCACCGACCCCGACAAGTATGACCTGTTCCAGCAGCATTTCTCGCCGGTGACTCCCGCGATGGTGCAGAACCTGGAAGAAGCCATAGACTCCCTGGAAAGGGACATGACCATGCCCAACGTGTTCATCCTGCCCGGCGGCTCTCCCGCTTCGGCAGCGATGGATTTAGCCCGCTGCGTGGTGCGAACCGCCGAGCGGCGCGTGGTCGCCATGGGGGAAGCAGGACTACTGACCAATGAGCTGCTAGTGTCATATCTCAACCGATTGGGCGACCTGCTTTTCGTGGTTGCCCGCTATGAAGACCGCGAGCTGCCCATCGAGCGAGCCACCGGACAACAGGCTTAGGGGCGGATGATGAAATTGGTTGTGGTGGACTACGAATCAGGGAACCTGCGCAGCGTCTCCCGCGCTCTGGAAAATTTCAGCGTGGAGCCGCTGGTGACCGGCGACCCGCAGGATTTGGCTGATGCCGGCGCTCTAGTTCTGCCCGGGGTCGGCTCCGGCCCAGCAGCTATGACTGCCCTGCGGCAACGAGGGTGGGTGGAGCCGCTGCGGGAGTTTGCCGACAGTGGGCGCCCCTTCCTAGGCATCTGTCTTGGCCTTCAGTTGCTGCTGGACTGGACGGATGAGGAAGGCGGCTCGCCTTGCCTAGGCATCGTGCCGGGACGCGTGAAGCGGCTGCCGGAGTCCGAAGGCGACCAGGCATTGAAGATTCCCCACATGGGTTGGAACAGCGTTGCTCTTAGTGAATTTCACCCGGCATTGAATGATATTGAATCCGGCAGCTATTTCTATTTCGTTCACAGCTTTTACGCCGATCCCTCGGAGGCCGATGGCATCATCGGAACCACCGAGTACGGGCTGCCCTTTTGCAGCGTCTACGCGAGGGACAACGTGGTCGCCACTCAATTTCACCCGGAGAAAAGCGGTCCGGTGGGACTTCGCATCTACCGCAACTTCGTGGCTATGGCGGCTAACAGCTCCGCGGCCTCCGGAAGCCTCCAGAAAGTATGGAAGTAATCCCGGCCATTGACCTGCGCGGGGGGCGCTGCGTCCGATTGCACCAAGGCGACTTCCGCCGCGAAACAGTGTTCTCCGACGACCCGGTGGCCATGGCCCTCCGCTGGCAGGAGCAGGGCGGGCCCAGGTTGCACGTGGTGGATCTGGACGGCGCAGCCACCGGCGAACCGGCGCATCTGGAGACCATCTCCGCCATAGTGGCCGCGCTGAACATCCCGGTGCAGGTGGGCGGCGGCATCCGCAGTGCGGCCACGGCGGCCGCCTGGCTGGAAGCCGGGGTAGAGCGAGTTGTTATTGGCACGGCGGCAGTGCGCGACCCGGACATGGTGCGCCAAGTTTGCCGGGACTATGGCAGCCAGCAGGTGATAGTGTCGGTGGATGCGCGCGACGGGATGGTCGCGCTACAAGGATGGACCGAGGCCAGCGAAGTCAGCGTTCTGGAACTGGCGCAGCGTATGGCCGGGCTGGGCGTCGTCCGGCTGCTCTACACCGACATCGCACGCGACGGGATGCTGACCGGCCCCGACCTGGACACTAACGCTAGACTGGTGCGGGAAACAAGGATGGCGGTTCTGGCATCCGGGGGCGTATCGTCGGTAGAGGACCTACGGCAACTCGCGCCGACCGGGGTCGAGGGTGTCATCGTCGGGCGGGCGTTGTATACCGGCGCCGTCAGCCTGCCGGACGCAGTGGCGGCGTCCTATGATCTTCTTTCCTTCGAAGGAGGGAGCTAGGGCGAATCAGTCCAATCCGGATTGCGGGAAGACCGACCGGCGGCGCCTGGACTGAGGTTCATCTTCGGGCGCTGGCTGGGGGTCTTCCAGAGCCGCCGGTGACGCTGATATGGCCGGGGCGTTCCCGTTGGATATGGCGTCCATCCCGTTAAATCGGGCGGCCAGGCGATCTTCGGAAGTGGTCAACCATTCCTCGCGCAGGACTTCCATCAGGATGAAGTCTCGGGACATGCGGCGGACGGTGCGCACGGGCTTGAATCCCGACTTGGCAAAGCTGCGCTGGGCCCGCTCATTCCAGTCGAGGGTGTGGAGATATACGCGGTTAAGCTGCAAGTCCATAAACATATGATTCAGGAGGGTGGTTACCGCGTCATAGCCGTAGGCGTTGCCCCAATAGTCCCGCTCGCCGATGACTATGCCCAGCTCCGCCTCTTTATTGATGCTGTCTAGGTCATAATACATACAGTTGCCGATGTAGGTGCCGTCAATGGCGTCGGCGCCGAAGTGGTGCGAGCCGGGAGTGGGGTAGCGCAACTGGTCCTGGAACAGCTTGAGGTAGCGTTCGTAGGACATACTGAGGGGGTAGGCGGCATCCAGCCGGGCGATTTCCGGGTCGCTGCGCCAGCGGTAATCCTTCTCAGCGTCTTCAATACGCTTCTCGCGAAGGATCACCTTCGCGCCATGGAGTTCAACCATCTCGGCCTTGACCTTGTCGTGTCCTTATGCGGTCCATAGCCCGCCGCAACATACCGGCCTCGTTGCCGTATGCCATGGCATCCAGCGCCTCGCCGGCATCGAACCATTGCACCACGTCAAACTCCGGGTCGTGCAGGTCGATGTGTCCTCCCACGGGCGACATCAGATAAAAGTGAACGGTCTTGTGGTAACGGACATCGTTGTCGCGGTCAGCAAACCAATACTCAATACTGCCCAGCGGTTCTTCCAGTCGGACTTCCAGTCCTGTTTCTTCCTGCACTTCCCGAAGCGCGGTTTGCTCCAGCGTCTCGCCGGGGTCGGGAGTGCCTTTGGCCAGACTCCAGCGCACCGGCTCCGACCGCCCACACAACACCGTTTCCAGCCGTCCGTCGACTTCCCGGAACACCACTCCGCCGGAAGAAACTAGATTTTCTACTCTGAAAGTCGCTTTCTCTGTCATCTCCGCCTGTATGTTGCGCTGGAATAAACCTGCCCATCCAAGCCTGCCGGGGGTAATCTTTCTCGTATTTTAGTTGCCTTGAAAGCTGGCAGTCAATTAACCGGCCGGGCTTTCTCGGCCGGGGTTGGCTATGGAGTATTGCGCCAGTGTCATTCCTGCCGCGGCTTGTCTCTGCAAAGACCGGAAGGGAAATCCGAGCGCTTTAAGGCAAAGAAACGTATCTGTTGCGGCATTTGGATTCCCGCCCCCCGTTTTCACGGGGACCAGCTTCGCGGGAATGACGGGGGGACTACAAGATTACGAGACATTGCCGGCACCCGCCGGGGATAACAGCATTTTGCCCACATATGCAACGAGCGAGGGACGGGGAGCGACTAGGGGGGCGGAAGTACCGGCAGGGGTTTACTCTAGGGATGCGGGCAGCGGGCTTCCCCGGGGAATGCCGCCGGGGGTTAACCACCCCCGATAGCGGGAACAAAATGCACTTCGCTATTCTCTCCAACGCGCTCCAGCATACCCATCCGCGCCACATCGCCGTCAATAGCAACGGCTAGGTTGGAGCGAATATCGCCGTCTTCCACCAGCCTCGCCTTGATGCCGGGATACTGGGCTTCCAGACCGTCGATTATCTGGCGGACGTTGCGGCCCTGGCACTCGGTTTGCTTGACGCCGCCCGTCAGCGTCTGAAGCATGGTGGGAATGAACACCTTAGCCACGGCCACCCTCCTAGCACGCCTTCTCGTCGTGGTCTTTACGGGAAATCTAAAGGCCGGCTGCTGATTTCAATTTACCTTCCCCTGGGCTGGGATTCAAGGGGCGGCGATTCAATCCTCTTTATCCAACTCTCTTTGATGGAGCTTCAACAAAATAACGGGGCGGGTTAGACCCCCGCCCCTGACGCTGCTAAACCGCTGAAGGATCTAGCCGCCGTTCTGTTCCCACTCCGCTTCCAGCACCTTGCCGGGGCTCATAGGCAGGCTGCGAAGGCGATGGCCGGTGGCCTCGTGAATGCCGTTGGCGATGGCGGCCATGGGAGGCACGATAGGCACCTCGCCAACGCCGCGCACCCCGTAGGGATGCCCCGGGTTGGCAACTTCCACGATAACTGTGTCTATCATCGGCAAGTCGAGCGAAGTGGGCATTCGATAGTCCAGGAACGTCGGATTCATCATCCGTCCGCTATTGTCAAAGTAATACTCTTCGTTGAGCGCCCATCCGATGCCCTGAACCACCCCGCCCTGAATCTGCCCCTCGACGTAGCTGGGGTGAACGGCCTTACCTGCGTCTTGGATGGCTGTGTAGCGAGTGATGCCGGTCTTGCCGGTCTCCGGGTCAACCTCCACGTCGGCAATATGCACGGCATAGGAATTGCCCTCGCCGGCGGGATCGACGTTGGACTGTCCGGCGATGGCGCCGCCGGTGGTGGCGAGCTGGCGCGCCAAGTCCTTGAAACCAAGACGCAGCTCAGGGTCCGACTTGTGTCGCACCTCGCCGTCGGCATATTCCACGTCATCTTCGGCGGTGTCCCAGATTTTGGCGGCTCGGGCCACTAGCTGGGCCTTAACCGCCTCGGCGGCCTCAATGGCGGCGATGCCGGTGGCGAAGGATGTGCGGCTGCCGCCGGTCACCATAGTGTAGCCAATGGAGTCGGTGTCCACCACCGTTGGCTTCACGTCTTCGTAGGATATCCCGAGGGTTTCAGCCGTCTGCTGGGCGATGGAAGCGCGGGTACCGCCGATGTCCACGGAACCCATAATGAGGCTGACGGTGCCATCGAAGTTGACCGTAACCACGCAACTGGACTGGAACCCGCGGTTCATCCAGTAACCGGCAGCCACGCCGCGGCCCCGGTTCTCGCCCTCCACCGGCGCCTGGTAGTGATCATGGCCTCGGGCCGCCTCCAGGCATTCCACATAGCCGATGCGCCTGGCTACCGGCCCTTCGATGCGGCGAGTCCCTTCCTTAGCGGCGTTGAGCAAGCGAAACTCAATGGGGTCTATGCCAAGTTCCCGGCACAGCTCGTCCATCGCCGTCTCCACCCCGAAGGCCGCCTGCGGCGAGCCTGGGGCGCGGTAGGCAGCGGTCTTGGGCTTGTTGACCACCACATCATAACCATCAACCTTGCCATTCTCCACGTCGTAGCAGGCGAAGGCGCAGGTGATGGCCTGCATCACCGGCGAGCCGGGGTAGGCTCCGGCGTCCATCGCCACTTCCATCTGCACCGCCGTCAGACGGCCGTCGTTCTTAGCTCCTACCTTAACCTTCATCCACGAACCCGGGGCCGGGCCGGACGCCTCGAAAACCTCAGCGCGGGTCATAGCCTGCTTGACCGGAGCACCGGCCTTCTTGGACAGGACGGCGGTGATGGCGTCGAGGTAGGCAGTAATCTTGCCGCCGAATCCGCCGCCAATTTCCATGGGCGTAACTTTGACTCTGGACACCGGCATTTGTAGCACATCGGCCACGGCGGCGCGCACGGCGAAAGAGCCTTGGGTACTGGTCCAGACGCTCACTTGTCCGTCGGCGTTCCACATGGCGGTGGAGTTGTGCGGTTCGATGTAGCCCTGGTGCACCGAGGCGGTGGTGTATTCGCGCTCCACAATCACGTCGGCCTCGGCAAAGCCTTTCTCGGTGTCTCCTTTCTCATAGGTAAGGTGGGACGCCACGTTGCTGGGCTTGTCGGATATCTCGCCCATGGCGGAAGTGCGCAGTTCTTCGTGCAACAGGGGAGCGCCTTCCTGCATGCCCTCACGGACATCAACCACGGCCGGCAGGACTTCGTAGTCAACTTCAATCAGGGCCAGGGCTGACTCGGCCACGTGAGCGTTGACAGCCGCGACTGCGGCGACGGCATGGCCCTTAAAGAGGGCCTTGTCGCTGGCCAGCATATGGTCGGAGGCGAACTTGAGCCTGCCATAGTCGCCGCCCATCTCTTCTTTGCTGCGGGAGGCGAAAGGAAGGTCCTTGGCCGTTACGACGGCCCTGACCCCGGGCAGGGCCTCGGCCTTGCCGGTGTCGATGGAGCGGATACGGGCGTGGGGATGCGGGCTGCGCAGCACCTTGCCATGAAGCAGTCCGTTCAGCTTCATGTCTGCGCCGTACTGAGCGCGGCCGGTTACCTTGTCCACTCCGTCGGGCCGCACAGGACGCTTGCCGACAATGTTGTATTCCACCTCGGAAAGAACTTGATTGGGAGTAGTCACAGCTAATCCACCTCACTCATTGATCCTCAGAAAGGGATACTCAGAAAGGCGGCCCAGTTCAGAGCCGCCTTCGAGAGCCCTAGGAATGCCGACGGAATCCGTCGGCTAATTATCGGAACTGGTGCTTACCTGCAACACCGCACGGACTATCTTATCGTATCCGGTGCAACGGCAGAGGTTGCCAGCCAGCCAGTGGCGAATCCGCCCCTCATCGGCGTCCGGCTCGGCGTCCAGTAGGGCGCGCGATGCCATCAGAAAGCCGGGGGTGCAGATGCCGCACTGCAATGCGGCGTTCTCCAGGAAGGACTGCTGCAAGGGATGCAGGGCGCCCGGCGAAGCCATACCCTCGATGGTCTGTACTTCGCGGCCTTGAATCTCCACGCCGAGAACCAGACAGGAGTCTACGATGCGGCCGTCCAGCATCACTGTGCAGGCGCCGCAGTTGCCGTCGTTGCATCCTTCCTTGGTGCCGGTCATACCGAGAACGTCCCTCAGCACTTCCAGCAGGCTTTGGCGAGGCTCACAGAGAAAGTTGGTGTCCTCGCCATTTATCTTTGCCTGAACGTGAACAACTCCGGGCATCCTTTATCCTCCCCTGGCCCGCTCTACGGCGATATTGAGAGTGCGGCGCGTCAGAACGCCGATGAGATGAATCCGCTGGCGGATAGTGCCACGCATATCGGTGATGGGTTTAGCGTCGGCCATAGCCAACTCGGAAGCCTCTCGAATGGCCTCATCGGAAACGGGTTTACCGGCCAAGCTGTCCCCGGCGGCCTGGGAGAATACCGGGGTAGGGGCCACTGAAGCGAGAGATACGCGGCCCGACACGAAGTTCTGGCCCGCTTCATCCAAGACGACGGAGCTGCCTACGCCTGCGACAGCGATGTCCATCTCGTTGCGGGGTATGAATCGCTGATAATTGGCGCCCGCATTGACGGCCTGCCCAGGGAACGATATGGATACCAGCATCTCCCCCTGCTGGAGGGCATTTTGGCCCGGCGCGGTGCAAAAGTCTTCCGCCGGCAACTGCCGAGACCCATTGGGGCCGGCGATGTTGCATACTCCACCCAGAGCGATGACCGCCGGAATAGAGTCGCCGCTGGGCGCAGCGTTGCACAGATTCCCGCCGATACTGGCCCGGCCCTGAATCTGGATGCCGCCGATAAGCGTCGCCGAGTCAATCAACCCCGGGTAGGCCGATGCTACGGCCTCGTCCTGGTATATGCGATAACACGGCACCGCCGCTCCGAGGGTTAGCCCGCCATCCTCGACAAGAGTCATCTCATTGAGTTCCGGGATACCCTTCACATCCACCACTACGTCAGCCAGACGCCGCCCGGCCCGCATCATTACCAGGATGTCGGTGCCGCCGGCTATCATTCTTGCCCGGTCGCCTTGTTCATTCAGTATCGAGACTGCTTCGTCGATACTCTTCGGAGATACGAAATCAAATGCTTCCAATTGCCCACCTCCTGCGGCGTGAATTATAGCACTACTCGACATAGGGTCAAGCTGTAAGTTACATTCAGAGCAATCCGCATTCAGTCCCAGGCAGGGAGTCCTATCCGTGGCCGCTCAACCTAAACCCGCCGCCGCTACCGCGCCTTCCGCTCTGGAGCAGATTCTCCGGCGCGACCGGGCCGTGGTCATCGCCGCCATCCTCATCATCGCCGCCATCTCTTGGGCCTATACCGTCTATCTCGCCGAAACCGGCATGGGCATGGGCGACGGAATGGGCATGAGTATGGCCATGGCCGATATGCGGTCGTGGAGCGTGGCCGATTTTGGCCTGATGTTCGGGATGTGGGCCGTGATGATGGTGGCGATGATGGCCCCTTCCGCCGCGCCCATGCTGCTGATGTTCGCCGTCGTGAACCGCAAGCGGCGTGAGCGGGAAGCGCCCTATGTTCCCACCGGCATCTTCTTGGCTGGGTACATTGTGGTGTGGGCCGCCTTCGCCGTCGCGGCAACTCTGGGGAATTGGGGCCTGCACCAAACCTCGCTGCTGTCTTCGATGATGGGAGCATCCACCAGTGGTTACTTGGGCGGGGCGTTGCTGCTGGTCGCAGGAGTTTTCCAGTGGAGTCCTCTGAAAACCGCCTGCCTGAAGCAATGCCGCACGCCCATGGGCTTCCTGATGACCTCGTGGCGAGAGGGACACCAGGGCGCACTGCGAATGGGGCTGGAACACGGCGCCTATTGTTTGGGCTGCTGCTGGGCGCTGATGCTGCTATTGTTCGTTTTGGGGGTGATGAACCTGGTATGGATTGCCGCATTAGCCGCCTTCGTTCTGGCGGAAAAGGTGGCTCCCATGAGCGAGTGGGTCAGCCGGGGCACCGGGGTGCTGCTGGCCGGATGGGGCGTCTGGGCGATTGTCACCGCCGCGTTGTAGGCCACCGTCATCCCCCGGTAGGCCACCGTCATCCCACGGTAGGCCACCGTCATTCCCGCGAAAGCGGGAACCCAGAGCCAACGCCGCCCAAATCTGACTGAACGGCGGCCACAGTTTCAGGAAGCGGCCCTCGACGGAATAGACCCGCCTTTATCCCTTCAACCCTATCCAGGGCCAGCGGCGAATCCTCCGCCATTGCAACGCGAACCCGCCCTAGGACGGTTCCCCAACTCTGAGAGGCATCCGGCTCGTCCGCCCGGTCTCCTTTGGGCAGGTCCAGGCAGAATACCCTCGCATCGTCCGCCCTATCCCAGTCTATGGGAGCGATGACCAAGAGCGGAACGCTGGCTTGCTCCATCTCCACTTCCGACAGGAAGGCTTCCTGAGTCGCGGATACGCCGTGCTGACCGAAAATCACTAAGTGGTGGAAGCCGCCGCCCAGCTCCTCAAAAGCGGAACGGTATTGGCGAAAGATGTCGTGAGAGGCGCGATCTTCCGGCGACACCAAGAATATGGCGCAAACCGGGAAATCCGTCGCTTCCCCCTTCGCAGCGGTATCCAATCCCGTCTTCCAGCGGACCAGCTTGTCCAAGTCATGGCGGTCGGCGTGGCTTAACCGCTCATTGGCGTCTGACATCAGTTTGCATACCTCCCGCTTGCATACCTGACAAGGGTATATGTCCAGGGTCGTAAGTCAATAAAACATCCGGGGCTAACCGTGGTCGTCGAACTGCACCAGGATGCCGTCCGGGTCATACACGAAGATGCTGCTCACCCGTCCGTCGGGGGCGGTGAAGGCTTCCAGTGGCGCGGCCAACTCGACGCCCTTGCTGACCAGCTCTTCGGCCAGCGCCTTCACGTTGGGAACGGTAAAGGAGATGTGGCTAATACCCACTTGGTCTAGCTTGATGGGGCCGCCGTCAGGCTCCTCGCCGGGATGGCACGTCAACACCAGCGACGGAGCGGTCTTGCCCGGCCCATAGCGGACGTGGGTGGTTCTGCGGGTGTTGCGGGAGTGCTTGTATATGCTGGGCAGGCCGCCGGTTGTGGTGTCCTGAATCTGGTCGAAGTCCACCGTCATTCCCAGAATGTCGCGGTAGAAGCCCAGCGACCGTTCCACATCCCGAACGCAGATGGCGACGTGGGATATTATGCTCGCTTCCATAGTCACAACCTCAGTACAAGTTCTCTCTCCCTCAGGGAGAGAGGCTAGAGCAAGTGTATGCTAAGAGCAGCACAGGGCGGTGTCAAAGTATGCCGTCTGAATCAGGATTTTCAGGATTTCTCTTCCATCCAGTACATCCCTTAATTCTGAAAATCCTGATTCAGACAACCATCCCCATCAACCAGCGGCTTCAGCATCGCCCCATCAACCAGCGGCTTCAGCATCGCCCCATCAACCAGCGGCTTCAGCATCGCCCCATCAACCAGCGGCTTCAGCATCGCATAGATAACGCCGTTGATAGGAGTGGGAACGCCGCCGGCCCGGCCAGCCCGGACTACCGCGCCGTTCAGCGCTTCCAGCTCCAACGGGTGGCCCGCCATAACGTCGGTGTGCATCGATGCTTGCAAGTCGGCCAGGTTGTCTTCGATGTAGGCCAGCGTCGTCTGGTGCACGTCGGAAGGGAAATTCACGCCGTTGGCGCGGCCTGCCCCTTCCACTTCCCGCAGACACCCCACCACCACGTCGCGCCATTCGGGGCGCGGCATCAATTCCGCCAGGGTCTTCCGGGCCATTGACGTCACCCCGGCCATGGTGGCGATGAACAGGAACTTCGACCACAGCCCGGCGCGTATGTCGCCGGTCAGTTCCGCCGGAATCCCGCTGGCGTTGAAGGCGTCGGCGATGGCCCGCCCGCGGTCCGACAGCATCCCGTCCGTTTCCCCGAACACTACTCGCACCACGTCGCCAGCCTGCCGCACCACTCCGGGGCCGTCCCGTCCCACCTCGATGTACACCGCCCCGGGCATCACGCGCTCCGCGCTGAAGGCTCCCGCCGGCGCCAGATAGCTGTCAATGCCGTTCTGCAGGCAAAGAACGGTGGTATCGGGGCCAACCATAGGGACCATCGCCGGGACGGCGGCGGCGTTCTGGTAAGTCTTGGTAGTCAGCAGCGCCACCTCCACCAGCCCAACCTCTGCCGGATTATCGGTAGCGGCACAGTTCACGGTGAAGTCTTCGTTGTCCCGCACGACGCGCAGCCCATACTCCCGGATGGCCGCCAAGTGCGCTCCCCGCGCAATCAACGACACGTCATGCCCGCCCCGCGCCAGCATCCCACCCAAGTATCCGCCAACACCGCCAGCGCCCATGACCGCTATACGCATGGCTCTTACCCCCTCTGGCATATACTGTATTATGTAATCTTTAAACTGCCGAATTCAATATATGGTAGCTATCCGCGGCGACGTGGAGAATGATATGACGACGAACGGTGCAACCAGCAATGGCACAATGACCAACAGCGCTCACCCTAACGGCGCAGACATCATCGACCTGAACCTAATCATCAATGATAGCGATTTGTGTAGCGAATTGGCAGGATACACGGAAGGGAAGGAGCGGGACGATTTCGCCATATCCGCAATGAAAATCTGCGTCATCGCCTTGCGGCAGGCTCAAGCCGGATAGACGCTAACCAGGTGCCGCAGGCAGAAAATCATCTCATCACAGAAATGGGCCACGCCTTTGGCAAACACGTAAGCGACGTAACCGCGCGAATGAGAGGCGAACTCAAATAATATCTCGACCCGGCAACAGGCGCACCTCAACCAGCGGATTCAGGGATTGGTTGGGAAAGACGGCAACCCCTGGGGGGGTAGCCGATACCATCCAAAGCCGGTTCGATACCGGAAACTCCATGCTGACGGCAGCGATGGAACCCTACTTGGGCAAAGAGAGCCAGTTGGGGAAAGCTCTTAACCCCGAACCAACAGAAGGGCTGATTGCCCAAATCAAGCAGTCCGGCAACGCTCTGTTTACCAGCCAGCAGGAATGGGTGTGGAACGAGATTTCTTTGACAAATTCCAATGGCATCCTTAGCACTCTGGTCGCAGCGTTGAGACCTCCAACGGCCAAATTACAGAGTCAGTCGAAAAATTTGTAACGAACATGACAAAGAAACTAGACGACGGCCTCAAAACTCAAAAGAAAGCGTATTCAGAAGCTCAAACTGCCATATTCGAGAAAGTTGCCGAGCTGTCCGCCCGCAGGCAAGAAGCGCAGCGTGGCACTCACCACGGCAAGGTTTTTGAGGACGATGTTTTCGATTTTATAGAAGAGTGGAGCCAAAAGTCGGGCGATGCAGTTACCAACACCAGCGACACACAGGGCAGAATCAGGAACAGCAAGGTAGGCGACGCCGTTATTGAACTCGGCGCGGACAACGTAGCGGCTGGATCGAGAATCGTCGTCGAAACGAAGCAAGATAAATCTTGCACATTCAGCAAGGCCTTATCAGAACTGAAAGAGGCAAGAGAGAACAGGGAGGCAGGTGTCGGGTTGTTCGTTTTCTCTGCTCGTACTGTCAAGAATACGGTTGAACCGTTCAGTCGAAATGGCAATGACATAGTGGTAGTCTGGAATGCGGAAGACCCTGCCAGCGATGTGGTTCTCAATGCCGGTCTGTCGGTCGCCAAAGCCCTCTCAGTCCGCACCAAAGTGCACAGCGGCAAAGTGGGCGCGGACTTTATCGCTATCGAGAACGCCATTCGCGGAATCGAGTCCTATACTGGAGATCTGAATCAAATTACAACTTGGGCTACAACCATTAGGAACAACGGTAGGAACAACGGCGACAACATCCTCAAACGGGTCGAAAAAATTCGTGGTGACCTAGCCGAGCATATCGCCGTTCTGAACGAAAAAGTCGGTGGCTTACGCGAAGCAGTCGGTAGCAACGAATAAACGCTCTAGCCAGCACCTAGCCTCAGAGGGCCGCACCCTTTCCTTGACGGGCGCGGCCTGTCTACGTATTCTTGGGGCGGCCAACCCGGGGCATTCCGGCCCCGATTCCTTCGCCTTGAGTATTGGAGATGTGAGTATGACCCAGCAACAGTTGCCGCCGATTCCGGCGCCCACGCCGCAGCCGGAGTCGGATTTCTATTTCGAGAAGTGCAGGGAGGGGGAGTTGTGGCTGCGGTATTGCAAACACAGCGGCAAGGCCTTTTTCTACCCCCGCGACATCTGCCCAGGCTGCTTTTCCCGCGACACCGACTGGATCCAAAGCAGCGGGCGGGGCATCATCCACACCTTCGCCATAGTGCATCGCGGGCCGACGCCGCCCTTCCGCGACCGCGCTCCCTACGTGCCGATTATCGTTGAGCTGGAAGAAGGGCCGCGGATGCCCTCCAACCTGATCGAGTGCGAGCCCGACCCCGAGCATATCAAAGTGGGCATGGCCGTTGAAGTGGTTTTCCGGGCCTTGGACGACAACATCACCCTTCCTTACTTCCGTCCGGCGGCCTGATGGCGCTGAAAGGCAAGGTCGCCATTGTAACGGGCGGCAGCCGGGGCATAGGCCGACAAATTTGCCTGGCCTACGGCGAGGCCGGCGCCCAGGTGGTAGTGGCCTCCCGCACCACTGCCGACATATCGGCGCAATCCGAGTGGCCGAAGTACGCCGCCGGCGACATCAACGACACAGCCCGTGCCATTGCCCAAGCCGGCGGGGAGGCCCTGCCGGTACAGTGCGACGTGACCTCCGCCGACGACCTGCAAAGGCTGGTAGCGGAAACTTTGCAGCACTTCGGGCGTATTGACGTGGTGGTGTCCAACGCGGGCATAGACTGCGAGTCGCCGGTGACCGAGATTGACGAAGACCTGCTGGACCGGGCCATGGCGACCAACATCCGCGCCCCCATCCTGCTTTGCAAGTATGCTCTGCCCGCGATGATCGCCCAGAAAAGCGGCGGGGCGATATTCTGCATCACTTCCGGCGCGTCGCAAGGCTATCGCCCGGGGCGCGTCGGCTACTCCATGACCAAAGCCGCCCTGGACCGGGCCTATACCAGTCTGGCCGAGGAAGTGCGCGAACACAACATCGCGGTCAACGTCCTCAGCCCCGGCAAGGTGGACACATGGATGAACCGCCGCGGCCATTGGCCCGGCACCGCGGCTATACCCATGGATCAGCCCGAAACTATCCGTGAGGCGGCCCTCTGGCTGGCCCAAGTGAAAGCGGCAGACTTCACCGGACGCCGCGTTGAGCGGGCCGAGTTCGGCGTCACCTGGGGGCCGGGTATAGTCTGAATCAGAATTTTCCTATCCGAATAAATTCTGATTCAGACAAATAATCGCGACTCAATTGCCAATAATTAAGGAGTCCAGCTATGACTACCGCAAGAACCGTTACCGCAGAAATTTCGCCCAAACTGGGAGAACTGAGCGCCGATGTGCTGTTCGGCGACGTTTGGGAGCGCCCTGAATTGTCCAAACGCGACCGTAGCATGATTACCGTCGCCAGCCTCATCGTCCTTTATCGCACCGACCAGCTTCGCGGACACATCGGGCGCGCGCTGGACAACGGCGTCACCAAGGAGGAGATTTCCGAGATAATCTGCCACATGGCCTTCTATGGCGGCTGGCCTACCGCCGCCAATGCCGCCCGCGTCGCCAAAGAGGTGTTTGAAGAGCGGGGCATTTAACTTTTCGGCGCAAGGGCGCAAAGACACAATGTCCTTCCGGTATCCAAATCCTTTGCGCCTTTGCGTCTTGCTTCAAAAGATTCCATCCCATTTCCAGCAACGGGAGATAACGACATGGCGCGTATGACTGGCGCGAAATTTATGGCCGACACTCTCAAGGCCTACGGCGTTACCCACGTTTTCTTAGTGCCGGCCATCCTGAGGCGGGCTTTGGCCGAGATGGACCTCATCGGCATCAAGCGGGTCATCACCCACGGCGAAAAGGCCGCCGCCTATATGGCCGACGGATACGCCCGCGCCTCGGGCAAGCCGGGCGTTTGCATGGCCCAGTCGGTGGGGGCGGCCAACCTGGCCGCCGGATTGCAGGACGCCTACCTGGGGCTATCCCCGGTCATCGCCCTAACCGGACACAAACGCAGCGACGAGCAGTACAGGAACGCCTACCAGGAAATCGAGCATTCCAAACCCTTCGCCTCGGTCACCAAGTTTAGTGCGGTGGTGGACAACGCCGAGCAACTGCCCCACTTGCTGCGCCAGGCTTTCCGGGAGGCCACCACCGGAGCACCCGCGCCGGTTCATCTGGACATTCAGGGCATGACCGGCGACTATGCCACCGAGGCCGAAGGCGACTTCGAGGTGATGTTCGAGGCCGCCTTCGCCCAACGTCCCGCCTTCCGGCCCGAGGCCGACCCGGAGAGCGTGCGGGCGGCGGCAAGGGCGCTGGCAGGAGCGCAGCGTCCGGTCATCGTGGCCGGCGGCGGCGTAACATCATCAGAGGCGCAACAGGAAGTCGTGGAGCTGGCCGAAATGCTTCAAATTCCGGTTGCCACATCCCTGAACGCCAAGGGAACCATTACCGACAACCACCCCCTGGCCGTGGGCGTCGTCGGCTCCTATTCCCGCTGGTGCGCTAACCGGGTGGTCAGCGAGGCCGACCTGGTCTTCTACATAGGCAGCCATACCGGCAGCCAGGTCACCAACGAGTGGCGGGTACCCTCGCCCGGCGTCCGTGTAATTCAGGTAGACATAGACCCCAGAGAGCTGGGCCGCACATATCCCGCCGAAGTGGCGATGCACGGCGACGCCAAGGCCACCCTGCGCCGCATGATCGAGGTGCTGGAACCCATCGGCGGCCGCGCCGACTGGGTGGGCCGGGCGCAACAATTGGTCCAGGAATGGCGCGACGACGTAGCCCCCCGCGCCAACTCGGACGCGATACCTATCATCCCAGAGCGGCTCTGCCATGAAATCACCCAGTTCCTGCCCTCCGACGCCATGCTGGTGGCCGACACCGGGCACTCGGGAATCTGGACTGGCAGCATGATTGACTTCAACCACTCGACGCAAGGCTACATCCGCTGCGCCGGATCGCTGGGCTGGGGGCTCTCGGCGGCTATGGGGGCCAAGTGCGCCCTGCCCGACCGCCCGGTGCTCTGCTTCAGCGGCGACGGCGGATTCTGGTATCACATCGCCGAATTGGAAACGGCGGTGCGCAACAACATCAACGTGGTAACGGTCATCAACAACAACAGCGCCCTCAGCCAGGACCAGCGCGGCGATCAGCGCGCCTACGCCGGTCTGGAGGGCGGCAGCCCTGAGGAACTCTGGAGCTTCACAGACACCAATTTCGCCCGTGTGGCGGAGTCCATCGGCTGCTTCGGCATCCGCGTGGAGCGCCCCGGCGAAATTCAGAGCGCTCTAGAGCAGGCGTTTGCGTCGGGCCGCCCGGCGGTGGTAGACGTGGTCACCGACTCAATGGACAGCCTGGCACCGGCGCCGTGGGCGCCGTAGGTTGCGAGGTATTTCCATTTCTGTTACCAAACACTCCATAATCAAACAAGGGCGCAAAACCTCGCGCCCTTGTTTGTTCGGAAGGAAAATCATGGCAAGTAGAGAACGGCCTAAGCAGGGCCAACAACAACTGGCTAAAGCAAAAGCGCTGATTGATGAGGCTTTAACAATCATTAGTCCATGCGGGAAGAGGCAGAGGAGATCCGCGGCGATTTGAGGATGATTTCTATCTGTCCGAAGCCCACGACGCGGCTGACGATAAAATCACCAAGCTAGAGGAAATTGAGGATGACCTGGAAGATTGCTCATTCAAGATGTCGATGCTTGACCCATAGCTGCAATGCCCGGCAAGCATTGATACCAGCAAGTCGCCGAGGCGGACGCCGCGGTTGTTCTCTCCGATGCCGGGTAATCCTGCCAGGGACCTGAACGGCGGCGACCAGAACAAACGAGCCCGGGCCGAAATACTCCTTGTTACTCTGCCGTTACCCGCTCCAGGAAATCTCGCGCCGCCCCGTAATCCCGCGCGCCGCCCCGGCGTATCGGGGGCATCAGATACACGTTGCGCAGGCCGGCTTCTTGGAACCTGCCATATAGCTCCATGGCAATGTCCCCACCGGGACGGCCAGCATCCAGCTCTGCCCGAACGCCCTCGGGAACGCTACTGAACAGCACCCCGCCCGGCTCCAGGATTTGCAGGCCATAGAACACCGGAACATCCAGGGCCACGCCCCTTTGCTGATGATAGCTGTCGCGGAAACGGCGGGCGTCCTCCGGGTCGAAAATGGGCTGCGATACCAGGAAGTCGGCTCCGGCTTCTATTTTTCGCGCCGCCAGCGCCGCTTCGCGGTCAATACCCCGTCCCAAGTCGAAAGTTGCCCCGATACAGAACGTCGTAGGCTCCTGAAGGTTGGAACCCCGGAAATCTAGCCCCTCGTTCATGGCGAGAATCCCAGAGATAAGTTCTGTAGGGCGGTAGCCGTTCACTGCCAGCAGTGCCCGGTCTCTATCGTTGAATTGGTCTCCTTGAACCACCACCACGTTTTCCAGTCCCAGCATCTGCGCGCCCAGCAACAGCGACTGAATCGCCAGCCGGTTCATGTCTCGAGAGGCGAGAGTGAAAATGGTCTCCTTGCCGGTCTCGCGGCGAATGGCGGCGGCCAGAAACGCGGAGTTGGCTCGAACCGCCCGCCCGGGGTTGTAGGCCACGGAAATGAAATCGGCGTGGATATCGGCCCGCCTCGCCTCGTTTATGCTACCGGAACGGGGAGGCGAAAAGTCGCAGATAAAACCGGGACGGCCCGTGGATTCGTAACAGGAATCAAGAACCTTAACCACGGCTAAACTCTCGGGAGAACTCGCTGGTTGCGACAAGCTAAGAGGCCACTACCTGGTCGCGATACCCACGGAAGAGGTCTATGGATTTCTGTTCGGAAAGGCCCACGAAATAGCGGTAGCCGATGATGTACTCCATCACATCCCGGGCCAGCATCAGGAGGTTCTCGCGAGGTTCTGAGAGGTGGAATAGGCTGTCTACCCCCTCTTCAAGGCCCACATATAGCGTGTCTTCCAGCAACATCGAGTCCCTTCGTTCCATCTCGCTGCGGCGCATCCAGCGGGCGAAAACAAAGGGCAGGTCGGTAAAACGATTCCATTCCTCGCCCAGGTCGTAGCGATGGCCGTAACCGCGCATACCCCGGCGGCGGCGCAGGGCAGCATCGCCGGAGATGACCAGCGCATCATGTTCGTCGGCAGTCTGCACCAATTGCGGGACGTCTTTCTGGTACTTCTTCGCCAACAACACCTGCAACAGTTGCACCGTTGTGGGGTCAACTTCCGACAAGGCAACGCGCCCTCCGTCCAGTTCCTCAATAGGCATGCGGGAGTAGAACAGGTTGCTGCCGGAACGGGTGGAGGAAGACAGGCAGAAACCGGCAATAGGAGTTGCAAACTCATCCATCTCGAAGCTGTCGGTGAGAGGCACAGGCCCGCCGTCTATCTCGCCCTCTCTCATGGCCTCGGCCACGTCATTCAGGCCGATGGGGCGCAGTTCCACTCCACGCCGCTCCATGTCAATGTAGAAAGGCTCGAAACTTAGCTGAATGACCTGGCCAACTCTAATCGCCATCTTTATTACACCCCTTGCGAAAGCTCTAGGAAAGAGGGGGACAGCAACCCGGCAACGTTCAATCAGGGCGGGCTTTTACCGGATTACGGCATTAAGGATTCCGGCAGTTGATTGTAGGCAACGCCTATTTGACAGTCAAGTTGACCTCAAATGGATTCCAATGCAATCGCATATGAGCGGCTTAATACCCGTCATTCCCGCTTTCGCGGGAATCCAGTGCTTGAATCAAATATTATATGAGCAAAAATTCAACGAATTTCGCCTTACGTTCTCTTATTTCCACAGGAGTATAACCGGCCTGAAATTTCAAATGCGATAGCCCTGAGATGGATTCCCGCTTTCGCGGGAATGACGGGGGAGTGGGCGTAGGTAGCGGGGGAGAGCGGACGGGGGAATAACGGGATATGCTGAGTCAAAATGCCATTGTCCTGAGTTTGTAGTAAACTCAACCCGCCGTTCTAAGGAAGCGCAAAATGACTGGACACATAGCAACAGCCGCAAGTCTGCGGCTCATGGCAATTCTGATAACCTTGGGCTTTGGGGCTCTAGCGGCGCCCTGGCTGGCGTCCGCCGATGAGGGAGACGTCAAGGTGGTGGAGGCCACCGCCGAGAGCAGTTTCCCCGATGGGATATTGTTTCGCGTAGCCGCGGAAAGCCCGGGAATCATTGACGAAGTAAGAGTTTTCTTCAAGAAGGCCGACCAAAGCGGGCGCAGCGCCTACCGGTCTTTTGAGTTCGAGCCCAGCGAGAGCATCGAAGGCGAAACCTTGGTATCCACTTCCGGCGCCGGGGGCTACTTCCCGCCCGGCACGAAGATTACCTACCGCTTCGAGATCCGCGACCAAGCGGGCGGCGTGGCGCGCACCGAGGAAACCGAGTTTGTATACACCGACAGCCGGTTCCAGTGGCTCACCATATCCGATGACCTGATTACCGTCTACTACTACAGCGAGTACGTGGAGGAGCGGGCGAACACTATCCTCGACGCGGCCCGAGAGACCATGGACAACATGGTGAAGGTGCTGGGAATCGCCCCCAAGGAACCGCTGCGGATTGTGACCTACAACAACTACCGTCATATGTCCGCGGCCCTCCCCTTTCGCTCGGCGGCGGTAAATCAGGACCTGGTGGCCCAGGGCATGGCCTTCTCCAACGAGCGAGTGTTGCTAATCCACGGGTTCGACCCCACCGTAACCGGCACGGTTTCCCACGAGTTCACGCATCTGCTGGTGGCGGAAGCGGCGGGCGGCACCGCCTCGGCAATCCCGACGTGGCTCAACGAGGGGCTGGCGGAGTACGGCAACATCGACCAAACCGACGATTACGATGCAGCCCTGCGATACGGCATCTACACTCGCCGCATCCGTCCGCTGTGGTACTTGCGGTCTTTCACCGGCGAGCCGGAGGACATTCTAATCGCCTATGGGCAGGGCAAGTCGGTAGTTGAGTTTATGGTTCAGAGATGGGGCGAAGACCGCATTTCCCAGCTTTTCGACGTGGTTCGCCAGACTCAGGATATAGACGCTGCGCTGCTCCAGGTCTACGGCGTTGACCAGTACGGGATGGACACGGAGTGGCGGCTGTCGCTAGGCCTCGAGCCGTTGCCCTCGCCGGAAGAGATGGAGAGCCGGCTGCAAGAGGCGGAAGAAGCTGGCGGAACAAACGAGGAAGCCGGAAGCGGAGTGGAACCGGCTGTTACGGAAGAAACGCCCGCCCCAGTGGCGTCGTCCGCCGAGTCTTCCGAGCCGGAAGAGTCTACCCCGGAGCCGGCGGCTCCCGCCGCAGAGTCCACCACCGCGCCCCAACAGGCACCCGGGGCGGAAGGCGACGAGGGCGGCAGCGGGGCGTCGGGATGCTCCGCGCCGCCGGAGGGAACAGCGTCCAACGGGCTGGGGATGCTGGCGCTGATGGCCGGGACCTTGGGCATGGGCGCGCTGCCCTTCCTCCGGCGGCGGAACAGGAACGGTGAAGGGAAATCTACCGCGTCCTGGGATTAAAGGCGTCGCTCACTGCGTCGCCCAGCAAGTTGAATGTAAACAGCAGTACTATCACCACTCCCGCCGGGAACAGCAGTAGGTGCGGGGTAGTCCGCAAGACCGAGAGACTGCCGTTCTCGAAAATCATCACTCCTAGGCTGGGAGTCGGCGGCTGGATGCCAATGCCGAGAAAGCTAATGAACATCTCGGCGCCGGCCACGGCTCCCAAGCTGGCGGATAACGTTATGATCACCGGTCCCATCACGTTGGGCAGGACGTGGCGGAACAGCAACCGGGGCGTATGGCAGCCTATGGAACGGGCGGCGTCCACATATTGCTCTTCCCTGGCCTGCAACACTTGCCCCCGCACCAGCCGCGCCATGCCGAACCAGGAAAATATGGCCAGAGCCAGCGACAGCGCGAAGTAGTCGGCTATGCCCAGCTTGATGATTTCCACTCCCAGCGTATCTTCCACCCCGCGCAGCCATTCCCGCATCGGCGGCCGCAGGGTGGACACCATAATCAGCACCAGGAACACCTCCGGGAAGGAGGTGCTTATTTCCCCTGCCCTCATAATTACGGTGTCAATCAGCTTACCGAAGTAACCTGCCGCCAGTCCCAGGGATATGCCCAGAACCAGACTGCCGGTGGCAACTGTCGCCACGGTCAGGATGACAGTGGTTCGTAGACCATAGATAACGCGGGTTAGGATGTCGCGGCCCAGCCGGTCAGTACCGAAGGGGTGCGCCAGGCTGGGGGATTGTTTGACGTTGGCCAAGTCCTGGTCGTTGTAACTGTAGGGCGTCACCAGAGGGGCCAGAATCCCCGCGCCGTACAGCAACAGGATGATGCTCAGGCAGGCGACGCCTATCTTGTTGGACAGCAGCCGCCGCAAGGATATGGCCCAATAATTGCGCCCCCGCGCTGGCATCGCCAGCGTTCCGGCATCCCCTTGTCCACTACGCTGCATAGCTCTGACCCAGGCGTATCCGGGGGTCCATGAAGGGATATATCAGGTCTACCAGCAGATTGGACAAGACGAAAATCGTTGTGCTTATCAGCAGCGCGCCATCTATGATGGGGTAATCCCGGGCGAAGAATGCCTCGATGAGCAGATTGCCCACGCCCGGTATACCGAAGTAACGCTCAACCACGAAAGAAGTGGTCAAAAGGCCCGAAAGGGAAAATCCCAAATGGGTTATCACCGGAATCATGGAGTTTCGCAGTATGTGCCGAAGCCGCACGGTTCTTTCCGGCAAACCCTTGGCCCGCGCCGTGCGGACATAGTCGCTGCTGATAACCTCCAGCGTGCTAGCGCGCACCAGCCGGGCGATAAGGGCCACGCCAACAACGCCCATAACCACAGCGGGCAGAATGATGCGGGTATCGAAGAATCCTCCCCAGCCGTGAGTGGGCAGAAGGTCCAGTTTCCAGGCGAAAATCCACAGCAGTCCCGGGGCGGTAACGAACACAGGCACCGACTGCCAAAACAGCGTCATTGAAACCGCTGTCGGGTCCATGATGGTTCCTTGCCGCAGCGCGGCGAACAACCCGATGGGGACACCCAACCCGACAGCCAGCGCCAACGCCGCGATGTTGAGCTGCGCCGAAACCCACATCTTGGCCTTTAGCAGCTCGGCCACTGTGCGGCCCCGGTACTTGAGGCTTTCGCCAAAGTCGCCCCGGATGACCTTGCCCAGATAGCGCCCGTACTGGACGATGATGTTGTCGTTCAGGCCCAGGCGCTCCCGTATTCGTTCCGCCGCCTCCGGGTCATACTTGGTCCCCATCATCACTTGCACCGGGTCGCCGGGCCCGTACCGGCCTAGCACAAAGGTCACGAAGGACACTATGAGCAGGATGACCGGCAGCCACAACAGCCGGCGCAGGATGTACGGGGCCATAGGTCGCGGCGGCTCCTTTTACTCCCTTCCAAATCAGGGGAGGGGTGGGCGCTTATTCCTCGGTCAAGTAGACGTAGCGCATTCGCGGGATTATCAGCGGGGGCAGGTAAAAGTTTTGAACGTTGGGCTTAACCAGCAGCTTGCTTTCGCCGTCGAACCACAGCGGCACCCAGGGCGCATCCTCCAGAATCTGCTGTTCGGCCTGACTGTACAAGGCGTATCGAGCCGTCTCGTCGGTCTCCACCCGCGCCTTCATCAGCAGCTCGTCCACCGCCGGGTTGCTGTAATGGGTATGGTTATTGGAGCTTTCGCTATGGAACAGGAGGTCCAAGAAGTTCTCCGGGTCTGGATAGTCGGCAATCCAGCCGATGTCGAACATTTGGAAGCGGCCCTTGTGCAGGTCTTTCAGAAAGGTGGCGAATTCGGTTTGCTGGAACTCGGCGGTAATGCCCAGGTTCCGCTCCCACATCTGCAACACCACTTCCATGTCCAAGCTGACGTTGGCCCCGAAGCTGCCCGGCGTGGTAATAGTGATGGGCGGGATGTTCTCCAGGTCGCCGCCGTACTTTGATTCCGCTAAAAGCTGCTTGGCGCGAACCGGATCGAACTCGTAGCCCCTGACGCTCTCGTCATATCCTGGGAAGTTGGGCGGCAGGATACCATCGGCCGGCTCCACCAGGTCGCCCATCACGATGCTGGCGATTTCCTGCTTGTCTATGGCTAAGTTGAGGGCCTGCCGCACCTTCACGTCGTCCAGCGGAGGCTCGTTGACATTCAGCCCGATATAGTTAACGCTGAAGTTGGCCGGCGCAGTCCGCAATTCGGGATACAGCTCGTTATCGGGGTCGTTGAGTCGGTCCAGGTCGGCCAGGCTCACCCCGGCAATGTGTATTTCATCGTTCTCGTACATCAGCAGCGAGGTGCCGCCGCTGAGGATTAACTCCACTTCCTCCAGCATGGGCGGCCCCAGGTGATAATTCTCGCTGCGGCCCAGCTTCAGCGTCTCGCCCACCCGGTACTCGGCCAGACGGAAGGGGCCGGTACCGTTAGGCTCACGGAACCAGTTTCGGGGGTTGGCTTCCACGTTATCCTTATCCAGCACGAACCCGGTAGGATAGGTGAGCTTGGCGAGGAAGTAGGACTTGGCCTGATCGATGGTAATCTCCACGGTGTGCTCGTCGATGAAGCGCAGCCCGGAAATAGTTGGGGCGTCGCCGGCCACTTTCTCATCCACGCCAACGATGTCGCCCAAGTACTGGTCCACCACGGGCGACTCCGTGAGGGGATTGGTAACCCGCTCCAGCGACCATATAACATCGTGGGCGGTGACCGGCTTGCCGTCGTGGAAAACGGCGTCGGGCCGCAAGTGGAAAGTGTAAATGCGGCCGTCCTCGCTTATGTCCCAGCTCTCGGCCAGGTCGGGAACAATTTCCAGATTCGGGTCAATTGTAACCAGTCCTCCGAACACTTCGACAATAATCTGGGCAGATGTGGCGTCTGTGGTCAGGTGCGGGTCAAGGGTAGGGGGGTCAACATAGAGCCGCACGAATCTGGTGGTGCTGGGAGAGCCGCTTTCATCCGGAACAGATTCCGCTTCAACGGCCTGCTCCGTCCCGGCCGCCATAGGCGCGGTCGTGGCGCCAACGGGTTCCGCGGTGGCGGTAGGGGGCGCCTCCGTCTCTCCACTGCACGCTGCCAGCAGCAACAGCGCAACCAATGCACCGAAAGCTCCCGTGGCTCTACACATCTCTTTGATCTTCATACCCACCCGTCCTGCTGCGCCCATTCCTTACCGGCGTTATCTAAAATGCGCAGGCGTATTGTCGCAATCCTGTTGCAGTATCGCCGTGCCGCAATCTCGCCACGGTATTGTATGCGTCTATTTCACCAAGTTTCAATTCAGGCGGCAAACAGACCGGCCCGATACGCTTGTAACTGCCTTTCGCTTTTGGTAGCATTATAGTGCGTGGCGAGCGTAGCCGAGTGGTCAAGGCGCCTGTCTGTGGCACAGGAGATCACGGGTTCGAACCCCGTCGCTCGCCCCAACGATCCTCCCCGGAATCCTCCAATGCGCCTGTAGCTCAATGGATAGAGCACTGGGCTTCGGACCCAGGGGCTGCGGGTTCGAGTCCTGCCAGGCGCGCCACCCCTCTCAGCCAACTCCCCCGGGGCTGGCAAAGTCCTTTCCCATAACGGACATCCGGCAATGCCTACACTATGCCATACGCTGTTTCGCCCGGGGCCGGATTTATCTTGCGGCCTTCCTTTCGCGGCAAGTGGTAAAATAGCTATCCAGAAGGCGCGGCCCGTTCCGTTCAACGCCGCGCGGGGAGGGAGCAGGAGGCTGCCATGACATTTCGCGCAAACGTCGACCCGGCGGCGCAAGATTACGTATTGCAGACGGCCGAGGATGCCGACGTCAAATTCATCCGCCTCTGGTTTCCCGACATTCTAGGCAATCTCAAAGGGTTTGCCATCAACGCCGCCGACCTGCGCGACGCCATCGAAGAGGGCGTAGGGTTCGACGGCTCGGCCATCGAGAGCTACGCCCGCTCCGACGAAAGCGATATGCGCGCCTTCCCCGACCCCAACACCTTCACCCTGCTCCCTTGGCGGCCCCAGCAGAACGCCGTGGCTCGTATGTTCTGCGACATCCGGCGTCCGAGGGGAGATTCCTTTAACGGCGATTCCCGGGCGGCGCTGAAACGGAACCTGGAGCGTCTCGCTCGATTGGGCTACACCTACTACGTCGGCACAGAACTGGAATACTTTTATTTGAAAGGCCCCGATGACCCGGAGCCTCTGGACCATGGCGGCTACTTCGACCAACTATCCGGCCAGCCAGCCAGCGACCTGCGCCGTGATACCGTGCTGAACCTAGCCAAGATGGACGTTCCGGTAAAGTATTCCCATCACGAAGCCGCGCCCAGCCAGCACGAAATCGACCTGCAATACACCGATGCCCTGGCCATGGCCGACAGCGTGATGACGGCCCGGCTGGTGGTGAAGGAACTGGCCCAGATTCGGGGGGCCTATGCCACCTTTATGCCCAAGCCCATCGCGGGCGTCAACGGCTCCGGAATGCACATTCACCAGTCGCTCTTTCAGGGGGAGCACAACGCCTTCTTCGATGAGGACGACGAGAACTATCTGTCGGAGTTGGGGCGCAAGTTCATTGCCGGTCTGTTGCGCCATGCCCCGGAAATTACCCTGGTCACCAACCAGTGGGTAAATTCCTACAAACGGCTGGTGCCCGGCTACGAAGCCCCGGTATTCGTTTCCTGGTCTCACGTAAACCGGGCCGACCTCGTGCGAGTGCCGGCATACAAGCCGGGCTACGAAAGTTCCATGCGCATTGAATACCGCGCGCCGGACCCGGCCTGCAATCCCTATCTGGCTTTCAGCGCCATGCTGGCGGCAGGAATGAAGGGCATCGAAGAAGATTACCCTGCTCCGCCTCCTCTGCCAGACAACGCCTCCCGGATGAGCGAGGAACAGCGTCAGGCCCTCGGAATCCGGTCGCTGCCCAATAGTCTCGGCCATGCCATCTCGCTGGCCGAGGACAGCGACTTGTTGCGAGAGGCCCTGGGCGACCATATTTTTTCCAGCTTCATTCAGAATAAGCGGAAAGAGTGGGCAGAATATTGTTCGCAGGTCACCGACTACGAAATCAGCCGCTACTTACGCCAGTTGTAGTTGCCGCTCCGCGAACCCTTAATCCCGGCAAAAGGGAGGGCCCCCGGAATCCGGGGGCCCTCCCTCTGTTCGCTTGCCCGAAGGCGCCTACATCGAATACTCACAGCCGCCGCCGGGATGACTGCCGTCGGATTTGCCGTCGTCTGCGGCCACCGGCACAATCGCTGCCATGGTCAGTAGCGCCACGAACACCAGCGGAATGATTACTCTTCGCATTGCTGCATCTCTCCCAACCGAATAAGGGGGACAGCATAACTCTATCAGCCCCGGCCATCAAAAATCAACCGGCCATTCCGGGGACATTGCCGCCCGGTCTCCAGCGCCGCAATTTAAGAGCGTATCTTACCCGCGATGTATAATCGGGGCGAAATCGCCCGGCTGTATGCCGAGGCACAGCCCATAATAGAGGTTGAATCATGGCCGATAAAATCCGACTCGGCATCATTGGCGCCAGTCCCACAGTGGGATGGGCGCACCGCTCCCACCTGCCGGCCATAGTCGCCAGCCCGGAGTTCGAGCTCACCGGCGTCTGCACTACGAGAAAGGAGACCGCCGAGGAAGCGCAACGGCAGTACGGCGCGAAACTGGCTTTCGACAATTACCAGGATATGTTAGCTCATCCGGAAATAGACGCGGTGGCCGTAGTTCTGCGGGTTCCGGCCCACTATCAGATTACCAAAGACGCTCTCAACGCCGACAAGCACGTGTTCACCGAGTGGCCGCTGGGCCGAACCACAGAGGAAGCGGTGGAACTGGCAGACCTGGCTCGCGCTAAGGGCGTGCAGGCCGTGGTGGGGCTACAGGCCCGCGCCGCCCCCGCTGTGCTCCAGATGAAACAGCTCGTGGAGCAGGGATATGTCGGCGAGATTATGTCGTGTTCCATGACTCTGATTCGGGGCGGCGTATTGGCCCGCCCTTCGGGGCGCACCTGGCAACGGGACGTCGAACTAGGCGCTCACACCCTGACTATCGCCACAGGCCACTCCGTGGACGCTATGCGATTCGTAGTCGGCGACTTCGCCGAGGTTTCGGCCATCGTCTCCACCCAGTGCGACCAGTGGTACGAGACTGATACCGACCAGTACCTAGAAGTGACATCGCCCGACAACATCCTGATAAATGGGCGGCTCGCCGATGGCGCAGTAGTGTCAGCCCATGTGGGCAGCATTCCGTGGGCGGGCAGCGGATACCGCCTTGAGGTCTATGGACGAGAGGGTACATTGATAGCCGACTCGGAAGATTCCCCCCAGCTCGGCCCGGTGCGCCTACGGGGAGCGCGGGGGAGCGATGAACTGGAGGAGTTGTCCATCGCCGGTCAACACCATTTCGTGCTGGAAGGTATGCCTCAGGGCGCGCCCTACAACGTGGGGCAACTCTATTACATGTTCGGCGAAGCCATCCGAGGCCAGGGGGGCCGCCAGCCCGACTTCGACACTGCCGTAGACCTGCACCGCCTGGTAGACGCTATACGCCTGTCTTCAGAGCGGAAGCAGGCTGTCGCAATTGAGGGCTAAGTCCCGCCGGCATGGATTACCGCTTTAGCGGAAAGGGCGAAAAGCGCTTTCGCGGGATAGCGGACAAGCCCTCGGATCAGGGAGCGCGGGCTATCAGCAATACCTGAACCCGGACTTCATCGGCGAGATAGACCACGGAGCGGGCCGTGGGTTTTTCCAGCCCTACCTGCTCCCAGGTAAACATGGCCGCGCCGAGGATGTTTATGACATCGCCATCGTTCCTGGCGGTTACATCAAACACCAGCGGAGTGATGGCGTCTCCAATCTGAAGAGAGCCGTTTACTTGGCCAGTGGTCTCTTGGCCGTCATAGAAGCTCTGCGGCAGGTCCGGCAATTCATCTATCGTAACCACAGCTTCCGGCGTACTGGAAAACATACGGTTGCGTATGTACTGGTCCCGGTATTGCTGGTCGCTGTACAACGAATGCAGGTCCAGCGTAACGACGGACGGTGTTCCGTCCAAGTTCGCCGTGCCGGTTAACCCGGTGCCGGATATGACCGCGTCGAAGCGAATAGGAGAGCGGCCTAGCTCCTCTTCAACAACGAACTTAACCTCCGACCCCTCGCTGATGACAAATGACTGACCATCTTCAGGGGTTTCTGCAACGGCGACGGTCTGCGTAGGTTCTTCCGCAGGCGCCGGTGTATTCGTCGGCGCAGCGGAAGGACGGGTAGCCGCCGGTCGGGTAGCCACAGTAGTAAGAGGGACCGTCGGGGCAATCGTGCTTGTGGGGGCGGCAGTTGTGCTTGTAGGAACAGCCGTGGATGGCACAGCCGTAGCTGGGGAAGGCGGCGGCAACGCCAGTTCGCCGCTCTCGGCATCGCCCTGGGTTATCAAGGCAAACCCCACGGCCAACGCCGCAATAACCGACACCGCAACAGGAGTCCAGCGCTTCCAATTTTCTTCCGTCCAATCCAAGTACCAGGTCATAAGAGGAGTCAAAATGGCGATGATGACGAAAGCGATAGCCGCCAATGGCAACACGAAAGAAAGGAAGCGGTCGAGCAGGCTGTTGCCTATGAAGGAAACGATGAGGACAACGATGAATATGGCCGCCAGTACGCCGTTGATGATCAACGGCCGCTCCCCCCACCGGGTGTAGAGAAACCCCGCAATCAGACCGAGGGCCATACAAGCCACAGCCACCGTTGCGCTGTTGAAGGCGCTGTCCACCGGGGAATGGAGGGGAAGCGACACCAGCGCCGCGACAATGGCGGCAATGGCCCCGGCGGTCAGTCCAGCCAACATATCTTTGTTCCTCCTTGTAGAAACCGGCTCATCGCTTTGGAGGGAAGGCCGACCGACAGGCAGTTCCCGCCTCCCACCGCATTATAGCCAATAGCGCCGTCTCGGAGTTCGCTCCAACGGCGCTTTCCGGTTACTATACGCAGCAATTGGAGGGGGTTTGCAAACCTTCCTCCAATTGCTGAAGCAGCGGCGACAGATCTATGTCCGCTGGAACAAACCTCCAATTACCCCATGCTACAGGGCAATGGCGTAGCAGGCCCGGCGAGGGTCGGCTCCGGTGCTGAGGTAGCCCGTCTGCGGGTCGCGGACGGATACCGTAGCGCCCATACCGCAGTCCACGGCCCGGGCTATCTGGTGGCCCATCGCCCGCAACACCTCGGCGGTAGTCTCCGGGATGCCGTGCTCCAGATCTAACCGCCCCGGGTGATATGCGTGGGGGAAGAAAGAGTTGACGTTACTCTGAGTGGCGAAACGGGACGCCTCCACCGCTTCCTGCGGGTCCATACCGAACAGAATAACGTTGAGCATCAACTGCACATTGGCCTGGGTCTGATTGTCGCCGCCCGGGCAGCCTACCGTCATCACCGGCTGGCCGTCTTTACTTATTATGTAATTAACCAGCGTGGTCCGGGGGCGCTTGCCAGGCTCCACCTCGTTGGGATGCCCATCCTCGCAGTTAAACATCTCGATGCGGGTGCTCAGAGCGCAACCCAGCTCAGGGAAGAACACCGACTTGGCAAAGGCGCCGCCGCTAATGGTTCCGCACACCATATTGCCCTGCTTGTCCATGGCCGACACGTGGGTTGTTCCTTCCCGCGCCGATGCATCCGCCGTGGCCGGGTCCGACGGATCGGGGAGGCCATTGCCGGCTCGCGTCCCGTTAGCGCCTCGCGACTTGACGGAGTAGCGCCATGGATCGCCGGCTTCGGGCTGCGCCGGGTAAGCGGTCTCTAGGTCTATCAGACGGGCGCGCTCGGCGGCATAGTCCTTGGATAGTAAGCCATCTATGGGAATGACGGAGAAGTCCGGGTCGCCGTAATGGGCCTCGCGGTCGCCGAAGGACAGCTTGATGGCCTCGGTCACCGTGTGGATATATGCGGGGCTGTTGTGGCCCATTTCCCGCAGGTCAAAGTTCTCTAGCATATTCAGGGTCTGCATCAGAGCCGGGCCTTGCGTCCACGAATCCTGCCCGTGAATCTCATATCCGTGGAAGGTGGTCTTCACTGGCGTCTCATACTGCGACCTGTAAACCGCTAGGTCGTCCATAGCCATGATGCCTCCGACGCTGGCCACAGAGTCCGCTATCTGCTGCGCCACCGGACCGCGGTAAAACACGTCACGCGCCTTCTGCAAACCCTCAACCCTCGAAAGGGCGTGACCGTTGCCGGAGCCGGGCAGCATAGCGCGCAGGGTGTTGGCCAGCCCGGGCTGCACCAATAGGGTGCCGGCGGCGGGAACCTGCTGGTTGTGATAGAACACATCCCAGCCCCCCGGGCTATAGAGGTCAAATTGCTCTGCCGTCGAGCGGGAATCGAGCCGGTTGAGCATATATTCGTAGTTGGGGATACCATCAGCGGCATAGCCAATGGCCGGGGCCAGAAGCTCGTCGATTGGCTTGGTGCCGTAGCGTTCCGCCAGCGAAAGGAAGGCGTGCACTACGCCGGGCAAGGTGAACGACAGATGGGACTGCCGGTGCCCGGGGCCGGTGGGTATACGCTCAAGGCCCTGGGACGCATAAAAGTCGGCAGTGGCCTTGCCGGGGGCGGTTCCCTGCCCGCTGAGAGACAGCAGTTCTCCGCTGCGGGCGTCATACAGCATAAAGACGCCTTCGGCTGCCAGGGAGTAAGACGCAATCGGCTCCACCACCGCGGCGGCAAACCCGGCCGCCACTAGGGCGTCGAAGGCATTGCCGCCGCTAAGCAGCATCTTCATCCCAGCCATGGAAGTGAGGTAATGGCCGCTGGAAATGACGCCCTCCGTGGAGCGTATTACCGGGCGTCCGGTGGATTGTCGCGTAGTGTTGCCTTGTTCGGTATTGACCGCAGACTGCTGGCTGACCATTTCGGCTCCTGCAACTATTTGTGATTCATATAGGCGGATTTCTGCTGAAGCGTCCCTATACTGTTCCTTATCATTGGAAAGGCGGGAAACCATGGAAGGGCGGGAAACCATGATAGCTGATAACGGAGGGGATTTTTATACCCTCGGCATTATACGTCTACCTCGGCGTCCCGGCAGGGGAAGGCCCAAACGCCCTCGCCGTCAACCAGATGCCCAGGCATAAAGTACTCGCGGGTGTCGGGGCCGCCGAAACCGGGGATGAACGACTGTACAACGCCCTCGGACTCCAACGCGGCGCGGACAATCTGCTTGTTGAAGTTGCTGATGTCCTCTCGCGTCAGGAACTCGTCCACAGGCAGCCAGAGACATTCCTGAATCTCGTCGGCCTGCATCGTGATTTCCCGGCTCAGGGGACGCAGGCGGCCCACGAAATATATATCGGACTTGCCATAGCGATAGCCATGCCAGTGCCGGAAGCAGGCGATGGACTGGAACTCAGCGCGAACGCCGGTTTCCTCCAGCACCTCGCGCTCCACCGCCTCGGCCAGGTGTTCGTTGGGATGTAGCGCGCCGCCGGGCAGCTTCAGCGTGGGCGGACGACCGGCGACGCCGTAAATTTCCCGCACCACCAGCAGCTCGCGCTCATCGGTCAGCACCACGCCACCGATGCCAATGTAGTGGGTGGCGAAATTGGGAACCCACGCCCCTTCTTGGAGCAGGGAGGTGAGCATCAGATAATCGTCGCCGCTGTGATGGAAGGTAAACCCCTGATTCACAGCCTCAGGGATGAGAGCCGACTTGCCGATGGGCACTTCCAGCCACGCTGCCTTGATGCCTTCGGCAGTCCATTGCTCCAGGGACGCTTCAAGCCGCTGGGAGAACTCGGCGGCGTCCGCCGGGAGCTCGCCCGGCGCAATCACCATACCGCCAAAAGGATTGGGCCTAGCTTCCAATAAATGCCTGCTGGATAACTGCGTCATTGGCGCCTCGCATATCGGGGAGATTAGCGGGAGCCCATGCCCGCTGCCCCAATGCTACGGCGCAACGGCGATGCCGTCAAATGAGGCATCCGAAACTAGACTGAGGTATGCGGGGTTCCCTGCTCAATTTCAACACTGAAATCCAATTCAGGGTCAATTCCCATTGCCCGCAAAATTTTTTCGCACCGCCTGCGTACTCCACTGCTTAATAGCTTTCCAACCACGAAAATGCCGCTATTGGGCATTTCCAATTCCCATGGATATTCACCTTGTCCCTGCGAAAAGTAAGGCCTCCCCGTGGGCGTTCTTAAACTCAGCAGCGATGCCCGGAAAGAAATTTGGTCAAGCTTATACAACTCTTCGCAGAGATGGCGCAGCACCCCAATCCAGGTCCCAGCCTCGTATTTCTGGCCCATCAATCGGAACGCTCTGGACGTTGAATGACTGCTGAAATCATCTCCGTCCTGAAGTAGCTCCTTCTGAGAAGTAGCTTCTTCTGATCTGATGGCTACCGTAGACAATAAGTGCCTTTCCCAACGCACAAAAGACGAGGATCGTTGTAATAGCGGAAGAGAAAGGCTGATGCAGGATCATCCGAATTTGGAGGATCCACCCCTCGCTCCAATAACTCGCCGCATATTTCCCTATAGTGCAGAGCCCCACCATCATCCTTCAATCAATATTTGGCATACCACATTTGGCATACCACATCAGCCGTTTGGGGGCTGTTCAACCTTCTGGGTGGCGGAGTATCTGGGATTCTGTCCCTCCAGGGAGGATAGGCCCTCTCCAAATCCGTTAGCTCATTCACAGCCTTTGCTATTTTTGAATCGAGATGCTCTCGATCCGCTGTCCAGCCTTAATATCCCATGCCAATTTTCTCATACGCGCCCGGATTACATCTTCATAAGTAGCCTATGGCATGGAATTTTCAGGCGGCATATTCGATCCCATGAATGAATTGAGTCCTGCAATCGGCGTCTCACCAAAATGGACGGCACTTGCGCCTTGCGTCAGCAGTCCCCGGCAGGGACAATACGGGCAGATTTTTCCTGTATCTCCGTTTACTCCGGGGGCCGCTTATTCAGGCCCCGTTTACTCCAGGGACCGTTTACTCCAGGGATGGTAAGCGCCAGTGTCCACATCTCCCTTTCACCCCATAATCCGCCAATGGTTCGAAGAACGGTTCCGCCGACCCACCGAGGCGCAATCGCAGGGCTGGGCGGCGGTGGCCGGGGGCCGGCATACTCTCATCGCCGCGCCCACCGGGTCGGGCAAGACCCTAGCGGCGTTCCTGACCTGCATAGACCGGCTTGTGCGTCAAGGGCTGGAGGGAGAGCTGCCCGACACTACGCAGGTAGTCTATGTATCCCCGTTGAAAGCGCTGTCCAACGACATCCGGAAGAACCTGGCTGCCCCGCTGGAAGAGATAGCCAACCTTGCCTCGGAAAAAGGTTTCTCGTTACCGGAAATTCGAGTCGGCGTCCGCACCGGAGATACCAGCCCAGCGGAACGGCAGAAGATGGCGAAGAAACCGCCTCACATTCTCATCACCACTCCGGAATCGCTGTACATCCTGCTCACCTCCGGGAGCGGTCGCCGCGGGCTGAAAGGCGTCAATACGCTCATCCTCGACGAGATTCACGCTGTGGCCGACGACAAACGCGGCTCGCACCTGTCGCTGTCGGTGGAGCGGCTCTGCGCCCTCTCGGAGCAGCCGGTGGTGCGCATCGGCCTGTCAGCCACCCAGCGGCCGATCGAAGAGATAGCCCGGCTGCTGGTGGGCAACGACCATATATCCGCCAGCGGCGCCCCCGATTGCGCCATCGTGGACACCGGCCACGCCCGCGAAATTGACCTGGCCCTGCAACTACCGGAACAGGAACTAGGGCCTATCGCCTCCCATGAGCTCTGGAAGGAAACGCTGGACGCCATCGCCGGGCTGGTGGAGGCCCACGATACGACGCTGGTGTTCGTCAATACTCGCCGTCTGGTGGAGCGGGTCTCGCATCAGCTCAGCGTGCGGCTGGGCGAGGAAGCCGTCGTAGCCCACCACGGCAGCCTGTCTCGTGCCATCCGGTTGGATGCCGAGGAAAAGCTGAAAAACGGCCAAGTGAAAGTATGCGTAGCTACCGCATCCCTGGAGCTGGGAATAGACATCGGCGACGTTGACTTGGCCTGCCAGATAGGTTCTCCCCGCTCTATCAGCGTGCTTCTGCAACGGGTAGGCCGCTCGGGCCACTCGGTAAGCGGAAAGCCCAAGGGCCGCCTGTTCCCTCTGACCCGCGACGAGCTGGCCGAGAGTATTGCCTTGTGCCGCGCCGTCCTCCGCAGCAACCTGGACACTCTGTCCATACCGCCCTGGCCGGTAGACGTGCTGGCCCAACAGATAGTCGCCGCCTGCGCCCAGGAGGAGTGGGCGGAGGACGGCCTGTATGCTCTGGCTCGCCGGGCTTATCCCTACCGGGATTTGCCGCGCTCCAAATTCGACCAGACCATCGAAACCCTCTCGGAAGGATATGCCCCCCGGCTAGGACGCAGCGGGGCATATCTGCACCGCGACGGCGTGAACGGCATAGTGAAGGCACGGCGCGGCGCTCCTCTGGCCGCGATGACCAGCGGCGGGGCCATCCCGGAGAACGCCGATTACGACGTCATCGCAGAGCCGGAAGATACTTTCGTAGGCACGGTCAATGAGGACTTCGCCATCGAAAGCCTGAAGGGCGACGTGTTCCTGCTAGGCAACACGGCCTGGAAAATACGCCGCGTCGAAAGCGGGCGCGTGCGGGTGGAGGACGCCCACGGCCAGCCGCCGACAATCCCCTTCTGGCTGGGGGAGGCGCCGGGCCGCACTACCGAGCTGTCGGACGAAGTGACGGAGCTGCGCGAGGGGGTTGACCGGCTGCTGCCTGATACCGGCGCGGCCCGCGAGTGGGTGGTCACCGAGGCGGGCGTCAACGCCGAGGCCAGCCGCCAGCTGGTGGCCTATATCGAGGAGGGCAAGCGGGTGCTTGGCGTAACGCCGTCGAAGAACTGCATCGTAGCCGAGCGCTTTTTCGACGAAAGCGGCGGGATGCAACTGGTGATTCACGCTCCCTTCGGCGCGCAAATCAACCGGGCATGGGGCATGGCGCTGCGCAAGAAAATTTGCCGCTCCTTCGATTTTGAGTTGCAGGCAGTGGCAACGGACGACGGACTGAATTTTTCTCTCGGCCCCGGCCTTTCGATGCCCGTCGAGGACATATTCAGTTATCTTAAGCCCAACACCATCGAAGAAGTGCTGACTCAGGCCGTGCTGCAAGCGCCCATATTCGGCACCCGCTGGCGGTGGAACGCCACCCGAGCCTTGGCCATACTGCGGCATACGGGCGGAAAAAAAGTGCCGCCGCCCTTGCAGCGAATGCGCTCCGACGACTTGCTGGCGGCGGTATTCCCGGCGCAGGTAGCCTGCCAGGACAACGCCCCCCCCGGCGACATCGAAGTCCCTGACCATCCGCTGGTGTTCGAAACCATGCGAGACTGCTTTACTGAAGCGTCGGATCTGGAGGGTTGCCGGGCCGTGCTGGCGGGAATCGAATCGGGCGAGATAGAAGTCCGCGGGCGGGACACGGTGCAGCCTTCGGTCTTTTCTCACCAGATTCTTAACGCCATGCCCTACGCCTTTCTGGACGACGCCCCGCTGGAAGAGCGCCGGGCGCGAGCGGTTCCGTTGCGCCGGGCCCTGCCGGAGGATTCCAGAGACCTGGCGCGCCTCGACCCCGAGGCCATCATCAGGGAATCGGAAAACGCCTGGCCGCGCATCCGCGATATTGACGAACTGCACGATGCTTTGCTGACTTTGGGCGTGCTGCCCGAAGGCGCGGCCGGGCTGCGCCGCCCGATGATGCAGAGCCTGCCGGTTGCGCCGTGGCTGGAGCAGTTGGCCGCAGCCGGGCGCGCCTACCGGGTTGCTGACGGCAAGGAACTGTCCGCCTGGGTCGCGGCGGAACGGCTGAGCCTGGTGCGCCAAGCCTACGATGGCGTAGCGGCAAATCCGGAACCTAAAGCGCCGTTGCCCCTGTTCGTCAGCGGCGGCTACGGGGGCAGCCGGGAAGACGCGATTCTCGCTCTGATTCGCGGCTGGGTTGACTGCCTTGGGCCTTTCACCGTACCGGAGTTGGCGGCAATTCTGGCCCTTCCGGAGGACGACGTTCTTTACGCCCTAGGCCAGATGGAAAACGAAGGCGTGGTACTGCGGGGACGCTACCGGCCGGGGGCGGAGGGCGAAGAGTTCTGCGACCGGCGCATCCTGGCTCGCATTCACCGCTCCACCATAGACTCCTTGCGCAGCATGGTGGAGCCGGTATCCCCGGCGGCCTTTATTCGCTTCCTGCTGGAATGGCAGCACATAGCGCCAGAGGCCCGGCTGCACGGCGAGGGCGGCCTTCTCTCCGTCATCGAAAAACTGCAAGGTTTTGAGACAGCCGCCAGCGTCTTGGAAGAGGAAATCCTAGCCCCTCGCATGGCCGAGTACAGCGGCATTATGCTGGACCGGCTGAGCCTTAGCGGCGAGGTGGTGTGGGGGCGGTTCTCTGCCCGGCACGGTTCGGCCAGCAGCGCCACGCCCTCCGGCGGACGTCCTGCATTCTCCAGGTTCACGCCGGTGACTCTGGCCCTGCGACAGTCCCTGGATTGGCTGCTGCCCGACGATGATGTCGCCACAGCCGGGGGGCTTGCCGGAGCAGCCCAGGAAGCCCTGGAGTATATGCAAGAGCGGGGAGCATCCTTCCCGTCTGACATCGCCAACGCCACCAAGCGCCTGCCTTCGGACGTGGAGGAAGCTCTGTGGACTCTGGCGGCAACCGGGCTGGCAACAGCCGATGGGCTGGAAACTGTGCGCCAGAGGCTCAGGGGAACCAAGCGCCCTCGCCGTCCGTCTCCTTCCGGCAAGGCCAGGAGCGACAAGTTAAGGAGCGGAAGATTCAGCTTCGGACGAGACCGGGATAGCCGGGGAGGCAGATTCAGCTATGCGCCCGGAGCTGGGCGGTCTGCCGGCAGCCGATGGTGGCTGCTTGAGGCCCCTGACCCGGTGGAAGACCGCACCGAGGCGGTGGCGTGGCAACTGCTATATCGCTACGGGATATTGTTTCCCGAACTGCTGGCCAGGGATTCGCTGTCCCTGCGCTGGCGGGACCTAGCGCGGGTTATGCGCCGCCTCGAAGCGCGGGGGGAGATACGAGGGGGCCGATTCGTCTCTGGGTTTGTCGGCGAACAGTTCGCCCTGTCCGAAGCGGTAGATGCCCTTCGCCGTTGGCGCAACCGGGAGCCGGACGGCCGCTTGGTCATCGTGTCGGCCTGCGATCCGCTGAACCTGGCCGGAATCCTAACCCCTGGGCCTCGCGTGCCCGCGGTGCCGGGAAATCGCTTGGTCTACCGGAACGGCGTTCCCATCGCCAACATGGAGGGCAGCGAATTCACGCCATTGCTGAGTTCGTCCCAGGAACGCGCTTCCGACAACACCCTGGCGCAGGCCAAGTCTCTGCTGTCGGTTCCCATATCTCACGCAAACTTCCGGCTAAATCAAGAAACCCTGATTACGGCGTAGGGAATCGCTCGTGTCCCGGCCAGCCGCGATTAGGGCCGAAAGGCGTTCCCCGAATTGAAAATCGGCGGCCTCTATGCTAACTTCAAAGGCTGAAACTGCGCCTTTCGTTGCGGCAAATAGACCCTCAGAAGGCCCTGAAGCGGGCTCAGGACAGACGGTGTGACCAGCATTCGTTTCTCGCCCAACCTCCACCAAGCGCACAGTATAGAATGGCTGCCCTGGGCGCGTTCCACTTTCGAGCGGGCCCAGGCCGAAGATAAGCCGGTGTTGCTGTCCATCGCCGCACCGTGGTGCTACTGGTGCCATGTGATGGACGAAACCACTTATTCCGACCCGGACGTTCAGTCTCTTTTGGCGCGCAGCTTCATCGCAGTGCGGGTCGACAACGACCACCGACCCGACATCAACTACCGCTACAATGTGGGCGGTTGGCCCACCACCGGCTTTCTTACCCCCCACGGCGGTCTCATCGGCGGCGCAACCTATCTGCCGCCCGACCAGTTTCTGGCGATGCTGATGGAGCTGGAGGGCGCATACCGGGCCGAGAAACCCCGGCTCTACGAGCAGTCCCGAGACCTGTTGCAACAACGGCGCATACAAGCCCGCCGCACCGCCGCCGGCCCCGACGTCGAGGAATCGCTCGTCGACCGGGTCTCCCGCATCGTGATAGGCTCCTACGACGCTCGCAACGGCGGTTTCGGCAACGAACCCAAGTTTACAAACCCTTCGATTCTGCGATTCATCCTGCACCTTTATCGCACCACCGGCGAAGAATTTTACGCTTCCGTTCTCCGCAAGACGCTGAATGGGATGGCCGGCCTTGCCCATGTCTCGGAGGCCGGCGATATGGCTCAGGACGACAATCCCGCCTTTGGGCCGCCCCTTGGGCCGAATGCTGTCTACGACAGCGTAAGCGGCGGATTTTTCCGGTACAGCACAGCCGCCGACTGGTCTGATCCTCAGCGGGAGAAAATGCTGGAGGACAATATCGAGCTGGCCAGCCTCTATCTCGACGCATCCATCATCCTTCATAGCAACGGCGCCCCAGACGGCATTCTATACCGTGGCGTTGCGGGAGGAACCTTCGCTTACGTCATTGACCATCTGTATGACCCGGACCTGCCGGGATTTCACGGCAGTCAAGGGGCCCACTCGGACTATTTCACCCTTCCTCTAGAAGAGCGGCGCAAGGCCACCCTCCCACCCCGGGATCCGTCCTGCTATGGCGGCCTCGACGCCATATCCGCCGCGGCCATGCTGGATGCCTCCTGGAAGCTGGGCGGGGGGCTTGGCGCGCATCTCGGGCAAGTAGGGCGCGCCGTAATGGCCCGCCTCCAAAGCGAGGCCGCTGCCGGTTCGTTTTCCCGGGTTTACCCAGAAGCCGATACAGGCCGGGTTCCCGCCCTGCTGACCGACTGGGCCGGGTTGCTCGCCGGGCTGATGCAAGCCCACGCCTCTACCGCCGAGCCGCATTTCCTTGACCGGGCGGTGGAAGTCGCTGCCGTAATGGTAGACCGATTCTTTGACGAGAACTCCGGCGGATTTTTCGACATCGAGGTGGACGAAAGCGCCGTGGGCCACCTGCAAGTGCGCGAGAAGCAGATGCCGGAAAATATGCTGGCGGTGAGAGGGCTGCTGCGCCTTTATCAATCCACTCGCAACTCGGACTACCGGCACCTGTGTGAAGCTGCCTTGAGCGCCTTCGCCAGCGTATTTCGGGAGCAGGGAGAGTTTGCCGCCAGTTTCGGCTTGACCGTTGACCTGTTCTGCAACCCTACGGTGGAAGTGACTGTCGAAGGGAATCCCGAAGACCCCGCGTGCCGCGAATTGCTGGCGGCGGCGGCCCGTCTGAATGCCCCAAACCTGGAAATCAAGACGGTTCCAGCCAACAGCCCCGCCCTAGCCCATGTATGCCTGGACACCCTGTGCCTGCCGCCGGTCAGCACTCCGGCGGCCCTGGCCGAGGCCGCTAGCGGAGTCGATAATCAGCCAGCCAGTCCTTTCCGGGATATTTTCCAAATTTTCCCCGGCGGCTGAACCGCCATATCCTTCATTCAGAGATAACTTATTCAGAGATAACTTATTGGGAGGCCCTGCGTGCCCGCATTTTCCCGAATGAAGGGCTCCAACTGCGGTGCCCTGCGCCTTAGCGACGCCGACTCCGATGTAACCCTGGCCGGATGGGTTGGCCGCCGCCGGGACCATGGCGGCATTATATTCCTGGACTTGCGCGATCGCTCCGGCGTGGTGCAGGTCGTTTTCAACCCCGGCCCTGATACAGGCTCCGGGTTGTCGGCCGAGGCTGCTCGCACCGCCGAAGAGTTGCGGCAAGAATGGGTGGTGCAAGTTAAGGGCCACGTCCGGAAACGGCCTGGGGGCAGCGAGAACCCGGCGATGGAGACCGGCGACATTGAGGTGATCGCTTCGGAGGTATCGGTGCTGAACCGTTCCCTAACCCCGCCCTTCTACATCACCGACGACGCCGGAGCCGACGAAAGCCTGCGCCTGCGCTACCGCTATCTCGACCTGCGCCGGCCCGCAATGCAACAGAATTTGCTCCTTCGCCACCGGGTAGTGAAGTACATCCGCGATTTTCTGGATGCTCAAGGTTTTCTGGAGATCGAGACTCCTATCCTAATCAAGAGCACGCCCGAGGGTGCCCGCGACTTCCTTGTCCCCAGCCGGCTTCAGCCCGGCAGCTTTTATGCCTTGCCCCAGTCGCCCCAGCAGTTGAAACAATTGCTCATGGTGTCTGGGGTGGAGCGCTACTTCCAGATAGCCCGCTGCTTCCGGGACGAGGATATGCGCGCCGACCGCCAGCCGGAGTTCACCCAGCTCGACCTGGAGATGAGCTTCGTTGACCAAGAAGACGTCCTCTCCCTCACCGAAGAACTGTACACCGGCATGATAGAGACGGTTGCCCCAAACAAGAAACTGCGTAAGCCTTTCCTGCGCCTTACCCACTCCGAGGCCATGGCCCGCTACGCTTCCGACAAGCCGGACCTGCGCTTCGGCTTGGAAATGACCGACGTGACCGGCCTGGCGTCAGAAACCGAGTTCCGGGTGTTCCTGTCCACCATCGAGAACGGCGGCTGCATCAAGGGCTTCGTAGCGCCCGGGCTCGCGGCGTACACTACCTCGCAGGTGCGGGAACTGGACGCCTTCGCCCGGGAAGCGGGCGCAGGAGGGCTGGCCCACATCCGATACCGGGGCGCCGCGCCCGTGGCCGAGCAAAGCGATGAAGAAATTCTGCAATCGGCGGGGTTGCGAATGCCTGCAGAATGGCATGGGCGATTAGCCGCCAGGATGGGCGCCAGGCCTGGCGACATGGCTCTGCTTATGGCAGGGCCTCCTGCCCGGGTCAACGTTTGGCTGAACGCTATGCGCAATCACATGGCCGAACTGCTGGAACTGGCCGACCCCGACGAATTGGCCTTTGCTTTCGTCACTGACTTTCCATTATTCGAATGGAATGAAGACGCTAAACGCTGGGACTCGTCGCACCACCCCTTCACGTCGCCCGCTGACGGGGAGGAAGGACTGCTGGACGGCGATGACCTGGGCTCCCTTCGCTCCAAGGCTTACGACCTGGTTTGCAACGGTTCTGAGCTGGCCAGCGGCAGCATACGTATCCACCGGCGCGAGTTGCAGGAAAAGATATTCTCCATTCTAGGCTACACCCGGGAGGACGTGGGAGAACGCTTCCGGCAGATTTTGGAAGCATTCGAGTACGGAGCTCCGCCCCACGGCGGCATCGCCCCCGGCATAGACCGGCTAGTCGCCATCCTCGCCGGTGCCGGCTCCATACGAGATGTTATCGCCTTTCCTAAGACCCAGAGCGGCGCCGATTTGCTTTTCAACTCTCCCGCAGAGGTCGCCCCTTCGCAACTGCGGGAATTGTCCTTGCGAATAGCGGACTAACCGGCTCAGGCAGTTAGGCGAAGAGAGCGCCGGAGTTTGGGCCCCGGCGCTCTCTTTGCTGGGCGTCAGCGGCAGTCTAGTCGTCGTCCGCGGCCCCGGCCTTTTCGGGGATAGCGCTGGATTCCTTGCCGTTGCGGTAGGCAAAGCGCTCGACCAGGTTGCCGATGCTGGTTCGGAAGCCTGAATATTCCAGCTCGCCGTAGGGCAGCATGGCAGCCCCCGACCAGCCTTGCCCGCGCATGGCGATACCCTTTTCCTGGGCCAGGTTGCGCACATAGTCCCAAGCCGGGTTGTCGAAGAAATCGGCGAAGGAGTCGGCGAACTTGCCTTCCTTGCTCAAAGAGAAGCCGATGCACGAGACTAGCGGCAGACAGTACATTCCCGTTACCGCGGTGTTGATGGCTACGGGCATCATCGGCATAACATGGGAGCCGCGCGCGTCCCCGCCGATGTAGTGGGCCTTGGCGTAAGGCGAAATCAGCTCTTCAGGGGCGGGAAAGATGCCTTGATTCCTAACCAGGGCTACCGGGTCATCCTTCCCGGTATAGGTGCCGGCGATGTTGTGCATCCGCGTAGCCGAAATCGCCGCCGCGACCTGGCCGGTGTAGCGGGATACAATGCTTTCTATGGCGAATCGCTCGTTATCGCGCAACAAAACGGTTATCTTGTAGTAGTCTTCCGGGGCGTTCAGGGAAATCAGGCTATCGCCGCCGGTGTTGTCCATGTCGATGATGTTGAAGGTGAAACCTTCTCCAATACGGGGCAGCATCAGCCCAGCGCAGTACATCGGGTCGGCAAAGCCGAGGAACATGGGCAGGTTGTAGGCTCCGGGGCCGCATTTGTCGGCGGCCAACACCATAAAGGATTCGGCTGGGCGCACTGAATTGGTCTTCACCGGGTCGTGGTCGAACTCTATTTCCGCCACGGCTGGGCCTGCGCCCCGGATGTTGCCCGACGGAGCGTCCACCAGCAGGTCCTGACCGGCACCATAGAGGCCGTACTCGCTGGCGATGGCGGTGGCCTTCAGAAAAGCGTTCCAAGCGAACTGGTGGACTTCGGTATCATTTTCTCCTCGGATGTGGGAGGCCACGATACAGATGTCGTCGCCGGTGTGGCCTACGAAAGCGTCTATCAGCAGCCCTGACTGGATGGCGGCGTCCGCGTCGGCGCGCACCGAGTCCATCATGCGCTGGGAAGGCTTGGTGTGGCCACCAATGGAACCCACATCGGCCTTGAGAATCGATAGCGTAATTTTCATAGTCCTCCTCAGCGCCCGGCGCCCATGGCGCCACGGAACGGCGCGCACAAAATCAATTTTCTCCCGCCATTATATCGAAACTACCCCCTTACGTCATTCTTGATACTTGATACTTGCAGGTATCAGCGGTTACCGCCCAGAGAAATCCGTTGCGCAGGGCAGCCCCTTGCCAGACATTTGGGACTAGACTAAACTTCGTATCCGGCGTTGCCTTAAGCAGCGAATTTTAGTATATTCATTTCTGGAAAGGAACATCACGAACGGCGTTAATCATTGCGCCAAACAGCCTTGCGGAGGCCCGGGATTTTCGGACTAGAAACAAGAGATATTTTTCTTTACGCTCTAACGATTTTCGTTGCTTTCTGGACGGCCCGAGCCGCCTTGGCGAGAGGGCGCAGTCCTTGGGTATGGGGTGGGGCAGCTCTCATTATCGGTTTTCTGCCCTTCGACCAAGTGCGTCTCTTGAGTGTTGCGCCGGTTCTGTACCTCATGTTCTTCGTGAGGCCCACAGACCTGGCATCCAAGCGTCCGCGGCGCGACACCTGTCCCAAGTGCGCCAGCCCGCATTCGCCGAGGCAGAATTTCTGCATCAAGTGCGGCTGGGATCTTTCTCGCGAATACTCTCCCGAAACCAGCGACACAGTGCTTGCTTCCGAGATGCACCAGCCTTCAGCCTCGTCAGCAGCGACTATGGAGCGTCCCTCCGAAGCACCGGCTGAATCTGCGGTTTCACCGCCTTCGGAGAAGCCTGCCGAACCTGTATCCGAGACGACGGAAAGTTCGCAGTATACTCCCGAGGTTGCGCCTCAACCTGTGGCGGCGCCGCCCCCGGAGGATTCTCGTGGAGAAGGTCCTGTTGCAGAACCAGCGGCTCCTGAAGGGGAGCCGGAGCCTGCTCCCCGCCCGTGGGGGTTGCCAACTCCGGGGCCTGCCCCAACAGCGGCTACAATGACCGAGCGGGGCGCCGTGCTGTTGAGCGAAGGGAAGTTGCAGGAGGCGATAGACCAGTTCACTAAGGCGATTGCCTTGGACCCGAAGCATCGGGAGGCCTTCGAGCGCCGGGCGGAAGCCTATACCCAGCAGGGCCGCGGCGAGCGCGCCGAAGAAGACTACCGCCAGATCCAGGTTCTCAACGCCGGTTCCTGACCGGCGGCCCGAGAAACAACGATTATACTCGACGATGGGGCAGACTATTCAGTAGTCTGCCCCATCGCTATTTTAACCTCTTGGCTGTCGTGTGGCGGTTTCTACACTGCCATAATGTGATACCCTGCATCTACGGGTATAACCGCGCCGGTGATGCCGCTGGACAGCCCGCTGCAAAGGAACAGCGCCGTCTGCGCCACTTCTTCCCCGGTAATGTTGCGTTGCAGGGGGGACCTTTCGGCATGGGTGTGGCGCATATCCCGGAAGCCGCTGATGCCTCGAGCCGCCAGGGTCTCCAAGGGCCCGGCGGATATGGCATTGACCCGGATGTTCGCTGGGCCCATTTCAGCGGCCAGTTGCCTTACGGCATGCTCCAAAGCCGCTTTTGCCGACCCCATCACGTTGTATCCCGGATATACCCGTTGCGATGCGTCAAAGGTCATGGCGACCACACTGCCGCCGTCTGGCATCAAGGGCGCAGCATACCGCACCAAGGGCAGAAGGGAATATGCGCTTACTTCCAGGGCCAGCCGGAAACCGTCCCGCCCCGTGTCAACGAAGCGGCCGTTCAAGTCTTCCCGGTTGGCGAAAGCGATGCTGTGGATGAGAAAAGAGATTTCCCCGAACTCCCGGCTCAACGCATCAAAGACCTGCTCAATTTCCGCATCATCAGTAGCGTCGCACGGCAGCAACAAAGGGTTTTCCAGCGAGGCCGACAGACGCTCGACGCGCTCCTTCAGCCTCTCGCCCTGGTAGGTCAGAGCCAACCGGGCACCGGCAGCGGAGAGCGCCTGGGCGATACCCCAGGCGATACTGCGCTCATTGGCTACGCCCAGTACGATGCCGTTCTTGCCGGACAGATCTATGGGAACCACTACTCTCTCTCGTCCCGTTTACGTTTTTATGCTGCGGGAGGCACAGCGCCGGACAAGCCCCACCATTCGAGCCAATCCGGGAATTTGTCAGTCCCGGCAACGGCAGGAGCGCCCCAGGAACTGGGTTACGGATTCCTGCCCCGGCTAAACGGTGGCTGTTAGGCGAATTGCGGAGCTATGCGGTCGAGGAAAACGTCAAGCTGGCGTTCTGGGTCGAAAGTCGCCAAACGCACTATCAACGTGTCCGCGCCTGCTTCGGCATAGGCCGCCATGCGGTCGGCCACCTGCTGGACGCCGCCAAAGGGCCCCCAGCGGGTGCCCCAGATGTTGGCCCCATAGTAGCGCATCAGCCAGTCTTCCGCATCAGCCTTTGCCGATGCTTCATCTTCGTCAAGATTTACGGTGAGGTAGTAAACATTTTCCCGGCGGGTGGTGTCACGTCCGTATTCTTCGGCTTTGGCGTCTACTTGGGCGATTACTTCGGCAAATTCCTCCGGTGTGTCGGATATGGCTATCACGCCGTCTCCAATCCGGGCAGCCCGGTCAATCTGGGCTTGCTGCCTGGCCCGGTGATGGGTGGCCAAAAGCCAGGGAATACCGTCGGGCTGCGTGGCCTTGGGGAGCATGGTCACGGAATCCAGGGAGAAGTGCCGTCCTTCATGGCTGTGGGGCTGGCCGGGGCCTAAGCCTTTCGCGATTTCCACCACTTCCTCGAACCGGTGGGCGCGCCGCTTGGGGTCAACGTCGGCCGCAGCCCACTCGCCGCGCTGCTCGTCGTTGAACGCGCCGCCCACCCCGGCTCCGATGATCAGGCGGCCTTCGGAAATCAGGTCAACTGTCGCCATTGTCTGGGCCATCAAAACAGGATGGCGCAACGCCGGCAACAATACTGCCGTGCCGAGGCGAACGCGGCTGGTTCGCGCGGCTAACGCCCCCAGCGTCGCCAGCGGCTCCAGCCGGGGCTTAGCTGTCAAACTATCGCCCACCCACACCGAATCCAGCCCAGACTCTTCGACCCGTTCCGCCATTCGGAATACGCGGCCAGCGTTGTCGGGCTGTTCGCCTCGGAGCAAAATCCCTCTTGTGGGAAGCAGCACGCCCAGATTTGGCTTGTCTTCGCTCATTTTTTCCACCGATAAACGATTTAAGGCTCTCCGGATTCGAGGACTGCGAAAAGGGACACGGCAATCTCAATTCCCGTGTCCGGCAATGTTGATTCCGGGTTACCGCATCAAGCGGTCCATTAGACCCGGCTCCATGTGCTGGTAGGATTCCAGGTCATCCTCTATGTCCAGATCGTAGCCCAGACCCGGGCTGTAAGCGATGGCTACGGAAGTCTCCATTCTGGCGGCCTGGCGCAGATGCTTGCTAAAACTGCGTCGGCCCAGTTCGGGCTTGAAGTTTACGCCATGAGGCACCAGCATGGCGTTAGTGCCGCCGTCGCGCCGCGCCGGGGCTAGGGTGACGTTACCTGCCCCGCGGGACGCCTGGATGAACGAATGTATGTCGGAAGACTTGACAAAAGGCAGGTCTCCCGCAATATAGAGGGCGGATTTCCCCCGCTCAAAGGCCTGCTCGATGGCCTTAGTCAGGGTATCGTTCAGGTTGCGCCCCATTTCCTCGAACCAAATCCCCCCTTGATTGCGCGCCAGATGTTTCACGCGCTCGTCTCCGCCCACAACCCATATCGGGTCTATGGACGCTCCGCTCAGGGCAATCAGCACGCGGCGAAGCATACCAGCGCTGATTCTGGTCCTCTGGCTGGGGGTAAGACTGCGCGCCAACCGGCTCTTGCCCTCGGATAAGGGTTTCATAGGAATGATGGCGGCTATACCGTGTTCCTCATTAGACATGGCGGCAACTAAATCAAATTCCACAGGCGAACGGTGTCGTGTTTCTATTCCTGCAGCGACAAAACTTTTTGGGCCAGATCTATGCGATCTTGGAGCGAGTTCATAATTGTGTTCGTTACCACCGGACGCAACCCGGCTTCGGCCACAGCGGAAGCCAGTCCTTCATCCTGCCGGTCTATCACCAGCACGTCGCAGAAATCGCGATAAAGCCTGGCGACGCCCCCAACGGAAACCTCATAGCCCAGACCGGCCATTATCCTCCCTGCTGGGCCGCGCACGGCATCGCCGCCTACGATGGGACTGACCGCCACGCGCAGACCGTTGAAGGCGCATAGCCGGTTTCTCATTCCTGAAATTTCAACGATGGGCAGAACACTCAGGGCCGGGTTGGATGGACATATTACTAGCATCCGCGACTGCGCTAACGCGGCGTCCACCGCCGGCGACGGGGCCGCGTCAGACGCGCCTACGTAGCGAACCGTGGACACGTCTGGTTGAGCGCGCCGCCGCACAAAATACTCCTGCATGGAGAGATGACCCTCGGCGGTTTCCAGCACGGTGCGCACGGGCTGATCGCTCATAGGCGCAATCTGGTGCGCCACGCCCAAAGCGCCGCAGAGCTGCGCGGTAACCTCGGTCAAGGTGAAACCCTGTCTCAGCAGTTGCGTCCGGTGGATATGAGTCGCCAAGTCGCGGTCGCCGAGGTTGAACCAAGAGTCGGCCCCGTACTGGCGGAGCATAGCCAGAGCCGTGAAAGTGTCGCCGTTCAACCCCCAGCCGGTTTCCGGATTAGACAGCCCTGCCAGAGTGTACATCATGGTATCCAGGTCGGGCGACACATGAAGACCGTGAAACTCCTCGTCATCGCCCGTATTCACCACCATCACCAGCTCATCCGGTGGCAGGCAGCGAGCCAGGCCGACGGCTAGTTTGGCCCCGCCGACACCGCCAGCCAGGGCAAGCACACGTATGCCGCCAGAGCCAGCACTCATCGGAGCGAGGCCGCCGCGGCCGGAAGTTCTTTCGGCAAAGGAGGCAGGCAGTTCAAGGAGCCCAACCGGCTACACCCACAGAATCCGCGGCGGATGCTATACGCCGGCCCCCTCGGCAGCGTGGCGGGGATGCTCAAAGCGGTAAGAATCCAGCTTCACCAGCCGGTTATAGGAGCCGAAAATCTCTTCCACGTTGTCGCCCACCAAATCCAGCGGGTCATGCTCTTCATCCGTATCGCCAAATACCCGCCGCAGTTCGTATGTGGTAGTGCGCTCGGCAGGGATGCGGCCGGCCGCGCGAATCATGCCGCGGAACTCGGACGGACGCATAAGCTGCCCGTGCTGCGCCCCGGCGGCAGTGGATATGCTCTCGTTTATCAGCGTCCCGCCCAGGTCATTCACTCCGGCGGTCAACAGAAGCTGCGACATCCGCGAGCCTTCCTTCACCCAGGAAGCCTGAACATTGGGAATCCAGTTGTTCAGCATAATGCGGGCGATGGCGTGCATCTTTACCACGTCCATCCCGGTGGGGCCGGGCCGAACGTTCTGCACCAGTCCCTTGAGGAACATAGGAGCTTCCGTGTGAACGAAGCTGAGAGGCACGAACTCGGTGATGCCCCCGGTTTGTTGCTGAAGGCCCCGCAACAGGGCCATGTGATTACAAAGTTGTTCGGGGGTTTCGCGGTGGCCAAACATCACGGTGGAAGTCGTCGGGATGCCCAGCTCGTGGGCCGTAGTGATTACCTCTATCCACTGGTCAACAGAGATGCGCCCTGGGGAGATGCGGTCGCGCAGTTCCTGGTCCAGCACCTCGGCGGAGGTTCCCGGCAGGCTGCCTACCCCGGCGGCCTTCAACCCCTCCAGATACTCGCGGATGGAGCAGCGGGAGCGGATAGAGCCGTACAGCACTTCCTCTGGCGAAAAGCCGTGGATGTGCATATCGGGCAATGCTTCCTTGACGGCGGCGCAGAGACGGATATACAGGTCACCTTCCATCTGCGGCGGGAGACCGGCCTGAATGCAGACTTCCGTGGCGCCGTAGTCCCAGGCTTCCTGGGCGCGGCGGACGATTTCTTCGATGGGCAGGAAATAGCCTTCTTCCTCGCGGAAGTCGCGGCTGAAAGCACAGAATCCGCAACGCTTGATACAAACGTTGGTGAAGTTGATATTGCGGTTGACCACATAAGTGGCGATGTCGCCAACGGTCCTATGGCGCAGTTCGTCGGCCACCAGGATTATGGCGTTATATTCGGCCCCGGTCGCGCCGAAGAGAACTGCGCCCTCTTCGGCAGATATATCCTCGCCGCCCAGAGCGCGGTCAAGTACTCTGGCGACTTTCAGATTCAGCGTTCCGGCCAGTTCGGCGAGATTGGCGGCAGCGGGCTGCTCAGTTGTTCCCGACATATCGTTGGATTCCCCCTCGTACATATCCGTCATCGTCGGCGAGGGCGCGGGTTTTAGCCCGCAGGCCCTCGGAAAGGTAGTCGCCTGTGGAAAGGAAGTATTCGGGATACACCGGCAGCCTGGGTTTAAGCCGGAAACCTGCCGCCTCAGTCTGTTCTTTCAATTGCGTCAGAGCCGGCCACGGGGCCTCCGGATTGACGAAGTCAATGGTCAGAGGAGACACGCCACCCCAGTCGTTGATTCCCGCGTCCAAGTAGATGCCGTAATTATCCGCACTCAGGTTCGGCGGCACCTGCACATTAGCATCCTGGCCCAGAATCAGCCTGGCCGCCGCCACCGACCATAGGAACTCAATGGTATCGGCATCCAGCTTGTCCTGCATTGCGGTATTGGGTTTCGCCCGAAAGTTCTGAACAATAACTTCCTGAATATGCCCGAATCGGCGATGCAATTCCCGAATTGCAAGCAGGGACTCTATGCGATCTTCGCGGGACTCGCCAATGCCAATGAGAATACCAGTAGTAAAGGGCAACCGCAACTCGCCGGCCAGTTCGATAGTTCTCAGCCGCACCCTGGGGCGTTTGCTGGGGGCGAACTCATGCGGACCACCCGGCCCGTGGAGTGCCGGGGAAGTGCTTTCCAGCATCAGACCAACGGATGGGTTATAAGGCTGAAGGGCCGCTATCTCCCGCCGGCTCATGGTTCCCGGGTTGGCATGGGGGAGAAGAGCGGTTTCTTCCAGCACTAAACGATTCACGTAGGTCAGGTATTCCAGCGTAGTCCTGAATCCGCGCTGGGCAAGCCATTCCTTTGCTTCGGGGTAGCGTTGCTCCGGGCGCTCGCCGAGAGTGAACAGCGCTTCGGTGCAGCCGAGGCGCTGGCCAGCCCTCGCCACATCCAGCACCTGCTCTGGGGTCATATACAACGTGTCGCCCGCCTGTTCCGGTGTCTTGCGAAAGATGCAGTACCCACAGAAATCACGACACATATGGGTCAGCGGAATGAACACCTTGGGCGAGAAGGACACGGTTTTGCCTTTGCCCAAGTCGCGCATCCGGGCCGCCACCTCACACATTGCGGCCAATGCGCTGTCATCGGCGCTGGTCAGGGCCCACGCCTCTTCCTCCGAGAGAGAGCGCCCGGATGCGGCGGCATCCAAGGCCGGAGCAAGGCGGGTTTCTGGAGGGGCGGAGGTACTCGGTGGCATCATCGGGTTTCCGGCGGCTCCGGATATACCGGGGGCAGCAGCGATACGTCAGCGTGTCTCGGCGGGTGATCTGTTGGTGAAGTATTAAGCAACCGCAATCTCCGGGCTTGGGCGTGGGCCAAGCTCTGCGGCGGCGGAAACGTTGGGACAGATTCGGCTTGGATCTTGTCCATCTCCTCCACGAAGTCCTTTGTGGCGTTTATGGCAATCTGCACCTTGTCCCCGTCTAATTCATGCTCGAAGTAGTTGAAATGCATTGTCGCGGGATGCGGGATGTAAGGTATAAGTCAATCAAATCATCCCTGCCTCGCTCTATCGCGATAAAATCCACCACCACGTTCAGCCGAAAATGGCCTTGATGATACCAACTCCATTTTTCGGCGACGGCCTTGATGGCGTGAGCCGCCGCGCCCTAGGCCTTTTCCGACGCCTGAATAGGATCATCGTCGTCCAATTCCTCCTGCGCCTGCCGGAGCAGAGCTGGCTGATGGCCGCATAGCGGTCGGAGGGTGGCAGGGAGCCTGTCAGCGGTGCAGTGGTCATTTTATTCTTTTCCGATTATTTATGGCGCTCCAGCTATTCTATGTCTTTAGCCGCTGCGATAGCAACGGCGGATAGGTTGCTAGAACCCATCTAGCTTGGTCTGGTTGATCAGAGGCAAGGACTGATAGGGGCGGCCCAAATGCTCATGGGCAAGACGGGTGGCTACCCGCCCTCTGGGCGTGCGGTCAAGAAATCCCAGTTGCAGCAAGTAAGGTTCCCAAACGTCCATAATAGTATCGGAATCTTCGTTCAGAGCCGCGGCCAGGGTGTCCAGCCCCACCGGGCCGCCGTCAAACTTGTCTATGATGCTGCTGAGCAAACGATGGTCGGACTGGTCCAGTCCCAGGGGATCAACGTTGAGTTGTTCCAGGGCGGCGCGGGACACCGGGCCGGTGATATGATTTTCGGCTTTTACCAGCGCAAAATCGCGGGTGCGCCGGAGCAGCCGGTTGGCGATTCGGGGAGTGCCCCGGGAGCGGCGCGCGATTTCCGCCACGCCGTCGGCATCGTAGCTCGCGTTCAAGATTCGCGCCGAGCGTTCGACGATTATTTTCATTTCCTCCCTGTCATAGTATTCCAAACGCCACACCGAGCCGAAACGGTCTCGAAGCGGCGCGCTGACCATGGAGAAGCGAGTGGTAGCGCCCACCAAGGTGAAGGGGCTGATGCGCAGGTTCACGCTTCGGGCCGCCAGCCCCTTGCCAACCATCCAAGATAGGAAGAAATCTTCCATTGCCGAATACAGCACTTCCTCTACCACCCGGTTCAGACGGTGAATTTCGTCTACGAACAGCACTTCTTTAGGCTGAAGGCTGGTCAGGATGGCAGCCATATCCCCCGCGCGCTCGATGGCCGGGCCGGAGGTGACGCGGATAGGAACCTCCATCTCCGCGGCGATGATATGGGCCATGGTGGTCTTGCCTAAACCGGGCGGGCCGTAAACGATGGCGTGATCCAGCGACTCCTGCCGTATCTTGGCGGCGTCTATGGCTATCTGCAGGGTCTGTTTTGCCTGAGACTGGCCAACGAATTCGTCGAGCCGCCTTGGGCGCAGAGAAACATCGGCGTCTTCCTGAAGCTCCGTGCCGGCCACCAGTCTCTCGGTCATTGCGTCTCCTCTTCCGGCTCGAAGTTGTGCCATCGCCGCCAATTTGATGAGGCGAAAGCAAAGGGGAAGTCAAGTCGGCTATTCCTCGAACTTGCGAAATACCAGGCAGGCGTTCTGCCCTCCGAAACCGAAGGCGTTGGACAGCGCCACTCGCACTTCCAGCAGGCGGGCATGGTTGGGGACATAGTCCAGATCACACTCCGGGTCCGGCGAAGTGTAGTTAATGGTGGGGTGCACCAACGCCTCGGTGATAGTCTTGATGCAGGCGGCTGCCTCCAAAGCGCCGGCCGCCCCCAAGGAATGCCCAATCATAGATTTGGTGGAACTGACCGGGATCTGATAAGCCCGCTCGCCGAACAGCCGCTTGATGGCAACGGTTTCCAGGGTATCGTTCAGCGGGGTGGAAGTGCCGTGGGCATTGATGTAGTCCACCTGCTCCACAGTTACGCCCGCGTCGCTAAGGGCGATGCTCATAGCTTGGGCGGCGCTGGCTCCCGACTCCTCTGGCTGCACTGGATGGCCGGCATCGCTGGTGCAGCCGAATCCGGCAACCTCAGCCAGGATATTGGCCCCCCGCGAGAGCGCGTGATCCAACCGTTCCATGGCCAGAACCACGGCGCCCTCCGAGGGCACGAATCCGTCCCGGCCGGCGTCGAAGGGGCGGCTGGCTTGTTGCGGCTCGTCGTTGCGGGTGCTGAGAGCGCGCATCACAGCAAAGCCAGACAGCCCCAGCAGGCTGATGCCCGCCTCTGCGCCGCCGGCGAACACCACGTCGGCCGCTCCCCGGCGTATCACGTCCAACGCTTCGCCGATGGCTTGATTGGAAGCGGCGCAGGCGGTGGTGGCCGTCGAATTGTATCCTTGGGCGCCCAGATACCGGCTAACGGCGGCAGCGGCCATATTGGGCAAAATCATCGGAAAAAAGAAGGGAGACATTCGCATACCGCCGCGCTCGGCCAGAATACGGCAGTTCTCTTCTAGGGTTGGAAACCCCCCATTGCCATTGCCCAGAATGACCCCTACCCGGTAAGGGTCTTCGCGGGATACGTCTATGGCGGCCGTCTCCGCGGCCTGCAACCCGGCGGCGGCGGCCAACTGCGAGAACCGGGCCATCCTGCGGGCTTCCCTGCCGGGGATATACCGTTGCGGGTCGAAACCCGTCACTTCCCCCGATATGCGGCAAGGGTAGCCGGTAGGGTCGCACAAAGTCATCGGCCCGACGCCCGACTTGCCGGCAGCCAGGTTCATCCAGAATTCATCGGCGGACTCCCCCAGCGGAGTCATGGCTCCCATGCCGGTCACTACGACCCTAACTTGCTCGTTGCTCACGGTTCTGTCCGGCTACGGAAATTTCCGGCCACGTTATTTCTCCCTAACTGCTTTTATTCCGCTGGTAGGCATATACTTCCGGTTCGATACCCAGGGCGGCTTCCCGCACCTCCGCAGCCAGGAACAGCGAACCAATCGCCAGAACCAAATCTCGGGGGCCGGCCTCGGAGCGCGCCAGTTCCAGAGCTTGGGAAGCCGTTGGCGCGGTAACCGTCTCAGCTCCGCGTTCTCTCAGCATCTTAGAAAGTTTTTTAGTGCTCAGGGCGCGAGGGTGGCGGGATTTAGTAGCAATAGCCAAGCCGGCCGCCGGGGCCAGCGAGTCCACCATTTGCTCTACATTTTTGTCCTTCGAGAAACCGGCCACTATCAGCAGTCTTTCGTAATCGAAATAATTGGGCAAAGATTCCAACAGCTTATCTACAGAATAATCGTTGTGGGCTCCGTCAACGACAACCAGAGGCGCGCGCCCCACCAGCTCCATGCGACAGGGCCAGGATACGTTGCGAAACCCTTGCGACAGCGCCTCGGTGGAAACGTTGAAGTCCTGTACCTGGCTGATAGACTCGATAGCGGCCACGGCGGTAGCGGCGTTCTCCATCTGGTAGTCGCCTAGCAGCGGGATGTCTAAGTCATAAGAGCCGCGCAATCCTTGAACGGTGAGATACTGCCCCCCCAGGTATGACCCTCGGGCTTCCCAGGTTACATCCCGGCCAATCAGCACCGGCTCCACGCCTACGCGGTTGCAGGCGTCGAGAATCGAGGTCATCGCCTCAGCGCGCTGGGGGGCGATGACCGGAATAGAGCCGGGCTTGATAATCCCAGCTTTATCCGCGGCAATCTCGCCAATGGTATCGCCCAGGATCTTGGCATGGTCCATGCTAACTGAGGTAATCACGCACACGTCGGCGTCCACCACGTTAGTGGCGTCGAGCTTTCCGCCCAAGCCGACCTCCACCGTCTGCACGTCGGCGCGGGCCTGGTCAAAACAAAGAAAGGCCATTCCGGTAAGAAACTCAAAAAGGGTCACCACATCTTCTGATTCACCCTTGCGCAGCGGCCAGATTTCCTCTACCAGACCGGCAAATTCCTCTTCCGATACGGGCTGACAATCCCGGCGCATCCTTTCCCGGAAGGTATGCAGATGCGGCGACGAGTAGAACCCGGTGCTGAGGCCGGTGGCGTGAAAGGCCGCGTCGCAGAAGGCCGCCGTGCTGCCCTTGCCCTTGGTGCCGGCGATATGTACGGCAGGCACTCGCCGCTGAGGGTTGCCGATTCGTTCTAGCAATGACTCCATACGCCCCAAATTGTATATGGCCTTCTGGCGCGGGCCGTTTATCTTAGCTCTTTCCGAGTCGAACAGGGACAAAATTTTGGCAATGGCTTCACTGTACTCCATACACATCTCACTAAAAGTTTAGTAATGCTGTCTGGTTGGTGCAATTCCTTTAAAACCGCCATTTACCAATTCCTTCGGCGGGGCATAGACAACCCCAGCGTCATCCGCAGGGCATCGCCAAAGGTAACTTCCCTCACATAACCAATGTTACCCCGCAGCGGCTTGGGGGTAAACCCGAAGGACTGCTCCCAATCGCGGCCTTCCGCCACGTTGCGGATGCCCAGCATCTTGAGCTGGCCGGTGGTTACTGGAGCCCGAGGCAGAAGGCGCTCCATAACCGCTATGGCCGGCCAGATGAGGGGAGTCGGGATATGCACCCGGCGAACCCGCCTTCCCATCGCCAGCGCCACTTCGTCCAGCAAGGCGTTATAGCTCAACCTGTCGGGGCCGCCCAGGGATATGATTTTTCTCTTGAGTACAGAGTTTCCCACCGAAGCAGCCACGCAACGGGCCACGTCCTCCACGGCAATCGGCTGCATCCGGTTGTTGCCTCCGCCGATGACCGGAGTAATGGGGCCGAGCCGGACCAGTCCTGCCAATGCTGTCAGAAACTCGTCGCCCTCCCCGAAAATCACGGACGGGCGGAGAATGGTGTACTCCAAGCCGGAGCCAATGACTTCCATCTCCGCCTGGCGCTTGGAATAGAAGTACGGATAAGACGGGTCGGAGGTAGCCCCCATAGCGCTGACGTATATCAGTTCGCGGGCGCCGGTCTCCTTTGCCGCCGCTGCCACATTGGCCGTGCCTTGCCGGTGTATCCCATCGAAGGTCACCCCTCGCTCAAGGCGAATGATGCCCACCAGATGCACCACCGACTGAACGTCATAGAGCGCCTGCTTCAGGGCATCGGGGCTTTGGACGCTGCCGTAATGCACCTCCACCGCCCCATGCTCGAAAACCCGCTCCTTTCCCGGCGAGTGAACCAAGCAGCGTACCTGATGGCGGCGCGCCAAAAGTTCGCGCACTACGCACTGCCCCAAGAACCCGGTAGCTCCCGTCACCAGAACCAGCAAGAGCGTATCCTTCCTGCGCCGGATTTGGACTGCCCGTTAATGGACTTAATGGCCCACGGCTGCCTTTGCCGCATTCAGGGTCCAACTCAATATTTCCTAACTCAATGTTTCAATGGAGTAGACAGAATGTCAAGGCGCGGCCGCCACTAAGTCTCTCGCCGCTAAGTCTCTCTATGTAGTAAGGGATATTACATATAGGCAGCTTATACCCATCATTCCCGCGGACGAGGGAATCAGCAAACTAGATTAAGCGGCATCGCTCCGAAAATCAGGCATCCCCAGACTCCAGATTCCGGCTTTCCGCCGGAGCCTCTGGATTATAATTTCATATGCAATTGCCCTGCTATATAGCATTGCCGGCATTGGAACTCCGCGCCCAGTGCGCTAATATGAAGCGGCGCATTTCTTTCGGGGCGCATTTCTTTCGGAATGATATGGAGCGGATGGAGCAATGGCGGCTGACGGCCTGCACTTCGGAGCCAACCTGACCCTTGAGGTGGGGGAGACGGTGCGACAAGCGCGGTGGATGGAAGAACTGGGATATGAATACTTCTCTGCCGGGGAGCATTTCATGCGGGGCGACCCACCCCTTCCTACTCATGCTTCCCTTCCGGTGCTGGCGGTAGCTGCTGGAGCAACGCAGTCCATCCGGTTGCTGTCGTCCATCGTTCTGGTTCCCTTCTATCACCCCTTGATGCTGGCCCGTATGACGGCAACCCTGGACGCAGCTTCCAACGGACGCCTGACCCTGGGCGTGGGCATCGGAGGCGAGTATCCGGCCGAGTTCGAGAATTCGGGCCTGCGGGTGAACCAACGAGGACGGCGCACCGACGAGACCCTAGAGGTTCTGCGGCGTCTCTGGACGGGGGACCGGGTGTCCTTCTCGGGCCGGCACTTCCGGTTGGACGGCGCGATGATTAACCCGAGGCCCGTGCAGCAGCCTCACCCACCGGTGTGGGTATCGGGGCGGCGCGACGCGGCGATGCGCCGGGCGGCCCGTTTCGGCGAGGGCTGGGTGCCTTATTTCTTCGACCCGCCCCGCTACCGCGACAGCGTGGAGAAAATACGCCGGTTCGCCGCTGAGGAAGGGCGGAGTCTGGAAGGCTTCCAGTGGGGGTTCTTCCCCTACATATCCCTCTACCCCACCGAAGAAGAAGCGGCGGAAATGGCTGCCCGCGAGCTCGGCGGCCAATATCTCTATGGCGGCGAATTCATCAACATCGTCCGGCGTTATTGCCTGCTGGGAACCCCCGAACAATGCGCCGAGCGGCTGGGGGAATACGTGGACGCCGGGGCGCGGCACATCGTCTTCAGCATCACCTGCCCGCCGGAAGACCGGGAGCGGCATCTGGCAGACATCGCGGAGCAGTTGATTCCGTTATTTCGCTGAAAAACCCTGATTAAGCGTTATGACATCCTGTATACTGTTGCCTGTATAATGTTGATGGGAAAAGGGTTATACTGCCAGTCCAAAATTAGGGCGCGGCGAATCGTATAGCATTGTCGAAAACTGCGTTCAACCCATTAGGCTGGATGCAGAGAGTTCGGGTCAGCCTCAAGAGGCAAGACTTGAATGACATAGGGAGGCGAAATGTCTCGAATCAAACGGGTGATGCTGCTCCAACCGGCCTCTGCCGGCGGCAACTTTGAATATGTCGCGATTCCCAGGCAGGGAATGCTCTATCTGTCCGCAGCGCTCGCCCAGTGGGAAGGCCCCTTCGTCTACGAGCGGGAAATCTGGTTTGAAGACCGCTCCGGCCTTATGGACCCGGAGAAGGATCTAGAAGGCGTGGACATCCTGATGCTGACCGCGCTGATTAACGAAGCCCCCCGGGCATACCAGGTAGCGCGGCAAGCCAAGGAATACCATCCTGAGATTATCACCATCGGCGGCGGCCCGCAGATGAGCCCGTTGCCTGAAGAAGCCTTCGACTACGGGCGCTTCGACGTCATCGTCCAGCGCGAGGGCGAAGACATTATCGGACAACTGTGCGATGTGCTGATGGAGCGGCCCCGGGCCGACCGCAACCAGTATCTGGCGAAAGTCCCCGGCATTAGCTATTTGGAAGACGGGAACGTGGTCCAGACTAGGCGGACCGGGCTGGTGCGCCCCGACTTCGTGGAGTTGCCGGATTTTCGCTCCATCCGCGACCTCACGCCGGAAAACCCGATGGCCGGGGCAGTGGTCGAGACCATCCGGGGCTGCACCGAGAAGTGCACCTATTGCCAGGTGATTCAGCAGTTCCTAGGATACAGGCTAGTATCCCGGGAAACCGAGTTCAAGCGGCTGGCCCAGTTGCGCGAACTGGCCGCCGACGGGCTGATTCACACCTCGCGCAACGGCTCCTTCCAGGTGTTCGTGTCCGACGACCTGCACACCCCGCCGCTGCGGGCGGTGAAGTTCCGCAATGAGCGGCTGGAGAGGCTCAAGGGCTGGAAGGGCCACACCGATAATATGAATCTTATCATCCAGGCCCGCGCCGAAATCGGTCAGGACCCGGAACTGGCCCACGCCTTGCAGGAAGCCAACGTGAAGATGCTTTATCTGGGCGTGGAATCCGACAACGCCGAAAACCTGAAAGCGGTGAACAAGCGCCAGGAACCTGGTCAAATGCACCGCGATCTGGCATATATCAATGAGCTGGGCTTCACCGTAGTGGCAATGACCATCATCGGCTTGCCCTACGACACCGAAGAAAGCATAATGTCCCTGGCCGATTGGGTAACGACGGTTAGCCGGTATCAGACAGCCAACTTCCTCACACCCTTGCCGGCCACCTCCAACTGGACAGCCCTCAAACCGCTGAACGAGCTCGGCGAGCTGTTGCAGGAAGGGGAAATGCGCCCCTACCAGCTCTACACCGGACGCCAGTTCGTCCACCACGATGAGCGGTGGTCCATGCAGGAAAGCCGCGAGATTTTCGACAAGTACACATCCAAGTTGCAGGAAGTGGATGACGTCTACCGACGAGTATTCCGCATACTGCGCACCTATAAGCTGCGGCTGGCCGCCACCAGCAAGGAACTGAGCGACTCGGTTTCCGCCAGACTGGGCGAAGCCACCGACAACCTGCGAGACCTCGCGCATCCGGACTCGCTGGCCGGGCGCGATTTCGGGGAAAATATCTCCGGCAAAGTAAGCGATCTGGTGGAAACTCTTCGCTCTGTTTCCCAGCCGCTGTCAAATGTTCGCCGGGACGCCGCCGACAGCATCGGCTCCAAACTTAATGAGCTGTCCGAGTCGCTGAAGACGTTGGCCGACCCCAGCGTCAGCAGCCGCAAGGAGCTGGCCTCCGGCATATCCCGGCGGATTGCCGACTTGACCGACACCATTGATGCCGCCCTTTCCGACCAGGGCGACGGGCGCAAGCGGGCAACCGGTCAAGGCTAACTCGGCAGACCAGGGAAACCAGCAGGCATCGGGCAAGCATCAATGGTCTTGGGAAGGATGACATATCACTGTCGCGTCTACATCACGGGAATCGGCGTAATCAGCCCTCTGGGGCTGGATTTGGCGTCAACCTGGGAGGGAATAAAGCAGGGGCGCTCCGGCGTTGACTACCTAACATCCTTCGACACTGAGGGTTTCGATACTCGATTCGGAGCCGAGGTCAAAGGCTTCGACGCGGAAGATTATCTGGACCGCAAGGATGCGCGGCGGATGGATCGATTCGCGCAATTCGCCGCCGTCGCCGCGCGTCAAGCCTGTCAGCAGGCCGGACTGGAGCCGGACAAGGGAGACCCCTACCGCGTCGGAGTTATCATCGGCAGCGGCATCGGCGGCATCTCCACCCTCTCCCAGCAGTTCACCGTCCTGAGCGAGCGCGGCCCTAAAAGGGTCAGCCCCTTCCTGATACCCATGATGCTGGGAGACATGGCCTCTGCCCAAGTCTCGATGGTCACTGGCGCTATGGGCGCAAACTACTGCCTGGTGTCCTCTTGCTCCAGCGGGGCGGACGCCATGGGCCAGGCCTGGGAGATGGTGCGGACGGGCCGCGAGGATATTGTGCTGGCCGGCGGCAGCGAGGCGCCACTGGTTCCCGTGGCCGTGGCCGGGTTCAATGCCCTTCGCGCCCTGTCGAGGCTGAACGAAAATCCGGCCTTGGCCAGCCGCCCTTTTGATATTTCCCGAGACGGCTTTGTTATGGGGGAGGGCGCTGCGGTCTTCGTGCTGGAAAGCGAGGAGAGCGCCGCCAGCCGCAATGCCGAGCCGTTGGCCGAACTAGTGGGCTATGCCGCAACCTCCGACGCCCATCACTTGACCGAGCCTTCCATCACCGGCGAAAGCGCAGCCAACGCCATGTCCATGGCTCTGACCGAAGCTCGCCTCTCGGTCGCCCATGTCGGTTACATCAACGCCCATGGCACATCCACCCCGCTGAACGACAAGCACGAGACCAAGGCCATCAAGATGGCCCTGGGCGAAAACGCCTATCGCATCCCTATAAGCTCCAGCAAGTCAATGACCGGCCATCTTCTAGGTTCCGGCGGCGCGCTGGAAGCCGCCATCTGCGTTATGGCGATGCGCGACGGACTGGTTCCGCCAACCATCAATCTGCACGAGCCGGACCCGGAATGCGACTTGGATTATACCCCTAACGAGGCCCGCAGTCAGGAAATCAACGTGGCGATGAGCAACTCCTTCGGTTTCGGCGGTCATAACTCGGTGCTGGTCTTCGCCAAGCCAAGCCTGGCCCTTCAGGCGTGACCACCACAGACGGCGCATCGGCGCCCCGCTGGATATTTCCTCCGCCGCGGGACATACCGGCCCTGCGCTCCCGCCAGCCTCCGCCCATCATCGCCCGGCTGTTGGCCGGCCGCGGCATAGACACAGACCGAAAACTTCAAGAATTCCTCAATCCCCCCACCGTTTTGCCCCACGATCCTATGCGTCTTTCCGGGATGGATGCCGCGGTGCGCCGGCTGTATCAGGCCGTGCAGTCCGAGGAGACCGCCGGCGTCTTCGGCGACTTCGACGTGGACGGTATCACCGGAACGGCCATCATCTTCGAGGGACTCACTGCGCTGGGGGTGAGAACCACCCCATACCTGCCCAGCCGTAACGATGAGGGCCACGGACTGTCCATCAGGGCCGTGGATTCGCTGATAGACGGCGGGGCAAAGCTCATAATCACCGTAGACACCGGCATCACCGACTATGAGCCGGTGGCTCATGCCAATAGCCGGGGCACCGACGTTATCATCACCGACCACCATGAGCCACACCACGGGCTGCCCCTGCCTCCCGCCATTGCCTGCGTCAACCCGCGCCTGATAGGCGAGCTGCCTCTTTTCCGCTACCCTTTCCCCGATCTGTGCGGCGCCGGTATCGCTTTTAAATTGATGCAGGGGCTGTACGAGTTTCATGGCTTGAACTGGGATCCGGTCTTGCTGGAGCTGGCCGCCCTGGGAACCGTAGCCGACCTGGTCCCGCTGCGGGACGAGAACCGCTACATCGTCACCCAAGGCATCCGTGAGATTGCCAATACTCGCCGCCCTGGGCTGATTGCCCTGGGGAAGGCAGCCCGGCTTTCGCTGGGCTCCCTAGACGCCGAAGCGATTTCCTATCAGATAGTCCCGCGCTTGAACTCCGCCGGGCGGCTGGGCGACCCCATGGACAGCTTCCGGCTGCTGACCACCAAATCCCCGGATGAAGCCGCCGGCTTGGCCCAAAAGCTGGACGCCCTGAACCAGGAACGCCGCGATGCCACCAGCGCCGCGTTGGAAGCGGCCTACGCCCAAGTGGCGGATATGCTGCCGTCCTTGCCCGCCTTGCTGGTTGTGGCCGACGAAAGCATTCACCCCGGAGTAGCCGGCCTGGTAGCCGGGCGCCTGGCCGAACGCCACCGGCGTCCGGCGGTGGCGCTCTCCCTGGGCGATGAATATGCAGTGGCTTCCGCCCGCAGCATTCCGGGATTCAGCATCATCGACGCCATTCACTCCATCGAGAATCTGCTGACCCGCCACGGCGGCCACGAACAGGCTGCCGGATTCACTGTGCCTCGGGAGAATCTGGAACAAGTGGCGCAAAGGCTGGAAGCCTATGCCGCTGAACGTCTGGTAACGATGGACCTGACGCCGACAGTGAAAATTGACGCCATGGCCAGCCTCCCGGAACTCACCAGGGAGGCGCAGGACTGGCTGGCCGCTCTGGAGCCTTTCGGTAAGGGCAACCCTCGTCCATTGTTTGCATCCCTGAATGTCCAGGTGCTGGACGCCCATCTCATGGGGCCCTATCAACAGCATCTGCGGCTTCGGGTACAGCAGGAAGATGCGGAAAAAACGGCGTTGGCCTTCGGGCAGGGCGATTCTTGGCAGCCCGGAACGGAGCGCCTCGACCTGCTGTACACGCTGATGGAAGACGCAAGACAACCGGGACGGCCTCTAGCCCTGCGGGTCTCTTCTTTCCGGCCTGCCCAATAAAGGCATCTTCTTCCCCGGGCCAGGCCGGAGCGTCCTAGTCCTATGATGGCTGCCGGTTGGACGGGGCCCTCTGGCCGACAGTATTCCGCACTATCTGCGCCTTCCATACCAGCAACGGCACTGTGATGATTATGACAATCAATGCCACTATCTGCGCTTCATTCAGTCCGCCGAAGTAGGTATTGTATTCCTCTCGCAGGAAGCTGATGAAGAAGCGGCCAATGGAATAGGTCGCGGCGTACAGGGCGAAGAACATCCCATGGGGCCGCATTCGCTTTCGCAGCGGCCACAGGGCGGCCAAGAGAACCAAGTCGAACAGCAGCTCATACGCTACCGCCGGATGCGTCGGCGGCCGGCCTAGGCCGGGGCTATCGGGATGGGTGTAGATTACGGCCCACGGAAGGTCGGTGACTTTGGCGAAGTGCTCGCCGTTGATTATGTCGCCGATACGCCCGATAGCCATCGCCACCAGCAACGCCGGGGCGGTTACATCGGCCAGGTGTCCAATACGAGGCAGCACGGCCTTCTCAGGTTGCCCAAACAGGAAGGAAAAGGGCCGCCATAAGGCCAGAAATCCCGCGGAATTGCGAATCAGCAGGTACAGAGAGCCGCCAACGAACCCGCCGGATATTGCCCCGAATATGGCGATTCCACCCTCCCAGACGCGAAAGACGCGGATAAAATCGTGCTGATATACCTCGTCCCAGAAGTCTATGACGTGCAGCAGGCGCGCCCCAACGACTCCGCCAATTATGGCCCACATAGCGGCGGAGTACAGCACATCGGCTACCATCCCTTCGCGGGTACCCCACCGCACTACCAGGTAAACGGCGACGGCGACAGCGATGAAGGTGAACACTCCGTGCCATGAAAGGGTAAATCCCCCGGTGTTCACCAGGTTCGGGTTAATGCCAATGCCGATACTCGCCAGGGAATCTATGCCCATTGGTAAGCCCTCATTAAATCATTCCCGCTTTCCCTGGAATTCATCCCAGCGTCATCGAAAGGCCTTCGTCCTAACCCCCTCGCGGGCGGAGAAGGAACTTCAGGCGGAAACGCTGCCAACCGTCTTAACAAGGTATACCCCGGCGCCCATGGGCTGCAAGGCTTCGGCCACTGTCCGGTGCTGCATTTCACTGGCCGGAACGGCGAACATGGCTGGCCCTGCGCCGCAAAGATAAAGCTCAGGGCCACCTCGCTCCAGCACGGCCTGCCGCATTCGAGCCAGCCCCGGGAACTCCCACTCGGCTATATCTTGAAATACGTTGTATATGCAGCCCCGGATGGATTCAGCAACAAACTGTCCGCTCATCAGTAGTTGCACTAGGAGGCGGGTCGTGCCTCCATCGCTGTAATTCGCTGGGGTTAGACGGGAATACATCCGCCGCGTCTTGTCGCTGATCTCCAGGTCGGGAAACACCAGGGTCAGGTTAAAGGGCGGCAACGGTGGGAGAGGGGAAACGATTTCCCCGCGCCCTTCCGCCAGAACAGTGCCGCCCAAAAGAAAAAAAGACACATCCGACCCTATCTCTGCTGAAGCATCCAGCAGTTCCTTCGTGGATCGGGAAAGCCCCCAAAATTCGTTCAGGGCCCGCAGGGCCGCCGCGGCATCGCTGCTGCCCCCGCCCAGGCCCATGGCGATAGGGATACGCTTCTGCACTAGTATGTGGGCGCGAGGTTGTATGCCCTGAATGCGGGCCAGCGTCTCCGCCGCCTTCCAAACCAGATTAGCTTCGCCAGACAGTTCCGGGCTGTCGCACTCCACCCGGAGCGACGGCCAAGGCCGGATGGTGAGCAGGTCAGACAGGCCAACGGTCTGCATAACCGTCTTGACTTCGTGGTAGCCGTCCGCGCGTTTGCCCAGCACCTCGAAGGCCAGATTCAGCTTGGCATGGGCTTCAACCTGCACGGCGGCTCATCCCCGGCTCAAATTCTCGCCAAGCGGCGCACACGGCGGCCCACTCCTGTAGGCTAAGGGTCGCTGGGCGTCTGCGCCCGTCAACACCGGCAGCCCCTAATATCTCGGCAGCCGTCGCCGGCGGCACGCCCAAACCGTGCCCCAGGGAGTTGTGAAGCTGCTTGCGCGGGGCGGAAAATCCGGAGCGCACAACTTTGAAGAACCCGTTCCGATCCGGCACATCCACCGCAGGACTCGCGCGCACGGCCAGGCGCACCACCGCCGAGCGCACCCGGGGCGGCGGGCGGAATGCCTCGGGCGGCACCGAGCAGACCATGCGGGCCTCGGCATAGAACTGAGTAGCCACCGACATTATGCTCATACCGCCCGGAGGGGCCGTCATATTCTCGGCGACTTCCTTCTGCACCATGAACAGGGCCAGCGAAGGCGGAGGCTCGGACTCCAGAGTACGGCGAAGGATGGGATTCGCGGCGTAATAGGGAAGGTTGCCGATTACTTTGTAGCCTTCCCCGCCCTCCGCTGAAAGAGCAAGGGCCAAGGAGGGCAAATCCGTCTCGCGGGCGTCGGCCAGAACGCATTGCAGATTGTCGGGGTAGTTCAGACGGGCGGGCAATTCGCCGCACAATCGCTCGTCCAGCTCGACGGCCACTACCCGGCTGGCCTGGCGCACCAGCCGGCGAGTTAGGACTCCACGCCCGGGACCAATTTCGACCACGGTATCTTTCGACGTCAGCTCAGCGGCGTCAACAATGCGGTCGGCAATGCGGGAGTCGCGGAGAAAGTGTTGGCCCAGCGATTTGCGCGGGCTGGCATATGCAGTCACAAGGCAAGCACCGCCAGGCGGAATCCAGGCTTGATGAACATAGAAAAAGAGACCGCGCACCTCCGGTCGACACTGACAAATGGGCATGTCGCGGTGGACGCCTCAGGCTAGGCGCTCCCACGGCGCTCGCAGTGTCCTGCTTACCGTTGCTTCCTCTCGGACCTGGCGGGGTTCACAAGTCTGCGCCGCGTGGGACCCGGCCCTCAACAACCTCCGACCGCGATATAGGCCCACCGGGCAGGCCTCTGGGAGGAATTCAATCCCGCTGTAGCGGATTGCGGGTGCAGGGCACCGCTAGCTCCCCATCTAGTGCGGCCTCTCTTTCATAGTAGGTTCAGCGGCCCACGGTGTCAATTCAGAAAGGCGCAAATTATCCTCAACCCCCTCAGATGGATTCTTCCTTCTCCCGGGAAGAAGCGCCGGCTCGACCGGCGGCGGAGCATAGGGCGAAAAACTGTCTGCCCCGGAGCGCTTTCTTCTCGCGGCGTTTGAGCCCAAGACGCCAGCGTTGTTGAGCTGTGCCAGGAGTGCTAGACTGTGAAGCGTTGAATTTGCTGGTGCTAGTTTATGTCCATTAAAAAAGCCATTATCCCTGCAGCCGGATTAGGAACCCGTTTTCTGCCCGTAACCAAGTCGGTTCCTAAGGAACTGCTCCCCATCCTCGACCGTCCGATGCTTCAATACGTCGTGGAAGAAGCCGCCGAGGGCGGGGTAGAAGAAGTGATCATAGTCACCGCTCCCGGCAAGGAGGGCATCGCCTCTTATTTCCAACCGTCTCCAGCGTTGGAGCGGCGTCTTTCCGGTAGCGGCGAGCAGGCGTTGCTGGACAGGGTATCGCAGGCTTCCCGGCTAGCGAAGGTATCGTTCGTCATTCAGGAAGAAGCGTTAGGCTTGGGGCACGCGGTGCTAACGGCCCGGGACGCCGTGGGCGATGAGCCCTTCGTGGTGATCTTGCCCGACGACATCGTGCATCACGCACCGGGCGTTGTGGCGCAGATGGCGAAAATTTTTGACCGCACCCAGGCCGGAGTGGTGGCCGTGGAACCCATGCCGTGGGAAACGGTGCACAACTACGGCATAGTGGACGCCGCGCCTGTGGGCGACGGGTTACACCGGGTCCGGGGGCTGGTAGAAAAGCCGCCGAGAGAAGAGGCTCCGTCGAATTTGTCCATCGTCGGACGTTACATTCTTCCGCCGGAAATTTTCGACTGCCTAGAGCGCACCCGGCCCGGTGCTAAGGGCGAAATACAGTTGACCGATGGGATGCTGCGGTTGCTGGAAAGCGCCGAACTCTACGCTTATGAGTTTCAGGGCATCCGCTACGACGGCGGTCAGCCATTGGGCCTGCTTCGCGCTTCGCTGGAGTACGCCCTGCGCCGCGACGACACCCGCGCTGCAGCCATCGAGATGCTCCGCAGCCTCACTATTTACTAAAGACGCCCTTATATTCATCTAATTTCCCTTGAGAGAAGGGATTTTCAGGAAATTGCCTTGACTACCATTCAGAGCCAACGCGAAAACGTGGATGCCCTTCGGTTAGCCCTGCTGGAACTGCTGGACGGAATGAACTACTGCCTGGACTGGAAACAGGACGAATCGAGCTGGTCGGCCCGGGAAATTGTCTACCATCTGCTGGATACGCCCCCGGGAGGCACCGCGTCCCTGGTGCGGGGCATCGTGTCCGGCAATGTTGCGGAATACGAAATTTGGTCCGACCGCACCAACGTTACCGAAGTCCGCGCGACGCTGGACATGACCGAGGTCGAGGCAGACATCGCCGCGTTCTTCACTGAATTCAGCGAAGCGCTGCAATCGGCCAGGGACGCCGACTTGCAGGGACGCCGCGTGCTGATGCGCCAGCGCACTCGAGGAGAGGACGAAGAAAGGTCGCTGGAGGCGCTGCTGGCGGGCTGGGACCGCCACTGGCGGGCGCACCTGGAGCAACTGGGAGAGCTGCGGGAAGCACTGGGGTTTTAACGAGAATCGGGTTCTGCGGAGAATCAGAAAAGAATCAACCCTCGCCGCCCACTTCCAGCAGCGTCAGGAAGGCTTCCTGCGGGATCTCCACCTGGCCGACCATCTTGAGGCGCTTCTTGCCTTCTTTCTGGCGTTCAAGCAGCTTGCGCTTACGGGTTATGTCGCCGCCGTAGCACTTGGCAAGGACATCCTTGCGCATGGCTCGGACGGTCTCGCGGGCGATAATGCGGCTACCGATGGCCGCCTGGATTGGCACCTCGAAGAGCTGCCGGGGGATGGTAGTGCGGAGCTTCTCCACCACCCGGCGGCCCTGGCCTATCGCTTGATCCCGGTGCAGGATCATAGACAGCGCCTCGACGGGCATATGGTTGACCAGCACGTCTACCTTGACCAGCGGTGCCTTGCGGTATCCGATGAAGGTGTAGTCCAACGAGGCGTATCCCTGGGTACGCGATTTCAATTGGTTGTAGAAATCGGCCAGCATTTCCACCAGGGGCATGGTATATTCCATCATTACGCGGGCGTTGTCTTGCGACGCCACGCCCTCGCTCTGGATGTATTCCATTCGTTTGAAATCAGAGCGGCGGGAGTGCATCAACTCCATCAGCGCGCCCACGTAGCGGCTGGGCGCAACAACGGTCAGGTCCAAAACCGGCTCTTCAATGTCGGAATACTCATTGGGGGAAGGTAGCTTAGCTGGGCTGTCCACCTTGATGACCTCGCCGCTGTTCAGGGTAACCTGGTAGGCCACGCTTGGCGCGGTCACGATGAGGTCTAGATCGTATTCCCGCTCCAGGCGTTCCTGCACAATTTCCAGGTGCATCAGGCCCAGGAAACCGCAACGAAAGCCGAAGCCAAGGGCCGCGCTGTTCTCCGGCTCGATAGTCAGCGAGGCATCGTTGAGCTGAAGCTTCTCCAGCGCGGTGCGAAGGTTGCCGTACTGCTCGCCGTCGGAGGGATACAGCCCAGCGAAAACCATGGACTTCAGAGGCACATATCCGGGAAGCGGTTCCGTGGCCGGAGACCGGTCAATGGTGAGGGTGTCGCCGACGGTACACTCGCGCACATCCTTGAAACCGGTGGCTATATAGCCGACCTGTCCCGTTTCCAGCCGGGCCGTGGGCGTGGGGGCCGGAGAAAAAACTCCCACTTCCATGATTTCGGCGGTGCGCCCTGAAGACATCACCCGGATACGGTCCAGCCGGGAAATATCGCCGTCCTCCATCCTGATATGGGCAATAATTCCCTTATACTGATTGTAAACCGAGTCAAATACCAACGCCCTAGCAGGCTGTTCGGGCTTGCCGCCCGGCGGCGGGATACGCTCTACTACGGCGTCAAGTATTTCTTTGGCTCCAGTGCCTTCTTTGGCGGATACAAAGAGCACCTCGTCGCGCCGGAAACCGAAAACTTGTTCAATTTCTCCGGCGACCCGCTCCGGCTCGGACTGGGGCAAGTCCACCTTGTTCAGGACGGGAATCAGGTCGAGGTCGTACTCCATCGCCAGCAGGGTGTTGGCGATGGTCTGGGCTTCGATGCCCTGGCTGGCGTCCACCACCAGAAGCGCGCCTTCGCAAGCGGCCAGCGCCCGCGACACCTCGTAGCTGAAGTCCACATGGCCGGGAGTGTCGATGAGATTAAGCTGATATACCTCGCCATCTTGGGCTTGGTGATACATGGTCACCGCCTTGCCCTTGATGGTAATGCCCCGTTCCCGTTCCAGGTCCATCTGGTCAAGGAACTGGGCCTTCATCTCTTGAGGGCGGACAGTGCCGGTAATTTCCAAGAATCGGTCAGCCAGCGTAGACTTGCCGTGGTCTATGTGGGCGATAATGCAGAAATTTCTTATACGTGACGGGTTCATACACTCCAATGTTAACACGGCAAGGGGCAGATTTGGAACGCTATCAGCAAGCAAACGCCCCGGAGCGGCGCTTTATCCGCAGTTCCCCTCACAACGGCAATCGCCGGCCTGCCTCGCGCAATCGCTTGCGCCGCTCTTTGGCGTCGGGCATGGCCCGTAGCACAACCTCCCAAAAGGCCGGCGAATGGTTCATCACTTCCAGGTGGGCCAGTTCGTGGACAGCTACAGAGTCAATCAGTTCAGTCTCCAGCATTGCCAGCCGCCAACTGAAGCGCAGGGTGCCATCGGCGCTGCAACTGCCCCAGCGCGCCCGCTGATCCCGCACCAGCAGTCGCGGCATTTCGTTCCGCCCCATTTCCGGCAGCCAACGGGCGGCACTGGCGGTCAGAAGTTCCTCAGCCCTTACCCGATACCAGGCTACCAATGCCGCCCGCACCGCCTTCCGCTGTTCATCGCTGGCCAGACCGCGGGGCGCAGTCACCAGCAACCGGTCGCCGTCCCGCCGGGCCGACGGCTTGCGGACATCGGCTTCTTCCACTGTCAGCCGCAATTCCCGGCCCAGGTAGGGCAGCATATCCCCTGTCGCTAGATCAAGGGGCAGCGGCCGTTCAGATTCCGCTTCTAACTTGCCGAGAATCCAGCCGCCCCGCACCTTGACGATGGCCTCGATTTCCCGGTTAGGCGCGCGCATAGGCGCAGACACTATCACTCCGCCATCCTTGACGCTTATCTGAACTGTCTTCCTGCGGCGCTTGCTGCGTCTCAGCGTGTACTGTATAACGGCGCCGTCGTCCAGCCGGAGGCTGTGATGGGTAGGATTTCCGTTCATGGGCCAACCTGCCTGGAATATCTAAAGAACCTACTCATCACCGGCACAAAAGTCTGCGTGGGCATAAGGTTCCCAATCAGGAGAGGAGTCATTAGCGTCCGGCTCTCCGGCAGTAAGGTTAAACCCAGCCGAACCATCATAATAGGCCTTGTATATATCAAACTGGGAGTCTCTATTCGTGTGAAATACTATTTGCTCACCTGAGCTATTCCAGCTAGGTTTGGAGTCAATCAAATTATCGGCGTTATCAGTGGCTTTAAGCAAATCGTAAGCGTCGTAAGAGTTTATCTCCCATCCGCCATCCCGGTCAGAGGCGAAGGCAACGAATTCCTCTCCGTCATAGTCCGCCAGGTCCGGCCAGCGGTCATTAGCGCTGCTATCGGATATGGCAGCTATTTTCTCCAGATTAGTGCCGTCGGGCTTCACCGTATATATGTCGAACTTGCCGTCGCGGTCGCTGGCGAAGGCGAGCTTCGTGCCATCCGGCGACCACACTGGATCGACGTCCGCGTCCGTGTTATTGGTGATCTGAACCAAACTCCTGTCCGAAACCGTCAACACATATATTTCAGCGTCGCCATCGCTGTCGCGGTAAGACACGAAGGCGGCTTTGCTGCCGTCCGGAGACAGAGCCGGCGATTCGTCGTTAGAAGCGTGGGTAGTGAGTCTGGTTATCTGCCACGGGTCAAGAGTAAGGAGATAAATGTCGTATCCGCCATCAGAGTTGCGGTCAGAGCTGAACGCCAGCCGCCCGCTATTGGCCCAAGAGGGCTGCTTGTCCTCGCCGGGGTGGTTGGTCAGATTCACCTGGTCTTTGCCGTCACAGCCCATTATGTAGATTTCACTGTTGCCGTCGCGGTCGGACTGGAAGGCGATTCGTCCGCCCTCAGCGTACTCCGGCAAAACCACCACCGTCGGCTCAGGAGGGGGCGGCACCGGCGTTGCGGTAGGCGTGGGCGTGGGCGTGGGCGTAGGTGTCGGGGTTGGCGTAGGAGTAGGTGTTGGCGTTGGCGTTGGCGCCGGGGGCGGCGTTGCGGTAGGCGTAGGGTAGGCGTGGGCTCAGGGGTTGGCGTAGGGGTGGGGGTTGCGGTAGGCGTGGGCGTAGGGGTCGGGGTCGGGGTTGGCGTCGGCGTCGGCGTCGGCGTCGGCGTCGGCGTCGGCGTCGGCGTTGGCGTTGGCGTTGGCGTGGGCTCAGGGGTTGGGGTTGGCGTCGGCTCAGGAATCGGCGGCGGAACTGGTTCGGCAGTCGACGTGGGAGTTGGCGTAGCAGTCGGAGTGGTTGTCGGAGTTGGGGTAAACGTGGGCGTCGGTACAGGCAACGGAACTTTTATGGGAATCAGTACTGGTATGGGAACCGCGGCGGGCGGCGATTCACCGCAGAAGCCCGCTGGTGATACCGGTTCCCAGTCGGGGAATTTATCGTCTCTACCACCGCTTTGAGTCAGATTTCTTCCTTCATCGCCTTCAGCAGTAGCCATGAAAACCTCAAACCCGCCGGTGTCTTGATCCCGGCTCGTATGGAAGACTATTTCCTCCCCGAAGGAAGACCAACTGGGAGAACTGTCTGTTGCTCCATTATTGGTTAAGCGTATCAACCCGTCGGCATTGGAATAAGTGTATATTTCCCGATTGCCCTCTAAGTTAGAGGCGAAAGCTATAACTTCCGCGTCTTCATAAACCCCGTAATCGGGCCAGCGCTCATTGTGATTTGCTTCCGCGCCGTCTTCACTGATTCCGGGCAGGTTTAACAGATTAGAGCCATCGGAATCAGCGATGTATATGTCAAAATCGCCATCCCGGTTACTGGCAAAGGCGATACGATTGCCATCCGGCGACCAAGCAGGATCGAGGTCTTCGGCAGGATTGCTGGTGATGTTGGTCAGCGTATCGCTGGCAATATCCAGTACATATATCTCGGCGTTCCCGTCCCGGCGCGATACGAAGGCCATCTTATCACCAGCCAGGGAGAGAGCCGGAGATCTGTCGTCCGCCGGGTCATCGGTCAGTCTGGTAACCTCCTTCGTATCCACGTTCATCCGGTATATGTCGAAATTATCCTCGCTGCCCGTTGGCGCGCTCCGGTTGGAACTGAAAGCCAGCAGACCGTTGCCATCCCAGGATGGTTCCCAGTCAATAGCCGCATGGTTCGTAACATTCTGAGGTTCTGAACCGTCGCAGCCCATGATGTATATCTCGCGGTTGCCATCCTCATCCGTACTCTGAAAGGCGATGCGCCCACCGGGAGGATAGCTCGATACCGGCACTAGCTCCGGCTCTGGGGTCAGTGGAGGCCCGACTGTTGCCTCAGGGGTAGGCGATGGCGGGGCCAGCAAGGGTACTGATGTAACCGCAGGCGCCGGTATAGGGGTCGGGGTCGGGGTCGGGGTCGGGGTCGGGGTCGGGGTCGGCGTAGGGGTCGGTGTCGGCGTAGGGGTCGGTGTCGGCGTAGGCGTAGGCGTAGGGGTCGGTGTCGGTGTAGGCGTAGGCGTAGGGGTCGGTGTCGGTGTAGGCGTAGGCGTGGGGGTCGGGGTCGGTGTAGGCGTAGGCGTAGGGGTCGGTGTAGGCGTGGGGGTAGGCGTAGGGGTCGGTGTGGGGGTAGGGGTCGGGGTCGGTGTGGGGAGCAGAGCAATGAACACGGTCACGAAGCGGTCATTGTTCATTCGCAGTTGGGCTCGGTGGTCTTCCACGGCGTCCGCGCCGGTTATCCGCACTTCGGAATTCGTCGCCGTCGCGTTCACGTCGAAACTAACCAGCGCTCCCTCAGAATATCGGCCTCCAGGATTAGGCAAGGTATCCAGAATCACTATGCCCAGCGGAACGCGGAATTCGCTGTCTCTCGGCATAACTTGCCGCCCATTGATGAACAGCATAGGGCCGGGAATCGGGGCAGGCGTCGGTGTGGGGGTTGCGGCGGGGGTTGGCGTGGGCGTGGGCGTGGGCGTAGGTGTCGGGGTTGGCGTAGGAGTAGGTGTTGGCGTCGGCGTGGGAGCAACCCCGACCGGGGGACGAGGCTCGCTGACGGCCGTAGGAACCGGGGGCTGTTCATTCTCCCCCGGAAAGGACTCGTTTGTTGTAGCGGACGAGTTTTCCGGTACTTCTACTGCCAGGTCTATAGGATTCTCAGCCCGCTTAACCGTGATGGCGAACAGGCCCAAAGAATCGGTAGTCGCTTGAATCCTGAGCCAAGGCAAATCCAGTGATGTGGGAATTTCTTCCCAAGCCTGAGACAAGGCGTTGTATCGCTGAATTACCAAGCGATGCGGGTCGCCGCCCGCCAATGCGTAGTCTTGCTCGGCCAGACGCACTCCCAAGGTAACCGGCTCCGGGCTTTGGGGTTTCCAGAGAGTGCCCTCTGGGGTATGGAGCGCCGCGTAAAAGGAACGGACTGCCGACAAATTCTCCGGGAGAGCTTCCCCTACAAAGGCGGCCGGCTGGTCTCTATAAACCAAGCCGGGTTTTTCGGAAGCTGTGCCGCCCGGTATTGCCAAAACCACCGAACCGTCAAGGGAGGCTAGGGAATTCCGGAGCGGCAGGCTTGACTCTTCAACAACGTTCAGGGTTAACGGCTCCGGTGGCGACTCCTCTTTTATTTCCAGACTATATGATGATTCCAGCCCGTCCGAACCACAACCAGCTAATGATAATGCTCCCGTGGCAACGAAGGCGAGGGATGCAATTCCTAGTCTCAGCAGGACAATCAGGGGAGAGAAAAACCGCCTGTGGCGCCAGCAGCCGTTCATCGTGGTATACAGAGTGCGCTGAATTGGCCTCAACCGGCTGCACTTTCACCCCAGATGCATCCCCGTCTACCCGTGCTTACATTCAGCTTTTTCTAAATATGCGAGCCTTTATAGGTTGCATGACATAATGTTATGGCTGTTTGCTACCATATACCATCTGCGCATAATTGCAAGCCTTATAGAAAATTCGGCGCTCTTTCGACATTCCTGTAGCAACTAAATTAGTCAATATATATGCCGATTTGGTTACATAGATTACATATTTATGGCAATAGCTATATCATTTTCTCCATAAATAGGGAAATTGGCAAAGATTTTTGCTGATTTTGGCGAGTGCCTGCTCTGGGCGCCGACAGCCCCCTTGGGTGGGGCGTGCGGCCTATATCGGGGTTGGCTATGCGCTTGCCGTTCTCCCTCTATAGATTAAAGTATTGGATTCCCGTTCCCTGTTTTCACGGGGACAAGCTTCGTGGGAATGATGGAGACGGGGCGGGAATGACGCAGGAAAGGGGGAATGACGGGAATAAGCCACCCGAAGGCGATAACTCTGCAAATCCGGCGTGGGGAAGGCCGATAGCCGAGCCGAGGCGCATTTGCTATACTTGCCGGAATCAGGCCGGCTGGGGGTATTGACCAATGACAACCGAGAGACGGGTCAACAGGATTACCATGCGGCAAATCAGCGGTTCGGCCCGCTCCAAGAAGGTACGGGTAGACCTGGGCGATGAATCATCTTTTAACGACCTTCCTAAGCTAGTGAAGGTAGGCGCCGCAAACTACTTCCTGGTGAAGAGCGGGGAGAGCTACCGAATGTTGTCCACCCTGTGCCCGCATCAAGGGGGCGAGGTAGAGGATGTGGGCGAGGAAGTGTTCGTCTGCGACACCCACGGTTACGAGTACGAAAAAAATGACGGACGCTGCGTCAACAACCCGGACTTGCGGATGAAGGTGTTCCTGGTAACGCAACAGGAGGGCCGGCTGATTGCGCTGGTGCCGGACGAGTAGGGCGCCGGCGTTACTGGCTCGGCTACAAAAGGCCCCGCCGAAAACGGCGGGGCCTGCGCTTATATAAGCATCGAGAGAAGGTTATGTAATCTGATCATAGCTGCGGAGCAGCTTGCCGGGCAGGGCGCCGGTGCATTCGTTCTCCTGGAACGTCACTGTGCCGTTGACCAGAATGTAGCGAATGCCCGTGGGCATCTGGATTAGGCGCTTCTCGCCGCCCGGGAAGTCGGTGGCGAACTGCGGCTTGTCATACATCAGCCCCAACTCGTCCATGTTGTAAATCATGATGTCGGCGAAGTCTCCCACGCGCAGGGTGCCCCGGTTCTTCATATCGGAGAACCACGCCGGAAGGGCGCTCATCTTGTAGTGGGCCTGCTCCAGCGACATCAGTTCGCGGTCGCGAATCCAATGCCCCAGGAAGTACACCGGCCACACGCTGTTGACCAGGAACCGCGTGTGTGCGCCGCCGTCGGACACCGATATATGCACATAGGGGTTCTTAAGCCTTTCAGCAGTAATGTCGTCTCCCCGGTTGTTGGAAGGATGAGCGAATTCGGTTTCCAGGTCTTCGTCCAGGGCGATGTCCAAGAAAGCGTCCAGCGGATGCTTCCCCTCGGCTTCGGCAATGTCGGCGATGCTGAGACCCTCGTACTTCAGGTTCCGCTCCTGGGCGACTTCCACAACCTGCAGCCTAGTCCAGTCCGTTCTGGGATGGGGGCGGTCAATCACATCCTGCTTCATGCCTACGCGCACACCGTCCTCGGAGAGCTTGGCGATGCGCTCTTCCTTGGTGCCAACCAGAGGCTGTACCCAATGGGGCATATAGTCAAACAGGTTGTACTCAGAGAGCTTGAACTCGGAGATGGTCGGCACCGGGCCAAGCTGAGCCAGCACCGGCAATCCTTCGGCCTGCACCTTGTCCAGCCAATCGTAGCCCTCGTCATCGCCCAAAACGACATGCAGGGGGCGTCCGCTCATGCGCACCATTTCCGCCAGCATATCCCGCTGCGCCGGACGGTCATCGGATATGCCGATAGTCCATCCGAGATGCCCAACCCCAAACTGGGACAGCACCTGGGAAAGCGCCAGAAACTCTTCTCGGGAGGCCACGTGGCTGGGCAGCCAGCTCCCGTCTTCGGGGCGGTCTTCCAAATTCTTGTCGGCAGACAGTCCGAAGGCGCCCGCCTGCATCGCTTCGTGGAGAATCTGCTTCATCTGGTTCAGCTCGCCCTCAGTAACCGAAGTGCGCTCGCGGGCCGGTATCATGCCCAGCACATAGCCCCGCAAGGGCGAGAAGGGTACCAGACAGCCTACGTTGACTCCCAAACCCTGCCGGTCGAGGCTGTCCATATACCCCGGGAAAGTCTCCCAGTCCCAGCGCATCCCCTGGCGCATGGATTCCAAAGGGATGGCTTCGATACGGTTCATCATCCGCATATTCAGGTCGCGGTCTTCCGGGCGCGTCGGCGCGAAACCGAAGCCGCACTGCCCCACGGTAAGCGAGGTCACGCCGAACTGGCCCGACAGAGAAGCGTAAGGGTCCCAGTTAAGCTGCGCGTCATAGTGGGTATGCAGGTCTACCGCGCCCGGGGCCACGATACAGCCGCTGGCGTCTAGTTCCTTCGCGCCGCCCGCGTTGATGCGCCCGCTAATCATCGCCACCCGGCCATCCTTGATGGCCAAGTCGGCGCGGATGCGGGGAATACCGGTGCCATCCACCACGGTGCCGCCGCGAATTACAATGTCATACTCTGGCATTTCACTGCCCCCCTTACCGAGATGCTGTCTTTCAGCCCTCTTTGAATGAGCTTCAGCGAAGTTTAGGTTCAGCGCAATTTTGTGTCAAACTTCGGCATAAATTCGCAATAGTACTTACGAATTCAGTTGAATAATCTCATCTCTCTTAGATTATCTGCCATTGAAAAGAAAAGGCCCCGCCGCTTTGGGCAGGGCCAACGGTTACCGGGATATGCAGACTGCCTAGCCAACCTGGTCATAGCTGCGGAGCAGCTTGCCGGGCAGGGCGCCGGTGCATTCGTTCTCCTGGAAAGTGACCGCGCCGTTGACCAGAATGTAGCGAATGCCCGTGGGCATCTGGATTAGGCGCTTCTCACCGCCCGGGAAGTCGGTGGCGAATTGGGGCTTGTCGTACAGCAGGCCCAACTCATCCATGTCGTAAATCATTATGTCGGCGAAATCGCCGATGCGCAGGGTGCCCCGGTTCTTCATATCGGAGAACCATGCCGGAAGGGCGCTCATCTTCTGGTGAGCCTGCTCCAAGGTCATCAGGTTCTTTTCTCGGATCCAGTGGCCCAGGAAGTATACCGGCCAGATGCTGTTGACCAGGAACCGCGTGTGTGCGCCGCCGTCGGACACCGAGATGTGGGAATAAGGGCTGGAGATGTATTCGTGGTCGTTGTCGCCGCGCCCGCCGGCAGGGTGGGCGAATTCGGTTTCCAGGTCTTCGTCCAGGGCGATGTCCAAGAAAGCGTCCAGCGGATGCTTCCCCTCGGCTTCGGCAATGTCGGCGATGCTGAGACCCTCGTACTTCAGGTTCCGCTCCTGGGCGACTTCCACAACCTGCACCTGCTTCCAGTCCGTTCTGGGATGGGGGCGGTCAATCACATCCTGCTTCATGCCGACGCGCACGCCGTCCTCGGAGAGCTTGGCGATGCGCTCTTCCTTGGTGCCAACCAGAGGCTGTACCCAATGGGGCATATAGTCAAACAGGTTGTACTCAGAGAGCTTGAACTCGGAGATTACGGGAACCGCAGTCTCTTGGGCGATAACAGGCAGCCCTTCCTCTCGGACTTCCTTGAGCCACTGGTAGCCCTCCTCGTCGCCGAGGATTACATGCAGGGGGCGTCCGCTCATGCGCACCATTTCCGCCAGCATATCCCGCTGCGCCGGACGGTCATCGGATATGCCGATAGTCCATCCGAGATGCCCAACCCCAAACTGGGACAGCACCTGGGAAAGCGCCAGAAACTCTTCTCGGGAGGCCACGTGGCTGGGCAACCAACTCCCGTCTTCGGGGCGGTCTTCCAAATTCTTGTCAGCAGACAGTCCGAAGGCGCCCGCCTGCATCGCTTCGTGGAGAATCTGCTTCATCTGGTTCAGCTCGCCCTCAGTAACCGAGGTGCGCTCGCGGGCCGGTATCATGCCCAGCACATAGCCCCGCAAGGGCGAGAAGGGTACCAGACAGCCTACGTTGACTCCCAAACCCTGCCGGTCGAGGCTGTCCATATACTCCGGGAAGGTCTCCCAGTCCCAGCGCATCCCCTGGCGCATGGATTCCAAGGGGATGGCTTCGATACGGTTCATCATCCGCATATTCAGGTCGCGGTCTTCCGGGCGCGTCGGCGCGAAACCGAAGCCGCACTGCCCCACGGTAAGCGAGGTCACTCCGAACTGGCCCGACAGAGAAGCGTAAGGGTCCCAGTTAAGCTGCGCGTCATAGTGGGTATGCAGGTCTACCGCGCCCGGGGCCACGATACAGCCGCTGGCGTCTAGTTCCTTCGCGCCGCCCACGTTGATGCGCCCGCTAATCATCGCCACCCGGCCATCCTTGATGGCCAAGTCGGCGCGGATGCGGGGAATACCGGTGCCATCCACCACGGTGCCGCCGCGAATTACAATGTCATACTCTGGCATTTCACTGCCCTCCTAGTTTACAGTCTGGATGGATTGCTAGAGTGCAGTCTACCACAAGGGAGCAGCTTTCCCAAAAGAAATTACTATATTCGTCGCATTTCCCAGATGGATACACTAAAAAGCTATATCGCAGCCCCGCGTCGGTCAGTGTAACGCCATTGCTCCGGCGCCCCGCCCGCCGGCATTACCGCGGAACCCATCCGGCACGCCCACTTTCCCAGGCCCCAGGCTAGGGAAATCCCGACTGATATAATTTTCCTAAGCGGCGACTGTGGAAAAGCCGCAGGGAAGCCATCGAAACGCCCGGTCCAATTTTCACGGGGACAAGCTTAGCGGAAATGACGGGGATTAAGCCATCCAAACGCGAAACCCCGCCGCCTATTACAGCGGCGGGCGGCCCCGCCGGGGGCGATGCAGCTCTTCCAGCGCTGCGCCGACCCGCAGTATGGTAGCTTCCTCGAAGTGGCGCCCCACAATCTGCACGCCGATAGGCAGGCCGTCTGCGCTCATTCCGAAGGGCACCGAGAGGGCAGGGGAGCCCGTGAGGTCAAAAGGAACCGTGCAGGTCAAGGCATGGCGGGCTGGGGCGGTCTCGCCGCCGATTTCGTGGCGTCGAGTGTCATGAGGATGCGCAGTTACCGGCCCGGTGGGAAGAAGAAGCACGTCGAAATCCCGGAATAACTTGATACATACGGCTCGAAGCTGCTCCACCATCTCCATTGCTTCCAGATATTCATCGTAGCCGGGGCCCGGAATACTGAGGCGCCGTTGCATCGAAAGGGCCAGCATATCCTCCCGTCCCTTAATAATCGGGTCTAGGTACGCACTGCCTTCCGCGGCGAAAATTCGGGCGGAAATCTGCTGCCCCGGCCAGTTAACCCAGCCATCCAGCTCCACAGGCTCCACCGAGCAGCCCAATTCCCCCAAGGCTACGGCGGCTGACTCCACGGTGTCCTGCACTTGCCGCTCCACCGGGGCAAAGGGGCCTTCAGGACACCATGCTACCCGCAGTCCGGCGGGTGCGGCAATCTCGGAAACGGCGGGCACTGGTACGGGCAAGGCGTAATGATCCAGGCCGTCGGGCCCGGCCATAAGGCTCAGGGCCAGGGCGGCGTCTCCCACACTGCGGACGATGGGACCGACGTGCATAAAGCGCAACAGGGCTTCAGGCCAGTGGCCAGTTAGGGGTATGCGCCCGTGGGTGGCCTTGAGACCGACGATGCCGCAATAGTTAGCCGGCTCGCGGATGGAGCCGCCGACGTCGCTGCCGATGCCCAGCGGCGACATACCGGAGGCAATGGCCGCCGCTTCCCCGCCGCTGGAACCGCCCGGAGTGCGCCCTATCATCCAGGGGTTCTCGGTACGCCCGTAGACCAGATTGTCGGTTTCCCACCACAGGGCGAATTCGGGCATATTGGACTTAGCGATAAAGATGCCCCCGGCGTCTTTCAGCCGCGTAACCACCGTGGCGTCGGCGGCAGGCACATGGTTCTCGAAAAGCCGCGAACCGCGAGTGGTGACCACTCCCTCGGTGTCCACACAGTCCTTAACTGTGAAGGGAACGCCATGTAGCGGCCCCCAAAATTCGCCCCGCATCGCGGCAGCTTCCGCCTCTTTAGCCCGCTCCATCACGCCGGCGGGGAAAGCGATTAAGGCGTTCAGCTTTGGGTTGACGGCTTCGATGCGGTCCAGGTGGGACTGAACCACCTCCACCGGCGAAAGCGAGCGTTCCCGGATGCGCTGGGCTAAGACGGCCGCGTCGGCGTAATAGATTTCCTTGCTCATAGCAGGGCCTCCGGTTGCTTGCAATTATAGCCCCTGTCCTGCGGGATACTTTCATTCCTGCCTGGGCTTCTCTCCGGAGGCGAAGGGCATATCTCCGGTTCCAGTCAGTGGATAGCGGCGGCGGGGGCGGCGGCGCGCTCGTTAACTAGCTTGCCCTCGTAGAAGCGAGACAAGGCGAAAGGCTTGATGATATTGGGGGTCTGCCCGGTGGCTATCAGACTGGCGATATTCTTGCCAGCGGCGGGAGCGGCCTTGAATCCCCAGCTGCCCCAACCGCAGGAGACGATAAACCCGTCGAGGCCGTCTACTGGCCCCATGATAGGAGCATAGTCCGGGGTCATATCGCACAGCCCGGCCCACTGGCGCAGCACCTTAACTTTGGAAAGGCAAGGGAACATCTCGAGGGTGTGCCCGGCCAGTTGCTCCATGGGCAACAAGGCTGAGCGCATACTGTATGAGGGATAAGGGTCAACGCCGCCTCCGATTACCACCTCGCCCCGGTCGGTCTGATAAACGTAGGCGTGCAGGTTGGCTGATGAAATGGTCTTGTCGAGGAAGGGCTTCAGCGGCTCGGTGACCATCGCCTGCAAGGGATGGGTGGTAATGGGCAGGGATACCCCGGCGAGCCGGGCCACGGCGCTGCTCCATCCCGCCGTGGCGTTCAACACCACCTCCGCGCCGACGTAGCCTTTGCTGGTCTCAACGCCAGTAACGCGCCCGTTTTCGCGGTCTATTCCGGTGACTTCGGTGAAGGGGTGCAGCTCCGCGCCGCCCCGGTCGGCTCCCCGCGCAAAACCCCAAACCACGGCGTCATGCCGGATAACCCCGCAGGGCGGATGATAGAGGGCCCCTATAATTGGATAGGGCAACCCCTCTCGCAGGCTCATGGCAGGCACCAGGCGCTTAATCTCTTCGGGTTCAACCATCCGGCTGTCTACGCCGAGGATGCGGTTGAACTCCGTCCGCATCCGCAGGGCATACAGGGCCGCATCGGTGTGGCCCAGGTCCAACCGCCCCATCTGGTTGAACAGCAGGTTGAAATTCAGCTCCTTTGCCAGTCCCTCATACAGCTTAACGCTCTCGTCGAAAAAGGGGATACCCTCGACGGTGAGGTAGTTGGAGCGGATGATGGCCGTGGTGCGGGCGCTGGCCCCACCGCCAAGATAACCCTTGTCTAGAACGGCAATGTCCTTCACTCCCAGCTTGGTCAGGTAGTAGGCTGTGGACAAACCATGCACGCCGCCGCCAATGATGACCACCCGGTAGCGGTCTTTGAGCGGTCTCGTCTGCCACATCCGGTTCTTGCGGAAAATCTGAAACACCGGGAACCTCCGCGGTCTAATTCAACCCAGCTCGCCCAAGGGGCGCAGAGATTTTGTCTTTGCCGTATATCCAGAGGCTTACGCCGTTCCGCAAGACCTTAACCAAAGACCTTGGCATTGAAGTTAATCAGCGATCCCGCCGCTAAACCGGCTGGTTTAAGCCAAGTTAGCGGCTGCGTTTATGGATTGGGTTCCCGCCGGGCCGCCGCCGACTTCCCGGGCAGCTTCGATGATGACTTCCCAAAGATACTCCCCGAACTCCCGTCCTGCGTAGAGTTGGAACATGGCAATGCCGTTGACGTCCCGGCGCAAAAGCAACCCCTGAACGTCGGCGAAACGAGACTGCACACAGGCCATATCCAGCAGCGTTCGGCGAGATGTATCCACCTCGGTAATCCGGCTCAGCAAGCCGTTCGCCGCCGGCCCGGCTATGGCAACTCCGCACAGTCCCGATGTTACGTCAATGGCGTGAGCGCAATCCAGACGGCCGGGCTGCATCCCGTTTATTGCCAGGGGCGCAGCTCCGGCGGGAGTCAGTAGCATGAACTCGTCCGGAGCCAGCCTGGCGGCCAGCAGTTTGCCGCCGTCCTCCGAAGAGTGAGCTTCACCAACCGCTCCTATAGGCAATTCCGTAGCTTCGGGCAGCAAGGCGCTGACTGCCTGCGCCGCGTCTAAGCCCAATACTCGCACCTTACCGACGGGGCTGATATCGGATACTCCCACGGTTTCTCGCAGCCGCGCCGCTTCCTGGGACGCATCGCCGTAATGCACGGGCAACCGCCATCCGTCGGCCTCCGCCATCACCGCGCCCATCGCCAACTGGGCGTGGTGCATAGCAGTACGTCTTTCAGGAGAGGCGATGGACATTGTTCAGCTCCGCAACCGGCTCCCTTCGGGGTCGTAGACCGGCTGCAGGGTAACGGTGGCCGACACGGGACGCCCGCCTATCAGCACCTCGATAGTCGCTCCCTCTACGGCCTGCGCCGGCGGCACAAAGGCCAAGCCGATTCCCTTGCCTAGGGTAGGGCTAATCCGGGCGCTGGTTACCCGGCCTATGGGGCGTCCGCCGCTGACCACCGGAGCGCCATCCTCCGGCGCCGCCGCGAAGGGCAATATGAACCCGGCCAGCCGCTGTTGCAACCCTCGGTCCGAAGCGACGGCGAGCCCGCCCCTTCCGATGAAATCCTCCTTGTCGAAACGAACAGCCCAGTCGGAACCAACGTCCATGGGCGTGGATATGGCATCGGTGTCCTGGCCCACAATAACGTGTCCCTTCTCCAGCCGCAGGATGCGCTGGGCCTCCAGCCCAAAGGGGGAGATTCCCAACTCCCGTCCTGCTTCCATGATAGTGTTCCACATATACTCGCCGTACTCAGCAGGGAAATGAACTTCCCATCCCGCTTCTCCCACGAAGCCAATTCGCAACAGCAGGCATGGGACTCCGGCAACTTCACCCTGAGCCGAGCGCATATACCGGAAACTCCGGGAGGAGAGGTCAATTTCCGTCAGCTTAGCGAGGGTCTGCCTAGCTCCCGGGCCGGCAACATTCACCGCGCCATATACAGCGGTCACATTCACGACATGGGCGCAATTGGCAGCCCCGGCGTTCCACCAGTTGAACCATTCTTCGATGACGTCGGCGTTGCCGGAGGTTGTGGTAACAAAATAGCGGTCTTCAGCCAGACGGGTGACCGTTCCGTCGTCCATGATAACGCCGCTGTCGGAGGTCATCAGTCCATAGCGGATGCGTCCCACGGGCAGATTGGAGAAACGGTGGGTATAGAGACGGTCGAGGAGCTGCGGGGCGTCGCGGCCAATAACTTCCAGCTTGCCCAGGGTGCCCACATCGATGATTCCTACTCGCTCGCGCACAGCGGCGCATTCGTCCGCCGGGGAGCCGTAGTTATGAGGGCGCCACCAAGGGCCGGACTCGACCATGGTAGCCCCCAGAGAGCGATGCACCCGGTCCATGGGGCTGCGCTTCATAGGAACCCGCTCGCGCCCAGCCAGGGCGGCCAGCGAGACCGGCTGGTACGGCGGACGCGAGGTGGTATAGATGTCGGGCATCACCCCTGCCGGCTCCGGAGCGGCATGAGCGGCGCAGATGCCGGCCAGGGCACGCCCGCACATCTTGCCCTGGCACGGGCCCATGGTGATGGTGCTATATCGCTTCAGCGTCTGAATGTCGGCAAACCCTTCGTATATGGCCTGCTCAATATCGTGCGCGGAAACGTCCTCGCAAAAACAAACGTAGGTGCGGGCGGTCTTGCCCGGAGGGACAGCCGGCGCGGACGCGGGAACAGCCTCGGCAATGGCCGCTTCCCCGCCGGTATCCGCAACGGCGCCAGCAGCTTTCAATCCAGCGTCCCGGCCCTGCCGCAGAATATCATCCAAAGCGGTCGCGCCCGTTACTCCGCCGGCCAGCGTTACGCCCGGCTGAGAAGCGCCCATCTGATGCAGGAGAGCGTCCACGGGCTGAAACCGGCCGGACATGCAAAGGATGTCGCAGCGTATACGGCGAGTGCTGGAAGAATTGGAGCCGTCCGAGGGCGCAATTAGGGCTGCCTTCACCCGGCCGCGGCCAACGGCCTTGACCACGCTATGGCCGGTGAACACGGACACGCCGCGGGCGCGAACAGCATCGGCGGCATCGCCCAGCGCCGTTGCGGACGAATCCACCACCGCGGAGACGCGAATTCCGGCGTCCATCAGTTGTAGCGCGGTCTCATAGCCTTCCGGGGTTTCGGCGGCGACCACCGCCTCCCGTCCGGGGCGGACTCCGTATAAGGCCACCAGCCGCCGGGCCGCCGACGCGAGCATCACGCCGGGGAGGTCGTTGTTCTCGAACAGCAGCGGCGATTCTTGCGCCCCGGTAGCCAGCGCCACCTGCCGGGCGCGAAGGCGCACCATTCCATCGCCGGTTAAAACGGCGAGGAGGTTGTCTTGGTACAGGCCGAAGACTGTGGCGTTACTGAGGATCTCTATGCCCGGCGACTGCGCGACCTGCTCCACCAGTTTGCCGATGGTCTCCGCCCTGGGCCGAGGGCCATATCGCAAATGTCCGCCCAAAGACGGCTGATCGTCAATCAGGGTTACGGCAGCCCCGGATTCGGCGGCCGACAGGGCGGCAGACAGCCCAGCTGGGCCCCCGCCGACCACCGCCACATCGGCGTGGAGATTGCGGCTGCTATATCCCGGTTCGTGAGCAGCGCCGATGTCTATGCTGCCCAAACCACCAACCCACCGAATAAGCTGCCGGGCCAGCAGCCACAACGTCTTGGGCCGGTGGAGGGCCTTGTAGTAGAAACCGACAGGCATCAGCCAGTGGAGCTTGTCGAGCAGGGACAGCAGGTCGAACCGCAGAGAAGGCCAAGCATTCTGGCTGCGTACCTGCAAACCGGGTTCTATCGGGCGAGTGCAGGCGCGCACGTTGGGCTCATCACCGCCCCGTGTCTTTATAGCCACCAGGCAGTTGGGGCAGTTGCCGGAGCAACAGAGCAAACCGCGGGGCCGGTGATACTTGAAACTGCGGCTGAAGACGCGGGTTCCCCCAGCGTACAGGGCCGAAGCCACCGTATCGCCCTGAAAGCCTCGAACCTTGCGGCCGTCGAAATCGAATTCTACCGGGGAAGAGCGGTCAATCCCTTCCCTGGATTGCGGTTCAAGACGGGCCTGATTACTTTTGGGCATGGGTCTGCCTTTTTGCCAAGCTCAGGCTGCGAGTCTAGGCTTGAGCGGAGGATGGCTGCTGGCCCGGCCAGAATGTTGCCTGAACGGTGTTCCTGGTGGTATCCCGAAGGGCGTAAAACCAGCGACGGCAGCCGTAGCGGTGATTCCACCATTCCTGCTGCAATCCGGCGGCGTTGGGACGGAAGTAGAAGTAAGCACTCCATTCGTCTTCGCCGGAGCCCGGGGCAGGGCGCGAAACCACCTCGCCGCCAAAGCGGAACTCGTTAACACCGCGCTCCCCGCAGTTGGGGCAATTTAGAAGGAAAGACATTTCAGCTTGTCGCCATGGGCAAGTTGCCCTCCGGGTTAGCAACCCAATGGGCATCTATCTCGGCATCCTTGTGTTATCCAGCGATTAAACCAATCCCAAGCTCCTTTAGCTTATCGGCCAATAATCATCTGTCCTCAGTCGGCATCCGTCTGCTTTGCCCTAGGGGACAAACGCCATATTCTTTCGTTGGTACAGGAGGCTTTGGTACAGGAGGCTTTCCCTTCTTTTAGTAGGGCTTCGCGGGCTCGGCGGATATTGTGTGACCGGGAAGTATAATCCTAGTCGGGTGCCTGGCGGCACGTCATCCAAACTTAAAAGGACGTTTTCGGCCAGTTGGCGCGTGTCCACAATACCTTCCAGGGAATTAAGGACTTCCATCATGAACCTTTTGTACCGCTCGCCCTAGGAAATTTCTACGGTCATTTCTCCATCCCCCGACATTACGCTGCCGGTTAAGCTGGTTAAAACAGCGTCAGATACCGCTCTATCTCCCACGGAGTTACTTGGCGGTGATATTCGCGCCATTCTGCCTCTTTCAGTTCCATGAACTCGTCGTAGATTACGCCCAGAGAGTCCTGCACTAAGGAGTCGGCCTTCAATTCCGCCAACGATTCGGGCAGGGACTGCGGCAACATTCGCACTCCGCGGCGACGTATTTCCTCTAGCCCCAGCGCATAGAGATTACCTAAGTTAGGCTCGCCGGGATCCAATCTGCGGCGGATGCCATCGAGCCCGGCGGAAAGGTAAGCGCCAAAGGCCAGGTAGGGATTGCAGGCAGCGGACATGGTACGGTCTTCCAGGTGCCCGGGGCCGGCGGTGCGTATCATTTGCGTGCGGTTGTTGTCGCCATAGGACACGAAAGCAGGAGTCCACAGGAACCCTGATGTACTGCCCATCAGGGCTGGGCCGACCTGCAAGCGCTTATAGCAGTTGACCGTCGGCGACATTATAGAGCATAGCGCCGGGGCGTGGGCGAAGATGCCGCCGATGAAGTTATAGGCCATCTCTGAAAGGCCCAGACCCCGCCGGTCGTTATCATCGAGAAATAGATTCTCCCCGGTCTCCGAGTCAGCGATATGGTAGTGGATATGCCCGCCGCTGCCAGTGCGGTCGGTGAAGGGCTTGGCCATGTGCGTGGCGATGGCCCCATGCCGCTGGGCATACTGGCTGGTCATCATCTTGAAGAAGGTATACCGGTCGGCAGTGGTCAGCGCATCGGAGTAGTGGAAATTGATTTCGTACTGCCCATTGGCGTCCTCATGGTCGGACTGATAAGCGTCCCAACCGATACGGCGCATGGCGCCCATCATATCGCGCAGGTAGCCCATAACGTTGACGATGCCCTTGAAGTCATAGCAGGGCTTGCGCAGGCTGTCTATGTCATTGGGATCCCAGACTTGAATCGAGCCGGCGGCGTTTTTCGTTACCAGAAAATGCTCCGGCTCAACGCCGACGTTGAAGACGTAGCCCTCGGCCCTCGCGCTGTTCAGGATGGACTTGAAATGCTGGCGCGGACAGTAGGGATGCGGCTCGCCGTCTACGAACAGGTCGCTGGCGAAGCGGGCCAGGCCGTCGTCCCACGGCACGCAGGTGTAGGAGTCGAGGTCTATGCGGGCCAGCATATCGTGGGAGTGGGGGCCTTGGCCCATGCCCGGCAGGGCCGCTCCGGCGAACCCAGCCCCTTCATCCAGAACGTCCTCGAAATGCTCCACCGGCACCATCTTGACCTTGGGCGAGCCGTTGATGTCCACGAACTGGGCCAGGATGAACCGGACCCCGTCATCCTGCATCCGCTGGGCAATTTCTTCACGAGTGGTCATTAGGGGCGCTCCTCAATCCAAATTGCCGGTTGGTAAGCTATTTTATGTGCTTCGATTTTCAGTTCTTGGGCCAGCGCCCACAAGGTTAATACTTTCCAAATAACTCCGTAGTGACTGGCCGCTTAGAATCCCAAAATACGAAAGACGAAAGGAATTTCCGAGCGATTTGAGAATTCAACATCCTAGCTATCGCAACTGCTTCTGCTTGCGTCCGACAAGGCATAAAGTAACAGGTATCGTCAAGCACGGCGGGTTTGCCGGATGATGGACCTATTGCAACGAAGTTCATATCCTTGTAGAAACCTGATATGGCGACCTTCCAAGGCGCGAATGCGTATTCCCCTACCCCGAATATAGAAAATTTGGGACGATTACGATATATGGAACTGGCACGACATTCCAATATGTCTGAGTGGCCCTCCAAGTATACCCAGGTTTGCGGAGCGCGCTGCTCAATCATACTAATATCCTCTCCAATAAACTGTTGGGGAACCAACATCATCCGCGATGGGCGCGGTTCGCAAACTTTGGCGATTTCAGAGCTTTTGAGCATCGGATAAAGATAATCGCTTTACAGATTTACGACCTCCCTCAAACTATTCTGGTATTGGCCGTTTAATACTCGCAGTTCCATAACCTTGGAACAGTCATGTTTGATACCGGAGCGCCAGGTCTGCCGTCCGCTCCCTTCGAGATCCCGCCGGGACTGGTATGCAGCCGCATCAGCCAGCAATCGTCCGATCTCGTACTTCATAACAGTTGGCGCAGGGTATTCGGATAGAGAGTCGTAAATCCGACATTCTGTATTTTGCGACGTGGTGGAGGCGTCTACTACCAAAAGGCAGGCGTCTACTGCGACGCCAAAGTGGGCGGCGGCGTCAATCCGATAAATGCCGGCTTGTGCCAGTGGTATCCTAGTTCTCCAGGCGTGATGCATCACTTTCCTCGCCACAGTGGTCTTGCACAGCATCGCTATGACAGCCTGTTTACCAGCAATCTAGTCTAGCACCTTAAGGAGCATCCACTCAGATATTTCGAAGTTGCTTTTCCCGGTGATTGCGTCGATTACGCGACGATTTTGGAAGTTAACCATCTCAGGAGAATTAGAGCCGTCCAAAGACTTAAGAGCAGAGTTGGTGGCCCAAGGAATATTGCCTATTACCAGCAAAGGTTCAGGCAAGCAATCGATAATACGGCTCCGGTCGGCGTTGAAAAAGTCTTCTTGCCAAATTTCGGTATCACAGTTGCCGGATACAGTCTGTGCCGCGGCCTGTGCGTGGGCGATATGTCCGGGATTGATGTCTATCCCCAAGGCTTTTTTGATTCCCGGAAAGGACTGAAGGGCGGCCACCAGAAAGTTTCCTTTGCCGCAAGTTGGCTCTAGCACCGAACTGGGTGCCAGTCCCTTATTAACAAGCAAAGAACATACATCACGAGCCAGTTGCGGAGGTGTCTGGAAATCGCCAAATTCCTGTGTATGTCTACTTTTAGTTGCCATCTCTATCGTATTCGATGAATTCCTTCTACTTGTCTGGCTTGGTTCAGAATTCTTTGAATATTGAAGTCTCCATTGCAGGACGTTGGAAATGGTCAAATATCATACTTTCGGAGGGTCCGCTAATAACTCCTGCGCCAACTGCAACGCTTGAATGTCGTCCACCGGAAGGGAGCGGTCATGCATAAACCCTATCAGATCATCGGTGTTGCCATCATTTTCTATGATAGTAAGAATGCCGGTACTTGTCTGGTAATCGGCTGTTCTACTTTCATCCACAAAGACAGCAGGCAGAAAGTCGAGCTTTCCCGTTTGCGTTACTGTATCATCAGTTTTCTCATACACGAACACCAGCAGGGAATAGCCCAAACCGTATATCTTCTGACGTGCCGACTTGAAGGGGAAAGAAGACTGCGGCTGCGTTATTCGAGTCACCTTCATATCTAGATTGAGAACAGGGAAGTCAATACCGCTGGCAGGACTTCCTTTCTCGTAAACGTATCTCTCATCCAAATAATCCCGGAACCTGTGCTCAATATAAGTTCCGGTAGCCTTACCGTCCATTACGCCGAAAAGGGCCGCTTCTGGACGGGCTGGTTCCATTTCAGTGAACCGGTCAGCTTCAAAGGACAGGGATTGAATGTCCAGCATTCTCTTCACGGCTTACTCTTCGGCTACCACCCAAACACCTTGTTGGTGCCTACCAGCGGGACGCGGGCCATGGCCGAGGCCTCCAGCGTCAAGGCGGCCAGGTCTTCCGGCTCCAGGCTGTGAACGTCGCCCTTGCCCAGCGAGCGGGTAAGCAGCGTCATTTCCATGGTCATGGAGTTGATGAAGTTGGCCACTCGTTCCGCCCCTTCCTCCGGGTCCAGGCGCTGCATCAGCGCCGGGTCCTGGGTGGCGATGCCAACGGGGCATTTCCCGGTGTGACAGAAACGGCAATAGCCGGCCGGAACGCCAACCTCTTCCTCAAAGTTGCTTTCCGGTATTTCCTTGTTGCAGTTGAGGGCGATGAGGGCACCGATGCCGATGGCTACGGCGTCTGCCCCCAGAGCCAGGGCCTTGGCAGCGTCGGCCCCGCTGCGGATGCCACCAGAGGCGATAAGGCTAACCTTGCCGTATAGGCCCAGCTCCCGCAGCGCTTCCCGGGCCATGACGATGGCCGGCACGGTGGGTATGCCGCTATGCTCCAGCAGCACCTCGGCGGAGGCCCCGGTTCCGGCCAGCATACTGTCAACCACGATGGCGTCGGCCCCCGCTTTAGCCGCCAGCTTCACATCGTCATCCACCCGGCAGGCTCCCAGCTTCACGTGCACCGGCACGCGCCAGTCTGTCGCCTCGCGCAGTTGCTCGATTTTGACTGCCAGGTCGTCGGGGCCGAGCCAGTCAGGATGGCGAGCCGGGCTGCGCTGGTCTATGCCCAGGGGCAGGTCGCGCATCTCGGCCACGTCGTCCTGCACCTTGACGCCCATAAGCATTCCGCCAGTGCCGGGCTTGGCTCCTTGTCCTACCACGATTTCGATGGCCTGGGCTTCGGCCAGGTGATGCGGGTTGAACCCATACCGGCTGGGAAGCACTTGGTAAATCAGCTTCTCGGCTACGGCCCGCTCACCGGGCAACATCCCGCCGTCGCCGGTGCTGCTGGCTGAACCCACCATAGCCGCCGCCTTGCCTAAAGCCACCTTGGCGTTGGCCGAGAGCGCGCCGTAGCTCATGCCGCTGATGTAGATCGGCGTCTCCAGAACCAGCGGATTTTCCGCGTGTCGGGCGCCGATGATAGTACGGGTCTCGCAGCGTTCCTTATAGCCCTCGAGGGGGAACCGAGTCAGCCCGGTGGAAAGAAAAGTGAGGTCATCGAAGTGGGTGACTTTCTGGAAGGAAGAGAAGCCGCGAATGCGGTATCGGCCCAATTCAGCCTTGGCGTGAATGTCGTCCATAATCCAGGGAGACCATATTTGACTGCTGTCCATTACCATCGCGCCGGAGCCTCCCTGAACGTCTGCGGGGATTATATCCTTAATTTTAGAGAATATCCCTAAAGATGGCCCATTACTGTCTTATCTCTTGCCGGTGCGCGCCATCGGAATTGAGAATGCCGTAATGGATGCGCTTGCGTCTATCTTGACCCAGTCAGAACACCCTCGGACGGCCTTTCAACCCTTTGGCGGCAAATGCTGGTGGATGCTGGCTGGGAAGCTAGGGCTGAAGCAGTAAGCCCCGCCGGACGAAAGGCTTCAACATTGTTCACCGCCGGGCCGCATCCGCAGGGCGCCGGACAGGAGGTGAGAACACCCCATCACAGCGCCGACTTTTCCAGCCGCTCCAGAGAGTCGTAATGGTAGAAACGCTTGGCCGACACCACTTTGGTGAAGGTGCGCTTGCCAGTTATGCCCTGAGCTTCGAGGACTGTCAGGATGTCTATCAGCTCGTCCTCGCTGATTTCCTCGGTGGTGGCGTCGGCGCCCAGAGAGGCTATGTCGCCGGCGACATAGATCGCTCCTTCGTACATGGAGTCTCCGACGGCTTCTCCGGCATCGCCGCAGATGATGATGCGCCCCTTCTGCATCATAAAGCCCGTGAGGAAACCGGCGTTGCCGCCAATGACCAGCGTCCCGCCCTTCATGGAAATTCCGGCTCTGGCCCCGGCGTCGCCGTGAACCACCAGCTCTCCGCCGCGCATGGTGGAGCCCGCGGAGGCCCCGGCGTCCTTCGCGACGGTAATCTTGCCGCGCATAAGGTTGTCGCCGACGGCCCACCCGGCATTGCCTTCGATAACGATTTCCGGCCCGTCCAACAGGCTGGCGGCATAGTAGCCGACACTACCATCGAAGCGTATAGTGCAGTCCTCAAAAATTCCAACGGCCAGATTATGGCGGGCGTTGGGGTTCAGAACGGTTATCTCGGCGCCGGGGGCGGCCAGGCTTTTGAGCCGGGCATTCAGCTCCCGGGTGTCGAGGCTCGCGGCATCTATAGTAACCAGGTCATAACCTCGCTTTTCTGCGGCTCTGCCCGGTCTATCTCTTGATCGAAGACGCCGCGCAGCGCAATTTCCTCGGAAGCGATGGCGATTACATCGTCGGTTTCCATGGTCACCAACGGCTTGGCCGACCACTGGTCTTTGGCATAGCCCAAACCTTCCCTGGTGGCTACCAGGTACGTGAAGGTGCCGTCGAGGTCTCCCAAGGATGCCCGCAGAGCGTCTCCCAAGCCTTCGCCCTGAGCGAGCTTATCGGCCAAGTACACGGCGATTAGCTCCGAGTCATTGCCGGTCTGGAAATGGTGCCCCCGGTCTTCGTACATACGGCGCAGCTTGTGATAGTTGGTAAGCTGGCCGTTGTGAACCACTGAAACATCAGGGAAGGGATAGGCCCAGAAGGGATGGGCGTGATTTACGTCAACCCGGCTCTCGGTAGCCATCCGCACGTGCCCGATACCATGCGTGCCACGAATAGCTCCGATGTCGTGGCGCTGGTCCATTGCGGCTGGGGTGCCGACGTCTTTGATAACCTCGGAGGTGCGGCCAATGCTATGCAGGGCGACGCCGGGCGTATCCAGCAGGCCGGCGGCCAGTTCTGATGGCTCCCCCTCATAATTGACCGCCAGGCGGAGGAATTGCCCGGCGTGGCGGCTGGCGCAGACCACTCCACCAACACGCCGGACAGTTTCCTCGGCGCGAACCAGCACATCCTCGGCCTCGCGGGGGCTGTCGGTCCAGATGCGCACTATAAAGTCGCCCTCAGGCTGTTCCCCGACGATGGTAACGCCGCTGGAATCCCGCCCCCGGTGGGTCAGGGGATCCAGCATACGGATTAGCTCGTCGCCCACGGCGGGCAAACTCCCGCCGCTGGGCCGGGTCTTGTGAAGGATGCCGCTAACGCCGCACATACAGGATCCGCTTCCTTGCCTGTCTGAATTGTCGGCAGTGTAGACAAGGGCGGCAGACCCCGTCAAGGGCGGGAATAACGGGCGCACAATCGCCTTACGCCTGTAGGCTCCTCGAGGTTGATATGCGGCTACACCGATGCAGAGGGTTATCGCCGACGATCGCAGATGTACTCAGCCAAGGCTGCTAGGGAGTCGCGGGCTTTACCCCGAGGAATGGCTTGCAGTTCGGCGCAGGCCCGGTTGCAGTAGTCTCGCACGACTTCCTGGCAATCTCCCATGATGCTGGAATTGTTAATCATCTCGAGAACGCGCCGTATCTTATCCGGGTCATTCTTGTCGTTGAAGAAAGCCGCCACCACGTTGTCGCCGGGATAGCGTTCCATCAGCAGAATAGTCGGAAGGGTCAACACGCCGTGAAGAAGGTCGGAGCCTACCGGCTTGCCCATGCTGGACTCATCCCCCTGGAAGTCCAGGAGGTCATCGCCTATCTGGAAGGCCATGCCGATGTTGTAGGCGTAGCGCCGCATGGCCTGCACTTCGTCTTCCGGGGCGCCGGCCAGTACCGCGCCCGACTCCCCGGCAGTGCAGAAAAGAGACGCCGTTTTGCGATAGATCCGGTCATCATACAAGTGGCGGGCCTGGTTCGGGTTATAGGCCCCGAAATACTCAATCAGCTCGCCGCTGGCCAGCTCCATTATGGTCTCGGAAAAGCGCCGCATGATGCGCAGGCTTTCGGTATCGCATACGAAGGTGGCGGAGGTGGCGAACACATAGTCTCCGAACAGCACCGAGACGTGATGCCCCCACACGTTGCTGACGGTGGCCCGGCCCCGGCGGGTGGAGGAATCGTCTACCGTGTCATCGTGAATCAGGGTGGCGAGATGCAGTAACTCCACCGCACTAGCCATCAGAACCAGCTTGTCCTGGTCGTGGGGATAGGAATGGGAGGCCAGCAGCGTCACCGCCGGACGGATGCGCTTGCCGCCGGTCTCGGCTACATAGTCCAGCAGGGGCCGCAGGTCTTCGGTAGTAGCAGTAGTGGCCTGACTGGCTAGGCCCTTGAGCTTGGCTTCAACTTGCTCCAGCTCTTCCTGTACCGGGGCATATATTGCCGCAGTGCTTTCGTCCAGTCCGTAAAGCATTGGCCTTCCTGAGTTTTCACCCTTACCCTGCCCCTTCTCCTTAGGGGAGAGGGAACCATGCGTATCAGCCGATTGCGACGCCCAGCCTGGAGACTTCCTGTTCCACTAAGTCCAGCTCTAGCTTCGTGTACAGCGGGGCGGGACGGCGCAATTCCTGTCCGCCGGCTACAGAGCTTACCGCCGCGTCGAAGTTCCAACCGCCTTCTTCCACTTTTCCGTCCTGCCCCAAGTATTCGTGGAGCCGCTGGGAGCTGAAGGGCATGAAGGGATGGAGCAGAGTCTTCAGGCAACTAATTACGGCGATAGTAACCCACAGACTGGTAGCCGCGGCCTCGCGGTCTTCCCGAATGGCCCGCCACGGCGCCTTGGCGTCCAGATAGCGGTTAGCTTCCTGGGCCAGAGCGAAAATGCGAGTGATGGCCGCCTTGAAACGGCAAGCATCCAGACTGGCGCCCACTTCGTCCATAGCCGTCCTTGCAGAAGCTAGAATGGCTTTGTCGGACTCGTCCAGCGGCTTGGGGGTAGGAATCCGGCCATCGAAGTTCCGGTACGCGAAGGTCAGCACCCGGTTGACCAGGTTTCCGTAAGTGGCGACCAGTTCCTCATTGTTGCGGCGGACGAACTCGCCCCAGGAAAAGTCGGAGTCGGCGGATTCCGGCATATTCACCGACAGCAGATAGCGCAGCGGGTCGGGATCGTAGCGTTCCAGGTAGTCGGGAACCCAAACGGCCCAGTTCTGGCTGGTGGAAAACTTCTGGTTTTCCAGGCTCAGAAACTCATTGGCTGGCACGTCGTAGGGCAGATTCAGCCCATTGCCATAGCCCATGATCATGGCGGGCCAGATGATGCTGTGGAAGGGGATATTGTCCTTGCCGATAAAATAATATGAACGGCTCTGCGGATCCTTCCAGAAGTCCTGCCAGCTATCCGGCTCTCCGTGAATTTGGGCCCACTCCACCGCGGCGGACAGATACCCTATGACCGCTTCAAACCAGACGTAGATTTTCTTGGATTCGTAACCGTCCAGGGGTATGGAAACGCCCCAATCCAAATCGCGGGATATAGCGCGGTCGCGCAGCCCATCCTCCAGGAACCGGCGAGTGAAGTTAAGCACGTTGGCGCGCCAGTGAGACTGCTTGGCAACCCATTCCAGCAAAGGCTCCTGAAAAGCCGACAGCTTGAGGAAGAAATGCTCCGACTCCCGGAACTCCGGCGCGTCGCCACTGAGAGCGCAGCGTGGCTCCAGCAAGTCGCGGGGGTCTAGCGTGCGCCCGCAGGCATCGCACTGGTCGCCCCGGGCCCGGCTATTGGCGCAATGGGGGCAGGTTCCCTCCACGTACCTGTCGGGAAGGAAGCGCCCACACCGGTCGCAGTAGGCCAGCAGCATAATGTCGGTATAAATGTAGCCCTTCTCCAGAAGAGTCTTGAAAATATCGTGGGTCACGGCCTCGTGATTGCCGGTATGGGTGTGGGTGAATAGGTCGAAGGATATGCCCAGCTTTTCCCATGAATCCAGGAACAAAGCGTGATAGCGATCCACCACTTGGGCGGGCGTGATTCCTTCCTGGTCGGCTCGTATGGTGATGGGCGTTCCATGGGTGTCGCTTCCGGACACCATCAGCACGCGATTGCCCTTCAGCCGGTGGTAGCGGGCGAAGATGTCGGCAGACAGATAACAGCCGGCCACGTGGCCCAAGTGCAGGGGGCCGTTGGCGTAGGGCCAGGCTACGGCGACAAGAATGCGCTCAGTCACGGGGCAAATCCATATCGCCCTAAGGCGCGGAGGATGGGAAACCGCTAAATGCCGGGCTATGTCTGGAACCGGGCTATCTTTGGAATAAGTATTTTAGCATAAGGAAATGCCCTGATGTATCCGTAAGATTCTCGAATCCGGCATTTCCAGCCCTAGCCGCCAACAACCAACAACACCCGCAACAACACCCGCGCGCAGCCCTCATATTCGTCATTCCCGCTCCCTGCTGATCAGCCGCTCCCCTCGTCATTCCCGCTCCCCTCGTCATTCCCGCATTCCCGCTCCCCTCGTCAATCAGCGGGAATCCATGAATCGAATTAGGCAGCATAGTTCCTAGAAATCAGGCATACTCAACAGTATAAGATTTGGCTTTCCGCAGAGACCGACGGGCGAAATTAGCTGGTTTTTCCTCAAAGGTATTTGATTCAGGCACTGGATTCCCGCTTTCGCGGGAATGACGAGGGGAGCGGGAATGACGAGAGACGCGGAGCGGGCGTTGACAGGACGCGGAAAGGGCGTTCGTTGACGGGACTGACGAAAGGGCGTTAGTTGACGGGACTAGGAAAGGGCGTTAGTTGACGGGACTAGGAAAGGGCGTTGATAGCGGAAAGGGCGTTGACAGAAGATATAGCGGCTGTTAGGATAACTTACTGGAATCCGCGTTGAGCGGGAGTAATAGCGGTACCCTGCGCCAGAGAGCCGGCGGTTGGTGCGAGTCGGTAGCAGAAGGGCCGTGAACTCGCCCGGGAGCGGCCCGCCTGATATCCCTCATTTGGCCCGGGAAGCAGGGCGCGGCGGGTGACACCGTTATAAAGTCTGGAAAGAGTCTCGATTCAAGCGGCCGCGGATGATATGACCGCAGGCCGTTTATCATCGGGAAAGAAGGGTGGTACCGCGGGCCTACACCCGTCCCTTCATGTTGGGGCGGGGTTTTTTTATGCCCATTCCCCAGCCGGATTAAAGAGGTCTATCGAACTGCCATATTCTAGGCAGGGCGGAGTATATGAAACTAAGCGGCGCTGAAATTGTCTGCGAAAGCCTCCTCATGGAGGGCGTGGATATCGTATTCGGACTGCCCGGCGGCGCGGTACTGCCGCTATACGGAGCCATGGCCAAGTATCCGGCTTTGCGGCACGTGCTGGTGCGCCACGAGCAGGCCGCCTCCATGGCCGCCGACGGATACGCCCGCGCCACCGGGCGGGTGGGCGTTTGCTCCGCCACCAGCGGGCCTGGCGCCACCAACCTGGTCACCGGCATCGCCACCGCCCAGATGGACTCCGTGCCTATGGTGGCCATCACAGGACAGGTGCCGCGCGGCGCTATCGGGCGCGACGCCTTTCAAGAGACCGACGTAACTGGCATCACGCTCCCCATAACCAAGCACAACTTCCTGGTGATGGAAGTGGAAGACGTGGCCCCTGCCATCAAAGAGGCCTTCCACATCGCCCGAACCGGCCGGCCCGGCCCGGTGTTAGTGGACATCCCCAAGGACGTGCTGCTGGACTTGAGGACAGAGTTCAGCTGGCCCGACAATCCCAACCTGCCCGGCTATCATCCGCCCGGTGCAGCCCCGATGAAACAGATGGCCCGGGCCGCAGACCTAATCAACCGGGCCCAGCGGCCGGTCATCCTGGCCGGCCACGGCGTGATTATTTCCCAAGCGTACAACGAGCTGATTGAACTGGCCGAAAAGGCCCAGATCCCGGTCATTACCACGCTTCTAGGCATCAGCTCCATCCCCACCGGGCATATGCTAAACATGGGTATGCCGGGAATGCACGGCATGGCCTACAACAATCTCGCCATTGACCAGGCCGACCTGCTTATCGGCCTGGGTATGCGATTCGACGACCGGGTAACCGGACGGCTGCGCGACTTCGCGCCCAACGCCCAGGTTATCCACGTTGACGTAGACGCCTCGGAGCTGGATAAAAACGTAAAAGCCACCGTACCGGTGGTGGGCGACCTCAAAGTGGTGTTGAACCAATTGATCCCCCTAGTGCAGCCCAATGTGCATCTGGACTGGCACCGGCGGCTGGACCAGCTCAAGGCGGAACACCCTTCGCTGTACATCCGCGAGTCCGAGGAGTTGCTGCCCCAGTACGTCCTTAACCGCCTCTCCGAGGTAGCCGGCGGCGACTGCATCGTGGTCACCGGCGTCGGCCAGCATCAGATGTGGGCGGCGCAGCACTGCAAGTTCAATGAACCCAACACACTAATCACTTCCGGCGGCCTGGGTTCCATGGGATACGAAGTGCCTGCGGCGCTGGGGGCGCGCATGGGCCGACCCGACAAGACCGTCTGGTCGGTGGCCGGCGACGGCGGCTTCCAGATGACCATGTGCGACTTGGCCACCGCTGTCGAGAACAACGTGGACATCAAGTTCGCCATTCTCAACAACCAGAGCCTGGGAATGGTGAAACAAATGCAGGACGTGTTCTACGACCGCGAATACTACGCCGTAGAGTATTCCGGCAACCCCGACTTCGTGAAGCTGGCCGCGGCCTACGGCATCGACGGGATGAGAGTAACCCGCAAAGAAGAAGTGGACGATGCCGTGCGGCACGCCATGGAAGTCTCGGGACCGGTAATAATCGACTTCGTAGTAAAGGCCGACGAACAAGTCTATCCTTGGATTCCGGCGGGCGAATCGGTGCATGAAATGATTGAGGAGCAGCCGGCCCAAGGAGGGCCGTACTAATATGGTGCAGCCCAACAATAACCCGGGAGCCGGACAGGAACAGCACACCATCATCGCCCTGGTAGAAGACAAGCCCGGTGTGCTGACCCGCATCGCCAGTATGTTCCGGCGGCGCGGTTTCAACATCGCCAGCCTCGCCGTGGGCCGAAGCGAAAAGAGTGGGCTTTCCCGCATGACCTTCGTCGTCAACGGCGACCTGCCGACGGTGCAACAGGTGACCCGGCAGCTAGACAAGCTGATTGACGTTATTGAGGTTTCCTATATCTCGACCCACCAGGTAGTGGCTCGCGAGCTGGCCTTGATGAAGGTCACTACTACGCCCGCCACGCGGGGCGAGATAATGCAGTTCGCCGAACTCTTCAGCGCCAGCATCGTAGATGTCAGCTCCACCTGCGTGGTGATAGAAATCACCGGCGGGGAACAGAAAGTCAACGCGCTGGAAGATCTGCTGCGCCCCTTCGGAATCACCGAGATGGTGCGCACCGGCCTGGTAGCCATGGTGCGGGGCCAGGAAAGCGGCATGGGCGCCGAAAACCTGGGCGTCCCGGTCAGCGGCGCTACCCCATTAAGAATGGATAGCGGCATTTAGCGTTCTAACCAAAAAGCCGGGATTAAAATAACAGTAAGGACGGAAAGGGTAACGATGGTAAATGTCTACTACGACCAGGACGCCGACCTGGAAATCCTCGCCGACAAGACTATCGGCATCATAGGTTATGGCAGCCAGGGCCACGCCCACGCTCTTAACCTGAAAGATAACGGACAGAACGTTGTGGTTGGTCTGTATCCCGGCAGTTCGTCCATCGCGGCAGCGGAGAGCGCCGGACTGCGAGTGGCCGACGTGCCGGAGGTGGCGAAAGAGGCCGACGTGGTGATGATGGTCATCCCCGACCATATCCAGGGCCGCATTTACCGGGAGCAGGTTGAACCCAACCTTAAGCCGGGCAGCGCATTCATGGTGGCCCACGGCTTCAGCATCCATTACCGCGAAATTGTGCTGCCGGACAATATGGACGTGATGATGGTCGCTCCCAAGGCTCCCGGACATCGGATGCGCGAGCTGTTCGTCGAGGGCGTCGGCGTTCCCAGCTTGCTGGCCGTCCATCAAGACGCCACCGGAAACGCCAGGCAAATTGGGCTGGCCTACGCCAAGGGCATCGGCTGCACCGGCGCGGGCGTGCTGGAGACCACCATCAAAGACGAGACCGAGAGCGATCTGTTCGGCGAGCAGAGCATCCTCTGCGGCGGCGTAACCGCGCTGGTCAATGCCGCCTTCGAGACGCTGGTGGAGGCCGGGTATCCCCAGGAAATCGCTTACTTTGAGTGCTTGCACGAGCTGAAGATGATTGTCGACCTGATGTATCAGGGCGGCCACAATTATATGCACTTCTCGGTCAGCGACACCGCCGAGTATGGTTCCCTCAGCCGCCGGGACCGCATCATAGACGAGCATGTCCGGGAAAATATGCGGGCCGTGCTGAAAGAAATCCAGGACGGCACCTTCGCCCGTGAGTGGATTGCCGAGAACGATGAAGGCCGCCCTAGGTTCGCCCCCATGCGCGAGGCGGCGCAGAACGCCCCCATCGAAGGCATCGGCAAGCAGCTCCGCGCCATGATGCCCTGGATGGACCCGAAGTAGCAGAGCAAGAGGAGCGTAAATCTATGCAACAGGAGACGTTGAGTGTAGTTCACCGTCGCGCGCTGGTCCTGGCCGGGCTGGGCGTGGTGGACTACGTGACCCTGCTCACCCTTTCTGAAGGCCACAGTTAGCGGCGCCGGCAGCATCCAATCCAAAATTCAGAAAGGAAACTAGAGGTTAAGGAAAAGATGGCTAACGACAAAGTGCTTCTCTTGGACACCACTCTCCGCGACGGCGAGCAGTCGGCCGGCATCGGTATGACCGGAGCCGAGAAGATGGAGATAGCCCGCCAGTTACAACGGATGAACGTGGACATCATCGAGGCCGGCTTCGCCGCCAGCTCTCCGGGCGACTTCGAGGCAGTGTCCAGCATCGCCCGGGAAGTCAAAGGCCCCATCATCGCGTCGCTGGCCCGCGCTCATCCCAACGATGTTGACCAAGCCTGGCGCGCGGTGGAGCACTCCGAGCGGCCTCGCATCCATGTCTTCCTCTCCTCCTCGGAGATTCACCAGATGCACCAGCTTCGCAAAAACCGGGAAGAGGTTATGGAGATGGCCGTAACCATGGTGGAGCGGGCCAAGGGCTACTGCCCTGACGTCGAGTTCTCGCCTATGGACGCCACCCGCACCAACCCGGAGTATCTCTACCAGATGCTGGCTGAGGTCATCAACGCCGGCGCCACCACTATCAACATCGCCGACACCGTCGGCTACGCTATCCCCTCGGCCAACGGCTTCGCGCAGTTGCTCCGGGACATCCAGGCCAACGTGCCGGGCATCGAGAACGTGACCCTGAGCGTCCACTGTCACAACGACCTGGGGTTGGCCGTCGCCAATAGCCTGACGGCCATAGAGACCGGGGCGCGGCAGGTCGAGGGCTGCATCAACGGCATCGGCGAGCGCGCCGGAAACGCCTCGCTGGAAGAAATCATCATGGCTCTGGACACCCGCAAAGACCACTTCGGCGTGAATATCGGCATCGACACCACTCAGATTTACCCGTCCAGCCGAATGGTCAGCCGTATCTCCGGCATGGCAGTCCAGGCCAACAAGGCAGTGGTGGGCGAAAACGCCTTCCGCCACGCCTCGGGCATCCACCAAGACGGCGTTCTGAAAGACCGCTCAACTTACGAAGTGATGCAGCCGGAGCGAGTGGGCGTGCCGGGCAACAGCCTGGTGCTGGGCAAGCTCAGCGGCCGCGCCGGCCTGCAAGCGCGTCTGGAGGCTCTCGGCTACAACCTCAGCCGCGAGGAAGTCTCCCGCGTGTTCGAGTCCTTCAAGGTGCTGGCCGACCGCAAGCGCGAGGTCACCGACCGCGACCTTGAGGTACTGATGGACGAAGAATCCCGGGAATCTAATGAACCGGTCAGCTACACCTTGGACCAGGTGCAGTTCAGCGGCGGCGACCACGGCATCGCCACCGCTACGGTGCGGCTGATTGACCCTGAGGGAATCCCCACTACGGACGCAGCTACCGGCAACGGACCAGTCAACGCCATCTGCAACGCCATAGACCGGGCCATCGGCGTCTTCAACCGGTTGGTGGACTTCAACGTACAGGCCGCCACCGAAGGCCGCGACTCGCTAGGCACGGTCACCATCCGCATCGAGAAGGACGGCAAGACCTACACCGGCCGCGGCGCGGACACCGACATCGTTGTTGCCAGCGCCAAGGCGTACCTCAGCGCCGTCAACCGCCAGCTCGCCTCCGACGAGTCCGCCAACGTCCCCGCCCTGGGAACAACGCCGGACTAGACGCAACGGAACCGGGGAACGGAGCAGGGGCGCCCAATTGGGCGCCCCTGCTCCGTTTGATACGCCTGATAAATTATATAGCTTGCGATATTATGGGAACATATATATGATTAATATATAGGGGACATTATTGCTTAATATAATGCGGATAATCTCCGAAAAAGCGGCCCGTAAGTTTTGGCAGGATCATCCGGATGCCAAGCAGCCGTTGGTCTCTTGGCTTAGGGAAGTCGAAGCAGCCGACTGGAATACTCCTGCAAAAATCCGAGACCGGTACCCCAAAGCCAGCTTTGTCCCCGATAACCGGGTAGCTTTCGACCTAAAGGGCAATACATACCGGCTGGTGGTATGGGTGAATTATCGAAAGAAATTAGTGCTTATAAAATGGATTGGCTCTCACGCCGAGTACAACGCCATTGACGTAGAGACGGTGGAGATATGAATCAAATAAAACCGATTCGCACTGATGCAGACCTCGATGCAGCGTTAGCGCGCATCGAGGACCTTATGGACGCTGCCGAAGGCAGCCATGAGGAAGACGAGCTTGACGTTCTTGTCGAGCTTGTCAGGGCTTACGAGGCCCGTCATTTCCCCAAAGAATTCCCCAGCCCCATAGCAGCAATCGAGTTTCGCATGGATCAAGCTGGGCTGAAGCCAAAAGACTTGATTCCTTACATCGGGAGCCGGGGCAAGGTTTCCGAAGTGCTGTCCGGCAAGCGATCTATAACTATGGCAATGGCCCGATCGCTGCATCAGCATCTCGGGATACCGGCCGAGGTGCTGCTCCGGGAGCCGACGGAGGAGTACGGCGAAACTTTAACCCGCATTGACCCGCAACTATTCCCCCTCAAACAAATGGCAAAACTAGGCTGGATCCCCAACGTTCCTGAACTTAAAGAGCGTGCTGAAGAATTTATCTCAGACTTGGTTCAAAGAGCCGGTGGGACGAAGGCAGTCCCGGTACTCTACCGCAAGAACGACCACCGACGCGTCAACGCCAAGACAGATCAATACGCCCTCACCGCTTGGTGCTGGCAGGTGCTTGCTAGGGCCAACAGCCGGGCCCAGCTCAATAAATACAATCCGGGCGTCATAACTCCCGAATTTCTTCGCCTAGTTGCGCAGATTAGCGCACAAACAGAAGGGCCGCGTCTAGCCCGTGAATTCCTAGAGCGGCACGGGATAGCCCTCGAAGTCGTGCCGCATCTGAAAAAGACTTATCTAGACGGGGCTGCCTTTCGAGCCGGAGATGGCCATCCCGTCATTGGCCTCACATTGCGTTATGACCGTATAGACAACTTCTGGTTCACTCTATTGCATGAACTGGCCCACGTTGGTCGACATTTGGATGGAGACGAATATGGTTTCTTCGTTGACGATCTAGACTTGCGGAATGGCAATACGCCTCAACCCTGGGACACGGATGACTCGCCAGAAACGCAAGCTGACCAGTGGGCAGAAGAAGCATTAATCCCTAAATCCGTGTGGGAAACCAGTTCTGTCAGGGAAAAGCCTAGCGTTATGGGTGCCATTAACCTAGCGCAGGAGTTGAAAGTGCATCCCGCAATAATCGCCGGACGCATCCGGTACGAGCATAGGAACTATCACCTCATGTCCCAATTAGTCGGAAGCGGGGAAGTTCGCCACCAGTTTGAAGCAGTCTAACGCCCCGTCACACCAGCGGTATCTGGAATCCCTGAACGCTGCCGGCCTTGCCATCCAGATGCAACGCCGGATAGCCCATAGCGCGGAGCTTGGCGGCAAGGTGGGGAAAGCCATAGACCGTGTAGACTTGCCGGGGGTTCACCATCTGTACATATGCCAGCAGGTCGTTGTAATCGGCGTGGTCGCTGAAGGGCATACTTGAGTCCGTCGGCTTGCGCCAGGAGTGTCGGCTGTCAGATACGGCCCATCCGGTAAGCTCCATCGTGCGCCGGTAGCGGTAGCCCTGCAATTCGCGCGAGGAACGCCCCGGCGGAAAAAGTGCCACCGTGCCGTCGGGCCAGGGACCATTGAAGGGAGAAATTTCCCCAGGGAAGTTGACGCCGCCTTCGCGGTAGGCTTCCACTGCATCGTAAATGCCCCTTTCTACAACAACTTCAAAGCCGTCGGACAGCAGATGATGGAGCAGCTCCTGTGCCTTGCCCAGCCGCCAGCCCAGCACCACCGGGCGTTCGCCCCGGTCCAGCCACGTCCGTACCACACGGGTAGCCGTTGCGAGGGTTTGCTCCTGGGGCGGAAAAACGTAATCAGGATGGCCATAGGTGGATTCGATAACCAGTGTATCGCATTCAACCCTTTGCAGTGGCTCATTGGTGGGGCTGGAGCGGGTCTTTATATCGCCGGTGTAGAGTAATCGCTCGCCGGTGTTCTTAGAAACAACCAAGGTCTGAGCCGATCCAAGGCAGTGTCCGGCGGGGTACAAGGTAATCGTGTGGGTCGGCGTGTCCAGCGTCTCGCCGTAAGGCAGAGCTATGGGATCTGAGTTCTTAAGGTAGTCGCGCAGCAATAACAGGGTATTGGGGGTGACGATAGGGCGGCAGTGCCGGCCGGTGTGGTCGGAATGCGCGTGGGACACGACGCTGGACTCCCGTTTACGCCGCGAATCCAGCCACAAATCAAGCTGGGGAACGTACACGCCCCGGTCGAACACTACCTCCACCTTCACCTCCTCGAATACGCCCCGGCGCTCTCGAACTCATCGCGGGAAGTATAACACTGCGGGCGGATTCGTCGCGTCGGCCGATCCATGGGAAAAGGGATAGGCGGGGGGTTGCCGATAAAATGCTCCTTTGATATTATGTTAGCTGGATTTTTCCTCTATACCGTACACAAGATACCCTGATACTAGTGAAACTAGGAGACGAAACAGATGCCAAAGTATTTATTCCAAACGAACTACACGGCTCAAGGGCTTCAGGGTTTGCTAAAAGAGGGCGGGAGCGCGCGCCGGAAGGTATTTGAAGACGTGGCCTCAGAGCAAGGCGGCTCTCTGGAGTCTTTCTATTACGCCTTCGGCGGGAACGACCTGTACATGGTCTTCGACCTGCCCGACCCGGCAACCGCAGCCGCCGTTTCTCTGACCATCGGCGCGGGCGGCGCTCTTACCATCACCACCGTTCAGCTCATTACCCCAGAGGAAATTGACGCCGCCTCCGGCAAGACGGTGACCTATCGTCCTCCGGGGAATTAACCCCAAATTCCCTCACCTGCAATTGGACTTATCCAGGCAGACTTCCTCCGCCGTTCCCGCCAGCGCAGGAACGGCGGCTTCTTGTCCAGCCTCCAGTAGCAGTCCTCGCCACTATTCCGGCACTCCCGCCGTCATCTCCATCATCCCTTGCCAGGTTTGCCCTTGCCATCCCTCCGTCATCCTCGTCAGTAGGACTCGTCATCCCCACCGTCCCTTCGTCATTCCCGCGAAGCTTGTCCCTGTGAAAACGGGGAGCGGGAATCCATAGCCTTAGCGCAGAGGCAAACCTCCATCTAAAACCGCCCAGGTTCCCGCCCCTGTCCCCAAGAGAGGGACGCTCTTTTACGGGAACCCCGGAGGGATGCAAGCAAGAATGAAGAGGACAAGCCTCGCGGGAATGATGGGGAATGCCCAAGACCATGCGGCCCGCCAATTTAGAACCGGCCAATATATAACACCGGCGGATTGTGGAGTATAATCTTTTCGGCGGCGCGCGCCAGGTCCGCCGCCTTAATCCGAACGGAGTGTAGTTATGCCTGCAGAAGTTGGCGACGCAGCCCCAGATTTCAAGCTACCCTCTCCAGATCATGGAGAAATTACATTGAGCCAGTATCGCGGCGAGAAGACGGTGGTGCTATCCTTCCACGTCTTTGATTTCACTTCTGGTTGAACCAGCCAGGCAACCCTCTTCCGGCAGGCTCACGGCCGGTTTGAGGAGAACAATGCCCAGGTTCTGGGCATCAGTTGCGATACGGTGCATTCCCACAAGGCTTGGAGCACTGCCATGGGCGGGCTGCCTTACCCTGAGATTTCCGACTTCCATCCCAAGGGTCAGACCACTCAGGCCTATGGCCTTTGGAACGAAGAGCGCGGGGCGGGCAACCGGGCCATTATCATCGTAGACAAAGAAGGCATCATCCAGTTCCGCGAGACCTACGTCCCGGGACAACTGCCCGACCCCAATGACATCCTCGCCGAGGTTGCTAAGCTGAACTCCTAGCTAGGGAAACGGCGGGGCCGTCTCGCTCCGAAGGGGATGAAGCGACGGGAGCTGGTTGCAATAAAACAAGGGGCGCATTATTGAAATGCGCCCCTTGTTTTATTGTCTAGGGAATTTCGGAGCCGGACCTAAGATATGTCCTGCACTATGTAGGTCAGGGTTCCCTTCGGCGTAGGGATGACAACTTCCGCACCAATGGAGTGGTCCAAGAGCGCCTGGCCCACGGGGGACTGGATGGAAATCCGGCGAGAGGCGACATCGGCCTCCCGCGCGTCCACCAGAGTGTATTCGACCACCTCGCCGGAATCTTTGTTCTTCACCTTCATCCTGGCACCCACGGTAGAGCGGGTGATGACACCGTCGCCGCCTTCCTGCAGAATCTCGGCGTTGGCGATGCTGGCTTCCAGTTCTCGAATCTGGGTTTCGATCCGCCCTTGCCGGTCTTTGGCGGCGTCCAGCGGGGCATTTTCCCGAAAGTCCTTGTCGGCCATTGCCCGTCTTATCTCTTCAGTAACGCCGGCCCGCTCCGCTTTAAGGTCCTCCACCTGCTGCAACAGACGGTTGTATCCTTCCTGAGACAAATAGGTCTTCCCTTCCTCCATTGCCTTGACCAGGCGAGGGCTGGCGGAACGCACCGCCCCGCTGGTTCTGCTGCGCGGAGGACGAAGATGCGTGGCAAGCCGGATACTTATCCAGCCCTGCTCTTTCCAGTAGTCCACGAATGCCTTGACCGGCTGGAGCCGCCGCTGGGCGGAATCGGCTCCGCTCTGCCCCACTTCCCGAGCGTATTGTTCCATATCGTGAGGCGTGAACTTGCCAACTTCCCGGTCTCCGCTCCAGCGGACAAACTTTCGCAGTTCCTGATAACCGTCCTTAGTCGCCTTTTTCGCTTTCTTGCCAGCCTCGAAGTCAGCGAGAGCCAAGGAAGACTTCGGTAACGGCAGACACTTAGCCAAGTCAATCGGATTCCAATCGCAGTGGATCAGAAAGAGCCGCAATTCCTGGAGCTTCCTGTGAGCGTGGATTCCTTCTTTCTCAGAATCTTGCTCTTGGATTTTCCCAGCGTACTCTCTGAGGCTTTCCCCGGTTACCTCGCCAACCTTCCGCTCTCCACCAAACCACTCTGCGAATTTCTGCAGTTCCTGATAACCATTTTCAGCGTTTCTTTCCGCCTTCTTTCTATCTCTGAAACGGGCAATGGTTTCGGAGACGCTCAAATTAGGGTCGGTCGGCACGAACTTACCTCCGCCTGCCGAAAGATTTGTTTATGTCAGGCTAATCGCAGGCTTCCAAAATCCTGGGATTCAGGCCGGGGAAGCTGGCCAGGTGAGCCCGGCGTTCTTCCTTCAGGCGGCTGGCGTATTCCTGAATCTGCTCTTCGGTGTAGAAGTTACGCAGGTCATACTTGCTAATGTCGAACCCCTCCGCGGCAACGGGAACCTCCGTCCCGAACAACGGGTCTTCCCCCCATTCCAGGGTATCGCGAAGGATGCTGCGAATCATGGCCGACATTTCCGGTATAGGCACCCGCGTTACAGGCTGCTTCACCGTGGCGCGGCCATCTTCGCCTCGCTCAAGAATCTCGCCGACGCCGCCGGTGTTAAGCAGATAGCATTGCACCTTACCTTCGTTGTTTTTCACGAAGTCGTAGAACCAGTTCCCTTCGTCGGATTCCGATCCGATGAGGAAGGGATTAGTGCCGACAACGCGCACCGACTCCCCGGCTCGCCGCGGGTCGCCGGCTGTTGTCTCCACGCTTTCCCCCAGCATAAATGCCGCCGCCGCCTGCTCTGGGTTCAGGCGCGAGACCAGCGGAAGCACGGTCATCCGGCGCGTGATGAAGGCCACCACCATGCCGTCTAGCTGGTCCAAGGAAGGCAGATTGATGTCATCGCCTACGTACTCTCCGAAGCTGGTGCGGGGAATAACGGCCCGTCCGTTGCCGCCCAAGGCCAGGTCAGCGTAATCTATCTCGCCCTCGTGGGTCAGCATCACGTTCTCGAACAAGGCTTCGGGGGAGCGCAGGGCGTTATAGATTAGAGCCTGCGTTTCGGAGTTCATCCCTTCGGTCTTGAGGTAGAAGCCCCGTTCCGTGCCCAGCGCGCGCCCGTCCGTCCCCAGCGCCACAATGTCATCCTGCAGAATATCCATAACCTCGCCTGGCCCGTCCATTCCGTGGCCGTGGCAGGCGTGGGTCGTCTTGCCGGTGCCGGAAAGCCCGAAGAAGAGCATTCCATATCGCTTGGAATTGCCGTCAGGCTGTTGAGCGCTGATAATCTTGGAACCCGCGTGAAGGCTGAGCATCCCCTCTTCTTTGGCGTCCCACATCGCCATCCGCAGGAATCCCATCTTCACTTCGCCCACATAGTCAATGCCCAGGATGACAGTGAGGTTTTCTTCCGGGAATACCAGCACCTGGCTCTCGTTTTCGGGCCACTCGGGAATACAGATCTCATACAGCTCCGGGCCGGGGGAGGAAGGGTCATAATCGCGGAGAGTATGGCTCCAGAGGCAGGCTTGGCGGGCGTTGTCGGGGCGCTGAACTGAAAGAAAGAGGTTGCACTTGGGGTTGAACTCGGCATTATCGCCGATGGTTCGCTGCACTCGAATGAGGGGGGCTCGCAGAAGGTATTTGCGGACTTCCTCCAGCGTCTTATCCTTATTGTCGTGAATGCGGCGCTGAGCCGCATTAAAGCTCTTAGTAGCTACTCGGTCGCTGCCGAAAACCACAGCGATTCCGGCGCTGCGGTTTCGGACGTTGGAGTAGAAACTGCGTCCTCCCGTGCTGGTAGTTCGGCTGTGCTTAAAGGCCTCTTCATCCAGCTCATCAATGTTAACGCTACGAACGTTTCCCTGTTCCGGAAGGGCCCTTACAAAATCCAGGAAACTCTGTGCCATCGGTGGTCCCTCGCTGTACCTTTCAATCGCGCTGCGCGCCTTTTCTGTCCGAAATGTCCGGTTCGGCTGCCGACGCTTGTTTTCCGCAAAATTTGAGGCTTTCGATAAGCGCCATGACATAGTATCAGTTTCGGGAAATGTTGGCAATTTGGGGTGCACGCCCTCTCGGGTTATTACATATGAGTGGGTTAATACCCGTCATTCCCGCTTACGCGGGAATCCACGAGCTTAATTAGACGGCATCGTTCCAAAATCAGGCATTCTCAACGGTGTAGGGTACAGCTTTCCGCCGGAACTGCCGGCGGCCGGGTTGTATTCCATACGCGATTGCCTTGCGCGTCCTCCCCCTTACGCGTCCTCTCCATAGTATTGCCATTGACGGTATTGTTATGGGCGCCCGGTCTCTGCAGCGGGTGTATACTTGGCGAGTCAGGCTGGCAAGCTCAACAGTGGAGTTATCAGGAGGAGCGAAAATGAAAGCAGTGCAAATCAACGACTTCGGCGGCCCGGAGGCAATGCAGTACCAGGATGTGGCAGACCCCGTTCCCGGCGAGGGAGAAGCCGTAGTGCAGATTCAAGCGGCGGGCGTCAACTATACCGACGTTTACAGCCGCGCCGGCATCAACCCTGGCCCGCCCCTGCCTCGCACCATCGGAGTCGAGGGCGCAGGAGTCGTCGCCTCCGTGGGCAGCGGAGTCAGCGAAGTGGCCGTGGGCGATGAGGTAGTGTACTGCAGCGTGAACGGTTCATACGCCGAACAGGCCCTGGTTCCCGCTTGGAGGCTCATCAAACGGCCCGCGGGGCTGGACGCCAAGGCCGGAGCGGCAGCCATACTGCAAGGCATGACAGCCCACTACCTCTGCCACTCGACCTATGCCGTACAGCCGGGCGACCGCGTGATTGTCCACGCTGGGGCCGGCGGGATGGGCCTTATTTTGACCCAGATGATTAAAATGCTGGGCGGATATGTGTTTACCACAGTTTCCACGGAAGAAAAGGCCGAAATGTCGCGGCAGGCGGGGGCCGACCAGGCCATCATCTACACGGAGGAGGACTTCGCCGAGGTAGTGAAGGAAGCCACCGGCGGCGAGGGCGTGCGGGTAGTTTACGACGGGGTAGGCAAAACCACTTTCCATCAGAGCGTATCCTGTCTGGGCCGCCGGGGCGTTATGGCTCTCTATGGCGCGGCCAGCGGCAACCCGGACCCCATTGACCCCAGAATGTTTGCTGCCGGTTCGCTTTACCTGACCCGTCCCGGATTGGGCGACTACACCGTTGACCGCTCTGAGCTGAATCACCGCGCCAGCGACGTGCTGGGCTGGGTCGCCAATGGCAGCATCAAGCTGCACATAGGCCACGAACTACCCCTGTCGGAAGCGCCGGAGGCCCATCGCCTGCTGGAGAGCAGGGCAACCACCGGCAAGCTGCTACTGATTACCTAAGCGCGCGTTTACAAAGCCTGTTTTCCTGAGCTGGCCGAAGATGAACCGTGGTTGCCTGCTTTCTTCCGCGCTAACGGCCCGGCCTTCGAGAAAGCTCAGGACTAACGGGGGAGTTTCATAAACGCAGGTCAGGCCCCAGCAAACCGAACGCGGAGAGGCCAGAAGCCTAGAGGCCGATACAGTCCACTTCTCAAGCGTCGGCGTTCATTACGGTTAACCTTTTCCGGGCGGATTATTGTTATAATAATGGGGAAGCAAAACGGCACAGAGGAGGCTATCGTGGCTGAAGCAGTTATAAGCAGGGACGAGGTGCTGGACGCCCTTCGAACAGTATACGACCCGGAGATTCCGGTGAACGTGGTGGACTTGGGCCTGATATACGATGTTCAGGTCAACGAGTCGGACGTTTACGTACAGATGACACTGACCTTCCCGGGATGCGGCATGGGCCCCTACATCGGCCAGCAGGCAGAGTGGGCCATCCAGGAACTGGACGGCGTTGAAGAAGTGCAGATTGAGCTGGTCTTCGATCCGCCATGGTCACCGGACCTGATTAGCGAGGAAGCACGGAATCAGTTGGGCATTTAACCCCAAACGTTGCTATTCGGGAGTCCGTTCATCCTGAGCCTGTGGAAGGGCGAGAGAGATTATGACCACCCCCCAGCAAAATGCACAGAACGCGCGCCTGGAACAAATCAAGCGCAGTTGGCAACAGAAGCGGCAGATCGGCGAGCGGCTGGGCAAAATCAAGACTAAGATAGGCGTATACAGCGGAAAAGGCGGCGTCGGCAAGACCACCGTGGCAGTCAACTTGGCGGTCACGCTGGCTAAGGAAGGCGCCCGGGTCGGCATCCTAGACGTTGACATTGACTGCCCCAATGTCACCAACGTCTTGGCCGCCACCACCAGGCCCGACTATGTGGACGGGCAGATAATCCCGGCCGAGCAGTGGGGCGTCAAGGTGGTGTCCATGGCTTACTTCCAAGAGAATCAGGAAGAAGCCATTATTTGGCGCGGCCCGATGATTCACAACGCCATTAACCAGTTCCTCCAAACCACCGAGTGGGACGAATTGGATTACTTGGTAGTTGACCTGCCGCCCGGCACCTCGGATTCGCCCCTGACGGTGATGCAAACGCTGCCTATGGATGGCTTCGTGGTGGTCAGCACGCCCCAAGACCTGGCGGTGCTGGATGCCAAGCGCTGCATCAACATGATTCGCAAGCTGAACCTCAATGTGCTGGGCGTGGTGGAAAACTACACCGGCGATATCTTCGGGCAAGGAGGCGGCCGCGACTTGGCTACCGAGGTGGAGGCTCCATATCTCGGCAGCATGGCCCTCCGCTCCTCTTACCGCAATAGCAAAATGCCTACGGTCCTGGCCGACGAAGACGTGCGGGAGGAGTACTCGGACATCGCCGCGGAACTGCGCTCCAGCCTGCGCGAGTTCGGGCGCGAGGCGGCCTAACCCACCCTGCACGGAAAACGCTGAACCTTTTCCGCAAGAAAAAACGGCGCCAGCGAGGGCATTTTCGCTAACTTCTCCTGCTGTTTGTGCGTTATGGCCCATCCACGCCAGTGGACCCTCCACGGCGACAGTCCACGGTTAAATTCAGGGAACGGGCCAGGGTTCCAATAGTTGATGTGTCTCTACTCCCCTGACCAGCAACAAAAGGGGAGCAACGCCAAGCAAGAGGGACGGAATGCAAGGGATAAGAATCGAAACGGCTCAGGACTTGATTGACGCAATTGCCCAGCATCCCCAGTTCCGGGAGGAGGTGCTTCGCCACCTGCTCACCCAGGAACTGCTGGAACTGCCAGCAAAATTCGAGCAGTTCAGAGACGAAAACAACCGTCGACTGGACAAGCTAGAAGCGGGGCAGGCGGAACTTCGTGAAGGGCAGACGGAGCTCCGCGAGGGGTATGCGGAACTTCGCGAAGGGCAGACGGAGCTCCGTGAAGGGTATGCGGAACTTCGCGAGGGGTATGCGGAGCTCCGCGAGGGACAAGCAGATCTCCGAGATAAGTACGAAGAGCTTCGCACGGGGCAGATTGAGCTTCGCACGGGGTATGAAGAGCTTCGCGAAGGGCAAACGGGGCTTCGCGCCGATGTGGAAACGCTCAAGAGCAACGTAGCAGACCTACGGGGCAAAGACTACGAGCGCAGCATACGTTACCGGGTCAGGGAAAGAGCCATATTCGCCTTCGGCCTTATATCTCCGCACATCGCCCTCAGCCAGAACGACCCATCTTCGCCGGAACTCGGCAGCGCAATCAACAGAGCCAGAAGCAGAAACGAAATATCCCCTCGTGAAATCGAAAGCCTCCTCGACACCGACATCATCGTCTCAGACGAACAGAACAGCCACGTAGCCGTCGAAGCGTCCATTACCGCAGACGACCGGGACATCACCCGAGTCCGGGAACGGGCCGACATTCTGAGCAGGATAACCGGCGGAACAGTCCACGCCGCAGTAGCCGCCCAGACCATACCAGATGAGCAGCACAGAAAAGCCATAGGCTTGAACGTGACCATTATGCAACTCGAATACCGAGGCTGAATCCCGCCAGAAGGAAGTGTTCTAATCATCCGTGGCGACATAGGCTTCGTGGGGTTCCGGGTCGGCGCTTCTTCTCCTCATCGGCGGGCGCTCGCCAGCGGTTATGCTCATCAGCAGCTCGACTTCCCGAGTCATCGCTTCCTGAGAGTATTCACTGGCCTCGCCCATTCGCCGGAATTTCCCGTAGCGGCGTTTCATCAGCCTGCCCTGGGATGTCTTGAGCAGCTTGTTCAGCTCCCTCATTATGGCGCCCTGCAGAGCAGCGCCGGCATCGCGGGGAGCTAGGTGAGCGCCCCCCTTCGGCTCTGGGATTATGCCGTCGGCAATGCCCAGATGCACACAGTCCTCAGCAGTGAGCATCAATGCGTCGGCGGTCTCTCGATCCAATAGGGGCTCGTGAAAGGCCCCCGCCAGGTTGTGATTCATGGATATCGGGGAATAGACCGCGTACTGTTGCATCAGTATTCGGTCGGCCAGCCCCAGCGCCAGCGCGCCCTCACTGCCGCCCTCGCCGATGACCACCGACACGATGGGCGTTGGCACGTCCAGAATCGCCGACAGCGTGCGAGCAATGGCGTTGCCAATGCCCTGCTCTTCGGCTTCCAGTCCCGGGTCCGCGCCTTGAGTGTCCACTAGGGTTATCAGCGGCAGCTTGAAGCGGGAGGCCAGCCCGATTACCCGCTGGGCCTTGCGTAGGCCGTCGGGGTATACGTGATAGCGTTCCCCTTCCAGCAGGAGGCGGCGTTGCTGGCCGATGACCGCCACAGGCTGCCCGCCCAAGTAGCCAACGCCGGCCACCACCGAGCGGTCGTCGCTGTTGAGGCGATCGCCTCGCAGTTCGATAAACGGGTCGAGGACCCGCCGGAAGTATGTCGCTGCGGCGGGCCGCTCGGAGTGCCGAACGGCCGCCAGCGCGGCCCACGGCTCTACCGGCCCGCATTCTTCTTCGGCGGCCTTCAGCATCTCGGAGTGCCGAGATTTCTCATCCTTGTCCTTGTCTTTCTTCACGCCCTGCAAAATCTGAAGCAAGGTGGAAAGCCTTCCGTGCAGGGCTTCCCGGTCAACCACGTTGTCCAGCAGCCCATGACCCACGTGGGCCTCGGCGGTGTGGGCATCCAGCGGCAACGGGATGCTGGACGTTTCCCTAAGGGTTCTCAAGGGCGAGAGGCCGATGAGCGATTTGGGTTCGGCCAAGATGACATCGGCCAAATTGGCGAAGCTGGCGTATGCCTGCCCGGTGGACGGATTAGCCAGCACCACAATGAAGGGCGCCCCCTCGTCGCGCAGCTTGTTGGCCGCTGTAACCGTCTTGGCCATCTGCATTAAGGACAGCACGCCTTCCTGGACCCGCACACCGCCGCCGGACACTATGGCCACCACCGGAACCCCGCCCTTAGCCGCGGTTTCCAGCGCCGTGGTCACCTTTTCTCCCACCACGCTGCCCATGGTTCCGCCCATAAAGGAAAAGTCCAGCACGATGAGAATCACGTCTGTGCCGTCGATTTTGCAGCGCCCGGTAACCGCGGCCTCCGTCAGCCCGGTGCGGTTCTGGTCCTGGGCCAGCAGTTGCCCATACCGGCCTCGATGGGCGAAGGACAAGGGAGACACGGAACTGAGATATTTGTGGGATTCCTTGAACGTTCCCCGGTCCGCCAACAGTTCAATGCGCTCCCGAGCGGTAATGGTGTAATGAAAGCGGCAGAACGGGCATACTCGGGAAGTTAGATAAGAAGCAGAGTCGCGGATAGGCTCATCGCAATATAGGCAACGGTCATGGACTACCGGTATGCGAGCGGATTCCTCTCCTTCCGAGCGTCCAAACAGGTGAACCAGGAAGTTGGCCAGGTTCCGCAACTTCTTCTCCAGTGGAATACGGTATACGGCTTGATGACGGATTGCCCAAGAACCCGTTAGGTAATGATACTAGGGTTGACGCCAGATTGTAATACAAGCCTGAGCCGGGATTTCCTGGTTCAGGAGTGCTGTTCCTAGCGAAGCGGCGCAAAGCTATCATTGCGTTTGCCTTCCGGTTGGCCTAAACTCGCCCCAAAGCGGGGCGAGCGACCCCGCCATTACCCAGCGCGAAGGAACCTATCCTAGGCTGGAGGCGCGTATGAGTGTTTCCGACGAGACATTGCAGGCAATAATCCGCGACTACCACGGGTTCGAGCTTTCGGCAGCGGAATTGGACCTGGTGCGCCCGGAAATTGACTACTATCTGGCGCAACTCGCCATACTGGACGACCTGGACCTCTCCGGCGCCATGTCGGGGAGGCTGCTGCGAATGCCCTCGGGCGACGAATCCGCGGCATCTCTACAAAGGGCTGACTCGAGGGAAGCCGAAGGGGGTGAATAACTATGGCGTCCAATGAGCTGCTATCCTCCTCCATATCCCAACTGGCTCCGCGGATACGCTCCGGGGAAGTGTCGCCTGTGGCCTTGACCGAGGCTGCGCTGTCCCACGCCCGGGCGATGCAGCCGGCCCTGAATTCGTTCATCACCCTGCTGGAAGAGCAGGTTATGGCCCAGGCCCGGGAGGAAGAAGCGGCCATCGCCCGGGGCGAGTACAAGGGGCCGCTGCAAGGCATACCCATTGGCGTCAAGGATAACCTGGCGACCGCCGGCATCCGCACCACGCTGGGCGCGAAGGCGCTGGCGGACAACGTCCCAGAAGAAGACGCTGAAGTAGTGCGACGTTGCCGGGCCGCCGGCGCGGTTATCCTGGGCAAGGAAAATCTGGAAGAGTTCGCTGCCGGGGCCACGTCCAACAATCCCCACTTCGGCGCGGTGCGCAACCCCTGGGGCACCGACCACGTGCCGGGCGGCTCCAGCGGCGGGGGCGGGGCCAATGTCGCCGCCGAGGTCACTTTCGCCTCCCTCGGCACCGACCTAGGCGGCTCGGTGCGGCTGCCAGGAGCCTTCTGCGGCGTGGTGGGCCTCAAGCAGACCTTCGGGCGCGTCAGCCAGCGGGGACTGCTGGTCACCAGTTTCAACGGCGACCACATCGGCCCGATGACCCGCTCGGTGGCCGACAGCGCCCTCCTGCTGCAGGCCATGGCCGGGCACGACCCGCTGGACCCCAGCACCGTGCCGGTTCCTGTGCCCGACTACTCTGCCGCCCTAGACCGGGGCGTCGCCGGAATGCGGATTGGCCTTCCTTCCAACTACTATTATGAAGACTTGGAGCCGGACATCGAGGATGCGGTCAACCGGGCCATCGCCGCGCTGGAAGAACTGGGCGCGGTTACGGTTCCCGTGGAACTCCCGATGATGAAGTATATCGGCGCGGTGCGGATGGCGGCTATGGCCGATTCCATCGTCACCCACGAGCCTTTCCTGCGGGAAAGCCGCGACGACTACGGCCCCGACGTGCTGTATCGCACCCTGGGCGGGCAGTTCGTCCTTGGCCACCATTATTCCAAGGCGATGAAAGCGCAGCGGCTGATTCAAGAAGAATACGCCCGCGTCCTCCAAGACGTGGACGTAATAGCCACGCCCACCACGCCCCTCTGCGCGCCCCGAATAGACGCCGCCTATGTCGAACACTGCGGAGAGACGCACCGGGTGCGCGGCCCCGGCTCCGGGCTGGTGTCTCGCAACACCAGTCCGTTGAACGCCACCGGACATCCCGCCATAACGGTGCCTTGCGGCCTCAACCGCGAGGGGCTGCCCATCGGGCTGCAACTAATCGCCGCCGGATTCCGGGAGGACCTGCTCTTCCAGGCCGCCGCGGCCTATGAGACGGTGTCTTCCATGCGCGGCCAGCGCCCGCCGGCGCTGGAGGGTTAGCCGCGGCAGAGCAATCGCAGATGAAATTTCATGGCAGGCAGTGGATTCCCGCTTTCGCGGGAATGACGGAGAGGGGCGGAATAACGAGGTGGGGCGGAATGAACGGGGTGGGACGGAATGACCGGGGTGGCAGGGAATGACCGGGGTGGCAGGGAATGACCGGGGTGGCCGCCGGGAATGACGGGTATTAAGCCGTCCATATGCGATTGCCCTGGCTAGCCGGGGCAAAGCGCGATTCCGCGCCCCACCATCGTGTTAGAATTCAGAGGGCCGGGGGCATCCCCCCGCCTTCACCTTCCCCGTCGAGGGAGGGAAGAATAATCAGGAGGGCAGAGATGCCGGCAAGCTGGGTGGACATCAACATTGCCGACGGCAGTGCTATGGAAGGATACCTAACTCAACCGGAGGGCGAGGGCAGTCATCCCGCCGTTATCGTAATCCAGGAAATCTGGGGCGTTAATTCCCATATCCAGACCGTGGCCGACCGGCTTCCCTCCCAGGGCTATGTGGGGCTGGCCCCGGCTATGTTCCATCGCCAGGGACGCATGATTGCCGGGCTGCACGAAGAGTTGCAGACGGCCATCGGCAGGATGCAGCAATGCACCGACGCCGGTATCGTGGCCGACGTGAATGCCGCCGTTGACTATCTGAAGAGCCAATCCTTCGTCAACGGCAAGATTGGCATCGTAGGGTTCTGCTTCGGCGGGCGCGTTGCCTATCTCGCCGCCTGCACCATTTCCGACTTGTCGGCGTCGGTGGTGTTCTACGGCGGCAATATCGGCGTTGCCCTGGGCGACGGCTCCACGCCGCTGGAGCAGACAGGCAATATCAACTGCCCGGTGCTGGGGCTGTTCGGAGAAGAGGACGCCAACCCGACCCCGGACTTCGTCAACGAGATTGACGCGGAGATGACGCGGCTGGGCAAGGCCCACGAGTTCCATCAGTACGCCGGCGCGGGCCACGGCTTCCATTGCGAAGCCCGCGGGAGCTACCGCCCCGAAGCCGCCCAAGACGCTTGGGGGAAGGCCATGGCCTGGTTCGACCAGAACCTGAAGTAGCCGGCTATTCCGGGGCAGGATGCTATTCCTGCCCCATACCTGTCTCCGTCCTTCCTCACCATTCCAGCCCCCTCCATCATTTCCGCTTTCGCGGGAATCCATTGTCTTCTGCCTGCCCGTCCTTCCCCTACAGGTGACGTGGATTGCCGCCCCCGTTTTCACAGGGGTGACGTTCTTTCGCGGGAATGACTAGGGTAGCGGCGGGAATCCATTGTGAAAACGGGGGCGACGTTCTTTCCCGGGGATGACGAAGGGGAGGGGGCAATGACGGGTATTAAGCCGACCGGGACTACATCACCGACCTTACCACGCCGCCGTCTACCAGGATGGTCGTTCCGGTAACGTAGGTGTTCTTGTCAGAGCAGAGGTAAGCTACGAAATCCCCAATCTCTTCCGGGCGCCCGAAACGGCCCACGGGAATGCGGGAAGCTCCCGCTTCCAGCACTGCGTCAATGTCTTGCCCGGTTTCTTCTGAGCGGGTCTCGAAGATGTGCCGCATCCGCTCCGTCATCAGAAAGCCGGGAGCCACGTTGTTCACCAGAACGTTGTCCCGTCCCACCTCGTCAGCCAGGCTCTTGGCATAGGCTACCGCGCCCATACGGGTTACGCCCGAGGTCACCAGATTATCAATCGGCTGGTAGACCGTAGAGGCCAAAATGTTCACGATTCGTCCCCACTTCTGTTGCCGCATAGGGGGCGTCGCCTCGCGCCCTATGCGGATGAAGAAAGACAGGGCCATGTCTATCGATCGGCTCCAGGTCTCTTCATCAGTGTCCACCGCCCGGCCGGACGGCGGGCCGCCGGAGTTAGCCACCGCGATGTCCAGCCGTCCGTAGCGGTCAACGGCAGTCTGAATCAGGCGCCGGATGTCCTCCAGCCTAGACAGGTCGCCGGGGACGGCCAGAACTTCGACGCCGGCAGCGGCGCGAATTTCCGCGGCGGCCGCCTCCAGCTCTTCGGCATTGCGGCTGCAAATAACCAGATTAGTTCCTTCCTGGGCCAGCGAATCAGCGCAGGCGCGTCCCAGCCCCTTGCTGCCCCCTCCGATGACCGCCACCCGGCCGCTCAGTCCCAAGTCCATAATGCGCCCTCCCTGACAAATTTCCGATATGCTACCAATCCGCTCTACGCAGGGCAACCTGGCCTGTCCATCCCTGCCCATCCCCCGTCATTCCCGCTCCCCGTCATTCCCGCTTTCGTGGGAATGACGGGGAGCGGCGGGTATCCACGTAGTCGGAAAGGCTTTGGACTTTGACGACACCAAAAAGCGGGGATATTTCCGCTTAGCTGCGCCATCCGGCAGCTCGTTCGGCACATCGCTCACCTACACCATGACGGACAGGCCGGGCGGAGTGTACACCCGCAAAGACGATACCATTACCGCCGATAAATCGGAGCAGAGCTATACTGACATTACCGCGACGTCAGCGGCCGGCCTCAGCGCAACGGCACGGGCAAGGTGCTCACCTTTGCCAGCGAATGCGACTTGAACGTGTACAAAGAATCCCAATTGCCGCCCGACAACAATCCCCAAGTTTCGAGGGCGCAGAATCAAGGAGTCTGGCTGGACAAGATGACGGTCAGCCCCCCAACCCCTCCGGGCGGAATCGGCGAATACGTCATCGGCGTAAAGCCGGTGGTAGACGTCTCCAACTCTAGAAGCGCTTCGTATTCCTTCAGGTGGAAAAGAAAGCCTCCCCATCATCGCGGACGCTCCCTTTCACAACAAGCCTGAACCTCTCCTCGGCTGACGGCCCGGCAACAATGGACCTCAGCGGAGTAAGCAACCTCATCGGCACCGATGACGTGGAGTATCATATTCTTTACGTTCAGCAGGAGAACCAGCCTGAAGACGTGATTTCGTTCACCGTCACTGGCGACACGGCAGAGATAACTCCGATGAAGGAAGGAACCACCAAAGTCAAGGTTCGCGGCAAGACTGCCGACTCTCCTCCCACAACGGAGTGGGTAACGGTAACCGTCAACTCTTAGCGCACACCAGTTCAGGACAAAAGGCCGGCCACCCCCATCTGGGATGGCCGGCCTTTTGTTTGCCGGAACGCCACAGCCGCTCGCCGAACGCCGGGGCGTGTCCTTATCCTCCGACATTCCCGCGAAGCTTGTCCTAGTGAAAACGGGAGCACTCCCCCTCGTCATTCCCGCGCAAGCGGGAATCCATTGCCGTTCGTTCGTCTGCCCGCTCGCCGGTGGCGTGGATTCCCGCCCTCGTTTTCACGGGGGTGACGTTCTTTCGCGGGAATGACTGAGAGGGGCAGGAGGGACGGGAATGGCAGGCGGGAGGGACAGGGACAGGGGCGGTGGGAATCCACAAACCGAAAAACAGAACCGTTAGGGGGCGTCGTATTCCCCGTTGGCCTGGGTCAAGGCGACGAGGGCGGTCCGGCCTTCCGGCGCCGGGAGGGCCCAGCCGGCAACGCGGTGGCCGGCAACCCAGGCTATCCCGCGTCGGCAGACCAGCAGGGGTATGTGGTCGCGCTGCTCGCGGGGGACTTTAGCGTCGGTGAAAAAGTCTTGCAACTTTTTGGTTCCGGTCATGCCCGCAGGCTGAAAGCGGTCGCCGGGCTGCCGCGTGCGCAGCGCGGCAGCGGTTTCCAGGACGTCGAGGTTCAAGAGGGCGGCCAACGGGGGCATATCCCCGCCACCGGGGGGAGGGGCGGGGCGACCCGGTTCGACCACTTGCAGGCGCAGCCACCAGCCGCCGACGGCGGTTTCTAGGACTTCTTCGGGAGCCTGGGGGAGAATCAGGGGATGCTCGCCGACAAGCCGGGGCGGCGGTAGGGCGGCAGGGCGCGTCAGGATAAAGGCCCGGTCCTCGCGCCGGGCGCGGACTCCCCGGGGAAGGTCTAGGGTGCGGCCGCCGCGCTGAGACCGCAAAAGGGCCAGCATCGCCTCCAGATGGCCGCTGCCCAGGCCGCGGGCGTCCCCGGCCACGCCGATGTAGGCCCGGCGCAGGGCGCGGCGCTGCAGGGCCGGATGCAGGGCGCTGAAGGCCGGAAGGTCGAGGGCAACGGCGCCATCCCCCGCTTCCGCTGTAGGGAGGGCGAGGCCGGGCCAGTGGCGAGACAGCTCGCCCTCGATATAGTCCCCTTCATCGGCGGCGGCGCGGGAGAGGCGGGCTAGGGCTTCCCGCACGCGGGGGTTGTATTCCCTGGCCAGCTTGGGCATCAGGTCGAGACGGGCCTTGTTGCGGGTGAACCGCCACATATAGTTACCCGAGTCCTCCCGGTAGGTCTGTCCCAAGCCGCGGCAGTAGGCGGCGGTGTCGGCCTTGCTGAGGCCCAGCAGAGGGCGGAACAGCCGGGGGCCGGGCTTCAGCGCGGGCCAGGGCCCCTCAGCCGTTTCCGCCATACCCCTCAGGCCGTGCAAACCCGAGCCGCGCAGCAGATGCAGCAACACTGTCTCGGCCTGGTCGTCGGAGGTGTGGCCTAGGGCGATGGCCTCGGCTCCAACGGAGGCAGCCACGGCAGACAGAAAGGCGTAGCGCATCTCGCGGGCGGCCTGCTCGAAGGAGGATATGCCCCGCTCCCGCTGGTAGGTGATGGGGTCCTGCTTGTCTATGCTACAGGGCAAGCCCAGGCCGTCGGCCAGCCGCTGCGTAAAGGCGGCGTCGTGGTCAGCCTCGGCGCCGCGAAAGTCGTGGTTCAGGTGGGCCGCGTGGAGCGTCAGCCGGTGTTCGCCGCGCAGGCGGTGCAGACAGCGGAGCAAAGCGGTGGAGTCAGGGCCGCCGGAGACCGCGACCACCAGCGATGCCCCGCCGGGCGGGAACCCGGCGCGGCGCAGGGCACCGGCAACTTGACGCTCGAAGGCGCGCGGAGGGGTCATCCCGGGAGTAGCCTCACCCTGCCCCTAGGAAAGCAGGAGATTTTTCCTGCCCACTAACGGTTCTCGGGCGACAGATGGCTATTGCAATTATAGGTAACCAGCCGACGGCCGCTCCCGTCGCTCTCGAAGATGCAGAGAGAACTGAGGTCCAGGGACATCCGGTGAAAATTGGACAGCGATATGCCGAGGATCGCGCAGATGATGGTGCGTATAGTGAAGTTGTGGGATACAACCACCACGTCTTCGTCGCGGACATGAGTCTGCTCAATTTTAAGGATGACCCGCCAAGCCCGTTCCTGCAACTGAGTCAGGGATTCGCCGTTGGGCATCACCACGTTCGACGGATCGTTGCGCCAAGATTGGTACACTTCCGGCCAGCCGGCCCGCATCTCGGCCCCGGTAACGCCCTCCAGGTCACCTAGGCTCAACTCGCGCAGGGCTGGGTCGGCGGCCACCGGGACGCCCGTAACCTTCTGGATTTCTTCCGCTACCTGAACCGTGCGGGTAAGGGAGCTGGCGTAGAGGGCGGACGGCCCCCAGCCGAGGGCGGCGCGGGCCGAGTCGCGGGCCTGAGCCAAGCCCCGTTTATTGAGGGATATATCGGTCAACCCCTGAAATTTGCCGAGCTTGTTCCACTCGGTCTCACCATGCCGGAGCAGATAGAACCTCACTGGCCACCCTCAGCAGCGGCGGCGGAAACCCACGTAAGCTCCACTTCGTCAATGCGCACGCCATCCATAACCTTCACGGTTATCCTCAAGTCGCGGAACTCGACGGCATCGCCGATTTCCGGGATGCGGCCCAGCCGTTGCAACATAAATCCGGCCAGAGTTTGGTAATCGCCCTCGGGGATGTCCAGCTCCAGCTCATCGTTTATCTCGGAAATGGTCACGCCGGCGTCCACCCGATAGCTGTCATCGTCTAGCCGGGTAACCGTTTCCTCGGGTTCCGGGCCTTCGTCGCCCACCTGGCCCACCAGGACTTCCAGCATCTGCTTGGTGGTGGCGAGGCCGGCGAGGCCGCCGAATTCGTCGAAGGTCAAGGCCACGGTATGACGCGCCTGCCGCATTTCGGCGAAGGTCTCCCTGACGCTCTTGGTTTCGGGCACGATGTAGACGTCCCGCAGCAAAGCGGTGACGTCGCTCTTCGGCGTAATCTCCCCGGAACTCAGCCGGGACAGCACGTCCTTCACCGACAGGATGCCCACGACGTTTTCTTTGGAGCCTTCGTAGACCGGAAAACGGGTGTGGCTGTTTTCTTGATAGATTTGCAGAAATTCCGAGAGGGTTGTTCCCTTTTCAAGCCAAACGATTTCCGGGCGGGGGGTCATCACTTCCCGCATCCGGCAGTCGCCGAAACGGAACACTTTTTCCAGCAGGTCGGCTTCATCCGCTTCCATGGTGCCGATCTGCGCTCCGGCGGCGATTAGGGTGCGGATTTCTTCTTCGCCCACGTGCTGCGAGGAACCGCTGATGCCCAGCGTTCTGCTGATAAGCGTGGTGAAGGCCTGAATCAGAGAGACGGCGGGAGACAGGGCAAGCCCGACGTAATAAATGGGCCTGGATACGGCGAAGGCCACTTTTTCGGAACGGTGCCAAGCGATGGTCTTGGGCAGCGATTCGCAGAAAATCAGCAGGATCATCGTGACGCCAACCGTGGATACCAGCACAGAGATCGAGGGGTCGCCAATCAGGTCCACGACAAGGACCGTGGCGAGGGCGGCAGCGGCGGTGTTGACCAAGTTGTTGCTGAGGAGTACGGTGGCGAGGAAGCGCTCCGGGCGTTGTAGCAGAGTGGAAACTCGGCTGGCGCCGCTTTGCCCGGTTTTCTGCAGATGAATCAGGCGGGCCTTAGGCAGGGCGCTGTACGCCGTTTCAGATGCCGAGAAGAAGGCGGACAGAATCAGACATAACCCCAGCAGGCCCCATCTCCATGAATCTCCGGCATCCATATTTTCGTGTTACCTCCTGCGGCTTTCCGTGGATCAAAAATTTGAATTCGGGTTCCTGTTTGTAGGCCGGTATTTGCAAACCGACGCTCGTATACCAGCGTTTGTATGCCGGCGTTTGTATTTTTGTATGCCGACGTTTGTATGGATGATAGCATCGGGCCATAGGGGTGTAAAGTTGAATACTTTCCGTTGCTAGGGTTATCGCATTGGGGCGGCTTAATACCCGTCATTACCGCGCAGGCGGTAATCCACTAACTGAATTAGCGGCATCATTCCCAAATCAGACATCCTCAACGGCTTAAGATACAGCTTTCCGCCGGAACGGTCAGGTCGTATCTCATACGCGATTTCCCTAGTTCCGTTGAAATAGCATACAGCGCAATGGTATGTTGAAATCATGGAGCATCCGATTCTCCTTTCGACAGGCAGGGCCGCCCATGGGTTTGAAGATTTTAGGCATCGAAACATCTTGCGACGAGACCGCCGCCGGGGTGGTGGAGGATGCGCGGGTTTTACGCTCCAACATCATCTCTTCCCAAGCGGAGTTGCATTCCCGCTACGGCGGGGTGGTGCCGGAAGTAGCCTCGCGGCAGCACGTGCGAGACCTGACGCCAGTGCTGGAGCGGGCCACAGAGTCTTGCGGGCTGGGGCTGGAAGACGTGGATGTAGTGGCGGTTACCTACGGCCCCGGGCTGGCCGGTTCGCTGATAGCCGGGTTGAACGCCGCGAAGGCCATCGCCTACGCGCTGGGGAAACCCCTCATCGGCGTGAACCACCTGGAAGCCCACATCTACGCCTCGTGGCTGACCCCGGCCAATCCGGCGGAAGACCCCGGATTCCCGCTGGCCTGCCTGGTGGCCTCGGGCGGGCACACCGACCTGCTACTGATGGAAGGCCACGGCGACTATCGGCTGGTGGGACGCACCCGCGATGACGCCGCCGGGGAAGCCTTCGACAAGGCCGCTCGCATCCTGGGGCTGGGGTTCCCGGGCGGGCCGGAAATCCAGCGGGTGTCCGGCGGCGCGTCGGGGGAATTTTCCTTGCCCCGTGCCTGGATGCGCAACACCCACGACTTCAGTTTCAGCGGTCTGAAAACAGCCCTGCTGCACCAGGCTCAGAACCGGGGCGTGTATCTGGCGGAAGCGGAAGAAACCCCGCAGGATGAAGCGACGGCAGCGATTGTCCGCGAGCTGGCTTCGGCCTTCCAAGAATCGGTGGTGGATGTCATATCGGCCAAGGTGGTGGACATGGCGCAGCGATACGGAGTGAAGGGCCTGGTTCTGGGAGGCGGCGTAATCGCCAACGCGAGGCTGCGGGAGGAAATTCTGCGGCGCTCTCCCTTGCCGGTAATCATCCCGCCGCCCATTCTCTGCACCGACAACGGGGCGATGGTGGCGGCTTGCGCCTACTACCAGTACCAGCGCGGCGAGCAATGGCCGATGGAGATGGACGTCCATCCGGGCCTGCCGCTGGGGTGAGGCGTATTAACCCTTGTCCATCGCGCCTGAAGGGGGCTTAGCCTTGCCGCCTTCGGATGCCCTTTGCACCAGATCCACAAATTCGTAAATTTGCTTCACGTCCAGCGCGCTACGGAAAGGGAAGGCGAGTTCGAATCCCCAGCCCCGGAAAGTTACGGCGCTGGCGGGCCTGGTGAAGTAGTTCTGCAACAGCATCAGCAGCCCGGCCAGGATGATTAGCAGGGCAATCAGTGGGGCCACGTCCATGTTCAACACTGGGATATTAGGGCCGCTGATGCTCCCGGCCAGCCAATAGCCTACCAGCAAATACAGGAACCCGCCGCCGGTCATCAGCAGGAGTCCTTGCACAATCGCGGCCCAGTTGCGCTGGCCGGCGCGGACGGAGTACTGGCGGATGTCCGCTGTTTTCGTTATGTGCATGTCCCGGAAGCCCTCGCCCCCCGGGAGCGCTATCAGGCGGCGGCCGGTGAGGACAAGCGCTTGCCCCGAAGGCGGGACAGTATCGGACAGGCCCACGTCGGGCAACAGAACACGGATAATCTCCTCATCCCCGAACAAGGGAACTCCCCGGATGGATGCTTGGGGGCCGGCCTCCGCCGCCGGCTCTATTGCGTCCTTTTCTTCGTCCTGCCCCTGAAGCGGCCATACCCCCGAATCAAATTCCGGCAGAGCCCCGGTTCCGGCGGATTTGAGGAAGGCGTCCATCAACCCAGCAGGCCCTTCCCCGTAGGATTCTTTCCACTGCTGTACCGCCAAAAATTCGGACGGCGCGGACGCGGGCGGGGGGACGACCGGGGCGGAGTCCCGCGGCGGGGCAACTTTGCCGTTGCCGGGATGGCTCTGAGCCGCCAGAAACTCTCCGGGGATCGACGCAGGAGGCGGCGTCAACTCAGACCGGCCCGGCGCGTTGTGGCTAATGCTCCTTGAGATCACGGAAATACCCTCTTCCCGCCTTTCGGGCCTCGGGGTTTCGCTTTCTGAATTGCCGCTTCTTTACCATTCATATCCCTCTCAACTCATATCCCTCTCAACCATTCATATCCCTCTCAACCATTCATATCCCTCTCAAGGGTACCGTATCCATACTAGCATACGCCCATACGCCCCATTACCGCCGGTAAGCATGGTCCGAATCAGGATTTGCCGGATTCTAGAATTTTCGGGATAGGCTCATCCCTGAGCACCTTGTAATCCAGGTAATTCTGATTCCGGCCATTACCGCCGGTGCGAATTTTGCTATCGTCTTGGAACGGGGAAAGGGCTGTTGACACTGCATCTCCCCTGTGTTAATTTGCTTAAGAAAGGCTGTGATGGAGACGAGTAGGTTAGGGATTCGGGCATAGCGAGCCTGGTACGGTGGAAGCAGGCGCATCGAGCCTAATCGAAAATCCCTCCGGAGCCGCCGGCTGAAAGCCGATTGCAGGGCAAGTAAGTCAGGACGGGGTCGTCGCCCGTTAGCAACGACGGGGCATGATAGTGTCCTGTAAGAGAGGCTCCGACTGCATCGGGGCAAATAGGGTGGTATCGCGGGAATAGTAAAGTCCCGTCCCTATGCTGGGGCGGGCCTTTTTTATTGTCGGCCGGCGGCTTTCCCCGCACCCTTCTCTGGCAGGGAAGGTCAAGATTATGCGTAGGCATTCAGGCCGTGCGGGCCAGGGAGGCGCTGCTTTGGAAGCAAAGAAGTTGAAAGGCGCGGAAATCATGTGCGAAAGCCTACTCCGGGAGGGCGTTGAAGTCCTCTTCGGGCACCCGGGCGGAGCCATCCTGCCCTTCTATGATGCGCTGTGGGCTTATCCGCAATTACGACACATTCTGGTGCGCCACGAACAGGCCGCAGCCCACGCCGCCGACGGGTATTCGCGGGTCAGCGGTAAGGTGGGCGTTTGCATAGCCACCTCTGGCCCCGGCGCAACCAACCTGGTCACCGGCATTATGGGGGCCAAGGCCGACTCCGTTCCTCTCATCGCCATCACCGGACAAGTGGCCCGGACGGCCTTGGGTTCCGAAGCCTTTCAGGAATGCGACATCTGCTCCATCACTTACACCTGCACCAAGAAGAGCATCATGGTGATGTCGGCCAATGACCTGGCCGACACCATCCACGAAGCATTCGTTGTTGCGCAGGAAGGGCGGCCCGGCCCGGTGCTGATAGACGTTCCCCGGGATGTGCAGCTTGAATTGGCCGAAGCCAAGTTCCCAGAGCCTATGCCCCGCCAAACTCCGGAGTTGTCCGGGGAAACCCGGAACAACCTGCAAGACGCAGCCCGCCTTATCAACGAGGCTGAGCGTCCTCTAATCATCGCCGGCCATGGCGTCCTAGCCTCGGGGGCGTCTCAAGAGCTACAGCAGTTCGCGGAAGCCACCGGGATTCCTGTAATCACCACCCTGCTGGGACTAAGCGGCTTTCCCAGCGGACACCCCCTGAACCTGGGGATGCTGGGAATGCATGGGATGTACTGGGCCAACATCGCAGTGGACGAGGCCGACCTGATAGTTGGCCTCGGGATGAGGTTCGATGACCGGGTAACCGGAAGGGTGTCCACTTTCGCCCCCCATGCCCGCATCATCCACGTGGATATAGAACCGACCCAGATAGGCCGCAACGTGCCAGTGGAAGTGGCCTTGCCCGGCGACGCCGGGGCGGTGGTGCGGGCCTTGACGCCGCTGGTTTCCTACGCCCCGCGCCCATACTGGATGGAGCACATCAGCAAGCTGCGCCGGGAGCATCCATCCCTTGCCATCCCGCCTTCGGACAAGCTACAGGCCCAGCACGTGATGACCGGCCTAGACGCGCTCTTGCAGGAAGACCCCGAGGCCATGGTGGTCACCGGGGTAGGCCAGCATCAGATGTGGGCCGCGCAATTCCTGTCCTTCAATCAGGCCAATACCTTTGTGTCGTCGGGAGGACAGGGCGCTATGGGCTTCGAGGTGCCGGCAGCCTTGGGAATGCAGGCGGCCCGTCCCGAGGCCACGGTCTGGAGCATTGCCGGAGATGGAGGATTCCAGATGACCCTGCAGGAGCTGGTCACCGCCGCCGAGGAAAATCTGCCGGTCAAATACGCTCTAATCAACAACGGACATCTGGGCATGGTGCGGCAATGGCAGGAGATGTATTTCGATAACCATATCAAGGCCGTGCCGGTTCCTGGTCCGGACTTCGTGAAACTAGCGGAAGCCTACGGTGTTGGGGCTATGCGGGTTTCGGAGCAGGAAGAGGTGCTGCCAGCACTAAGGAGAGCCAAAGCCCACAAAGGGCCTTTCCTGGTCGAGTTCGTGGTTGACCAGCAAACCAACGTTTACCCCATGGTGCCGCCCGGCGGCTCGCTGGCTGACACCATCGAGGACCCGGCAATCGCAAGCCCCTAGCCGCCAACGCTCCCCGCGTTTGAGGTTATCGGAGACAGCTATGGAGAAGGTTACGATACAAGAAGCGTCCCGCCGCCTGAACGTATCGCAACGGGACATTCGGGAATACATCCGCAACGGCAAGCTGAAGGCCGGGCGCGACCCGGAGTCTTCCACCGGGCGATGGCTGGTGGAAATGCCGGAGGAAGGCTGGGAAGACGATTTCAAGTCCTATCTCAATGATATGTCTGCCGGGCAAACGCCCTGGTGGTGGGCCTTCGGAGGCAAGGCGGGGAAGGTGCATTACCTGTTGCAGGTGGGCATCGAGGAAATCATGCCCGACTTTCTCTGCGGCCTACGAGGCGAGAATCTGTACCCCGCCAATGGACACACCCAAGACCAGCGCTGCCCCATCTGCGTTAGCGAGGCGACAGCGCAGAACCTGCCCTTGTGGGACTAGGCGCAAGGCCGGGCCGCCGGAGAAAGTTGTTCCGCCGTAGGCTATCCTGACGGCGTGGTTCTTGCCGTGGAGTGAAACACCTCGCTGAGGAATCCCATCCCCGCCTCACCGCCGCGGATGGGGGCGTCGAGCAAATATCTCCCGGCAATACCTATAGCGTCCGCGCACATATAGCGTCCGCGCACAAAATCATCTCCGGGGTAATGATTCCGGCAACGGGGCGGAGGATTTCCGCCCCTATCCGTCAGTAAACCGGTCTGCCCGGCCGGCCGGGTGTCTAGCCCCCGCCGCCGCCCACGTTGACGCCGGGCTCAGTCATGGCTTCGGGATTCAGCAGGGTATCCAGTTCGGCATCGGACAGTTCGGTCTTTTCCCGAGCCGTCTCGCGAATGGTCGAGCCGGTGGCCGCGGCATCCTTGGCGATGGCGGCGGCCTCGTCGTAGCCGAGGGCCGGGGCCAGAGCCGTCCCCAGCATCAAGCCCTTCTCCACCATGTCGGGGCCGGCGGTAGTAGCCTCGATGCCCTCGACGCACTGGCGAGCGAAGTTGTTAGTCGAGGCCGCCAGCAGCGCAATGGACTCCAGGATATTGTGGGCCGCCACCGGCATCATCGTGTTCAGCTCAAAGTATCCCCCCTGTCCGGCCAGGGTAACGGCAGCGTCATTGCCCACCACTTGGGCCACTACCTGCACCACCGACTCGGCTATCACCGGGTTGATTTTGCCTGGCATTATCGAGCTGCCCGGCTGCACTTCCGGCAGGGTGATTTCCCCCAGGCCCGCGCGAGGGCCCGAAGCGATGAAGCGAATGTCGTTGGCGATCTTGTGCAGGCTGACGGCCACGGTTTTCAGCTCTCCGCTGGCCTCGACCAAGGCGTCCAGCGACGACTGCGCTTGGAAGTGGTTATCCGTCTCCCGTATCTCTACTCCGGCGGCCTCCGACACGAAGGCGCAAGTCCGGGCAGAGAACTCCGGGTGGGTATTGACCCCGGTGCCTACCGCGGTGCCGCCCAGGGCTACTTCGGCCAACGCCTCTTGCGCCCTCCGCATTCGCTGGATGCTGTAGCGAGCTTGTCCGGCGTAGCCCAGGAATTCCTGCCCTAGCCGGACGGGAGTCGCATCCTGCAAGTGCGTCCGTCCGGTTTTAATAACGGGCCAGAATTCCTCGGACTTCTTCTCCAGCTCCGTCGCGAGACTTTCCAGTCCCGGGATCAGTTCCTCCTTAATGGCCAGCAGGGCAGACAAGTGAATGGAGGTGGGGATGACGTCATTGGAAGACTGCCCCATATTCACGTGGTCATTGGGGTGAACTAGGCGCGAGCCGAGGTCGCCGCCCAAAAGCTGGCTGGCGCGGTTGGCGATGACCTCGTTGGCGTTGGTGTTGGTAGATGTACCAGAGCCGGTCTGAAAGATGTCCAGTACGAAGTGACGGTCGAGTTTTCCGTCAATGACTTCTTGGGCGGCGGCAACGATGGCGTTGCCAGTGTGCTCGTCCAGCAGGCCCAAGGCCATGTTGCTGCGGGCGGCGGATTGCTTGATAAGGCCCAGGGCGCGGATGAATGTGCGGGGGAAACGCAGGTTGCTGATGGGGAAGTTCAGGACGGCGCGCATGGTGGAGGCGCCGTAGAGCGCGTCGGCGGGCACTTCCATTTCACCCATGGAGTCGCGCTCGATTCGGACGTTGGGGCTGGTGGTCATGGCGGCACTTCCTCTGTTGGAGAATCGGCGTACTTGGCCGGGGGATATTTTATACCAAACTGCGACGAGTTTACATTATATTTAATAATATAAATTATATTTATTTAATGCATTCAAGAGTTTATAATAATTATTATTCTTTATTGCCTCTTCGGCTTAAAAGAGGTGAATGGGATGGAAAGTGTCCGAATCAGTCGGCTCCTCCTGGCGCTGGACGCCGGATTGATAGCGCTGGGATTCTGGGGGGTTGGGGGATTTTGGCAGGAAATCTACACGCACAACATCAAGGGGAAGGGAGACACAAGCCTGACGCCAACGGCGACTAATGGGGGGGACGCTGTATAATTCCCCAATTTTAGGTTCCGCATACTACTACAACAGAAATACGGACATGACCGTTGATTCCTGCGTCTCTCCCTGTCTCTACAACATCCTCCCCTAGGAAAAGGGCCTAGGCAGAGATGCCATAGCTGCCGAAGCAGATTCATTCAGCAACGGCAAACAACGCAACACCAGCGAATAGGCAGGCGAAGGGCGGGGATTTCCCGCCCATTATTTGTCCTGAGCGTTTTGCCCGGCGTTGCGCCGCCTTGAATCGTGCTACAATATTTTACCGTCCAATTGGCCTGCAACCGGCAGGATGATTAGGTCATATATACGCTGCCAGCGTCTTCAGGGAGTCCGCTCTTGTCCGCCGAGGTTCGCGTCAGGTACGCCCCCAGTCCCACGGGTCAGCCTCACATCGGCAACATCCGCACAGCCCTTTTCAACTGGCTTTTCGCCCAGCACTATGGCGGAAAGTTCATCGTCCGCATCGAAGACACCGACCAGAACCGTCTGGTGGAAGGTGCCGTGGAGGCCATCCTCGACGGTTTACGCTGGCTCAATATATCTTGGGACGAAGGCCCGGAAGTGGATGGGCCTTATGCACCTTACGAGCAGTCGAACCGGCTGGAGATATACCAGCGCCTGACCAAGCAGCTTCTGGACCAAGGCAACGCCTACTACTGCTATTGCAGCCGCGAGGAGCTGGAAAAATTCCGCCGCGCCAACCGCGACTTGGGGCAAGGCAACGGGTGCAACTGCCTGCGCCAGGGGAGAAACGGCGCAATCGGCCATAAACCCGTTGACGCCGGCGACCGCGTCGTCCGGTTTGCTATGCCGCAGTCCGGGGTGACGCAAGTCCACGACCTGATTCGCGGCGACGTGGAATGGCGCAACGAGCTGCAAGAGGACTTCGTTATCCTGAAGTCCGACGGCTACCCGACTTATCATCTGGCGGTGGTGGCTGACGATCACATTATGAAAATCAGCCACGTGATGCGGGCCGAGGAGTGGCTGCCCAGCACCCCGCGGCATCTCCAGCTCTACCGGGCCTTCGGCTTCGAGCCGCCAGAATTTGCCCATCTGCCCATGATTACCGGCCCCGACCGGGCCAAGCTGTCCAAACGCCACGGGGCCACCGCCATTGGCGAATACCGGGAGCAAGGCTACCTGCCCGAGTCCCTGCTGAACTTCATGGTTCTGCTGGGCTGGTCGCTGGATGGCAGCACCGAAGTGGTCACGCTCCAGCAGATTATCGACAATTTCACCCTTGACCGCATCACCAAGTCGGCGGCCATCTTCGACCAAGACAAGCTGCTGTGGATGAACGGCGTCTACATCCGCGAACTGGCCCCCGGCGACTTGGCGCGCCGGATGTCGGAGTACATCCCCCGTCCGCTGGACGACGGCGAGCGGGATTATCTCTGCGCCATCGCCCCGCTGGTGCAGGAACGGCTCAAGCGGCTGGACGAAGCGGACGGCATCACGGCTTACTTTTTCGGCGAGCTACCGCCGGACTACGACGAGGCAACGCTGGTGCAGAAGGGGATGGACGCCGAGAGCGCGTTGCCGGCCCTTCAAGCGGCGCTGGCTGAACTGGAAGACAGCACGGCGGGCGACGACTTCGGCCACGAGAAGCTGGAAGCGATTCTCGGAGATACCGGCCAGAGACTGGGGCTTTCCCGGCGCCAATTCTTTGGCCTGTTGCGGACAGCCGCCACCGGACGAACCGTATCACCGCCGCTGTTCGAGACCATGGAGGTTCTGGGCCGCGACCGCGTCCTGTCTCGCTTGAGACTGGCGGCCGCGAAGCTGGCTGGGACGGTGGTGTCTCTTATTTAATTACTGGACACCGGACGGCTGAGAATGACGCAAACGGCAAATACCGAAACCGGCGCGGGAAGCGACTTCATCCGCGCCATTGTCGCCGAGGACAATCGCTCCGGCAAGTTTGGCGGCTTGGTCATCACCCGCTTCCCGCCGGAACCCAACGGCTACCTGCACATCGGGCACGCCAAGTCGGCCTGTCTGAATTTCGGGCTGGCCGCGGAGCACGGCGGCCACTGCAATATGCGGTTCGACGACACCAACCCCACTCGGGAAGAAGTGGAATACGTCAACTCCATCCTGGCGGACGTGCGCTGGCTAGGCTGGGATTGGGGCGACAACCTTTTATATGCCTCGGACTATTTCGAGCAACTGTATGAGATGGCCGTTGACCTTATCAGGAAGGACAAGGCATACGTTGACGATTTGACCTTCGATGAAATCCGCGAGTACCGGGGCACGTTGACTCAGCCGGGACGGGAAAGCCCCTACCGGTATCGCGCCGTCAAGGAAAGCCTGGACCTCTTCCGGCGAATGCGCGCCGGGGAGTTCGACGAGGGCAGCCGGGTGTTGCGAGCCAAGATAGACATGGCCTCGCCTAATCTGAATCTGCGCGACCCGGTGCTCTACCGCATCCTGAAGGCCTCCCATCACCGGACGGGAGACAATTGGGTTATCTATCCGATGTACGACTTTGCCCACGGGCAGTCGGACTCCATCGAGGGCGTTACCCACTCCATCTGCACGCTGGAATTCGAGGGGCATCGCGCCTTGTATGACTGGTGCTTGGATACTCTGGAAATCTACCATCCGCAGCAAATCGAGTTCGCTCGTCTCAACCTCACCTACACTGTATTGAGCAAGCGGCGGCTGATTCAGTTGGTGGAAGGCGGCCATGTCAACGGGTGGGACGACCCCCGAATGCCGACGCTGTCCGGGCTACGCAGGCGGGGTTATACGCCCGAGGCCATCCGGGACTTTTGCGAGCGCATCGGCGTCGCCAAACGCGACACCTGGACAGACATCGCCTTGCTGGAGCATTCGATAAGGGAAGACCTGAACCGCCGCGCCCCGCGGGTGATGGCGGTGCTAGACCCGGTGAAACTGGTCATCGAAAACTACCCGGAAGGGCAGGTTGAATACGTCGAGTCGGAGAACAACCCGGAGAACGCCGCCGCTGGACATCGCTCGCTGCCTTTCTCGCGCACGCTGTACATCGAGCGCGACGATTTCGCCGAAGACCCTCCGCGCGGCTTCTACCGCTTGTCGCCCGGCCGCGAGGTGCGCTTGAAAGACGCATATTACGTCACCTGCACCGGCGTGGTGAAGGACGAATCCACTGGCGCAATAACTGAAATCCGCTGCTCCTATGACCCAGAGACTCGCGGCGGCACTTCCGCCGACGGACGGCGGGTACGCGGCACTTCGCACTGGGTGTCAGCGGAGCACTGCGTGGACGCTGAGGTGCGCATTTACGACCATCTTTTCCTGAAAGAAGACCCCAGCGACCTCCCCGAAGGCGGCGACTTCACTGAGAATCTCAACCCCCACTCCCTGCGCGCAATCCCAGCCAAAGTAGAGCCGTCGCTGGCGGACTCGCAACCCGGCCATCGCTTCCAGTTTCTGCGCCAGGGCTACTTCTGCGTTGACCCGGATTCCACGCCCGGCGCGCCAGTGTTCAACCGCACGGTAGCTCTGCGCGATTCCTGGGCCCGCCGGCAACGGAGGTAGGGGCAAGGGCAGCACGCGCTCCCTCGGCAGTCCGCGGTTTCAGGCGTCCACGGAATACGCTTGCAGCCCAGTGTGGCGGACGAGAATGTCGAAATCTCTGTCGTTATGCAGACCGGGAATCCCGGCGCGAAGGGCAACGGCAGCTATGAGACAGTCAATCAGCTTGCGGACGGTTTCGCCTCCCGTCAGCAACGGCGAGAGAACCGCTGCGTCATCGTAATCCGTCGGCAGCGTCGGTATGAGAACGGCTCGAGCCAAGAGATCAGTCAGGACTGCAAACCCAGAGTTATCGCGAGCGCCGGCTAGTATCTCCATCCGCACAGCATCACAAATTATAATATGATCCGGATTGCCCTCCAGCAATTCGTCAACGCGATTGCAGGTCGGAGATCCGGTATCCCTGAGAAACTCGACCCAGGCCGATGATTCTATCAGAGGCACGATGCGCGGCTGGTGAGCATTTCATTAAGGTCACCTCCCCATCCTGTGCTGCGCATTGCGCGCGCCTCATCAGCAGTCATGGGCTCGCCGGCCATCCTTCGCAGAGCGAAGTTGATTGCCTCTTCTTTAGTGGCGAGTTTGTAACGCCGCATAATCTCGGTACAGGCCGCTTCGTCTATGTCTACGCTGATGCGCGCCATAAAGTTCCCTCGATTGCCGCCATTTAAGCAGATGTTTGGCTTTACGCTAATCTCCCGCGGCTGCCCCTGCCGGGGTTGGCGCGGTCTGGTAGCGCACGGAGTACTTCTTCTCGTTGATGGTGAAAGATGCGATGGCTGCCGGGACAAGGCACGCCGCTGCAATGGAGAAGGGCAGCAGGTATGAGCCGGTATGGTCGTACAGAACTCCGCCCAGAATTATGCTGATGAATGCGCCAACTTGGTGGCAGAGGAAGGAAATCCCGGAAATGGTGGCCAGCGCCCGCAGTCCGTATACATCAGCGGTCAGGGACGCGGTGATAGGTACGCTGGCGATCCAAGAGAAGCCGGCCAAGATGGCGAATATCCACAAGCTAGGCAAGGCCGCCGACCCTATCAACGGTATGGTAATTGAGCGCTCCACCGCAATCAGCCCGCCAATGAGCACCAAGAATGCAATAAACCGCACTGAATAGACCGTTCCCAGCACGTTCTTCCGGCCAAAGCGATCGGCCAGCCAGCCTCCCCCAATGGCGCCAACCGCATTAAGGCCAGTCAGAACACCGAAAATTGTTGCCGCCAGCTTCGGGTCTACTCCCAACTGTCCATCGGCGTAAGGCACGAAATGGACGGACAAGAGACCTACGGTAATGCCACAAACGGTGTAGGCCGCTGAAAGATTCCAGATTGGCGGGGACCGGAAAGAGTGATACCACTGCTCTACCTCAAACAGCCCGCGTCTCCGCTCCGGAGGAGACGGCGACCCGCCGGCGACAGGATCGGGATCCCCATCAGGAAGCAGGCCCATCTGCGCGGGACTGTTGCGCAGGAACATGAACCCCAAGGGCACAGCCAGAACGGCAACAATGACGCCCAGAGTAATCCAAGACACTTTCCAGTCGAACAACTCCACGATGTAGCCGCTGAAAATAATCAGCACCGCACCGCCTATGGACGACCCCGAGGCCACCAACCCCAGCACGAGGGTCCGCCGCTTCACAAACCACCTGGCTAGCAATGGCATCAGAGTGCCAATAGATGCCCCGCTCATAGCGGTGGACAGCACGAAACTGAACAGGAAAATTAGAAAGTACAGATGGAAGGTCAGGCTAAGCCCGGCGGTGGCCAGACCAGCCACCAGCAGGCTTATGAGAATAACCTTACGCGAGTTGAATTTGTCGAAGAGGTGGCCAACAAGGGGCTGGGTAATTCCATTCATCAACCAGCCTATGCCGGCTGCGATGGAAATACCAGTACGGGAAAAATCCAGGTCTTCGCTCATCGGGATTACGAAAACCCCAAATCCGTTGCGTGCGCCCGTGGTCACTCCAGCAATGAACATTGCGGTAATTACAACATACCAGCCGTAGTATACTCCCCGGCGTTGTTGTACGGCTGCCTGGTTATCTTGACTCATTTCTGCCCCGCCTGGCTGTCCCAGCGGTAGACTTGAATACGGTGCCGACAACTGTCCACAACGAGCAGGTTGCCGCGGCCATCAAGTTTAACGGCCGTCGGCCCCCAGAACAGCTTTTCCACATTGGCCGACTCTTCTCGGTCGCTGGTGGTTCCGAAACCGCCCGGCGGATTAACCGAGGGGGACAGGTCAGACTCTAGACGCAGCGCCCCTTCCTCAGGGTTGGCCTGAAAATACTCGTCAGCCCAGGACGGCGTCTCGGACTCACCCCGCAGGGTGGCCAGCAGTTCGCCGCCGGGCGACAGCGCTCGCACCCGCTCGTTTCCCCAATCGGCTAGGTAGATTATCCCATCAGCGTCAACGCATAACCCGGCGGGATGCTTGATGCGGTCAGCTTCAGCCTGCTTCGCTATTCCGGGGCCGGGCAGTTGCTTGATGAAGTTTCCATCGGGCGTAAATTTCTGGATCCGGTTGTTGCCCCAGTCGGAAACATAAACCGCGCCTTCACTGTCGAGGGCGATTCCCCAAGGCGCGTTGAAACAGCCTTCACCGTCTCCCGGCGTTCCCCAGACACCGATAAACCTTCCGTCGGCAGTGAATTTTTGTATGCGGTGGTTCCCGCTGTCGGCAATCAGCAGATTATCGTCGGCGTCGCAGGCGATGTATGACGGATGGCTGATTTGTCCGGCTGCCGAACCTTCCTCGCCCCAAAGGGCCAGCACATCGCCGGTGGTGGCGAAGACGGTGATACGGTTCAGGGCCTCGTCCGCCACGTACAGGCGGTCCTGGCTGTCAAAGGCGAGGGAGCTGGGCCACCAGAACTCGCCGGGGCCGGTGCCGCCGGCGCCGAACTCGCCCAAGTATTCCTCATCCACGGTGCACATGGAAACACGCTTGTAGGGCAACCGAATGGGCAGTTCCGGCCCAGCCCGGTTCAGAACGTACATGACACCCTGCGAGTCCAAGGCTACGTCCACCGGATTCTGGAGTCCCCGCCCCTGATTGGACAGAGAACCGACGGTGTGGCTATATCGGATAGTTGCCGTGGTGGTCATGTCAAGCAATTTCCTTTAGTCGGCAGTTGAAAAGGCCGGGCGGCATACTTACGCCATTTGGTACTCGCGAGTGGAGACAATGAGCTGGAGCAGGTCGGCAATGCGCTGTTCGGCGCAGCCGTTATCGAACTGCGCCTCAAAGGTCAATTCGCCTTGAGAGGCAACAAAGGCTGTCAGTTCGTGGCGCGTGGCGCCGGAAACTTCCAGCGCGCCGCACAGCCCCAGGCAGGAATCCACCAGTTCCGCCGGGGTGTAAGTTCCATCGCCTTCCCGCAGGCGCCGGATGATGTTCCTCACGCCCGGCTGAGCCGGGTCTCCCAGCAAAAAGGCGGCCGAATTCACCCTTTCCATCAGCGTTCCGGTGTCCACCCACTCGGCTCCGGTATGCCAGCCCTCCACCGTCGGCGGGTTCAGGATTTCCTGGCCCATAAAGTTGGCGTCCAGCGCAAGGTTGACGATGTTCCAGCGAGGCGCTCCAAAGGCTCCGGCCAGGCGGGCCACTCCGGAGACAACCTCCGCCGGGCTCTTGACCTTGGCTTGGCGGGCCTCAACGGACCGGAAAAAGTCCGCTAGGAATATGGTGCGCATGGCGGATCGCACATCCCCGCCGGTGCGCCGGAGGTCTTCGGCGATAACCTGAGTAGCCGCTTCGTCAGGCTGGTCGGAAACGAAAAAGGCATAGAGCTTCCCGGCCAGGAACCAACTGCTGGCCGGATGCCCGCAGATGATGTCCAGTACGTCTTCGCCATTGAAGCGTCCCGTCTGGTTCAGGAAGGTCTTTTCGCTGTCATCATGGTCTTCGGGGCGATACAAGAACTGCCAGTCAAGACGGCCATGAGGCCAGATGGAATCGCGGGAGGCGCGAATGCTCATGTAATCCTGGTTGGCGATAGTCCACCCAGTGAAGGCGCGGGCTGCGGCCTTCACGTCGGCCTCGGTATAGGTTCCTATTCCCATGGAAAAGAGTTCCAGCAACTCTCGCCCATAGTTCTCGTTGGGAGCGTCCTTGTGATTGTCCTTGTTGTCCAGCCAGAAAATCATGGCCGGGTCGCGGGAGAGTTCAGAAAGCAGGTTGCGAAAAGAACCCAGTCCGTGCCGGCGGAAGGTGTTGGTTTGGTTGACCACCGCCTTGGCATGGTTAAGCTTGCCGTAGGCCGTGGCGAAGAGGCCGTGCCAGAAGAGGGCGATTTTCTCCTCCAGCGGCCGTGGGGAGTTGATCATGCGATAGAGCCAGTAAGACTGCGCGCTTTCGATGAGCATCACGCTGTTCTGGTCCACGTGGTAGCGGCGGAAGAGGGCGTCGTCCCACTCCGGGGCGTCTTCCGGATGCAGGAGCCGCTCAACTGTTGCTTCGTAGCCTTGAGCCAGATATTCTTCCAGTTCCTCGAAAGTTGCCCCGAACCCGGCCCGCCGCAACAGATGGGCCATCAGGGAGAGTTCATCTTTCTCATGCTCTCGCATAACTACGCTGGACTGTACCATCGCCGCTCCTCTGCGCCTTGCGTTCTGCCGGTAGTATAGCACTGAACCGATGGATGCCGCCGGGCGGCTCCAGGGCAATTCTTCTTTCAAGTTTTTTATATAAATTCTAAGAAATAATTTAGAAAATTATAAAATCAGCCTTGACATTCATCGTTGGAGTCATTTTACTGCTAGACATATTAACTCCGGCGGCTTCGCGGAACGAGCAGCACAGCGGCTCTAGGCCGCTTTCCCATCCGTCAGCCCCCGGAACGGGTTCATCAGGCCAGGTTTTACGAAAAACTTTAAAGTAAGGAGGTTAAAACAGCGGCATTCCCCTTCTGGGATAACTCCGATTTCAGGCAATTGTTGTAGGCGCCGTCCGGGCTATGGATGCTTCTCAGTTTCAGTTTTTGCAGTATTTCTTCCTCTTCCAGCGTCCTAAGGCCGTCCGGTATCCCCTTGTGGCCACAACTGCGGCGGGGTTTGCAGCAAGACCCTGGCATTCCATACTGCTGATTAAGGGATACGGGTGGTTGATGATGGTAACAAACGTGAAGATTATCAGTGATGGAGTAATGAAAGTCGACGGCGGCTCCATGTTCGGCCCGGTGCCCAAGGAAACTTGGGAGAACAGCGTCGCCACAGACCGCAAGAACCGGATGACCCTGGGTCTGAACTGCCTGTTGCTACAGGCAGGCGGTCAGAACGTCCTCGTCGACACCGGCATCGGCTCCAAAGACATGGTGGACATCGACCGCGAGAAACTGGGGCTTGTTCCCAGCAGGTTGCTGCGCGGCCTAAAGTCGGTCGGCCTTACACCCAAAGACATCAACGCAGTAGTCCTCACTCATTTGCATTTTGACCATTCCGGCGGCTGCACCCGTCTGGACCGGGCGGGTAACGTAGTGCCTACCTTCACCAAAGCCCGGTACTACGTGCAACAGCGCTGCTGGCACGAGGCCTGCCACCCCAACGAGCGGGCCAACCAGTCCCATCGCGCCGACAATTTCCTGCCCATCGACGAGCGGGGGCAACTGGAGCTGCTAGACGGCGACCGGGAGATCTTACCCGGACTAAACGTGATAGTGACCGACGGCCACGCCTCCGGGCATCAGATGGTCATGTTTAACCACGGCGGCGAGCGCGTGGTATATCTGGGCGACATCGTGCCAACGCCGCATCACCTCAACCTGGTAGCCATCTCGGCTTTCGACAATTCGCCGGAAGTGACCCTGGAACAAAAGAAGGAACTGCTGTTCCGCGCTGAGCGCGAGGGCTGGCTGCTGGTATTCTCCCACGGCAACGACGTGCGCGCCGGATACCTGGAACGCCGCGGCGGGATGGGCTTCCTTCGGGCCGTGGACATCTAGCGGCGCAACCCAGCAAAAACCCAGCAAAAACACCGCCGCCCCGTTGAATTCGGGGCGGCGGTTCTCTGTCTGGATACCTTATCCGGTTCTAAAGCGCCGTTTCCGCCAGAACCCAATCGCCTTCCAGAGCCGTCAGGCGGGCATCGGTAATTCGGTTGGACAGAGCGGAACCGCCCCTAGTCCGAACCCTTAGGTAGTTGTCCGTCAGCCCGGACCAGACATCCCTCTTGCCCGAAGTGCGCTCCCACAGCACCGGCCTTACCGTCCCTAACTGGCTCTCCTTGAACCGGAAGGCGCAATCCGCCGCCAGCGCCAGCATTTCCCCCATTCGCGCCCGCTTCTCCGGTTCGGCGACTTGCTTCCGGAAGTAAGCCGCCGAGGTTCCCGGCCTAGACGAATAGGGAAAGGCGTGAATGTCGGAGAACCGCATCGCCGCCGCGAAATCGAGGCTGGCAAAAAAGTCGGCCTGCGTCTCCCCAGGGAAACCGACTATAATGTCGGCCGTCACGCCTGCATCGGGATACATCCGCCGGACAGTCTCCACCGAAGCGGCGAACTGCGCCGTATCGTAGCGCCGCCGCATAGCCTTCAGCGTGGCGTCGCAGCCGCTCTGGAGCGGTATGTGGAAGTGTGGCATCAGCCGGGAATCACGCCAAAGCTCCAGCAGCGGCCTGGTGATTTCATGGGCCTGCAACGACGATACCCGCACCCGCTCAATGCCGGTTTCCGTCAATATGCGCTCCAGCAAGGCTCGCAAGTCCGTATCGGGCAGGTCGAAGCCGTAGGTTCCCAACTGAGTTCCGGTAAGCGCCACTTCCCGGAAGCCTTCGGCGGCATGGCGGTTTATCTCCGCGAGAATGGCGTCGGGCGGTATGCTACGTTCCCGTCCCCGAACTTTGGGTACAATGCAGTAGGCGCAGACTTGATTGCAGCCTTCCTGAATTTTAACCATGGCCCGGGTTCGGCCTACGGCGACCGGCGGCGTGGGTTCCCGCTTTCGCGGGAATGACGGGGGCAGCGGGGGTGACGGGGGCAGCGGGAATGACGGGGGCAGCGGGAATGACGGGGGCAGCGGGGATTGAGTTCCCAAAGCGTCCCGGACGGCCTCTACCAGCTCCGCCTTCCCTGGGTTGCCTACAACTAGCGACACTTCAGGCAGCCCCTCCAACTCTGCCGGCGCCCGCTGAGCATAGCATCCGGTGGCGACGATTATGGCGCTAGGGTTCCGGCGCCGGGCGGCGCGCAGGAATTGCCGGGCCTTGGCGTCGGCAGTGGCGGTTACGGTGCAGCTATTCAGCACCACCACATCGGAAGGGGACGACGGCTCCACAACCCGGTAGCCCGCCTCGCGGAAGCGGCGGGCCAGAACCTGGCTGTCAGCCTGGTTCAGCTTGCACCCGTGGGTGTGTATAGCCACGGTAGGTTGCTGCGGGGTTCCCTTATTCATCATCGCGTCTGTCTGTCCGCCTGGACCGCGGACGCCGAGGCCGCCCGGAACGCCGCTCTGTCCGGTGGGAAGGTTCATCATGATAATCCTGGGCGTCCGAATTTTCCGGCTCGTTCTTCTCCAAGGGCAGCATATCCCACATCCGTTCCACCGCCGACGTAACGTCTTCCAGAATGGCAACCAGCCGCCGCCCTTCGGCCCGCGACTCTCGCACCCGGTCGGCGACGTCAGCGAAGGAGCCGAGACGGGTGAATATGTCCCGGATGCGCCGGTCATTACTCTCGCGGCCCAAAGCCTGGGCGTATCCCTCCACCGACGCCCGGTTATCTACGCCGTTGCCGCGGCTGAGGGCCACGCCCTTCACCGCCAGGGTGGCGCTGCCCCACAGCAGCTCCTCGCAACGCAGCCAGCGGCCTTCCCGTGCCTCGTTCATGGCGTCGCGCAGCAGCCGAACGCTCTGCCCATGGTAGCGCGTGAGGCGTTCCGTTTCTTGGGGGGAAAGTTGAAGCATATTTGTCCTTTATGCCATTGTACCCGAAAGAGGGCGAAGAGTCAGATTGCCGACAATTGCAAAGGCGGCCCGACTTGAATCGGGCCGCCTTGAGTGCAAGATTTCAGCGGTTTGGGAGGGGAGGATACTACTCGTCCGGCCAACCTTCCGGCTCGTTTCCGGCGGCCAGAGCGCTCTTAATGCCAGCGGCGGCCTCATCAGTCACCCAGGATCCCCAAATGTCTTCGTTTTCGCTAAGCCACCAGATAGCGGTCGCGGCGTTGTCGGCATCGGGGTTATTATCCTGCCACTGGACCACTGCCTTGTAGATGTCTATGTTGAAATCCCAATGCCGCAGCATTTCCACAACATCAGGAGCGGCGGAGGGCAGGTCAGGATTGACCGCGATAAGGATGGTAGCATCCTCATAGGCGCAAGCCTTGGTGGTGAACCAGCATTCATCGGTATAGGCCGGCTCCTCCAGGCGCACCAAGTCCAGCTTGAGGGCCGGGTCGTTGGTGCCCCACTGGTAGCCCAGCCAGGGTTCCTGCCGCTCATAGGCGCCGTAGAGGTCGCTGTTCAGAGCGGAGCCGTCGCCGGGGTTAACCACGTGAACATGGTCTTCAAGGCCGTAAGCCTTAACCTGGGCGGCGTTAACGGTTTCGCAGGCCCAGCCAATGACGCAGGATACCAGACGGGCTTTGTCGCCGGTCTCCGTGGTCTTGAACAAATCCTTGAACTTCTGGTCCTTCAAATCTTCCACGCTATCCAGGTCGGGGTACTGCTCTTGCAGGTAAGCGGGAATCACGAAGGCCGACTGCCAGTCGGAACCCAGGCTCTTGCCAACAGAGAGGACGGCTCCATCGGAGCGGGCCTTTTCCCAAGCTTCGTCCTGGTTGGGAAGCCAAATTTCCATGGTAACGTTGGTGTCGCCGTTCTTCAGGCCCTCGAACAAAGGCAGCGTGGCCCCGAACTTAACGTCCGTTGGGTAGCCATAGCCAAATTCCACGATGAACTGCGCGATGCGGTTCTGAAGCAAAGCGCTGGCCCAGTTGAGGTCGCCGAAAATAACATCCTCTTTCGGGCCTTCGGGGGCTTCGACCATGACCTCAACAATTTTGGTGACCTCGACTTCCTTCTCGACCTCGACTTCCTTCTCGACCTCGACAACCTGGGTTACCTGAACCTCTTTCTCAACCTCCACCACCTGGGTTACCTGAACTTCCCTCTCTACTTCGACAACCCTGGTGACTTCAACGGTCTCCGTCTCGCCGCCGCATGCAACAGCGGTCATCATGGCCATGATGACCAAAAAGACCGCCAATGGAAGGATTCTGCTCCGTGTCAGCAAAACTATACTCCTCCGCCCTTATCGGGGCTTGAATTTTAATGATTATTTACCGGTTTTGTTCCGGCGCTGGCGTCTCGCCTGCTAGACGTTGGCATTAAAACTTATCAGCGTCATTACCGCCTGTCAAACGGGGGCGAGGTCAATGCCGACAAGCCCTGCTGCCCTATGAGCACAACCTAAGACGAGGCCGGAACGAGTTCTAGCCCCATTCAATCAGTGCCCGCCCGCGAGAGACTCCTGCCGGCTGCGAGCCGCCGCTTGAGTCAGCCGGTCGATGATGATAGCCAGGAACACTATCGAAATGCCGGCGATGGCGCCATTGCCCGGCTCGTTCTTCTGCAATGCCCGCAATACGTTGTCTCCCAAGCCGCCGGCCGCCACCATGCTGGCAATGGTAACCATGGCGAGAGCCATCATGGTCGTCTGGTTAATGCCCGCCATAATGGTGGGCAACGCCATAGGCACCTGCACCTTAGTCAGCAGTTGCAGGGGCGATGCGCCAAAGGAACGAGCCGCTTCCACAGTTTCAGGGGCCACTTGCCGTATGCCCAAGTTGGTAAGGCGGATTACCGGAGGAACAGCGTAAATGATGGTGGCAAAAATGCCGGCCGGTTTGCCCAGCCCGAAAAACAGAATGCCGGGGATGAGATACACAAAGCTGGGCATTGTCTGCATTCCGTCCAGAATCGGGCGCATTATGTTATCGGCAATCCGGCTGCGGGCCCCCAACACGCCCAGCGGGAAACCGATGCCAATGGAGATAGCCACCGCAACCACCATTAGAGCAATGGTGTCAACGGTATTTTCCCAAAGACCCATGAAACCTATGAAAAGCAGCGCTAACACAGTGAAAATCAGCAGCGGCAAGCGACCCACCGCGAAGGCCCCAATTGCGAGGGCGACGACGATGACGGGCCAGGGAACCCATTTGAGACCCTTCTCGATATTTATCAGCGCATGAGTAACGGCAATACTCAACCCGTCGAAGAGCCAGCTTCCTTCCCGAGTCACCCATCTGACAGCGTCATCAATAGCGGCTCCGGAAGCGTCGCGGACCGTCTTGGTCAGCGTGATTGTCCCTCCGGAAGAGGTTGTTACTTCGGAGCTCGACACTGTTGTCGGATACTCCATTCCTGCTCCCCACGCCGCCAAGCAAATTATCAGCAGTACCAGAAGAACCCCGCCGATGGCCAGGTTGCGGAACAAGGGCCTCGACCCTAACGCCTTCAGGCGGCTGGACACCGGGGCAGTCGAATCGGATTCCGTTGCGTCCCAAGGCTGAGTTTCAATCTGTCTATGAGTAATATCTGCCACAGGTTCCTCCAAGACAGGGAAGAGTTGCGCGGAGTTTATACGCCCGGCAGACAATCGAGATGAAAACGCCGAACGCCGCAGCTAAGGAATCACCGGGTTTTAATCTCGCCCCGCCTGATCTTCCGCCTCCGCGGCCAAGGCGGCGTTGGCCACAGCGTTGGCCGCGTAGTCCTGGTCAGAGGTGGAGGTCTCGGCCAGGGCCTCGGCCAGGGCGCTGCGGTATATCTCGCCTATCAGTTTGTTGTCGCCATCAGTGACTGGAATGGGGTAATCACTGGCCATGGCGCGGGGAATCAGCAAGTCGAAAGTGGTATCAGGGTTGACCGGCTCATAGCCTTGATCGACGTAGCCAAGCCCCAAATCCAGCCGGTTTACTCCGGCCTTAAGCGCCTGGTTGGCCTTGGTGATAGTGAGCAGGCCGATGTAGTGCTGGGAGCGGTCCACAATCCAGGCAGCGTCGCCATCGCTAGCGCCGATGGTATGCAGGGCGGCGCGAGGCCCTTGATGTCCCAACACCGTGGCCTTGGGCGGCGCCATAACCTTTCCGGCAGTCAGCACGCTCTCCAGCCGCACGTCCTGGGTGAAATCCCCCACATATTCGTCCTCGGGACGCAACACGATGTCTTCCGGCGAGCCTATCTGCACCACCCGCCCGTCTTGCATAATGGCGATACGGTCGCCCAGCTTCAGAGCCTCGTTGAGGTCGTGGGTAATGAACACGATGGTCTTTTGCAGCTCTTCCTGAAGCCGGAGCAATTCGTCCTGCATCTGGCGGCGTATGAGGGGGTCGAGGCCGCTGAAAGGCTCGTCCATCAGCAGAATGTCGGTGTCCACCACCAGGGCGCGGGCCAGCCCGACGCGCTGCTGCATACCGCCGGAGAGCTGGCGGGGGTAAGACGCCTCCCAACCTCCCAGTCCCACCATACTCAGCGCCTCGCGGGTGCGGGCATGGCGCTCCGCCTCGGGAATGCCCTGCACTTCCAACCCCCAGGCGGCGTTTTCCAGCACGTTGCGATGGGGCATCAGCCCGTAATGCTGGAACACCATGGCAATTTTGCCGCGCCGAAATTCCGTGAGTTCCTTGTCGGTCATCGCAGTGACGTTCTGTCCATCAATGATGATGTTGCCGGCAGTAGGGTCGATTAAGCGAATTAGGCAACGCACCATCGTAGATTTGCCGCTGCCCGACAGCCCCATGATGACGAAGGTCTGCCCCCTTTGCACTTCAAAAGAGACATCATGCAGGCCAATAACGGCTCCCAGTTCCGATTGAATCTCAGCCTTGCTTCTGCCAACATTTTCCGGGGCCAGCACCCGCTCCGCGTTCTTGCCAAAGACTTTCCACACGGAATCCACTTTGATGATAGGGCCAAGGCTTTCGCCTTCGCCGGATTCCTGCTGAGTTTCAGCAATCAAGCCGGCGCTAATCTGATCTGCGGTAGTAGCCATATCATTACCTCCAAGACGCGGCGTTCCATCCGTCCGGCAATACACTACGGCCCGGGGCGGGCTTAAGTGGCCCTAAGTTAGGGGAATGTATGCCGCGTGTCAACAAAGGCGCTGGGGCTTTCGATATTTTGTCTGAATCAGGATTTACCGGATTCGGGAATTTTCAGGATTTTCCATCCTGCGAATCCGGTAAATCCTGATTCAGACAAGACGAAGAATGAGTTTGCCGCCAGGGTTTGCATTGGCATTATAATAACGCCCGATGGCCGCCGGTAAGGACGGCCGCCCTTCATTATGTAATTAGCGGAGGTATCGAGAATGAAATATGACTACATCGTTGTGGGCGGTGGGTCGGCCGGCTGCGTGGTGGCTACCCGTTTGTCGGAAGACCCCGAGAAGTCGGTGTTGCTGCTGGAAGCCGGGCCGGACTACCCGGAATTTGAGCATCTGCCCGATGACCTGAAGCGGGGCTACAACGTGTGGCGCTCGGCCTATGGCCCTCACAGTTGGGACCTGCGGGGCATCGCCAACACGGCCCAGACGGAGCCGATGATCATCCCTCGCGGCAAGGCCACCGGCGGTTCCAGCGCCATCAACGGCCAGGTAATCTTCCGCGGCGTCCCCGAAGATTACGACAACTGGGCTTCCTGGGGCAACGACGAATGGTCTTTCACCGGCTGTCTGCCCTATTTCCGCAAGATGGAGAATGACTGGGATCACCCCGGCGACGACTTTCATGGCAACGAAGGGCCGTTGCCCATCCGCCGTTTCAAGCGCGAGGAGTGGATTCCGGTCTCCGGAGCCTTCTACGATGCCTGCGTCGGCGTAGGGTTCCCGGAAGACCCGGATCAGAATTCCCCCGACTCCAACGGCATCGGCGTCCGCCCGCTGAATAACATAGACGGCGTTAGGATGAGCACGTCGTTGACCTACCTGTCGCAGGCGCGGCACCGGCTGAACATTACAGTGCGGGGCAACGTGACCGTCCACCGGGTATTGTTCGCCCCTCCGGCGGAGCCGGGGCAAAAGCCGAAGGCGGTGGGCGTACAGGCCGAGAGCGGCGGCGAGGTGTTCACCGTAGAGGGCGAGCAGATAATCCTCAGCAGCGGCACCATCGGTTCCTGCCAGGCCTTGCTGCTGTCGGGCGTGGGGGCGAAGGAGGAACTGGCTGCCCTGGGGATAGAGTCAGTGCATGACCTGCCCGGCGTGGGCAAGAACTTCTGCGACCATCCGGCGGCGTATATGGTCTTCCGCGGCTACGGCGAGCCGGCGGACGTGGAAACGCCGACGATTCAGGTAGGCTTGCGTTTCAGCACGCCGGGGTCTCCCACCCGCGCCGACTTTCAGATTACGCCGACGCTGATGACCAGCGAGCACCGCCCGGCCAGCGTCCAGTACGAGGGCGACGAGTTTCACTGGGGCCTGAGCGTGGGGCTGCAGAACGCCACTTCCGCCGGGGAGATTACGCTGACCACCACCGACCCCCATGTGCAGCCAAGACTGGACTACCAACTGTTCTCCGCCGAATATGACCGCGAGCGGATGCGCGAGGCCGTTCGCACGGCCATCCGCATAGCGGAGCACCCGTCTATGGCGGAGCATATCGCCGAGGTGCTGAACCCCACTCCGGCGGACTTGGAATCCGACGAGGCGCTGGATAACTGGATTCTACGCAACGCCTATACCCAGCATCACATCTCCGGCACCTGCAAGATGGGCCCGGACAGCGACCCAATGGCCGTGGTAGACCAGTACTGCCGGGTGCGCGGGCTGGAGAATCTCCGCGTAATAGACGCCTCGGTAATGCCCGACGTCATCCGTGCCAACACCAACGGCACGACGATAATGATTGCGGAAAAGGTTTCGGACTGGATTAAAGAAGGGAAGTAGGCTGTCATACCGTCAGGGCGAATACGAAAGGGGCGGGTTGATGCCCGCCCCTTTACGCCGCGTTCTGCCGCATCGCGCGTCCCTCGCCGGCATTCCCCGCCGGGCTGGTGTCACCGGGGCCTGCGGCGCCGGACGCTTGTGGAGTTTTGTCCGGCGCGTTTTCATTGGCGAGCCCCTTTCTTGGACGGGCCACTGGCTTATAGGCAAGAGTACTCGGTTCGTAACAGCCGACTTCATAGCGACTTTCAATGCGACTTTCAATGACACCTCATCGGCCACTCCGGCGTAACCCGGCGATTTGCCGTAAAGTTGGGAATCGTACTTCCGTCGAGGTGCAATAGGTTCCAGTCGGCGTTTACGCCATAGCTTTTGCCGTCGGGATTAGCTCCCAGCACAAACAGGAATCGCTCGCCTGCCTGAGGCCGAATGGGGCTATGGCCGTCAAACAGCCGGAGGCGGGGGTGTTCGCGCAGATTACCGTCGTCTAGAAATACCTCTTCCAGTTTAACGTCGTAGTAGACGACTTCCCTTCGCGGCAATGGCAGGTTGTTCTTAGAGAAATAATCGTCATCTCCCCGCTGTCAATCGCAGGGTTTTTCAGAAACCGGATGGGATATCCCGCAATGGTTCCCTTGAAAACCACACTCCGCCAGTTAACGACTTCTTACATACTCTGTAGGAGAACGAGCTCTGTGGGAGAACGAGAAAATACGCTAGCGGAATTGTGTCCGGCCTTGCCAGCGTTCTCCCTTTTAGAGGATTACCCGATACAGTACCATGACTGTCTGAGTCACTCTGCCTGGGTTACTATTGATATATGCCAAGTTCACCCTTTTCGTCTGTTTCGTTGCAGTTCCCCGTGCCGGGAACACATGGATGGGCATTGTGATAAGAATCAGCAGCGGCGGCCGAATTATCATCTACCCAATCCCACATCACGCTGTAAATTTTTGCCGGGCATAGCCATGTGCATTCGCCGACATGAAAGTCTGTGTTGGAATCGTAATGCCTCATAACGCTGGAAATCTGGCTGCCGTATGGAGTGGAAGTGTTGGTTACTTTTGACAGGGTTACAGTGTCCCATTTCCATCCGATTGAATGCGCGTCCGCGCTTTGCCATAACCCCCTAACGCATTGTGTCTATATATAATGAATTGTGATACATGATACAACTGGGCAAGCGGTTAGGCCGCGGCAGCGGGGATGCAATGAGTTTTCTTTTGGGCTGGCGCTGGCCAGCGTAGGTTAGGCCGCGGCAGCGGGGATGCAATCCAGGTCGCGGGAATCCGGCGCCCGTGAAAGCAGCTCGGAGAGGCGTCAGCCTTCGCCGCAGCGCGCCGCTTCCAGCGCGTTCCCTAGGTCGGGGGGCAGGGGAGAGCGGAACTCCAGCGGCCGGCCGGTAGCCGGGTGGGCAAAGGCCAAGCGCTGGGCGTGGAGGAAGTGGCGGGGCAGGAGCGGGCTGCGTTTGCCGTACACGGCGTCCCCCAACAATGGGTGGCCCAGCCAGGCAAGATGCACCCGGGCCTGATGCGTGCGGCCCGTGTGCAGTTGCAGCTCCAGCAAGCTGTGCCTTCCCGCGCGCTCCAGCAGGCGATAGCTAGTGCGGCTCTCCCGGCCATCCACCGTGACAGCCATACGGGTGCGCCGGCGGGGGTCGCGCCCGATGGGAGCGTCTATGACGCCGGAGTACTGGGCCGGAGCGCCTTCAACCAGCGCGAGGTAGCCTTTTTCGACGGCGCGGTCTTTGATTTGCTGCGACAAGCTCTGATGGGAGCCTTCGTTTTTGGCGGCCATCATCAGGCCGGAGGTGTCCTTGTCGAGGCGGTGGACGATGCCGGGGCGAATCTCGCCGCCAATGCCCTGGATGTCCGGGCAAAGGGCCAACAGCCCGTTAACCAGCGTCTGGTCGGGGTGGCCGGGGCCTGGATGGGCCGCCAATCCGGCGGGCTTGTCTATCACTACCAGGTCGCCGTCCTCGTAAACTACGGTCAGCGGGATGTCCTGGGGCACAGCAACCGACGGACGGGGCGGCGGCACGGACACCAACACCCGGTCTCCCGGGCGAATCCGGCACGCCGGTTTCGCAAGAGATCCATTGACCAGCACATCCCCGTTCTCGATGAGCTGTCGTAGCCGACTTCGGGTCAGACCGGTGTCCTGCCGCGCCAGAAACTGGTCCAGCCGCGCCTCTCTGGTTTCCGTGCCAATGTCGTAAGTGGTCGTCATTCGCGCCAATTCGCTCCGGGATTCCCGAGAATGCGGGAATTACAAAATTAGGGCGGCAGTATGCGCTCGCGGACGCCGCAGTTGGAGCAGCGCCAGCCGCCCGACTGTCCGCCGCTGGAAGGCAGCACGCGCATCTCGCCGTCGCAAAGCGGGCAGTAGCCGTAGGTGTCCGGCTCTAGGGACGTCGCGGGGCGAGAGCGTTCGGCCGTGATGAAAATCCAGGCCAGCAGGACAAGGCCGGTCACGATGCTGGCGTCGGCTACGTTGAAAACCGGCCAGGGCCCGATGTCTACCCAGTCGGTCACGTGGCCCAGGCGAACCCGGTCCAGCAAGTTGCCGAACGCGCCTCCCAACTGTAGCCCCAGGCTGATCCGCAACAGATTGGTGGGGAATCGCTGGCTGCGATAGAGCAACAGCAAAACCCCAACCCCAACGAAGGAAACTAGGATAAAAGCCGTATTCTGCCCTTGGAATATCCCGAAGATACTGCCCGTGTTGAAGGTGTACGTGATGCGAAAGAACCCCTGGGCCGGAAAGGATTCGTAGAGCAACAAAAACTCGCGCACCAGGTACTTGGAAAACTGGTCGAGGAAAAAGACTAGAATTGCCAACTGAATCAGGATGAAGTCCCGGTAAATCGGCAGGCGAGGGGAATCATGGCCGACAGAGCTTGTATCGCCGGACAATTCGTTCCGGGCGTCGGGGGAGGGGTTGGTCATGGACCCTGGCGGGCGGGCGTCAACGATTTCATGCTATCTGCGGAATTTCGCTGGTGTGCGGGCGGGGATGGCCTTCACTTCAGTTGTTCGATGAAAAACCGGGCAACTTCCGGAACCAGCCTTCCTTCGTGTCCGTACCAGAAATGATCCACGCCCTCAAAGATATGGCTCTCCGGCTCCCGGTCAAAGGTCTTTAGTTCTTCGCTCAGTTGCGCCTGATCCACAATGCGGTCGCGGTCGCCAGCGACCACCAGCGCCGGCAGCTTGCAGTTCTTGAGCGGGGTGTCGCTGACATACCTCTGCGCGGGCGACACCAAAGCCACGGCGTTCACTTCCTTGTACAGCGCTCCATGGCGCAGTATGACGCCGGAACCGAAAGAGTAGCCGGCCAGTCCGGTCTTGCCCTTAGTGTCGGGCCAAGCCTTTATCAAGTCCAGCGCCCCCAACACCTCTTGGTACTCGGTCTCTCCTTGTCCATGCTCGCCTTCGCTTTCTCCCACGCCGCGGAAGTTGAAGCGCAGGGTTACGAACCCTTCTTCGGCCAGCCCCAAGGCCAGCGCCAGCACGACGTTGTTGTGCATCGAGCCGCCGTGCAGCGGGTGAGGATGGCAGATGACGATGCCCGGCCACGGGCCGCCCGCAGCGTCAGGCTGAGCGATAATGCCCTCGAAGCTAAGTCCGGCGGTTTGGAAAGAAACGGCGCTCTGTCGCAAGACGCTCACCCCCGCGCTGTTGCTGGCATACCGAAATCATCTTAGGCGGGGCGGCCCGGTTTGGCAAGGCGGCGAACGCGTCAGGAACGGGAATGCTTTTCCCATTCCATAGCATTACTGCTAGAATGGGCGAAATTCAGATATCGAAATCCCGATTTACGGTATAGAGGGCCAGATGACAGCGATTGATCTGCGCAGCGACACAGTAACGAAGCCGACCGACGAGATGCGTCGGGCTATGGCCGCCGCAGAAGTAGGCGACGACGTTTTCGGGGAAGACCCTTCCATCAACGAACTGCAAGAGCGTTCCGCCGCCCTGTTGGGCAAGGAAGCCGGGCTGCTCACCTCCAGCGGCACGATGAGCAACCTCATCGCTACCTTGGCCTGGAGCAACAAGGGCGACGAAATCATCATGGGCGACCAGGCCCATATGTTCTGGAACGAAAGCGCAGGTCAGGCGGCCCTGGCCGGGGTTCAGACTCGGCTGGTCCCTAACGACAGCCAGGGCCGAATCAACCCTGGCGACGTGTCCGAAGCCCTTCGCCCGCCAGGCAATCTCCACTTCCCGCGCACCAGCATGGTCTGCCTGGAAAACACCCACAACCGTTGCAGCGGACAGACGCTCACGCCGGAAGACACCAAAGCCGTCTGCGACGTGGCCCACAGCTCCGGCGTGCCGGTCCACCTAGATGGAGCTCGCATCTTCAATGCCTCGGTAGCCCTGGAAGTGCCCCCGGTGGAGTTGACCCGCGATGTGGACGACCTGAGCTTCTGCCTTTCCAAGTCCCTGAGCTGCCCGGTGGGTTCGGTGCTGGTCGGCTCGCAGGAGTTCATAGACAATGCCAAGCGCTGGCGCAAGATGCTAGGCGGCGGAATGCGGCAAGCGGGCGTTCTGGCCGCGGCCGGGCTGGTGGCGCTGGACACTATGATTGACCGTTTGGCCGAAGACCATCAGAACGCGCGGCGTCTGGCCCAGGGACTGGCCAATATAGACGGAATCAACGTTGACCCGGAAAGCATTCAGACTAATATCGTGTTCTTTGAAGTGGACGAAAGCCTGGGGACGGCCGCCGACCTGATTGCAGCCCTCAAGAACCAGGGGGTGCTGGTGTCCTACCCCGGCAAGCAGTCCATTCGGATGGTAACCCACCGCCACATATCGCCCGGAGACATTGAAGAGGCGCTGTCGCGCACCTCCGCCGCAGTGCGAGAACTGCGCGCGGCGGCATAGGAGCCAGGGACAATGACGGATATTGCGCTGGAAAAGGAACATACCGCGCTGCTCATCGCCGACTTCTACGAGGCGATGATGACCACTCTTCCCCATGCCGTAGAGCGCGGGGTGTTGGAGCGGACGGTAGCGCTGCAACAGGCGGCGCGAGATGCGGGCATCATGGTGTGCTACTGCGCCACGGTGTTCCGGCCAGGCTACCCGGAGATTGGCGCGCGCAACAAGACCTTCGGCCAGCGCAAGGCCTCGGGGCAAGCGGCGGTATTGGACCCGCTGGCGGTCATTCACCCGGCCGTCGCCCCCGACGAAGGCGAGGTAGTGGTGGGAAAGCACCGGGTCAATGCGCTGTACGGCACCGGGCTGGACGTGGCCTTGCGGGCCAACGACATCCACAACCTGATTATCCTGGGCTATGCCACCAGCGGAGTGGTACTCTCCACCGTGCGTTACGCCTCCGACCTAGACTACAACCTGTATGTGGCAGAAGACTGCTGCTCGGACACGGACGCGGAGGTTCACGCCTTCCTAACCGGGCGCATCTTCCCCAGACAGGCTGAGGTGGTGCAGTCGGCAGACCTTATCGCGGCGCTGGCGGCCTGATGGGCGAGGAGCGTTCCAGGGAAGGCGGGAGGCCGCGACGCCGACGCATCCGCCCGCGACACATCGCCTACTCCGCCTTGGCCATCGCCATTGGACACGTGATTTACGCCATCCTCCGCGACCATGTGTTCCATGCTTCTCCCATACTTCAATGACTCGGCGAAGGGCTGTCCCGGAGCGAGGGTTATGAACTTACCGGCGCACGATTTCCTGGAAGAGAGGGGCATACCCCATCGTCGGCTGGAGTTCCCGGCGACTACGGAGAAGGGAGCGGCTAACGTGGCAAAGGCGCTGGGCTACGCCGAGGCGCAGATGGTTAAGACGCTGATTTTCGAGACGGCAACGGGCGAGCGAGTTTTGGTAATGCTGGGCGGCGACAAGAACGCTGTCTCTGGCCGTCTGAAGAGGGCCTTAGGTTCCCGCAACATCCGGCTGGGCGCCCCGGCTACGGTCAAGGCGGTGACGGGCTATGAAATCGGCTCCATCCCGCCTTTCTCCTGGCAGCCCGAGGGGTTCCGGTCCATCGTGGATGAGGGACTGATGCGGGAGGAGGAGCTGGGCGTCGGCGCGGGCGTGTGGGGGCAGGAGATTATGATGTCGCCGACGGATTTAGTGGCGGCCTGTGCCGGGGAAGTGTTCGGCTTGAGCGGGAACGGGGGCTAAATCTAATTAGGAATCCCTTGTTTTCCAAGCAGCAGGTTTGTAGCCTCCGGGGAAACATTGCAAACTACGGGAGTTTGTGTGCTCATTTCTGCCATTTCTTGTCAGAATCCCTTTTAGCGGTTGGTTTCTCTAAACCGGCATTTAAACCCCACTATCTCTATCGCCCCACCATTTTCGCAGCCGCTCCGCAATCTCATTCTCCGCTCCCTCCGTGCCTGGATGGTAGTAGCGGCGGTTCTGAAGCTGAGGCGGAAGGTACTCTTGGGGAGCGAAATGGCCTTCATAGTCGTGGGAGTACTTGTAATCCTTGCCGTAGCCCATCCCGTGCATTAACCCGGTAACGGCGTTGCGAAGGTGCAGCGGCACCGGGTCGTTGGACAGCCGGTGGACGTCGGCCATGGCCTCGTTCAGGGCAGCGTAGGCCGTGTTGCTCTTGGGAGCAGTCGCCAGGTATACGGTAGCTTCAGCCAAAGGAATGCGTCCTTCCGGCATACCTATAAAGTGGACCGCCTGTTGGGCGGCAACGGCGACGGTGAGGGCCTGCGGGTCGGCGAGGCCAATGTCCTCGGCGGCGAGGATGACCAGGCGGCGGGCGATGAAGAGAGGGTCTTCGCCGGACTCAATCATGCGGGCCAGCCAGTAGAGCGCGCCATCGGGCGATGAACCGCGCACCGATTTGATGAAGGCCGAAATTGTGTCATAGTGATTGTCGCCAGCCTTGTCATACATCGGAGAGCGGCGCTGCAGGGCATCGGCGATAGTATCGAGGCCGATACGGCATGCGCCATCGGCGTCCGGGGCGGTGGCGTAGGCGGCAGTTTCCAGCGCGTTCAACGCTACGCGGGCGTCGCCATTGGCGATGTTCACCAAGTGCGCCATGGCCTCGGAAGTCAGCTCGACCCTCATTTCGCCCAAGCCCCGCTCCGAGTCGGCAGCAGCCCGGCTGACGATGGCCTCCACTTCCTCAGGGGAAAGGCTCTGAAGAGCGAAGACCCGGCTGCGAGACAGCAGAGGAGCGATAACCTCGAAGGATGGATCCTCGGTAGTGGCGCCAATCAGAGTGACGGTGCCGTCCTCCACATGGGGCAGGATCACGTCTTGCTGAGCCTTGTTGAACCGATGGATTTCGTCAACGAACAGGATGGTCGGCTGGCCGTGCATTCCGCGGCGGTCGCGGGCTTCGGCAACGATGCGCCGCAGGTCGGCCACGCCGGAAGTCACGGCGCTGACCGGCTCGAAGGCCGTCTGGGTGGTGGCGGCGATTAGGCGGGCAAGAGTGGTCTTGCCGGCGCCCGGCGGCCCCCATAGAATGAATGAAGGCAGGCGCCCGGCAGCAATGGCGCGGAACAGCACCCTGTCGTGCCCGACGACCTGTTGCTGTCCAACGAATTCATCGAAGGTTCTGGGGCGCATTCGCTCGGCCAGCGGCGCGCTGCGCTCGGCGTCGATACGGCGCTGGCGGTCGAAAAGGGATTCGCCGGTAGTATGTCTCCGGTTCGTCATGGCCGTCTATCGCGTATTCTCAATATCTGCCGAAATTCCCGCCCTCTCTCCGCTGTTCCTAGGGAGTTTGCCATCGCGAAAATTGGGAGCGGGAAACCATCGAGGAGCAGCGTCATTCCCATGGTGGCCTGGCCCTGCTTTCGCAGAGTCTATGGAAGGTTGTTAACTGAAGTGGGGCATCACCTGTTCGGCGAATAGGTTCATTGAGTCTGCCACTCCCTCGTGGGGTATCATTCCGCCGGTGTTGAACCAGCAGATGAAACCGTCCGGGCCATACATTCCCTTGAACTTGTTCAGCTTCTCGGCCACCTGCTCGGGGGTGCCGACAGCGGCATATTCGTCAAGAACGGTCTCGTAGTCCAGGGTCTGGGCACGGGCCGAGCCTCGTCCGGAGCCGCCTCGCAAGGTGCCTAGATAGTTGTTAATGGTTTTCTCGAATCCGCTGCGCGCCTTCGCCTCATTCTCGGCCACGTTGACGTGAACGGTGACATTAACATCTCGGTCTGCCGGTTCATGGCCGTTGATTTCCAGCTCCGCGCGGTAGGTTTCCAGCCCGGTGAGCGCGCCCTGCGAGGTTACGATGGTGGGCGCCACCAAAACGTTATGGCCCAGTTGGCCCACCAGGTTGAAGGTATCCGGGCTGTTGCAGGCGACGTAAACCGGCGGATGCGGCTTCTGGACCGGCTTGGGCGACAGGTTGATTCCTTCAACCTGATGGTATTTGCCTTTGTAGCTGTAATCGTCGTCCGCCCACATTCCCAGCACCATCTCCAGCCCTTCTGTAAACCGCTCCCGGGCCTCCTCCTGGTCGATGGCATAGCCCTGAAAGTGCGCCGGAATCGCCCCGCGTCCGATGCCGAAGATGGAGCGTCCGCCGGACAGAACGTCCAGCGCAGCAGCCTCTTCGGCCAGACGTATGGGCTGGTGCAGGGGAACTAGATGCACCGCTGTGCCTATGCGTATCCGGCGGGTGGTCTGGGCCATGGCCGCTCCCACCACCATGGGGGCTGGCATTACGGAAAAGCGCGGGTTGAAATGCAGTTCGGCAAGCCAGGCCGCATCGAACCCCAGCCTGTCGGCCAACTGAACCTGAGCGATAGTGTCCTGGTAGCGTTGCGCCGGCGACTGGTCATCAGCGCAGGGCAGTTGGTAGAAAACGCTGAACTTCATAATTGACCCCTCTAAAATAGCGTTGTCTGTGCTGATTTTACACCAGATTGCCAGCCGGCACCGGGAGGACTGGTACAATCTGGCTGAAACCCATCGCAGGAGAAAGCGGGAGCGCCATGGAGCCATCGAATTCGGAATCGGAAAGGTACGCCGAACTGAGCCGTCAGTATATCGAGCGGGCTGACGGGTATTTGCGGGCGGGCGACCGGGTGCAGGCTTCGGAGAAGGGTTGGGGGGCGGTGGCTGAGGCTGTCAAGTCTATTGCGGCGGAGCGGGGGTGGAACCACCAGAGCCACCGGCTGCTGGGCGACATCGCCTTTCAGCTATCCGTGGAGTGGGAACGGCCCGATTTGCTCGACTTGTTCGACGCTGCGGAAAGGCTGCACATCAATTTCTACGAAGACAACATGGCGTTAGATTATATAGCGGTCAGGGTCGGGAGCGCCAAAACGCTGCTGGCGGAGTTGGAAACCCTGCGCGAGTTGCCGCCCCGGCAGGTTGCGGTGGCTACGCGGGAGCAGCGCAACCGCTGGCGGCGGCTTACCGGCGAGCTGCTGCCTTTGCCGGCGGGGTTGGATGGGGCAGGCTGAGGCGGGGTTGTTCGGTGTTGCCACTGTTTCATGGTTTATACTGGCGCGAAATTGCTGCGGGTTGGGGGTGGCGGTTACTCTGTGTAGCGGGCGGTTTTGGGGCGCTGCTTGCCGCCGTGGACTGATGGCTCGGCGCACCACTTGGCCGCCAGCCGCCGCACGCCCCGGTAGACATCCTCGTCGAACCCCAGCAGGTCGCACACCACCCGCCGGTCCAGCAGCGCCCGGTTGGCGTCAGCGTCGGCCAAGTATGCAGGCATCAACTCCAGATCGCGGAACTCATCGAAGATGCTCTCGGCGGCGGCAAGCTGCCCGTCGCTAAGGGCGCGAAAGTCGAGGACGGGCAGGGTTTCGGCAGACCGAATCGAGACTGTCGCTTTACTGGATTGCTGGCGACTGGAGTGCCACCAATATAAAAGCAATCCTAATGTGCTGTTGTTCCACAAGGTGAAAACATAATCGAACCGGTCATTGGGGAATTTTACATTCGGCCATACCCTACCACCCATTGATTCCCGTTCAGTAAATGCAGCCGTCAGTGGTTGTGAGCCAAAGGTGAACTCCACATTCAAGTGAGCACGGCTGACCACTTCCCACGCTGAAGCAGCCTTATCTTCCATTCCCATCCGCACAAGAAGCTGTGAATCCGGTAAGCAAATCATCTTGGTTTCTTGTTTAGCGTCATGGTTCCAGAGAGCAGGATATGTAGCCGTAGGGGAGTATGATGTTTTATCAAAAGAGCCCCTAGGGGCTGGACCATTGATATCACGCGATACTAATCCCAATCTTCCGATTTCTCCTCTAGGAGAAATCGGAAGATTGGGATTATTTGAGATACCGGGAATCCAAAAATTTGAAGTCGTCAAATGATACGCGGTTTGTGCGAGCGCATAGTCCAGCATTCGCACCTCACCCCAATTTCCTCCTCTCGCGTCAACAGGGCTAGTGAGTATTTCACCAGTAGATTCATCTCCTAGTAAAAGTAAGGAGCCTCCGAAGGGTCCATCCTCAATTCCGCGGACATCCTGAGAATTTGAAGCTATATTGGCGATATAGGCAGAATGAGCAAATCCTTGTGGTCGACTCTTTAGCGACAAAAATTGTTCACGTGCAGAAGCGCTTTCTATTTTATGTTTTCGAGCAACCACTAGGCATTCAGCCATTCCAGTATCTGATGAAAACGACATCTCCTTGCCATCGGCCGCAATACTCAACACGTCTAAATCCGAATAATTTGTTGCTACCATTTGCCGAAAACTCTGCCATGACAGACCGGCGGCGGCAGACAGCGGCAACACTAGCGCGAGAATGCCGCCAGGCTTGAGCTTGCGGTGGGCCAACGCAGCAAAGGCTGACGCGATACCGGCGTTGCCGTGATAGCAGGTGTTCTTGCCGATCTGATTCAGCCGCTTGCCCATATCGTCCATATCATCCTTGCTGGCGTTGAAGGCGGCAAAAGCGGGATTAACGACGTTGGCGTGAGCGCCCTCGTGATTAGTTGCCCGGGTAAACGGCGGGTTCATGATCACCAGGTCAAACCCGGCGTCCGGCACGTCTACGTTGACTTGGGCGGCGGTTTCTTCGCCGGCGCTGCCGGTGCGGAGGGCCGGGTCGCTGGTGTTGAACAGGGTCATCACCTGCGACGATTGCAGCAGCTCCAGGGAGCCGATTTTGACGCTGCCGTCGTCTTGGCGGCCGTAGGGCATGGTGTAGAGGCGGGAGTTGCCGAAGCCGACTTCGGGCTGCATCCCGGACAATGTGGAGCCGGTGATGTGGATCGCCGAGGGCATCACGTCGCAGCCGTAGAGAGCATCCTCCATCATCGCCGGGTGAAGGGCGGCCGCGTCGCCGCCGGCGTTTTCGTGGCGGGCGGCAATCTGCTCGTAGACCGCCGACAGCAGCGCGCCGGTGCCGCAGGCGAAGTCGCCGATGCGCAGCCGTCCGATGGCGTCGGCGTCGGCCCAGTCCACGCCGTTCAGCTTGGCGACAGCCAGGCGGGCCAGCAGGGCGGCGGAGGCGGGCAGGGTGTAGAAAGTCGCCAGATACTTGCGGTCGGAAATCAGCCGCTGGAAAACGCGCCCGGTGAGGTCGTGGGAGTTGCTGACGCCGGTGCCGTTGACTTCGGCGGCGGTGCGGCGCAGGCGATGCAAGGCCAGGGTGGCGTATTGCGCCGGTAGCTGGGCCAGGAGGTCTCTGCCGATGGCGAAGATGGGGTAGTAGTTGATGGCGAGAATGGCGGCCCAAGCGTTCAGCGTTTCCCCTTGCGGGTCGGCAACGCCGTCGCCGCAGACTTGGTTCAAGGGCTTGATGCCTTGGTGCATCCCGGCGATGCGCTCGTGGAAAATCAGGGCGTTGGCCATAATCGCCCCGGCCATGCGGCGGGTCTGAGGCACGTTGTCCATCCCCAGCCGGCGGGCAATTTCCGCGCTAACCGCCGGGCGGGTCTTGTCCATATCCTCCAGGATATTGGCGGTAGCGTCGATGCCCTGTTGCAGGTAATCGGAGGCCAGCTCCACCGCGCTTTGGGGCACGGAGACCAGCCGGATGAGGTCGGCCAAGTCGGATACCGAGCCGTCCAGCCAGCCCGACTGAGGGAAACGCTCCGTCTCCCCGCTTTCATTTGGGTGAGAAAGAGTAAAGACGCAGTAGGACAAGCGGGCGTCGGCGATGGCGGTCTGCTGGTCGTAAGCGTTGGCTACGCCGTCGGGGTAGCGCAGGGCGATGGCGGCCTCGATGGGACCGGCCAGGTTCTGCACCTGCTGGCCCAAGCGCTCGATGGCCTCCGGCTCCACCGTCCGCGCCGGGGCGTATTCGGCCTCGATGACCACTGGGGAGCGGCCGGGGGCGGCCACCAGGATGTCGGGCCGCTTGCCGGACTGCCCGGCCAGGACTCGGGTGCTCTCGAAGACAACCTCGGCCTGGCCCAGCATCGGACGCAACAGATGGCCCAGAACGTTGTTGGCGTTGCCTTCAGCTTGGTGAGGCGTCATCTCTGCAAAATCCTGTCCATCCTGATCTATCCGTGTAACTAAACCGCAGGGCAACTAAACAGGGCAACTAACCGCCGGGCCACAAAACCGGGCGCGAAAACCGGCTGAACCGCCGGCCCCCGGGTCGCAGCCGGGCCCCGGCTACAGCGGGATGTTGCCGTGCTTCTTGGGGGGTAGGTTGTCGCTCTTGGTTTGCAGCATCTCCAAGGCGCGGATGATTTGGGGGCGGGTTTCCGCCGGGTCGATCACGTCGTCCAGGAAGCCTCGGGCGGCGGCGATGTAGGGGGTGGTGAAACGCTCCTTGTATTCGTTGACCAGTTCCTGACGGGTGTAGTCCGGGCTGTCCGACTTGGATATTTGCTCGCGGTAGATGATGTTCACGGCGCCGTCGGCTCCCATGACGGCGATTTCGGCCCCGGGCCAAGCCAGGTTTACGTCGGAGCGCAGATGCTTGCTGCTCATCACGATGTAGGCGCCGCCGTAGGCTTTGCGGGTGATGACCGAGACCTTGGGAACGGTGGCCTCGGCGTAAGCGAAAATCAGCTTGGCCCCGTGGCGGATAATGCCGCCGTATTCCTGGGTCACGCCGGGCAGGAAGCCGGGAACGTCCACGAAAGTCACCAGCGGGATGTTGAAGCAGTCGCAGAAGCGGACGAAGCGGGCGGCCTTGACCGAGGCGTCGATGTCCAGCACCCCGGCCAAGTAGGCGGGCTGGTTGCCGACGATACCCACAGGCTTGCCGTTCATCCGGGCAAAGCCGACGATGATGTTGGGCGCGTAGTTCTGGTGGACTTCCATAAACTCTTCGTGATCCACCACCTTGTATACCACGTCGCGCATATCGTAGGGGCGGCCGGGGTCTTCGGGCACCAGATAGCGCAAGTCCGGCTCGCGGCGGTCGGCGGGGTCATCGGCCGGGTCGCCGGGCGGGTCGTCCACGTTGTTGCCGGGGAGGTAACTCAGGAGATGGCGCACCTCGTTGATGCACTCCTCCTCGGTCTCGCAGACGAAGTGGGCCACGCCGCTGCGGGTGGCGTGGGTGGCCGCGCCGCCCAGCTCCTCGTGGCCGACCTCCTCGCCGGTGACCGCCTTGATCACGTCGGGGCCGGTGATGTACATCTGGCCGATGTCCTTGACCATAAATATGAAGTCGGTGATCGCCGGGGAGTAGACCGCGCCGCCCGCCGCTGGGCCTACGATGACCGTAATCTGCGGCACCACGCCGGAGTAGAGCGTGTTGCGCAGGAAGATGTCTCCATAGGCGGCCAGGCTCAAGGCGCCTTCCTGGATCCGGGCGCCGCCGGAGTCGTTGAGGCCAACGACGGGGCAGCCGGCCTTGGCCGCCAGATCCATCACCTTGCAAATCTTCTGGCTGACTACCTCAGACAAGGAGCCGCCCATTACGGTGAAGTCTTGGGCGAAGGCGAACACCTGCCGGTCTTCCACTTTGCCGTAGCCGGTCACCACGGCGTCGCCCAAAGGCCGCCGGTCGCCCAGGCCGAAGTCGGTGGTGCGGTGAGTGACGAAGGGGTCCAGCTCGTGAAAGGTGCCTTCGTCCATCAGCCGCTCCAGCCGCTCGCGGGCGGTGAGCTTGCCCCGGCGGTGTTGCTGGTCGATGCGGTCCTGCCCGCCGCCCAGCCGGGACTGGTGGCGCATGGACTCCAGTTGTTCCAACTGCTGGTCTATCTGCCTTTGCTCCGCGGTCACTTGGGCCTCCCTGAGTTGTCGCAAGCTGGGAGTTGTCGCAAGCCGGTTGCGCTATTTCCGGGGCATCCTTTTCCTTATTCGCAATGCGCATTCTATCGCGCATCGCATCCCCGCGCTATGTCCGGTGATAAAATTCAATTATCCCGTCAACCCTTTGCCTCAGGATGATGCTATGCCCTCGGGACTGTCATCGCTAACCCAGCTCGCTGTCGCCAACGGCGAGCGCCTTTCGTGGGGCCGCCGCACCTACGTTATGGGCATCATCAACGCAACGCCCGATTCCTTCTCCGGCGACGGGCTGAAAGGCGACGCGGCGGCCGCCGTGGAACTGGCGCGGCGCTTCGAGGAAGAGGGCGCCGACTTCCTGGACATCGGCGCGGAGTCCACCCGTCCGGGCCATCAGCCGGTCAGCGAGGCCGAGGAGCTGGCGCGGCTGCTGCCGTCGCTGGAGGCGGTGGCGGCGCGGGTGGCCATCCCGGTCAGCGTGGACACCTGGAAGTCGGGCGTAGCCCGCGCCGCGCTGGACGCCGGAGCGGTCATCATCAACGACGTCTGGGGGTTGCAGGCCGACCCGGAAATGGCGGCAACGGCGGCGGAGCGCGGGGCCGGGCTGATCCTGATGCACAATCAGCAAGGCCATGTCTATGCCAACCCCCTAGACGACATCGCAGGCGGCTTGCGGCGCAGCGTCGCGCGCGCTCTGGAGGCCGGCGTGCCTCGCAGCAACTTGATTGTTGACCCCGGCATCGGGTTCGGCAAGACGGCAGACCACAACATCGAAGCGCTGCGCAATCTGAGCCGCTTCAAGGAGTTGGGACTTCCCTTGCTGATAGGAACGTCGCGGAAATCCACCATCGGGCGGCTCCTGGGCGGACTGCCGCCGGAGGAACGGGTAGAGGGAACTGCCGCCACAGTAGCGTTGGCCATAGCCGCCGGGGCCGACATTGTGCGGGTCCACGACGTGCGCGAGATGGCGCGAGTCTGCCGCGTTAGTGACGCCGTCGTCCGCGACTGGAGGCCGGAGGGATGGGAGTCTTTCCCATGAATGAAGCAATATGAACGAAGCAATCGCCTATCTTGGGCTAGGAACGAACTTGGGAGACCGCTGGACCAACCTGCGGGAAGCTCTGTTGTTGCTGGAGCCGGGGCCGGGGCTGCGCTTGTTGCGTTGCTCACGGGTCTACGAAACCGAGCCTTGGGGCGTCCCTGAGCAGCCGCGCTTCCTAAACTGCGCCGCTGAGGTTGCGGTCAGTATGCAGCCTGAAGAACTGCTGGCCCAGTGCAAGGACGTGGAGGAACGCCTTGGGCGCGTTCCGGGTCAACGCTGGGGGGCGCGCCTCATAGACGTGGACATACTGCTGTACGGCGCCCGGGTGGTTCAGCTCCCCCATCTGGAGATTCCCCACCCCAGGCTGCACCTGCGGGCCTTCGCGCTAATCCCGCTGGCCGAGCTGGTTCCCGAGTTAGCGCATCCGGCATTGGGCCTCACCATCGGTGCTTTGGCGCAGGCTGCGGAAGGGACGGAAGGAGTATCTGCGCTGGGGAGGATTTCCATAGCCCTCGACGACGGCGACTGCTAATTTACGGTTGACAATCCTACCCGGTTAGCGCATATTTTACTGTGTTAGAGTGTGTAGCTTTGTAACGCATCGGCCAACGTAAAGCGGCGGGCCGATAGCAGATTAAGCAGAAATACTAAGGAGCCAACGATGGCAGACAAGCAGCTAACTTTTGACGAAGCAGCCCATGTTAGTCTCCTGAGCGGCGTAGAACAGTTGCGGCGCGTCGTCGGGCTGACCCTCGGCCCCAGCGGGCGCAACGTGATGTTAAGCCGAATGTTCGGCAACCCCGTGGTATGCAGCGACGGCGTTACCATCGCCAAGGAAGTGGAACTGCCCGACCCCTACGAGAATCTCGGCGCGCAACTGGTGAAAGAGGCGGCTTCCAAGACTAACGATGCAGTGGGCGACGGCACCACCACCTCGGTGGTCTTGGCCGAAGCCATTGTTCGCAACGGATTCAAGAATGTGGCGGCCGGGGCCAACGGCATGGCCCTCCGCACCGGCATCGAGACAGCCGTAGACGCCGTGGTGGCCGAGTTGCGAAACATGGCCATCCCAGTGGAAGGCCGCGAACAGGTCGCCCGCGTCGCCGCCCTCTCGGCCCACGAGGAAGCCATTGCCGAGCAGTTGGCCGATGCGCTGGAGAAGGTGGGCCGCGACGGCGTCGTAACCATCGAGGAATCCAAGTCTCTATCCGATGAACTGGACTTCGTAGAGGGCGTGCGAATAGACCGCGGTTATCTGTCGCCGCACTTCGTATCCGACACCCAGCGCATGGAAGTCGCCATAGACAGCCCTCACTTCCTGCTCACCGACCAGAAAGTCAGCTCCCCCAATGATCTCATCCCCATTTTGGAGAAGATGGTTGGCGCAGGAAAGCGGACGCTGGTTCTCATCGCCGAGGATGTCGATGGGGAAGCGCTTTCCACGCTGGTAGTCAACAAGGTGCGGGGCATCCTCGAATGCGTCGCCATCAAGGCTCCGGGGTTCGGCGAGCGGCGCAAGGCTTTGCTGGAAGACATGGCCATCGTCACCGGCGGCACAGTCATCAGCTCCGATCGCGGTCTAAAGCTGGACACTGCCGAAATCGAGCATCTGGGCACCGCCCGCCGTATGGTCGCCAATAAAGACGAGTCCACCATCATCGAGGGCCACGGCTCGGAGCAGGGAGTCAAAGACCGTCTGGATCAACTGCGAGTGCAGATTGAAGAGACCACCTCGGACTACGACCGCGAGAAGCTGCAAGAGCGCATGGCTGCGCTAGTCGGCGGCGTCGCGGTGGTCAAGGTCGGCGGCGCCACCGAGCCTGAGGTTAGCGAGCGGAAATCGCGCACCGAAGACGCCCTGGCCGCCACCCGCGCCGCCATCGAAGAAGGCATCGTACCCGGCGGCGGCGTGGCCTTGATTCGCGCAGGGCACGTGCTGAATGGCGTAATCGCCTCGCTGGACGGCGAAGAAGCCCTAGGCGCGCGGCTGGTGCGCGATGCGTTGCACGCCCCGCTGTTGCTCATCTCGGAGAATGCTGGCTACGACGCCCCGGTAGTGGTGGAAAGCGTCCGCTCCGGCGAAGGCGATTGGGGCTTCAATGCCGAGATAGGCGAATACACCCCCTTAATCCAAGCCGGCATCATTGACCCGGTGAAGGTAACTCGCTCAGCCCTGGAGAACGCCGGCAGCATCGCTGGTATGATGCTCACCACCGAGACCATCATCACCGAAATCCCAGAGGAAAAGCCCCTGCCCGCCGATATGCAGGACTTCATGTACGATTAGGGTTCCGGTTTCATCAAAGGAAGGAACGGGGGCGCATTGCAGTGCGCCCCTATATCTTTGTATGCCAGGAAATCCCCTGAACCGGGAAGAAATCGCCGATTTGCTCGTTGGCGAAACGCCCCTCATATCCGGATATATCGATTTGAGGAGGCAGTTACAGCCCAACGGCTTCGACCTTTCGGCGCGGGAAATCGGGCGGTTCACCAACCCAGGGCAGCTTGGCGCGTCGAACGACAGCCGGGTGCTATGCGGGAACGAGCCGCTCCTCTTCGACGCCGAGGGCTGGCTATCGCTGGCTCCGGGGCCGTACCTGGTGACCTTCAACGAAGTGGTCAACCTCCCGACCGACATGATGGCGCTGGGCCGGCCTCGCTCCAGCCTGTTGCGCAGCGGCGCCGCCCTGCACACGGCAGTATGGGACGCGGGCTATCACGGTCGCTCGCAGTCGCTACTGACGGTGCATCACCCCGGCGGTTTTCGCCTGCAACAGGACACGCGGCTGGCGCAATTGCTATTCTTCCGCCTAGCTACTCCGACGAAGGAGGGCTATCGGGGGCAGTATCAGGGAGAGGGGTTATAGGCGGCAGCCCGTTGTCCTCACGATAGGCGCCAGTTAGGGCGTCAGGGCTCTTGTCTTCTACATCTGACACATACGGTATCTGACACATACGGTTCAATGGGGGTAAAACCGCTTCTGCTGCAAATCGGCCTCTTCCTGCAACTGCTTTGTATCAAACGTGGTCGGCGGCACGGGTTCCAAGTCCTCGGTATTCCAGCGGTATAGCGGCATTATTTATACTCGAACTTCCAATTGGCTGGATTATAGCTTTCGCGCTATCATCAAGGCACTATGACAGACTTCAAAGCCTCCGTCACCGCCCACGCCCACGCCTGCGGGTTTGACCTCGTAGGCGTCACTTCCGCCGATGACTTCAAGGCCGACCGCGATGCGGCGTTGGAGCGCATCCGCGAAGGACGGATGGACGGCTTGCCGTGGTACACAGAATCGCGAGTTATGCGGGGGACCAGCCCGGAGGAATTACTGCCGGGGGCGCGGTCTATCATATGCCTGGGATTGAGCTACTTCGGAGACGATTGGCCGGAAAGCGAGCGTCCTTCAACAAGCCCAAGACGAGCGGGAGATGGAGTTCATCCCACGGCAGAGGGCCGGGTGGCACGATATGCGTGGGTGCGAGACTACCACCGGGTGATGAAACGGCGGATGCGGGAGTTGGTACGCAGGCTGGAAGGGAAACTGGAATCGGCAGTAGCCGCTCGCTGGTACGTGGATGACGGGCCGATGCTGGACCGCGCCGCCGCCAACCGCGCAGGCATCGGCTGGTTTGGCAAGAATACCAACATCCTGACGCCTGCATTCGGGTCGTGGGTGTTCCTTGGACAAGTGATTACAGACCTAGACTTGGAGCCGGACGCCCCGCTAAAGAAGTCCTGCGGTTCCTGCACCCTCTGCATCGAAGCCTGCCCCACAGGAGCCATCGTGGCCCCGTATGTGGTGGACAACGCGCGCTGCATCTCCTACCTGACTATCGAGAACCGGGGCGCGATTCCGCGAGAACTCCGGCCACTGATAGGCGATTGGGTGTTCGGCTGCGATATCTGCCAGGACGTCTGCCCAGTCAACCGCAAGGCGCAACCGGCAGGGCAGCCCATTCCCGCCCCCGCCGCAGCCAAAGGGCAAGGCCCTTCGGCAGGCTCAGGAAAAGCGGCCGGCGGGGCGTTGCTGAATCTGATAGAGTTGCTGGAAATATCCGAGGATGATTTTCGCTCCCGCTTCGCCGGAACGCCCATAATGCGGGCCAAATGGACCGGGATGCAGCGAAACGCCTGCGTGGCGCTCGGCAACCTCGGCCCGTCGCTGATAGGCGATGGAGCAGCCGTGCCTGCTCTAGGCCGGGCGCTCCGCCGGGGCGAACCGCTGACGCGAAGCCACGCAGCCTGGGCGCTGGGGCGCATCGGCGGCCCGGCGGCAAAGACCCTGCTGTCGGAAGCGGCTTTCACCGAAACCAACCCCGGCGTAATGGAGGAAATCGAGGCAGCCCTCCGCTGTCCTCGTCATTCCCGCGAAAGCGGGAACCCAAAGGCTGCTACAGGCGTGGTTATACCCTCTCAGGGAGTGGATTCCCGCTTTCGCGGGAATGACGGAGAGGCGGGAATGACGGAGAGGTGGGAATGACGGCGGGGAGTGGATTCCCGCTTTCGCGGGAATGACGGAGAGGCGGAAATGACGGCAGGGAGTGGATTCCCGCTTTCGCGGGAATGACGGAGAGGCGGGAATGACGGCGGGGAGTGGATTCCCGCTTTCGCGGGAATGACGGTGAGGCGGGAATGACGGCGGGGAGTGGATTCCCGCTTTCGCGGGAATGACGGAGAGGCGGAAATGACGGCGGGGAGTGGATTCCCGCTTTCGCGGGAATGACGGAGAGGCGGGAATGGATTCCCGCTTTCGCGGGAATGACGGAGAGGCGGAAATCCGTTCCCAATTATGCCCGCGGGTTGGGCGCAATTGGTTATCGTATGCTTGTACCCTAACGAACCCACGAAGTACCCTAACGAACCCACGAAGGCGGAGACAACTTTGTTCTACGGGTGGGTAATAACCGGCCTTGCCCTCTTCGTTAACGGCCTGTCCAGCGGGCCGGTCTGGAGCGGCGTCGGCGTGTGGATTAAGGCCCTGGAGCTGCATTTCGGGTGGAGCCGGGCCCAGTTGACTGGCGCGTTTTCCATGGCCCAGCTCGAAGGCAGCATCATCGGCCCTTTGATGGGATACCTGATTGACCGGCTCGGCTCCCGCCGCATGATTCTCATCGGAATGGTAATCACCGGCCTAGGCTTTCTCCTTTTCAGCCGTACCGGAAACATTTTTGTCTTCTACGTGTCCTACGGGTTAATAATGCTCGGTACGGCGGCGGGCACCTGGCTACCGTATATGACGGTGGTCAACCGGTGGTTCGTTCGGCGGCGGGGCCTGGCTATGGCGATTGCCGCCGAAGGTTCGCCCTTGGGCGGACTGGCGCTGGTGCCAATTCTGGCTTGGGCAGTCACCCCCGGAAATCACGGCTGGAGCGTCACCGCCCAATGGATTGGGGTGGTGTTCCTCTGCCTGGCATGGCCAATGTCCCGGTTGATACGGGAGCGGCCGGAAGATCATGGCGCTCTTCCCGACGGGGATCCGCCGGACCAAGGGATGAGGGAAACGGTTAGACCCGCCGCAAGAGCCGCCTCGCCGGAAGGGCTACAGTTCACTGCGCGGCAGGCAATACGAACTCGAGCGTTCTGGCTTATCACTTTCGGCCACGCCTTCTCGACTATTCTTTTCGCCACTTTGACCGTACATCTCGTGCCTATGCTGACGGACCAAGGCTTGTCCTTACAGTCGGCGGCTTACGTGTTTTCCATCGTCATGGGCTCCGCTGCCATCTTTCAGCTAATTGGCGGCTATGTGGGCGACAGGATTCAAATCAACATCGCTATAGCCATCTTCGGTTTTATTCAGGCCGGCGGCTTTCTTATGGCAGTGCTGGCACAAACCTTCCCCATGGCAGTCCTCTTCGCCATAACCTTTGGCGCTGGATTCGGCGGGCGAAATCCGCTTACCACCGCGATACGCGGAGAATATTTCGGCAAGAACGCTTTCGCCACCATCACCGGAATTTCCAGTGCCCCCATGTATATGTTTATGCTGGCTGCCCCGCTCTTCGCGGCCTTTCTGTTCGACGAGACCGGCAGCTATACCGTCGCGTTCCTGGTCATCGGAGGGCTGGGAATGATGAGCGGCGTGCTGTTTCTGCTGGCTAGGAAGCCAGCTTCCATACCATCGGACAGAAGAGCGCCGGCTCCATCTCCGGCCAACTGAGGCCAACTCCGGATTGGGCTTTCGCCAAGGGCAGGCGGTGCGGGGGCCGTCTAACCTCCCAGCCGTCAGGTTTTTGCCGTCGGCCTTACCCAAAACCCGGGTTAGCAGGAAGTTCTTCGCCCATTCCCGTTCCGGACGGAGCTAGGAGGCCCGGCTTAGCTAACGAGGGGAAGCAGGCTGAATCGAGGCGGGTGCAACAGGCTTGCGGCTGCCGGAACGGCGCCGGCGTTGCTGAGGGCGGACCGGGGCTACCCCGGTTGGCCGGTATTTCTTGCCGAAGTGGAGTTTTTTCATCTCCTCTTCGATGAGGAAGAAATCGCTCTTGGGCAGAAGATGCAGGTTGCCCTGGAACGCCAGATACCAGTCTTCTGGGGCCCAGCGCTTCACATATTCCAACCTCGGCGCGATGAGGTTGGCATCCATGAACTGGTCATCCCGCAAGACAATTTCGGGGCGGATGTTGACGCGGTAAGGGAATCCGGCCCGGCCTTCCCTCTCCCAAATTGTATCCTCGGCCTCGAAGTAGTCGGATATGGCGGTGGCCGTAGCGACAAAGCGCCGGATGTGGGTGAGATACATCAGTATACGATCGCTCTCGGAGATACGCTGCACCTTGCGGCGGTGCTGGGCCTTCAGTCCTATAACCGAGAATCCCCGTTCTTGGGAGATGCGAAAATTCCGCTCGTTGTTGGCGATCATCCAGAAGTTGCTCGGCATGGCCTCCTCTGGCGGCTGGAAATATCCCGAAAAGCATATTCTAGCACGCAGAGGGCGAGGGTGTTGCGCGGCAGGCGCTGTCATTCCGCCGAAAGGCCGAAGAGGAACCGGCAGCCCTTAGCTTCTGAGGTTCCCGCCCCCGTTTCCCCGAGGGTGGCGTTCTTTCGCGGGAATGACGGGTAAGGGAATGACGGGGAGGGGCGGGTGGGACGGGTGGGCGGCGTGGGTTGTGGCGAAAGCCGTGGTGTTGTAGTATCTGCCCCAGCATTTCCTACTTTTGGGGGTTAACCGTGACTTCTTCTGCTCCGAGGGACATTGCCATCGTAGGGGTTGCCGAGTCGGACGTAATGGGCAATGTGCCGGGCAAATCGTCCTTGCAGCACCACGCCGAGGCAGCTTATAACGCCCTGGAGGACGCCGGGCTACAATTGAGCGACGTAGACGGCATTCTGACCGCCGGGTTTTCCACGCTGGCAACGGCGGAATACTTCGGCCTCGAGCCGGTGTTCACCGACAGCACCTCTGTCGGCGGCTCTTCTTTCGTTATCCACGTGGCCCATGCCATCGCGGCCATCCGCGCCGGTTATTGCGAGACTGCACTTATCACCCACGGGCAAGCCGGACGCTCCACCCGGGTGCGGGTGCCGGCCGACGGCAACCTTCCCGCCGCGCAATACGAAGCCCCCTATGGAATCATCGGCGCCCCTATCAACTATTCCATGGCCTGCACCCGATATATGCACGAATACGGCGAAGACCGCACCCGGCAAGGCATGGCGGAAGTCGCCGTCGCCACTCGCAAGTGGGCCAATCTGAACCCGGTGGCCCAAATGCACGACACCCCCATGAGCTTCGATGACTACCACAACTCCCGCTGGGTTTCCTGGCCCTTTCACCTGCTGGACTGTTGCCTGGTCACCGACAGCGGCGCCGCCGTCATCGTCACTACGGCGGAAAGGGCTGCAAGCTGCCGCAAACAGCCGGTATGGGTTCTTGGCGGCGGCGAGTCCCACGACCACAACATCATCAGCCAGATGCCCTCATACACCATCACTCCGGCCCGCGAGTCGGGGCCACGGGCGATGGCCCGGGCCGGCCTGAGCCATGACGACCTAGACCTAGCGATGATATATGACTCTTTCACCTACACCGTTATGGTCACGCTGGAGTCGCTGGGCTTCTGCGGGCGAGGCGAAGCGGCCGATTTCGTGGCCAGCCAGCGCACTGCGCCCGGCGGAGACTTCCCGCTCAACACCAGCGGCGGCGGGCTATCCTACACTCACCCCGGGATGTACGGGATTTTCCTGCTGGTGGAAGCGGTTCGGCAACTCCGCGGCGAATGCGGCGAGCGCCAAGTGATGAGCAAGCGCTCGCCGGGCGGTGTTGCCAAGACTGCCATCGTCAACGGCACCGGCGGTTCTCTGTCCTCCACCGGCACCGTCCTGCTTGCCACATAGGTTCGTTAGTAATCTCGCTACCCTAATCCCCCGGCGGCCGCCGGGGGATTATTTGTTTTTTGATGATTTAGAAAAAGTTAATTTTGTCAAATTCCTTAAATTTCGCAAGGACACTTATGGCGGACAGGGTAGGTACCTGTGCTAGTATCCTTGCCAGTACTGGACGAGCATCCTCCTGCGATGACTTGTTCATCTGTTTTACGCTCAGGCGAAAGGATATATGCTTATGGACCGCACTATTTCCTCTTTCTTACAGCACCTATTGGTGGAAAAGGGATTCTCCCAGAACACCTGCGATGCTTACCGCAATGACCTGTCCCAGTTTTCCGAGTTCCTAGACCGGAGCGGCCCCGGAGCAAACAACGGAGCGTTCGACTGGAAACTGGTGAACACCGACATCCTGAACCAGTACATCACCGACCTCAAGGATCGCAAGGGATACCGGAACGCCACCACTGCCCGTAAGGTCGCCTCGGTAAAGTCCTTCTTCGGGTTTATGGCGGAGAACGGCATCGTCACCGAAGACCCCACGGAATCGCTAGGAACCCCCAAAGTGGGGCGCTCCCTGCCTAAGTACCTTACGGAAGAGGAAATCACCAAGCTGCTGGATGTCAGCTACAAGCCCGGCACCAACGAAGGGCAGCGCGACGCGGTCATCATGGAGCTCCTTTATGCTACCGGCCTCCGGGTAGGCGAGCTGGTGTCCCTCAATGTGAACGACGTCAATATCGAAGAGTCCTACATCCGGTGCCTAGGCAAGGGGTCAAAAGAGCGCATTGTCCATCTCTACCCGAAAGCGTTGCAGGAACTAAACAAGTATATGAAGAACGCCCGGAAGGTCATGCTGGGGAACCGCAAGCAGGAACCCGCCCTGTTCATCAATCATCGCGGGGAACGCCTGACCCGGCAATGGGTATGGTCTATCCTGAAGAACTACGCCCAAGCCGCCGGCATCAAGTCCAGCATCACTCCCCACACCTTGCGGCACAGCTTCGCCACCCACCTGCTCCAGAACGGGGCATCGTTGCGCCATGTCCAGGAGCTGCTGGGCCATTCCAGCATCTCCACCACCCAAGTATACACTCACCTCACCAGTCCATACATGCGCGAGGAATACGAAAAGAGCCATCCGCGGGCATAGCCCGCTTCAAACCGGATAGCACCAATTGCGCTGGAATCGTCTCGGGAGCGTATCTCAATACGCTCCCGCTTTTTCATGCCCCACTGAATTGACATTTTCCTCAGAGAAAGGGAATCAGGGCCATCGCATTCGGGGGAGCTTAATACCCGTCATTCCCGCTGCTGCGGGAATCCATCCATACCCGTCATTCCCTAATCATACCCGCTTCCGCGGATATCCATCCACAAACCGAATTAGACGGCATTATTCCGAAAATCAGGCATCCCAACGCTCCGTACTCCGACTTTCCACCGAAGCGGCCGGGTTGTAATTTCAAAGGCGATTGCCCTAGAAAGGGAATGCGCCGGACTGCCTTTTTGCCGCGATTGCTGGTATAGTTGATTCATCAGTTATGAAAAATCGCGCAGGGCCTCCTACCAGGAACCAGTCCTGAAACAGACCGTCCCGCGCTCTTACCCTCCTGAGAGAGGTGTATTCAAATGGCCGGAAAATCCCGCCGGGTTGCATCCCGGCAAGGCGAATTAAGCCGCCGCAAAAAACGAACCCAGAGGGGGCCCAGCGGCATTCCCGCAACAACTCCGAACAGCGCGCAGCCCCAGCAAAACGGCGGTGGAGTGGCCGCATTGACCGCCGAACCGGCGGCGAGCGTAGCCCCGGTTGCCGGCGCCCAGCAGGCCGCGCCGGCGCCCAATGCGACGGAACGCCCTTCCCCTAGGGGCGCCGGCCAACCCCGGGGACAGGCTCGCGTTCGCGGCGAACGGCCCACAGCCTACAATTACGTAGGCTCCGAACTGCGCCGCATTGGCCTGCTTGCAACCGTGGTCGTAGCCGCTCTCATCGCTGTCTCCTTCGTTCTATAGCTCCCCACCGTTCGTAGCGTTCTATCGCGCTGGCTGCCATGCCCCTACCTTTAGTCCAGCAACGGCTTGAGGCTACTCCGGAACGTCCTGGCGTCTACCTCATGAAGGACGGCCGGGGTACTGTACTGTACGTCGGGAAAGCCAGCGTGTTGCGAAACCGGCTACGAAGCTACTTCGGCTCGCCTTCCGCGCAAGCCAACAAGACGCGGCGCATGATGGGCCATGTCCACGATTTCGAGTATATCGTCACCGACACTGAGGCCGAAGCACTGATTCTGGAAAACACTCTCATCAAGCGCTACAAGCCCCGCTACAACGCCCGCCTGAAGGACGACAAGACTTATCCCTACCTGAAGATTGACCTGAACGAGGAATTTCCCCGAGTCTACATTACCCGGCGGGTGGCCAAAGACGGCGCCCGCTACTTCGGGCCTTTCGCTACGGCCAACACGGTGCGGAAGTCCATGGATCTGGTGAAACGGCTGTTCCCATACCGTTCTTGCACCAAGACCATAACAGGCACCGACCCGCGCCCTTGCCTGGAGTATTACATCAACCGATGCGTCGCCCCTTGCACCGGATTCGCCAGCCGGGAGGAATACGCGCAAGTCATCGACCAAGTCATCATGTTCATGGAAGGCGACACCGACGCCGTTACCCGAGACTTGGAAGAGAATATGACTCAGGCGTCCGAGAGGCTGGAGTTCGAGCGGGCGGCGGTGTTGCGCGACCGCATCAAGGCCGTGGAGCGGGTGGCCGAGGAACGGCGCATCAAAGTGGACTCCGGGCCGGAGGCCGACAAGAATCACCCGTGGCAAGCCGGCATGGATGTCATAGCATTGGCTCAAGGCTCCACCGAGGCTTGGGTGGAAGTGTTCTTCATCCGCAAGGGGAAGCTCATCGGGCGGGAGCACTTTTTCATGGAAGGGGCTCAGGATGATACGCCAGGCGTGGTCATCGGCCAGTTCATCAAGCAGTTCTACGGTTCGGCCCTGACCATACCGCCCCGGATTGTCACCCAGCATCCGGTGGAAGACCAGGAACTGGTGACCGAGTGGCTGCGCAGCCTCCGGGGCGGAGCGGTGCGCCTCATATGGCCGCAGCGCGGGGTAAACCGGCAACTGGTGGAAATCGTGGCCGACAACGCCCGGCAGGGACTGGCGCAACACCGCATCAAGTGGCTGGACAATCAGGACATCATCCAACAGGCGACGGCGGAACTAGAAGAAGAGCTTTCTCTACCGCTGCCCTTGAATCGAATAGAGTGCTACGACATCTCCCACATCCAGGGCAGCAACACCGTCGCCAGCATGGTAGTCTTCGATGAAGGCCGGCCCAAACGCTCCCAATACCGGCGGTTCAGGATAAAGGCCGTAGAGGGGGTGGACGACTTCGACAGTATGCGCGAGGTGCTGCGCCGCCGCTTCAAACGGCTGGCCGCAGCCCGCCAGTCCGCCGGGGAGAGCCTGCCCACCGATAAAGAAGAGTATCCGACGGGCGACGCCTCTCGCCCGTCGGCGCAAGACGGCTGGGCCGCCATCCCCGACCTGGTGCTGATAGACGGCGGAAAAGGCCAGCTCTCCGCGGCTCTGGAGGTAATGCTGGAGCTGGGGCTGGAAGACATTCCGCTGGCCTCTCTGGCCAAGGAAAACGAATGGCTCTTCGTGCCGCACACGCCGGAGCCAATCATTCTGCCCCGCGACTCGCAAGCTCTATACCTGGTTCAGCGCATCCGCGACGAGGCCCACCGATTCGCCATCACCTATCACCGCAACCTCCGCAGCAAGAGCAGCCTCGGCTCCCCCCTAGACCTGGTCAGCGGCATCGGCCCAAAGCGCAAACGGATGCTGATGCGCCGTTTCGGTTCCTTAAAGGGCATCAAGGAAGCGGCGGTAGACGACCTTGCCGCCGTTCCGGGCATGACCCGTTCGCTCGCCCTTCGGCTTAAGCAAACCATCTAACATCCCTCCCTTTCGGGGTACACCTGCTTGGGCTGTCGGGCCAATTTCCCTTCCCTCCAACCGTTCTCGCAAGGGAATTGCCTCCATGGAAAAGGGAAATTAGTAACGTAAGTAGTTGGCAGAAAAGGCTCGGCTGGGATATGATACTATTCCGTTAAGCTTACAAAGCGGTCAGGTTTGATGGGCGAAAAATGGTGAAATTGTCCATAGCCCTACCTAACAGCACCCAGATTACGTTGGAATCAGACGAACCCGACGTAATCAATCAGGTGCTTGGCTTGCTTCTGCACCGCCTAAGCTCAGACGCCGCGGAAAGTGGTGCGCCCACCGCCATCGTTTCCAACGGACACAGCAATAACGGGGAAAAAAGTACCGATGCAACGCCGGAACTCCCCGCCTCTACGCCTCCTCCTGTTACACCGCCGCCCGCTACGCCGCAGCCCAGCGTTGCTCCTCCCATTGAGACTACCAATAGCTTGCCGCAGCAAGCAGTTCCTCAACCGCCGCCGCCGGCGTCCGTGAACAACGGCGCGTCCACCGCTCCTTTGCTTCCCGATAATGAACCTGACGACGGGTTGTTGCTCGAGTTACAGACCCAGGAATCGCGGGAAGATTTCACTAACTTCTGCCAAACCGTTAACCCGATGGGGGATATGCGCCGTGTGGTAGTGGCAGCGGAGGGGGCCGCCCGCTTCTTCCAGGCAGACGGCGTGAACGCCGAAGAACTGGGCGAACTCTTCGACTTGGCTGGCTGGCGGCGGGCCAACAGCTTTACCCAGACGCTCAGAAACGCCGCCCGCTCGAAGTTCGGCTGGCTGGAGCGCGTTCCCGGTCGCGCCGGATGCTATGCCCCCACCGAACTCGGCCGCTCGGTAACTCTGTCTGCGACGGGCTCCTGACCCGCGTATGGACCGAAACCCCGTCTTCCCTCACCGGCAAGGGACCGCTAGGACAATTACATTTGAGCCGTACTGACTCTGTCCCACCGCCATTCCCGCCTCCGTTATCCCTGAGGGCGAATGTTTTTCGGAGGAATGCCGAAATGGTATGAATTCCAGTTCGATAGACTTGGGGAGCCTTCCGGTTTCCTTCGACTACCGGGGAAGGCCAGAACAGCGTCTCCCATCCCGGTTCTACGCTGCAGGGCGCACCAACTAAGACGGCAATAGGATTCAAAAATGCTCCAGAATACCCAGTTCGGCATGTCTGGGCCCACGCCCCCAGCTTACACTTCCGGCGCCAACTTCGAGATCGCCGCCACCGCTCCCCGCGTAGCTCTGGCAGTCACTCCCCACCCCGACGACTGCGAGGGAGGCTGCGGGGGGACGCTGGCCAAGTGGGTCAAGGAATTCGGCACGGAAGCCGTGGTGGTAATGTGCACCAACGGCAACAAAGGCACATCGGAACGCACCATGACCCCAGAACGGCTGGCCGCCACCCGCGAGATAGAGCAACGCGCCGCCTCGGACATCGTGGGCGCCAAAGACGTCGTGTTCCTGCGGCACCCCGACGGCGGGTTGGAGGATACGATGCTGTTCCGCAGCCAGGTGGTGCGGGAGATTCGCCGTTACAAGCCCGACCTGATTATGTGCATCGACCCGTACCGCAGCACCAGCCACACCCACCGGGATCACCGCATAAGCGGGCGGGTAGCCCTAGACGCCGCCTTCACCTACGCTTGGAGCTGCCAGCACTTTCCTGAACAGATTACCGAGGAAGGTCTGCAACCGCACATGGTGCAACAGGCATATATGTGGGGCAGCGAGTCGCCGGACGTGTTCGTCGAAATCGGCGACTACCTGGAAGCCAAGACGCTGTCTCTAGAAGCCCATGCCAGTCAGATGTCGCCGGCCACTACCGAGGAACGCCTGTCTCGAATCAGCAATAACGCCACCCGCTACCGCGGCCTGACCGGCGTGGAGTACACCGAAGCCTTTAGGCGCGTCCGCTTAGGGCTTGGCAGCATCGAGTGGCAGTTCCTCTACTCCTGACCTAACTCTCCCCGTTAAATCGCTCCACGGCGATGCGGTGGCTGGCCAGCAGGCCCAGAACTCGCTGCGGGTCGGTGCGTCCCCAGCCGCACTCGCTGGCTACGCCGAACATGGGCGCGAACTCTCTCGCCGCTGCGATTCGCGCCGCGTCGCCTTCCATGTCGTCGAAGTGGATTAGACCCAGAATGAGGTCGGCGTCCTCCGGCAAGTTCAGCCCCCGCAAAGGCTCGAAGTAGGCTCGGTCGGTGCGGTCTTTCGGAACCGGCAGGTGGATAAAATCAACCCCGCGGCCCAAGCCAGAGATTATCCCATTGCCGATTTCCGCCAGGATGGCCATGTCCTTGGGCATAACCAGGTGTTCGTCGGCCGGGGAGCCGTAACACAGGTGGTATCCCAATTCCGCCGGTTCGGGAACCCGCATCCCCAATCGCGACAGCAGACTGAACACCTGTTGCTTGTAGTCGCCGGGGCGATGTGGGAAGTAGCCCTCGAAGAGCAGCACTTCCTGGCATACATCCCACTGAATGGAGAGCCGGTCGTGGGGCACGGCGGCAAGGATGCCGTCCAACGCTTCAACTAGAGAACGCTCATATGCCGGAAGATAGGCTTCCCGGGAAGCAGGGCTGACGTACATATATCCCGTGGACATCGGCGTCGGCAAAGACACTTGAAAGCGGGTATCGGCAGCGATAACCCCTTCATCCCACAGACGCGAGTAGACGGCATAGGAAGCCGCCGCCGCTTCGGCGTAACCCGTGGGAAAATACAGCGCGCCGGGATCCGCCGACGGCTTAATGCGCACGTAGGGCGTTTCCCGCAGGAGCTTGCCGTCCCACTGATAAACGGCATACAGGCCGACGTCGGGGTCTTCCTCCATATCCGGGTGATTCCATAGCATATCCCGCTGGAACCAGATCCAGCGAATACGCTCCCCGGTCTCACCATCGGGAATGCGGCGCAGATGCGGCCTCAACTCAGCGCAGACGGTGCGGAACACCGTCTCGGCATCCGCCAGCGGTACGGAACCTACTAAGTGGGCTTGGCTGTCGTTGACCGGCATCGCTGTCACAACTCCCGAAAGCCTCGGATAATTCTCCGCAGCTCCGCCTCGCCGGGAGGCTGTTCGGAATACAGAGTGAAGCTGGCTTCGTCTACCAAGCCGCCGTAGCGTCGAGAAAACTCCCCGGCGATTTCATCATATTCGCCGGAAACGGCGAAAGCATCTAGCATCTCGTCGCTGACCAACTCGCCCATCTCCGCCCACTCACCGCGCAGGGACATCTCGTGAAGCCGCTGCCCGATTTCCTCGAAACCGTGGGGAACCAGAACGGAGTGATAGGTGCGGGTGGAGGCGTAAAAGGCGATACGGCGACGCACCTCGACCTGGGCCGCCCGCAACGCCGCCTTGTTGGGGCCGGTGATGAGGAATCCCCCACCACTTACGGTTATCTTGCCGGCGTCCCGTCCAGCCCGTTCCGCGCCGCGAGCCAGGGCCGGGCGCACCACATCCCGCACATATTCCGGCGAGGTCAGGCTGTGCAGCATCAGGCCATCGGCCACTTCGCCGGCCACCTGGCAATTATAGGCATTGACAGCGGCAGTGAAGACGGGAGGCGGCGGATACTCGCCAGGGCCGGGGCTGAAGAAAGGAGTCATCAGCGAGAAACGGTAATGCTTGCCTTGATAGTCGAGCTGTTCGCCTTTTTCCCACGCGGCCCAGATGGCCTTTAGTGCTTGTACATACTCGCGCAACCGGGGGCCGGGCGACGCCCACGCCGTGGAAAAGCGGCGCTCGATGTGACCTTTCACCTGCGTTCCCAAGCCTAGCCGGAAGCGGCCTTTGGACAAGTCCTGCAAATCCCAGGCGGTATAGGCGGTAATCATCGGGGAACGCGGAAAAGCGATGGCAACACTGGTCTGCAGCATTGCGCGGGTGGTGGAAGTAGCGGCCAGCGTCAGGGGGAGGAAGGAGTCGTGAGCCGTCTCGTTCTTGGACAAGGCGGCGTAGCCGATGGATTCGGCCCAAGCGGCCTCAGCGGGAATGGCGGATAACGACGGGGAGGCCAGGCGGTGGGTAACTCTCATGCCGACATTCCTTTCCTGCTAGTTGGGCGGAGTAGAACGCCATAATAGCACGCCCCTTGAGTTAGCTGTCGAAGGGGTTTATCAAAGCAACGCCGAATTGCTCGAAATCCCGGACATTGCGGGTTACTACCATGAGGCTGTGGCTAAGGCGGTTGCGGCAATCATTCCGTCAATGCTGAGGGTGTTGGATTTACGGTGCATCAGCCGTGCCCATACTCTGAAGCCCTTTCATCCATCGATAATATGGAAAATGTGCGGCTAACGGTTTCCAGCCAGGATTCCAGCGCCTCCGCACGGGCTGCATCTCGGTCGCGCGTAATCTCTATCCCCGCCTGTATTTCTCCAATAACGACTGCGGGTAGAAATATCCGGTGCTGTGGGGTGCTGTCAAGCCAAGCTAAGACTCCTCCATGCGGACGCTGCCGGCGGACATGCGGACGCTGCCGGCGGAGTTCGGAAACCACGCTAGTATCCATGAGGAACATCTGCCTAATCAAAAACCGGCGGCGGACGCCTGGGAAAGTTTCGGCGCGGAGGGACTAAATTCTCGGTGCGCGGTTCCGGCTCCAAAAGCAGTTCCTTAAGGTCTGGCTCAGCCCGCAACTCTAGCCTGCGCCAATGCTCATAGGGAAGCAACGCTCCCACTTTCACGCCATCTTTGACGATGATTATGGGGCCGTGGGCATCGCTCTCTTCCAGTATTTCCCTGAACCTAGTTTCAGCTTCCTCGATCTGCCAATGTTTTTCCATAATCCCCTCCGCCAATAAAACGACTTGCGCGGGCATCCTTAAATTCGCGCTCCGATCATATCATTCCAGCTATATGACCCCCGGAAAACATCGCCCACGCGACGCTGAACCCGCCCATCACCGCCAAGGTCAGCGTGTCGCCCTCGCCGTAGACGCCAACCGCCCTCAACTCCCCATCAGCCAGCAGCAGGACAGCAACAGTAGCGGCCTCCGGGTCCACCAGCCAGTACTCCCGGACGCCGTGGCGGGCATAGAGTTCGCGCTTGACCGTCCAATCCCTCCTATAGCGGTTGAATCGGAACGAATTTCCATCACTAAGTCCGGCGCGCCCTGCACATCATCACCGGCGACAATGTGCAGTCGCTCTTTGGAAACAAACAGCAGATCCGGCTGCACTGTGTCATTGTCAGACAACACCACATCAAAGGGCGCGAAATAGACTTCTCCTAAATCGTTTTCCTCTGCGAAGAACGACATTCTAGGAGCCTAATTTCGTTTGATTTCGTTGATGCGCCCTTTGGGGACGGTGCTATCGTCAATTCTCCGTCAATCAGCTCCCACCGTTCGCCTTCGAGAGTTTTGGCGTAGTCTTCGTAGGTAAGCTTGACTTCGGGTTTTGGGGCAGCCATGCTTCGCCTCTCCTTAATAAGACATTCTCCGGTAAGGCATTCTCCGGGATTGAATGATACCAATCTCTGGAATGGTGACTTTATTTCCCATTATAGCCTCATAGGTACGAAGTCCATAGACTCTCCTTACAAACTCTATAATACCTTCTTCTAGCAAATATTCTCCTGAGTAGTATAAAAACACGGTGTCATCCCACCATCCATATTGGTCTTCTGTAACATTTACTCTTAGATTATAATTGTCCACTTCCTCCTTCTATCCCTTGAACAATTTCGCCCTTGTAATATACCAATTCTCCAATCCACTCTTCGTTGTACCTAAAGAGATCATCGTAAGATACTCTCTTAGCGGTGTTTTCAAAACATTCCAATCTGCCGGAGGGGTTGGAGTAGGTTCAGGCGTCAGTGTAACCACACAGGTAACAGGTAGTTCACGAGTTACTTCGACTACGCGAGTAATTGGAATTTCTACTTGCCTGGTTACTTCTACTTCTCGTGTAACCGGCACCTCCCTGGTGAATTCATATACACGAGTGACCTGAATTTCCCTGGTGGCCTCAACCCCCACTGTCTACGCCGTTCCTTCCCAAGCCAGCGCGGCCGCAGACCCACAGCCAATCCGGCGGCTATGATAACCTTCTTACCCCTCTCAAAGGCGGATTGCAGTTTCCCTGTGACAAACTTGATTAACACGAAAGTGCCCCCTCTTGGCAACAGAATGCAATTCGCCACAACCGCATCGTTCCCTTACAGGTCCACTCAGGGGCGCATAGCACCCATCGTTAACTATCGGGTTCAGGGAGCTAACCTGTGCTGGAACTACCCGGAATCCGTCCGGGCGCGGTTGTAACACTGCACCATACCATACCATCCTGCCCCTTGAGCCTCGTACCGGGCCGCGCTATATTGGATAAGCATATGACTGACTTCTCCGCCTATACCGTTTCCATCCATTACGACCGTCGCCTGTATCGACAGGATATTGTCGGCTCCATGGCCCACGCCCGTATGCTGGCCCGGCAGGGCATCATCGGCGAGGACGACGCCGCGGCCATCACCGCGGGTCTGGAGCGCGTGCAGGAAGAAATCGAATCGGGTCAATTCCCATGGGACGCCTCGCTGGAAGACCTGCATATGAACATTGAGAGCCGACTGCGCCAGATCATCGGCCCAGCGGCGGGGCGGCTCCACACCGGCCGCTCCCGTAACGACCAGATTGCGCTGGATATGCGGCTCTATACCCGCGAGGCCGCCGGAGAGTCCGTTGCCGGACTGCGCGGCGCGCAACGGGCGCTGCTGGGGCTGGCGCGCCGGTATCAGCAGGTAGTGATGCCGGGCTACACCCACTTGCAGCGAGCGCAGCCGGTGCTCTTTGCGCATCACCTGCTGGCCTACTTTGAAATGTTCCAGCGCGACATCGGGCGGCTAGAGGACTGCCGCCGCCGGGCAGACGTGCTGCCTTTGGGCAGCGGCGCGCTGGCCGGAGTGCCATACCCCACCGACCGCGAGTTCCTAGCCCAGGAGCTGGGATTCTCGCGCATCAGCGCCAACAGTATGGACGCCGTTTCTGATCGCGACTTTGTAGTAGAGTTTATGGCGGCGGCGGCCCTAGGCATGATGCACTTCTCGCGCCTGTCGGAAGAGCTGATACTATGGGCCAGCGGCGAGTTCGGGTTCATCCGGCTGCCCGATGAGTTCACCACCGGCAGCAGCATTATGCCGCAAAAGCGCAATCCCGACTTCGCCGAGCTGGCCCGGGGCAAGACCGGGCGGGTCTACGGCGACCTGATGGGCCTGCTGACCACGCTCAAAGGGTTGCCGTTGACCTACAACCGAGACCTGCAGGAAGACAAGGAAGGATTCTTCGATGCCGTGGACACGCTGCAAACCACCACCCGGGTTTTCGCGGCGATGCTGCCCGGGCTAGAATTGCAAACCGAGCGGGTAGAGTCGCTGGCAGGAGAGAGCGGTATGCTGGCCACCGACTTAGCCGACTATCTGGTAGGCAAGGGCGTGCCGTTCCGCGAGGCCCACGGCATAATGCGCGAGCTGTGCCGGCGCTGCGATGAACAGGGCATCGCGTTGCAACGGTTGCCGCTGGAGGAATACCGGCGATTCTCCCCGCAATTTGACAACGGCGTTTACGGGATTACGGCAACGGCATCGGCAGAGGCGCGAGACATACCCGGCGGCACTGCACCGGGCCGGGTGGCGGAAGCGCTGGCTCATGCGGAGCAAATTCTGGAGGAAGCGGGCGATGGCATTTGACCTTTCCCATGATTCTAACCTTTCCGGTAATTCAAGCCCTTCCCAACCCTCTCATATCCCTCATCCTTCCGACATATCCCATCCTCCCGACATTCCTCATCATTCCGACATATCCCGTCATTCTAGTATCCCCAGCCCTTCCCGCCCGCCCAGTCATTCCCGCATTCCTCGTCATTCCCGCGAAAGCGGGAACCAACCCCCCTTGATTGCGCCATCGGTGCTGTCGGCAGACTTCGGGCGGCTCGCCGAGCAAGTGCAGGCCGCCACCGAGGCCGGCGCCGACCTAATCCACGTGGATGTGATGGATGGCTTGTTCGTCCCCAACATTTCCTTCGGTGAAGTGGTGGTTGACGCCATCCGTGCCGCAACCCACCTGCCGCTGAACATCCACCTCATGATTCAGGAACCGGACAATCTGTTGCCCACGTTCATCAAACAGGACAGCGACCAAATTCTGGTGCACGCTGAAGCTTGCCGACACCTGCACCGCACCGTCGCCCGCGTTCGGGAACAAGGAAATCAGATTGGCGTGGCCATAAATCCGGGGACGCCGGTGGCGGCGGTGGAGGAAGTGCTGCCCCTGCTGGACATCGTGATGGTGATGTCGGTGAATCCAGGGTTCGCCGGACAGTCTTTCATACCGGAAACCCTAGGCAAAATCCGTCGGCTGCGGGGCATCATAGACGAGGCGAATCTAGCGGCTCAGGTGGAAGTGGATGGAGGCATCAAGGCCGACTGGACCGCTCAGGAATCCGTAAAGGCAGGCGCCGCCATTCTTGTGGCGGGAAGCGCCATCTTCAACGACCGGGAGCCGGTGCCAGAGGCGATGCAGGCAATGCGGGGCTGCCTGGCGGCGTTAGTGTAAACCGCTTGGATAACAGGCAAAAGAAAAAGCGGCCAAAGCAGTTGCCAGGCCGAGGGTTCACCGGCGCCAAACTAAGGACCGGTCGGCTATTTCAGGGCGGCGAAGGCCTTGCGCACCTTGGGGGATTTGTGGAGGGAGCGCAGGCAACGGCTGCAAATCTTGACAGTTACGGGCGTGCCATCGCGGTCCAGCGTCTGCTTGTGGACGTTGGCCTTGAAGCGGGTCTTGGTGTGCCGGTTGGAATGGCTGACGTTGTTGCCGCTCATTCCGGATTTAAGGCATATCTGGCAACGCATAACGGCTATCTCTCTACTTAGGCCACCGCTTGCGTGGCCGGCAGCCTGAAAACTCTCTTCAACAGGTGCCTCAGATTATCACAGCCCCTTCGACTATTACAAGGAGACCTTCGGTAGCGGGCAGGGCAATCGCCTTTGCAATTTAAGACCCGGCCGCTCTGGAGCAAAGCCGGAGTCCGGATCATTGGGGATGCCCGATTTTCGGAACGATACCGTCTAATTCGGTTTGTGGATTCCCTCTCCCCGTTTTCACGGGGACAAGCTTCGCGGGAATGACGGGTATAAACGGGAATAGAGAGTATACTCCCCTATATTATATGCGATTACCCGGCAGAAAGAACTTAAATTGAAATGGTTTTCTTCACCCATGGCAGAAGAGAAGCAACGAAAATAATGGAACCAAGACTCAAGAAAGCGCTTGAGCGCAGTTCTTCGGAAAGCCAGGCAATTACACGGAACTACACCAACCATCCTGCCGCTTAGCGGCCCACGGAGCGGGCGATGACCGACGCCAAAGAAACGGTGGCCTTTACCAGCATGGCGGAAGGCACCCGAGAAGACTATGAACTACTGGAGCGGCTGGAAGCCAGATTCGCCGAGGGGACGGCAGACCGCGTGCTGAACCAACTGCGCGGACTGGCAGGGTCGCTGTCCGGCTACCGAGTTGACCGGCTGGAACACTCATTGCAGAGTGCAACCCGCGCCTATCAGGACGGGGCCAATGAGGAAATGGTGGTAGCAGCGCTGTTGCACGACATCGGCGACCTGCTGTCGCCATATAACCACAGCGAGATGGCCGCCGCCGTGCTGCGCCCCTACGTTTCAGAAAAGACCTACTGGATTGTGCGGCATCACGGGCTGTTCCAGAGCTACTACTACGCCCACCACATGGGCGGCGACCGCAACGCCCGCGACGACTATCGCGACCACCCCTGGTATCAGGCCACGGTGGACTTCTGCCATCGTTGGGATCAATCGTCCTTCGACCCGGACTATGAATCCCTACCGCTGGAGTTCTTCGAGCCGATGGTGCGAAACATCTTCGCCCGGGAACCCTTTAGCGAAGCCGGGACTAACGGCCAATAGCCGCCGTCTATCTCCTGGGCAGCGCGTCTTTCAGTTCCTCGCTGCTTTTCCAGGTGGGCTGCGGCGTTTCCCGGTCGTGATGCGGCACATATTCCGAAGTTTCCAGGAACTGGTACTTGTGCACGTAGCGCGGGCAGTTCTTATAGACCTCGGTAACGTCAACCCGCACGATGAACTGCGCCTCGGCATACTCCGGCAACAGTTCGTCGTTATCCTCGATTCGGGCAATTCCCTGAATCCGCAGACGTTGGGCGCCCTCAAAATCCACAAACAGCATCCCCACGTGGGGATTGCGAAGCAGGTTGCCCATAGACTGGTATTTCCCATTGCCGTCGTAGTTGGGAAAGGCCAACGTCCCCTCGCCAACTATCTTCACAAAGCCGGGTTCGCCGCCCTTGTAGGAGCAGGTGGGCAGGCCGCGGTCGTCGCAGGTGGCCAGAAAAAACATCCGGGCTTCTTCAATGATGGCCCTCGCTTCGCCGTTTATGCTTTCGGACACTCTTTCCTTGAGCCGGTCAGCCAGCCGCCGGGTATCGTAACGCTCTTGCAGCCGGAGATTGCCATCGTGATAGTCGTGTACTCTCATGGCTTCTACCTGCCTTCTTTCGGACGCACAATTGTGTTCCACTAACTAATAGGCAACTTGATTTTGGGTGCGGTATATCTGCACGGCGGCCAGCTCGATTAAGGAGCCGCGAACCGGCGGGCTGGGCTTCTTCACCGTTACCAGCACCGACTCCACCGCAAACTCGGTCAGCACGAGGGCCGCGATGGCCTCGGCGGCAGACTCCAGCAGATTGCGCGGCTCGCCTTCCATCACCTCTCGTACCCTGCGGTAGATGTGAGAGTAGCTGACAGTGTCCTCCAGCCGGTCCGTCTGCCCGGCCAATCGCAGGTCGATTTCGGCGGTAAGGTCTACGATGTAACGCTGGCCTAGGATGCGCTCCTCGGGATTAACGCCATGATAGCCATAGAACTGCATCCCTTCCAGAATGATTCGGTCAGCCATAAACGTCTAACCCCGCTCCCCGGCCTTGCATATGGCCTCGGCAAAAGCCAACAGGTTCTGCGCCCGCTTGACCACGGGAACATCCACCATCCGGCCGTCCAGAGCCAGAGAGCCGCGCCCTCCCGCCTCTGCGGCGTCCCATGCTTCAACCACCCTGCGGGCATATTCGATTTCCTCGCCGGAGGGACTGAAGGTTTCGTTGATGATTTCCAGTTGGGCCGGGTGGATGGCGAACTTGCCCGTATAGCCCATCCGGCGCGCGCGTCCGGCATCCGCGCGCAGGGCGTCGGGGTCGCGGAAGCGCACGAAGGGAGAATCGAGGGCGCCGACCTCGCCAGCGCGGGCCGCCACCGGCACCCACGCCCTCGGAACTGCCACTTCTTCGCCTGTGTCGGTGCGCTCGATCCCCATATCATTGGTGAAGTCTTCAGCCCCGAAAGCGATGGCCGCCACCCGCTGCGATGCCTCAGCGATAGCCCGGGCGTCCCAAGCCGCTTTGGCCGTTTCTATCCACGGAATGATGCGCAGGGAACCGCTCTCCAACCCGGCGGCGGCTTCCAGCGGAGCCAGCAGCTCGTGGACAGTGCGGATGTCGCGCACCGATTCGACTTTGCCGAGGCTGATACCGTAGAGGGCTGGCGACACTAAAGTTTCCAACTCGGCGCGGGTCAGGCCCGTATCCAGCGAGTTGACCCGCACCATCACGCGCTTGCCTTCGGCGTGGAGGGAGGGAACCCACTCGCGGGCCATATCCCGGGCGTTGGCCTTCCCGCCCGGCGGTACCGAGTCCTCCAAATCGACCATAATGACATCAGCGTCAAAGGAGCGGGCCCGCTCCAGCATATTAGCCCGGTTGCCGGGAACGAAAATCAGGCTGCGGATTAGGTCCATAACGGTTGCTCCCTCATAGCTGGCAGGGCGGGTGTATTTCGTCGTCAGGCGCCTTCTCGATTTGGTACGTGACCGGGTTCACCTTGAACCACAGGTTCTGCAAGAGTTCATAGGCCAGCAAAATTGTAGCCCTCATTGCAGTAACTCCCATCGTGTATTGGGGCATCCCCCTTACCCCATATCCCCCCAGTTGTCGGCCCACTTGGCGTCCACCTTCAGCGTTACGTCGAGGTTCATAGCGGCGGGCATCTCGTCGAACACCAAACCGCGCAGCGCCTCCAGCTCCTCGCGGGGCGTCTCGAAGACCAGTTCATCGTGAACCTGGAGCAGCATCCTGGTGCGCATCCCCTCGGCGTCAAGCCGGCGCTGGACTCGAATCATAGCCAGCTTCATTATGTCAGCGGCGGTGCCTTGAACCGGCATATTGATGGCCATGCGCTCGGCGGCGCTTCGGGTATTGAAGTTGCTGCTATTGATATCCGGCAGATAGCGGCGGCGGCCCATCACCGTCTCCACATACTGGTCAGCGCGAGCCTGAGTCTTAACCTCCTCCAAATACTCGCTGATTCCGGGGTATTTGGCGAAGTAGGTATCTATGAACTCCTTGCCTCGCTCGCGGCTGAAGCCCGTCTGCTGGGAGATTCCGTGGGGCGACAGGCCGTAGATAACGCCAAAGTTCAGCACCTTGGCAATACGGCGCATTTCCGAGTCAACTTCGTTCAGCGGCACCTCGAACATCAGCGACGCGGTGGCGGAATGGATGTCCTCGCCCCGCCGGAAAGCATCCAGCAGCCCGGGGTCCTGCGAAAGATGGGCCAGCACTCGCAGCTCTATCTGGGAGTAGTCGGCCGAGAAAAGCTGCCAGTCGGGCGCGCCCTCGGCAACAAAAGCGCGGCGCACCTCGCGGCCCAACTCGGTGCGGATGGGGATATTCTGCAAATTGGGATCGCTGCTGGATATGCGGCCGGTGGCCGAGCCTGTCTGGTTGTAGCTCGTATGAACCCGTCCAGTGACCGGGTTAATCATCTCGGGCAGGGCGTCAACATAGGTGGACTTGAGCTTGGATACCTGGCGGTATTCCAGTATCTGCTCTACCACCGGGTGCTCGCTCCTCAGGGACTCCAGGGCATTGGCGTCAGTGGAGTAGCCGGTTCTCGTGCGCTTGGTCTTTGTCAGCCCCAATTCCTGGAACAAAAGGGAACTCAACTGTTGCGGGGAGTTTATGTTCACCGTGTGGCCGATGGACTGGTAGATTGCGTTTTCAATCTCCGTCATCTGCCGGTACAAATCGGCGGACATCTCATGAAGCACGCCGGCGTCCATCTTTATGCCATGGCGCTGCATAGTCACCAAGACGGGCAAAAGAGCCATCTCGGTGCTGTCCATCAGGCCGCGCAAGTTATGCTGTTGCAACTGAGGCTCGAATAAGTCTCGAAGGCGAAAGGTAATGTCTGAGTCCGCGGCGGCATAGTCGGCGGCGGCAGGGATGTCCACCTGGTCGAAGGTAATCTGCTTTCGCCCCGTGCCTATGAGATCTTTGATGTTGGTCATCTCGTGTCCCAGCTTTTCCATGGACAGGTCCTTCAGGCCAAGCTGGTTATAATTGCCACCCAGAACATGGGCGGCAATCATTGTGTCGAAGTCCACATCGGCGCACTTGACTCCGTGATTAGCCAGCACGGTTATGTCGTAGTTGGCGTTGTGGGCGCACTTGGCGAGGTCCGAAGACTCAAACAGCGGGCGAACAGCGGCCAGCACAGACTCCATGGATAACTGCTTGCCCTCGCGGTGCCCCACAGGGATGTACCATGCCCGGCCCGGAGCTATGGCGAAAGACAGCCCCACCAGCTCGGCCCGCATAGCATCTATGGAGGTAGTCTCGGTGTCGAAAGCGAAGCTGCCCGCTTCCTCAATGGCGGTAATCATCGAGTCCAGTTGAGCCGGCGTCTGGACAACGGCGTAGTCGGTAGTCATTTCGGCTTTCCCGGCAACTTCCGGACCGTCGGGCTGAGGAACGCGATAGATTACGCTGTGGAATTGCAGTTCCGTCAAAAAATCCACCACGACGCGGCGGTCATATCGCCAGAAACGGCATTGCTCCAAGTCCAGCGTCAACGGAGCGTGGCGGGCAATGGTCATCAGGCCGCGGTTCTCGAAAGCGCGGGCCTTGTTCTCGCCCAACGCCGCCTTGACGCTGGGAGGTTTCACCGCATCCAAGTTCTCGTAGATCCCTTCCAGACTGCCATACTCCCCCAGCAGAGCGGCGGCGCGCTTTTCCCCCACCTTGGGGACTCCGGGGATATTATCGGAATTGTCGCCGACCAGCGCTTTGAAGTCGGGCTGTTGGGCCGCGGTTAAGCCCGAGTAGCGTTCCGCCAGACCCGCCTCGTCATACACCTTCCGCTCCTGGATACTGGAGGCCATATCCACCCGTACATGGGGAGAGATGAGTTGGAAGGTGTCACGGTCGCCCGTAAGTATCACCGAGTCGATGCCCGACTCTTCGGCCTGCTGGGTCAGCGTACCGATTACGTCATCGGCCTCCCAGCCGTCCAGCTCGAACACCGGAACGCCGAAGGCCGCCATAAGCTGTTTCACCCGGTCGAACTGGGGCCGCAATTCCGGCGGCGTAGGCGGGCGCTGCGCCTTGTAGTCCACGAACTGCTCGTGCCGAAAGGTGGGCGCCGCGGTATCGAAGGCGATGGCGCAGTAGGCCGGATTCCACTCCTGCAATGCCCGCAGGAACACGTTGGCGAAGCCGTATACGCCGGTGGTGTCCTCGCCCGTGGCGCTGGTCAAGTTGCGCTGAGTCGAGATGGCGCGGAAAGAGCGATGCACCATGGCATGGCCGTCCATAATCATCAAGAGCGGCTGTCGCTCCTGGGGAAAGAGGGGCATGGTCATGGCGGCACCTCGCGCGGCTATATGCTGGGTAGCCGCATTATACAGCAGGGGTGGGAAATTCCGGCCTGCCCTTACTCCGGTTCGGCCAGGATTTTTGCCCAGCGGTGGTTGAACGCTTCCCAGAATTCGGGCCGGGTTTCCGGCGGGACGCTTATCGCCTATCTTTCCCTGGCCTTAGTAAGACCTCAACTATAATTGAGAAATGCCGTATGCGGCGAGTTTTCCCGGCGCCGTCCCTTTGCTATCATCTACGCTAAAGTCACCCGACTCCGCACCACCGCATGGCGTGAGGCCCGCTATGACCTCAAAAGCGTCGAACCTTTCTGTTCCATTCCTGCCATACAAGCAAATTTTGCCCGAAGGTTTCATTTGCCCCGGCCCGAAATATCTGCGAGAAGATATGCTTCAAGCCGAGCCTATCGATGAATCAGGCCATCTGCTCCGGGACTATTACTCCAGTCAGCCCAGCACGCTGGCGGATACGGGCAGCTTTGTTTTCTGCAATCCCGATGACCTTCGCCGTGGACGGGTTCGCCCCGGCGTCTATGTGGTTTTGGCGTGGACACCCGCTCCATAAGGCAGCGGACGGATACGTAATTCACGAGGCGGGCAAGCCCCCTGGCTTCGCCCTGGAGGCAGCTTCTCACACTACCCGCCGCCGGGGAGACACCGGCCCCAAACAAACGCTCTATGCCCAAATTGGAATCGGCGAATACTGGCGTTCCGACCCCACCGGCGGCGCCCGCTATGGTTCCTCCCTGGCGGGAGACATTCTGACCGGCGGAGAGTATCAGCCCGTCGAACTGACCACCGAAAAGGACGGGATGGTCTGAGGTTACAGCACCGCCCTAGACCTGTGCCTATGCGCCGCAGACCGCCGGCTCGTTGGTATGCACCTGTGCCTGTGCGCCGCAGACCGCCGGCTGGTATGATTGGCCGTGACCTGTGCCTGTGCGCCGCAGACCGCCGGCTCCTGCACGTCGTTGGTATGATTGGCCGCGACCTGTGCCTGTGCGCCGCAACCGCCGGCGGTTGTATTACGAAACCGGCCGCTATCTGCGCAGCGTCGGCGAGGAACGCGCCGCCCGATTGGCCTCTGAAGCCGAGCACGACGCGGCGTTGGCAGAGGTGGAGCGGCTACGGGAACAACTCCGCCGCCTGCAAGACCAGTAGACTCCCTGCGCCTGTATCGTCGCCGTGCTAAAATACTCTTGCTATGCCTATATACGAATACCGTTGCGGAGATTGCAACGCCGTTACTTCCAAGCTCGTCTATAGTTGGACGGCTGAGAACTCTGTGGAGTGCCGCCAGTGCGGCGGAACGGACATGACGCGGCTGATGTCCGCTTTCTCTTTCCGTCCGTCATGGGGCGACAGCCTGAATTGGGCGCCTAGCAGCGAAACCGCCAGAGATGTGGACGAGAACAGCCCTGCCAGCATCGACCGGTATATGGGCAGGATCAAGCAGGAGATGGGCGGGCAAACCACCCCTGATTTCGACCGGATGCGGCGCGAGATTACCGGCGGTTCTGATGATAGTCAATAGCATAAGGGATTGTCCGGAATCCAGCCAATGGCGGATTTCCGGTTGATGTCCGGCATATGATTGTTTAGATTTCATAAACACTGTTTTAATTTTGGGACAACTCTTGGAGGGAGGGCTTGATGCCCATATACGAATACAGGTGCCAGGACTGCGGGCGGGTGTCGTCTTTCTTTGTGCGCTCTATCAACAGCGAAATTACTGCCGTCTGCTCCTACTGCGGCAGCAGAGATATGTCGCGGCGGATGTCGACTTTCGCCATGGGCAAGACGGTGGCCTCGGTCCATGAGCAGTTCGCGCCCGGCAGCGGGCATCGCTCGCCGGAGTACTACCAAGACCCCCGCAACATCGGACGGAATGTGGAAGCTGCTTTCCAAAAATTCGGCGTGGATATGCCGCCGGCCGTCCGAGACAACATAGACGCCGCCCGCTCGGGCGAGACTCCCAAGGGGCTTGACCTGTGAGCAACGACGGACACAGCCGCTATTCCATGATTCACCACTGTCTGAGCGCTCTGGCTTCCGGGCCGCCGGCTTCGGCAGCCGGTTCCCATCGCGGGTTAGCCCAATTGCTGCCATCTCTGCCCTCTCCATTGGCTCTAGATTCCCCGGCAGACGCTCCCCCACAGACAGGCGAGCAGACTCTGTCAATGATTGCCACAGCGCAATTGCTCTTATCGCAACTGGAGGCCAACGAATCTTCCAGCCCCATCCCGTGGGAAATAGCCGGGCGCGTCCGGCAATCCCTCGAAGAGTTGTCGGCCGAGGTTAGCGCGGCCCTCCGCCGCGAAAGCGCCGACCAAGTGCGGGGCCTGTACGTCATCATAGACCCGCAAGTCACCGGAGGCCGCGACCCGCTGGAAATCGCCGTTGCCGCGGTCAACGGGGGGGCGCGAATGTTGCAGTTGCGCGATAAACTGCGAGACAAGGGCGAGTCATTGCCTCTAGCTGCGGCGCTCCAGAATTTATGCCAGCGCAACGGAGCATTGCTGATAATCAACGACCACGCGGATATAGCGGCGGCAGTAGGCTCCGGGGGGCTGCACGTCGGCCAGACAGACCTGCCAGTGCCCCAGGCGCGCCAGATTCTCGCGCCCCATCAGGTTCTGGGACGCTCTAACCGCGAGTTCGAGCAACTGGCGGAGTCCAAAGAAATGGGGGCGGACCACCTCGCTTTCGGCGCAATTTACGCCACCACCAGCAAGGGCGTCGCCCGCAATCCCCAGGGGCCGGAGCGGGTTCGGGAGGCCAAGTCCATCGCCGGAGACACGCCCCTAGTCGCCATTGGCGGCATCAACCTCGGCAACGTAGCCCCGGTGGTGGAAGCTGGCGCCGACGCCATCTGCGTTACTGCCGCCGTAGGCTCCGCCAAAGAACCGGAAGCCGCGGCAGCCCAAATGACCGCCGCCATCGCCGACGCCGGGGGCCGAGTCTAATGCCGTCTCGATACAGCGCCCATCTCTCCAGCATCGGCAATCACGCCATCGAGCAGCTCACAGGCCGCAACCGCGACCGGGAAGAAGGGCTGTCGGTATCCCGGGAAGTGATTCGCTCCTCGGCAAATGCCATCCGTGCCGTCCACCGCTCTGATTTCGATGAAGCTCGCCGGCTAATCCAGTCCGCCGAATCCCGTCTGCAGGATGCAGAGCATATCAGAGCCGACAACCCGCTAATCTACAATGCGGGTTTCCTAAACGACGCCCGTAAAGAATTCACCGAGGCCAACATTACCTTTGCCATCATCTCCGGCAACGACATTCCTACCGCCGAGGAGTTGGGCATAGACCCGCCTGCATATCTCAACGGCATGGCGGAAGTAATCGGCGAGCTGCGCCGGTACATCCTCGACGCCTTGCGCCGAGACAGCGTGGAACGCTGCGAAGAACTGATGGAAGTTATGGACGAGATATACGGCGTGCTGGTAACTGTAGACTTTCCCGAGGCTGTGACCGGCGGCCTGCGCCATACCACCGACGCCATGCGAGCCGTTCTGGAACGCACCCGCGGTGACTTGACCGTCGCCCTGCGGCAACGGGCGCTGGAGGCGCGGCTGGCGGCATGGCAGGAACAGCGCAACGGCGCGTAAGCCGCTTTCCCCAACGTATCTTAATATTCCGGTGTTCTATTCCAGCCTGACGGGAGGCATAAGGATGCTATCGAGTTCGGCAGCAACAAGGGAAACCCTGGAACATTTCTACGACGAACTGCGGGAAATCGGTACATCCCCCCTCTGGCTGGTACAGGAGGAGGCCCTGGTGGCCGAGCCCAAGAGCAAGGCAATGCCTTTTCTCTGGCGGTGGCGCGACCTTCGGCCCCAGGCTTTGCGGGCCGGTGACCTAATCGGCACCGCCGATGCCGAGCGCCGAGTGCTTATGTTGCTGAATCCCGGCCTGAACCGTATCGCAACCACCAACTCCATGTTCGCCGGTCTGCAAATCGTGATGCCGGGCGAGGCGGCGCGGGCGCACCGGCACACGCCGGCAGCCTTGCGCTTCATCATCGACAGCCAAGGCGGCTCCACCACGGTCAACGGCGACCGCATACCCATGTTCCCCGGCGACCTAGTGCTGACTCCCAACTGGACCTGGCACGACCACGCCAACGACACGGCCGACCCCATCATCTGGCTGGACGGGCTAGACATTCCGCTGGTTCATATGCTGGAGGCCGTCTACTACGAGCCTTACCCTGAAGACGTTCAGCCCGTCACCACCCCCCCAGACTCATCGCTCACTCGCTACGGCGCCGGCACCCTCCGCCCCACATGGGAGAACGGCGGCGCGTCTCACTCCCCATTGCTACATTATCCCTGGAAGCAGACTTGGGAAACGCTGCAAAGGCTCGCCCCGGAAGTGGACGGGAGCCCTTTCGACGGAGTCATCATGGAATACACCAACCCCAATACCGGCGGCCCGGTTATGCCCACTATTGCCTGCCATATCCAAATGCTGCGCCCCGGCGAGGCCACCCAGGCCCACCGCCATACCGCCGGCGCTATATACCATGTAGTTCAAGGGCAGGGCCGCTCAGTAATAAACGGCGAGGCCCTGGAATGGGAAGACAAAGACGTCTTCGCCGTCCCCGGCTGGAATTACCATGAACACGCCAACGCCTCGGATACCGAGCCGGCGGTGCTGTTCAGCTTTACCGAAGCGCCGGTTCTGCGCGCCCTCAGCCTGCTGCGCGAGCAGGCTCACCCCCAGGGGCGCCAGTAGAGCCGGCTATGAAGATAACGTTCTTGGGCACCGGGGCAGGGAGCTCAACCCTGCGAGCGCACACGGCTATGACTCTGGAATGCCCCGACGGAACGAAGCTGCTGCTGGACGCAAGCTCTGGCAACTCTGCGTTGCGCCAGGCCAATGCCGTGGGCATCAACCTGCGAGAGTTTGACGACATTCTGCTCTCTCACGACCATCCCGACCACATGTCCGGGATAGACTTCGTGCAATTTGACCGCGCTCTGTTCGCCCCCGACAACAGCCCATTGAGAATCCACGCATCCTATGAGGCCCTGGAGGGTCTAAAGCGTCAATGTCTGGCCACCCGATTGAACATTTGGGACATTTCAGGTAACTTTGGGCGCAACCTTGAGGGGCGGGAGATTCTTAGCTGGCGGCCTGTTGCGCCGGGTCAAGTTATAGAACTGGGGCCTCGAACGATAGCCTGGCGCTTCCCGGCCAACCACATCACCGGAGCTTCAGGCTGGCGCGTAGAGTGCGACGGCAAAGCCATCGTATTCTCCGGCGACACCCGTTATAGCCCGGATGTCGTGAAAGCGGCGGAGGGCGCAGACCTGTTAATCCACGAAGCCTTCTGCGTCGGGGACGTCGGCTCCGCCGCCGCTGCCGGGCATTGCACCGCCGGTGAAGCCGGCCAAGCGGCGGATGAAGCCGGAGTTGCCAGCCTCATCCTCACCCACCTCACCGACGCATATCACGCCGGCCCCGAACCTCTGGGCGTGGAAGCAGCCCAACGTTATGCCGGCCCCATAGCTATTGCCCAAGACTGCCAACAGATTACGCTGGGATGAGCGTCTAAGAATGGGAACCATCTAAGAATGGGAACATTGGAGGTCATATTCCTCGGTACCGGCGCGGGTATGTCAACCACCCGCGCTCATACCGCCATAGCCGTCCGCTGCCCTGACGGCTCTACGTTGTTGCTGGACGGCAGCTCCGGCAACTCGGCGCTCCGCAACGGCGAGGCCTCCGGAATCCGGGCATCCGACTACGACCATGTGCTGCTGTCGCATGACCACCCGGACCATCTTTCCGGCGTTACATTCATTCAGGGCCGCCGTTCCCATGAAATTCTCGAGGAATCCCCTCTGCTAATCTATGGCAGCGCCCAGGGGCTGGAAGGACTGCGCAAGACGGCGGTAGCGGGCCGAGTGCCTGAAGTCTGCGAGAACAGCGCTTACAACCACGCGGGGCGAGAGGTGATGCGCTGGCGGGAAGCGCCCCGCGGCCACCGGCTGGAGCTGGGGCCGGAGACCGTAGCGTGGTCTTTCGATGTTGACCACATTCCCGGCTCCATCGGCTGGCGCATCGAGTCCGGCGGTATAGTTGTAGTCTTCTCTGGCGATACCACTTATAGCCGGAATCTGGTAGAGGCAGCACAGGGCGCCGACCTGCTCATCCACGAATCCCTCGCCACCGATGCCGACCACGCGAGAGCGACCGGACGCCTCCACTCAACTTCGGGAGACGCCGCCCGCTCCGGGGAGCAGGCTTCGGTGGGTCAACTAGTCTTGACCCACATAGACAACGCCTTCCACATAGACCAGACGCCGTTGCTGGATGACGCCGCCCAGAAATACTCCGGGCCCATCAGCGCCGCCTACGACCTTTACCGCATCACGATTAGCGGATAAAGGCAGCCGCGATTCTTATGACAGCCGCGACGCTGAGGCAAAGAATGCAATTCTGTTATAGTATTACTCGCAGCAATTTTCTATCCCCAAGCAATTGAGGCCGGGAGACGGTCTTGGCATCATCGCCTTCACAGAACCCCCAATACGAGGCCCACGAAAACCCTCCTCTTATGGCCTCCCTCGGCTATGGGGCCCAGTTCAGCCTCGTGGCCTCGGTTACCTTGCTGGTAACCCCTGTGGTAGTCGCAAAGGCATCCGGAAGGGATGACTCCTACCTGATATGGATGGTCTTCGCCTCCTTGGTGGTCTGCGGTCTGTCCACCTTTATCCAGGTGCGGCGCATCGGCCCCATCGGCGCCGGGGCAGTCCTGCCCATGTTCACTGCCGCCTTTTCCATACCGTTCTGTATCTCAGCGGTAGTGGACGGGGGGCCGGCTACGCTGACTGCCTTGGTTCTCGTTTCCGCAGGGCTACAACTGGTCATCTCCCGCTGGCTGTTCATCCTCCGCAGAATCGTGACGCCCACAGTGGGCGGCACGGTGTTGATGATACTGTCCATTACCCTTGCCTCGGTAGTTCCACGACTGATGCAGGACGTGCCGGAGGAACCGGTGGGAGGGCCGATCACCGCGCTGATTACCCTGGGCGTTATTGCCGCTCTCATACTTCGGGGTTCAGCCATACTTCGCCTGTGGGGCCCGGTGATAGGCTTGATTATCGGCTGCGCCGTGGCCGCCGGGTTCGGATTCTATGACTCCGAAGCAGTGATTAAGGCGCCCTGGTTTGGTTTTCCCTCCTCATGGCCCGGGCTGGGCCTGGATTTCGGCGTCTCCTTCTGGACGTTGCTTCCGGCTTTCCTGTTTCTCGGCGTGGTGATTTCCATCCAGTGCAACGGAGAAGCCATCACCCAGCAGCGGGTGGCGTGGCGAGACCAGCGGGCCGTTGACTTTCGTCAGGTGCAGGGGGCGTTGGCCGGCACCGGAGTTACTAATCTTCTAGCCAGCATCGCCAGCGCAGTGCCCAACATCGTCAATCCTGGCACTGTCTCTTACACGCAGACCACCGGAGTAGCCTCTCGCAGAGTCGGCTATTGCATGGGCGCCCTGTTAATCGTGGTCGCCCTTCTCCCCAAAATTTCCGGGTTGCTCAGCACTATTCCGGGCCCGGTCATCGCGGGATACCTAATAGTACTATCGGGCGGACTGTTTGTTGAAGGGGCGCGGACGGTCATACAGAGTGAGCAAAACCGACAAAGAGTCCTTCTAGCAGGGGTATGTTTCTGGATTGGCGCGGCTTTCCAGTTCGGACTGTTCTCATTGCCCGACGAAGGGTCGGTGTGGGGAACACTACTAAAGAGCGGAATAACCACCGGGGGCGTGGCCATAGTGGTCATGATTCTGTATCTGGAGTACACCAATCCTCGGGGGATGCGCTTCACCTCGAAGCTCCATATAGACACCCTGCCGGCTCTCAATGAGTTTATCTCCAGATTTGCGGCGCGCCGGGGATGGAACGACGCCATGAAGGAGCGCTTGAGCGCAGTAGCGGAAGAGACCCTGTTAACCCTAGCCCCGCTGAACCTCGACGGGTCCGATACCAGCGAAAATCCCGAACAGCAGCGTCAACTGGTCGTCATTGCCTCTGGCGATGGCAATGTAGCGGACCTGGAGTTTATTGGCGGCGGCGGAGAAGGCAATATAGAAGACCAAGTCCGCCAGCTCCAGCAACATGACACTCAAGAGCCGGCAGAAAACGAGCTTTCTCTCCTGTTGCTGCGCAGCTTCGCCTCGTCGGTAAAGCACCAGCAATATCATGATACCGACATCATCACCGTCCGCGTCAGCGCTCCCGAAACGCAGTAACCTGTCCCCGTGCCCCAAACCTGCCCGAAAGCCTCCCTTCTCTGTCATTTTCCCTTCTCTATCATTCCTGTCTTGCTTTGTTATTCCCTCGAAAGCGGGAACCCAACCCTTTGGTATAAGAGCAATAACTACCCCCCCCCAAATTTATGACAACTGCCTCTTGCGAAAATATGTTCTAGCGCAATATAGTTCAGGGGAGCCGAGTACCGGACAAACCTACAGCTCGCCTCCCCGCTGTCCGGTAGCGAAAGTGCGGGGCTAGTCAAGAGAGCAAAGGGAGGAGCGCGTGTTAGCCTGCACCAATTCCTGCGCTACGGTAGGACTGGAAGGATTCATCATCAGGGTCGAGGTAGACCTTTCCCCAGGGCTTCCCAAGTTCAACATGGTGGGACTAGCGGACACGGCAGTCCAGGAGTCCAAGGAGCGGGTTCGCGCCGCCCTGCGCAACAGCGGCTGCGAGTTTCCCATGCGGCGCATCACCGTCAACCTAGCCCCGGCAGACTTGAAGAAGGAAGGACCAGCCTACGACCTGCCCATTGCCATCGGCATCCTGCTGAGCTCCGGCCAGCTCGAATCGGCGCCCGCCGGGGCTGTTTTCCTGGGCGAGCTGTCGCTGGACGGCAGCCTGCGCCACACCAACGGGATTCTCGCCATGGCGTCGGTCGCCCGCGACCAAGGCTACGATTCGGTTTTCGTGCCAGAGATGAACGCCGAAGAAGCCTCGCTGGTGGAAGACATCACAGTTTACCCCGCCGCAACGCTGGACTCCGTGGTGCGGCACCTGCGGGGAGACGCCCTGCTGCAACCGATGCAGGGAGACGGATGGACCAGATGCTCGGATCTGCCGCGGGTGAACGACCCGATGGACTTGGCTCATATCCGCGGCCAAGACCACGCCAAGCGGGCGCTGGAAGTCGCCGCCGCTGGGTTCCACAACCTGCTGTTCAGCGGCCCTCCGGGCAGCGGCAAAACCCTGCTTGCTCGTTGCCTTCCTTCAATTCTGCCGCGCATGGCCCCACAGGAAGCCTTGGAAGTCACCAAGATATATAGCGTCAACGGCGGCCTCCAGAGCGAGAACCCCTTGATGCTACAACGTCCCTTCCGTTCGCCCCACTACACCATCTCCAACGCCGGTCTGGTGGGCGGCGGCCGCACCCTGCGCCCCGGCGAAATCACGCTGAGCCATCGCGGAGTGCTGTTCCTCGATGAGTTGCCTGAGTTCAACCATGCCGCGCTGGAGTCCCTACGTCAGCCGCTGGAAGACAAGGTAGTGACCATCAGCCGCGTCACGGGCAGCGTTACCTATCCCGCCAGCTTTATGATGGTGGCCGCCATGAACCCCTGCCCTTGCGGTTTTCACAGCCACCCGGTCAAGGAATGCACCTGCAATCCGTCTTCCGTTGCCCGTTACCAGAGGAAAATCAGCGGGCCGCTGATGGACCGGGTGGACGTGTTCGTCGAAGTCCCCCCGGTGGAGTATGAGAAACTGGTGGAACACCGCCCCGCCGAAGACTCCAGCTACCCTCGCCAGCGAGTAGAGCAGGCGCGGGAAGTGCAGCGCGAGCGTTTTAAGGGCGGCGGGTTCCTCTGCAACTCGGAAATGGGGCCGGCAGAAGTCACGCAACACTGTTCGCTGGAAGATGGGGCAAAAAGCCTGCTCCATACCGCTGCCCAGCGCCTCAATCTATCGGCCCGGGCATTCCACCGGGTGCTGAAAGTCTCGCGCACTATCGCTGACCTTGCCGGCGCGGATACCATCGGCGTTGCCCATCTCGCAGAAGCCCTGCAATACCGGGCGCGGGGGGTAACCGAGTAGCCGGTTGCGCTTTCAAGACCATTAAGACGCAGCCATGCCGCAGGGAATGAGCCGTCTCGCCTTCAGCCGCTTTCCCCGTTCATAACAAGGAATGTTCCGAGGCCCTGAGCTACAAGCCGGCCATCGTCCGAGACGACTTCAACGTCCGCAACCGTCAGGCGGTTACTGCTGCCGATTATCCTGGCAGTGGCGGTGAGGCAGCCGGAGCTCGCGCTCTCCAGGAAATTCACCTTCAGCTCGACAGTGGTGGTACGCTGATTCGGCGCCAGTGTGGAGCGGACGGCGCGGAAAAAGGCAGTATCCACCAGAACCGCCATCAGCCCGCCGTGAACCTGACCGGCGGCCTGAAGGTGATGGGGCTGAATTGCCATCGAAACGCTGCCTACGCCCTTCTCCGACAGACCTTCTTCAATGCCAACGAAACGCAGGAAAGGGGAATTATCGCCGCCAGACAAATATGGGCCTCCTCGATTACTCTATCTGTCCAATAACGTCCGGGCCAATAACGTCCGGGCCAATAACGTCCGGGCCAATAACGTCCGGGCCAATAACGTCCGGGCCAATAACGTCCGGGCCAATAACGTCCGGGCCAATAACGTCCGGGCCAATAACGTCCGGGCCAATAACGTCCGGGCCAATAACGTCCGGGCCAATAACGTCCGGGCCAATAACGTCCGGGCCAATAACGTCCGGGCCAATAACGTCCGGGCCAATAACGTCCGGGCCAATAACGTCCGGGCCAATAACGTCCGGGCCAATAACGTCCGGGCCAATAACGTCCGGGCCAATAACGTCCGGGCCAATAACGTCCGGGCCAATAACGTCCGGGCCAATAACGTCCGGGCCAATAACGTCCGGGCCAATAACGTCCGGGCCAATAACGTCCGGGCCAATAACGTCCGGGCCAATAACGTCCGGGCCAATAACGTCCGGGCCAATAACGTCCGGGCCAATAACGTCCGGGCCAATAACGTCCGGGCCAATAACGTCCGGGCCAATAACGTCCGGGCCAATAACGTCCGGGCCAATAACGTCCGGGCCAATAACGTCCGGGCCAATAACGTCCGGGCCAATAACGTCCGGGCCAATAACGTCCGGGCCAATAACGTCCGGGCCAATAACGTCCGGGCCAATAACGTCCGGGCCAATAACGTCCGGGAAAGAGGACGCTTTTCGGATATAATACCGGCGCTGTTTATACTCCTCTCGGTTGGCTTGTGGCAATGATTAAAGGCGTGTTCATCGGGCTAGGAGTGGTTCTCCTTCTAGCCATTATCCCCGTTGTGCATTTCGTGGGAGTGCCCGCCGGCCCCTTCATCGCAGGCTATTTCGGAATCAATCCGGCCAGAGATTACCCCGGTTCGCCGGGCCGGAAGGCCTTGGCTTACGGTTTGTGGCTGGGCTCCGTTGTGGGAGTCATAACGGTGGCCGCGGCTGTCATAGTTACGCTGGCCGGAGATTTCGCCTACCCGTTCCTGCTGTGGGGCGGAGTGGTGGTGGCCACTTTCTACTATGGCAGTATGTCGTTTCTCGGCGCCTGGTACTCCCTGCTGCGGGGCATCGAAAGGGCCTCCCCATCGACCCCTCCGGGGCCGGCGGGCGCCCCGCGCCGTTAGGTTCGGTAAATGGCAGACGTATTCCGCCTTCTCAGACCGTTGCAATGGGTCAAGAACGGTCTGGTGTTTCTCCCCTTCCTGTTCGCCGTAGAGATCGCCTGGTCAGTGGATGCGCTGGGAGACATCCCCCAACTGCTGGGGCAGCTGGCTATGCTGTTCCTTGGCTTCTGCGCCTTGTCCAGCGGCGTTTACATCTTCAATGACCTGATGGACCGCCGCGCCGACCGCGAGCATCCCCGAAAGCGGCACCGGCCCATCGCCTCCGGCCGAGTAGGAATCCCGGCGGCCACTGCGCTGATTGCCCTCCTGACCATCGCCGGACTGGCCGCCATGGGGTACGTAGGACTGCCCCTGTTGCTTGTCTCCGCCGTCTATCTCGCCATCAACGCGGTCTATTGCCTTGGCGGCAAGAACGTGGCGCTGCTAGACGTGTTCTCGGTAGCCAGCGGCTATGTCATCCGCGCCGTTTCTGGGGCGCTAGCCATAGACGTCGACCCATCGCCCTGGCTCTACACCACCACCGGGGCCGGGGCGTTGTTCATCGTCCTAGGCCGCCGGTACGCCGAAGTCCGTATAGCCGGGGACAACGCGGCCCTTCAACGCCGGGTGCTTGCCCACTATCCCGGGCCGTTCATATCCCAACTCCTGAACATCTCGGCAACGGCGGCGTTGCTCAGCTATACTTTATATACCATCGAAGCGGAAAATCTGCCCGACAACAACGCCATGCTGTTCACCCTGCCGCTGGTGGCGCTGGGGCTGTTCCGGTACCTGTACCTTCTGAACACCAGCAACCACGCCGAGGCTCCAGAGCAGTTGATGGTGCGAGACCTTCCGCTGATAGCGTGCATCGTTGCCTGGCTGGCGGTGTCGGCGGTGGTGCTCCTGTTAAACGGGTAGGATAATATGTTATTGGGCGCACAGCAGCGCGCCCAGCTCGCAGGGAATCTCGTCGGCTAGATGCGGTATAACTCCCTCGATAAGCTCAGGATGAATTAGATGCAGACCCAACAAGCCCCTGTCCACCCCTCGGCCCGAACTGCCACGGCTCCAGTGGTCGCCGTAGTTGCCGCCACGCCAGAGACGGTGCTGGACGACATCGCCCGCGCTATGGCCCTGGCCGGCGCCGGCGAGTTCCTGCCCCCGGGAAATCGCACCCTGCTCAAGGTGAACATATCCTGGCAGCACTGGTATCCGGGATGCTCGTCAACTCCCTGGCAGATTGAGGGCGTTGCCAACACGCTTAGGGCCATGGGGCATAACGACCTGATAGCCGCCCACAACGGCACGGTAGTCGTAGATTCCTACGAAGGTGAAGCCAACAATAGGCATAAGGCCGCCCAAGATCGAGTCGGATTGTCGGCCATCCACCTGGACAGCCCGCCCAATCGCTGGATTGACTACAAGCCCCGCGCCGAGATGCTGGCGCTGGACGATATTTTCCCCGAGGGCATACAGATACCGGAATCCTTCCCAGGAACCAACATCGTCCAGCTCCCCACGATGAAGACTCACGTGTTCACTACTATGACCGGCGCCATGAAGAACGCCTTCGGGGGGCTGCTGCACCGCAAGCGCCACTGGACCCACTCGGTCATCCATGAGACCCTGGTTGACCTGCTGGCCATCCAGCAGGAAATTCACCCAGGCCTGTTCGCGGTGATGGACGGCACCTTCGCCGGCGACGGCCCAGGCCCCCGCGCCATGCGCTGGCACGTCAAGAACCGCATCCTGGCCAGTGCCGACCAAGTGGCGATAGACGCTGTGGCCGCAAAGATGATGGGCTTCGACCCTATGAGCATCCCCTTCATACGCCTGGCTCACGAGCGCGGCCTGGGCTGCGGCGAAATCGCTGATATTGACGTGCGGGGCGAGGACATCAGCGACGTCAACTGGAAGTTCTCCGGCGTTGAGAATACCTTTGCCAGCCGGGGACAGAAGCTCATCTATTGGGGACCGCTCAAGCCCTTGGAGAATATGCTGCTGCGAAGCCCGATAGTTGGCTGGGCTTTCCTGGCCTCGAACCTGTATCACAACGGCTACTGGCTCAAGACCAAGGGCCGCCGCCGCATAGAGGCCGCCCTTAAGACCGAATGGGGCCGCCTCTTCCAATCTTATTAGCGGCCCCGAAGGGGAGCCGCCGGGACGCAGAATGCCTGTAAGCAGTTTCAGAATCACTAACGCAGGGCCTTTCGACGACATCACCTTCGAGTTCGACGAGCGAGTGAACCTGTTTGTCGGCCCGAACAATTCGGGAAAGCCCACCGCATTGCTGGCGCTGGCGGAGGTGACGGTCTATCCCTTTGATTTCCCTTATAAGCTCCTTAAAAGCCCAGAAAGCCGCTGGCAAATTACTTTAACCGGCGGACGGACGTTTGCAGGAACCCTGCCGGCCGACACCGCCCAGCAGACCGAAGCAGCCGGGCTGTTGCCGGGCTGTTGTAGGATATAGGGTATTCAACCTTCGTCCCGTCGCTCCGGCAAATCACCAATTACCGGGCAATAAGAAATATGTTGGCATAACCCGATCCGAACCAGAATTGACAGGAGCACAACCCAGGCATGGACATCGCTATCATCGGCCTTCCCTTGAGCGGCAAGACCGCTACTTTCAATGCTCTTACTTCAGGACACGCCACCACGGACGGCGGAAGCGCCGGCCCAGTGCAGGTGGGAGTGGTCAAGGTTGTAGACAGCCGGATTGCCGTGCTGAAAGAGATGTATCATCCCCGCAAAACAGTCCTCGCAGAAATCAAGTTCTGGGACTTGCCTCCCGCTCCCGCAGACCGGGCTAACCGCCATCAGACGCTCTCAGGCCGGCACCGCAACATCCTCCAGGGCGCCGACTCGCTGCTCCTGGTGGTAAGGGCTTTCGAGGACGACTTGCAAGGCCCCGCCAATCCGGCCAGCGAATTGTCCGAAATGCTCAATGAACTGACCCTTGCAGACCTAGAAACTCTGGAGCGCGCAGAAACCCGCTTTGACGATGCCCTCCGCAAGACCCGCCCCGCCGAGCGTCCGGCAGTTCAGGCTCAGGCGGACGCAGTGCGTAAAGTGAAGGATTTCCTCGAGTCCGGCATCCGTATGCGACACCAGGAATTATCAGCATCGGAACGCTCGGCTATGTCCGACTACCAGTTGCTCACGGATAAACCCATCGTCGTTGCCTTCAACACCGGCGAGTCCGCCGGAACGCCAGTGTTGTCTGGTCTGGGGTTGCCCCCGGAAATGACCGCCGGGCTGGGGGAGGTTCAGCTATGCGCCCGACTGGAAGCAGACTTGGCGTCCATGCCCGAAGAAGAGGGAGAAGAGTTCCGCGACGCCCTCGGCATCAGCGAGTCCGCCGTAGACCGAGTCAAGCAGGTCTGCTATGACACCGTGGGATTGGTCTCGTTTCTGACCGTGGGCGAAGATGAAGTCCGCGCCTGGCCCGTTCCCGACGGGATACCCGCCCTGGACGCCGCAGGAACAATCCACACGGACTTTACCCGGGGGTTCATCCGCGCCGAAGTGATTCACTACGACGACCTGATTCGCTGCGGCAGCATTGCCCAAGGCCGCAAAGAGGGAGTACTGCGCTCCGAAGGCAAGACCTACCCGGTGAAAGATGGCGACGTTATCAACTTTCTGATCAACACCTAGCCCGGCATCTGTCCGCCAGAAGAGGCTTGGCAAAGCTAAGTTCGTGGCCGTCCGGATCGTCTATGTGGAAGTAGCGCTCGCCCCACGGCGCATCAGAGGGAACGGTTGACGGAGTCAGGCCGAAGCCGGTTAACCGCCGGTAGTGCGCGTCAACGTCGTCCACGTGGAAAATCAGCCGGCCCCACCAGCGCGTCTGTTCGTCGCGCAGCATGAGATTGACGAAACCTTCGCCCACGCGAAAGCTGGTGAAGGAGGCCTGTTCGCCGCCGTATAAAAGGTTCAATCCCACGTAATCGCGATAGAACACCACCGAGCGGGCCATATCCGTTACCGCCAAGGTAATCGCGCTAATTCTTTCCACCGCCATTCCCTTGCCCTCTTGCCTCGCCCTTGTCAGCCCCTGCGCCGGCGCCTGGGGCGTTGCAGTCCGGGGAAGACGCGCTCGGTCAGCACCCAGTCCAACCGGCCCTTCAGCGCCTCCACTTCCGGCGGCGTCAGCAGTTCCAGTAGCTCCCGCAAAAGCTTCGGCATACTCTTTTCGGGGCCCATAAGACGGGACTGCAACTCCGTCAGGCTATCCAGCAGCGCGTCCGGAATAGGCTCCCCGCCAAAATCCCAAATGACTGTACGGATTTTCACGTCAGAGTGGAAGGTCAGCCCGTGATCAATGCTCCACAGCTTGCCGTCCCCGCCGGTGATGAGGTGGTTCGGCTTCCGGTCGGTACTGTTAGCCACCAAGTCGAAGCAACAGATGACGCGCAACTGGTCGGCGTATTCCCGCCCCAGGGTGTAATAGTTCTCTTTAGGGTCGTGGATAATGAATTCCTGCACCGAACCGATGCCGTAAGGCCCGTCGCGGATGAGCGTGAAGGGGATCAGATTCCAGCCTAGGATGTCGCTAAGCAGGTAGGCAGCGTACTCGCGCTTGTAGAGGGTGCCGTTGGGGAAGTCCCACAGCGGAGCTTCGCCGTCCCGCGGCTTGTAGATGCCCAGTGCCTCATCCCCATCCAGCGCGACGTTAACCACGAAGGTGTAGTTGGAGCCGAGGCGCGTCAACTGGCAAGACAGGATATCGCCATTGCGCAACACGTCTTGGACTTTGCTATCGGAAGTCAAGCGGGGGCTGTCCGGTACTGTTGGCTGCCTGGCATTAGCCGGCTTCCCTGGGCGTTAGCCGGCTTCTAGGATAGTGTGACCGTTGGCCCTCGGGCACACATGGCCATCGGGATTGATGGGCTGCCCACAAAGGAAACAGGTGGGGCGGCCGGCGGCGCAAATGCGCAACGACTCTTCCGCCAATTCTCTGGCTTGAGTTAGCGTCATCCAGAAACTAACCGAATCGGCTTCTACTCCGGGCGTCCGTTCCTCTTCTTCTCCTGTCTCGCGCTCGTGGGCCTGCATAAAGAAGGAGTTAGTTTCCTTGTCGTGGCTCAGGAACATCTGTCCGGCCTTGAAATCTATGGTGGTCTCTCCGCCCAGCCAGCCGGGTTCCTGCGGCGCACTTTCCCGTTCCCGTTCCTCCGCAGACAAGCTGCCCACATAATCGCGGAGATATACGCCAAGCTGGAACAGTTGCTCCTTCTCCAGCCATAGCGAGCAAACAGCCGGGCCGGAGTACAAATCCAGCCGAAAGGTGCGCCGCCCCGGCTCACCAAAAGTAACGGGTTCTATCTGCGACAGCCGACCCAACGCATATTTAACCTGCTTCTCTTCCATGGGCTATATCATAGTAGCATGGCACTACCGTGGCAAGGGCGGCGGGAAACAGCAGGGCAATCGCATATGAAATTACAATCCAACCACCCCGGCGGAAAGCTGGAGTCCGGAGCGTTGAGGATGCCTGACTTTCGGAACGATGCCGCCTAATTAGGTTCGTGGATTCCCGCTCCCCGTTTTCACGGGCACAAGCTTCGCGGGAGTGATGGGTGTTTAGGAATGATGGGGGTTAAGCCGCCCATATGCGATTGCCCCGGGAACGGGCATTCCCCTTTCATTTTTCGTTTGGAAGCGCCGCTATTGTGGTGTATAATTGCTCTGCTCAGGCTTCCTAGGAGCGGCGAGATGAAAATCCCCATGCGCGTCGATTATGGGGTGCGAGCCTTGGTTGAGCTGGCAATTCAATACGGAAACGGGCCGGTTCAAACTGCTGAAATAGCAACGAAACAAGGCATCCCCGTCGCCTATCTTGACCAGTTAATGGCCTCCCTGAACAGGTACGGCTTCGTCGTCAGCCGCCGCGGCCCCCGGGGCGGGCACTCATTGGCGATGCTTCCCTGCTCCATCAACCTGAGCATGGTAATGTCCAAGCTGGACGCCAACAGCTCCCCCCTCGACTGCCTGGTCAACCCCCTCGACTGCGCGCTCTCCGAGTCCTGCGCCCAGCAGGAAGTCTGGAAGTCCGTCGAAGACGCCATCAGCGAAGTTCTTAGCAACATTACCCTCGCCGACCTCGCTGAACGCCAGCGCAGCCTCGCCGCCGCCGCTCCCTAACCGCCGTCTCTCCCGGTTTCTTCCCTAGCGGCGCCCAGTAAGGCAGGGAAGATGCAACCGCGCAAATCTCTTACACATCAAGACGGCTCTTCAGTAAGTACGCAATGCGTACTAAATTACGCAATGCGTACTTGATTTGCGCGATCTGCAATGTATCAGATGAGTAAATTTCAATTGACAGCCCAATTAGCGATAACTACAATTCTTGATCAGCGCTAATGCGAATCCATACTCGTCTTCCATTATTCTACCGGAGGAGAAGAATCAATGGCGGCCTATGACATCATTATCCGAGGCGGCACTATCGTTGACGGGACGCGCGCGCCCCGCTATATCAGCGACATCGCCATCAAGGACGGGCGCATCGCCAAGATCGGCGGGCTGAACGGCGGCGACGCTGACCGGGAAATCGACGCCAAGGGCCTCATCGTGGCCCCCGGCTTCGTTGATCTGCACACCCACTACGACGCCCAGATTTTCTGGGATCCGTACTGCACCCTCTCCGGCTGGCACGGCGTAACCTCCGTAGCCTTGGGCAACTGCGGCTTCGGCTTCGCCCCCTCCCGCGTCGAAGACCAGGACCGCGCCATGCTCAGCATGACCCGCAACGAAGCCATCCCCTACGACGCCATGAAAGCGGGAATGCCCTGGAACTGGGTCACCTTCCCCGACTTCATCAACAGCCTCGAAAACACCCCCAAGGGCATCAACTGCCTGACCTACGTCCCCCTGACCCCGCTCTACGCCTGGGTCATGGGCTGGGACGAGGCCAAGACTCGCCGCCCCACCGAGGAAGAATTGCAGGAGATGGTGCGGCTCATTCACGAAGCGATGGACCACGGCGCCTGCGGCTGGTCGGCCCAGGTCCTTGGCGAAACCTCGGTGCAGCGCGACTACGACGGCACCCCGATGATTACCGACCTGCTTTCCGAGCATGAGGTTCTGACCTTCGCCCACGTACTCCGCGACCGCGACGAAGGCTTCATCGAGCTGGCCTACCAAGAAACCGGCGAAGACGGCCGCCCCTTGGGCGAAGAGACTCGCAACTTCTTCGAGCGCGTGGCCGAAGTCTCCGGCCGCCCGGTGCTCTACCAGGCCGTCGCCCCCAACGCCGTCCACCCCGAGCAGCACCGCGAGCGCATCCGCTGGCTGGAAAGCTGCGCCGAGCGCGGCCTGCGGGTCTACGGCCAGGGCGCCACCCGTCGCGGCGGCTTCGAGCTGACCTTCGAGGACTGGAACCTGTTTGACGACACCCCCATGTGGCGCGAAGTCACCCTAGGCGACAAGGCCACCCGCAAGGCCAAGATGCAAGACCCGGAGATGCGCCGCCAGCTCAAGGAGGAGTGGGACTCAGGCACCCGCCCCACCTTGGTAGTTCAAGGCTCCGTCGGCAGCCTCCAAGTAATGACCCGCAAGGTCAAGATTGACATCGGCGCCGAGTCCGACTTCCCCCGTCTCCCGGCCAAGGTCAACATCGGCGGGGCCAGCTACTTCCTGGTCAACACCCGCGACGGCTATAAGCTGCTGTCGGTGGTCTGCCCCCACCAGGGCGGCACCATCGGCGACGAGGGCGATGCCTTTGTCTGCGACACCCACGCCTACGAGTACGAGCACGACGGCGGCCGTTGCATCACCAACCCCGAACTGCGGATGAAGTCCTTCGTAGTCAACGTGGTAGACGAACGCATGATCGCCCTCGCTCCCGACGAAACCGAAGCCTCCAGCCCCCAGGCCGGCCAGACGGTGCAGCAGATCGCCGACGAACAGGGCAAGCACGTCATCGACGCCCTCCTCGACATGTGCGTCGAAGACGACCTCGCCACCGAGTTCTACGCCGACACCCAAGGCCGCGACCAAGCCCAGTACACCGCCGAGGTGCTGGACTCCAACCACATCGTCGCCGGCGTCTCCGACGGCGGCGCCCACGTCAAGTTCCTGACCGCCGGCATTTATCCCACGGATATGCTTACCTGGCTGGTGCGCGACGAGAAGGTTATCACGCTGGAGGATGCTCATTACAAGCTCTCCTTCCTGCCCGCCCACTTCGGCGGCTTCCAGGACCGCGGCGCCCTCCGCGAAGGCTCCCCGGCCGACGTGGTAATCTACGACCTCCAGCGCCTGGAAGTCCTCCCCAGCGAAGTAGCCGAAGACCTCCCCGGCGGCGAATGGCGCCGCATCCAGAAGGCCAAAGGCTACCGCTACACCATGGTCAACGGCCAAATCACCTTTGAAGACGGCGAACCCACCGGCGCTTATCCCGGCCGTCTGCTTCGCAACGGGCGCGGCTAAAATCCCTGCTCCCTCTAAATTCCCTCCTTGATAGGGAGGATGGTTAGGGTGGGAGTGAACCTCCAGGCCCCGGCAGTTTGCCGGGGCCTATTGCTAGAACCGCCTCGTGGTAAACTAACATCACGCCCAAACCCGTGAGGCCGAAATGCCCCCAGACCCTTCCGTGAAAACCTAGAACGCCGCGAACAGCGCCTCCGAAAGCAGGTGGCCCAAGCAAAAGAGTACTGGGCTAAAGGCTCTGAACACCTGCGCGAACAGGATATATGCAAAGCCGCCGAAAAGGGGTGGGGAACCGTAGCTCAGCTAACCAAGGCCGCGGCAACCTTGAAGGGGTAGAACCACTACGACCACGTAGCTATCCGGGAGTGCGTCTTAGCGTTAGCCGACGAAAATCCTGACTTGGAACGGGGAATTTACCGCAGGCTAATAATAGCTGAGGGACTGCACGTTCAGTTCTGCGAAATCTATATGACCCAGAGGACAACAGAAATTGCGCTGGAAGAGATAGTTCCCTTGCTAGAAATTCTGTGGGGCTTTCTCCCCGATGAATACACCGGGGGCGGCGCGTTCAGCCAGCAGCCCCTGTCCTGAACTTAGAGGCTCCAGAAGTTGCCGGGGCCTATATCTTATAGATAAGATAGAAAACAGGATGGGAGAGTGGCTGGGAATGAAATGGCTTAGGCTTCACGCTATAGCAGCGCCCTTCGGGGTTTTCGTGGTCACCTTGTTGCTATTAGAGAGGTCGGGCCAATGGGGCGGATGGGAGAGACTAGAAGCGGCGGCGAGCCTCGTGGATCTGGCCGTTGTCATCTACGGGATGTTTGCCGTACTGGCAGAGAGAGGTGTGGACATGGTATTTTGGGCCCTGGAACAAAGACAGAAAAGGCGAGCGAAAATAGAGGCCGAGGCAAGAGCTGTGGGCCGCGCTGTGGGCCGGGTCGAGGGCTTTGCCGAGGGCCGGGTCGAAGGCCATGCTGAGGGTCGCGCTGAGGGTCGCGCTGAAGGCCACGCTGAGGGCCTTGCCGAAGAGCGGAAGAGGCAGAAGGCGCGTATGGCCTTGATTTCCCAGCAAACAGGCATACCCCTCGAAGATCTGCTCCCGCCGGAGGATGACTCGACCTAACCCCTGGCCTCTCCGCAAACCACAACGGCCCCGGCAGTTGCTGGGGTCTCTATATGCAATGATGAAAATTGTCGCGGAGGGGTGTAGTATACACTCCATCAACCCGCCGGAGAGATGTGCTTTGCCTTCCCTGGAGTTCAAAGGTAAGCAGACTGTCTACGCCCACCACCTCACTATTCCTCACCGTCCGCTGATTCCCCACCCGGATAAGTCGATATTAGAACATATGTCGAGAGAGAGAGAGAGAGAGAGCTGAACGATAGTTCTAATTCCGTTCTGCCCGACGGTAACCTCATCATCCACGGCGACAACCTCCACGCCCTCAAAGCCCTCCTTCCTCGCTACGCCAACCGCGTCAAGTGCATCTACATCGACCCGCCCTATAACACCGGCAATGAAGGCTGGGCCTATAACGACAAGGTGAACAGCCCCCTGATGAGGGAGTGGCTGAATCAAATCGTTGACACCGAAGACCTAGAACGCCACGACAAGTGGCTCTGTATGATGTGGCCCCGCCTGCAACTGCTCAAAGAGTTGCTTGCTGACGATGGCGTCATTTTCGTCTCCATCGACGATAACGAACAGCACCATCTGCGCATGATGATGGACGACGTTTGGGGGGCGGCGAGCTTCATCGCTAATCTAGCCGTCGTGGCAAATCTGGCGGGTAGCAGCGACCAATTTGGTTTCGCCGGCGCCCACGAGCATTGCTTGGTGTACGCCAAAAACCGTAATGAAGTAAATCTAGGACGGTTTCCCGTTCAAGGGAATGCTCTTGAAGAATGGCACCGCGATGACACCGGGTATTACAAACCAGAGTTACTGCAACGCGGTAGTTTGACGTACTCAGAGTCGCTTGACTACCCGATTTTTGTGGGTCCTGATGGAGCGGTCCACATCACGAACGATGACGAAGAGCCAGATATTGGGGGACCGTTCACTACAGTGAACCCAAGGGTTCGCAACGGAGAGGCACGGGCGATATGGCGTTGGAGCAAAGCCAGAGTGCGTGAAAACCCGAGCGACGTGTTCGCTCAGCAACGCAGGGACGGTAGCATGGCAATATATTCAAAGCAACGCCCTCAGCTCGGCGATTTACCTACAGAAAAACCTAAATCAGTCTTTTACAAGGCCGAATATAGTAGCCGTGCTGGAGGACAAACACTTTCTCAAATATTATACGATGCTAACGAAAGGTTCCCCTACCCCAAAGCAGTTGCTTTGATGTCGGATTTATTGAGGATCGGCGCACCAGGCCACAACGACATCGTCCTCGATTCTTTCGCTGGCAGCGGCACCACGGCCCACGCCGTCCTCGCGCTGAACCAGGAAGACGGCGGCAACCGCCAGTTCATCCTCGTCGAGTGCGAAGACTACGCCGATAGTATCACCGCCGAGCGCGTCCGCCGCGTCATCAACGGAGTGCCGGGGGCCCGCGACCCCGCGTTGCGGGAGGGACTGGGCGGCTCCTTCACCTATTGCACCCTAGGCGAACCCATCGACTTAGAAGGTATGCTGACCGGAGAGGCCCTGCCCTCCTTTGACCAACTGGCCGCCTATCTGGTGCATACTGTCTCTGGCATATCCGTAAGCAGAGGGAAGTTGAGGCCCCAGGGGAGCGACCGATTGTTTTACAGCAGCGGCAAGAACAACTATCACCTGTTCTATGAACCCGACCTGGATTACCTGCGGAGTAACGAGGCAACCCTGAACCAAGAACGCTCCCATAGCATCAGCAAGGCGGCCCGCGCCGAGGGCAAGGGAGCCATCGTGTTCGCCCCTGATAAGTACATCGGCCAGCGCGAGCTTACCAGCATGGGCATCACCTTCTGCCAACTGCCCTACGAAATCCACACAGCCCGCAGCAGATAGGTGGGAGCCTCCCATCATTCCCGCAAAGCTTGTCCCCTTGAAAACGGGGAGCGGGAATACAGGAACTTGGGCAGATACTATCTTTCGCAGGTTAGTAGCGTAGATTCCCGCTTTCGCGGGAATGACGAGGGGCGGCGGACAATGATTGGGAGAGAGCGACGGGGGATGACAGACGGCGTGCCCGTCATTCCCGCAAAGCTTGTCCCCTTGAAAACGAGGAGCGGGAATCCAGGAACTTGGGCAGATACTATCTTTCGCAGGTTAGTAGCGTAGATTCCCGCTTTCGCGGGAATGACGAGGAGCGGCGGACAATGATTGGGAGAGAGCGGCGGTCCTATTACCGGCGCACTTTGAGAATATCCAGGGGCGGCATTGGAACTGAAAGAGTATCAGCGTAAGGCCCTTGACGCCTTTGGCCGCTGGCTGAGCGCGCTGGAAACGGCGCAGGAGCAGAGCGAAGCCGGTATCGCCGCTTTGCGACAGGCCGGATTAGATGCGCCTTCCGAGGTTCGCAACTATCCCCGCGCCGCTTGGCAGAAGCTGGCCGAGGCCGGCGAGGTAGCCAATCCGTCTCAAGACTACGTGGAGCGAACCGACGGGGCCGGGCGCCCCATCCCCCACGTCTGCTTCAAGGTTCCCACCGGCGGGGGCAAGACTCTGCTGGCCGCCGCGGCGCTGGAACGGCTGAATCGGCCTACCAGCCTCACGCTGTGGATAACGCCCACTAAGGCCATCTACCAGCAGACTTGGGAAGCCCTCAAGAACCGGGAACATCCTTACCGGCAGATGCTGGAGCGGGCCAGCGGCGGGCGCGTCAAACTGCTGGAAAAGGAAACGCCTTTCAACCTCGGCGATGTCAACAACTATCTGTGCGTGATGCTGCTGATGCTGCCCGCCGCTAACCGGCAGAAAGGCCGGGAGTTTTTGCGGATGTTCCACGATTCGGGCCGCTACCCGACGCTGTTTCCCGATAGCGACGACGCTTTGGGCGACGGCCGCCTGCTGGAGCAACACCCAGACTTGGAGCGAACATCTGAGGGCGGGCAGGTCAAGCACAGCCTGTTTAATGTCTTCAAGATGATGCGTCCCGTGGTAGTGCTCGACGAAGCGCATAAAGCCTATGGCCGGGCCAATGACGCCAGCGAGTTCGTCCAGTCGGTCAACCGTCTGAATCCGCAAATGGTCATAGAGTTGTCAGCCACGCCCAACCATCGCATCAGCAATCTGCTGGTGGACATCACCGGCGTCGAACTGAAAGACGAAGAAATGATAAAGCTGCCCGTGCAGGTAACTACCTTCCCTGGCGCCGAATGGCAGTACACCTTGGGGCAGGCGCATGAAGAACTGGAGCGCGTCGCCGCCGAAGCGATGTCGCTGGAAGCGAACGAAGGCCGCTACATCCGCCCCATCGCTGTGGTGCGAGTGGAGCGCACCGGCAAAGACCAGCGGGACGGCGAGCGGGTTCACGCCGAGGACGTGCGCCAGTATCTGACACTAAACCTGGGTGTTCCTGCCGAGCAGGTACTGGTAAAGTCGGCGGAAAACGACGAGCTGGGCCGCAAAGACCTGCTGTCGGAGTATTCGCCGGTGCGATGGATAATCACCCGCGCCGCCCTGATGGAAGGCTGGGATTGCCCCTTTGCCTACGTTCTGGTGATGCTGGACAACACCTCGGCGCAGCGCGCCATCACCCAGCTAGTGGGCCGGGTGATGCGGCAGCCCCATGCCCGCCGCACCGGGCGCGAAGCCCTGGACCAGTGCTATGTCTACTGCTGGAACACCGATGTAGGGGTTGCGGTAAAGCAGGTCAAGAACGGGCTGGAGCAGGAAGGGATGACCGGATTGGGAGATGACGTTGTCTCAGAATCCGGGGATTTCCAGCGCACAAAATTAGAGCGTAGAAAAAAGTTCCGGGGCCAGAAGATATTTTTGCCGAGGGTCAATCACCGGGATGGGGATGGCTGGCGCGAACTGGATTATCAGCAACACATACTGCCGCATATCAATTGGGCCTCTATTGGCATCCCCGAAACGCACGGTGGGCTGGACCAGGCTGCCCGGCAACAATCGGCCACAGTGGACGTCGGGGGCCAGCAAGAGGTTTATCATCCTGAGCGGGAAATTTACATTGACAAAACCGTCTGCATATCCTGGTTCGCCCGCCGTCTGGCCGACATAGTGCCTAATCCGTGGCAGGCTGCCCGCATCGCGACAGAGTTGGTAGATCATCGGCGCAGGGGCGGCATGACCGGTGATGCCATCTACGACCAGCGCGGCAACCTGGCAGCGTCATTGCGGGATCATGTGTCTGAAAAGGTGGAAAATCTGTCAGAAAAGATTTTCCTGGACAAACTTAGCCAGAGAGAAATCAGCTTCGACCTGGAGTCCAACGACCACAGCTTCAAAGTACGGGAAAGTTATGAAATCCCCGTAAGCGTAGACGAATCCGCTTTGCAGAGCTATGGAAAGCCGTTACAAATTTCGCTGTTCGAGCCAGTGCTGGCCCGTCATTTCGATAGCGACCTGGAGAGGAATTTCGCCCGTTATCTGGACGAGCAAAAGGCGCTGCACTGGTGGCACCGGGTGGCCGTGCGCCAGCAAGGAGACTATTATCTGCGGGGATGGAAACGGGAACGCATCTGGCCTGATTTTGTGGCTATGGCTGGCGACACCACCGGCAAACCGCATATTCTGGTATTCGAGACCAAAGGCGAGCATCTCAAGGGCAACGACGACACGCAGTATAAAAAGAAAGTATTCGAGACTTTGGAACGCGCCTTCAACGCCGGCACAATGACCATCAACGACGGCCCGGCCAAAGGCACCTTCCGCCTCGTGTTTGGGGGCGTTAAATTTGATCAAGTCCTTGCTAGTCTAAATGGGGTCTACAAAGCCTGACCACGCCAGCCCGGCATTGACAACCGCTGTTGTGCCGCGCTACACTCGCAACGCTAGATGGACATGCCGAACAGCCGTTGCGATTGCGCTTGCATCTGTCCTCCGACATAGGGGGCGGTTTCTGTTGCCTTTCGCCTGAAACCTGCGCCCGCCCCGCCCGGGGCGCCCATCGAGGGCCGGAGCAGGTTTTTTGTTTGACCCCCCTGCAAAGATAATTCCGGCGCGGCCCTTCCCAGCGAAGGCGGAATTCAACGCCCTTTCGACAAGCTCAGGATGAACAGGAGGAACCATAACTATGGCCACTCAACCCATTGCCCTGACTCCCGAACAGGTCAAACGGTACAGCCGCCACATCATTATGGGCGACGTCGGATCCAAGGGTCAGCGCGCCCTCATGCAGTCCAAGGCTCTCATCATCGGCGCCGGCGGCCTCGGCTCTCCCAGCGCCATCTATCTCGCCCTGGCCGGCGTCGGCACCCTCGGCATCGTGGACTTGGACGTAGTGGACCTCTCCAACCTCCAACGCCAGGTGCTGCACCACACCGCCGACGTGGGACGCCCCAAGGTACAGTCGGCCTTGGACAACATCAAGTCCTACAACCCCGACGTAAACGTTGTCCTGCACGAAACTTGGCTGAACTCCGAAAACGCCATGGAAATCATCGAACAGTACGACCTGGTGGTGAACGGCGCCGACAATTTCGCCACCCGTTACTTGGTTAACGACGCCTGCTACCTGCTGGACAAGCCGCTGGTGGACGGCAGCATCCTGACCTTCGACGGCCAGGCCACGGTGTTCATCCCCGGCGAAGGCTGCTACCGCTGCTTGTTCCCGTCGCCCCCGCCGCCGGGGATGGTGCCCAACTGCGCCGAAGCCGGTGTGCTTGGCTCCATGACCGGACTGGTGGGCAGCATTCAGGCCACCGAGGCCCTCAAGCACTTCCTAGGCATCGGGCAGTCCCTGTCCTCGCGCCTGCTCATCGTGGACGCGCTGGATATGAGCTTCCGCGAGGTGCGCCTCAAGCGGAACCCCAAGTGCCCGTTGTGCGGCGACAATCCTTCCGTTACTGAGCTGATAGACTATGAAGTCTTCTGCGGAGTGGCAGCCCCCCACGAGGAGCCGGCGGCCGTCGGCGCGCATTAGTCCGAACCCCAATGCCCAAGCAAATAAACGTCTCAATGCAGAGGGTCCAGAAAATTTCGCAGAGAACCCTAATCATCAGTTAATTTCTGCGAGGTCTCCGCATCCTCTGCGTTGAAACCAGCAACAGGTCATAGATGGTTGCGAAGCTGACTTATAAAGGCATTTTGGACACCATTGGCAACACGCCGACGGTGGAGCTGCAAAACCTGAGTCCCAAGCCGGAAGTGCGAATCTTCGCCAAGCTGGAGGGGGCTAACCCCACCGGCAGCGTCAAAGACCGCATCGCCCTCAAGATGATTGAGCAGGCCGAGGCCTGCGGCGAACTGAGCGGCTCCCGTACCATCCTGGAGCCAACCAGCGGCAATACCGGCATATCTCTGGCGATGATTGGCCGCATGAAGGGCTACAAGGTCGCCGTGGTGATGCCTGAAAACGTCAGCGTTGAGCGGATTCAGTTGCTGGAAGCCTATGGCGCGGAAATTGTCTCTTCCGACGGATCCAAAGGCACCAACGGCTCCATCGAGGTGGCCCAAGACATCATTGAGAAACAGCCTCATGACTACCTGATGATGTATCAGTACGGCAACGATGGCAACCCGGGCGCCCACTACGAGACCACTGGCCCGGAAATCATCGAGGCCATCCCCGACGTTGATATGTTCGTCGCCGGTCTAGGCACCGGCGGCACATTGATGGGCGTCGCCCGTCGGCTCAAGGAATACAACCCCGCCGTGAAAATCGTCGCCGTCGCCCCCGACCCTGACGACTTCATATCTGGCCTGCGCAGCCTGGAGCACGGTTTTATCCCGCCGATTCTAGACATCAGCCTGCTAGACTCGCGGATGCTGGTGGGCAGCTTTGAGGCTTTCCAGACCACCAAGCGGCTACTGACCGAGGAAGGCATCTTCGCCGGCGTATCCTCCGGCTCGGTAGTCTACGGGGCTATCCGGCAGGCCGAGCGCATGGAGCGCGGCTCCATTGTCTGCCTCCTGGCCGACGGGGGCTGGAAATATCTAAGCACCGCTCTCTGGACTAGGGACTACGACCAACTGCGGAACGAATCCAAGGGCAAAATCTGGTGGTGAACCCTAATTGCGCCGCCATATAGCCGCGAAATATGTCGTTCCCGCGAAGCTTGCCCTCGTAAAAACGGGGAGCGGAAACCCCGCGCTACTCTTCCCCTGCCGCTGAGCATCCCGAGGTAAGGTTTGCAAACTCGTTCCGCTCTCGCCCCTCAAGGCCGCGTGGTGATGGTGCAAGGCACTGCCTCTCATGTAGGCAAGAGCGTGCTGGTGACCGCACTGTGCCGCATCTTCCGCCAAGACGGCTACCGCGTTGCCCCGTTCAAGGCCCAGAATATGTCCAACAATTCCTTCGTAACCCCCTCCGGCGGCGAGCTGGGCCGGGCTCAGGCGGTGCAAGCCGAGGCCTGCGGAATTGAGCCGACAGTGGAAATGAACCCCATCCTGCTGAAACCCGAAGCAGACCATAGCTCCCAGGTTGTTTTGCTGGGCAAGCCTGCGGCCCGGGCGACGGCCCGCTACTTCACCTCCGCCAAGCCCATGCTCTGGGAGAGGGTCGCCAATTCCCTAGATACTTTGCGGTCGCAATACGACGTAGTAGTCATCGAGGGCGCGGGCAGCCCGGCGGAAATAAACCTCAAGCAGAACGAAATCGTCAATATGCGAGTGGCCTTGCATTCCAGCGCCCCAGTGTTGCTCACGGGAGACATAGACCGCGGCGGCGTGTTTGCCTCTTTGCTCGGCACCATGGAGATACTGGACTCGCAGGAACGGGACGCGGTGGGCGCCTTCATCATCAACAAGTTCCGGGGGGACATTTCATTGCTGGAGCCCGGATTGGTCTGGCTGGAAGGACGCACCGGCAAGCCGGTCTTGGGCGTGGTTCCCTACTACCGCGACATCGAAATCGCCGAGGAAGACTCCGTGTCTCTGGAGCGTCGGCAGGATATGAAATCCCAGACCGGCCATGTGCTGGACATAGCCGTGATGGGCCTCCCCCACATATCCAACTTCGACGACTTCGACCCCCTGCAGCGGGAGCCGGGCGTCCGCCTGCGCTATGTGGAGAGCCGCGACAGCCTGGGCGAGCCGGATTTGATTATCCTTCCCGGCACCAAGACCACCATGGCCGACCTATGGTGGCTCCGCGAGCGCGGCTTCGCCTCGGAAATCCAGCGGCAGGCCGATGGCGGAACTCCGGTCATCGGCATCTGCGGCGGCTACCAGATGATGGGCCGCCGCATCCTAGACCCGGAGGGCGTGGAATCCCCGGACCCGGAAGCCGCCGGCCTAGATTTGCTGCCCGTGGATACGGTCTTCGCGCCGGTCAAGGAAACTCATCGCGTGCGCGGCTTGGTTTCCTCGGACACCGGTCTCCTGGCGCAAGCAGGGAGCGCCGCCCTGGAAGGCTACGAGATTCACATGGGCTCGTCCGCTCCTGTCGGCGAAGCTGCGCGTCCTTTCCGAATCAGCCGCGCCGGTCAGCCGGCGGCGGACGACGGAGTAATTTCCGCCAACGGCCGCGCCCTGGGCACCTACGTCCACGGCCTGTTCAACAGCTACGCCCTGCGCCGAGCCCTGCTGGAGCAACTGGCCGGCTGGAAAGGCGCGGAACTCCCCCCCCCCACCGACACCGGCGGACAACTGTCCCGCGACGGCGAATACGACAAGCTGGCCCAGACCGTTCGCAACAGCCTAGACATGGAGCTGTTGTACCGGCTTACCGGGTTGGAGCAGCCTGAAATAGAGTGATTTTTAATCGCTGTCTTCCCTCTCAAGGGAGGGCATCCGAAGGAAAGTGCGCTCTTGACGCTCTGCGCAACGGTTGCCCTAGGCGCAATGGCGGTGCTATAATTATGGCAACATGGTTCCTCCTTATTATGAAGCGGGTACAGCCCGCTTTCTTGTTGATGGAGACCTGCCATCTGCGTCCAGAATCGGAGTAGGGGCTGAACTATGAAAAGCGATTTCATGGTTGCGTTGAAGCAATTGGCCGCGGAGCGCCATTTGCCTATGGATCAGGTGCTGGGCGCCATTGAGGTTGCCTTGGCTTCTGCGTTCAAGAAAGATAATCCGGCCTCGGGCCAGAACATCACTGTCACGCTGAACCCCAACAGCGGGGAAGTCAGCGTCTATGCTATTAAGACGGTGGTGGATGCCGTTGAAGACCCGGAGCGGGAAATCACCGTAGCAGACGCCGCGAAAATAAAGAAAGGGGCCGCTATCGGCGACGAAATCACCGCCGCAGAGCCGCTGCCCCACAACGCCAGCCGCATCGCCGCTCAAACAGCGAAGCAGGTGGTTCTGCAACGGCTGCGGGAAGCAGAACGTGAATTGCTTTTCCAGGAGTTCGCCCAGCACGAGGGCGATATTATGTCCGGTATCGTAGAAACCTCCGATCCCGGGCGCGCTATCACGCTGGACTTGGGCCGGGCCCAGGCGATTCTGCCTCAGGATGAGCAAGTCAGCACCGAGCGTTACCGCAAGGGTCAGCGGGTCAAGGTATTCGTTCTCAGTGTCCGCAGCGCTTCCAAGGGACCGGAGATCCTTGTATCCCGAAGCCACCGCAATATGCTGCGCCGCCTCTTTGAGATAGAGGTTCCCGAGGTATTCAACGGCGTCGTCGAAATCAAGGCCATCGCCCGCGAAGCCGGGTTCCGTAGCAAGGTCGCCGTGTCCGCCAATCAGCCGGGCATAGACCCCGTTGGCTCCTGCATCGGCATCCGGGGCAACCGCATCCAAAGTATCGTGAACGAACTCCAAGGCGAGAAGATAGACATCGTTTCCTGGGACTCTGACCCTCGTGCATTCATTGCAAATTCCCTCAGCCCCTCGGAACCCGTGCAGGTGGAACTGCTGCGCGCGGAGCAAACCGCCGTGGTAGTAGTTCCCGACCGCCAGTTGTCCCTAGCCATCGGCAAAGAAGGCCAGAACACCCGTCTGGCCGCCCGGCTCACCGGCTGGCGCCTGGACATCAAGGGAATGGCGGAGTGGGAAGAAATTCGGGAGGCCAGGCTACAGGCTGCCGCCCAGGCCGCCGCAGAAGCTGCTGCCAAAGCCGCCGAGGAAGCGGCAGCCCTCGCCGAAGGGGCCGCTCTTGCTGAACTAGAGGCCGCAGAGCAGGAAGCCGAGATGGAAGCTGCCGTCGCCGAAGCCACGGCGATAGTGGAAGAGGCCGCCGCGGTGGAAGATGTCGAGGCAGTAACTGCTGAAACTATCGAAGCCCCCACGCCGGTGAAGACTGAGGAAGAAGAAAGCATTCCGGAACCAGTGGTGTCCAACGTTGACGAGGATAGTATTCTCGAAGTCCTTATCAGGGAAGAGGAAGAGCAACTACAACAGCAACTAAACGGGGATGCTGCAGTTGAGTCTGCCGACGACTCCATGGGAATTAGCGTCGAAGACCTGAATTCCTTTACCCTGGATAAGCTGCCTGCCCTAGACTTGGAAGACGAAGACGACGATCTGGAAGCCGAGCCTTTGGACCTTACCGAGATGCCGGTGCTTACGCCGGACGCCGGGAAAATCCGGTTCGCCGAAGACCTGGTGGAAGACATCCGCGGCGGCGGACGCCGGAGCGGCGGGCGCTCCCGGCGCGGCGGCGGTGGAGGAGGCTCGCGCCGGCGGTAGGATTGCCCAGCCGCAAACGCCGCAGAGGAGAACAGTTTGCCCAGGAAGCGCCACATACCAGAACGCACCTGTGTAGCTTGCGGCAGCAAAAAACCCAAGCTGGAACTGCTGAGAATCGCCAGTTCCCCAGACGGGCAGCTTTCTGTGGATGTCACCGGCAAGGCTCCGGGCCGCGGCGCCTATATCTGTAGGGCAGACTGTTGGGATACTGCCCTGGGCAGAGGACGATTGGCCCGCAGCCTGGGCAGACAACTCTCCAATAGCGATTTGGAATCCTTGCAGGATGGCAAGGCGGAGGTGTTTCGGCCCACTGCGGAGCAGGCAGTTTCCTGACTCTGATTCAGCGGCCTTTACACGATTCTGAAAGGTGAGCGCATAGATGACTACATCGACGGTTATGGACTCGGGGGACGACCAAGTCAGAAGCCAAAGATCTCGAAGATCTCGCGAAGAGCGGCGCAGCGGGCAACAGTCCCGACCGCTCGTCTTGCCTTCCACCATGACAGTACAGTACCTCGCCGAGGTGCTGAATCAGTCGCCCATCGACGTCATCAAGCAACTGATGCGCAACGGCATCATGGCCAACATGAATCAAGTCATTGACTACCAGGTAGCCACGCTGGTCACGAGCGCTTTCGGCGTCCGCGCCAGCATGGCCCCCGAATCCGCGACCGCCTCGGTGAAAGCGTCGGAACTCACTGGCGAAGAAGCCGAAGAAGACCTGACCGTCCGCCCGCCCGTGGTAGTGGTGATGGGCCACGTTGACCACGGCAAGACCTCCCTCCTCGACTATATCAAGAGCTCTCGCGTCGCCGACCGCGAAATAGGCGGCATAACCCAGCACATGGGCGCCTACCAAGTTGAAGCCGGCGGTGGCCCCATAACCTTCCTAGATACCCCAGGCCATGCCGCCTTCACTGCTATTCGCGCTCGCGGCGCCCGGGTCACCGACATCGCAGTGCTGGTAGTCGCGGCCGACGACGGCATAATGCCCCAGACCGTCGAGGCCATAAATCACGCCAAGGCAGCCCAAGTCCCCATCGTAGTTGCCATCAATAAGATGGACTTGCCCGGCGCAGACCCTGAGCGGGTCAAGCGCCAGCTCAGCGAGAACGAACTGCTGGTGGAAGACTGGGGCGGCGACATCATATCCGTCAACGTTTCCGCCCGCACCGGCGAAGGCATTGAAGATCTGCTGGAGAACCTTCAGCTAGTAGCCGAGATTTCCGAACTGCGGGCTAACCCGGACAAACCGGCCTCGGGCGTCATCATCGAAGCCAAGCTGGACCGCAAACGCGGCCCCAGTGCCACCGTGCTGGTTATAGACGGCACCCTGTCCGTTGGAGACTACATCGTCGCCGGCGACGCCTTTGGGCGTGTCCGCGCCCTGATTGACGATAAAGGCAAGAATATCGAGAAAGTAGTGCCGGGAACTCCGGCGGAGATATTGGGATTCGGTTCTCTGCCCGAGGCCGGAGACCAGCTCAATGTGGCCGCCAGCGACCGCGAAGCGCGGGGCATCGCCAATCGCCGCGAACGCTCCCACAGGATCACCTCTTCCCAGAATCGTGCCCTGAGCTTGGAAGAAGTGGTCAACCAAGTGAGACTGGGGGATGTGAAGGAGCTGAATCTGGTCCTCAAGGCCGACGTGCAGGGCAGTCTGGAGGCCATCCGCCAGTCTCTGGAGCGCTTGGCGGACGAAGACGCCAAAGTGCGCGTGCTTCATACCGGAGTGGGCGCGGTAACTGAGTCCGACGTACTGCTGGCCAGCGCCTCCGAGGGCATCATCATTAGCTTCTCCATTGGCACGGAGCCCAGCGCCGACCGCCTGGCCGACCGTATGGGCATGGAGATCCGACCTTACAATATCATCTACCAGCTAATCGACGACATCGAGCTTGCTCTCCACGGAATGCTGGAACCCGTTTATACCGAGGTTATTGTTGGGCGAGCCGAGATTCGAGAAATATTCGGCGGGCGGCGCGGCGTCCAGATTGCCGGCTGCCGCGTTACCGACGGCAGGATGGTCCGCAATGGCTCTGTCCGCGTTACGCGGGAAGGCGAGAACATAACCCAGACCACCATCGCCAGCTTGCGCCACTTCCGCGACGAAGTGAATGAAATGAACGCCGGCACCGAGTGCGGAATCGTCCTGCAAGGGTTCAACGGCTTCCAGACCGGCGATATCCTGGAGGTCTACCGCCAGGAGCGGGCCCGGCGCTAACCCGGCAGCTCCCGCCTCAATCGCTGCGATCAGGCAGAGAAGCAACCGGCAATCCCCTTTGGAGGTGCGCAATGCCTCGACGCATAGACCGTGTCAACGAATTATTGCGCTCCGAAATCAGCCACCTGCTTGCCCGGGAAATCAAAGACCCCAGGGTGGCCGGAGTAATCAGCGTCACCGGGGTCATCGCCTCCAGCGACCTCCGCAGCGCGCGGGTATACGTCAGCGTTATGGGCCGCGAGAAGCAGCAACAGGAAGCCCTCGACGGCATACGCTCCGCAGCTTCCTTTCTGCGCCGGGAACTGCGCAACCGCGTGAACTTGCGTCATACCCCGCACCTGACCTTTCAACTGGACGACTCCATTCAGGAGGGCGATCGGGTGTTGCGCCTGATGGACGGCTTCGCCCCCGAACAGTTCGCCGCCGAGTACCTGGAGCGCACCGAACCGCGCAGACGCATCCGCGCACCCCAAGGCGACAGAGGCCGTGATTTTGGCTAAGAGGGCAAACAACAGCATCCCAGCGGTAAACGGATTCATCAACCTGTACAAGCCCCCTGGCATCACCTCCATGGAAGCCCTCCGGCGGGTGAAACGCATCACCGGCCAGCGCCAGAAGGTGGGCCACGGCGGGACTATGGACCCGCTGGCTCGCGGTGTCCTGCCGGTCTGCTTCGGCCAAGCCACCCGATTGATGGACTACGTGGTCGGCGGAACCAAGCGGTATGTGATGGACGTGAAGCTGGGCGAGTCCACTTCCACCTATGATTCCGAAGGGGAAATCACCGCCACTCGCAGCGCCGGCGGCGTTACGCGGGCGGACATCGAATCGGCTCTTGAACCGTTCATCGGCGTGGTAAACCAAGTGCCGCCGATGTACAGCGCCGTGAAGGTTGACGGTCAGCGGCTCTACAAACTGGCTCGCGCCGGAATCGAGGTGGAGCGCGAAGCGCGAAGCGTAGAGATTCTCGGCATTCGCCTGACACGGATGGAGCTTCCCCTGATAACTTTGGACGTAGAGTGCGGCCGGGGGGTCTACATGAGGTCCCTGGCCCATGACCTGGGTGAATCGCTGGGCTGCGGAGGCCACGTGACCGACTTGGAGCGGCGCAGTTGCGGGGGATTCTCTTCTCAGAACGGCATCACTCTGGAAAAACTGGAAACCGATGCGCAGGAACCGGAGGGCTGGCAAAGGCACCTGCATCCGGTGGACTGGGTGGTACGAGACATGAAAACGGTCACCGTCGGGCCGGCCGCCGAGAAATTCCTCCGTAACGGCCAGTCCGTAAGTCTCGGACGCTCCGAAGCCAACACCGGATACCTGGAGCAGTTCCGGGCCTACAACACCGCCGGCCAATTTCTCGCTTTAGTCCGTTTCAACCGCGCCGGAAACTCCTGGAAACCCCTGAAAGTGTTTAACTCAAACACCCGCTCCCCGTTAGCTCCGCCCGCTCCTTGACCAGAATCAGCGCGGAAAATCCTCAATCCCTGCCCGCTATAGTGCTTGACAACGATTTCGCGCCTGTGTAGCTTGTGGCGTGCTTTACAATAACACTTGATAATAGCGGTACAGGTTACAGCCAAGCCAGGGACATCCTGCGAATCCATGATCGAGGCAATTTGACTAAGGGGGATAATCATGGAGGCTTATTGCCTGAAATGCCGGGAAAAACGAGAGATTATCAACTCTGAGCAGGTAACCTTAAAGAATGGCAGGCCGGCCACTAAAGGAGACTGCCCCACCTGCGGTACTAAGGTATTCCGAATCGGCAAGGCGTAACTGTTCTCAACTCGATCCTAGCCGGTCTGAGGGTGGTCAGCCCGCTATCAGAGCGGCATATCCCAGTTTCGCCAGCAATTCCCGTGGATTCTCTTCCAGCAGGGCGTGCGCTTCGTCTTCATCGAGGCCCGCGCCCCTTGCCACCTTCTGACACATCTCCGGCGTCAGCAAGTCTTCCGGCGCGTGGGCATCGGAATCCAGCACCAGGATCGCACCGGCCTCCCGGGCCACCTTCACGACATGACCGTTGGCGAAACTGTGTCCTCGCCGCGCTGATACTTCCAGCCGCACGCCTCGCTCCGCCGCCAGCCGCGCTTCCTCGGGGGTAATCAGACCGGGGTGAGCCAATACGTCCACCCATGGCGAGCGAATCGCAGCCTCGTTCGTTCCCGGCTCCACCGGCTCCACCGGCGTCTCGCCGTGTACCGCCACCAGCTTGGCGCCCATCTCCTTGGCCGTCCGGGCCACCAGGTCTATGTCTTCCTTTGGCACATGGGTAATCTCAACGCCCGGCAACGCCAAAATATCCCATCGTTTGCTGGCCATCTCGCAGTCTATCGCCAGCGTCTTTACCACGTATTCCACATTGCCCTGCCCCACATGGTCAGTAATCGCCATCGCCCTATAACCGCGCACCTGCGCCCGTCGAATCAGCTCAATGGGCGACAGTACACCGTCGCTTAGAAAGGTGTGGGTGTGAAAATCGTACATTGCTCCCCCGTTACGGCCACGCCTTGAATTCCATGAACTAGTATAGAATGCGCCCCAAGCCCGCACAAGCGAGAGCGGCCCGTTCGCCGCATTGACTTGCGCTTTTGGCGGCGACTAGAATGCCCGCACTTGCCTAACAAGGGTGACAAATTTGCAACAGGCTAAAGAGGCGGTCAAGATCAGCAGTCCAGACGCTGACAACTGCCAGAACTGCGGGCGCGCCCCTCGCTCCGGGCGAACTTTCGTCTTTCGCCCGCCGGGCGCCAACCCAGCAACGGCCGGAACCATCAAATGCTTCCTGTGTGGGCCGCGCCACTTGCCAATGTTGCGGCGCTCCATCATCGTGGCGGTAGTAGTCGGCACCATCCTGACCTTACTCAATCAGGGCGACAGCCTGTTATCGGGCAACTGGAACAATGCCCTCTACTGGAAGATTCCTTTGACCTACTGCGTCCCCTTCCTGGTGGCAACCTACGGCGCTTTGACCGCCGCCCGGCGTTAGCCATACTTTCGCAACACCGTTACCACCTTCCCCCGCACTTCCACGTTCTCCGCCGGGCAATAGATGGGCGTCATGGCGCTGTTGGCCGGCTGGAGCCGCACCCGGTCTCCCTCTCGGTAGAACTTCTTGAGCGTAGCTTCTTCTTCTTCCTTAAGCCAAGCCACCACCATCTCGCCGTTGGAAGCTTCCTGCGCCGGCTTAATCACCACCACATCGCCATCATCAATCAGCGCGTCTATCATCGAGGTGCCATTGACGGTGAGGGCAAAGAGCTTCCCGTGGCGACGCGGCAGGTCCGGAGAAATCTCCACGGTGTCAAATTCCTCGCTGGCGGCGGAGTCTTCCGTTGAGAATACCGGAATGGGCTGACCGGCGGCGATGGAGCCGACTATCTGCACCCGGGGCGCGTTGGAAACGGGCCGGCCTTCCCGGTCCAACAACTCAATGCCCCGGGCGACTTCCTTGCGCCGGCTTATGTATCCGGCCTCTTCCAGTTGCTTGAGATTGTAGTCCACTACCGATGTGGAGCTAACGTCGCAGGCCTGCTGAATGTCCCGCACTGTTGGCGGGATACCATTTTCCGAGTAGAACTCTTGTAGAAATTCTAGAATCCGGCGGCGGCGCGGCGGCATCTTCCTTCTGCTAACCATACTCCTCTCCAGTTGACACAAACTTTTGTTCTAGCGAAAGGCTACCAAAGGCTGCTCAGGGTGTCAACGCCAAAGTGTCAGCAACAGCTAAACAAAAAGAAGCCGTCCATATTTCAGGACGGCACGAACAGCTTAGAGTATCCGCTCTGTTAGGCTTCGACGACGGGCTGTTCCAGACGCGCCAACTTGGCCATCATTCGAGACTTGCGGCGGGCAACGTTGTTCTTGTGCAGGATGCCCTTGCGCACGGCCCGATCCAGTATCCGGACGGCGCTCATCACCGCCGGGCGGGCGGCTTCCGCGTCACCGGAAGCCAACGAACGATTAGCTCGTCCCACGATGGTTCGGGTTTCGGTTCTGGCGCTGCGATTGCGCTGGGTGCGCTTTACTGCCTGACGACCTGCTTTCTTGGCGGGCAAAGGGTCTACTCCTAGTCAACTGCGCTTCTCTTTCCGCTCACCGGCGGAACGCGCATCATTATAAACCATGCTGCGGGGAAAGCCAAATAACGGCCCAAAGCCGGCATCCCCGTCCCTCCCGCGAAGGCGGGAACCTATACGTCCAAATTCTTGACGCTTCGCGCATGAGCCTGGATGTAGCTCTTGCGGGGCGCCACCACTTCGCCCATGAAAGTGGTGAACACGTCGTCGGCTTCCACTTCGCTCTCGATTTTCACTTCCAGCATATGGCGGGTATCCGGGTTCATTGTGGTATCCCACAATTGATCCGGGTTCATTTCGCCCAAACCCTTGTAGCGAGACACCGTGGGGCCGCGCTGCCCCGTGTGTCTCTCGAGTATTCCGTCCTTCTGCTCTTCAGTGTAGGCATATTCCACCCGGCGGCCATTCTGAATTCGGTACAGGGGCGGCTGGGCGATATACAGATAGCCGTTGTCAATCAGGCCCCGCATCCGCCGGTAGATGAAGGTCAGAATGAGAGTACGAATGTGGGAGCCGTCCACATCGGCGTCGGTCATGATAATGACTTTGTGGTAGCGCACCTTGGCGGGGTCGAAGTCTTCGCCTTCGCCTGCCCCCACGGCCGCCACCATAGCGCGAATTTCCTCGTGTCCCAGGATTTTGTCGGGTTGCTGTAGAACGCGCTCCACGTTCAGAATCTTGCCCTTGAGAGGCAGGATTGCCTGGAAATGCCGGTCGCGGCCCATCTTAGCCGAACCGCCGGCGGACTCGCCCTCCACAATATACAGCTCGGACTTCGCCGGGTCCCGCTCGGCGCAATCTGCCAGCTTGCCGGGGAGGGAAGAGCCGTCCAGCGCGTTTTTGCGGATCACCAGGTCCCGGGCTCGCTTGGCCGCCTCCCTCGCCTTCTGCGAAGTCAGACATTTCTCCACCACCTTCTTCCCTTCGATGGGGTTCTCCTCGAGATAGCGGCTGAGACCCTCGTTCACCACCGACTGGACGATGCCGCTCACCTCGGGGTTGCCCAGCTTGTGCTTGGTCTGGCCTTCGAATTGGGGGGAAGTCAGTTTTACGCTGACAACCGCAGCCAGCCCCTCGCGCACATCCTCGCCGAGGAGATTCGCCTGGTCATCTTTTATCTGCCCCTGTTTGCGGGCAAAGTCGTTGATGACCCGGGTAAGGGCAGAGCGAAATCCTGTCAGGTGCGTGCCGCCATCCGGCGTCTTGATGCAGTTGGCGTAGGAATGCACTGATTCCGAGTAGCCGTCGTTATACTGCACCGCTACCTCCACGGCGGTGTCGTCTATGGTCTTTTCATAATAGAAGGGGACGGACTGCAACACTCGGCGATTGCGGTTATCATTGCGCACCAGATTCGGGATGCCGCCGTCGAAGAAATAGGTGCGCTCGACGTCGCCGTTGCGCCGCTGGTAATGCCAGAAACTGGCGAAACATATCTCCAGCCCCTTGTTCAGATAAGCGATGTCCTTGAAATGGCGAGTGAGGTCGTCAAAGTCATAGTCAATTTGGTCGAAGATTTCCGGGTCGGGGCGAAACCGCACCGTGGTTCCGTGTTCCCCGGTCTTGCCTTCCTGCACCAGCTCGGTGGTGGGAATTCCCCTCGAGTATTCCTGCGAATACAGGAGCCCGTCCCGCCGTACTTCCGTCCGCAGATATTCCGACAGCCCGTTGACCACCGACGCCCCAACTCCGTGAAGTCCCCCGGTGACCTTGTAGGCCCCGCTGCCGAACTTGCCCCCGGCGTGGAGCGTGGTCATTACTGTCTCCAGCGCGCTCTTGCCCGTGGTAGGGTGGATGTCCACCGGAATGCCTCGCCCGTTGTCGGAGATGGTGATAAGCCCGTCGGCGGCAATGCTCAATTCCACCCGCGTGCAGTATCCGGCCATCGCTTCGTCAACCGCGTTGTCCAGAATCTCTATCATCAGATGCTGCAGACCGCTCAATCCGGTGCTGCCAATGTACATCCCAGGCCGGACGCGGACCGCTTCCAGCCCTTCCAGTACGGTGATGTCCTGAGCCGTGTAGTCGGCGGAAGTATCGGCGACAGCCGAGATGGGCAAGGCCTGTTGCATCTGGAACCACCAAACAGGAAGGCTGAATTCCGGGAAAGAGCGGCCAATCGCACCTGTGGGGGATAAACGATTGGGCTATGCGGTCTCTGAAAATTATAGCACATTCGTATCTAAATGACTTGACCCTGAAGCGACTTTTACTCCTTTCCCGATGCTACTAAAACAAGCGAGGGGCGGTCTTCAAGCCGCCCCAGCAACGCCGGATAGCTCCCCCTCGCCGGCCGTAGTTACTCTCGGGGTTACTCTGGGAATATCCGACGGTATACCCCCGGCGAGCCTGCTTCATGCACCATGTGGGGACGCACCTCGTAGGTCCACAAAGGCGTAACTGCGGTGCGCCAGTTCTCCCAACCGTCGCTCTCCGCCACATCCAGCGACTCCATCTCGTGTAGCGTCGCATACTTCGGCCCGCCCATCACCGCCTCCCATCGCCGGGCGCGAATGTAGCCCGGAATGCTCAGACACAGCGGCAGGCGCTCGTTGTTGTAGGCCTCGTTGAACTTGGCGTCCAACTCCTCGGGGACGGACATCCGACCTACCAGTAGCACCGGCGACATCTCCGCCCCGGCGGTCTCGGCCGGCACGTCCGCCGGGTGAACCCGGCGGTACAGGTTACGAATGTAATCGGTGCCTATGACGCTGGGCGACATCCTCTTCGACCACTCCGTGGGATCCCGCAGCCATTTCTGCCACTCTTCCGAATACCAGGCTTCGTGGCTGCTCAGTTCGTACACCGCTAAATACTTCGGCTCGCCCTGCACTGCCTGGTAACGCGCGGCGCTGAGAACTCCCGGAATGGAAAGCCGTTCCGGGATGTGTTCTTCGTTGTACCAGCGATTGTATTCTTCGTCATTCTCCGGGGCTACGTCGCTGTATACCAGCAACAGGCCATCCCCCTTCTTAGCCATCATAGCAAACTCCCAATACCAAGTTTTCCCCTCGGGACAGCTTTCAGCATCCCCTGCCCGCTCTCATGCTTCATCCCCGTACCGGCTCCGTCTGTCATTCCCGACCCCATTCGTCATTCCCTACTCTATTTCGTCGTTCCCGCACTAGCCCCCCGTCCGTTATCCCCGACCCCGTCCGTCATTTCCCGCGAAAGCGGAAACCCCGGAATAATACTGCCGTCCGGTAAGCAGGCTATCTATCGCGTACCGCATCGCCAGGAACAGCGGCTCCGGCAGGGCCTGTAAAGGGAACCAGCCGAATCCCTCGAAAGAGTCCGGCTCCATCAGCCGCGGCTCCTGCTCCCCAATGTCGCCCAGGAACTCAATGTCCAAGTAGTGCCGCCCATAGCCTATGATGTTGCTGACGCAGAGATGGCTCAGCTCGCCCACCTCAACGCCGAATTCTTCCCTGGCCTCCCGCCGGGCGCAATCCTCCGGAGTTTCGCCGAATTCCAGGTGGCCGCCGGCGGAACCCCAGGTACCGCCCCCCAGCTCTCCCTTTCGCCGCGCCAGGAACACCCGGCCTTCCCGGAAGAATACTACCCCAACGCCCACCAGGGGCCGTGAACCTTCTGCCGACATCCCGGCGAGTATAGCACAGGGTTCTTTGCCCCAAGGGTTCTTTGCCCCAAGGGTTCTTTGCCCCAAGGAAGCGGAAATGCCCTCTGTAGCCTATAATGGCCTCGACAGATTGATTCGGAGGCGAGAGCAGCAATGGCAGATTTGCAGAGAGCGGCCGTAATCAGTGACAAGGCTCCCCCACCCCTGGGCGCCTACTCGGTGGGTATGACAGTAACCGCCGGACGGCTGGTATATGTCGCCGGCCAGGTCGGGGTGAACCCGGCAGGCGAGCTGGTGGGGCCGGGCGACGCCGCAGCGCAAACGCGCCAAGTGCTTCAGAACATCGGCCTCGTTCTGGAGGCGGCTGGCGCCGGGTTCAGCAACGTGGTCGAGTTCACCACTTACGTGGTCGGACGCGCCTCGGTGGCGAGCTTCATCGAGGGGCGCAACCAGGTCTTTCCCGACATATTCCCCGACGGCGACTATCCACCCAATACTCTGCTGGTCGTGGACGGCCTGGTGCGCGAAGAGTTCCTGGTGGAAATCAAGGCCGTCGCCGCTCTGCCATAGCGCAGAACGGCTCCCTCTCCTTAGTCGGACAGGGTTTGTGGCAAGGACAAATCTTGAAAGTAATTGACACTGTTCTCCAGCGGCGCACTGCCACGCCGGAAGGTCAGCCGGTAGATTACGAAATCCCGGTTACGGCCTACCCTTGCGATTCCGGCAAGCTCCTCATGATATCGCCAGGCTCCGGCGAGCTGAAGGACGGCAGGCACGACCGCTGGCGAAAGCTGGCAGAACATCTGCGCGAACTAGGATTGTGCGCCACCGTGACCTACAACGCACCGCGCCCCGACTTTCAGGTGCAACTGGAATGGGAGGCCTATTCCTATCGCGGAGCAAGCTGGAACCGCATTCTTATGGAGAGCGTTCACCATGTCGCCGACTGGTCGCTCCGGCGGGGCCCGGCCCTCTGCGGAGCGGAATCGCCGGAAGTCTGCATGGCCGGCTTTTCCTCAGGCGGCTCCGCGGTGGGTGCTGTGGCCTTCCGCTATCCGCAAGTGAAGCAGTTGCTTCTCTTGTCAACTTACGACAGCGTTGGCGACCCGTTCTACGATGGCATCCCTCTCTTCACCGGCGACATCTTTATGGCCTATGGCAGCCAGGACCCGCCCGCAGGAATGCTGGCCTACGTGGTCAGCGTCGGTCCCCTGTCCGCCCGCTCCCTGACCGGCCGTCCTGTCCCAGGTTGCGACCATCGCTTCAGCGGCGCCGACAACAGCCGCTCCTTGGTCAAAGCGGTCTACTGGGCTTTGGGCCACGACGACACCTTTCCCAATCCCGCCGGAGCCCCGCAACTGTATGAATAGAACACCCTTTCTATGATTTTCCGAATCCTCCTGGCATTGGCGGTGTTATTCAGTCTGGCGGCTGTGTTGACCGCCTGCGCCGACGACGCTCCGCAACCGGCCAATGACGCTGCGACCGCCCCGCCGGAGGCAGTTACCGTTACTGTTGTAGCCACGGCAACACCAACGAATCCGGCTCCCGAGGACACCCCCGCCCCTCCTGCAAACACCGCTACGCCCAGCGCCAAGCCACAGCTAGCGGCTAATGTAGCGACGCCGACGTCCCCGCCCGTTCCGGCGCAAACCTCAAAGCCGACTCCGGCACCCCCTGCTACCCCCACTCCAGCGCCAACATCCACGCCGGTAGCAAACGACCGGCAATCCGGCAGCGTGACCTGGACTTTCCCTCCCACAATAGACGGCGAATACCTGCACTTCGCCGGCGAAATCAGCAGTCCTAGCCTGCTGGAGGAATTCATCCTGAAGGACAATCCCTACTGCTCCCAGTTCCAACTGTATCGGGGCAGCGGTCAACGGGACTGGGCAGCCGGCGTTGCAGAGCCTCTGCTGGTAGGCTGGTATTATCACGAAATCCCCGGGGCAGCCGTCATAAATGGCCGGATTAACCCGGCTACGGGCCAATTCAGCATAACCGCCCGAATCAACCATAAGTCCCTAGCGGAGGCCGGAAACCTTCATCTGACATTAGAAAGCCGCGTCGGGCTCGGGCCGGATGGATTCTGCCTTCCCAGCGAGACCTTCTCGGAGATTCCTGTCGTGTCCGGCCGGATACCGGAGGGCCTCAAAGTAGTCGAACACTATCATTTGAACGCCATCCAGTGGTCTGTTCCGCCTGCGATAACCGGCGACACGATGCAATTTGCCGGCCAGGCTTCCCCCGGCGCTGTACGGCTAACTTATCAGGATGGATACTGTGGCCAATTCCATCTATATGAATACAGCGCGGGCAGCTACCATTACATTGACCTCATAAGCCCTTTGTTGCCCAGCGGCAGATTCTGGACCGAATCGACCTTCGCGGAAGTCACCAGCCAACGCACGACAGCCGACGGAATTTTTGAGGCGACGGTCAAGCTGAATGGCCCCAGCCTGAAAAATTACCGCAACCTGGTGCTGGCGGTAGAGACGCCGGCGGTTTGGGATAGTAACGCCAACCAGTGCGGCGATTCGGAGACCCTTTCGGCCATTGACATTCTATCTTCCCCGGCAATGCTCTCGCCTATGCCGACTCCAGCACCGGTATTGCCGCCTACTCCGGCAGCTACACCATCGCCTACTCCCCGCATCGCCACGCCCGAACCAACGCCTATGCCGACAGCAACGCCCGCTGCCATGCCTGAAACAACGCCCGCGCCGACACTGGCGCCCGGCGCAATGGAGTTCTCCCAATACGACACTCAGAACACCCGATGGCTGAAAGGCCAACACCCCGACCTCTACGAGCAAATTCAGTCCTTCCCCTGGGCTACGGACGGCCTGACCGAAAGCGAGCGCGAGAATATAGACGATCTGCTCTACATAGGCGCCAACGACCTCGACAATCTGAGAAACGCCTTGAACCTGCCCTGGGTGCAAGACGACATCACGGAGTCGGAAGAAGAAACTTTAAAGCACTTGCACTGGATCGCCCTTGATGACCCCGATGCGGTAAGAAAAATCATCGCCATGCCCTTCCTGGAATCCCTGGAATACGATGACCTGCTGGCGGTGCAGGCTATGAAAAGCCTGGAGTATGACGGCCTGCTGTCCGCCCTGATGGATACTCCGGAGGGGCAGATGGGATTCACCGACGCCCAGACTACCCTGGTAGCGGCAGCCGGCACCCTCAAGAACCGCCAGGAAGTCCAGCGCCTCCTCAACCCCGGCTACGCAAAAGTCCAATCCGTCTCCGCCGGAACTACCCGCTCCCCCGACCTGAAAATCAGCATCGTCCGCACCGGAACACAACCTCAGCCTGGCACCCCAAAGATCGTGCGGGACGCAGTGGAATTAGTCGAAGGGATGATGCAGTTACCGCTGACCGTAAGCCACGTGATTGTAGTGCTGAACCAACACGCGGTCTTCAGCGGAGCCGCCGGCGTAAACTTCGGCTTCGCCTTCAGCTACCTTCCCGAGATGGAAAGCGATGAGACCCCCCTCGGCAGGCACCTCTTCCGGTCGGGCGTCACCCACGAAGTCTCCCATTATTTCTGGCGAAGAAACGCAGACTGGATTGACGAAGGCCTAGCCAACGTCACCGAGCATATCTACGGCGTCGAAGCGGGATTAAGCCCCGGGCTGTTGCAAGCCAACCGGCAAGACTGCGAAACCCCAGACTTGCAAACGCTGGCAACCCTTGACCCTGGCAGGGACAGCGCGCAATTCTACTGCAATTATTACTTGGGCCAGTTGCTGTTTCAGGAACTGCTCGAAACAATGGGCCAGGCCGAATTCGAGCAAAGGTTGCGCCAGCTTTATCAACTGTCTCTCGAAGCCGAGGACCCAGACGATCCCCCCGGCATCTCCGAGATACGGCAGGCATTCCACGGCCAGACTGCCATCATCAATAAGCACTGGTCCGGCAGACTGAACGCGCCGGAGAACCGCCCCTATGACGATGCCGGGGCGTACCGGAATCATGGTCTGGTAGAATGGCTGCAATTTCCCGTATACAACGGACGTACCGTGAAGCTGGAAGGAAAGCTGCTGGGCGATGCGGTATTCCAAGATGTGAATCTCAAAAACCCGTCCAGCGAGGGGCTGTATTACTCCAATTTCACGATATACTCCGCGGACGGCGGGGGGTACGTCGGCTCCATCCTTCCGGGCGACAATTGGATTCTAAACCCGGCAGACGCCGCAGCATCCACGCACAACTACTACCCGGAAACCCGGACCTTCACCGTCGAGTTTCCTTTCCCGGCGGCTCTAGGCGAACCGTCGGACTATACCATTTTAGTCTTGGGATTCCCGGACGAAAGCAGAACTCCTTACATCAGGAAGCACACCGACATACTAGGTTTCGCTCGCATTCGCAGCCCATAACCCGCCAAAAGGTGATTCCGATTCTCCCATGTCATTCCCAATCCATCACGGGATTCCCGCCCGCCACCGTCATTCCCGCCTACCACACCGTCATTCCCGCCTACCACACCGTCATTCCCGCCTACCACACCGTCATTCCCGCCTACCACACCGTCATTCCCGCCTACCACACCGTCATTCCCGCCTACCACACCGTCATTCCCGCCTACCACACCATCATTCCCGCCTACCACACCGTCATTCCCGCCTACCACACCGTCATTCCCGCGAAAGCGGGAATCCAATAGCAAGGGCTGAACTTGTCGGTATCCCGAAAGAGTCCTCCACGCGAAGATTGTCCCCGTGAAAACGGAGAGCGGGAACCCAATCCATCCAACAGCAAGGAGCAGCGCCATGCCAGACCGTCAACGCCTTATAGAAACGCTGATTGACCTCATCAGGATAGACAGTCCCAGCGGGGAGGAAGACGCCATAGACCAGGCGGTAAGCGCCCGTCTATCGGCCCTCGGCCTGACCGTCGAGCATGACTCCTACAACAACATCATCGCCCGGCTTGAAGGGGTGGGCCAGCCTTTGCTGCTGTCCGCCCATCTCGACACCGTTGAGCCGGGACGGGGCATCCAGCCGCAACTGGATGGCGACACCCTGCGCTCCGATGGCACAACCATTCTCGGCGGCGATTGCAAGGCCGGCGTCGCCATCGTATTGGAGGCCCTAGCCGGCGTCGCCGAGTCCGGCGGTACGCACCGCGCCGTCGAAGTCGCCTTTTCCCGCCACGAGGAAGGCGGACTAGTCGGCGTGCGTAATATGGACTTCAGCCGGTTGACCGCCAAATCCGGAATCGTGTTCGACGGCGAAGGCCCTCCCAACCGCGTCATTGTATCGGCCCCGTCCCAAAACGTCGTGACCGCCGAAATCGTGGGCCGCGCCGCCCACGCCGGCCTAGAGCCGGAAAACGGGCTGTCCGCTCTCTTGGTAACCGCCGACATCCTCACCCGCCTGCCCCTTGGCCGCATAGACTCCGAGACTACCGCCAACATCGGCTGGCTGGAAGGCGGCCTCAAGCGCAACATCATCCCCGAGCGCGCCTCTCTGGATGGCGAATTCCGAAGCCGCAGCAACGACAAATTGTCCTGGCTGGAAGGCCAATTCCGCAAAGTATTCGATGAGACCGCCGCTCGCTACCCTGACGCCCGCATCGAACTCGCCATTCGCAACACCTACCAAGCCTATCGAGTCGAGCCGCAACACGAAACTGTGGCTTCCATTGGCCGGGCCCTCGAACCTCTTGGCCTCGCCCCGGTGCTGGAAGCCTCCGGCGGCGGCTCCGACGCCAATGTGTTCATTGAGCGAGGAATCGTCGCCTTGCCTGTCGGTATCGGCGTCCGTTCCTTCCATACTACTTGGGAAACGGCGCTGATAGCCGAAGTTCTGCAAGGCGCTTCGATGTGCCAAGCCGCCATAATGGACGTAAACGGCAACTGATGAAAAACGTGATTATAGTCGTCTTCGACGGCCTTCAACCCGCCCAGGTAACTCCAGGGATGATGCCCAACCTGTCCCGTTTCGCCAACGAGGGCGTGGCCGGCAACAACCACCACGCCGTTTTCCCCACCGTTACCCGCGCCAACGTGGCCAGCATTGTCACCGGCCATCACCCCGGCGCGCACGGTCTGACGGGGAATATGCTGGTCATCCCCGAGTTCGACCCTCACAACGCCATCGGCGCTCTGGAGCCGACGCTGACGCAAGTCGCCAGTCGGCATCCCATCCTGCTGAAACCTACGCTGGGCGACATTCTCCATCAACACGGCCACGAGTACATCGCGGTAGGCACAGGTACCTCGGGCAACGCTTATCTGCAAAATCCCGGCGCAGATTCGGGCGCCGGCGCAACCATTCACCCGGATTTCTGCCTTCCTCGCCCCTTGCACGGTGAAATTACCGCCATGTTCGGTCTATGGCCCGACCGCCGGGAACCCAGCTCCGCCAAGCTATCCCGAGCATTAGAAATCTTCACCCAATATGTTCTGGAGATGCGTCGGCCGGCCGCATCCCTTCTCTGGTTCTCCGAGCCTGACTCATCTCAACACGCCCACGGCGTTGGCTCTGCCGAAGCCGTCCGCGCCATCGCGGAGGTCGACCTCCAGTTCGGGCGGCTGCTGGCATGGCTCGACGGGAACGGGAGAGCCGGCGAAACGGACGTCATCGCAGTCTCCGACCACGGCTATTCCTCAATATCCGAAGTCGTAGATATCGAAGCCGAACTGCGCCAAGCAGGATTTCCTGCCGCCACCGAGCCGGGCGGCGTCGCCGTCGCCCCCAACGGCGGCTCAGTGCTGTTTTACGCCCCCTCCGACACCGAAACAACGACTGCCCGATTGGCTCAGTGGCTTTTCGTGCAACCCTGGTGCGGCGCTCTTGTCGCGTCGGAAGCCGCCGGAGATGTCCCCGGCGCCCTGCCCGCTGCCCTTATCGGTCTCGAAGGCCCGCGCGCGCCGAGCATCGCTATGTCCTTCCGCTGGAACTCCGCCCCCAACGGCGCCGGATTCGACGGCCACGCCTACTCCACCAACCTCGCCCCCAGCCTCGGACAGCACGGCTCCATGAGCCGCCACGAAACCCGAAACGTCTTCTTCGCCCGGGGGCCGGGCTTCCAGCAGTCCTCCGCCGTAGCCACTCCCACCGGCAACGCCGATCTAGCCCCCACCGTCCTGCATCTCCTGGGTATTCCCGGCGGCGAGTCCATGCAGGGCAGAGTCCTCCACGAGGCCCTTCGCGACGGGCCGGACGCAGTTGACTGGCAAACGGCATCCCACAGCGCCCAGTGCACCCTCCCTGAGGGAGCCTACACCCAGACCATCACTCTTTCCCGTGTCGGCAGCGCACTGTACGTAGACGAGGGTTCTGGCGGCATCTCCACGGCGGAGTAACCAATACAGCCCAAATCCCACGAGCTCATACCCTCAGGGCGCAATCCGGTTGACGCTCCATTAACAAGGCAACGATAATGACTAGCGGCAATCGCCCTCGACGAAATGACCGGCTTTTAAGGCGCATTCTAAGCGGCGCAGCAGACGCCAATATCCGGTTCGAGGAACTGCACCGCTTGCTGGCGCGATTGGGCTTCCAAGAAAGAATCAGAGGCAGCCACCATATCTACCGAAGGCGCGGGATAGAAGAGAGAATTGACTTACAATCGCTCCACGGCATGGCTAAAAAGTACCAAGTACGGCAGTTAAGGGCCATATTCTTCAAATACGGATTTGGGATTGGCTGGCCTGAAATACGAAATAATCATCTACTGGAGCGAGCAGGACGGGCATTACATCGCAGAAGTGCCCGAACTCCCAGGTTGTATGGCAGACGGAGAAACCCTTGAAGATACCTTGTCTATGATCCAAGAAGTTATGCATCTCTGGATCGAAACCGCTAAAGAGGACGGCGACCGAGTCCCCGAACCCAAAGGCCGCCGGCTAATGTTCGCCTAAGGGTCTGTTGGAACAGTTCCTCCCCTAGCGGATGAGGGTCAGGATGGATGGAAATTCCTCAGTATTCCCCTGTCAGTATCGATTACCTCGTCCGCTGGGGATACTATCCGGCTCAGTAGTGGGGAATTTTCAAATAGGCCCTGATAAAACTCAACCAATAAAAGGAGCGACACTATGGCAACGGCAACACGCAAGCGTCAGTTGGGGCGGCAAGTCGCAATCGTGGGGGCCGGGCTCTCTCAGTTCGGCGCCTTCCCTGAAAAGGACAGCCGCGACCTGTTCGTTGAGGCTTTCCAGGATATGCTGGAAACCATGGATCAACCCTTCGACATTGACGACATAGAGTGCGCCTATATCGGCAACTACTCGTCGGATTTGTTCGAGACCCAAGGCCACACCGCGCCCATCGTAGCCGACTGGCTGGGCATGACGCCCATCCCCATCACTCGCATCGAGAACGCCTGCGCCAGCAGCGGCAGCGCCCTGCGCGAGGGCGTGATGGCCATCGCCAGTGGTATGTACGACATCGTCCTCGTCGGTGGCATGGAAAAGATGACCAACCTCCCCACCGAAGGCGTAACCGACGTCCTGGCCTCCGCCGCCGATGGCCTGTATGAAGTCCCGGCCGGCCTCACCTTCCCCGGCATCTTCGGAGCCATCGCCAAAGCCCATATGGACCGCTATGAAACCAACCTCGACCATCTGCTCAAGGTTGGCATCAAGAATCACAACAACGGCGCCCTCAACCCCAAGGCTCAATTCAACGTCACTATCCAGGACATGATGGACCGCCGCAAGGCCCGCGCCGAGCAGCGTGGCCAGCCTGTTCCCGACTGGCAGAGTGAGCTGGACTTCCTGCACGACGAACAGGCCAACCCTTGGATTGCCTGGCCCTTGCGCCTCTACGACTGCGCCCCCATCACCGACGGCGCGTCCTGCATCCTGCTGGTATCGGCCGCCATTGCCCATAACTTTACCGACCGCCCGGTAGCCCTGGCCGGCTTCGGCCAAGCCTCCGGTAAGCCTCTGCATGACGCCGACGAGCTAACCTCTCTGTCGGCGGCGAAGGAAGCGTCTCGCCAAGCTTACGAGATGGCCGGCATAACTGCCGGCGACGTAGACGTGGCCGAAGTTCACGACTGTTTCACCATCGCCGAGATTGTCGCCAGCGAAGACTTGGGATTCTTCGCCCCGGGCGAAGGCCCCCGCGCTGTGGATGAAGGCCGCACCGCCCTCGACGGCGACCGTCCCATCAACACCTCCGGCGGACTCAAGTCCAAAGGTCACCCCGTCGGCGCCTCCGGCGTGGGCCAGGTCGTAGAAATCTACCACCAGCTCCGCGGCGAAGCCGGCGAACGGCAGGCAAAGAAGTCGAAACTGGAGGTGGGCCTGACCCACAACGTCGGCGGCACCGGCGGCACTTGCGTCGTCAACGTCCTCCGGATGGAGTAGGCGCCATGGTCAGCGAATTCAACGCCGCCAACTACTATAAGCGGCTCATCGAGGACGGCCAGCTCACTGGCATTCGCTGCAACGTCTGTGGGAGGCTGTCGCCGGAAGCCCGTCCGATGTGCCCCTACTGCCGGAGCTCCGACGTGGCCTGGCACGCTTTCAGCGGCCGAGCCACCCTCAGCACTTTTACCTGCATCTCGGTAGTCCCTGACTACTGGGGGCAGAAAGGCTATGGACGCAACAACCCCTACTGTAGCGGCATTGTCACCCTGGAAGAAGGCCCGCGCATCAGCGCTCGCATAACGGGAGTAGACGGCTCCAATCCCCAGTCCATAAGGACCGGCATGGCTCTGGCCTTGGATCTGGAAGACTTGGACCCGGAACGCCCCTCCTTAGCCTTCCGCCCTGCGTAAATAACTCGCTATTGCGGAGATGACCGGTCATCTCCGCAATAGTGTGCCCATACCCAACCCGGCCAATAGCGGGAGGAGCATTATTCTCCCGCTGGCCCGCCGATCGATACATATGCGTAGTTCCCGGCATATTCGTCATTCCTGCGCAATCGGGAACCCATTCAATCCGTGTTTAATGAATGATCCGTAATTCACCCATTATCCCGCCATTCCCGCGAAAGCGAGAACCCGAACCATCTTGTCTCAAACATAGGTGCACAACAAGGAGGGCGGCGATACTATATGGTAATTGCAATAGTAGTTGTGGCGGTTATCGCCGCAGTCCTGCTGATTACCGGGGCGGTCTATTGGCTGACTCGGATAACAAAACAAAAAGAAACCACCGACCTCAACAACTATCTCCAAAGCGCCGACTGCCAATGGGAGAGAATGGAAAGCACTTCCACCGCTGAGGGGACCTCGGGCAATCTCTTTTTCGTGAACCATGCCCCCGAAGCCATGGGCATCGAAATGCGAGTATACGAGTATGCCGAACCGATGGACGGCTCTCAGGGAGACGATGAGGGCGTATGCCTTTCCATCATCGACCGGGCCAACCTCAACGGAATGATTCTTAACGGCTTCACCTTGCACCTCGAAGCCATGCAGTTCGGCGACACTCTCTGGAACGACCACTTTCTGGGCGACGCCGGAATTATGGAACGGATGATTACTGAAAAACGCGCCGCCTGGGACCAGTTGCAACAGGAAATCATCGTAGGCCACTACGCCCTGTTTATGTAAGGAACCAGAGTGCAGAAAGACCTGTTTTTGGAAAAACGGAAGCGAACCGTAACCAACGGAGAGCCTTCAACCGACCTCGTTCTGAGCGCGTATGAAGGCTCTAACGAGTTACTTTTCCCTAAAATCCTGAACCTCTATGTATCTCCGGGCAGTACCGTTGCCGACATTACCTACGGCAAGGGAGTGTTCTGGCGAAAAGTGCCTTCCCATCGCTACCGCCTTCTCTCAACCGACTTGGCCGACGGGGTAGATTGCCGCAACCTCCCTTACGCTGACGGTGAAATCGACTGCGTTGTGTTCGACCCTCCGTATATGCATTCTCCCGGAGGAACTGCTTACGTAGAACAAGAACCTTTCGAGACATACTACCGCAATAACGGAACAGGCAATCGCACCGCCGCCAAGTACCACGAAGCCGTATTGGAACTCTATTCCGAAACCGGAAAAGAAGCCTATCGAGTCCTCTGCGACCGCGGCGTTTTCATCGTGAAGTGCCAGGATGAAGTATGCTCCAACCGCCAAAGATTCACCCACGTCGAGGTCATGCAGTCCTATGAATCTATGGGATTCATTGCCGAAGACTTGTTTGTGCTGATGCGGCGCAACCGGCCGGGTGTAAGCCGGGTGGTCAAACAAGTACATGCCAGAAAAAACCACTCTTACTTTCTAGTTTTCTGGAAACCGGGGCTGAAAGGCGGATTGTGGGCTCCCCCAGCCTAAATCCATTGGAGCTAATGCTCGAAGTAATTGAGCAGAACACTCCTCAAACTATTGGGACGGACGCGCCCTTGGAATCCTTTCGTCAGGTCGCCAACACTAATAGTGGCGACATTGGAGAAGAATTTATACGGCGTTTCCTTTCCATACATGGTTTCTCCGTCAGCGACAAAATCTCACGAATCAGCCGCGCCGATATGGAAATAACCGGCAGGCGCTTTGAAGTTAAAACAGCATCAGAGGATAGGGGCGGAAGTTTCCAGTTCAACCACATCCGCCTTGACCGAATGTACGACTATCTGCTTTGCCTAGGCGTCCGTCCCGCAAGTAGCATGTTTAACGCTTGGGGCAAGGGAGAAGTCTCCGAAGGAAAGGCAGGCACCCTTGTCCGAATGGCCGAAGGCCAAAGTGTCACCTTCAAGCTGACCAAACGCCCAGACAATATGCTTCCTATAGAAGAACTGCCGGATTGGATACGAAGCAATATCAATAATCCCTGAGTAACTATCCTCCTTAACAAAAACGCCCGGCTGTTGCCAGCCGGGCGTTCCTTTGCGACTAAGATTCTCCCCGGCGAACCCTAGTCGAACCCTCGCGTGCCGACCCAGCCCACCTGGGAGACGTCAATCATCTCACCATTGGGGCCTTCGTACTTGGTCTCCACGTTCTGATGCCGCGGGCCTGTATTCCCAGCGTGCAGAGCCTGATTCACCGACTCCATCTCGGCGGAACCGGCAGCCGACAATCGCGCCTCGATTTCCTCCAGGCTCTCGACTTCGAAGCCGATATGATGGATACCTTCCCAGTTTTTCCCGCGCTCTCCGGCCACGGCGTCATTCTGGAAGTCCAGAACAGCCATATTTACGTTGCCGTCGCTGAGCATAAATCCCTTAGCATTCTCGCTATCCAGGGCCGCCACTTGGCGCAGCCCAAAAACCTCGGAATAGAACTTGGCGGTCTTTTCCGCATCGTTGGTGGCGATGGCGATGTGCTTAATCTGGGGCATCTCGCAACCTCCCAGTATCAGATTATCTCCCCATAGGCAGATTCCTGGTTCCGTAAAGATACCACGTACCCGCCACATTAAGCCCTACCCGCCACATTCCCCGCACGGGGAAGGGCCATCGCCTTTGACATACTCCCCGGCCTTTCCGACGGAAAGTTGTATCCTACACCGTTGAGGATGCCTGATTTTGGAATGATGTTGCCTAACTGGGTTCGTGGATTCCCGCCGTCGGCTCCGCGCTTCCTAGCGTCATTGCGTTAATCCGCTTCCCTTTTAGCAACGGATTTTCTCTCCGTGATAGAATGGGCTGGAAATCGTAACTGATAAGCTGGCAGCTATCGGGGAGGAAAAGCGATGACTGTCCCATACAGGATGAAATTTGGCGTATTTATGGCCCCGTTCCACCGGGTGGGAGAGAACCCCACTCTGGCGCTGGAGCGCGACCTAGAACTGATTCAGTGGCTGGACACTCTCGGGTTCGACGAAGCCTACATCGGCGAGCATCATAGCGCGGGCTGGGAGACCATCGCCTCGCCCGAAGTATTCATGGCCACCGCCGCCGAGCGCACCCGCAACATCAAGCTAGGGTCCGGCGTGGTAAGCCTGCCCTATCATCATCCCTATATGGTCGTCAACCGCTTCGTGCAGCTTGACCACCTTACCCGCGGCCGGGTCATCCTCGGCGTCGGCCCCGGCGCCTTGGCCTCCGACGCGCTGATGCTGGGCATCAAGCCCGAGAATCAGCGCGCCATGATGGACGAATCTCTGGGCGTCATCATGCGCTTGATGACCGAGACCGACCCCATCAGCTATAAGAGCGACTGGTTCGAGCTTAACGAGGCCGTTATCCAGCTCCGCCCGTACCAGTACCCCCATATACCGGTGGCTGTAGCCTCCGTCGAATCCCCGGCCGGAGTCACCACCGCCGGGAAGCACGGCGCCTCGGTGCTGTCCCTCAGCGTCCCCCGCGACACCATCCGCCGCACCTCGCTGATGGAGCTGTGGGACATCGCCGAGGAGACTGCGGCGGAACACGGCAAGACTATGCACCGCGAGGACTGGGGCATTGTGATGGGCCTGCATTTGGCCGACAGCAAGAAACAGGCTTTCGAGGACATCCGCGAAGGCAGCGCCCGCGTGGTCACGGAATACTTTGGCCGCACCCTCGGCAACTCGGTGCCTGACGTTCCCCGGGACCAGATAGTGGACTTCATGGTCGAACACAACCAGTGGATTGTCGGCACCCCCGACGACGCCATCGCCGGCATCGAGCGGCTGCAAGAAATCAGCGGCGGCTTCGGCAAGTTCATGATTCGCGTCGAAGACTGGGCGCCCCGCGAAAAGCTACACCGCAGCTACGAACTGCTGGCCCGCTACGTCATGCCCCACTTCCAGGGTTCTCTCATAGGCATTGAAACATCCAACCAGTGGGCCGCAGAACGCATCGAAGTGTTGCAGGCTAACCGCTACGCCGGCTTGAAAGCGGCCACCGACACCTACGACGCCGGCCGCAGCCGCAACTAACTCAGCCGGCGGGCGAGAAACCGCCAGGCATAAATTCGCCTGCCGACAAAGGATGGCCGGAATCAATGAGCGGGCCCGGTTTTCCCGGGCCCGTTTTGCATGATGCGCCGCCGCTTCTTCAACACAGCCGTCCCAGTCATCCATCGCGGCAATACTTTGAGCGCCGCCGCCGGATCTGCCGAGGGAGAGCTCGCGGAGAAAGACGGAAGGTATATCCTTCCATCAACATAATGTATTACACTGCTTGGATAGAACTTCAGGATTGCCGCCGCTACCCCGGTCGGCAACCTGTCAGGCTGACGGTTATTTCGTGCCCATCCCGAAATTTCGAGGCCAACGAAAATGCGCAAGACCAAGATAATCGTCACCATCGGCCCATCATCCAACGACGAGGAAACCCTAAGCCGGCTAATTGCCGACGGGATGGACTGTGCCCGGCTCAATTTCTCCCACGGCACCCACGAACAGCACGCCGCCGTCATCGAGCGCATCCGGCGGCTCGCCAGGGAGCACAACCGCACCGTGGGCATCCTGCAGGACCTGGGCGGAATCAAGCTCCGCCTAGGGCGGCTGGAAGAAGCGCGTCCGGTGAACCTGGGCGACGAAGTGGTCATCACTGCCGACGAGCGATCCCAAGAACTCGGAGTGCTGCCCTTTCCGCAACCGGGAGTTCTGAGAAATCTCCAGGTGGGCAACTTCGTCTACATCGCCGACGGCAGTGTTCGCCTCGAGGTGACCGAAGCCACCCCTTCCCGGGTCTACTGCCGCGCCATGAGTACCGGAGTCGTGTCATCCTATAAGGGCGTCAACTTACCGGGAGTTCCCATTGACCAGCCGGTATTCACCGAAAAAGACCGGGACGACCTGCTCTTCGGCGTTGAGCAGCAGGTGGACTGGGTAGCCGTATCTTTCGTTCGTACCGCCGACGACATTCACTTCGCCCGGCGGCACCTCAATGCCGCGGGCAGCAAGGCCATGGTCATGGCCAAGCTGGAGCGGGGAGAAGGCATTGACAACCTCGACTCCATCCTCCCCGAAGTAGACTCGGTGATGGTAGCCCGCGGCGACTTGGGCGTGGAGATTCCCATGGAGCGGGTTCCCCGGGTGCAGCGGCACATCGTGGACAAGGCCAATGCCGCCGGCAAAGGAGTCGTAATCGCCACGCAGATGCTCCTCAGCATGGTGATTTCCCCCACGCCCACGCGGGCCGAGGTGTCCGACGTGAGCAACGCTGTGCTGGAAGGGGCCGACGCCATCCTGCTCTCCGACGAAACGGCCATGGGGCAATACCCCGTGGAGGCCCTGCGCGTAGCCGCCTCAACCATCAATGAGGCCGAATCGGCGGAATCCTATCCTTACTACAAGAACATGATTACCCACGATCGCACCCAGGCCATCACCTCGGCGGCGGCGGGACTGGTTCGCACCCTCAACTCCAAGCCCATCGTCCTGACCAGCACCGGCAGAGCCGCGCTGGAGCTGGCCCGGTTTCGTCCGGCCAACGACATCCTAGCCTTCTCCCACGACCCCGCCGTGCTGCGCAAGCTGTGCCTCGGCTGGGGTATTCAGCCCACCGGGGTCATCCCAGTCCAGCCTGATGTAGCTGAGCTGGTCTGGCAGGTGTTGCAATCGGCTCTGGACTTGGGCGCGGTCAGCGAGCAAGACGTCGTTACCATAGTTCACGGCTTCCTCACCGGCGTCTCCGGCACCACCAATGCCGTGCAAGTGCTGAGTATGCAGGAGTACTTGGAAAATGTCCGCAGCCCTCGCTTCGAGGAGGAGGTTGTGGGCCTGCGGCAGTAGCAACACGAACGCCGCTCTCCTTGGGCTTAGCTGCCCCTACTATTCATCCTGGACAAGCTCATGATGAATAGTAGGGGCAAAAGTTTATGCCGCGCTAAAGCACGCCTTAGCTCGCCCACGCAGGCAGACATCATGGCGCGTACAGCAATTAACCGGCTTGGCATATATAGAATATATATTATTTCAATATATTACAATTATTCAAAGGCCAAAGTACCGGTTGGAAGTATCCCAAGGAAAGATTCACCAAATGCTTGGGTAATCCTCACACGGGTAAACCCGTGGTAGGCATTCTTGGCTGTTACGGTGATTTTCTTGCTGCTGTTCTCGCCGGACGTATCTGCGGAGTCTCCCGGCAACACCATCGCCTGGATACAAATTGAGGGAGGGCCAGCGCAATCCGGGATACCTGTCGGCGACGTTGTGGGCCAAGGTACACGGGTTGACGAAGAGTGCGAGTTCCCCAAGTTCACAGTCGGCATGAAAGGCGACGTAAGTCGGGTGGCTGTTATAAGCAGTCCAGAAACCTGCGAATTGGTTATCGGGTATATTCTCGAGAACCCTAACGCAGGAATGTTTGATGGCGACGGCGCAACAGGGTCCAGCTCCTAAAACCGCCCCATAGCTGCGTTGGCGATGGGGGACTTTGCTGGCCGACAGCCGGAAATTCTAACCCAGCGACAGGGCCCCCGTCCTTACAACGCCGTCGGAAGCGAGGCAGGCAAGCTGGTTTCGCCCATCAGGAACAGGTCAACTGCCCGGGCGGTTTCGCGGCCTTCGGCAATGGCCCAGACTACTAAGGATTGCCCCCGCGCCGTGTCGCCCGCGGCAAAGACGCCGGGAACGCTAGACATCCTGTTCGGCCCTATTTTGACGTTACCGCGCTGATCCAGTTCCACTCCCAGTTGCATCAAAAGTCCATCGTGTTCCGGGTGCAGAAACCCCATAGCCAGCAAAACCAGGTCGGTTTCCACTTCAAACTCGCTGTTGGGAACCTCGGTCATCTCTGGCCGTCCGCCATTTTCTGGCTGATTCCACTCCACCCGCACCGCGTGCAGCTTCTCCACTTTGCCGCTGCTTCCGGAGAATGACTTGGTGAGGATGCCGTAGTCCCGGATACCGCCCTCTTCATGGGCCGCCGAGGAACGCAGAGTCATGGGCCACTGCGGCCAGGGGTTGCCAGCAGGGCGGTTCACCGGCGGCTCGGCCAGCAGTTCATACTGGCTAACCAGCTCCGCCCCCTGCCGGTGAGCAGTGCCTAGGCAGTCTGCGCCCGTGTCTCCGCCCCCTAGAATCACTACCCGCTTGCCCTCGGCAGTCAGGCGGTCTTCCGCCGAAACCTGCTGCCCCGCATTGAGCCGGTTCTGCTGGGTAAGATATTCCATCGCGAAATGCACGCCGCTCAGATCCCGGCCCGGGACCGGCAAGTCCCGGGGGTGTGTTGAGCCGCAGGCCAAACAAATCGCGTCGAAGTCGTTGAGAAGCTGGTCGGCGGACAGGTCCACTCCCACGTTGACTCCGGTTTGGAAAGCGACACCTTCCTCTTCCATTATGGCCAGACGGCGGCGCAGCACTTCCTTATCCAGCTTGAAGTCCGGAATACCCAAGGCCAGCAGCCCCCCGATGTACTCGGCGCGCTCGAAAACTGTCACCCAATGTCCGGCGCGATTGAGTTGCTGCGCGGCAGCCAGTCCGGCCGGGCCGGAGCCGACCACCGCCACCCTCTTGCCTGTGCGCACTGTGGGCGGCTGCGGCCTGATCCACCCTTCCTCGTAGCCCCGGTCGGATATTTCCTTCTCGATGTACTCGATGGCCACCGGATCGGCATTGATGCTTAGGACACAACTGGCCTCGCAAGGAGCGGGACAGATACGTCCGGTAAATTCCGGGAAGTTGTTGGTGGAAAGGAGGGTATGCAGAGCGCTTTCCCAATCCCCCATATAGACAAAATGGTTGAATTCGGGAATCACATTGCCCAGCGGGCAGCCGGTATGGCAAAAGGGAACGGCACAGTCCATACAGCGGCCACCCTGCTCTCGGGCTGCCTTTTCAGACCATCGATGATAAAACTCCCCGTAGTCCTTGACCCTATCGGCCACCGGCCGGCGCTCCGGGGACTGCCGGCCAAACTCCATAAATCCGGTGGGTTTACCCATGCGTTACGGCTTCCAGTTCCCGGGCCGCCAGGTCTCTGTTCATCCGCTCTTCCAACACCCGGCGGTAGTCCCGAGGCATTATTTTCTTGAATTTAGGCAAGGCCGAACTCCAGTCGGCTAAGATGCGGCCGGCAGGCCCGCTGCCGGTGTATTTGTAATGGTCTTCGATCAGCCCCTTCAGGGTGGCGATGTCCTCATCCTCCGCCACCGGCTCCAAATCGGCCAGTCCGTCGTTGAAGCGAATGGAGAAGTCGCCGTCAGCATCGTACACGAAGGCGATGCCGCCACTCATTCCGGCAGCGAAGTTGCGTCCTGTAGACCCCAGAACGACCACAACGCCGCCCGTCATATACTCGCAGCCGTGGTCACCCACGGCCTCGACCACTGCCCTCACGCCGCTGTTGCGCACGCAGAAACGCTCCCCGGCCATACCATTAATGAACGCATGGCCCCCGGTCGCGCCATACATCGCCACGTTGCCAATGATTATGTTTTCTTCGGGAACGAAGGCGGATTCGCGGTGGGGTTTGACAACGATGCGTCCACCGGCCATACCCTTCCCCATATAATCGTTGGTGTCACCTTCCAGGTTCAGCGTGACTCCCGGCGCAAGGAAGGCTCCAAAGCTCTGTCCCGCTGACCCGGTGAAGTTTATGCGCACCGTATCGGGAGGCAATCCGGCCTCGCCGTAAGCCTTAGCGATTTTGCCGCTGAGCATAGCCCCCACGGTACGGTTGGAGTTGCTTATGGGCAAGACTGCGCTAACCGGTGTCTGACTCTCCAGCGCCGGTTCGGCCAAGGCTATCAGCTTATGATCTAGCGCCCGCTCCAGCCCATGGTCTTGCCGCTCCGAGCAATAGACCGTCTCTCCGGGAGTCCGAGCCTTCTGATGATACAGCAAGCGGGACAGGTCAATACCCTGCGCCTTCCAATGGTCTATGGCTTCGCGGGCGTCGAGAGCATCCACGCGGCCCACCATCTCGGCCACGGTGCGGAAACCCAGCTCCGCCATTATCTCCCGCATTTCCTCGGCGACGAAGGTAAAGTAGCTTACCAGGTGCTCTGGCCGGCCGGCGAACCGCTTTCGCAACTCCGAGTCCTGCGTCGCTATGCCAACGGAGCAGGTGTTGAGATGGCATTTGCGCAGCATGATGCACCCGTTCACTACTAAGGCCGCCGTAGCGAAACCGAATTCCTCGGCTCCCAGCATGGCGGCTATCACGGCGTCTCGTCCCGTCTTCAACTGCCCGTCAGTCTGCACCACGATGCGGCTTCGCAGTCCGTTGGCTACCAGCACCTGCTGCGTCTCCGCGATGCCCAGCTCCCAGGGCAGTCCGGCGTGCTTGATGGACGACTCGGGAGACGCGCCCGTGCCGCCGTCATGCCCGCTAATCAGCACCACGTCGCCGTGTCCCTTGGCGACCCCGGCAGCCACGGTGCCGACGCCCACCTCGGCCACCAGCTTCACGTGGATGCGCGCGTCCGGGTTGATGTTCTTCAGGTCGTGAATCAGTTGCGCCAAGTCCTCGATGGAGTAAATGTCGTGATGGGGTGGCGGGGAAATCAGCTCCACCCCGGGGGTAGTGCGCCGCACCCAACCGATGTATTCATCCACTTTGTGGCCGGGAAGCTGGCCTCCCTCTCCCGGCTTGGAGCCTTGGGCCATCTTGATTTGCAGGTCGGTGGAGTTTATCAGGTAGTTGGCGGTAACCCCGAAGCGCCCGGAAGCTACCTGCTTTATGGCGCTGCTACGGTCGTCCCCGTTCCTATCCCGGGTGTAACGGCGATAATCTTCGCCGCCTTCTCCCGTGTTGCTCCGCGCTCCCATCCGGTTCATGGCGATTGCCATCGTCTCGTGGGCTTCCCGGCTGATGGAGCCTAGGGAGGCCGCGCCGGTGGCGAACCGCTTGACGATTTCCGCCGCGGGTTCCACTTCTTCCATGGGAATAGGCTCGCTGTCTCTCTTAAAGTCCAGCAGGCCGCGCAGGGTAGCCATACGGCGGCTCTGGTCATTGGAGAGCCGGGCGAATTTCTTATAGCCGTTCCAATCGTTGCTGCGGGCGGCGTGCTGGAGAATGCCGATACTGTCCGGGTTCCACTGGTGATGCTCGCCTCCGCGCCGCCACTGGTACGTCCCGCCCATGGGCAACGAGCGGTTAGCCGGCACTTCTATGGCATCGTAGGCCGCTTCGTGGCGCTGAAGCGTCTCGCGCTCCACAGCGTCCAAGGCAATGCCGCCCACCCGGGACGGCGTCCAAGTAAAATATTCATCCACCAGCGCCTGATCTAGGCCAACAGCCTCGAAAATCTGCGCGCCCCGGTAGCTCTGCACTGTGGAAATGCCCATCTTGGACATCACCTTCAATACGCCCTTTTCGTTGGCCTTGATGAAGTTTTTGCAGGCGTAATCCGGAGAATGTCCGTTCAGCAGTCCGCTCTCGTTCATCGTCTGTACGGTTTCAAGGGCTAGGTACGGATTGATTGCGCCCGCCCCATATCCAATGAGCAAGGCAAAGTGATGCACCTCACGGGCCTCGCCCGTTTCAATCACCAGCCCCACGCGAGTGCGGGTGCCTTCCCGTATCAGGTGATGATGCACTGCGCTGACGACCAACAGGCTTGGAATGGGCGCCCGCCCGCGGCCAACACCCCTGTCGGACAGCACAATAATAGAGTACCCATCCTCAACGGCCTGGGATGCCCGACCTCGCAAATCTTCCAGAGCCTTTTCCATCCCTCCTTTGGGGTCAAAGAGCGAACTCAAGACTTTTGAGCGCAGGCCCGGAAGGTCCAGCGCCTTGATCCGGGCAACGTCTTCGTTGTCCAGGATCGGAGAATGCACCATCAACTGGCGACAGTGCAGGGGCGTCTCTTCAAACAGATTCCGTTCACTGCCGATAAACCCTTCCAGAGATGTGACCATTTCCTCGCGGATAGCGTCCAGCGGCGGGTTGGTAACCTGGGCAAACAACTGCTTGAAATAATTGAAAAGCAGTTGATTCTGGTCGGAAAGCACCGCCAGCGGAGCGTCATTGCCCATGGACCCTACCGCTTCGTAACCCGACTCTGCCATCGGCGCGGTAAGCATCCGCAGCTCTTCAATGCTGTATCCAAAGGCCCGCTGATTGCGCAACAGATCATCGGGAGGCATCGGAGGCTCGGTATTGGCCAACGGCAGATTGTGCAGGTTAACCTTGTTCTCTTCCAGCCACTGACCATAGGGCTGGCGCGCCGACAAATCGCGCTTCAGCTCCTCGTCTCCGATGATGCGGCCCTGCTCCAGGCTGACCATAAACATCCGCCCCGGCTGCAATCGCCCCTTGAATTGCACTTCCGCCGGCGGAACGTCCAAAACCCCGGTCTCGGAGGCCATCACCAACTTGTCGCCGGTGGTTACCAGGTAGCGGAAGGGACGCAGCCCGTTGCGGTCCAGCAGAGCGCAGATATTGCGCCCGTCGGACGACACAATCATCGCCGGGCCGTCCCACGGCTCCATCAGCGCCGAGTGATACTCGTAGAAATCCTTCTTTTCCTGGGGCATGGTCTCATGCTGTTCCCAGGCCTCGGGAATCATCATGAGCATCGCGTGGTCTAGCTCGCGCCCGGTCATTAGCAATAATTCCAGGGCGTTATCGAAGCTGGCGGTGTCGCTATCGCCCACCTTCATTATGGGTGGTATCTTGCCCATGTCATCGCCGAACAGCGGCGACTCGAACATGGCCTCCCGGGCGTGCATCCAGTTGAGGTTGCCCCGAAGGGTGTTTATCTCCCCGTTGTGAGCCAGGTAGCGGTAGGGGTGAGCCAGCCGCCAGTGGCCTAGCGTATTGGTACTAAACCGGGAATGCACCAGCGCAAAGGCGCTGACCATATCTTCTTGCTGGAGGTCGAGATAGAAGTCGGAAATCTGATAGGCCATAAGCAGGCCCTTGTACACGATGGTGTTGCAGGAAAGGCTGCACAGGTAAAAATAGTCGGCTTCTTCCTCGGAGAGGTCGCAGTCGTTTATCGAATGCTCGATAACTTTGCGAACCACATATAGTTTGCGTTCCAGTTGGGCCGGATTCAGACCACTCTGACCGGCTCCCACAAATACTTGACGGATGAGAGGGCTGCGGCGCCGGGCGTCGCGCCCAATCTTGTCATGATCCACCGGTACGTTGCGCCAGCCTAGCAATTCCAGGCCTTCGTCGGCGATTACCCGCTCAACCAGGGAGCGAGCCTTTTCCGAGGCTTCCGGCTGCGGGGGTAAAAAGACCATGCCGACGCCATATTCGCCTTCGGGGGGTAGCTGAATGCCTAGTCGTTCGCTTTCCCCGCAGAACAGGGCGTGGGGCATCTGCAGTAGAACGCCGGCGCCGTCCCCGGTTTCCGGGTCGCTGCCGGCTGCCCCGCGATGGCCCAGGTTGATGAGGACTTGTAGGCCCTCTTCGATGATTTGATGCGTCTTGCGGCCCTTGATGTCGGCGACCACGCCGACGCCGCAACTGTCGTGCTCCTGTTCCGGAGAATAAAGGCCCTTGGCGGCCAATTCTTTCAGCGGGTCCATATCCTTCCGATCCCCTGCCAAAGAAACTTACTTAGATGGGAACTTAACGCTGGCCGCAGGCGGTCGAAAATAGGCAATAGCTGGGAGGTCGCAACCTCCCCAGCAGTAGCGCGGCTTAATTTGTGTAATATATCACAATATCTGCTTGTTACAAGGCCCCGGCCCCGGCCCAGGCAGCGCTATCTTCTAGAGGTTGTGCGATGACGACTATCAATTGCCCCGGCCCGGGCCCAGGCAGTGCTATCTCATTTGAAATTTCAGGCCAGTTATCCAGCGGAAGCAGGGGCCGGAAGGCGAAATTCGCGAATTTTTGCCCCCCAACGATATTCAATTCAGGCCATGGATTCCCGCTTACGCGGGAATGACGCGGGGAGTACTGGCGCATGAGCCTGACCAACGCATGGATTCCCGCTTACGCGGGAATGACGGGTATTAATTCCGCCCATATGCGATTGCCCCAGCACGGCCCAAGACGCATACAATGCCCGAAAACCCCAATGAGTCCATAGAGCCGCGATACCCTAGCCGCCGCACCGTCCTCATCATCGGGACGAGGCGACAGGCGCGGCCATCCCTGGCCCTCTATCTGACTAAAGGGCGGCAATGAAGGCGCAGTGGGAATGGCGCTGTCAGTTCTGCTCCATAGTCATTGTTCCCATACCGGCGAACAGTTCCTCTATCACCTGAACCGTAACGCTCATGCTGACGGTCACCACATCTCCGGACTGAGTCACCTCCATTCCTGAGGCGAAGTCCTGCAACTCCGGAGAGTCGGCCAGCATCGCCCCCAACACCGCTATGGTGCCCTCCGAGTACTCTTTGGATGCGGTCGCAGAGACGCTGTCATCGAAGAACGAACTGGCCGCGATATTCATGGTGTTGCCATCGAAGGCCACCTTTAGAGCGCTCACCGGGGCAGTCAAGGCAGTCATGTCTACCGCCCCCAGCAGTCCCATCTGAGGCAGGGCGTCCTCTTCGCCCGCGCCCATCGTCATATCATCCAGAAGCCCCTGTTCCAACCTCACGGCAAACCCCATATGCCGGTCTCCTAGGGAGTCTAGGGCCTGTCTCAACTTGCCCGACAACGGCGGGGCCTCGCCGCTGGCAACGTCCAGCATCGCCTCCACACTGCGGTTGGCCCCAATCAACATGGTATCCGAGCGGATAATCGAAACCGCCATATCGCCGTCGGCTCCACCTTGGAGCAGATGCACAGCGAACCCCCGGTAATCGGATACTTCATGCTCTATGCTTTCGTTCGCCTTAAGGCTAGCGATAATTTCCTCTTCGACAAATTCGCCGTAAAGAGCGATTCCGAAATCCAATGCACCGGCATCTGATTCCAAGCCGGGGGCTACCAAAGGTTCCATATCCATAAACATCTCGGCATAAATAACGGCCCGGAGGTCTATGCCACCCTCCTCCCGGACAGCCTCCACCATTTCATCAATGCTACCGCCCGGAACACTGTCGGGCATGATGCCGCCCAACGCAAAAGCCGCGCCGGTAAAGGATACCGCCGCATCCAGCCCTTCCGAGGGGTAGAAGTCTACGACCACCCCTGCGCCCTCCGGCAACAGCGATTCGGGCAGGTTCATCGCCAAGGCAGCGGCCGCCCGTTCCGGTTCCTTCGTTGGAGTAGGGGTTGGCGCGGACGTTGGCTCAGGCGTGGGAGTAGGCACCGGCGTGGCCGTAGGCGGCGGCACCAGCGTGCCTACCGGCCCGCGCGTTGGCGAAGCCCCGGAACCGCAGCCTAGCGCCAGCAGAAACGCCAGAGCCGCGATGAATACAGTAAGTTTAGGCAACAGGGCATAACTAAAGCTCATGACCGCTCCAAACCCGTTTTGCGGCAGTCATATTTTACCACCCGATGCCGAAATACGCCGGAGGTCTTTCGGCGGATCCCCATCCTGCAAAGATGCAACCCACGCTCCAATGCCCGGCTGTCCCGCCCCAGGGCGATTGCATTTGGGATACAACTCGACCGTTCCAGCAGAAAGCTGGAGTCCGGAAGGCGAAACTCTCTGAGTTTTGCCCCAGCGATATTCGATTCAGGCACTGGATTCCCGCCCCCATTTTCACGAGGGTGAAGTTCTTTCGCGGGAATGACGAGGGTAGGGGAATGCCGGGCATTATGCCGTTTTATGGTTTAAGACACCTATGTTTATGCCGCCTGTATATGAGTAGTCCCTCCGTATGATTGACCATAACGGGCCACAGCCCTATACTCGGGAAAGGCTATGTCAACCTGTGGGTAGTGCGCGACGAGCGCATAACCGTAGTTTCTAACTCTGGAGGAAAATCCCTGGAACCCTTGGAAGTGGCCCAGTTTATCGTAGACGTGGCTTCCGACAAGTTGGCCGAAGACATCGTGCTGCTGGATTTGCGGGGGCTGGCGCCTTTTGCCGACTACTTCGTGATTATGTCGGCTGAGTCCTCGCGTCAGATAGAAGCCCTAGAAGGGGACTTAACCCAAACCCTGAAAGACGCCGGCATCTCTCGCCATCACCGGGAGGGAACTCCGGCTTCAGGCTGGGTTTTGCTGGACTTCAGCGATGTCATCGTGCATCTCTTCTCTCCCGAAGAGCGGGAGTTCTACGACCTCGAGCGGCTGTGGCGCCGCGCCCCCCAAGTGGTTCGGGTGCTATAAGATTCCTCCGGCGAACTCCTGCCTGAAATTACCCTCTCCATCGGGAGAGGGTAATTTGCGTATTCCCGTCCGCAGCGGCTACTCCACAATCCACCCGTCGTTGCTACGGGAGTAAGCCAGGATTTCCTCGGCCCGGAAGAACAGGGACAGCTCCCTTTCCGCCGACTCCGGGCTATCGGAACCATGAACCAGATTGCGCCCGATGTCTACGCCAAAGTCTCCGCGGATAGTGCCGGGAGCGGCATTGACCGGGTTGGTGACACCCATAGCGCTGCGGACGATTTCCACGGCGTTATTGGCTTCCCACGCCATCGCTACCACCGGACCGGAGGTTATGAAACTGACCAGTCCGGCAAAGAAGGGCCGTTCCACGTGTTCGCCGTAGTGGCGATGGGCCAATGATTCGTCCACTTGCATCAGCTTCATTCCCACCAGCTTCAGGCCGCGCCGTTCCAGCCGCCCGATAATTTCGCCGACGAGCCCGCGCTGAACCCCGTCGGGTTTCACCAACACCAGTGTTTGCTCCATTTATCGCCTTCCTGTTACTTCTTGATTTTTCCTGGCCTAGCCCAGCCGCAGCTAGCTTCGCTCCTGCCGCGGACTTTCCGGCCACAGACTCCAGACCATTACCAGCGTCCACCCGGCCAGACCTGCGCCGAGCAATCCCCAAACGCGCGTGCCGAACCAAGCGGCAATCAAAGCGCCAAACAGCAGATTGAACACGATTATTGCGGTCTTCTGCCGTTTATCCCGGTAAATCGCTATGAATGAAGGAAGCAGGCAGACCGCCAGTCCGATAATCAGGAGCGCAATTCTATACATGAAGCCGCCCTAGTCCTCGACGGTCTTGGTGAGTTGAATTTCCACGCCGCGCCTTTCCATATCCCATAAAAAGGGGGCGGGATCCAGCGATTCCGGGGTGTGGACGCCGGGAGCGGGAACCTCGCGGGTCAATAGCATTCGCCCACCCACGGCCAGCGGCCCGGCGATGCTGCCGGCGTCTTGCTCTTCCGGGAAGGTCCAAGTCATAGTAAACCGGGTGGCCCGGCCATATAGCTGGCCCCGAACCACCATCTGCCGCGGCAACGCTGGCAGCTCCCCCTGGCCGGACGGCAAAGGCGACCACGGGCCGGAAAACAGCGCAGCAGCAAACTCGGCGGGACTGACGGGACCGGTCGGCGTATCCACCGGCTGGTCGCCGGCAAAGCCATAGCGAACCAAATCCCGCATAATTCCCTCAGCCTCCGGGACTAAAAATCCCCGGCGGCTGGACACCTCCGTCAGGGACGGCATACTTATAGGCAAAGTCACGGGCTGCAGGCCCACAGTGCAACATCGTATCCCGCCCCACGGCGCCGGCAGTATTACTTCATCGCATTCACTCATCGGCAAGACGTGCCGCCAGTCGCTTTTCCGCCACACCAGGGCCGGCGAACCGAAGGCCGCAAGGCGCTGGCGCCAGTCCTTGGCCCGTCGGCGGCTCAGGTCGTCAACCTGGCAGAACCGGACTTCATCAATACGATTAAGGCGCTGGCTCAAGTAACTGGCCATAGCGTTAACCTGGCCGGGTGATACTCCCACGCCGGGAATCACGCTGACTCCCCGGTGTCCGGCCAAGGACGCCAGATATTCCGAATCGAACACCGCCTGCAACGACTCCGGATCGTCGTTGGCGTCGGCGTAAGACACCCCCGCCTCCACCACGCCGCGAATCATCGGCAACAGACGGTCCAAAGGCAGGTCTACTGTGTTGATCACCAGCGATACATCCTCCAGCACACGAACCAGCGCCTCGTCATCGGTAGCGTCCAGGCGAAGGGCCTCGGCCTTGCCGTTGCATAGCTCCGCCGCTGCCGTCGCCCGCTCCAGACAGAGGTCAGCCGCGATAACACGCCTGAAAGCGCGGTCATTCCCCAGCAGCCGCACCACGGCCCGGCCTACCGGCCCGCACCCCAGCAACAATGTAGCGTCAGAGGTCATTCCGATTCCCCCTCCTTGCGGGGGGAGATTAGGGTAGAGTCATCCCCATAACCCCCTCTCTTTCAGAGGGGGTTATGGTCAGAGATGGTTGCGGCGAGGTTGCGATTAGAGGCTACCTACTGCGGGACGAAGCCTGCACCCGCCGGTCGCGCCGCTTAGGAACTCCAATACTGGGCATCCGCAGGTAGTAGGGCTGCAGGGAGTCCAGGTCATCGGCCTCGCCGCGCTCGCGCCTCTCGAAGGCCAGCGCCGCCAGCGACCCGGCTCTGGCCGAAGGCGGCGCGGCGCACAGCGCCGCTCGTCCGCCCAGCCCAGCCCGAAGGCTATCGGCCCATGGCGGCGTGCCCTCGCCGCAAAACAGCAGCGGGCCGCCGAACTCTCCACTCTCATTATTCCCGCCGCTCTTGTCATTCCCTAGCAAGCGGGCGTCATCCCCGAGTAATCGGGAATCTATTTCCGTCAGCAGATCCTCGGGGCCGCCAATACGGTCTTCTCTAAGCCGGGTTCCGTCCGGGGCGATAAGAGCCGAGGCAGCCTCGCTCCGGCCCGCCTCCAGCAAGGCGCAAACCGGCAACCCGGATCCCCGGAGAGGAAACGCTTCCAAGTCTAGCGTGCCGATACCGATGATGGGTATTCGAGCCGCCATGGCCAAGCCCTTGGCAACGCTCAGCCCGGTGCGGAGGGCGCTGAACCCGCCCGGCCCCAAGGCCACGGCCACAGCGTCCAATTCCTGAGGACGCGCCCTCCGCCCCTCCATTAGTTGCGCCACCGCCGGCATAAGCTCGGTGGTGTGATTGACTAACGAGTGCCAAGAACGCCCGGCCACCACCCGAGGCCCCTCGGCCAGCGCCACCGATGCGTTCCTGGTGGATGTATCTATGGCAAGAATCATCAGCCCCTAACCCTTCTTTTCCGCGTCGGCCAGCTCCGTCATCAGCGCATCATATCTAGACGACTCGCTATCCAGCACAATCTCGCGTTCATCGCCAGATGCGCCGTAACTGAACTCCAGCCACATCGCCTCTTCCGGCAGGAGTTCCTCCGCTTTCTCGGCCCACTCAATGACGCAAACCCCGCGGTCGAATAGCTGCTCATCCAGTCCCAAGTCCCAAGCCTCTGCGGGGCTGCCGATGCGGTAAAGGTCGATGTGATGCAGCGTCAAACGCCCTTGATGGCGGGTCATCAGCACAAAGGTGGGGCTGCGCACATAACCCTCAACCCCCAGCCCCCGGGCCAACCCCTGGGTCAGGCAGGTCTTGCCTGCGCCGAGGGGGCCGCTGAGCAGGTATACGTCGCCCGGCTGAGCGCGCTGCCCGATGATGCATCCAATGCGCTGGGTTTGCTCCGGGCTTGCACTCCGCAAGCGGATTGAACGATTATTAGGCTCTTGCATTTAACGGAAATTAACCCCTATTCGCTAGACGCGGCGAAAATGATCCCAGCCCCCGACCGACAGCGAAAGCTCCCTTCCTGCCGCGTCCGCCACCGAAACCCGGCCTGGGCCGCCCAATTCTTCGGCGGGCACAACGGTTCCTATAACGGCGCTTCCTTCGCCCAGTTGAGCAACAAGCGGCTCCACCATCTCGGGCCGCCCGGCAAATAGCAACACATAGTCCTCGCCGCCGCTGAGGGCCAGCGTCAGATACTCGCCGGGGAACTGCTGCCGCAGCAACGGATGCGCCGGGACGGCGGCGGCGTTGATCCTAGCCGCGACGCCGGAAGCCACACAGAGCTTTCCTAAGTCATCCACCAGACCGTCGCTCACGTCCATCGCGGTAGCGATTCCCTTTTGGGCCAGTAGCTGCCCGGCCGGCACCGCTGGAACGGGCCTCCGGTGGGCTTCGCGCAGAAACTCGGCCCCTTCTCCGGTGGCGCCGGGATGCTCCAGCATCAGCCGCAGGCCGCCGACGGAGCTGCCCAGCCAGCCGCTCACCCCCACCGCGTCGCCGGGCCGGGCGGTGGAGCGGAGCAGCGGAGGCCGCCGGGCGACTCCGGTGAGGGCAGTGGTCACGAAAAACACCGGCGACCGCACGATGTCCCCCCCCACCACGCCCATGCCATACTCGTTCCCTATCTCCAGCATACCCCGGTACATCTCTTCTATGCCGGACACTTCCGTTTCAGGCGGCAGGCCGAGAGTAATCAGCGCATAGGCCGGCAGGCCGCCCATGGACGCTACGTCGCTGATGTTGGACGCTATGGCCTTCCACCCCAGGTCCCGCCACGGAGTAGTTTCCCTGGTGAAGTGAATACCCTCGACCATTGTGTCGGTGGTAAACAGCTCATGGCCTTCGACGGACTGCCAGACGGCGGTATCGTCGCCCGTATCCACCAGCAGCGAAAAGGCTTGGACGGCCTCATTGCCTAGGCCGCGGCCCACAATCAGGCGGTTGAGCCGTTCAATAACGCCAAATTCCCCGATGTCTCTAACCAGCATTGCCCTTCGATTATAGCCTATGGAAGGGAACCAGAGGGCATACCCCCGCGCCAGCCATATATGCCCCGAAACCCGAACCCGCCTGAATTGCGGTTGACAATCTAATTAGAAACTGATTAATATGCACATCAAGTTATAATCTGCATAAAATGGTCGTAATTCGTCTCTAAAACAGACTAAATTCGACAATATAACAGTACATCCAATAATACTAAAAACATATGGGAAGCACCAAATGTTAAACGCAAAGCTGTTGTCGATTGTCATTCTGGCGTCATTATTGAGTCTAATTGTGGTGGCGTGCGGCCCCTCGGACGAACCGGCGCCGACGGCGGCCCCCGCCGCCACCCAACCACCGGCGGCTACCAGCGCTCCCGCCGCCACGCTGGCGCCGACGGCCACTTCCGCCCCGGACCCGACTCCGGTGCCAACCTACACCCCGGCGCCCACCATCGCCGCCGAGAGCGACGAAGTTTTCGAGCTGAAGTTCAGTTCCCCCGTTTCCCCGCCGCCGTTCCTGATGAGCGAGGTGCAGAAGTGGTGGGCTGACGAGGTCGAGCGGCGCAGCAACGGACGCATCGTCTGGACCGACTTCTACTGGTCAGGGTCGCTGACTAAACCCGGCGAAACCTTGGAGGCTGTAGAGGTGGGGTTGGCTGACGCCGGAGCGGTGATTTATCCCTACTACCCCGGCAAGCTGCCCTTGGGCAACTGGACTTATGCCGTGCCCTTTGGCCCCGGCGACCCTACCATAATCCTGGAAGCGGCCATCAGGCTGTATGACGAGCTTCCCGCCTTGAAAGAGGAAGTGGAGAGCTATAACCTGGTGTTCCTGATGCCGTCCGTCATTGACACCTACAACCTGACTTCCAAAGAACCTATCGTAAACTACGAGGACTTCGACGGCATCAAGATTGCGTCCATCGGTTCTTATCACCCCAGAATTCTGGAGGGTGCCGGGGCTACCGCCATCGCCATGCCCGTGGGGGAGCGTTATCAGGCCCTGCAAACAGGCATCATCGAGGCCGAGTTTCTGCCTTGGGACATCTCCCACTCTTACAAGTACCACGACTTTAATAAGCACGTTACTTGGGTGGACATGGGCGCGGCCATGCCCGTGGGCCTCGGCATCAACCGTGACGTTTGGGACAGCCTGCCCCCGGACTTGCAACAGCTAATGCGGGACGTAGCCGACGAGGCAGTGGAGCTTAACGCTTCCCTGATACTGGAGCGCCGGAACGCCGCCCTGAAGGAATGGGAAGACTTGGGGATAACCCGCCACGATATGCCCGCCGAAGAACGGGCGGAGTGGGCCAACGCCCTCGAGGACATCCCGGGCAACTGGATTAAGGAGATGGAGGAGAAGGGACTGCCGGGCCACGACGTCATGATAGGCTACATCGAAATCCTGGAAGAGCTGGGGCATCAGTTCCCCAGGGACTGGGCTGCCGACTACCGCTAACATCGTAACTTCTTTGCCGCTGGTTTGTCGCCTCGGGATGGGGGAAGCCCCCATCCCTCCACCCCACGGTGAGGGCATATATGAACTTATACGGAGTGGGCCGCATCCTCAGCCGGGCACTGGGCTGGGTAGTCAATTCCAGCGCCTTTGGGGCAGCCGGCATCGTTGTCATACTCATGGCCATGGTGGTCGCCGACATTTTCGGCCGCAAGGTGCTGAACAAGCCCGTGCCGATGTCCTACGAGGTCGGCGCTTTCATGCTCGTCTTCATCGTGTTCATGGGCCTAGCCTACAGCCAGAGGCAAAGGGCGCACATCCGCGTCGAGTTCCTCACCTTCCGTATGCCGATAAAACTTCGAGCCATCATGGATCTGATCGCCTTCACCCTCGGCGTAGCCATATATGGGGCAATTTTCTATCAGACATTTAAGTGGTCTTATCACTCCTTTGAAATCGGCGAATACGTGGCCGGCCTGGTGAACATCCCCAAATGGCCATCCCAGTTCGCGGTAGCCTTCGGGGCGTTGCTGATTTCGTTGCAGTTTCTTTCCGACTGGATTAACCGCGCCGCCGAGATTGTGGCGCTGTTCCGGGAATCGCCGGTTTCCGGGGAAGCGGCGTCCGCCGTTGAGCCGGCCGGAGAGCCGGCAGTCCCCGATTAAGGGCATCGCTTAAGCAACCCCGAGCCGCGAAATCCTCAATTCCGGCGCGTAAGGTCTGGGAATGGATGATCTTTACTGGGGCATAATCGGATTCGTAGCGGTACTGACCCTCATGGCCTTGGGCGTCCACGTGGGGCTGGCCTTGGCCGCTACCGGTTTCATCGGTATGTTTCTGATGACTGGCAAGCTGTCCTTGGCCCTCGCTCTGTTCACCACCACCCCCTACTCCACCACCAACGTCTACGCCTTCGCCATCCTGCCCCTTTTTATCCTCATGGGCCTGTTCGCTATGCACGCCGGCCTGTCGGCCCGGGCCTTCGACGCCGCCTACAAGTGGGTAGGCCGCCTTCCAGGAGGAATGGCCATCGCCACAACGTGGGCCAACGCCATGTTCGCGGCCTGTACTGGCTCCAGCGTCGTCGCCTGCGCCGTCTTCACCCGCATCAGCCTGCCGGAGATGTACCGCCGCGGTTATGACAAAGCCTTCGCCTGCGGCACCATCGCCGCCGCGGGGATGTTGGGTATGCTCATACCGCCCAGCGCCCTGATGATTGTCTACGGAATCCTGACGGAGCAGTCCATCGGCAAACTTCTTATCGCCGGCGTCGGGCCGGGAATTCTGCTGACATTGATTTTCACCGCCGGAATCGTGCTGGTGGCCGCCCGCTACCCTAACCGGGCGCCCCGCGCCGAATATGCCCCTCCCTTCCTGGAGCGGCTTAAGGCCACTGCGGGGGTGGTTGGCATCGTGGTTCTCGTGGTGGGCATCATCGCCGGAATGTACACCGGCATATTCACTCCCACCGAGGCCGGGGCCGCCGGAGCCGCCGGAGCTTTGGTTCTGGCGTTGCTCGCCCCTCTAATGGAACGCTGGATTTTCCGCGCCGAGACCGCGGCTGCCGCCTCGAATAGCGCGGCATCCAACCCGCCCGACTCCCCCGACGCGCCGCAAAGCCCGATTGCGCCCCCGGCGGGGCAACAGTTGGAACGTCCGGGGCTCACCTGGGAACGCTTCAGTCAGGCCATGAAAGAAGCGGCCCAGACATCGGCCCTAGTCTTCTTCATCCTTATCGGGGCAATGATTTTCGCCCGATTCCTGGTGCTTACCGGATTGCCCGGCGAGTTCGTGGACGCAGTCAACGCGGCCAGCATACCCACGCTGCTAATCATGATTCTATTCCTGATTATGTACGTGTTCCTGGGGATGTTCCAAGACTCCATATCCATGATGTCCATCACCCTCCCCATTGTTGACCCCATCATCACCGGGCTGGGCATAGACCGGGTGTACTTCGCTATGCTGGTCATTATGTCCATCGAAATCGGGCTAATCACGCCCCCGGTCGGGCTGAACGTTTATACCGTCCGGTCGGTGGCGGTTCAGATGCCGGAGGGCGAGAACTTGGCGCTGGAGGACATTTTCCGGGGCATCCTGCCCTTCTTCTTCCTGTCCATAGTGGCCTTAATCATCTTGATAGCAGTACCGCCCATCAGCACATTCCTGCCGTCCCAGATGTTCGGTTAGGCGATGTTGCGCCTTCCCTCCGGGTTTCGGCGCCCCAAAGCGGAACTGCGCATCGAACCCAAAGAATCGCCGCCGGAGTCATGTTCTGGCGGCGTTCTGCGCTTGCAGGTTAGCCTGCTTCCCATGGAACCCTTCCGTATAGGCTCCGGCCGTTTGGATCTGGCGCTGCTGACAACCCGGTTTTCGCCAACGGCGTTGGACGGGTATCACGAACACACGTCGACTAAGGTATTCCGGACCGTCCTTCTATGCGAAAGGCCGACGGGCGAAAGCATGGAGGCATATCCGGGCAAAGCGCTGCTTTACCCCGTCAGCCTTCCTCTGCCGGAGGCTCCGCCGCTCGCGGATGACCGCCCCACGCGAAGGCAATGGGAGGCGCGGGCGCGATTCGAAGCCGCGGGGTTCCGCCCACTGCGGGCAGACCGTCTGTTACTCGACGCCAGCCTGCATCAGGACGGAGCGCCCGTAGTGGACGGACGGGGATTCCTGCCCCTCTACGAATTTCGGGCCAGCGCCAACGTTTGAGCCTCAGCCCTATTCCCCCCTAGGCCCGGCACTGGAGACCACCTCGAAGGACAACAGGTCGGCGGCGGTGCCGACGGGCGCTGGGGCACTGGCCTCGCTATTCGCTTGCGCGTGGCCGCGCTGAAAGTCCTGACTGTTGAACCAGTTCTGAAAAGCTTCTTCCGATTCCCAGCGGGTGTACACAAAATAGCGGGTTTCCCCGGCCACCGGACGGAGCAGTTCAAACCCCTCGAATCCTGGCGCGTTCTCCACCGCGGCGGCCCGGTGGGCGAACCGCTCTTCCAGCTCGGCCCCGCGCCCCTCCGGCACGGTGATGGCGTTAATTTTGACCACGCTCATGATGTCCCTCCTGCCGGCCATATTGAACCAGGTTCAGCAGTCCGGCCCCACCGGCAACAACTGCCAGTATAGCCCACAGCGAGGGGAGAAAAGGGGGTATAACGAAATTGGACGAATTTCAGGAAATGGGGCAAAGGAGGGTTGACAAGC
>OZ241328.1:0-507500 GCA_965199995.1 Dehalococcoidia bacterium | reverse complement strand
TGGACGCCTCTCCATCCTAGAGCTGCCCTACCACCCTTACCCCACTGCGTCCACCTCCAGTTCCCGCACTTCCAGCCCCTCCAGCAGGGCGTACTCCAGATGCTGCCGACCTTCGTCCCCGCTCCGCGCCAAGTACCCTTCCAGTAGCCTTCCGGCTTCCGCCAGCGCTTCCTCAGCGGTCTCCCCTTGAGCCGTCAAGCAGTTGCCTTGAGTTGTCAAGTGACAGGAAAAGTAGGGCATAACTGCGGTATACCCGCCGTCTTCGTCGAGGTAGAGGACCACCGTCACCTTTTTCTTATCCACCGCAATGCGCTCCTGGCCGGACAAAGCGTTGGGGCGGACAGTCCTCGTCCGCCCCAATTAGTTCCGCCCCACGGCGCCAGTGTATCACACATCCCTCTCCTTATCTTTTTCCCCAAGGGGGAGGGGGCTTTCCAGCTACTGCGCCGTCCAGCCCCCGTCCAACACCAGCTCACTGCCAGTCATAAACGACGATTCGTCCGACGCCAGGAACAGCACCCCGTTGGCAATATCGTCCACCGTGCCGATGCGGTGGATCGGGGTCTCGGCGATGGCCTGTTCCCTCGCTCCCGGCACGGCAAGCCTGAGTTCCGTCATAGCCGTTTCGATGAACCCCGGATGAACCGAGTTGCACCTTATGCCCTCAGAGCCGTACTGCACGGCAGTAGATTTTGTAAACAGCCGAACCGAACCCTTGGAAGCCGCATAGGCCGCGGCCGCGCCATTGGCGGGGGCAAGACCAACCATACCAGCGATCGAGGAGATATTCACAATGGAACCTCCGCCGGCCGCCCGCAAGGCCGGAATGGCGGCCTTGGTGCCAAGAAACACTCCCTTGCTGTTCACATCCATGACTCTGTCCCAGAGTTCAGCGGACGTGCCATCAATTTTCGGAGCATCCAGACCGCCCGTTTGTACGCTGCCAATTCCGGCGTTATTGACCAGAATATCCAGCTTTCCGTATTCGCCGACCGCCCGGCTCACCGCGTTCTCCCACTGCTCCGGCTCGGTAACATCCAGATGCACGTAGGTCGCCCGTCCGCCCAATTCCCGAATTTCGGCCTCCAGCTTCAGACCTTCCTCGTCCAGAATATCGCCTATAACCACTGCGGCGCCTTCCCGAGCGAACAGCCGCGCCTCCGCCGCGCCTTGTCCCCTTGCGCCCCCGCTGATTAGGGACACCTTGCCTTCCAGTCGCATCTTAATCCTCCATAATCTTAGCTGATTCTACGGCTGCCTCGCTGCCAGAGCGCTACCAACTCCACAACGCAGAAACGCCCGGACAACCTGCCCGTGCCATAAAGTCGGGGCGTATGCTAGGCCACTGCTGCCGGTTCTCCCGGCCTAACCTCCGCCGCGAACCGCTCCAGCAGCCCGGCCAGCCGCTGGGGCACTTCCACGTTAGGGCTATGCCCGATGCTGTGGAACACGTGCAGATGGCGCGTCTCCTCCGGCAGCGCCAGGTATTCGGCCACGATATTGTCTACGCCGACCGTAGTGTCCCGGTCTCCGCCCACAACCATCGTCGGCACCTTAATCTCGCCCAGGCGCTCCCGCAACCGCAGCACACCCATGGAGCGGCGGCCCCCGATGGCCCGCTCGATGGGATTACGCAGGATGATGGCGTTCACTTCGTCCACAAAGTCCTGCGAGATATGCGGGGCTTGAAAGCCCATGTCGCCCCGGGTTAGCCCGCCCTCGGCGAAAGACTTCCGCAGCTCTTCCTCCCAGTTATCGGCGAGGACGCGCCCGGCCAGCGGAGCCGAGTTCAGCAACACCAGCCCTCGCAGCATATCCTGGTGATCCAAGGCGAACTGCGTCACTGTGGCTCCACCCATCGAGTGGCCCACCAGGATAAAGTCGCCCAAACCCAAAGCCGAGACCGCGTTGTACAGGTCGTTGGCGAAATTCTGGACGGTGTAGTCATCTTCGGAACTCGTCCGGTCCGAATCGCCTGCTCCCCGGTTGTTTATGGCGATAATCCGGTATTTTCCCAATTCTGACAGCGCTTCTATGGTGTACTTCCCCAGGATTGCCGAAGATGCGTATCCATGCACCAGCACTATAGTCTCAGGCCCATTGCCTTCCTCGAAATATTGGAGCCGGACATCCCCGGCCTGAACGTATTTACTTTCCATTGCGCCATTCTCTCTCAATTTCGTGGATGCTTTCGCGGTACTGCGAATTTCCCGTGTTTGGAGTATCCTAGCACGAAACTGGGGGCAACCCGGCATTAACCTGATTTTCAGCGCGGAGCGCGCCACCGGCGCGAACAATCCGCCAGGGGGAATTATGCGAATGGAAGGCAAAGTGGCGATGGTAACGGGAGGCAGCAACGGCATGGGGGCCGAAGAATGCAGGATATTCGCCCGAGAGGGCGCGCGAGTCGTCATCGCCGACATCCGAGAGGAAGACGGACGGCGCGTTGAAGCCGAAATTGCCGAGGCTGGCGGCGAGGCTATGTTCATCAGCCTCAACGTTGCCGATGAGGATTCCTGGATAGCGGCCATTGAGCAGGCCGTCGCCCGTTTCGGCAAACTCGACGTCCTGGTCAACAACGCCGGCATCAGCGGCAGCGGCGAGCGCGACTTTCGCAGCACCGACGCCTGGGACCGACTGCTCGATATCAATGCCCGCGGCGTGTTCCTTGGCACCAAGCACGCCGCCCTAGAGATGCAGAAAATTGGCGGCGGCTCCATCGTCAACATCTCTTCAATCTCTGGTATTGTTGGACAGGAATCGGTTCACCCCGGCTACAACGCCTCCAAAGGCGCGGTGCGTCTGCTCACCAAGGCCACCGCAGTGCAGCACGCCAAAGACGGCATACGCATCAACTCCGTTCACCCCGGCATAATGCCTCCCATGCTCACTTCCTTCCAACGCGGCGACGAGCGCCGGGAAAGGCTGGTTAACGATGTGCCTATGGGGCGAGAAGGCCGCACCGTCGAGGTAGCCAACGCCGTTCTGTTCCTGGCCTCCGACGAGGCTTCCTACATCACCGGCGCGGAGCTGGTAGTAGACGGCGGCTTCACCGCGCGATAAAAACGCTTGCCTAGACTACTGAATTAGAAACCCGGCTGTTCAGCCAAGAATTGTCGCAGCCTCAACGGCCGGGTTCCCGATATGGAGAAAACGATGGGATTCCGGGTGCTTTACCATTTGAACACCAGCAACATCAGAGGAATACCCGAGGAAGCCCGGTGGGCCGAAAACATCGGCTACGACGGTCTATGCACCGAGGAAACCGGGCATGACCCGTTGCTGCCGCTGGCTCTGGCCGCCACCACTACCTCGCGAGCAACCCTGGAACCCCGGGTCGCCATCGCCTTCCCCCGGTCGCCCATGGTCTTCGCCTATGCCGCGATGGACTTGCAAAACCTCTCCGGCGGCCGCTTCCGGCTGGGGCTTGGAACTCAGGTCAAGGGCCACATCGAGCGCCGTTTCTCGGCTCAGTGGTCATCCCCCGGCCCGCGCCTGCGGGAATACGTGCAGTCCCTCCATGCCATCTGGGACGCCTGGCGGAACGGCTCCCGGCTGTCTTACCACGGAGAACATTACAATTTTTCTTTGATGACGCCCTTCTTCAGCCCCGGTCCGTCCGACCAGCCCAGCCCGCCAGTCTACGTCAGTGCGGTCAACGCCTACAACTGCCGCGTCGCCGGCGAAGTCTGCGACGGCGTTTCCCTGCACCCCTTGATGTCCCCTGAGTTTCTTCAGCAGCGCATCCTGCCTCCCATCGCCGACGGCGCCCAGCGGGCTGGCCGCGATATAAAGGACATCAATCTCACCGGCTCCGGCTTTATCATCACCGGCCCCAACCGCCAGGTGATTGAAGAACGCAAATACGCCGTCCGGCGTCAGATTGCCTTCTATTCCTCCACCCGCACCTATACCACCGTCCTAGAAACCCACGGGTTCGAGGACGTGGGCGTCCGCCTGCACGAAATGTCCCTCAAGGGCCAGTGGGAGGAAATGACCGGGCTGATAACCGACGATATCCTAGACAAGTTCGCCGTCGCCGCCGAGTATGGCGACGTGGCCGCAGCCGTCAAGGAACGCTACGACGGCCTGCTCAACGAAGTGGTCTTCGGCATGGACGTGATGGGATCCGACGACGAGCAGATTCTGCGAAGAATCGTATCCGAGCTGCAAGAATAGGTTCCCCAATCAGCCTTGCTGGGGAGCATGAAACCCAGCCTGCATCCTAGGCTGCCGACGGAGCAGCGGCGGGCGCAGCGGGATTTTCACTCCCCGCGCCGGGGCCAGCGATCCGCCTCCACCGCGGTCAGAAAATCTAAAATCGCCTGGTTGAACAGCGCCGGTTCTTCCAGGTTGATGGTGTGGCCGCTCTGGGGGAAAATCGCCAGCCCGCAGCTCGGTATGGCCCGCTTAATAAACAAACCCGGCTCCAGACAAGGCTCATCTTCATCACCCACCAATATCAGCGCCGGAGACTGAATCTGCCGCAGTTGCTCCTCCAGTTGGTAGATGGTTGGCCGCTTCATCTGCACTCCGCGGAAGGTGTATGCCGATCCCTTAGCCGAGTGCGACGCCAGCCCGGCCCGGAATTTCTCCCACCCCACCGGGTCTTTGCGGCGGAACTGAACACGCTCGGGGCCGTTGGCATAGCCCTCGGCAAACTGCTCCATACCTTCTGTCAGCATCAGCTCGCTCAGTTCTTGCCAGGAGGCCAGCAGCCGCTCCCGGCCGGTGGTTCCCGAACCTGCCGACGCCACAATCAAGGCCCGGCACATCTCGGGATGGGCAATGACAAAGGAAATCGCCGCGCTGCCCCCCATGGACAGCCCGCCGATGTAGGCCTCCTGAATGTCCAAGTGCAGCAGCAAGTCCCGCATATCCGACACCAGCCGCTCCTGCGAATATGCATCCGGGTCGTCCGGCACGTCCGAGGGCGGATACCCTCGGTGGCAGTAGGTGATGACCTGGTAGCGGCGGGCAAAAAAATTGACCTGCGGTTCCCAGCTCGTGATGTCCCCGGCAAACTCGTGGCTGAGCAGCAAAGGGTATCCCCGCCCGGCAACTTCGTAATGGATGTTCACGCCGTCGGCTGCGGCAAAAGCTGGCATAATCGTTCTCCTCGGAAATAATGAATCCCGGCCTTGTCCGACCTTCTGGGCTTGTGCCGGGCCGCAAAAAGCAATAGGCTTGCGCCAAGTCTAACAGCCTCTCATCCCATCGTCATTTCCTGATTCCAACGCGCGGGGCCGAGGGAACCCCGATAAGGAGCGGAAAGCGCCATGCTGAACAAAGTGCATCATATAACCTTCGTGGTGGAAAGCATCAGCGACATGGCCATCTATATGGAGCGAAACTTCTCTCTCGCGCCCATATCCACAGACGAGTTCGAAGACCGCGGCTTCAAATCTATCCTTTACCGCATAGGCGAGACCTATGTAGACTTCTTCGAGCCATTGCGCGATGACACTCCTATGGCCCGCCAGTTGCAGGCCACCGGCCCCGGCGTAATGCACGTGGCCTGGGGAGTGGACGGCATAGACCAAGTATTCGTCGACCTTCAGGCCAAGGGCAACGAAATGCGCGGCGAAGCCCCTTCGCTCAGTCCCTTCGGCTACCGCAACCTCAATATCGAGACCAGCAGCTCCCACGGTATACTCTTTCAGCTCGCCGAGGGCGAAGTTTCGATATAGATGAGGCAGCGTCGGAACTTCACCTCCCCCCATTTATAAGTAAGGCTAAGGCGCATTTTCGCAAAATGCCCGGTGCCCTAGCGTAATTTCCACCGAACCGGGACATTCCGCTAATTCAGGATGGATTAAAGTTATGGAATACAGCATTCTTGGCCGCACCGGTCTCAACGTCTCCCGCGCCGGATTCGGCGGCGGCGGGATCGGGCAGGTTTGGGGCGCAACCACCGAAGAGGAGGCCATCCGCTCTGTTCACCGCGCTCTGGATCTAGGCATCAACTTCTTCGATGTCGCCCCTGCCTACGGCGACGGCAAGGCCGAGGAAGCCCTAGGCAAAGCTCTGACAGGCCGCACGGAGGACGTAGTAATCGCCACCAAGGTCAGAGTGCACTCCGGCGAATTGGGCGACATCGCCGGCACCGTGCGACGCTCCGTCGAGCGCAGCCTGAACCGTCTACACCGGGATTCCGTGGACGTGCTTCACGTCCATAATCTCTTCACCGAGCAGCGAGGCGAAGCCCGGAATTCCATCACGGGGGATGACGTGATGGGCCCAGTGCTGGAGGCCTACAAAGAAATGCAGCGGGAGGGCAAAACCCGTTACATCGGCCTTTCCGCCATGGACCACCACGTTCCCACCATGCACCGTCTGATCAACAGCGGCCAGTGGGACACAGTTCTCGCCTACTATAACCTGCTGAATACCACGGCTCAGGAACCCAAACCTCCCAACGCCGAAGTCTTCGACAACGGTCAAATAATCCCCTTGGCCAAAAGTCAGGGTATGGGCATCATCGGCATCCGTTCCCACGCCGCCGGCGCTCTCACCCCGGCCCTCGACCGGCATCCCGCGCCCGGAGACGCGCTCATGAAGGCAGACTTACGCAAGGCCGCCGCGCTCGACTTTCTCCTCGACGGCCCCATCGCAACCCTGTCCCAAGCCGCCATGGTCTTCAGCCTGATGAACCGCGACATAGACAGCACCGTTCCCGGCGTAAAGAATGCGGCAGAGGCGGAAGAAATCGCCCGCTGCACCGACCTGCCGCCCATCTCCGGCGAGCGCCTGGCGCGGTTGCGCGAGCTATATGAAACCGACTTCCACGAATAATCCCAGCAATGGCGGGCGGGGGAAATGACTATCCCTTCCCTTTGGGCTGGGATTGCCCGGCCAGGAGCGCGCGAATCCGCTTACACCAGCGGCCAAACTTCTTTGGCGAACCGTTCCATCCGCCCCAGCATCGTATCCAAGTTCTCGGTTTGCCGCAGGAAATCCAGCACCAATGACCCCACGCCCATATCCCGGTACTGGCGGATGTCCGATGCAACCTGCTCTGCATTGCCGACGAAGGGAAGCCTATCCTCCGCTTGTCCTGAGCTTGCCGGAGAAGAAGCCTCGCCGGTCAGCTCAAACTGGTGCGTCCGGTAGATGGTCTCAATCTCCGATGGGTCTCGCCCGAAGCGCCGGGCATACACCGCCAGCCGTTCCAGACCGGCGGCCAACTGCTCCGGCGTCCCCATCGGGAAGGTGGGATTCGACCCCAGCGGATACCAGCCATCGGCCAGCTCGGCAGTGCGGCGCAGCGCCGGCCGGCTCTCGCCCCCGACCCATATCGGCGGATGAGGCTTCTGAACCGGCTTGGGCAGAAAGCTGATATTGTCGAAGTTCACATACTTCCCTTGGAAATGCGGAGCGTCGCTGGTCCACAGTTCCTTGAAGGCCCGGATATATTCGTCGGTAACCGCCCCACGCTCCTCGAAGGGAGGCAGGCCCAGCGCCTCGAACTCTTCCCGCATCCAACCCACGCCGACGCCCACCACCAGCCGCCCGCCGGACAGCACGTCCAGCGTCGCCAGAGCTTTGGCGGCCACCAGAGGGTTGCGGTGCGGGACGATAATGACGCTGGTCACCAACCGTATCCGCTCAGTTTGCCCCGCCAGGAAGGCCAGAAGAGTAAGCTGCTCCATCGACTCCCCGGATGGACTCCCGGGAAACTCTCCACTTTCCGTATACGGGTAGGGAGAAGCAATACTCCGCGGCACCAAAATATGATCCCCGGTAAACAGCGCATCGTACCCCAGCTCCTCTCCTGCTCGCGCAATCCGCCCCAGCGTCTCCGGCGTAGCCAGCGGCCCTCGCCCCGGCAACGTAAACCCGTACTTCATATCCTCTCTCCCTATGGGGACTTTTCAGCCCCCCGGCCTAAGCATCTCTCATACAACCAACGCAGACGCCATCCCTTTCCGGCAACGCACCACCCTTGCCATCGCAGCCCCTGCCTGCCCACCGTTCCCGCGCCCCTCGTCATTCCCTCGAAAGAACGTCACCACCGTGAAAACGGGGCGGGAACCCACGTCTCGGCAATCCAACTACGAAAAGTGATGGAATCAGAAGGCCCTCCGCAGCACCTCCATTACCTGCTCGTGCTCCGTGATGGCGATGGCGTTCGTCCGGCATCCCCGGTCGGTTAAAACCAGGTCTGCAATATCCGGCAGGTCGCCTTCCGGGATTTCCAGCTCTCGCAGGCGATGCGGCATCCCCAAGCGGAGGATAAAGGCGTCCACTTCTCGCGCCGCCAGCACCGCCGCCGCCTCGTCGCTCATCCCGGTGATGTCGTGGCCGACGGCGCGGGCCAGCAGCGCCTGCTTGGCCGCCGAAGCCGGGCGGTTGAACTCCATTACGTAAGGCTGGGTAACGCACGACGTATACCCATGCCCCACCGAGTACTTGACCCCTACGATATGCCCTATGGCGTGGGAAAGACCCACCGCGAAGTTCGGCGCTCCCATCATAGACATCCATGCCGCCACCAGACACTGTAGCCGCGCCTCCGAGTCCCTGTCCGCCTGCCGCGACCGGGGTAGCGCGTCAAACAGCATTTCCGCAGCGGACAGCACCGGCGCGTCAATCGCCGGCTGGTTGCCCCGGCAATACAATCGCTCAATGCAGTGGTCCAGCGCCTTTACTCCCGTTGACAGCCACAGCCAATCCGGCGTCCCCGCGGTCATGTCCGGGTCGAGCACAATCAGGTCCGCGTACAGCCGAGGATGCCCCACCCGTATCTTGTGCCCTTCGCCATCATCCAGCACGTTGCCGCCGCCCATATTGAATTCCCCGGCCGACAGGGTAGTCGGGATGGATACTTGTAGAGGCAGCGCCTTACCCTCCAGATTTGGCCGAAGCATCCTGTCTTCCCGGCTGCCTCGCGCCCGCAGCTCTTCTATCGTGTCTATACCCTCGGCCATCAGCGCCGCAATCATCCGGGCCGCATCCGAGATGGTGCTGCCGCCCACGCCCACCAGAGTGTCGGCTTCCAGCGACACCGCCAGATTCGCCGCCGCCACCGCCGTGGCCAGGGGCGCCCGTTGCGTCAGATCCGAATACACCCCCACCACACTGTCGCCCAGGGCTTCCTGGGCGCGACGCACCGCATCCGTCTGCTCCGCGACAGTTCGCCCCGACAGCACTAACGCCCGCTTGCCGCCCATATTCGCCACCTCGCTCCCCAATCCGGCGGTCTTGCCCGGCCCAAAGATAACCCGCGTTGGAACCGTCGGATTGAACTCTCCATTCAGCTTCGCGTATGCGCTCATAGCTTCCGCCTTAATTCAGAGATAGGGACCAAGCCTCAAATTCCCTTGCGTTCATAGAGGCAGTTGGGCCAGCAAAACCAGGGCACGCACCCTGGCCTAGTCCGACAGCGGAACGATGATGGCGAATCGCGGCTCCGTTCCCACGACCCGCGTCGAGTGCCCGCTACCGGTAAGGTCTTCCGCCAGCAGCACCGTTCCCGCCCCATAGTGCTTGATGGTTCCGTCGGGCGTGCCTACCTCGATTTCGCCCGTCAGCGTGATGCTGTACTGGCGGCGCGGCGCGGTATGAAAATCCAGAAAATATCCCGGCTCATAGACCCGGAAGGTAATCCCCGGCGTTTTGATTAGCTCGGTCGAAAGCCCATGCGCCCCCTCCGTGTCAACGAAGCTCTGCATTTCGAATTCCCTTTCTTCAACCACCGACTGCCCATCGGCTCCGGTGTAGACATGAACGAATTTAGCCATTATTCCCTCTGTTGTTTTCTTAGATTCCGGTTCGCGGTAATGGTACAGGAATTAGGGATGCCGTCAAGGAATTCCACCCCTATGCGACAAAGGCCAGCGTCTGCCCTACCCCGGCCGACAGGGCCACCACCAGCCACGGGGGGCATTTCCAGATGGCCAGCAGCCCTAGCGCCGACAGGGCCAGTCCGAAGTCATATGGCCCGTGAATTGCGCTGGTCCATACCGGGTCGTACAGAGCCGCCAGCAGCAACCTCACCACCGCCGCGTTTATGCCTCGCAGGGCAGCCCCGAAGCTCGCCCGGTTCCGCAGTCTGTTCCAGAGCGGCGCTACCCCGATAACCAACAAGAAAGAGGGCAAGAAGATGGCCGCCAAAGCGAACAGACCTCCGGCCCATCCGGCCGGCCCGCTCTCGACATCGAGAATCGCCCCCAAGCAGGCCGAGAAAGTAACGCTTATCCGCTAATAGACGCAGGGTTGAGTAGGTCGCCCCCAAGTAGGCCGAGAAGGTAAACAGCGGTCCCGTATCCCGCAACGAACTCGGCGTTGCTGACCCAACCCGGCGCGACCACCAGCTCCTGCAGCAAGGGCAACACCAAGTGGCCTCCGCTGAACACTAGGGAACCGCCCGCCCGGTAGAAGCTGTCGAAGACTTCCAGCAGTGCCCCAGCGTCCAGTGCCTGGCGCAGGACTGGAAGCCCCGCCAGCAGCGCGCCGAGCATCCCTAGGCACAGCACGGCCAGCCGCCGGTTGACCCGGAACTGCTCCTCGCACTTAGGGGCGGTTTGTTCCGTCCGCAGAAAACGCCAGCCGATGACTCCCGCCACGACAATTACCGCCATCTGCCCCCAGCCCAACGGCCAGGCAAGCATGGCTATCGCCGCTGCAATGGCTATCGCCGCCCGGGGCCGGTCGGGACACAGGCTGCCCGCCATCCCCCATACGGCCAGCGCCATCACCGCCACTGCCGCCGTTTTCAGTCCGTTCAGCCATCCCGCTCCCTCCACGTCGCCCCAAAACGCCCCTCCATACGCGAACAGGATAAGACCCGCGGTAGAGGGCGCGGTGAATTCCAGCCACGCCGCCAGAGAGCCGGGCAGACCGGCTCGGAGCAGCCCCCAATGCGATACCCACCTGGCTGCTGGCCGGGCCCGGCAGGAACTGGGCAAAGCGCCACCAGATCGGCGTAGGCCGCCTCATTCAGCCACTTTCGCCGCGCAACAATCTCTTGGTGGAAATACCCCAAATGCGCCACCGGCCCGCCGAAAGAAGTCAACCCCAGCCGGAGGAACACAGCCAGCACTTCCAGGAAAGAGACTCGCTGCGTTTCACCCTCCATCCAGGGCCTGCTCCACCTTGCGGCGTAGTCTCCGTAACCAGAACCGGGTCAGCGCATCCGACGGAGAGGCCAGCAACGACCGGGCTATCATCCCGTACACCCATCGCCGCCGCACCCGCGAGGGCCGGTCCGGGGCCAGCCAAACCTCGTTGCGGGCCAGCTTCTCCAGAGTGGCAAGACCCAGCAGGATGGGCCACATCGCCGCCAGGCGCAAACGCAGGCAACGGCGCGGCGTCGCGAGCAAGTAGGCTTCGGCGGCGTCGAAATGCTCCAGCGCCCCCCAAATCCACGGCGTCAGCACAGGCCGGGCGCGGCTGGAGCTGGCCGGGTTCAGCAAATCAACCGGCGCGAGACCTGCCCGCGCCAGCTCCGGCTCCGGCAGATAGCACCGCCCGTTGCGCAGGTCGCGGGGAACGTCGCGCAGCACATTGGTCAATTGCAGGGCCTTGCCGAACCGCACTCCCCTTTCGCTCATCTCCCCCACGTCCCAGCGCGAGAGCCGACCATCGTGGGCCGTCGCCGTCAGCGTCCAGAACCCGCCGACACAGCCTGCCACCAGGTAGGTGTAGTAGTCCAGCTCTTCCGGCGACGAGAGGGCGGCAACCGCCCCCGAATCCTCAGCCGGAAAGGTCTTCAGGTCCAGCTCCATGCCCTGGGTAAGGGTTACCACTACGGAACGAATCCGGGCGCGGTCCGGCTCAGGCAATTCATCTAGCAAGGCAAAGACCCGTCCGGAATAACCTAGCAGGGCCGTCTCCGCCGGAGATGCCCCTTCCCCTGCTTCCCGAACGCCAGACACGATGCGGGCAATCTCATCTTCCGACGACGGGCCTTCCACTTGAGCGCGAAAGGCCAGCAGTTTTTCCAACCTCTCGGACGGGGGCAGGGCGCGGGTGTCCGCGATAGTGTCCGCGGCCCGCGCCAGCAGGTAGGCCACTGCCACCGGCTCCCGGATGCCCAGCGGCAGCACTCGTATGGTCAGATAGAAGGAGCGGGAAACGCCCTTCAGAATGTCCCTCAATAATAGCCGGTTGTCTGCCTGCTTTACCACCGGCGATAGCAAGGGGTACCCATGAGCCTGACTTAAACCGCCGCCCGATACGGCGAATCAAGGTGCCGGCGCACCACGCCCGCCAGCGATTCCGCTACCAACGCATCCACGGGCAGCCCTTCCTCCAACCTCTCAATCACCGGCAGCCTGGCCCGCGTCTCCGGGTGCTTCGGCACAAACAGCGAGCAACAATCCTGGTCGGGCTGTATAGAAATCGGGAAGGTGCCGATGTCCCGCGCTTTCCCTACGATTTCTTCCTTGTTCATGCCGATGAGGGGACGCAGCACCGGCATCTCAGCCACCCGGGATACCACGGCGATGTTGTCCAGCGTCTGCGAACTCACCTGCCCGCAGCTCTCACCCGTGACAATGGCCTTGGCTCCCGCCTGTTTACTCAGGGCCTCGGTGATACGCAACATGAACCGCCGGTACAGCAACACCCGGTACGAAGGGGGCGTCTCGACAATCACCCGCTTCTGGATCTCCGACAGCGGCGCCAGATACAAATCCGTCTGATTCTGGTGGCGGCCCAGCAGTTGCGCCAGTTCAGTAGCCTTCTCGATGGACGAACGGTCAACCAGCGGGTAGCTGTGGAAGTGAACATACGTCGCCGGGCAGCCCCGTTTCATCATCTGCCAGGCCGCTACCGGGGAGTCTATTCCCCCCGACAGCATCACTGCCACCCGCCCGCTGACGCCCACGGGCAACCCGCCGGGAGCCGAGACTTCATCGAAATATAGCAGTATCCCGCGAGTTTGAATATCCAAATATATGGATAGCTCCGGCGCCGAAAGGTCAACCTTAGCCCCGGTCAGCTCTTCCACGAATCTGCCCAGCTCCGTGTTAACTTCTGGCGAGGTTAGAGGAAACCGCTTGTCGGCCCGATTGGTGACCATGCGAAACGTGCGGAAGGCAAGCTGCGGCACTCGCTCCCGAAGGGCCTGCCGGATTAGCTCCAAATCCTGCGGGAACTCATAGGCCAAGAAAAACTTGGCCACTCCGAAGCAATCCCGCACCCGCTCCTTGACTTCCGGCCAGCGCGCTTCATCCTCCAGAGTCAGGCCAATCATCAACTGACCTCGCCAAACGCGGCTCACGCCCGCGCCCTCTGTCATCCAGCGAAGGTTCTCGGTAAGACGGCGCATGAACCAAGGCCGGTTCTTGCCTTTCAGGGCCAGCTCATGGGTCTTGACGATAACGTGTGTTTTCACCCCGCCATTGTACACATCCTGAAGCGCAAACGCAGGTCAAATTCCCCTTGCTCCCAAGGCAATCACCTTTTCACTGTAAGGCCGCTGCGCCCCCTTCCTTCCCGCCCCCGTTTCCTGAGAGTGATGTTCTTTAGGGTGATGTTCCTTCGCAGGGAACGCCGGACGAACGGGCTGAGATGCCGAAATGTTACGAATCCAAACGCGGTTGCCCAGCCATATCTCCGCCAGGGAGCTGCGTAGGTACGGCGAATCGCTCAGAACGCCACGGCTCCTCAGGCGAAGATGGATTCCTTGATGGCCTGCACATCGTGGCGCAGGGAAGCATCCTCGTTCATCTCGCCGTTGATTTTGCCCGCGCCGTGGATGACCGTGGAGTGATCGCGTCCCCCCAACAGGCGCCCCACCTGCGTCGGCGGCAGTCCAATCTCGTGGATTAGCAGGTACATCGCCACCTGACGCGGCACCGACACCGCCCTCCGGCGGCTGCGCCCCACCAGGTCATCCACCGAGATGCCATAGTACAGGGCAACCTCCGACAGGATGTGCTGCGGGTCTATGGATGAACGGTTCTGTTCCTGCGTCACCTCGTTGAGGATACGTTCCGTGGTGTCCAGCGTGATGTCCACGTTCATCAACTGGGCATAGGCCACCATACGATTCAAACTGCCTTCCAGCTCTCGAACATTGCGCTGCACCCGCTTGGCGATGAGCTCAATCACCGCGTCGTCCAAGCCTGCGTGCATTTCGTCGGCCTTGCTGGCCAGGATGGCCATCCGCGTTTCCAGGTCGGGAGGCTGGATGTCGGCAATAAGACCCCATTCGAAACGGGAGCGCAGCCGCTCCTCCATCAATGGCAGCTCTCGCGGGGGGCGGTCCGACGATACCACCACTTGGTTGCCGGAGTTGTGCAGGTCATTGAAAGTATGGAAAAAACCTTCGTGAGTCTGTTCTTTGCCGCTGAGGAACTGAACATCGTCCACCAGCAGCATCTGCACGGAACGGTAGCGCTTGCGAAAGTCCTCCGTCGTCCTGTTGCGGATGGCGGAGATGAACTCGTTGGTGAACTGCTCCGAGGTGACATACAGCACCGAAAGGCCGCGAAGGGCGCACATCCGGCCTATGGCCTGAAGCAAATGCGTCTTGCCCAGACCGGCGCCCGAATAGAGAAACAGGGGATTGTAGGCCACTCCCGGCGTCTCCGCCACGGCCTGGGCCGCGCTGAAGGCCAGCCGGTTAGAGGGGCCGACCACAAAGGAATGAAAAGTGTAACGCGGGTTCAGCGACCGGAATTCGAACAGCGGCTGAATCGATTCCTGGCTCACGCCGGCGGGCAGCTCGGCCCGCTCCACCGCGTAGGAAACCCCCTCTGACTTAACCTGCAACTGCAATTGAAGCGGGCGCCCGGCAATCCTTTCCAAGGTCTGTTGCAAGGCAAGGAACATCCGCCGCTCCAGCCACTCCACGGCGAAGGGCGTAGGCGCCTCGACGATGAACGTCTCGCCGTTTTCCGCTACCCCTTCGGTGGACTTCAGCCAAGTCTCGAAAATCGGGCGGGGCAACTGCATCTGCAGGTCGCCCAGCACGGCCCGCCAGACCTCCCGGGCCGATGCGCTTCTCATGCCTGTCTACGCTCCCAATACTCTACAATTCCCCGCTCCCCCACCGCCGCGTTCCGGATTAAGTTAAGCAAATTCCCGTTACCGGCCCTGTAAGAGAGGCCCTTCCGTAACCCGTACCGAATTGCCGGAAAAACCGGGATGCCCCCATAGCCGGACGAACCCGACTGGGAAAACTGCCCGGAAATTACGCGCCCCTCTCTCGCGCGCCAAGGACCTGGCAGGGGTTCAGGGGGCGAAATTACCAACACCAGGCAACGATGTCAACGGAGATTCAAGGCCAAAATTTCGGACATTTTGGCGCTTGAAAAATAGATTTTGAGAAGTGTCAAAAGATTGAATCTAGCGACGAAATTCGCCTCAAATGGGTATCCCAGGCAAATGTCCTTAGGTCACCCCAATTATGTCTCTCGGTTATGGGGACTCCGGGGCCCGGCGGCCCGGCAATTGCGGCGGTGGGGCGGGTTGGCTATAATTGGCATCGTTGTGTCCTGGGCCGGAAACTAGCGCCGATGGCCTTAAGGGGCTTTATTCAAAGAATCCGGGGCGGCGCGCGCCTTAGTCCCGCTCCTTTCCCGGTTGCCAGGCAAGGCGGATATGGAGAATTGCCAAGATGCCACCTCAAGAATCTCATGCCCCGGGCAATAGCGCCGAGGCTGCGGCCTTACCTGGGAACCTGACCCCGGAAGACCTCACCGACTATTACCGGCGCATGACCTTCTGCCGTACCATAGACGAGCGCATCTGGGCCCTCAACCGCCAAGGCAAGGTGCCCATCGCGGCCTCCAGCCAGGGCCACGAGGCCGCTCAGTTGGGCAGCCTGCTGGCCGCCGAGAAAGACGGCGACTGCTTCCTCTTCCCTTACTACCGTGACTTGGCCCTCAAGTTCGCCGCCGGACTCACCGCCGAGGAAGTGATGCGCTCCTTCATGGGCAAGGCTGGCGACCCTTACAGCAACGGCCGCCAGTTTCCCCTGCAAGGCGCAGACATCCCTCGCAACATCATCCAGATTTCCAACGTTGTCGCCGCCGGTTTGACCCAGTCCGTGGGCTATGCGCTGGCCTGCAAGATGCGCGGCGAACAGACCGTTGTGCTGGTCTACTTCGGCGACGGAGCCTCCAGTCAGGGCGAGACCCACGAGGCCATGAATTTCGCCTCCATCCATAACCTGCCCGTTGTCTTCGTCTGCGAGAACAACCGCTACGCCATTTCCGTTCCTCAGCGCAAGCAGATGAACATCGAGGAAGTCGCCAGCCGTGCCGCCGGCTACGGCTTCGCCGGCTTTTCCGTAGACGGCATGGACTTCATCGCCTGCTACGAAGCCACCCGCGAGGCTATCAACCATGCCCGAAAGGAAGGCCCGGTGCTTCTGGAAATGAAGGTGGAGCGGTTTATGTCCCACACCACCGATGACGACGACCGCCGCTACCGCCCGGCGCAAGAAGTCGAGCAGGCCCGCCTGCGCGACCCCCTGGTATCCTTGGGCGGGCTGCTCATCGAAAACGGCCTTTTGACCCAGGAACAGTTGGACGCAACGGCTGCGGAGGCCCTCGACGCCGTTGATGCCGCCACCGACGCCGCCGACAACGCCAGCCCGCCCGACGTGTCCACCCTCCACTATATGGTCTATTCAGGCTAGATTAAGGAGTCTCGTCCCGTGGCAGACAAGAGCGTAATCGAAGCCGTCCGCGAAGCCATCCGCGAAGAAATGCGGCGCGACCCATCCATCTTCGTTATGGGAGAAGACGTGGGCGCCCGCGGCGGCGTGTTCCTCGCAACCCAAGGACTGGTGGAAGAGTTCGGCGAAGAACGCATCATTGACACCCCCCTCGCCGAAGCATCCATCGTTGGCATCGCCCTCGGCGCCGCCTTTCGCGGCCAGCGCCCAATGCCCGAAATCCAGTTTTCCGACTTCGTATGGCCTTCGGTCAACCAGCTCATCGGCGAAGCCGCCCGCACCTGCTACGGCACCAACGGCGCCGTGAAGGTGCCTATGACTGTGCGTATACCCTACGGCGGCGGCATACGCGGGGGACTGTTTCACTCCCAGAACGTAGAGACCCACTTCTTCCACACCCCCGGCATCAAGGTGGTCACCCCTTGCACCCCTTATGACGCCAAGGGCTTGCTCAAGACCGCCATCCGCGACGACAATCCGGTGGTCTTCCTGGAGCATAAAAAGACCTACCGCCTAGTGCGCGGCGAGGTTCCCGAAGGCGAGTATACCCTGCCCTTGGGGGTTGCCGACATCAAACGCCCGGGCAGCGCCCTGACCGTCGTCAGTTACGGCCTCACCCTGCACTACTGCCTGGAAGCCGCTCAGCAGGTGGCCGCCGAGGGCATAGACGCCGAGGTAGTAGACCTTCGTACATTGTCCCCCCTAGACCGGGAAACCATCTTGAATTCAGTACGAAAGACCGGCAAGCTACTGATAGCCCATGAGGACAACATCACCGGCGGGATCGGCGCAGAAATTGCGGCCCTGGTTGCCGACGAGGCCTTCGAGTATCTCGACGGCCCCATCGCCCGGGTCTGCGGCCCCGACATCCCGACCATGCCCTTCGCCCAAACCCTGGAGGACGCCTACACGCCGGACACCGCGAAGATTGCCGCCGCGTTGCGGCGTCTGGCGGCATACTGACCACCGGGGATTTCCGCTTCCGCGTATTTGTTCCCGCTTCCCAGTAATCGTAGCGGCATTGATGACAGAAAACCGGAATCCGGACGGAAAGTTTCAGATTCCCATAGCGCCTCTATGGATGAGAGGCGCAACTCTTTAATAAGGACAAGGGGTGCGCAATTGGCCGTAACGGTTGAACTCCCCCACGTCGGCGAATCGGTAGTCGAAGGCACCATCGGCAAATGGCTCAAGCAGCCCGGCGATACCGTTAGACGCTACGAGCCTCTGGTGGAAGTGGTAACCGATAAGGTGACCATGGAGGTTCCTTCGCCCGTCGCAGGCGAACTCCTGCGAGTCCTCGCCGAAGAAGGCGAAACTCTCCCCATGGGCGCGCCCATTGCCGAGGTTGGAGAACCGGGGGAAACGCCCAGCCCGTCGCCTGCGCCTCAAGCCGCCGCGTCGCCCGCCGCCCCCCAGCAGGCGCCAACCCCGGCCCCCGCCACCAGCTACCTGTTGCAAAGCGTTACCCCCGTCGGCCCCACCGGGGGAGCTGCCGTCGAAGCCATGGAGCCGATGGTAGGCATAGACGCCGTAGCCCAAGCCGCAGCCGCGCCGCCTGCGAGGGCCGTCCCTTCTCCTGCGCCGCCGGTCGCCCCCCCGGCTCAGACCACCGCCGCGGCCCCCGCCTCAGCAGGCGGGCAGCGCCTGTCTCCCGCAGTTCGCCGTCTAGCCCGCGAGCACGCCGTTGACCTGCGCCTGATTCAGGGCACCGGTCTCGGTGGACGCATCACCCGCAACGACGTTCTTCATCACCTCGAAAACCGGACCGCCGCGCCAGCGCCCGCACCGGCCACGTCCGTTGTTCCCCCGCCGGAGGAAACTGCCGCCCCCGCCGCCGAAGTTGCCGCCGGTCCCGACGAAGAACTGATGCCGGTAACCCCGGTGCGCCGCATGATTGCCGAGGCGATGATGCGCAGCGTTACCCAGATTCCTCACGCCTGGAGCGCCAAAGAAGTTGATGTCACTGGTCTTGTCGCCCTGCGGCAAAACGTCCGCGCTGGATTCGAGCGCCAGGAAGGCGTCCCTTTGACCTACCTGCCCTTCGTTATTCGCGCCGTGGTGGAAGCCCTTCGCAAGTTCCCCACCCTCAACGCCCGTTGGGGCGGAGACAACATCATTCTCAAGCGTCGCATCAATCTCGGTGTAGCCGTTGCTGCCTCCAATGGCCTCATCGTTCCCGTAATCCCCAATGCCAACCGGCTAAACCTCGCCGGCCTGGCCCACGCCGTCCACGACCTCACCGAGCGCGCCCGCGCCAACCGCCTGCGCGTCGAGGACGTCCAGGGCGGCACCTTCACGCTGAACAACACCGGCGCCCTCGGTTCCTTCGTATCCGGCCCCATCATCAACTACCCCCAGGCCGGAATCATGACCACCGAGACGGTGCAGAAACGCCCCGTGGTGCGAGATGACGCCATCGCCATCCGCTCTATGATGAATATCTGCTTGTCCTTCGATCACCGTATCAATGACGGCGCCGAGGCCAGCGGCTTCCTTGACGCGGTGGCCTCCCACCTGGAGTCCATTGGCCCGGACACCCCGATTTATTAGGCGCGCAACCGGAAACCGTTGGCGGTGATTTTGCCGAACCCCGCAACCTGCCGCTATTGCTGGCTGGGGACAGTGGAATATCCTCCCGCCCTCAGGATGCAACAAGAGCTGGTGGAACAAGTCCACGACGGCCTGTCGCCCAACACTTTGCTGCTCCTCGAACACCCCCACGTATATACCTGCGGCCGCGTGAGCCGCGACGGCCACCTGCTGACTTCCCGCGACGAGCTGCGCGCATTGGGAGCCGCCGTATACGAGACCGATCGGGGCGGCCAGATTACCTACCACGGGCCGGGGCAGCTCGTCGGTTACCCTATCATCAACCTCCGGCAGGCCGGCATCGGCCCATTGCAATATGTCCGCACCCTAGAGCGGGTCATCGTTGACACCCTCGCCGTCTTCGACATCCCAGCCCATACCGAACCGGGTCTCACAGGAGTCTGGACTTCCCAAGGAAAGATAGCCGCCATCGGAGTTAAAATCAGCCGCGGCATTGCCTTTCACGGATTCGCTCTCAACGTAAACCCCGACCTATCCTGGTTTCGCCACATCATCCCCTGCGGCATCGCCGACCGCCCCGTTACTTCCATGGCAGCGGCGTTGGGCGCGACAGGGGAAATGGCGGCGGTGCGGAGGGCGCTGGTGCGCGAGTTTGGAGCGGCGATGGGTCTGGGGATAGTGGATGGTACGCAAACGCCTGCTTAGGCTAGGCAACAGTAGCGTGTATGGCCTCGGACAACTGCTCTACGAAAGAAGCTGTATCATCCACCATAGCGAAATCAATTGGCCATAACCTGTCCCCGTAAGATGGGTATGTATCTGCTTCGTGTGCGATTTGATTTCGGCGAATGCCAATCAAGCTCAGTTTTTCTCTGGTGTATTGTGGTGTTAGGCTCAATTGGGTAGCGACGGCATCCCACATCTGCGTATCCGAAATAAGTCTGATGGCACCCGCGATAGGATCCGGCGTCTGAAAACTCCTATGCCCATGATTGCTTTTTATCTGATCTTCCAGCCACTTGTCATCCATTGGTTCGCTGATAGCCTGCAGAGTCCGATCCATTGTGATTTGAAAGCGTAAGAACGCGTTAGTTTTAGGTCTGTTTCCATAATACGCCTCCAACATCCCCATCCTAACTATCTCGGGAACATAGTGGTCCAGTGCGCTTACAGCCATTACCCATTCTGAGCGCAACAAGTCAGATAAATCTAACACTGGAGTGGTCTGGTTACTAATCGCCAGATATACGGCTGCCATGGAATGGACGCGCCGGATGTTACTGCGAAACTGATCAACCATCGCTTGCATATCCAGTTAGTCCAGTCACTCTGCCTACTAGTTCCGAAAAAATCTCTTCAAAACTATCGCGGGACCTGAGAGTTGTATCCAGCACATTCCCACTTTGGCTTATTTGTTCCTCAGTTAGGGCAAAAACGGGCGTTCGAGTCTCTTAGGATTTTGCGATAAGAGAATTAAAGTCCGGGACTATTGCAGGGCAATAGTTATCAATCTGTTGCCGGGCATAGCAATCTTCGGAAAGCACCATGCCCAATTTGCTCAATTCAGGCACCAAGGTTTCGGATACTATATTATTTATTTTGTCGATCCATTTTTGGAATGCGCTAGATGGTGATCTTTTACGCGGACGGCAGTTTTGCACCACAGTTCCTAAAAATTTGGGAGTAATTTTAGAGAATAGATAGACCGCGTCTTTAAAAATGTGCATAGATCTCGCTCGCATTGACTAATTCTTCCAGTCTGGAATCACTCTAGCCAGAGAATTGATTGCCATCATAGAAAAATAATCAGGGAACGTTGGGACGACAAAAAATCACTGGTCATAAGAAGATTTTAATTGACTGAACTCAGACTGGGATTCATGTCAATTAACACATAATTTGCTTCGTATTTATCTGATGTTCGCTCAATCAAGGCAGAGATTGACTCTGGCAAGTTTTGGAGTGTCTGTATCGAGTCGGAAAGCTCCTGAGCAATTTCCAAGGTGACCTCGTATTCAGATAATTCTACATTACCTGGAAGGAGGATCAAACCTTGTTGGCGTTCTACGGGAAAACATTCGACAGCTTTAAGGGGAACAGGCCTAGACTCAAAGGCAGGAGCCAATCCGGATTTCAGGTCGCGGACTTCTCCACTTTAGTAGAGACGCTCAATTTCCCCTTCTTCGCCTTTGTAATCCAGCACTAGCCCCTTCAGGTTGCACTGCGGGTCAGCATCAACCAGAATTACCCTCTTCCCCTTGTTAGCCAACGTCCAGCCCAAGTGAAAAGTCGTCGTTGTCTTGCTCACTTCGCCTTTGTGATTAAACAAGGCAATTTTCTGAACCATCAGCTTCTCCAGTTAGCTTTATGCTCTGCATCTCATCGCAACACCCGGTTTGAGTACAGGGCAATTCTGCCGCCCCGCTTTGACACCCCTGGCCCCCGTTGCTACACTCGCGGGCAGATATACCAAGCTGGAGGGCGTTCCATGGCGGTATCGCAGAAGATTCGGCAGTTTGTCGCAGAAGGCGGATGGATTCGCCGTGTCTTCGAGGAAGGGATTGCCCTGAAGGCCCAAATCGGGGCCGAGAACGTCTTCGACCTGTCCCTAGGCAACCCGGTTATCGAGCCGCCCAACGAGTTCAAGAACGAGCTGCGCCGTCTCGCCGGCGAGCCAATGGCGGGAATGCATCGCTATATGCCCAACCCCGGCTATATGGAGACCCGTCAAGCCGTGGCGGATACTCTCACCGTGGAATTGGGACTCCCGTTCACAGGCAGCGAAATAACCATGACCTGCGGCGCAGCCGCCGCGGCCAACGTGGTGCTAAAGACCATCCTCAACCCCGGCGACGAGGTTATCATCCTCGCTCCCTATTTCTTCGAGTATCTATATTACATAGATAATCACGACGGTGTGGCCGTGGTTGTAAACACTAACAACCGCTTCGAGATTGACCTGCCCGCCATCGAACAGGCCATCACGCAGCGCACCCGAGCCGTCATCATCAACTCCCCCAATAACCCCTCCGGCGTCGTCTACTCCGCTGCGGAAATCGCAGGTCTCGCTGACCTTCTCCGTCGCAAGCAAGAAGAGCATGGCAGCGAGATATTCCTCATCAGCGACGAACCCTACAAGCGCATCATCTTCGACGGCGCGGCCTTTCCCCAAATACTCCCGGCCTACGACAACACGGTCATCGTAACTTCCCATGCCAAGGACTTGGCCCTGCCGGGCGAGCGCATCGGCTACATCGCCATTAACCCGAACCACGCAGACAAGGAAGAACTAGCCGCCGGATTCAGCTTCTGCAACCGCACCCTGGGCTTCGTAAATGCCCCCGCGCTGATGCAGAATGTAGTCCGCAATCTTCAGGGTGTTAGCATCGACCCCGACTATTACCAGCGCAAGCGCGACTTTATGTACACCGCCCTAATGGAGCTGGGCTACGATACCGTGAAACCCCAGGGAGCTTTTTACCTCTTCCCCAAAGCGCCCGTCGAAGACGATGTAGCCTTCACTCGCGAGCTGCTACAGTCCAACGTGCTGGTAGTGCCGGGCCGGGGATTCGGCACGCCCGGCTACTTCCGCATCTCCTACTGCGTCGAAGACTGGGTTCTCGAAGGCGCTGTCGAGGGTTTGGCAAAAGCGGCCGCCTAGCGCCCTTCACCGTAACTCCCGATTTATACCCGCCATCCCTCGAGGCTAATCCCGGTGAAGGGGGAGAGCGGCCCCCCTACGCCTAAAGCTGCCAGGGGCGCTATGTCCCCTGCGCCGCCAGAATCCGCGCCGGCGGTTTGGGGCGGGGTATCAACCAATAGCCCACGGCCGCCAGCGAGTAAATGACCGCCAGCGGCAACAATGCCCAATAGTAGCTGCCGGTATGGTCGAATATGAACCCCATCCAAACCGGCGTGCTCATGGACATAATTTGGTCCGGCAGATGCTGCCATCCCCTCAAGGTCGCGTAGCTGCGGCGTCCAAAGAAGTCGCCCATAATGGCCCAAGCCAGCGGGTTGGCCGTCTCCGAAACCGCCAGGAGCACCACAAACAGGTAAACCTGCCACAGGGATCCCGTGGGGTTAAGCAGCATCACTAGCGACAGCGCCCCGCCAATCATCGCCACAGCGCTAAGCCGCTGCTTGGACATATTGTCGCCCAGCCATCCGACGAAGGGATTCAACACCAGCGAACTGAGTGACAGCATCCCCAGCATCAAGGCGGCAATACGGCTGCTTTCGTCCTCTGGGCGTCCCGCACCCATCAGGAACCAGACGACAATCGGGACGAACAGCCACTGCATCCCTGAATGTACGGTATTCCGCAGCCCGACGGCCAACACCAGTATCCAGTATGCCGGCGTCCTCATCGCCTCCCGGGCTGTAAAGTCCGCCTGCCCGGGGATTGCGCGGGGAGCGTCACCATGTCCGCTGCCACCGCGAAAGCGGGAGTCGCCGGCCCGGCTTCCTGTGGCAGTATTCGGAGGCTTTTCCCCGTCGGGCAGCATTCCTCGGCTTTCGGGGGAACGGTGAACTAAAATCGCCAGCGGGGCCACCAACGCCAGGATCGCCGCGCCCGAGGCGAAGGCTATCGGCCGCCAACCGATTTCCACCACCAGCAAACCCACCGCCGGCGCGATGAAAAGGCCGCCCAGGGGACTGCCCATCCCCGCCACGGCCATTGCCAGCGCCCGGCGGCGCCGGAACCACTGATTGATGGCCGGCATCAGCGCGTTGTTGTACCCGGCCCGAAAGCCCAGGGACAGCAGCCCCACGAAAACCAGCAGGAAAAACAGATAGTTATCGGTCAAGGAAAGAAGAATGAAGCCCAGTCCCGAGGTTGTGCTGCCCAGCACCATGATGGGGCGCGGGCCGAACTTGTCGTTGAGCCAACCCAGCAACGGCCCCTGCAGGCCGCCTTCCAGTCGCCCCAGCGCTTCGGCCAGCGAGAAGACGCCCACGCCCACCCCCAGCTCTCGGCTTAGCGGATTCACGTAGTTGCTGAACCCGCGGTTGAAAGTGCCATGCTTCAGCGAGTCAGCCCAGGCGGATATCGAAACAATCCACCAGCCGTAGAACACTTTCCGCGGCAACTGCAACAATCGTTTGGCGTCAGGGTAAAGCAAACGAACGGGAATCCTTGACCAGACTGGCGCGGGGACTGAAACGCCTAGTATAACGCGCCAAAGCCTGCCATGCCTGCCGCAATGCCTGGAATCCCCAGGGCAACCCCATATGGGCGCTTAATGCCTGGCATTCCCGCTTAGCCTGTCCCCGTTGAAAACAGGGAGCGGGAACCCAGGGTATTACGCGAATATAGTTGAGGATGCCTGATTTTCTGAACCATCTACATAATACAGTTTGTGAATTTCCGCGGGCGCGGGAATCACGCGGGTTCAACTGCTCAAATGCGATTGCCCTGCTTGAATCCTAGCGAGTAAAAGCGGCAGGGGGCGCGCGACCGTGCGCCCCCCCTCAATATTCCGGCTATGGCTGAAGCTGGAAAACGAACAGGCTATTCGCCCAAGTTAATGACGATATTGTCCGGCCCGCGCGACAGCACTGCCTCGGCAGGTTCATCGTAGGGGTTGCCCTCGATGTGGTCAAAGTGGGCTGGAACGAAGATGAAATCGCCGGGGCCGGCCTCGATGTACTCCTTGAAGCCTTCGCCATAATACACGCGGATGTGTCCCTTCAGCACATAAGCCGCGGTCTCCGCCTCTCCGTGGTTATGGGGCGGCCCCATGGTGTTGGGAACGCACTCCACATGGCCCAGCCAAATCTTTTCCGCTCCGGCCGTGTTGTTGTCAATACCGGGCTTGCGAATCATGCCGGGGGTCTGCGCCGTAGATTCGGGAGAAGTAACGCCATGCACGACTTTCAACTCCCTTCCTTTAGCATTGGTAGAAGTGCTCATATCGCCTCCGGGCAGTTTTGGGGCGGGTCAAACTTGGGCCATAATAATGCCCCTGTCTTCCAACGGCAAGGCGGCGGCTCGGCTCGCCCAGCTACCGATTTGTCCACTCTCAACATAACTTATCCACGAAATTGCGGGGGGTTATCCACAGATAGGCGGGATTTTCCAGCGATAGTGGCAACGCCGTCAACTGCGGATAAAACAATGATGCCGGAATTGCCAATCCGTTCAGCCCATGATTAACTGAGCGTGAACTATATCGTTAAATGATGCCCAACGGGCCGGGAGCCACGATGAATTTGACTGAACGAATCGCTGAATACATCATCAACACCGGGTTGGAAGACTTCCCGCCCGACGCCATAGCCGCGGCCAAAGCCGCCATCACCGACTGCCTGGGCTGCGCTCTGGCCGGCTCCCGCGAACCCCTGGCCGATGTGCTATGCGATTACGTCAAAGCGCAGGGCGGCACGCCGGCGGCCACCGTCATCGGCCGGGGCTTCAAGACCACCTCACTGGAGGCTGCCCTCATAAACGGCGCGATGTCCCACGCCCTGGACTACGACGACGTTACCTTCATCACCAAGACGCACCCCAGCGCGGCGCTGATTCCGGGTGCCCTGCCCTTGGCCGAGGAGGCCGGAGCCACCGGCGGCGAGATGCTCCTGTCCTACCTGCTCGGTTTTGAGGTCGCCTGCGCCGTGGGCGACGCCATCAGCCCGGCCTACTACGACGACTTAGGCTGGCACCCCACCGGGCCGCTGGGCGCCCTGGGTGCTGCTGCTGCCGCCGCCCGGCTCTTGCGGCTTTCGCCGGAGCAAACCGCCATGGCGATATCCCTGGCGGCGTCGCAGGCCGCTGGGCTACGCCAGAACTTTGGCACCATGACCAAGCCATACCACGCCGGGGCCGCTTGCCGCGCCGGCGTCAACGCCGCCAAGCTGGTGCGGGCTGGCTTCACTGCCTCTGGCGATGCTCTGGAAGGACGCTTCGGCTTTATGCGCGCTTTCTCCGGCGGCAGCGGCTACGACCCCGAACGGGCCGCTGCCGCCCTCGGCAGCCGTTGCTTCATGGTGGAATCGGGCATCGAAATCAAGAAATACCCCTGTTGCGGCAGTGCCCACCTGGCCCTTGACGCCACGTCCCAAATGCTCCAGCGGGAGCCCTTCTCCTCCGGCGATGTAGACTACATCGACGTGCTGGTGGACTTCGACCCGCCCCGCTCCCTCATCCATTCCCGACCCATGGGTGGGCTGGAAGGCAAGTTCAGTATGCAGTATTGCCTCGCCGCAGAAATTATAGACGGCCAAATCGGCTTGGCCACTTTCACCGACGAACAGGTAATGCGGACTGAGGCGCAGGGCCTGATTCCCAGAATCGAAATGCGCCGACACCCTGGTTACGAAGGGCAGACCAGTTGGACCGAGGCCCACAACCGGGTGGAGGTACATCTGAAGGATGGCCGCGTGCTAACCGAGCGCGCCGACCGCGCCACCACCGGCGCCCTGCGCGGCGTAACCCGCGAGGATGTGCGCGTCAAGTTCCGCGACTGCGCCGCCGTTGTCTTGAACGAGGGGGACGCCGAGGCCGCGCTGACGATGTTGGACGGGCTGGAGGACATAGGCCCAGTAGGGCCGCTGGCGGAACTGCTGGGGGGATAGGTTGCCGGAATCAGAGGTTCGCAAGAGGATTACATCATCCCTCGAAACGGAACGACCGGAGGCGACCGATGGGAAATTTCTCCTTCCCATCGCTCCACTTCACTACCGAACATAGGACCGCCTTCCCGTTTCGCCTTAATGCCTCGCAATAGCGAGCGATAGATCGCGACAAATTCCCGGTCGCCGACACGCGCCGGCCTTTTCGTCGGCGGGATTTGCGCCAGGATTGCGCTGAAGACTTTCATGTTGCGTCATAACAACCCTCCCTACCTGCCAGTAAATAGTTGACCCCAATTGCAGCGCCCTTGCTAAAGGCATGGGTTGCCCAGTCGCCAATCCCTGCCGGACAACCCATGCGCGCGCATCTCTACCTAATGGCAATCCGGCTGTGCGGATAGGGCTAGGGGCAACCCATGCGCGCGCATCTCTACTGTGCTGTCAACCCGCCGTCAATGACCAACTCGGCGCCGGTCATAAACGACGATTCGTCGGAAGCCAGGAACAATGCTCCATTGGCGATGTCTTCCGGCGTCCCGATGCGCTTGAGCACGGTACGCTCGATGGTTTCCTCGCGGCTGTCGGCGTCGGGCCAGACTTGATCACCCATCGCCGTGTCGATAGGGCCGGGGTGGATGGAGTTGGCCCGTATGCCTTCCGCCCCGTACTGCACCGCGGTGGACTTGGTGAACAAACGCACCGCCCCTTTGGAGGCGCTGTAGGCGGCGCTGGTGCGGCTGCCCACCAGCCCGGCGGTGGAGGATATGTTGACGATGGAGCCGCCGCCCGCCTTTCGCATTTCGGGGATCGCCAGCTTGGTGCCTAAGAACACTCCCTTGGCGTTGATGTCTAGTATCGTGTCCCACTCCTCGCCGCTGGTCTCCAGAACGTGACCGCCGCGCCAGATGGCCGCGTTGTTCACCAGCACGTCCAGCTTGCCGTAGGCCGACACTGCGGCCGCGATGGCATGTTGCCAGTCTTCTTCGCTGGAAACGTCCAAGTGCGCGAAGATAGCGTCGCCGCCCAGCTCGTTAATCTGCGCAGCAACCGCCATACCGTCGGCGTCCAGAATATCTGCAATAACAACCTTGGCGCCTTCTCGGGCAAAGAGCCGGGCCTCCGCGGCGCCCTGTCCCCGAGCCCCGCCGGTAATCAGCGCAACCTTTCCTTCCAGTCGCATCGTTCTCCCTCTGGTAGTTGTTCTTCGGTAATTGTTATTCCCGCTGGTTGTCATGGAACCGGTTGGCTCAGTGTAGCCGGGGGCCATTAAGTCGGTCAATTGACAATGCGAGGCCGGGATAACTACCTTGCATTACTGGAAGAGGTTGTTAGGAATAATGACGCAGATTTCCGTTACGCAAAACTGCGACCCCAAGGCCAAAGCCGTGGCCGAAGCGGTGTACGACGCCGTGCGTCCGGTAGCCGTCATCCTGTTCGGCTCCCGCGCCCGGGGCGACCACCGGGGGAGCTCCGATATTGACTTGCTGGTCATCACCGCCGACGCCGAAAAGGGAGGCTGGAAGACCTGCTACGTTGACGCCTGCGCCGCCGCCCACGAAAAGGCGGAAACTCTATATGGCTTTCCCGTGGGCGTAGACCTAGTAGAGATGGACGCCGCCAAGTTCGCCGACTGCCGCCGGGCCAAAAACCACGTAGCCGGACAAGCAGCTCGTGACGGAGTAATCGTGAGTCAGCAACCCCTGCCAGGCGAGGGCCAGCCGCCCGCCAACTGGCCCGATATACGCCAGCGGTTCATCGCCGCCACCAGAAACAGGCATGACTTGGATATCGCCATATCCGATGGCCGTCAATCCCAAGAAATTATCGGCTTCCTAGCCCAGCAAGCCATTGAGAATGCCCTTAAAGCCTGGATTTCCGCCCTCAACGATGAATACGAAAACATCCACGACCTGGCCAGACTGGCCCGCATAATCCGGCGGCATCCCGGCGAAACCGGCACTCCGGCCAGCGACGCTCTGCACTGGCTGACCAGGTATGCCGTGAAATACCGCTACGAAGGCACCAGGGTAAAGATAAATGATCCCCACGGATTGCTGGAGCAAGTCAACGATCTGATACGGGGAATCGCCGCCCGCATCCTGCAACTAACTGGCAGCGAACCACCCCGCTGGACGCCGCCGGAGTAGCGCGGCCCTCCTGGAACGCTGCGGCGGCAAAAGCCCCCGGTTGGCTAACCGGGGGCTTTTGCTTTTCGGGCGGCGTTTGCCAGAAGACAGGTTTTCAAGTACCGTTTATCGTTGCCAGTGCTACAGTCGTCCCAATCTCCTTTTCGGTTTTCGAGCCTTTATCAGGGCGCGGCATACGCCATTGCTAGGACAGCGCGGGTTTCCGCTCCCCTGTTGGCGTGTGCCGGGTTGAGGCGACTGTGGCAAGTAGCCGCGATTCCGAAGCTGCAAGGGAGTTCCCAAATGGCATACCGTTCTCCGTCTGACCCTGCTATTCGCCGTATTTTAATAGCGGTCCTTGCTATAGCCATAGGGGCTTAATGGTGTTCGCAGTGTCGGTAGCCGTTACATCCGTGTCTTGCGCCAGTGAGCCTACGCCGCCAGCAGCACCTGCCAACAGCGATCCAACTGCCACAGACGCATCTGATTCCACACCAGCGTCAACTGGGCACCCTGCTGCCCATCGCAACGGCTGCGCCTGCACCGAAGCCAACGCCTTTGCCGACGGCCACGCTGACGCCGCACCCAACTGCTACTCCCAGGCCTACTGCCACACCCAGGCCTACCTCTACTCCGCCAATCGGAACAAGAGCCAACCTTGATACGCTTCAACCCCACAGGCGTGTTATAGAAGTTGGGAAGTTTCTGTAATATCTTTCAATACCAATGCCACTGGCGTGATAGACAGATATTGCGATTGGAACGACCCACCAAAACCCGGACATGTATATGTCATGGTAGAAGTTCAGGGCACGTATTCTGGCACCGGCATCAGCGATATGTCCCTTTTGGTGCCCTTTGACGCGGTTGGCAACGCCAATATTTTGTACAAAAGAAAGTTCGTAGTCATCCCTAATAGTCTGAATAGACAGCCCAAGATTCTTGCAGGCGCAACAGTGGCAGGAAATGTTGCGTTTATGGTTCCAGCAGATACGGTCAATTCGTTGCAGTTGGTAATTAGGAAGCTACGACGCTTTGTACTTTTCGCTGAAGTAGGCACAAAACTCTGAGATAACCGAATTTTCAATAGTGATTGAGTTGGCAACCCATAGCTGTATGCTAATATATTTCCTCACAATTCCATCACCAGAAACTCCCCAACCTAACCGCGCCGGTGAACGCCTATACTACCGCTGCCGAAAGCAAGCTGATGACTGCCGACGAACTGCTCCTGATGCCCAAGATTGACGGCAGGAGGTTCGAGCTGATCCGGGGAGTGTTGGTTGAAAAGATGGCGACGGGAGATCCCCACGGGGAATCAGTAGTTCTATTCACTATGGCCGTGGGCAACTACGCCCGTTCCAACTGTCACGGCGTCGTCAGAACTGGCGAACCCGGCTATCGGCTGGAGCGCGATCCGGACACAGTGAGCGCGCCGGACTTGGCCTGGTTCGCGCCCGCCCGGTTGCAGCGGGGCGCCAGGGGTTTCCGGAAATCGCCCCCGACCTAGCCGTAGAAATCAAGTCTCCCAGCAATTCCTGGCCGGAGATAGCGTCCAAAGCTCAGATGTGGCTCTGCTACGGCTCTCAACAGGCATGGGTAGGAGACCCGGAAACTGTTACCGTCACAATATACCACCCCAATGCCGCACCGGATACCGCCCCAATGCCGCACCGGTGACGCTAATGGAGGACGACATACTCGACGGCGGCGAGCTGCTGCCGGGTTTTTCGATACCTGTCCGGGACTTGTTACTGTGGGGGGAATAGCCCTGTGGGAAGAATAGTAATGAATTTCCTTGCGTCCGGCAGCGCCGCTGACCAGCGCATAATCATTGACAACCCTATCTGCCGAGTCTAAGATAGCGGAAACTCAACCTGCGGGCTGGAGCGTTCTAAGCCGCCAGTTTTCAGGTATGCGGAATATCTAAGGAAACCTGTGAGAAATAAGGAGGGGAACCATGGGCGACCAGGACATCGCATTGATGGCTCACCTGATGCGCCGCGCAGGATTTGGCGCGACCCGGGAAGAGCTGGAGGCCCGAGTAGCCAGGGGCTATGAGGCCACCGTGGAAGAACTGCTCAACCCCCAAGAACAGCCCGCCCTCGACCGCAACGAAATGATGCGGTATCACCCTTGGACCTGGAGGCCCGGCACTCTGCCCGGTATGGGCGCCGCTGAATGGCTCCATGACATGATAAACACCCACCGCCCGCTGGAAGAGAAAATGGCCCTCTTCTGGCATGGCATTTTCGCCACCGGCGTTTCCAAGGTTGACCACTATGACGACGTTATGGACATGATTGTCAAGTTCCGCGAGAAGGGCATGGGCGACTTCCGGGAACTGCTGGTGGAAATGGCCAAGGACCCGGCCATGATTTACTGGCTGGACAACTGCGAGAACCACGCCGACGCCGTAAACGAGAACTGGGGCCGCGAGCTGCTGGAACTCTTCAGCATGGGCGTTGGCAATTACACCGAAGTTGACGTGCGCGAGTGCTCCCGCGCTTTCACCGGCTGGACCATCGAGCCGAAGCTGCCGCGAGGCCCCATCGGCCGCCACGACTGGTTCTTCGAGTATCGCCCCGAAGATCATGACGACACCGAGAAAACCTTCCTCGGCCATAGCGGCAACCTCAACGGCGAGGACATCGTTCGCATTATCAGCGAGCATCCTTCCTGCTCCCGGTTCATCGCCCGCCACCTGTACAACTTCTTCGTGGCCGACGAACCCCAGGTGCCGGCTTGGTCAGTGACGCCTCCCAATGACCCGGACGCCGTCGAGGCCATCGCCAATGCGTTGCAGGAAAACGACTACGACATGAAGGCGGCCCTGCGGCTCATCTTCAATTCTGACTTCTTCAAGAACGCCCGCTTCGCCCGCCTTAAGAACCCCACCGAGGTCGTGGTCGGCACCCTCCGCATGGTCGGCGGCGCGGAATTCCCGGCCCCCGGCATCGGCGACCTGTCTCGCCAGCCCTGCTATATGGGCCAGGACCTGCTCAACCCGCCCAGCGTGGAAGGCTGGCACACCGGCGCCGAGTGGATTAACAGCGGCTCCCTCATGCGCCGCGTCAACTTCACCGCCGACCTGGTGGGCGATGTCTCCCGCCCCGGCATCCGCGACATGGTAGACCGCCTGCAGGCCAGCGGCGTCTCCGCTCCCGCCGACGTTGTTGACGGCTGTCTCGACCTCATGGGCCCCCTGGAAGTCAATCAGGAGAGCCGCGATGAGCTGCTCGGATTCGTCGGGGAGGCTGGCGATTTCTCCTGGGGCGCCGATGACGAGGTTGCCGAATCTACCCGCCGCGTCTCCGAGCTGTTGCAGCTCATCGTCTCCCTGCGCGAATACCAGTACGCTTAACCGAGTTGGAATGCGCGAGCGCGGGTCCTCTTCCTGCGCTCGCATGAAACGGCCAAGCTATCGAGAAGCCGGACAGCCCGGCAGGAGGATAATCAAAAATGACCAGTACCAAGAAAGACCCGGTCCTGGTGGTATTCCAGCTCACCGGGGGCAATGATTACCTGAACACCGTGATTCCTTACAGCAACCCGCTGTATAAGGATAACCGTCCCGCCGTGGGCATAGCCGAAGAGCGAGTCATCAAGATTGACGGCAACATTGGCTTTCACCCAGAGATGGCTCCGCTGAAACACGTCTACGACCGCGGCGACATGGCCATCATCCACGGCATCGGCTACCCCAAATCCCCGCGCTCTCACTTCCGATCCATGGACATCTGGCACACCTGCGAGCCGGACAAGCTGGGAACCGAGGGCTGGCTGGGCCGAGCCACCCGGGAAATAGACCCTAACAAGGAAAACGTCCTGACCACCGTCAGCTTCGGGCCCTCCTTGTTCCGCGCCCTAGCCCTGCCCGGCGTGCCTGTGGCCGTCGTAGACGACCTCGACAACTACGGCCTGCTTCCCAACATCGCCGGCGAGCAACGCAACAAGGTGCTGGACCGCTTCGCCCGGATGTACTCGCCGGCCATCGGCTCCGGCGCAGTCATGGACTACATGGGCCAGACAGGTCTGGATACCCTCGAGGGCGCTGACATCCTTAAGGAAGCCCCCAAGATGTATTCCTCCGAGGTCGAGTACCCCGACACCCCCATCGCTAAAAAGCTGAAGGGCATCGCTCAGGTGCACATAGCTAATTTCGGCACCCGCGTTTTCTACGCTGACCATGGCAGCTTCGACAGCCACTCCAACCAGACCGGTATGCACGACAAGCTGTGGTTCGACGTTTCCCACGCTCTAGACGCCTTCTTGGACGACCTCAAAGAACATGAAGCAGACGACAACGTCGTAGTGCTGATGTTCACCGAGTTCGGCCGCCGCACCCATGACAACGGCTCCGGCACCGACCACGGCGCCGGCGGCGCGGCCTTCATGTTCGGCCCCGGCGTCAAGGGCGGCCAGTACAGCGAATTCCCCTCCATGGAAGAGAAGGACTTGGAGCAGGGCGACGTGGTGCCCAATTACGACTACCGCGGCCTGTACAGCACCGTCCTCGAAGACTGGATGGGCCTGGACGCCAAGCCTCTGGTGGGCGGAATCTACGAGAAGTTGCCCATCTTGGTCTAACCGTCACCATGTATCCCCGGAATTTGAGTGTAGGGGCGGGTTTGACACCCGCCCTTATACTAGGCAACCCTCTATTCGCAGAAGGGAGGAAACTAATGCTTACCGAAACAGTCGCCGGCCGCACCTACGACTACAGCCACAATGTAGGCCGGGGCGCGCAAACCGGCATGGGCTTCAACACCCCTGTAGCCATGACCATCGCCCCCAACGGCATGGTCTATGTTGCCAACCGCGGCAGCGAGTCCATCAGTAATGTCGGCTGGAACCGCACCGGCGTCGGCCAGCGCATCTCCAGGATCAACTTGGGAAGCTCCTGGGGCGAGGAAGAGTACGTCGGCGAATTCAGCCGCTATGGCAACAACGACGGGCAACTGATTTGGCCCGCAGGCATCGTCGCTGATAACGACGGCAACGTGTATGTCGCTGACGAATGGCTCAACCGCATATCTGTGTTCGACGCCGACGGCAATTACCAGCGCAATTTCTCCACCGTGCAGGAAGGAGCCTCCGAGGCGAACGGTAGCTGCGGCATCGCCATTTCCGCAGATAATACCCTGTTAGTAACCGACGGGCGCAGCCACCAAGTTCGCAAGTTCACCACCGGCGGCCAGTACCTCGGCTCTTTCGGCAGCCAAGGCTCTGGCGAGGGCGAGTTCAGCTCGCCTTGGGGCATCACTACCGACAAGGACGGCTTTGTCTACGTCGCCGACTCCGGCAATCACCGGGTGCAGAAGCTGACCCAGGACGGTTCCTTCGTCGCCCAGTTTGGCCGCCCCGGCAACAAGCGCGGCGACCTCAACTACCCGTCCGACGTTGCCGTTGACCCCGAAGGCGACGTTTACGTCTGCGACTGGAGCGACAACGCTTGGGGCAAGGGCCGCATCCACATTTTCGAAGCCGACGGCCGGTTCCTTACCAGCCTGGTGGGCGACGCCCAACATCTTTCCGCCTGGGCGCAGATGACCGTTGACGCCAACGCCGACTACGCCAAGCGCCGGCGCGAGGTTCGCACTACCGAGCCGGAATGGACCTTCGCCCAGCCCACCGCTGTCGAGTACGACGCCGAGAACAACCGCCTGATAGTCGTCGACACTCAGCGCAGCCGCTTGCAGATTTACAACAAACTCAGCCGCTATCTAGTCCCCCAGCTCAACCTCTGATTCCCGCTCTGCGCCAGCGCAAAAAGAAAAGCCCGCCGAGGTTATCCGCGGGCTTTTCTTTCATACAAGGGTGTTCTTTCAGAGTTGTTCCTTTATGGCAGAGACTTGATGTGTTCTTCAAGCCGCGGAAGCAGGCTGGCGAAGCGGACCGTTCCTTCGTCAAAGACACACATAAAGAACTCGTAGGCTGCGAAGTCGTCGTAATCTATAAAGTAGCCATTCAAGTTCAAGAAAATCTCCGTTGCCGCGGTAGCGGTGCGTTTGTTGCCGTCCACAAAGGGATGATTATTGAACAAGCTCTCTATAATCGCGGCCGCTTTCGGAGGCAATGCTGTCGTAATACCCCATTCTGGGGCGTAAAACAGCCGATTCCAAAACGCCCTCATCGCGGAAGCAGAAGGCACCGCAGAACTCATAACCAGCTCGTCGTGAATGTGAATAACCTGCTCCGTGGTAAAAAACTGGCGCGTCATTGGGCCAGCAGCTCATACAGACGGCGGTGGCAGTTAATGCCGGCCCGCAGGTGCGCGACTACTTCACTTCCGGCCTCACCCCTTCATAGCTGTAAAGCTTGATGTATACACGCGAGGCATCCGCTACCACTCCCTCAAGCCCTCGCTCGCCCTTTTCGGGCAACTTTTGAAGCCCAGCGAGCAAAACCGGCATCAATCCGAATAGTAACCTCTTCCTGCTTCACTGTTGCCATATCCAACCTCCTAGCGCATTATCTATCACAACATCCCTGGAATTTAGGCGGGGTAACAGATTATGGAGCCTGACCGAGAGCAACACTTCCTCCGCATGGCGGCGGAGCAGCCCGATATCCTGTGCGCCGACGCCCCGGAAGAGATTCTGGAAGCCTGCTCCGTCGAGGTGGAGCCTACTGACTTCCTAGAGCAGTATTTCGCCGTCGGCCATTCCGCTTGGCTGGCCTACAAACACGGGCGAAGCATCAACAAACCGCAAATCCTGGTCAACCAGGCCATTCTCGTCCTTTACCGCCGCGCCTGCCTGCTCAACACCGCGAGGCTGATGGGGCAAACCAGCGAATACGCCAACCAGCCCTTCTTTTCCGACGAAGACCTTTATTAAAAGCCGGGCGCCAGAGGCCATAGTACAATCATCTCAAACCTAGACTGTGGAGTAACCATGCAGGGTAAAACCGCCATCGCCAACATCCTGAAGCAGGAAGGCGTGGAACTAGCCTTCTGCTTCCCCAACAACACGCTGATTGACGCCATCGCCGCCGCCGGCATCCGCCCGGTCATCGCCCGAATGGAGCGCGGCGCGGTCAATATGGCCGACGCCTACAGCCGGGTCAACAACGGCCACAAAACCGGCGTCTGTATTGTGCAGGCCGGCCCCGGCATTGAGAACGCCTTCCCCGGCGTAGCCCAAGCCTACGCCGACAACGTGCCAATACTCATGCTGCCGGGGCACGAAGGCTCCGGCCGCACCACTATGACGTCGGATTTCTCCGCCACTCGCAATTACGGCGGAGTCACCAAGTGGGCCGGTATGATTAACTCCCCGGAGCGGGTGCCTCAGATGCTGCGTCGCGCCTTCACCCAACTCCGCACCGGCCCGGCGGGACCCGTGGTGCTGGAAACTCCCATAGACGTCATGAACGGCGAAATCGATGAATCCGCCTTCTTCTACGCCCCCATCAGCAAGCGCCGCACCGCCGCCGACCCCACGGACGCCGCCCGGGTAGCCCGCCGCCTGATGTCTGCCGCCCGCCCGGTCATCTACACCGGACAAGGCGTCCTTTACGCCGCAGCCACTCCCGAACTGGTGGAGCTGGCCGAGCTGCTCAGCGCCCCTGTAATGACCACCACCCTAGGCAAGAGCGGATTCCCAGAAAACCATCCCCTCTCCCTCGGAACCGGCGGCAACACCGGCACCCGCGCCGTTGGCGAGTTCCTCCGCCGGGCCGATTTAGTCTTCGGCATCGGGACCAGCTTCAACAAAACCTTAGCTTCCGCTCCTGTGCCGACCGGCAAAGCGATAATTCAATCCACCATAGACGACCGCGACCTCAACGGCGAGTACGGCCTTGAGGATATGCTGCTCGGCGACGCAAAGCTGGTGTTGCAGCAACTGATAGACGAAGTGAAAAACGCCCTCGGCGATACCGGGCGGCGTCCTTCGACGGGATCAAGAGCATCGGAAACCGCTGCCGAAATCGTCTCCATCAAGCAGGAATGGCTGGCCGAGTGGATGCCCCGCCTCACCTCTAATGACATCCCCATAAGCCCGTATCGGGTGGTTTGGGAACTCAACAACGGGCTGGACAAGGCCAACAGCATAGTAACCCACGATTCCGGCAACCCCCGCGACCAGATAGTGCCTTTCTACGAAGCGACAACCCCCCGCGGTTATCTCGGCTGGGGCAACTCGACCCAGTTGGGCGCGGGTCTAGGCTACGCCATGGGCGCCAAGCTCGCCGCCCCGGAAAAGACCGTGCTCAACCTCATGGGCGATACCGCCGTGGGTATGTGCGGCACCGATTTCGAGACGGCCAGCCGCAACAAGATTGGCACCATCACCGTAATCATCAACAATGGCGCCATGGGCGGCTACGAAAAGAACATCCCCATCGCCGTGGAAAAGTTCGGCTCCAAATTCCTGACGGGCGACTACACCAAGATGGCTGACAGCCTCGGCTGCCACGCCGAGACCATCACCCAGCCCGCCGACATCGCCCCGGCCCTCGCCCGCGCCCAGGACATCGCGGCAGACGGCCAGCCAGTGGTGCTGGAAATCATCACCCGCGAAGAGCCGGTATTCTCCCGCTATTACTAAACCCAAACCGGCTTTGTTCGACGTACAGGAGCGCCTATGACCAGATCCGTTACCAACCCGCCCGCGGCCAATTGGGGCAACCGGCGATGGTTGCAAGCCTTGGTCAACGGCCGCCCCTGTCTGCTGGACGAAGCCATTTCCCGCCGGATGGCGCACCGGCCCAGCGCAATAACCTGTCGAACGTTAAAGCCTTCGTCAACTCCACAAATCCCCAGACGACTGATCCAACAGCTTCTACCAATACGCCAACTGCCTGGCCCACTTGTACTGGTTGCGGGAGCTTAACGGCATCGAAGCCTACTTAGTCAACCTTTTCTTCGTCAACGACCGGGAGATGAACGGGCCGGAGTCCGCAGCCGAGTGGCAGGCCGCCATAAATTTGCAGGAAGTTTTCTTGGGAGTGCGCCAAACCAACTACGCCCTCGACCCGTGGGTCGGGGCCTACGTTCTCGCCGTCTTCATGGACGTCAACGATATACCCGTCAGATACCCGCCAACCATCTAACCCTCGAAGGAGCCGCCGATATGCCAGAGAAGTTCAGCTACGAAGGACTGTTCGCCGCCGGAGCGCCCGAAGTTACGCCCGGCAAGACCCGCCACGCCAAATACGACTTCGCCGTGGCCTACCCCAATCCCGACACCTTGCCCTTGGAAGGCCTGGCCGACGCGGTTCGCAGCGTATTGTCGAAAGAGGGCCGCGACCTAGCTTATTATACCGACCCCGGCGGATACCTGCCCCTTCGGCAACTGGTAGCGGAGCGCCTGCGGGCCAGCCGCAATATGACGGTAGACCCCGAAGGACTGGTTCTGACCGGCGGCTCCGGCGAAGCCATCTCTATGGTCATCCAGGCCCTCACCGACCCCGGCGACACGGTGCTTACCGAGGAGTTCCTGTATCTCGGCACCCTGCGCTCCCTGCGCCGCTACCAGGCCAACGTGGCGGGCGTCAAGTGCGATGAAGACGGCATCATCCCTGAAGAGCTGGACGCCACCATCCGGCGGCTCAAGGGTGAGGGACGGAAGGTGAAGTATCTCTACACCATTCCCACCTTTCAGAATCCGTTGGGCTGGACTATGACCCTGGAGCGGCGCAAGAAGGTGCTGGAAGTCACCCGGCAACACGGCGTCCCCGTGTTCGAGGACGACTGCTATATTGACCTGCGCTTCGAGGGCGAGGACGTGGCATCCTTCCATTCGCTGGACGACACCGGACAGGTAATATACGTAGGCTCCTTCTCCAAGACCATCGCACCCGGAATGCGCATGGGTTACCTTGTCGCTCCGCCCGAGGTCATCAGCCGGGCCTGGGCTTTCAAGATGGGGGGCGCCGTCAACCACTTCGCCGCCTTGACCATCGCCGAGTACATCAATCACGGCGACCTGGAAGGCCATGTCCGCGAGCAGAACGAGACGCTGCGCGCCAAGCGCGACGCTATGCTGGCATCGCTGGGCGAGAACTTCGGCGACGCGGCCGCTTGGACCAAGCCCGAGGGCGGCCTATACGTCTGGCTCACCCTGCCCGAAGGCGCCGACTTGGACGCCATCCAGGAACAAGCCTTCCAGGAAGGCGTGGGCTACTATGCCGGCACCCTGTTCTCCCCCGAAGGCCGGGGCCACAACTCCGCCCGCCTCTGCTTCGGCTACCCCACGGCGGAAGAAAACTACGAAGGCGTGACTGAGCTGGCCCGCATCTTCGAGCGCCACGGGGTAATCAAGTAGCCCATCGGAGGGGTGTTATGCCCGTTAACCCACAGGATACACCTACCTGTGGAAAGACCGAATCGTCAGCCATCGGAGTGTGTTAGGCGGCAAACTAATCATCAAAGGCACGCGGCTGTCAGTAGAGTTCGCCGCCAATGAAATGCGCCGTGCCGGTGTTACAGAGGGTTCTTTTCTCCGTGATTTCTCCCTCATAAACCGAGAGGACATACAGGCTTGCCTGGAATATGCCTCCCCTGGCGCCAAGCTGTTCATTTTCGATAGGGCCGGCTTGACCGCCGGACGGACGAAGAAGATGAGCGGGAGCGAAATCAATGGTTAGCCGAGGGGAAAAAGAAAAATGTTCCTGCTGGCGGATGAGAATCAGAGGCTCTGACAGTAGCCAAACTCAGAGCCTCCGGAAACGACGCCATCTAGGTTAAAGAAAGCAGCCCTTCATCGGCCGACTCAAGTCTGTTACAACAAGCAACACAGGAACAGAGTACCCTAATCACCCATGACAAAGACCATGGGGACCTGATAGTAGGTGATGGCGTCCCCGCGCCCTATGGTGGGATATTCTTCCGGATTCACGAGACCATTCCCCTGAAGAAAAGTCCGGCCTGATTACAGGCGCAATCGCCCCGGGGCGACAATGGCCGCCGGGTATCTGGACATTTCGCATTGGGAGCCGTGGCTATTGACCGCTTCGCCGTTTAGGATCGAGTTTCCATGGGGAAAACAGACTACTTCAACGGTCTTTCACCCGGAAGAGCATCGAAAATCCCTTACTCCGGTTCCTCCGGGTTCTCCAAGTCCAGCATCGCCAGCAAGCGGCCATACCCGATGAACATCCCGGTAATCATTCCCAGCTCAAAGATTTCCGGGTCGGTAAACTCCCGGCGCAATTCAGTGAAAAACTCATCCCCCACGTTCTGGTGAGCAGTAGCCATCCGCTCAGCGAAGCGAACGGCCAGCTTCTCGCGATAAGGCAGCTCCGTATCCTCAAAATGAGACAGAGAAGCTACCATTTCTTCGGTCATTCCTTGCTGCACCGCCGGCACAGCCCGCCCCAGCTTTCAAGTAGCACACTCGTTGAGTTCGGCTATCTTCAGGCGCACCAGCTCCTTGAGGCGCGCGTCCAGCAGACCCTCCAGTTTCAGAGGCCCGTAAAAGGCCCAGAAAGCTTCGTAAGCCTCCGGCAGGTTGCCCGCTGCCTGAAATATGCGCGGGTTGAGCTTATGCGCTTCGGCGGCCCTGGCAATCTCCTGCATTCCGGGGGTTAGCTGCTCGGTGGGAACCAGCTTTATCCGGGCCATGACTCTCTCCTGATTAGCTACGATGCGCGGCTTTCACCCCGTCCTAGCCTGCCCCTGAGGGTGGACATAACAGCGGTGGAGCGGAACGAGGAGTTAGCAAAGTTCCCTCCCCCGCGGGGGAGGGAACAATCGAAATGCCCAAGTTAAACCTACACCACCGGGCGGTCGGCCACCGCCGGGTCAACCTTGCGGCGCAGGAACCGCCCATCGCCAAGGACGCCGGAGAAGTTGCCGTCTTCCACCACCACCTTGCCACGCAGGATGGTCATCACCGGCCAACCCTCGATTTCCCGGCCTTCCCAGATGCTGTAATCAGAAATGTGGAAGTCTTCCTTGGTCAGCGCCCGCTTGATGCTGGGGTCAATTACGCAAATGTCGGCGTCGCTGCCCGGGGCCAGCACTCCCTTGCGCGGGTAGAGGCCCATAATCTTCGCGGCATTAGCCGAGGTCACGTCCACGAACCGTTGCAGGGGCATACCCTGCTTGGAAACGCCCTCGCTGTACGTGATGCCCATGCGGGCCTCCGCCCCATTGTGGCCGCCGGTAACGTCGGAAATCGTCCGGCCCGATATCTTGGTCTCCCACGAGGTGCAGTATTCGTCGGTGGCCATGGTCTGCAAGCCGCCGTTGATTATGCCATCCCAAAGCATCTTCCGGTCGGCTTCGGACTTCAGCGAGGGGTAGGTATGATACTTCATACCATTCTCCTCTTTGTAGTTCTCTTCGTTGAAGCAGCAGTAGTTGTGCAGCGTTTCGCCGTAGACCGGGCGGCCGTTGCGCCGGGCCTCCGCGATATTCTGCACCCCCTGTTGCGCGCTGACGTGGACGAAGTAAACGGGCGCGCCGGTCCATTCGGCAACCTTCAGAGTTCGGGCAAAGGAAACGTCTTCGGACTCCGCGCTATGCACCAGCGACATATTCGTCCATTCGGTGCGCTCCTCGCGGGTGAGCTTCTGGTACATATGCTGCACCATGTCGTCGTCCTCGGCGTGCACCAGCAGCATAGCGCTCAGCCGCTGGATTTCCGTCATAAGGTCGTGCAGGTGGCCGGTGCCTACCATGCGGGGTTCGCCGGCAGTGGTGGGCGGGCGGATGTTGGTGGTGAATATCTTGACGCTGGCGAAGCCGTCTTCCACGAACTCGTGCAGCGAGCCCAGGATGTCCTGCGGAATCTGGCCCAGCATCATCAGATGGTGGGCATAGTCAGAGTATGAGTTGCCTTGCCAGACGCCGGTGCGCTCGGCGATAGCCTGGGGAATGTCGATGCCCGGGTACTGTATGGCGAAGTCCATCAGCGTAGTGGTTCCGCCGTGGAGGGCGGCGCGACTGACCTCCTCCGGCGGCGCGGTCTTGAGGTCGCCATGGCCCATGATGGGCGCGGAGATGTGAGCGTGAGGCTCGACGCCCCCCGGCACAACCACCTTGCCGGAAACGTCAATAATCCTACCCGCCTCGTCGCCCATCGCGCCGGCCGCAGCGACCGCCACGATTTTTTCGCCCTGCACTGCCACGTCCCAGTCCCCCACCCCCATAGGGGTAACCACCTGACCGCCGCGAATAATCAAGTCCAGCATAAGAAATCCCCCTGTCCTAATCTGGCGCGGCCGCCGCCGCGGATTTACGCGCGAGTTTAGCACACGGCCAAAGGTTAAAGGGTGCAACATTTGGTGGCCAGTTATATAACCAGCCACTAAAATCCATCGCCTTTGGGGTTTACCGGTGCTGCTACTGTATATCCACTAAGGGCAGCTTCTCTGTAATCTGCGCCTGTAATATGCGGCGACATGTGCGTCCGTTGAACAATCCGCTGGCACCCATAGCTCCCCGCTTCCAAAAATCCGCCCCTTCAACCCAATTTCCATCTTGATTGCGTCCGCCCAATTCTTTAAGCGGGGTATCCATAATTTCGGCGAACTTGGAAGGATCAAGTACAGAAAGTCCTTTGGAGGACATGATCGCCAACACATTGACTAGAACTGCGTGTAGAGCAACCACGCCTATCGCACGTTGATATTGAAATTCTCAGGGTTAGCCATCGCTTCAGGAATAACGATTTTGATCCCTTTCCAAAAGGCGTTAATCACCCTTACCTGTTGGTTTGCATCTCCGATGGACTGGAAATATCCGGGATGTTCCACCAATGGCCTTAGCGAGGTAGCCATGCCATTGTTAGTGATCAATGTGCCCTTCTTCTCTTGATTTGGAAACCGAATACGACCTTTCCATGTATCAAGCTTTGCGAGCATTTGGGTCAGATTTTCTGCCTTTTGAACCCATGCTCTGCCAGTTTCAGTGAGATGATCCCTCACTGCTGCCGAATTGTCCGCTCTTTTCTTGAGTAGATCAATAGCCAATCCGGTGTCAATGCTTTTCGCATTGGTGTTAACAACGTAAAATTCAGTCATCTCTCCATTGCGATCAGCACCCAACAGACATACGAATGGGATCTTAAACTGCCCCCAATTTTTTCTTTGCCTGCACTACTCTCTCGGTACAGCCGCACCAAGGCCTCAACTCTGTGTTGTCCATCTACCACATACAGCTTGTCATTCGCTCCCAGTACTAACTCGGATAGATCTACCAAGTGATTGAGATGGGTGGCTCCATCAAATTCCCGCAGGTTCAATAGGATCGCCATCGGCAGGTGAATCGCATTTTCAATTCACATCAATCCCCTGCCGCGGGCTGTGTCTGCGCCTCCGGCGGCAGTTCCTGCTCCCAGTCTGGCAGTTGATGCCGGCGAGTGGTGGGCAAGGCGATTATGGAAAACACGCCTATCAGGCTCAAAGCCAGCGACAGCCCCATGGTGGCGTCGAAGCTGCCGGTCCAGTCGCGCAGCGCCCCGCCGGTCAGCGACCCGGCGGCCATGCCGGTTCCCGCCCCCATCATCTGCCATCCGTAAGTCGTGCCGATAGGCGCGCTGCCGTAATACTGCCGGTTGATTATCGGGAAGGCGCTCATCTCCCCTCCGAACCCGACACCAAACAACACGGCGAACAGATAGAAGTGCCAAGCGTCTGCGGCGAAGAACAGCATCACGATGGGCAGCGTCTGTAGCGAGAAGCAGACGGCCATCACCCCCTTGCTGCCCACGCGGTCGGCCATCACCGGCACGGCGAAGCGAGTGACCGTGCTCGTAACCGACATGGTAACGAAAGCCCCCGCCGCCAGCCCGGGCGAGACTCCCTCGGCCTCGGCGATAGCCACCAGATATACCAGCACGATGGCGTGTCCGGCGCAGCCCCAGAAGTGAATGCCGATGAGGTTCCAGAAGGCTAATGTACGCTGGGCCTGCTTGAAAAACACCCGGGTTCGTATCTTGGCTACTTCACCTATCTGCATCCGGCGGACGGGTTCATCTTCCGATGCCCCTAGGGGGCGCATTCCAATCTGCGCCGGTTCGTTGTAAAAGAGCCGTACCAGCGCCAGAATCACCACGCCGCCAATGATGCCCGGCACCCAGAAGGCGGCTCGCAAGCCGCTCAGCCCGCCGCCGAACAGCGAAATGACCAGCAGCATTATCGGCACGGCCACCAGCGGGCCAACTCCCTGCGCCGACTGAAGCAGTCCCATGCCGGTTCCCAAGTGTCGCTTGAACCACATAGTTACCGACGCCGTTAACGGCACCTGAAAAATGCCCATGGACGCGCTCAGGATAATTCCGAAGAAAAGGTAGAACTGCCACAGGCTGGTCATAAACCCCGTGAGCGTCATTCCGGCGATGAACAGGATGGCGCCGATGGTCATAGCCACCCTCGCTCCGTAGCGGTCCCCTAGCCACCCAGCGGAAGGCCCCAGCATCCCCGATACCACCCATTGCAGCGCAAACCCGAACCCTACCGCTCCGTAGCTCCATCCGAAGGAATCTACCAACCGGGGAATCAGTATGCTGGACGACGAGCGAAACGAGGAACTGAACAGACGCATTACCGCCGCAACGCCGACAACAACCCAGGCGTAATGGACCGGATGTCCGGCAATAATCAGGTTCGAGGGTTGCCAGGAAAAACGGGGCGCGGTTTTCATGCTGAACAGCCTTTGAGATGTCCGGCCTTATGAGATGCCCGAAAGAATAATTAGCAGACAGCGATTATAGCCTAATCCCCGGTATAGTACGGCGGGGAAACCCTATGGTAACGCCGGTGACGATGCAATTGCCCTGCTACTCGCCCCCCTGGGTGTTGACAACGCCCTGGGTGTTGACAATATGTATATTGGGCGTATAATGGGCATTTGCTGGCATATGCCTAGAGAAACGCCTCACTCACACAGTCCCCCCTCTGCCCCTATACGCGCTTGCAATCCGCCCCGGCCCATTTGCACCCCCGGAACTCCCTGGCCGGACGCCACCGCTACTCTCACCCAGGAGATTAGGTATGGCTCTAGCTCCCGTTCGCCCTCAAAACGGCCCCTCCCTGTCCCTTCAGGATGTCCGTTCTTATGCTCGTATCCCCCAAGTCCTGAAAGTCCCCAACCTCATCGAGAGCCAGATTCACTCCTACGAATGGTTCAGAAATGAGGGGTTGAAGGACGTCTTTCGAGAAATCTCTCCTATTTCGGACTATACCGAAAAGAAGTATGAGCTTCACTTCAGGGACCATAAGTTCAGCGAGCCCAAGTATTCTCCGCAAGAGTGCAAGGAACGGGAGATAACCTACGCTCAGCCCCTGTACGTCACAACCCACCTGGTGGTGAAGGAAACTGGCGAAATAAAGGAAATGCCCATATTCATCGGGGACTTCCCCATGATGACCGACAACGGCACCTTCATCATCAACGGCGCCGAGCGGGTCGTGGTCAGCCAGTTGGTGCGCTCTCCGGGCATATATTTCGTCACCGAGCGCAACCCCAGTAGCAACCGCGGGCTTTGCATGGCCAAACTCATACCTTCCCGCGGGGCCTGGCTCGAATTCGAGACCAGCAATAAAGACATTCTTTCCGTCAAGGTGGACCGCAAACGCAAAGTCTCGGCGAGCATCTTCCTGCGCGCCCTCGGAATAGCTTCGGATGATCAGTTGATGGCTTTGTTCGGCGACGTGGATACCGACGAAACCCACCGCTATTTGCAATCCACTTTGCGCAGCGACCCGGCGGCCGACCCCCGAGACCCGGCCTTCCGTGAGGATGACCTGCGCCAGATGTGGGAAAAGGCCCCCTGGCTTCGCTATGAAGAGGCCCCGTTCGACCTCGCCTCTGCCCAGCGCATCGCTGCGGCCCAGGTGGAATTCTATAAGCGGCTCCGCCCCGGCGAACCGCCCAGTTTAGAAAACTCCCGCAACCTGATTCACAACCTGTTTTTCGAGGAACGGCGCTACGACCTAGGACGGGTTGGCCGCTACAAGTTCAATCGCCGCCTCGATATGCCGGAGGACTCCGGCCCCAAAACCTTGACCCGCGAAGACATCATCGCCGTCCTCAGGGTGATGGTCCGTATCAATAACGGCGAAGATCAGGTGGACGACATTGACCACTTGGGCAACCGCCGCGTGCGCGCCGTCGGCGAGCTGGTGCAGAACCAGGTGCGCGTCGGCCTCCTGCGTATGGAGCGGATGGTCAAGGAAAAGATGACCCTGGTGGAACAAGAAAACGCCTCGCCCCAGGCGCTGGTCAATATCCGCCCGGTGGTGGCTGCGGTGCGCGAGTTCTTCGGCGGCTCCCAGCTCTCCCAGTTTATGGACCAGACCAACCCCCTGGCCGAGCTGACCCACAAGCGCCGCCTCTCCGCTCTCGGCCCCGGCGGCCTCTCGCGGGAGCGCGCCGGCTTCGACGTGCGCGACGTTCACTTCTCCCACTACGGCCGTATCTGCCCCATCGAGACGCCCGAAGGCCCCAATATCGGCCTGCTCAGTTCGCTGGCCTCCTACGCCCGAGTCAACGAGTTCGGCTTCATCGAGTCCCCTTACCGCGTTGTCCGCCGCGAACTCTCCAAAGACTCGGACGACCTCCGGGGGCGCGTGGTGACGGAAGCGGTGGTGAATCCCAAGGACGGGCGCACCATCGTCAATGAAGGCGTCGCCATCGGCGCCAACCGGATCAACGCCATCCGCGCGCTGCCCGAAGGAACCATGATTCAGGTGCGGCCCTTCGTGGCCGGGCCTCCTCGTAACGGCAACCCCGAAGATTCCGTCATCTGGCTGTCCGCCGACAAGGAAGAGCAATATAAGATTGCCCAAGCTAATGCCCGGCTGGACGGCGAACTCAACCAGTTCCAGGATGAACGTATCGAGATCCGCGTGGGCGACCAGTATACCCAGGGTTCGCCCGCCGAGGCTGACCTGATGGACGTTTCGCCGATGCAGATTATGAGCGTTTCGGCGGCCCTGATCCCCTTCCTGGAGCATGACGACGCCAACCGGGCGCTGATGGGTTCCAATATGCAACGTCAGGCAGTTCCGTTGCTGCGCGCCCAGGCCCCCACCGTCGGCACCGGCATCGAAGACCGCGTGGCCCGCGACAGCGGCCAGATGGTCACCTCCCGGGTGGATGGAGTGGTAACCTCCGTCAACGGCCGCGAAATTGTGGTCTCCGATGCGGAAGAGCAGGAGCACGTCCACCAGCTCATCAAGTTCTCCCGTACCAATCAGGGAACTTGCTTCGACCAGCGCCCCATCGCCACCCGCGGCGACGTGGTGAAGGCCGGAGACGTCCTGGCCGACAGTTCTTCCACCGAGAACGGAGAACTGGCCCTAGGCCAGAATGTGCTAGTCGCCTTTATGTCCTGGGAAGGATACAACTACGAAGACGCCATCATAGTCAGCGAGCGGCTCTACCGTGACGATTACTTTACGTCAATTCACATCGAACGCCATGAAATGGAGGCCAGGGAAACCAAGCTCGGCCCCGAGGAAATCACCCGCGACATTCCCAACGTGGGCGAAGCCAGCCTGCGCGACCTTGACGAGCGCGGTATCATCCGCGTCGGCGCCGACGTCGGCCCCGGCGACATCCTCGTAGGCAAAGTAACCCCCAAGGGCGAAACCGAGCTCACCGCCGAGGAAAAGCTCCTTCGCGCCATTTTCGGCGAAAAATCCCGCGACGTTAAAGACACATCCCTCCGCGTTCCCCACGGCGAGCGCGGAAAAGTCATCGACGTAAAGGTGCTGAGCCGCGAGAACAAGGACGACGTCAGCCCCGGCGTCAAGGAAGCTGTCCGCGTCTGGATTGCCCAGACCCGCAAAATCTCCGTAGGCGACAAGATGGCCGGACGCCACGGCAATAAGGGCGTCGTCGCCCGCATCCTGCCCGAAGAGGATATGCCTTATCTGGAAGACGGCACCCCGGTAGACATCATCCTCAATCCCATCGGCGTTCCTTCCCGCATGAATCTGGGGCAGGTGCTGGAAACCCATCTCGGCTGGGCAGCCCGCGGCCTCAACTTCCGCGCCAACACCCCAGTGTTCGATGGAGCCAGCGATGCCGCCATCGAAGACTCCCTTGCCCGCATCTGGTTTCGGGAGAGGGAAAACACCATCCTGACCGGGGAAGGGCTGTCCGACGCCGGGCGCAACGCCGTCATCCGCTGGCTGGGAGAGTACGGCTCCCTCCCTGCGGAAATGCTGAGCCGCATTTTCGACGAATCGCAAACCGGCTTCTCCCGGGAAGCCTGCCTGCGCCTATGGCTCGCCCTGGAAGCAGGCCGCGACCCGTGGGGCCAGACCTTTGAGGAAATGCACCAGACCGCTCTGGAAGTCCACCGGCAGCGCGGCATCGCGCCCCCCACCTTTGGCAAGTTTAAGCTATACGATGGCCGCACGGGCGACGAGTTCGACCAGTTGGTGACCGTCGGGGACATTTACATCCTCAAGCTCATCCACTTGGTCGAAGACAAGATTCACGCCCGCTCCACCGGCCCTTACTCCATGATCACCCAGCAGCCCCTCGGCGGCAAAGCCCAGTTCGGCGGCCAGCGTTTCGGCGAAATGGAAGTCTGGGCCCTCGAAGCCTACAGCGCCGCCTACAACCTTCAGGAGGTCCTTACTGTCAAGTCCGACGACGTGGCCGGCCGGGTCAAAACCTATGAAGCCGTCGTCAAAGGCGAGCCCATCGGACAGCCGGGCGTGCCCGAATCCTTCAACGTTCTGGTCAAGGAACTGCAAAGCCTAGGACTGGCAGTCAAACTGCTCAACGAAGAAAACCGCCCAGCCGTCAGCCAAGATCATCTGGGAGAGGAACTCAGCCACGGCCTTGGACTAGCATTGGGAGACGGCGACCCGGAGCAATTCCAGCCTCTGGAGGCAATTTAACTTATGGTATCGATGGCAGACAGGACGGAAACGCAGGCCACTAACTTTAACGCTATCCGAATCTCCATCGCCTCGCCAGAGCAGATTCTGGAGTGGTCCCATGGCGAGGTCACCAAGCCCGAAACCATCAACTACCGCACTCTCCGCCCGGAGAAGGACGGCCTGTTCTGCGAGCGTCTGTTCGGCCCTACTAAGGACTGGGAGTGCTTCTGCGGAAAATTCAAGCGCATCCGCTACCGGGGCGTAGTCTGCGACCGTTGCGGCGTCGAGGTCACCCGCGCCAAAGTGCGCCGCGAGCGCATGGGGCACATCCGGCTCGCCGCTCCCGTGGCTCATATCTGGTTCAGCAAGACCAATCCCAGCCGCCTGGGCCTGTTGCTGGACCTCTCCCCCCGCAATCTGGAGCGCGTTCTCTACTTCGCCCAGCACATCATCATCTCGGTGGATGAAGACGCGCGCTTGGAAGCCATCGAGGCCGAGCAGCTCAAGTATGACCTCGACATCGAAAAGCGCCGCGAGGTTGCCGCCGACCGGCTCGCCGAACTGAACCGCGAGCTATTGCGGCTCACCGGCGGCCGCCGGCCGGAAACCAACAATCCTGCCGAAGAGTTCGCCCCTGAAGGCGGCAAGCCGGTTCCGGAGCTACAAGAAGTCCAAAAGCAAATAGACGCCGTCAACAACCAGTTGGCCACCGAAGAAACTGATCTGGCCGCCCAGTTGAAGCAAGCCAAGGAAGACATTAACGACATCCAGAAAATGCGCCTGCTGGCCGAATCCCGCTACCGGGAACTTAACGACCGCTACCCCGAGGTCTTTGTGGCCGGCATGGGCGCCGAGGCCATCCTTTCCATCCTCCGGGATGTGAATCTGGAGGCTCTGCGCGACCAGCTCATCACCGATATGCACTCCACTTCCGGTCAGCGCCGCCAGAAGGCCATCAAGCGGCTGCGGGTGGTGGAAGCCTTTCACCAAAGCGGCGGCAGCAGCGAAGGCACCCGCGTCGAGGATATGATCCTCACCGTAATGCCCGTGCTGCCCCCGGAATTGCGCCCTATGGTGCAGCTCGACGGCGGCCGCTTCGCCACCAGCGACCTCAATGACCTCTACCGCCGCGTTATCAATCGCAATAACCGCCTCAAGCGGTTGATGTCTCTGGGCGCTCCGGAAATCATCATCCGCAACGAAAAGCGGATGCTACAGGAGGCGGTGGACGCCCTGATAGACAACGGACGCCGAGGACGGCCCATCCAGGGCAGCCACAACCATAAGCTCAAGAGCCTGTCCGACCTGCTCCGCGGCAAGCAGGGCCGGTTCCGCCAGAACCTGCTGGGCAAGCGGGTAGACTACAGCGGCCGCTCTGTCATCGTGGTTGGCCCCGAACTCAAAATGAACGAGTGCGGTCTGCCCCGGCGCATGGCCCTGGAGCTGTTCAAGCCCTTCGTTATGCACCGGCTGGTGATGCTGGGCATCGCCCCTAACATCAAGAACGCCAAGCGGATGGTGGAACGCGCCCGCGGCGAAGTTTGGGACATCCTTGAGGACGTCATCAAAAACCGCCCAGTGCTGCTCAACCGCGCCCCCACCCTGCACCGCCTCGGCATCCAGGCTTTCATGCCTGTTCTAATAGACGGTCACGCTATCCAGATTCACCCGCTGGTCTGCTCGGCCTTCAATGCCGACTTCGACGGAGACCAGATGGCCGTCCATGTCCCGCTGTCCAGCATGGCCGTGCTGGAAGCCAAGGAAGCCATGCTCAGCACCCATAATATGCTTTCGCCGGCCTCCGGCGACCCGCTGGTGGCCCCCACGCTGGACATGGTGATGGGCTGTTTCTACCTGACGGAGATGAAACAGCGGGGTAAGGGGGCGGAAACGCGCTTCGCAGATATCAGCGAAGCCCGCGACGCCTATGATTCCGGTGTGATAGGCCTGCACACCCCCATTAATGTCCGTCATATCCGGGGTGGCAGCGACGCTTGGCACAAATCCACTCTGGGACGGCTGATCTTCAACGAAATCCTGCCCGACAAGTTCGTCTACGACGAATCTCTGCCGGAAGAAATACGAACCCAGAACAAACTCATAGACCGCAACGCCCTGAACGAGCTTACTAGCGAGCTGTACCGCCTGCTCAGTAACGACGAAACGGCGGAAGTGCTGGACAGCATCAAGACCCTGGGCTTCCAGTACGCCACTTGGTCGGGTATCACCATCGCCATTAACGACATCCAGGTCTCGCGGGACAAAAACGATGTCCTGGACGAAGCCGACAGCAAGATAGCCCAGTACAACGATGAGTACCAAATGGGCCTCATCTCGGACGATGAATTATACGCCAAGACCATCGAGGCTTGGGCGGAAGCATCGTCGGAGACCGCCAGCCTGGTAAGGAAGGATATTGAGGGATATAACGAAAAATATGGCAGCTTGGGGCTGGGCGGCAACCACCTCAATGGCTATGACGCCCTCGGCTACGGCGGCATTGGCATCATGGCCCTGTCCGGCGCCAAAGGTAATACTTCTCAGATTAACCAGATGGCCGGAATGCGCGGCCTGATGAACCGCCCCCGCGGGCGCATTATCGAGCTGCCCGTGAAGTCCAGCTTCCGAGAGGGCCTGACCGCGTTGGAGTACTTCATCTCCACCCACGGCGCCCGCAAGGGTCTGACCGACACCGCGCTGAACACGGCCAACAGCGGCTACCTGACCCGCCGCCTGATTGACATCGCTCAGGAAGTCATCGTTCAGGACGAAGACTGCGGCACCGCCGACGTTTACAACATTCCCTTATCTGCCGGCGACGAGCGCACCGACGAGCTTACCGACCGGATTAAGGGCCGGTACGCCGCTGAGGCTATCCCAGATCCTCTGACCGGTGAGATTCTGGCCGACCGCAACGACCTGATTGACCTGCCCCTCGCCGACCTCATTGAAAAGGCTTATCAGGAAGCTGCGAAAGAAGGTGTATTACAGCGCGAAGACGCCCTGATACCTGTGCGCTCTCCGCTGACCTGCGAGGCCCCTCGCGGCGTGTGCCGGATGTGCTACGGCTGGCTGCCGGCCACCGCCAAGCCCGTGGAAATCGGGCAGGCCGTGGGTATCATAGCCGCCCAGAGCATCGGAGAACCCGGCACTCAGCTAACTATGCGCACCTTCCACACCGGCGGCGTGGCCAACGTCTCCGACATCACCACCGGCCTGCCCCGCGTCGAGGAACTCTTTGAGGCTCGCGTACCCAAAGGCGCGGCTCTATTATCCGAAATTGACGGCGAGGTAGAGATTCAAACTACGGAAGACTCCCGAATCCTGACCGTTGTCTACCGCGAAGAAGTGCGAGAGGATTACCCCTTGCCCGAGGGCGCCGAAGTCATGGTGGATGATGGTGATATTGTTGAGCCGGGAATGATTCTGGCATCCACCCTCCGTCCTGTCGAAACCGGCGACCCAGAAACAGCTTCCAACTTGGACAACGGCGATGCCTCGGAGGAATCCGCAACGGAACTCGCCAATGTCCCCATCCTGGCTACTGTAGATGGCCGGGTGGAAGTTGCTCAGGACTACATCTCGGTAATCTGGGAAGACGTGGAAACCAGGGAACACGTCATCCCCGGAGCGGCATATCTGCTGGTTAATGACGGCGATCAAATTAATGCCGGCTCTCCCCTAACCAGCGGCCCCTGGAACCCCCACGACATATTGCGCATCCTGGGCAAGGACAACCTCCAATCCCACCTGGTGGACCAGGTGCAGGCGGTGTACCAGTCCCAAGGCGTGGGAATCCACGATAAGCACATCGAGATTATCCTGCGCCAGATGCTTCGCCGCGTCCAGGTCAAGGAACCGGGCGATACCGACTTTATCCCTAGTGAAGTGGTAGACAAATTTGCCTTCCAGGAGCAGGTGGCCAAGGTGCTGGCCGAGGGCGGCGAACCCGCCACCGCCGGCCAAGTACTACTGGGTGTAACCCGCGCATCCCTGCGCACCGACAGCTTCCTATCCGCGGCTTCCTTCCAGGAAACCACGCGCGTCCTCACCGAGGCGGCCGTGCGCGGTCAGCAGGACTACCTCCTCGGTCTCAAGGAGAACGTCATCATCGGGCGGCTGATCCCGGCTCAAGTGGAAATACCGGGAATGGCCGAATTGCTCAAGCCCCAGCCAGCTCTGGACTTGGCTGCCGTCTCCCCCGGCGGCTGGCTGCGCGGCCCCGCAGAAACCGATGAGGATGACGCCGCCCTCGGCATCCTCGGCCTCGACCCCGCTGAAGACAGCTTCGAACGTATGGCCCGGGCCGTTGCCCGCAGCTACGCCAGCGAAGACGCCGATGACGACTTGGAAGACTTCTTCGACGAAGAAGACGACGAGGAAGAGGCCGGAACCGCGACTCCTATCGTGGGGCTGGCCGAAGAGTCCGCCAACGGGCAGCCTGAGAATTAACCGGCGCAATAATGCGAAGGGCGCTTGGATTGCGGCCACCCCGGTGGCCTCTGGATATCCCGAGCGCCCTTTGCGTATCCTCGCTTAAAAAGATGAGGGAATACCTAGTGTCACCCATACCGTTATCAAGTATGCAAGTAAACTTGGCCCCCAACCACCCGCGCGGACTCTGGCTCCCGAACCCGGTAATGATTGCCTCCGGGACTTTAGGCTACGATGGCTATGGCGGTGGACTAGCGGGTGACTACTGCCTTAGTGACCTCGGCGCCGTTATTCCCAAGACGATCACCCGCATCCCACGCCAGGGCAACCCGGAACCCCGCTGGTTCCCTGAGTCCTACCGCGTGGCCTGGGATGACGGCGACCCCCTGTTTCTCAACGCCATCGGGCTGATAAATCCAGGCATCGATATAGCTGTCCGGGAATGGACTCCCCGATGGTCCGCATGGAACGCCACCGTGATTCTCAGCTTCGCCGCCCACAGCGCCGGCGAATTCGCGGAGATGTCCGCTATCACCGCCGAAGCGGCGGGAATCAGCGCCCTCGAGCTGAACCTAAGCTGCCCCAACATCGAAAACGGAGCCATGTTCAGCTACAGCGCCTCTCTGACCCATGACGCGGTCGCTGCAGTCAAAGCCAACACTGGCCTGCCAGTGCTGGCCAAACTGGCCCCCAACGTGCCAGACATCACGGAAATCGCCATCGCTGCGGTCAACGGCGGGGCCGACGCTCTAACGATCTGCAATACGCTGCCCGCCATGCGCATAGACGTAGCCGCCCGTCGTCCAGTCCTCGGCAACATCACCGGCGGGCTATCCGGAATAGGATTACGCCCAGTATCTCTGGCCATGGTCTATCAGACAGTCCGAACCCTGAGAGAAATGGGCCAAAACGTCCCCATCATCGGAGTTGGCGGCATCTTCGAGGCTGAACACGCCATCGAATACATCCTCGCCGGCGCCAGCGCCGTACAGATAGGCAGCGCCAACCTGATCAATCTTGAGGCTCCCTGGCGCATATTGGCCGGGCTGCGGGAATATATGGTAGACAACGGCATCTCCAGCCTCGACGAAATACGGGGCGCCGCTCACCCGGCGCCGGCTGTTATACCCTGAGTTTCCTTCTCCCAGAGGGAGATGGTAGAGTTACTGTATATTGCCCCGCTCATTTTCCGGGAGGGCGACGCCCCGCCCGGAAACTCTTTATACTAGGACAATGACCTATGGTCTCCGTTCTTCAGAAGATAATAGGCGACCCCAATGAAAAAACGCTGAAAAAACTGGCCTCCATCAAAGAAGCCGTCAACCGGTGGGAGCCAGAATTTCAGCAGCTCAGCGCCGAACAGTTGAGGGACAAAACCGCCGAGTTCCGCCAGCGGCTGCAAGGGCGGGAGTCCGCCAGCGACCTGCTCCCGGAAGCCTTTGCCGCCGTGCGCGAATCCGCCCGGCGCAACTTGGGCCAGCGCCACTACGATGTCCAGCTCATCGGCGGCGCAGCCCTGCATCAGGGCAAAATTGCCGAAATGAAGACCGGCGAAGGCAAAACCCTGGTCGCCACCCTCGCGGTCTACGCCAACGCCCTCTCCGGCCGCGGCGTCCACGTGGTCACCGTTAACGACTACCTCGCCCGGCGCGACCCGGTCTGGATGGGCCCGGTATATCATGCCTTGGGCCTAAGTGTCGGCTGTCTCCAGCACGACGCCGCTTTTGTCTATGACCCCGAAATGGCCGGCGGCAAGCTCCCCTTCCTCCGCCCCGTTCCCCGTTCCGAAGCCTACCTGGCCGACATCACCTACGGCACCAACAACGAGTTCGGCTTCGACTACCTGCGCGACAATATGTCCCTAGCCGACGAACAGCGCGTGCAGCGGGAACTGCATTTCGCCATTGTAGACGAGGTAGACAACATCCTCATAGACGAAGCCCGCACCCCGCTTATTATCAGCGGCCCCGCGGAAGAGCCAGTTCAGCTCTACCAGACCTTCGCCCGGCTTGTCCCTCGCCTCGACCCGGCCCAAGACTACACCATTGACGACCGCACTCAGGCCGTTTCCCTCACCCAGGAGGGAATCGCCAAAATGGAGCAGTGGACCAGCACCAGCAACCTCTATGACCCCGAAAACTATCACCTGGTCCATTACATCGAGAACGCCTTAAATGCCCACGTTATGAAGCAGAGGGACAAGGAGTATGTCGTCCGCGACGACGAAATCGTCATCGTTGACGAGTTCACCGGCCGCCTCCAGCCCGGCCGCCGTTGGTCCGATGGCCTGCATCAAGCCGTCGAGGCCAAGGAAGGACTCAAGATTCAGCGGGAGAGCATCACCTACGCTACCATCACCCTCCAAAACTATTTCCGTATGTACCAAAAACTGGCCGGGATGACCGGCACAGCCGCCACCGAGGCCGACGAGTTCTTTCGAATATATGGCCTGGAAGTCGTCGAAATCCCGACCAATCTCCCCATGCAACGGGCCGACAACTCAGACTTGGTATACCAGACCAGCGACGGCAAGTGGAAAGCCGTCACCGACAACATCGTCCAGATACACCAAACCCAGCAGCCCCTGCTAATAGGCACCACATCCATCGAAGACTCGGAATTTCTCAGCGAAAGGCTACGCAAGCGCGGCATAGCGCACCAGGTTCTCAATGCCAAAAACCATGAGGGCGAAGCCAGCGTCATCGCCCAGGCCGGGCGCTTGGGAGCAGTCACCGTCTCCACCAACATGGCCGGCCGCGGCACCGACATTGTGCTGGGAGGCGCAGATACATCCCGCGAAGACTGGCGGCAGGAGCACGACCGCGTGATTAATCTGGGCGGACTCCACGTCATCGGCACCGAGCATCACGATGCTCGCCGCATAGACAACCAGCTACGGGGCCGCGCCGGACGCCAGGGAGACCCGGGCAGATCCCAGTTCTATGTTTCCCTCGAAGACGAACTTATGCAGCGTTTTGGCGGCGACCGCATCAAAACCGTTATGGGCTGGACCGGCCTCGAAGAAGACACCCCGGTGGAAAATAAGCTCGTTACCAAGTCCATCAGCGGCGCGCAGGTCAAGGTCGAAAGCTACCACTTCGACATTCGTAAGCACCTGCTGGAATTCGACGACGTCCTGAACAAACAGCGCGAGGTCATCTACACCGACCGCCATCAAGCCCTGGGCCACGGCAGCCTTCGGGAGAAAACCTTGGAAATGCTCCGTCAGGAGTTCACCCGCCTGATGGCCCAATACTTGCCCGGCCGCCACGCCGACAACTGGAACGCCGAAGGGCTTATTGACGAGTTGGGCCAGATTTGCCCTTTGCCCCCGCAACTGGAGCAGGAAGACAGCATATATCAGAGCAGCCGGGAGCAGGTGGAAAACATCCTGTCGGCTCACGCCGAAACCGCCTATGCTCAGCGGGAGGAGGAAGTTAGCCCGGAGCAGATGCGGCTCATAGAACGGTTCCTGTTGCTCCGCGCTATTGACTCCCACTGGGTGCAGCATCTAACGGCAATGGAAAACCTGCGAACCGGCATCGGTCTGCACGCCTACGGCCAGCGCAACCCGCTGGTTATGTATCAGACCGAAGGGCAGAAGATGTTCCACGACCTCCAGAACCGCATACAACGTGACATTGTGCGCACGCTCTTCCACGTCTCTGTGGATCCGGCGCAGATAACCGCCATGAACGGCAACGCTGCCCGCGGCCGCCGCAACGCCGCCACCGGCAGCCCCATGCGCACCGTGAACGGCTCCAACCGCAACGCCCAGCCCGCCGGAGCCGCCAAGGTAGGCCGCAACACCCCTTGCCCCTGCGGCAGTGGCCGTAAGTACAAGCGCTGCTGCGGAAAAGCCGCGTAGCGGAACCTGCGCAGGCCCTTCGCCATTCCCGGAAAAAGCGGCTCTTTAGCTCTCTTCCATTAAAGGGCTAGGGGGCTAATTCTCGCAAGGAATAGCAGGAGGAAGGCATCGCCCACACGCCGAAGGAAACCGGCGCGACTATCCGCCGAAAATCTTCCGGAAGAAGCCTGTAATCCCTCCAATGGACGCAGATCGCTCCCCTCCCTGGCCATTGTCGCCATGCTCCATCGGAACCACGCCTTCACCGGAAAGCACATATTCCGGGTCTCGGTCAAAGGCCACCTTGCAACCGGGCCCGCAAAAATAGTAGTTCGTTCCCTGATACTCGCTATACCCCCCCGGTGGGTTCTCCGTGTTTACTACCATTTGGCACACGGGGTCTATCGCTATGGCCATCGCCTACACCTCTGTTGCATGATATGCACCTTATATCTTAGACCCTCGCAGCCGCAAGGAATTGGTTACCACCGTCACTGAGCTTAAGGCCATCGCCAGCGCCGCCAGCATCGGGTTCAGGAACCCCTGCTGACCGAAAAAGAACTCCAGCGACCCCGGAACGCCTCCCAAAGCCTGAAACACGGGAAACAGCGCGCCGGCCGCCACCGGAATCAGCAGTACGTTATAGAAAAACGCCCCAAACAGGTTCTGCTTGATGGTGCGGATGGTCTGGCGGCTAAGTTCCAAGGCCGTGGCCACCGCCCCTATGTCGTCGCGCATCAGCGTTATATCCGCCGACTCGATGGCAACGTCGGCTCCACCGCCCATGGCCAGGCTTACGTCGGCTTGGGCCAGCGCCGGGGCGTCGTTAATACCGTCGCCGACCATCGCCACCACCCTGCCTTCGCTCTGCAATCGCTTCACCACCGCCGTCTTGTCCTGCGGCAGAGCTTCCGCCTCCACCTGCCCGATACCAAGCTGGCGAGCGATGGTGTGGGCCGTAGCCGCGTTGTCTCCGGTGAGCATCACTACCCGCAGTCCCATAGCCCCTAGCCGCGCCACTCCCTTCGCCGCCTCCGGCTTCAGGGTGTCGGTGACCGAGAAGACCCCCAACGCCCACCCATCGGCAGCCAAGAACACCGGCGTCCCGCCCCCTGCCGCAAACCGGGCGGCCGGCTCGTTCAGGCCATCGAGGGACACTCCGGACTCTTCCATCAAAGCCCGGTTCCCCAACTGCACGGTCGTACCGTCAACCGTCACGCAAACGCCCCGTCCAGGGATAGCCTGGAAATCGTCCGCTGGCCCCGGTTCAACGCCCTGTTCCCGCGCCCGCCGCACGATGGCCTGGGCCAGCGGATGCTCCGACCCATACTCGGCCGACGCCGCCAGAAACAGCATCGCCTCTTCCCCCCTCGCATCCGCCTTCCCCCGGGCCTCCCCGTCGCTTACTTCTTCGCCCACCATCGTCTCGCCGTCCGTATCCGTCATCCCATCCGCATCCGCCTTCCCGCCCCCTTCCGTCATTCCTGCGAAAGCGGGAACCGCCAGCGAGCCGGCCAACAGCTCATAATTAACTTCCATAGCAGTAACCGCCGGTTTGCCGGTAGTAAGCGTACCTGTCTTGTCCAGAACAACGGTGTCAACGCTATGGGCTTTCTCCAGCGCTTCGGCCTGGCGGATAAGCGCGCCCTGCGCCGCCCCCTTCCCCACGCCCATGATGATGGCCGTGGGCGTCGCCAGACCCAAGGCGCAAGGGCAGGCAATAATCAGGATGGTTACGAAGGCTAGAATGGACAGCGTGAGCGTGGGGGCCGGCCCCAGCAGCAGCCACAGCAGGAAAGACAGCACGGCAATCCCTACCACGATAGGCACAAACCAGGCTGAAATTCTGTCTGCCAGCCGCTGAATCGGCGCCCGCGAACCTTGCGCTTCCTCCACCAGCCGAGTTATCTGCGCCAGCGCCGTCTCCTCCCCGACCCGGGTGGCGCGGTAATAAACCACGCCGTGGCCGTTCATCGTCCCCCCGTAGAGCCAATCGCCGGGCGCCTTTTCCACCGGCATACTCTCGCCGGTGAGCATAGACTCGTCCACGGCGGAATGACCGCTACTCACCTCTCCGTCCACCGGAATATGCTCTCCGGGCCGCACCAGCAGCAGATCGCCTACCACCACCTGCTCCACCGGCAGCTCCGTCTCGCCATCGTCGCGCAACACCGTGGCCGTGGCCGGGCGAAGCTCAATCAGCCGCCGTATGGCCTCCGAGGTCTGCCCGCGGGCCCGCGCTTCCAAATACCGGCCCAGCAGAATCAGCGTAATTATCACCGCGGCGGTGTCGAAGTAAACTCCCGCGCCGATACCGGCGTCAGCCAGGACCGACGGGGCAAAAGAATCCAGCAAAACCACAGCCGCGCTGTACCCGTAAGCCGTGGAAGTCCCCAGCGCTATCAGGGTGTGCATATTGGCAGCCCCGTGCCGAAGCGCGCCAAATCCTGAACGGTAGAAGGCGACTCCGGCCCAGAACTGTATCGGCGTGGCCAACGCCCACAGCAGGAAGGGATAAAACCCAAGCTGCATCCCGCTAGACACCCAGGGAAATCCGTCGAAAGACCCGAGTAACAGCAACACGGCCCCGGCCACGGCTACAGCCAGCCGACGGCTCAATGCCCGCATCTCCTCCGTCTTTGACAGACGTTCTAGTTCTTGCCGACGGTCTCCGGCCTCTTCGATGCGATAGCCTGCCTCCTCGACGGCGCGGCGCAGGTCATCCAGAGTCGCTACGGACGGGCTGAACTCCACAGCGGCCTTTTCCACGCCGAGATTGACGCTGGCCTTGCTAACGCCCGGAACGCCCGTCAGCGCCCGCTCCACGTGGTAGACGCAGGCGGCGCAGGTCATTCCGCCGATATTCAGCGAAGCCGAAACCGTTCCGTTATCTTTTGTTTCTAATTCCGCCGCCATCGTTAGCCGGATGCGGGAGCGTCCCGGCCGCCAGCTCTCGGCTACACGCCTTCAACGAAATATATATCGCCGTTGGACGCCTTCATCCGCATTTCCTTCAGCGGAGCATACATTTCCGAGTTATACCATTCCTTCGCCTTCTCCACGCTCTCGAACTGCAACACCACAATGCGAACCGGGTCATAACTCCCTTCCATCTTTTCGGCGGCGCCGCCGCGCACCACATATGTACCGCCAAAGGCCGCCACTGTTTCCGGCACTTGCCTGCCATACTCGGCAAAGGTCTCCGGATCGGTCACAGTGATATTGCCAATCATATACCCGGCCATAAAGTAGCCTCCTTAGATGATATTGCTTAAATGCTAAAAGTCTTTGCAGTAGGATGCAAGGCCGGGCAAAGCGCTCAGATTTCCTGCCTGAAAGCCCGCAACGGAGTAACCCGCCCAAGCGTTTCATCAACTCTGTAAAAAACGACTATCGGCGGGACAGTGAGAGCTATCGAATGGCAGCAACGTCCCTACACGTAGCGAGGCTCGACGTCCCGGTGGAGACCAAAGGCGTGCTTGCCGATGAGTTCCAAGGCATCAAAGCCGCTGATGGGGTGCATCGTACCGGCCCGCACATCCCGGTAGTACCGCTCCAGCGGCAGCCGTCGCGCCAGCGCCGCCCCGCCCACCATATCCACTGCCTTGTTCACCACGTCCTGCGCCGTCTTCATACAGAAGTACTGCATCGCCACCGCGTCAATAATCGAAGCGTCATCCCGGTTGTTGATGTCAATCAGCTTTTCCGCCACCTGCCGCTGATATGCCCACCCGGCGTTCAGCGCGATATCCATCTCCGCGGCCAGGAACTGGTGGCCCGGATAATAGCTCTCCGGGTGCTTGAAGGGCAGCCTTGTCCGGTCTCGCGTCTGGTTAATGGCGAAGTCCCGCGCCGCCTTCGCTATGCCCAGATATACCGAACCGAAAGTGCCGCCGTGCCAGGCCCAGAGACCGCGGGCGTACTTGTCCCACTCCCACAAGTTATGCTTGAAGCAGTGGTCTTCCTCCACAAACACGTTCTCCAGACGCCAGCTATGGCTCTGGCTGGCCCGCATCCCCATCGTGTCCCAGTCGTTGAGGCATACCAGCCCCTCGGTGTCGGAAGGCAGAACGAATATCAAACCTATCTCGCCCTGCTCAGGGGCATCGTAGACAGCGGAACAGCCAAACAAATCTCCGATGGGGCTGTTGGTTCCGAATCCCTTGCGTCCGTTAATCCGAAAGCCGTTCCCTTCCTTCACCGCCTTCACCGTGGTATAACCCATACCGGTGATTCCCTTGTAGCTGTCTACTTGGGGGTCGGTGATGGCGCCAAAAACAATGAGCTGCTCGTCAGCGATCTTCGTGAGCATTTCCTTCGGCCCGTCTTCGCCGAGGGCGACCAGGTCGGTCATCACAAAGGGCAACCCAAAGTGCATATTGATGGCCAGGGCCGTCGCTCCGCATCCCTGCGCCAGCCGGTTCTGTGCAATGCAGATGTCCAGCAGGTCAGCTCCCCCACCGTTACAGTCCGCCGGAATAGGCATAGCGCTGTAGCCCGACGCCTTCATCTCGGCATAATTCTCGAAGGGAAACTCGCCTTTAAGGTCATATTCGGCAGCCCGCTCGGCGAAAGTGTCCGCGTGAGTGGCCGCCAGGTCGTACCACTTGCGCTGGGATGGGGTGAGTTCCTCTACCATAATCTCCTCCCGTTCCCTCACTGGGGGCGTAATTCGACGGCAGATATCTTAATAACGCATTCTAGCGCAACGAAAAGAGAGCGTTCAACCGGATGCAACCGCCCCGGCCGGACAGGCGTCATCCCAATACAGCAGATACATCCTCCAAGCCCTGGAGAAAACAAAAGAAAAGGCAGCCGGGTGAGAACCCCATCTCAGCAGACAGATGAAGGCGGCCCTCCCAACTGCGCAGATGTACGCTTACGGACAGCGTTTTAACGGCTTCAGTGCTTTTGCTAACAGTTCTGAATGTTCATCCCACAGGCCATCCCGCCCCCAATCGCCGGCAGAAAATGCACCTCGCTGTTTTCCTGCACCCGCTCCAGAAGACCAAGCAGGCTAGTCTCGCCGTCCACCACCACCGCCAATCCGGGCAACAGGCCGTCTTCCTCGACATCCATCAGCAGGTCGCGGGAGCCGGGATACTCGCGCTCCAGATTATTGATTATCTGCCGCACCGTGGCCCCCGGCACCACCACCTGTTGATTGCCTCCGCAATGGGCCTGCATCCGCGGCGGGAGCCATACTTCGGGCATTGCCTCCCCCTGACCCTTCACCCCTCAACGGCGAAGGGATTCCTTAACTAGAATTTCGGAAACTAAAGCGGGGGCCTGGAAAATCCTAGGCCCCCGCATCCAGCGGGCGTTTTTCCGGTTAGCCCCCGTTCTTGCCCCAAAGTCCTTCCAGCACTTTGTCCGGCGATATGGGCAGAGAGTTCATCCTCACGCCGATAGCGTCATACACCGCGTTGGAAACGGCGGCCAGCGGCGGTACCAAGGGCACTTCGCCCACGCCCCGGAGCCCATAGGGATGGGCCGGATTGGCTATCTCGACGATAACCGTGTCAATCATCGGCAGGTCCAGGCTGATGGGCATCCGGTAGTCGAGGAAGCTGCTGTTCAGCATCCCGCCTTGGGCATCGAACCGGTACTCCTCGTTCAAAGCCCAGCCGATGCCCTGCACCACACCGCCCTGGATCTGTCCTTCCACATAGCTCGGATGAATGGCCTTGCCGGCGTCCTGCACGGCGGTATAGCGCAACACGTCCACCTTGCCCGTCTCCGTATCCACTTCCACGTCCACCAAGTGCACTGCGATGGACGGGCCTGCGCCCGGCGGGTTGACCCCGGCCCGCCCCACAATGGGGCCTCCAGTGCCTACAGCCCGCGCGGCAATCTGCTTGAAGGTCAGACGCAGCTCGGGGTCGGAACTGTGCTGCAACACCCCATCCACGTATTCCACGTCCTCCACCGGAATGTCCCAGATGCGAGCGGCGCGCTCCAGCATCTGCCGCTTCACGTCCTGCCCCGCCTCATAGGCCGCCCAGCCCGACTTGAAGGTCGCGCTGCTACCGCCGGTATTGGAAGTGAATCCGATGCTGTCGGTGTCCCCGACCTGCGGCTTGATGTCCTCCATCGGGATTCCCAGCACCTCGGCAATATGCTGGGAGACGGCGGCCCGGCTGCCCCCGATGTCCGGCGAACCCTCGGTCAGGCTCACTGAACCGTCCGAGTTTACCACCGCCAGCGCGCTGGCCGGCCCGGTGTTGTTCCCCCAGAAACCGCTGGCGACGCCGCGCCCGCGTTTGATGTGGCTCTTCTCGCCGTCGGTCCCACCCTCCAGAGGGGAATTGAAGTGCGGGTGGTCCTTCAGAGCTTGCAGGGTCTCGATGTAGCCCACCTTCGGCGTCATCGGGCCGGTAACCCGCCGCACTCCTTCCTTGGAGCTATTAAGCAGCCGGAGCTCCAGCGGGTCCATCCCCAGCTTCTCGCACAGCTCGTCAATGGCCGTTTCCATAGCGAAAGCGGAGGCCGGCGCGCCGGGAGCGCGATACGCGGCCGACTTTGGCCGGTTGATTACCACGTCGTAAGCTATCAGGTGAGCGTTGGGAATGTCGTACTGTGCCATCATGCACTGCGCGCCGGGCGACACGGGCGACCCGGGGAAAGCACCCGCTTCGTAGATTAAGGTGGACTCGGCGGCCACCATCTTTCCTTCCTTGGTCGCCCCCAGTTTCACTTTGATCTTGGTGCCGGAAGTTGGGCCAGTAGCCTCGAATACTTCCTTGCGCGACATCTGCACTTTCACCGGGTGGCCGCTCTTCCGCGAAAGCAGCGCCGCCACTGGCTCCACATACAGCACCGTCTTGGCGCCGAACCCGCCTCCGATTTCCAGGGGAATCGCCTTCACGTCGGCTACCGGAATCCCCATGAACCGAGCGGTATGATCGCGCACGGTGAACTGCCCCTGGCTGCTGGACCAGATGGTCAGCTTGCCGTCAACTCCCCACTGGGCGGTGCCGGCGTGGGGCTCGATATATCCCTGATGTACCGGAACGGTCTCGGTTTCCTTCTCGACGATAACGTCGGCTTCCTGGAAACCCTGCTCCACGTCGCCGAGACGAAACTCGAAGTGATTGGCGATGTTGCTGCCTTGAGCGTCGTCATCATCGTCCAGCAGGCCGCCGGGACGCAGCGCGGGATTGGAAAGGCTGGCCAGCTTCTCGTGAACTACCGGCGCGCCGGGCTTCATGGCTTCCTCGGCGCTCAACACCGGGGTAAGAACCTCATAGTCCACCTTGATCAGTTCCAAGGCCTTTTCCGCCACGTGGGGGCTGACTGCCGCCACCGCGGCGATGGCATGGCCCTTGTACAGCGCCTTACCCCTAGCCAGCACGTTCATGCTGAGGAAGCCCAGGTTTTGAATGGCTCCCTCGGCCAAGTCCGCCAACCGCCCCGAAGTCTCGGGCCAGTCGGCGGAGGTCACCACTGCGCGCACCCCGGGGTATGCCTCGGCGGCGCTGGTGTCCACCGACCGGATAATGGCATGAGAGTGGGGGCTGCGCAGTATCTTTCCGTATAGCAGACCGGGCAGGTTTTGGTCTGCGCCGTATCGCGCCCGCCCCGTTACCTTTTCTGCCCCGTCGGGCCGCACCGGGCGGGTGCCGACCACGTTAAATTCTTCGTTAGACAGAACAATGTTCGGCTTGTAGTCCAGCATCTGCGTCTCCTGGCGTCAGCGGTATAAATGATATATGGCTACGCCGCATATAGTATCACAAGCAGCCCCCATCGGCAGAACGGCGGTCCGAAGCACCCTCTCTACGCCGTCATTCCCGCTTCTTCTCCCGTTCCCGCGAGGCTTGTCTCCGTGAAAACGAGGAGCGGGAACCCGCAATATCACGGGAATCCCCAATAGCAACAGAGAACGCTCTAATCCGTATGCAACATCAACTTTTATTGGGAATATTCAATCTTTATGTCTATTTTGCTTTATGTTTACTATTTATGTTTGGCTAGAATCAACAATTTCCGCGAATGTCAACTGGAATCCTTCGTAATTTCTCGAATTATTTGTTAATTGACCAAATTTGGTTGAAATTTAAGAAATTGCAAAGTATTATATTCCAGACTCTCTTGATGGACTTTATTTGCGGCCCCGTAAAGCCCGGCCCTTCACCTCCATTGCCGCAATAAACTCCAACAGGCTCAACCCCAGTCCTGGCTAGGGTCCTGACAGCCGGTATTCGCGCCGCGAATAAAGCTCTCTCAGCGCCTCGGACAAATTTCTCCCCAGGCGCAAACTAATAGTCATAACTGATACAAAGTCGCATTATGTTTACTTCATATGTACGAGACCGCGCGCCGGTATCCGCAAAGGATTTCCCTTCATCCTTGGCTCATGCGCCTTTCTATTCAGCCTTGCCCCGCATCTCGCAGGAGGACAAAGATGACCAAGGTTAGAACCATTATGTTGAGGTTATTCCCCGTTCTCATAGGGGCCTGCCTCATCGCTCTGGCCCTAGGCATGAGCCAAGCCCCCTGGCAGGAATTATCGTCAGCAAAAAGCGATGCCCATACAGCCACGCCCGTTATCCAGGGCGCCACCACCGGGGGCAGTTTTACAAACCCGCCTTAACCCGCACTCTTCGTCTACTGCGCCATACGTCGAATCAGCGCGGGCTGCGTCAACCCGAAGATGCGACTCCCAGCCGCTGGGGCTATAGTCGCGGTGGCTAGTGTCGGAAGGCCGGGCGCGCAAACCCCCTTTTGCCGCCGTCTCCCCGCCTTCCAACACTAGCCGCAATTCGGGCCTTGCGATATACTGCCTGCGGCAATCGCAATCGTTTGCGTCCTCGCCGGCCCCGGCGCCCTCAAGCCCGCGGCCCGCAGGCAACATTCATCGGGAGAGAACAGCAAGGATGCGTATACCGGGCAAGCGCGTCGGCCGGGTGATCGTGGCTCTCGCTGCGGTCGGGCTGATTCTCGTTTCAACCGTGGCCAGCCACGGTTGCAGAGTTCAGGGGCACAGCCCGTCGCAAGACGCGGCGGTAGTCTCCTCCCAATAACCCACAACCGATTTCCATTTCCCTACCCCACTAATTCCACAGCCCAGGCTTGGGCTGTCCCTATTTCCCCGCAAAAAGAGCCTCTCAGCGGTCTTGTATATAAATGGCTGTCAACAATAGCCTTTCACCCCACGGCGGCGAATTGAAGGTGTCCGTCGCTCCCGTCGGCCAGGCCGCGCATATGGCCGGCGGATTGCCGCGTCTTCCCGTCAACGAGCAGATAGCCCGGGAAGTCATCAATCTCGCTTATGGCGTCTTTTCGCCCCTGGACGGCTTTATGGGCCGCGCCGACCTCGACTCTGTCGTCCGCTCCATGCGCCTGGCCAACGGGCTGGTCTGGAGCATCCCTATCATCCTCGACGTGGCGCCGGACAATTGGGCTGCTGTCGGCGCCGCCCCCGGAGGCCGGCTGCTGCTCACGCACCAAGGTCAACCCCTGGCCGTGCTGGATGTGGCCGAGGTTTACGGCTACGACAAAGCCGCGATGGCCCGGCACGTCTATGGCACCACCGACCCGCAGCATCCCGGCATTGCCCGCACTATGGCCCTGCACGACACCCTGATCGGCGGCAAAGTGACCCTGGTCAATCCTCCGACGGTCAATCCACCCTTCGACCGTTTCTGGAAAACTCCACAGCAACTGCGCGCCCGGCTCGCCGAACTCGGCTGGAACTCCGCCGTCGCTCACCAGACCCGCAACGTCCCCCACGCCGGCCACGAGATGATGATGAAGGGCGCCCTCCTCGCCTCTGGCGCAGACGGCATCCTGGTCAGCGCCGTAATTGGCGAGAAAAAAACCGGGGACTACATCGATGAAGCCATCGTTCTGGCGCACGCCCTTCTGCGGGATGAAGGCTTCTTCCTGCCGGAAATCCACGAAACCTCCACGCTGATGTGGGATATGCGTTACGCCGGCCCCCGCGAGGCGGTCTTCCATGCCATCGTCCGCAAGAACCTTGGTTGCACCCACCATATGTTCGGGCGCGACCACGCCGGCGTCGGCAGCCACTATGCGCGCTACGCCGCCCACGAAGTCTTTGACACGCTTCCCGAACTTGGTATAAAGTCTGTTCTTACCCTAGAGTGGTGGTACTGCCCGGTCTGCGAAAGCGTCGCTTATGAAGGGATATGCGGCCACCGCGACCGCAAGCAGGACTTAGCCGGAACCCTTATCCGCAACATAATCAGCGGCGGTGCCGGGCCGGCGGCCACTACCCTGCGGCCCCAAGTGCTGGAGGTTGTGCGCGGCTGCGCCGAAAATTACGGGATGGGCTCCCCCTTCGTCACCCCCGAATACCTGCAAAACCGCACTCCGGTCATCTCCATGCCGGAAATGGCCTTTTGCCCTTGTACGGAGTGTCAGTCTGCCTAGTTTTTTCTTTGCACCCCCTCATCCATGCGCGAGGGGGTTTTATTTTTCCAAGCGCACACCTTTTCTTGGCGCATACCGTCGAGAATTGAAAATCGAGGACAAGCCATGCCGACCTTCGTAAACCCCAACAAGTGCACCGCCTGCGCCGGCGAGCATCGCGGGCCCCTTTGCGTCTACATCTGTCCCAACGACCTTATGGCCCTGGACTTGGACGCCAACAAGGGCTTTAACCAAGAGCCGGATATGTGCTCCGAATGCTACGCCTGCGTCAAACTCTGTCCCGAAGAGGCCATCAGCGTCCGCGGCTACGCCGATTTCGTCCCCATGGGCGCCATCGTCCAGCCCCACCGCACGGAAGACGGCCTCCACTGGGAAGTAGTCTTCCGCGACGGCCGCCGCTTCGATTTCACCTACCAGTCTCGCACCCGTCCCGCCGGCTCTGTAGTACCCTACGACGGCTTTACCGAAAACCCAGCCGCCGATCTGCGCAACCAGAACCTGGCCGGCGACTCCAACTGGCTCGGAGTCGAACGTCTTCCTGTTCCCGGCCCCTGATAGCCGCTTCCCGTTCCTGCCGGACGCTATCCGCATTCCAGAAACACGGAGGTTCATGCCGTGCCATTTGAAACCACAGAAACCGTTGACTGCGACATCCTGATTATCGGCGGCGGCATGTCGGGCTGCGGCGCCGCTTTCGAGGCCAAGTACTGGGCCGGCGACAAGCGCGTCGTCCTCGCCGAAAAGGCCGTTATCGAGCGCAGTGGCGCCACTGGCGAGGGTCTCTCCGCCATCAACTGCTATATGGGCCAGCGTTACGGCTGGAACACCCCGGCAGACTTCGTAAACTACGTCGTCAACGACATGATGGGCCTCGCCCGCGAAGACCTCGTATACGACGTCGGGCGCCACGTAGACAACTCCGTCCACCTCTTGGAAGAATGGGGCCTCCCCATCTGGAAGCAGGAAAACGGTCAGTACGAGCGTATCGGGCGCTGGCAAATCCCCATCCACGGCGAATCCATCAAGCCCATCGCCGCCGAACCCGCCCGCACTGCCCTCGGCCAAGAGAACATCTACGAGCGCGTCGCCATCACCCATCTGCTCCAGGACGATGACGATCCCGGCAGGATTGCCGGCGCCGCCGGTTTCTCCGTGCGCGACAACAAGTTCTACATCTTCCGCTCCCCCGTGGTCATCATCACCACCGGCGGCGCATCCAACGTATTCCGCCCCCGCTCCGTCAGCGAGGGCTTGGGCCGCACCTGGTACTCCGTCTTCGCCACCGGCTCCGCCTACGGCCTTATGATTCCCGCCGGAGTCGAAATGACCCAGATGGAGCATCGCTTCGTCCCCACCCGCTTCAAGGACGGCTACGGCCCCGTCGGTATGTGGTTCCAGTATTTCCACGCCAAAGTCCTCAACGCCCTCGGCGAGGACTACACCGAAACCCGCGCCGCAGAGCTGGAAAAATACGAACCCTACGGTTCCGCCATTCCTACCCCAACCCCGTTGCGCAACCACCAGATGTTCCTCGACGTCCGCGACGGTCGCGGCCCGATGTATATGCGCACCGACCAAGCGATGCAGGCCCTCTCCGGCGGCGACCCGGCCAAGATGGAGCAGGTCCGCAATGAGGCGTGGGAAGACTTTCTGGATATGACAATTTCCCAGGCTCTCACCTGGGCCGCCCAGAACATCGCCCCCGAGGAAACCCCTTCCGAAGTCGTGCTCGCCGAACCTTACATCATGGGATCCCACTCCGGCGAGGCCGGCGCCTGGGTCAGCGGCCCGGAGGACATCGCCACCGACGATTACTTCTGGGGCTATAACCGCATGACCACCCTTCGCGGCCTCTTCGCTGCCGGCGATGGGGTGGGCGCGGCTCCCCACAAGTTCTCCTCCGGTTCCTTCACCGAAGGCCGCATCGCCGCCAAAGCGGCCGTCAACTACCTCGCCGACAACCCTGGCCGCCCCGCCGTCTCCGGCGAGCAGGTACAGGCAATGCGCAACACCATCCTAGCCCCCCTGGAGACTTACGACCGCTACAAGGGCGCTACCACCGCCGAGGAAATAAACCCCAACTACCTGACCCCCAAACAGGGCTTGGTGCGCCTCCAGAAAATCATGGACGAATACGCCGCCGGAGCTTCCGCTTGGTACACCACCAACCGCGCCACTCTTGAACGGGGCATCGTCCTAATCGAAATGCTCCGCGAAGACCTGGCCAACCTCGCCGCCCGCAGTCCCCACGAACTCATGCGCTGCTGGGAAGTCGTTCATCGTTCCTGGGTCGGCGAAGCCCACCTGCGCCACCTCCTCTACCGCGAGGAAACTCGCTGGCCAGGGTACTACTATCGCTCCGACTTCCCGGACCTCGACGACGCCAATTGGCGCGTCTTCGTCAACTCCAACTATAACCGCCACGCCAACACCTGGAGCTTGACCACGCGACCCTACCGCAACCTAATCACCCAATAAACCCGAGGGCAGGCAGACCAAAACGGCATCGGGGCGTCCCTAAACGGGACGCCCCTTTTGGGTATGACTGCTAAAACCCGCCGCCCGCGTCGCCTCCGCCATCGAACCCGCCGTCAAATCCGCCATGTCCATAGTTATGGTCGTGCCCGGCCAGTGGTCCTGACAGAAAAGCCCCCGTAACCCCGACCGCTCCCGCGTCCGTCGCCGAAGGCCGGCGCCTAAGGCGGCCCCTGCGGCGAGACCTGCCAAACGGCTCCTTCGTCTCTCCTGATTCCAGCCATGTCTGACAGGGTTCCCCATCGCCCGGTTTCTTCCCACGATTCAGAAATTTGTTCACCAGCCAACTGAACAAAATCTCACCTCTCTCAGCTAATGCCTAGATACTCCGAGACAATCCTCACCCGCCATCTTCACTTTCCGTCATTCCCACAATCCTCTCTCGTCATTCCCACAATCCTCTCTCGTCGATTCCCAAGCGGGAAAGTCCATCAGCTTCCGAAACCATAGTGCGTTACCCGTCATCCTCGCTCCAGTAAATCCTCGGCTGCGGACGGCGCGGTAAAACTGCCCTCCCAGTGGCTGCGCGAGCCGCGGCAATCAGCAACAAGCCAGCCACAAACCCGCCCACATGAGCGAAGAAGGCCACGTTCACCGAGTTCGACAGCCCCAGCGATGTTAATGCCTGAAGGAGCTGCCAGACAAACCATCCCCCCAGCAGCCACACCGCCGGCAGTTCAATCACCGTGATGAGTATCATCAGAATCAGCGCGCGTATGCGGTTAAAGGGAAAGGTCAGCAGATATGCCCCCAACACCCCGGAAACCGCCCCACTCGCCCCGATGAGCGGCGCCTGCGACTGCGAGTCGATGGCCATGTGGCTCAGCGCCGCAGCCACTCCCGTAACTGCGTAAAGCAACAGAAAACGCGCCGGCCCCAACCATTGCTCCATGCTGCTCCCAAACACCCATAGGAACAGCATATTGCCCGCCAGGTGCAGGAACCCGCCATGAATGAACATCGAAGAGAAAATAGTCGCCCAAGTAGGAATGGGCGAACCAATATCAATCCCGCCCAACAAACTCTGGTAGTTCCGGCCCTCCGCCAGCTCCGACGGTATGAACCCCCACTTGAAATAGAAAATGTCTATCTGTAGGCTGCCCCCTCCCGTCAGCACCCCCAACCCGCCGGTCTGCAATTCATAGATGAAGACTAAGCAGTTAACGCCAATCAGCCCAACGGTTACCGGCGGAACGCCAACGCGGCGGGCCCCGGCATCAGCGAAGGGAAACACGTTTCAGTCCCTCACTGATAGGGTGCCTGCCGCGCTGGCATGGCGGCGCCCCCTGCTCGCCATCCTACGGAGCGGCGGGAGTGGCGAAGATATCGCTGGTGGCGTGGACGATTATCCCCGTCGCCGTCTCGGGAGTCATAAGCCCCATGTTCAACATCATCTGGTAGTGGCTCGGGTCATAAAAGTTGTAGTCGAAGAACCGCCGGAAGAAATTTTCATGCGCCCGCTCCAGTTCCGCCCCGTAACTCTCCGCCTCTTCCCGGCTGTAATTCTCCCGCTGCATCAAAGTCTGTACCCGAACTTCCAGCGGCGCCATCAGCCCCACGTGGAAAGTCCCCGGCATATTCTCCAGAATGGCATTCGCCCCCCGCCCGATGATAACCGCGTTCCCTTCCTCGTAGATGCCCTTTACTACCTTTTCGATGGCCTCGATAAACTCCTTATCGCTGACCTGCCGGTTCGCGCCGCCCTCTCCCATCATCTCCATGAATGTCTCCGGCGGCAGATTCTCAATACCCCGGCCGAAGTAAGGTTCCCCGCTCACCCCGGACATAGCCGACCTTTCCAACATGGTCTGCAGAAACCGCCCCAAACGGTCCCGGAACCGGTCAACCCGCTGCTCCTTAGCAATCACAGCCCCCACGGGCGTGCCGATGAGCCGCGCCGCCTGCGTGAACACCAGCCGGTCGTAGAAATTCAGCTCCAGCCGCCGGGCCACCATCTGTCCGATTGAAACCGCTCCCGCCCCCAAGGGGCCGTTGATTGTTATTACTGGCATCGCTCTTCCCTCCTACATTGAGTGAGAGACCCGCATTGAGTGAGAGGCCGTACCGGGCGAAAAGGCTTTCTCTTGACGCCGGAACCCTCTCTTAGCCCGCTCTCAGGTTATGGGTTAGTTTCCATCAGGCGGGCCCGCCGCCGGGGGTATTCCTCAGCCAGCAAACCCAAAGCGTAGGAATCAAACCACTGATCTCCCCTCCGGTGGGCCTTCCTGAAGTGGCCTTCCACCACAAACCCAATGTGCTCAACCATATCCAGCGCCGGCTTGTTATACTCCGGCACATCGACCCAGATGCGATGCAGACCCAGATCGTTGAAGGCGTGATCCAGCAGATTGACCAGGGATATCGTCCCATAGTGATGGTGCCACAGGTCCTTGCGCCCCACCAGTATAAAGGCCTGGGCTTCCAGCAGCGGCCACTCTATGACCAGTTGCGCCTCTCCGATGTGTTCCCCTTCGCTGGAATAGACCGCAAACACCTTCCGGTTATCGTCATTGAAAACCCGGCTCCATTCATTCTCGTCGCCTTCCAGAACGTGCGAAGGCACATACCCGGCATGGAGAGGACGGCCATCATCGCCCAAACCGTACCAAGACGTGTTCACCTCATCGTCGTCCAGCCACCCCATCAGCCGTTCCACGTCCTCTCGGGTGGGCGCTGTCAGTGAAACCTGCGGAAACATTTCGTACCCCCTGCTTACATCACCCCGAGTTTCTTGAAAGGCGGGCCCGGACGGCCCGCCGCCCCTGTCTGCATGATAATTCTCATTATATCAATGCGGCTTCATTGGCACACTGCCTATTATGTAATCTCTCAAAAGTGGCGAGTAGTATACTCCCGTGCGGTGTCAACCGCCATACAATCCGCTCAACCCTCCAAGGCAATCGCCCGGGTTTATCCCGCCCAGTCATTCCCATAGTCCCCGTGTATTTCCGCACATCTCCCTCATTCCCATACTCCCCTGTCCCATACTCCCCGTCATTCCCGCGAAAGCGGGAACCCACGAAACCTCGATTCCCTCTCCCCGCAAAAGCGCGGAGCAGGCCACCCGGAGCTCCGGAAACTATGCGGCAATAGCAGGGTATATGTAACAATACCGGCGGCTATTCAAAATAAAATGAGAGGCAATATGCGCGAGAATACGCTGAAACAAACCCTCCAGCAAGGCAAGGTCGTTTTCGGAGTGATGATTACCTTCCCGTCGGCGCCCGTCGTGGAGATGCTGGGCTGCTTAGGCTTCGACTGGGTGCTGCTAGACAACGAGCACGGTTCCATTACTGTAGACAACTCGGAAGACCTCGTCCGGGCATCCGAGCTTTCTGGGATAGCTCCCATCGTTCGCCCGGTGGCCAACAAGCCCGAAATCATCGCCCCCTTCCTCGACCGCGGCGCCTGGGGAGTCCAGGTTCCTCACGTCAACACCGCGGAAGAAGCCCGCGCCGCCGTAGATGCCGTAAAGTACTACCCCGACGGACACCGGGGCATCTTCAGCCGCGGCCGGCCTGCCGGTTACGGCTTCACCGGATCCACTGGCGGCTACGTCGCCGAGGCCAACCGCAATACCCTCGTATGCCTTATGCTGGAGGAGGTAGAGGCCATCGAAAACCTGGAATCCATGGTCCAGGTAGACGGCGTGGACGTCTACTTCATCGGTTCCGGCGACCTCTCCCAATCCATGGGGGTCCCAGGACAGCAGACTCACCCCGAGGTACAGGCCCAGATGGAGCGCGGCGTCGAAGTCATCGTCAAGGCCGGCAAGGTTGCCGGCGTAAGCTGCCCCGACAATCTAGTTCCCAAGTTCCTCGACCTCGGCGTTCAATACTTCCATGGCAACGTCAACAGCCTGCTCCAAACCTCCAGTCTAGCCTACCTGGACAGTATGCGCGAGTCCGCCGCTAAAGCCGGACTCTGATATAACCTGCTCTGATGGCAGGAAAAGAAAACGGTGGCGGGGGTTCCCGCCACCGTTTCGCCTTTCTTCGCCATAGCCGTAAGCTAGGCCGGCACCGGTTCCTTCCGAATGGAATTGAGGGCCTTCACTTGGTCCATCAAGATATTGAAATTCTCGAAGGTCAGAGACTGCGGCCCGTCGCATTTCGCCACATCCGGATTGGGATGCACCTCGATCAGCAGCCCGTGTGCCCCGGCGGCAACGGCCGCCAACGCCACCGGCGTCACCAGGTACCACTTCCCTGTGCTATGGCTAGGATCGGCCACAATGGGCAGATGCGACAACCGCTGAATCACTGGAATGGCGGCCACGTCCATCGTGAACCGCGTGAACTGTTCAAAGCCCCGGATGCCCCGCTCGCACAGCATCACCTGCTCATTGCCATGAGACATCACATACTCGGCAGCCAGCAGCCACTCCTCGTAGGACGCCGCTAGACCCCGCTTTACCATCACCGGCTTGTCGGTCTGCCCCACCTCGTCCAGCAGGTTATAGTTCTGCATATTGCGCGCGCCCACCTGGAGGATGTCCGCGTACTGCGCCACCGTGTCCACGTCCACCGGCGACATCACTTCGGTGATTATGGGCAGTCCGGTTTCTTGCTTCGCCAGGTTCAGCAGCTTCAGCCCGTCTATGCCCATTCCCCGGAAGCTATATGGAGACGTGCGGGGCTTGAACGCTCCCCCGCGCAGCACCGTCGCTCCCGCCGCCTTCACCGACTTAGCGGTGGATACCATCTGTTCTTCGTCCTCCACCGAGCAAGGGCCGGCCATAACAACCGGCTGGTCGCCCCCTATTATCGCCTCCCCCACCCGGATGATCGTCGGGTCCGGGTGGAACTCGCGACTAGCCAGCTTATAAGGTTTAGAAACCACCAACACTTGCATTACTCCGGGTAAAAGTTCCAGTTCATCCTTGAAGTCCGGGGGAATAGAGCCAAGCACGCCCACCACGGCGCGATCCACCCCATAGGATATGGCGGCGGTCAAGCCGCGGGCCTCTATGCGCCTTTGCACTTGATCTACGTTTTCCTGGGTGCTTCCGGCGGCCATTGCCACGATCATCTTTGCTTCACCATCCGATTCGTTTATATTGCCTTACGTTCCATGTAGCAATCTGCCAAAGAAGGGCATTATATAAATACGCGCCGGGACAACAGGGACCGGCCCGGCCGATTGCCCTGTTATCCCGGCTCTTTTTCTCCCAGGGTTTATAAATCAATTCGAGGCCCGCGTCAGGATCTGAGGGTCTCCGTTCCTCGCAAATAAACGTTTACCAGATCCTCGGTTTGTTTATCAGTGTTCACTAGTATAAGTATCCGAATACAGCGGTTCAAGCTGCCCGGCACATCCACCTCCACCGCCCCCAGCAACGCCGTGCTGTTCCACCCCAGTCGCCGCGCGGCAGCGGCGGGAAACACCGCATTCAGGTCTGGCGTCATCGTAAAAAACACCGACGCCAAGTCCTTCTCCTCCAAGCCGTTGGCCTCAATAAGCGCCTCCAGCAGTTCCGTAGTCGCCCCGTGGATGGCCTCGCCCGTGTTCGTCTCGGCAGTAGTCGCCCCGCGTATTCCCCGGCACACTGTCATAGCGCGCCTCCCTCGGCAGACTGCGCGGCCAGCCTCCGGCCCGCCAGCGATGCCACAAAATCGCTGGTCCGCTCCACCAATTCCTCTCGCGGAGATTCCAGCATCACCCGAACCAGTGCGCTGCCTACCACGGCGGCGTCGGCTGCTTTGCCCACCTCGGCCACATGCTCCGACGCCGATATTCCAAACCCCAAGGCCAACGGCAGGCTGGTATGAACCCGGACCCGCTCCAGCAATTCCAGCCCTCTGCCCGAAACCTCGTTCCTCGCCCCGGTGACTCCGGTGACGCTGACGCAATAGACGAACCCGCTGGCATTGCGGCAAGATTCGGCAATGCTTTCCTCTGTGCTTGTCGGCGCCAGCAAAGGAATCAGCGATATTCCCCGGCTGTCGCACTCCCCGGCCAGCGGCCCCGACTCCGTTCCCGGCAAGTCCACGGTAATCAGTCCATCCACCCCAATCCTATGGCATTCGCCCGCGAACGCCGCAATGCCATAGGAATAGACCGGATTATAGTACCCCATAAGAATCAGCGGAACATCGGAAATCATCCGGTCGCGCAACACCCCGGCAGCCCGCAGACAGTCGGCGGTGGTAACGCCCTTCTGCAAAGCCAGAAAGCTCGACTGCTGAATCGTTGGCCCCTCGGCCAGAGGGTCGCTGAAGGGCACTCCCAACTCCACTGCGTCGGCCCCCGCCTCCACCAATGCCGGAACCAGCTCCAGCGTAGCCTCCATATCGGGGAATCCCGCCGTCAGAAACACAATAAGCCCCGGGCGTTCCCGCTCCCGGAGGCCGGCAAACATCCGCTCGATGCGCTCTTTGCCCATTACCGGAAATTACCCTGCCTAGATTCCGTAATAGTGGTTACCGAATACGCCAAATGTAACCCACAGCAATAACGCTGTCTAGTCCCGCTCCAACATTCACAGAAATCGCACCGACAGCAACGCCAGCGCGTTTTGCCCGGCATGGGCCGCGATGCAGGGCCACAAAGATCCCGTCCTGACATATAGCAGCCCCAGCGCCACCCCAGTAACGAATATAGGAATCATCACCCTTGGCTCCAGGTGAAGCACGCTGAACAGCAGCGCGGTAGCTACCACTGCTGGCCCGGCCCCGATGCTCGGCAGCAGCCCCCGCAGCACAAATCCCCGAAACAGGACCTCCTCGCTCAACGGCGTAACCGCCGCCAGCGCCTGCATAGTCAGCAGAATTCCTATCCCAGGGAAGATAGTCGCGTCCTCCACCTCCGGCGGACGCAGCGACTCCATCCCCAGGCTGTCTACCGCCAGCCCATAAGCGAAGGTCCCTAGTATGCTCGCCGCCAGCGCCCCCGCTGCCAGAGCCACCGTCAGCCCCAGCGAGGTACGCGGCATCGTCAGCCCCAGCACTCTACCCGGGGACGTCGAACTCCGAACCCCCAGAAACCACACCACCACCCCGGCGCACACCGCCAGAAGATGCACTCCAACCCATGTCTGCAATGCCATCTCGTGCGCCGGGTACAGGCTCCCCACCGCCCTGGCAACAAAGGCCGCGGCTATCAGCAAAGCCAGGAAGGCCAATAGCCCGGCAGCGACATGCGCTGGCGTCCACGGAACCTCCTGCCTTTCCCCGGCGGCCCCATCATGCGGCCTTGTCAACGGCGGCGCCATACCGCAATTAGTACAAACCTGGCCGTTCTCTTCCTTCGGCCGCCCGCAATGGCCGCAATGCCGGTCAGGTTCAATCATCATCGCTCACAACGGCATCATCGCTCACAACGGCATCATCGCTCACAACGGCATCATCGCTCACAACGGCATCATCGCTCACAACGGCATCATCGCTCACAACGGCATCATCGCTCACAACGGCATCATCGCTCACAACGGATAACAACATACCGGCAATCGCTAAGAGGCGCAAGCCGCTAACTCAATAACTCTGTTAGAATGAAGCTGTGAGCCCTCCGGAACTCCCAAATGAACTGTCGGAACGCGGAATCTGGTGGCAGGTTTCTGGATTCACCATCGTCGACCTAACCGCTTTGGTAATTCTGGCGGAATTATCAGGCTCCCATGTCTGGGCCTATCGTTATCTCGAAATTGCCGCAACCAAACTGTACTGGGCGTTCATAATTCCCCTAGGCGGCTTGTTTGAAAGAGTAAGAAAAATGTTTGAGAAGGCGTCGGAGATAGGAGCGGCGCAAAGGGCGAAAATGCGCGAAAGGTGGGCCAGAGAGGGCAGACGCGAAGGAAAAAAGAATTCGCCACCCGTATGCAACAGGCCTATGAGCGCTTCGGCATTGAACGCGACGGGGTGCTGGCCTTGCCCAACACCCCAGAAGTGACAGAGTTCCTGTTCCCCGCTCAGGGACCTAACGAAACTCCCAATAAACCCATATCCATATATCTCACCGGAGGCAGCGCGATATGCCCGACGACGCCCCCCTCTCCCGGCAAGCTTTTGACGAAGCATCGGCCAGCCTGGGCATCACCGGCGCCGACACCCACATGGACGAGCTCTACGCTCAATTGCGCTCCGTCCTCGCCGGCACGGCGTCCCTCCGCCAGTTAGCCGTCAGCAACATCGAGCCGGATATGGCTTTCATGCCTTGCGGCCCGCGTTCCGAACCCTCATAACGTCATTCCCAAGACAGCCGGAAACCAAACTAAATACTTCCGGGGGCAGGCCGTGGATCAACTGGAAATCTGCTATATGAGCGCCGGCGACTTGGGCCGGAGCATAAAGAGCCGCGAAATTTCGCCGGTAGAAGTTATCGAAGCCCATCTCTCCCGAATCCGCGCCACCGAACCGGCGCTCAACTCCTTCATCACCCTCCTGCCGGAGGAGGCCCTAGCCGCCGCCCGCCAAGCTGAGCGCGACATCTCTGCCGGCCGCTATCGCGGGCCGCTCCACGGCATTCCTGCAGGACTGAAAGACCTCTTCAACACCGGCGGTGTCCGCACCACTTCCGGCTCCCGCATTTTCGACACCTTCATCCCCGCCGAAGACTGCACTGTCGCCGCCCGTTTCCGCGAAGCCGGGGCCATCCTGCTGGGCAAGCTCAATATGCACCAATTCGCCTACGGCCCCACCGGCGAAAACCCTGACTACGGACACATGCACAACCCCTGGAACCCCGAGCGCGTTAGCGGCGGCTCCAGCGGCGGCTCCGGTTCCGCGGTGGCGGCTGGCCAGTGTACCGTCACCACCGGCAGCGACACCGGCGGCTCCATCCGCATCCCTGCAGCCCTCTGCGGCATAGTTGGCCTCAAACCCACCTATGGCCGCGTCAGCCGCCACGGCCTCACCCCTCTCGCCTGGTCTATGGACCACCCAGGCCCCATGGTTCGCACCGTCGAAGACGCCGCCATCACTATGAACGCCATCGCTGGCCACGACCCCCGCGACGTCGCATCGTCCAGCCTGCCCGTCCCAGACTACACCGCCGTCCTAACCCAAGACATTCGCGGCCTGCGCATCGGCGTCCCCCGCCAGCATTTCGAGGCCCCACTCGACCCCGAAGTCCGCTCCGCCGTCCATGCCGCCCTTTCTCAGCTCCAGTCCCTCGGCGCAGAGCTGATAGACGTCGAATTCCCGGAGTTCAACGACTCCGCCGCCATATCCACCACCATGCTTATGGCCGAAGCCTCCGCCGCCCTGCGCGACGTGCTCCGCTCCGACGGCGACAAGCTCTACCAACCCGTGCGCCTTCGCTTGGAAGCGGGACTCTTCATCAGCGCCGCCGACTACCTCCGGGCCCAGCAGGGCCGCGCCTTATTCGACCGTGCCGCCCGCCGCCTGCTGGAAAGTGTAGACCTCATCGCCGGCCCCACCGAACCCGTTACGGCTCCCCCTCTCCTGCAACAGAGCGTCCTGGCCGGGGAGCAGGAAATCGCCACTGTTCCCGCCCTTACTCAATACACTCGCCCCTGGAACATCACCGGCTTCCCTGCCATCTCCGTCCCTTGTGGATTCTCCTCCGAGAGTCTGCCCATCGGACTCCAGCTCGCCGGCCGCCCCTTCGACGAAGAAACCGTCCTCCGCGCTGCCCACGCCTACGAGCAATCCACCGACTGGCACACCCGAAGACCACCGATATAACGCCGCTTCCACGCCCTCGCCCGCTCAATACCTCGCCTTCCTTTCCCGTGACGTCGCGGCGGTATCGCCCCATGGGGGGGTTCATCGTGTAGAATGGGCAAACTCGGCGACAAGCGCCAATCCTTCCAATTCAGGGTTGTCCGACTTGCTTGAAATTACCGCTGTCACCTTCGACCTCTGGCAAACCCTGCTGATAGACAACCGCGAACTGGGCCTTCGCCGCGGCGATGCCCGGCTCGAAGGCATAGGCCGCGTCCTCGCCTGTTCCAGCGAGCGCTTTGCCCCCCAGCGCATTACCGACGCCTACTGGGACTGCTACCGTCAGTGCGTGGCCATTCGCGAAGCGCTGCTGGACGTCAGTTTCCAGGAACAAATATCCATCTTTGTCGAGAACATTAGTCCCGGACTGCAAAACCGCCTAACCGCCGACGCCATGGCGGAAATCACTCGCGTCTATGCCGACTCCTTCCTCGATTACGCTCCCCCCGCCCACAGTGATGCCGTAAAAGTGCTTCGCAGCGTCCGCGAAATGGGCCTTCGCATCGGCCTCATTTCCAACACCGGAATGACCCCCGGCGCCACCTTTCGCACCTATCTCGCAAACACTGGTATGCTCGCCTACTTCGACACCCTGACCTTCTCCGACGAAGTAAAGATATCTAAACCCGCCGAAGAAATTTTCTTGATGACCCTTCGCTCTCTAGACGCCGCCCCAAATGAAACCGTACACGTCGGCGACAGTATCGCCAACGACGTTGCCGGCGCCAAAAAGTGCGGCCTCAAAACCGTTTGGATAACCGGCTTCAGCGAACGCGACGATCCCTCCGATCCCGCCACGGAGCCTGACGAAACGGTGGACGGTCTGGGCGCCGTCGTCCCAGCTATTCAGCGTCTCTGCCGGCACTCCTGAACCTGAATCCGCCGGAATCGCCCGCGGACTTCTTCCTGCCCCCCTAACGGGGCTGGAAACTAATTCGCCACTACGGTAACGGAATCCATGGCGATAGATAGCCACAACACCGGCGACGTCCTTGAAGACGGCGCGCTTGAAGACGGCGCGGCGGAAGTCAACGAACTGTGCGCCGCCCTTCTCTCCCAGCGTTCCCTCATACTGGTCAGCAATCGCGGGCCGGTAGAACACCACCTGCCCGAAGCCCAGCGCCAAGCCCAGCCTGACTTAGAGCGCCATAACCGTGTCCGCCCCGAACCCCGTCGCGGCAGCGGCGGCGTCGCCACGGCCTACGGTTCCCTGTCCCAAAACTTCCCTTTCACCTGGATCTCCCACGCCATGGGCGAAGGCGACCGCTATGTCTCCGCCAACAGCGTCGGCCTCAGCGTCCCGTCTCAGTTGCCTGGCCATCGCATAAACCTGCGCTACGTGGTCTCTCACCGCCGCGCCTATCATAAGTATTACAACGTCATCTGCAATCCCCTTCTGTGGTTTCTGCAACACTACTTGTGGAACCCGCCCTACAACCCCACCGTAGACGCCAACATCCACGACGCCTGGGAAAACGGCTATGTTCCAGTCAACCAGTCCTTCGCCAGAATTGTCATAGACGAAGCCCGAACCAGCAGAAAACCCCCGGTCATCATGGGCCATGACTATCATCTCTACCTGCTGCCGGAACTTGTTCGTGACGAACTGCCCGAGACCATAATCCAGCACTACATCCACATTCCCTGGCCCACGCCCATCTACTGGAGCATGATTCCGAGGCATATCGTGCGCCGCATCTGCGAATCCCTCTGCTCTTCCGACATTCTCGGCTTCCAAACCCCTCAAGACCGCCGCAGCTTCTTCGACACCGTGGAGGAATTCGTGCCTCAGGCTCAGGTAGGCCGTATAGCAGAGATAGTAGAAATTGACGGCCATCTCTGCAATGTTAAGGTCTACCCGGCCTCCATCAACGTCGAGGAAGTGCAGCGCATCGCCAACGCCCCCCGCACCCTAGAATACGAAACCCGCCTCAAAGCCCTCTCCAGGGATTCCACCATCGTCCGCATAGACCGGGCCGAACCCAACAAAAACATCCTTCGCGGATTTCGCGCTTACGAGCAAATGCTCTCCCGACACCCCGAACTCAAGGGCAAGGTGAATTTCCTGGCCTTCCTGGTGCCGTCCCGCACCCACATCCGGCAATACCAGCGTTATCTCGACGAAGTGAAACAGACCATCCAGCAGGTCAACAAAGCCCACGGCTCCCCTGGCTGGCAACCCATCGTTCCTTTTATCGAAAACAACTATGCCCAAGCCGTCGCCGGAATGAGGCTCTATGATGTGCTGCTGGTTAACACCCTGATGGAAGGAACCAACCCCGTGGCTCAGGAAGGGCCGGTGGTCAACCGGCGCAACGGCGTGCTGGTCTTGTCTCAGAGCAGCGGCGCTTACCATCAGCTTGCCGAAGGCGCGCTCACCCTCGCCCCCGCCGACGTCGAAGGTACGGCTGAGGCTCTCTACCAGGCTGTGACCATGCCCCAGGAGGAACGCCACCGCCGCGCCGGCCTGCTATACCGCGCCGTCTGCCGCCGCGACAACAACGACTGGCTATCCCGCCAGCTCCGCGACATTGCCTCGCTGATATAACAGCCCTGCCTGTTATCCCCCATCTCGTCGTTCTCGCGATGCTTGTCCTCGGGAAAACGGGAGTGGGAGTCAAAAATCGAGCCGCCCGTCCAACGCTCCACCCCACCCCATATTCTTGTGGAAGCAGGAATTATAAAAGGGGATGAATCCAAAGGCGATAGCTCTGGGATTGCCCCGCGAACCGCTAGCTAAATCCCCGGCATAGGCGTAAAGTGAATATCATGGAACAATTCTTCAACCCCGCCCATCCGGAGGCCGGGTTTCCCGACCTCCAACTTTGCATATTTCCCCACCTGCGCGAGTTCCTCGTGTTCGATACCCGCGCCGGGCAGCCTCCCGTGCGCTCGCTCCACGTAGACGACATCTTTGGCGACGACTTTTTCCGAGCCGTCGAGCGCGACTTTTCCCAAGCCCTGCGCGAGATGGGAGACTACCCCTTCGCCCACCTGATGAACTTGACTATGCACTTCGAGGAAGCTATCCGAGAAGTGGCAATGATGTTCATCCTCGACCGCTTGGGCATCCATATCAACGAACACGACCTTTCCATCTCCGAAATCAACCCCGCCGACCTTCCCACCGTCGTCGTTTACGTCTTAACCGGCGGCGCAGTTTCCGCCCAATCGGAAGCCGTTCTCGACGCCCTGCGGGAGCTGCTCCAAAGGCCCGGCAACAGCGAATCTCTCTCTGGCTGGGAACGCAAGTTCACCGACCTCGCCGCTCAAGAATCGGAAATAACCCAGCGCCTCAACCGTCAGGAACTAACCCAAGCCATCCGGGGCGAATCCCCCGAGTACTTCGCCCTGTGGGATAACCTTAACTAACAACACCGGGGCGTCTGTATATGCTCAGTTTTTCGCCGTTGCCGTCCCGCTCCTCTTTATCCCCGTACCTCTCGCCCATTCACCGCCGTCCCCTGCTCCTTATCCGTCATTCCCGAGCCAGCGGGAACTCATTCCCCAGCCCAAATCTTGTTCCTGGGAAAACGAGGGCCGGGACCAGCCCTACCTAATTCCACAGCCACGGCGCAGTAATCGCTTATGAAAATCGGCATTATCTCCGACACCCATTCCGCCGGCAGCGGGCGCGATCTGCCCGACCAGGTGTTGCGAGCCCTTCACGGTGTTGACCTGATTCTTCACTGTGGCGACCTCGAATGCCTCGGCGTCCTCGACTACCTCGAGACCGTCGCTCCCGTCCTAGCCGTCCGTGGTTACGAAGACCCGATGGAGCGCGGCGGCCGCCTCGCATACGCCACCCGCGTCGTCCGTGCCGGCGCCCTCTCCATCGGCATGATTCACGACATCCAGTGGCCGGGGCCCAAAGTCGCCACCACCGGCGACGGAACCGGCCTTGTTCTTCCAGAAGGTGAAGCCGCCGAAACCCTCCGCAAAAAGTTCGGCCAGCCCGTGGACGTAGTCCTTTTCGGCGACACCCACGAAGAACTAATCTGTTGCTGGGACGGCATCCTGCTGGTCAACCCCGGCAGCACCACCTACCCCGGCAGCCGTCACCCGCGCGGCAGTCTAGGCACTATCGGAATTCTGGAAATCGATGGCGAGGAAGCCACTGCCCGCATCATCAACCTAGAATCCCGGGATCCGTAACCGGCGCATCTGGCGCCAATAACCTCTAACGGCACTCACGCCTTCTATCCACCATTCCCGCGTAAGTCTTTAGGGAAAGCGGAGGCAAGAATCCATCGCCCTGGGAAAGCTGCCAGACCTTCCATGGAAAAAGCGGCTCCGGTTCGCGAACCGGAGCCGCTTTGCATCCTTGCATGGACGCGCTGTATTCTCTAATTAATGCGGCCGCCTACCTAAGCCGGCCGCGATCCAGACGATCGTAAGAAGCCCAGTCGGCTTCAGTCCAGCTATACCCCCCAACGACCTCACCGAGCTCCCCTTCCTTGAGTTCTCCGGTTTCCTGCTCGTTGGTCTCTTCCTCGGATACTACCGTCTGTTGCTCCAGGTTCTCTTCTTTGTCAGGCATTATCTCTCTCCTGCATCTATTTTGCATAATTCCTTCTAAACAATTACTATCATACAACGTGATATATTACCCTGTCAACAGCGAATCGATAGCGCCGAGTCCTTCAACCTGCGTCTAGCACGAGACCAGCCTCTCCGGCGGATACTCCCCGTCAATCAGAGCCCGGTGCACATGGCCGTTAACGCAACTGTCGTCGGGATACACTGTATGCGCCGGGTGCGAAACTTCCACTAAATAGCCGTTCCTCAGCACCTTGGTCACCAGTTCCACGGATTCGCCAAAGGACGTGGCGGGGTCCAAGCGGTTACCGATTACCAGAATCGGCACTTCCCCACCGTCCAGCGGCGCCCCAAGGGGATCCGGAGCGAACTGGTCGTAAAAGGGGCAGACGGAAGGCGAAGAAAAAACCGTCGCCGCCAACAAAGGAACCCTATCCCTAGCGGCTGCATCAATCGCCTCCGAATCCTCCAGAGCCGTCTGACGGTCCAGTTCCGGATGCAGAACCAGCCCATCCAGGCAATTAACGTGTCCTGTAATTCTCGGCGCGGCCGGGTCCTCTCCTAGCTGCAACAACGCCAGCTCCAGCAAAATCGAAGGATCATCCTGCGCTTCCAGCAAATACAACCCGGTCCATAGATAGGGCCAAAGATCCTCGCTGTACAACGCGGTGATTACCCCCATGAACCCAGCCAGCGGATGGTTGGCTGCCGCCCGGTTCACCAACTCTAGCTTTTCCGCCGCCCTCTTATAGTAGCCCACTGGGTCCCCTGCGTTATATATCAGGCATTCCGCACTAGCACAGGCCAACAGCGCCTCTTCCAATAAAACCTCGAAGGACGCAACTTCTTCCAGCGCCTCCTCTATCCGTTCCTGCTGGGTGTCCGCCGCATCCACCGGGTTATCCGCGCCATCCACCGCCATGGCTCTCACTGCCTCGGGAAACAGTGTCGCGTACCAGACGCCCAAGGTCGAGCCATACGAAAATCCCAAATAAGAAATTTCGTCAACCTCCAGCGCCTTGCGTATCTCATCCATATCCCTGGCCACGTACTCCGAGTGCAACAGCCCGCCGACCGCCCCCATAGATTCGATGCACAGATTCGCCGCCGCCTCTCCCGCCGCCACTTCTTCGGGCGTGTCTACCGGCAGCTCGATGTTCCCTAGCAGCTCCAACCGCTCCCCGGGAGCGCCGCAGGCAAACTCCGGTTCCGACGCTCCCACCCCCCGCGGGTCGAATCCTACGATGTCGAACCGCCTCCTCAGCTCATCCGCGAAAACCTCATAGTAGGCGTCGAGAACAAACTCTACCCCGCTTTCGCCCGGCCCTCCAGGATTCACCAGCAGATACCCTATCCGCTCTGCCGGCGACTCGGCCCGGCGAATATTTACTGCTATCCTGAGGCTACCTAACTCCCGGCCGAGGTAGTCCGCAGGCACATCCACATATCCGCACTGCACTCCAATCCCGCACTCCTTCCAGTCGATCCCTTCCTTCGCCGGGGCCGTCCCTGTCGGCTCCAGCACCGTAGAAGAGACCACAGCCGTCGCCGTAGGAAGGGGCACAAGTATCGGCGCAGGGGAGTCAGTGGCTTCAGGCCCGCCGCAGGCCCCGGCGTAAGCCACCGCCAGGAATGCGAGAACAATGGGGAAAATCCTTTTCATGCCGCCAGGCACAGCGATATATAGCCATGCTTGGGCGTAAAACCCATTGGGGCAGCCATTACAGGCTGCCCCAATGGGTTTTACGCCGCTTCTTGCATCCATACCACAGGAAGGCTCCATACTGAATCCCGTGCGCCGATAGCTACCACGGCCCCCGGGGAAACTCCGCGGCTCTATTTCTTTACGCCAGATTAATCAGCGGCGAAACTTCCAGGAATACCGGCGCGAACACCAAGGACACCACCGCCATCAGCTTCAGCAGAATGTTCAGCGACGGCCCGGACGTATCCTTGAACGGGTCGCCTACTACGTCGCCTTCCACTGCCGCTTTGTGCGCGTCCGACCCCTTTCCGCCGTAGTTTCCCAACTCCACGTACTTCTTCGCATTGTCCCACGTTCCGCCCGCCGAGGCCATCATTATCGCCAGCATAAACCCCGACGCCACCGACCCAATAAGTAGCCCGCCCAGAGCCGCCTCCCCTAGAACGAATCCCGTAGCAATCGGCGCCACCACTGCCATCACCCCGGGAACAATCATCTCCCGCAGCGCCCCTCGCGTGCTGATGTCCACGCATCTCGCCGAGTCCGGCGTCCCAGTGCCTTCCATCAGCCCGGGTATCTCCCGGAATTGCCTTCGCACCTCATCCACAATGCCTTGCGCCGCCCGGCCCACGGCCTGCATGGTCAGAGCCGAGAAGATGAAGGGTAGCATCGCTCCGATAACCAGTCCCACCAGAATCTCCGGCTGCAACAGATTGATGCCCAGGTTCGCGTCCACCAGTTTGCCATCGTCGCCGATGGTAATCAGGCCCGCGTTTACCGAATACGCCGCCAGCAACGCCAGGGCCGTCAGCGCCGCCGACCCAATGGCAAACCCCTTCCCAGTAGCCGCCGTCGTATTCCCCAGGGCGTCTAAGGCATCGGTGCGCTCCCGCACCTCCGGGTCTAGGTTCGCCTGCTCAGCGATACCGCCCGCGTTGTCGGCCACCGGCCCATAGGCGTCCGTCGCCAGCGTGATTCCCAGAGTCGAAAGCAGGCCCACACCCGCCAGCGCGACCCCATAGAATCCAGCGAACCAGTAGGCCAGCAAAATGGCTATGGACACGCAGACAACCGGTATCAGCGTGCTCAACATCCCCGTGGCGATGCCGCTGATGATTACCGTTGCCGCCCCGGTCTGCGACGACTCCGATACCTTCTGCGTCGGCTTGTAGCTGTAGGAGGTGTAGTATTCCGTCGCCAGCCCGATTATCGTCCCGGCCACCAGCCCGGCTACCACGCACCCGAACCACCACCAGTTCTCCGTCAGCGTAATCGTCAAAATGGCCGCGAAGATGATGAGCAGCCCCCCCGCCGCGAAGATGCCATACCGCAACGACCACAGCAGCCGATCAAAGTCCGCCCGCTCCCCGCTGCGCACTAGGAACGTCCCCATTATCGCCGCCACGATACCCGCCCCGGCCAGCAACATCGGAAACACCGACTGCGAGTCGGTAAACTCGCTCCCCGCCGCGCCCGCCAGCGCCACCGCGCTCGCTGACAGGGCCACCGCCGATATAATCGAGCTTACGTAGGACTCGAACAGGTCGGCTCCCATCCCGGCCACATCGCCCACGTTGTCGCCTACGTTGTCGGCGATGACGCCGGGGTTGCGCGGGTCATCCTCGGGAATACCGGCCTCAACCTTGCCCACCAAGTCGGAACCCACGTCGGCAGCCTTGGTGAAGATGCCTCCGCCGACCCGGGCGAAGAGCGCGATGGAGCTGGCTCCGAAACCGAAGCCCGCCACCACGCTGATTTCTTGGAATATCAGATAGAGTATGGTCACGCCCAGCAACCCGATGCCCACCACGGTCACGCCCATCACCGTTCCGCTGGAAAAGGCCACCCGCAATGCCGGATTCAGTCCGCGCATGGCCGCCGCGGCCGTCCGCACGTTGGCCCGCACGGCCACGTTCATCCCGATGAACCCCGCCGTCCCGGAGCAGATAGCCCCCACCAAGTAGGATATGGCCGTCGCTGGCGCCGGAATATCGTGGTCGAACACCGTATAATCCAGCACTCCCAGCACCACGGTAACCACCGCCACGAAGGGCAGCAACGACATATATTCCCGGCGCAGAAACGCTCCGGCGCCGGTTCTGATAGAGTCCCCTATGCTTCGCATCAGGTCGTTGCCGGCCTCCGCACTCAACACCCGCATCGCGGTAAATCCGGCAAAAATAAGGGCAACCACACCTGCGACAAGCGCGACAATCAACGATTCCATTCAGTCTCTCTGTGGGTGTGAATAAGAGAAAGGGATAATTTTAGCGCGAGAAATTTATCACAACCGGCTATGAAACGTCAATCCGAAATTCGTAGCCGAGACTGACTATCTATACAGTTATTGTATGAGGCCCCAAGGATGTTATGTAATATAATGCTGCCAAGCGCAGGCTGCCCGGCTATCCAGCCTGTAGGAGACCAGCAATGCCAGTAATCAAACGGCCCTGCCAGGATGCCTTGTATCAAGGGATGAACGTATTTCGAGACACAATGCGGCCTTACATTGTGGAGCGGCTGGAGTCAATTTCGGGAACAAATACCAGGAATTTCATAACAGATTCTCTGAACAAAGACCAGGCGGAGCGATTCTGGAAAGAACTGGAGAGTCGGGCAACGTCGAAGAAGCCATAGGTGTCGGCCTTTTCAGTCAGATTATCTACAAAAAAACTGGAGATTATCCTTCGCAGACATTGATGAAGACCTTGAAAGTATTCGCGCCCATTTTGAGGTTATGAGGTTATAAGGAACGGGTGAAATCTCGTAGCACACCCCAAGAACCGGGGATATTCTCAAATCTCAAGCGGCAAGCGTACTTTCATCTGTTGCCCGAATTCTGGGCAAAATAGGTGCTTACGATGAATCCGGCACCATAGACAAAATCAGAGAAGATATGCTCAACCCTCGTAGCCCTGGGGTTGAACCTCCCCAACTCGAAGATTCTAGCTCCGAAAAAATCGCCGGCCTAGTAATCAACGGCCTGTCGCATCTCATCAAAGAGCAACGGGCAGATGCTGGCGAACTCGCAGGGCAGACTGCTGGGGGAGTGAACCGGAGGTCCCGGCAGCCCGAACACCCCAGCCCGTCCGAAATTGCCGATGTGGTATATTGCCGCTTGCATCCCATCCTAGCTCCGCTGTCCGAATCCCCAACAACGGACCAGACTAACATAGACGCGGCAGTGATTGAACGGCTGAAGCATCTGACTAGTCCAGAGGATATTGCCGAACAGAGCGCCAGGAAAATGGCGGATAGCGATGCGTCAGGATAAGGGAATACTCAACGCAAGAACCTAGCCAACTGCGCCAAGATTTTGATGAAGGCTGTCCCCGCTTCTACAATCCGGCCACCGGAAGCCGCCTGCCTTCCTGACGGGAATCCTTGGAGCGTGGGAGCGAGACCGTAGGAGCTCCACCACTCCCACGAGCGGGTCGGGAATCCTTGGAGCGTGGGAGCGAGACCGGGAGACTTTAGCAGGAAAGTGGGAAGCCCTGAGAGAAGAGCGAGCCGCCCGTCGCCGAGCCGAGGCGGAGCGGGACGCCGCTCAGGCCGATATGCGGAGGCTGCAAGGCCAAAACGGCGGACAGCAATCCAACAACGGACAAAGGCTGCAACAATGATATAATGCCCGCAATCACCCGCCCCTGCGCTCGCCAAAGAGGGCATACAATCGCCAACTAAGGGGAGAAGACCATGCACATCGGATACTTCACCGAGCGCCCTTATCAAGACCCAGGCTCCGGTTATTTCGGCGCCACCGGCAAGCCCATCATGGACTTGACCGTCAGCAACGAAATTTACGATCCCAAGCTGGGCGCCCAGCTATACAACCGCTACCTCGACGAGAAGCTCTACGCCGAGGAAATGGGCTTCGACGGCCTGATGCTCAACGAACACCACGGCACCCCCTTCTGCATGGGCGGCGCCATGAATGTCGAAGCATCCATCCTCGCCCGAATCACCAAGCGCGCCAAGATAGTTCTGCTGGGCAACATCATCCCCATCTGGGATGATCCCCTCTGGCTGGTGGAACAGCTCTCCATGATTGACATGATTTCCCACGGCCGCCTGGTTTCCGGCTGGGTGCGCGGCACCGGACGCGAAAGCGTTGCCCACAACGCCCCCCCGCCCTACAACTGGGAGCGCTTCCAGGAAGCCCACGAGTTCATCGTCAAAGCCTGGACCACCCCCGGCCCCTTCCGCTGGGAAGGCAAGCACTATCAGTTCCGCCACGTCAACCCTTGGGCCAGACCCTACCAGAAGCCCCATCCCCAGGTCTGGCTTCCCGGCGTCATCAGCCGCGACTCCCTCATGTGGGCCGCCGAAAAGCGCATCCCCTACATCATGCTCTCCACTGAACTGGAACCCACCAAAAACGCCTTCCAGCTCTACCACGACACCGCCGCCGAACTTGGCTATGAGTCCGGCCCCCAGAACCTGGGCTACCTCTGGAAAGTCCACGTAGACGAAACTGAAGAACTCGCCGAAGAAGCCGGACGCAAGTTCGTCCAGGGACCTAGCAACCCCTTCCTCGCCGGCAACGAAGGCACCACCAACCCGGCCCTAGTCAACCTGCCGGGCCTGACCTCCCGCCGCCGCGTCCTCCCGACCCAAGGCAGCGCCACCGCCGCCCGCGGCGGCCCCGCCAGCGTCCTAGGCCGCGCCTACGAGCAGCAAATCGCCGACTACACCATCATCTCCGGCACTCCCAAGACGGTCATCCCCAAGATTCGCCATGTCCTCGAATACCTCCGCCCCGGCAGCGTCTTTTTCTGGGACGGCGACGGCGCCATGACCCACGAAGACACCATGCGCAGCCTCCGGCTCATGGGCGAAGAAGTAATCCCCGCCGTCAAGGAAATCGCCAAAGAACTCGACCTCCCCAGCTCCTTCGAAATCAACCCAGCCACCGGCCAGCCTTACCCTGAGGAAACTCCGAACATCGAAGCCACTGCCACCGCTCAAGGCGGCCACAGCGCCGACTAGTCCTGCGGGGACTCTTCTCGAGACCCTTGGAGAACTCTCATAAAGAAAAGGGGGCGGATTTGAAATCCGCCCCTATATTGGCGCGAATGGCATTTCAGTGGCGCCAACATAGCCCTGCCCGACTTAACGGCATTAGGACTGCACCAACTGATCTGCTAGGGCAATGAAGTCCGTCCCTTGGTGCACCAGCTCTGGGATGTCATCCGTGTACGCGCCCTCGTAAAAGGCTTCAGCGTGCAAGTAGTGGACGATTTCCGAGTACCGAGACCTCAATGTCAACCACTCCCCGCCGCGCCGACGGGCAATGTTTCGCATAGCCCCTTCTATCTTCGTGGAACGCCAGATCTCCGCTTCATCCACCTCCAGCACCAGCGCCTTGGTGGCGTTTCGCGCGGCGCACCAGGCCTTTTCCGCGGCGTCCCGCCAATCCTCCTCGTCCAACCGCTCTAGGTCGGCCGACTGCATGGCGCGGGCATCCTGCATCAGGGCATCGGCTTCGGTATTTTTCAGCATTGGCCGTACTCTCTGTTGCATCTCTGTTGCATATGTATATGTCCCTGCTAAAAGTATAACAAACATCTAATCCGGCTAGCGCCGCAGTCCGCAGATGATAGAATCTGTCCCACCGTATCCCAACCCGCCCTGAGTTCCACCCCGGCCGGGAGTCCACCATGACCCAGAAATCCATCGCAGATGTTGCCGTCATCGGCGGCGGCCCAGCAGGAAGCGCCGCCGCCGCTATGCTCGCCCGCCAAGGCTGGAGCGTCGTCCTGCTGGAGCGCGAGCGATTCCCTCGCGACCATGTGGGCGAATCCTTGCTTCCCGCATCCATGCCCATCCTCGAAGAGCTGGGCGTCATGGGTGCCGTCCAGTCCGTCGGCTTCCTGCCCAAATACGGTGCCACCATGGTCTGGGGCCGCGACCCTGATCCCTGGAGCTGGCAGTTCCGAGAGACCAGCGTCCAATATCCCCACGCCTACCAGGTATGGCGGCCTACCTTCGACCAAATCCTGCTGGAAAACGCCAGATCCCACGGCGTCAATGTACGCGAGGGCCACCGTGTCACCAGCGTTGCCTGGGAACGGCCGGAAGCGCCTGCCACCCTGCGCTACGTCTCCGGCGCCGGACAAGGCCAACTGTCCGCCCGATTCGTCGTAGACGCCACTGGGCAGTCCACCCTGCTGGCCCGGCAGAGCGCAACCCGCCGATGGGATTCCTTCTTCCAAAACCTCGCCGTCTACGCTTACTTCGAGGGAGCGGAGCCGCTCCCCGCGCCCGATGAGAACAACATATTCATCGAAGCTTACGAACACGGCTGGTTCTGGACTATCCCCCTGCACACCGGCTGGAACAGCGTCGGCGCCGTAGTGGACAACCTCACCGGACAGGAAGGCATCCAACGGATGGGAGCCAAGGAGTTCCTCTTCGACCAGATATCCCAGGCGCCGCACACCCGCCGGATGCTTCGCGACGCCCGCTGGGCCGCCGGGCCTAATGTAGTCCGCGACTGGTCCTATTCGTCGGAGCGCACCAATGGACCAGGATTCGTGATGACCGGCGATTCGGCCTGCTTCGTTGACCCACTCTTCTCGTCAGGAGTCCATCTGGCCTTGATGTCCGGCATTATGGCCGCGGCCTATGCCACCACCGCTCTCAAGTCCGCCGAAAGCGGTGACGAGGCTCTGCGCGACGGGGCTGGAGCCGTCTACCAGGAGCTTTACTACCAAGAATATAACCAGTTCCGGGAAATGGCTCGCCTCTTCTATTCCAGTAACCTTACTTCAGACTCCTATTTCTGGGAGGCTCGCCGCATCGTCGAGCGGGATGGGGAACGGAGCGAGTTCTCTCCCCGCCAGAGTTTCATCCAGGCCGTCGCCGGTCAGCCTCTCCGCGGCTACGAGCGCGTTGTGCTCGACCGCGGAGAGGCCCCCGCCGGTTTCGTTTCCAGCGTTCGCGCCGTCGAGGGAGAACGCGCCCGGCGGGCTCAGTGGCTGTCCGCCCTGCGCGCCGACCCTCAGCGCAACTGGCTTCTGCCGTCCGTTCCGCGCCTATCTCCCGGCACAGCGGTGGCCCGCAAGCCGGTTCTAGCCGAAGGCGAGTTCGTTTGGGGCGTGACGCTGTCCACCCCGTCCCAGCCCGAGGGCGCCCCTTGCAGTCCGCTGGTGGCCGCGATAGCCAGATTGGCCGACGGCCAAACGCCGGTGTCATCCATCATCGCGCACCTCTCGCAAGGACTGGACGATACCCGGCGGGCCGACCTTCAGTCCGCCGTCACCCTCGCCATCGAGATACTATACGTAGATGGGGCGGTCGAGGAGCTGCTTTCCAGCTAGTCCCTCTAGCGTTCCCCGGGGAGAGCCGGATAGGACGGCCCACGGAATTGACCCTGTGTCCATTGCGGTTTAACCTGTGCCAACCCGAACAGAGGCTGGGCATGACCGTTAAGCAGATACATCCGAAGAGACAAGTTATTGCAGAGATGAATACCTTCATCAACTGGGGTAGAAGGGTCGGCGCCGACCAATCAGGCCCTGTCAATCCGATAACCGGCTCCAATCGGTCTCGGGCTGCGGCCCAGGCCGGCGGCGGTGCCCTTCAGGACGCCAAACCCATCGCCTCTCCGGTAAATCCGCTGGCAATTCTCTAGGACGCCGATGCCGGAAATTCTCCAGGATATATTTGGCCGCCGGATTCGCCTTACTGAGGAGCGCGAGGCCCATATCATCCAGCATCCCTATATGGCGGGTATGATGGACGAAATCGGCGAGACGCTTCAGAAAATAGAGGTAATCCGGCACTCCCGCACTGACCGGAAACCCGTGCGGCTTTATCCCAAGGGGTACTATGGAACCAAGGTAGGCGACAAGTGGGTGTGGTGATAGTCAAGATTCTGGCAGAGCAGAATGACACTTTTGTTATGACTGCCTTCACCATTCTTGACACTAAGCTGATTGGCTCAGTCCAAGACGGGTACACTGCCATAAACTTGAAAAGTGGCCTAGAGCCGGCAGAAAACCGCGGCGACCGGAACATCGGAGGAATCATAGGCCATAGTCCGAACATACCTCCTGGAACAGCACAGCGTAATGGTTCTCCCTTTGAGAGCGGGATAATCAACGTCCGCTACAACAGCGCTGAGCATTACTATGACCTTTTCTGGGCCAGCGAGCACGCTCATTACGTTCAAACTGAAAGTGAGTACGCTCTGGCGCTGGCCGATGAAAAGGGTTACTTGTGCGGATTCCGGAACATAAACAACGCCCGGTTTGGCGATGGAGAATTCAGCTACGTCGATGTCGCCTTAAAACTTCAGAACTCCCTTCAATCCTCTAGCGAGACCGTTGGGACGGGCATTGACGTAAATCCGTGACATTCACCAACAAAGCACAGGCAGGAGAGCATCAACTATGACTATCCAATCGAATACGCTGGAAGGCAAAGTCGCCATTGTCACTGGCGCGGCCAGCCCCATCGGCATGGGCCGCTCTATCACCACCGGCTTCGTCCGCGCCGGCGCCCAGGTGGCGATGCTGGACGTGAATGAGGACTGGCTAGACCAGACCGCCAACGATATGCGCGAAATCGGGGGAGACGACGCCGTCTTGCCTATCGTAGCCGACGTAACCAGCCCAGAGTCGGTGGGCAATGCCGTTAGCCGCGCTATCAGCGAGTTGGGGGGCCTGCACATTCTGGTCAACAACGCAGGAATCAATGCCCGCACCGGCGGGTTCGGGGCGCGGGCCGCCGGCAGCCAGAATGATTTCTGGACCCTGGAACCCGATGCCTGGCTTCGCGTTATAAGCGTCAATCTTAGCGGGCCTTTCCTGATGTCCCAAGCGGTTGCTCCTCATATGATTGAGCATGGTTTTGGGCGCATCATCGGCGTCACCACCAGCATGGACACGATGTGGCGCAAGGGCGGCGCGCCCTATGGCCCGTCCAAGGCAGGACACGAGGCCCTGGTGTCCATCATGGCCCAAGACTTGGAAGGCACCGGCGTGACTGCCAATGTGCTGACGCCCGGCGGAGCCACCGCCACTAACATGGTCATACCACCGGAAGGGGCGTCCGCCGAAGCTTTAATCCAGCCGGAAGCGATGCAGTCGCCCGCCGTCTGGATCGCCTCCGACGCCGCCGCCCACTGGAACGGCCGCCGCATCATTGCCTACTACTGGGACGACTCGCTGCCCCTCGAGGAGCGGCTGGAACGATGCAGCGCGCCGGCGGCCTGGCCGCAGCTCGGACTCCAAGCCGTCCACCCCGATTGGTTTGGCCGGGCTTAAACAGGCAGGATAAATGCAACGAGCGCAAAGGACACCGGGTTTTATTTCCCGCGTATTCCTTGCGCTCCCGAATCAACCTATATATATAGTCCCCGTCAATCCCAGTCCGCAGAAATCCAACAGCACAACCCCAAATAGAGGCCAGAGATGGTATTTTCAGCCAACGGCAAAAGCAACAGTCCTAACATCATTGGCGTTCCGGCCCCAGAATGTTACTACTGCGGAAAACAACTGGATTTCGATTTCAATTATTCCTGCATAACTTGCCGCCGTATAACCTGCGACAACCACAACGACGTCTGCCAAGAAGAATACGACGACGATTACGAGGAAAAGGAGTGCGATTTAGCCGCCTGCTTTGTCTGCTTAGATACCCACATGAAAGCCCATCACCCCGAAGTTCTCTAGCCATCAAATCCATAGGCCCCAAATGAACACCGGCATAACAGCCTACATGATGGCCCAAGTAGGTTTACATCAAATCCAGGAAGCCATACTCCTATTGCTTGCCGACAATCCTCAAGGATTACGTAATTCCCAAATTGCGGATCTATTGGGATTGCGCTCTTCTTCTCACGGCAACCAGCGGAATTATCTGACCTACTCAGTTCTGGGCAATCTAATTGACGAAGGAAAGGTTATCAAAGAAGGAGTAATCTATCGAAAGATGTAAGCCGAAAAGCAAACGCCCGGGTAAAAAGATGGTAGCCATAACCCACGCCGCTTTTTACCGACTTTAGGGAACACACCCTTCAATGGCACAACCAACCGTCACTGTTTCGGTATTGCCACTACTCCGTGATTTATACAAGCCACAAAACTATCGTATGTTGGCAATACCACCGCCTCGCGGGCATCGCCACTATCCCGTGATTTATGCCAGATGCCAAACCACAGCGCGTTGGCAATATCCGTTCCTGTTAACTCATTACCCGCCGCGACAGGTCCGGCCGCGTGGCATAACGGGGATCCGCTAAGGGCTGGCCGGGGGCGGGCGGCTCCAGGAAGGTCACGCTGTCGTAGAAATCGTCCAGCGCAATAAAAGTTCCATTCTCTTCGGCCCACTCCCTCATCCGGCGGTTGCAGCTATGGCGCCACGACAGCACTTCGATGCGCCACCCCCGGCGTCGCATTCGTTCCAGGTCGGAGTGAAAGCCCACGCCGTCGGCAAAGCCGCTGCCGTCGCCGGTTAGGAGGACGGCTATTCCGGGGTCTCCGTTGTAGTCGAAAGCATCCCGCAACATGGCTGTCTGGAGCCATTGGTCTACACCCTGCTCCCGGCCCTGCAGTGCGCCACGCTCAAGCAACTGTACAGTAACGCCTTCATTTTCCAGACGGTTCCAGACGTGGCGCAATTCCGGCGGGATAGAGCCTACGGCGACGGCGTGCTCGATCTCCCTCCCGGCGCGGGCCAATTCCAGCAAGTGCCGGAAATCCAAGCTAACCCGGTATCGAGACGTGCCGCCCTCTCGTTCAGCGGCAACTTCCTGCCCGCTAATATAGATGTTTGAGTTGTCCCAATAGATGAACGCCTTTTCCATAGCAATCTGCCTGATACCCGAATCGGGATTCACTCCCAACAACTGACGGTTCTCTTATCCTCTCTTCCGTCGTAAGGTAAGTAACAAGCCGGGGCAACTAGGGTAATCGCATATGAAATACAACCCGGCCATTCCAGAGGAAAGCTGGGGCTCAGGCCGTTGAGGATGCCTGATTCTGGAACACTGCTGCCTAATTCGGTTCGTAGATTCCCGCCCCCGTTTTCCCGAGGGCAACGTTCTTTCGTGGGAATGACAGGGGACGAGGGAATGACGAGCATTAAGGCGCTCGCGGAGTATTAAGCCGCTTATATGCAATAGCCCTGCCGGGGCGACCTTAGGAATTTGCCCGGCTTGAGCTTCCATCAGAAGGGCCGCGCTGCTAGTCCACCATCTTCACCGGCTGCTGGGTGAGGGAGGGCCGCAAGCGATGGGGCGGCAACGGCGCGCGCCTCCTGAATAGTCTGTGATACAGAAACCACAAAGCCGAAATCAGAAATAGCGACATAGTTACTCCGTCTTTGGGTGCGGCTTCCCGGACAACGGCATTCCCCCGGGCAACGGGGCTTACCCCGTCGTTCCCGCGAAAGCGGGAACCCATGAGCATTTCCCCGGAAGGGGGGCCTAACCCGCAGCGGCCCTCGCACATAGACCTGCGAGCCGGGCTCCTCCCTGAAGGGGGGCCTCCCCCTTATCTCCCCGTCTTGATAAACTCGGCGATGCGCTCGCCAATCATCATCGTGGTGACGTTAGTGTTGGCTCGGATGCAATCGGGCATAACCGAGGCATCGGCCACCCGCAGACCCTCCAGCCCGTGCACTTTGCCATACTGGCTAACCACGGCCATGGGGTCGTCCGCCGGGCCCATCTTGGCCGTGCAGGAAATGTGCTGCGAAGTGGTAACTTCCCGGAACAGATATTCGTCCAGCGTTTCGTCGCTGGCCAGCTCCGCGTCAGTGGGTTCAATGCGCTCCTGGATGATGTCCTTGAACGCATCACTCTCGCCCAGCTTGACGCAGAGGCGCACCGTCTCCCGCAGCCGCTCCAAGTCGAAGGGGTCTTCCAAATAGCGATAGTCCAGGAAAGGCTGCTCCGACGGGTCGGCGGACTGCAACCGCAGCTCGCCGGCGCCCGCCGCAAGCTGAATGCCGCTGGTCAGTCGGATGCCTACCGGCTCCATGCGGTCTCCTCCCCGGTTGATGCGCTCGGTAGCGAAGGACTGCATCGACATTTTCATATCGTTGCGCAGGGGAGAGCCGTCAGCGGTGTAGCGCAACGTAACCTGCATTCGCGGGGCCAAACCGTCCAGCGGAATCTCCGGCTTGGTGCGCCAGGTCACCCACACCAGCGGATGGTCGCGCATATTCTGCCCCACTCCGGGCAAATCGGCCACCACGGGGATGCCGAACTCTTGCAGATGGGCCGCCGGGCCAACCCCCGACAGCATCAGGATGTGAGGCGAACCGACGGCGCCGGAACTGAGAATAATCTCGGTGCCTTCAACGGTGAAGGTCTCCCCGCCGCTCTCTACCTGCGCACCGACGGCCCGTGTTACCCCGTTGGATGCTGTCTCGAACAGTATCTTCTGAACGTGGCAGTTGGCGCGGATGGTAAGGTTGAGGCGGTGGCGCGTCTGGTCCAGGTAGCCCAGAGCAGTGCTCATTCGGACGCCGCCGGGGTTGTTGAAGGGCGTCGGCCCAACGCCGGTGGAGTCGGGGTTGTTGTGGTCGGGACTGTCCGGGAAGCCGGCCTCGCGGCAGGCTTGATAAAAAGCCGCCTGCGCCGGGTGCCAGGTCTCCGGCTTGAAGCGGTGGCAAACGATAGGCCCGTCGGTGCCGTGAAAGTCATCAGAGAAGTCGCTGTCGGTCTCCAGCTTACGGAAGTAAGGCAAGCATTGCTCATAGCCCCACTCGCCGTTGCCCATCTCGACCCAGGAATCGTAGTCCTCGGGAACCCCGCGCAGGAACACTTGGCCGTTGATCGCGCTGGAGCCGCCCGTAACCTTGCCCCGTGGCACCATCATCGGCGGGGCACTCTCGGTGGCCCTGCCGATGAACTGCCAGTTGTGGTCGCTGACCATGATGTCAATCTCGGTGGAGTAGCCGAACTTCACTTCCTCGGGAAGCCGCTCAAAGTCAGGATAGTCCGGCCCGGCTTCCAGCAGCAGCACCGAGACGCTAGGGTCTTCGGTCAGCCGCGTAGCGATGATGGAACCGGCGGAACCGGCTCCAATCACGATGTAGTCGTATTTCATTCTTCGATCCTCCGGGCTGTCAGTTAAACGCCGGGAGCGCAGGGGAATCATAGGACGCGAAAGCATCTTTGATTCCCTGCGTTATCTTCGCGCTCTCTGCGTTTTAGATTAGTGCGTCCGGCGTCTGGATGCCTTCTAGGTCGGCGTCAGTGGCCGGGCTATCCAGCGTCATAGCCAAGTCGGTGGTCATATAGTGGTACACCTGCTTGAGGTGATGGGTGCTGTGGCTCAGCACAATGTTGAGCAGCTCCAGCACAGTAACCTCACCCCCATAGTGGGCCGGCACGACGCGCTCGAAACCCTCGCTGTTGCCGCTGTTCAGGAAGGCGACGATGTCGTCCTGCACCTTCAGGCCGTACTCTGCAATCTGCGGAGCAGTGGTCACGCCCTTGAGGCGCTCGTCCTGGGCCTGCATATCGTCCCAGCTCATGCTGCCCACTTCATGGGACAGGTAGGCGATCTCCGGAAAGGCTAGGATATGAACCACGGTGTCGCGCAGGCTCCAGGGCCGCCAGGGAACGATGGCATCGAGCTGCTCTTGGCTGAACTGGTTGTTGGCCCGAACCGCCGCGCTCATTATCGCTCCGTACTTTTCCGCCAGCCAAGCGGTCTTACCGGACAAGTCAACGGACACGCCCAGCCTGAGGGCCGGTATCAGCTTCTTGGGGTAATAGCCGATGATGACCTCGGTGTCGTCAATGATGGTGACCGGCAACGACTTTATGCCCCGGCTGCGCAGATGCTCCACCGCCGCAGGTTCGCTGAGCAGGTCATGATGTTCGTAGGCAACCCCGTTAGACTTAAGGAACTCTTCCAGAGTTCGGCACGAGAATCAACCAGGCTGGGTATAGACCTGAACGTCCATGGCCATACCGATTTCCTCCCCTTCCAGTGTTGCCGGTATCCTACCACGGGACGGGCAGGAACGGCAGGGGATACATTTTGTTGCCGAGGCCCCACTCGGCTATAATCAGCGCTAGACAAACGGCAGCGGTCCGATGCGAGGCGCGTTATGACCACGAAACCGATCCTGAAATCCCATCCCCAACGCCCTATGGCGGAAATTGAACCCTTACCTGACCCACCCAGGGACCCTGACGCAATGAGACAGCTTCCATTTATTGCCCGGGCCAATCTGATACTGGATGCCCATTTCCGAAGCCTGGGCCGGTCCGATGTTCTGGTGAATGGCGAAGGATACCTTTGCACCGATGCCCGAATCCGAAATCCCTTGGCCGTCCCGGACTGCGTTGTGGCCTTCGGTGTAGACCCGGAGGCAATTACGGAACGCAACGGCTACGTCATCAATGAAGTGGGGAAACCCCCGGACTTAGTGCTGGAAGTGGCATCCTCCAGCACTGGAAAGTTTGATTACACTGTCAAGCCCGGCATCTACGCCGGTTTTGGCGTAACCGAGTACTGGCGGTTCGACCGAACCGGCGGCAGCTATCACGACGCGCCGCTGGCGGGCGACCGGCTGGTAGAGGGGGAATATCTGCCCATAGCATTAAGCACTGATGAGAATGGGGTTATCTGGGGCCGCAGCCAGATTTTGGGCTTGGATCTGTGCTGGGAAAAAGGCAGGCTGCGCTTTTACGATCCGGCCGTGCAAGAGTATCTGCCGGACTTAATGGAAACCAAGTCCCAGCTTGAAACCGAGGTCATGGCCCGCGCCAACGCCGAAGCCCGCGCCGACGCCGAGGCCGCCCGCGCCGATACCGAGACAGCCCGCGCCGACGCCGAGGCCGCCCGCGCCGACGAGGCCGAAGCCGAACTGCGGCGGCTTAGAGAGAAACTGACCCGCGAGAATTCGAAGTAAATCCTGATGCGCAATAATGCCGTCTGCCAATATCGCCGGCTGACGGGTGGGAGGAGCTATGCCTTCATTCTGGGAAACCATTCAGGTAGGCGAGATGGACATGCACGCCTATGCCAGCGTCCCTAGCGGCGGCGGACCGTTTCCGGCAGTGATTGTCAGCCAGCACGGCGGTGGCGTTGACCAGTTTATTCGAGATATGGCCGACAATCTGGCCCAAGCCGGGTTTGCCGCCATTGCGCCCAACCTGTTCCACCTGCTGACCGAAGAGCAGCTCGACAACCGAAGCGGCCGCATTCAGCATCTGAACGACACGCAAATATCGGCGGACATCGACGCCACGGTAGACTGGCTACGAGCGCATCCAGCCATCAACAGCGAACGTATCGGCATAACCGGCTTCTGCATGGGCGGCCGGGTAGCCTGGTTGGGAGCCGCTACCAACCGCTACATCCGTGCCTGCGCCCCCTACTATGGCGGCAACCTCTTCGTCAACTGGGGCGGCGGCGAATTGTCTCCCTTCCAACTGTCCGCCAGCATTAGCTGTCCTATTCTGTTCCACTTCGGCGGGATTGACGAGAACCCCAGCCTCGAAGACCGGGACAAGCTGGGCGCAGAGCTGGATCGGCTGGGCAAGCAGCACCAGTTCCATACCTACGAAGGCGCCGACCACGCCTTTATGGACTATACAGGACTGCGCTACCATCAGGGAGCGTCGGAAGAGTCTTGGCCCCGGACAATTGATTTCTTCAACACTCATCTCAAAGGTTAGGCTCTGCGGCAGATTCCCCGCCATTGCGATAACCGTCCTTGAGATGTCAGGGGCAGTTATTTCTTTTCCAATTACGCCAACGGATACCTGCCTTCGCTGCGGTGTGCGATAATGCCGCCGTTTAGATTTGTTGCATTCTCACTTGATGAGGGATTGCGAAAAGAAAACAAGGAGCGGGCTATGAAATATGACTACATTATCTTAGGAGCAGGCTCCGCTGGATGCGTGATGGCCAGCAGACTATCGGAAGACCCCGGCAAGTCGGTGCTGTTGCTGGAGGCCGGCCCGGACTACCCGGAATTCGAAGCCTACCCCGACGACCTCAAATTCGGCTACGACCAGACTGCCTCGGCTATCGACGCACCTCACAACTGGTCTTTCCAGGGAAAGACCACTCCTTTGCAGACCGAGCCGATGCCGGTACCTCGCGGACGGGTCGTTGGCGGCTCCAGCGCCATCAACGGCCAAGTGCTGTTGCGCGGCGTGCCCGAGGACTATGACGCCTGGGCTGAGTTGGGCAACGACCAGTGGGGGTTCACCAGCGTTCTGCCCTACCTCCGCAAGCTGGAAAGCGACATGGACTTTGGGGCGGACGACTTCCACAATTCCGAGGGGTTCATTCCGGTCCGCCGGTTTGCCCGCGAGACTTGGCTGCCGGCTCAACAGGCGTTCTACAACGCCGCCCGCTCCACTGGGTTTCCCGATGATCCCGACATGAATCACCCCGAATCGGGCGGCGTCGGCCCCATCCCCATGAACAATCCCAACGGCGTGCGCATGAGCACTTCCCTCACCTTCCTCAGCAGTGCGCGCCATCGCCTCAACCTCACCGTCAAGGCCAACGTCACCGTCCACCGCGTCCTGTTCGACGGCAAGAAAGCTGTCGGCGCCGAGGTGGAGAGCAGCGGCGAGCGGTTCACCGTGGAAGGCGAAGAAATCATCCTCTGCTCCGGCGCCATCGCCTCGCCGCAAATACTCATGCTCTCCGGCGTCGGCCCCTCCGCAACCCTGGAGAAGTTCGCCATCCCCGTAGTTCAAGACACGCCCGGAGTAGGCCAGAACCTGCGCGACCATCCCAATATTCGCGTACCCATCGAAGTTAAGGAAGACTTTCCTCTCAATCCGCAAGACCCGCGCACCCAAGTCGCGTTGCGTTATACCGCCACGGGGTCAGACCTGCGTAACGACATCCAGATAATGGCGTCGTCTTTCTCTTCGCCCATTTCCGGCGACCCGCTGGAGGCCGAGGGAATCCGCTTCACCTGCATCCTGGAGCTGGCCTACGGCAAAGGCCATCTGACTATCCAGTCCACCGACCCCGGAGTGCAGCCGGAACTGAACTACAACTACTTTGCCGATGACCCCCGCGACCTAGCCCGGATGCGCGAGGCGGTGCGGCTGTGCGTAGGGTTCCTCGACCACCCCGACTACGCCGACATCGTTAAGGGGTTGCTCGAGCCGACTCCCGCTGACATGGAGACCGACGAGGCGCTGGACAACTGGCTGATGCGCAACGTCACTACATCTCAGCACATTTCCGGCACCTGCAAGATGGGGCCAGACAGCGATCCCATGGCCGTGGTAGACCAGCAATGCCGGGTCAAGGGACTGGAAAACCTTCGCGTCATTGACGCCTCGGTAATGCCCGATTGCATCCGTGCCAACACCAACTGCACTACTATGATGATTGCCGAGCGTATGTCGGACATTATCAAGGGAGAGTAGGCCGTATTCTCCTCCCAGCCCCTCAGTGTGCCAACAGCGGCCTATCATCTCCCACCCGGCACTGTTGCATATAACCCCGCCTCTGGTAAAGTAAATAGAGGCGGGGTTGTCCTAATGGTCGGCCTGCGTCCCATTGTGAGGTGAGCTTATGAGCACCGCAGTCTCTTCCCTTCCCAAGAAATTGCCTCCCGGGCCGCGGGGATTGCCCGTCTTCGGCTCCCTGCTGGACATACGGCACGACACCCACTTGGCCATAGACCGCTTGGCGAAGCGCTACGGCGATATATGTCTGTTGAGATTCGGCAGCGTTCCGACGGTGATAATCAGTCATCCCGACCTGTTGCAGGAATCCTTTGGCAAGGCCGTGCTGGCCGACCGCTGGGTCAGCGAAATTATGACTGCTCTCAGCGGGCAGAAAGACCTCGTAATGTCTCCCTACGGCGACCACTGGCGGCAGATGCAGCGCTTCGCCAACCGCGAGCTGCTCAGCGCCCGCAACATTGACAACGTCCGCGAACGCCACATCGAGCAGGCGGTTGACGGCCTGGTGGCGCAGATGGCCTCCATGGGCGATGCCAGCGAACCCGTCTCTCCCCCAGATATGACCGCCCGCAGCAACTCCACTCTGATGTTCCGCAGCGTTTTCGGTCAGGAGGAAGAGGGCGCAGCCAAAGATTTCTTGGAATACCGGGATGCTCTCCTCGATTACATCAATTGGATATTCTCCACTGCCACCGCCACCAACTTGGCCGACTACATCCCTTGGCTCAAATTCCTGCCCAGCAACGCGGTCAAGGAAGCCACCCGCCAAGCGGAAATCGGTGGGGCTATCATCCGCTCTCTGGTTGACATCGCCCGGAACCGGCCGGGGCTGGACTTGTCCGCCCCCACCTGCTTGGTCGAGGTTATGCTCGCCCAAGTGGAAGCGGAGGAAATCACTGAGCAAATGACTTTTGACCTCTGCATGGACCTGCTCATCGCCGGCACGGATACTTCGGCGCAGACGGTCAACTGGTTCCTGTTGCTGATAGCCAACCGCCCGGAGGTGCAGGCAAAGATCCACGAAGAGCTGGACCGGGTAGCCGGGCGCGACACCCCGCCCACGGTCGAAGACCGGACGCGCCTGCCCTACACCTTCGCCTGCCTCGCCGAGTCAATGCGCTACCGCACCATCGGCCCGCTGGCCCTGCCCCACAAGGCTGCGGAAGACACAGAAATCGGCGGATACCTGATACCCGCGGGAACCCAGGTGCTGGGCAATATCTACTCCATCCACCACAACCCGGCCTATTGGGAGTCCCCCAACGAGTTCATCCCCGAGCGATTTCTGCCTCAATCCGACGGCTCCATGGCTCCGGCGCTGACCAGCCCGGCCTATATCCCCTTCGGCACGGGCCATCGACGTTGCCCCGGCCGGCGCTTCGCCGAAACCACCGTCTGGCTCCACATCACGCGGATGCTGCACCGCTTGCAATTCGATACGCCCGACGGGACTCCTCTGACTGAGGACGAAGTTTTCGGCCTCGCAATTTCACCAAAACCGTACTCGTTGCGGGCCACGCGCCGGTAGCAGCCAGGGGAAGCTGGTTCAGCTCCGAGGTTGACTCAAAGCGAACCGGCTTCCCAGGCCAGACGGTAATTTTCCTACCCTAACTGCTCCAATGCCCGGAGGGAGAGCATCATCTTCACCGGGCTGATGGGGCGGAAAGTGCGAGACATCCGAACGTCGCCGGCAAGGCTGAGCAGTGTATAGGCATCGTAGGGTTCCATACCCTTCTCGCGCACCAGGAAATCCACCATGCCGCGGACTGCGCCTTTCATGGCCGGGCCTAGCTCCTCGCCGTAGTACAGCACTACGAAGTAATCGGGGGTCATTGCCTGCGGGCCTTCGATGCCCATACCTTTTTCGACGGTAACGCGGATATGGCTGTCGGCGGCGCACTCGGCGCCGGTGCCGCCTACGGCTCCGTCGCCCACCACGGCATGGCAATCGCCCATAGCCAGCAGTCCGCCCTCCACGAACACCGGCAGCCACAGCGTGCTGCCCTCCACCAATTCCTTGATGTCAATATCTCCGCCGTAAGGGCCGCTGTCGCTGGCCGTAAGCTGCGGGTAAGTTGGCGTGGTAGCAACCAGCCCCATAGACGGGTTCAGCGGCAGACGAAGGCCGGAGGGCAAGACAACACAGCCGTTCTCGATAGTCATCACAGTGGGATAGGCGCGGTCGAATTCTTGCTCCAGAAATCCTCGCCCGGGCGACACCATGTGGGCCGCGCCTTCCTCGGCCCGGGGCGTGACGCTGATGAAGTCAACGCGCAGGGCATCGCCCAGCTCCGCACCGTTGACGTATATGGGGCCGATGGCCGGGCCTTTAAGCTGCTTCTCGTCCAGCGCCTTCGGGTCTCGGATGCCCTCGAAAGCGTCCCAGGTCTCCACCATCAGCTCTTCGCCAGAGTCAATAGCAACGGCCGGCGGATTGGCCGGGTCGAGGACGTAAATTTTATGGTCGCGGGTAAGCCGTTTCATCACGGCCTCCTGGGGCAAATATAATCGTGGGCATAATAGCAGAAAGGCGAGAGCCTGCGGGCAAGGGGCATTGCTGGGAAGGCCGAAGTTGGCCCATGGCCTTCGGAAAGTTCCCCTGAAGTCCCGATGGCGCGGGAACGGCGCAGATGGGGGCATCCGCGATCCCGCAAATAACTGCAACTCCCGTCATTCCCGATGTCGCAGGAATGGCGGGGGCATATTCAGGGCCGGGCGGCAGAGCTATTCTACCCCGCCAGCAGCTCCAGCCGGTAGCTGACGCCAGCTTCCGGGTCCAGTTCCACTACGCAGACCGCGCCTTGGTCGGGGGCACCAATGGGGCCGTAAGGGCAGCCGGAGTACACAGCGGTGGTGTCGCCGCGAGACACGTCGGCGTGCCGGTCCCAGTGACCCAGCGCCAGATAGTGGCAACCCGACGCAGCCACATCGCCGGGGTACATGGGCGACGATCGTTGGTCCCGGTCATTTTCAAAGTGGAAATGACCGTGGGCCATAGCTACCAGCCAGCGCCCCTCCGACGGCCTCGGCATCCCTTCCAGCGGACGGAAATCCGGCGTATGCGACAGCATCGCCCGCCCCCAGAGTTCCAGGCCCAAATCTGGGAACTCCAACGTCTCTCCCTTAGGATTGCAGATAACTCGCAAGTTGCCCGGCGCGGCCTCGAAGGGCGCGCGGCGATATACCGAAGTCCGATGGGCCAAATCGTGATTGCCCGGCAGCACTATGGCAGGCACATCCAGCCGCGCCATCTGCGCAACAAACTGCTCCACTACTTCGTCAGAAACCCGCTCGTTGTCAAACACGTCGCCGGCCAGCAGCAACCCATCGGCATCCAGCCGCTCCACCGCGTCCACCACGGCCGACAACACCTCCTCAGCCCTCGGATGCCCCGCCGGGTCGCCCAAGTGGGTGTCGGAAGTGTGGATCAGGCGGAGTTTCTTCATGCTGCCCCTCGCTCCTAACATACTCTCCATTCTTGCCTAGGCTAATTTCCTCCGATGACGCCCCGCTCGCGCAAGTCGGCAATCTGCTCCAGCGTGTATCCCTGCTCACCCAGAACCTCGTCATTGTGCTGCCCCAGCAACGGCGGCGGGCGCCGAATCGCCGCAGGAGAGTCGGCGAGCTTCAAAGGCGAACCGGGGGTTTTCAGGTGGGGGACATTGGGGTGTTCCATCTCGGCAATCATATTGCGGGCCAGCACTTGCGGATTGGTTACCACCTGCGACACCTTGTTTATCGGTCCGCAAGGGACTCCCGCCCCATTGATTACTTTCACCCAATGCTCGGTGGACTCATGCTTAAACACTTCCATCAGTATGCCCACGCATTCCTCCCGGTGAGCCACCCGGTCGGTGTTAGTAGTGAAGCGGGGGTCTTCCAGCAAATCCTCCCGCTCAATGGCCCGGCAAGTCCGTTCCCACAATCCCTGGTTGGCGCATCCGAGAATGAAATATCCGTCCGAGGAAGCAAAGCTCTGGTATGGCACCAAGCTGGGATGGCCGGAACCCATCCGCTCCGGGTCTTCTCCGGTGCCCAGATAACGGGTAGCGTGGTAGCTTAAGGCCGCCACCTGCCCATCCAACAGCGCAGCCTCCACCCGCTGACCCTTGCCGGTGCGGTCCCGCTGGCGCAAGGCCGTCAATACCGTGCCATAGGCCATCATGCCGGTGAAGAGGTCCACCAGCGAAAAACCTACTCTCTGGGGCAGCCCGTCGGGTTCGCCCGTAAGGTGCATCAAACCGCTGTAAGCCTGGATTATCAGGTCATACCCAGGCATTTCCGCCATAGGCCCGGTGCGCCCATATCCGGATATGGAGCAATACACGACCCGCGGGTTGATGGCGCTGATATCGTCGTAGCCTAGCCCCATGCGCTCTAGCGTTCCGGTGCGGAAGCTCTCAATCATCACGTCGGCATCGGCGGCCATCCGGCGTACCAGCTCCACACCTTCCGGTTCCTTCAGATTGACGGTGATGCTGCGCTTGTTTCGGTTGAAGGTGACAAACTGAGTACTTTCGCTGTTCCAGAAAGGAGTCCAGTGGCGAATTTCGTCCCCCAGGGACGGCTCCTCGATTTTCACCACGTCTGCGCCCATATCGCCCAGCAGCATGGTGCAGAAGGGACCGGCCAGGGTGCGGGTCAAGTCCACAACCTTGATGTCATCCAGTGCTGCAGCCATGTATTACATTCTCCGGTAAGCTGTGCTTGTGTATGTTTTCACAACCCGCCGATTATAGCACGGAGACAAAGCGGCGCAGTGATTGACCGGGAACCACCGCCGGTGCTACGGTTGCCCCTAAGTTCATTAGCCTCTGGGGCTGAACCGGGAGGGGAAAGGGGCCATGAGTTTGGGCAGAGCGCCGGGAGTGGTGGTGTTGGGTGGCATCAACATGGACCTGGTGACCTATTCCGACCGCTTTCCAGGAGAAGGCGAAACGATTGCGGGCGAGCGGTTCCTGACTTATGCCGGCGGCAAGGGCGCGAACCAGGCCGTCGCTGCGGCCCGCATGGGTGCTGGGACGGCGATGGTGGGCCGCGTCGGCGACGACATCTTCGGCCATCAGTTGATCGAGGGCCTGCGCTCCGAGGGAATCGACGCCTCCCGGGTATATGTATCGCCCGGAGAATCTTCCGGCATAGCCGTCATCAGCATCGACCGCACGGGCCAGAACCGCATCATTCAGGTGCTGGGCGCCAACTCCGCCTGCGGCCCGGAACAAACCGCCGCAGTGGCGTCGGCATTACTGGGCGCCAACACCTTGATGCTGCAACTGGAAGTGCCTATGGAGGTGTCACTGGCGGCAGCCCGAGATGCCCGTTCCCGTGGAAAGACCGTCATCCTTGACCCTGGCCCCGTCCGGGCTATGCCGGCCGCTTTGTTGCGTTATTCCACCATCATAACCCCCAATGAGACCGAAGCGGAGGCCCTGGTGGGCTTTCCCGTCAACAGCCGCGATGCGGCAGCCAGAGCGGCGGCGGCGTTGCTGTCCCGGGGCCCGGAGGCCGTCGTGGTCAAGCTGGGAACGCAGGGGGCATATTACGCTTCCCAAAAGGAAACGGGTTTTCAGCCCGCCTTCTCCGTTCAGCCCGTGGACACAGTTGCTGCCGGCGACGCCTTCAACGGCGCCCTAGCCGTCTGCCGGGCCGAAGGGATGCCCATGCCCAATGCCGTGCGCGTCGCCTGCGCCGCCGGGGCCTTGGCAGTGACCACGACGGGCGCGCAGGATTCGATGCCAACCCGGGCCGCGGTGGACAATCTGCTCGAATCGAGGTAGGGCCAAGCTACTCTTCGGCGTTCCTTCTGCGCCGGATTCGCCAGACCGCCAGCGCCGCGCTTACCCCCAGCCAGCCGGATGTCAGCAGAGTGAAGGCCCACCAGTAAGGGGCGGCCCCGACACCCAACGCAATCCCCAGTGCCGTCATTCCCGTTATCAGCGCCGCCAGGAGTGCTGACAGCCTGGCAAAAATTTGGGCCAGTCCTTCGTCCGAACCAAGGCTCAAAGACAGTCCGGCGATTGACATCCCAAAGGCTAGGGAAGTCCCGGCAGCAACGGACTTCCAGAATCCGGCGGATTCAGGAGTGGCCCACACCCCAAGAACCAATAACAATAGGGCCAGGGTCGCCAAGACGAAAATTGCAGGGAAGAACCAGCGCATCGCTCCGTCTTTCGGGGCGGCACTTCCCGCGAGAGTGGTCAGGAAGTAGCCTGCCGTCAACAGGGCGGTAAGCAACAGCCGCCCTCGCATCTTGGTATACTCCAATGTGCCTATCATGAACGCCACGACGGCCAGGGCGGCCAGCAACGATAACAGCAGCGCGGCCGCATGAGTGTAGGGGTGGCTAAGCCACCTAGAGAGTTTCATACCCGGCTCAAGACCGCCATTGATTTCAGTGCGCTCAGCATTGCAAGGTCTATTGTAGCGGCCCAAGATTCCAGTATACGGCGGGAACCGGATTGACCTCATCAGCCGACAAGTATTGCGCTTCCTGCGCTACACCCCTGGAGCATAAAAAAGTGTTCGGAGGGGAGCGGCCCGTCTGCCCAAAGTGCGGAAGAGTCGTGTTCCATGACCCGAAGGTTGCCGCCGTTTGCGTCATAGCGCGCGACGGCCAGGTGCTGATGATTAGGCGCGGCACCGATTCGGGATACGGACTATGGAGCTTACCGGGGGGCTTCGTCGACCGGGGCGAGGTTGTGGAATCGGCGGCGGCCCGGGAGGCCTGGGAAGAGACCGGATTGGAAGTGGCGGTAGACGGCCTCCTCGGTCTGTTCTCCCAGCCCGGCGACCCCGTCATCGTCGCCGCCTATAGCGCCAGGGAGACGGGTGGTTCCTTGTCCCCAGGGCCGGAAGCTCTAGAAACCGCCTTTTTCTCGCCCGGTGCCCTGCCAGAGCTGGCCTTCAGTCGCGACATCGAGATTCTCGACAGGTGGCAAGCCTCGCGCTGAATACCCCTTTTCCCTCAGAAACATTCCGAACAGAACATCCTTTAGGTTACCCATTCTAGATATGGGACGAGCCGGGCAAGAGTTTAACCAGTGCTGTCTAACCTAGCCCAGTTTGCGCTAGATATCGTATTTCCCATCCCCTGCGCCAGGTGCGGACGGGAGGGCGGCATTCTCTGCGATGAATGCGTGGATGGGCTGGAGCGGCTCAACCCTCCCTATTGCCTGATATGCGCCGAACCCGGCTCTGGGGGCCTTTGCCGGTGGTGTAGCGGATTCCCTCGCGGGTTCGACTCCCTCCGTTCCCTTTTCCGGTTCGATGGGGCGGTACGAGACGCCATATACCGCCTGAAGTACAAAGGCGAGCGCGCCTCCGCCGGTAATTTAGCCAGCCTGATGATGAACTATCTGTCCCATAATCCGATAGAAGCGGACACGCTGGTTCCTGTGCCTTCACACCCGCGTAGGCTGCGCAGTCGCGGGTATAATCAATCCGCGCTGCTGGCCCGCGAAATCGGGAAACAATCCGGCCTGCCGGTGCAGGAAGACTTGCTGGTACGGATAATCAGCTACCGCCCCCAGGTGGAAACCGAGTCTCAGCAGGAACGGCGCGATAATGTGGTCGGAAACTTCCAGCGCCAGGCCGACGCCACTGGGCTGGCCGTCTTGCTCATAGACGACGTAGCCACTACAGGCAGCACGCTATCAGAGTGCGGCTTCGCCTTGAAATCGTCCGGCGCCGTTAGCGTTCACGCATTGACGCTGGCTCGCCAGTGGTAGCAAAGGCTATAGCACCGAAACTATTCTCGATGAGTATTGGCCTTTCCGCCCCAGGTTTCCGCCGCTCCCCGCCGTTCCTGCGAATTATGACCGGGGTGATAATGCGCCCTTAGTCTTGCCCGGTACGATTCTCCGCAGCAGAGGGGGTAGATTCCCGCTTTCGGGGGAATGACGGGGGTTCAGCTGCCCGGTTATCAGCTCACGCCAAGGGTTCAGCCTCCCTTACCAACCCACGCCGGGAGCGCCTGACAAGAATCTGGAATTGACAATGCCTTGCGCGTCTGCTGAAATTGCCCTATCACCGAAAAGAATGACGATATGGAGGCGAGGGCTATGGCAGGCACAACATTGATTTACGTCGGCGCCGAGGCCGATGGACTGTATCGCAAGGAAGCCAACGACACCCGCTGGGAAAAGCTGGCAAAGGGAATGCCGCCTTCACCGCAGGTACGCGAAATCGTGGTGCATCCCCAAGACTCCCGCACCATCTTCGTTGGAACCCAGCGCGGGATATACCGCTCCAGCGACGGCGGCGACAGCTTCGAGCGCATGAACCTGACCGAGGGGCGCATCATCTGGTCCATCAAGTTCCACCCTCATGACTCCAACATTATGTTCGCCGGCACCGAGGGCGCGGAGATTTTCAAGAGCACCGACGGCGGCGAGAACTGGGAATACTTGTCCACCGTCTCCAACCCGGACGCCGTGCAGATGGCCTTTGCCACCCGCATCCTGGGCATCGGCATTGAAAGCGGCGACACCGATCAGATGTATGCTGCCTTGGAAGTGGGCGGCGCGGCCCACAGCTCCGATGGCGGCAAGACTTGGACCGTCGTCAACAGCGTCTTCGACGGCGACGTTGACCTGATGGACCTGCATGGAGTGGCCGTGGGCGCCAACGAGCAGGTCTTCATCTCCAACCGCACCGGCGTATGGCGCACTCGGGACCGGGGCGAGACGTGGGACGACCTCCAGTTCGAGAACTTCTCCAACATCCGCTATTCCCGGGGCGTCGAAGTCGCGCCCGGCGACCCCAGTACTCTTTACGCTTGCGTCGGGCTGAACTTCGGCAGCGAGGAAGGTGGCGTCCTGCGCTCTACCGATGCGGGGGAGACTTGGAACCGCTTCGACCAGGGCGTTGAACCCACCAGCACTACCTTCGGCATCGCCGTGAACGAGCGCGACCCGCAGACAGTATACTTCTGCACCCGCAAGGGGCAGGTATTCGGCACTCATGATGGCGGCTCCACCTGGCAAGGCCACGACCTTCCCGGAATGGCCGGCAGCGTCAAGGCCATTGCCTGCACCTCGGTTTAGCCCCAGCGGAGTCCCTCCCCCGCCGGGGATGGACTCAAGGCACCGAAATCTCCTCTCTTCAAATCTCCTCTCTTCAAGGGAGGCCCAGGGTGAGGGCGTACTTATGACGACCACATCCACCCAGAATCTGGTGGCCGCAGCCAAAGCGTTGCGGCCACAAATAGTTGCGGCGCGGGACGAAATCGAGGAATCCCGGCGGCTGCCTGCCGGCTTGGTGCGGGCCATGGACGCCGCCGGGTTGTTCCGCACCTATATGCCCCGGGCGTTGGGCGGCCCTGAGCTGGACCCTGTCTCCGCCTTCCGCGTAGTCGAACAGGTATCCATGGCCGACGGCTCGGCCGGGTGGTGCTGCTTCATCGCCGGCTCCCTTAGCCTGTACTCCGGATGGCTTCGAAACTCCGTGGCCCAGGAGCTATTTGGAACCCCTCCCACGCTCCGGGGTGCAGGCTCTTTCCGTCCTTTAGGCACGGCCCAGATAACCGGCGGCGGATACATGGTCAGCGGGCAGTGGGATTTTGCCAGCGGGTGTCTTCACGCCAACTGGCTTGGCCTCAACTGCGTCGTGGCCGACGAAACCGGCCCTCGCCATATCTCAGGCGGCCCGCTCAATGGTCTGCCGGAACTTCGGATGATGACCGTTCCCATAGAACAGGCCAGGGTCATAGACAACTGGACCGTTGTGGGGCTGCGCGGCACAGGCAGTAACGATGTCGCCGTTACAGACTTGTTCGTGCCGGAAAATCGCACCTTTGCCCTCACCGACCAGCCGTACAATGACGCGACTATTTGTAACTTTCGTACTGCTATGGCGGTCACCTTCACTCCCCTGGCCGGCAATACCTTGGGCATGGCGCGCGGCGCCATGGAGGCCTTCTTGGAGCTGGCTGGATCCAGGGCCACCACCATGAACATGGCCCTGTTGCGGGACCGTTCGCCTGTCCAGGAGGTGGTAGGAAGAGCCGAGGCCATCATCAGCGGCGCCCGCGCTTACGTACTGGACGCCATAGGCCTAATGTGGGACGCCATGCTGTCCGGTAAGGCCGAGGTGGACAAAGAGGTTCTTCAGGCCAGGCTGGCCGTAACCCATGCCGTACACGAATCGGTTCGCGCCATAGATCTGCTCTACCATGCCTCCGGCACCAACGCCGTGCGGCGCAGCAACCTTCTTGAGCGGTACTTCCGGGACGTTCACGCCGCCATGATGCACGCGGGCGGCCTCCTCGCAAACTTCGAGCAAGGCGGCAGGGTAGCCCTGGGCCTTCCTCCAGGAGCGCCGGGCTGGTAGCGGATACCGACGGTATTGGATCTCCCTTGGCGCGTTGCCCCAACCCCGCTAGGATGCCGGCGTTATTCCTGTTGCGCCGAGCCGCTAGGCGATGGTATGTGAAAGATAATACCGCCGTCCGTATGGGAGTGGGAGACCAGGGCATCGGTCAGCCGCCGGATTTCCGCCAAAGTCTCTGCGTGTTGGGCGTCGGCTCGCTCCCTTAAATCTGCGTGTTGGGCGTCGGCTCGCTCCCTTAAATCTGCGTGCTGGGCGTCGGCCCGCTCCCTTAAATCTGCGTGCTGGGCGTCGGCTCGCTCTCGCCCAGCTTTAACCTCAGCTTCCAGGTGGCCCAGCCGAAGATAGACCGGCGCGGCCAGGCCGACAACAGCAATCAAGGCAGCAGCCAGTGCGGCTAAAGCAGCAATCGTAGGGGCGTCCATTGTTATCATCGCTCCATTGTTGGCTGGCCAACCCATACTTGGAATTATCCTCGTTGGAGAGACCTTGTGGTTGCCCCAACCCCGCTAGGATGCCAGCGTTATTCCTGTTGCGCCGAGCCGCTAGGCGGTGGTATGTGAAAGATAATACCGCCGTCCGTATGGGAGTGGGAGACCAGGGCATCGGTCAGCCGCCGGATTTCCGCCAAAGTCTCTGCGTGTTGGGCGTCGGCTCGCTCCCTTAAATCTGCGTGCTGGGCATCGGCCCGTTCTCGCCCAGCTTTAACCTCAGCTTCCAGGTGGCCCAGCCGAAGATAGACCGGCGCGGCCAAGCCGACAACAGCAATCAAGGCAGCAGCCAGTGCGGCTAAAGCAGCAATCGTAGGGGCGTCCATTGTTATCATCGCTCCATTGTTAGCTGGCCAACCCATACTTGGAATTATCCTCGTTGGAGAGACCTTGTGGTTGCCCCAACCCCGCTAGGATGCCGTCGTTATTCCTGTTGCGCCGAGCCGCTAGGCGATGGTATGTGAAAGATAATACCGCCGTCCGTATGGGAGTGGGAGACCAGGGCATCGGTCAGCCGCCGGATTTCCGCCAAAGTCTCTGCGTGTTGGGCATCGGCCCGTTCTCGCCCAGCTTTAACCTCAGCTTCCAGGTGGCCCAGCCGAAGATAGACCGGCGCGGCCAGGCCGACAACAGCAATCAAGGCAGCAGCCAGTGCGGCTAAAGCAGCAATCGTAGGGGCGTCCATTGTTATCATCGCTCCATTGTTAGCTGGCCAACGCCTACCATGAAATTACCTCCTAAGGCCTCACCCATGTCTCCGACCAGGCAAGGCAAGCCGTGCTGCTCTGCTTTTCTCCGCGCATCTCCAGGGCAGCCTGGCCGCCGGCGTCATCGCCGTTGACGGTAATCCGGCCGGCGCGGGCCGGGATGAAACAACTGTATACGCCGTGGGGGCGGCCCGGAGCGCTGCCGGCGGGAACCGTGAGCATGAACGGTTCAAGGAAATCGTGCCAAGTCAGAGTTATTTGGTCATCGTCATTTTCAATAGTTTCGGTCCAAAATGTGTACGTGTCCCCCTTCCTGCTGAACTCGGCGTCAATGACTTGTATGGATTGGTCGGCGAACTCCGGGAAAAGCAGGCTCTCTATTTCTTCCTGTAGCCAGCGAGCCAGGGCGATGTTGTCGGCATAAATGCGGACGCCGTCCACCAAATCGCTCTTGATGAACAGCACATGGCCCGCGCCGCCGGGAGAATACAGAACGCGCCAATGGCTGGTGCGCGTGGTCTGCTCGCCGTCTTCCACCAGCCGGATGAAGGAATTTTCGCCGGTGAGCCGGATGCTGTTAGGGTCGATAGGGTTCGCCGATGTCATAATACGGCCTCCTTTGCCCGCACCATTTGGTTATATCTTACGCTTCTTTCTAAAAAAGAAGAAATCCCGGGTGTAATACTTCCGCCGCACCTGAGCTTTGGAGATGTAGACGGAGGCGGATACCACCAGAGCCATATTTAAGCCAAAGAGGGAATATCCGGCCGCGTCATGGCCCGTATATACCAGAAGCAAGCCGCTTCCGGTGAGGGAAGTCGCCAGAATGCACCCGACAATCATGCCGATACAGCCCTGCCGGATCCGCTGCTTCAGCAATTCTATTTCGGCCCGGCCGTCCTGTTTGAGCTTCTCCGAGGCCTTTTCCATGATGCGCTTGCCGGCTCCCGAAACAGCCACCTCGTATTGCATAAGTACGTCTTCAACCGGGAAGGCCCCCAGCAGAATATTCGCGGCGACGCAAGAGCGGCGAGGCAATAACGGGTCTTCCGGCAAGTTCTCTGATTCCTCAGCCTCAAAGGTGGCGATGGAGTCGCGGATATACCAGTCGATTATCCGCTCGCTCCATTCCTCATCCCTCCGGGATTCCGCTTCCGATTCGGAGTCTTTTTTGCTCCACCTTTTTCGCAACTCTAGAACCATGCCCCAGTCAAACACGCGCACCATCCCTTCCAGAAAAGCAAGAAACGGAGTAGTGCGGTTATAGTAGATGCCGTACATCCACCAAGTTCCTCAGCTTCGGTATAGCGAAGGGTCATTTGCCGTCCGGCGCTACACGGAACGCCGCCCGTGGCTGGACGGGCGGCGTAGTCGCATTCCCGGGGAACCTCGGGGTTACTCGTCTTTGGACGGGAACCAGTCCTGCTTCCAAGGAAATTCGCCCTCGGCGGAGTCAAAGGCCGGGAGTCCCGCCTCCACTCGCTCGCGATACGGGCTGGTGATGGGATCTCGGTAAGGGTAAATGCCGCCCTCGTAGACTTCGGGGCCCTTCTTAAAGTGCTTGGCCTCTTCCAGCGTCTCGATGAACGGAGCGTTCATGTCGTAAAGCTGGTCTACGGTCTTGGGGCGCGGACCGGCCTTGGAAACGTGGCCGTAAAGCTCGCGCCCGATAATGCGCTCGGCAGTCCAGACGCAGTCGATGAGCTTGTCGATATCTACGCCGGTCTCGATACCCATATCTTCCATCATATGGAGCAGGTCTTCGGTGGGCGCCATGCCGGTGGCGCGGCCGTTGCCGCAGTAAGGGCAGCCGCCGAAGCCGCCGATGGTGCCGTCCAGTTCCAGCGTGTCGTCCGGGCCGAGGGTGCGCATAGCCGCATAGGCCGAGGCGATGGCCATATTACGCCCATTATGCAGGTGCAGGCGGAAATGGTCGATTTCCGGCCACCTTTCCTTGACTCGGTAGAGGCTCTCCTCAACCTTGGCCGGAGTGCAGTGGCTCATCGGGTCGCCCATGGAGACGCTGCGGACGTTGATGCCCACCTCATCCCACATATTGTGTTCCTTTTCCAGCAGGGTCATCAGACTGTCTACCGGAAATTCGCCGAGGAAGTTGGAGCCCCAACTGGCGTTGCAGCCAATGCCCGCCTCTTTAATGTTCAGTTCCTGAGCCTGGGCCACAATCTGCGGCCAGCGCTCCATCTCCTGCATCTGGGTCCGGTTGGTGTTGCGGCGGGTGAAGACGTCGCACATATGGCAGGAAAGGCGCGGGTACTGGTCGCGCTCGATGGTCAGAGGCGGGGAGTAAGCGCGGGCACGCTCGACGCCGCGAGAGTTAAGGGCCAGCGCGGTGTAGGTGACGCCGGGCCTGGGCGTGAAGCGAGTAACTATCTCGTCGATGCGCTCCATCTGGGGCGTCCACTTGGGGCTGACAAAGGAGCCGACGACGATATTCTTCAGACCGGTTTCGGATAGCTGATCGAGGAGCTCTATTTTGTCGTCAACAGAGATGTTGGCGTCCTCGATTTGCATTCCCTCGCGCATACCCTCTTCTTTATATATCACTTTGGGGTAATTGGGCATTTGGAGCCTCCTTAAGGCGGGTGAATTGACGGTAAACGGAAATATTTCTTCGGAGTGCTTTGCGCGGATTGTATGGTTGGAAGGGACGGCTGTCAATTGGGATGAGCCATCGCGGAGGCGCGGCCCTGCCGCAACACGGGACAGCCGCGGGCTTCCCAAGTCCGTTGTGGGCAAGCTCATATAAACTAACAGCGAACAGCCCCTCTAACGGCTCCGGCCCAGCAGCGCCGCCCGCCGTCGCCCAGGTCTTGAAGACGCCGGACAATGAAACCGGACAATGAAATACGAAGACGCGGAGAGCGCTCTCCGCGTCTTATACCCAAATTCGGTTTCCCCGTGGCTGGATGATTACGCCTAGTTTTGCGGCCCAAAGACGTAATCCCGGCCGTCTACGTGGCAGTCCTGACAGCCCATCACTTTGCCTTCCTTCTCGATGGTGCCGTCTGCCAATTCCTTAACCCAGAACCAGTCATTGTGGTCAGGGTTATATCCGGCCTTCTTGTACATCACGGTGGTAGCCGCCAATGTTCCGTCGGGCATATAGTTTTCCTTGACCAGAATCGCCCCGTCGGGCATGGTGCCGCCGACCGCGTCGTATGCTGCGGCATTGATGCGAGTAGTCAGCAAAGCGCCGTGAGGGTCTTCGCCCTGGTACTTTTCAGTGGAGCCGGGATATAGCTGCCACTGGTCGTTGTTTTTATAGTCCACTTCTTCCAGATAGGCCATCATTGAGGCGGCTGTAGTATCCGGCAATTCCGGTTCATCCGAACCGCAGGCTGCCAAACCTAAGGCGGCAACCAATATCCCCAATGCCGGCAACCAAAATAGCATTCTGGGTATAGGCATTTGCGGGCACCTCTTAATTATGAGAAATTGCCTACACATTATAGCAGAGCGAAATTGTAGCAGAGCAAAATTCAAGTGCATAGAATTACCTAACCAAGCCAAGAGAATTGCAAAATCCTCTGTACCCCCGCTCACCCCAATCATCCCACTCTGCATCCGCATCCCAGTCTGCACTCGTCATTCCCGCTTACCCTCGTCATTCCCGCGAAGCTTGTCCCCGTGAAAATGGGGAGAGGGAATCCACCTCCGCCACCTCAAAGTCATCCGTTCCGGAATGCAGGGCATCTCCCTCCCATACACTTTCCCGCTCACCCCAATCATCCTCGTCCGCCTATAGCTCCGTCCTTCCCGCAAATATTCCGGTAAGTGCGTAAGTGGCACGGATTCCCGCTCCCCATTTTCACGGGGACAAGCTTCACGGGAATGACGGGTATTAAACTGCCGCTATGCGATTACCGAGGCCCTTCCCCCTGCCGGTTGACACTTTCCCGTGGCCGCCCATATAATCTGCCCAACCGGAACGCCGTACCTGGGGATGTTATCGGCGGTTCGACATATTAACAACGTCATTATAGGCACGTAGGGGAGCTCGGTGGAGCCGGGCTGAGAGGGTGGCCGGATGCCACCGACCCTTGCGAACCTGATCTGGGTAATGCCAGCGTAGGGAAGCGGCGCATCAGCGTTAGGCCGAAAGAGGGCCGCTGAGCTATATTGCTGGCGGCCTTTTAGTTTGCTTTTCGAGCCGGGCCCCAAAGGGCACAAACTTCAGGGAGGAGAGCCATGGTTCAAACGGAATACACCAGCCAGTTCCGAGGCAAAACCAACTTCCCGGCCAGTCAAAAGGTATACAAGGAAGGTTCGCAGCCGTCGGTACGGGTGCCCTTCCGCCAAGTAACCCTCACTCCCACCTCGGGGCGGTTCGGGCAGGAAGAGAACCCGCCGCTATCCATCTATGATACCAGCGGCCCCTACAGCGACCCCAACGCCTCCCTAGACCTGCGGCAGGGCCTTCCGACGCTACGGCGAGAATGGATTATGGCCCGGGGCGACGTGGAAGAATACGACGGCTACGGCGTGCCTCTGCGGGGGAAGAACGTAGCCCAGCCTTTCCCGGGGCTGAGCCGCAAGCCACTGCGCGCCAAACCCGGCAAAGCCCCCACGCAAATGCGCTATGCCCGGGAAGGGATTATTACCCCAGAGATGGAGTTCATCGGCATCCGTGAGGGTATCGACCCCGATTACGTGCGGCAGGAGATTGCCCGCGGGCGCGCCATCATCCCATCCAATATCAACCACCCCGAGTCCGAGCCGATGATTATCGGGCGGAACTTCCTGGTAAAAATTAACGCCAACATCGGAAACTCCGCAGTCACCTCTTCCATTGAAGAAGAAGTGGAAAAGATGCTGTGGGCCACCAAGTGGGGAGCCGACACGGTGATGGACCTCTCCACCGGCCGCGACATCCACACCACGCGGGAGTGGATCCTGCGCAACTCTCCGGTGCCTATCGGCACGGTTCCCATATATCAGGCCCTAGAAAAAGTGGGGGACAACCCAGAAGAGCTAACTTGGGAACTGTATCGGGAAACTTTGATTGAGCAGGCGGAGCAGGGCGTGGATTACTTCACCATTCACGCCGGCGTGCTGTTGCGGTATGTGCCGCTGACCGCCAACCGCATCACCGGCATTGTGTCCAGAGGCGGCTCCATCATGGCGGGTTGGTGCCTCGCCCATCACCAAGAGAATTTCCTGTACACCCACTTTGAAGAAATCTGCGAGATTATGCGAACCTATGACGTCTCCTTCTCGCTGGGCGACGGCCTGCGCCCGGGCTGCATTGCCGACGCGAACGATGAGGCGCAGTTCGGCGAGCTGGAAACCCTGGGCGAGCTGACGAAGTTCGCCTGGGAGCACGATGTGCAGGTGATGATCGAAGGCCCGGGCCATGTGCCGATGCACAAGATTAAGGAAAATATGGACAAGCAGTTGGAGGTGTGCCACGAGGCTCCATTCTACACCCTCGGGCCGCTGGTCACCGACATCGCACCCGCGTATGACCACATCACCTCGGGCATCGGGGCGGCCATGATTGGAATGTATGGCACGGCCATGTTGTGCTACGTGACGCCGAAGGAGCATCTGGGGCTGCCCCACCGCGAGGACGTAAAGCAGGGCGTCATCACCTACAAGATTGCCGCCCACGCCGCTGACGTTGCCAAAGGCCACCCCATGGCCCAGCAGTGGGATGACGCCCTGTCTAAGGCTAGGTTCGAGTTCCGCTGGGAAGACCAGTTCAACCTGGCGCTTGACCCGGACACGGCCCGCGACTACCACGACGAAACCCTGCCGGCTCAGGGAGCGAAGGTGGCTCACTTTTGCTCTATGTGCGGCCCCAAGTTCTGCGCCATGAAAATTACGCAGGACGTGCGGGAATACGCGAAGAACCGAGGAGTCGCCGTGGAGACCGCCTTTGACAAGGGTATGGAAGAGAAGTCGGCGGAATTCAGACAATCCGGCAGCAGGATATACCAGAAGGCTTAAGCTGCCGCCGAAGGGAACGGAAAACGACAGGGGCGATTAACATCGCCCCTGTCGTCATATCTGTACTATCATAGAAATGTCTTATACAACGCCGGGGGAATACGCCAATGGCTATCTATTTTTTGCTGGGAACCCTTACCAACGAAGGTCAACGGATGTTGCAAAGCAACCCTGACCTCGTTTCCAACACGGCGGCTACACTGGAAGTCGAAGGCGCGAAAATACTGGGCCAGTACGCAGTGCTGGGCCACTACGACTTTATAACCATGGTGCTTGCCGACGAAAATGAAGCGGTAGCGCGGCTGTCGGCGGAATTCGGTGTCCGCACCGGCCTCCACTTCGAGACGCTCTCGGCGGTGGCCGTAGGTTTCTTGGCCGACAACGATCCCGCCGCGGGTATTTTCGAGGAAACCGAGGCTCAGATATCAGGAGGAGCCGATGGGTAACTCAGCGATTGCCGGCTCAACCCGTCCTAAAGCCATGACCATCGCCGGTTCCGATTCAGGCGGCGGCGCGGGCATCCAGGCAGACCTGAAGGCCTTTGCCGCCCTGGGGGTCTACGGCACTTCAGTAGTTACCGCCATTACCGCCCAGAATACGCTGGCGGTAACCGGCGTTCACGAAATCCCCCCTTCCGCCATCGCGGCGCAGATAGAGGCAATCCTTACAGACATCGGCACCGATGCAGTAAAGACGGGAATGCTTTCCAGCAGCGCCATAATTGACTGTGTGGCGGATTCGCTGCAACGCCACGCCGGACATCCGGGGGTTTCCCGCCTGGTGGTAGACCCGGTTATGGTAGCCAAGAGCGGCGACTCCCTGTTGCGACAGGATGCGCTGCTGGCGCTGAAAGAGCGGCTGATTCCCTTGGCCGCAGTGGTCACGCCCAACATCCCGGAGGCCGAGACGCTGACCGGTACAAGCATAATTGGCGACGAAGGAATGCGAGAGGCAGCCCGCCGCCTCCTCGGCATGGGCGCGCGGGCCGTGGTGGTGAAAGGCGGCCACCGGGAAGGGCCGGCTACGGACCTGTACTACGACGGCATAAGTTTCCGGGAGTTCAGCGCTCCCCGGGTAGACACGCCGAACACCCACGGAACGGGCTGCACTTTCGCCTCCGCCGTGGCCGCCGGCTTGGCCCAAGGCCTGGAGACGGAGGCCGCGCTAGAACAGGCCAAGGAGTTTGTAACGGAGGCTATCCGCGCATCCTTCCCCATTGGCGGCGGCCACGGACCGCTGAACCATTTCTGGGCCGCCGAGCGGCGCAGGGGAGACCCCCGGATTTCCACCGGGAACGCCAATTTATGAAAAGCGCTGTTGCGTTATAATAATTGTCTTAGCTTGCCCCTGCGAACGGACTTTCCCGCCCCTAACCCTTGCCTGATGGTGTTGTCTTATGTTCAGCCCGGTTTCCAGCCGTGTGAGCTTCCCTGAACTTGACGCCCGGGTTCTCCGGCACTGGAAGGAACGCGATGTTTTCCGCCGTTCCGGAACCGAGCGGGAAGGCGCCCCGCGCTTTATGCTCTACGATGGGCCCCCTACCGCCAACGGCAGCCCGGGCATTCATCACGTCTTGGCCCGCATCTTCAAGGATGTTATGTGCCGCTATAAGACGATGAAGGGCTATCAAGTTCTGCGAAAGGGCGGCTGGGACACCCACGGACTGCCAGTAGAGCTGGGGATCGAGCAGGAGCTGGGCCTCACCAGCAAACGGGACATTGAGGAGTTCGGAATCGAAGAGTTCAACCAAAAGTGCCGGGAGAGTGTCTTTCGCTACGTGCGAGAGTGGGAGGAAATGACCGACCGCATCGGCTTCTGGGTGGACATGGACGACCCTTATGTGACGCTGGAGAACGATTACATCGAGTCGGGCTGGTGGATTCTCAAGACGCTGTGGGAACGCGGTCTACTCTACCAGGGGTTGCGCGGCACCCCCCATTGCCCGCGTTGCGTGACCAGCCTGAGTTCCCACGAGCTGGCGTTGGGCTACCAGGAAGACACACCCGACCCGTCGGTGTTCGTGAAGTTCCGTGTCGAATCGCCGGGAGCGAGACCCTCTATTCCCCAAGCCCTCGACGCCGGCGACACACCGGCTTACCTTCTGGCCTGGACCACAACGCCCTGGACGCTGCCGGGAAACACAGCCCTGGCCGTCGATGCCGAGGCGGAGTATTCCGTGGTGGAGCTGAAAGGCGACAACGGCGTAGAGCGCATCGCCTTGGCGTCGGCCCTAGTGGAGGACAACATCCGGGTGGAGCATACCGTCGTCGGCACAGTCCCAGGCAGCGAACTGGTAGGACTGGGCTATTCGCCGTTGTATTCACCGGGACAGTTCGGATCGAGAATCAGCCGGTTCGACTCGGGGACTCTGGCTAATGCGGAGGGGGCCGGAGACTTTGCCCCCAGGGTTGTGGCGGCGGACTTCGTCTCAATGGAAGACGGAACGGGCATTGTGCACATCGCTCCGGCCTTCGGTGATGAAGATCTGGGGTTGGGCCGCGAGAAGGGATTGAATTTCGTGCAGCCCGTAGACTTGCAGGGCATCATCACCGGCGACTATCCCTTCGCCGGCAAGTTCGTGAAGGACGCAGACCCGGAAATTATGGATGACCTCCAAGAACGGGGACTGCTGCACCACCGAGACGTTTACCGCCACACCTATCCCTTCTGCTGGCGTTGCGATACGCCCCTGCTGTATTACGCCAAGAGTTCGTGGTACATCCGCACTTCGGCGCTGAAGGATGATCTGGTTGAAGGCAATAGCCGCATCAACTGGTATCCCGACCACGTCAAAGAAGGACGCTTCGGCGAATGGCTGCGCAACAACGTGGACTGGGCCATCTCCCGCGAGAGATACTGGGGAACGCCTATCCCCATCTGGCAATGCGCCGGGTGCGGCAACCAGGTCTGCGTCGGCGGACGTGACGAGTTGCGGGAACGGCTGGGGGCCAATGCGGGGATTGTGGACGCCCTCGACCTGCACCGCCCTTACGTGGACGAAGTAACCTTTCCTTGCGACCGGTGCGACGGCGTTATGTCCCGCATTCCGGAGGTTATGGACTGCTGGTTCGATTCCGGGGCTATGCCCTTCGCGCAGTCCCACTATCCCTTCGAGAACCCGGATATGGAGCAGGATGGGCTGTTCCCTGCCGACTATATCTGCGAGGCGGTGGACCAGACCCGCGGATGGTTCTATAGCCTGCACGCGCTTTCGACGCTGCTAAAGGGCGAGCCATCCTATAAGAACGTCATCTGCCTGGGTCTCATCCTAGACGAGCGCGGGCGAAAGATGAGCAAGCGCACCGGCAACGTCGTCGAGCCTCTGCCGCTGCTGGACGAACACGGGGCCGACGCCCTGCGCTGGTACCTTTTCACCGCATCTCAACCCGGCGAAGCCCGCCGCTTTTCGTCGAGACTGGTCAATCAGACCCTGCGGCAAGTGCTGCTGACACTGTGGAATATCTATTCCTTCTTTGTCGGCTATGCGGCCATAGACAAGTTTGAGCCTTCGCAGAAGCCTCCAGACTGGAAGCCGGAGAATGAGCTGGACCGCTGGGTGCTGTCAGAGCTTAACGAGCTGGTGGCCGAAGTTGACCATTGCATGGAAAACTACGACCCCACCAACGCCGGCCGTCGCATCCAGGAATTCGTTGACCGGCTGTCCAACTGGTATGTTCGCCGCAGCCGCCGCCGTTTCTGGCGCAGTGAGGAAGGCGACGCCGACAAACTGTCGGGCTATGTCACGTTGCACGCCTGTCTGGTCACGGTCGCCAGACTGATGGCGCCGCTGGCCCCCTTTGTGTCCGAGGAAATTTATCAGAATCTGGTGTGCTCCGCGGACCCGGATGCGCCGGACAGCGTACATCTGGCCGCCTTCCCGGAGGCCGACTCTTCGCTGGTGGACGAGGAATTGATAGCCGCCACCCGCCTGGCGATGCGGATTTCTAGCATGGGCCGCTCCGCTCGCTCCAAGTCGGGCCTGAAGGTGCGGCAGCCGCTGGCCTCAGCAGCCATCACGACGCGGGCTGCCTCCGAGCGTACCTACGTCGAGCGGGTGCGCCCCCAGATTCTCGACGAACTGAACATCAAAGACATCGAAGTGCTGGACGGCGACTCGCCCCTGTACCGGCAGGCCCAGGAAGAAGCGGGCGCCGCCGCGACCGGCTCAGGAGTGGCTACGGTCACCTTCGGCCATTACACCGCGTCGCTGGAAGCGGGCTATATGGTGGCGGTGAACGCCGAAATCACGCCGGAACTGGCGGAGGAGGGTCTGGCCCGGGAATTGGTGCACCGGATTCAGGGCCTGCGCCGGGCCGCCAACTTCGAGGTGACCGACCACATCGAGACCTGGTATGAAGGCCCCGGCGAACTAACCAGGGTGATGCGCGGGCCTTTCTCCGGCTATATTCGCGAGGAAACCCTGAGCGAACAACTGACGGCCGGGTCCCCGCCCGAAGGCGCGAAGTCCGAAACCGCAAAGATCGATGGGCAGGAAATCACCCTCGCCGTGCGCCGGGTGTAGAGCCTCAAGAACGTGCCGGAACTGCCCGAAGTCGAGAGTGTGCGGCGGAGCCTGTTGCGCTCGGGCCTCGCCGGGCGCACGATAACCCGCGCTGGCATCGGCTGGGCCAATACGGTCAAGCGCCCTTCGGCTCAAGAGTTTGTTGCGTCCGTTACTGGCCGAACCGTTGCGGATGTGGGACGGCGCGCCAAGTATCTCCTTTTTCAACTGGCTGGACAGCCCGAGGCAACCCTTGTCGCTCATCTGGGAATGACCGGCAATCTTGTGGTGCAGCCCAGCGAGCAGCCCCCGCCTCCGATGACTAGGCACGTCTTTGGGTTGGACGACGGTCGGGAATTGCGGTTCGTTGATGGACGGAAGTTCGGGAAGTTGTGGTTCGCGGAGGAGCTGGTCTCCCTCCTGCCGCCCCTCGGCCCGGAGCCGCTGGGGGACGAGTTCACCACGGAATGGCTGGCGGCGTCCTTTGCCCGCCGCAACGTTCCGGTGAAGGCTCTGTTGCTGGAGCAATCCATCGCGGCGGGCGTGGGGAACATCTACGCCGATGAGGCGCTGTTCCTGTCGGGCCTTCGGCCTGACCGGCCGGCATCCGAGCTGTCAGCCGACGAGATAGTCAAACTGCGTCAGGGCATCATCGCCTGCATCAACGCCGGGTTCGCGGTGTATGACCGCGTCCGGGATCTACGCTGGCCCGAGCCGCCGGAGCCCATGGCCACCTGGAGCCACCCGCGGGACGCCGCTACGCCTTGTCCCAACTGCGGCGGCGCGATGTCCTCCACGCGGATTCGCGCGCGGACAACCTGGTATTGCGCCCAGTGCCAGGTTTAGCCCGGGCGGGATATACCATCAAACGAACGTATACGGGATTGCGGGAATGTTTGGAAATCCATAGGCTAGTCAAGGGTTGCCAGAAATTCACCGAAAGACGAATACTTAGGCAGCCCCTCTCTGTCCTTTCCTTCATTCATTGCCTCAATGGTTTCTGAGTTGGGGATGTGGGGAGAGAACGGGTCGCTGCAGTGGCCAGGCACCCGCTGGTAAAATTGCGTGATTGCCTCGTCCACAGTCATTCCCCACTCTGAAAAACAGGCCTCGGCTTGCTTCTTCAACTCCGGCTCGACATAGGTACGAACTATTGCTTTCTTGTCCGCTTAACACCTCTGAAAAATTCCGTTGTCCTGCGCCACTAAGCCACTCGGCGTCCGACCCACCAATCGGTAAGAAATCTCATTATCTGGCGGCTTTCACGATGTCCAACTAATCTCCGGCTATGACCGCATGAGCATAGGCAGTGCAAGCCAAACTATCGTCCCGCTCCAGACCGGGATAATAGGCCCAAAGCGCCTCCGGGCTGTCTTCGGCAGTCCTTTACAAAGCTGTGCCGTAGATGTGAGTGGGAACGATGATGATGGCAGAGCGGCGGTCGGCAACCATGGCGGCATCGTACTCTTCCCAGTTGGAATGCTCCTCGCCGGCAGCGGCGTGATAGACGCCCCGCAGAGCCTCCCGCAGCTCGTCGGGGCTGGTCGTGCCGGGGGAAAGGATGCGGGCCTGTCCCTCCAGCACCACGAAGGGGCGCCACTCATCGGCGGAAATGAGCAGTGAGCAGTTGGGATTGCGGCGCAGGTTGTGGAGCTTGGCCCGGTCCTCGGTGGTGGTGAAGGCAACCCCGTCTTCGTAGGCGCCGCAGGTAACGATGCTCATCTGCGCCGCGCCGTTACGGCGAAAAGCGGTCAGCACGCCCTGATGGTTATTGGTGCAGAACTCTCGGACGTTCTCAGGCAGCATATCATCCTCTCCGTAGCCCCTGTTTAGGCGGCATCCCCGTTCCTAAGCAATCTGAGGACACCGGACCGCCCGAGGGGGCGTCAAAATTCAACTTCGTACATCCGGTATCGGGTAGGATACATATCCAGGGATTCATAGACCCGTTGGGCTGTAATGTTTTCCTGCTCGACATAGAGGCGCAGACCGCAAACGCCGCCCATCGCCTGGGCTTCCGCCAAGACGCGCCGGTGAAGGGCGCGATAGACGCCCCGGCGACGAAATTCGGGGCGCACGTAGACGCTCTGAATCCACCAGAACAAGCCGTTACGCCAGTCGCTCCACTCGTAGGTAACCATCAATTGACCGGCGGGACTGCCGTCAACCTCGGCAATCAGGTAGAAGCCCAGCGCTGCGTCGGACAGCGCCGCCACAACTCCGGGTCGAACCTCTCCTTCGTCCAGCACCAGACCTTCGGTCTCCCGGGCCATGGCAACGTTGGACTCCACGATGAACCCGGCGTCGGCGGGGGTAGCCCGGCGGATATGTATGCCAGTTGTCATAGGAGTAGTTTAACAGCCTGGCGGTTCCGGCGCAGGTATATCAGCTAAACCCTCCAACACCGGCGCTTTCATAGGAGTATAATTGAAGCTAATTATCTTCGGGATAACCGGCATGGGCGGGGGGCGAAATGTTTGAGAACCTGACGGAAAGGCTTACCGGCATTTTTAACCGGCTGTCCAGTAAGGGACGGTTGACGGACAAGGACATCGACGAGGCGCTGTACTTGGTTCGACGGTCCCTCCTGGAAGCTGACGTCAACTTTCGCGTAGCCCGCGATTTCGTGGCCCGCATCAAGGAGCGCGCCCAAGGTGCCGAGGTCCTGGAAAGCCTGACCCCGGGGCAGCAGGTGGTCAAAATTGTCCACGAGGAGCTGACGGAGCTGCTGGGCGGCGGGAGTCATACGCTGACACTGTCCAGCCAACCGGTATCGGCGTTGATGCTGGTGGGGCTGCAAGGCTCCGGCAAGACCACCACGGCAGCCAAGATTGCCTTGGAACAGCGCAAGCAGGGCCACCGCTCACTGCTCATCGCCGCAGACCTTCGCCGTCCCGCCGCTATCCAGCAGTTAGAGACCCTGGGCCGGCAGTTGGACATTCCGGTCTACTCGGAAGACCCCCAAACGTCCAACGCCGTTCGGGTGGCGCGCAACGGGCTGGCGCGGGCATCGGAGTTGGGCGTCAACTGGGCCATCATAGACACCGGCGGCCGTATACAGATTAACGAAGAACTCATGGAGGAATTGGAGGAAATCAGCCGCGCCGCCACCCCCCACGAAACGCTGCTAGTAGTGGATGCCATGACCGGCCAGGAAGCGGTCAACACCGCGGAAGGCTTCCACCAGCGGGTGGGCCTGACTGGACTCATCATGAGCAAGATGGACGGCGACGCCCGGGGCGGGGCCGCTCTTTCCATCACCCGCGTCACCGGCGTGCCTGTCAAGTACATGGGCGTCGGCGAGCGTCCCGACGGGCTGGAAGTGTTTCATCCCGACCGGCTGGCATCGCGCATCTTGGCCATGGGCGACGTACTAACGCTGATTGAGCGAGCGCAAGAGGCCGTTGACGAGAAAAAGGCCAAGGAGATGGAGCGCAAGTTCCGCCAGGCCAGCTTCGATTTGAACGATTTTCTGGAACAGTTGCAGAGCGTGAAGAAAATGGGTTCCCTAGACCAGATAATGGAGATGATTCCCGGTATGGGGAACGCCACCCGCAAAATGATGGCGGGAGACTTGGACGAGGTCAAACTTCGCCGCATCGAAGCCATCATTCACTCGATGACGCCCGGCGAGCGTCAACGACCGGAAATCATCAACGGCAGCCGACGCCGCCGCATATCCCGGGGCAGCGGCACGACGCCGCAGGACATTAACCAACTGCTGAACCAGTTCAAACAGACGCAGAAGCTGATGCGGCAAATGTCCCGCTCCCGAAATCCGGCCAATCTAATGAAGATGTTCAGCCGGTAGGCGGATTTCCCAACCCGTTTAGGCATATCCGCAGATTAGGCATATCCGCAGAGGCTCGGAAGGCATCCCCCACATCCCACGCCTCTGCCATATCTGCCGGCATCCGTCCCTCCTACCGTCAACCGTCTCCACACCCGTCATTCCTGGGGTACACGTCCCTCCCATCCGCCACCCGTCATTCCCGCTTAAGCGGGAATGACGGGTGGCGGATGGGGGCAAGTATGAAGGGATAGGAGTTCGCAGGGTGACGGGGCCGAAGGTATGACAGTGACGGGGTAGCATGACGGAAGAGCGGGGACGGAGGCCGGCGGCGATGAAGGGGCCGGATGGAATGGCGGCGGCGGGAATGATGATAATCCGACGGTCTGTTTTTAATTCGACGGCCCGTTTCTACATCATACCGGTTCGCATGGCGGCGAATAGGTAGGCGGTGGCGTAGCCGCGCCAGGGGCGCCACCTCTCGGCGATGTTCTCCACCTCGGCGTCGCTCACTGGCTCGCCGTTGCGCCACAACCGGGAGACGCCTCGCCGCAGAGCCAGGTCGCCCAGGGGCAGCGAGTCGGGCCGGGCCAGGCCGCGAAGCAACGCCCACTGCGCCGTCCAGTTGCCCACGCCGCGCAGCACCGTTAAGCGGCGCACAATTTCGCTATCAGGAAGGCCGTCCATCTCGGCCCATCCCGGATCCAAAGCCGCCGCTAGGCCGTGGATGTACTCGGCCTTGCGCCGGGTCAGCTTGAGAGTACGCAACTCCTCCAGGGAAGACGCTAAAATGGCTTCCGGGCGCGGGAAGGCGTAGTATGCAACGCCGTCGAACTCGGCCCGCGCGCCATAGCGTTCTATGAGCAACATTCGCATCATACGAGCCACGCTGGCGGAAATTTGCTGCCCCAGCACGGCCAGCGTCAGTGCCTCGAACAGCGTGGCGGTGCAGGGCAGGTGCAGGCCCCGGAACCGGCTCGCCAGACGGGTCAGCACCGGGTCAGATTCGGCTAGGGCGTAAAAGGGGGCCAGGTCCTGCTCGAGCCCTAGCATCCAGCGAACTTGGGCCGCCGCCCTTTCCCCATCGGCGCCGGTCAACGCATCGGCGCGCAGCTCCAGCGACAGATCCGGCGAATCAATGCTGCCCGTCGAGCGAACGGCGGCCAAGACCAAACGTCCATCCATATCGAGCGCCCTGCGATAAACCCCGCCTTCCAAGTTATCCGCCCCGCTGCGTCCCTGAAAGTAAGTGTGGTATCCGGCGGTCAGCTCGAAGTCAAAGGGCGGCGTTGGCTGCAAGCGCAGATTGACTGTCTGCATTGACGGCTTCAACTCCCTCCCAGGCGCGCCGAGCCGAGCACGGTATAACGTGCGCCGGTGGGATGCAGTTCACTCTGCATCACGTCCACCGACTGCACCCGCCAGGCCACGGGAGCCGGCGAGGCGAGGGCGGACACGACCACGCCGATACGGGACAACTGGGAGTCGCCGACGCTGCGGCGGGGGCGCCCCAGGGTGATGTGAGGCCGAAAAGGGCGCTGCTCCGGAGGGTAGCCCAGCTCGTTTATCGCGCTCTCTATCGCCTGCTGCAACTGGGAAAGCTCACCCAGGTCGCCCCCTACTCCGGCCCAGAGAACTCGCGGCTTGCGCCGGGTGGGGAACATTCCCAGCCCGGCCAGTTGCAACGAGAAGGGAACGGCTTCCGCTGTTGTCGCCTTGAGCCTATTGAGCAATGCTACGACGCCAGTCGAGGAGATGTTGCCGAGGAATTTCAGCGTCAGGTGCATCCCTTCCGGGTTGGCCCACTGGATTCCGTGGGGTATCTCTCTACGGATGCGATTCGCGGCGTCAACAAGCTGCTCGCGCGCAGTGGCGGAGAGTCCGACGGCGACGAAAACGCGGGCGGTGCCTTCCGGCGGACGAGCGCCGGTGGTCATGCCGTCTCAGGACAACTGTTAATAACAAGTTTGTGCCGGTGGCGGGCCGCGGTCAAATCAATGTATGACTTAACGACATTATCCAGCTTGCTGTCCTGAGTATAGTCCGCTAGGGTGACGCAGTTCACCCGTCCCTCCTCTCGGTATTTTTCCGCCCCTTCTCGCTTTCCTTTTTCGTGGACCACAATGGACAGACCGCCCAAATCTTTCACTAAGCGAAAACAGGGAACATCAGTCTGCCCATCACCGATATAGACCATGTTATCAAAGGGAACCGGCCTATCTCCCTGGTCTACGTACTCGTTGATTTTAGAGTCGTCATTCAGGTCGAGGGCCCCTTTATTGATGCGGAAAAGATATTGGGTCTTGGTAGTGAAATTAATAGCCAGGGCGGGCCAGATAGCCACATCATTAGCGTCGAATAGAAACTTCGAGGCATAAACCCTGCTAAAGCGATCCGCAATGGTAGTGCCTTCGATAATTTCGGAATTGCCGGAAGAAATCAGATAATGATCTATGGATACGCCTTTGTCTTTTCCGTAGGCGTTTATGCGTCCAAACCAGCCTTCCACTCCTGGGAAGAATTCGATTCCATTACTGAGATCCCTGAAGCTCCGACGCTGCACCGAAACTCTACTTCCCCGAGCTTTTTCCAGCATCAGGTACATATACATCAATATATGGTCTGCCTGACTTTCCTTCGAGAGTTCGTCCACCTCCTGCCAAAACTGGGCAGGCGTCATTCCAATGTCGGGAATGAACTGCCGCTCCTGCATATTTCCCGGAGCGAGAGTTCCATCGAAATCATAAATGATTGCTAGGGGAATAGTAGGGTCTGTCATTTACATTCCTCAATGGATGATACGGAATATTCTATTGGGATTTATAGCCTTCTACAACGTATATGCTATTCCAGCGCGGCGGCCAGCCGGTTATACGCCTCGGTAATCGCCTCGACCGAGTATTGGGCGTTGGCCGGGCTGGGGTTAGGCACGACAAAGACGCCCGACTCGCCAATAGGGCGAGGCTGCAATCCCAACTCCGCGATGGCTTTCTCTCCCTCGGCATAACGTAGATACGCCTTGTAAGCCATCAAGCCGTGGAAGCAGATTATACACGGCCGGTATTGCAGCAGTTTGTCTCGTAGCAAAGGCGCCCAGCGACGGTAATCGGCGGCCCGAAGTCCGCTGCCTTGGGACGTGGGGCGTTTCACCACGTCGGTGAAGCCGATTCCGTGGGCCAGCAATGCGGCGTCATCGGAAGGCCCGCAGTCCCGGCCTAACTCGGGCGGCAGAAGGGCCGACCGATTGAAAGCCGTCCAGAAGCGGTTGCGAGGGTTGGCGAAGTAGTGGCCCTCTCGCGCCGAGTATTCCGACGGATTCAGCCCGACGAACACCAGCGACAACCCCGGCTCCAGCAGGTCGGGCAGCGTTTCCATCTCTGAATGTTCATGCGCCTCGTTCATCTCGGCCTTCCAGCCCCAGCAGTCGAGCAGCGTTTTCCCCCAAGACACTGCGGCGCTGGCCTTCCGTCAGCAGTTCGCTGCCGATTTCCGCCAATGGGCGGGAAGGGCGCATGAGCGGATAGTCGCTGGCGAACAAGATACGGTCGTCTCCAATCAGGCCAACCGCCGCCGGGTAAATTTCAGGACGGTAGAGAAAAGGCGACGCTGCGGAATCAAAGTAGACGTTCCGCAAGGCCGCGCCTACTTCGGGCATCAGGGAGTAGAAAGGCAGGCCGCCGCCCCAATGGGCGCAGATGATGACGTTCTCCGGGAAGTTTTCGATGAACCGCCATACCTTGTTTGGCGTGGTCTTCCCCTTGCCGGGATAGCTGTGACCCACCGGTTCCGAGCAATGCAACAGCACTGGCAGATTCAGGGAGCGGGCTAACTGCATCAGGGGGGACATGACCGCAAAGTCGGTAATGTCAATGCTTTGAGTGTCGGGGTGCAGTTCACCGATGCCGCGCAGGCCGGCGGCGGCGCAGCGTTCCGCTTCTTCCAAAGCGGCAGCTCCCCACGCCGGGTTGACCGAGGCAAACCCGGTAATCCGAGAGGGATGAGCCGCCGCCGCCGCTGCCAGGTAGTCATTGGCCTCAGCGGCAACCTGGCGGTCGGTCCAGCCCATCCCCATAACCACCGCATGGTCAACGCCGTCGCGGTTCATGGCTCTCAGGAGCGCGGAGGCGTCGGCGATACGGGCGGAAGGCGGGGCCAGAATATCCGCAAAGGTGGCGTCGCGGGCCGCCAATTCGGACCGGCGCTCCGCGAAAGACGGCGGCAAGATATGGCAATGGGAGTCTACAATCATCGGGCAAAACCGAGGCCCTAGCACACCGGCAGCGGCTCTAGGGATCGTGGCCATTGTCGCTGAATTCGTTGTCGCTGTAAACGGCGGTTTCCCGCCCCTGAAAAACGTGGACGACGAAGTTGTTCCGCTCAATGCCCACCGCATCGGCGATGTCTTCGTCCACCGCATCCATAATTTCCTGAATGGCCTGCTGAGTCAGACTCTCGTCCACAGCCAGGGACACGTGCACCATTTCCGAGGTGAAATGAATATCCACCCTTCCGACAGTCCGGTCGAACTCGACGATATTGTATGCTTCGGAAAACGGAGTGCGAACTTCCCGTTCGAAAGTGAAATCGGCCACCGCCGTCCTCCTGGTATTGCGTTACTGGTAGACTTTCCCTCTCGCCTTGACCTGCCCCCACAGGGGAGGTTTTGAGCGAGGCGCAAGCGGCAATCGACGGTATGGCCTTGACCTGCCCCCACAGGGGAGGTTTCCGGCCGGTCAGGGCCTTGTCTGCCCGTTACCCATAATAACCCACTTATAGGACGTTAGCTCCCTCAGTCCCATCGGGCCGCGGGCGTGCATCTTCTGGGTGCTGATGCCCACCTCCGCGCCTAGGCCAAACTGCCCGCCATCAGTGAACTGGGTGCTGGCGTTCACGTACACCGCAGCAGCGTCAACCTCGTCGAGAAAGCGCATGGCCGCGGAGTAGTCTTCGGTGATGATGGCCTCGGAGTGGCCGGAGCCGTAGGTATCGATATGTTCCAGCGCCTCGTCTATGGAGTCCACCACCTTCACGGCGGCGGACATGGATAGGAACTCCCGGCCCCAATCTTCCTCGGAAGCGGGCACTAAGTTCCCGGCAAGGCTTTGGGAGCCGCCGGCGGCAGGGGGCCCCAAAATACTAAGGGCGCGGTTATCGCAGTGCAGCTCCACGCCGGCGGCCGTCAACCCGACTGCGATGCGGGGAAGCCCTTCCCCAGCCACCGATGAATGCACCAGCAGGGTATCCAGGGCGTTGCAGATGTAGGGACGGCGCACCTTGGCGTTGAAAGCGACGGCGGCGGCCATTTCGAGGTCTGCGGCGCGGTCGATGTATGTATGGCAGACGCCGACGCCCCCGGTAACCGCGGGCATAGTGGCGTGTTCGCCAACAAAGCGCACCAGCCCGTCCCCACCTCGCGGCACGATAAGATCTATGTACCGGTTCATCTTCAGCATGGCGTCCACCAACTCCCGGCCGGGATTGTCTACGAACTGCGCCGCGCCTTCCGGGGCACCAGCTTCGGCGAGGGCCCGGCGAATGAGGCCAACCAAGGCGGTGTTGGAGCGGATAGCCTCTTTCCCGCCGCGCAAGATGCAGGCATTGCCGGACTTAAAGCACAAGCCGAAGATGTCTACCGTGACGTTTGGGCGGCTCTCGTAAATGCTGGCAATCACGCCCAGGGGCACCCGGCGGCGTCCGGCCACCAACCCGTTGGGCAGGGTTGTCATCTCGATGGCCTCGCCCACCGGATCCGGCAAAGCGGCTATCTTGCGCTGCTCGTCGGCAGTGCCGCGCAGACGGTCGGGGGTCAGCAGCAAACGGTCAATCATCGCATCGCTGAGACCCGTCTCTCGCGCTTCGGAACAATCTTCTGCATTGGCCCGGAGTAGTTCTTCCGTGTCCGTTTCCAGATACTCAGCGAGATTCAGCAGCGTGCGGTTCTTTACCCCGGTGGAGAGCCGGGCCAACTGCCGGGAGGCGCGGCGGGCGGCCTGTCCTTGTCTAATAAGATCGTCAACGGTTCTGGTAGTCATTTCGCTCCCGTATGTCTGTCAGGCCCGTATGTCTGTCAGGAATGCAGCGTTATTTCCAATTAAGGGCTTTATGGCTTTCCAATCCGAGAATTATCCGCCCTTCCGGCGCTCTGGGCCGAAGTATCGCGGGCATCTCTCATTCCCCATCTCACCGGCCTGCGATGATTACAACAGCGCCAGGTTGTTGCGGTGGACTATTTCCTGGCCATATTGATAGCCAAGAGTTTCCTCAATTTTGCCGGATCGGATGCCTCGTATTAGGGCGATGTCCTCGGCGCTGTAATTGGAGATGCCGCAGGCGATGCGATTACCGGCGCTGTCTACGATGAAAACCGCGTCGCCGCGGCCAAAGCCGCCCGACGCCTCACGCACCCCCGCCGGCAGCAGGCTGCGATGATGCTCCCGCAGAGCCACGGCAGCGCCGTCGTCCACCGTCACTTGCCCCCGATGGGAGATGCCGCCCTGCGTGAGCAAATTCAACAGCCAGCGCTTGCGGGCCTCCAACTTCTCTTCGGCAGCCTGAAAGAAGGTTCCCACTGCCTCGCCGCGGCAGGCTCGCAGCACCGCTTCGCCGTCGCGCCCGTAGGCCATTATCATGGGGATGCCCGCGGTGGTAACCAGCCGCGCCGCCTCCAGCTTGGTGGGCATTCCCCCCCTGGCCCACGGCTGCAAATGCCGTCCGGCCAGGGACTCGACGCCTTCATCCACTCGATCCACGAAGGGGATGAGCGTCGCCGAAGGGTCAACTCGGGGGTCGGCGGTATACAAGCCGTCAATGTCTGTCAGGATGAGCAGCAGGTCGGCGTCCACCAGATTGGTGACCAGAGCCGACAGACGATCGTTGTCGCCAAAGACCGCACCTATTTCGTCCACGGCTACCACGTCGTTTTCGTTGAGCAACGGAACTACGCCCAGATCCAGCAAACCTTGCAAGGTGTTGCGCACATTGAGGTATGACGGCCGGGAGGAAAGGTCACCGATGGTGAGCAGAGCCTGGGCCACGGTGACGCCGTGGAGGGCAAACTGCTCCTGATATATCTGCATCAGCCTGCTTTGTCCTACGGCAGCGGCTACCTGCCGGGAGCGTATGTCGCGGGAAACCGGGCCGACCCGTCCCAATGCAGCGCGCCCGACGGCGATGGCCCCAGAGGTCACCAGAATAACCTCCGCTCCCTGCTCCCGGAGCTGGCACATCTGGCCCACGATGCCGCTCAAGACCTCCAGGTTGACGCCCGAATTCTCCTCGCCGCCGTCGGAAAGAATGGCGGTGCCGGCTTTCACAACGATGCGCCGGTACAGCAAAGGCCAGTGGGCGGCACCTTTTGCCGGGGGGGTTGAGGGGTACATCTGGGGAGACCGGCCGGTTCGAGCCATAAGGGACAAAACCGTTCGATTCAGAATATAGGAATCGGGCAGCTACGATTATAGCACCATCGCCTTTGGAATCCGCAGTCCAGCGCCTTACCGGTCTGCTATCATTAATATAGGGGCAGAGGAGGATAGGGGAAGCGAACCTGACCGGCTGCTGGCGAAATACCGCTTGCGGCGCCGTTAACGGGGCGGTCGGGCTGCCAGAAAGAAGGGAATATCTGCGCTTCCTGGCTTGAAACAGGAACCCGGTTGGATTAGGCTGGCAAGTATCCTAGGCTCCCTGGTTTGCAGAGCCGGTAAAGAGCCGGAAAGTCTCCGAAAGTATTCCGGCCGGGGCAAGCGCGCCGGAGCCTCTCGCCCCCCGGTTGGAGTAAATTCCGCGGAAATCCCTGTCGCCGATCGGGGTTTCCTGCGCCGCTTTTTCGCTAACTGGCATCGTAACTGAAATTGTCTGACATTGCGCCGCGTCGTCTGCCTGCGCCGGGGGTTGGAATAGGAGCCAACCTCCCTTTTGGCGTGTTTGCTTCATCATCGTAAAACCTTCATTTCAGATTCAAGGGACGGTTTCATGGCTCTTAACGGCATCCTGGACCTGCTGGAATATCACCCGGAATTCTGTCGCGCCCTGGAGTCGGCAGAGAAAGCCGGTTCTGAAACCGCCCCAGTGCGGCCGGGCGCACGGCCGGCGTTCATTGCATCCCTGGCGCGCCGCAGCAACGGGCCTATGCTGGTCATCGCGCCGCGCCCCGGCGACGCCCGCCGTCTGCATGACCAGTTGCTGGGCTGGCTAGGCGACGATGCCCCGGTTTACCTGCTGCCGGAGCCGGAGGTGCTGCCCTTTGAGCGGCTGGCGGTGGACGCCAACACCGGCAACCAGCGCTTGGCCGCCCTCGCTGCGCTGGCCTCGGCCAGAGATGATGGCCAGGTGGGTTCCCGCTTTCGCGGGAATGACGGGACCAGTGGGAATGGTGGCGCAGGCGGGAATGACGGGACCCCACCGCTGGTGGTTTGTTCCATCGGTTCGGCATTGCTCTACACCGCGCCGCCGGAACTGATGGCGGGACGGCTGCCCACTGCCCATTCTTCAGCAGACTCGGGCTGGGCGGAACCCTGCGTCTGGCGAGTAGGCGGCCGGGTGCAGATAGACGCTGTGCTTTCCCAATGGCTGGAGCTTGGCTACCGGAACGAGCCGGTGGTGGAGGCGCCCGGGGCATTCAGCCATCGGGGCGGCATCCTCGATATTTTCCCCCCCAATTGCGAACTGCCTTTGCGCATCGAGCTGTTCGACGATGAAATAGACACTATCCGGCGCTTCGACCCGCTGACGCAGAGATCGGTGAGCGCCGCGGACGAAGTTCGGCCAATCCCGGCCCGCGAGCAGTTACCCTCCCTTGAAAGGGGTAACGGAGAAAGGGGTAACGGAGAAAGGGGTAACGGCAAGGACGATACGCTGGCCGCTCGCGCCGCCGCCATGGATTTTTCCCGTTGCGGAGCCGAAGTCCGGGAGCGTATTCAGGAAGACCTGGAAACCCTGACCTTCACCGCCAACCCGGAAACTCTCTCCTTTTACAGCGGGCTGATTAACCGTACCTGCCTGCTGGACTACCTCGGCCCAGAGGGGGCCGTGCTGTTGGAGCGGGGGGGCCGCGTCGAGGCCGAAGCGTCGGAGATGGAAGAGCGCCTGGAGCGGATGCGCAAAGCGCGGGAAGAACGGGGCGAGCTGCCCGCTAACTTCCCTTCTCCCTTCATCCCCTGGGCGGACTTCGCAGCGCGGCTAGGCGAGTTGCAGCCCCTGGATTTGCCGTCTTGGGTTGGCGAAGAGGACGATCCGGTATTTCTTCCCGCTGTGCCATACTACGGGCATCTGGAACAGCTTTCGGCAGACCTGCGCCGCCGACAGGGCGAGGGCGCAGCGATGGTTGCCGTGACCCAGCACGCCCGCCGCGTTGCCGAAATTCTGGAGCAGCAGGGCATCGGCGCGGAGGTGCAAAATGGTCTGGATGCCGCCCCGTCCCCGGGGCAGGTGTGCATCATCTCCGGCTCTCTGTCCGGCGGGTGGACCGTAGAGCTTCCAGCGAAGACCTCTGCCCGAGGACTCAGGAACTTCCTTCCAAGGCTGGACTTGCTCACCGACACGGAACTGTTCGGCACGTCCAAGGAACGCCGTCACCACAGACCCCGGCGAGCCGAGCGGGGGCCGGATATTTCATTAGCCGACCTGGAACCGGGAACTTTCGTCGTTCACATAGACCACGGCGTGGCCCGCTTCGCCGGGACTACGATGATGAGCGAGAACGGGACAAGCAGAAACAGCGGCGACAGTTCGGCGGGCGCCGGGCGAGAGTACCTCGTGCTGGAATACGCCGAGAGCGATAAGCTATATGTGCCCACCGACCAACTGAACCGCATCAGCGCCTACGTGGGGGCGCAGGAACACTCTCCAACCCTCACCCGCCTGGGCTCCGCCGATTGGACGCGCATCAAGCAGAAGGTGAAGGGGGCGGCCCGGGAAATGGCCCAGGAACTCATCCGCCTCAACGCCGCCCGCCAAGTTGCCAAAGGCCACGAATTCGGACAGGATACGGTCTGGCAGCAGGAACTGGAAGACTCTTTCCCTTACGTCGAGACACCGGACCAGGCTCAGGCCATTAACGACGTCAAGGCGGACATGGAGCTGGCCCGGCCCATGGACCGGCTCATCTGCGGCGACGTGGGCTACGGCAAGACTGAGGTTGCGCTGCGGGCGGCCTTTAAGACCGTCAACGACGGGATGCAGGTAGGGCTGCTGGTGCCAACTACCGTACTGGCCCAGCAGCATTACGCCACATTCACCGAACGGCTAAGTCCCTTTCCGGTGCGGGTTGAAGTGCTAAGCCGCTTCCGAACTCCCAAGGAGCAGCAACAGGTAATCGAAGGGCTAAAGTCGGGCGAGGTAGACATTGTTATCGGCACCCACCGCCTGTTGCAAAAGGATGTGCAGTTCAAAAATCTGGGGCTGGCCGTAGTTGATGAGGAGCAGCGTTTCGGCGTTAGCCACAAGGAGCGCCTCAAGCAGTTGCGCCGACAGGTGGACGTGCTTACGCTGAGCGCGACGCCGATACCCCGGACTCTGAACATGGCCCTATCGGGCCTGCGCGACCTTTCGTCCATGACCTCCGCCCCGGAAGAGCGGCTGCCGGTCAAGACCTTCATCGCCGAATATTCCGAGGACGTAGTAAAAGAAGCCATCCTACGGGAGATGGAGCGAGGCGGTCAGGTCTTCTATCTGCATAACCGGGTCAGGTCGATTCACCATGCGGCGGAGGACATCCGGCGGCTGGTTCCCCAGGCCCGCGTGATGATAGGCCATGGCCAGATGGCAGAGCCGGACTTGGAAGACGTGATGCTGGATTTCGCCGACGGCCAGGCCGACGTGCTGGTCTGCACCACCATCATCGAGTCGGGCCTGGATATGCCCAACGTCAACACCCTGATAGTAGAGCGGGCCGACCGGTTCGGACTGGCCCAGCTATACCAGCTCCGGGGCAGAGTGGGACGCAGCCAGCACCGGGCCTACGCCTATCTGCTGGCTCCTCGAGGGCGCAGCATGACGGAAGCGGCGGAGCTGCGGCTGCAAGCTATTCTGGACGCCTCGGAGCTGGGGGCGGGATTCCGCATCGCCATGCGAGACCTGGAAATTCGGGGAGCCGGCAACGTCCTCGGCGCCGACCAGAGCGGCCACATCCAGGAAGTCGGCCTCGACCTCTACACCCAGCTATTGCAGGAAGCGGTTCGCGAACTGGCTCGGGAAGGGAGCGAGGCGGAAGCCGCCGATCTCAACGTTGAAGATGAGCCGGCCCGTATCGAATTGTCCCTTTCGGCTGGCATACCCGAAGACTACATCTCGCACCTGCCAACCCGTCTTTCCGTCTACCAGCGGCTGGCGGCGCTGACGCAGCGGCGCGAGCTGCCGGAGATCCGCGAGGAATTGCGCGACCGATTCGGCCCGATTCCGGAGGGGATGGAGAATTTGCTGAAAGTGGCCGAAATCCGCGCTATTGCCGGGGCCGCCGGGGCCGAATCAGTAATCCAGTCGGGAGATTCCATCGTAATATCCTTAAGGAACGCAGTGGGCGGCGCGAAAGCCCCGTTGCAACGGGCTCTGGGGCCGGCGGCGCAAGTCGGCAACGCCCAGATTCAGATGCCCCTGCGCCCCCTGGGTGATAATTGGCTCCAGCGGCTCACCCGCACTCTAGAACGGCTACAAGTTTTTATGGACAATATGCGGCAACTGGCCGCCGACTCCCGGCGCAACGGGCAAACACAGAGTTAATGACACAACAGAGTTAATGAAGCAGAGGACACAGAGAGGACACAGAGATGATTGTGAAAGGCCGGCGGGGAATCTTTTGGGCCGGAGCGTTGTTGCTGCTGTTGCTGGCGTTGCTGCTTGCCTGCGGCGGCGATTCGGGCGGCGCGGCGGACGACGCCGACGCGGACACCGGGAGCGACAAGGATATGGCCGCCGACTTCCCCATCATGGTTTCGCAAGGCCAGGACGTCCTGGGCGGGGAGCAGGTTGCTATGGCGGCGCTAGTAGGCGAGAAACCGATAATAATGAATTTCTGGGCTGCGCAATGCCCACCCTGCCGCGCGGAGCTTCCTGAATTTCAGAAATTCCACAGCGAATACCAAGACAGGATTCTTGTTCTGGGCATAGACCTCGGCCAATTCACTGGCCAAGGCACGCCGGAGCAGGGCCGCGAGCTGTTGGCCGAGCTGGGCGTCAGCTTCCCGGCCGGCCACACCGAAGACTCCGATGTATTGCCCAAGTATCAGGTTCTCGGCCTGCCCACCACCATCTTTATCAACTCCAACGGTTCCGTCCATACCAAGTGGACCGGCGTGCTAAACGAGGAAGTTCTAATAGAGAAAGCGCAGGAGATGCTGGAAAGTTAAGCTGCTAGGGAGGGCATCATACGCCGGGCAATTTCCTGATTCCCTGGAAATTGCCCTGTGCGCCCCGCCTTTCATGTGCTATAGTGATTCCATCGGGGTGTAGCGCAGTGGCTAGCGCGCTACGTTCGGGACGTAGAGGCCGGTGGTTCGAATCCACTCACCCCGACCAACTTCTCTCTTCCATTCCACTTTCGCTTCTTCCTTCGAGGGCTTTCTCCGCACCATACTTTTTCGAAGGCAAGCTCCCTGGACTGAACCATTGTCCGCCCCGCCATCCTGAAAGACGACCCAGCCACCGGCCGCTATGCCCCCGGCAATACCGGAAAGGCGTGCCACATCAATTGCGCCGACGTCGCGGACTTCCTTGTCCGGCAAATAAGCGACTCAGATTACCGGAAACAGGCCATATCCATCCCGTCGTAATCCCGTCCGGGCTACAACCCCTTACCCCGCCAAGCCCTTTCCACATACGTCATTCCCGCTTTCGCGGGAATGACGTGTATCCGTGTAGCCGGCCCAATCCTATTCGGTAGATTCCCGCTTTCGCGGAATGACGAGGGCGGAGGGAGCGCCGGTTTTCATTGTGCTATGATTGCACCGACCACGATTTTGATGTGCTTTGTTATAAGGAGGCCGCATATGCCCTTCGGAGGCAACGACTGGCTCGCCTTGACCCCGGAAGAGGCTCTGGAGCCGGAAATACCCATCTGCGACCCGCACCATCACTTCTGGGACTTCCGCAGCGAACGGATTCCCTACCAGCGATACCTGCTTCACGAGCTGGCCGACGACGTTAATGGCGGCCACAATGTGCGCTCTACGGTATTCGTTGAAGCCCGGTCAATGTATCGCCCCGGCGGCCCGGAGGAGATGCGTCCGGTGGGCGAAGTGGAGTTCGTGCAGGGGCTGGCGGCGGCCAGCGACACCGGGCTGTACGGCCCTTGTAAGGCGGCGGCAGCCATCGTAGGCCATGCCAACCTCAACCTGGGCGAAAACGTGCGCCCGGTGTTGGAGGCGCTGCAGGCAGCCAGCCCCAACCGCTTCCGGGGCATCCGCCACTCGGTGACTTGGGACCCGCACCCGGAGGTGGAGAACACGGCGGCTCACAAAGCCGAGGGCCAGATGAGCAGCGGCAACTTCCGCGCCGGCGCTCAGGTACTAGCTGACATGGGCCTGACGCTGGAAGGCTGGATGTTCTTCCCCCAGATGAAGGAGCTGGCCGAGTTCGCCCGCGCGGTTCCCAATCTCACCATCATCCTGAACCACATCGGCGGGTTGTTACGGGAAGGCCCCTACACCGGGAACGACGACGAAGTTTTCGACACTTGGCGCCAGGGCATCGCCGCCGCCGCTTCCTGTCCCAACGTGGTCATCAAGCTGGGCGGTATTGGTATGCCCCGGACGGGATTCGGCTGGCACGACCGGACCAGTCCCATCGGCTCCGAGGAACTGGCGGCAGATATGAAACCGCTGATAGATTACTGCATCGACCAGTTCGGCCCCAATCGCTGTATGTTCGAGAGCAACTTCCCGGTGGACAAGGTGTCTTATTCATACACGGTGATGTACAACGCCTTCAAGCGGCTTACTACCCAGTACTCCGCTTCGGAGCGCGCCGACATGTTCCACGACGTGGCGGCGCGGGTTTACCGCGTCGAATACTGAGCCAGGCGGATTGCATTACTATTCTGTTGCTTTCCGCCCGCCGCCCTTTTCAAGACGGCCCATTGATGGTAAGTTAGCGGCAATAGTATCAGGGCGGTACTGACAGAGGGCGCGAAAGGGTAACGGCCCCCGATTTCCTGCGGGGGTCGTTGTTTGTGAAACGGTTCTCCTTCGGATACAGCAATGCTCTCGCTCTAATCGTCTCCCAAGTCGTAGGGAATATAAGTCAAACGCCGTCCTTAAGGAAGGTCTTCCCTCTTGGTTGTAGCCATAGCATTCATCCTTATGACCGTGTTCTTCCTGGCGGGGCTTTATGTGGCCGGGGCCTTGGGTACCCTGGCGCTGCTCCTGATGGAATTGTTCTCTGACAGCAATCTGTCCAACATCATGGCCAACCGGGCGTGGGACACCTATACCCGGTTCTTGCTGGTGGCGATTCCGCTGTTCATCCTGATGGGCGAACTGGTGTTGCGGAGCGGCATCGCCGAACGGATGTACCGGGCGCTGGACCGCTGGGTTGCGCCTATACCGGGCGGGCTGTTGCACACCAACATCGTGTCTTGCGCCATCTTCGCCGCCTGTTCCGGCTCCAGTATCTCCACTGCCGCCACCATCAGCCGGGTGGCGTTGCCGACGTTCCACACCCGGGGCTACAACGACCGGCTGGTGGTAGGGTCGCTGGCCGCCGGGGGCACGCTGGGAATACTAATTCCGCCCAGCGTGCTGCTGGTCATCTACGGTCTCAGTACTGGCACGTCCATCGGGCGGCTTTTCTTGGCCGGGTTCATTCCCGGCGCCCTGATGGCTTTGACCTTTATGGTTCTCATCGGCATTTGCGCCATCATCTGGCCCGGCATTGCTCCCAAGGTTCCCGGAGAGACCTTCCGAACTTGGCAGGGGTGGGTATATCGGATAACTGGGTCCATCGCTGTTGCGCCGGTGGTTATCCTGATTCTGGCGGTGTTGGGCTCGATCTACGGCGGCATCGCCACCCCCGGAGAGGCCGCGGCCATCGGGGTGTACGGCGCCTTCATCCTGGCCTTCCTCTATAACTCGAAACCGCTATGGGTGCCGCTGGTAGGGGCAGCGCTGCGAAACACCGGACTTCTGGGCTTCTACTCCCCCCTCCGGGCCATCCTGGTAGCGTTCATCGGGCTGGTAGTGCTTCATCTGGCTATCCAGACCTTCTACTTAGTCTTTTTCCCGAACCGCTCCCTTTTCGTCGAGCAGGAACTGGCCGAAGCCATCTTCATGATCGAGGTGCTGTTCCTTCCGCCCATGGGCTGGGTGTCCATATTGACGGAAGTGTCGCGCGATGAAATGGAAGAGGCGCAAATGCCCTCCACAAGTTACGTAGGCGCGATGATGCGCTCCAATCTGGCGATGCTGCAGGAAGTGTTCTTGTCCACCATGCGCACTACCTGCATGATTATGTTCATTCTGATGGCCGCGTTCACCCTGCAATTCGCCTTCGCCTACCTGCGTATCTCCCATGCCCTGGCCGACCTGGTGGTCAGTCTCGATTTGGAGCAGTGGCAGCTGGTGGGAATACTGGTAATCTTCTACCTGCTGCTGGGAACCTTCATGGAAAGCTATTCCATGCTGGCGACCACCCTGCCCATTCTGCTGGAGACGCTGCTCCAGAGCGAAATAGACCTGCTATGGTTTGGCATCATTATGATTATCCTGCTGGAGGCGGCGCAGATAAGCCCGCCGCAAGGTCTTTCTCTCTACGTGCTTCACGGGGCGAGGCATGAAACGGCGGAGGCGAGAGGGGTGACCGAAACGGAGACGATAAACGACGTTTACATTGGCGTTATGCCATTCATGGGGTGTATGGCGCTGGTGATTGGCATAATCATGCTGTTCCCCGAAATTGTCACCTGGCTGCCCGACCAGGCCAAAGGCACGCGGTGATGGTTCCGGCATTGCCCTTGCCAGAATTAGTACATAACTGATTTCGTTGGCTAGACATCAGTTTGCGTTATGCAATCTGGCTAATCCATCCGGTAACTGTTCATTGACCTGGCAGCTATCAGCCATTAAAATTCGCGCCCATATCCGTCAATTTAATATTCAGCCATCACCACAGCGAGGTGTAATCTTGCGCCTGATTATTCCAGTGGCTCTGCTTTTTGTCCTTCTGTCCGTGTTAGTAGCCTGCGGCGGGGATGAGGCCGAGCCGACAGCTACTACCGTTCCAGAGCCTACCAGCGTTCCTCCGACCGCGACGCCGCTTCCTACGGCGGCCAGCGCGCCAGAGGCGACTCCGGCGGGCCCGGCGCCGACAGAGGCGCCCGCTACCGCAACCCCGGTGCCTACCGCGGCCGCGCCGGCCGCCGTGATAGCGGCTACGAACGTTCCGGCGCCTACACCGATTCCCCCAACGCCGACGCCGGAGTCCACTGCGCCGCCCGCGATGACGGTTGAGGATCTTCTGGCGGAATACGCCGCTGCCCACGCCAACAGCCCGGGCGCAATTTTCGTCGGCGACCCCACTAACCCGGCTACCTACGCCCAGTTAATCGGCCCGCCTCCCCACGACAGCCTGGTATTCCTCCCGCCGGGCGAGGAACAGGAAGCTCAGTTCCAACAGCTTTTCCGGTTGGGACTGTTCGGGGCGGAGGAGTTTGGGGTTCCAGGCCACGGATTCATCTATACCAGCGATTACTACCAAGAATTGATTGAAAAGGCTAACCTGATAAATCCTACTGAATTGACCTCCTCCGGCGAGGAGATCGAAATTCAGCATGTCTGCCTTTCCCGAAACCTGCCCACCTGCGTGATAATGCAAGCCTACTTCGCTCCGCAGTTGGCGGACCGCACCAAAGGACAGGTGCAACTCTCGATAACTTCCTTCGCCGAATTGAGCGGGGCCGGGGGCGGCGGCATCACCCAGGAATCTCTGGACCTGGTGGGCGACGGCACTCTGGATATGGTCAACATCTACACCGGATATGTGGCCGGAGCGCTGCCTGCCATCGAAGTTCAGTCTCTTTGGGGCATGGGCCCGGATTGGGAATCCACCTACCTGGCGTTGTCGGACATGGTTCCGGACGTCGAGCGGATGCTGATAGATGAAACCGGCGGCGCAATAATAAACCGCAACTGGTATGCCGGGGCTGATCAGTGGTTTTTCAGCAACGCGCCAATCACATCCGTGGAAGATTTCCAGGGCAAGAAAATTCGCACCCACGCCGCCGCTTTGAGCAGCATTATCGAAGGGCTGGGCGCCGAAGCCATCTTCATTCCCCCCGGCGCCGACTATCTGGCGTTGCAGAACGGCACGGTTGACGTCGGCACCACCGGGGCCTTGCTGGCCATCAGCGGCCGGTATCACGAAATATCGGGCTATATGACCGGGCCCATCATCGGGTTCGGCTATACTACCAACGTCATCAACGGCGACCTGTGGGACAGCATTCCGGAAGACATCCAGCAAATCATTATCGAGGAAGGCGCCATAGCGGAGCTGGAGGCCCTGCGGATAGCGCCGTATCACAACATCTTGTCGGTGCAAGCCAACCAGCAACTGGGAATACAGCCCATTCCCTTCAGCGAGGACATCGTTCGCTATATCGCCGGCATGGTGCTGCCGAAGAACGTTATCCCCGACTGGTTGCGCCGCCTCGGATACCCGGAAAACAATCAGGATGCCGTCCGAATCTTCAATGAACACGCCGGCCCCTACATCGGGCTGCGCATTACCGAGGATGGCTCCATCGAATCTGCCCCCGTCACCAAAGGCCCTCGAGCCAACTGAAGCCGCGGCACAGCTCTGGCAGGCCCGCCGAGGGGCGCCCATCCAGGGCACCAGAGGAAGCCACAGACATCGGCGCCTACTAGTCAGTGTCTAATCCGCCCTAATGGGGAACAAATTTTAGGAGGTGTATTCCAGGATGACCCGTCTCAAATTACCTTTTCTCTCACTCCTGATGGCCTCGGTGCTCCTGCTGGTCGGGCTGGCAGCCTGCGGCGAATCGGCCACACCGGTTCCCCCTACGCAAGCTCCGACGGCAACCCCTGTCCCTGAGCCGACGCAGGCCATGGTTGAAGAGCCGACCGAAGCGCCTACTATGGCTATGGCCGAAGAGCCAACCGAAGCGATGATGTCGGAAGAAGACCCCTTGATGAAGTACGCTATGGACCACGCCGGCGGCCCCGGCGCCATCTATGTCGGCGACATCAACCAAATGGTCGGCCCCGCGCCGCTAAGTCTTACGGGTGAACCGGACGCCGATCTGGGCGACTCCGAGGGCAACGTGCCGCTCAGCGCGCTGGAAGACCACTTGTGGCTTTATGAGAGCAGCTACTACAAGTCCCTCATCGAGAAAGCCAACCTGACCAACCCCACAGAGCTGACCTCCAGCGGGGAAAGCATCACCATCCAGCACGCCTGCATCAACCGCGGCCTGCTGCCTTGCAAGATTATTGAGCAGTATTGGGCCCCCAACCTGGAAGCTCGCACCAATGGTCAGTTGGTCCTGGAAGTCAGCTCCTTCCCGGAGCTGGGGCTGGCCGGCCCGGACACCCTGCAACTGGTCTCCGACGGCACTCTCTCCATGGCCAATATCTACACCGGATACGTGGCTGGCGAGTTGCCCGCCATAGAAGTACAGTCCCTCTGGGGCATTTACCCAGACTGGGAGACGATGTACCTGTCGTTGACCGATATGCACCCGCAGTTGGAAGAAATGGTGGCCAGGGAAACCAGCGGAGGAATCATCGTCAACCATAACTGGTACTCCGGCAACGACCAGTTCTTCTTCAGCAAGAAACCCTTGCGCACCCTGGAGGACTTCGATGGGCTGAAGACTCGCAGCCATGCCGCGGCCCTTTCCGACTGGATTAACGGCATGGGCGCGGAAGCCCAGTTCCTGGCCTTCGCGGAGGTCTATACGGCTCTGGAACGCGGCATCCTGGACGCCGGCGTAACCGGCTCCACCCCCGGCCACGGCCAGCGTTGGTACGAAGTCACTCAATATCTCAACGGCCCGCTGAAGAGCCTGCTTTCCACCAACAATGTGGTCAACGCCGATGTGTGGAACAAGATTCCGGCCGACCTGCAACAGATATTCATCGAGGAAGGCACCAAGTCGGAGCTGGAGCAGTTGCGGCTCACTTCCATCCAGAACGTCACCGGCGTACAGAAGAACGTAGACGCCGGAATGGAGCTGGTGGAATTCTCCCCGGACCTGGCCGCATACAGCCTGAACGTTGCCGTAATGGAAAACGTCATTCCCGGCTGGCTGCGACGGCTGGGATACCCGGGCAAGAACGATCTTGCTGTGGAAATGTTCAATGATCACGTCGGGCCTTACGTTGGCGTGAGCATTGGTCCTGACGGCGCGGTCAGCACGGTCGACGTTACCAAGGGGCCTCACTCCCCGTAGGGAATCTCAGGTATTTAACCCGCGAACGCCCCTCCCTTTAAGCGGAGGGGCGTTTTCCTTTTCGCAGTATCCGGATTCGCCGGGGCGCGCCCGGCGCTGCGGCCTTAATTACCGCCGCCGGGGTATAATAGGCCAACCGGCCTCCCTCCCCAGCGAAGCCGGATACGCTACGCGTCCCATATCACTAACGCCGCAAATCAGAGAGGCGGAAAATAATAACAAAACTCCTGATTCCCAGGAGCATAGCCAATGCTAAACCGGCCTGCCGACAGCGGACCCAGCAGTCATAAAGAAGAAATTGAAGACCCCAGCATTTACTATCCCGAATCCGACGGTGAACCTTTGGCCGAAAGCGATTATCAGTTTTGCCCGCTGACCGACACCGTGCGCACCCTGGGATTGCACTTCGCAGGCCGAGATGATGTCTACGTGGCCGGCAATATGCTGGTCTACTACCGAGTGAATGACGTAGCCGCCCGCCTGGCGCCGGACGTATTCGTGGTGTTCGGGGTAGACGGCCACCTGCGCCGATCCTATTTCGTCTGGCGGGAAGGCAAAGGGCCCGATTTCGTGATGGAGATTGCCTCGGAGTCCACCGTGGCTAACGACCCTGGCGAAAAGCGGAACCGATACGCAGAGTTGGGGGTGGCCGAGTACTAGCGCTTCGACCCCACCGGCGAGTGCCTGGAGCCGCCGTTGCAATGCGACCTGCCGGCGGATGGCGCATACTTTCCGGCGGAGTTGCGCCGCGACCCTAACGGAACCATCCGAGGGCATAGCCAACTACTGGGGCTGGACATTTACGTTACGCCGGGAGAAGGCCGCCTGCGCCTGTACGACCCGGTCAAGGAAACCTGGCTGCGCAATCTGCCGGAATCGGAAGCCGCCCTCCAGTCCGAGGAAGCTGCCCATACCGCCACCAAGGCAGACCTATTGCTAGCCGAGAGCCGCGTCTCCATAGCCGAGAACCGAGCCGTCCGGGCCGAGACTCGAGCCGCGGACGCGGAATCAGAGCGGGAGGCCGCCCAAGAGCGAATCCGGCAACTGGAAGAGCAGCTCCGTCGCCAACAAAGCCCGTGATTCGTTATTAAAAGGGATTGCGCGAACTGAAAATTCGTGTATCATTGCCAACGAAAGAAGGCATTGGCAATGTCTTCGGCTGATTGGTGGCCGAACCCAGTGGCAGCCCAAAATTCAACGGGTTGGCGGTAACATAAATGCCTAGTGAAATGATATGGATGTTTGTAACAATAGTGGCATTAGGTGTCATCCTGGTGCTTTCGGGGCTGGCGTTCGGGCCGCGAGCCGCGCTGCTGGGAACACGGGCGATAACCCAGAAGATGGACAAGTTCTACTTCTTCCTGGGATACATCTGCGGTATTGAGCTACTGTTGCTGGGATTCTTCATCACCTATCAGGTGGTAGCCCGAAAGCTGGACTGGACGCAGGCTCCCGGTACTGACGTGATGAGTGGTTACGTGCTGGCGATGGCTGCCACGTGGGCCTTTTCCTACTCCCTGCGCTCCGGCGCCCACGTCCGAATCGACGTGCTGCTGCCTTATATGGGGCAGAAGACGCGGGCGACGGCAGACTGGCTGGCCATGGCCGCCGTGCTTTTCCTAGGTTGGGTCACTATGTGGAAGATGTGGGAAAACGTCATCAACAACTACGAGCGCGGCGTTGTGACCAACGACTACCCCCTCACTCCACTGTTCATCCCCAAAATCGTGGTAGCCCTGGGATTCACGCTGCTGTGCCTCACCGCTTTGCAGATGATGTACATGATGGTAGCGGAAGGACTGCTGGTGCGCTGGAACGCTTGGCGCGGCGGCGAGGAAGTCGAGTCAATGGCGGTCACCGAAGGCGAAGCCGCCGGGGTAGCGGACTAATATCCACCACCGCACGATTTAATCTGACCCGGCCCATACCGGCATGAGAGGTTAAGCTGTGGCTATTGGCGTCGCATTCGGACTGATGGGGGCCTTCTTCTTAGCGGGGATGTACGTGGCTGCCGCGCTGGGTGCCCTGTCCCTCATCATCATGCATTTCTTTTCCGATGCTCCCCTGTGGAACATCATGGCTAACAAATCCTGGGAAGGAAACACCAGCTTCATCCTGGTAGCTGTGCCGCTGTTCATCCTAATGGGTGAGCTGATGAACCGGAGCGGCATGGGTGAGCGGATGTACGCCGGCATCACCCGCTGGATCTGGTGGCTCCCCGGCGGACTGATTCACACCAATATCGTGTCCTGCGCCATCTTCGCTGCCTGTTCCGGCTCCAGCGTGGCGACTTCCGCCACCATCAGCCGCGTATCGCTGCCCAGCTTCCGGGCGCGGGGCTACTCGGAACGGATGGTGATCGGCTCCTTGGCAGCCGGCGGAACCTTGGGCATCCTGATTCCGCCCAGCATTAGCCTTATCATTTACGGCGTTCTGGTGGAGGAATCCATCGGGCGCCTATATATGGCCGGGTTCGTTCCGGGAGTAGTGCTGACACTGAGCTTTATGGCCATGATTTTCACCCTCGCCCTTGTCTGGCGCGGCCTTGCTCCCCGCGAGTCGGGCGACAGCTTCATCACGCTCGAAGGGTGGATGAATAGGCTCATCGGATCCATCGCCCTAGTGCCGATAGTCGCCTTGATTATTGTGGTGATTGGCTCCATATATGGAGGTATCGCCACTCCCTCCGAGGCGGCGGCTTTCGGCGTGTACGGCGCTTTCGTGCTGGCCGGCATTCTGAACATCGAAGAGATATTGCTCCCAATATTCGGCGGCATGATGCGGTCCTTGGGACTGATCAACATATCCACTGCGTTTAAGTGGATGTTGGGCTTGGTAGTAGGACTGCTCCTGCTTCACTTGGTAGTGCACATCGCCTTTGCCCTAATGGGGAGAGACTTGGCTGACATCGTTGAAATCCCCATGGAAATATTGGCCCAATACCCCTCGGCCGCTGATGTTCCAGCGGCGATAGCCAGCCAATACAACCCTTGGTGGGAGAGCCTCTTCGGCGAAAACATCTTCCTCGTTGAGGTCGTGATTGTTCCATGGAGCGGATGGGTGCCTTTCTTGGTCAACTCTACCCAAGACGAACTCCGGAACGCGCGCTTCCCTGACACTGCAGTGCAGAAACAGCTCATCCGGCGGAACTTCCTCATCGTTCAAGACGCCTTCATCTCCACGGTGCGCACCACCGGAATGATTTTCCTGATAGTGCTGGCGGCCTTCACCTTGTCCTTCGCCTTCGCGCGGCTGGGCATCTCGCAGCAGATTGCCGAGGCTATTTCAGGGCTGGGATTGAACGACTGGCAGTTGGTGCTGGTGCTGGTGGTGTTCTACCTGGTACTGGGTACGTTCATGGAAAGCTTCGCCATGATGGTAACCACCGTGCCGATTCTGCTACCGACTCTGGAAGGCGCCGGGGTTGACTTGGTATGGTTCGGCGTCATCATGGTGTTGCTGGTGGAAGCGGCCCTAATCAGCCCGCCCGAGGGAATCAACCTCTATGTGTTGCACGGCGTGCGGCTGGACGTAGACCGGGAGCAGGCCGAAGCCGCCAACGAGGTGTTGCAACAAAGTACCATCGCGGATGTATGGATCGGGGTGCTGCCCTTCATGGGCTGTATGGCCATTACCACTGGTCTGGTGCTGTTCATTCCCGACCTGGCCCTCTGGCTGCCGGACGCAATCTACGGCGCAAGACAGTAATAGCGAACCTTCATAAGGCAGAGACCATATCAGGGGCGGGTTGTGAAACCCGCCCTTACCGCTTTTTAGAGTTCGCCATGGGTGTCCTTTAATTTTCGTTAATTTCCCTATGAATACCCCGTAGCCGGTATTGATAAACGCATGCATTTAACAGTATTTCAGTTAGGGATTTACAGGGATGCGCCAACCCTGTTGTAAGGAGACTCTGAATGGCTATTGCAATTGACAGAGATGCGCGAGTACGCGAATTATTTGCCGACGCCCGCACTATGGCGGGGGCCGGCATTGAACGGCTGGAAGCAGAGGATATGCGCGATGCCGCTGAAAAGGCGTGGTGTGCGGCGCTTAATGCAACCAACGCCCTCATTCTTGCGCACACCGGCATTAGCTGGGAAAATACCCGATGACCAACGTCGGGATAACGGCATTCCCAGCAATCCAGTCTGCTGGGGTTCCGTATCCGCGCGGAGAACCCCTTTCCTCTCCGATATCAGGGCCTCCTGCTCTCTTCGCTCTCCCTTCCTCTCCTTTGGAATGTTCGCGATGCGCAAAAAGGAGGCGAGGGTAATTGCCCCGCCTCCTTTGCATTCTCCGCGCGGGACTTCTGGCTTATCTGTTGCTGTCTGTGACCTGGAAGTGCTTGACCCAGAACTCGCCGCGATACAAGCCCTCCACTTCCTGGGCGATGCCGCGACGAAGGTCGCTGCGTTCGTAGCGGAGCAGCGCCTCTTCGCTGTTCCAGACACTGACGCTGATGCCTTCATCCGGGTCCTCGGTGCTGCGAAGGAGCAACCGGTCGCTCATACCTTCAACTGCCCGGCCGTTGCCCTGGAACACTTGATTCCGGTAAAAGTCCTCGTACTCGTTCCAGGAACCCAGGCGCAGCTTGCCCCAAGCCATCATTATCAGCGACTCCTCCGGCGCTGGGAGGGTAGTGGAGTCATCGCTGGAGACCACAATCTCGAAGTGCTTGATCCAGGTCTCTCCCATCGGGTAGGCCATTGGGTGGAAATACTGTTCCGCGTCGCCGGCCAGTTCCCGGCGGGTTTGGCTGGTTTCATAGTTGCGAAGCTCCCGCAGCGACTCCCACTCGCTCCAGAACGCCATTTCGTCGGGGTCCGAAGTACCGCGCCAAAGTTGGCGGCCCTTCAGCCCCGGCATACCCACGGTGAAGGGAATGACTTTTTCAACGTAGAACTGTCTCAAGTCTTCCCAAGCACCGGAGCGGGCCCGTCCCCATGCCATTTGTACGTACATTTCACACGCCTTCTATCAGGTTCGCCGCCCTGAATTTTCCAAAGGGACGGCCACGGATTCCGATTCTATATGAGAATAACTTTCTCGTCGATGAGCTTGACTGGCAGGAACATCGGAGCCGGCCGGGGCTTTTCAGCGAGGCGGAAGGAATAATACCGGACGCCCGCGCAAGGCACTGAGTAGCTCAACTCATACCGCCTCGCCGCCCGGGGTGGCGCCGGCCCAATCACCGGAAGATGCCCGACAGAGATGACCTCCCTGGGTTCCAGTATAGTAACCATCCCACACCTCCAAACTTTGCCTAGAGATGCCTGTGCTACCGCCTCTCGCACTACCCGGAAGGGAGTCTTTGGCCGAAGACCTATGTGTCTTCCCCGCTCTCCCGCCGCAACTCGCGGGTCACGCTCATGCCCAACTGGGTCAGAGTGCGGCTGTAACGGTTGGCGAAGAGCTGGGCGGTGGCGGCATATATTCCGCGCCCGATAGCGGCATCCTGAGTGCAGAGGTCCAACAACCGGGAGCGAGGAATCTGCAACAGCGTCATATCGCTCAGAGCGGAAGCGGCGGTTATCAGCGTGCCCTCTCCCAGCAAGACGGCCTGGGGGAAAGACTCGCCTGGGCCGGCCAGCCGAACAGCTATCTGTCCAATCTCGGACTGCGCCGTCAACTGCGCCTCGCCGGTCTGGATGATAAAGAGATTCTGACCGGCCTCGCCGCCGGCCCCCAAAGTTTCCCCTTCGGAAACAGAAACCCGATTCCCCAAGGCCACTACCGTGGCAATCTGCTCTCTGGTCAGGCGAGCGAACACGTCAACGCTGGCATAGTCAAAATCCTCGCTGGCCGCCGCCTGCCCCTGCAACGCTCCGGCCAACAGGTCTTCGGGGCGAAAGACCCGAACGGGCATTACGGCCCGGCGCTCCACTTCCCGGGCCACGCTTCCTTTGACCAGTTTGGCCAATCCGCGCCGGTCGTGGGTGAACATAGAAATTAGGTCCACCGAGTTGCGGTTAGCATAGGCAACGATGGCTGAGGCCACTGAGTCATGCACCACAACAGCGGTATTGGAATCCACCGATGATTCCCGCAGGCGGTTGGCGATGCGATTGAGATAGGCCATCGCCCGGGCGCGGTCTTCCTCTTCCTGCTGGGTTCCCAATACCACCAGCTCCCCAAGAGACCGAGTGCGCCCCGGCGGTATCACTGACAGCAAAGTGGCCTGTCCGCCGGGATTTACCAAGTCGGGAACTACGTCCAGCACTCCCTCAGATTCCACCGAACGATCCAGCGGCACTAGCACGTTCTGGTACATATGGAACTCTCCCGCCTTGAAATCTATGGCCTTGCGAGGACTTTTCTCTATCCCACCATCAGATAAATAGCATTCTAAATATAGAGGTAGCACCGGTCAACAATGTGCAAACAATCACAAAATTGTATTGCTATACAATCTCTTCCTTGTCTGCTCTACGCGGGAGCCGCCCGCCTCGGGCCACCGAAAAGCCGCCGCCGGTCCTGGAGCCTTCCTCTCCGGGATTGCAGGGCGGCGCGGAATCAGATGCGGCCCACCAAACCCTGAAGAAAAGTACGGGTGCGGGTAAAGGAGGTTTGGGATCCGTCCACCGGAAAGATAGTGGCCAGCAGGTCCGTGGCCCCTAATTCCGCCAAGGCGCGCAACTGGTCTTCCACTGCCGCCTCGTCGCCGACGATGGCGATGCCGCCCGGACTGTCTACCCCTTCCCGCTCTAGCATAGCCCGATAGCTGGGCAAGGCAGCATAGTGCTGAAAGAGCCGGTCGGCGCGGGCCCGGGCGCTCTCCGGGTGATCCGTAACGGCAATGGGCGCCCCAAAGCATACTCGGGGCGCCGGATTGCCGGCGGCTTCCGCCGCTTCCTTAAGGCGCGGCGCCACGTGGTCGCGCAGCGTGTTGACGCCGGTCATCCAGGTCACAGTGCCGTCGGCCAGCCGGCCAGCTATCTCCAGCATTCGCGGGCCGAGGGCGGCCATCAGCACCGGGACGGAAACCATGTCAGCATCGGGAATCTGCAATTCCCCGGCTACCCGGAATTCCCGCCCGTGAAAATCCACGCCGCTCTCATGCAACAGGGGACGCAACACGGACAGGTATTCCTCCATATGCCGGCCCGGATGGGCATAAGACAGACCCAACCAGTCCTCTATGGTCGAGCGGTGCGAGACGCCGATGCCCAGGGTGAGGCGGCCGCCGGTAGCCACCTGCGCGGTGAGCGCCTGTTGCGCCAGCGCGACGGGATGCCGGGGGTATGTTGGGACTACGGCCGTCCCCAACTCTATGCGGCTGGTCTGCATTCCGGCCATAGCGATGATGGTTAGCATATCGGCGCCGAAGTGCTGCGGCAGCCAGTAGCTGTCGAACCCGTCTTCTTCAGCGGCGGATATGCGGCGCAACCGCTCCGCTACGTCCCGCATAAGCTCCAGAGCGCCCACAAACAAACCGATACGCATAGCGGCCACCTCTCTGCGGAATTAAGCCCGCCTTGTCCGCGCGCAGGGGGCGCGGCGGACGATAAGTCTAGCATAACTCATAATCGCAAGGCGGCAGATTGACGTAAGTTTACGCCGATAGTAGGCTACTGACGGGTTGACCTGCATTAGGGAAACCCACAATCTGCGGAGGATTTGTTGATATGGCCTACGAAGGACTGATGGCGGAAACGGTTCTAATGAAAGGGCACGAGGGAGACATGATTGACGCCTACCTGGCGCGACCGCTGGGAGGCGGCCCGTATGGCGGCGTGGTGCTGATTCACCATATGCCGGGGTGGGACGCGGCTTCCAAGGAGATGGCCCGCAAGCTGGCTTATCACGGCTTCGTTACCATCTCCCCCAACCTGCACTTCCGCGAGGGCCAGTCCACGCCCCAGGAGAACAGCGCCAGCATCCGGGAGAAGGGCGGAATGCCCGATGTCCGCACCATGGGCGATGTGGAAAGCGCGATGGCCTACCTGCGCACCCTGCCCTATCTGAACGGCAAGGTGGGACTCATCGGCTTCTGCTCCGGCGGACGACAGACATACCTAGCCGCCTGCACCCTCGATGGCGTGAACGCCGCAGTGGACTGCTGGGGCGGCGGCGTGACCCAAGGCAATGACCAGCTTACCCCGGCGATGCCGGCCTGGCCGGTGGATTTCACTGAGGGGCTGAACTGCCCCTTGCTGGGCCTCTTCGGCAACGATGACCCCCGGCCTTCCCCTGCCGATGTGGACGAGACGGAGGAAGCGCTTAAGAAGCATGGCAAAGATTACGAGTTCCATCGCTATGACGACGCGGGCCACGGCTTCTTCGCTGTTGACCGGCCCAGTTACCGCGTCGAGGCGGCCAATGACGGCTGGGAGAAGGTGCTGGGTTTCTTCGGCAAGCACCTAGGCTAATCCATCCCCGCAACGCAGAGGGCGCAGAGACTATTCATCTCCTGAGTTTTCTCCGCCCTCTGCCCTATATTGCCGGCGGAAACCGCGCTAAAGTATGCTTCTGGCCTCCAGAATTCAGCGTATTCTGCCCTTCTACTATGGGTGGGTTGTGGCCGGAGCCTCTGGTACGGCGGTGTTCGCCCGGATGGCCCCGGCCATCACCACGCTAACGGTATTCATCTATCCCATGTCGCAGGAGCTGGGCTGGTCGCGCACGCTCATCGCCGGGGCGGTGAGTGCAGGGGCGCTCTCGTCCATGGCGCTGTCGCCGGCCATCGGCTGGGCGATCGACAGGTTCGGGGCCCGGCCGGTGCTGGTCGCCGGGGTAGCCACGGTGGGCGCCTCCATGTTATCGCTGGCTTGGGCCACCCTTCCCGCCACCTTTTATGTCGCCTATGCCGCGGCGCGGGTAGTCTTCCACACCGCAGCCCCCATCGGCGCCGGCACGGTGACGTCGCGATGGTTCATCCGTATGCTGGGGCGGGCCATCGGCGTCATTTTCCTTTTCGGGGCCATCGGCGGCGTGGTGTTCACCATGCTGGCGGCGCTGATGATCGACAACTTCGGCCTATCCGCGGCCTGGATTTCTTTGGGCGGAGTAACGCTGGCGGTGGCATTGTTGCCCAACCTGCTGCTGGTGGTCGAGCGGCCCGAAGACCTGGGCCTCCGGCCCGACGGCGGCTCCGGGCGAGAGGCACCAGCGTCCCCGCCGGATTCACGGGCTGACGCCGATTCTTGGGAAACGCGGCAAGCGGTCCGGACTGCGGCCTTCTGGATCCTCGTAGTGATGGGGTTCAGCACGTTCTTCGTTCACGCCGGGGTAAACGTGCATATCGCCGCTTATTTAAGAGATCAAGGGCTGTCGCTGACCAACGCCGCCGCGGTAGTCACGGCAAGCTGGGTAGTATCGGCGCTGGGCAGCGTCGGCTGGGGCTGGCTGATGGAGCGGGTGGCGGCGCGGGTAATGTATTCCGCAATGATGGCTCTGCTTGCCACCTCGGTGCTGTTGCTCTTCCTGGTTAGCAACATCGCAGGCGCCTTCGCCGCCGCAGCGCTGATTGGGCTGGTGGCCGCCGGGGGAAACATCATCCCCGCAGTGGTGTATGCCGATTACTTCGGGCGGAATTCTTTGGGTAAAATCCGGGGCATCGGCGAAATCGGCGTGCTGGCCGGACAGTCTACCGGGCCGCTGCTGGCGGGGCTGGCCTTCGACCTTCGGGGCAGCTATACGCTGATATTTATCGCCTATGCCGCCATCGCCGCCGCTGGCAGCCTGCTGGTGCTGAACGCCCGCCAACCGGCACGGGCCGGGGCATAGGCATATTCCGGGGGTAATGTCATCTGACTGTTGACCGTTGCCGTTACCGTCTGATATATCCCTAGCCATAGGCGAATCCGAAGGAAGCAGATATGGCCGGCGTACAAAACTTTCCGGATAACGTGATGTTCGAGGGCGATAACTTGCCGTTTTTGCGAGGAATGAACTCAGACACCATAGACCTCATCGCCACGGACCCGCCCTTTAACAAGAAGCGCAACCGGGCTGGCACTGCCGGGCAATACGAAAACGCTTGGCGTTGGGCTGATCATCCCGCTATGAAACAGCAACAGCGACAACGCCCTGACCAGTGGAAATGGCGCCCGTCCACCGGGAATGGCTGGAGGAAATCAAGGATGACAATCCTGCTCTGTACGCCGTGATTGAGTCCACCCGGCTGTCGCAAGACGATGATACCGCGGCGTTCCTCTGTTTTCTGGGCGTCCGGTTGATGGAAATGCGCCGGGTACTGAAGCAAACGGGCAGTATATATCTGCATTGCGACGATACAGCTAATGGCTACATCCAATCCACAATGAATGTCATCTTTGGAGTGGATAATTTCAGGAGCTCGATTGTTTGGAAACGCACCACATCTCATAACGACACCCGGCAGGGCCGAAAACAGCATGGGCGGATTCACGATACGATATTATTTTATACCAAGTCTGATGAATGGGCTTGGAATCCCATATATGTGCCTTACGAGACAGACTACGTAGATAGTATTTATAAGTATGTAGATGCTGAAACAGGGCGCCGGTATACCCTTGACAATATCACTGGCCCCGGTGGGGCATCAAAAGGCAACCCTAGATACGAAGTGATGGGCGTCACTCGTTATTGGCGATATAGTCAAGAGCAGATGCGGGAGTTGATAAATGAGGGCCGTATCGTACAGACCAAGCCTGGGAATGTACCGCGCTACAAGCGTTACTTGGATGAAATGCCAGGCCTCCCCTTACAAGACATTTGGACAGATGTAAAAGTTTTGGGTTCGCAATCTAAAGAGCGCACCGGCAGTCCCGACCAGAAACCGCTGGCGCTCTACGAACGAATTATCAAGGCGTCCAGCAACGAGGGCGACATTGTACTAGACCCTTTCGCTGGGTGCGCCACCACGCCCATAGCGGCGCACCGGCTGGGGCGCCGCTGGGTGGGCATAGACCGGCGGACAGACGGTTATGAGCACATCCTTAATCGCTTGTCGCAAGAAACCGGCGTTCCGATTGGGGAAGCTAAGGATGTGCAGCAACAATTTGTTCTGAATGGACAAGCTATCGCCCAGCACAGCAAGGAGCCGCCGGTTCGCACGGATGAAGGGGATGCTGCCGCTCCAGAGTTTATCCTTCCTGTCCAGCGCGTCAAGGCCAAATGGGAACTATTAACCCACTCTCAAATGCGTAACATTTTGGCGGAGGCTCAAATCAGCAATGGACAAGTGGTCTGCGCCGGGTGCGGGATAGTCCTGCCTCTGCGATACATGGAGTTAGACCACCGGGAACCCCGAAAAGACGGCGGCGCTAATACTATTGACAATCGAGTTTTGCTGTGCGGCCCTTGCAACCGCGCAAAACGGGACAACCTTACAATGTCAGGACTAATCCGCCATAACCGGCGCGAAGGAAACACCATCAGCAAGGAACGGGCGGAGTTGGCGACCTCAAAAGCGCGAGACGCCGCAGAAAGATGCAAGGCTGAAATGGAATAGAAAAGGCCACGAACCTTTATGCTGACACACCCCCCCAACCGCCAAATGCTCCTGATCGCCTTTATGCAGGCGTCCAATTGCTCCAACTACACCGGGTCTTGGCGGCATCCCGATACGTCTCCCGATTTTCTGGACCTGCGTTACTACCAAGACATCGCCCGAACGCTGGAGGCCGCCAAGTTTCATATGGCGTTCATAGACGACCGGCTGGCCATGCCCAGCCGGTATGGCGATTCCTTCGCCGAAGCGGTGGAGCACGGGGTGCGAGTGGTGAAGCTAGACCTGGTGCCGGTAATCACGGCGATGGGGCTGGCCACTATCCGCCTGGGGCTGGGCGCGACATATTCGACTACCTACTACTCCCCCTTCCACGTGGCCCGTCTGTTCGCTTCGCTGGACCACTTCACCCATGGGCGGGCAGCCTGGAACGTGGTGACCTCGCTGAATGACTCGGAGGCCCACAATTTCGGGGTGTCGGAACACTTGGAGCATGACGGCCGATATGAAGTGGCCGACGAGTTCATGGCCGCGGCCATAGCGCTGTGGGATTCGTGGGACGACGGAGCGGTGCTGGCCGACCGGGATCGGGAAAGGTTCGCCGACCCGGAGAAGGTGCGGCGAGCCGACTACGCCGGGCAGCACCTGCACACGCGGGGGCCGCTGACTACGCCGCGCCCTCCGCAGGGGCGTCCAGTAATCATCCAGGCTGGCCAGAGCGAGCGGGGCCGCCAGTTCGCCGCCCAGTGGGGGGAGCTGCTGTTCGTCATCTTTCCTACTGCGGAGGGCTGCAAAGCCTACCGCGACGACCTTCGCGCCCGCGCTGCGGCGGCGGGAAGGAACCCCGACGCCATCAAAGTCGCGCCCGCGGTCTATGTGGTAGCCGGCGAAACGGAGCAGCAAGCAGCGGAGAAACTAAAGTTCATCGAAGGTTTGGCGAGGCCGGTGGACTCCTTGGCGTTGCTGTCGGAGGTTTTCAATTACGATTTTTCGCAACACCGGCCGGATGAGCCTTTATCCAGCGAGGAAATGGCGTCGATGACCGGCCTGCGGGGATTTCTGGAGCGGGTAATCCAGTTGAGCGGCAACCCGAACCCATCGCTGAACGACTTTGTGCTTTGGTCGGGGCGAGGCACCCTGCGAGAGCTGCCGGTGTTTACCGGAACGCCGCCGCAGGTGGCCGACCAGATGGAAGAGTGGTTCGGCTCGGAGTCCTGCGACGGCTTCGTCATCGCCGCCACGCATATGCCGGGGGCCTACGAAGACTTCGCCCGGCTGGTAGTCCCAGAGCTGCAACGCCGGGGGCTTTTCCGTAGCGACTACGCGCCGGGGACGCTGCGGGACAATCTGGGGATGGCAAGGCCGGAACGCACTCCTTGACGCCGCTCGCGCCCCTCGCCTCCAGCCTTTTCCTCGTTCCATAAAGCCTGGCAATTTGGCAGGGAAAACTTTCAGGGCTATAATTACGTCAGAGCGGACAGAGTCAAGAGGAGAGTTGAGCGTTATGCCTTTGCCGGAACGCATGAAATTCGGAATATTCATGGGGCCCTTCCACCGGGTGGGCGAGAATCCCACTCTGGCCTTGGACCGGGACCTAGAGCTGGTGCAGTGGCTCGACCACCTGGGCTTCGACGAGGCCTGGATCGGCGAGCATCATAGCGCCGGATGGGAGACCATTTCCTCGCCGGAGATTTTCATCGCGGTGGCCGCGGATCGCACCAAGCACATCAAGCTGGGCACCGGCGTCATCAGCATCCCCTACCACCATCCCTTCAATGTCGCCAACCGAATGGTGCAGCTTGACCATATGACCCACGGGCGCGTGATGCTCGGAGTGGGGCCGGGAGCGCTTCCCGGCGACGCTTATATGATGGGCATAGATTCTACGGCGCAACGCCAGCGAATGGACGAAGGGTTCGGAATGGTATTGCGGCTTATGACCGAGAGCGAGCCGATTACCTATGAGAGCGACTGGTTCACCCTGCGGGAGGCGATGTTGCAGCTTCGCCCCTACACCAAACCACATATGCCCATCGCGGTAGCCTCGGTGCAGTCTCCGTCCGGCGTGGCGTTGGCCGGCAAATACGGCGCAGCGGTATTGACCATCACCGTGCCGCGCGACCCCGGTTCTCCCGACTCCGACCTGCGGGCGCTGTGGGACATCGCCGAAACCTCCGCTGCCGAACATGGGCAGACGGTAGACCGCGACGACTGGCGTCTCGTGCTTCCCGTTCACTTGGCCGAGTCCAAGAAAGACGCCCTGAAGCAGGCCAAGCTCGGCGCCGGGCGCTACCAGCGAGAGTATTTCGAACATACCATGGGCCGGGACGCCATCATCGATGGGCCATTGGAAGACATCATCGAGGAGATGGACGCTCGGGGCGCTTGGATTATCGGCACCCCAGACGACTGCATCGAGGGTATCAAGAAGCTGGAGGAACGCAGCGGCGGTTTCGGCGGCTTTATGGTGCAGGCCATTGACTGGGCCAAGCGCGAGGACATCCTGCACAGCTACGAACTGCTGGCCCGCTATGTTATGCCCGCCTTCCAGGGAACCACGGCCAGCACCGCCGGTTCCAATCAGTGGGCCTTCGAGCGGAGAGACGTGCTCAAGGCAGGCCGCGCCGCCGCCATCGAACGGGCCAAGTCCGACTTCGCCGGACGCAACGCATAGCCTGTCTTAGCCCTATCCCATCATAAGGCGCGGTGCTGATGACACTTGCAGGGGCGCACTGATGTGCGCCCCTATGTCTAAGGGAGCTGACTATGAAAGCAATGTGGTACGAACAGAACGGCCCGGCGGAAATCATGCAGTTCGGAGAAATGCCGGAACCGGAACCGGGGCCAGGAGAGATACGGGTGCGCGTTGTATCTTCGGGGGTTAATCCTTCGGACTGGAAACGCCGCGCCGGACTCACAACGCGCCTCGCCTTTCCTCGCGTCATACCGCATCAGGACGGCGCGGGAGTTATCGACCAGGTAGGCGCGGGGGTGCCAGAGTCCCGCATCGGGGAACGGGTCTGGCTCTTCGAGTCCCAGTTCGGCAGGCCCTTCGGGTCAGCGGCGGAGTACACGGTTCAACCCTCGGCTCATGGGGTGCGGATGCCCGATTCCGTGACCTACGAGCAGGGAGCCTGTCTGGGAGTGCCGGCCATGACCGCCCACCGCTGCCTATTCGCCGACGGGCCGCTGAATGGGAAGACGGTGCTGGTGCCCGGCGGAGCGGGCGCCGTGGGGCATTATGCGGTACAGGAAGCCAAGCTGGCCGGGGCAACGGTTATCAGCACCGTCAGCTCGGACTACAAGGCAGACATCGCCGAGGAAGCCGGAGCGGACTACATCATCAACTACCGGAATGAAGATGTCATCGTGCGCATTATGGACATCACCGGCGGCGACGGCGTTGACCATATCGTAGAGGTGGAACTTCGCCGCCAATTTCCCGGTTACCAGCGAAGTGCTGAAGTCGTCCGGCGTAGTGGCCATATACGCCGCCGGGACAGGGCAGCAACCGGCTGTCCCGTTACAGTTCCGCCGCAGCAACACGGTGGTGCGCAACGTGCTGGTCTATGATATGCCCGAACCGGCCAAAGAAGCGGCCATCGCCGACATTACAGCCTGGCTGGAGGCGGACGCGCTTACCCATCTGGTAGGGCCGCACTTTCCGCTGGAACAGACGGTTCAGGCGCACCGGGCGGTGGAGGGCAACGCCATCGGCAACGTGATAGTGGACGTGAGCGAGGGGTAGCGCAGGGCCCTAGTCCGCCACGAAGAAGTCCCGGAAGGCGCGGCTCCCGGGACTTCTTGAATGTATGGAGCAGTAATTGAATCTCGAGTTGTCCTGAATTCTCCGCTGATTGTCATCTGTATCTATGATTATTCTGAAGAATTCTCTCTCCCTACCCTTTGTATGAATGTCAGTTTCTTTAGAATATCATTCTCTTCCAACTGCCCCTCGATGTCATCCATTGATTTTCCAACAGCAACCCCTTTTCCTATGAAGGACTACTAGATTGCCCGAGTATTTCTCAATAAAGTCAGAAATATGGACCGCAAAGAATTTATGGTCTTTGTGGCCTTACTGTATTATTTCGTGCCATTCCTCGAGGTTCAGCTAATAGGCCCCGGGCCGGTTCATATCAGGCAAGGAATTGGGGTTGAGGCTGGTTTTGACCATTGAACCATCCCGGAAAATCCCATTTATGTCCCTGGAACCCCTCCCTTTGATATTATCATCATAATCCCAATTATCCCCTAGGAGAGAGGCGCTGATGGCGAAGAACGGCTTTCGGGTTATGGATTCGGACATGCATATCGTGGAGCCGGCGGACTTGTGGGAGCGGTACATTGCCCCCGCCTTCCGGGACCGCGCCCCGCGAGGGACCAGCCGGCATCCCCGAGACTTGGGTGTGCAGGTGGGCGCGAATGTTTATCCGCTGCCAAACCGGAGCTACTCCAACGCCATTGAGCCTTTGATGACCGGTCAGCAGAACGTTTATGTCGAGTCGGAGTATCGCGGCTGGGACAGCGCGTCGCAGTTGATGGCTATGGACAAGGAGGGAATCGACGTAGCGGTGCTGTTTCCGAGCCGGGGGCTGTTCACGCTGGGAGACAGCGATCTGGACCCGGCGTTGGCAACCGCTATATCGCGGGCATACAACGACTGGCTGGCCGATTTCTGCGGCGGCGGGCCGGAGCGATTGTTCGGCGCGGCAATGATTCCGCCTCAGGACATTCAGGGCGCCGTGGCCGAGGCCCGCCGGGCAGTGCAAGATCTGGGGTTCAAGACGGTATTTGTCCGGCCCAACCCAGTGGCCGAACGCAACTGGCACGACCCGTACTACGATCCGTTGTGGGCCGAGGTGCAGCGCCTCGGAGTGCCGCTGTGTTTCCACGAGGGCGGGCGGGTGAACCTACCTCAGCCCGGCGACAACTTCGACACCCATATGCTGTACCACACCTGCACCCACCCCATGGGGATGATGCTGGCGGTAGTGGACATAGTGGGCGGCGGTGTGCTAGAGCGGTTCCCGAACCTGACGGTGGCCTTCCTCGAAGGCAATTGCTCGTGGGCTCCCTGGCTGCTCTGGCGGCTGGACGAGCACTACGAGATGTCGGCGGCGTATGACCATCCCGACCTGAAGATGGAGCCCAGCGAGTACTTCCGGCGCCAGTGCTACCTGTCGGTGGAGTGCGATGAGGAGCCGGCCGAGGTAGTTTCACGCTTCGGGCTGGAGGACAACGTGGTGTTTTCCACGGACTATCCCCACGCCGATTCCAAGTACCCGCAATCGGTGGAGCGCTTCCTGGAGCTGCCGCTGTCCGAGGACGCCAAGCGCAAGTTCCTGTGGGACAATTGCGCCCGGCTGTACGGGTTCGCGGAGTAGATCGCCCATGGCTACAAACCCGCCAAGCTCCTCCCTCCGTCTCGGAACACCTGGAAGCTTTTTGATTTGTTATCGTCTACATCCATTTGCCGAGCGATTCTTTTGGCCCATTCCCGTTTCGCTATTCCGGATTCCGGATAGCCCAACTTCAACGGGCAGTAACTTTTTCAGCAAGCGCAAATGTACAACCCCTATTCCCCTTGCGCGATGAAGGCGCAAACGCGCTCGGCAATCATCATGGTGGTGACGTTGGTGTTGGCGCGAACCACGTCGGGCATTATCGAGGCGTCGGCCACCCGGAGGCTGGAGACGCCTTTGACGCGGAGCTGCCGGTCCACCACGGCCATAACATCGCTGTCAGGGCCCATCTTGCAGGTGCCGGAGATGTGATACGACGTGCTGACGTTGCGCCTTAGCCAAGCGTCCAGCGCCTCATCGGATTCCAAGTCGGCGGGAGCAGGCTCCAGGATTCCGTCTATGATACCGTCGTAGGCGCTGTGCTGAAGCAACGACACGCACAGCCGGACACTCTCTCGCAGCCGCTCCCGGTCCCAGTCTTCTTCTAGGTACCGGTAATTCATGCTGGGTGGCGTATTAGGGTCAGCGGAGACGAGGCGCAGCTCCCCCTGGCCCACCGCGAGATACAGGCCACAGTTGATGGTGTGAGCTGGATTGTTGTCCCGCACTACTGTGTTGAGCGACGCCGGGGAGAGAATCATATCGTGGGGCGTGCTCGAGCCGGTCGCCGTGTAGCGCAGCCGCAGGGCCCGCATGGCGTCCGGGTCAACAGGAACGCCCTCTTTCACCATAAAGCGAACAGTGACGTTGGGATGGTCGCGCATATTCTGTCCGACGCCGGGCAAATCTACGGCCACCGGGATGCCTTGAGCTTCCAACTGCCCGGCCGGGCCGATACCCGACAGCATCAGCAGTTGCGGAGAGGCCACTGCCCCGGCGCACAGGATGACTTCCCTGCCTTCCACCAAGAAAGTCTCGCCGCCGCTCTCCACCTCGATGCCTGCGGCACGGGCGCCGTCCAGCGCGATGCGGTTGACCTGCACATTGGGGCGGATGGTTAGGTTGAGGCGGTTCCGGGCCGGGTCTATATAAGCCAGGGCCATGCTCCAGCGGACACCTTCGATGTTGTTCTCGGCCCGCAGGCTGACGCCGGTGGACTCGGGGTGATTCACGTCAGGATGAAAAGGATATCCGGCGGCGGTGGCAGCCTGAAAAAAAGCCTCCTGGGTAGCCGGCCACGCCTCGCGGGGGTGATGGCGCACCGGCACCGGACCGTCGGTGCCATGAAAATCATCGCGGAAGTCGGCATCGTTCTCCAGCTTGCGAAAGTAGGGCAGGCAGTCGAGATAGGCCCAGCCTTCGTTGCCCCAGGATGCCCAAGTGTCGAAGTCTTCAGGCGCACCGCGGATGAAGGTCTGGCCGTTGATGGCGCTGGAGCCGCCCATAGTCTTGCCCCGCGGGACAGGCATCGGCCCTTGTTCGGGCGTGGCGGTTCCGGTGAAAGACCAGTTATAGGGCGAGCCGGCGGCGCGGGCTTCGAGGTTCACCACGCCCCAACCGAACTTGAGCATATCGGGCAGTTGAGAGAAGTCAGGGAAGTCCGGGCCTGCCTCCAGCAGCAGCACGGAGCGGGCCGGGTCTTCGGACAATCTGGCCGCTACGATGCAACCGGCGGTGCCGCCGCCGACAACGATGTGGTCGTATTTCATAAGAATGGCTCCGTCGCTGATTTGGGCCGCCGGTTTGGGCCATTGTACACGGTTTCCCACAAAAGTCTTGCCTTGCCTCAGGCGCGCGGGCAGTTGACCGGGGTATGGGCCGCTGATAGAATGCGGCCACTTTGTCCGGGTCGGCCGGACAGCGGTCAGCCGCTACCCGGAAGGCTGCCGCAGCTACATCTCGCAATGCCGGGGGGAGGACATGGCCAGAAAATTAAGTGTATCGGTCGACCACAACCTTTGCGTTGGCAACCAGATGTGCATCAGCATCGCCACCAAAGCGCTCACCCTCAACGACGACCGCCAGGCGATTCCGGCGGACGTGGACGCCGACACCGAAGAGGTCATCCTGGAGGCCGCGGAGCAGTGCCCAATGGCCGCCATCAGCGTGACGGACGCGGACACCGGCGAGCAGCTTTTCCCGTAACCACTGCAGCTATACGGAACCCGCCGCCCTCCTTTTCAGGCACAAAAGGGGGGCGTTTTTATAACTAATGGCCGAGCTTTCCCGGATTCCCGCTTCCGAAGGAATCCCGCACGGGGGTTGCCGCGATGGCGCACTTGTTTCATCCCGGAGACAACTTGGAAGGGCTGACCCTAATTGCCCGGCAAGGCATCCAGGTTGACCTGGTTTATATTGACCCTCCTTTCGCCACCAACAACGAATTCCTGCTGGATGCTCAGCGGGCTAACTCTATCAGCGCATCAGGGGAACTGGCCTACTCCGATACTTGGGAAACCGACGATTACCTGGAGCGGCTATGGATGCGGCTCAAAGCAATCCGCTCGGTCATGGCGGATGACGGGTCGATATACGTGCATATCGACGTGAAAATGGAGCATCACGTCCGCCTGCTGATGGATGAGGTGTTCGGCGCCCGCAACTTCCGCAACAGCATCACGCGGATTAAATGCAACCCCAAGAACTTCAACCGCTATTCCTTTGGGAACATCAAAGACACGATTCTCTTCTACTCGGTATCGCCGCACCGCCTCAAGTGGCGCCCGCAAGAGGAGCCTCTGACCGATGAAGACGCGCGCGCGCGCTACCCCCTGGTGGACGGCGAGGGCCGCCGCTACGCCACCACACCGCTGCACGCGCCGGGCGTCACCCGCAACGGCCCCACCGGCAGCCTGTGGCGAGGGATGCCTCCCCCCTCAGGCAGACACTGGCGCTATCCGCCGGATAGGCTGGAGGAACTGGACGCCGCTGGGCTTATTGCCTGGAGCTCCACGGGCAACCCGCGCAAGATAATCTACGCCGACCAGTCGCCCGGCAAGCTCCCCCAGGATGTCTGGCTCTTCAAAGACCCGCAAAACCCGTCATACCCAACGCAAAAGAACGCCGCCATGCTGGAACGCATAATCCTGACATCATCGGAACCTGGCGACACAGTGCTGGACTGCTACGCAGGCAGCGGCACGACGTTGCTGGAGGCGGCGCGGCTGGGCCGCCGGTTCATCGGAATGGACGCCGCGACAGCGGCGCGGGAGGTTTCAGAGAGGCGGCTGCGAGACGAGGGAGTGGATTGGCGAGAGTTGGCATCGGAGCCGTTGCCTGCCGGGGATGTCGCAGGCTAGACGCTAATGACTCAGGGAAAAGTTGCCAGGATTTCCAAATATGGCGGGTTCCCATACCCTCACCGCGCATACCTCGCCCACCCGCATACCCCCCCCCCCCCCCGCGAAAGCGGGGGCCATCTCGCCGGGGTTCCCGCTTTCGCGGGAATGACGGGGGTACAACAGCGGGAATAACAAGGGTGGGACGGGCATTCGACAAGAGTAGCCGTTCAGAAACAGGAGGATACAATGGCGGAAGTTGGCATCTGCCTGCTGATGACGCAGCACGACTTCGACATCGTTGGACTAGCGCGAAAGGTGGAGGAGCTGGGCTTCGCGTCGCTGTGGGCGCCGGAGCACGGGGTGGTGCCTGCGGACTTTAGCGTCGGCGCGGCCGGGGCGCGGGCCGGCGCGCCCAGCGCCTACGCCGACGGACGCATCAATCAGATTATCGACCCGCTGGTATACCTGGCGGCGGCAGCGGCGGTCACCAAGACGGTCAAGTTGGGGACAGGCATCTGCCTGGTGCCAGAGCGAAACCCCCTTCGGCTGGCCAAGGAAGTGGCTACGCTGGACCTGGTGTCGGGCGGGCGCTTCGTGTTTGGCATCGGGGCCGGCTGGCTGCAAGGCGAGGCCGAGGCCTTAGGCGCGGACTTCCCCCGCCGTTGGGCCCAAACGCGGGAGTATGTCTATGCCATGAAGGAACTCTGGACAGCGCCGGTGGCGGAGTTCCACGGCCGGTGGGTGGACTTCCCGCCGCTGATCTGCAATCCCAAGCCGGTGCAGCAGCCGCATCCGCCGGTGATGGTGGGGGGAGAGCTATCGCGGGCGGCTCAGCGAGTGGCGGACTACGGCGACGGCTGGCTGCCCAGGGCGCGGGATACGTCGGTATATCACGACCCGGACAAGCTGCCGGAAGCGCGAGCCTACATTGAGGAGCTGTACCGGGCCAACGGGCGCGACCCCTCGGCCTTGAATATCACGATGTGGGATGCGCCGCCCGACCGGGAACAGAACCGCCGCTTCTTCGACGCCGGGGCCAACCACATTGTCCACTTGCTAACCACCCGGGGCGAGGGCGAGACGCTGGAGGAGCTGGAGCGCGTAGCAGAGGCGTCGCTGTGAGTGGGGCATTCGACCCTTGTTATGACTGCTACGCAACTATTCACCAACGATGTGTGCCGCACGGCCAGCAAAACGCTTCCCATTCCCTTTGACTTGCATCCTATTCTTGACGGCATAGGATTCGAGTTTATTGACGACATCATATGGCGCAAGCCGGAGGGGGCCAGCTGGCACCTAAGACGGGGCCGCCACTTTGCAGCCGACCGCCAACCGCTTCAGTACAAGCCGGTAACAGTGACCGAATATGTGCTGGTATACCGCAAGAAGACCGACCGGCTGATTATTTGGAACTTGCGCAGCCCCCCCCCCCCCCCCCCGACCCAGAGGTGGTGGAACTCTCCCGAATCCTAGGGGAATACGACAAGACCAATATCTGGGACATCACGCCGTCGAATCATGCGCTGCATCCCGCAGTGTTTCCCGATGAGCTAGTCAGCCGTGTCTTGCGATATTACTCCTTTGAGATGAGGGAGATCGAGTGCTAGACCCCTTCGCGGGAACTAGTACTGTGGGCCGGTGGGCCGCAACTATGAATCGGCGTTTTATTCTTACAGAAAAGCACCCCGATTATTTCGAGGTCATGCGTCGGGAACTAAGACAAATCGCCTTTTCCCAACCCGTAGACTTCGATGAACTGCAATACTGGCAGAGCGCAGGTTATGACGCCTAACCTGTACGACCTGAGTTCAGTATCTGGAGTGCGGCAAATTGTCTAGCTCTGTTCCAGGGATACAACTATCGCCTGTATACCGAGGGGCAAACACGCAATCAATTGCTGGACGCCTACCGGCAGATAGGGACCATTCGACAGCGTTTACCCAGTAATGCAGGATTCGGGCAGTGGATGGCTGCCGTCCGAAATGAACTCGACGAAGGTGGAAATGATCTGGCCTGGTGGCTACTCGCTTGACCAACAAGACCGCTCAGAATCTGGGCATCCGCCGGGAAAACGCTGGAAGGAGCTTTTCTATGCGCCGGACTCGCCATCCTAGGGCTGGAGGAAGGCGTGGATTTTTGGCGCAATATGCAACGGGACACCGAAGTGCCGCGCGAGATCGATGCGGAAATAGCCAGCCGCCGAGGCCGCATCCGGGTTGAGATGGGCTTGATTGAACGGGACAATCAGGAAGTAATAGAGGACAAAATCAACCGGGTAGGTTCTGACGGGATAGTCATATTCGACCAGCTTGGCCCCCGCTCCAATGCCCGGCAGACTGCTGAGAACAGCCAAGTGTGCTTCATCCAAATCAGAAACAACCGCCCGTTGACCGAGCTGTACAGTTTCCTGAACGACCGGGTTAACAAGACTCTGGTTGAGCCCTCTCGCGATTCCGAGAGAATTGTCGCGGCGGTGAACCAACTGCCCGACGAATTATTCGCCGCAGGGTTGCCGCAGGGTTAGGGTATTGCCTCTGATGCGAAGGTTCTCTTCTCATTCCGGCTCTATCCGCTACCGGAGAATTAAAAAGCCTTATTGCCCATTACCCGCCCCGCAGGTGGCGGGCGAATTCGAAACGGTTCTCCAGCAGGCCAATGTCCATCGCGAAGGACGAGGGGCCAACCGCCTCGACTTTAGAGTGGATTACCGACAAGCCGTGCCGCTCGGAAGCGGCGGCGTAGGCCTCTTCGATGGCCTCGACGGTGTCGGCCTTTCCCACGAATTCCACCCCCGCTTCGCGAGCCACGCCGGCCAGGTCGGTGCCGGCGCCGGTAGCCGAAGGGAAGCCCCCCACCGACAACAGGCTCTCGTTGTCGAACACCACGTGGGTCAGGTTGGGCGGACGGTAGCGGGCCATGGTGCTAAGGGTGCCCAGATTCATCAGCAGAGAGGCGTCTCCGTCGAGAACGGTCACACGCTGGCCGGGGAGAGACAAGGCCAGACCTAGGCCCATGGAAGACGCCAAGCCCATACCATGCTCCAAATAGAAGAAGTTGGGGCGGTGACCGCAGTTATACAGCTCCACGGCTACCGCACCCATGATGGTTACGACAACCTGGTCCTTGAGTTTAGGATAGATGGCGCGGAGGGCCTCTTCGCGCAGCATGGTCAGTCCTCCCACATAAGTTCGCGGGTGAGCAGCAACGCCACCGGACGCAGCGAGCTTTCCGCTAAGGTCTGGGCCTGCCGGACGTCGCGGGCTACCAGCGCCGGGTCCGACATCTTGCGGTATATAATGCCGAGGGCGTCGAGCACCCGCTCGGTGACCAAGCCGCCCTCGGTCTGCCACGGGTCTCGCTCTCCCATCTCTCCGCGGTAGCTGATGAGCATCAGCAGAGGGATGCGGTAGAGCTGGGCCAGCGACACAATGCCGTTGATGGACGTTAGTAGCCCGTGGTTCTGCATCAGCATGGCGGACTTGCGTCCGGCCAGATGCGCCCCGGCGGAAATGCCGACTCCTTCCTCTTCCTTGTTCAGCCGCACCAGCGTAACCTCGGGGTCATCATCGGCCATGGCGACCAAGTGAACCAGCCAAGTTTCGGGCAGGGCGGAAATTATGCTTACGCCGACATCCTTGAGGGCGTTGTAGATTACCTTGGAGTTGGCTGAAGATACGGGCAAGGCAACACCGCCGTTGGTGGGGTGGGAGTCGCGGGATATTCTAGGGTCGCCATACGGCGGCGGTCAAACCAGCGGCACGGCTCCGCGCCTCCCAGGATCAGGGTATACTGACAGCGCCTCAGTTATTCCCCAGGGGGAAACAAGGTGAATAGCCCAGTCCGGGACATGGTAGAGACAATTTCGCGGGATGAAATGGCGGCCCTTCAGTCTGGACGGCTGCGGGATTGCGTGGCCAGAGTTGCCGCTAATGTGCCTCTATATCAGGAAAGACTGCGGGCAGACGGCATTACGGAGGGGGAGATTCAGTCAGTGGAGGATGTGGCCCGGCTGCCGTTCACGGTGAAGCAGGACCTCCGCGACAACTATCCCTACGGCCTGTTCGCGGCGCCTCTGGATGAGGTGGTGCGGCTCCATGCTTCCAGCGGAACCACGGGAAAAATGACGGTGGTGGGATATACCGCCAACGACATCGCCCTGTGGGCTGGGCTGGCGGCCCGGGCGCTGAGCATTGCCGGGGTTGACCGCAACGACATAATCCACGTCGCCTATGGGTATGGGCTGTTCACGGGCGGGCTGGGGCTGCATTACGGCGGTGAGCGGCTGGGCGCGACGGTGGTGCCGGCGTCGGCGGGAAACACCCGGCGGCAAGGGAAACTGGCGCGGGATTTCGGGGCCACAGTGCTGTGCTGCACGCCGTCGTACTCGTTGCTCATCGCGGAGCAAGCGGCAGAGGCCGGGGTTGAGCTGGGCCGCTTGCGGGTGGGAGTTTTCGGCGCGGAGCCTTGGTCGGAAGAGATGCGGGCGGAAATCGAAGCTCGGCTGAGCATAACGGCGCTGGACATCTACGGTCTTTCGGAAGTGATGGGCCCGGCGGTTTCCATGGAGTGCCCTTACAAGCTGGGGCTGCACTTGGCGGAAGACCACTTCATCCCCGAAGTGGTTGACCCTAGCAGCGGGGCGCCTTTGCCCGACGGCGAGATTGGGGAGCTGACGCTGACCTGCGTCACCAAAGAAGCACTGCCATTGCTGCGCTATCGCACGGGAGACCTGACTCGGCTGACGCGCGGGCGCTGCGACTGCGGGCGCACAACGGCACGGATGAGCAAGCCGATGGGCCGCACCGACGATATGCTGATTATCCGCGGCGTGAACGTGTTTCCGTCGCAGATTGAGACTGAACTGTTGCGGATTGAGGGGCTGGCGCCGCATTACGAGCTGCATTTGGCTCGGGGCGAGTCGCGCATGGACGAGCTGACGGTGCGGGTAGAGGCGTCAGAGGAGCTGCACCGGGACGAGGAAGGCCCGGCTGTTGCCGGACGGAAGCTGACATCCGCCCTGCAAAGCGCCCTGGGGCTGGGATGTCGCGTCGAGGTTGTCGCGCCCCGGGAACTGCCGCGCAGCGAAGGGAAAGCGGCGCGAGTCGTTGATACCCGGCGACTCTAGCGGGATGCCCGGGCCAGCCGGTATCCTCAATCTTGCAAATCTGATACGGATGATTGGGCAGTGCCGCGGTTCCCCGCTTTCGCGGGGATGACGGTAAAGCGGGCGGGGATGACGGTAAAGCGGGTGGGGATGACCGTCAAGGGCCTTAAGCCGTTACCGCCGGAGAGGATTGTGCGATTGGAAACGATGCTATATGAGAGTGATGGCGACCTTATCCGGCTGACGCTGAACCGCCCGACGGCTCTGAACGCCGTGGATTATCGAGGTACGGTGGAGCTGCATGAGGCCGCGCAAGCCATTCACGACCATCCCACAGCGCGGGCGGTTATCCTTCGCGGAGCCGGACGGGCGTTCTGCGCCGGCATCGACCTGAAAGAGCTAGCGGCGGGGGAGACTCCGCAGGACTATTTCTACCGCTGGGACCGGGCGCTGCGCTTACTAGAACTGTCGGACAAACTGGTGCTGTGCGCTATGCAGGGCTACGCGTTGGGCGGCGGACTACAGTTGCCGCTGGCCTGCGACATACGCATCGCCGCTTCCGACTGTCAATTAGGGTTGCCGGCGGCCAAGGAAGGGTTCATCCCCGGTCTCGGCGTGTTTCGTCTGCCTCGATACATCGGCTTGGGGCGGGCCAAGCGTATGGCCCTGTCTGGGGAGAACGTAGACGGCAATGAGGCGCTGCGCATCGGGCTGGTGGACTATGTGGTGCCGCCCGAGAGCTTCGACGAGGCCGTGGAGGCGCTGACGCAACAATATCTGGCCCTTAGCTCCGAGGGGGCGCGGCAAACCAAGCTGATGCTTTCGGCGTTTCAGGACTACTCCCATGGGCAGTTTTTCGAGGAGTACTTGCGGCGGCAGGCCATCGCCATGGCGTCCCCGGACCACCTGGAATCACTGGCGGCCGCGCGCGCGGGGCACGAAGCGAATTACCGGCGGGAGTAAGGGGTCGGTTGCCGGTTATCGTAGCTCTGGTGGCAATGGTCCGTCCGGGCGCCAGTGAGACAAGGGCTTCTCGGATTGTCTGGGGCGTAGTTGACGGAAAATACGACGATTGTGCTGGCGTTCACGATGCCATACCGGAAATGCCAGCCTTTGATCGAGACCTCAATTACCCGAGGAGGGTTAGGAAACGACGACACTTCCCGCCGAGAATCGTTGTTTCCTAGATGATGGTTATCGCACAGGTCGTGTAAGATGACTTCTCGGCAATCTGTTTCCTTTTCCGGTGGCAGGGCGGATATAAACGCCTCTGCCGATTCCCGTAGAACCGCATCCTATCTAGGCTGCATTACCCGGGTTCCTGATGGCGGTCAGGGGTATAGTCTTTTCCGCTGAAACCAGCTTCGGCATAAGCGTATTCAGCGCAGTAATAGCTCCATACGGCCAGCGTCTGGGCGTTTCTTTCCAGACCTGCTCCGGTCCAGGTAATGCAGGACACAGGTTAGGCATAGCTCGTTGAGGGCTAAGCAGTCAGCAATTATGTCAAAGGGATCATTCTGCCCTTCGTCCAAGTGCGGCAGCACAGACTCACGGACGATTTTCCTGATCTGTATCCCGGCCAACACTGGCTTGACCCATGAAGGCCTTAAGCTGTCTGACGCATAGGGGATTACGTCCCTTAGTTTTCCTTGCTATGGTATCTTCTTGTCGAAACAGATCGCCCAGATTGACCGGAATGTCGCCGGTTGCCGATTTCACAATGGAATCCCGCCACTCTTTGAAGACCGGCCATTTCCCCTGCAAGACAGTGCTCAAATCCTCGCTCTCGAGAATCGGCTCTATGATTTCGGCATCAATTCTAGACCCGATTTCCGCCTTACTGACCGGAGTGCGGATTGCCGGCATTTCCAAGTTAGGGATATAGGTGTTAGGGCCATGGATCAGCATGGGTGAAATAGATAAGGTCATGGCGGCCCCTCCATTTGGCAGGGGCCAATTTAGTTTACCGGTGGAGTTTGGCATTGACCAAGTTACTATGGAAGCATAATACTCAATGATAAATATTTTGCAAACATACCTTTTTGCAAACATACCTTAGGGTTGCTATACAAGAAGAATCTACCGATCTAGGGCTATATTCGAGTAGGGACTGCAACATAACGGGCGATTTTTTACGATTTACGGATAATGATGGAGATATGGATACGCAGCGCATAGACTTTGCCTCATCGCCCCTACAATACCGGCACTGGCGGCTGGAAGTTGACGGCACCGTGGCGCGGCTAACGATGCAAGTGCAGGAAGACGCGCCGCTGCATCCCGGTTATGAGCTGAAGCTGAACTCTTATGATCTAGGAGTAGACATCGAGCTGTATGACGCGGTGCAGCGGCTGCGATTCGAGCATCCCGAAGTGGGAGCGGTGGTAATCGCCTCCGGCCACGAGCGAGTATTCTGCGCAGGGGCCAACATCCGTATGCTGGCGCAGGCCGAACACGCGCAGAAAGTCAATTTCTGCAAATTCACCAACGAGACGCGCAACAGCATCGAAGACGCCAGCGCCTTTTCGGGGCAGCAATATATCTGCGCCCTGAACGGGCCGGCGGCCGGCGGCGGCTACGAGCTAGCGCTGGCCTGCGACCACATCATCCTAATTGACGACGGGGCCAGTACCGTGGCCCTGCCGGAACTGCCATTGCTGGCCGTTCTGCCCGGCACCGGAGGCTTGACCCGGCTGGTGGACAAGCGGCGAGTCCGCCGCGACCATGCGGATTTCCTATGCACCGCGCCGGAGGGAGTGCGGGGCCCCCGCGCGCTGGAGTGGCGTCTGGTGGATGAACTGGCGCCGCGCTCCCGCTTTGACGAAATGGTGGCTCGCCGAGCGGCGGAATCGGCGGCGCGGATAGCCCGGCCGGCCGGGGGTGAAGGCATCACGCTAACTCCCTTGGCACGAAATTTCAGCGACAACAGGATTTCATACAGCCATATCACAGTAGAGATTGAACGGCATCTGGGCGTGGCGTTCTTCGAGATTCGCGGGCCGGAGCACCCGCCGCCGCAAGGCGCGGAAGGCATTCGGGCCGAGGGAGACCGGTTCTGGCCGCTGGCGCTGGCGCGGGAGATGGACGACGCCATCCTGCATCTCCGCGCTAACGAAGGCGAAGTCGGCACCTGGGTGTTCCGCGCCTCCGGTGACGCCCGGCTGGCGCAAGCCTACGATAACCTGTTGCTGGCTTGCGAGGGCCATTGGCTGCCACGAGAGATTACGCTTTACTTGAAGCGCACCCTGAAACGGCTGGACGTCAGTTCCCGCTCGCTAGTGGCTCTGGTCGAGCCGGGGAGCTGCTTCGCCGGGACACTGCTGGAACTAGCCCTAGCCGCCGACCGCTGCTATATGCTGGACGGGACACTTGAGGATGGCGGCGAGCCGCCCACGGTGCGCCTCACAGGGATGAACTTCGGGCCGCTGCCCATGGTCAACGGCATGACTCGAGCGGAAGGCCGGTTCCTGGATACTGTTGAACTGGAAGAGCATATCGGGAGGGAACTAGACGCCGCCGACGCCCATGAGTTGGGGCTGGTGACCTTTATTCCCGACGATATTGACTGGGAGGACGAGGTGCGACTGGCTCTAGAAGAACGCGCCAGTTTTTCGCCGGACGCCCTTACCGGACTGGAAGCGAACCTGCGGTTCGGGGGGCCTGAGACCCTGGAAAGCAAGATTTTCGGGCGGCTCAGTGCATGGCAGAACTGGATATTCCAGCGTCCCAACGCCTCCGGGGGCCAGGGGGCTCTTCGAGCCTACGGCACCGGGGCACGGGCGGAGTTCGACCGGCGGCGGGCCTAGTCCGCACAATTCCTATACCGCCGGGAGCCCCCCAACGGGGCGCACATAATTCGGGCATTGCGAGAGATATGCAGGGCGGAGGCCGGGCTATGAGCATCAACTATACCGACCGGATTCCAAATAACGTAGGGTTGTCGGATAACCGACGCCTCCAGCGGGCCTTGGAATCCTGGCAGCCGAACTATATGAAGTGGTGGCGCGATATGGGGCCGGACGGCTCCGCCAGCTACGACGTTTACCTGCGCACCGCCATCAGCGTGGAGAGCGACGGGTGGGCCAATTTCGGGTTCGTGAAGATGCCGGAATACCGCTGGGGCATCTTCCTCGCCAAGGCCGAACCGGACAGGGTCATATCCTTCGGAGACCACCGGGGGGAGCCGGTCTGGCAAGAAGTGCCGGGCGAGCACCGGGCGCCGTTGCGACGGCTCATCGTAACGCAGGGCGACACGGAACCCGCCTCGGTGGAGCAGCAACGTCACCTGGGGCTGACTTGCCCATCGCTGTATGACCTGCGCAACCTGTTCCAGATTAACGTGGAGGAAGGGCGGCACCTTTGGGCCATGGTGTACCTGCTGCACGCCTACTTTGGCCGGGACGGGCGCGAAGAGGCGGAGGCGATGCTGGAGCGTCACTCGGGGGACGCCGACCGTCCTCGCATCCTGGGGGCGTTCAACGAGGCTACTCCCAACTGGCTGTCGTACCTGATGTTCACCTATTTCACCGACCGGGACGGGAAGTATCAACTGGCGGCCCTGGCGGAATCGGGCTTCGATCCGCTGTCGCGCACCTGCCGGTTTATGCTCACCGAGGAAGCCCACCATATGTTCGTTGGCGAGACGGGCGTGATGCGGGTGGCGCAACGCACCGGCGAGGTGATGCGGGAACTGGGAACAGACAATCCGGAGCGGTTGCGGGCCGCAGGCGTCATTGACTTGCCCACCATCCAGAAATACGTCAATTTCCATTACAGCGTGTCGGTGGACCTGTTCGGGCAGGAAATTTCCACCAACGCCGCCAACTACTTTACCGCCGGGCTGAAGGGGCGCTACTTGGAGTCTCGTCTGGACGACGATCACCGGCTGACGGAGAATCTTTGGCCGGTGCATACGGTGCGCGACGGGCGGATAGCCTTGGCGGAACTGTCGGCGCTGAGCGCAGTCAATGAGCGGCTGCGGGACGATTACATCAAGGACTGCCAGCGAGGGTTGGACCGCTGGAACCGGGTGCTGGAGGGGCTGGGCGTGGACTTCCGGCTTCAACTGCCGCACCGTTTCTTCAACCGGCACATCGGAAACGCCGCAGTGGTGCGGGTATCGCCGGAGGGGCGGATAATCGGCGAGGCCGAATGGCAGGCTAATCTATGGCGCTGGCTGCCAACGGACGAGGATATGGCCTTCGTGGACTCGCTGATGCGGCGGGTTATTGAACCCGGCAAGATTGCGGGCTGGATTGCACCGCCGGTGCGGGGCATAGACGGCAAGCCGTGGGACTTCGAGTACGTCCGGTTTGGGTGAGAGGGGCAGGAAAAACGCTGCGGATGCGAAGGGTCTTTCTGTAGGGCAGTTAGCTCGCGTCAATTGCTCCTTTTCCCTTCTGCTCACGCTCGTATTGCATCAATTCGTATAGAGTAAACCCTCGCCCTTCCTTCCGCGCATCAAGCCAATGTTTCAGCGATTTCTGGCTCTCGCGGGAGGGCCAGCCCGCCAGCATCCCTTCTGCGCTGATGTCCTCGTCCAAGTCCGGCCAGTGGATGCCCTCGCCCCTTCCTATTAGCCGCTAGTTGCTCCTTTCTTTCGGTGTGGCGTGGATTAACCTAGGGTGCCATACTAGCGGCACTGAAATGGTTCGGCCATCAGAAAGCTCGGCAGTTAGGGTATCTTCGGTAACTATAATTTCTTGAGCATCAGGGATTGTGATATTAATGGTTGAAACGTGCATTCCACTCCTCCATAAGCAGAGTATGGTTCTCTTCGATTATTCTCTGAATACGGCGTGTCTCGATGGGCCGCATTCCTCCACTTCTCTGAATACGCGCCGGGTTCAGCCAGAATTTAGCGACCTGGTCTTCGCGTTCAACGTGCACGTGAGGCGGCTCTTCTCCGTCGCCCATATAAAAGTAGAACCGGTAAGGGTCTTCCCTCAAGACTACCGGCATAGGCGCTCTCGTACAGGCAACCGGGCGGGTCGTACACGCCGTCCATTTGTCAACCTGCCCTGGAGCAAAAGACATGGCCCTATTGTCGCAAAATTGTCAACTGGCAAAGTGTAGCCTAATACCGAGAGATTTGGAGGGGCGAAATGCGGCAGCACACGGTAGTTGTTGACAGCACCACCACCCCGGCCGGCATCAGCTATTCCGGCGTCTTCAATGTTGCTGTACCGTTCATAGACCAGCACATCGATGAAGGCCAGGGGTGGAAGACCGCCATCGTATTCGATGACACCGGTGACACCATCAGCTATCAGCAACTTGAGGACCGGGTGAACCGGTGCGGGAACTTGCTAAAGTCCCTGGCGGGAGAGTCCGGCGGACGGGTGCTGATGGTAATGAAGGACTGCCCGGAGTTCTTCTATCTTTTCTGGGGAGCGATAAAGGCCGGAATCATTCCCGTTCCACTGAATACGCTGTTACGGGCCGACGATTACCGGCACATCATCGAGGATTCGGAGTGCGCCGGGCTGGTCTATTCGCCCGAATACAGGGGGGAGGTGGCGCGAGCGCTGGCTGGGGCGAACCACCAGCCCTCCTTCGTCTTATCCACCGAAGGCCCCAGCTCGGTGGAGGACATGATGCAAGAGGTCTCGGCGATGCTGGCGCCGGCAGATACCACTGCGGACTCGGAGTGCTTCTGGCTGTATTCCTCGGGATCTACCGGGCGGCCCAAGGGGGCCGTGCATCGCCACCGGGACATTGTGGCCACCTGCGTCCACTACGCGGACAATACGCTGGGCGTCGGCGAGGACGACATCTGTTTTTCGGCGGCCAAGCTGTTCTTCGCCTACGGGCTAGGCAACGCTATGACCTTCCCCTTGTGGGCCGGCGCGACGGCGGTGTTGAGCGGGCAGCGCCCCACGCCAGAGATGACCTTTAACATCATCGGGCAACACCGGCCGACCTTGTTCTTTGGCGTGCCTACCTTATATGCGGCACAGTTGCGGGCCCTGGATGAATCGCCCCGCGACCTGTCGTCCCTGCGCTGCTGCATCTCGGCGGGGGAAGCGTTGCCGGCGGACATCCTTCGCCGGTGGCAGGAACGCACCGGTACGCTGATTCTGGACGGCATCGGATCAACGGAAGCACTGCACATCTTTATCTCCAACACCGTCGAGGACTGCAAGCCCGGCGCCAGCGGGCGCGTTGTGCCGGGATACGAAGCGCGCATCGTTGACGAAGAGGGCGAGCCGGTGCCGGCGGGAGAGGCCGGACGGCTGTTCATTCGCGGCGATTCCATAGCCACCCATTATTGGAACAATGCCCAGCGCACCGCCGAAACGATGGTGGAGGGCTGGCTGAATACCGGCGACACGTATTACCAGGATGACGAAGGGTATTATGTATATTGCGGACGCAGCGATGATATGCTGAAAGTGGGCGGCATCTGGTGTTCGCCTGTGGAAATCGAAGGCAGGCTCATCGAGCATCCGAGAGTGCTGGAAGCCGCGGTAGTGGGCCGCGCCGACGCAGACCAGCTAATCAAGCCGGAAGCCTTCGTCGTGCTGAAGGACGAGGGCGACGCCGGCGACGCCCTGGCCAGCGAGCTGCTGGAACACTGCCGGGAGGGGCTGGCGCGGTACAAGTACCCGCGGTGGGTCAACTTCGTGGAAGACCTGCCCAAGACCGCGACGGGCAAGATGCAGCGCTACAAGCTGCGCGGATAAGCTTCTGCCAGAGCTATCACATCCAGAGCTATCACATATAGTAGAGGCTTAATACCCGTCATTCCCCAGAAGCTTGTCCCCGGGAAAACGGAGAGCGGGAATCCAAGGACTGAATCGAATATCGTCGGGCAAAAATTCAGCGAACCTCGTCTTCCGGGCTCCTACGGAAGCAGGAGGAACGGGTCTGAAATTTCAAAGGCGATTGCCCTGGGGGGCGCGGCCTGCAATTGCATTAACGGCGGGCAGACGCTATGCTGACACAAAATATCGGGAGGGAACCGGAATGGCTAAAATCGAACGGGTAGCCCATGTGGTGCTGAACGTGAAAGACACCAAAGAAGCCATCGCATGGTACACCGACGCGCTGGGCATGGAGCTGATGAACCATGACCAGGGAATGGACATGGCGTTCCTCTCCTTCGGCCAGTCGGACCACGACATCGCGCTCATCAAGGCCCCGGAGGGAGTGGAAACGGGCAGCCCCGGTCTGTCGCACACCGCGCTGAAGATGGAAGGTGGCGAGGCGGAGCTCCAGGAGATTTACGGACGGGTGAAGGGTGCCGGTTACCCCATAGACTTCACCGCCGACCACGGCCTGACCAAGAGCTTCTACTGTTTCGACCCCAGCGGCAACCGCATCGAGGTTTTCTTCCAGCACCTGTTCGACGAGGAAGCCCGCGACTTTATGCGGGCCACCGGCGCAGTGCTGGACCCCTACGAACTGGAAGCTTCGCCCGCCGACTAGGGCATAACAACATCTCGGAAGTTAAAATGCAGGGGCGCTGAGAAATTTGTCTCAGCGCCCCTGCCGCAAATTCTCTCCAGCGGAGCAGTCCTAATGGCAGACCTTCAGCGCAGCGACATTCCCTTCCTAACCGTGGCCGAGCTGGGGCAGCTAATCCGGGCCGGCGAAGTGTCGCCGGTAGAAGCAACAGAGGCATATCTGGAGCGGATCGAGCGGATTGACGGGCGGCTGAATTCTTACATCACGGTGTGCGCCGAAGAAGCGCGCCAGGCGGCGCGAGCGGCGCAGGAAACCATCGCCGCCGGGAATTACCTGGGCCCGCTGCACGGGGTGCCGGTGGCGGTGAAGGACCAGTTCGACACCGCAGGGATACGCACCACCTACGGGTCGGCGCTGGAGTGGAACCACGTGCCAGAGGAGGACGCCGTCGTCGTAGCCCGGTTGAAAGAAGCGGGCGCCGTGTTGCTGGGGAAACTGAACCTGTCGGAGTTTGCGCTGGGTGAGAGCTTTCACCATCCGGGCGGACAGCCCCGCAACCCTTGGGACTTATCGAGAAATCCGGGCATATCCAGCAGCGGGTCTGCGGCGGCGGCGGCGGCCTTCCTATGCGCCACGGCCTTGGCGGAAGACACGGGCGGCTCGACGAGGATACCGGCGGCGTGGAGCGGGCTGACCGGGCTTCGTCCTACCTGGGGACTGGTGAGTCGGCGCGGCGTGGCCGGGGTATCGTGGTCTATGGACACGGTGGGGCCAATTTCGCGGTCGGCGGAGGATTGCGCCCTGACCTTCCAGGCTATTGCCGGGCACGATCCAGAGGACCCATATTCGTGGAACGCGCCTCTGCCCGACTACGCGGCGGAGATTCAGGACGGCATCAGCGGGCTGCGCGTCGGCGTTCTGCGGGAGAAGGTTGCCGAGGGGGAATTGGCGCCGGACGTGCGCCAGGTTATCGAAACCGCGGCGGCGCAGTTAGGCGAGCTGGGCGCGTCAGTGAGAGAGATTTCCATCCCCATAGTTGAAAACGCCGGGGCCGTGTCCAAATGCATCACCGATATGGACGGGGCATCGGTGCATTACCAGCGGCTCAAGACCCGGGTTGCCGAGTATGACCACAACACGCGGGTAAGGCTGCTGACGGCCATTCTCACCCCCGCGCAAGCATACTACAAGGCGCAGAAGGTGCGGACGCTGATTCGCCAAGCCGTGCTGGACGCCCTGGAAGAGGTGGACGTTATTGTGCTGCCCACGTCGCCAACAGGTGCCCCGTTGCTGCCGAAAGAAGCGGGAATCAAGAGCCAGGAAGACGCGCGAAGCCGCATCGCCGGCGTCAGGAACTTTACCGGGGCGTTCAACGTGGCCGGAGTTCCGGCGCTGTCCATTCCTTGCGGGTTCACCGACGACGGCCTGCCGCTGTCGCTACAAATCGTGGGGAAGCCCATGGCCGACGGGCTGCTGATGAGGGTGGGCCACGCCTACCAGCAGGCGACGGACTGGCACCGGCACAGGCCGCCGCTGGGAGAGTGACAAAGGGCGAAAAGGCTAGTCAAAGTACCCGGCACAGAGCTCTCACATATGAAATTTCAGACCCGTTAATTCTGCGGAAGCAGGAAATCGGGAGGCGAAATTCGCCGAATTTTTGCCCCACCGACATTCGGTTCAGGCCCTGGATTCCGCCCCTTGCACCTGCATCCCTGATAGCCCAAAATCAGGACAGCCTTCTTGGGGGAGCCTTGCGACTATGGACAGTCTAATTGCCCGCGCGCTGGACACGGCGGTGGCGCGGGGCGCGTCGTATGCGGATGCGCGGATGGTAGAAACGGCGCAGGAGAGATACTCGGTACGAACGGGAGTGGTGGATGTCATCAGCTCCGACGAATCCCTGGGCATCGGCGTGCGGGTGGTGGCGGACGGGGCATGGGGGTTCGCTTCCACCAGCGCGATGACATCGGAGGCCGTGGACCAGGCCGCCGCGCTGGCGGTGGAGATTGCCCGGGCCTCGGCCACTTCGGGCGGGGACAAGGTGAATCTGGGCCGCCCGGTCACCAGCAGGGGAAGCTACACTACGACGGTAGAGATAGACCCCTTCAGCGTATCGCCGGAGGAAAAGCTGGGCCTGTTGCTGGAGGTGGATGGACGGATGGCCCGCGTAGCGGGAATTTCCGCGCGGACGGGGAACCTCATATTCATCCGGGAACGCAAGGCCTTCGCCAACAGCGAAGGAGCCGACGTTGAGCAGACCATCTATGAGGCCGGCGGCGGCATTCAGGCTACGGCGGTGGGCAACGGAGAAGTGCAGCGGCGATCCTACCCGCAGTCCATGGGCCGACAACAGGGATGCAGCGGGTGGGAGTACGCGCGGGATTTCGACCTAGCGGGCAACGCCGAGAGGATAGCCAGCGAGGCCGTGGCGCTGCTAACAGCGGACAGATGTCCTTCGGACATTACTACCACTCTAATTATCGGCGGGTCTCAGGTGGGGCTGCAAATTCACGAGTCCTGCGGGCATGCTATCGAGCTGGACCGGGTTCTAGGCATGGAGGCGGCCTACGCGGGCACATCGTTCCTGACTACCGAGAAACTGCGAAATTTCAACTATGGCTCCGAACAAGTGAATATCACCGCCGACAGTATCCGGCTGCCGGGGCTGGGTTCCTTCGGCTGGGACGATGAAGGCGTACCGGCGCAGTCAACGCCCATCGTGCAGGCAGGACGATTCGTCGGCTACTTGATGTCGAGGGAAACCGCCTCCACTTTGGGGCTGGAGTCCAATGGAACTATGCGGGCGTCTTCCTGGAACCGGCTGCCACTGATTCGCATGACCAACGTCAGTCTGGAACCGGGGGGATGGGAGCTGGGCGATTTGATTGCCGATACCGACGACGGAATTCTGGTGGACACGAACCGGTCCTGGTCTATTGACGACCGGCGGTACAACTTCCAGTTCGGGACGGAAGTGGGCTACGAAATAAAGAACGGCAAGCTGGGGCGCCTGTTGCGGAACTGCACCTACACCGGCATAACGCCGGAGTTCTGGAACTCCTGCGACGCTGTGTGCAACGCCAATCACTGGACTATGTGGGGAACGCCCAACTGCGGCAAAGGCCAGCCGGGGCAGATCGGCCATACTGGGCATGGGGCGGCTCCGGCCCGGTTCCGCAACGTGCGGGTGGGGGTGATGCGATGATGGGCGAAGATGCGGCCCTTGCCCTGCTGGAGCGGGCGCTTTCCCGGTCAACGGCGGAGCAGACCGACGTTTACCTGAGCAGCCAGGATTTGCGGCTGACCCGCTTCGCCGGAAACGCCATCCACCAGAACGTATCCCACAGCAACGTTACCCTGAACGTCCGCGCCGTGGAAGGGCAGCGGCTGGGGCGGGCCACCACCAACGACCTCTCCAGCGAGGGCATTGGCCGCGCCATGGCCGCGGCGCGCCGCAACGCTCTGCTGATGCCGGAAGACCCGGCCTTTCCCGGTCTGCCAGAACCGCAGCCCGCGCCGCGAGTGGCTAGCTGGGACGAATCGGCCGCGGCCTGCCCTCCCATGACCCGGGCGCGGATGGTGGAAGAAATGTGCCGTCAGGGGGCCGCCGCGGGGTTGGACACCGCCGGGGCCTGCCGCACCGGGGTGCAGGAAATCGCCGTAGTCAGCAGCCGGGGCGTCCGGGCATACCACGCGGGAACGTTCGCCGGCTTGATTATCACCCCTCGCAGCGACACCTCGGCGGGATGGGCCAAGGGCGGCTCCTGGCGGCTGGACGAGATTGACTACCCCGCCCTAGCCCGGGAGGCAGTGGACAAGGCCGTGCGAGGCCGGGAACCCCATCCGGTAGCGCCCGGTGAATACGCAGTGGTGCTGGACCACTACGCCGTGGACGACATTCTGGAGGCGCTATCGCTGTACGGCATGGGAGCGCAGGCGGTTCAGGAAGGCCGTAGCTGGATGTGCGGGTTGCAGGGCGCGCAAGGGATGAGTGAATCGGTGTCCCTCTGGGACGACGGTGCTTCGCCGGACGGCTGGCCTGTGCCCTTCGACGCGGAGGGCGTCCCAAGGCGCAGGGTAGAGCTGGTGAAGAACGGGGTGGTCAACGCTCCGGTTCACAACACCTACACGGCGGCTCAGGACGGCGTGAAATCCACCGGCCATCAAGCCTATTTCGTTGGGCCGCCCATCGCGTCCAACATATTCATGCAACCGGGCGACAAGACGGTGGAGGAGTTAATAGCGTCAACGAAGCGGGGGCTGTACATCACGCGGTTCTTCTACACCCGCCTGTCCCACAACCGGGGGTGCGTTATGACCGGCATGACCCGCGACGGGACGTTCCTGATTGAGGATGGGGAGATTCGCCACCCGGTCAAAGACCTGCGCTTCACCCAATCCTACGTAGATGCGCTGAATGCCGTGGAGGGCGTGGGCAGCGAAGCCAAGCTGGTGTTGAACGAGGTGGGCTTCGCCACCCGCGTCCCGGCCCTGAAGCTGGCGAGCTTTAATTTCACCGGAGCGACAGTATAAAGCCGCCGAGCCCGGTTTATAATATGCCCGGGCTTTGGCATCCCCAAAGCAGGCCGGGCGCTGAACCGAAGGCCGGGGAAATCGAACCCCTCCTCCGGCCTTCCGGCAGACGTCACCCGCTACCGTCCGTTGGCGCCCTCTTCCATCAGGAACCGGAGGACTCGCTTGGCGTACTTTTCCGGCTCATCGGCATGGGGTTTGCATTCGCCCCACTGGCTGCTGGGAACGTTCCGGTGGGCCATCTCGGCCACGGCCCTGGGATGCACGTCGTTGTAGCCGGGCATAATCATCGCGGGTACTCGTATCCCGTTCAACATCTCTTTGGTGCTGCCCAGGGTTGGGAACGGGCCGGCAAACAGGGCGTAGATAGTATCGCGCATTACTTGGATGAACTCTTCGGTGTCCATCGCTTCCAGGTTTCGGCGGTAGTCGGCGTCGGTCTGGGCAATCTCGGGACTGAAAGGCGCAAAGCGGTCGTCAGCATCGAAGGCGTCGACTACCGCTGCGATTCCGTCGGCGGCGGCTATTTCCATGCTCTTAAACAGCTTGGACGTCAGATAGCCGTCGCAGATGACGCCACCGGCGATATTGGAAGGGAAGATGGCCCGGACGCGATCGGGGCGGCGGTAGGCGCATCCGAAAGAGATGGCCGCCCCGAAAGAGCCGCCGCCAAGATAAGCCTGCTCGATTCCCAAGGCGTCCATCAGACCAAAAACGTCATCGCAAACCATATCCCACGTCTGCACGGTCAGCGGGCTGCGGGACTGACCGCCAAAGCGCCGGTCATAGACGATTACCCGATGCTCTTGAGACAGCGCCTCGACCACCTCGCCGTAGCTGCCGGCCACGCCCTGCAAGCCGCCGGGCGATAGGACGATGGGCGGCCCGCTGCCGGCTTCTTCATAGTACAGCTCCGCGCCGTTCACTTTTGCCGTCGCCATAGTCAAGCCTCCTCTACCTGTGGGCTGGGATTGATGGGGATTATAGGCTCATAGAGAGTCCCCGGCAAAAGTTGACCAGATTTCGGGCTGCTAAATACTATTCGGGAACTAGTACGCGCGGTAACAGGAGGGCTTATGGCAGCCGACCGGCCCGCTCGCTATGAGGAAATGCCGGACTAGGACATCTCGTAGAACGGCGGTATCAACGAAAGGCTGGCAATGCTCCGATTCTAGAGCTGGGGGGAGCGCGCCTGAACTCCCTTTACCTGGGGTAAAGCACTGAATCAGGCCACCGGATACATCGCTTGCAATCCTGAAATACCGATTCAGCCAATTGGGCCTATCCCGGAATACCGACGCTTTGACAGACCCTTGTCATGCTGGTTAAATGCAACTTATGTCAACAGTATTTGAGACAGGTGAGCTATGAAAGCAGCAGTGATGCGAGAAGTAAACCGGCCTCTGGAAATCGAGGAAGTGGATGTGGCGTCGCCAGGCCCGCGCGAGGTGCTGGTGCGCACCGGGGCTACGGGCGTCTGCCACAGCGACCTGCATTTCATCGAAGGGCTATACGCGACGCCGACGCCGGTTATCCTAGGCCACGAAGCCGCCGGAACAATCGAGGCAGTGGGAGACCTAGTAGACTATGTCAAGCCTGGGGACCGGGTCATCACCTGCCTGTCGGTCTTTTGCGGAACCTGCGAGCGATGCACCGAAGGGCGGACGGTGCTGTGCTCCCGCACCGGCCTGACCCGCGGGCGCAACGAGATTCCGCGCCTGAGCCAGAACGGACAGGAGGTCATGCAGTTCGCTAACCTGTCGTCTTATGCCGAGCAGATGCTGGTGCACGAAAACGCCGTAGTGAAAATCGAGCGGGATGTGCCTTTCGAGCAATTGGCGCTCATCGGCTGCGGCGCTACCACCGGCCTAGGCGCCGCCCTGAACACCGCCGCCGTTCGCCCAGGCAGCACCGTTGCGGTCATCGGCTGCGGCGGCGTGGGGCTGAACGCCATCCAGGGAGCGGCCCTAGCCGGCGCGCTACGCATCATAGCCATTGACGCGGTGGAGACCAAGCTGACCCTGGCCCAGGAATTCGGGGCCACCGAAGTGATCGACGCCTCGGGTGGCGATGTGGTGAGCAAGGTGCGCGACCTGACCAACGGGGGCGTAGACTATTCCTTCGAGGCCATCGGCAAGAAGGAGACGGCAGAGCAGGCGTTTCATATGCTGCGGGCCGGCGGCACAGCCACCATCATCGGCATGATTCCCCAAGGCACCAAGATAGAGCTGGACGGCCCGTCCTTCCTGCGTGAAAAGCGCATCCAAGGCAGCAGCATGGGGTCCAACCACTTCCGCACCCATATGCCGCAGTACGTGGAGTTCTATCTGCAGGGGCGCCTGAAGCTGGACGAGCTAGTCTCCCTGCGCATCAGCTTGGAAGACATCAACGACGCCTTCGAGTATATGCGCGAAGGTTCGGTTGCCCGCAGCGTGATTACGTTCTAGGGGTTGGTGTGGACGGCAGGGCTATCGCATTGGAGCGGCTTAATACCGGTCATTCCCGCGGATGCGGGAATCCACAAAGCGAACTAGACGGCATCATTCCGAAAATCAGGCATCCTCAACGCTCTGGACTACGGGGCTTTGCTCCGGAGCGGCCGGGTTGTAACTCCAAATGCGATTGCCCAGGGATGCCCCACCAAAAGGATTGACGGTTTACTGCGGGACAGCTAACCATGAAGGGGTTAGTCTGCGGAGTGGCCAGGGAAAGCTTGTCCCGCTAATCGGGAAGGTTGCCGGGCATAGCCGCGGATTTCCCTTTTCAGCAGTACAGAGACACGGTGAAGGGCGAAGGCATCGCCGTCTCCCAGACTGACTGTTGCTCAGTGACCAGCGGCTCCCTTGCGAGCAATGAGAGCCTTTCCCGCATCAAGGAAACCAGATTCCGTTTAGCATCAGCTCGCTTGGATCCGGGGGTGGAAAAGCCTCGAGTATCGCGCCAGTCAAAGGACACACACCCCAACAGCACGTCGGCGAGTTGCAGAAAAACCAGGATTTCCGACGATATACGCACACATCCCTTGACTTGCTCTACGGAGCAGAATTCGCTTTCGACCGTTATTGAAGCATTGTTGGGCCGTTCCTGAAAGTCCACTAACACAAAGTACGGATAGTTAAGCCTATGCTCCAAAAGCTCGCGCCCCAACTTTATATAGGCTCGCCAAGAATCATTGTCCCACCGGGATAGGCTGAAATCCGGGCGTGTCCTATCTAGGAGCAGGGCGTGAAATTCAAAACAGTCGTGGGAAAAATATAAATTCAGCAAGCTCAGGTACTGCTGAATGTTATGAGTGCTTACCTCAGAGAATTTGTATTCGCGATGGCGAGTGCTCCACATCAGCCCGTCTAATTCGCCGGGCGTTGGAGATAACTCGCCTCGCTGAATTTCACCTCTCAGCTTCGACCGTTGCAGAGAGCGTTCAGAGGAAAAGTTGAAGTGTTGCCGCAAAAATTCGTCAGTAACTTTCTCCGGGTCGCGAACCAGGAGCAGCCCTAGTCCATAAATGGGTTGCCGCTGGATGTCTGAGTTAAGCGCCCCGGTTTCGTCGATGAACGCTGGTAGAACTTCCATTCGCCTAAGATAGCATGGCTACCGACAGAAACAAGGGAAAGCACCATTACATACCGGAGGTTGTATTCTCTATTCACCAGTAATACAGTATTCAGTGCCGCCACTCCGGTTCCCGCTTCTCCAGGAAGGCCGTAATCCCCTCGTGGGCGTCTTCCTTCAGCAGATTGTCTACCATTACCTTCTGGGCCACGTCGTAGGCGGCGGGGCGGTCCAGTTCTATCTGGCGGTAGAAGGCGGGCTTGCCTATGCCCAGGGTTTGGGCGCTGGCCGAGGCTATCTGGAGGGCAAGCGCGGTCACGCTGGCGTCCAGGTCGGCGTCCGGAACTATCCGGTTGATGAGGCCGATTTCCAGGGCCTCGGAGGCCAGAATAGGAGTGCCGGTGAGCAGCATCTCCATGGCCTTCTTGGTGGTGGCCACGGAGCGGGCGAGGGCAACCCCGGGGGTGGTGCAGAAGAGGCCAATCTGAACGCCCGGAGTGGCGAAGGAAGCGGACTCGGCGGCAACGGCCAGGTCGCAGGTGGCGACGAGCTGGCATCCGGCGGCGGTGGCCAGGCCCTGCACCTGCGCGATGACCGGTTTTGGCAACAGCCGGATGGCCTCCATGACCTCGGTGCATAGCGCGAAGACCGCGGTATAGGCTTCGGCGTTGCGGTCGATCATCTCATTGAGGTCGTGGCCGGAGCTAAAGACCGGGCCCTCGGAGCGCAGCACCACTACGCGAACCGCTCCGTCTTCCTCAAACTCGCGGAACAGCTCCTTCAGCTCACCCAGCAGTTCGGTCGACAAGGCATTGCGGCGGCCCGGATTGTTGAGGGTGAGGAAGGCTACTCCATCCTGCAATTCGTAGCGAACAAGCTGTCCAATCATACCAGTCACCTCGATGGTTGGTGGTTTGAGTTTACCAGATTTGGGTTAGCTCGGGACACGGCCAGCGTAGCCAGCATCCGCGCAGCTATCCGCCCTTCGGCGAAGGCGTCAGCGCGGCAAACGGTTATGCTGCGACCGGGACGGAGAACTTCGGCGCGGGCTGTGATTCGGCCGCCTTTCAAAGGCGATAGGAAGTTCACCTTGTATTCGGCGACGCCCACCAGGTCACCGGGGGAAGTCAGGCTCAAGGCGGCTAACGCACAGGCGCCGTCCAGCAGAACGGTAACAAAGCTAGGGCGCATCACGCCCGGTTCAGCGGACAGGTCTTCCCGGCAGTCGAGGCCGATCTCAACCACGCCGGGGGCTACGGACACAAGTTCGCCGCCCCAGCGAAAGGCGGCGGATTTGTCTCGAAACTCGGCGGCTATACGCTCGCCATAGGCAGAGTCTCGGGGCTGGAATTGGGTCATAGATGCGTTGCCCTCTACGGTCGCTGATGCGAAGGGTTCTCTCGCGCCAACCCGATCCTCTGATGGGGAGGGACTGGCGCGGATGCCTCAGAATTGAACGGCCTCTTTGAAGCGGCGCATAATTTCGATATGCTCGCCGGCCGTTTTCAGCCCGGCGCGGCGGTTCTCTATGGACAAGTGGGACGCGCCCATCTTGCGCCAGTCGGTCACTTCCTCGACCCAGTCTTCGGGGGAGTTGCCTGCTGTCTTGAGGCGTCCGTCGAGGCCGAGTTCCGAGGGGTCGCGGCCATACTCGGCCATATATCCATTAACCTTCTCTTGCAGCGCGTAACCAGCTTCGTCGGGGCCGAAGTTGGGGCACCAGCCGTCGGCGATGCGGGCCACGCGGCGAAGGGCCACATCGGGTGGGACGGGGGCGGCGGGGCTGCCAACGCCGAGCCAGACGGGGATGGGCCTCTGTGCCGGCAGGGGGTTGATGCCGGCGTGGGTTATGTTGTGCCACTTTCCGTGGAAGTCCACCGACTCCCGGGTCCACAGTTCTCGCATAACCTGAATCTGCTCGACGCTGCGCGCCCCTCGGTCGCTGAAGTTCATCCCTAGCGCTTCGTATTCGACGAAGTTCCAGCCCACGCCGATGCCCAGGCGCAGCTTGCCGCCGCAGAGGATGTCAATCTCGGCGGCCTGCTTGGCTACCAGCGCCGTCTGCCGCTGGGGCAGGATGAGGATGCCGGACATCAGTCCCATACCGGGGACGACGGCCGCCAGATAGCCCATGGTCGTCAGAGATTCATGCACCACGGACTCGTGGTTGTACATTCCGAACAGCGGATGGTCATAGGCCCCGGCGTCGGCGCCCAGAACGTGGTCGGCAATAAACAGGTAGGAATAGCCCATATCCTGGGCGGCTTGGGCGAAGTCCCGAATGGCCGCCACGTCGGGCTCAATTTCGGTCTGGGGGAAGATCACTCCAATTTCCATGAGAACTCCGGCGGGTTGGGATATGCTCTGATTACCCTAATTGGGAACATCGGGAAATGTCAACTTATTCTAACCCGCGCCATAACTATGATTCCTCCAAATACCTATGCCAGCGGATGCCTATGCGATATTTAGGCGACGGCTCACAGGATCCCCCTCCTGAAGATAGGAACTCCGGCGGGTTAGGATACGCGCCAATTATCCTAATTGGGGATATTGGGAGATGCCGGCTTATTCTAACCTGTGCCATGACTATGACCTCTCCAGATGACTATGAAAATTTAGGCGGCTACTCATAGAAACCCGCCTGAAGAGTGAATTGACACAGACTGAAGTCGCCGCTCGGCCAGACGTTTCTCAGTCCTTCGTTTCCAAATATAAGATTGGCGAGCGTCGGCTGGACGTTATCGAATTTCTGCACATCGCTGATATTCTCGACTTTGATGTTCATGACATTATGAGGCGAATTACTGCGAATGAGGAGAATCTTCATCCTGTAAGGATACTGGAAGAATTAGGGCTAACAGTAAGCGAACTGACTGGGCTGATATATAACAATCCTAGCCTGAGAGGGATGGAATTTCGTGTTCGCAAAGAACAATGATTTATCGCGCAGCCAGTATAGGGATTATACTACGGAGTTCGCAATCAACTCCTTGCCAGCCTTGTACCTATACCTTGGCTTCCCGATCCGCTTTTTAGCAACAATTTTTTACAGGCGCTTGACAGTTTGATAAATGACCGGAGCGGCTGAAGGCTATATTTTCTTGCATTCTTTAACAAATATTAAGAAATAAGAATGGTTTCCCCTAGCGTGAACTTGTTTCTTTAATCTGGCGACAGCCGGCTTGTTGGAGCGTACAACGCAAATAAATCTTTGGCGTAAAAGCCTTGTGCTTTGTAATCGTTGATTATCTCCGCATGAGTGAGCCGCTGGCGATTTGCACTTACTTCATCTTGGCACTTCACTATGAGGATGCCATTTCGCCGAAGTACTCGAAATGCCTCCCTTCCTGCTTCCCAGTATAGCTTAGTGACGGCACCGTACCACTTGGCGCCTTCCGGTTTTTTATTGCCGTTGGCGTAGTGTTCACGGAAGACCGAATAGCTGCCTCCGCCTGCCTTCTGGTTTACGTCGTTTCTGAAAAATCCCTCCATACAGGGCGGGCTAGCACTAGACAATCTATTTCACCGTCATGATATGGCAATTTACGGCAGTCCACACCCATTGATATATCTGTAGCATGGAAATAGTAGATTCCTTTACGTACTTTCCGCCAGAAAACCCCTTTGCCCCAAGTTACATCAGCTATGATTGACCCTTCCGGAACATGCAGTTTCGGTATTTGGGCGAAAACATCTGCGTTTCCGCTTACGTGAGCGGATAGGGTGACATCGCTGGTAACGATACCCCCTGCACGCGCCGTCCACTCTGATTTTCTGGGAGCAACGCCATCTGGAACTGATCTCCGGCTCTAACTGCCTCTTCATTCATTAGCAATTTCCCGTGTTCCCTACTATCCTGTATCCTCAGAAGTGTTCAATGTCTTCTTCGTTGAGGGATCTTTTGAGAACTTTCAGGACGGGCTGGAAAGCGTTGTAATTTTGTCTTCCGTGAGCTTGGACTTGGCAACCTTATGCCCGCCCGCCTTTTACTCCAGTAGGCGGGACTTCTGCGCCTCGAACTCCTCGCGGGTCAGGTAGCCCTGTTCCAGGAGACGGGCTAGGCGTTCGAGGCCGCCTACCACCGAGGAAGCATTGGCGGCAGGATCCAGAGCCACGGAGCGGTCTACCTTGCGAACGTCGGTAACGCCGCAGAGACCCATGGCCACGCTTAACTCGTTGCGCAGGATTTCTAGGCAGTTGGCGAGACCCGCTTCGCCGGCGACGGACAAGCCCCAAAAGATGGGGCGGCCCACGAAGGTCGCTTTTGCGCCGAGGGCCAGGGCCTTCAGTACGTCGGCTCCCCTACGGACACCACCGTCTAAGTAAACTTCCAGCCGGTCGCCCACTGCGTCGGCGATGCTGGGCAGCATATCGATGGAGCCTTGAGTACCTTGCAGCGCATGGCCGCCGTGGTTCGAGACTACCAGTGCCTCGGCCCCGTTCTCGACGCAGAGACGGGCGTCCTCCGCAGTCTGGATACCTTTGACCACCAGCGGCATAGAGGTAATCGAACGCAACCACTCTAGGTCCCGCCAGTTGAGGGCGTTATCGAAACTTTCGGCGAAGTTGCCCTGATTGGGAAGGTTGGGGAGTTCGATACCGTCGAAGTTCTTGAGAATACGCTCCTGGTCCAGAATGTACGCGTAGCGATATTCCCGCTCGCGGGAGTTGGCGCCTAGGTTGTCCACCGTGAGCATCATGGCGGTGTAGCCTGCGTTTTCGGCGCGGCGAACCAGAATTTCGGTCAGCTCCCGGTCTTTAAAGAAATAGAGCTGGAACCATAGCGGGTTATCGGCCACCTCAGCCACCTCTTCAATGCTGTAGCTGGAGGCGGTGCTGAGGCCCATGATGGTATCGGCGACAGCGGCCGCTCGAGCCGAGGCCAGCTCGCCAGCCGGGTGGGCGCGCTGATGGGTGCCAGTGGGAGCCAGCATCACCGGAAGGCTGATGCGCTGCCCCAGAACTTCGGTGGATAAATCCCGCTCGCTCACGTCAACCAGAACGCGAGGACGCAGCTTAACGGACCCCATCGCCCGGACATTAGCGGTGTTCGTGGTCCAGTCCGGCGCGTCCAAATCCCCGAACAGCCTGTCGAACAGCGCCTTGGGCATCGTCTCCTTCGCGCGGGCCTCATAGTCGCCGATAGTGAGCAGGGCGCTCTGGGTAGTCATGATGTTCTCCTAAAGGAAGGATTAGCCGTGAAGAGGGAATGGCATCGGTCCGCTTCCTAAGGGTCCGGCGGGGAAGGGCTACGCAAACGCGAATAAAGATACCCGGCCAAGCACAGAGCAGCTACCGCCAACAGCACGTTGGCGAATATCGGGCCTGTAACCCGGTTTACGAACATATATAGCAGAAAGCCTCCGGTCAATACAGGAACCATCATAAACAGCACCGCCATGGCTCCGGCGGCCTGCAACACAACAACGCCAATCTGCGGAAACAGGCCGGGTGTCGCCATCGCGCCCGATTCTAAGAGGCCGGATTGCCGGGCGCCCGAAAATTCCGACCAATTCCTTCTGATACGGATAAACAGCAGGACAAAGGCAACACCGCCAATGACCAGCGCATATTGCCAAAAGTCTACGAGGAAGTAGAGAAAAAAGAAGAGCGTGGCGAGAGAACCGGCGACAAACCCCAGAACGGCAAGGGCGGCGATGGGAAGCGCTTCCTTGATAGCTTCCCGGTTTCCCTTGATTACGGAACTGGAGAGAACGCGCTCGAGCAGGCCCAGCAGAACCAGGCCAGCGAGCGCGATTCCAATCCATATGGCGGCTTCAAGCATTTTCTTTGGCCGCTGCGGCCGTCCTATGCGTTCTCTAAATACCGGCGAAACTTTTACCGGTCGCGCCAGATACCGCATGACAGGATAATTGTAACAGCAGCCGGTATTCCGGCGGGGCAGCCGCGAGGCTTCAGAGAGCGTGAAGGGAGGGGATTACCTCTTTGCCCACCAAGTTTATATGCTCCAGCACCTCGCCCTGGGACATTTCAGGATAGAACAGGCGAAGGGCTACGTCGGTGAAGCCCATCTCCCGATAAACGGCTATCTGCTCAATACATTCTTCCGGACTGCCCACCAGGAAAGTGTCGTCCATCAGTGTTTCCAGGTCTCCGGTAACCTTACGGGTCAACTCGCCATCGCTGCCATGCAGCCCGTGCTGGGCATATACTTCGTACTTTTTGGCGAAGTTGGCCTGAGCGTGGGATAGCGCCTCTTCATGGGTCGGGGCGCAGAAAAACTCGCGGACGATGACCATCTCCTCCGGCGCGTCGTGGCCGTTGGCTTCCAGGGTTCGGTGGTAAAGGTCAATCTGGTGGCGGATGCTCTCGTTAGACTGCGCCGGCCCAACGTACAGGATTTCGCCCTCGCGCCCGACCCGCTCAACGGCCGGGTCGCTCATCGCCGCCTGCCAGACCTTGGGGAAGGGCTTCTGGTATGGGCGGGCGGTGGGTCGGGCGCCGGTGACTTGGTAGTAGCGCCCGTGATGGGTCACTTCGTCCTCGCTCCAAAGCCGGCGCATCAGGCCCATAGCCTCGGTGCAGCGGGCGCCTCGCTGAGACATCTTTGTGCCAAAAGCCTCGCATTCCTCGGGGCGGTAGCCCAGACCAATGCCGAGGATGAAGCGTCCCTCGGCGATGTGGTCCAGCGTGGCCGCCTGTTCCGCCACGTCCACGGGGTTGAGCAGAGGGAGCAACAGGACCGAGGTCGCCAGCTTCATATCGCCCGGCTCACCGGCCAGCCGAGCCAGGACCGGCCACGGCTGAAAGTGCTGGAACGGATCAATCAAGTAGTGGTGCGCCCAGCAATAGATGTCGAAGCCGGCGTCGCGGGAAGCCCGGAACTGGGCCAAGTGGTTCTGCCACTGTTGCTGGTGGTCTATCGAATCGCGCTGGACCACCTGACCTACCTGATAGCCTACGCGCATCGGTCGGCCTCCGGTAAATTATTCATCTGTTCTCTGGGTTCCCGTTTTCGCGGGAATGACGGGAGTGGTTACGGGAATCACGATTGTGATTGCAGGGATGACGGGGCATTGCAATAGTGACGGCGGCAACCGTCCATCTCCGTCGCCCCTGCGAAAGCGGGGGGCTATGAAATATAAAGCCCGCTAACCAACCCGGCGATACTTGACTAAGCGGTGGCCTTCCAAATTCTGGTTAACGTAGATGTCGCCGTGGGAATCCACCCAAACGGCGTGGGCGCCCTGTCCATGACTTACCTCGACCGGGCTGCCCCAGCGGGCCAAGATGTCGCCGTCCATATTCAGGATGGTCATAAATCCATCCAACTCAGGTACAAAGATAGCTTCATCGGCGTCTATATAGATGTCACAGGGACGGGCGAGGCCTAGCCACTGTTCCAGGAAGTTGCCGCGGTCGTCGAAAATCTGGATGCGGTTGTTTTCCCGATCAGCGACGAAGACGCGGCCGTCGGTATGCACCCATACTCCGTGAGGCACATGGAACTCGCCATAACCCGTCTTGCCCGGCTCCCCCCATGACTCGATGAGCTGCCCATCGCTGGTGAAACGATGGACGCGGGCGTTGCCGTAGCCGTCGGAGATATAGAGGTCTCCGTTGGGGTGGATGGCAATGTCGCTAGGGCTGTTGAAGGGGCCGGCGGCGCGCTCCACAACATCGCTGTAGCGGCCCGACCAGCCGGTATCGGAGGGCTTATCCCACTCGCCCATAGTCATCAGCAGATTGCCCTTGGGGTCATACTTCAGGACAACTTGGCTGTTTTTAACCGGCATATACAGGTTTTCATCGTCGTCAATATACATCCCGTGAGCGTCGGGAAGCTGCCCTTCCCCCCACGACGTCAGGAAGTTGCCGTCGCGATCAAGGACAATCAGGGGATGATCGCCGCGATTGAAGAGGTAGACCCGGTCTTGGGAATCGGTGACAATGGCCGTCTGCCCCAAGGTCCAGCCCTCGGGCAGCTTCTCCCAGCCGGGTACCAACTCGTAAATGTACTTGCCCCTGCCAACGGTTGCCATCGCGGGCCTCCTTAGCTCGTCTGATCCAGGATTTTCCCGATTATGCTATCCGGCGAACCTTTTTAATCCTGAATCAGAAAAATTGGGAAAGATTGGCTGTCTTAGACCTTAGTAGGCCGTCAGAGTCTCGATTACCGCCTGCTCCAGCTCAGCGGCCCTCACCGACACCTGTTCGGGGGTGAGGCCGCCTAGGGGGTGGGGGAAACCCAGGGGCCGGAAGTCGCGGCGCCCGAAGGTGTTGGCGTGGCGGAAAGCCGAGTTCAGGAACGGGTCGGTGCAAAGCACCACTGTCGGCACGCCCCGATTCTCGAGGGTCATGGCGTCGTGCACACTGCACGCGGTGCAGGACCCTCAATCGGCTATGGCCGTTACCACGAAGTCGCAACGAACAGCCAGTGTGTCGATGATGTCCTCTGCGGCTGGGCGCGAGTAGACATACTTGTCCACCGCCAGCGAATCGCCCAGCTCCATGTCCCGGTCCAGCAGTTCGCGGACATTCTGCAACAGGCGAGCGGCATTGGCCTTCCGGTTGCCAAGAAAGCCGCCGACTTTGCCATGAAGCGTATCCAGGCGAGGGGCGGGCCGCCAGCGGTTAGCCGCGTCGGGGTCTATGGGAGCCATTAGACCCATCTGTTTCAGGCGTTCCTCAACACTGGTTGTGGTAGTCATATATCCCTCATCAGTTAGACAGTTTGCAAAATGATTGTCCGAATCAGGATTTAGAGGATTATAAGGGCACGGAGGAGGGAATATCTCAAACGTCTAATAATAAAATTCTGATTCAGCCTTTTCAGATTCCTTCAATCTTCCGTGTTACGGCGCGGGAACCCCATCCGGGCAAATAGACCGAGTGGGGGCCACCAGCACCGCCAGCGACGAATATGTGGATACGGTCGGGGGCGCGAACCACAGGCACCCTCTGGTCATCATCGTTCGGGTCTATGAAGCGGGGCCAGAAATGGCCCCGGCGGGCGTCGCCCTGGGGCGGACCGCCATGCTTGAGCATCCGCACCGGCTTGCGGGCGTGCTCGAAAAGGAACTGCCGGATGTCCCGCTTGTTCCAGCCGTCGGAATAGAGGAATTTGGCATGCTCCGGGCCGATGGCGACGAATGTATCGCCCATGACATACATCTGGACATTGCCCAGAGTGCACATAGTATCGGCCAGCACGGTCAGGAAGTCACGGGAGTTGGAGGCATGATACATGATGTTGTGCGGCGCCTCGGCCGGGAACACCGTAACCGTACTGTCGGCGGCGGCATAGCCCAGCTCTACGTGCATGGGCTGCCACGGATTGGCCGGTTCGTCCTCGGCCACGCAGTAGGTGTATGCTCCCGGGTGGCCAAAGGTGGCCTTGTTGGTCTCGCCCGGTATGGCTCCCCCCAGGTTCACCAGCGCCAGCTTGACAGCGCGGCCTATGGTGGCGTTGGCCCGCCATCCCGCACCGAAGCAGTTGTAGCCACCGTTGATGCCGAGCTTCTCCACGGCAGGGCCGTTGATGATAAGCAGCGGGGTATGGATACCAGTGGAGCACATGACGCCGCGCAGGTTGAAACGCTCGTCCATCATAGCCTGCAAGGCGGTAATAACCACGGGCATGTGCTCTTGTACGCAGCCGGCCATCACCGCGTTAACCGCGATGCGCTCCACTGTGGCCCGTCCGCCCAAGGGCGGCAGTTCGGCGATAAGTTCGCCTCCATCGCGCCCGGTATGGGCGACGAAGCGGCGAACCAGCTCCTCGGACGGCGGAACAACGGGCAAGCCATCGGTCCAGCCGGTCTCGAACATCAGCTCGATGGCATCGGTAAGTTCGGTTGAAAGCATTATCGGAAATAGCCCATAACAGTCTGACGGCGAGCGCAGGCCCACCGTTTGCGAGTGTAAAGCGGGCAACCTAGGGTGTCAACGCGGTAACGCGCGAGGCAACAGGAAGGGCGGAGACAACAGCCGATAGCCTAACCCCGCTGGGATCCCGGAATCAGGCTACCTCGGGCTACCTACCCTTTGAACTCGGGCATCACTTCCTTGGCGAACCATTCGAGCTGCTCGGTGATTACGCTCTGAGGGGTTCCCACTGGATGGCTGACGCCCACGCGGTCGAGACCGGGGTACTCTTTCTCCACCGCCTTGAGCTGCTCGATGACGCGCTCCGGCGGCCCGGCGAGGAAGGCGCCGGACTCCACCGCTCCCTGTATCGTCGGCAGGCCGGAATTGGGCGCCCGGTGGGGGTCGCTGATGTCGCGGATCTGTTCGTCGGAGAGGCGGCGCGTCAGACGCAGGGGGCCGAACATCTTGAGATTCTCCTCAAAGAAGCCCTGAGACTCTTCCATCGCCTGCTCCACCGTAGGCGCCAGATGGAAGTGGAAGCCGACGCTGATATTCGTCCCGGGCAACGGGTCATCGTGTCCCGCCCGAATCATGGCGTCGCGGTAGCCGTAGATGACGCTGTCCATCGCGCCGCCCTCGGCCACGCCTCCGCCGATGATGCCCTTGATGTCGTGCTTGACCATGAAATCCAGAGCCCGCTCGGTTCCGCCCTGGATGGGCTGCCAGCATTCCACCGGCAGCTTGGCCGGGCGCGGCACCAGGGAAAGCTCCTTCAGCGTGTAGCCGCGATAAGGCACTTCGGGCGGCAGAGTGTAGTACTTGCCTTGGTGCGACCACGATTCCTCGTTGAACGCCTTGAAGATGATTTCCACCTGTTCCTCGAACAGGTCCCGGTTGGCGTCCTGGTCTTGCAGGGGCGAGCCAAAGGTCTCTATCTCACGGGTGTGGTAGCCACGGCCCACGCCAAATATGACGCGCCCGCCGGTCAGAATATCGGCGGTGGCATAGTCTTCCGCCAGACGGAGCGGATGCCACATCGGGGCGATGTTGAAGCCGCAACCGAATTTGAGGTCTTTAGTCATGTGGGCCAGGTGAACGTTGAGCATGATGAGGTTAGGGATGCACTCATAGCCTTCCGGCTGAAAGTGATGCTCGGCCATCCACATCGTGTCGTAGCCGTTCTCATCCATCGTCTTTGCTATGGCCTCCGCTTTCGGGAAGACGGTGGCCAGATGGTCGTTGTCATACAGACGGTCATTGACCGCCATGCCGCCGTAGCCGATGTTGGTCATGTCAACGTGGCCGGCAAAGAGGCTGTCGAACTTGGTGATCATGGCTGATCCTGCGCCTCCAAAAGTTCAGTTAATTCAGACTCGCGTCTCAATAATTTGTTTGATGTCTAAGACGTCTTCGTGAATATCTTCCCTAATGCCTATTACTCGTAAGGCTGCAACTGGATTTCGTGGAGCGCCGGGATAACCTCGCGGCCCAGCAGCTCGACGGAGCGCATCACGTCGGCGTGGTTCATATCACCCTCGTTGCCATAGATGTGCAGATAACCGGGATTCAAGCGCTCGATGATACGGGAGAGCTTGCGGGTGACGGTGTCGGGGCTGCCGACGATGACGTTGTCCACGTCCTGCAACTCCTGGTAGGTCATCCGCCGTCCGAAACCGCCGGCGCCGGGCAACTGCCTCTGAATGCGCACGGCCTCGCGCGACTGGTAGCCGGGGGGGTCATTGTGTTCCGCCGGCCCTCGGTTACGGTGATTCTCGGTCCAGAGGAAGGTCTCCCCAATCTCCTGGGCCTTCTCGTCGGTATCGGCGCAGAACACCCGCAACAGGTATCCAAAATGCTCCGGCCCCGGGGTAAAGCCCACTTCCTTGGCAGTGTCGATATAGACGCCCTTCAATCCCTCGGTGTAGTCCAGCAGCGAGCCGAGGTTCATATATGGATGCTGATGGCGCGCGGCCCAGACAACGCTCTCGGCGCTGGAGAGGCCGGGGAACCATATGGGCGGGTGCGGGTTCTGCACCGGCAGCACCCACGGGTTCACGGTGCGGTAGTGGTAGAACTGACCCTCGTAGCGGAAGGGGCCCGGCTCTGTCCAGCACTTGATGATAAGGTCGTGGGCTTCCTCGAAGCGGGCTCGGTTTTCGGCGGGAATGATGCCGCCAGCCAGACTCTCAACGGCAGTGCCGCGCACGAATCCGGAGATGATACGCCCGTTGGAGAAGCAGTCCAGCATGGCGATTTCCTCCGCCATGCGGATAGGGTCGTTGACGGCGATGACGTTGCCGAGGATGGCTATCTTGGTGTTCTTGGTGATTTTCGAGATGACTGCGGCGTCGAGGTTGACCGCGGGCTTCATGCACCAGTAGGAGGCATGGTGTTCGTTGGACATGATGCCGTCGAACCCGACTTCGTCGGCCAGCGCGTATTGCTCGTGGTACTGGTTGTAGAGCACGTGGGCCTTCTCGGGATCGAAAAAGGTATTGGGAAATCCCAGCCTGCCGGAATCATACTGTTCCAGGTCTGTATCGGTCACGTGGGCGTAGGGCTGTTCGGAAAACCAGAAAACTTCTATGGTGTCTTTCATCGAAACTGCTCCTGAGAGTTTTGCGTCTGGATTACAGGCCCGCTCCCCTAGAACGGCCTCAGAAGCGGACATAGGCTTGCTCCGCAATCTAATCACCGGACGGCAGGGTGTCAAGAATGGGGAGCCGCACGCATCATGCGGCAGCCGCCGGACGCGCAGCCAGATCTCGGCCGTCTCTCCGGGCCAGGCCAAACCAGAGGGTTACCAGCAACATCAACCCCGCCGCGCCCGTTATCGCCCAGTCCCAGCCGACGATGGCGGCGACAAAGGCCAAGGGCAAGGCGCCCAGGTAGTGAAATCCGGGAGTGAAGTGGAGGATGCCCATCACCCGGCCGCGCGCTTGCGACGGCGTAGCAAGTTGCAGGATGGTCGTGGACAAGGGCCAGACAGTGCCAAGACTCACTATCCCGACTACCAGGAACAAGCTCCACGCCGCCCAGAACGAGGCGGACCACCCGAACAGCGTGAGCATAACGGCCATCACCCCTAGACAGGCCAGCAGCCAGCGGTATAGCCACGCTCGGTTCATGAAGGTTATTAGCAGATTGCCTATCAGGGAGCCAATTCCCGACGCCAGCAGCATCAGGCCCGCCTGGGTGGCGTCGGAACCCAGTTGGTCTTTGGCGAAGGCCGGTATCACCTGAAGGTGGGACATTCCGAAGCCACCGAAGGAGCAGGTCAGCACGATGACCGTCAGCAGCACCGGCGTGTCCTTAATTACCGACAGCCCGTTGATGAAGTTCCGGAGCAGCGGCTCGCGGGCAGGGGCGGCGGCGCTAGATACCCAGCGTATCGGTATAAGAAAGAATACGCTGGCGCCGTAGAAGGCGGCGTTGGCCGTCAGCCCGGCGCCGATTCCCCATACATCGAGGCTGTCGGCAATTAGCGGCGGGCCGTCTATGAGGACTCCCACCAGCGGCGGGCCGATTATCCGGCCGATGTGTACCGCAGCGCTGAACTGGGCCACGGCATCCAGCAGCGCGCTTTGCCCCACCAAGTCCGAGAGCATAGTCACTCGCGCCGGCTGATTCAGGGCTTGCAGCACTCCCAGCAAAGCCACTGCCAGATATATGTGCCACAACACTATGACATCCGCCAGCGAGAGCAAGGCCACAACGCCAATCAGCGCGCCTACTCCGGCTTGAGTAGCAATCAGAAGGAACTTGCGGTTGAGGCGGTCGGCGATGACGCCGCCGAACGGCAGAAAGGCCGTGTTGGGAATGCCGTACAGGAATACCACCAGACCCAACTGCTGGATGGAAGAGCCGGTAAGCTCCAGCACCAGCCAGCCGAGAACTAGGAACTGCATCCCCTGGGCTACGGACTGGGTGGAAGAAGCCATCCAGTACCAACGGAAGCCGCCCCCACGCCATGGCCCCATCATCCGGCTCCAGTAGGATGGAGCCGGCTGGGGGGCGTCTGCTTTCGTCACCAATTAGCGATTCCCGACACTTGTCTATCCGGGCACCGTTCTTTCGAGGCGCGGCTAACCCGCGCGGCGCCTGTCTGACGATTGTATACCGTGGGCTGACTGCTAGATGCTCAATTTCCGGCCTTTTACGTCGCTGACGAGGGGATGGCTAGTTCCCGGCTCGCCTTGCGGCCTAAACCGAAAGCCAGAGTTACCAGCAAAGTGATGCCCGCCGCGCCGGTTATCGCCAACGGCCAGCCGATTCCCTCGGCAGCCAGGGTCAAAGGCCATGCGCCGACGATGTGAAAGCCGGGAGTGAAGTGCAAGACGCCCATCACGCGGCCTCGCACCTCCACTGGGGATGCCAACTGCATGATGGTGGTAGCCAGCGGCCAGATACAGCCGATGGCTACCACGCTCACCAAAAAGAACAATGACCATGTTATCCAAAACCAGCCGCTCCATACTGCTCCGGACAGCTCATCCAGCGACCCGCTCCAGGCAAACAGAGTGAGCAGCACGGAAAAGGTTACCAGACAGGCCAGCAGCCAGCGGTACAGCCAGGCCCGATTCATAAAGGTCAAGCTCATGCTTCCTATAAGGGAACCGATGCCCGACCCCAACAGCAACAGCCCCACTTCGGCGGCGCCGCTATTGAGCTGCTCCTTGGCGAAGGCCGGGATGACCTGAAGATGAGACATTCCGAAGCCGCCAAAGCAACAGGCCAGCACTAGAACCGTCAGCAACACCGGGGTATCGCGGATGACAGACAGTCCCTCTCCGATGTTCCGCAACACGGGCTGGCGAACCGCCGCGGGACGGCGGCGTACCCTCCGAACCATCGACAAGAGGAGAACACTGGCCCCATAGCAGCCGGCGTTCAGATAAAGCACTGCGCCGACGCCCCACTGGTCTATCAGCACACCAGCCACCGGGGGACCGACGATGCGGCCGATATGGATCGCCGCGTTGAAATGGGCCACGGCGTCCAGCAGCCGCTGTTCCTCCGTCAGGTCGGAAATCATCGCCACCCGTCCCGGCATATTCAGCGCTTGCAGCACGCCCAGCAAAGCCGCCGCAAGGTAGATGTGCCAGAGGGCCACGCTCTCCGCCACGGTCAGCGCCGCCAGCCCGGCAATCATCGCGCCCACCAGGGTCTGAGTGACCATCAGCAACAGTTTGCGGTCGACGTGGTCGGCGATGATGCCCCCAACCATCAGAAGGCCTACGTTGGGGGCGCCGTAGAAGAACAGCGTCAGCCCTAGTTGCGTCTTCTCGCCCGTGACCTCCAGCACCAGCCAGCCGAGGACGAGGAACTGCATCCCCTGGGACATGGACTGAGTAAGCGACCCGCCCCAATACCAGCGGAATGGAGGCTCCCTCCAGGGGCCGCGCAGCCTACTCCAGTAGGAAGCGATACCCGCAGCAGGCGGAGCGTCCGCTACCAATGGAGGGTTCTCATTGATGGGCTGTCCGCGATGGGCTGTCCGCTCGGATGCGTGGAAACCCATAGTGCACCGGGTTCACGAAGCCAGGTCCGGGATACCCATGCTCAGGCTGCGGTAGCTGCCGTTGATGGCGCGGGTCTGATGGCCTTGGCCGGTCATATCCTCGGCCAGCAGCACGTCGCCCGGCTCGAACTGCCGGGTAGAACCGTCGCCACAGATAACTTCCATCTGCCCTTCTAGGACGATGAGGTACTGGCGGCGGGTGGGATGGTGCCAGTCGCTGAAGCTGTTTTCGGCGGAGCGGCGAAACACTAGGTCTTCGCCGGGCTTGGTGCCGACGCGAAGCACGTCTTCGCTGGGCATCCCCAAGTCCTCGAAGTGAGACTGACCATCATCACCAGTGTAGATGCGGACGAGCATAAAAGTCTCCATATTCCGATTGGCGCAACGATTATCCCCTGGTAGCGCCTACCCAAGTATAATCTATCGCACTAATAAACGGCGGGCTGGGAGAGCAGCGGCATCGGGCACGAGGTAGAGCGGGCGTTAGGCGAGAATTACTTTGGCGGGAAATACGAGGCAAGAGAGGTCTGCATTATGGCACGACTGGAAGGAAGAACGGCCCTGGTGACCGGGGCTGGCAGGAACATCGGGCGGGCGATTGCGCTGAAACTGGCAAGCGAAGGAGCGAATGTGGTGGTGAACGCGCGCTCCAATATGGAAGAAGCCGAAGCGGTGGCCGAGGAGGCGCGAGCAATGGGCGTAGCGTCTATGGCTGCGCTGGCCGACGTTTCAGACCCCGAACAGGTGTCGCGGATGTTTACGGCGGCGGCGGAACGGTTCGGGCAGGTGGAAGTGCTGATAAGCAACGCCGCCATCCGCCCCCATAAGCCCTTCACGGAACTCACGCTCTTGGACTGGGAGCAGGTGCGCGGCGTGGTTCTGGATGGGGCCTTCTATTGCGCCCGCAACGCGCTGCCGGGGATGCGGGCTAATGGCTTCGGGCGCATCGTGTTCCTTACCGGAGATGGGGCCTGGAACGGATCGGCGGAGCGCTCCCACGTGTCAGCGGCGAAGATGGGCGTCGTGGGACTGGCTCGGGGGCTGGCCTCGGAGTTCGCGCCGCACAACGTCCGGGTCAACGTGGTGTCGCCGGGGCGGATAGACACCAGCCGCGACCTGTCGTGGTACCCGGGGCAGAATATGGCCGACACGGCGGAAATACCCCTGGGACGCCTAGGACACGTGGACGATATCGCCGCCGCCTGCGTGTTCCTAGCCACCGACGACTGCGGGTTCATCACTGGACAGACGATTCACGTGAACGGCGGCACGGCCTACTTCTGATGGAGGGCGCGGCTAATCTTCTCAAGCCGGCATATCGAGGAGAGCGTGGATGTCGGCAAAAGCGGGCCAGAGGCTCTACAGTCAGATTGTTGAAGAGGCCGAAGTTTTCAACGGTGAACGAGGTATACATCGCGTTCAACCCTCTATAAATACTTACAGATAGCGTAGCAGACCAGCCGCGCTATCCGTATTGCAAGGGCGAGAGAAATAGCAGGCTCCCACTAGTCCCGGCGGGGCTAGTCCCGTAGGCGGAACTCCCGCAGATCCGGCGAGACGTTCAGCCTGGCCTCGGTAAGTTCCTGGATTTCCTCGGGATTCCAGCCGGGGGCGTGTTCCGTAAGCTCGAAACCGTCGGGGGTGATGGCAAAAAGGCCGAGGTCGGTTACCAGCATCTTAACCACGCCGGGGGCGGTGATGGGCAGCTTGCAGCGCTTGAGCAGGCGGGGTTCGCCCTCGCGAGTGGTATGCTCCATGGCGATGAAAACGCGCTTGGCGCAGGCCGCCAGGTCCATGGCCCCTCCGATGCCGCCGCCCTTGCGGGCGGGAATTCGCCAGTTGGCGAAGTCACCGTTTTCAGCCACCTCGTAGGCCCCCATTACAGTTACGTCAATCATGCCGCCCCGAATAATCATAAAAGAGTCAGCGTGATGAACGATGCCCATGCCGGGCTGGGCGGTAACGTGCTGGCCACCGGCGTTAATTAAGTGCCGGTCTTCCTCGCCTTCCGGGGCCAGAGGTCCGTAGCCGATTACGCCGTTCTCGGAGTGGTTGATGATGCTGCGGGACGGGTCAACATAGTTGGAGCAGAGGGTGGGCATACCCACGCCCAAATTAACAATCCAGCCATCTTGGAACTCCATCGCCAAGCGATCGCACATCTGCTGGCGGGTCAGCTTCGTCTTCTCGGCAGTCATCTTTCGATACTCCTTTCCAGGATTGTCTGAATCAGGATTTACCGGATTATAGGATTTTCAGGATAGGCGTCCCAATCCTGAGCATCCTTAACAGCCTTGATTCAGACACTTTACAATCCCGGTTTAGCGCCGGCCCAGATGCCGTCCTCGGGAATTTTGACAATGCGGTCAACGTATATGCCGGAGACGTGAACCTGGTCGGGATCCAGGTCTCCGATTTCGACGACATCGTTCTCGACCTCGACGATGGTGGTCTTGGCGGCCATGGCCATTATGGGGTTGAAGTTGCGCTGGGACAACCGGAACTGGAGGTTGCCGAACTTGTCGGCCTTCCAAGCGCGCACCAAGGCGTAGTCGGCGCGCAGCGGGTATTCCAGGACATAGGTGCGACCGTCTATCTCTCGGTGTTCTTTACCTTCGGCCAGTTCGGTGCCAACGGAGGTAGGGGTGTAGAAGCCCCCGATGCCGGCGGCGGCAATACGAATGCGCTCCGCCAGAGTACCTTGAGGGACAAGCTCGGCTTCCACCAGCCCCTCGTTGTACATCCGGACGAAGGGAGTAACCATCGAAGGGTGCGTAGGCGCGGTGAAGGCGCAAATCATCTTTTTCACCTGACCGGCCTCGACCAGCGTGCCAACATCTACCAGCTCATCCAGGGTGCCGGCGTTGTTGGAGATGCAGGTTAGTTCCTTGGCGCCCTGTCGGTTTACGGCGGCGAGGAGGTTACGGGGAACACCGACGCCGGAGAAGCCGGGGCACATGATGGTAGAGCCGTCCGGGATGCCGGCCACCGCATCTTCCATTGTGGCGTACACCTTGTTCTTCATGAACCTATACCTTCAAGCTAGATTCCCGCCAAGCTAGATTCCCGCCTCTGCGGGAATGACGAAAATGCCCAAGCCGTCTTGGCCGCTAATGGATCTAGATTCCCACATATGCGGGAATGACGGCAGGGGATTTATTGAGACAAATACTATCTCAGACCGGCCTGCCGCGCCACCGGCAGGAGCCGAGATTGGGCTGTCATCCCCTTTTCCGGGAGCGGTTAGCTCAGCCTGCCCGTCCGTCCCTGCATCCTAATCGCAGCAGTCATAGCTATCATCTTCGTTGCTGTCGGCAAGCCGCTCGGCATCGCGGATGTAGTCAGCGGTGGCATGGATGTCGCAGATAATTGGCTCCTCCGGGTCCAGGATACCGTCGTAGAAGACGGAGCCGTGCAGGTCCTGCCTCCGCTGGCTGTACCGGTTGGCGAGGCTTTCCAAACCCGCGCTCCGGTGGCGCAGACCGCGAATGCCCCGGTAGGTAATGCCCGATGGTCCCGGCTCCCTGCCTGTCCGTTCCAGAATCAGCGCATCGGTGGCTCGCTTGGTGGCGCCCCAGGCCTTTTCCGCCGCATTTCGCAGCCAGCCCTGCGCCAGCATCTCCTGCGCGTCGGCATACAACGCCCAAGCGTCGCTGATTAGGTATATCCCCCGCTCCAAACTCGGCATCGCCGTCCTTTGTCTGTTGTTATCGCGCTCGCATTTTACCACGCCGGCGCGACGCCCTGCCCTCTAGGCATTATAGGCTGAACTTTGCAGTTCTAGGCTTCTATCCCTTGACAACGGCAATGGTTGGGACGAAAAATCCAATGAGCATCCGAACCATATTCCCGCGAATGCGGGAAAGCCGGAAACTCGTGATTCGACCGTACAGGAGTCTTTACTATGGTCGCGACCAAGCATCGGACATATACCTACGTCGGTCTGGCCGGCGAGGGGGACTACATCGGCGAGGGCGGCATCTTCCGCCAGGCCGACGGCGAAGATAGCTGGGACGACATTTCCGCCGGGCTTCCGGGCAACCCGCAGGTGCGGGCGTTGCTACTGAAGGCGGACAATCCCGCCGTGGTGTTTGCGGGAACGCAGGACGGCGTCTACCGCAGCCTCGATCGCGGCGCGAGCTGGCAGCGCCTCTCCGACCCGGCCAAGGGGCGCGAAGTGTGGGCGCTGTCAGCGCATCCGTCGGACGCCAATACTCTTTTCGCCGGCTACGAACCTTGCGCCATCGCCCGCTCTCAGGACGGCGGCGAAACTTGGCAGGAAATGGACACCAGCAAAGTGATTTACCCTCACATCACCACCTATATGCCTCCCTTGGGGAAGCGGGTCATCGGCATCTCCGTTGACCCGGTGGACTCGAACAACGTATACGCCGCCATTGAGGTCGGCGGCCTGCTGGCCAGCCGCGACGGGGGCGAGACTTGGACGCAACTGATGGACGGCCCGTTCCTTCGCAACAACACCCTCGACCTCCACGAAGTGGTGGTGAGTTCCGCAGACCATGACACCGTGCAGATTGCTACGCAGATAGCGATGTTCCGGGGGCGCGAGAACGGAACGCGCTGGGAGCACGTGCAGGTGGACGATATGTTCCCGGGCGGCTCCTACTGCCGCGACCTAGCGGTAGCGCCGGACGCCCCCAACACCATCTACCTCGCGTCGGGGGCCGGCGGCGGCGCGGCCCCGCCCGACACCGTGCCCGAAGGCGCGCTGTTCCGCAGCCGCGACGTGGGCTCCACCTGGGAGCGGCTGGACTTGGGCGACGTTCCGCCGGGACGCATGATGCAGGTAGCCATTGACCCCGCTGCTCCGTCGCGCATTAGCTGCGCGGCCTACTCGGGGGAGGTGTACAGTAGCCATGACGGCGGGCAGACCTGGAGCAAGACTATGCTGCCCGTGGAGTCCACCCGTTATCTCCACGTGTACCCCATGGTCTGCGGCTAACGGGGCCCTGAAATCGGGGAGAGCGGGCTGCGGTTTTTCGCGGCCCGCCTGTCCTTGGGTATTGGGCCCGGTTCGGCGCTTCTGCCCTGTCAAGGCGTTCCGGTTTTAATCTGCAAACATAATCCCATATTCCCGGAGGGCTGGTTTGGCGACCTCTGCATTAACTAGAGCCACGTATCGCGTCACCCTAGAGACCCTGACGGATATGGTGCTGGAAAAGAGCGAGTTTCCCAGCGACTTCCAGGCGCATCAGATAATCAGGGAAGGAGATCTGGACAACGATACCCTGGCCCGCAACGGATTTACCGGCAGCACCGCCCAGCGCTTCCTCGAGGCCGGCCGCGTCACCGGAAATATGCGAGAGCTTGGGCCTACGTCCAACATGGCGATGTCCGACGGCTTCGACTTTATGGCCGCCTCGGTGGTGCATCTCTTCGACAACCCGGAATCGGTGAGCCGTTGGATGCACGAAATCTTCCTTAGAGATTTCGAGGACCACGTTGGAGACAGCGTAGGCCAAGGACACCAGCTTGTTGCGGCCAACCGCATGGAGACCAGCGGATTCTTCGACGAATCGGTGGCCCTACACGTTCTGCAGGGCGGCCCTACCGGGCTGATCTCTTCGACGGTGGTGGACTTTCGCCTGGGGCGTCTGCTGGGGGTGGCCTTTATCGGCACCATCGGCGACTACCAGCGCCCAGAGCTGACGATGCAGGTAGGGCAGGCTCTGGAGAAACGAATGGCCGCAGTAGTGTTGGGCGTCTAGAGATGCTGGGCGTCTAAATAGATTACATCAATATGACGAAACGCCCTTCCCAATGCCTACCCTTCGCGCACCAGGCGGGCGGCCTCGTCGCCCATCTGGGACGTGCTGGCGGAGCCGCCCAAGTCGGCGGTGATGACGCGGCGCTCTTCAAGGCAACGGGCCACCGCGGAGTCGACGCGCCCGGCCGCTTCCAGTTCGCCGAGATGGTCTAGCATCATGGCGACGGCAGATATGGTAGCGAGAGGGTTGGCTATCCCCTTGCCCATAATGTCAAAGGCTGCGCCGTGAACCGGCTCGAACAGGGAAGGGTGCGCTTTGTCGGGGTTTATGTTGGCGCTGGGGGCAAGCCCCATACTGCCGGACACCACCGCCGCGATGTCCGACAGGATGTCGGCGAAGAGGTTGGAGGCTACCACCACGTCGAAGTCCTCGGGCCAGCGAACAAAATCCATGCACGCCCGATCCACCAGCAGCGACTCGGTCTCCACCTGCGGGTAGCCGGCGGCAACCTCATCGAAGACCTCATCCCAGAAGACCATGCCGAAGGATTGAGCGTTGGACTTGGTGACGGAGGTTACCTTCATGCGCTTGTTCCGTCGGACGCAATGCTCGAAGGCGGCGCGAATGATGCGCTCGGTGCCGCGCCGGGTGAATACGTTGCTCTGGATGACCGTCTCGTGGGGGGTTCTCGCATTGAGACGCCCGCCTATGGGCGCGTACTCGCCTTCCGTATTCTCCCGGAAGATAACCATGTCTATATCACCAGGCTTCTTGCCGGCCAGGGGCGATGTCACGCCCGGGTACAGATAGGCCGGGCGCACGCAGATGCCTTGGTCGAAGCCCCGGCGCATGGGCAATAACAGACCGTGAAGGGTGATATGGTCTGGGATGTTCGGGTCTCCCACCGCGCCGAACAGGATGGCGTCGAAACCGGATAGCTGATCGAGGCCGTCTTCGGGCATCAGGCGGCCGGTCTCCCGATAGTAATCGCTGCCCCAAGGAAATTCGGTGAACCGGAAGGCCGGTCCGCGGGAAGAGGCCAGGGCCTCCAGAACCTTGCGCCCTTCGGCGATGACCTCCGGCCCTACGCCGTCGCCGCCTATCACTGCCAGGTTATATTCCACCATCGCCCCGCCTTCCTTGTAGTGTGTCAGTAGCATATATCTAGGTAGGACTCCGCCCCGTTTCCGGGGGAGGCGCTATGCGCGCGTCATCCCGAGGCGACGGTCTGCACCCCGCCGCCGAGCAGCCGGAAGTGGTAGACCGCTTCAGCGTCGGGGAATGCCTGTTGCGCCTTGATGTAGGTAGACTTGCCGCGGCGCTTGGTGGCGTCGAGCAGCACGCCGGTAACGCCCTCGCTCTGCCCGCCGTTGACGCCGACGGCGCCAACCTCGCGGGCGAACTCCGCCGCCTCTTGCAGCCTGGGGCGCGGCTGAACCAGGCCGGCCGCCTCTGCCGCGACGGTTGCGCCTTGCCCCACCAACGCGGGATTTTTATCCGCCACTCCTCGGCGAATAAGGCTCAACGCCTCTTCCGTCTGGCTGTTCACTTCGCGCCACTCCCGGGTATTGCCGCCCAGGTCGGACCGGGATGCGCCGCCAAAATCCAATGCAACGACTTCCATGGGCGGCGGGGGGCCGATGGACTGCCGCACCATCCCGGCGCGATGGTCGAACAAGGCCAAGCCGGGCATCATAACGCCGCCGGTAGGTTCAATGGACAAGGCGATCTGGGCGATGTCATAGGGACTGAGTTCTTCGCCTAAAGCCAGGGCGGTGGCAACGATGGCGGCGGAGAGATCCGCGCTGCTGCTGCCCAGTCCCCGGCCTCGCGGAATGGGGCTGCTAACCCGCACATCGGCCCGCACTCGGGATTTCCTGAAGTGGACCAGCGTGCGCCGCACTGCCGCCGTGGTCTTTTCGCAGCCTTCGGTTCCGGTTATGCCTGGCCGTCCCTCGCTCAACTCCACCCTCACGCGCGAGAAGAAGTCCACGGGACAGGTTACGGAGAAAGGCATCTCCCCCAGGACGCCCTGAGCCAGAACGCCGCAGACGCCCGGGGCACGGGCTGCGGCAGACCCGATGACGCTGTTCCCGGCGGCCCCGTCCGATTCGCCTATGGAATCCTTTCCAGCGCTCACGCTCCCTCTCCTCCTGCCGCGGCAGGCCGCGATGCGCCGGCGGCGCCCGCAAGCTGAGCATCCAGTTCTGTCAGATGGGAACCGTCATTGAACAGGCGCAAGACAGCGTTGTCATGGTAGGTGTCAATGATGCTCAGAGTGCAGTTGCCGAACACGAACCGCCAGTTTGCATCCATCGCCATTCCCAGCAGAGCCATCATCGCGGCCCGCAGAGAGCCGCCATGCCCCACAACCAGCACGCTGTCCCGCAGGTGGCGCTCCTTGATTTCGTTGATAACGGCGGACATACGGGCGATGACCTGACGGGGGGACTCGCCGCCCTCGGGGGCGTAATCCAGATCCTTGGCGACATAGCCGGGATACTCCGCCGGATGGCGGGCTCGGAGTTCGGCCTCGGTCAGACCCTCAAAGACGCCCTTGTGGTACTCGCGCAGGCGAGGAGTGGGGGAGAGGGGAACGTCGCGGCCCTGCAGAATAGCTGCGGCCGTATCTGAGGCGCGGCTAAGGTCGCTGGCGTAGGCAGCATCGAAGGGAACGGATTTCAGCCGCTGCGCCAGGAGCCGGGCCTGCTCTGCGCCGCGTTCGGAAAGGCCAACGTCGGTATGCCCCTGGATTCGGCCCTCGCGGTTCCAGCCGGTTTCGCCATGCCGGACAATATACAGTTTGCCCATCAATTCCTGTGAGCTTAGAGATAGTACTGTCAACCGCCTATCATTTTAACACGCCTCTTGCCGCGAAGAACCCCTTGACTTTGGCCCGCACTCCCGCGCAGGCAGGCAATAGCCGCGGGTTCCCCTTATCTGTGGGCCTCTTATCTGTGGGCCCTTATCTGTGGGAATGAAGGGCGTTAATCTCCCCACTCACGCAAAAGCTCTGGGCGCCAAATGACCTGACTCCAGAGCGGCATCCCTAAATAAAGGTGAAATGCTTGACCTTGATGCAACCGTATGCTTGAATACCGCCCGCAGGAAACGGGCTGCCCTCTGGGCTTGCCTGGATTGGGCCACCGGGAGATTCGGCCATCTAAGGGAGAGGGCGAAAAACCTTAAATTGCCAGAAATAAACGGTTGAATTACTCCACGGGTATTAGTAATATATTTCAGGCGCTTTGTACCGGTGCTGGACCTGTATTGTTGCACCCATAATAAATCATAATCCCCAGAGCTGAGGCTCAAACGGCCCGATGCCGGTAGCGAGGAATTCTAAGGATCCGGAGACCACATCTTTATTGGAGCCACTTCGATGAGCTTGATTCAACGTAATGCTGTCCCACTGTTTGTCCTACTAGCGGTTATCGCCGTGGGAGTCGGGGTGTTTACTTCCACAAGCCAATTCGCCTTCGGTGAAGAGCCCGTGGGCTGCGATGCTGCTGCGGTCGGTATTTCTATATTCACCACCGACGAGGAAGGCAATCCGGTGACTGTGGTGGCCAACGGCGATGTGGTCAGCTACCGGGTCACGCTTTCCATACCGGAGTTGCCTGCGGGAGAAACCGCGTGTAACTACGTCGGTGGCTCCTTGGCGGTCACTTTACCTAACGGAACTGAAGTGGCCGTAGCCGGAACATCAGAAACCGAGGAAATCCCCACGATTGTGGTAGGCTCTCCCTTTACAGCTGAGGCGGTTAGCTACACTGTCAGCCAGAACGACGCGGTTAACGGCGAGTTGACGGTGCGCGCCAACTATTCCGACGGCCAGTCCCTCAGCGTGGCGGAAGGCGAGCAACCTCCCGAAGCCGCGGCCTCCGTTTCCAATGTGCTGCGCATCACCCCCCCGTCCATCGCCATCGAGAAGATTACGACAACCCCAGTAATCTACTTCGGGCAAACGGCCGGCTTTACTATCAAGGTAATTAACACTGGCGGCTATGAGCTGAGCAATGTCGTGATTGTCGATTCTCAGATAGCGGAATGTAACGGCATGAACTTCGGCAGCCTAGCTGTCGGCGAAGAAAAGTCCGATTCCTGCTCCGTGTTGATTAATGAAGGCATCACCAACGAAGCATATGCAACCGCTGCGGTTCCCGGCGGCCCTCCCATCGGCATGGAGATGATTACCTCCAACAAGGACACCGCCACAGTGAACGTGGAAGGCCTGAGCATCGGCATCATCGTAGATACCAGCACGCCCCATGTCCGCGTAGGGAATCAGGGCGAAGTTCAAATCACTGTTATCATGCCCCCTCAGACGGCGGTGAACAAAGTCGAAGTTACTGTGCCTGAGGCCCCGCAGTGCGGCAGCAGTTGGGAGCTTCTGCCCGCCGGCGCCGAGGAAACCTACACCTGCGTAGTAGAGACAGACCCCGAAATCGAAGGGAGTCTATCCTTGGGCACGACAACGATTGTCGGCACCGTTACCGGCTCCGTGCCTGATGTTCCCCTACAAGACCAGGATTCTACCGACGTGTCTGTTTTCAACCTGGCCCTGAACATCACTATAGACCCTGAGGAACAGACCATTCGCAACGGCGACTCCGCCGACTTCACCATCAGTGTCAGCAACCAGGGCGACGACTTACTGTCCAACGTGATAGTAACCAACGGGACAGTTCCTGATTGCGACGCAACCTTCGAGACCATGGCGCCGGGCGAGGTTCAGACCTATCAGTGTACCGGCGTATCCATTATGAATGACTTGGTAACCACTGCTAATGTCGTTGCGACTGCTTCCGACGGCGCCCCGGTGGATGCTTCAGACTCCGCTACGGTTATCATCCTGCGCCCCAGCACAGCCGTCCAAGTAACCAGCGTCAATACCATGGTGTTGCGCCTGGTAGTGCAGACTTTGACGATAACCGAAACCAACGACGGCGACTCTGCATTGACCAACGTCTGCGTGGAATTTGACCCCACCGGCTCCATCCTGCCCCATGCTGATTCTACGGAAAACATGATGATGGGGATGATGGACGGTGAAGATATGGAGCAGATGGAGGCTGAGGGTATTGAGATGGGCGAGGGTATGATGGAGAGCATGGTAGCTGACCCTTGCGCCAGGCATACCCCCGGCGTGACGCTGCTGACCCGCGACTCCGTTGAATTCATTGGCGGCGACGTTGGCAGCGATGGCATCATGGACATTGGAGAGACTTGGGAATGGCGCGTTGTCTCAGTCGGAGTGGCAGGCACCCACGTGTCGTTGCCTGAAAGCGCCGAGAATTCGAACTTCGTAGTCATCGGCCACGGGATAGACGCTCTGGGCGGCGACGTAACCTACCCCGGAGACGCCGAAGAAATCTCCCGGCTTGAAGTGCCGATAGTTACCACCCACTAAACGGTTCCGCTAGAACATCCACATAAACTGCGGATGCCAGGCAAACGGATTCCAGAGATGGCCGGGGGTTCAACCTCCGGCCATCTCCCTTTGACTGCCTAATCCTCCATATCCGGCCCCCCAAGGCAATCCACATTTGAGCAGTTGAACCCTCGCCATCCCCCGTATCCACGGGAATCCATTAGCTTTCGCAAAGGCAGTTCCCTCTATTGAAATCCTTGATGTCCCGACACACAGGAATGACGGGAGGACGATGAAGGGAATTAAGCCGTCCATATTTGGTAGCCCTGGGCTTATCCTTAACTTGCCGCTGACAGGGTCGCCGCCTTGCTGGTATCATTTGGCGGTAATCACCGCTGTCCGGGCTTCCCTGGAATCTTCGCCATCAAAGCCAGTGCGGGAGGCTTCATGTCTCAGAACGAACCCATCGTTTTCCTAAACGGAGAGCTTGTGCCTGAATCTCAGGCGGGCATTCCCATCCGCGACCGCGGCTTTATCTATGGAGACGCGGTGTTTGACGCCGCGCGAACCTTCAATGGCGTCCCCTTCAAGTTGGGCGAACACGTCAAGCGGCTCTACGACTCCCTTCGCTATGTTCGCATCGACCCCGGTATGGGAATGGCCGAAATGGAAGAGTGGTCGCGAAAGGTGGTTGAACACAACTATCCGTTGCTGCCCGCCGGTCAGGATATGTGGGTGATGCAAAGGATTACCCGCGGTGTCGAAGGTGGCCAAGGGGAAGCAACCCCAACCGTTCTTATCGAAACCCATGCCATCCCTTTCGCTTCCCGCGCCCCGCTATACCGTGATGGAGCCAGAGTCACCACGCCCTCGGTGCCTCGAGTGCCGCCCCGGTTTATGAGCCCGCGAGCCAAGACGCATAATTATCTCAACCTGGTGCTGGGAGACTTGGAAGCCCAGGGAACCGACCCCGGATCTTGGGCCGTGCTGCTGGACGAAGCAGGCAACCTGACCGAAGGGCGCGGCTCCAACATCTTCCTGGTCAAGGACGGCAACGTCGTCACTCCCAAGGGGCAGTATGTACTGGAAGGCATAACCCGCCGCACGGTGCTGGACTTGGCCGACGGCTTGGGCCTGGCAACGGCGGAGAGCGACTTGGACTTGTTCGACGCCTACACGGCCGACGAGGCTTTTTTGACCTCCACCAGCCTGTGCATCTGCCCGGTCTCTTCCGTCAACGGCGCCGCCATAGGCGAAGGGATACCGCCAGGCCCGGTCACCCGGCGTCTGATGCAGTCTTTCAGCGACCTTGCCGGGATGGACTTCGAGGAGCAATACCTGTCGCACCTGAGCGAGTAAAGATAGCGCATGAGAACACAACCCTGAGGCGCTCAGTGCTTCTCCTTTATAGGTTCCGGCTCCTTACTACAGAGGGGGAATTATGGCGGACTTGTTACCCGGAATCATGGAACCGGGAACGGAAGCATAGCAGCTCGCCACCGGCTTTGGGTTCACCGAAGGCCCGCTGGGGCACCCCGATGGCTATTGGCTGTTCGTGGGCATTCGCGCCTCGCTGGTGTACCGGATGACCCCGGAATTGAGTCAATTTCAGTTCGCGGTTAGCGCCAATCCACCTCGCCCTCTCCTTCTCAGAAGAGGGGACTTTTCTATCAACCCGCCGTTGGGAATGGGAAACTCTGAAAGCGGAGCATGAGATGAAGGAATACGACGCCATCGTCATCGGCGTGGGAGCGATGGGAAGCGCGGCCTTGTATCACCTGGCGAGAAGAGGATGGCGGGCGCTGGGGCTGGAGCAGTTCGACGTACCTCACGAGATGGGGTCTTCCCACGGCTATTCCCGCATGATTCGCTACACCCTTCAGGAGCATCCTTCCTATGTTCCCCTGGTGCGGCGGGCCTATGAGCTTTGGCATCAACTGGAGAATGCTTCCCGGGAGCGGCTGCTGGTAACCACCGGCTCCATCCGGGCGGGATACGCCGAGGACGAGTACTTCCAGGGTGCCATCGCGGCCTGCGAGGAACACCACATCCCCTATGAGGTGCTGACAGGGCTGGAGACTAACCGCCGGTTTCCGGGATACAACTTCGATAGCGAAATCTCTGCCGTGTATCAGGCCGACGGGGGATTTCTGTTGCCGGAGCGCTGCATCATAAATCACGTCAATGCCGCGCTGGATGCCGGGGCCGAGGTGCATGGACGCGAGCGAGTGCTGGACTGGGAACCGTCGGGGGAAGGCGTCGTCGTTCACACCAGCAGGGACAGCTACAGGGCGGCGCGGCTGGTGGTGTCGGCAGGACCGTGGGCCGCGAAGGTGGCTCCTGCGCTGGCTCAGTACGCCGTGGCGGAGCGGCAGGTGCTGGGCTGGTTCCAGCCGGAAAAGCCGGAACTGTACCGCACCGACACCTTCCCCGTATTCGGACTCTATGTCGAGGAAGGGCGGTTCTACGGCTTTCCGGCTTATGGAGTGCCCGGTTTCAAGGTGGGGCGCTCCCATCATCTGCACCAGACGGCAGACCCCGACCGGCTCGACCGCGACATCCATGCCGAAGACGAAGCAGTGTTGCGCAACTTCGTGGAACGGTACTTCCCTGCGGCGGCCGGGCCTGCGCTGTCGCTGAAGCCCTGTATGTTCACCAACTCGCCGGACGGACACTTCATCATCGACCTGCATCCGGAATACCCGCAGGTTTCACTGGCCTCGGGCTTTTCCGGGCATGGGTTCAAGTTCGCCAGCGCTATCGGGGAGGTCATGGCCGACCTCGCTATGTTTGGCGAGACTCCCCATGACCTGGGCTTGTTCCGCTTGGCTCGCTTCAATAGAGAATAAGGATAGCTTCGGGTCGCCGTCCGTGGCGTTTGTGTTAGACTAATCCCGTTAGCTAAAACAGCGCGGGGGCACCATGGATTTTCTTTCTGTTGACCACCAGCCGGATCGGAAGCTGAATACGTTGTTGATTGCCTTCAGCGGCTGGGCCGATGCTGCGGAAGGAGCCACCAGCGCAGTGAAATTCCTCAAACGCAAGCTGAAGGCGCAGAAGTTTGCGGAGTTCGACCCGGAAGAGTTCTACGACTTTACTCAGACTCGGCCCACCACCACGCGCACCCGCGACGGCAAGCGCCATATCCACTGGCCAGCCAATGAGTTTTCCCATCTGACCAACCCCGACAGCGGCGCAGGGCTGATGATTTTTATGGGGGTTGAGCCCAACCTCCGGTGGCGGGCCTACTCCCAGGGCATCGCCAGGCTGGCCCACGAACAGGGGGTGGAGACCGTTATCCACGTCGGAGCCCTGTTGGACGCGGTGCCGCACACTCGCCCGGTCAAACTCAGCGGCACGGCCACCCGGCCCGACCTGTCGGAGTTCCTGGAAGGGAGGGAGATTCGCTCCTCCAACTACCAAGGGCCGACGGGCATCAGCTCTTCGGTAATGGACGCCTGTGTAAAGCAGGGACTAGGTTACTCATCCATCTGGGGGCACACGCCCCATTACCTGCAAGCCGCCCCCAACTACCGGGTGGCCTATTCGTTGTTGCAGCCCCTCACCCGCCTGCTGCGTCTGCCGCTGGACTTGGATGAACTGCGGGGAGCCGCCGCCAAGTTCGACGATGAAGTGGCCCGCGCAGTGCAGGACGATGAACAGATTGGTGCTTACGTCGCCAAGCTGGAGGGGCAATACGACGAAAAAGCCACGGCCAGCAACAGCCTGGACCCGGAAGAACTGCTGCGCGATGTGGAGCGGTTCCTGCGCGGCGAGCGATAACAGGCCGCAAATTCGCCAATTTCCTTTCAATTCCGGGCTTTTTCATGGGATTATTATGCTCTGGATTCGCCCATAGAATAACCGATTCCGAAATATATCTTGATTTAATTGGCGAATTTAGTCTGAATCTAATTCAGATACCTTGGGGAGGGTCATCTTCGGAATCCCCTTGACAAAACTCAAGAAAATCAATATAAGTTTGGCACTAAGTACACACTCCCGGCGGCAGGCCAAGTCCCGTTCGGGAGTGTAATTGTGTGTATTCTGAGAGGAGCGGAAGTGTTTAACCCAAGAACAGTTTTTTCAAGACTCTGGCTACCCATCGTATTAGCGTTCTCATTGGCGCTGATAGTGGCCTGCGGCTCCGCGGAAGAGCCGACCGCCACGCAAGCGCCTACGGCCATGGCCGAACAGCCTACGGCCATGATGGCGCAGCCCACCGCTATGGCTGAACAGCCCACCGCCATGATGGCGCAGCCCACCGCTATGGCTGAACAGCCCACCGCCATGATGGCGCAGCCCACCGCAGCCGCTGCCCCGACATCAACGCCCAGGCCGGCGCCGACCAGGGTGGCAGAGGTTTCCCACGAGCCCCAAGGGGTAATGAACTACGGTGTCAAGGAAACCGGCGTTTTTGAGGGGCATCCCCGCTTTATGTCCAGCCCCCGCGTCCAGTATTCCGCGGTTTCCTTCGGCGAGTCCATGGTCGCCATCCAGCAGGACCTCTCGCCTGGACCGCTGCTGGCGTCGGAGTGGGACATTTCCGATGACGGCCAGTACTGGACTTTCACGGTTCGGGATGACGTCGAATTTCACCACAAGTGCGGCGCCTCCGGTACCGAGAGCTGCGGCAATCTGACTATCCACGACGTGCTATGGAACTACAAGGAATGGCACGAAGGTTCTCTCAACGCCCGCGCCGGCATCATCGGCGACTTCTGGGTTGGCAAGGCCAACGGCTCTCAGACAATCATTGACGACCACACTGTGGAGCTCAACACCGGCGAGCCTTGGCTCCAGCAGCGGGCTTTCGAGTTCATGCGCCACCTGGGCGGCGTGAGCACCACCCTCGTGAGTATGCAACAGACTCGGGATAAGATGGAGAACGCCGGTGGCAACTGGGATGAACGGTACTCCGAGCCTGAGGTTGTCACCGAGGAATACGAAGCCGCCGCCAAGGAAGCCAGCAAAGACATTTCCGCCACCGGCCCGTGGCAGATCGTTTCCCACGACAGCGGTCGCGTCTGGCGATTCAGGGCCGTTGAAGATCACTGGCGGCAGACCCCGTACTTCGAAGAATTCAATATGTGGTCTATCCCAGAGGAAGCCACCCGCATCGCGGGTTTCCAGGCCGGTGAACTAGACATTATGGAGATGGCTTTCGACTCCCTGGATGCTGTCCAAGCAGTAGAAGGCACTGAAATCGTCGCTTGGCCTAACGCCGGTCAGGCGGGCCTGAACATCTACGGCCAGACTTATGGCGTAGATAAGGATGGCAACCCCTACGAGCACCTAGACTGCACCAATGCCTGGGTGTCTTGCAACGAAGACCCAAGTTCTGAGGAATGGATGAACGCGGTCAAGGTCAAGAAGGCCATGGCCATCGCCATCAACCGCCAGGAAATCGTGGATACCCTGCTCTCCGGCTTCGGCCAGCCTCTAAATCTGAGGGACTGGATGGGCCACGAAAGCAAGGCCGACCCTCGCTGGGTTCACGAATACGATCCTGAAATGGCGATGCAACTGTTGGAGGAAGCCGGATACGGTCCCGACAACAAGTTCACCATCACCTTGGTTCCGGCCATCCGCGGCGCACCTGCCGAGGTCGAGGCTTGCGAGGCCGTTGCTGGCTACTGGGAAAGCGTCGGCATCAATGTCGACCTCCAGCGCATCCCCTACGCTACCATCAGGCCGGAGCTGATTACCCGGACGTTCCAAGGCGCGACCTGCCACACCGTCAGTCAGCGCTTGACCCCGGCCATCGGCGCCTCCAACTACGTGGCGAAGTCCACCTTCAGCTACGGAACGGAACACCCATGGATGGAAGAGAGCATCACGGACCTGTTGGCGGAGACCAACCCCGCGGAAGTGGCCGAGAAGGAGCGCAAGGTCTACGGCTGGTTCTATGACAACGTAATGGCCTTCGCCCTCTACGCCCATGACGGCATCTGGCCCGTCGGCCAGAGACTCGACCCCGAGTGGCGCCCCATAGACTTCAGCGAGGTCAGGTCCCCCTCCGGATTCGAGTACATCAAGCATCGTCAATAAGCCGGGAGTCCGGTAAATCCGGAACACCCTGAACAGGAATGGCGGGGAAGCTCCCATTACGCTTTCCCGTCATTCCCGCGAAACCGGGAATCCATAGTAGACCACGAAGATGATAGGTCCAGGCTCAGGACGCTATGGATTCCCGCTTCCGCGGGAATGACGAATACGAAATTCTGGCTAGTCCCCGTTTTCGCGGGAATGACTATATCGGGATATAAGCTGTTATGCAGAAGTACCTAGTGCGTCGGCTGATTCTGGCTGTCATCACCCTGTTGGCCGTCTCGCTCATCATTTTCATACTGAGCCGGTCGGCCGGGGATCCGGTTTCTCTTATGCTGGACGAATACTCCACGCAAGAAGATATAGACCGAATGATGGCAAAGCTGGGCACCGACAAGCCCTACTACCAGCAATACTTCATCTTCCTGAGAGACGCCTTCCGCGGGGACTTTGGCATGTCCATCAAGGAAGGCCGCCCGGTTACGGAAGTCATCTTGGAGCGCACGCCGGCCACGCTCTATCTGGGAATTACCGCTTTCGTAGTCTCTCTGCTGGTAGGCATTCCCTTAGGCATACTGTCATCTATCAAGCGGGGAAGCTTAATCGACCAGGTTGGGAAGGTTGTCGCTCTGTTAGGACAGTCTGCGCCGCCTTTCTGGCTTGGCATAATGCTGATTATTTTCTTTGCCGTGTCTCTGGAGCTTTTTCCGCCCTACGGGCGAGACGACTGGAACAGCATCATCCTGCCGGCTGTCACCCTAGGCTGGTATTACGCTGCTGCGAACCTGCGGCTGGTGCGCTCGGCGATGTTGGACGTACTAGACTCGGAGTACATCAAACTCGCCCGGGCCAAGGGCGTGCCTTACTGGGGGATAGTAATGCGGCACGCCTTCCGCAACGCCCTGATTCCGCCCTTGACCTTCGCCGGCGTTACCTTGGGCGCGCTGGTGACCGGTTCGCTGGTGGTGGAAACGGTGTTCGCTTGGCCCGGTCTGGGTAAGCTGGCGATAGACGCGCTCTACGCCTTTGACTATCCGCTGCTTCAGGGAGTGGTGGTAGTCTTCACACTACTCTATGTCTTGGTAGCCTTCATGGTGGACGTGCTTTACGCCTACATAGACCCGCGAATCCGGTATGCGTAGATAAGGAGAGGGAGAACGGATAATGGCGGCTGAAGCTACCACCGCAGTATTGACACCTTCGAGGGGAATCGGGGGGCGACTGGCGGGCGCATACAGATTGTTGCGGCGCTGGCCGGTGATACCCGTGATTTTGCTGGCGCTGGTGCTTTTCGCCGGCATTGCCGCGCCCTGGATTTCGCCTCACGACCCCAACAAGCAGTCGCTGCCCGAGCGGAGGCTGCCCCCCTTCTGGTATGAAGCTCAAACGGAACTAGCCACCAAAACGGTGGTGCAACGGGTACTGCCCGGCCAAGACGACCAAATCTCTCTGGCCGACGCCCAGGCGATAAACCCCGACATCCAGATTGGCGACAATATCGAAGTTGAAGATGTGCTTCGCGCCGGTGGCAGCAGCAAATACTGGCTGGGCACCGACCAGTTGGGGCGGGACATCCTCTCCCGCATCATCTACGGGGCCCGCATCTCTCTGCTGGCCGCAGTGGTAACTCTGGGCGTAGGCGGCTCCATCGGCGTGCTGCTGGGGCTGGTGGCGGGCTGGTACGGCGGAGTGGTCGACGAGGCGATAATGCGCTTCGTGGACATTCTGCTGGCTGTTCCCTTGGTCTTAATCGCCCTAGCGATGGTGGCTACGCTGGGAACATCGTTAAGCATCATCGTCGCGGTGCTGACCATATTCATTTGGCCGCGCTTCGCCCGCCAGTTGCGAGGCGAGGTGTTGCAACTGAAGAATATGGACTTCGTGGCCTTGGCAAAAGTAGCCGGAGCCTCCACCCCCAGAATCCTGTTCATACACATATTCCCTGGGACGATAAACACCTTGATTGTGGTGGCGACTCTTCAGGTGGGCATCGTGATTCTGCTGGAGGCCACGCTCTCGTTCCTGGGCGCGGGCGTGCCGCCGCCCACGGCAACCTGGGGCGGCATGGTGTCGGACGGACGGAATCACTTGGCCGGCGGTTTTTCCACCGGGTCGTGGTGGATTTCCACCTTCCCCGGCATCGCCATCGTGCTCACGGTAATGTCGCTGAACCTGTTCGGCGACTGGCTGCGCGACAAACTCGATCCGAGACTGCGGCAAATAGAGTAAGGCTGGATAGGTAACCGCAACGCGAGGGTAGTGAGAACCGGATAGGTATCTCATCGTTTCCTGCGGCCGTTGCATTTGACCTAACCCTGGGAGCTGAAACATGGCTACCGAAGTGGCAACCGAACGCGATGTAGTCTTGCGGGTGAACGACCTGCGGACGTACTTCCAAACCCGCTGGGGCACGGTCAAGGCGGTGGACGGCATCAGTTTTGACCTCCGCCGAGGCGAGACCCTGGGCATTGTCGGAGAGTCTGGCTCTGGCAAGTCGGTTACAATGCTATCTCTCATGCGTCTCATACCCATACCGCCGGGACGCATCGTGTCCGGTAGCATCGAGCTGAACGGCGAAGACCTGCTCCGGCTGTCCGAAACCGAGATGAACCGGGTTCGAGGCAGCAAGATTGCCCTTATCATCCAAGACCCGATGACCTCGCTGAACCCGGTCTTTACCATCGGCAATCAGGTGTCCGAAACCATCAAAATTCATCAGGACATCCCCAAACGCTCGGTGATGGAGCAAGCTCTCTCGGTACTGCGGAAGGTGAATATACCTGCCGCCGAGTCGCGGATGCGGGACTATCCACACCAGATGAGCGGTGGTATGCGGCAGAGAGTCGTGGGGGCCATCGGCATTTCCTGCCAGCCTCAGGTACTCATCGCCGACGAACCTACCACTTCGCTGGACGTCACTATTCAGGCACAGTATCTGGCCTTGCTGAAGGAGTTGCAGCGCGACTCCAACGTGGCGCTGATTTTCATCACCCACGATTTTGGCATCGTAGCCAAGATGTGCGACCGCGTAGCCGTGATGTATGCCGGCCGTATCGTGGAGCAGGGCAGCGTCCGCGACATTTTCAACCACCCATCGCATCCATATACTGAAGCTCTGCTGGCCTCTGTGCCAAAGATGGAGGAAGACGTGGACCGGCTGTATTCCATCGAGGGCCAGCCGCCCACTCTTCACGACCTGCCCACAGGCTGCCCCTTCGCCCCGCGTTGCCAATACGCGATGGACCACTGCCTGGAGGAATACCCCACCCGCGTTACAATAAACGAAGGCCATTTTGCTTCATGCTGGCGGTTAATCTGATATGACAACTGCAATGGCTCCCGAAGACACAACTCCTTCGGCCAACGGCGGCGCCATGCTGGAGGCCGTGGGGCTAAAAAAGCATTTTCCGGTAACCAAGGGACTCCTTATCAGCCGCATCATCGGCCACATCAAGGCGGTGGACGGCGTGTCCTTCGACCTGCGCCCCGGCGAAACGCTGGGCATCGTGGGCGAGTCTGGCTGCGGCAAGAGCACTACCGCCAAAATGATGCTGATGCTGGAAGAGCCAACGGAAGGCTCCATCCGCTTTGAGGGCAAGGAAATACGCGACACCGACCCAGATACCCGCCGGGAATACCGCCGGTCGGTGCAGGCGGTGTTCCAGGACCCGTGGAGTTCCCTGAACCCCCGGATGCGGGTGCGCGACCTCATCGCCGAGCCAATGGTCATCAACTGGGACATCAGCCGGAGCGAAATTCAGGAACGAGTCCTCAAGCTGCTCAACGACGTGGGCCTGAGCGCCTATCACGCCAATCTTTATCCCCACGAGTTCTCCGGGGGGCAGCGGCAGCGCCTAGCCATCGCTCGAGCTCTAGCTCTTAATCCCAAGGTCATCGTGCTTGACGAGCCTGTTTCCGCCTTGGACGTGTCCATCCGCGCCCAGATAATGAACCTGCTGAAAGACCTTCAGGCGGAATACAACGTCAGCTATATGCTCATTGCCCACCATCTGGCGACGGTGCGCTATATGTGCACCTGGGTTGCCGTGATGTATCTGGGCCGCATCGTCGAGCTGTCGCCAGTGAGGGACCTGTTCGAGAACCCTTCCCACCCGTACACCAAGGCGCTGATGTCGGCAGCTCTCCCGTCGCATCCTGACATCGAGCAAGACGAGATGATTTTGACGGGGGAAGTGCCGTCGCCGCTAAACCCTCCGAAAGGCTGCCATTTCCACACCCGTTGCCCCTTCGTGATGGACCACTGCGGTCTTCAGGACCCGGTAGTGAAGGAAGTTTCGCCCGGTCATACGGTAGCCTGCCACCTGTTCTGACGCTAACGGGGAGCGCGGAACGCCCGCTAGCTGTTTCGCGTTCCGCATTCCCAATTCCTGCCGCCGATGCTAGAATCTGCGCTATGGTGGAGAAGCAGGTCAAGCGCCGAAGCCCTACTATGTCGTCGGCCCGCATTGCCCAGGCCGTCGAACTGATGACGCAGGAGTACGGGCCCTTCGAGACGGATCGGCGCTTGCCTCCGGCCGATGAGATGGTCTTCACCATCCTGTCGCAGCACACATCGGATATCAACTCCGGGCGGGCCTACAACCGGCTGATGGAGCGGTTCGGAACGCTGGAATCGGTGGCCCATAGTGCCGTGGCCGACATCGAAGAGGCCATCACCCCAGGAGGGCTGGCCAAGGTCAAAGCTCCCCGCATCAAGGAAGTATTGGGCAAGGTTCTGGAACTCAACGACGGCTCGCTGGATTTATCCTTCCTAGCGGAAATGCCGCTGGCCGAGGCGAAGGCGTGGCTGCGGCAACTGCCCGGCATCGGCCCCAAGTCCACGGGCATCATCCTCAACTTCTCTCTAGGTATGCCCGCCATGGCCATAGACACCCACATATTCCGGGTGTGCCAGCGGCTCCGGGCCATAGACGCCAGAACCAATGCAGACAAGGCCCACGACGTAATGGAAGCCAAGGTTCCGCCCGGCGAAGTGTTCAACTTCCACGTGGCCTTCATCAACCACGGGCGGCGGGTGTGCCGGGCGCAGCGGCCCCTCTGCGAAGGGTGCGTAGTGGGGGATATGTGCCCTTCTCGCAAAAAAATGACGGCGACCGCAAAGGAAACGGAAGACAGCGGCAAGACAGCCCGTACCCGCAAAGCCGCCCAGCACGGGCCGGGCCCAATGCCCCATATTCCGCCCGAGCGAACTGAATAACCGGGCCTCTCATCGCCGCCTTTGCGGCAATGGCAGTAAATCGCGCGGGAGCGTCGGCCTGCGCCAGCAGAGTATAGCAGCCCAACCGGACAGGGAATCCCGCTCTCGCGGGAATGGCAGGGAAGCGCAAGGAGGGCCAAGAAAGTGAAGGTAGGAATCATCAACGTCACGGGATACTCCGGCTCGGAGTTGGCCCGGATTCTGCGTCGCCACCCGGAGGTGGAAATCACGTCGGTCACTGGGCGCAGCGCCGCCGGTCAAAAGCTGGGGGATGTGTTTCCCCACCTGGAAAGCCTAGACTTGACCATCGAACTGGAACTCAGTGGCAGCCTGGACTTGGTGTTCTCGGCCCTCCCGCACAAGGCCAGTGCCGAAGCTTGCATTCCAGTGCTGGCTCAGGGTGTGAAGGTAGTGGACATCAGCGCCGATTTCCGACTGAAACGCGCCGACGAATATGAGGAATGGTACGGCGTGGAGCATCAGAAGCCTTCGTTGCTGGAGGAGGCGGTATATGGCCTCACTGAGCTACATCGCGACGAAATCCGGGCGGCGCGGCTCGTAGCCAACCCCGGTTGCTATCCCACCAGCGCTATCCTGGCCTTGGCCCCGGCGGTGGCCGCCGGCGTCATCAGCCCCGACATCATCGTCAGCAGCCTGTCCGGCGTGTCGGGCGGCGGGCGCAGCCTCACCATGAGCAATCACTTCTCGGAAGTGAACGAAAACGCCTTCGCCTATGCGGTAAACGGACACCGGCACCTACCGGAGATTACTCAAGAACTAGACCAGCTCACCGAACAGCAGTTGCTGGTCACTTTCCAGGTGCATCTGATTCCTATGACCCGGGGTATTTTCAGTTCCTGCTACGCCCCGCTGGCCAACCCCGACGCCTGGGCGGGCGATGAAGGAAAACAACGGCTGACGGACGTCTATCACGACTATTACGCGGACCATCCCTTCGTGAAGATAGTGTCGGCGCCGCCGCAGACCAAGCAGACGCTGGGCAATAATGTGTGCCTGATACACCCGGTGATTGACCGGCGCACCGGACGCCTGACTGTCTTCAGCGTGCTGGACAATCTGGTCAAGGGCGCGGCGGGTCAGGCGGTGCAGAACATGAACCTGATGGCCGGCTTTCCCGAAGACACATCGCTGGACGAATTGGCGGTATACCCATAGCAAACGGCGGAAGGGTGTGTTACACTGATAAGGTACTGAGTGCCCCGGTCGTCTAGCCAGGTCAGGATGCCACCCTTTCAAGGTGGAGATCAGGGGATCGAAGCCCCTCCGGGGTACCAAACCTATTAAAACGAATACAACCCCGCAACGCTTTCGCCGCGGGGTTTTTTGTTTGCCGATGCGGGATGTTTTTCCCGGCTAGCTCAAGCGGTTAAGCGAGTCATTAGCTCAAGATTAGCGCGTATTCCATCGCCCTCTGCGATTACAAGACCTTGCTGTCTGAGAGAATTTATGTCTCGCGCAAGCGTTCTAGCAGTGACGTTCCGGTATAGGCCTGATAGTGGATGACGGCCGGAACGAAGCTCTTTCAGGGAATGGGATTGCCAGCCAGTTCGGTAAGAAACTGTAGCTGTCTTTGGCTCGCTGGAGCGCCTAGTTTCCGGTTGCTTGCCAAAGTCTGGCGGCATAGTCCCGGAAGGTGATTATTCTGACCTCAGCCAGCACTTCAGTATGAACGGCTTCGAGTTCCTGAACCAATCCCTTGAGAGCAAAGAACACGAAAGGATCTAGGTTGAACATGCCTTGCTGCTTGACCCGATTCAGATTCGCTATGTATTTCGAGCAGTTTTGATAGTAATAGTTAGACAACGAGTAGTAACCACGGACGTTTACACCCGCCTTGTAAAGCAAGAAGCTCTCCACCGCCCTCGATGTGCGCCCGTTACCATCACCAAAGGGGTATGCTCACTACGTAGAAATGGGCAACTATTGCCTGCAACACCGGGTCCCAATGGGTTGGCAATCCAGTATTGAACCAACGGACGAATTCGCTCATTAACTGCCGGACTTCTTCTCCGGTAGCAGGCGGAAGATAACTGCCTACTGTTACCGAATGGCTGCGATAACGTCCCGGTTCATTGTGCAAATAACCGATTCCTTCCGTCAATATGCGGTGAAATTCCGTTATCAATGACTCTTAAACCGTCGCCGCCGGATTATACTGGAGCTACTTCCCCACATATCGCATCAAGGCTTCGGCGTTTCTGACTTACCGTTCTTCCCGCCCTAGGCCTAGGGCCGCATCACCGGGATGAGATTCTACAACCGAGTCAACCTCTTCTTCAGAAAGTTCCGTGCCTTCGATGCCGGTAGTGCCTCGGACAGCTCGCAGTATATTGAGCCGGTCGAGCCGCTGCTGGAACATTAGGCGGAATCGGAATCCCGCGAATCACCCTGGCAAGAGCGTGAACTTGAGCCACATCTTCCAAAATGCGCCGGTGCGTAACATTAAGAGCCAGCTCGAAATAGGCTTCTCTATTTTGCAAAATTCCCTCTCTAAAACGGACATGCCAACGGTCAATGTCCATTTATATTTCCTAGCTAAACTGTATCTGAAATTATTGGACACCTCAATGGTCAATGTCCTGTCAGGAGTACTGCCGCGATGGGCGTAAGCTGGCAACAATTTGCGACCCAGGCGCCAGAGTTGGTAGCGTTGGGCGAAGCGCAGTTCGGGCGAACCGGACTGGCGATGGTGGGAACGCTACGGCGGGACGGCTGGCCCCGTATATCGCCGGTGGAGCCGTTCATTGCGGACGGGCAACTGTACTTAGGTATGACATGGCAGTCGGTGAAGGCGGTGGACCTGTTGCGCGACCCTCGTTGCGTAGTGCACAGCACCGTTAGCAATAGAGATGGAACGGAGGGCGAGTTTAAGGTCTATGGCCGGGCCGTTGAGGTGAACGGCCTCGACCGGCGCCGGCGGTTTGCCGACGCCGTGTATGCCGCCATTGGCTTCAGGCCCGAAGAGCCGGAGTTCCACTGCTTCGCCATCGACATAGACAGCGTGGCCTTCTCTCAGCTACGAGACGGCGAATTTCACCGGCAGGTATGGCGGGCGAGTTAAACACAGAGGATACCTATAGGACGGGGAAAATCAACGAATCCTCTCATGTACCTCAACGTTTAATGTTTAATCCTGCTAATCGAAGACGAACACGCACTTGCCAGTTGTGGCTCCGTCGAAAGTCTGGAAAGCTTCGATGGCCCGGTCCAGCCCGTAGCGATGGGTTATCAGACGGTCCAGAGGGGCCTTGGTGTCCACGAAAAAGCGGGCGATTTCTATCAGCTCCGCCTTGCTGAAAGTCCATGAGCCGTAAACGGTTAGCACTTTGAAAATCACATCGCGGTTGAAGTCTATTTCCGTCGGGCCGCCGACACCGACATAGCAGGCTCGGGCGAAGGGCCGCAAGCAGGTCAGCGTCTGTTGCCGGGCCGTGGGGTTGCCCGAGGTCTCCAGCGACGCCGTAGCGCCCTGGCCGCCGGTAAGGTCTAGGATGGCCTGCACCGGGTCATTGGCGGCGGCGTTGACGGTATGGTCGGCCCCTAGTTCCGTCGCCAGCCGCAGGCGTTCGTCCATCACGTCGATGGCGATGACGCGGGCTCCCATGGCCTTGGCCGACAGGGTGCCGCTCAATCCTACCGGCCCTTGACCGAATACTGCCACAACGTCCTTGCCGGAGACGTTCATCTTGTTTAGTCCGTTCCAGGCCGTGCCGGTGCCGCAGGATATGGCCGCGCCTTCCTCGAAGGACAGCTCATCGGGCAGGTGCACCAGGGTGCGGGACGGGCAAATCATATAGTCGGCATTGGCTCCGTGTCCGGTGCCGCCGCCAAAGGTCACGTGGCCCTTGGGGCATAGCTGTTCATAGCCCATGGAGCAGATTTCGCAGACGCCGCAACCCTCATAGTGGTGGCACATCACCCGGTCGCCCAGATTCAGCCCGGGAGGGGCGCCCGGCCCCAATTCCTCAATAACGCCGCAAGGTTCATGGCCGGTTATCATCTCGGTCGGTTCGGCATCGCGGTAACGGTGCAGGTCGGTTCCGCACAAACCGGAGGCGCGAATCCGCAGCACTGCCTCGCCCGGCCCGGCGTGGGGGTCGGGGAACTCGCTTATCTCTGCTTCCCGGTTGCCCTTGAAAGTGACTCCGCGCATATCTCAATTCCTCTTATATTGAATATCAGGAAATGATACCAAGCATAAATGAGAGATGCGAGCAGCGCCGGAATGAAGTAACTGCCGCCCCCTTGATGCTGGTATGCTCGCTCTCTTTGGATGTATGATAAGGATGTCTCGCGCCGTTGTAGGGTATCCTGTTTTGCACCCACCCCTTCGAGCTTAATTCTTTGGACGAACTGACCAGCCTACAAGTCTTGGTTTCCGTAGATGAGCCTTACGAAGGCGAACTCAGCTCCGCGTGGCTAGAAGGAGTGACGCGGGCCGGTTTGGCGTCGGCGGGGGTTGGGGGCGAAGTCGAGGTGAGCCTGCTTATCACGGAAGATGAAACAGTGCGCGCCCTGAACTGGGAGTACCGGGGGCTAGACGAGACTACCGACGTGCTTTCCTTTTCTGCCGAACACCCGGGACACTGGGAAGGGGAGGGCGACGGGGCAGTGGGTTCCCGCTTTCGCGGGAATGACGGAGCAGGGGGCAATGACGGGGCAGGGGGGAGTGACGGGGTAAATAGGGATAGCGAGGGAGTTGAGGATGGGGGGGAGTTCATATTGCCACCCGGGGTGCCCAGTCCGTTGGGGGAAATCATCGTCTCCTGGCCCCAGGCGCAGCGACAGGCCGAAGAGCATGGAGTAAGTTCGATGCAGGAACTGGCTCACCTGATAGTTCACGGCGCGCTGCACTTGGTAGGCTACGACCATCTGGAGCCGGAAGAAGCCGAGCTGATGCAAGCGCGAGAACGGAAAGCACTAACCGCCCTTACGCTGAAATTCTCTTGCGGGGAGCAGGAATAAGGGAATGACGGAGTCGGCACTGTCATGACATCGCAGGTTTTTTACCGGAAGTGGCGGCCCTCTAGCTTCAGGGAGCTGGCCGGGCAGGATCATGTATCCACCACCTTGCGGCAGTCGGTGCGGCTGGGGCGCATATCCCATTCCTATCTGTTCTGCGGGCCGCGAGGCTGCGGCAAGACCACCACCGCCCGGGTCATCGCCAAGGCCGCCAACTGCCTGGACTTGCAAGACGGCGACCCTTGCAACGCCTGCGCCGTCTGCCAGTCCATCAACGAAGGCCGGTTTATGGACATCATCGAGCTGGACGCGGCCAGCAACCGGGGTATAGACGAGATACGGGACATCCGTGACAAGGTGAACTTCGCGCCGGTGCAAGGGCGGCGTAAGGTCTACATCATAGACGAAGCCCATATGCTTACCGACGCCGCTTCCAACGCCTTCCTGAAAACGCTGGAAGAACCGCCGGAACACGTTATCTTCGTTCTCTGCACTACCGAGGCCCACCGGATTCTACCCACCATCATCTCCCGCTGCCAGCGGCTGGACTTCCGGCGCATTCCCTCGGAGACAGTGTTCGGACGTCTCTCGGAAATCGCCGACGCCGAAGGAGTGGCGGTGGAGCCGGACGCTTTACGCATAGTTGCCCGCTATGCCGCCGGCAGCCTGCGCGACGCCGAAAACCTGCTAGAACAGCTTGTCGTTTCCTGTCCGGAAGGCGTGACTGCTCCGCAAGTGGAGCAGCTCCTCGGCATGGGCAGCGACGAGACGGCGCTGGAACTGGTCAAGTACCTGTTGCTGGGCAACACAACGGCTTCGCTGCTGGCGGTGAACCGGGCCGCGTGGGAAGGCAGCGACCTGCGTCAGTTGCACCGGCAGACGTCGGACCTGCTGCGCGGGTTTATGCACCTGCAATGGGGATCGGAAGACGCCGTGGAACTGACGGAACACGGGCGGGCGCAGTTGAAGGAACTGGTTGGCAAGCAACAACCGTGGCAAATCGTGCACGCGCTGAAGGTCTGGGGCGCGGTCAATCTGCGCTACGATGCTCCCTCAACGCTGCCGCTGGAATTGGCGGTAGTGGAAATATGTGAGGAATCGGCGGCCCCGGCCCCTCCGTCGGAAGCCCCGCCGGCCCCTCCGCCCAAGCAGGAGCGCGGCGCGGCGCCCCTTCACGCCGAGTCGGCGCCGCGTCCGGATCCCCCGCCGCCCCGAGAACGTCCCGCGCCGGCAGCCGCTCGCGGCCCCGCGCCTCAGCCTGCCAGAGCAGGCGGGAGAAGCACGGGCGGCGACTCTAACGAGCTGTGGGTACAATGGAGCGATACTGTCAAGTCCCTATCGCGGCATAAGGGCAGGAAGTACAATCTTGGGGCGCTGCTTCGGGACTGCAAGGTCAGCGGCATATCGCTGGACGGCAAAAGACTGACATTGCCTTTCACCAACAAAGCAAACTATGAGCGGATGCAGGAAGAGCTGGAAGACCCGGCGGCTCACAAACGAATGACCGATGCGCTGTCGCAGTTCTTTGGGGAAGGTTGCGAATATGAGCTGACTCTGGCGAACGGACAGCAGACTCCAGGCAACACCCACAAGACCTCCCAGCAAAGCCCGCTGGTCCGCGCCGCCCTGGGAATGGGAGCGCGAATCATTCAGGAGCAAGAGGTGGAAGAATGAACCGGAATATGATGCGGCAGGCCCAGCGGCAACTGGCCCAACTGCAAAAGGTCCAGGAAGAACTGGAATCCCTCACCGTCGCCGGCACCGCCGGGGGCGGCGTCGTCAAGGTGGTAATGACGGGCAAGCAGTCGGTGGAATCCGTTGAAATCGACCCCGAAGCGGCCGAGGACATCGAGCTTCTGCAGGATATGCTGGCCGCTGCGTTCAATGACGCCGCAACCAAGGCCCAGGAACTAGCCACTAGCAAGATGAGCGTCATTACCGGCGGGATGAACATCCCGGGGCTGACGTAGTACAAACTTGTAGGACTAGGGTAAAAGAAGTCCTCATATCAATATGGAACACTCATTTCGGCCGTTCGACGCTGGAGACTGCGCGACTCGGGTTCCGCCGTCGCCTCGCCGCCGGAGGAATGGGAATTTTTCTTCCTCGTTTTTAACTGAGAACTTTTAGAACGCGGCCCGCGGGCGACTATATGACCTCCGACAAATTGCCTTCTGCTTCTCCGTCTCTTGCCCGGCTGGTGCAGGAGCTCAGCCGGCTTCCGGGCATCGGGCCTAAGAGCGCGCAAAGGCTGGCTTACCACATCATCCGTCTGCCGGCGGAGGATGCCTATGCCCTAGCCGAAGCCGTGACCGCGGTGAAGCGGAATACGGTCTACTGCGGCGAGTGCCAAAATCTCGCGGAGGCAACGCCCTGCACCATCTGCTCCGACTCCCGCCGCAACCGCTCCATCATCTGCGTGGTGGAAGAGCCGATGGACGTGCTAGCCCTGGAGCGCACCCGCAGCTTTCGCGGTTTGTACCACGTTTTGCACGGGGTAATTTCTCCTATAAACGGCATCGGCCCCGATCAATTGAAGCTACGGGAGCTATTGTCCCGGCTTGCTACCCCGGAAGTGGAAGAATTGGTGGTAGCCACCAATCCCACGCTGGAAGGCGAAGCCACTGCCATGTATATCCGCCGGCACCTCACCCGCGAGGAACTTCGCGTCACTCGGCTGGCCCGCGGTCTTCCGGTAGGCGGCTCGCTGGAATACACCGACGAGACCACTCTGAGCCGCGCCTTTCAGGGACGGCAGGACCTTTAAGCCGTGGCGCCGCCTCGCACCTACCGCTGTGAGGGGCTAACCTTGCGGAAGACGACCATCGGCGAGGCCGACCTGGTGGTTACCGTGTTCACCGCCGAGCAGGGCAAGCTGCGGGCATCGGCCAAGGGCGCGCGCCGCTCCAGCAGCAAGCTAGTAGGCCATTTGGAGCCGCTGACCTTAGTGCGCTTGTCGCTGGCCCGGGGCCGTGAGCTGGAAATCATTACTCAGGCGCAGGTTACGGACGGCCTTTCTTTACTGAAGGACGACCTGTCTTCCATGACTCGCGGAATGTATGTTGCCGAACTGCTGGACGGGTTCGGCCCCGAAGACAGCCCTTCTCCTGAACTGTTCCGGCTGGCAACGGGCGTGCTGCGGCAAATTCCGCAGGCGAAAAACCCTGAAGCATCCCTCAGATATTTCGAGTTCCACCTGTTGCGGATAACCGGAGTATTGCCCGAGCTGTACCAATGCGTGGAGTGCGGCTCCGCCATTGCGCCCGATGCTCACCGCTTCAGCGTCAACTTGGGCGGGGTGCTGTGTCCCGCTTGCAATCCTGCCGAAGCTCTGGTGCGTCCGCTGTCGTTGCGAGCCATGAAAGTGTTGCGGCTGATGCACCGGGGCAGCCTGGCCGAAACCTCAGCCCTCACGCTCAATCCGGCTCTGGCGTCGGAAATGAAGTCTATTCTGTTCCATACCATCCGTTACTGGCTGGGGAAGGAGATTCGTTCCAATCTGTTCCTGGAGCAATTAGACTCGGAAAGCCGGAGCGGTTCATACACAACGGCATAAATCGGCAGCCTGGCAGCAATGCGCTCTTCCTAGGTTGATGGTATCATCTGCCGCCAAACGATTCCGCCTTTAGGCGGATGTCCAACGTAATTCGGGCAACGGCGGGGAAAAAGGGGAGGGCGCGAATGTTTTCCAAAGTTCTAATCGCGAACCGGGGAGAGATTGCCTGCCGGGTAATACGCGCTTGCAGGAAACTGGGGATCAAGACGGTGGCCGTGTACTCGGATGTGGACGCCGGTTCGCTTCCGGTGCGGCAGGCTGACGAGTCGGTGCCGCTGGGCAGCGCGGCCCCGCAAGCGAGTTACCTGAATATCCCCAAGGTGCTGGCCGCGGCCCAGCTCGCCGGAGCCGATGCGATTCACCCCGGCTACGGCTTTCTCTCTGAGAACCCCCGGTTTGCTCGCGAATGCGAACAGGCGGGCATCACCTTTATTGGGCCCCGGCCCGAGGTGATGGAACAGATGGGGGACAAGCTGTATGCCCGGCGCTTGGCGCGAGAAGCGGGCATCCCGATGTTACCGGGCACCGACGAAGCAGTGCCGGATGACCAGGCAGCGGAGACGGCCTGGAACTTGGGCTACCCTCTGATGGTCAAGGCAGCGGAAGGTGGCGGCGGCATGGGAATTCACGTTGTTGAATCCCAGCAGGATTTGGTTCCCCTTATTGAGCGAGCCCGTCAGGTGGCGTCCGGCGCCTTCGGAAGCGCCAGACTTTATTTCGAGCGCTATCTCAAAGACGCATCGCACATCGAAGTGCAACTGCTGGGGGATAATCACGGCAACCTGGTTCATCTTTTCGAGCGCGACTGCTCGGTGCAACGGCGAAATCAGAAGCTGATAGAGGAAACCCCGGCCTCGGCCAAGCTCCCCCCACAGACGAGGCGCCGGCTTGCATCTCTGGCTCTCACCCTGGGGCAGCGAATCGGCTACAACAACACCGGAACGGTGGAGTTTCTGGTTTCTCGAGAGGGCGGGGTCTATTTTCTGGAAATGAACACCCGTCTCCAGGTAGAGCATGGAGTAACCGAGCTGGTAACCGGCCTAGACCTCGTGGAGATGCAACTGCGGGTGGCCTGCGGCGAACCTTTGCCAATAACCCAGGAAGACGTCGTCAGCAATGGCCACGCCATCGAAGCCCGCATATATCCCGAGCATCCGGAAACCTTTATGCCCGACGCTGGGAGGCTCACCGACATTCATCTACCGCCCAGCGACGGCAACGTGCGCGTGGACTCTGCCCTTTGCGAAGGCTACACGGTTGGGTTAGACTACGAGCCGCTGATGGCCAAGGTGATGGCTTGGGGGGAAGACCGGGAGCAGGCCATCAAAACATTACAGCGGGCCTTGCTGGAAATGCGGCTGGAGGGGGTTACCCATAATGCGCCTCTGCTCCAGAGCGTTCTTTCCAGCAGGGAATTTGCCGAGGCAACTTATCATACTGGGTCAGTACCCCTGTGGGTGAATGAATTGCGTCAGCGGAACCTAGCACATCAGCCCGGCGGAGTGGGCCATCATCACTTGCATCATAGAAACGGCGTGGGAGACAGCATCTCCGGCGAAAACAACAGAACGGATAAGGAGGTTGCTGCCGCCATCGGCGTTGCTTTGGCTATGGCGATGAAGTCGTCAACGCCGGAAGTCAGTGGATGGAAGGCGCAGAGGCGCCGCGAGCAGCTCCACTCCCGAAGCATGGGGAGCCGAGGTTGGCGATAACCAGACTTCGCGTCCGGATCGGCAGCAACTGGTACAATGTAGAAGTGGGCGACCTTAGCCGGTCGCCGGTACAGGTGACCGTCGATGGCGAGACCTTTGCCATTGAAGTGGAGGGGCTGCCAGGCCAATCGGCTGCCAGGCCCCGTCGCGGACGCACGCAGACTCCGGGCATCCTGGTACCGCCGCCAGCCAGCCGCGTCAACCCTACCGGCTCCCAGTCCCACGAAACCGGTAATTTCATCCGCTCTCCCATGCCGGGCCGTGTAATATCCATCCTCGTGCGCCCTGGGGAAAGCGTGTCCGTCGGCCAGGAAGTGTGCGTGGTTGAAGCTATGAAGATGGAGCAGAGCATACGCTCGCCCCAAAACGGCTCTGTCAAGGAGATATTGGTCCAGCCTATGGACTCCGTCCGCACTAACGACCCGCTGATGGAGCTGGAGTAGCCAAGCGCAACCGGAAAAGAGTGAACACCCCAGCTTCAACCAATATCAACAGGCAGAATTGCTGAGGTGAAGCGAACAGACCATTGACCGCCACATGAACAACAACATCCGAGGCGGCAAACCCGCTCCCCGACTAAAGCCAAACCAGCGGCGGTTTGGTTCAGGAATGGGACGAGAACGCCGGTTTCTACTCGAAGTCCCCTAGCCGGGTACTCCTATATTCTGGGGTGGTAGAAACGGTGCTCTGCCAGTCGTGTTCTATCAGGAAGGTTGCCACTCCCTCGCGCTCGGCCTGCGACCGTTGAGGTCCCGGTATTATGCTGGAGGCGGTAGCGGCAAGGGTTTTTTGTCCGGTGGCTTTCCCCAAAGTTTCTGCCCGCTCTTTGGCACGGATAATGTCGCCGCGGTTCAAAGTACTGAAAACTTCCGCGAGAATATAGGTTGGGGTCTGGTTTTCGATGGAAATACCTGAAATGATGATGTCGGTCCACGTGACCGCGTCGGCTTGGTCTATTGATATGTCGCCCCGGGTTGCGGCGTCATAGAGGGTGTCTTCCAGTTCTTCCGGCATGGGACGGTCCAGGCTCATAAGAATCCTGGTTCGCCTGAGCTTCATCTCTTGAGATATCCGGGGCAGCTGGCGGCGCGCCACAGTTTGCTCCAGCACCAGCCCGGCCAATCTCCTCTGGCCTTCTTCCATGCGCCTTTGGCTTTCCTCTAGTCGACTTTGACGTTTCTCCAAACGGTCTTGCCGGTCCAGAATTTGGCTTTGGCCTCCCTCTAACTGGCTCAGTCTCCTGTTGACGATAGCGAATTGTTCGGCGACTTGAGCAAATCCCTCGGCCACGGTTTGGGTCAGCTTTTGCAGTTGCTCCGCCAGTTGGGCAACGACGCGAGGCAAGTCCCGCTCTTCGTCGGTGAGGAGCTTACGGCGTATTTTCTCGCGGATGCGGGGATTCTCGACGAGAATGCGCTCAAGGTCCGCTATAGTCCGTATTTCCAGTTCGTCTGGCATCCTGTCCTTACCTCAGTGCTGATATTTTACCTTGGTTTACCTGATTTGTCGTATATCCCTATCTCGACGCAAGACTCTATTGTGCTGCAGTACCGACAGGACGTCATCCAGATGGTGGACGGCTTTGTTCTACCTGACCACGGCATTAGCTTATGTAATGTGTCGCCAATTGAGCAGGGAGTTTGTGTATAATGGGCTACCCTAAGGTCCCCATGCGGTGCACGGCCGAATTAGGGTTGGCCGAATGCGTCAGAGCTTGACCTGAGCAGCTCGAAAGGGGAACTGTTCAAGATTCACAGGAGGTTCACGCATGAAGTACGACTACATCGTTGTGGGGGGAGGTTCGGCGGGTTGCACCATCGCGACGCGATTATCGGAGGATCCGACCAAGTCGGTATTGTTGCTGGAAGCAGGCCCGGACTATCCTGACTTCGAGATGTTGCCCGAAGACCTCAAGCTGGGCAACAATGTCTGGCTATCGGCCTACGGCCCCCATAGCTGGGCCTATCGCGGTCACATGACCGACGAGCAGCCCGACCTCGAGATTCCCCGGGGCAAGGCCACCGGCGGCTCCAGCGCCATCAACGGGCAGGTGTTGTACCGCGGCATCCCCGACGACTACAACCGATGGGCACAGTGGGGCAACGACGAGTGGGGCTTCACTCAGTGCCTGCCTTACTTCAACAAGATGGAAAGGGACTTGGATTTCGGGGGCAGCGACTTCCACGGCTCCGAGGGCCCAGTGCCTGTCCGCCGCGCCCCTCGCAGCGAATGGTTGCCCCATGCGGTCGCCTTTGAGCGGGCTGCTCTGGCCGAGGGATTCGAAATTTCCGAGGATATGAACGATCCTGAGTCCACCGGCGTATCGCCGCGCGCCCGCAACACTCTCAATTTCAAGGACAGCACCGGCGTGCGCATGAGCATGGCCCTGAACTACCTGGACATGGCCCGCCACCGCTTGAACTTCACCATCCGCGGCAGCGTCATCTGCCGCCGCATCCTGTTTGAGGGCAAAAAGGCCGTGGGTGTTGAGGCGGAGAGCGGCGGCGAGGTTTTCGTCGTCGAGGGCGAGGAAATCATCCTCTCCAGCGGCGCCGTCGCTTCCCCTCAGATTCTGATGCTGTCCGGCGTAGGCTCAAAGGAGCAGTTGGAGCAATTCGGTATCCCGGTGGTGCATGATTCCCCCGGCGTGGGCAAGAACCTGCGCGACCATCCCTCTGCAGCCGCCATCTACCGCGCCCAGGGCGACAGGCCAGATGTGCAGGCGCCGGTAATCCAGGTGGGCCTGCGATACCAGGTGCCCGGCAGCCCGCTGGAGAACGATATGCAGCTTTCGCCCATGCTGATGACCAGCGAGCACCGTCCGGCTCAGGTAGCCATCGACGACGACCTCAACTACGTCGGCATGAGCGCCAGTCTCCAGTTGGCACTGGGGCAGGGCGAGCTTGTGCTGCAATCAACAGACCCTCATGTTCAGCCCTTCATCAACTACAACTACTACCAGGAACCGGAAGACCTGCGCCGGATGCGCGAGGCCATCCGTCTGGGCGTCCGGATGGCGGAGAGCCACGAATTTTATCGGGACATCATCGTCGAGCGGCTAATGCCCACCGACGATGAGCTGGCCAATGATGATGCCTTGGACCTGTGGTTGAAGCGTAACTCCGGCACCTCGCACCACATCTCCGGCACCTGCAAGATGGGGCCGGACAGCGACCCTCTGTCTGTAGTGGACCAGCATCTGCGCGTCAAGGGCATAGAGGGCCTGCGCGTGGCCGACGCCTCCATCATGCCAGACTGCATCCGCGCCAACACCAACGCCACCACCATCATGATTGGCGAGCGCTGCGCCGACTTCATCAAAGAAGGGAGGTAGGCTGGCAACGGTGCGATTCTTAATCCAACAACAGGGGCGGGTTGAAATCCGCCCCTGTAGATTTTCGACACAAAATTCCCTCCGCTTTGCCAGGCCGACTAACACTGGAAAGCTAACTACCGCCCTGGGAAAGCTATACTAACTAACCGACGGAATTACGTAACCGGCGTAATTACGGTCAGAACTTAGTGCGGCGCACGGCATTGCCTACCCTAGCAGAGTCCACGGCTTAGACTTGGCAGATCCATCGCAACATCGCCACGAGACGAAGCGATTCACGCACCCAGCCTTCTGATGGGGCCCTTAATCCGGCTGAGCTACAATGAGACAACAGTTTGTAAAAAGCCGGAGTATATCTTTAAGATAAGCTTAGTGTTTAAAGAAAGCCTGTTCCAAAAACTGCGCCGCCTGCTGGTACGTATCCTGGTTGCCTCGGCTACCCCATTACCGGATGAACGCAAGGCTATATGGAGCATCCCAAGGGTATTCCAGGCCATATATTTCCTGATACTCATGGGCGTATGCGTTCCGATGATTGTAGACATCGCTCGGGAGTAAATCGGCGCTTACCCCACAGCAGGCTGGATCAGATTGGCGCGGGAATCGGCGTCCGAGTTTGCCACCGCAGGTGTAGGCGCAACCATAGGCTCCCTTATCGTAGTACAAGGAGTTGCAGTAATCGTGTCTCTGTATCACATCATTACCAACCGTTTCACCATACCAACCATCAATAGGCACCGTGCAGAGGGCTTGGAAGAAGGCCGCGCAGAGGGTCTGGAAGAAGGTTTACTTGCGGGTAAAGAGCGGGCTAATAAGGCATGGCGGGAATGGTTGCGCCAGAGGGACGATGCGAATGACCAAGGCCGTCCTTTCGACGAGCCGCCGCCTGACCAACGGGATTCCCAGTGAACTCAGGGACGGTTAGCAAAGCATGAAACGTAGCGAAACGAGAATACTGACTACTCATACCGGCAGTCTGCCCCGTCCTGCAGATCTGGTAGAGATGCTGGGTTCGGTATCGCGGGGCGAACCAGTGGACGAACCGGCGATAGCGAAGACCGCGAGAGAGGCAACCACCGTCGTAGTTCGGGCGCAAGCGGAGGCCAGCATTGACGTCATAAACAGCGGAGGGCAGTCGCGCGTCAGCTTCTCTACCTATGTCACGCAGCGGATGTCGGGCTCGGCGGCTCCTGGACACGGAGGGGACACCGCGACCAGGCCGATTTTCCTTCCATCGCGCGCCCACGGGTGGTAGAACTGATGCGCAACGTGCCGATTGCGTCGGCCCGATGTCCTACGAACGCCTCGACATCGCGGAACGGGAATGCGACGATCTGCTCCATACCGTCGCCGAGACCGAGGTCGCATCTGAGGAACTGTTCATGACTGCGGAATCTCCTGGCATCATCACCCTAACTATGAAGAACAACCATTGTCCCAAGTATGAGGACTAAGTCTACGCCGTAGCCGAGGAGATGCGGAAGGAGTACGAATTGGTGGCATCCAAGGAACTTATCTTGCAATTGGACTGCCCCGACCTGGCCATGGAGCGGCACATTTCCTACCAGGATGAGCCTTTAGAGGCGTTTCAATCGGTGGTGGAGCTACACATCAACGCAATCAATTGCGCCCTGCGGAACATTTCCCGCGACAGGGTCCGGCTGCACGTATGTTGGGGCAATAGCGAAGGCCCGTACAACTACGACGTACCTCGGGAGGACACCTTGCCCATCATCTACCAGGCCAACGTTGGAGCGCTGGTTATGGAGACGGCCAATCCGTGCCATGCCCACGAACATCGCGTTTACCGCGACTTCCCGCTGCCCGACGGGATGTTGCTTGTGACCGGAGCAATTGACACCAAAACCAATTACGTAGAGCATCCCAGGCTGGTAGCCGACCGCCTGCACCAGGCCGTGGCCGCCGCAGGCGGCGACCCGACTCGCGTGCTAGCCGGCACAGACTGCGGGTTCGACACCTCCGCCGGATCGAACCGGGTGGACGAGGAGATTGTCTGGCTCAAGTTCAGGGCCATGCGAGAGGGCGCAGAAATCGCCAGCAGGGAGCTCTTCTAGAAATCGAGAACGCCGACGGGAAACTGTCAATCTGGGAATCTTCTGTACGGTGCCGGTAGTACAAAGTAGACACGAGCAAGAGAAAAAACAGCCGCCACAGGGTGAGAGAAGGAAGATGAACCGACATGAAACCGCCGCAGAAGAGTTAGACCGCCACATGAAAGCCATCGCAAACTTGCGGCTGGAGCAAGAGGCGGACGAGGAAGCCCAGAGAGCAGTCATTCAAGAAGCAGCCCGCAAGGCTATCAAAGACAACTGGCCTGAAATGCCCGAAGATGAACGCAATCGGGTGGTGGAGTCAGTGGTGAACTTCGAGGGCCTTGCATACCAATGGGCGATATTCCGGCGCGGATGGTCCACTGGCGCCGGCGAGGAGCGAATCTCAGTGGACCCGGAAATTGCTGGCCCCAGAATCCTGGTCAGGGCCTACGCCACCGCCGAAGCGGACGCTCTGAGGATGAAAAGCAGGGCAACAGCGCAGCCCCCCAGCGCCGGGCAACCCTCCAGCTTGGAAGACAGGCTCCGCCGTTACCTTCGCCCCACCGAGTAGGTAAGCGGACGCCGGTTCGTCTTCAGCCGACTGTACGGACTTGGTAGGAGAGTTCTTAAAATCGAACCCCAAAGAAAAGTGCCGAGGGACAGACTCGAACTGTCGACACCGGCATTTTCAGTGCCGTGCTCTACCACCTGAGCTACCTCGGCTTACTCGTCTATTATCGAATCCGTCGCGGCGGCTGTCAAGGCGGCAACTGGTCAAACAATGATACGCCAACTGTTCGACAATAGAAAGGCGACGCTTTATAGTTGACTGAGGATACATCGTTTCCTTTCTTCTCTCCCGAGAAGCGAAAGGAAAACTGAGAGTTGCCGCAGATGCAGCCCACCAACGGTGAAATTGCCGAGGTTTTCGAGAACTTGGGCGCCTTACTGGAAATGAAGGGGGACTCGGTTTTCAAGATTCGCGCCTACCGGCGGGCGGCGGAGACCATTCACCAGCTCACTTTCCCGCTGGCCCAAGCCGTCGCGGACGGACAGAAACTTACGGGCATACCGGGTATCGGCAAAGCCATCAGCGACAAAATTCACGAACTGGTGACCACCGGCAAGGTACAAACCTACGAGCGAATGAAGGCCGAAGTGCCGGAGGGAGCGCTGGCCCTGCTGTCCATCCCAGGCATCGGCCCCAAGACGGCCATGCTCATCGGCACTGAACTGGGCATCAGCACCGTCGAGGGCGTGGAGCAGGCAGCCGCCGACGGACGCCTCGCCACCCTGCCCCGCATGGGACAACGGGCGGCAGATGGCATCCTTCGCCACATCCAGGCTACCCGCAGCATGGGCAGACGCACCCCCATCGGCAACGTGATGCCGGTCGCCGAGTCGGTTATGGCCGCCCTTCGAGACAGCGACCCCGATATCACCCTGCTGACAACGGCGGGCAGCCTGCGCCGCTGGGAGGAGACCATAGGCGACGTTGACCTGGTAGCCGTCACTCCCCGGCCCGAGGAGCTAGGGCGCTGCCTCACAAGCATTCCCGAAGTGCGGGAAGTGCTGGTAAACGGCCCACGCAAGACCAGTGTCATTGTCGAGCCTGGATTGCAAATTGACCTGCGCACCGGCGAGACCGGCTCCATCGGGGCGATGCTGCAATACTTCACCGGTAGCCAGCAGCACAACATCCGCCTGCGCGACTTCGCCAACCGGATGGGGCTGTCTCTGAACGAATACGGAATCACAGGCATCGGGTCCGTGGAAGTGGAATACTTCACGGACGAGCCATCCTTCTACGCCAGGCTGGGGTTGCCGTGGATACCCCCGGAATTGCGAGCCGGAGTGTGGGAGCTGGACGCGGCGCAACAAGGCCGGCTACCCCAACTGGTGGAAGCCCAACACCTGCGCGGTGACCTGCACATCCATAGCGAATGGAGCGACGGCAGCGATAGCATCGAAACCATGGTAGCGACGGCCACATCCCTGGGATACGAGTACATGGCCTTGACCGACCACTCGCAAGGGCTGGGAGTAGCCAACGGCCTAACCCCGGAGCGGCTCTCGACTCAGCGGGAGGCACTCCGCCAACTACAGGACAGGCACGAGATTCGCATTCTCGCCGGCTCCGAAGTGGACATCCGCGCCGACGGCCGCATGGACTTCCCTGACGATGTGCTGGCGGAGTTGGACTTGGTGGTGGCGTCGGTCCATAACGCCATGTCGCAAGACCGCGACACTATGACCCGGCGCATCATTTCCGCCATGGAACACCCATCGGTAACTATCATTGGGCATCTTTCGGCCCGGCTGCTGGGCCATCGTCCGCCTATGGACTTCGACTTGGAGGCGGTATTGCAGGCGGCGCGGGACACCGGCACGGTCCTGGAAATCAACGCATCCCCGGCTCGTCTCGACCTGCGCGACACCCACGCCTACCGTGCCCGGGAGCTGGGGGTGCCGCTGGTCATCAACACCGACTCCCACCACCACTCCGAGTTGTCCGCCGGCCGGTTTGGCGTCGCCGTGGCCCGTCGTGCCTGGTGCGAGCCGCGACACATCCTGAACACCCTGCCGCTGGACGATTTTTTGCGATTCATCCGCACTCCCAAGCCCGGGCGCATCAGGCTCTTCGACGCCGCAGCCGCCAACCCTTCCCATGAGTTAGACGGAAGGTCAGGTTAAACCGTTATGCCTCCCGTCAAACGCGAAGATTCTTCCTCCCATGGCAGGGTTGCCGTCATCGCCCACCGCAGGGAAAGGGAAGAGGAAGAATCTGGGGCGAGGGCGCCGGACGCCGCCACTTACTTTCGCAGGCAACTGGCGGAGGGAGCACCCTGGCACCGGGCATTGCTGGAAGCGATGGGCCGGTGGACGCTGCCGGAAGAGACCTGGCAAGGGCGGCGCTATAGGTACATTTTGGGGCGAGAGGCTTTCGACTGGCTGTTGCTGGCCGAAAGGCTATGCGTCGAGGCCGGTGAGAGCATACCACTGGAAGAAGTGGAGTTGTTGCTTTTCCGCGGCGTCCTGCCTGAACCTGTCGAAATCGACGAGTTTCGTTCTCTGCTGGGCGCCAGCAAGCACCAGGGCTACCTGAACTATCACTACGGCATAGTGCTGGAAGAAGCGTTGCAGTTGTCCGCGGAGGAGAAGATACGCAAGCGGCATATTGCCCGCGGCTATACTGACAGCGAAGAGCTGGTGGAAGACGCTTTCCATCACTTATACAACGACTCCCGCTCCAACCTCATGGATGAATTTCGCCGTTCGTCTGGAATCTCTCGGCACAGCAGCCTTTCCCTGACCGACCTTAAGGAGTTCACCTACTGGCTCCATAAGCGGCGGGTCAATTACTGGGACCCAGCCCGCGTTGCCTCCGACACCCGCCTGGCCATCTGCCGCCTCGCCGCCCTGCGGGAAACCGCAGCTCCGCTCACGATTCCCCAATAGACGCCCCGCGCTTGCCGGTGTTATATTTTCCTAATAGTTTTGGGGCGCTTTTCGTTGCCTGCCTTTGGCGCTTTGCAGGGTCTCCTCTATCTGTCGCCGGAATTGCCGGCCCGGAGTTTGTGATTAACGATGACTTCCGGCCAGATGTCCCGCGCTTACGATCCAGCCGCGGTAGAGCGGCGAATCTATCAGAAATGGACGGAACAAGGGTATTTCCACGCTCAGCCCGAGCAGGGCAAACAGCCTTACGTCATCATCATGCCGCCGCCCAACGTCACCGGCGAGCTACATTTGGGACACGCGCTGGAGAAAGCCCTGGAGGACGCCCTCATTCGCTACCGGCGCATGACCGGCGCGCCAACGCTTTGGCTCCCGGGCACCGACCATGCCGGCATTGCCACGCAGTGGGTTGTGGAGCGTCAGTTGGTGGACGAAGACACTAGCCGCCACGAAGTAGGGCGCGACGCCTTCGTCGAGCGCGTCTGGGAGCACGTCGAGAAGTCCGGCGGCATCATTCACGAGCAATCGCGGCGGCTGGGCATATCCGCCGACTGGGAGCGGCACAAGTTCACGCTGGATCCCGGCCCTAGTCACGCTGTCCGAACCACCTTCGTCAGCCTCTATAACAAAGGGCTGATTTACCGGCATGAGCGTATCATCAATCGCTGCGTCCGTTGCGCCACAGCCCTCTCCGACCTGGAAGTTGACTATCAGGATGTGGATGGACAGCTCTATCACATTCGCTACCCGTTGCAAGACGACCCTAACAGGGCTGTGACCGTGGCTACCACCCGCCCGGAAACGATGCTGGGCGACACCGGCGTTGCAGTGCATCCTGAAGACCCGCGCTACGACGGCATCCGGGGGTGCAACGTCGTCCTTCCCATCACGGGCAACGTCATTCCGGTGGTGGGAGACGAGGCAATAGACCCGGAGTTCGGCACCGGCGCACTGAAGGTCACTCCGGCCCACGACCCGGTAGACTTCGAGGTGGGCCAACGGCACCGGCTGGACGCCCCTAATGTCATCGGCGAAGACGGCAACATGACCGAGGTTGCCGGCAAGTATGCCGGGGTAGAGCGTTTCGAGGCCCGCCGCCGCGTTGTGGCGGAGCTGGAATCGATGGGCGTTTTGGAAAAGGTAGATCCGCACCGCCACTCCGTCGGCCACTGCCAGCGTTGTGCCACCGTGGTTGAGCCGCTCATAAGTATGCAGTGGTTCGTCAACGTGGGCAACCACCGGCAGTCGGACAGCATCGCCGGAAAGGCTTACCGCGCGGTGACCGAGGGCGACATTCGCATCGTCCCGGAACGTTTCACCCGCGTATACCTTAACTGGCTGGAAAATATCCGCGACTGGTGTATCAGCCGCCAATTGTGGTGGGGACACCGCATCCCGGTGTGGTACTGCGGCCAATGCGGGCATCTGACCGTCGCCATGGACGACCCAGCAGTATGCGCGGCCTGCGGGTCGCCGGAGATTCGGCAGGACCCGGACGTGCTGGACACTTGGTTCAGCTCCGGTCTGTGGCCCCATTCAACGCTGGGCTGGCCGGAGGATAGCCCCGACTTCGATTACTTTTACCCGACAACAGTGCTAGAAACGGGGTACGACATCCTCTTTTTCTGGGTGGCCCGCATGATAATGCTGGGCATCGAAAACACCGGGAAGGCGCCCTTCAACACCGTTTACCTGCACGGGCTTATCCGCGACGGCTCCGGTGCCAAGATGAGCAAGACTCGCGGCAACACCATGGACCCCCTGGACTTAGTGGAGAAGTACGGCACCGACGCCTTGCGATTCGCCCTCACCACCGGCACCGCGCCGGGCAACGACCTGCGCTTTACCGAGAACCGTCTGGAAGCAGGCCGTAACTACGCCAATAAAATCTGGAACGCCTCCCGATTCGTTATATCGGCGCTGGAAGGCAAGGCGGGGCTGGAAGGATGGAACGAAGTTGAACCCGTGCATCGCGAAGACCGCTGGATTGTCAGCCGTCTCGATCGGGTGACCGCCGACGTCAACCGGGCGCTGGAGGGTTTCGAGCTGGGTGACGCGCAGCAGCGGCTTCATGAGTTCATCTGGAACGACTACTGCGACTGGTATATCGAGATGGCGAAAATCCGGGTGCGGAATGATGGCGAGCCCTCGCCTTTGCCGACGCTGGCCCACGTTTTGGAGCGCATTCTTCGGTTGCTACACCCCTTCATGCCCTTCATCACCGAGGAGGTCTGGCAGACGTTGATGACGCGCCTTCCGGCGGCGGGAGCAGACAGAGCCGAATCCATCATGATTTCCGTGTACCCCGCATCCGGCGAGCGCATTGACCTGGCTGCGGAGGAAGAAATCGCCCTGGTGCAGCAAGCGGTGCGAGCAGTCCGCAACACTCGCGCTCAACTGCGCATCCCGGCCGGGCAGCGCCTGGAAGCGCTGGTGGAGACCAACGGACAGCGGGCCGCCATTGAAGACGAGGCCGACGTTATCCGCGCCATGTCTCGGGTGGAGCCGTTGCGAATAGTCGAGGACGCCGGCGAAGGCGATGCCGGGGGCGCCGGCGTGACGCTAGTAGTTAACCCGCTGGTCGTCCGGATGCCGCTGGAGGGCGTGGTGGACTTGGACGCAGAGGGAGAGCGGCTGCGCTCGGAACTGGCCGACTGCACCCACAACCTGGAGCGGGTAGAAAAGCTGGTGTCCAATCCCAATTTCCGGCAAAAGGCCCGCCCCGATGTGGTGGAAACGGAGGAAGCCCGCCTGGCTGACCTGCGCGACCGCAAGCAGCGTCTCGACGAAATTTTGGAGCAGTTGGGCCGGTAGCTCTCCGGCATAGCCACATACCGAGAGAATGTCGCTCAATGAATGAAAGTCGGATATTCCCGCTCACTAGCGGTGAAGGATACGGCGCCGTTATTCATAAGAATTTCGTTACGATTCGCATAGGTTTCAGGGGATTCTGCGCCTCTGTATCTGCCTTTTTATCCAGCGCCAATTATCAATTTCAGAATTTCGACAATATGGCTGATGTCGTGGCCTGGGCCATCGCCGCTGCGGAAACGCACCAGGGCAAAGGGCGGGGGAATTCCCGAATCGATTATTCGGAAATCCACAACGGCTATTCAATCATCATTGAACCCGTCGAATCAGGAGAGTACCGGGCCTAGACCTATCCCATGTGGGTTGATTCAGACCCCGGCCCAATACGCAACTTCAAGACCCTTCCGAGCCGCAATGAAGCCCTCTGGTGGGCCCGAGAAACAGCGGGGACGAACAAAGCAGGCATGATGCCGGTTACGAAAGGGTTCTCCAGCAAATTAGAACTGCGCTGGAAGCGGAATCCAGTTAGCCGCCGTCCGGCAAAACCTAGAAACGAGCGAGGCTATGTCCCAGCGACTAGGCATCATCGGCCACCCTATCGGACATTCCATATCGCCCGTGTTCCAGCAGGCGGCGCTGGACGCCATCGACTTCGATGGGACTTATGAACCGTGGGACGTTGAGCCTGAGCGAGTGGGCGAGTTCATCAATGGCCTGCGCGCCCCGGACACCCTGGGTATCAACGTGACCGTACCGCACAAGGAAGCGGTCATCCCTTTCCTCGATGAAGTGGACGACTGGGCCACCACCGCCGGTGCAGTCAACACCATTGTCAACCGGCAAGGGCGGCTAACGGGCCACAACACCGACGGCATAGGTTTCCTGCGGGCGTTAGGCGAAGGTGCAGGCTTCAAGCCGCAGGGCCGGGCCGCCCTGGTACTGGGGGCCGGAGGGTCGGCGCGGGGCGTGGTGTACGCGCTGGCGCGGGCGGGCATCGCCCGGCTATTCGTGGCCAACCGCACTCCGGAGCGCGCGGAACGATTGGCGCAGCTTGCCGCCGATAGCGGCGTCGCAGCGTCGGCCATGGCTTTGTCTGAGGCGTCCCGGGCGGCCGCTGAAGTATCTCTCATCGTCAACTGTACCTCCATGGGGATGGTGCACGGCCCCGATGAGACCGGCGCTCCGCTGTCGGCATCCCACATCCCATCCGCCGCTCTGGTAAACGACCTGGTGTATAATCCGCTGGAAACTCCGTTGCTGCGCGAAGCGGCCCGCGCCGGAGCCGCTACTTTGGGCGGCATACAGATGCTGGTCTATCAGGGCGCGGCATCCTTCGAGATGTGGACCAGCCAAGATGCCCCCGTCGCGGTGATGCTGGAAGCCGCCACTGCCGCTATGCGGGCAAGAAACTAGCCCCAGATGCCGCCCCTTCGTAACTCCCCCGCAAAGCTTGTCCTCGTGAAAACGGAGACAAGCTTTGCGGGAATGGCGGGAGCATCCACTTTTAATCGGATTTGGAGAATATGGTTCGCTTCGTAACTGCCGGGGAGTCCCACGGCCAAGGGTTAGTCATTATTGTTGAGGGTGTGCCTGCTGGACTGCCCCTGGACGAAGACTATATCGGCGTTCATTTGGCCCGCCGCCAGAAAGGATACGGGCGCGGCGGGCGGATGCTCATCGAGCAGGATTGGGCGCACATTATATCGGGCGTGCGCCACGGGGAGACGCTGGGCAGCCCCATTGGCATGAACATGGAAAACCGCGACTGGACCAACTGGGAGGAAGCAATGTCGGTGCGGCCCATCGAGGGCGAGCCGCAATCGCCCCGCAGCCAGCGCGTAACCCGCCTGCGCCCCGGTCACGCCGACCTGCCGGGCGCCATGAAGTACGGCTTCAACGACGTGCGCAACGTGCTAGAACGGGCCAGCGCCCGCGAAACCGCCGCCCGCGTCGCCGCCGGCGCCATCGCCCTGCGGCTGTTGGAGGAGTTCGGCGTCGAGGTGCATAGCCATGTCATTTCCATCGGCGGCGTCCACGCCGATTCTCGCTTTCTCGGCAATAACCGGAGGGGGATTGACTGGCAGGCCGTCGAAGACTCGCCGGTGCGCTGCGCTGACCCTGCCGCCGCCGAGCGCATGACCGCCGAAATTGACGCCGCCCGCGACGCCGGCGACACTGTGGGCGGCATCGTCGAAGTGCTGGCGGAGAACGTCCCCATCGGCCTCGGCTCCCACGTATCGTGGGACCGCAAGATAGACGGGCGCATGGCCCAGGCCCTTATGTCCATCAATGCTGTCAAGGCCGTGTCTATTGGCCCCGGCTGGGACATAGTCCACAAGCGAGGCTCGGAAGTGCAGGACGTCATCGAACCGGTGACGGATCCCGGCCGACCTTGGCAGCGTAGCACAAACAATCTAGGCGGCACTGAGGGAGGCATGACCAACGGGATGCCTTTGACCGCCCAATTCGCCATCAAGCCCATCGCCACGCTTATGAGTCCCTTGCCGTCGGTGGACCTGGACACGGGTGGCGAAGTACAAGCCCACTACGAACGATCCGACATCTGCCAGGCGCCGCCGGCCTGCGTGGTGGGGGAGGCCATGGTCGCCCTGGTGCTGGCCGAAGCCTTCATGGAAAAATTCGGCGGTGACTCCATATACGAAACCCGCCGCAACTACGAGGGTTACCTACAGACGGTCGGGCCGCGCGTGCGGTACGGGTGACGCTTCTCCCTTGCAGAGCCTTGTGCCCCCTCTCTACCATCTATTGCGAATAGCAGGCGTAACCCGCCTGTCCTGAGCTTGTCGAAGGGCCGGCGAAGACGATGCCTAGCCTTGCAAGCCGTTTCCAAAGTTCCCTCTCCCTCTGGGAGAGGGTTAGGGTGAGGGCCTCTTTCCTGTTTTCCCAGAACGCCCAAGGCAGGGCATCCTCGAATCCCGTAAGTCCTGCTTCATACCATGACCGGGGTGGCGTCGGCGTTGAATTCGCGCTCAGGCCGGATGGCGGGAATAGGACAGAATGGGACGCTCCATCTTCGTTCCATATTCGTTCCGGGGCTTGTCGAAGGGTCTCCCTCGAACGGCGTCCGTGCTGGAACCGCCAAAATGGCAGAAATGAGCGGAAAAACGAAAAATCGGCCCCCTCCACCCAGCAATCGCAGACACACCGAAATCAAGACGCAATTGCCCTAGCCAGCTCTGCCCGTTGACACCAATTAGCCGTAATGATAGGGTAGCATCGTCTAAAACGATCGGATGATCTATTATGTCTACACAGGGCAAAAGCAAGAAACAGACGGTCATCACTCGTCTTTATGACCGTTGCAAGGCCCGCGGCAACTTTGTCTTTGACAACAACGAGGTTAAGGCGGTATGCGCCGAGGTTGATTTTGGCAACCCTTTTGATGCGACCAAAATCGACAACTCGGTCGGCTTGCCGGACTCTCTCGTTGCCGACGATATGTTCGTGGTGCATCTGGGACATGGACGCCACCAGTTCGTTCACGGAATTGCCAGTGGCTACCACCGTTTCGAGCCTATCCCGGATGCGCGGCGCTACCAATGGCCCTACCGGCGCAGCATCCTCAACAATATCAACACCAGCGAAAGCAATATCCTGTCCGTGGGCTACAACCAGCGCATCATCCATGACTTCCTTTACGAAGACATTGCCGCGTCGCCAAAGGTGTACGGTTCCAACCGCACCAATATCCCACTGGATTACCGTATCGGCGGCGATGAGATTGCCGTATCCAGGGTGCAGGTCGAGATTGACTTTACCCTCGAACACCTGGGGGCAATAACCGTCTTTGAGGCCAAGAACGGCGACCCTGACAACTTTAACGTATTCCAATTGTTCAACCCCTACCGCTACTACCGGGGCATCACCCAAAGCCCGCCCGTTACAAGCATCAATTGCTGCTACCTCTTGCGACAAGGCGACCGCTTGCGCCTCCACCTTTATTCCTTCGATGACCCGCAAAACCCCGGCTCGATCCGATTGGAGCGCAACGCTGAATACACGTTGGTGCCGCGATGACCGCGTTACCCGAAAAATACCGCAATGCCGTCGTCAATGACGATGTGGTGCGCGTCCTGCGGGATCTACCCGACGGTTGCGTTGATATGATTTACGGCGACCCGGACTACAACGCGGGAATCAGCTACGACGGGCGTTCCTTCACCACGTCGTGGGATGATTACGTCGATTGGTACATTGCTTTGGCGGCGGAGTCCCTGCGCGTGCTACGCCCAGATGGCAACCTGTTCTTCATCAACTATCCCAAGCAGAACGCCTACCTTCGCGTGAAATACCTGGACGAACACGCCTACGCCGTTCACGACTACGTTTGGGTATACAACACCAACATCGGCCACACTACCCGGCGATTCACCACCGCCCATCGTTCCATCCTGCACGCCACCAAGTCCAAGCACAATCGCTTTTACAAGGAACAAGTCGCCCAGCCTTACCAGAATCCTACCGACCATCGCATCAGGGAGCGCATCCGGCAAGGGCACAAGGGCCGGATGCCCTACTCATGGCTGAGCTTCAACCTGGTCAAGAACATCTCCCGTCAGAAAACCAACCATCCCTGCCAAATCCCGGAGGGTTTGTCAGAACTGCTTTTCAAGTCGTGTACCGTCCCGGGAGATACGGCTTTTGTCCTATTCGGCGGCAGCGGCTCGGAAGTTGCGCAGGCCAAGAACTTGGGCCTCACATACCTTACTTGTGAGCTTCAGGCGAGCTACTGCGAGATCATAGAAAGCCGATTGAGAAACGGCGGCGAAATCGAGCTGTCACATCGCCACCCGGTGCAACTCAAGCGGTATAACGGCCACCATGATGATGCGGGACTTTCCGAAATCCAACGGCAAATGCTGGAACAGCGTGGACGCTACGGCTAACGCGAGGTTTTGAGAACTGCAATGAAATTCGGCGTCACCATGTTCCCCAACAATCTCGCGGACGTTGCCAGCGGGGCGCGCCTGGCGGAGGCAATGGGCTTCGACTATGTGGGCATTGCCGACTCTCAGTCTCTGGCCCGCGAGTTGTACGTAACTCTCAGTGTAGTGGCCGCGTCCACCGAGCGCGTTATGCTAGGGCCAACGGTCAGCAATCCCCTCACTCGTCATCCCGCCGTTGCCGCCTCCGCCATAGCCTCGCTTAACGAGCTTTCCGGTGGTCGCGCCTTCCTGGGCCTCGGCAGCGGCGACAGCGCGGTGCTGAACCTGGGACTGCGTCCGGCGCGGCTGGCGGAGCTGCATCACTACATCCAGACCGTCCGCGAGATGCTCGCCGGGGAGACCAGCGAGTACCGGGGCGACCGGGCCCACGTACGCTGGGCCGCTTCGGCGGTGCATAGCACAAGCATACCGGTAGCTATGTCCGCCGAGGGGCCGCGCACTCTGGCCATGGCTGGCGCGGTTGCCGACGCGGCCATCATCCACACCGGCCTAACCGCGGAGGTGCTTACCGACACGGTCGCCCGCATCCGCGAGGGGGAGCGCGCCGCCGGACGCGAGGAGGGCGCCACCGGCGTCTGGGCCTTCGCCAAGTGCAACATCGCCGACCGGCGCAACGATGCTATCGAGGAAATTAAAATGGCCCTAGCAGCCTCCGGACATCACGCCTTCCGCTTCACCCTCGAAGGCAAGAACGTCCCGGAAGAGCTGCACAAGCCGGTATCCATCCTGCACCGGGAGTACGAAGCCGCCGAACACGAGCAGGTGGGCCATACACGCAATGCCGCCCTAACCGACGAGCTGGGGTTGACCGACTATTTCGCCGACCGATTTGCCGTCGCAGGTACGCCCGATGAATGCCGCGCCAAAACCCAGGCCGTCTTCGATTCAGGCGTGGATACGCTGTTGATAACCGCCATTGGCCCCTCGCCGAAAACTATCATCCGCCGATTCGGAGAGGGGGTCATCGCGCCTCTGCGGGGAATGATGAGACCACGGGAGTGACGGGTTGCGTGCACTGGCAGCTATCCGGGTTCTGTTGTATTTTGCGGGGTAATTAGACCATAGAGACAACATCGCGCCAGCTCCGAAAAGAGATTTCCGTCCCCGCCTTTTCTGCCGCACGCTGCCCTTTCAACGCAGCGTGCGGGCGGAAATAGTTGTAGCTCAACACTAGCCCGTCAACGTAGGATTGCCCGCTTTCCCGCCGCTTCAACCCCCGCAATGTCTTGTCTCTATCGCGGAAGGTGCCTTGTAGCCGCTCCGACAAGTTGTTGTTGATTTCCGCCCTTATGCATTGACTTATCACGTGCTTGACCGGGGTTATAGGGAACGCCGTCTTGACATGACCGCAGACCGTCGGTATTGATTGTCCCCGGCGGGTAGCGGCCCCTTCTCTTCCATAGCCGTTGCCGCAGCTCTGGTTGTCCTTCAGCCGTACCCAAGCCAGCAGAGAAAGGCGGACATATCGTCGCCCCAAGCTTGCTTGGTGGCCGTGATTACAGCCCAAACTTCCGGTTCATCCCCTTGAATGGCAATCAGCTAATCGTCGTGAATGTCTTCGTCTCACCGCCAGCGGTCTTGAAAGGATGCGCCTTTCGCTAGGCTGTCCGGCGTGGGTGTGAAAGTCTTTGTTCTTGTCGAAGGGCGGGTCTGTGGCAATCAGATCGATTGTTCCGCTGTTCATACCCCGCAGGAAGTCCAGGTTGTCGCCGTGAAACAAGGTGCGGTTGGCGACATTTAGTTCGGCCATAGCGTGCGTTCCCGTAGGCAGGCTTGCGCCTCTTCGCAACGCCCGTTACTATATGCCCCTACCCCGCAAAATACAACAGAGTCGCTATCCGCCATTCTCGTATAGGCGGGAATTCATAAATACCTTACCCTATCAACTGCTCCTTTCGCATATACGCGCTTAAATCGCAAGTTCAGGAACTCTGCCATTCAGTCTCAAGGCCGTAGACCGCTACGGGGCCAGTGCTGCCAGCGGCGTGTTATGATTGCGGAAATTTCTGCCTAAAGATGGCAGGCAATCGGTGTCGGGAGTAGCCTGTGGGGGATGGACTATTCATTGTTTTCGAGGGCGGCGAGGGTTCTGGGAAAAGCACACAGGCAGAACTGCTTTACCGCCGGTTGCAGGAAATGCGGCGTCCGGCGCTGTTGGTAAGGGAGCCTGGCACCACCCCCTTGGGCCTGCACCTGCGGGAATACCTGAAGAGCAAGCAGCCTTTAACTTCGCAATCGGAGTTGCTGTTGTTCACCGCGGCACGGGCCCAGTTAGTGAACGATCAGATTCGACCTAGCCTAGAGAAAGACATTATCGTCATCTCAGACCGCTTCTCGGGATCTACCGTTGCCTACCAAGGACATGGCCGGGGCGTAGCCCGCCCAGTGATAGATTATCTGAACGGATACGTAACGGGCGGCCTGGAACCCCATTTGACGTTTCTGCTTGACATCGACCCCGAAGGAGGATTGCATCGCGTCGGACGGCTCCAGCTCCAGATGGGCCTGTCTCCAGAAGATTCCACCGGCGGGGGCCGGGCGGAGGTTGAGGGGCAGCGCCGCTTCGAAGACCAGTCGCTGGCCTTTCACCGCAGGGTTAGGAGAGGATACCTCGACTTGGCGAAGTCCGGTGAAGGATGGCTGACTCTCGACGCTAGGCAGACTGTGGAACAGTTGACCGAGCAAGTGTGGAATAACGTTTTGCCTCTACTTTCCAAGCCGTTATCAAACCCAGCGGGGGGGGAAACTCCGGCTCCTCTTTAGCTCAAAAGCAAGCCCCTCCGGTATACGGAGGGGCTAATCATTGCGTTAATCTCCCGAGGGGAGGCGTCCTGTTCACTCGCTAGTCGTCGTCCGCGGCAACCAGGTCTGCCTGCTCGATTCTCTCACGGACATGAGCCAGCATCTTGCGGACCCGTCCCAAGTCAGGGAAGACGTTGCCCTCGCCTTTCTTGTCAAAGATGCGCTCACCGTCCACGAACACCTCCATGATGCTCTGGCCGCGCGGGGAGATTGCTACTGCCGCATCCGGGCCGAAATGCCGGAAAAACTCGTTTGCCATCCACGTGGCAGTACCGAGATGCTGTCAACTGACGCAGTAGGTAATCTCTATCTGGACTTTCCCTTCCATGTTGTCCTCCAAGGGATTCAGGATGTTCCTAGTTTAGCGTTTAGCCTGGGGCGGTGCAAGTCGAACCCGGCCCTTGACTGCGCTCTTCAAATTATTCTCGCCTTTTATCCGTCGTTCTTGCTTTGGCGAGAATGACGGGTAGGCCGGAATTTCGAGGGTTCACCACCCTCATCGGGAATAGCGGAGAGTCCTAAACCCGGTAAAACATCACGGCGCGGTCCGGCTCGTGGCCCTGGCTGGTGGAGGCTACGTTGTAGCGCTGGCCCAGCATATGCTGAAGGCGACGGATGTGAGAGCGCTGGGGCGACAGTTTGACCGTCATTTCTCCGTTCAGCACCCGGTTGGCCGCTTCTTCGGCCTCTTTCATCGCCAGTTCGATATTGGGAGACTCCTGCGATTCGACGGACGGAGGGCTCCCGCCGCGGAATTGGCCGTTGGGGTTCCGTTGCGCCACCACGGTTCGGAGAAAGTCCTGGAGTTGGGGCAAGGAGTTCTTGCGCAGCACATACACCGGCTTGCCGTTAGCCTCGGCGATACGCACGAGCTGCGAGCCGCGGCGGTAGTGGGTCTTGGTGGTCAGAACCAGGTCGGCGCGGCGCAGTTCGTTGACGATTTGTACCGGCGTGCCTGACTCGACCATGGCTGCTTCCAGCTTGTCACGGCCCACCCCGAAGAGGAAGACGCGAACTTCCGTGGCCATGGCGGCTTCTTCTACCGACATTTCGCCCATGGACCGGGGCGATGGAGCGGAGCTGCTCGGTTCCCGGTCGAAATTCCGGCGCCGTTCATGGCCGTAATCCCGCGCAGAGCGGCGGTCTTCCGGTTGGCGCCTGGTTCCGTTCATGGCAAAAGGCGGCGGGGCGCTGTCATTAGTCCGGTACTCTTCCTCTGCTCGCTGCACTTCACCATTCTCGTCAAGCCAGCGAACCTCGGGGACTATGGGGTAGCCGCGAAGCCATTGGTCAACTACGTGGGCGACGTCTTCATGAACCGCCAGGCGCTCCCAGCTCTGTATCTCCACAACCACGTCGAAGGTGGGCGGGGCTTTGCGTTCCAGCACCGTCTTTTGGGTCCCGCGATAGCGCGCCTCCTGGTCGCCGAGGGTGACGGTCTGGATCCCTCCCACCAGGTCGGAGAGCGTGGGGTTCATAATCAGATTGTCTAGGGTGTTGCCGTGCGCCGTGGCGATGAGCTGCACGCCTCGCTCGGCGATGGTGCGGGCCGCGGCGGCTTCCTGTTCCGCGCCCATTTCGTCAATGACGATGGTCTCAGGCATATGGTTTTCGACGGCCTCTATCATCACGCCGTGCTGCTGCGAGGGCGTGGGCACTTGCATCCGCCGCGCGCGTCCGATGGCCGGATGCGGCACATCGCCATCGCCGGCAATTTCGTTGGACGTATCAACGATGATGACTCTTTTTTGCGCTTCCGCCGACAGCACCCGCGCCGTTTCTCGCAACATAGTAGTTTTGCCGACACCGGGGCGTCCTAGCAACAGGATATTTTTCCCGGAGAAGGCGAGGTCTTCAATCATCTTGATGGTGCCGAAGACCGCCCTGCCGATACGGCAGGTCAAACCGATAACCCGTCCCCTGCGATTGCGAATGGCCGAGATACGGTGCAAGGTGCGCTCAATACCCGCTCGGTTATCTTCGCCAAACTCACCCAAGCATTCAATGACACTCTGTAAGTCTTCGGCATCCACTTCCCGGGTACTGAGGGGGGCGTCGCCGCTGAGAAACCGGGCTTCCGGCTCTCTTCCCAAGTCCAAGACTATCTCCAGCAGCCCCTCCAGGTCTTCACGTTGCCTTAGGGCCGAGGAAACCCGTTCCGGGAGAACGTCCAAAACCAGCTCTAATTCTTCCTGCACTGCGTCATGCACCGTTGCCAATATCATTCCTCCGGAAGGGATGATTCTGGACTGAGCTGGAAAAGGGCAATTAGGGAATCTCCAGCAACTGTCATTGTAAAGAAGCCGTAGGAGATTTTCCTCTGGCAAGGTCTACGAAATACTGGTGAATACGGGTATCCCTTGTGAGTTCCGGATGGAAAGCTGTCGCCAGCAGGTTGCCCTGCTGTACTGCAACAGGCCGCCCATCATCGAGGCTGGCGAGGACTTCTACCGAGGCACCAACGCGGATAACCACCGGGGCGCGAATGAATATGCAGTGGTAGGGTTCGGAATCCAGCGGGGTGATTCGCAATGGCTGCTCGAAGCTATCCACCTGGCGACCGAAAGCGTTACGCCGAACACCTATGTCCATCAAGCCCAAGGGTATAGGGTCTTGCTCGGTGATTTCGTTAGCCAGCATTATCATGCCAGCGCAAGTACCCCAGATGGGACGGCCCGTATCCGCCATTTCGGCGACAGGCTCTCGCAGGTGGTAAATAGACATTAGGCGACTGAGCGTAGTGCTCTCGCCGCCGGGGATAATCAGGCCGTCCAGGGCCTCTAAATGCTCCGGCAACCGGATTTCACAAGCATCCACACCTATCCTGCGCAGGATAGCGATATGCTCTGCGAAGTCGCCTTGTACCGCTAATACGCCAATATTCAACGCTTCGTGCTGCGTAGCCTCCGTTCTGATGGGCAGTGAATTATGTCTGCGCGTCTAAATGGCCCTGGCGCGAAATGGCATTGTTACCAGTTATCCTTCCGACGGGTCCACCATCATATTGAATATTTGCAAGGGGGTACCGCCCAAAAGAAATTGGCCCTCGGTTCCGAATATTACCAGACTAGGAAATTCGCGCCCTTCGATACCGGTGCGGGCCACGCCATAGCCGCATTTAACCTCGCTACCCTCCGCAATTGTATAAGGTCTGTACTCAATAGGTATTAACCTTAGCTGATTCAGCAGGGATTCGGGCATCACAAAATGGGCTGCCCCGAGTATCAACCAGCTCCTTCAGTGAGGTCAGTTTGCTGTCCCCAAGTCGGCCTATGCTTACTGCAACCTCAAAGGATCCTATTTCCTACTTCGTCTGCCTATCGCCGCTTTTGGGGCATGGGTACACGCCCCGCCTCACCCAAGACGGTAGAGAGCCTCTCTAAACGCTGCGAGGCGCCAGCAGCTCGCCCTCAGGGATCTCCCGGACATTGCGGCCTACCATCGGCTCGCCCAGGTCCTTGGACACTTCGGCCAGTATGTGCGGGTCATTATAGTGGGTGACAGCCTGCACGATGGCATAGGCACGGCTGGCCGGGTCGCCGGACTTGAAAATGCCCGATCCGACAAAGACGCCGTCGGCGCCCAACTGCATCATAAGCGCGGCGTCGGCTGGGGTGGCGACGCCGCCGGCAGCGAAGTTGACCACCGGCAAGCGGCCCTGCTCGCGGGTCTGCTGTAACAGGTCTAGAGAGACCCGAAGGTCGCGGGCTTCCACCACCAGCTCGTCATTGGGCATGGTCTGGAGCTTGCGGATGGCATCCTGTACTGCTCTCATGTGGCGCACGGCTTCCACTACATCGCCGGTGCCGGCCTCGCCCTTGGTGCGAATCATGGCCGCGCCCTCGGATATGCGGCGCAAGGCCTCACCCAAATCTCGGCATCCACAGACGAAAGGCACATTGAAATCGTGCTTCCAGACGTGATGGGTCTCATCGGCAGGGGTCAGAACTTCGGATTCGTCTATGTAGTCCACGCCCAGGGCTTCCAGAATCTGAGCTTCAACGAAGTGGCCGATGCGAACCTTGGCCATCACAGGGATGGTGACGGCGTCCATGATGCGGGTTATGACGGCCGGGTCGGTCATGCGGGCCACGCCGCCGTCGGCGCGAATATCAGCAGGCACACGCTCCAAAGCCATAACGGCTACGGCTCCGGCTTCGGCGGCAATCTGGGCCTGCTCGGGGGTGACCACGTCCATAATGACACCGCCCTTGAGCATCTGGGCGTGTCCAGCCTTCACGGTAAAAGTGCCGGTCAAAACGTCTGCTATCGCCATATTCGTCATCCTCCAGCCGGGCGTATGGTTCAACCACCTTCGGCCAGCCTGTAATTAACAGCAACTGCGCGGCTCTCTTACGGGGCCGCCGAAACCCTAGACATTGCGTCGTCCCCATTATACGGGCCTCATTGACGGTTATCAATTGCGCCAGCTCAGGGGGATTCTCAACGCGCGCCGGCGCTGTGTCCCTTTCGTCATCCCATCCTTCCGTCATTCCCACGAAAGTGGGAATCGAGAGGATCCCCGGAATGCAGTTCTCAAAATCGGGGTACGCGGATTCCCGCTTTCGTGGGAATGACGAAACCGAGGTGCGGGTATGAGGGGGAAAAGGGCGAGAATGACTGGGACCGGGAGGCCATGCAACCTACGGAGACCGGGACGGCCTGGGGGTATAGGGGCAAACGTGCGGGAAGGCCGTGGGCAAGGCGGCAAGGCCCTATGGTTCCGCCCGGTCTCCTGTTTCCAGCGTTTGCGCCATGCGGCTGATCACGCCGGCCAGATGTCTCGCGCCGGAAATAGCCTGCGCGTAGCCCATGCGGGTGGGGCCGACAACTCAGACGGAGCCCCATGCCGTCGATACACCCGTAGGGCAGGCTATGACGCCGAAGCTATGCAGCGTCTCGTCCTGATTCTCCGAGACGAAGTAGACCCTGGTGGAGTCGCGGTCAGACTCGCGGCCGACGGCCACGATGCGCTCCAGCAGCGACTGCTCTTCCACCGCCTGCACCAACTGCCGAGCGCGCTCGCCGACGGCGAACTCCGGCTGCCCCAGCAGACGCCCCAGACCCTCGACGCGATGCTCGAGCGCATCCCGCCGCTCGGCTTTCAGCGTCATCTGCAGGGAGCCAACTCCACCTGCCGCCCCTCAATCTGATGGCGGCTCAGACCTGCTAGAGACTGATTCAGCCGCACGGCCGCTTGTCAAGCCGCTGCTGGCTTACCGGGTCATCTAGCGATAACAGGCGTTTGAGCATCTGCGTCTCGCCTAGCACGATGACCAGCAGGGCAATGGACTCTTGCAGGAACACCAGTTGTAGCCGTTTAAGCCTCGGCGATGCGGAGCGTGGCTGCATTACGATGGCCAGGCTAGCGGTCAACTGCGACAGACAGCGCCAAGGCGCAACGCCGCGTCCACTCACCGACGTCCGGCTCAGCCTCGCCCAGCCAATGATCGACCCGCTGCCTCAGCCGGGGGGAGAGGGAGAGGAGGAGGTTCGCCCAGCGACTCCACGTAGTGCCGGTATCCCAAGTCCGACGGCACGCCGCCGGCCGATACGTGGGGGCGGGAGATGTACCCTTCTTCGGTAAGCTGCAACATCGCGCTCCGAACCGTCGCCGAGCTGACCCGCAGGGCCAGACTTCGCGCTATGCCGTCGGACGGCACCGGCGCGGCAGTCTGCACATATACGTCCACCAGCAGGGTAAGGATGGTTGCGGTGCGATAAGAAAACATCGGCGTGGCCCCCGTTGCGGGGATACCCGTGATACACCTGCGGCAGGGTAGCCTATGATAGAGCGTGGCCCCCGCTGCGGGGATACCCGAGCTTCTGCCTTTTCTCGAAATTAGCATAGCTTTTGCAGCAGCGTTTGACACTGCCGCAGGCCCTGTTCAGGGGTTCCGCTTCAACGATAATTCGCGGCATTAGCGGTTCCATTGGCGGAATGATATACTCGTTGGCGAGGCGGATTTCCCGGGCCTGCCGCTACACTCCCGTATGGGTGCGCTACGCGAGAAGCATGGACTTAGTATATTTGGGGCATTCTTCGTTCCGGCTCCACGCCAGCGGCATGGTGGTGGTCACCGACCCTTTCCCCTCGTCCCTGGGGTTGCGGATGGACCCGCGCCCCGCCGCAGTGGTCACCATCAGCAACAGCCAGCCCAACCACTCCGCTGCCGGCACGGTGAGCGGCTCGCCCAAGGTGTTCCGCGCTCCCGGCGAGTATGAGTACAGCGGCATCGTAGTTCGCGGGGTCATGACGCCGCTGCCGCCCAGCGTTCCCCACGAGCGGCGCAACGTGGCCTACACCATCGAGATGGAGGGCATCAATGTCTGCCATCTGGGGGGGCTGGCCCTGCCGCTGACTACCAGGCAGATAGACGAGCTGAAGCCGGTGGAGGTACTATTGGCGCCGGCGGGAGGCCAAAGCGCCCTTAGCCCCGACCAGGCCCTCCAGACCATCCAGGACTTGGACCCCCGCATTGTCGTCCCCATGCATTATGCCCACGGGGAGACCAGCGCCGCTCTCGGCGGCCCGGAAGCCTTTCTGCGCCGCTTGGGGCAGGATGAGATACAGCCTCAGCCTCGACTGGTGGTGACCCTTAGCAACCTTCCCGCCGATCTGCGCGTCAACCTTCTGTCCCCCCCTCGCAGCTAGGGCGGGGCGGCCCTATGGGTTCTCGTCCATTCCGCCATTCCCGCTCCGTCCTCCGCGTCGTTACCCCCTTCTCTTCGTTATTCCCGCGAAGCTTGTCCCCGTGAAAACGGGGAGCGGGAATCCACGGGGGGTGGCGGAGGGCGCTATTCTGAGGCGGAGCGGAGGCGGCGTCCGGCGAGGACGAACAGCCCGCCGCCGAGGAACAGCAGGGCCACGCCCACGGCGATGACCACCGGAGGGATGCGAGTCAAGGCGGTGTCTCCCGTTACCGGCAATATGGCCGTCGGGGTGGGGAGGGGCGTGGGCGTCGGCGTCGGGGTGGCCGTCGGCACCGGGGTTGGCGTGGGCGCCGGCGTCGGGGTAGCCGTCGGCGCCGGGGTTGGCGTGGGCGTCGGCAAGGGCGTCGGCAAGGGCGTCGGCGTCGGGTAAGCGGTGGGGATGGCGTCGGAGAAGGTTAGGTCTATCTCGTAAACCTGACGGGCGCCGATGAATAGCTGGGTTTGGCCGGCGCGGATGTTGCCGAAGACAGTGGTTATATAGAAGGTTACCTCGTCGCCCACCAAGTCCCAATCCTGGGGGGTGAGGGCCAGCCAGCTAAAGCTGCCGTCGGCGTCGATGGTTACCGGGTTGCTCTGGAAGGAGGCGCAACCGTCGATGCAGGCGATGAGGCTGGTGCCTTCCGGCGGGGTCATGCCCTGCACGGTTACTGTGCCAGAGTAGTAGTCAGGTTCTAGGGGCGACGGGGGACGTTCGTTCTGAGCCGGCGCCGCCGCCACCAGCAAGATACCGAGGATTCCCGCCAGCATCCACCACCACGCGCGCACGTCACACCTCCACCGCCGCTTTGGGGCCATTTTATACGGTAGGGGCAAAGGGAACCCAGGGTTTTGCAGGCGAGTATTGAGGGATTTCCCGCCTCGCTCTGTCTCTCATCATTCCCGCACTCTGCCGTCATTCCCACCAAGCTTGTCCCCGTGAAAACGGGGAGCGGGAATCCATAGGGGGCGGGGGAGCAGCGGTGGCGGGGGTTGGCGTCGTGGGTTTCCGCGCTCTGCCGTCATTCCCGCCAAGCTTGTCCCCGTGAAAACGGGGAGCGGGAATCCATAGGGGGCGGGGGAGCAGCGGGGGCGACCGTTGGCGTCGTGGGTTTCCGCACTCTGCCGTCATTCCCGCCTTCGCGGGAATCCATAGGGGGCGGGAATGACGAAGGGGCGCCCGTTGGCGCCCCCTTCGCTTTCCTCGCGGTTCCCGTTTCCCGTCTTCACGGGGACAAGTTTCGCGGGAATGACGGCGCGGGCGGTGGGTTAGGTGCGGCGGCCGGCGATGAAAGCGCCGCCCGCAGCTACGACCGCGACGATGGCGATTATCAGGGCTACGATGCCCAACGCTCCGCCGCCGCCGTCGGCTCCGGCAGCACCGGCGGGGCCTTGCGCGCCGTCGGCTCCGGCCGGGCCGCGCTCGCCAGCAGGACCTGGGGCTCCGGTCTCGCCATCGGAGCCATCAGCTCCGGCCGGGCCGCGCTCGCCAGCGGGACCGACCGGGCCGCGAGCGCCGGTCTCACCGACGGCTCCGGCCTCGCCATCGGATCCGGCGGGACCGGCGGGGCCGCGGGCGCCATCAGCGCCGTCGGCGCCGGCGGGGCCGGGCTCACCGGCGGGGCCTGGCTCGCCCTGGGGTCCGCGGGGCCCGGTGGGGCCGCGTGGGCCGGCGGGCAGGACCGGCACGCGGGATCCGTCCGGCAGCAAAATAGATTCCCCTACTTCCAGGTCTATGTTGCTCTGCATACCCTGTTCGTACATTACCGGCTCCATCATCATCATGGAGCCTTCCTCTCCCATCATCGAGGCCGAGGCGGCCATGGAATCTTCGCCTTCCAGCATCACCATGAAGGTGATTTCCTTGCCGGAGTCGCTGGAGGCGCCCATGGCGTTGAGGACGTAGTTGCCCATGGCGTCGGTCATCCCTTCGCCAATCGTTTGCATCATGGTTTCTTCGCCGTCCATTACTTCCACGCTGGCGGTAACCATGGTGCCTTCGGGGGGCGCTTCTCCATTGACCAGCACCGACCCATAAAATTTATGAGGCGGCACCGGCTGCCCCTGCGCCAGGACCGTAGCCAGCGGCATTGCGGCTAGCAACGCCAGCACGGTCATCAGTGCCACAATTCCCGTTTTGGTCATCCCTTCCTCCTGCTTCACTTGGTTGCCCCCGCCGCCCTTTGCGCACCCCCGCAAGCGGGGGAACCGGGCGGGGCGGGGGCGACGGGTTAATTAGCTTCTGTGTTCCCTGACATTCCCCCTTTCGCGGGAATCCACACGGGAGGGTTACTCGATGGTTATCAGGCTCCAGCCAGCGTTGTAGTTTATGCCCTGGAAGGACGCCGCTTCGCTGAGGTTAATCCAGACGATGTCACCGCTGGCGACGCCCGTCAGGTCGTTAATCTCCGCCGGAGCCGTGGGGGAGTAGGACGTCCATTTGCCGTTGGGGTTGTTGGCGGTGGGGTTGTCATACTTCCATACCGCTACCAGGTTGCTGCCCAGCTCGCTGAAAGCCTCGGCCGGGGTGTTCACCACTGGGGTTGCCACTACCATGAAGGTCTCGGTGGCGGTGTTCTCCGCGGTGGAGCTATCCTTCACGGTGACGGTGTGGTGGCCTGTACTCAGACGCGGCACCCGCACCTGGAACTCAAAAGCGCCGTTCTTATCGGTCTCGGGCGCGGGCGAGGGAACGGCCCTTTGGCCGCCCACCGTCACCTCACTCAGAATCGAGAAGCCTTCGAAGTTACTGCCGGTGATGGTGATGGTTCCACCAGCGTGCGCTTCCTCGGTAACCATTATCATGGCGCCGGGAGTACTGTGATTGGCCGTAGCACTGATGGAGGTCTCTTCGCGGACCTCAACTTTCACGGTGTTGGTCTTGCCTACCCCGGCGTTGGAGGGAACCGTCAGACGGACATGGACGTTGCCGTCGCCGTCGGTCCGGTCTACCTCTTCTATACCCTCACCGTACATAACCTCGACCCTTGCACTCGCGGCAAAGCCTGTGCCGCGCACGCTAACCACACTGCCGGGCAGGCTAGTGGCCGGCTCAATGGTGATGGAGGGCTTGGCCACGGTTATCGTCCCTGAGGCCATCCGCTTGTCTGTGGTGTCGTCATCGTCTTTCTGAGCAGTTAGGACGACTTTCTTTTCTCCGCTGCCTACGTCGAGAGGCACCCCAACGGTGATGGCTACATTGCCGCCGGTAGTTACGGAGCTGTCCCCGGGCAACATTGCTCCCTCTATCGTGCTAGTACCAATCATCACCTTGATGACTTTGGTGCCAGTCACGAAATGTGAGCCCCGGATGGTTATCTGCTGTCCAGGCACGACTTCAGACTGCGAGAACTCCAAGTGCAAGGTGCCGATGGTGATGGTCTTCGACAAGACGGTAGAGGCATCATCACTCAGGGTCACCGTCATAGTCACATCGCCAATCCGAGTGTCTGACGGCACCGTTACCATGTTATCTGTGTTATCTTTAAGCCCTGCATCTTTTCCGGCGAACGTCACACCGGCAATTTTTATATCAGTGCCCTCGTCCGCCAGGGTGATGGTCACTTCCTCGCCGGGAACCGGGGATCCCGGGTTGATGGTGAAGGCAGGATTGATCATGTGAGTGGCCGGATCAACATTTGCAGGTCTTCTCCGTCAGAGCCGCTAGCAGTGATCGTAGTCGCACCATCGAAGGTCGCAGTCTTACTATCGAATATATTTTCGCCCTTAGCATTCTTTTCGTTGTTATTCATCGTCAGGGAGAACGTGTGGCCGGAGCCAGTAGGCACATCCGCCGTATGATGAGGGTCATCTTTCGCGTACCTGAGTGAAGGTCGATCCTGGAAGTACCTTCGGCGAAACCCTTGCCGGTGATGGTGATTACCGTGCCCCTCGGCGCGGAACTTGGGCTGACGGTGACCACGCGATTAATCATCGCATCGAACATCGTGTCATCATCACCATCGCTATGCTTGACAGTAATCTTTTTCGTCGCCGGCCAGGGACGGGTTCATAATGCCCGCCTGCTGCCGGATGCGGATGGTGGTTTCCGCGCTGTTATTCCAGTCACCGGCATCACCACTCTGTTGTGCTCCCGTCCATGTCGGGGATAGTCAGCGTGATGGTGGTGCCGCTAACGGAGACGTCCGAGGGCGTTTTATTCAAGTTACTGCCATTGGAGATCTGGATATTGGAGGGGCTGATAGTCGAGGGCACCTTGAACCCAGGCAGTTCCACGTCGATATCATCGCCAACTGCGCCCATAATTCCATTGGCTTCCAGGGTGATGCGCACCGCCGCGCCCGGCGTCATGTTGCTGAGGTTGACCCGGGGGAAGGTGACTGAAATCTGGCCAATTGCAGTATTGTCATCACTTCCACCCAACTGCGTTATGTGGAACATTGCGCCGGGATCGACCATAGGGTCGGTTCTGGCGCTCCACATTAGCGTTATCGTAGCGGAGCTGCTAACGCCGATACCCTCATCGGGATTAGAGGAAAGACGCAAGGGAGATCTATACTTGTCGCCATTTCGATTGTCGGTAATCTCCAGGGGTACAGAGGCACCATCATCTGGGGCAAAAGTTACCCCAGTAGGTTGTACTGGGAATCCGACATCCGAAAAGATAAGCCGGTTTGTCGGATCGCCTTGAACCGGACTCAGACCATGCACCATGACCGTGACCGTGGTACTACCGTCGTCGCCCGTCGCGTACACCGCCGAGTTCTCATCAGTAGTCTGAGCGGCGGCGGGGGTGGAACCGAGGCTCATGGCGGCGAGGGTGGCGACGAGGGCGGCCACGGCCAGGATCAGGGCAATCCCGATGGGTTTGCCAACTTTTGTGTTCATTTTTTGCATATACTCCTTAGAATTGCCTTACGGCATAGATGGGGACTGAGCGGGCCGCCCAAGGCGGCGGGGTCAGAGCTGCATGGGCGGGGGCCTCCTGAGGAGAAAAATAAGGAATCCCGTCAAAACCGGCCAAATCCAGTCAAGGCTGGACAAGCCGGCGGATCCGGAAAAGCCGGGAAAGCCCGGCGGTAGAACCGAACGATGATAAGGTAACGCAGGAAGTATTACGTATGGATTACGGGCGGGTCAATGGGTTGGGGGGCTTTCTCTTCGTCATTGTCCGTCTTTGCCGCTACCCCCGTCATTCCCGCTACCCCCGTCATTCCCGCTACCCCTGTCATTCCCGCTACCCCCGTCATTCCCGCGAAAGCGGGAATCCACGTCTTGGGGGAACCAGCGCCTTGGATTACTGCGGGGAATGGATTCCCGTTACCCGTTTTCACGAGGACAAGCTTCGCGCGAAGCTTGTCCTCGTGAAAACGGGGAGCGGGAATCCACGTCTTGGGGGAACCAGCGCCACTGGGGATTACTGCGGCCTCGATTAGTTGAATTTTCCGTTAGCTCGGTTCCATTCCCGCGAGGGCCTTTTCTCGATGGAAACGGCGGTTTCCATCGTGGCGTGAAGTTCACCAGACCAATTTATGGAACGCCGTAGCGCCTGGGATGAATGCTGGGGTTAAGTCATTTTTGTGATTCCCGCTTTCGCGGGAATGACGGGAGGGGTGGGGGTGGCCGGGGGTTTTCCGGCGAGGATGGGGGCAGGGGGTTTTCATTGGGGTGGCCGGGCATTGGGGGGGGGGCCGGGAGGGGTGGCTCGGGGGGTGGGGGTGGCCGGGGGGGTTACCGCGCTGGGTCTCCTAGTCGATGCCCGCTACCCCCGTCATTCCCGCGCTGCTACTGGCGAATTACTGGGGGAATGGATTCCAGCAGTTACCCCCGTCATTCGAGCTGAAGCTCTGTCCTCGTGAAAACGGGGGAGCGGTTATTGAATCTCTACGTCTTGGGGGTTACCAGGCCTTGGATTACTGCGGGGAATGGATTCCCGCTACCCCCGTCAATTCCCGCGAAAGCGGGTTCTCCAGGTCTTGGGGGAACCAGATGCCTTGGATTACTGCGGGCGAACCGACGATTCCCGCTCAAACGTTTTCACGAGGACTAATGCGTTCGCGGGAATGACGGGAGGGGTGGGGGTGGTCGGGGGGGTGGCATCTAAAGGGGGTTCCAGGCGGGGTGAGGATGGCCGGGGGGTGGGCTTGGCGGAGGGCGCGGGGCTAGGCGCTGGCAACGGAGAGGGTGCGCAGGAACTCGCGGTTGGTGGGGGTCTTGGACAGGCGTTCGAGGACGCGCTCGGTGGCGCTGGCGCCGTCGCCATTATTGGAGAGCATACCAATCATGCGGCGCAGGAGAACGACCTGCTTGTGGGTTTCATCGGAATAGAGCAGCTCCTCGCGGCGGGTGCCGGAGCGCACGATATCGATGGCCGGGAAATAGCGGCGCTCGGCCAACTTGCGGTCCAGATGCAGCTCCATATTGCCGGTGCCTTTAAACTCCTCATAGATAACCTCATCCATCCGCGAGCCGGTGTCCACCAGGCAAGTGGCGATAACGGTAAGGGAACCGCCTTCCTCGATATTGCGGGCGCCGCCGAAAAACTTCTTGGGGGGGTAGAGGGCGATGGGGTCAATACCGCCGGAAAGGGTGCGGCCGCTGGTGGGGACGGCCAGGTTATAGGCGCGGGTGAGGCGGGTGATACTGTCGAGCAGGACGACGACGTCCTTCCCCAGCTCGACCAGGCGCTTGGCGCGGTCGAGGCAGAGTTCGGCGACGCGGCACTGCTCTTCGACGTTCTCGTCGAAGGTAGAGGCGAAGACATCGCCGTCCACGGAGCGGCGCATATCGGTGACTTCCTCGGGGCGTTCGCCGATCAGGGCGACCATGAGGGCGGCCTCGGGGCAATTGGTGACCACGCCGTGGGCAATCTGCTTGAGCATAGTGGTCTTGCCGGCCTTGGGGGGCGAGACGATGAGACCACGCTGGCCCAGGCCGATGGGGGCAAAGAGGTCCACCATGCGGGTAGAAAGCTCGCTGGCAGAGGTTTCGAGAACGACCTGCCGCTCGGGGAACACTGGGGTCAGGTGTTCGAAGGCGGGGCGGTTGCGGCCATGCACCCGGCCTGCCGGGTCGCTGGTCTCATAGCCGTTGACCTTCTCGACGCGCACTAGGCCGAAGTAGCGTTCGCCTTCCTTGGGGGGGCGCACTTGGCCGGTGATGGTGTCGCCAGTGCGCAGCCCGAAGCGGCGAATCTGGGACTGGGAGATATAGACGTCGCTGGAGTTGCGGTAGGAGGATATCTGGCGCAGGAAACCGTAGCCTTCGTCCATAATTTCCAGGATGCCGGTGGAAATGAGGGACTGGTTAGAGGATGCGATCTGGAAGAGACGGCCGAGAAGGTCTTCGCGGTGCAGCTTGTCCAGGGAGGCGGGGTCGCCGAGGCCGACGCTGGGAGCCAGGTTCAACAGCTCTTCTTTGGACTTGCCGCCCAGCTCCACTACATCCAAGCTCTTGCGGGTTGCCGTCATGGTCACCTCAGATCTGGTTCGTCTCGACAATATTCGTGATTCCCGTCTCTTCCGTCCGGATTCCCGCTTTCGCGAGAAGGACGATAATACGCCTTAATGCGGTAATGCGCTTTGACAAATTTCGTGATTCCAGAGAATCCTGTCCCCGTGAAAACGGCGGGGGAATCCTAACTAGGCCGAGGGAATTAGCCCTGGCCGGCCTTCTGCCAGTCGGCGATGAACCGGGCGAGGCCGGCGTCAGTCAGCGGATGCTGCGCCATCTGCGTCAGGGTGCGGTAAGGCACGGTAGCGATGTGGGCACCGGCTTGAGCCGCCTTGACGCAATGCAGCGGGTGGCGGACGCTGGCAGCCATAACCAGCGTCTCGAGGCCGGCGTTGCGGAAAAGCTCGGCGATGTCGCGGATGAGAGCGATGCCGTCGTGGCCGATGTCGTCGAGGCGGCCGATGAAGGGGCTGACGACGGTGGCCCCGGCCTGGGATCCAAGAAGGGCTTGGTTCACGGAGAAGCAGAGGGTCTGGTTGACGCGAATGCCTTCGGCGGACAAGGCGGCGATGGCTTCGAAGCCTTCGATGGTGCTGGGAATCTTGACCCACGGGTTGGGAATCCAGTTGGCGATGTCGCGCCCCTCTTCCACCATGCCCTGGGCGTCGGTGGATACGACCTCGACGGAGATGGGGCCGTCGATCAAGGATGCTATCTCGGCGACGGCGGAGCGGTAGCCTTCGCGGTCGCCGATGCCGGCGGAGGCGGCCAAGGACGGGTTGGTGGTGACGCCGCTGACCACGCCGAGCCGGGCGCCGTCGCGGATTTCATCCAGGTTGGCTGTATCGAGAAAGAGCTTCATGACCCTCACCCTGCCCTTCTCCTGGGGGAAGAGAGGGAAGTTTTTATGCCCTCCCCTAGGGGAGAGAAAGGGGTTTGATGTTGGGCTATCCCAGGGGCAGGCGCGGCTGACTGCCTTCGCGGACGGTTTTGGTGGCTTCGGCGAGAAAGCGTACGAAGAGGGGGTGAGGGCGGTTGGGGCGCGACTTGAACTCGGGGTGATACTGCACCCCCACCATGAACGGGTGGCTGCGCACCTCCCCAGCCTCCACCAGTCTACCGTCGGGGGAAAGTCCGGCGCAGATAAGGCCAGACTCTTCGAGGGCCTCGCGGTAGGCGTTGTTCAACTCGAAGCGATGGCGATGGCGCTCCAGTACTTCGCCCACGCCGTAGGCCGCGCGGGTCATGGTGCCGCTCTGGGGACGGCACGGGTAGCTGCCGAGGCGCATGGTGCCGCCTTTGTCGGAAACTCCTTCCTGCTCCGGCATAATGTGAACTACGGGATGCTCCGTATCCGGCTCCAGCTCCTCGGAGTTAGCGCCTCCCAGTCCGAGGATATTACGGGCCCAATCTATGACCATCACCTGAAGTCCGAGACAGAGGCCCAGATAGGGAACTTCGTGCTCCCGGGCGTAGCGCACGGCCTCCACCATGCCTTCGACGCCGCGAGTGCCAAAACCGCCGGGGACGACGACGCCGCAGGCGCTGCGCAGCAAGTCATCGGGGCCGTAGCGTTCTATGTCCTCAGAGTGAACCCACTGCAACTCCACATCGCGGGTGTGCGGCAGCCCGGCATGACGCAGGGCCTCACGAACCGAGAGGTAGGAGTCGGGATATTCTACGTACTTACCTACCAGCGCAATGTTCAGGGGTTCCTTGGGACGGTCCATCATCTCCACCATCGCCCGCCACTCGTCCAGCCCCCACCCGGACTTCCCACTGCAATAATACGGAAGAGCCAGGGAGTCGAGGATAATGTCGCCCAAACCGGCTTCTTCCAACACCAAGGGAACGCCATAGACGTTCTGCACCGTCTCCAGGGGTATGACGGCGCTGCTGGGAATATCGCAGAAAGAGGAAATCTTTTCGCAGATGCCGGACGTAACGGGATGGTCGCTCCGGCATATGATGGCGTCGGGCTGGATGCCGATGGAGCGGAGTTCCTTGACGCTGTGCTGGGTGGGTTTGGTCTTGAGTTCCTGAGCAGCGGAGAGGTAAGGGAGCAGGGTCAGGTGGATATAGAAGACGTTGTCGCGGCCCACCTGGTTGCGCATCTGGCGTATGGCCTCCAGGAAAGGGAGCCCCTCGATATCACCCACGGTGCCGCCAACTTCGACGACAATCACCTCAGCGCCGGACTCGCTGGCCAAGCGAAGGATGCGGTCTTTGATGTCGTTGGTCACATGAGGCACGGACTGTATCGTCCCGCCGAGGAAGTCGCCCCGGCGCTCCTTGGCGATGAGGTTAAGGTAGATGTCTCCCGCGGTCAGGTTGGAGCTGCGAGTCAGCTCCAGGTCGATAAAGCGCTCGTAGTGGCCCAGATCCAGGTCGGTCTCGCCGCCGTCCTGGGTGACGAACACCTCACCGTGCTGATAGGGCGACATGGTGCCGGGATCAACGTTCAGGTAGGGATCAAGTTTCAACACCGAAACGCTCAGGCCGCGGCTCTTCAGGATGCGGCCAATGGAAGCGACGCAAATACCCTTGCCCAAGGAGCTAACGACGCCACCCGTAACGAAGATGAACTTTGTAGGCATAAACCCGCACAGCAATAAATGGGGAGCGCTGTCAAATGAACTCCGCCGCCACCCTATCAGGGAAATTACATGGCGGCGCGAGAAGGGAAGGGAGAAGCACGGACAATACCGTAATTATATTTATCGCTCTTAAGCCTGTCAATCTCCACCCTTGTCGGTTATTCGCAATGCGCGCCGCCGTTGGAGCGATGAGCAGACCATGAATCTAAGAGCGGCAGGGCCTGTCTCCTCCACGCGGGCGCAAGGGACCAGGACTTCCCACATTAGGAACAAATTCAGAGGGGTGGATAATAGTACTGCTTATCATTCTCGCGTACAGTGCCTGTTGGCTGGATATATCTGCCAGACTGGCAATCTGCGCCTTGGTATATGCCGGGGCGATTGCCTCAGTAGCAAAAATACGAACCGCTTCATAAATGCGTAGCTGTAAGCGTGGCGCTAGAATCTCCCATCTAAGACGTCCTCTGGATTCTCACTTTCGCGGGAATGACGCGGGGCGGGAAGCGGCTCTTGCAGAGCTACCGGATGGCTTCTTCCAGAGCGGTCCATGGGAGCAGGGCGCACTTAATACGGACAGGATACTGCCGAACCACTCCCAGGGCGCACAGGTCGCCAAGAGAGGAAGCAAGTTGCCCTTCATCCGGTTGGGAGCGAAGGAAGGCACGGAAAAGGCTGGACAGGGCGTTCAGCTCTGCCACGGTCTTGCCTTTAACGGCCTCCGACATCATCGAAGCGGATGCCTGGATTATGGAGCAGCCTTCGCTATTGGCGAACACTTCGTCCACCACACCGTCGCCGTCCAGTCGCAGTCGCAGGTCTATGAGGTCGCCGCAGAAGGGGTTTAGCTCGTAGGCGGTAAGAGTGGGCGATGACAGCGGGATACGGTTTCGCGGCGCGCGATAGTGGGCCATTATCAGATCGCCATACAGTCCATCGAAGACGGGGCCGTTACGCTGAGGCATAACGCCAGCTACTCCGTGGTCACCCTTTCACCGTCATCGTTGAGGGCAGAGCGCATAGTGTGCCAGGGCAGAACAGCGCACTTGATGCGGGTAGGGTATTCGTTGACGCCGGACAAGGTTTCCAGGTCCCCTAGGGTATCGTAGTCGGGTTCTTCATCAGGGTGGGTAATCATGTTGTGGAAGGCGTCGAATATGCCGTGGGCCTCATCCAAATTCTTGCCTTTGATGCTCTGGGTCATCATAGACGCCGAAGCGCGGGAGATGGCGCAGCCGACGCCCTGAAAGCCTACGTCCTGCACCACGCCGTCCGCAACCTTCAGGTAGAGGGTAATCTGGTCGCCGCAGAGGGGGTTGTAGCCTTCGGCGGTGGAGCTGGCGTCTTCCACTCGGCGGAAGTTACGGGGCTTTCTGTTGTGCTCCAGCAAGATTTCCTGATACAGGTCGCTGAGTTCCGACATTAACTAAACACCTCGATAACCCGGTCAATCGCGCGAACTAGGGCGTCAATATCTTCCTTCGTATTGTACATCGCCATAGAAGCGCGTACCGTGGCCGGAATCTGGAAGCGCTGCATCACCGGCTGAGCGCAATGGTGGCCTGTGCGCACGGCCACCCCTTCAGAATCGAGGATGGTGCCGATGTCGTGCGGGTGGATGTCATCCATCACGAAGGACAGGATACCTGCCTTGCGGGGCGAAGTTCCGATGATGCGCAGCCCGCCTATCTGCTCCAGGGCCTTGGCTCCATACTCCAGGAGATCCTCTTCGTGAGCCGCGAAGGACTCGAAGCCGATGGACTGCACGTAGTCTATGGCGGCTCCGAGACCAATGGCGCCAGCGATGTTGGGAGTGCCGGCCTCGAACTTGTAGGGCAGGTCGTTGTATATAGTCCTCTCGAAAGTGACGGACTTAATCATATCTCCGCCGCCCTGTACCGGGGGCATGGCTTCCAGAAGTTCGGCCTTGCCATAGAGGACACCGATGCCGGTAGGACCGAAGAGCTTATGGCCGGAGAAGACATAGAAGTCGCAGTCCAGCTTCCGCACGTCGACGGGCAGGTGCGGCACGGCCTGGGCGCCGTCCAGCATTACCGGCACTCCCTGGGCGTGGGCCATTTCAATAATTTGCGCCACCGGCAGGATGGTGCCCAAAGCGTTGGATACGTGGGTGATGGATACGAGTTTGGTGCGGGCAGAAAGCATCCGCTCATATTCATCCATCAGCAACTCACCGGATTCGTCTATGGGAACAACTCTGAGAACAACGCCCTTTTCTTCGCGGAGCATCTGCCAGGGGACGATGTTGGAATGATGCTCCATATTGGAGACGATAACTTCGTCGTTGGGGTTGAAGTTATGTCTTCCTAAAGACTGGGCGACGATATTGATGCTATCGGTGGTGCCGCGGGTGAAGATGATTTCGTGGTCATCGGCGGCGTTGAGCAGCCGCTTCACTTTGGCGCGGGCTCCCTCATAGTCCTCGGTAGCGTTCTGGCTGAGGGTGTGGACGCCGCGGTGGACATTGGAGTTCTCGGTGGTGTAGTAGCGCACCAATTCGTCTATGACCGCCTGAGGCTTTTGCGACGTAGCACCATTATCGAGGTAGGCCAGCGGCTTGCCGTTAATCTGCTGCTGCAAAACCGGGAAATCAGCCCGGACTTTTTCCACATCGAAACCGGAGGGCATCTGAATTCTCTCCTAAATACCGCCGATGAGGCCCTAGGACAAGGCCACCGGAAGGTTTTTCACGGCGATAGACCGGTCGAACAGGGACTCCAGGTAGTTGCGCAACGTATCGGGTTTGACCTTATTGACGATTTCGCTGGCGAAGGCTCGCACCAGCATCCGGCTGGCCGTTTCCAGGTCGAGCCCGCGGCTGCGGAGGTAGAACAGGGTCTGCGCGTCGATTTGGCCGGCAGTGGCACCATGGCTGCACTGCACGTCATCGGCGTAAATCATCAGGCTCGGCTTGCTGTCCACCTCGGCGTTCTCCGACAGCAACAGATTTTTGTCGGTTTGCTGGGCGTCGCTCTTCTGGGCGTTGCGGCGAACCAGCACCTCTCCGCCAAACACGGCGCGGGAATCGCCGTCGAGGATGCCCTTGTAGTTAAGGCGGCTCGTGCAGCGAGGCTGGGCGTGGTCAATGCTGATAAGGTTGTCGATATGTTGGCCCTGGCCAGTGTAGTATAGCCCGTTAAGAGAGCAGTAAGCGCCGGGGCCGTCCATCGTTACCGCGAAGTCGTTGCGGGCCAGCGCCGTGCCCAGGGCGAAAGACGCGGAGCTAAAGCTGCTGTCTCTGCTCTGGTGAACCCGGGTAGAGCCAACATGATAAGCACCGGGGCTTTCGTTCAATAGCCGGTAGTGGTCAACGCGCGCTCCCTCGCCAACGACTATCTCGGTAACGGCGTTGGTGAAGTAGCGCAGCCCGACGGGCCCGGTGTAAGTCTCTACTACGGTCAGATTGGCGTTGCGCCCGGCCAGAATCAGCGTGCGGGGATGCCGCGCATACCGTTGCTCGCTGTCCGGTCCGGCCGAGTAGCCATGGTTGACTGAAACGGCGACAGGTTCATAGGAGCCGTCCGGAACGCGCGCCACTGCCACGTCGCGCAGGAACGCGGTGTTCAGCGCGGTAAAGCCATCGGCGTCCATTGGGGCCAGAGTGCCAAGATTTCGCCGAATATCTTCTTGGACATCATCACTAAACGTCGAGGTCGCAGAGACTGTCGAGAAGCCGAAATCAAGCTCTGCGTCCTTCGCGCTCTCTGCATTCATAAAAGGATAGACAAAGCCGACGCGGGCGATAGGCGCGACGGTGGTATACTTCCAGCGCTCGTTGCCTCGCCGCGCCGTAGGGAAACCGATTTCGTTGAACCGCCCCCACCCGGCGGCGCGCAGCTCGTCCAGCCAGGCTAGGCCGGAACCGTTTCCGGCGAGAGCCCGATAGTCGTCGTAGTATTGCGGGTAGCGGATGGTTTGAGCGGTCACAGCATTATGCCTCTGCTTCCGCTTCTTCCCTGATCCAGTCATAACCTTTCTCCTCTAGGTCTAAGGCTAGATCCGGGCCGCCGGAACGCACGATGCGGCCGTCCAACAGCACGTGTACCTTGTCAGGTCTGACATAGTTCAGCATCCGCTGATAGTGGGTAACCAGCACCATGGCGTTATCGTCGGAGCGGAGCTTGTTCACGCCGTCGGATACAATGCGCAGGGCGTCGATGTCCAGACCGGAATCGGTCTCGTCCAGCAGGGCTAGGCGGGGTTCTAGAACGGCCATCTGCAGGATTTCGTTGCGCTTCTTCTCACCGCCAGAGAAGCCTTCATTAACGGCGCGGCGCACTAGTTCCGGGTCAATCTCGACCTGCTTGACCTTGGCGTCGAGTAGTCGCTGGAACTCCCGCGCGGACAGCTCTTCCTCGCCGTTGTGCTGGCGACGGGCGTCCACTCCGGCCTTCAGGAACTGCCAGGCGCGAACTCCGGGCAACTCGACTGGGTACTGAAAGGCCAGGAACACGCCCATTCGGGCGCGTATCTCCGGCTCAAGGGCCAGTAGATCTTCGCCGCCATAAACGGCCTCTCCTCTGGTGACGGTGTAGTCGGGACGGCCGGCGAGGACGTTGGCCAGAGTGCTCTTGCCGGAGCCGTTGGGGCCCATGATGGCGTGGACTTCCCCGGCATGAACTTCCAAATTGACACCGTTCAGTATTTCCAAATCGCCCGCTGAGGCGCAAAGACCGCGGACGGAGAGGAGGGGTTCTTCCATTGCTCTCCTTATGCTAGTGGGAATCTCAATTTTCTTGGCATTCCCGTTCTCGTTCGGCGATTAAATCTTCCTTAGTACTAAGCTCCGCGAACAAGTCGAGCCAGTTATCCTTTCCACCCCAAAAGACTACACGAGCTCTTTCTTCGGAGTCCAAACAATCCCATATTTCCTCGACTATCATCCGGTTGCTTTTTACCGAGTCGGGAAGCGCACTACAAGCAGACGAGAAAATACTGCCAAAAGCAACATACAACCAACGAATACCGCTACCCTTCTCGTCATGTTCCATTTCTCTGAGTGAGGTTCAAACATGGGAAGCGGACTACAATGGCTGTCTATCTTTTAATAGATAGGCCCACGCTGCATCCTCTTCAAGCTCTTCGCGCAGGGGTTCTTCCGGTGTCCTGGAAGGGTAAGTTGGCTTAAAGAGCGCAACCAAGGTGTCCGGGTCGGCCACGGACACCAGGACGTGAGTCCCCTCCTTCAAATCTATATGATCCAGGAGCCGGATGATGCCCTCGTCATCGACAACCCCCGGTGGGTAAACAACATAACTCAGTTCCTTATCCATCCCCGGTTCTCTGTCTTAGCCAACGGTGCCTTCGAGGCTCACCTTGAGCAGTTGCGAGGCTTCCATGGCGAACTCGAAGGGGAGTTCCTGAAAGATGCCGCGGCAGAAGCCGTTGACAATCATAAAATTGGCGTCCTCAACGGACATACCGCGCTGCTGACAGTAGAAAAGCTGGTCGTCGCTTACCTTAGAAGTGGAGGCTTCGTGTTCTAGTTGGGCGGTGGGGTTCTTTACCTCGATGTACGGCACGGTGTGCGCACCGCACTGGTCGCCGATAAGCAGCGAATCGCACTGAGTGAAATTCCTGGCGCCATCGGCGGTAGGCATCATCTTGACCAGACCGCGGTAGGTGGCGTTTCCATTGCCGGCGGAGATACCCTTGGCCACGATGGTGCTCTTGGTGTTCTTGCCTTGATGAATCATCTTAGTGCCGGTGTCGGCCTGCTGATAGCGGTTGACCAGCGCCACCGAATAGAACTCGCCGATGGAGTTGTCGCCCTGCAGGATGACACTGGGGTACTTCCAGGTGATAGCCGAGCCGGTCTCCACCTGAGTCCAGGAGATTTTGGAGTTGCGCCCGCCAGCCAGGCCGCGTTTGGTGACAAAGTTATAGACGCCACCTTTGCCCTCCTTATCGCCGGGGAACCAGTTCTGCAAGGTGGAATACTTTATCTCGGCATCGTCCAGGGCCACCAGCTCGACCACTGCGGCGTGCAATTGGTGGGACTTGCGGGCCGGGGCGGTGCAGCCTTCCAGGTAACTGACGTAGGCGCCTTCTTCGCAGACTATGAGGGTGCGCTCGAACTGCCCTGAGTCGGCCTGATTAATGCGGAAGTAGGTCATCAGCTCGATGGGACAGCGCACGCTTTTAGGGATATAGGCGAAGGAGCCATCGCTGAACACAGCCGAGTTGAGAGTGGCAAAGAAATTGTCGGTGTAAGGCACTACGGAACCAAGGTGTTTCCGAACCAGCTCGGGGTGATTCTTCACCGCCTCGCTCATAGAGCAGAAGATTATGCCTTCTTTCTCCAGCATATCCTGGTAGGTAGTGGCCACCGACACGCTGTCCAGCACCGCGTCCACGGCCACACCGGCCAGTCGTTCCCGTTCCTGCAGAGGAATGCCCAGCTTGTCGAAGGCTTCCAGCACTTCGGGGTCAACCTCGTCGAGACTCTTGGGGGCATCGCCGCTGGTGGGAGCCGCATAGTAGTAGATGTCCTGATAGTCGATGGGTTCGTGATGAACGTTGGCCCAAGCCGGTTCCTGGTATTGAAGCCGCTCCCAGTGCCGGAAGGCCTTGAGCCGCCACTCTAGCAGCCATTCCGGTTCTTCCTTCTTGGCCGAGATAAGACGAACAACGTCCTCGCTGAGTCCCTTGGGAGCCAGGTCAGAGTCTATGTCTATGGTGAAGCCCCACTTGTAGTCGGAGTCGAGCTCGGTAGAGGTGGTGCCGCGGGAAATAACCTTGGGGGTGGTCATCGGCTGCTCCTCCCGATGCGGAGATGGCGCCCGGGGATAGTCCCGTGCGCGTCTCAACGGTAACTCAGGCCGCCGCGCCAGTAGCGACCGATTTATAGGCTAACATTGTTGACTATTTGCGTCAACAATACTGGCGGCGACCGGCGGAGCGATGCGACTCGGCGGTGCAGGGCGGTTGAACTTAGCAGGAGCCGGACAAGAAGGCGTCGAAAGCAGCGTCGAGATCGTAATCCATATGGTCGGTGGCTCCCAACTCGACCGGTGCGGATGCCTTTGGCACATACCGGCCATTGCCGCTGGGGGCCAGCCGGTCATTGAAGGTGAGGGCCATATTGACGCTGTTAGGATCCGGGTCGTATCGCTCTTTACTCAATTCGCGCATTACGAAATCGGTTGGCACTGGACGCCCGGTCTCTGAAAATCGGGCTTCAACAATCGAAGCGACCGCGTCGAACATACCTCTGGTAGGTCTGAAGTACCCCTGCTCCACCAAACCGTATGTACCTTTGCGCCCTGTCCACACAATACCAAATTTCAAGGAATCAGAACGGCAAAGCACGGCGTGCCAGTTATGTATCGAAGTTTGTCTTTCAGGAAACATCCGATTACACATTTCGGCAATTTCCTGATAATGTGCCGGCCGTCCTATTGAACGCATGGCTTGAAGCACCATAAGCGGCGGTTTGCGAGCGGCTTGTTCAGCAAAGTATTTCTTCTGAGAATCTTGATATTCCATCTCAGCAGCACTCAGACGATCCGCGTCCTGGCGGGACAGAAATCGCAGCCCTTCAAAAAGGGGCATTTCCTGGTCTTCATTCAAATTCTTAGAATCCAGATAATTACAGTAACCTTCGATATCTGCCCCGATTCCTATTACTCGCAGTCCAGTACGGGGAATAGGTACTGTATCTACTCCGATACTTTGGCAAAGCAGTTTCCATTCAGTGGACATCTCTAATTCAGAAATCAATAGCGAGCCACCAGAACGAACGAAATGCGCCGCGAATCCATAATACAAAATACTTTTGTTTTTAAGGTTACACAGCCCTTTTTTCTCTATCTGGCGAATCCGCTCTCTAGTTACTCCGAATCTGGAACTAATCTCTCCTAAAGTATACCTGTGCATACTGTGAATCCCGAACCGCTTTCTAATTACTTCGGCTTCTCGATCCGCAAGATTGCTCAATGCCGCATCAATAACTTCATCAATGGTTGTCTTCCCTGGTACCAAGAGAGATGCATCCGCAAAAAAACGCTCCCATTCATCTTGCTGGAGTTCTCTGTCTCGCTTGTCTTTTATATGAAATTTCCTCTCTGTGGGATCAAAAATTGCGAGAAACGTCATTTTAAGCTGAGGGTTGGCCTTCAGCAGGGACACCCAGGGTAGGACATAGGTCCCCGGCACACCGCTATCATCTACCAGCGCCCAACGACGCCCGGTTTCCAACACAGCTTGGGGAGGGACTGCCCAGCGGCGGTCGTCGAAAGCTAAAGACATAGCGCCAGCCAGTTGCCTAGCGGTCAGGTAATTGATACCGGAAGAAGCCCAGCGCAACGTCTGCCTGACCCACCATCTGGCTACTTTTAGCTTCCTGATATAATGGCTTTCGGTATCAGGTTCTAAGTAAGACGGTTCGATTTTCACTAATTCGCCCTGGTTACAGTAACGTTGCAGGACTTGTCCGATATGCCTTTCCCTGCCTTCCAGATTAGAGTAGGCCGCAATGTCTCCAACGGTGAAAACAGCCCTATGATGAGATATTACCTGAATTGCGTCTTCGATTTGGCCTTCGGTAGATACCATGCTAACCCTCCATAGTAACGCCAGCCGCAATCGCTTGGCCAGCGCGTTTTGCTGCTTTGGCAATATCATTCCACTTGAGATTTTCTGGGATTGATTCGAGAGCGTCTACATAGCGGCGGAAAGTGTGAAAGGAACCCAACCAGCCGGGTGTCCCGGCGTGCTGTGCCAAGTGATCATACAAGTTATCAACCCGGCACGAATACTGTTCCAGGTCGGCCTCCAGCCGCCATACAATGTCCCCCAATTGCCAAGCTCTTCGGGCTGTCAGAGGCGTCTTAGAGCGGCGCAACGCTTGGGTTTCCTGTTGCCACTGGCGTATCTCGCCCAAGGCGTTCTGATAGACAGAGGTTACAGATCGCATGGTTTCGGCGGGATCGTCGGGAAGCAATGCGAGCTCGCTTATCGCCACCGACCCGCGGTAAGCTCCGCCACGTTTCTTGAATTCGAGGGCAGCTAAGGGGCGGCTACACTCCTTCACAACGCCCCCCAAGCGGCGATGAACTTGTCAACATAGCTAGACTTGTCCGCCATCGATTCCGCCAGCCCAGCTTTGTCCAAAGCAACGCCGATAGAGAACATACAATAGGTGAGCCTCGCTTGATCTTGGCTAATCCGCTGGCGGTAGGCATTGTGGCCGCTGTTGATAATGATGGTGCTGGCGTCGAGCCAAGCTGTTTCCGTCCGATTGGGGTGTTCCTCGAAAGCGACGCGCGGGCCTTGGTTCTTTCGGGATTTCTGCCGTTTTGCCCGCTCTTTGCCATCGCGGTTTTGTTGCAGTGGAGCACTGCTTGCTTCCCTATCTTTATCGTTACCATTGTCGTTACGGTTATTGCCCTCGGTCCTATTGCCACCTTGCTGACCGTTATTGTCCGTGCTTTGTCGAGAGATGGTCCCGGCCATGGCATTCCCGTTTTGGCTCCGGCGCAATTTACGAGATTTTGCCAACAGGCCGTCGAAATCCTGCAACTCCGGCAACTCTTTCATCATCTTGGTCAGCTCGCGCTCCAAGCTTGCGGACAGCTTGTTTTGCTTCGGCTCCGCCTGCGCTACGCCATGCTTCGCCAGAAATTCCTTCAATTTCTCCCGTACCGGACGGAGCAGTTCGTCCAATTCGCGGAATCCTCCGCGCCCCCCTTTCAGGTCGGATTTATTGGTGGTAACGAATTTGATGAGGTCGGGAATCTCTACGATACCCAACAAACCTGTGCCCAATGGGCCGACCTGTAGCCCGAGCATATCTGACTTGATTATCTTGCCGTGAGTGCAGAGCAACACCCCGCTTTCGTTGGTGACGCCGCTTTCGACTAGGCCGATGGCTCCCAATCCGACGGAGCGGCCGCCCTTCTTAACCGGAAATCTTTCGCTCTGCGACAGCTCCATAACCGTGTTCAAGGCACCTTGGGGCACAGTCATTCCGTTGACTGAGAAATTCGGGCAAGTCGGATAGATGCCGATGCTCTCGTACGAGCGAGCGAATTCGCTAATGAGAAGGGGCTGAAAGTGTCTCCGCAGCACCCCGTCCAGATATTTGGCGTCAACTACCGGGGGCAAGTGATTTCGATCGAAATGCACCTCCACCCGGGTACCTTTGCCAGAAAGCCTGCCGGGCTGGGTTTTGCGCCATACTAGCGAATCGCTATCGCTCCAGCGCCAGTCGGAGCCATAGGAGACGTCGCCGCGCCGGGTTTCGGTAATTACCCGACTGGCGATGTTGAAGCTGATTTTCGCTCCCACTCCGGCAAATCCGATACCCGCCCCGCGAGATTTGAGTTCGGCCGCCAGGTCGTGATACTCCTCAAACTGCGGTTCAGTCATACCTTCGCCATCGTCCGTAACCGTCAGCACCCCCGCGCCGTTATCCCAGTCTACGGCTATGGATTTCGCCTTAGAATCCAGAGAATTCGCTACCAGTTCGGCAATCACTACGTCAAAGGGATGATCGGAATACATATCAGCCAAGTCTTTGATTAGCTTCCTGACATTCACTCGGCTATATTGCTCTTGCATTTTACTACCTATTATGATAGAATACATTCGTATATATTCTTGCATTGAAGGCTATTTGTCAACTCTTTTGGATGACAAACCAGAGACTGCTTCCCAAGTTGACCCCATTACCCTGCCGTATCTATCATTCGCTTGGAAAGTCTTTCTGCCTGAACCACGGCCACAGGAGCGTAGGATGACCGCATCACCCATCACTTTGGGCGACTGCCACACCCATCTCGACCAGTATGACGCTGCGGAACTGCCGGGGCTGGTGAAGCGCGCCTCCGAGGCAGGAATTACGTCGGTGATACTGGCTGGGACTACTTTGGAATCTACCTGGGCGTGCATAGAATTGACCGGGCAGTATGACGCTTTCTATGCCGGCGTGGGGATACATCCTTGCCACGCCTATGAGCGGGTGGACGACGCCATGTACGCGGAGCTGGAGCGGATGGCGCAGTCGCCGAAGGTGGTGTGCATCAGCGAAGTAGGGCTGGACTATCTGCCCGACTCGCCCGACCACGCAGTGCAGGACCAGGTGTTCCGCGAACACATCCGACTGGCGAAGAGCCTCAACTTGCCCATCATTTTTCACTCGCGGGAGGCGCATTCCGCCTGCTTCCGAGTGCTGCGGGAGGAGCAGGCGGGCGACGTGGGCGGGGCGATGCACTACTTCCAGGCAGACGAGGCTACGGCGCGGGAGGCTATCGACTGCGGCTTCTATATCTCGCTGGCCCGCCCTCTGACTCGACTGCCCGAAGTGCAAGAGGCGGCGAAGGCCATCCCGCTGGAAAACATCGTGCTGGAAACCGACGCCTACCCTCAGCCCTTCAAGAAGTACCGCCACAACTGGACTGAGCCGCGCCATGTGGCCGAGGTCGCCCGCTGCCTGGCCGAGGTCAAGGGCGTGACGGTGGAGGAAGTGGCCGATGCGACTACCGCTAATCTGAGAAAAATGCTAAACCGGGGAAATACATTTGTATGACCGCCGGATACGAACACACGCCGCATCAGGAAGGGCCGGACTACTCCGAGTTCTGTAGCCGGGGGAGCTAACAGGGGACGCCGGTGTGATACCATCTGTAAAGCCTCTACCATATGTAAGGGGATAGAAAAAACAACCCGGAGTTGGGGGGAATACAGCCATGAGCGTTCCCGACAAATGCCAGATGAGCCTGAAGGAATGGGCTGTCACCTGCGAAGCCATCGGACGGGGCGAGCAGATACTTCTGTTGCGCAAGGGCGGGATCCACGAGGACGGGAAGGATTTCCGGGTGATTCACCGGGAGTTTCTGCTGTATCCCACCTACGAGCACCAGAAGGCGGAACTGTTGCGGGCGGAACATCAGCCGGCGCTGGAGGCTCTGCTGGCCCGGCCGCATGACCCGAATCAGATTGTGTTTACCCACTTTGCTAAGGTCGAGGAAGTGCTGGAGGTGGTGGAACAGCGGCGGGTGGATGACCTGGCCCCGCATTACATCTGGACCACCGGCTATGCCCAGTCGCGCCTTCGATGGAAGCCTATGCTGCCGCTGTCGGTGATGCTGTTGCGCGCCTACCGGCTGGAAGCACCGGTTGCGGTGCCTTGGCTTCCCGGATACGGCGGCTGCACATCTTGGGTGGAAGTGGTGACCGACGTGCCGTTGGGCAACATGGAACCCGTCTTGCCGGAGGCGGAATTCCAGGACTTGGTGGACGCTATCAAAGGCTGCCTGGGCCTGGCAGTGGCGGCCGGGTAATGGTCTCTGCGTTGCTTCCCTTGGCCGGAGGGTTGATATGACCAGCCTGCTGTCTTTGCTGGAGGGGGAGAGCCGGGCGCGGGGCCTGCTGGGCGAGGGCGAATCGCTGACGGCGGGGCGGGCCTTTGAGCTGGTGCGGGATATGCCGTACCGGCGGGCCAGCTCGCGCAAGCCGGAAGCGATTATCGATGAATGGCTCGGCACATGTTCGGGCAAGCATTACCTCCTGTCCGGCATATTCCGGGAGATGGGGATGGAAGCGCGGGTGATTATGGTTACCCACCGTTTCACGCCGGAGAATACTCTCCATTTTCCGGCGGAGCTGCGAGAGATGGTGAAAGACGAGCCGATTCCTGATGTGCATACCTATCTGCAGGTCGATACGCCGGAAGGCGGGATGGCGGTGGACGCCACTTGGCCCAGCAGCGCGGGGCCGTTGGGGATGATAGTAAACCGGTGCTTCATCACTGGCAAGGACATGACGCTGGCTTGCGACCCCATCGAGATTCTGCCGGTGCCGGAAGGGCAGGACCCGCAGGAGTTCAAGGAGCGGCTCATCCTCGAGTTCTGCGGGGAGAGCAGCAGGGTTAGGGACGAGTTCATCGAAGGCATGGGCCGCTGGCTGGGGGAAGCTACTTAATCGGATTCGAAGTAACGGGGTATGACCACCCAAGAACAGACAACGGAAAGAACGCTTGGCCGACTTGAGGCCAAGGTGGAGAATCTGCAGAATGGTCTTTCGGATGTGAAAACCGAACTTCAGCAGACTAACGCTCGCATTGACCAGACTAATGCTCGCATTGACCAGACCAATGGCAAGATTGATGAACTTTTCTATGCCGTCATCGGCATTGGCGGGGCATCATCGCCGCTTTGATGACCATTATTATCAGGGGCCTTTGAGATAGCGGGCCAGTTCAGTCCGCTCTGCCGGTCGAGGGATACTCCGTTGCTGGGCAAGCCCATATTTCCGTTGGGAAGGATGAAAGCGCTATGAAGTATCGACAATTGCCGCGAACCGACTTGGTGCTGTCGGAAGTGGGATTCGGAGTTTGGACCGTGGCCACCAACTGGTGGGGAAAGCTGGAGGAGGCCGAGCGGGCCGCATTGCTGGAGAATGCGATAGAGCTGGGCATCAATTTCTTTGACACCGCCGACACTTACGGCGACGGTTACGGAGAGGAAATCCTGGCTAAGGTGCTGGGGCACAAGCGCAACGACATCGTCATCGCTACCAAGTTCGGGTATGACATATATGACCCGACGCCGCGGGACGGGCACCGGGAGCGTCCGCAGAAGTTTGACCGCGAGTTCGTGAAGTTTGCCTGCGAGCAGAGCCTGCGGCGGCTGAACACGGATTATATCGACCTGTATCAAGTTCACAACCCACGGGTGGAGGCATTGGAACGGGATGAGCTGTTTGAGATATTGGAGCAGCTCAAGTTTGAGGGCAAGATACGGCATTTCGGGGTCGCTCTCGGGCCAGACATCGGCTGGTTCGAGGAGGGCGAGATGTCCATGCGGGAGCGGCAGGTGGACAGCTTGCAGATCATATACAGCATCCTAGAGATGGAGCCGGCCATAGACTTTTTTCCTATTGCCGAAGAGTGCGAGGTGGGCCTGCTGTCGCGGGTGCCTCATGCGTCCAACACGCTGACCGGGGAGTTCACTGAAGTGCCGGAGTTCGACCCGTCGGACCACCGGGCCTTCCGCCGGGCCGAGTGGATGCGGGAGGCGCTGGCTAAGGTGGAGCGGGTCAGGTTTCTGGCGCAGGAAGACTCGCGGACGATGGGGCAGTCGGCGATACAGTTCGTGCTGAAGAAACCGCAGATTGTGTCGGTGTTGCCCAACTTCACCAAGATGGAAGATCTGAAAGAGTATACCGAGGCGGTGGAGACGCCATCGCTCACCGAAGAAGAGCAGGCATACTTGGATGAGCTGTGGCAGAACAAGTTCTACCTGGAGGATGTGGAGCCGGCCTTCCGCGAGATTTAGGGGCGGTTGCGGCCTATTCATCCAGCCTTCTCCTTTCGGGAGAGGGCTTTTTCTTGTCTTGGTTCATAAAGCAATTTATGTTTAGCTTTTCGCCTTGACCTCTGCTTTGGGAGGAGGGGTCAGGGAGATGTATTTGAGATTTCAGAGAATTTTTGCAAATACGTTATTCGATTCGGGCGATGGATTCCCGCTCCCCGTTTTCACGGGGAGATGTTTTGCGGGAATGACGATGGGGGGCGGTGGGTTTTGGTTCAGGCTGCGCTGGGCCGTTCCCATAGGTTGGGGCGGAGGCGGGGGCCTTTTCCGGCCCAGGGCAGGAGGGCGAACACGATGTCGCGGGGTTGGGGACAAGCGTGGCGGTCAATGCAAAGGGAGAAGTAGGTCATCAGGTCTTGGAAGGTGTCGAGGCGGAAGCCTGCCTGACCTACGCGGGGCATAAACATCCGGGAGATGTTGAGAAGGATTTCACGGCGGCCGGGATCTGGTCGGGAAGCGGCGGCGGCGAAATCACGGCAAAATTCTAGGGCCAAATTCCGGAGGCGGAGGATGGCTAGGACGGGTTTGAGCCGACGGCGGAGGTCGTCGGCCTGGCGGCGGAGGGAGATGAGGGAATATATTCTCATTCCTTTTCGGGCTTACTCCTCTTCGGGTTCGGATTGATTTACGAACTTATCGGAGAGTACGGAGTCTAGGGAGTCGCGCATTTCGCGGATGTCGGCGTTCAGCTGCATGGACTCGTGAAGGTGGAAAGCGAAGGTCATAGCGTAACGGGTGGCACGAAGACGGAGGGAGCGGTCAGGGTCTTCCATAGATTCGGCTAGGACGTTCATACCGCGGAGGATAAGGCCGAGGCACTGCTGGCTGACTTGGTTGGCGTATTCTTGGCGCAGGAGTTTGAGTTCCTCGGCGAAGGCGGGGTCTTGGAGCCAACGGCGGAGGGTGGACTCGCTGATGCGGCAGTCTCGGGCGGCTTGGGCAAGGGTGGGAGCGGCGGCTATTACGGGCAGGGCACCCTGCTGGCGGGAGCTTAGGAGGGAGATTTTTGTTTTCCCGTCATTTCCGTTCATTTCCGCTCGCCGGGCCTGGTTAGGGATGTTCTGGGGGAGGTTAGGGGAGTTGCGGTGGGAGGGATTGCGGGCTTTTCTCTTGCGGTTTTGGGGCATTGGTCATTAAAGGGCCTCAGTGGCGGATGGGATTTGGGCTTTGATGGAACTGATGTTCTTGCAGGCTTGGGGATATGGTAGTTGAGGAGGATGGGGGCGGGCAAGGGGTTGGTGTCAGGGGCGATGGGTTTCCACGCGGCGGTTCGCGGGGATATGTTTTGCGGGAGGGATGGCTGGGGGTGATGGGTTCCCGCTCCCCGTTTTCACGGGGACATGTTTCGCGGGAATGACGATGGGGGGCAGGGTGGGGGTGAATTTCCCTTGCCCGGCGCAGTCGGGTATAATGGTCAACTGGTTTGCAAGCGGGGGAGGGGGGAACGGGGAAATCCGAAGGTTTTGGAGGGGTATCCGGCCTATGGTTGTTCAAGCTCAGGCAGCGAAATTAGTGTTCCGGTTCAGCGAAGGGGACGCTTCGATGGCGGACCTTCTAGGCGGCAAGGGAAGCAATTTGTGTGAAATGACCAAGTTGGGGTTGCCGGTTCCTCCGGGGTTCGTCATCACCACTCAGGTCTGCCGCGATTATCTGGCGGGGAACTATACGCTGCCCGAGGGGCTGGCGGGGACTGTCCGCGAACGCATTGCCGAACTGGAAGAGGCCATTGGGCACGAGTTCGGCTCCAAGACCAACCCGCTGCTGGTGTCGGTTCGCTCGGGGGCGCGCATCTCCATGCCGGGGATGATGGACACCATTCTCAACTTGGGCATCAACGATGAAATCGTCGAGGGTCTGGGGGGTATGATGGGGGACCGGCGGCCGGCGTGGGACGCCTACCGCCGGTTTGTGCAGATATACGCGGAAGTGGTGCAGGAAGCGGCACCGGAGCCTTTTGAGGAGTGTCTATCGGAGCACAAGGCGCGGGCCGGCGTGGAGCTGGACTACGAGCTTACCGCAGAACAGTTGCAGGCGGTGACGGCGGATTTCAAGGAGATCGCGCGCCGGGCGGCGGGGGGGGCTCTGCCGGAGGACCCGTGGGAACAGCTTTTCGGGGCGGTAGAGGCGGTGTTTCGGAGCTGGAACAATCCCCGGGCCATGGTGTACCGCAACCAATATGGCATAGGCCATGACAGCGGCACCGCGGTGACTATCATGGGGATGGTTTACGGCAACCTGGGGGCTACCAGCGGCACGGGGGTGCTGTTCACGCGCAACCCGTCCAATGGCCGGCGGGAGGTGTATGGCGAGTTTTTGAGCAACGCCCAGGGGGAGGATGTGGTGGCCGGCGTGCGTACGCCGGAGCCGCTGTCGGCTTTGGCCGATGTGATGCCGGAGCGGTCGGGGGAACTGCTGGGGCTGGCGGCTAATTTGGAGAAGCACTACCGGGATGTGCAGGATGTGGAGTTCACTATCGAGCAGGGACGGCTCTATCTGTTGCAAACGCGCAACGCCAAGCGCACTCCGCTGTCGGCGGTGAAGACGGCGGTGGATATGGTTCGAGAGGGGATGATTGACCGGGAGCAAGCGTTGAAGCGGGTGGACCCGGAGGAAATCACGCAGTTGCTGGTGCCGCAGTTCACAGCGGACGTGACGCCGGGGGAAAGGGAGGAGCGGCGGCTGGCCATGGGAGCGGGGGCGTCGCCGGGGGCGGCGTCGGGGCGGGTATGTTTCGACGCGGACATAGCCGAGGATTTGGCGCGCCGGGGGGAGCAGGTCATCTTGGTGCGTCCCGAAACCAAGCCTGACGACATTCACGGCATTATCGCATCCGCCGGGGTAGTGACAAGCCGGGGGGGGGTTACCAGCCATGCGGCGGTGGTAACGCGGGGGCTGGGCAAGCCCTGCATCGTGGGGTGCGAGGGGATGCAGGTTAATTTGGAACTCAAGGAGATGAGCGGCAACGGCCACACTCTGCGGGAGGGGGATCGCATCAGCATTGACGGGGCGCTGGGGCAGGTATATGTGGGCGAGCTGGCGACGGTGAATCCCCGCCTCGAAGACTTGCCGGAGGCGAATGTGCTGCTGGGGTGGGCCGACGAAATCCGCAGGCTGGGGGTAATGGCCAACGCCGACACTCCGGCGGACGCGCGGCAGGCGCTGGCCCTGGGGGCTGAGGGGATCGGGCTGTGCCGCACGGAGCATATGTTTCTGGACCCTAACCGGCTGCCGGCGGTGCGGCAAATGTTGCTCAGTTCCGAGGCAGCGGAAGGGTGGCGCCGGGAGCATGGCGATCGGCGTATTGACCCGCTGGCGAACCCTTTCATGAACCCGGAGGTATCGGATATACCGGCGGAGGTGGTTAATTTTTACCAGGCTCTGGACCGGGTGAAGTTGTTGCAGACCAATGATTTCCGGGGGATTCTGCGGGTTATGTCGCGCCGTCCGGTAATCATCCGGCTGTTGGACGCGCCGTTGCACGAATTTCTGCCGCCCTACGACGAGTTGCTCACGGAGATGGCAACGCTGCGGGCGAAGGGCGAGGCTTCGGAGGAGCTTTCGGCAAAGGAGGCTTTTCTGCAACGGGTGGACTCTCTGCGGGAGAGCAATCCGATGCTGGGGCATCGGGGCTGTCGGCTGGGGTTGTCGTTCCCGGACATTTACCGGATGCAGGTGGAGGCGATTATCACGGCTGGGGCGCAGCTTTGGGCCGAGGGGGTGGAGGTGCATCCGGAGATAATGATTCCGCTGACGGTGGACGCGGAGGAGATGCGCCGCTTGCGGGCCGATCTGACGCGGGTGGCCGAGGAAGCGCAGCAGCGAATGGGCGTGGAAGTGCCGTACAAGTTCGGGACGATGGTAGAGACTCCCCGGGCGGCGCTCACTGCTGGGGCGGTGGCGGAGGAGTCGGAATTTTTCAGCTTCGGCACCAACGACCTTACGCAGATGACATACGGATTCAGCCGGGATGACGCGGAAGGGAAGTTTCTACGCAATTACATCAACGAGGGGATATTGCCCGTTGACCCCTTCGCGAGCATAGATCGGGATGGGGTGGGGGAGCTGGTGTGGCGGGCGGTGAGCGATGGGCGGCGGGTTCGCCCGGACTTGGAGATTGGTATCTGCGGCGAGCATGGGGGGGATCCGGCGAGCGTGGCCTTCTGCCACGAGGCGGGCTTGGACTATGTTAGCTGCTCGCCCTTCCGCGTGCCGGTGGCGCGTTTGGCGGCGGCACAGGCGGCGTTGCAGGATGGTTAATTCTTAAAGCAGGCGAACGGAAAGCAGGAGAACGGCAACTGGGGGGAATTCCGGGAATTTTTGCCCCACGGCTACCTGATTCAGGCACGGATTCTCGCCCTCGTTTCCACGGGGGTGAGGTTCTTTCGCGGGGATGGCGATGGGGGGATGGATTCTCAAACATGGTTGCGTTCCTTCCAAACCGGTGATTCTTCTTCGGCTCGGAGTATCCCTATTTCGGAGTATCCCTACTAATGAAACGAAACTGGATGATTGCGGGAGCGCTGGTCATTTTTACGCTGGCGCTCTTTATTGTTGCCTGCGGGCCGGACCCCACGCCGGCTCCGGCGACCGCGTTGCCGGCGGCGACATTGCCGCCGGTCACGGAGAGTCCGGCGCCGACGGCAGAAGCTGGGGCGACGCCAACACGCACGGCGGCTACTCCCGCGGCACTCCCGGCGACGGCGGCTCCGACTCCCGAAGCGGCAGCGGAGGCGGACCCCGGCGACGCCTATTTCGCGATGGAACGGGTGCTGGAGGTCGTTATCGAAATCGCGCCCGGCGATTGGGATACTCTGCGGCATCAAACGCGCACCTTTGACGACCTGATGGCGGAGATAGCGAAGTACAATCTTTCCCGGCCCTTCGCGGGCATCTATACGTGGTTTCCGGCGACGGTGACCATTGATGGAGAGACTCATACGGAGGTAGGGGTTCGCAAGAAGGGGTTTATAGGATCGCAGAGCGAGACCAAACCGTCGCTGAAGCTGCGATACGACAAATATGTGGATGACCAGAGTCTGGGCGGGGTTATGGAGCGCATGACGCTGAACAACAGCATTCAGGATCCGTCCATGGTGAACACTTGCCTGTCTTATCAGGTATTTGCCGCCGCGGGACTGCCTTCGCCGCGATGCAACTTCGCCACGGTCACGGTGAATGGGAAGAATCTGGGGCTGTATGTGCATCTGGAGGAATTGAAAAAGCCCTTCCTGGAGCGGCACTTCGACAGCGCGGAGGGCAATCATTACGAGGGGACAATCAGTGACTTCACTCCCCAGTACCGGGGCACGATAGAGAAGAAGACCAACGAAGATGAAGACGACTGGTCGGATGTGGATGCGGTGGTGGCCGCGCTGCTGGACCCGTCGGAGGCTGGGCTTGAGGCGCTGGGGGAGGCGGTGGACATGGACCGGTTCCTATCGTTCTGGGCGACGGAGGTTCTGATAGGGCATTGGGATGGTTACGCCGGAGACCGCAACAACTATCATTTCTACCGGGAGCCGGGGGGGAAGTTCGTGTTCATCCCGTGGGGCGCGGATGACACGTTCCATCTGGAGGACGATCCCAATCCCTTCGATAACATCAGCAATCCGCCGCCTTCGGTTCTGGCGCTCTCGGCCATTCCTAGCCGGCTGTACAATATACCGGAGGGGCGGGCGAAGTATGCGGAGAGGCTCAAGAGTATCCTGAACACGGTATGGGATGAGGATGAGCTGCTGGCGCGAGTGGATGAGATGGCGGCCATCGTGCAGGAGCATGCTTTGCCGGACATCAGGGCGGAGGCAGCGGCGGACACGGAGCGGGTGCGCAAGTTCATTTTGAAGCGGAAGGGGGAGATACTGGCGGACATCACGCCGGAGCCTCCGGACTGGCCCGAGCCGGAGGCAGCGGGAGGCGACGTTTTCGGGGGGAGCTTCACCGTCGAGCTGAGCTTCGAGACTACCTGGGGGTCGAAAGACGCCGCGGATCCATTTGCCGAGGGCAATGTGACGGAGGGTTTGGTGGACGGCGAGGCTGTGCCTGTCGGCGAGACGGGGGTGACGGCCGGGCCGGCCACGGCGAAGGAAGCGGCGGAGATAGGGCTGGAAAACGCCGCTTATATCACCCTGATGAGCCTGAACGAAGACCTTTCCGTCAGCGGGGTGACCGTCTGGCTTCCGATGGAGATGTTGACCGTCGGCGGGGTTATGAACGTGGGCGAGAAGGGCGTTGGCGCGATTTCCTGGGAACTCCCGGCAGGGGCAGACTGGCCGGAGGGGTTTACTCCGGTGACCGAAGGGGCGCTGGAATTGATCGAAGCCAAGGCAGAGACGGGCGCGGCTATCGTTGGGCGCCTTCGCGCAACCTTCGGGGGAGCCGGGGTTGCCGGAGGGGCCGGGGGAGGGGAATCCGGTTCGCTGAAAGTAGATTTCCAGACGGTATGGGGGTCCAATCTGAACCCGGACCCCTTCGCTGCGGGCGGGTCTATTGCATATCTGGCGTTGGACGAAGTTGAGCAATCTCCCGCGGTTGCGGCGGTCATAAGCGGACACGCGAGCCCGGAGGAAGCGGAAATACTGCCGGGGGCGGAGAATCCGGCCTCGATAACGCTGCTCGCGGCGCAGCCCGACGGCTCGCTGAGCGGGATGACTCTGGTAATGCACCAGAGCCGGTTCACCCCGGGCGCGACTCTGGTCATCGGCCAGGGTGGCATTGCCGGGGGCGTGGTGACTATTCCACCGGGCAGCATTGTGCCGGACAGCTTTATCCCCTTTACCGAAGGAACGCTGGAACTGTTGGAAGCAGGGACGAAAGACGGCGCGGCAATTTCCGGCAGTTTCTCCGGCGTCTTCGGCGGCGCGCGCTTGCCACCGGCTGGGCAGGACGAGGGCGGGTATGCGGAGACGGACGCGGCGGGCGTTGGCTTGGTGATCAACGAAGTGGCCGCGAAGGGCGACCCGCTGGACTGGTTTGAGCTTTACAATGCTTCGGACGAGCGCATATCTCTAGCGGGCTTTATGGTGGCAGATGACCTGGCCGATGCCGGGAAGCGGGTGTCGTTCCCGGCGAGCCTGGGGATTCGGCCGGGAGAGTACCTGCGAATCGAGCTGGATAAGGATGGCTGGCCCGGTTTTGCCTTGGGCGGCGATGAAGAACTGGGAGTCTGGACTCTGCGCGGCGCTCTGGTGGATATGGTTGACTGGGACGAAGGGGATTCGGGCGAGGGCGAGAGCTATGCGCGGATGCCTGATGTTAGCGGCGAGTTCCTTACTGTGGGCAACCCCACTCCGGGGGCGGCGAATTAGGGGGGCGGTGGGTTCCCGCTTTCCGTTTTCACGGGGACAAGCTGCGCGGGAATGACGGGTGGGGGCGGGGATGACGAGGGGGATGGGGAATAGGTGGGGGGGCTTGTGGGCGGTGGGTGGAGGTATCGGAGATGATGGGGTGAAGTTGGCGATAAAACGCTATAATCGCTGTATTGACGGCGTTGATATGGAGCTAAGGAGCTAATTGTGGCAACAACATCCGCAGAGGCTCGTTCTCAGATTGTGGCTCTGGTGCGCGATTTCGTGCGCCGTGAGGTGGAGCCGGTGGCCGCTGAGCTGGACCGGGAGGACCGGGTGCCTCACGACCTGATTGACCAGATGAAGGAGCTGGGGCTGTTCGGCATCACGGTTCCGGAAGAGTATGGCGGGCTGGGGTTGGATTACACCACCTTCGCCACTATTTTCGAGGAGCTGAGCATGGGGCTGATGAGCCTGAGCGGGGCCATCGGGACTCATCATATCCTGACCTATGCGCTGACGCACTATGGCACCGAGGAGCAGAAGCAGCGGTTTCTGCCCGACCTGGCGTCGGGGAAGAAACGGGGTGGGCTGGCTCTGACGGAGCCCGGCGGCGGCACCGATGTCGCCAATTTGCAAACGACGGCTACCAAAGACGGCGAGGAATATGTCATCAACGGCTCGAAGATGTTTATCACCAACGGCCGCTATGGCGATATGTTCTGTCTGTTGGCGCGAACCGACCGGGATATGGAGCCGCGCCACCGGGGTCTGAGCGCCTTTGTGATGGAGCGGGGCGAGCCGGGTTCCGGTTTCGAGGTGGGGCGAGACTTGGACAAGCTGGGCTATCGCGGGCTGGACACCGTGGAGCTGAATTTCAACAACTACGCCATCCCGGCGGACAATCTTATCGGAGAGCAGGAAGGGGCAGGGTTCGGACAGGTGATGAGCGGGCTGGAGACGGGGCGGATCAATGTGGCGGCACGGGCCGTGGGGGTGGCGCAGGCGGCCTTCAATGCGGCAATACGATACGCGCAGCAACGGGAGTCTTTCGGCAAGCCCATCGCGGAGCATCAGGCGATCCAGCTCAAGCTGGCGGATATGGCAACGAAGATTCAGGCGGCACGGCTGTTGGTCTATGACGCGGCGGCCAAGAAGGATGCAGGCGGGCGGATAGATTTGGAGTCAGGCATGGCGAAGCTCTTCGCGAGCGAGGTGTGCGGCGAAGTGACGATGGAGGCGATGCGCATTCACGGGGGGTACGGCTTCATCAAAGAGTCGCCGGTGGAGCGGTACTACCGGGACGCGCCGCTGATGATTATCGGGGAAGGGACTAACGAGGTGATGCGTCTGGTTATCGCCCGCCAGTTGTTACGGAGGCCGGAGTATCAGGTATAGCGGGCGGGTCCCGGCGTTGCTTTTCGTAAGGAAGGCTCACGGATAATTCCTCTTCTTCAGGGGGAGGGTAAGGCGAGGGTATAGGTATGAAGCCAGCCAAGTTTGACTACTACGCTCCCACTACCCGGGACGAGGTTCTGGAGTTGCTGGGGCAGCACGGATATGATGCCAAGGCGCTGGCTGGGGGCCAGAGTCTGATGCCGATGATGAACTTACGGCTGGCGCGGCCTGCCGTGGTGGTGGACATCAACAGGGTGGAAGGTCTCTCGGGGATTGTTGCGGATAGCGGGGGGATTACCATCGGAGCCATGACCCGTCAGAGGCAAATCGAGCGGTCGGCGGAAGTGGGCGGCAGGTTCCCGGTGATAGCCGCGGCGATTCCGCATATCGCGCACTTCCAGATACGCAACCGGGGGACCATCGGCGGCAGTCTGGCCCATTCGGACCCGGCGGCGGAGATTCCTGCCCTGTGCCTGGCTCTGAACGCGGAAATCACAGCGGCCAGCAGCGACGGGGAGCGGGCCATATCCGCGGGCGATTTTTCTCTGGGCCTGCTGACTACAGCGCTGGAACCGGAGGAGCTGCTGACGCAGGTGCGGCTGCCGGCGCTGGAGGGCGAGGGTGAATGGAGCTGGGGGTTCCGCGAAGTTTGCCGCCGGGACGGGGACTTTGCTCTTGTGGGGGCGATCGCGCTGTTGCGGCGGGACAGGGAGAACGTGTGCCAGGAAGCGCGCATCGCTATGTTCGGCGTGGGCGACGGCCCGATTCGCGCCTCTGGGGCTGAGGCGGCGCTGGCGGGCCGGGTGGTGGACGCCGAGGCCCGGGCGGAGGCGGCGGCTTTGGTGTCGGCGGCGGTTAGCCCTGGGGCGGACATTCATGCCTCGGCGGAATACCGCCGGGAGGTGAGTGGAGTTATGGCGCGCCGCGCTCTAGAAGACGCTTGTTCGACGGGAGGGCAGTAGGATAATCCGTTTTGCTTCCTCATCTGGGGTTATGGATTCCCGCCCCCGTTTTCACGGGGGTGACGTTCCTTTGAGGGGATGACGGAGGAGGGGATGGAATGGCTGGAAGGATATTACAGGCAACGGCAACGCTCTACGAGGGGAATTGAGATGACGCCACTGATCGACATCAGGATGACGGTAAACGGGCGGGAGTATACCGGGCGGGTGGAGGCGAGGCTCACTCTGGCCGACTTCCTGCGCAACGAACTCGACCTCACCGGCACGCATCTAGGCTGCGAGCACGGAGTTTGCGGGGCCTGCACCATTTTGGTGGACGGCGAGGCGGTGCGGTCGTGCTTGCTGCTGGCGGTGCAGGCCGACGGGGCGACGCTGATGACTGTCGAGGGGCTGGCCAACGGCGATGAGCTGCACCCGTTGCAGGCGTCCTTCCAGGAGAATCACGCGCTGCAATGCGGTTTTTGCACGCCCGGCTTTTTGATGACGGCCTATGCCTTCCTACGGGACAATCCGAATCCGACGGAGGCGGAGGTTCGCACCGGCATCGGGGGGAACATCTGCCGATGCACCGGTTATGCTCCTATAGTGCAAGCCATCGTCAAGACGGGCACGGTGTAACCGCTCTGGCGCAGGGGAACCGCAGGGAATGGGGGATGCGGGGAAGGACGGGGTTGGGCGGCACGTATTCGGTTGCATCGGTGTTAAGGCAATGGATTCCTGCCCCAGTTTTCACGGGGGTGGCGTTCTTGTGCGAGGAGACGGGGGAAGGGATGGTGTTGGGCTGGCCGTACGCGATGGCCCGGAGATGACTTAAAGGAGCGTGGGATGGTTACGCACGAAGAGGTTGCCCGCCCGGAGCTGGCCCGGATGGTGCAGGGGCGCGGGCGGTTTGTGGACGACATCAAGCTGCCGGGGATGGTCTTCGGGGCCTTCGTGCGCAGCGAGTATGCCCACGCGAACATCAAGGCGATCGATGTGGAAGAGGCGTTGAAGGTTCCGGGGGCTATCGGGGTGATTACTCCCGAGGAGGTGTTGCCGCACGTGAATCCGGTGCGGCCGGCGGCTCCCGGTTCCAGTGAGTTTGCCCGTCCGTATGACCGGTTTCCGGCGCCGCCGGGGAAGGTGACTTATGTCGGCGATCCTATCGTGGCGGTGGCGGCGGAGACGGCCCATGCGGCCCAAGACATGGCCGAGGCCGTGGCGGTGGAATATGAGCCGTTGCCGGCAGCACTGGGGGCGGAGCAGGCTATCGAGGTGGGGGCGCCGGTGATTCATGCCGGGATGAAAGATAATATCGTGTTTCACCGGGAGTTTGGCAGCGGGGATTTGGAGCGCGCCTTTCGCCAGGCGGATTTGAAGCTGGAGAAGACCTTTAGGTTTCCGAGGCAGACCGGGGTTCCGATGGAGGGGCGAGGGGTAATCGCGCACTACGACCGGGGGCAGGAGCGGCTGTCGGTGTGGGCGTCGTGCCGCTCGCCGCACATGGTGCGCACCACTATATCCAGCGTCATGGGGTTGCCGCAACACGCTGTCCGGGTCATAGTTCCCGACGTGGGTGGCGAGTTTGGAATAAAGGGGGCGGCGTATCCGGAGTCTATCATTCTCGCCTTTCTCTCGCGCAAGATAGACCGTCCGGTGAAATGGATTGAAGACCGGATGGAAAACCTGCTGGCGTGTGGTCACGCCCATGAGATGAAGGTGGATGTGGCGGTGGCGGTAAACGCGGAGGGGCGAGTTCTCGGTATAGACTCGAAGGTGTTGGTGGATCAGGGGGCGCATACTCTCGGGCCCACATCGGCGGGGTTGGAGCCGATGACCGCCGGACAGTCCATCGTCGGCCCTTACCGGATAGACAACTTCCGGTGCGACGCCTATGGCATTCTGACCAACAAATGTCCTGGAGCGGCCTACCGGGGGGTGGGCACGGTTCAGGGGGTGTTCGTCATCGAGCGGGTGATGGACATGATTGCCGTGGAGCTGGGATTGGATCCGGCGGACGTTAGGATGAAAAACTTTATTCAGCCCGAAGATCAGCCTTTCAGCACCGCCGCCGGGCGGCTGTATGATAGCGGTGATTACCCGGACACGCTGGCCAGGCTGCTGGAAGTTTCGGGGTATGAGAAACTGCGGGAGATGCAGGCCGAGGCGCGGGAGCTGGGCGAGCTGGCGGGTATTGGCTTGTGTTGCTTTGTGGAGCATTCCAGCACTGGCTCGCAGGACTACCGCAGGCGGGGGGTTTATGGGCTGCCGGCCTTTGACTCGGCGACGATCAAAGTGGACGCGGGGGGGAATGTGCTGGCGGCGGTGAGCGCCAAGTCTACTGGGCAGAGCCATGACAGCGTCTTCGCCAGCCTGGTGGCGCGGGAGCTGGGAGTGCCTTATGAGACGGTAAAGATACTGGAGGGGGACACCGATGCAGTGCCCTTCGGAGCGGGAACTGGGGTGAGCCGCAGCGCGGTCAGCACCGGCGGGGCGATCCGGCTGGCGGTTCACGACATCAAGCGCAAGGCGACGGAGATTGCCCGCTTCTTTCTGGAAGGGGAGAGAGGGGAACTCGAAATAGCCGACGGTGAAATATATGCCGTTGCGGATCCGTCGCGCCGGGTGCCCTTCGCCAGCGTGGCGGCGGCGGCGCACGATGCCTCTCGCATCGTTTCCCTGCCGGACAGCATTGAGCGGGGGCTGCAATCTACCCGCACCTTTGACCCGCCGCACCAGACCTTTGGACATGGGGCGCATCTGGCTTTTGTCCGGGTTGATGCGGAAACGGGGGTGGTCAAGGTGGAGCAGTATGTCTGTGTGGAGGACTGCGGCACGATCATTGACCACGCAATAGTGGACGGGCAAGTGGTGGGGGCGGTGGCCTTGGGCATCGGGAACGCGCTGCACGAGGAGCTGGTGTATGACGGCGGAGGGCAATTGCTGACCGGCACGTTTATGGATTATCTGGTTCCTATTGCGCCCGATGTGCCGGCGATCCAGACTCGGCATACAGAAACGCCCTCGCCGTTCACGGAGGGAGGGGTCAAGGGGGTGGGGGAGGCCGGCACCGTTGGGGCTTTCACTGCCGTGAGCAACGCTGTGGCGGATGCGCTGCTGCCGCTGGGGGCGGAGGTTGCGCATCCGCCGGTAGGGCCGCAGCGGGTGTGGGGGTTGATTCAAGGGGGAGGCGGCAAATGAGGCGTAGCTGTTGGTCTAAGGGCGTATTTTGCGTTTATGAAGGGCAGGGAATGCGGGGATTTCGGGGTTAGTTTCTGGGGTGGGGGATTCCCGCTTTCGCGGGAATGACGGGGGATGACGGGGGCGGCGTGGGGTGGCGGGGTGGGGGATTCCCGCTTTCGCGGGAATGACGCGGGGATGGCGGGGTGGGGGATGGCGGGAATGACGCGGGAAGGCGGGGATGACGCGGGGGTGGGGGATTCCCGCTTTCGCGGGAATGACGGGGATGCCGCGGGAATGGCGGGAATGACGCGGGCGGCGTGGGGTGGGGGATTCCCGCTTTCGCGGGAATGACGCGGGGAAGGCGGGGGATGACGCGGGCGGCGTGGGGTGGGGGATTCCCGCTTTCGCGGGAATGACGCGGGAAGGCGGGAATGACGAGGGAATGACGCGGGGATGACGGGGAAGAGCGGGATGGGTTCCCGCCCTCGGGAATGACGCGGGAATGGCGGGGATGACGGGGGCAAGCTTTGCTGGATTAGGGGAGAGAAGATGACTAGGCAGTATATCGGCGCGCCCATACGCCGCAGGGAAGATCGACGGTTTCTGACGGGACGGGGGCAGTTCGTGGACGATGTGAAGCTGTCTAATGCGCTGCACGCGGCTATTGTGCGCAGTCCGCACGCCCATGCGCGCATTGTGTCGATTGACACTGTGGCGGCGCGGGAGATGCCGGGCGTTGCGGATGTGCTGATCTTTGAGGACATCGCGGCCGCGGTGGAGCCGCGCCCGATTCCGGTGCGGCTGCGGGCGTATAGTGACTTGTTGCGCTTTTTGCAGTATCCGTTGGCCCACGGGAAGGTGAGGTACGTGGGGGATCCGGTGGCGGTGGTGCTGGCGGAGAGCCGCTACTTGGCGGAAGACGCGGTGGAAGCCGTTGAAGTGGAGTATGAACCGTTGCCCGCGCTGGTGGATGTCAAGGAGTCGCTGAAGGGCGAAACGCTGATTCACGAAGCGCAAGGCACGAATGTAGCCTTCGAGTTTTCCTCATCCATCGGCGATCCAGAGGCGGCTTTCCGGGAGGCGGACTATGTGCGGAGGGAGGAGTTTCGCTGTCACCGGCACACGGCGAACCCGATGGAGACGCGGGGGCTGGCGGCGTCCTACGATCCGGGGCGGGAGCAGTTGACGGTGTGGGGAGAAACCAAGGTTCCGCATTACAACCGGGGGGTGCTCTCATCGTTGTTGCAGATGCCGGAGCATCGCATTCACTTCGTGGAGCCGGACGTGGGCGGCGGGTTCGGGGTACGGGGCGAGTTCTACCCGGAGAATTTTCTGGTGCCCTTTGCTGCCATGAAAACGGGGCGTCCGGTGAAATGGACGGAAGACCGGGCGGAGCATCTCATCGCGGCGAACCACTCCCGCGAACACGTCTGCGAGATGGAGCTGGCCGTACGCAGCGACGGGACAATTCTGGGGATGCGGGCGCGGGTGCTGGGGGCCTTGGGCGGTTATGTTCGGACCCACGGGGCATCCGTCCCGACGTCTACCACGGCGTTGCTGACGGGGCCATACAACATTCCCAACTATGGCTGGGACGTTAAGTGCGTGCTGACCAACAAAGTTGGGATGGGAACGTTCAGCGCTCCGGGGAGATATGAATCGTGTTTCTTTCGAGAGCGGATGTTGGACATTGCGGCGGCGGATTTGGGCATGGACCCGGCGGAGTTCAGGCTGAAGAATCTTATCCCGCCCTCGATGATGCCTTACGAAGTTGGCCGGACGCGGCCCGAGTCTTATTCGATCATTTATGACAGCGGCGACTATCCGGAGCTGCTGCGGCAGGCGCTGGAGGGAATTGACTATGAGGCGCTGAAGCCGATGATGGGCCGTCGGGACGCTGCCGGGAGGTATCACGGGACAGGGACGGCCTGTTTCGTCAAGAGCACCGGCACGGGCGACCCGGGGGAGGGGGCGCGGATTGTCATCAGCAATGCGGGTGGGCCGCACCGGGGGCCGCTGCCGGGGGAGCGCGGGATGCAGACGTATCCGGGCTGGGGCGATGACCGGGAAGAGCTTCAGGCGGAAGTGGCGGTCTATCTGGGCATTGCCACTATGGGACAGGGACATGAGACCATTTTTGCGCAGATATGCGCGGACGGGCTGGGAGTTCCGCTGGAGAGCGTTACCGTTTACCACGGGAGCACAGATCTGACGCCCTACGGCGGGGGAACGTATGCGAGCCGCGGCACCACTCTGGCGGGCAACGCGGTGTATGGAGCGGCGCAGAAGCTACGCCAGAGGGTGCTGGCCGTGGCGGCAGCATATATGGATGTTGACCCCTCGGAATTGGAATTGTCTGGCGGGCGAGTGCAGCGAAAGGACGGGGCTTCGCCGGATTTGGCCCTTACGCTGGCGGAGACGCTACGCCTGGCAGCCCCGGCGAGCGTTTACAATTTGGGCGAGGCGGGATTGGAAGCGAGCCATTACTTTCAGTCGCCGCAGGAGCTGTATCCTTGTGGCGCCCATGCGGTTCATGTGGCAGTTGACCCGGAAACAGGGGAAGTTGGCATACTGCGATATGTCATTGCGGAGGATGTGGGACACGTCATCAACCCGTTGTTGCTGAACGGGCAGATTACGGGGGCGGCGGCGCAGGGAGTGGGGGCGACGCTGCTGGAGGAATTGGTGTATGACGAGCAGGGGCAGCCGCTGGCGGGTACGCTGATGGACTATCTGCTTCCTACGGCGACGGACATACCGGTGTTCGAGACGAAGGTGCTGGATTTGGCGCCATCGCCGCTGAACCCCTTGGGGGTTAAAGGGGGCGGGGAAATCGGCATCGTCGCCACGGGGGCGGCATTGGCCAATGCGGTCTCCAGCGCTCTGGCACCGCTGGGGGTGCAGGTGCGGGATCTGCCGCTGAGTCCGGATAGGGTGCGGCGGCTGGCGCGGGAGGGGGAGGAGCGGAGTTAGATTCATGCACTGGGTTCCCGCTTCCGCGGGAATGACGGGGATGGCGGGATGGGTTCCCGCTTCCGCGGGAATGACGGGGAAAGGCGGGATGGGTTCCCGCTTCCGCGGGAATGACGGGAATGACGGGGAAGGGCGGGATGGGTTCCCGCCCTCGGGAATGGCGGGAATGACGGGGAAGGGCGGGATGGGTTCCCGCCCTCGGGAATGGCGGGAATGACGGGGAAGGGCGGGATGGGTTCCCGCCCTCGGGAATGGCGGGAATGACGGGGAAGGGCGGGATGGGTTCCCGCTTCCGCGGGAATGACGGGGAAAGGCGGGGAAAGGCGGGATGGGTTCCCGCCCTCGGGAATGACGGGGATGGCGGGATGGGTTCCCGCTTCCGCGGGAATGACGGGGATGGCGGGATGGGTTCCCGCTTCCGCGGGAATGACGGGGAAGGGCGGGATGGGTTCCCGCCCTCGGGAATGACGGGGAAGGGCGGGATGGGTTCCCGCCCTCGGGAATGACGGGGAAGGGCGGGATGGGTTCCCGCCCTCGGGAATGACGGGGAAGGGCGGGATGGGTTCCCGCCCTCGGGAATGACGGGGAAGGGCGGGATGGGTTCCCGCCCTCGGGAATGACGGGGAAGGGCGGGATGGGTTCCCGCCCTCGGGAATGACGGGGAAGGGCGGGATGGGTTCCCGCCCTCGGGAATGACGGGGAAGGGCGGGATGGGTTCCCGCCCTCGGGAATGACGGGGAAGGGCGGGATGGGTTCCCGCCCTCGGGAATGACGGGGAAGGGCGGGATGGGTTCCCGCCCTCGGGAATGACGGGGGGCGGGTTAGCGGCCCTGCCAGTTGGGTTTGCGTTTTTCGGCGAAGGCGCGGGGGCCTTCCTTGCTGTCCTCGGTGGTGAGGAGCTGGTCGTACATATGGTAGGTCAGGGATGATATGTCTTGGGTGGACATATTAAGGCCGCGATAGGCCAGCTCTTTGAAGTACTGAACGGCAAGGGGGGCGTTTTCGGCTATCTGTTGGGCCAGGGCCATGGCTTCTTCCATCAGGTTTTCGGGGGGAACGACCTTGTTCAGGAAGCCGATGTCGTAGGCGCGCTGAGCGGTGATTGGGGCGGCGGTAAAGACCAGTTCCAGCACTGCGGACATCGGAATCATCTTGGGCAGGATGGTGCCGAAGGGTGGGAGCAAGCTCCACTTGGTTTCAGTGATTCCCAGCCGGGCGTCCTCGGAGGCTAGGCGGAGGTCGCACATTTGGGCGATGGACCAGCCGCCGGCGAGGGCGAAGCCGTTGACGGCGGCAATCATGGGCTTCCAGGTCTGGGGCCACATATAGGGCCTGTCGGGGCTCATGCTGTGGGAAGCGCGGGCCTGCACTCCCTCGGCGTTGTCTTCTGCGCGCTCTTTCAGGTCGCGTCCGGCGCAGAAGGCGCGTCCGGCTCCGGTGATGATCGCGACGAAGGCTTGGGGGTCGCGGTCGAACTCGGTTATGGCGTCGGCCAACTCTGCTCTCAACTGGCGGTTAATGGCGTTGAGGGCATCGGGACGGTTGAGGGTAATTACGGCGATGTTGTCTCGTTTTTCGTATAGGATTGTTTCAGCCAAGGCAATCTGCTCCCTAGAATAGTAGTGTTTGGGCGATGACTGGGAAGGAAGGTTATTCCGCCGTTACCTGGTTCGGGAAGGATAGGGGCCGGAAGCGGAAGGAGCGAACACGCCGTGCTCCACGTAGTGGCCGAGATAGGTTCCGCCCACGACGTGGAGATGGCCGTGGCTCTGGCTTTGCAGGCCGTCGCGGCCGAAGTTGGAGAGGATGCGGAAGCCGTTGGGGGAATACATTGCTCCCATATCCACGGCTAGGCGGCCTAGACGGGGCAGGAGGCCGCTGTCCCACATCTCGATCTGGGAAAGGTGTTCCTTGGGCATTACTAGAAGCATCAGCGGCACCCAGTCGAGTCTGTTGACGATGACGATGATGTCGTTGTCGAGATAGCGAACCTTGGCGGGGGACTTCCCGGCGACAATTTGGCAGAATACGCAGTTGGGGTTGGTTCTCAACGGCTTGCTTCCCGGGGCGGGTTTGGGGCGATTTTGCGCTGTGAATATAGTCGCGGGCAGGGGGGTTGTCAACGCGGCGGGGAGATGGCGGTGGGTTCCCGCTCCCCGTTTTCACGGGGACAAGCTTCGCGGGAATGACGGGGGTGGGGGTGGGTATGGTATTATTTCGGCGGAGGGAGAACATGTTTGGCTTGGGCGTTTTGACAATCAGCACATCCGGGGCGCAGGGGAACCGGGAGGATACCAGCGGGCAGGCGATCCGCGAGATATTGTCGGCGGACGGGTTCGAGGTGGTACGCTCTGCGATTGTGGTGGATGACTACGACGTCATTGCAGGCACGCTGACGGAGTGGGCCGATGCTTCCGAGGTCAATCTGATTGTCACTACCGGTGGCACCGGCTTGACCAGGGACGATGTGACCCCGGAGGCTTGCCTATCCATTTTCGACAAAGAAGTGCCGGGGCTGGCGGAGGCGATGCGGGCGAAGTCGCTGGAGTTTACGCCGATGGCGATGATTAGCCGGTCGGTAGCGGGCGTTCGCAATAATACGTTGATTATCACTCTGCCCGGCAGCACCAATGGCGTGCGCGAGTGCCTGGAAGTGGTACAGCCTGTCCTGCGCCACGCTATCGAGTTGCTGCAACGGGAAACGGTGGGGGAGCATCCGCGCTGAAACTAGGGGAGACGGCGTAAACCGAAGCTAGATGCGGTTTGGTTCTCGCGGCGGCCGGGGATGTTGGGCAGCGCGGGTATAGATGGCAAGGGGCGCGGCGACAATAATATGAGTTCAGGTTTGGGAGCATGAGCGAAGAGTCCAGTAACGAGAATGTGGTCTACTGGCCGCGGGTCAAGGAGCTTCTCGACGGTATTATGGCTAGGTGGGTGGAGCGCTGGGGACGCGACCCGTTGCCGGGCATTCACGCCTACTATTGGGAGACTCCGGAGGAACTTCAGTCGGCGGTGCTGTCGGGCGTCCGGGCCATTGAGCCGGGAGTTGCGGGCAAAGACACGCAACTAGTTCGCTCTCTTGCCCGGAGCGTTGGGACTTCGGGCCGGATGCCTCTGCGTGGGCCTTTTATGCCCAGGCACGAGATAGACGAGATAATCGCTTGGATTGACAACGGTATGCCCAAGGGGCCGGACGGCTAGGCTGCCGCGATTTCCGGTTTTCTCGCAGGGGTGGTGGTTACGGTTTTCGGGAGGGTAGTAGGTTCCCGCTCCCCGTTTTCACGGGGGCAAGCTTCGCGGGAATGGCGGTAGGGGTCGAGGGTGACCGAAAGGGGCGCACGGGTTGTGCGCCCCTGTTTTGTTGGGTTGCGGGAGGGTGGCTTAGCGGAGGACGGGTTCGTCTTCCTTGACGTAGACCTGGATGCGGCCGCGGGTGTGGTCGATGACGGCTATGCGGCCCTGCTCATCGACGCGAACGCCGCAGGGGTGGGCGAATCGCTGTTCGTAGTTGGGGTCGTTGGCGTAAGCTAGATTCCGTTGCCGGATCATATCGGGGTTGGAATTCAGCTTGTCCTTGCCCCACTTGGAGAGGGCGGCGTCGCCGCGGAACATAGTGATAAAGCGGCCGTCGGGGGCGAAGACCTGGACCCGGTTGTTCATCCAGTCGGCGACATAGATGTCGCCATCGGCGTCCACCGCGACGCCATTGGGACGGTTGAACTGGCCGACGCCATCGCCGGTCTCGCCGATGGACTGTTGCCATTCGCCGTCGCTGCTAAAGACTTGGATGCGGTCGTTGCGCCAGTCGGCGATATAGATATTGTCGTTCCTGTCCAGCGCGACGCCCCAGGGCATATTGAGCTGACCGTCGCCGCTGCCCTCGGAGCCGAAGCTGCTGATGAACTGGCCGTCGAGGGTGAACTTCTGGACGCGGTTGTTCTTGCTGTCAACGATTATCAGGTTGTCGTTGGAGTCGATGGCCAGGCCGGAGGGGCCGTTCAGCTCGCCGTCGCCGGAGCCGGGGGTTCCCCATTTGCTGACGTATTCCCCGTCGGCGGTGAACTTGGTAACGCGGTTGAGCCACTCGTCGGCGACATAGACGTTGCCTTCGGAGTCCAGGGCTACGGAGGTGGGCCAGACGAACTGGCCGTCGCCCTCTCCGTACTCGCCGAAGGCGGAGATATATTCTTCGTCCAGCGTGACCACGGTCATATGCACGCCGTCGGGGCGGTTTTCGTAGGAGCGGTTGACGACATAGACTGAGCCGTCGGGGGCGATAGCCATATCCACAGGATTGCGGAAACCGGTGCCGGCGAATTCGTTCCGGCCGACGGCATGGCTATGGTAAAACGTCCGGTCTTTCAGACCGAAGAAATGTGTTGCCATATCCTTACCTCGTTATGCTTAGTGCGGGGGAAAGCGCCGGGGGCGGCGCCTTCCCGGTTATTTTGCTCATCCTGAGCGGTGGAATGGTGCCGGAAGGATTTACTTGTTGAAGAACTGGACGCGCTCGAAGTTGCCGTTGACGATGGGCTCGGCTTCGAGGCCGAACCAGTCTTCGAGGATGGTGGAGTAGACGGAGCGGAAGTCTAGGTTGAAGGCTAGGTTGCCGCCCTCTTCTTGGTCGGCTGGGGCTAGGGAGGGGTAGACGCCATAGACGCCGCCCTTGACGTGTTCGCCGACGGCCATGGCGACGCCGGCGGCGCCGTGGTCGGTGCCGGAGCCGTTGTCGGCGACGCGGCGTCCGAACTCGGTGAACATAAGCAGGGTTACGTTGTCGCTGGCGTCGTGGTTACGCAGGTCAGTGAAGAAGGTATCCACGGTGTTGGAGACGTCGGTCCACAGGGCGGCGTTGGCCTGGGCCTGATTGGCGTGGGAGTCAAAGCCGTTGTAGGGCGACGTGGTGTAGAGGATGCGGGTGCCGAAGTTGGCCAGGTGGGTCTGGGCGATGTTCTTCATGTATTGGCCGACGACGGTGCTGGAGTACTCTACGCTGGAGGTGTACATTTCGGGGGCGCGGGCGAGGATGTCGGCGCCCTTGAGAGCGTCGGTGCCGGTGGAGTGGATGTAGTCCATCACCGGGCCGGTGCCGATGGCGGGGGCATACATACGGCCGAAGACTTCGAGGGCGTCGTTGCGCTGGGCTTCGCCGTCGATGCCGGTGAGCAGGCCGTAGGTTTCGAGGTTGCCGACGGAGGCGACAGGGACGCCTTCCATTACCAGGGCGCGGGGGAGGCCGCGGCCAAAGTTAACGGAGGTCAGCACGTTTTCGGAGTTGGGGTCCATCAGTTTGGCGGCGCGGCCCAGCCAGCCCTCGGTGCCGATGATTTCGGGCTCGCAGGTGTGCCAGATGTCCATGCTGCGGAAGTGGGAGTAGCTGGGGGTGGGGTAGCCGATGCCGACGAAGACGGCCAACTGTCCGGCTTCCCAGTATTTCATCAGGGGAGCCATGGTGGGGTGGAAGCCCAGCTCGTCGTTGATGGGGAGGATTTGGTCTTCCGGCACGCCGATGGTGGGGCGGAAGTCGCGGTAGTAGCTGTTGTTGCGGGGGATGACGGTGTTGAGGCCGTCGTTGCCGCCCGACAGGGAAAGGACTGCCAAGACGGGGTCTTTCGCGGTCGATACCATTTGCTGCTCCTTTTAGCGCTGGGATTTGGGTATTGGCCGGGTTGTCTGAATCAGGATTTTCAGGATTCTGGGATTTTCGGGATTGGAGTTCCAACCCTGATAGTCTTTTCGTTCTGAAAATACTGATTCAGATAGGGACCTTGGGTTATTCGAATTGGAATTCGGCAGTGGAGACGATCATCTGGAACATTTCGCCGGTGCGGCGGGTGAAGGTGGCGCGCTCGTCGTCGCTGGCGTGGCTGAGGTTGCCTTCCTGGGAGGCGTGGGCCACCAACTGGGTGAGGGTGTCGCCGGTGACCTGCACTGGGCCGGTCATATCGAGACAGCCTTCCACGAACTGCTCGGGGGTGAGGGTGTCGCCCCGTTCCATTAGGCGGGAGACCAGGCCCTGCACGCCTTCTAGCTCGGTGTTGCCCAGCAGATCGGCGGCGAAGTTGATGCGCTCGACCAAAGTGCCGCTGTCGATCCACTCGCGGCCGGTGTGCCAGCCCTCCACGGTGGGGGGGTTCATGAGGTCTTGGCCCATATATTTGGGTTCTTGGGAGATCTCGAACAGGCCGGGCTTGATTTCCTTATGCTCGCCGACCATGCGGAGGAGGCTTACCACCATTTCGGCTGGGTTCTTGACTTTCTGGTAGCGGACCGACTCGTCCTTGAAGAAGTCGGAAGTGAAGAGGGCTTCGAGCATGGCCTTGATGGAGTGGCCGGAGTCGAAATAGGCATTTTCGAGGATTTGGATGGCCTCGATGTCCCGCGGGGGGGTCAGGCGCCAGGCAGGCACCTGGGGTTCGTCGGCCACGAAGAAATTGTACATGTGGCGGGCGAGGAAGCGGGCGGTGCCGGGCTGTTCGCAGATGATGCGGATGATGTCGTCGCCGTTCCAGGGGCCGGTCTCGCCGAGGAAGGTTTTTTCGCTGGCATCGTGGTCGGCGGGATCGAAGCGGAACTGCCAGGGGCTGCGGCCATGGGGGAAGGGCGGGTAGGACGGGGCCACGTTCCAGCCGGTGAAGGCGCGGGCGCAGACTTTGACGTCATCCTCGCTGTAGTTAAAGGCGCCGTCGCGGCCGACGCCGAGGGAGAAGAGCTCGAGGAGCTCGCGGCCGTAATTCTCATTGAGATTGGCCTTATGGGATTCGGTGTTATCGAGGTAGTACATCATGCCGGGGTTTTCGGAGAGCCGGAGCAAGAGGTCGTCGAAGCGGCCCATGCCGTGTTCCCGGAACATATTGACCATGATGCCCATTTCTTGGCCGCTGTCGATCTTGCTGTGGCCGGCGCAGAAAATCATGTGCCAGAAGAGGGCGACCTTTTCTTGGAGTTGGTTGGGGCTGTTAATCATCTTGTATACCCAGAGTTGGGTATTAACTTCGATGGCACCCGGTTCATAATATGCGGGGTTGTAACGCATCAGGATGTCATCGTCGAGCCCCTTGCCGGGGTTCAGGAGTTCCTGAACTACGTTGTCGTAGCCTTGCGCTACCTTGGATTCGATTTCATCGCGGCTCGCGCCGAATCCGGCACGGCGCATCAGGTGAGCTACCAATGCAATGTCCTGGTCAGCCATATGCTCCTCCTTATCTTAGCCTTTCGCCTCTTAGCCTTTCGCCTTGTTGCTGACTTGGCGATTATACCCGGGTTTGACGCCCTTTGGGTATTGCCGGTTACAAAAAGAGACGCCCGTCTGCGACGGGCCGCAGACTGGGGCACCGTCCTTATGTAACATTCATTACAAGAAAGAAATATATGGCAATCTGTCGAAGGTGTCAACTCTTTTGCCTGGCGGAAAGCCGGGGTGGACGGGGAATTCTGGACGCCCGGCGGTATATGCTCCCCGGCTTGCCTGGCGCCCCGACTTCGGGTTAATGATAACGAGATTATTATTAATAATGCTGACAATTATTATCATAATATTGCCGATATATTATTGTGGGAGGCCTCGTCATGCAGGCCTGAATTTCGAGTAAGGGAGGCAACTCTAAGGGAGTAGGGATGGAGACTTTAGTTTGGTTGTCCTTCGTAGGTATCCTGGTGGCTGCGGGCCCGAATACGCGCCCTCTACCTGCGGGCCGGGCAGCGTGCCCAGGTACCATCATCGGCGGGCCCGAATACGCGCCCTCTACCTGCGGGCCGGGCAGCGCAATCGTTCCAGACCAGGCTAGGGATTCCAGACCACGCTAGGGGCTGGGGCAGGATTTTAAGGAAAAGCGGGCCACTGAGCAGGCTCGCTTTTTGCTTGTCTGAATGTGTCCCGCTGTCTGTTTCGGGAGGGATGGCCCGGTGTTCTATTCGCCACGGCGGCCGGGATGGATTCCCGCTCTCCGTGTTTCACGGGGACAAGGTTCACGGGAGGACGGGACGGGACGGGACGGGGGGAGAGGGAAATTGGGTAAAGCCCGGATCAAATTTTACTTGACATAGATATGGGCCTTTGCTAGATTTTTTAGCCATACATCGGAATCCGATGTTGAGGGGGCCAGAGGGATAGCAGTAGGGATAGGGGCCAATGGTCCTGCTCCGCTATTCCGGGCCCGTTTGGATTTGCCATCCGTAATTTAAGAGCTTGCACTGAAGAAGGCGTAGGCGATGCTGGCGGATTCCACACCCGTTTCCATGGATTCAGCCCGTTCTGGCCCCCAGTTGCCGGGGATGTTTTCCCGGTATAAGGACCGGATAGAGGAAGAGTTGGGGCGGGCGGTGCCCGAGACTGGGGGGGCGGACGTGCATCTGCTTCTGCACTATCATTTGGGGTGGGTTGACCGGCGGGGCAACCGGGCGGCCTCGGCATCGGCGCAGGGCAAGGCTCTGCGGCCTACCTTATGTATGTTCGCCTGCGAGGCGCTGAACCCGGACTTCGCTCGGGCTATGCCGGCCGCCGCCGCGCTGGAGTTAATTCATAACTTTTCGCTTCTGCACGACGATATTCAGGATCAGGATTTGGAGAGGCGCCACCAGCCTACGGCGTGGAGCCTGTGGGGGATTCCCAAGGCGCTGGTGGCCGGCGACGCGATGCAGTCCACCGGCGACCTGGCGATGTTGCGGGTGGCTCAGGAAGGGGTTTCTACGGAGGTGTCGCTGGGGGTTTCGGCTATTCTGACCAGCACCTATCTGGAAATGATCGAAGGGCAGTGCCTGGACTTGGAGTTCGAGGGGCGGACGGATATTACCACGGGGGAGTATCTGCATATGATTGCCTGCAAGACGGGGGCTCTCATTCGTTGCGGGCTGGAAACCGGGGCGATGCTGGCGGACGGCAACGAAGGCACTGTTCGGGCCTTCGCTCGGTTCGGCGAGGGCTTGGGTCGGGCTTTTCAGATTCGGGACGACTATCTCGGCATCTGGGGGGATGAGGCGACGCTGGGCAAGGCGACGGGCAACGACATTCGCCGCCGCAAGAAGTCTTACCCGGTGGTGTTTGCGCTGGAGCAGGCGGGCGGCGCGGCTCTGGGAGATATGCAGCGCATCTATTCGCAGACCGAGCTGGACGACGATGACGTGGAGCGGGTGCTGGCGATACTGGACGAAGTGGGGGCCCGGGGGAGCGCCCAGGAACTTACCGAGTCTGCGGCCAATCGAGCGCTGGAAGCGCTGGCTCCCATTCCTCTGCCCGGCTGGGCGAGAGCCGAGGCCGAAGAGCTGGTGGATTTTCTGGCACGGCGGGAGTATTAACCCGGCCGTTGCATTAGAATAGGCAGTATGGAATAGGGGCCGGGGCATTTCCGGCATTCCAAATTCGATATTACGGAAAGGACAGCCGATGACCACTACCCGTCATTCGACAAAGGCAGGGCGCGCCAAACGGCCCATTGAACTTTCCGTTCGCCTTGCCGCTTATATCCTGAAGCAGAAGGCGAAGGGGCGAAGCAAGTTTCCTTTGGTTACGATGCTGGAGCCGCTAGAGATGTGCAATCTGGCCTGCATCGGCTGCGGGCGTATCCGGGAGTATAAGCCGGTGCTGGACAAGATGATGCCCGTGGAGGAGGCCATCGGCGCCGTCAAGGAGTCGGGGGCGCCCATCGTATCCATCGCTGGGGGGGAACCGACGATTCACCCGCGGATTGACGAAATCATCAACCGGCTGGTCGAGGAAAAGTATTTCGTCTATTGCTGCACCAACGGGCTGTTGCTGGAGCGGGTTATGAACAAGGTGCCGCCCTCGAAGTATTTGTGCTGGGTGGTTCATTTGGACGGGATGGAGGAAAAGCACGATGAATCGGTGGCCCGCGCGGGGGTCTTCAAGAAGGCCGTCGGGGTGATTGAAGAGGCGCTGGACCGGGGCTACCGGGTTTGCACGAATACTACCGTCTTTCGCGGCAGCGATGTGGAAGACCTGACGGAGATGTTCCGGATGGTCAGCGGCATTGGTGTGGAAGGGTCGATGATTTCCCCGGGGTACGACTTCGTTGATGCGCCGGACCAAGAAATTTTCCTGACGCGGCAAGAGTCGCACCGGATGTTTCAGGAACTGCTGGCGCCGGAAAATTCGGAGGGGGCGAGGTTCTACAACAACCCGCTGTATCTGAATTTCCTCAAGGGCGGGCGCGAATACCAATGCACGGCGTGGTCCAACCCCACTTACACGGTGATGGGCTGGCGCAAGCCCTGCTACCCGCTGGCGGATGAGCATGTTAACAACGTGGCGGAGCTGTTCGATAAAGACCTGTGGGAGAACTATGGGGTGGGCAAGGATCCCCGCTGCTCGAACTGCATGATGCATTGCGGCTTCGAGTCGGCGACCATCTTCAACGCGGTGCAGTCGCCCCGGGACTGGGCCACGCTGATCAAATCGGGGGCGGCGCACAAGGGGGGAATCACGGCGGCCTAGGGATTGACTAGGATGATGGGTTCCCGCTTTCGCGGGAATGACGGAAGGGAGGCGGGAATGACGGCGGCCTAGGGATTGACTAGGGCGATGGGTTCCCGCTTTCGCGGGAATGACGGAAGGGAGGCGGGAATGACGGCGGCCTAGGGATTGACTAGGGCGATGGGCTCCCGCTTTCGCGGGAATGACGGAAGGGAGGCGGGTGTGACGGCGGCCTAGGGATTGACTAGGGTGATGGGTTCCCGCTTTCGCGGGAATGACGGAAGGGAGGCGGGAATGACGGCGGCGAGGGATTGACTAGGGTGATGGGTTCCCGCTTTCGCGGGAATGACGGAAGGGAGGCGGGAATGACGGCGGCCTAGGGATTGACTAGGGCGATGGGTTCCCGCTTTCGCGGGAATGACGGAAGGGAGGCGGGTGTGACGGAAGGGAGGCGGGTGTGACGGCGGCCTAGGGATTGACTAGGACGATGGGTTCCCGCTTTCGCGGGAATGACGGAAGGGAGGCGGGAATGACGGAAGGGAGGCGGGTGTGACGATGGGCGCGGGTGTGACGAAGGCGCACAGGGGCGGAATCACGGGCGTTAAGACGCTGATACGCGGTTGGCTTGAGAGTGAAGGGTTAAGTTGATTTACATTGTCGCCGCCATGGAAGAAGAGCTGCTGGGATTGCGGCGGGAGATGGACGCTCTGGGCGCGTCTCAGGGGGTGGGATTTCCGCTGGAGTTCCACTTGGCGGGCGTTGGGCCACGCAATTCGGCCCAGATGACGGCGGCGGCGATTGTCAATGGCAGGCGACGGCCCCAGGGCATTCTGATGCTGGGCGTGGCCGGGGCGCTGGAGCCGGGGCGGGAAACGGGAGAGCTGGTGATATCGGGGAGTTACGAGCTGGACGAGGCGGTAGCATCGGCGGAACCCATCGCTCCCGACCCAACGTTGCTGGAGGTGGCGGAATCGGCGGCTGTTGATGCGCGGATGCCGGTGTACCGGAGCAACTCACTGACGGTGGACCACCTGATTGCGGAAGGCTGGGAACGGCGGCAGCTTCGGGAAAAGTATGGAGCGGGCACCGTCAACATGGAAGATCATGCAGTGGCTGCGGCGGCGCAGACGGAGGGCGTGCCCTTTTTGTCTGTTCGCGTAATTTTGGACACGGCGGAGCAACGGCTGCCCGGGTACCTGCCGAAGCTGAGCAGGAGCCGCAACGCTATTTTCAGCGAGGTGCTGGTCAGGCCGTGGCGTATTCCCAACCTGTTGAGGCTCAAAGGACAGATGGAGCTGTGCCAATCGGTTCTAACCCGGTTTGGGCTGTCTTTCATTCAAAGGGAGGCGGAAAGGCGAAAGAAGGTTAGGGGCAAAGAAGCCGCCGATGCCATCTATTAGGGGCTGCTGCTCACGCCAGGCCGGACGGTGAGGAAAGGCAGGTGTCCATGAAAGTCTTGGTCACCGGGGCAACGGGGTTTATCGGCGGCAATCTGGCCCGCGAGCTTTGGGCGCGGGGCTACGAAGTTCGGGCGCTGGTGCGCCCCGGCAGCAGTTTATTAACAATTGAGGGCACCAACATCGAGCGAGTCGAGGGGGACATTCTGGACCGGGAGTCGCTCAAGCGGGCGGTTGCCGGCTGCCGGGCGGTTTTCCACTGTGCTGCGGCCTACACCTTCTGGTCGAAGGATCCCCAGGGGGTGCGGCGGGCCAACGTGGAAGGGACGGTGAATGTCCTGCGATGCGCCGGGGCTGCCGGAGCCGAACGCATCGTATACACCAGCACCGTCTCCACCATTGGGATGCCCGAGGGCGGGGGGCTGGGGGATGAAGATACCAAGCTGGCTCCGCATTCTCTTCACGGCCATTACAAGCAATCGAAATTTGAAGCGGAACAGGAAGCGATGCGGCTGAGCCAGCCGCCGCCGGAAGGGGAAGGGGCGCCGGTGGTGGTGGTAAACCCGACGGCTCCGGTGGGGCCGTGGGATGGGAAGCCGACGCCCACGGGCAAAATAGTGCTGGACTTCATGCGGGGGCGCATTCCGGCGTACCTCGCCACCGGTATGAATCTGGTGGATGTGGCCGACGTAAGCGCGGGGCATATTCTGGCCTTGGAGCGCGGCCAAATCGGGCGAAGATACATATTGGGAAACCGCAATGTAACCCTGAAAGAAATGTTGGGGATGCTCAGCGAAATAACGGGGCGGCCCGCGCCGCGGGTGCGGCTGCCCTACTGGCTGGTGGCGGGCGCTGGTTACGCGGAGCAGGCGATTGTCGGAGGTCTGCTGGGGCGTCGGCCGACCATTCCGGTGGAGGGCGTGCTGGCGTCGAAAAAGCCTGCTTGGGTTAGCAGCCAACGGGCAGTAGAGGAACTGGGACTCCCGCAAAGTCCGGTGGAGCGGGCATTGGAGCAGGCGGCGGAGTGGTTCGCGGCCCACGGTTATCTGAATTCCGGGGACGCCGGAATAAGGTCTTGAGGCGGAATCTATGGGTTCAATGCTGGACGGATGGAAAAGCCCGGCGGAACTGACGCAAAAAGTGGAGCGGGCCGTCAGATTTTCCCACCGTTACTTCCGGGACACTCAGCACCCGGACGGGTACTGGTGGGGCGAGCTGGAGTCCAACCCGACCATGGAAGCCGAGTATCTAATGCTCAGCCATTTCCTGGGGCGCAAGAATCCGGAGCGATGGCGCAAGGTCGCCAATTACATCGTAAGCAAACAGCAGGAAGATGGCTCGTGGGGGCAGTATTACGAGGCGCCGGGAGATGTAAGCACCAGCGTGGAATGCTATTTCGCGCTGAAACTGGCGGGGTATGTGGCGGACTCGCCGGAACTAAGGCGGGCGCGGGAATTCATTGTGCGGAAGGGCGGGGTGCCGAAAACTCGGGTATTCACCAAAATCTGGCTAGCCCTCTTTGGCCAATGGGAATGGAGCGGCACGCCGAGCCTGCCTCCGGAGCTGATATTGTTGCCCTCTTGGGCTCCCTTCAATATCTACGAGTTCTCTAGCTGGGCTAGAGCAACCATTGTGCCGATGAGCATCATTCTCACGGAGCGGCCTTACTGCGCCGTGCCGGATTCGGCCAGGATAGATGAGCTGTATCCTAATGGACGCGAGGCGACGGATTTCTCTCTTTCGATGCCGGACGACTGGATTTCCCGGGGGCTGTTCACGGTGGACCGCCTGATGAGCCTGTATCGCCAGGCGCCGATGCAGCCGTTGCGGGGGCTGGCGCGACGGCGGGCGCTCCAGTGGATACTGGAGCATCAGGAGGCCGACGGGGCTTGGGGTGGGATACAGCCGCCTTGGGTTTATTCGCTTATCGCCCTGCATCATGCGGACGCCGAGAAATTCGCCGATGCGCTGAACAAGGGGTTCGACGGGTTCGACTCCTTCGCCATTGAGGATGAGGAGACTTGCACGGTTCAAGCCTGCATATCGCCGGTGTGGGACACTTGCCTGGCTCAGGTAGCGCTGCTGGAATCGGGGGTGGCGGCCGACGACCCGATGGTGCAGAAATCCACGCGATGGCTGATGGACAACCAGATTCTGGCAGACGGCGACTGGCAGGTGAAAGCGAAGGACACGCCGCCGGGAGGCTGGGCCTTTGAATTTCACAATGACAAGTATCCCGACATTGATGATACGTCGGAGGTGGTCATTGCCTTGGCCCTGGCGAGTATGGAGGGGGGCGACGAGGCGGAGCGTGAGAGAGCCATCCGGCGCGGCGTGGAGTGGATCGAGGGGATGCAGTCGCGCAGCGGCGGCTGGGCGGCCTTCGACAAGGATAACAACCGCTGGTATATGGCCCGGTTGCCCTTCTGCGATTTCGGCGAAACACTGGACCCGCCGAGCGCCGATGTGACGGCGCATATTCTGGAGATGTATGGGCGTCTCGGCTATGGGACGGACCATCCTCCGGTAAAGCGGGGCTATCAGTATCTGCGGCAGGAGCAGGAGTCGGACGGGCCCTGGTTCGGGCGCTGGGGGGTGAACTATGTCTACGGAACCGGCGCGGTACTGCCGGCGCTGGAGGCCATCGGGGAAGATATGAGCCAGCCTTATGTCCGCCGGGCGGTGGACTGGCTGCTGAGCCATCAGAACGAGGACGGCGGCTGGGGCGAGTGTTGCGGATCATATGTGGATCCTTCGCTCCGGGGGGTTGGCTCCTCGACGGCGTCGCAGACGGCCTGGGCTCTTTTGGCTCTTATATCAGCGGGCGAGGCGGGTTCGGCGGCGAGCCGCAGGGGGGTGGAGTACCTGCTGAGCGTCCAGCAGCCGGATGGCGGATGGGATGAGCCTTACTTCACCGGCACCGGGTTTCCCGGTTACCGCATCGGTCAGCCGCCGAAGGGGACGCCGAAATACGGAGAGGCCGATTACCAGGGTTTGGATATGCCGGCCGGTTTTATGATTAATTACCACCTTTACCGGAATTACTGGCCTTTGCTGGCGCTGGGACGGTTCGCCAGGGCCATCGGGCAGGAAGGACAATCGGGGGGATCCCAAGAGCGCCGGGAGAAGGGACTACGCCAGCTAGAGAGCACGGCCTCCTCATAGGCCAAGGCTCACCAGAAGGGGATGGGAAGCATGAAGAGCAAGTCATTCTGTCTCAGCGTCAAGACTGAGGAAGCGCCTCAGTTCATTGACATCACCGATTGGGTGTCGGGTTGCGTCGCCGACTCCCAGGTGTGCAACGGATTCGCGGTCGTCTATTCCAAGCATACTACCGCGGCAGTGAAAATCAACGAAAATGAGCCGCTGCTGCTGGAAGACATGGCGTTGTTCCTGGAGAAGAGCGCGCCCAGACACGCTCCCTACCGCCACAATGATTTTGAAATCCGCACGGTCAATATGACGCCGGACGAGTCCCCCAACGGTCATGCGCACTTGCAGCATTTGTTGCTGGGAACCAGCGAGACCGTGCCGATTCTGAACGGGGAAATGCAGTTCGGGACATATCAGAGCATTTTCTTCATCGAGCTGGACCATCCGCGCAACCGGCAGGTGATGGTGCAGGTGGTCGGGGAGTAGGCCGGGACGACCGGGCTTAGCGGCTTCCCTGGCCCTAGCCCTCTCCTGCGGGAGGGGGGAACCTCGAAGGGAGCGGGAAATTTGGCGGCATCTAACGCGGAGATGGACTTGGCCTATGCCGTCTGCCGGAAGATAACCCGGCGGGAAGCCAAGAATTTTTACTATGCGGTGGTGACTCTGCCGCCGGATAAACGCAAGGCGATTTATGCCGCTTATGCCTTCTGTCGGCATTGCGACGATGCGGTGGACGAAGGGGATTCGCGGGAAGAGAAGCTCTCGGCGCTGGCGGGGTTAGAGGCGAATCTGGAGGAGAGCTATCGGGGGCGCCCGGCCACGCTCGAGTTTCTGGCGTTGTCGGACACGGCCGACCGCTACTCCATCCCGCAAGAGTATTTCAGCGAGATTATCCGGGGAGTCGAGAGTGACTTGGTAAAGACGCGCTATCAGGACTTCGGGGAACTGCGGGAATACTGCTATCGGGTGGCGTCGGTGGTGGGGCTGGTGTGTCTTCAGATTTTCCAGTACCGGGACACGGCGGCGCGGGAGTACGCAGTGGACTTGGGCTTGGCGATGCAGTTGACCAACATCATCCGCGATGTGCGCGAGGACTGGAATATGGGGCGGGTCTATCTGCCGCAGGATGAGATGGCCCGCTTCGGGTATACCGAGCAGCAGTTGGCGGCGGGGGTTCACAACGATGCGCTGGCCGAACTGATGCAGTTTCAAGGGCAGCGGGCCCGGGATTATTTTCGGAGCGGATTCCGGTTGCTGCCCTATCTTTCGCGGCGTAGCCGGGCCTGTCCGGCGGCGTTGGGAGCTATATACTCGCGGGTGCTGGACCGCATCGAAAGCTCGGGCTACGACGTGCTGGGAGAGCGGCGCATCGCGCTCAGCGGGGGCGAGAAGGCGCGCATCGCGGCCTGGGCCTGGATGGCGAGTATGCTGTCGCTGCCGGTTTCCTCGGACTGAAATTTTCGCGTTACCTTTCTCTTGCCCGGCTTCCCCGGAAGAAAGGGGAATCCATTAAACTCTCTGCATGACAACGCGGCGGAAAGTAGTAGCGGTCACCGGCACTTCCGGTTACATCGGCGCAAAGCTTTTGGAGCATTTGGAGGAAACGCCGGGGCTGGGCAAGCTGGTAGCTTTCGATACGCGCCCTTTGCCCGCCCCGATTCACAACATCGCCACCTATCGCCGCGACGTAACCGCCCGCTTTGACGAGGAGCTGAATCTGAATCGCGCCAGCACGCTGGTGCATCTCGCCTTTGCGCGGCGGAGAAGCTTCAGCCTGCGAGACTGGGCTTTGGCCGGGGAACAGAACGGGCGGATGCTGGAAAGCGTTATGGAGTCCTGCCGCAGGGCCAACATCAGGCATTTGATTTACCTGAGCTCGCATACGGTGTATGGCGCCCGCGCCGATAACCCGCTGCCGCTGGACGAAGAGCATCCCATGCGTCCGGCTACAGGCTTTCAGTATGCCAATGACCACCTTAGGGCGGAGCGGGCCTTGATGGAGTTTTCTCAGGCGATGCCAGAGTTGAAGCTGACCATCTTCCGTTGCCCGCCGGTGTTGGGGAATACGGCGGATATGTCTCTGTTGCGGGAGTTTTATTATTCCGGGCTGCTGGGGGCATCGAACTATAATCCGCCGCTGCAATTTGTTTATGATGATGACTTGGCGCGGATTTTGTGTCTGACCATCACCGGAGAGATTCCCGGCGTTTACAATGTTCCGGGAGAGGGAGTGGTGTTTCTGAGGGAATTGGACGAGGCATTAGCGATGCGGCAGCTTCTGTTGCCGTCCTATTTGGCCCGTCCTTTCAATCGACTGACGGGCGGGGGGTTCACGACCACCGACCACAACTTGACCCGGTGGCCGATTTTGTTGAGCCAGGCTAGGCTGCACAGTACTACGGGCTACCGCTTTCGCCACACCGCGTTACAGGCGGTGACCGCTTTTGCCAACGGCAGCGGGGAGGCAGACCGGCGGTTTCGCAGCGGGGCGGAAATCCGCTAGGGGAGAATTGCCGGGCGAGGGAGATATGGGCAGCACCGCAAATACGGTTCCGCCATTGCGCCTGATCCTCGACACTGACCCGGGCGTGGATGACGCCATCGCCATACTGCTGGCTCTGGCCGCGCCGCAGGCCGAGGTTATCGGGCTGACCACGGTGGGGGGCAATGTGCCATGCGCTCGGGCGACGCGCAATGCCCTGGCGCTGCTTCAGGCGGTGGGACGCTCGGACATTCCGGTAGCTCGCGGGGCGGGGCGGCCCCGGTCGGGGCGGTTCCGGCCATCGGTGGTCTTCCACGGTCCCGGGGGGCTGTCGGTCAGGCTGCCAGAGCCGACGGCGGTGGCCATCGAGGCGACGGCGGCGGAATTTCTGGCGGAGAGCATCGCTTCAAATCCGGGGCAGGTTACCATCGCGGCATTGGGGCCGGTGACGAACCTGTCGCGGCTGGAAGATCGGCAGCCGGGGATTCTGGCGGAGGCCGCTGGGGTAGTGATTATGGGGGGAGCGGTGGAAACCCGCGGCAATGTTACGCCTAGGGCGGAGTTCAATTTTCACAGCGACCCGCTGGCGGCAGCCCACGTGTTGAGGCTGGATAGCGGGGCGGCGCTGGCGGATCTGGCGGCCTGCCGGCAAGCAGGCCTCAGCCGGGAGGAGGCGGCAAGCCTTTCGGCAGACACGCCGCTGGGGCAACTAGCGCTACGGGTATTACAGGGCTGGTTCGCCCGCGACGCGAGCCGGCAACGGTTTGAGTTCTATGACCCGCTGGCGGTGGCCATGGCTCTCGATCCGGGCGTGGCGAGGGTCCGCTGGGTGTCTCTGGCAGTAAGGACTACACCGGGAGAAACGGGGGGCGAGACGACGATAGTCGAGGGGGCAGGGAAAATCGCATTGGCCGTCGAGGTGGATACGCCGCGCTTTTTTGCTCTGCTGGGAGAGTTGTTTGGCTGGCGCGGCCTTTAGGCAGATACCCGAGCTTCCCGGTGAATTCCCGCCTTAGCGGGAATTCACCGGCGGGGAAAGCCGCGCGGCCCTTACCGCGTCATTCCGCGAAGGTTGTTCCTGGGGAAACGGGGGCAGGGAGCCTACCGGCGCGAGCCGCCGCTTCGGAGCGGAGGAGCGGGATAAGTTCCTTGCCGTACTCGATGGTGTCCCGGATGGGGTCGAAGCCGCGAATTAGCAGGGTAGTGCAGCCGGCGTCGTAGTAGGCCAGCAGGGACTCGGCCACCTGCTCGGCGGTGCCGACGAGGGCGGTGGTGCTGCCGGCGGCGCCGGTGGCGGCGGCAATGGGCATCCAGAGGCGCTGGTCGTGGATTTCGCCTTGGGCCGCGAAGTCCAGCAGGCGGCGGGAGCCTACCGACTGCAACCGGGATGGGCGGTCCGGGCCTACGGAGTCGCCCACCGAGCCGCGCACCCGCTCCAGAATGCCGCGGGCCCGATCCCAAGCCTCGCCTTCGGTGTCGCCGAGAATGGGGCGTACCGAGAGGCTGAAGCGTATATCGCGGCCATAGTTGGCGGCGCGGGCGCGGAGGTGGGCAATCTGTTCTTTTATGGCCTCCAGTGGCTCGCCCCACAGGGCATATACGTCGGCGTGGCGCGCGCCTACTTCCAGGGCCGCCTCGGATACGCCGCCGAAGTAGAGGGGGATATGGGGCTGCTGCTTCGTCCGCACCTGGCTGTGGGCCTGTTGCAGATGGTAGAACTCGCCCTCGTAGTCGAAGGGGGCGTACTCTGTCCAGAGGCGGCGCACGATGTCCATCCACTCCCCGGTGCGGCGGTAGCGGGAGTCGTGGTCGAGCCAGTCGCCATCTCGGCGCTGCTCTTCGTCGCTGCCGCCGGAAATGACGTGGAGGGCGATACGCCCGCCGGAAATTTGGTCGAGGGTGGCGGCATGGCGGGCGGCGAGGGTGGGGGCCATGAACCCGGCGCGATGGGCGATGAGGTAGCCTAGGGTATGGGTGCGGGTGGCGGCATAGCCGGCCACGGCAAAGCCGTCGGCGGTGGCGGAGGAGTAGCCGATAAGCACCTTGTCAAAACCGCTGTCTTCGTGGGCCTGGGAGAATTCGGCGATGTATTCCGGGTCAACGCCGGCGGGGATTTCGTCGGCGGGGTTGATACCGCCGCCAAACAGGCTGACGGTAACGCCGCGGGAGGAGTCTCGCTCGCGGTTTACGCCGATCATGCCGATTACTTCGATGCTGGACATTCCGTTTTCCTTAATCACGCGCCGCTTTCGACAGCCGCTTTTTCTTGCAGTTTGGGAAGAACCAAAGTCGCGTAGACGTGGCCCAGGCCAGCCATAACCGGCACCGCCAGGGCATAACCCGCCAGAGCCGCCGGAGTTCCGACGGTAAGGACCATAACCCAGCTCAATACGGGGACGGAGATGAGGAATATCGCCAGGGCAACGATGGATTTTCTGGTGTGATAAAGGGCGATGATGGAGAGGGCGCCGACGGGGAGGGTAACAATCGGCAGCATGGCAATCAATATCCCGACGGCGACGGCGGCGCCGCGTCCGCCTCGGAAGCGCAGGTATATGGGCCAGATGTGGCCGGCCAAAGCGCAAACGCCGGCGAACATTTCGATGTCGGTATCGGAGATAATGGCACGCACGATGATTACGGCGACGCCGCCCTTGATGATGTCTATGGCGCCGCAAGCAAGCCCGGCCTTCGGCCCTATTTCGCGGAAAACGTTGGCTGCGCCGCTGTTGTTGTCGCCGACGCTACGGATGTCGCGCCCGGCTACCCAGCGGGCGAACAAGTAGGCCGTGGGGACGGCGCCTATCATGTAGGCCAGCAACCCCAATCCGAGCCAGTGGGCTATTTCGACCATTGTTTCCACCGGGCTCCGGCGGTCTCCTATCTATACGAGCAAGGGTTGCCAGGTTACTCCGGCGCTGGGCGGCGGTCTTCCAATTGATACCAATAGACGGCGCCGGAGTCTACTTGGGCGGTTACATGGTTGTCGTTCCTGACGCTGGCGACGACGGCGCGGGCGATTTGGCCGGTGAATTCCGTCAAGAACTGGACATTGCGATAGAGGCGGTCAGTGTCCCGCTGGTCGGCGGTATAAGACGATTCGACGGCTATGTAATGCGTGCCGCTCCCATCGCTGGCTTCGATAATGAGGTCGGCGTCCCGGAAACTGCGAAGCTGATTGGGGGGGATATTGACCGCTGTCCTTTGGGACATAAGCACCAATTCTTCGGGAGGTACGGTTTTTATGTACCTCAGACCCAGTTCAGCGGTTATCGCCGCGGCGTTGCGGATGGCAGCGTCTCGGGCGTAGGCGCCCCTGAAGTTGCCAATGTCGCCTTCTATCCTGGCTAGACGGCGGGCAAAGGCTTCGTTGAACTGTCTTTGTTGGGCGTTGAATTGCCTTTGCTCGTCGTTGAATTGCTGTTGGTCGGCGTTGAATTGCCTTTGCTCGTCGTTGAATTGCTGTTGGTCGGCGTTGAATTGCCTTTGCTCGCTTATGAATGCCTCAGTCTGGTCGATGAACGCAGACACCCGCCCTACGAAAGCGATAAACTGGACAGGCAGTTGTAGCAATTCTTCGCCCATGATAAGAGCCCGAACCGCCTCTTTCCATTGGGGGTTCTCTTCGAGGGCGCGCAAGAAGTCCTCTTGGCTGTTGAAAGATGTCATACTGATTGGCGCTCCATTGGATGGAGGATCATGAGGTAAGAGGGTTTCGTCAGGCGTCGCTCCGTCTCAGAATTGACTGATGGGGCGGCAGACTGCCGGACAGGTCTTTCAGGAGAGTTCGCTACTGGAATCCAGCGAGCGGCGGGATTCCTCTTCTTGCAGGGCGCGTCGTCTTTCCCAGTCCCGGCCCACCATCTCCGGCCCTCCATTTGCGATGCGCGGCAGACGATGTTTGACCAAAGGGCATGGTTTTCAAAGCGAGTCTCGTCCGCCTCGTCCTTGAGGGTATTCTTCGCTTCTTCGATGCGCTTGGTGATCTCTGTCTCGCGGTCAAACCTGATTTTGCCAAGGCTTCTTACTGAATCGTCCAGCAGCTCCACTGCGCGGCATCTATCCTGGTAGTCGCGGAAGTAGTTTAACAATTCTTCTTGGACAATTCCTATTGCGATTCTCCTCCTCTGGGCAGTATGCCCTTCCAGGAAACTTACCCCGGACTGGTGTCGCGCCCCAACAAGGTTGGCGGCGCCGCCAGTCCGGCTCCTATTCCGAACAGCAAGGGAACAGGTTTCAGGCCGGGACCAGGTTGGGCACAGCGGCGGTGCACCAGTGCAGATACTTGGGGTTGCGGCCAAACACTATGCCGAAGTACATCTGCTTCAATTGGGAGGACACTGGGCCGGGGTTTCCGTCGGCGATGGGGCGGTTGTCCAGCGAAATTACAGGGGTGAGGTGGGCCGCAGTGCCGCTGAGGAACACTTCGTCGGCCAAGTAAAGCTCGGTGCGGTCTATGCGCCGCTCCACTACTTCGATTCCCAGTTCTTCGCGGGCCAGCTCTATCACGGTGTCGCGGGTGATGCCTGGGAGGGGATTGTCTTCCAGTATTGGGGTAATGAGCTGGCCTTTCCGAAACATAAACAGGTTTTCGCCCGAACCCTCGGAGACGTGGCCGTCCTGATTGAGGAGGATGGCTTCGTCGAACCCGGCCAGCACCGACTCGGTCTTGGCTAGGATGCTGTTCAGGTAGTTGGCGGAGGTCTTAATTTGCGTTGGGGTCATCTGGTCTTCGAGGCGGCGCCAGGACGAGGTACAACAACGGAGGTTCTCGGTGCCGAGGTAGTTGCCGAAGGGGATTGCGACGAGGGTGAAGTCGCTGGCGATTTCGTGGAGCTTGAGGTTGGCGACCAACTCATCGCTCTTGTAGGCTAGGGGGCGGATGTAGACGTCGGAGCGGTTGCCGTTTTTTTCCACCAGCTCCACGGTTATTTTGCAGAGGTCGTCTACGCTGTAGGGGATGTCCAACATGAGCATCTTGCAGCCTAGGTGCAAGCGCTCGTAATGTTCGCGCAGGCGGAAGATGTAGGTTGTCTCGTGTTCTGGGTTCCAGTTGCCGCGGATGCCCTCGAAAACGGCAGTTCCGTAATGGAGGGCATGAGTCATCACACTCACACGGGCATCCTCCAAAGGCACCACCTCACCTCGGAAAAAGGCGAATTGGGTTTGGGGAGCGCCATTGCCGGAAGCCGTGGGATTGGCCATTTCAACTGTCCTCTGGTCAGAATCAGGGTTGAATTATATGGGAAAGGGCAAATCCATTACAACCGCAGGAATTCCCAACACGGGGATTAGGATATGGATTCCCGCCCCGTTTTCACGGGGGTGACGTTCTTTTGCGGGAAGGACGGGGCTATGCCGCCCGTATGCGATACCTCGGGTTGTGGATTCCCGCTTCCGCGGGAATGACGGGGGGGTGGCGGGAGGGACGAGGGACGGGGTTACGGGGGGACGGGGGGACGGGGGACGGGGGACGGGGTGGGATATAATTATTTTCTAGCGACGGGTTCAGGTCTGCTGCCGGGTTCAGGCGGGTTGCCGGGATGGATTATGAAGGGTCAAAAGGTCAATTATGTTGGGGTAGTGGCTGCGGGTTTGGTGGGGCTGGCGGTGTTTCTAACCGCCATACTCCTGCTGACCGGCGGCGAGGATGACGCGCCACCGGTTAATATTGTCGCGCCCGAGGCCAAGCCCGGCCAGGCCGGAGAGCCCGCGCCCAGGCCGGACATCATGGTGCAGGTGAGCGGTGAAGTGGTGTTTCCGGGCGTGTACGCCATGGAATCCGGCGACCGGCTGATAGACGCCATAGCCGCCGCCGGGGGGATTGCTCCCAATGCCGACTTGTCGGGAGTCAACCTGTCCAAGCGGGTGCAGGACGAAACCCGCTATCACATTCCCGCCATGGGAGAAGCCACGCCGGTGGTTGCCCGGGAGATGACAAGCGCGGCGAAAGATAGCGGCGGGCTGATAGACCTTAATACCGCGCAAGATAACGAACTGCAAACTCTGCCAGGCATCGGCCCTTCTCTGGCCGGCGCTATCCTCGCCTATCGCGAGGATAACGGCCCTTTCTCGTCGGTGGACGATGTGGACAAAGTCCCCGGCATTGGGCCGAAGACGCTGGACTCCATTCGGCCGCTGGTGACCGTTTCCGGCAGGCCATAGCCCCCGGCCTCCGATTTCGAATGCCAAGACCTAAGTTGACTGCCAGGCAGGAGCGCCGGTCTTGAGGCTGGGATTACTATCGGCGGCATGGCTGGGCGGGATTCTGATTGGCCTGTCTTCGGAGCTGGGGAAGGAGGTCGCGTTGTTGGTGGCCGGCAGCGCGGTTCTGGCGGCGATTGCGCTGAGGTTCGCGGCGTTGCCGGTCTTTCCGGCGATTCTGGCGGCGGCGCTGCTGCTGGCAGTTGCGCGGGGTGAGGCGTCGCAGACCGGGCTCGGCGCCGCGGCCGCTCTCGACGGCAGGCAGGCGATAATCGCCGGACGCATTACCGACGATCCGGAAAGCAGGGGAACGAGGGTTCGCTTTGAACTTCTGGTATCCGAAATTCAGGTAGACGGCGACCGGCGGAAAATTGAAGAGCTCTGGCTGGTTTACGCTTACCCTCCGGACGAGCTGGTGAGGGTTCGGGATGCTCCCTATTTCCGGTACGGGGACATCCTGACCCTTGGGGGAGCGCCGCAGGAACCCCGGCCCTTCGACGGCTTCGACTACCCGGCATATCTGGCGGCTCAAGGCATCACGGCGACCTTGTTCGCGCGGGATGTGCAGGTTGTCGGCGAGGGGGGAGTGTGGTGGCGGGCGGCGATATATGCTGCTCGCGGCAAGCTGGCCGACAGCCTGGAGCGGGCTATGCCTTACCCGGAGTCGGCGCTGGGGCAGGCGCTGTTGCTGGGCAAACGGGAGTCGCTGCCTACTGAGGTGGTGGAGCGGTTTCGCGGCACGGGCGCGGCCCACTTGCTGGCGATTTCCGGTCTGCACGTGGGTATTCTGCTGGCGCTGGCCATAGGGGCAGGGGCGGGACTGCTGGGCCGACAGCGGCCTACGTATCTGATAATAGCGGGGGCGGTAATCTGGCTATACGCGCTGGGAGCCGGGGCATCGCCCTCGGCGTTGCGGGCGGCGGTGATGGGCACAGTGTACCTTACTGCGCTGGCCTTAGGCCGCCCTTCCAGCGTTCTGCCCGCGCTGGCTTTGGCCGCCGCGATTATGACCGCCGCGTCGCCCAACCTGGTGCGGCAGGTCGGCTTTCAGTTGAGCTTTGCCGCGGTGGGCGGAATCGCGCTGGCCCATACGGTATGGGACGGCAACTTCGGCGGATGGCGGTCTCCGTCGGCGGGCTGGCAGCGGCGGCTGACGGGATGGGCGGTCTCCCTGGTTGTGGTGTCGGCGGCGGCCACGCTGGCGACGTGGCCGCTGGTGGCCGCCAACTTCGGGGAGGTGGCGCTGCTGGGCGTCCCGGTGTCGCTACTGGCGATACCAGCAATGGCTCCGGCGGTGGTAGCGACCATGGCGGCAGCCGTCGGCGGGCTGATTTACGAGCCGCTGGGGGAGCTGTTGGGCTGGATTGCGGCGGCACCGACGGCATATCTGATTGCGATGGTATCGGCTTTCCCGCAGTGGACGATGGAAGCGGGATCGATCGAGCGGCCATTGCTGGTTCTATGGTACGGCGCGATGGGCCTGGCGCTGCTATGGGCGCAGCCCCACCGGACGCGGCGCTGGCGTCAGGCCATCGCCGCGGCGGCGGTGCGGGGGATGGGGCGAATACCCGGCACCCGGGCTAGAAACTCAAGGGCGAGGAGGGGAAGCGGAATCTCGCTGCCGGTGCCTTACATCGCGATTGCCGCCGCCGCGATGGGCATTGCCGCTCTTCTCTGGTTCCGGGGCGGCAGCCCCGACGGATACCTACACGTGCACTTTCTGGACATCGGGCAGGGAGACAGTATCCTGGTGGTTACCCCTTCGGGGAGGCAGGCCCTTATAGACGGCGGGCCGGACGGGGATGTCGTGTCGCAGGCACTGGCCGATACGCTACCTCGGGGCGACCGGAGCCTAGACCTGGTGGTGATGACCCACTTGGATTCGGATCACAGCAACGGCCTTTTGCAGGTACTAGACCGGTACGCCGTGCAAACGGTGCTCACCGGGCCGTCGCCGGAGGGAGGCGCGATGCAAGCGCAATGGGAAGACCGGCTGCAACGGCACGGGATTACGCCAGTGGAGGTAAGCGCGGGATACCGCATACGCTTGGACGAGGGGGTGGAATTGCAAGTGCTGAACCCGACGATAGGCGATATTTTCCACGATGCGAATAACGACTCGGTGGTCTTGCGGCTGACTTACGGCGGGGTGAGTTTTCTGATGACGGCGGACATCGAAGCAGAGGGCGAGGAGCGATTAGTAAGCAGCGGGGCGGGACTGCAAAGCACGGTATTAAAAGCGGCGCATCACGGCAGCAATACCTCGACCATCCAGCCTTTTCTGAACGCGGTCGGGCCCAGCATCGCAGTAATCTCGGCGGGCCGCGACAACTCTTATGGGCACCCGGCCCCAGCGGTAATACGCCGGATGGAAACGGCAATTGGGGCAGCCAACATCTACCGCACCGACCGGGACGGCCACGTCGAGTTAGTGACCGACGGCGCACAGGTATGGGCGAAAAGGGAGCATCGGCTAGACAGTTCAGAGTGAACACGGGGTTCGGCGGGGGACAAGGAGGCGCGGGAGGCGAAATTTGCTGAATTTTTGCTTCAGCGATATTCGATTCAAGGAATGGATTCCCGCTCCCCGTTTTCACGGGGACAAGCTTCGCGGGAATGACGGGGGTGAGCGGGGATGATGGGGTTCAACTGCTCAAAGGCGATTGCTCTGCGCTGGGCAGCCGGGGCGGTTGTTCTTTTCTTTGGGGTTGGATTATGCTTTTGGCATCGTCAATGAGGGATTAGGATGCAGACACCGGTGATAGGAGTAATCGAACATCGGGAAACGGCTCAGACTTTCCTGCGGGAAGCCGATGAGTATTTCCGCCTGGGCGATGATTTGCAGGGGGCGGAGAAGATGTGGGGAGCGGCAGCCCACGCCGTCATCGCCGTCTGCCAGCAGCGGGGCTGGCGCCACCGCAGTCACCCGGCGATGAGCGAAGCTGTGGGCCGGCTGGCCGAGGAGCGGCGAGATGCTGGGGACGAACTCACGGCTGCGCTCTTGGACGGGGGATTTAACGCCGCCGCCAACTGTCACGTCCATTTCTATCATAGAGATATGGATTTGGAAGGCGGCAGCGGACAGTATTTTGCTCGCGCGAAACGGCTGGTGGAGGAATTCGTCGGGCGTATGGTGACAATATCGGAGTCCTTGGATTCTCCGTAACGTCTGGGAGAAGTGGTATATGGGTGCTGGGCAGCCGGGCGATTGTTCTTTTCTTTGGGGTTGGATTATGCTTTTGGCATCGTCAATGAGGGATTAGGATGCAGACACCGGTGATGGGAGTAATCGAACACCGGGAAACGGCTCAGACTTTCCTGCGGGAAGCCGATGAGTATTTCCGCCTGGGCGATGATTTGCAGGGGGCGGAGAAGATGTGGGGAGCGGCAGCCCACGCCGTCATCGCCGTCTGCCAGCAGCGGGGCTGGCGCCACCGCAGTCACCGGGCGATGAGTGAAGCCGTGGAGCGACTGGCCGAGGAACGGCGAGACGCGGGGGATGAACTCACGGCTGTGTTGCTTAGCAATGGGTTTTTTATCGCATCTCACTATCACATTCACTTCTATCATCGAGATATGGACTTGAATGGCGGCAATGGGTGGTTTTTCGACACCGCCAAAGGGGCAGTAGAGCAATTTGTGGGGCGCATGGTGGCGATATCGGAGTCCTTGGATTCTCCGTAACGTCTGGGAGAAGGGGTATATGGGCCCGGGCAAGCACGGAACGGGAACCTTTCTGGAGCGTCTCGAAAGGTGTAAGGAACCAGTTTTTCCTGATACTCAGCATTTTCTGGATTGCGGGCCTGGTCCTCTCCATATACTTGACACTGAACTGTATTGAAGGGGCGGAGCAGCCCTGTACCCCGGCCCAATCCGTACCATCGGTAATCTATGGGGTGCTGGAAAGATTCTCAAAAATCGCCTTGGGAGCAACTGTCGCGGCGTCAATGGTGACTCCTCCCTTGGTGTTCACAGGAGACGTGATAATGGGCGTATACGAAGCAATTAGCGAGCGGTGGGGCAAGGCCGCCACTGAACGCCGCGTGGCCGAAGCGATAGCCCAAGCAGTAGCCGAAGCGGTAGCTGAAGCCGAAAATACGGCAAGAGCGGAAGGATATGCCAAAGGTGTAGCTGACGAGCGCGCACGCCAGGAAGCTCAACAGCGGCAGCAACAGAACGGGCAAGATGACAACCAATAGCAAACCGGAATAAGGACGTTATCATTGACCAACATCAAGCGGGTTGACGGGCGGCGGTGGGATGAGCCGCGCCCGGTGAGCATCACTGTGGGATACCAGCGGTCGGCGGAGGGTTCGGCGCTGATCGAGATGGGCGGGACGCGGGTGCTGTGCGCCGCCTCGCTGGAGGAGCGGGTGCCGGCGTTCCTGCGCGGACAGGGGCGGGGCTGGGTAACGGCGGAATATTCGATGTTGCCGCGCGCCACCAACACGCGCACCGCGCGCGAGCGCGATTCGGGGCGGGTCAGCGGGCGGTCGCAGGAAATCCAGCGCCTCATCGGGCGGTCGCTGCGGGCTGTTACCGATATGGAAGCACTGGGCGAGCGCACGGTGCAGATTGACTGCGACGTTATCGAGGCCGATGGCGGCACGCGGACGGCGGCCATCACCGGAGCCTATGTGGCCCTGCATCAGGCGATGATGTTGCTGGTGGGGCAGCGGGTTCTCCGCCGCACGCCGCTGGATTGCCCCATGGCCGCGGTGAGCGTGGGCATCCTGCGGGAGCAGCTACTCCTGGACCTTTGCTATGCCGAAGACTTCGAGGCCGACGTGGACTTCAATGTGGTGATGACCGCCAAGGGCGGGCTGGTGGAATTGCAGGGGGCTACCGAAGCGCGGCCTTTCCCCCGTCCGATGGTGGGACAGGTGCTGGCGTTGGCGGCACGAGGGATGGAGCCGCTGTTTCGGGCCCAACGGGAGGCCCTGGGGCTGGGGGGGTAACGAAAGCTATCTTGGGATTGGCCCGGCTTGCACCCTCTCCATACGTAATGGGGGAGGGTGCAAGAGACAGGAGAAATGCCCGCTAGGTTGTCCGCTCGCCGTCTTCGGTTAGATGCGCGAGAGGCAGGCCCAGCTCCGACAGCGGCCCCTCGACAGTTTCTCGGTCGCCCACTACTAGAATCTGAAGGCTGCTGGGGCGGATGTGGGTATGGGCAGCGCGATGCACGTCGTCGAGAGTAATCGCCTCCACTGATGGGCGGACGGTGCGGAAGTAGCCGCTGGGCAGACCGTACTGTTCCATGGAGACGAGTTGTCCCAGCACCGAGGCGGGACGCTCGAAGCTGGCAGGGTAGGCACGCAAGAGACCGTCCTGGGCGTTGGCAAGCTCCTCGGCGGTTATGGGCCGTTCGGCGTGAACTTCCCTGAACTCTTTCAGGGTTTCGTAGACTGATTCTCCGGTAGCGTTGCTCTGCACCGATCCGCCGGCCACCAGCAGGGAGGGCCGGCGGATCCACTGGATTGAGGACATATAGCCGTAGCTGTAACCCTTGTCCTGGCGCAGATTCTGGTTGAGCCGAGCCGAGAACTGCCCGCCAAAGACGTAGTTAGCCAGCAGCAGGGCGAAGTAGTCGGGATGCAGCCGAGGGACTAGGGATTGAACGGCGCGAATAACGGACTGGGGCGCGCCCGGCCGGTCTACCAGGAAGATAGCGGCGGGGTTTGCAACCGGTTCTGCGGGGTCTTCGATGGCGGCATCCGCTGACGGGAGGCTCCAAGCTCCGAACACTGCGGCGGCGCGGCGCATCGCTTCTTCGCGGTCGACGTCGCCGACGACCAGCAAACGGGCGCCGCCGGGACGGCAGGAGCGCCGGTACTGCGCCAGCAGGTCGTCGCGGGTGATGGCCTGCACTGACGCCTCGGTGCCGCCGACGGGATGGGCGTAGCCGCTGCCGGCGGGATAGACTAGGCGGGCAATGAGCCGCTCGGCGATAACGTTGGGTTCATCCTTGCTGCGGCGCAGGTCGGTCAGGTGTTCGCGCCGCACCCGCTCCAGCTCATGCTCGGGGAAATCGGGCGACAACATGACCTCGCCCATCATCTCCAAGGCGCTGCCCCAGTGTTTCGAGAGGGTCTCGGTGGAGAGCAGGGTGTACTCGCGGCGGCTGTCCACCGACAAGCGCGCTCCGATAAACTCGAAATCGTTGGCGATTTGCTGGCTGGACTTGCCGGCCGCTCCCTCGGGGAGCAGGTCGCCCACCAGGCCGGCGAGGCCGGGCAGGCCGGCGGGGTCGGCGGAGGCGCCGGAGTCCAGCAAAACGCCAAAGGCGACGATGGGCATTCCGCGTTGCTCCACGACGGTCACGCCCATGCCGTTGGGCAAGCGGTCGCGGGTGGGCAATGGCGGCGTGAAATTAGGCTCACCGGCGGGAGGAGGCATGATGGAGCGGTCAACGGTGGTGGCGGAGGCGGACAGCGGCGTTTCCGGCAGCACCCGCAAGCGCACCTGATTGTCGCCCACATAGGTCTCGGCGACTCGCAGGATGTCTTCCCGCTGGACGGCCAGGCAGCGGTCGAGGCTAGTGTTGATGAGACCGGCATCGGCCTCGAACACGTTGAAGTGATTGAGCTGGTCGGCGCGTCCGCCGAAACCGCCGATTCGGGCCAACTGGCGGAAGTGGGTAGCTTCGATGCGGTTCTTGGAGCGGGCGATTTCCTCGCTGGTGGGGGGATTGCGGTGGATGTTCTCCAGCTCGGCTTCGATGGCTGCTTCAACTTCGTCCAGGCTATGGCCTTCGGCAGCGGTGACCTGCACCAGCAACTGGCCGGCGATTTCCGACGGGACATAGCGGACAAAGGCGTGCTGGGCAATCTGCTTTTCGTATACCAGCGAGCGATGCAGGCGGGAGCTGAGGCCGTCGGACATCACGGCCTGATACAGTTCCAGGGGAGCATCGTCTGGGTGGCCTTCCGGCGGGGCGGGCCAGGCGATATAGAGCCGTGGCAGGGTCACCTTGTCCCGCATTTCGATGTCCACACGGCCGGAAAGGAAGGAGTCCTGCCGCCCGATGCGCGGCACGCTTTCGCCGGGGGGAAGGTCGCCGAAGTAGCGGTTCACCAGCTCCAGGGCCTCTGCGGGATGGAAATCGCCGGCGATGGCAAGGCTGGCGTTGGAAGGGCCATAGAAGCGCCGGAAGAAGTCCTTCACGTCGTCTAGGCTGGCAGCGTCCAGGTCTTCCTGGGAGCCGATGGTCATCCAGTGGTAGGGATGGGGCAAGGGGAAAAGGGCCGACTGCAAGTGCCAGTGGGCCATACCGTAGGGGCGGTTTTCGTAGGACTGGCGGCGTTCGTTCTTCACCACGTCGCGCTGCACGTCGAATTTCTGCTGGTCGAGGCCGTCGAGCAGGAAGCCCATGCGGTCGGCTTCCAGCCACAGGGCCAGCTCCAGGTAATTGGAAGGCACATCTTCCCAATAGTTGGTGCGGTCGGTGGTGGTGGAGCCGTTGAGGCTGGCTCCGGCTTTTTGCAGCGGTTCAAAGTGGCTGCGGTTGTGATGCTTGGTGCCTTCGAACATCACGTGCTCAAACAGGTGGGCGAACCCGGTGCGCCCCAATTCTTCGTTTTTGGAGCCGACGTGATACCAGACGTTGACCGCCACCAGGGGGATGGTGTGATCTTCGTGGAGGATGACGTCCATTCCGTTGGACAGCTTGCGTTGCTCGAAGGCGATGGTGACCATTAGCACTTCCTTAGTATTGGCATTGTTGTCTTGGCATTGGTTGATTGTCGTGGAATACAGCGGGAGGTTTTGAAGAATGCCGGTCCTATGCCTCGCCTTCTGTGGGGACGAGGCGCTGATGGACCGGGTCTGCTGTCAGCAACATCAATTCCATGGACGTTGCGCCCAGGATGTAATGGTTATCGGGGCCGAATATGACCGGGCAGGTATGGCGGCGGCCATGCGCTGCCAGCGAAACCTCTCCCGTAGAGTAGTCAACCCCTTCTCCAGTAGCTATCGGGAAAGGGAGGGCAGCATCCGGCTCAACGCCGATACGCTTCAGCAAGGACGCCGGCATCATCGAGAAAGTGGCGCCGGTATCTACCAGGGCATCCACAGTCTCGGCAGGCCCTTTATCGAGAGTTCCCACCTGAAGGCGGACTCTGAAAGTTCCCAATTCTATGCCTCGGCCTCGTGGGCCCAGTAGTTTTCGTCGGTGCGCTCGCTCACCGGCGAGCTGGCCCGGTTGCTGCCAATCTCTTCGGCATCCCACAGTTTGGAGAACTTCAGGGCGCGAGGGCAGTGGCTGTAAGCCTCTTCGACCTCGATAAGCAGACCCTGGAGGTGGCGGGAGTTGTCATCGGTCTCGTAGAGGGCAAGCTCGATGCTCTGGCGGTCCAGCTCGTCCTTGCCGACGACGCTGGCGCGGCCGTTTACACGCACGGTGTCGTTGAGGCCGGGGATGAAGAAAATCAGGCCGACGTAGGGGCTGGTCTCGATGTTCTGGTAGGACTGGAAGAGCCTGTTGCCGGCCACGTCGGGGAAGAGCAAGCGGCTGTCGTCAATCACTTTGACGAAGCCGGGCTTGCCGCCCTTGGGGGAGGCGTCGCAGCGGCCGTCGGCATCGGCGGTGGCCATGACCACGAAGGGGGCATTCTGGACGAATTCCTGCACCCACGGGGTAAGGTGGCCCTTGAGCTTCTTAACCGCCCGCTCCGACGGCGGCCCGAACTGTTCGTTGAAGGCGCTCTCTCCCACTGATGCCTCGTCTCTGATGGCTGTCATAGCGGCTGCTCCTTTATGTCTGCTTCGTGTCTGGTGATTCTAATGCCGCGGGGGGAGTTGGGGCAATGGGCTACCATGCAGCCCACAGGGCAATCGAATATGAAATGCAATTGGGATGTTCCGGCGGAAAGATGAATCTCAGACCGTTGAGGATGCCTGATTTTGGAGCGATTCCGCTTGATTCGGGTTGGGGATTCCCCCTCCCGCTTTCACGGGGGGGGGGGGGGGGGACGTTCTTTCGCAGGAATGACGGGTGTTACCGGGAATGACAGGTGTTAGGCCGCCCATATGCGATAGCCCTGATGGAGCCGTCGGCATTTGCGCGGTTAATACTGGAGGCGGGCAACCCGCAACAGGCATTGAGTCCACTGAGAGGAAGAGGAAATGCTCTGTTCCTGTCCGAACAGCACAACTGCGGCGCGCAATAATGAACCGTCTTTGAGCAGGCCCATGCCTCGCAGAATTTCTTCCGGGCTGTCGGGGATAGGGTCGGACGGCCTGCCTATTTGGATTGCCGCGTTAGCGGTGCGCCGGATTTCGGCAGTGTCTAGGTCTTCCGGGGTCCAGCCGTTGGCAGGCTGATTTTTCCCAACGCTGCTCCGTATGAACTCTCTCCAGAAACATTTGGTGTTCATCATTCCGGGACATCCGCAGGTTGGTGTTCCCCACTCTCCGGTAGGCTTCACTCCGGTAGCGGTAAGGAACCATATCTCCCCGGCTCACCCGGATTAGCAGGGCTTCGCCAGGCGGGCCTCAACCGGTATCCGTTCTATGGTAAGGAAACGACGGCGGGTCAATTTGCTGGAACTCTTTACTTACGTCCTCGATATTGCTGTTGCAGATCTGCTTTCCCGACAACCCGGCGGTCAGGGTTGACGCCTATGATGAGGCCACCTTGGTGGTTAAGCGTGGAGCAAGCGGTTTTGGCGGTTTGACGCCGCTCGCCGGTGGTCTTTTTCAGTTCCAACCTTCGGACTCGCCACCCGCGGCCAGGGCGGCAATATCGTCAATCGTCATGGATGGTTACACTCTAGAATTCGATTCCGGGTTGGGCTTTTATGCCTTTTTGATAGGGGTGTTTGACTAGGGTCATCTCGGTGACCAGGTCGGCGAAGTCCACCAGTTCCGGGGGGGCGTTGCGGCCGGTGATGATGACGTGCATCATTTCGGGGCGGTGGCGCAGGGCGTCTAGCGCGTCCTCCACCGGCACCCAGCCGTAGTGCAGGGCATAGGTGAACTCGTCCAGTATCACCACGTCGTGCTCGCCCCGGGCGATGACTTTTTTGCAATCCTCCCAGTGGGTCCGAGCCAGGCCCGCCGAGGTCTCTAGGTCCTTGGAGCGCCAAGTGAAGCCGTCGCCCATGGCTCGCACTTCGATGCCCATCTTTCTGGCGGCGCGCTGTTCGCCGAAGTTGGCCGTGGTGTGCTTGATGAACTGGAGCATAACCACCTTCATGTCGCGGCCCCAGGCGCGCAGCATCACGCCCATGGCAGCGGTGGTCTTGCCCTTGCCGGAGCCGGTGTTCACGATGACCAGACCCTGGTTGATGCGCGGGCCAGGAACGGACTGAGGCCCCGGTTCCTGCCGCGGGTCGCCGGCGGCCTGACTGGGGGTTGACGGGTTGACGGTGGTCATTTTTCCCTCGCTATGTATTTTCACGGGATGTAGCGGGATTCACGAAAAATGGGTTCCCGCTCCCCGTTTTCACGGGGACAAGCTTCGCGGGAATGACGGGGATAGGCTTGGGGATGCGCAGGTTTCCACGAAACGCGGCGCGAGACTCGGAGCGCTGCCTAGGTGGATATGGACGTAGGCGGCCCACACGCTGCCGTTACGAAAGCCGTCGGGGCGTCCGCCCTGATTGACCACGCGGTAGACCGATTCGGCGTCCTGGGGCGGCTGGTCTAGCGTAGACCAGTGGAACTCGTGGCCTCGAACTTGTTGCCCCGACGCGAGCAGCGGCCCGTCGTCGCGCGCTTCCACTTCACGATAGCCGAGGGACAGGCGGGACTGGGACATGGCGGACTCCGCCGGTATCAGGCCAGTCATGGAGTGGCTCACCCCGTCGAAACCAGTCAGGCTGCGGCCTAGGTACATCAGCCCGCCGCATTCGCCGTAGATGGGAATTCGCTGCTCCGCGGCCCTCCGGAGGGAGTGTAGCATCGGGCGGTTGGCCGACAGCTCGGCGGCGAACATTTCTGGGAATCCGCCGCCCAGGTAGACTCCGCCTGCGCCTTCGGGAAGGGTTTCATCCTCCAGCGGACTGAAGGGGGCGATTTCGGCGCCCCAGGCCTCGAGCAGGTCTAGGGAGTCTTGGTAGTAGAAGTTGAACGCCTTGTCCTGGGCCACTGCTATCACGGCCCGCTGGGGCTGCGATTCGTGGGGGTAGACCGGCGGCGCATCCTCTGCCGGAGCTGGCGGGGCGCACGTTCCGGCCAGTTCTGCCACGCGGCCCACGTCTATGGTCTCCTCGATTTGCGCAATCAGGGCATCGTACCACTGCCGGGCCACGGTGCCTTCCACGGTGGGAATGAGGCCCAAATGCCGCTCTGGCTGCTGAAATTCGGCCCGCCGGGGCAGGTATCCCAGCACCGGCAGGCCGGTGGTGGCTTCTATTTGAGGCTTACAGAATTCGAGGTGGGCCGGGCTGGCGATGCCGTTAAGGATGACGCCGGCCAGGTTCAGGTTAGGGTCGAACTGCTGGTAGCCTAGGACTTCGGCGGCCACGCTGCGGGCGACGGCGGAGGCGTCGGCCACCAGCAGCACCGGCGCGCCTAGCAGTTTGGCGAGCTGAGCGGTGGAGCCTTCTTCGTCGAGGCTGGAATGGCCGTCGAACAAGCCCATCACGCCCTCGACCACGGAAATTTGCCGGCGCGCCGCCGCCTTGCGGTAGAGCTCCAGCACCGTGGGACGAGGCAACAGCCAGGTATCGAGGTTGCGGGAAGGCACGCCGCAAGCAGCCTGATGATAGGACGGGTCGATATAGTCCGGCCCGGCCTTGAAGGGCTGCACGGCATAGCCCCGGCGGGTCAGCGCGCCCATGATGCCGGTGGCGATGGTGGTCTTGCCCACCCCGCTTCTGACTCCGGCGACAACGACTGTCGGCGTCATATTTCAGGCTCCCGTTATGTCAGACGAAGGATTTTGACACTGGTCTTGCCTAACGCTACGATAGCACAACATTCTCCCCTGGGCAGTAGGCTGGTCTAGTAGGAAGAGGGGGGTTCTGGCCCCCGTTTTCACGGGGGTGACGTCCAGACGTACCATTGCGTAGGCATACGCCCCCCTCTGGCCCCCGTTTTCACGGGGGTGACGTTCTTTCGCGGGAAGGACGATGAGAGGGGTCGGGAAGGACGGGGAGGGGCTTTCGATGACGGGATAAGCCGCCTATGAGCAATAGCTCTTTCGGGGTTTTTGGAGTATATAGACCAATTACGGGGTGGGTTCTACAATCGAAAGATGCTTGCCTGATAGAAAGACAGGCTCACCGGAAGCGCAGGACGCTTAATCTGGACATCTAGATCCAATTCCTGAAACGGCAGGTGCGAATATGCCCAGGCTTGAGACCCTCAGTGAAGTACAGCGGCGGATGCTGCAAATGTTTCCGTGTATGGAGCACGACGATACGCCTTGGACGGCGATGCGCAAGCCTCTCAGCGAGAGCCGGGTTGCCTTGGTAACGACGGCTGGGCTGCATCTGCGGGACGACCGGCCTTTCGTCACCGATCCACAGGGCGGCGACTGTTCTTACCGGGTGATTCCGCGCAGCGCTCCGGCGGCGGACATCATCCAAAGCCACGTCAGCATCGGGTTCGACCATACCGGAATCTACCGCGACATCAACGTTACCTTCCCCATCGACCGGATGGAGGAGTTGCGGGAGCAGGGAGTCATCGGCTCGTTAGCGGATAATTACTACTCTTATATGGGCGCGTTGCGGGACACTACCAAAGTGGTAGAGGACACCGGCCCGGATGGGGCGCGGAGGATGCTGGAGGAAGGGGTGGATGTGGTGTTTCTCACCCCTACTTGACCGCTCTGCTCGCACGCTGTCAGCGTGCTGGGAAGGTGCTTCGAGGAGGCCGGCCTCGCCACTACCGGCGTGGTGTTCGTGAAAGAACACGCGGAACGCACCAAGCCGCCTAGGATGCTGTGGGTTCCCTATGCCTTCGGCAACGCTCTGGGACGGGCGGGCGACCCGCTCATTCAGCATCAGGTGATAAAGGCTGCCTTTGATTTGCTGGAGGTGGGTCAGGGGCCGGTTTTGGAGGAATTCGAGGATGATACTGTGCCGGAACAGCTCTTGCAGGCGTCCGGGGCCAAGCGTTCCGACTCGCCGGAGGGCCTCAACCCGGCCGACGAGCTGACCTCGTTGCGGCCCTACTATGAGCGCTGGGTAGAAAAGAACGGGGGGCGAACCGCTGTCGGGGTTAGCGGCGTGCCGCAGCGCCGGTTCCGGGGCGCCGTGCGCTTCCTTGAAGCCTATGCTGCTGGGGAAAGTTCCGATTTCGACGGGCGGCCCGACAGCGTTGGACTTCCGCAGTTCATCCGATATTGCGTGGACGACCTTAAGGCCTTTTACTATGAGGCCCGGATGGAGCAGCGTCCGGGAGCGGAGGACAGCGAAATCCACGAATGGTATTGGGGCGAGACGGCGATGAGCGGCCTTATCGTCAAGCTGGCCGAAACGATGAATCAGTCGGAAGACCCGGCGGTCAAGGCTATTCCTTACGGACTGGCCCGCTAGGCGGCGGTTTTGCTGGCAAAGAAACCCTCTCCTCTTAGGAAAGGGTTTCTTTGCCGTATTAGGGAATTACAGATTCTCCCCGGAGGAATAGGCCATGGCTTTCTACGCTTACGACCATATACATCTGCTAAGCCCGGAGCCGATGGATACAGCCCGCTATTTTAACGAGATGTTTGGAGCGAGAATCTTGGAGTCGGTACAGTCGGACGGCAATCCGCGGGTGGATTTGGACTTGAACGGGCTGGATATTTTCATTGCCCGTTGCGGAGAAGACGCAACGCCGAGCGCCGAGCATCCACATCAGGGACTGGACCACTTCGGTCTGCGGGTCGAGAATCTGGACGATGCTGCCGCGGACCTACGGGCGAAGGGCGCAAACTTCACGTCGGAGCCTCACGAAATCCGCCCGGGGGTGAGAATCGCCTTCGTCGTGGCTCCGGGAAACATACGGATTGAGCTGCTGGAAAAGGACCCGAACCGCATTGGTTCGTAAGGGGGGCCGCGAGATATGCGGCAATGATGGCCTGAGCCGGGCGGGTATTCATAGATCAAGGGCATCCAAATTCGATAAAGCGCAACCGCATATGAAATTACAATCCCAGTCGCTGAGGCGGAAAGCCTGGCGCTGGGGCGTTGGGGATGTCTGGTTTTCGGACCAAGTCCGCCTAATTTGGTTTGTGGATTCCCGCTCACCGTTTTCACGGGGGCAAGTTTCGCGGGAATGACGGATGTGGGTGGGAATGACGGAACTCATTCGTAGCGGCGTTTCGTCAAGGTTGGCGCCGGCGCCCGGTCAGCCAGCCGACTACGGAGAGGGTAGCGATAAGTACGCCCGTGCCTAGCAGCAGCCAGCCGATGCCCTTGATAATCCACTCGCCGACGGGAGAAATCAGCACCGCGCCGATGGCCACCAGCCATACGCCCGCTAGCAAGCCGCAGCCCAGCCCACCGCCAATTCGTATCGTCCGCCGGTTGGGATTCACTTCCCGCCGCTGGTTATTACATAGGTTGATGATGCCTCGGCTACCCGGCCTTCCTCTACCAGTTTCTGCAGATGGGTGCGGACGTTACGGGAGGCCGCGCTCCGCAGGTTGTCGGCCAAGTCGCGGGGATACACGGCGGTAACGATTTCGTCCACGGACTCGGCCCCTTTCGCCAGGGCCGCCAGCACCTGCTCTTCCCGCTCGGTGCGGTGGCGGGCGTACCAGGCGACGCGGGCCGCGCCGTCGCGGATGACTTGGCCGTGGCCGGGGCAGAGGATGATGGGGTTGAGCCGAGCCAGGGTTTCCAGGGTTTCCATATATTGTTTCAGATTGCGCACGCTAGAGGACGAGTTACCGAGGATAGTGTCGCCGCTGAATACCGCCTCGTCTGCCGGCAGGTGGTAGGCGATATGGTCGTCCTCGTGGCCGGGGGTGGGCCAGGCACGGAGCGACACCCCGCCGCCGGTATCCACCGTTTCTTGTTCCGCCAGCTCTCGGACAATGCCCCGGCCTAATTGATGGGTCAGCCTAGGCTCCAGCTTGGGATGGCAGCGCACTTCGCAGTCAAAGCTCTCTTGCAGCCGGTCGAGGCCGCCGATATGGTCTCCGTGGCCGTGGGTAATCAGTATCGCGGAAATCCGCGGGCGGCCCAGCTCGGCGTGATAGTCGAGAATCTGCCTGGTCCAGGAGCGGTAAGGTTCGCCGGAATCCACCACTACCATGGGGCCAGAGGGGTCTCCGACGAAGTAAATTTGGGTGCCGCCCGGGTGCATCGCTCCAAAGGTGGAGGGGTCTTCTTCGATATGGGTGCTGAATATGTGGGGCGAAATTTGCATCGGCGGGCCTCGGCGGAGCAGGGTGTAGTTGACTAGTTTAGCAGTAGGGGCAAGGGCGGTATTGGGCGCTTAGGGTGTATGAGTTCCAGCTCCTCGTTTTCACGGGGACGAGCTCCGCAGGAACGGCGGGGCGGGAATGACGGGAGGGAGCTAGGCTAGGTGGGCTGGGTCTATGTCTATGGAGCAGCCTGCGGGGAAGTCGGCGGTTTCGAGGAATTCCGCCAGGCCACGCCCCCGCAGAATCAGCCGCCAGCGGTAGCGGCCGCGCAGGCGGGGCGGCAGTCCTGGGGCCGGGCCGTTGACTTCAATGTCGGTGCGGCCCTCGGCGGCGGCTCGGCGTTTCAGTTCGTCGGCGACGGCGGTGGCCTGCCGCTGGCAGGCGTCGCTGTCGCTGTTCTGGCAGAGGATGTTAGCCAACTGATTGAAGGGCGGGTAGCCCAGCCGGCGGCGCGATTCGATTTCCTGCCGGTACATTTCTAAGTAATTTTGATTAGCTCCGGCGCGAAGGGCGTAATGCTCTGGGTTATAGGTTTGTATGAACACGCGGCCCGGCGCATCACCCCGACCGGCGCGGCCCGCTACCTGGCAGAGCAGGCTGAAGACGCGCTCGCCGGCGCGAAAATCCGGCACGTGCAGGCCGATGTCGGCCAAGACTACGCCCACGAGGGTGACGTTGGGTATGTCCAGCCCTTTGGCCACCATCTGGGTGCCTACGAGCACTTGGGTCTCGCCCGAGGCGAGCCGCGAAACGGCTTTGCTGACGGCTCCGGGGGAGCGGGAAGTGTCGGAGTCGAGGCGGTCTACGCTGACGCCGGGGAACAGCTTGCTTACTTCCGAGACCACTCCCTCAGTTCCCAGGCCCAACTGGCGGATGCGGCTTCCCCGGCACTCTGGGCAATGGGTCAGCGGACGGCGGGAGTAATTGCACTGGTGGCAGAGCAACCGGGGCGGGGCGGCATGGCAGGTCAACGAAGTAGCACAGCGGCGGCACACGGCAACGTACCCGCAGTCGCGGCACTGGACTATGGACGAGGAACCGCGCCGGTTGAGGAAGAGTATCGCCTGATTGCCGCCGGTCAAGCATTCCTGGAGTCCGGCGAGCAGGGCACGGCTGAAAATTTGACGATTGCCTTCCCGCAGCTCCCGCCGCATATCGCACACTTCCACGCAGGCTAGGCCCGGCGCAGCGGCGGGGTAGCTATTTTCTGGGGCTTCCGCCATCGGTTGGCCCGGAGGCGGTTGAAGGGTTGCAACTCCGGCAACGCGGTGGGGCAATTCCAATAACCGCAGGCGCCCTCGGGAGGCGTAGTAGTAACTCTCTACCGAGGGTGTGGCGCTACCTAGCAGCACCACGGCGCCGGCACTCCGGGCCAGATCGAGCGCTGCGGTGCGGGCGTGGTACAGGGGGGGCGATTCTTCCTGTTTGTAGGTCCACTCGTGTTCTTCGTCTATGACGATAATGCCCAGATTGTTGACCGGGGCGAATAGGGCGCTGCGGGGGCCGACCACCACGTCGAAATGGCCGCCCCGGATGTCCCACCATTGGTCGAACTTCCGGCGGGGCGTCTGCTGGCTGTGGAGCAAAGCCACGCGGCCGGAAAACCAGGCGTTGACTCGTTCCAAAGTCTGGGGAGTGAGCGCGATTTCCGGTACTAGGAATAGGGCTCGGCGCCCCAGGCGGACGGCGTGGTCAATGGCCCGCAGGTACACTTCGGTTTTGCCGCTGCCGGTGACGCCGTGGAGCAAAAAGGAGCGGGCGGACAATGGCGCTGCCTCTGCCGGAGAGGAGGGATTACGGCCTTCCCCGAAGGTGGCATCCAAGGCGGCGGTGATTTCCGACAGCGCTTGGCGCTGCTGGGGAGTCAGGGTGAGCCGATCGGGACCGTCGGCGCTGCCGAGATGCGGGACGGGCGGGGGCCCGCCGGAGATGCGCCACCATTCCTGGGCCACCAGACCCTTCCGCCACAGAGTTTTGGCGGTCTGAGAGCCGAACTCCCGGTTGGCTTCCCCTAGGGGCAGGCGGCCGGGCGGCTGGCGCACAGCGTCCAGCAGGGCTTGCTGGCGGGCGGTTACTTCTGGCTCGGCGGCGCTGGGCTGCGCTGGTATCAGGTAGCCCTCATATTTGGGCGCGATGCCGGGGCGAGGGATGGAGACTTCGCGGCGAACTGCGTCTTGCTCCAGCAGCCGGTTGAGTTCGCGGGCGCCCTGCCGGCCCAGCAGCTTCACGAAGTCGGCCTGGGACATCCGGCCCTTGTCTCCTAGGGCATCGAGGGCTGCCGCCGTTTCCTCTCGCAGATTCTCCTTTTCCAAGGCGGGTTGAGGAACGGGGAAAAGGCGGGAGCGTACTTGGGCCTCGAATCCCGGGGGGAGCATCAGCGAAAGGGCAGGGAAGAGGGGGGAGCGATAGTAGCGGCTGAGCCACTGGCCTAACTGGAGCTGTTGGGGGCCAAGCAGCGGCACGGGTTCTACGGGCTGGAGAATGTCGCGGGTGGCGAACTCAGGCTTGGTGGCGGAAAGCCCAACTACAATGCCTTGAAGCGTCTGCGAGCCAAAGGGAACCCACACCAATTGCCCGGGCTGCACCGGGAAGCGGGCGGGGACTCCATAGGTGAAGGCGCGGGAGTGGCCTACTGGAGTATCCACTGCCACGTCCGCGTACCTTAGCTCATCCACGGCTCATCAGCGCCAGAGCGCCCTTCGAGAGGCTCAGGATGGGTTTCCCCATGGCGGAAGGATGGGCGCTGGGGAAGGGGCGTTTATTGCTCTGCCTGTTTTTCGGCTTCCGTTTCTTCACCGGCGGCGGCCGTCTCTGCGGCTTGGGCAGCGGCTAGAGCTTCAGCTTCTGCCTCGGCAGCTAAGCGGGCCTCCTCCCGGCGGGCCTCGGCAGCGGCCTGGGCTTCGGCGGCGCGGCGGCGCTGGGCCGGGTTCAGTTCTTTGATGCGGGCGGCGCGGCCCTGCAATCCTCGCAGGTAATAGAGCTTTGCCCGGCGCACGGAGCCGTATCGGGTGACTTCCACGGACTCAATCAGGGGCGAATGAAGGGGGAAGATGCGCTCGATACCGATACCGGAGGTAATCCGGCGCACGGTGAAGCTGGCGGCGGGGCCGTTCCCGTGGTCCAGCCGGATGCACACGCCCTGGAAGGCTTGCACGCGCTCGCGGTCGCCCTCGCGGATGCGGAAGTTGACGCGGATGGTGTCGCCCGCGGAGAACTGGGGGATGCGCGGATTAGCTTCGGGCTTGTATATCTCGGAGGCGTTCATCTTTTAATTCTCTGTACCCCAGTCAACAAGCGGGACCGGCTGCGGCGCCAAACAGAGCTGGAGCGGAGCCGGTTTCGTCCGGTTTATTCGGAATTAGGGCGGTAAGCCGTCCCTGCCTATGGGGGGTGAACCGGGATATCTGATCTAGTGGTGGGCGGTAGTGGGCTCGAACCACTGACCTCTTGCGTGTCGAGCAAGTACTCTAACCAACTGAGCTAACCGCCCGCACTTGGGAGAGTATACCAATAGGGGATGCTCCCGTCAAGACGGGGAGGCGGCAGGGGGTTCCTGCTCCCGTTTTCACGGGGGGGACGTTCTTTCGCAGGAGGGATGGGGGCGGGGGCGGGAGACGAGTGAGACGGGGGTGGGGGCGGGTATGAGATTCCTATATCGTCGGGGGGCATACGGCAGGTAGAATAGTAAGGGTAGGAACAGGAAAAATCATCCTTGTCGGGTGGGATATGTCAGCGAAGGAACAATACCGTCTGCTTTATGACGGTGCCTGCCCTATATGCAGCCGGGAAGTGCTGTGGCTTCATCGCCGCCGCCCGCAAGTAATCGAGGCGGTGGATATCGCCGCCGACGGCTTTGACGCCGCTGACTTCGGGCTGGCCGGTGAACAGGTGGATGCGGCCTTATACGGCATCCGACCCGACGGCAGCGTAACGGTGGGGATGGATAGCCTGCGCGAGGCGTACCGGCTGGCCGGCCTGGGCTGGCTGATGGCTTGGACCGGCTGGTGGCCGGCCCGGCCCGTCTTTGATTCTTTCTACCGCTGGTTCGCGCGCAACCGGATTAGCATAGGCCGGCGGCTGGGGCGAAAGGATGACTGCGCAGATAACTGCCGGTTCTGACCTTCGCAGCCCGGTTTCCGGGGAGGGGGTGCTATACTTCGCCGTATTCCGCGCGCTACTCGCCGCGGCAACCGGAGGGGGCGTTGGAGATGACCGAAACGGAGCGGGCGCTGCTGGCCAAGGCGGCAGACCTCGTGCCAGTTCTCAAGGAGCGGGCCGACCGCACGGAGGAACTGCGCCAGATTCCCGATGAAACGGTGGGCGATCTGCTGGCGACGGGGCTTTACCGTATAGGGACGCCCAGGAAGTTCGGAGGCGTAGACGTTAGCTATGCGCTGGCGCTGGACGTTACGGCGGAGTTGGGCCGGGGCTGCCCTTCGACCTCTTGGTGCTATGGACTATGGGCCGCCCACGCCTGGCTGGCCGGGTATTGGCCGATGCCGGCGCAACAGGAAGTGTTCGGCGAAAATCCCGATACTCTTCTGTCCAGTTCTTTGAACCCGGGCAAGTCGGTCTGCGAACCCGTGCGGGGCGGCTACCGGCTGTCGGGGCGGTGGGAGTTTTCCAGCGGCTGCGACCATGCGGGATGGGTGATGCTGGGGGCGCCCAACATCGGGGAGCGCAACTGGGCGCTGATTCCCCGCAGTGACTTCGAGATTAGGGATACCTGGCACGTATCCGGTCTGCGGGGGAGCGGCAGCAAGGACATCGTGACCAAGAAGGCCTTCGTGCCGTATCACCGCGTTCTCGACGTAAACACGGCGGGCAACGGCGACGGGAGCGGCTGGGAGATGCACGGCCAAGCCCGCTACCGGGTTCCCATAGGGGCGCTGCTGGGCTGGGATCTGGTAGGGCCGATGATCGGGATTGCGCAAGGGATGATTGAAGAGTTCACCGCGAGTCTGAAGGGGACATCGGGACCCGGGCGAACGGCGGATTCCCCGGCGGTTCACGCCCGCCTGGCTCAAGCCAGCGCTGAGGCCGACGCTGCCCATATGGTGATGCGGGAAGACATCGGCGAGATTCTGCGAAAGGGAGAGGCCGGGGAGCTTTTCACTCCGCTGGAACGGGCCAGGTTCCGGCGCGACAAAGCCTTTGCCGTCCAGCTATGTCAGCAGGCGGTGAACCGGCTGTTCGACATCAGCGGCGGCCACGGCATTTTTCATTCGACGCCGTTGCAGCGCTTTCACCGCGATGCTCAGGCCGTGGCCCACCGCGACGGGCTGGTGATGGATCTGGGCGGGCGGGACTATGGCCGCGTGGCTTTGGGCCTCCCACCCGAGGGGCCGATTTAGGGGGAAGGTTTGGGCAACGCTTAGTTTTATATGCTGCGGCTATTGATAAAAGCAATGGACTGAAGCAGATATGATACTGAAGCAGAAAGGGGATTAGAGGCCATACGCCGAAGATGAAACTTCTGGAACTTAAAGCATCGCAATATCGCGGTTTTGGGGAGGCGGTAAGGGACGGAAACGGCGGACCGGCGTCAGCGGGGCGGGCGGCCGAAGGCGGCCACTGCGGCCCCGGCCACCGCTATCCCGGCCCCCATCATAAACACGTCGCGGTAGGCCATCAGGAAGGCGGCGGCCTCCGCTCCCGCGGCCCCGGCCAGTTGTGCCAGATGATGCTCCTCCCGCAGGGCGAAGATCCCGCCCAAGACGACGATGGCGGATATGGAGCCGAGGGCCTGGGTCAGCGACAGCATCGCGCCTGCCGTTCCGAATCGCTCCGGGCCGACGCTTTTCATCACCAGCGAATAGCAGGCGGCCTGCACCAGCCCGTTCCCCGCGCCGGTAAGGGACACCCATAAAGCCGTCTGGGCCAGGGACGATTCGGCGCCTAGCAGGCCCGTCATAGCCAGCCCGGCGGCGATGCCGAGCATCCCCACCGCGCCCACGATTCGAGGGCCGATCCGGTCGCTAAGCCAGCCGCCCAGCAACGACATCGCAACCCCGCAGAGCGAGGCCGTCGCCATCATGGTTCCCAGGGTCTCCGGCCCTCGTCCTAGGGTGTCGGCGACATAGAAGGGAAATATAAACCACACCACAAAGGCGGAAAGGTACACAAAGGCGGAGCAGGAGGCGGACACCACGAATCCCCGATTGCGAAACAGGGATAGGGGCAACACCGGCCAATGGGCGCTTCGCTCGATTCGCCAGAAGGCGAATAGCATCAGCGGCGTCAGCGCCAGCAATGCCGGCACCGGCCATGTTCCCCAGCCGATTTCCCGTCCCAGCATTGATCCAATGATGAGGCACAGCAGTCCGGCGGCCAGGGTCAGCGTTCCCTTCAGGTCGAAGGCAGGGCCTTCTTGGGACAACGGGGGGTCGCGGTCGAGGAAGAGCCAGGCCAGAATCAAGGCGGCGGCCATAAACGGGACCCGTCCCAAGAATACCCACTCCCAGTCCCAACCAAGCCAGCCGGCCCCTACCAGCAATCCGGCTCCGATGGTGCCTCCCACCATGCCCAGGGCCTGATTGGCGGTGGTGAAACCCATACTCAAGCCGCGGCGATGAGGCGGGAACAGATGGGCGGAGATGGCGGGCGCAACGGCGTACATACAGGCGGTGCCGATACCGTGCAGTATGCGGAACCCCACTACCGAGGCTAGGTCGGGCGACAGGGCGATGCAGAACATGGAGACGAGGTAGGCCAGTCCGCCCCAGAGGTAGACGCGGCGCAGGCCGAAACGGTCGGCGAAGCTGCCGGCGCCCAGAACCAGACTGGCCCGGATGCCCATGAACACCACCAGGGCCCACTGAACGCTCTGGAGGTCGGCGTTTAGGTCAGCGGCAAGCTCCGGCAGCGCGACGTTGACGGAAAAGTCGAGGGCGGCCAGAAACATCGCCAGAGCGGAGGTTGCGCCGACGAGGACATCGCGCCAGCGCCCGCCGGTGAGCAGCGGCCCGTCCCGGCGGGGGGCCACTTCAGCAGCAGACAAGGGAGCGGCCCGAGGGGCGATTGGGGTATTTGCAGGTTTTTGGACAGGAATAGCGCGAATCCATAGTGACGGGATTCTACGCTATCGGGCAAGGGGCGTGGGGTGGAAGGGGCGGACAAACTGGATTCCCGCTTACGCGGGAATGACGGGGGAGAGCGGGAATGACGGGTATTATGCCGCCCATGTGCGATCGTCTGAATTTTTCAACTAATTGCGACGGATGGCCTCGTTATCAGGCAAGGGGTCGTGGGGGCTGAAGTCTCGAAGAATGGCAAGCCGCAGGGTGTGTTGTCAAATGCTTGGAGCAAATTTCTTTTCTAGTCTGGCCACAGCCGTTTCCAGGGACAGAATTGCCTCGTACCAATCCGACAACCCGCGTAGCGAATTCGAAGCGTACGAAACATATATGTAGGATATAGCGATATGCGATAGTCTTTATCCGGCTTTAAATTGCCTCGAGATTTCGCTCCGCAACAGCATTCGCTCGGCGGCTTCTCAGGAATTTGGCACTACGAACTGGTTTCAAGACCATCTGCATCAGAAAGAGCTAGAACCGTTAACCCGGCTGTCTAGAGATTTAGGATACAAACGCCAGCCTGTTAGGGTTAAAGACCTGATAGCCAATCTGTCTCTCGGATTTTGGTTAAGCTTGTTAAGAACCAGATATGAGCAAGTCCTTTGGCCTAAGTTGCTGGAACCCGTGTTCCCGCATTGTCCAAGAAGCCAGCGCACCCGCCAGAACGCTTATACGCGGTTGGACAGTATCCGCCGCCTGCGCAACCGGGTCTTCCATCACGAACAGGTCTGGCATCTTGCCGACTTGCCGGAGCAGCACCGGGTTATTCTGGAAACCATCGGCTGGATTAGCCCGGCTATGCTGGCAATGACGCGACTGCTAGACCGGTTCAACAGCGTTTATACTAGGGGCGCACAACCTTATGCGGAAGGGCTTGAAAGCATAGCGCAAAGTTCAGCGCGTTAACGATTAGACCAGGTAATGATTAGACCAGGAGGGTAGTGATGGTTCAGAACACCGGCGGTATCGACGCACTGCTTCAGGAGGAACGGAGCTTTCCCCCGCCCTCCGGTTTCGCGGCGCAGGCTAATATGGCCGACCCGGACATCTATGCTAAGGCGGCCGCCGACCCGGAGGCTTTTTGGGCCGGGCTGGCCGAGGGGCTGGACTGGCACCGGAAGTGGGATACGGTGCTGGATTGGAGCGACGCCCCTTTCGCCAAGTGGTTCATCGGCGGTAAGCTTAACGTGTCTTACAACTGCATCGACCGCCACGTCAATAACGGGCGGCGCAACAAGGCCGCCATCATCTGGGAGGGCGAGCCGGGCGACTGGAAGGTGTATACCTACGGCGACCTCCTGCGGGAGGTCTGCCAGTTCGCCAACGGACTGAAAAGCCTGGGCATCAAGAAAGGCGACCGGGTGACCATATATTTGCCCATGACCCCGGAGTTGCCCATCGCCATGCTGGCCTGCGCCCGCATCGGCGCGCCGCACAGCGTGGTTTTTGGCGGCTTCAGTGCCGAATCCTTGCGCGACCGCATCAATGACTCTGAGTCCCGGCTGCTGATTACCGCCGACGGGGGCTACCGGCGCGGCGGCATTGTGCCTCTGAAGCAGAACGCCGACGATTCCATATCTGGAGACGGCGCGCCGAGCGTTGAGAAGGTGGTGGTGCTGCGGCGCACGGGCAGCGCCGACGACAAGATGGTGGAAGGCCGCGACATCTGGTGGCACGACCTGATGGAAGGGCAGCCGATGACCTGCGAGCCGGAGGTGATGGACAGTGAGGATATGCTGTTTCTGCTGTACACCAGCGGAACTACCGGCAAGCCTAAGGGCATCGTGCATACCTCGGGCGGCTATCTGCTGGGAGTTCAGGCAACCGCCAAGGGGATTTTCGACCTCAAGGAAGACGATATCTATTGGTGCACCGCCGACATCGGCTGGGTGACCGGTCACAGCTATATCGTCTATGGCCCGCTGGCCAACGGAGCAACCACGGTGATGTATGAGGGATCGCCGGACTACCCAGACCGCGACCGGTTCTGGGCCATCGTCGCCAAGTACGCGGTGACCATCCTGTACACGGCGCCCACTGCCATTCGCACCTTTATGCGATGGGGCGAAGGCTATCCGCAGAAGCACGATATGTCGTCGCTGCGGATGATGGGCACGGTGGGCGAACCTATCAACCCCGAGGCGTGGGTGTGGTACTGGGAGCACATCGGCGGGGGACGCTGCCCGGTAGTGGATACCTGGTGGCAGACGGAGACAGGGAGCATAATGATTGCGCCCCTTCCCGGCTTGACTACCCTGAAGCCCGGCTCGGCCACCAAGCCTTTCCCCGGAATCGAGGCGGAAATTTTGGACGCCGAGGGCAATCCCGTCGGCCCCGGCGGGGGCGGGTATCTGGTGGTCAAGCGGCCTTGGCCCTCGATGCTACGAGGGGTCTACGGGGACCCGGAGCGCTTCAAGGACACCTACTGGTCTCGCTATACCGACATCCAGGAAGGGGGCATTTATTTCACCGCCGATGGCGCGCGTCTGGATGAAGACGGCTATTTCTGGCTGCTGGGGCGGGTCGACGATGTCATCAACGTTTCCGGCCACCGCATCGGCACCATGGAGGTGGAGAGCGCGCTGGTGGATAACCAGAAAGTGGCAGAGGCTGCCTGCATCGGCAAGGATCACGAGGTCAAAGGCCAGGCGGTTGTCGCTTTCGTTACCCTCAAGGACGGGGTGGATATGTCTGACGCGGTGGTCACCGAGCTGAAAGCTCACGTGGCTGGCAAGATAGGCGCCATGGCCCGCCCGGACGACATTCATTTCGCCGCCGAGCTTCCGAAGACCCGCAGCGGGAAGATTATGCGCCGCCTGCTGCGGGACGTGGCCGAGGGCCGCGCCCTGGGGGACACTACGACGCTGGCCGACCCGGCGGTGGTGGACTCGCTGAAGGCGCAGTACGGGGATGAGGATTAGGGGAACCTGGACAATGCCGGGGCGAAGCAATCCCCGCCCCGGCAACAAGGGCCGCCCGGTATACCCGATATACCGGGTATAATATTACTGCCACATTAAATTCAGTATGCAGGTCTCGCCAGTGACGACAGCGCCCGCATCCGACTCGGAAGCCGCCCGGAGCCAAGTCTTTCATTGCCGCCAGTATATGGATAACGCGCGGGAGGCTCTGGAAAAGAACGAGCAGGGCAAGACGGGGGAGATGTTGTGGGGCAGCATCACTCAAGCCGTCCGTGCCGTGGATGCTTGGCGCGGGCCGGTGATTGATGACCATCGCAGCAGAATGATGAATTTCGCCAGAAACTTGAGTAGGGAAATCGACGATAGCAATTTTCAAAATAATTTCTTGGCGGCGAGCAGCCTGCATGATAATTACTACCACCCCGCCCTTGAAACAGATGACGCCGGATTTGCGTTGCCTGGCATTCAACGAGCCATCAATCAAGTTCTGGCCTTGCTGCCTGAGGAAGCTTGCAATGGAGCGGGCAGCGAGTAAGTTATGATGGGTTTATCCGAGCCAGCATTAGTGGACGGTATCTGCGTATACGGCGGGTTGGCGGGTTGCGACCATCATGCTTGTTGCGGCAGCTGTCGCGACAAAACGGACTCCGGATGCGGGGAATTCTGGAGCCGGGACTGTTACGAGCATAATTTTAAGGATTGGGAGGCTTTCCTCTCCAGAATCGAGAAATTGCCATCTCTCCAGCAAAAGCCCTACCTGCCTTTGCTGGAGAGATGGCAGCAGGCGAGACAAACCAGACAGGACTGAAACGCTTCGTGAGGGAGTGCAGTTTATGGCAACTTACCGCAAGCATGAGGCCCAGGAGTGGGCTTGGGAGACCCTGAAGGGGCAGTGGACTACGCTGATTACTCCGTTTACCCCGGACAACCGCTTTGACCGGGAAGGGATGAAGCGCAACATCCGGCACATTCGCAGCCTAGGCACCGTGGGAGCGGGCTGCGCTTGGGGCATGGGTGAGTTCTGGAGCTTGACCCACGAGGAAAGGCTGGACGTTATGGACGCGGTGGCCGAAGAAGCCCAGGCCACGCCAGGAAACGGGGCCTGGCCCACCGGCGCCCACGTGACCCACAGTTCGGCGCCGGAAATGCTGTCGCTGGCGGCCCATGCGGAGGGACGCGGCTACGACCTTCTCATCGTCGCTCCGCCCTATATGGTAACCAAGACTGAAGAGCAGGTGGTGGAGTACGTCCGGCTGCTGGCCGACCATACCAACCTGGCCATTATGTTCTACAACTCTCCGCAGTTCGGCATCACTATGAGCGTCAACGGGCTGGCCCGGCTGTGCAGTCTGCCCAACGTAGTGGGAGTCAAGGAGGCCAGCTTCAACCAGCAGCTCTCCATTGAAGCGCATCTAACCCTGGGGCGGGATTCCATTATCAGCACGCCGGACGAGTGGATTTACTTCAAGGGGCAGGAACTGGGCATCAACCAGCAGGTGATGTTCGCTAACACCTCTGACTGGCGCTTTGATGTTCCCGGGGCCAACGACTATGTGCGCTGGATCGACCGGGCCTGCCAGGGTGACTTTGATGAGACGTTCTATGACCAGCGCCTTCGCCGCCTCAACGAGCTGTCGGATGCTTGGTGGACGCGGACGGTGGACAAATACAACGGCGCGCTGCCGGTGTCGCTGGTGAAGTATTGGGGCGAGCTGATGGGCATGGCGGCCGGCAAGCCTCGCCTGCCCCTTTTGGATCTGACGCCCAGCGAGAAGATGCAGTTGCGCGAGGAGCTGGAGCCGCTGAAGCCCCGGGTGCCAGACCCCGCCGAATCCTCCTCGCCCGCTCGGCTTGAGACTTCCGAGGGGCGCGCTCCATACTCGCCGGGTTTCGCTCAGCCGCCGGTTTTTGCCCAACCAAGGGAAGCGTCCCGGGCCGCGTGGCTGACCGGCAATGACAACTTCGCCTCCGGTATGTTGCTGATGGTTAGCGTCCAGAACGTGGACGAGGCGCTGGAGGCCGAGCAGGGCGGCGCCGATGTGGTGGACGTGAAAAACTTGCAGGAGGCAATGGTTGGCTCCGGCCATCCTTCCACCGTGCGGCAGGTGCGGGGCATCATACCAGTGGAGAAGCACGTCAGCGTAACTCTGGGGGTGGTGCCAAACCAGGCCGGCACCGTAGCGATGGCCGTTTATGCCGCCGCGATGATGGACGCCACCTCGGTGAAGGTGGGGTTCCGGGTGGCCGACTATCACACTGCCGTGGAAGTGTTGCAGGAATCCCGCCGCGCGCTGGACGGGTTCAACACCAAGCTGGTCGGCTCTCTCTTCGCCGATAACGAACTCTACGAGGGGGGGCTGGACCCGCATCTGATGGTGCAGCTTGCCAAGGACGGCGAATGCGACGGCTTCCTGATAGATACGCTGACGAAGGATGGGCGCAACCTGTTCGACTTTATGCCGGAGCCGGTGTTGCGCAGGATAGTTCTGGAAGGCAAGCAGTTGGGGATGAGCACTGCGCTGTCGGGCCATCTGAAAATCAGCGACTTGGACGAGCTGGCTCGCATCAATCCGGACATAGTGGGGGTGCGGGGCGCGGTCTGTGCCTCGGGCGACCGGGGACGCGCTGTGGCATGGGAAGCCGTAGCCGAGTTTAAGCGGCAGCTCGACCTCCGCAAGACCGGCGAGATTGCGGTGCACGCCGATGCGCCAACGGTAACGGTGTCGAACGGCTGGGTGGTCATAGACGGCCGGGGCAAGAGTTGCGCCGGGGTCATCGCCGCCCTCGCGCGGCAGATGGAGCACGATACCCAGTCCTTTGTGGAAGCCATACTGGCGGATGCCCTGAACATCTACGACGTGACCCTGTGGGCGGAGCAAGCCGGTCATCGACTGCTGACCCAGCGGACAGACCCGGATGGGGCGGTTCGCGTCTTGATTCAGCCGTGATTCCTTGCAAGCTTTCTGCACGCCCTCCCCATGGGGGGAGGGCAAGACAATTACAGAGTTCCTTCCCGGACATCTTTCGTCTTGCCCTCTTTCGTCTTGCCTTAGGGAGAGCGGGGATTGTTTTCTGGGTTATCTCAGCGGCGGTCTACTTGGGGGGGTGTAGCGAAGCTAACCCGGTGGTGTTGGATGGGCCACCGGTGGCGCCGCTTCCGATCCCGGGGTTGCTCGAGCCTACGCTAGACCGGGAGGAGGTGGCGCATTATGACCTCACAATCGGAAAATCCCGCCACGACTATCAGCAGGCGGCCCTGACGGATACCTATTCCTACAACGGCCTGTCTGTGCTCGGCCCAACCCTTCGTCTTAGAACCGGAAGCTCGGTAGCGATCAGCGTGACTAACGATTTGGACGAGGCTACAACGACGCACTGGCATGGCGCCGACCTGCCGGCCGAGGACGACGGCGGCCCCCACAGTCTGATCCAGCCAGGGGATACCTGGATAGCTGACTTCGAGGTGATTCAGCCAGCAGCCACCCTCTGGTATCACCCCCATGCTCATGGGGTAACGGCGGAGCACGTGTACCGCGGGGCTGCCGGAATGATAATAATCGAAGACGACAACCCGGCGGCCGCAACACTGCCGGCAACCTACGGCGTGAACGACATTCCGGTGATCATCCAGGACAGGGACTTCACTGAGGACAGTCAACTCGATTTTGCCATAGACTCCGGGGATAACGGAAAGTTATATAACACGCTGACGGTGAACGGCGCGATTAACCCGTTCGTCGAGGTGCCTGAAGGGTTGGTTCGGCTTCGGCTGCTGAATGGCAGCCAAGCCCGAATTTACGCCCTCAGCGTCGAGGGGGCTAATATGACCAAGATTGCCTCCGACGGCGGCTATCTGGCTAGTCCTGTGGTAATCGAGGAGCTCGTACTTGCGCCCGGGGACCGGGCGGAGATAGTGGTCAATGCTGGGATGGAATCCGCCGCTTTAGTTGACAGCGAGTTTGGCCGGGTGCTGGAACTCCGCCCGAACGGGTCCGCTTCAGACCCGAGTGTGCTTCCGGACAAGCTCGCCACCATAGAGCGAATATCCGAGGCGGAGATCACGGTGGAACGGAGTTTCCACATGGCAGATTCGCGCAACTTCTGGGAATTCAGCCCAACCTGGGGAATTAATGGAGTCCAGCTTGACATGAACCGGATCGACGTAACGGTGCAGCTCGGAGATACCGAGCGCTGGACTCTTTCCAGCGGCGACGGCCAGCACGTGTTCCATCCTCACCAGACTCAGTTTCAGATATTGGCGATCAATGGCGAACCTCCGCCGCCAGAGGAATCAGGCTGGGAGGACTCCGTGCTGGTGAATGACGACCGGGAGGTCGTTGTTGCCGTCCAATTCAATACTTATGCGGCGGAAGACATTCCGTATATGTTCCACTGCCACATTCTGGATCATGAAGACTTGGGCATGATGGGGCAATTTCTGGTCATCGACAAATAGCTTGGCGATATGACGAGGCCAAAGGCTCGTGGCGGGGATACTAGGGGATACTGGAATAGCTCTCTATATCGCCTGATCAGGAAACTCATCTCTCCCTTTCCCTCTTCCGCGGGAGGGGGATTTTAATCTCGGCTTTCGTATTTTGTCTGGCAGACATAAGATTAGGTATTGATTACCTGGGGTCTCCAATATAAAATTACAAACTGTCGCCCAATATGATACTAGGCGGGAGCGGCATTGATTCATGACATAAAGGGAGGACCTGTGGATTGACGGTTCTAGGTTGTCACGTTTTACTGGAACTTAGGGACTGTAACCCCACCCTGCTCAACGATCTCAAATACATACGTCAGGCGATGCTGACGGCCGCGCGTGACGTAGGCGCCACAGTCGTCGGCGAGTCCTTTCATCATTTCAGCCCTCAAGGCGTCACAGGCATTCTGGCCATTGCCGAGTCTCACATCTCGATACACACTTGGCCGGAATATGCTTATGCCGCCGCCGACATTTTCTCCTGCGGCTCGTCTTTCCTGCCCAGAGAAGCGGCGCAGCGGCTGGCGGAGAAGTTGGAGTCGAGGGACGCAGAAATCAAGGAGATTGAACGGGGGCTTATTCCTCAGCCGGTGACCGGCTGAATCCCCAACTCATGGAACTAACAGGCAACTGGTTCGCCGAAAGCGTCTCCCCCGACCTGGCTGTTTTGCTGAGGCTGCGGTCAGTGCTGTTTTCAGGGGCCACCGCCTATCAGCAGGTGGAGGTGTTGGACTCGCACGTCTTCGGGCGGAGCCTGGTTCTAGACGGGAAAACGCAGTCCACGGAGCTGGACGAACACGTTTATCACGAATCGCTGGTGCATCCGGCGATGATGTCCCACCCGGAGCCCAAGTCCGTGTTTATCGGTGGGGGCGGCGAGGGCGGCACTCTGCGGGAGGCTTTGGCCCACCGTTCCGTGGAAAGCGTGACTATGATTGACTTGGACCGGGAAGTAGTCGAGTTATGCCGGGCCCATCTTCCGGATCATCATCGGGGCAGCTTCGACGACCCTCGCCTCACTCTGTTGCATCAGGACGCTAGGGCATATCTGCAAGCAGGAGGTGGCGGCTTTGACGTCATCATCCTGGACTTGGTGGACCCGCTGGAGGAAGGCACGGCCTACCTGTTGTATACCGAAGAGTTCTATCGCATCGCGAGGGCGATGCTGAATCCGGGCGGCGTGCTGGTGACCCAGTCGGGGCCGGCCGGGCTGCCCAACCATCAAGAATGTTTCACCACTATCTACAACACCTTGAGCGGGATATTCTCTCATACGGCGGCGGCGCAGGTGCACGTGCCGGCCTTCCAAACCCTGTGGGGCTTTACCATTGCCTCCGACTCGTCTCTTTTCCAACTGACGCCCTACGAGATGGATGACCAGCGCCTGAACGCCGACATCGCGCGCCGCGTCAACAAAGAGCTGCGGCACTACGACGCCGAAACCCATCGCGGGATGTTCGCTCTCCCCAAATACCTACGCCAGGGGCTGGCGGCGGAAACCCGCATAAACCGGGACGACGCCCCCGTGTTCATGGTATAGCGTTTCCTGAATAGGCCCCTCCCTCCACGCTCTCCCCCAGGGAAGGCAGCGGAAGCAAGCCCTCCGGGCTACCGCGAATTTTTGCCTCAGCGGTACTGCGCCATCGCCCCGAATGGATTCCTGCCCCTGTTTTCACGGGGGTGACGTTCTTTCGCGGGAATGACGATGGCGGCGCAGTACCATGCGCCGCCATCGTGAATGGATTCCCGCCCCCCCCCCCCGTTTTCACGGGGGTGATGTTCTTTTCGCGGGAATGACGGGAGTACGGGGGTGACGAGGGGAAGCCCTTTTTGCCGCTGGCCTACTCGTTTTCGTTCCAGGCGGCCTGCAATTCCTCCTCGTCAATTATGCCTTCATCATCTTCGTCGTCGGCAGACAGCAGGTGGGCAGGGTCATCAGGCTGCTCAGTTTTCGGCTCCGTCAAGGGAGCGGCGCGGGTGGGAAAGGACGCGACGTGCTGGAGGCTGCGGTCGCGGTGGGTCTCGTGAATCATCACGCTGATGCCGTCATCGTGCATCCCGATAATGGCGGCTTCGTAGGTGTTGCCTCCCTCGATGAGACGGCTCAGCCGGTGTCCTAGACGCGGGTTCACTTGGCCTAGGTACTGCCCGTCGTCGGCGTACACGTTGAGGGCGTGGTGCTCTAGCCGTAATGACACCGGGTCTCCCGGGGAGAGCAGGGCGGGGGAAAGGCCGGGGGGTGTATGGCTCAATAGAGCAGTGGCGGATTTGCCGCTCTCGCCGATGAATAACTGGGGCGCTCCCGTAGCCTTGCCGGCGTGCCGGGAAGGCGAGGTTGCGCTGCCGCGCAACTGCTCCAGGCGGGCGCGATTCTTGCGGGCGATGCTGTTGTATGGGGAAACTTCGCCCAGATGGGCCAGAACCGAACCGGCCTCATCGTATCCGCCCGTTTCTATCAGGGCCTTGGCTAGGCGGTTCATGGCTTCGACATCGTCGGCGAACAGTTCCAATATGGCGCGATTAACTTGAGCCGCTCGCTCCCACTCGCCCTTAAGGGCGAGACTTACTGCCTCACGGTCCAGGCTGCGTCTGAACTTTTCTCCACTAGCGGCTGCGGGAAATTTGGTACTCATCCTTCTCCTTCTGTAATTTGGCGCCCCGGGGCGGGACTACGGGCAGGGCCGCGCGTCCTCCAAGCGCAGAGCCGCCAGGGGCCCTCCGGGGGTCAGGTTTTCCGTGGTGCCTATAACAGTTATATCAAGTTCCCGTGGGTGGTCAATAGCAAATTCCCCCAGAAATTCGGCCAATTTGAGATAGGCCCGGAAGGGACTTCTGCTACCCCTCGGGATACCGGCGTCAGCGCCGACCAGCCCGATGCTCCGGGCTGTTGGAGCAGCAGGGCTATCGCCTTTGAAATTTCAGTTAGTGGATTCCCTCTCACTGTTTTCACGGGGACGAGCTTGGCGGGGATGACGAGTATCAAGCCGTCCTTATGCGATTGCCCTAGTAGGCTTGGGCATTTCCTTGCCGCGCGGTTCTCTTAGAATCCGGAAAGGTCCCGATGACGCCAGCGGATGCGCAGCAAGTCCACGGTCATCGCAAGGGCGTCGCGCAGGGGCCTGACTTTGCTGTGTTCGCGGTAATGCCAGTCCACTCCTATTTCGGCCATGGTCATACCGCAGCGCCGCGCCAGGTGCAAGGCTTCGACGTCGTAGGAGAACCCGTCGAGCGTGACCCTGGCGAACAGCCGACGGGCGGCCTCGGCCCGGAAGCACTTGAAGCCGCATTGGGTATCCGCCATTCCCACGGCGGCCAGGCGGCGGGCGAAGGCGTTGAAGACGCGGCCCATCAGGTGGCGGCGGCCCGGCTCGCCGTAGCGGGCGGCGCCGGGCGCCTCTCGCGAGCCAACGGCCACGTCCACACCCTCATCTCCGTTTCCGCTGGGCAACAGCCGCTCCACTTGGGCGATGGGAACAGACAAGTCGGCATCGCACAGCAGACGGAACTCGCCCACGGCGGCCAGCATACCGTTCTTGACGGCCCAGCCCTTGCCTCGATGCTCCAGCGGCAGCACTTTAACCCGAGGGTCGTCGTCGGCGGCTTCCGACACCAGGCGGGCGGTGGCGTCAACGCTGCCGTCGTCGGCCACCACTATCTCCCATTCGTAGTCCTGCCGGTTCAGGTAGGAGACAATTTCGAGGATGGTGCGGGAAATGCGTATCTCCTCGTTGTACGCCGGTATGACGACGGACAGATGGGGCGTTGGAGTCATTCCTATCCCTGCAACTCCTTCCTAATTAGCGGGAAGGGTTGGGATGGATGCGAAAGGGATTCGGAGTTCCCCTAGGGCAATCGTATATGAAATACAACCTGGCCGTTCCGGCGGAAAGCTGGATCCCAAACCGTTGGGGATGCCGGATTTGAGAACGATGCCGCCTAATCCGGCAGGGGTATTCCCCCTCGCCGTTTTCTCGGGGAAAAGGTTCGCGAGTGGGACGGGTATTAAGCCGCCCCAATACGATAGCCATGGATATTCCCCGGGGGCGCCCATCATTCGCGGTCGAGCTGAAAGCCATCGTGCAGCAACCGCACGGCGTCGCGTCCCTGAGCTTCGGCGATTATACAGGAGATGCGGATTTCCGACGTGGTAATCATATCTATGTTGACGCCGCCGTTGGCCAGCAGCCGAAACATACGAGAGGCATAGCCCGGGGTGTTCTGCATTCCGGAGCCGACGATGCTGACTGCCGCCAGGCTGGGGGCGCTGACCACCCCGGCGGCGCCCAACTGAGGCGCGACGCCCTCCACCAGGCGAACCGCTGCGGCGAGGTCGGTGCGGCTGACGGTGAAGCTGATGTCGGTGGACTGGTCGCCCCCGGTGTTCTGCACGATGGTGTCCACACTGATGGCGGCCTCGGCCAGCGGCTCGAACAGGGCTGCGGCAAGACCGGGGCGGTCGGGAACGCTCTGAATCGTTATTTTGGCAACGTTGGCGTTGTAGGCTATTCCGGTGACTTTAATTCTGTCTTCCATCCGGTTTTCTATGACATCTCCTCCCTCGGGGTTCTCCGGGGCGGCCTTATCCAATAGGGTATCGGGGGCGCCCCCATCCGTTAGCGGCGATCGGGCTGAATCCCTAGGGAACGTCCCTTCATTGGAATCAAGGCCAACGGACTCCGGGTCTACGGAAAGGGCCGGCTCCGGGGCGGCGAAAGCATCGGAAGGCCCGTAGCCGAGGGCGTGAATCAGGGTGCCGGGAGCGGCACTGAAGCTGGAGGCCACGTATATCGGCACCCGGTACACGCCGCCCAACTCGATGGAGCGCGGGTGCATCTTGGCGCCCAGGCTTGCCAGCTCGAGCATCTCCTCATAGCCTACTTCGTCCAGCTTGCGGGCATTGGTAACGATGCGGGGGTCGGCGGTGTATATGCCCTCAACGTCGGTATAGATTTCGCAGCGGTCGGCCTTTAGGGCGGCGGCAATGGCGACGGCGGTGGTATCCGAGCCGCCCCGGCCTAGGGTCGTTATGTCGTCTTCGGCGGTGATGCCCTGGAATCCGGCAACGACCACGATGCGCCCGGCGGCCAGCTCGCGGCGGACCCGTCCTGCCTCAATCCGGCTGATCCTGGCGCGGCCAAAGCTGGTGTCGGTGTGGATGCCCGCTTGGGGGCCGCTCAGGCTGATGGCCTCGTGGCCTAGCTCTCGCAAGGCCATGGTGAGCAGGGTGCACGAAACCAGCTCGCCGGTGGAGAGAAGCAGGTCCAGCTCTCGGGCGTGGGGTTCGCGGGAAACGGTGTGGGCCAGATCGATGAGTTCGTCGGTGGTATCACCCATGGCCGAGACTACGGCCACCACGTCTGCGCCGGCCTGCCGCACGGCGCCGATGCGCTGGGCCACGCCGAGGATTTTCTCGGCGTCGGCCACGGAGGAGCCGCCATATTTCTGGACTATCAGGGGCATAGGGTTTGTCTCGCTAGGTTTTTTCAATACCGGCAGCTATTGGCTGCTAAAAATAGGGCCTTTCGCGGTGTATGCGGGGGATCAGCCTCTGGGCGCCCGGCTCTACCACCAAACCGAAGATTTCCAGGGTGGTTGCGCCCATCAGATATTTCCCTTCCGGGCCAAAGATAACTGGGCAGAGGGCCTCCTCGTCTTGCCAAGCTATGCGGCAAAAACCCACGGCCATTTCCTGTTCGTTGCCGTCGCCGAAAACGAAACTCTTTTCCAACATGGGGTTTCATCCGAATTTGCGACAGCAGAGATTCGGTCAGCATTGTGTGCAGGGCGCCGGTATCCACCAGCGTCTCCGCTTCCATCATATCGCCCATATCGCCCCATCTTGGTGGCCGGCTTTTATAGTTACGGTAAACAGTCTTATACTTTATCCTTCGCGGCTTACACCAGCAGATGGGCGCCCAGGACCGTCGGCTGGGTCACTTTCACCGTGCCCTCCACCGATGCCTGACGGGCGGCTTCGGCCATCTCATAGGCTACGGTCATTTCGCGGCCCTGCGTCAAAGCCAGCACGGTGGAGCCGCTGCCCGACAGGAACGCCCCCAGGGCCCCAGCGTCGAGGGCGGCCCGCATCAGCAGCTTCATCGCCGGGAACAGGGGCTGGCGATAGGGCTGGTGCAGCTTGTCCTGAGTGGCGATGGACAGATATTCGGGGTGATTGGTAGACATTCCCGCGACGAGCAGGGCGACGCGGGCCATGTTATGCACTGCGTCCGGCACCGGCAGCCGCTCCGGCAATACGGCACGGGCGTCGGCGGTGGCGATGCGGGCGTCGGGGATAAACAGCACGGCGTGGATGCCGGCGGGAACGCTGACCGGGACGGTGTAGAGCGTATTTTCGCCGGAATCCTGGGCTTCGGTAACTACCAGTTGCAGGCCGCCCATCACGGCGGCGGCCACGTTGTCGGGATGCCCCTCGAGGGTAGCGGCCATTTCCAGCAGGTCGCGAGGGGCGAATTCGCCGCCCGAGAGAGCGTTGGCGGCGGCCAACCCGCCGGCGATGGCGGCGGCGCTGCTGCCCAGTCCGCGGGCCAGCGGTATTTCGTTATCGCAGCTAAGCCGCATCGGAGGCATGGCCTGGCCCAGTTCGCGGTACAAAAACTCCATGGAGCGGTATACGAGATTTTCCGGGCCGGCCTCCAGCTCGCCCTCGCCTTCGCCGGACACGCTGACCGCGGGAGCATCGCCGGGGCGCAGCGGCTCCGCCTCAACGGTGTTCCAGAGGTCCAGAGCCAAGCCCAGACAGTCATAACCCGGCCCGAGGTTGGCGGTAGTGGCGGGGGCTGCAACGCGAACGATAGTCATACAGGCTTTCCCGTGGCCTCGTCAGCCCTGCGCTTGTTCGAGGGCAGGCAACACATCCTCGAATACGTAGCGGCCCACGTCTAGGTTTTCTTGGAATCGGGCGCGGGCCTTTTCGTCATCCAGGCCGGGGCCGCAACCGATGATTGGCACCGTAGTTTCATGGGCGGAGCCGTGGGAGCGCAAGCCCGGGGGCATCGTCACTTCGGCGGGATCGCCAAAGACGGTATCGGCGTCGGCTAGAACCAGGATGTCGCCCAGGCGTTCCGGCATCAGCCGGAAGCGCTGCGCCGCCTCTTCGCCGGGGAAGGCGGCTTCCACGCCGGGGAAATTGCGCAAGGCGTCTAGGGCGGCGCTGCGGCTGGACGGGTTGTCCAGGTGCACATAGATGCTGCCGCCTAGGTTGGAGTGGTGGACGACATAGCGGTCTTTGATGACGGGAACGGCGCGGGCCTTGATGCTATAGCGAGCCAGTTCTCCGGGCAAGTGGAGCATTCGCGACTTGTCTGACATTCCGTGGTCGGCGGTGACCAGTATCCGGGCATTTCCGTCAATTCCGCTGGGAAGGGAATCCATAATCGCGCCCAACCCTTCGTCGAGCAAGGCGACGTGGCGGGCGGATTCGGGATGCTGGGGGCCGTAGGTGTGCATAGCGTAATCGGTGGTGGTCAGGTACACCAGGTCGAAAGGCTCCCGGGACATGGCGTAACGTCCTGCGTCCAACACCCAGCGGTTAACTTCCAGGGAGTAAATGGGCGGCGGCTCGCCAACCCCGTCAACGACCCATCCGGGCGGGGCTTCCGAGGATATGCTCACGGTGGCGCCGTCGCTTGGGCCTGAGCCGGCAAGCAAGCGGCGCAGCTTGTCTTTGGCGGTAACCAGGAGGGTGCGCAGCCCCGCGGTGGCGGCCCGCTGAAACATAGTCTCGGCGCGCAGGAACTCGCTTGACTCCATATAGAATTCTTCGCCGCGCTGCCGGTCCAGCCAGTAGTTGGAGGTTATGCCGTGGCGTTCCGGATAGCTTCCGGTCACCAGGGACACGTTGTTGACGTTGGTGACGCTGGGGGTCATGCCGCGACCATCCACCCGGAAACCCCGCCGCGCGATTTCCGCCAGATTGGGCGCCGGACAAGCGGCCAGGTATTCTGGGTCAAAGCCGTCAATCAGAACGATGATGAGGGGAACGTTCATTATAATGCTCCCAAGCGCCGTATATTATGGAACGGGCCAGTTCCGTCGTCAGCATTGGTAGCCCTTCTCAATTGGTAGCCCTTCTCAATCGGCTCTCAACTTTGGATATTCTATCACTGCCGGACATCATAGGGATGTTTCTCCTCGGGTTAGCTGGATTTGGGTTAGCTGGATTTCTGCGCTACCATTGGAATCAGGATTCCCGGGATATTGGGTTAGCGGGAGGGGAGGGTCGGGAGGGGAAGGGTAATGTAGGCATCCTGCCAATCCTGCCTCAGCCAAAGAACAGACGGACCCTGAGCTATGAAGCATTTTCCCTTGACAGCCTAGCTTTACGGAAACCTATAATTGTTGTCGGTCTGTTCGGATAGACCGGCACGAGCCTGATTAAAATGCTTTATAATGTTTCGCAGCTTTTGATGGAGCCCATCGGCTCTACCCGGCGGTTTCAACTGGATGAGCCGATGCCCGCCCCCGGCGGCGCGCCGGAAACTACGGTCATTGGTCGGGCGACCGGCACGGTGCGGCTGTTGCGCACCCACCACGGGCTGGTGGTTTACGCCAGCGTGGATGTGCAGGTAGAGGATACCTGCGCCCGGTGTTTGGTATCCTGCGACCGGCTTGCCAGCCTGAGCCTGGAGGAGGAGTGCTACCCGACCGTTGACCCGAACACGGGCAGGAATATGTCGCCGCCCGACGAATCCGAAGGGGTGCTACATATCGACCTGAGGCAGATGCTGGATTTGAGCGATGTGCTGCGCCAGTACTTGCTGACCGACGAGCCTTTGAAAACCCTCTGCCGCAGCGACTGCCGAGGACTCTGTCAAGAGTGTGGCGCAGACCTGAATAGGGAAAAGTGTAAATGCGACGGGCCGGCGATTGACCCGCGATGGGGAGCGCTGGCGGAACTGATGCCCAAGGGTAACGACAATTAGCCGATCCCAGGCGGGACGGGTACTCACCTTGAAATTCCAGCGGGAATGCCTTTCCCCAAATCAATCAAACGTACAAGCGTAATGAACAAATCCGCATCTATCCCTTCGGAAATGTACTGAGGAATTAAGGTACTGACCGGAGACAGGAGGACCTGAATATCATGGGCGCCGTACCTAGAAAGAAACTGACCCGAGCGAGGCAGGGCCGGCGGCTTACCGCCTACAAACTGAAGGCGGTACACGCGGCAATATGTACGCGCTGCCGAAGCGCCAAGCTGCCGCACGCGGCCTGCTCTCAATGTGGCTATTATAGAGGCCGGCAGGTAATTCAAGGACAGGCGTAACCGTCTACCCGGAGTAATACCCTTTTACTCTAATCAGCCCGCCTCCTTTATGGCACCAGAAAGGCGGGTTAACTTCATTTTGTTAGCTGCATTCTATGGAACGGCGACGGGGCGGTAAAGAGTGTAGCGGCGCCGGGGAGTCATGTACCTGCGAGGGTTCGGAAAGAAATATGGCCGGGGCGCAATTTCGGGAGCAGCCGATTTTTGGCATAACCCTCCTGTATAATTCATTGCATAATTTATACCCCCTAACTAAAATTGTGCCAAATTGAATCCGGCGTTGGTTTTCCTCGTTGGGAGGTAGCTACGATTACAACAGCATTTCACGATCGCGCATACGTGTTCCCTGGGCAAGGGTCGCAAAAGGTGGGGATGGGCGCAGCCCTTTTGGAATCATCCAGGGCGGCCCGCGAGACCTTTGAAGAAGCGAATGACAGCCTGGGGTTTCCGCTGTCCCGTATGATATTTGAAGGCCCGGCCGGGGAGCTTCAGAACACGGTAAATTCCCAGCCGGCCATTATGGCGGTGAGCATTGCCTCTTGGCGCGCTTGGCGCGAAGCAGGGGGGCCGCAGGTGGCGGATGTGGGGGCCGTCGCCGGCCACAGTCTGGGGGAGTACTCCGCCTTGGTTGCCGCCGGGGTTTTGGATTTTTACGAGGCGGTGCGGCTGGTTCGCCGACGGGGGGAACTGATGCAGCAGGCCTCCGTCAACCGACCCGGGTCTATGGCCGCCATACTGGGGCTGGATGAGCTGGCCTTGTACCAGATTTGCGCCGAGACGGGCGTGGAGCTGGCAAACATCAACACCGACAATCAGATAGTCGTCAGCGGCGACCGGATCGCCGTTGCTCAGGCCGTTGACCTGGCCACCGCCCGGGGGGCGCGTAAGGCCGTTCCGTTGCCGGTCAGCGGCGCGTTTCATTCTTCCCTGATGCGCGAGGCGGAAGAGGGACTAACCGCCGAACTCAAAGCCCTTCGCTTCAATGAGCCTCGCATTCCAATTATCGCCAACTGTGACTGCCGTTCTTTGACCACCGGCGATGAAGTGCGAGAAGAGCTGGTGAGCGGTCTCTGCCGGTGCGTCCAATGGAAGGACTCTGTGATAGCGATGATTAACTCCGGCATTAGCCACTTCGTCGAGTTTGGCGCGGGCGGGGTGCTGTCGGGTCTGATAAAGCGAATTGACCGGGGCGTAGAGGTGTCGGCGGTGGCCGATCCCGATTCCGTTCGCAAGCTGGCGGAAAGCTGGCCTACGCAATAGCCTGAGTTGCCTTGAAATATCCGGGAAATATCAGGGCCTTCCCTGAGCCTGCCTGAGGGGGCCGTGTTGTATGGCCAAGTCCTCTGCCCGTAAGGATATGGACCCCAGGCGCACAGCGAGAACCGTCGCCTTGCAGTCCCTGTTTGCTGCCGACATCACCGGCTCCAGAGATGGGCGCGCCCTTCAATCCGGCCCCGATTACCAGTGGATGGATGAAGAATACGATGGCCTCATAATGGAATTTGCCGGCCGGTTGCACCAGGGGGTATGCGAACACGGGCCCGGTCTGGACAGCCTCATCGGCCGCTATGCCCCGGCATGGCCGGTACGATTACTGCCCATTGTTGACCGCAACATCTTGAGAATTGCCATTTTTGAACTTCTGCACAATCCGGCCACTCCCCGCAAAACGGCGGTAGACGAGGCGGTGGAGATGGCCAAGGCGTTCGGAAGCGACAGCTCTGCCAGGTTTGTCAACGGAGTGCTTGGCTCCATAATGTCCGGGCTGGAATCCGGAGAACTGGCGGCCACCGAACCCGCGTCTAAAGGGAGTTGAACCTTGCCCACTATTTACGAGCGCGTCAAAGACATTGTGGTAGACAAGCTGGGAGTAGGCGAAGACGCCGTCACGGAAGAGGCTTCCTTCGTCGAAGACTTGAATGCGGACTCCCTGGATCTGGTGGAATTGATTATGGCCTTTGAGGAAGAGTTTTCCACCGAGGGAAACACGCTGGAAATTCCCGACGAGGATGCCGGCAACATCGCCACCGTCGGCGACGCGGTGAACTACCTGCAAGGCCGGGGCATCGAAGACGGCTGAGTTGTCTTCGTAAATGCGAACTGGGGACAAGGGAACCGGGAACGGCAAACCGGCATTTTCCGCTCTCAGCGGCGCTGAGGAGGAGCTAGGCGATGGATAGCCTGGACGAAGTAGCCCGGGTAGTCCGCCAGTGTACCGATTGCCCGTTGCACCGGGGCCGTACCCATGCTGTCCCCGGTGAGGGCGATTCATCGGCGGAACTGATGTTCATTGGGGAAGGGCCGGGCTTCCACGAAGACCGGCAGGGGCGTCCTTTCGTGGGGCCGGCGGGGCAGCTTTTGGAAGGATTGCTGGCATCCATCGGCACCAACCGGAACGACGTATTCATCGCAAACATGGTGAAATGCCGCCCGCCGGACAACCGGGACCCGGAGCCGGCGGAAATCACCGCCTGTGGGAAGTATCTGGAACGCCAGATTGAACTGGTCAACCCGAAACTGATTGTGACTCTGGGGCGCTTCTCTCTAGGCCGTTTCTTTCCGGGCGAAGGCGTTACTCGGGCTCGGGGCAAGCTGCGGCAGAAGGATGGCCGGCGCATCTTCCCGGTGTTGCATCCGGCGGCGGCCTTGCGGCGCCCGGAACTCCGCAAAACGCTGGTGGACGACTTCCGGGCTATCGCCGAAATCCTGGAAGTTGACGCTTTCCCCGATTCGCCACCCGGGTTCGAGGAATCTCAGGACACGCCCGCCGGGCAGTTGGACATTTTCGGCGTTCCCGCCGCTCCGCCGCTGGCGGACGCCAGCGATGAAGGGCAGGAGCCGGTGGAGGGTTCAGGCCCGGAAAGGCGGAAACAGGGTAATGACCCGCAACAGCTTACACTGCTTTAGCCAGGCGGCTTTAGCCAGGAATGAATAAAGAATTGGCAGAGAAACTTCGCGTCATACCCTTGGGAGGGCTGGGGGAAATCGGCAAGAACATGATGGCCCTCGAATGCGGCGATGACATTATTGTCGTTGACTGCGGCGTCCAGTTCCCGGAAGAAGGGATGCTCGGCGTAGACCTGATTATCCCCGACGTGTCCTATCTGGTGGAGCGGGCCGACAGAGTCAGGGGCATCCTCATCACCCACGGTCACGAAGACCACATTGGAGCGCTCCCCTTCGTGCTGCCTCAAGTGCCGACGGAAGTGTTCGCGCCCCGCTTGGCCAACGGCCTGATTTCGGCCAAACTTAAGGAACGGCGGGCCAGCCGGGGGTTCACGTCAACTCCCATAGACCCCGGAGTGCCTTACCAGTTCGGCCAGAATTTTGCCGCGCGCTGGTTTCGGGTGTGCCACAGCATTCCGGACGCCATGGGCATCGCCATCAACACCCCGCAGGGAATGGTGATACATACCGGCGACTTCAAGATAGACCACACTCCGGTGGACGGGCGCACCATTGACCTGACGGCCCTGGCCAGGTATGGCGATGACGACGTTCTGTTGTTGCTGTCGGACTCGACCTACGCCGAAGTGCCGGGGTACACCCCCTCGGAGCAGGTGGTAGGGGAGGCACTGGATCGCGCCATCGGCGAAGCGCAGGGAAGGGTGCTGGTCGCCACCTTCGCCTCGTTGGTTTCTCGGGTGCAGCAGGTGGTGGACGCCGCGGAGCGGCACGGGCGCAAGGTTAGCATTGTCGGCCGAAGCATGGTAGACAACGTCAACGTCGCCTCGAGCCTAGGGTATGTCCGGCTGCCGCCGGGGATATTATTGCCCATGCACGCCACCCGCAACCTGCCGCCGGAACAGGTGGTGTTGCTCACTACCGGCAGCCAGGGAGAGCCTACTTCCGCGCTGGTGCGCATCGCCAACGAGGAGCATCGGGACGTAAAGATAAGGCCCGGCGACACGGTGATAATAAGCGCCACTCCGATCCCCGGCAATGAGCTGCCCGTCAGCCGCACCATCGACAACCTTCTGCGCCAGGGGGCCCGGGTAATCTACGACCGCATCGCCACGGTGCACGTGCACGGCCACGCCAGCCGGGAAGAGCTGAAGTTGATGCTGAGCCTAGTCAAGCCCCGGTATTTCGTGCCGGTGCACGGCGAGTACCGGCATCTCAACGCCCATGCGCAAATCGCATGGGACATGGGTCTGGCCAAGGAAGGCATTTTTGTGCTGGAAGACGGCGACGTGCTGGAATTGAGCGCCGAGGGCAGCCTTACTGGAGAGCGGGTATCCGCCGGGCCTATCTATCTGGATGGACTATCCCGTCGTGACGTTCAGAGTCCGGTGCTTTCTCAGCGGCGGAGCCTCTCCAAGGACGGCGTGGTCGTCATAGCGCTGACGATCGAGCAGCACAGCAGGATGCCGGCGGCCCGGCCGCTGACCGTGGCCAGCGGGTTTATGGAGGACGGGGAGACCGGCCAGCTTTTCCAGGAATTGGGGGAGCACTTGGCATTGGAGCTTTCCGCCAACGGCGGCCCACCCACCAGCGAAGCCGAGCTGAAGCGAAAAGTACGCGAAACTGCCCGCAGCTTTATAGCTAAAGCGACGCGCCGATCGCCTATGATAATCCCTGTGGTGACTGAGGTCTAACACGCTGTAAGCCTCAACGCCGAAAGCGCAGGGGATGCCCTGAGGCGGCCGGGAATTTTCGTTCCCGGATACAACCTTCGTATTCCCGCTGTTTTGGCGTTGAGAAATGGTCTCCCGTCGCCCGCCAATCCCAATTGGCAGGAGGCTTTTCATGGCCACTACCGCCAAAGGGGACCAGTCTGGCTCCCCGCCCTTGTCCGACATATTACCTAACGGGCCTTGGCTGTTCGTTGACGCCTTGGTGCTGGCGGCGCTGTCCATCATCCTGTCGGCATACTTCTACTTTTCACCAGATGCCCGGGCAAGCGCCTGGCAAGCCCTGGGTTACGGTTGGGGCCCTGTCGCCCTGTGGGGCGTATCCGCTATCGTTGCCTTGCGATACTCCCCCCGCGCCCTGTTCCGGTATTGGCGGCGCTGGAGCGTGGCCGCGGCGGCGGTCGCGCTTTCTCTGGGCGTTCTGTCCTATTTCGCCCCGACCGATGGGCTGCTGGAAGAATCCTCCATGGGGGGATACTGGGGAACCGTAATCGGCGGGCCTACGTTGCTGCCCTTCGGGGTAGTCAAGATGGTGGGGATTGTCGCGGTGGTGCCTCTGGCGCTGTACCCTCGCGCCGCCGGCCCGCTGTATACCCGGGGACTTTCCCGTGTCTGGCGCTGGATAGTGGCGGCGGCGGTACACACCTATACAGGCATCCGCCGCGGCGCCTCCGCCTTCGACAACGTGATGGACAAAGCCCGAGAGGGCCGCGCCCGGCGGCTGGAAAGGCGCGCGGCAAGGAAGGCGAAAGCCGCCGCCGTTCGCAATCAAATTGAAGATACCCCCATCGTCACCCCGCCGATTGAGATAGAACCGGCCGGGTCCGATGTTATCGCCGAAATCTGGGATCAAGTAATAGCTCCGGATCCTGAGGTGGAATACGACAACGGCTATGTACCGCCGTGGGAGTCCGCTTCTTCCAAATACGCTCCCGAGGCGCCGGCCAATTCCGGCGGCCCCGCTTGGCGGCTGCCATCGGTGGAAATGCTGGCGCCGCCGGAATCCGCCGAGGCTTCGCAGGAGGCCCTGCAACAGATGGGGAAGAAGGTGGAAGAGGCGTTGGCGGACCACGGCGTGCGAGTGGAAGTTACCGACATAAAGGCCGGCCCGCGAGTGGTGCAGTTCGGGCTGTCGCCCGGCTGGACGCCGAAGCGGGGCAGCAACGGCGAAGGAAAGGAGGGCGGGGAGCGCAGCCGGGTCAAGGTGCAGAGCATAATCAGCCGGGAAAAGGACTTGGCTCTAGCCCTGATGACTCCTTACCTTCGCGTCGAGGCGCCGGTGCCCGGCGCGGCCTTGGTCGGGCTGGAGATTCCCGTTCCTACCCCCATCAAGGTGCATCTGAGGGCGGTAATAGAGACTCCGGAGTTTCGCAAGATTGCGGGCAAGGGCGGCCTGCCCATCGCTATGGGGCAGGACACCGGGGGCGCGCCCGTGGCCCTCGACCTGGCTTCCTTGCCCCATATGCTCATCGCCGGTTCAACCGGCAGCGGCAAGAGCGTGCAGATAAACTCCATCATTGCCTCCTTCCTGCTGACCAAGACGCCCGAACAGCTTCGGCTGCTGATGGTGGACCCCAAGCGGGTGGAGCTGACGCCTTTCAACGGCATACCCCATCTCGTCCAGCCGGTGATAGTAGAGGCGGAAGAGGTTACCGAATCGTTGCGGGGGCTCAACCGGGAGATGATTCGCCGCTACAAGCAGATGGAGGAAATAGGCGTCCGGAACATTGAGGCGTATAACGGCCGTTCCGAGGAGAAGATGCCGTTCCTGGTGCTGATAGTGGATGAGCTTGCCGACTTGATGATGGTCGCGGGTTTCGAGGTGGAGCAGAATCTGGTGCGGTTGGCTCAGTTGGGCCGGGCCGCCGGAATACATCTGTTGCTGGCCACTCAGCGGCCTTCGGTCAATGTGGTCACCGGGCTGCTGAAGGCCAACGTTCCAGCCCGATGCGCCTTCGCTGTCTCTGGTCAGGTGGACTCTCGCGTAATTCTGGATGCCGCCGGAGCCGAGAAGCTGATGGGCAAGGGCGACGCGCTGATACTGCATAAGGAATCGCCCAAGGCCCAGCGGATGCAGGGGGCCCTGGTGTATGACGAGGAAGTGGAAGCGCTGGTAAAGTTTTGGCAGGAGCAGGAAGGCCCGCCCATCGCTCCCATCAATCTGCTAAGCGGCCAGGATGACGGGGAAGCCGAGGCCTTGGGGCTGGACGCCAGTCAGATGGACCAAGCCCGCGATCTGGCCGCCCGCAATCCCAACCTTAGCTCCTCAATTCTGCAACGCCGCCTCAAGGTAGGCGGCAGCCGCGCCGAGGAAATTCTGGAGGAGTTGGAAGAAGAGGGTTATCTAACGCCGCGTTAAGCTCCCCGTGGTTCCCGCTTTCGCGGGAATGACGGGTATGGGCGCGGGGGTGACGGGGCAGGGGCGCAGGGCAGGGTTGTTGCTCTGCGTTCCCTTATTTGCCTTCATCGTGCTATCATTGCGCAGTCCCCTTTCCGGCACTCAGGTTGTTGCTTTGCTGATAGACCTGCACACCCATAGCTACCCCGCGTCTGACGACAGCTTTATGAGCGTTGATGAAGCTGTCGAGAAAGCTAAGTCCACGGGGCTAGACGGCATTTGCCTGACCGACCACGATGCTTTCTGGTCCGAGGAACAGACTCGGGAACTGTCACGGCGGCACGGGTTTCTGGTAATTGCGGGCAGCGAGATTAACACCGACGCCGGCCATGTAGTGGTCTTCGGGTTGAGCCGCTATGAGTTCGGAATGCACAAGCCGGGGTTTCTGCGGGCCTGCGCCGACCGGAACGGCGGCGTGCTGATTGCCGCACACCCTTATCGCCGCCGCTTCCTGGAGGGGCCGGGGCGGGACCCTGCCGAGCGCGCCGGTATGCTGGAGCGGGCCGTCTCCGACCCTTTCTTCGGTCTGTGCGAAGCTGTCGAAAGTCTAAACGGGCGCGGCTCCGTCGAGCAGAACCGCTTCGCCGCCGACCTTAGCGCATCGCTTTCGCTGGTGGAAACCGCCGGCAGCGACGCCCACCGAGTTGACCAATTAGGCACGGCAGCCACCGAGTTTTACGGCAAGGTTGAGGGCTTGCCGGACTTGATTCGCCTGCTCAAGAGCGGTCAATTCCGCCCCGTAGACCTGCGCGCCGGAGTCCCCGGCTCCTGACTGCCACTCAACTTTTCCGGTGGCCATCGACCTTATGGGGGGCGAGGTGAAGACTTGTCATCCCTCACCCATCGATAGGGAGAGCCGGGGAAAGGGTTAAATCTCAGTGGAATCAATGGAGCAACGGAGCGCCCCTATGGCAGAGGCTCTGAGAATCGAAGACCTGCACGTGCAGTTCCAAAGCCCGGCCGGTACGGTCAAAGCCCTGAACGGCGTCAGCCTGAGCCAGGATGAAAGCGAAATTTATTGCCTGGTGGGAGAGAGCGGCTGCGGCAAGAGCACTCTGGCCTTGGCCATTATGGGGCTGCTGCCCTACAACGCCTCGGTGCTGGGGGGCAAAGTCTATTTTCAGGGCGTGGATCTGATGCAGACCGAGCCGGAGTATATCCGCGGTCTGCGGGGGAACCAGATATCCATGGTGTTTCAGGATGCGCAGGCGGCCCTGAATCCGGTGGAGCCTATCGGTTCCCAGTTGGAGGAAGTAATCCACCAGCACACGAATATGTCGTTGCGCAACGCCAATCGCCTGGCCCAAGAGACCCTGCGGGAGATGGGGCTGCCCGACCCGAAACGGGTGATGGGGCAGTATCCCTTCGCTCTCAGCGGCGGGATGTGCCAGCGGGTGATGATGGCTATTGCGTTGGTGCTTCGGCCCAAGTTATTGATTGCCGATGAGCCTACTTCGGGGCTGGATGTGACCCTTCAGGCCGAGATGCTGGAACGGCTGCGCGCTCTGGTGCGGGAACAGGAATCTTCGATACTGCTCATCACTCACGACATGGGAGTGGTGGCGTCTATGGCCAATAAGGTGGGCGTAATCTATGGCGGCAGCCTGGTGGAGCACGCCGATGTGATACCGCTGTTCCGCCGCGCTCAGCACCCTTACACCTGGTCGCTGTTGCAGTCCCTGCCGCGGCTGGACGATGCGGGCCGGCGCATACAGCCTCTTCCCGGGAACCCTCCCGATATGGTGAATATGGGCGCGGAATGCCCTTTCCTGCCCCGTTGCTTCAAGGCGGTGAACCAGTGCCGCCACCTGCATCGCCCTCCGCTGGCCGAGACGGAGCCCGGGCACCATGTCGCCTGCTACAACCCGGTGCAGCCGCCGGATTAGGGGCGGCCGGGGGAACCTATTGTGCCGTCCTCCAAGATGCTTTATTTTTATGGCTATCCGGTTACGGCGGTGAGAAAATGACCAGCTCGTCCTCTGCTCAATATGAAGTCCCCTTTGAAGATTTTCGGGAAGAATGGCTACGGGAAGTCGAAGAGCCCGGCCTGTCGCCTTTCGGCAAGGGCCAGCGCTTCGCCATCAAGATGGTTACTCAGTGGCTGGACGTATCCGAAGATGACGATGACATGGTATTGTGCGACGGTAGCGGTGATGGTGGAATTGACATCGCCTGCCTGCGCCGGGCCGAGAATGATGAGGACAACCCCAATGAACTCTCGGTAGAAGGCGATACATGGTATCTAGTGCAAAGCAAGTATGGGGCATCTTTTCAGGGGCCGAATACGGTTGTCAGTGAAGGGCGAAAGGTAGTTGCAACGCTTGCCGGTGAAAACAGCGGAATATCAGAAGGCACACGCCAGCTCTTAGGGCGGCTGGATAGCTTCAGGGAACAGGCGTCAGAGAGGGATCGTATTATTCTGGTATTCGCTACTGATCGCGCTATGACCGAGGCGGAACGTCAAGCGCTGGACGATGTCCGCGCTATCGGCACTGAACGCATCGGCGATATATTCGATGTCGAAGATATATCTCTGAATACCCTCTGGGAAGACCCGTCCGTATCTTCCCACATATCTCTGGCCATAACAGGGCAGTTTCTTGACCCAGATCCCATCGCAGGGCTTAGAGTGGGCGTTATACCCCTCACTTCCCTTTACGGTTTTCTTAAAACGTATCAGGCGAAGACCGGCAATCTGGATAAGCTGTACGAAAAAAACGTGCGGCAATTTTTAGGGGGACGGAAGAAGGTCAACCGAGACATTGCTAAAACTCTCGACGAAAAACCGGAAGACTTTGGCCTATACAACAACGGCATCACGATTGTAGTGAAGAACTTCCGCAACAATGCCGATGGTTCCTGTCTGCTCATAGATCCATATATCGTGAACGGATGCCAAACTACCAGAACCATTTGGGATGTATTGCGTCAAAAGCTTGATTCCGGTGGAACGGGAAAGAGCGATAAGATTGATGATTGGCGTTTGCGTGCCGATATGGGAGTCGTAATCACGAAAATAGTCAAGAACGATAACGGACAGATTTCGAACATTACCCAGTATACCAACTCCCAGAATGCCGTGCGCGCCCAGGATTTCTTGACATTGCGAGATGATGTCCAAAAATGGGCTGACGAAATGGCGGAAAAGTATGACATATTCCTAGAGGTTCAGCGCGGCGGCTGGGATTCTAGGCGGGCATACCAGAAGAACCATCCAAGCGAGCGACAATTTACTGAATACGTCAACGCCTTTAACTTGATCCGGGTTTATGGGGCTGGCTGGGAAGGTGAGCCAGGGCTCGTTTTTGGAAAAAGTGCGCCCTTTCTCCCGGGCGGGGAGGTATTCAAAAGGGTCACCGCTGATAATTCTATCAACAGGGCCACCGCTGATAATCATATCAACGTCGACGATTTGTATGCGGCATATCGGTTGCAGCAAGGAGCGGATAAACATGAGTTTGGCCGCGGCGCTAAATATAGTAGTCGCCGACAGACCAAGCCGCTCTACTATTTCGTAGTGATTGAGTTACTCAGGGATATCCTCAATCAGGAAAATCTCAACTCTTCGAACAAAGGTATTACTGCCGCTTTTCATGCATTAATACGCGAGGACAACGCGGAGGCATTCAGATCGTTACTGGATGAAGGAATCAACATAATCGATGAGTACATGAATCAGGAATCGGATGAGTGCATCTACAAAGAGCCAGCTTTCCAACGTTTCAACAACGACTTGAATACGTTCCTTAAATGGCCCCGATTGGGAAAAAGCGAAGAAGATACTCCCAGCTTGCGAAGGTTGCTCGCAGATTACAAACGTTCAATGCGCCGTGGGGGGGCCTCATCTCCTCGCACCTTGATCCTGCAAGCCATTAAAGGCTCTTCGCAGTAACTGCTCCTTAGCGGCGGGGGGCGGACTCGCCTACCAGCAGTTCCAGGGCTAGGTCGGGGTCGAGGCGGCCCTGTTTGATGGCGAGGTCGGCTTCCAGCAGGCGGTCGTAGCGCCAGGCTATGTCTTGGCGGGAGTGGCGGCGGGCTTGGCCGGTGGTCTTGCGGACAACAAAGTCCGACGAAGTTCCCATAGCTCGTTTCAATTCCTCGGGCGGCTGGCGGCGGTCCATGAAGTCGCGGGCCAGCGCCAGCAGACGCAGTTGACGTTCTACCATGGCGATTATGTATAGCGGTTCGCGTCCGTCGTCCCGCAGTTGGGCCAGCAGGCGCAACGCGGCCTGGGGGTGGCCTTCGATCATCGCGTCCACCGCCTCGAAGATGCTGGCCTCGCGCACTTGGGAGACCATCAGCCGCACGTCCGCCTCGCCTATCTCGCGGCCGGAAGCGTATAGCGACAGCTTTTCCAGTTCCTGGTCCAGCGTCCACAGGTCGCCGCCCACCAAATCGGCCAGGGAACTGATAGCCGCTGGGCTGACCATCGCGCCCTTGGCTTGCGCAGATTCCTTGATCCAGCGAGCCAGTTGCTCCCCCCTGGGGGCGGTAAGCTCTTCGACATTACAGACTGGGCGTAACCGGCGCAACAACGTATTGTTGGCCGAAAGTGGCCCGTCTGCCAGCAACAGCAGTGTCGTATCGGGCATTTGGGGAATGGCGCCAGACAGCGTCTGCCCGGCATCGGCCGCGCCGCCGCCACGACGCCCTCGCCCTCGTCCGCTTGCGCCGCCGGAACGCGATTCGGCAGCAGCGAGCAGGCCCTCCACCAACACCAGCCGAATCGGGTCCATAAAGGGTATGGCCTGGCATACGCCCAGCAGTTCCGGCGGGGCAAGCTGTCCACCCGGCATCCGGTGGCGGTTGGCGTCCAGGAGGGCGTCGGCGCCATACTCTACTTCCAGCGCCGCTACGCGCTGCCGCACCAGGAAGCTGTCTCCAAACACGATGAACGCAGGCATTACTTCCTCGACTGGTTATCGAGCTGCCGGGTGAGCCGATCTATCGTGGCCAAGAGGAGGGCTTATCGAGCTGCCGGGTGAGCCGATCTATCGTGGCCAAGAGGAGGGCTCGTTCCTCTTCGGCCCTTCGTATAGCTTCTTCAGATCTCTGGCGTTCCTCTTCGGCCCCTTTCTTGAGCAAGGGCTTGCTCGGCCGCTTCTCGGGCGCGTCTTTCTCTGGTTAACATACGCATGCCCGGAAGGTCCTCCTTGCTGGTTATCGAGCTGCCGGGTGAGCCGATCTATCGTGGCCAAGAGGAGGGCTCGTTCCTCTTCGGCCCTTCGTATAGCTTCTTCAGATCTCTGGCGTTCCTCTTCGGCTCTATGCCTTTCTTGAGCAAGGGCTTGCTCGGCTGCTTCTCGGGCGCGTCTTTCTCTGGAAATCATTATGTAGCTCCATATACCGCCGCCGGTTGCGGCAATTGCCGAGTTGGTAATAATGTCCTTTAGCAGAGCCGGGTTAATCAACGCAGCGACCGCCGACGCATTGCATCCCGTGGCGGCGGCGAGGTCTTCCGTGCATCGGTTTCCGGTAAAGTACCATATCGTCCAGGTGGCTGCCAGAGCCGCCAAGCCTGCCGCTACAGGCAGGGCCGCTATTTCCCGGAAGTCCTGGAATCCTGAAATGTTCTGGTCCATCATTAGGTTTCTGCCGACGCGCTCCCCCCGCGAGAAAGTGGCGAATACGCTTCCCCCTATGAAATAATGGCCCACGCGACAACCCAGATTCAACCCCGAAAGGGATGGGGAACTTTATGAAATTTGGTCTGTTTTCTCATGTGCCCTGGCCTCAAGAGCTTGCGCCCAGCCAGGTGGTGGACAACATTACCCAGGAATTCATGGCGGGCGAGGAGCTGGGATTCCACAGCGGCTGGCTAGCCGAGCACCACTTCTCCCGGTACGGGATTGGATCGGCGTCGCTGATGCTTCTGGCAAACATCGCCGCTCACACGAAAAAGCTGCGCTTAGGCACTGCCGTGATCATCCCGCCGCTGCACCATCCGGTAAGGCTGGCCGAAGACACCGCCACCCTGGACCTGCTCAGTGGCGGCCGGCTGGACGCCGGCTTCGGGAGAGGCACCGCCGGGTATGAATACACCGGCTACAGCGTGGACAACAATGAGAGCCAGCTCCGCTTTCAGGAGTCCATACAAATTATCGAAGGGCTGTGGACCATTCCGGGGTTTACCTTTGCGGGAAGCCATTTCCAGGTCAGGGACGTTAACTTGGTGCCTCCGCCGGTGCAGAAGCCCCATCCGCCCATGTATATCGCCGCCACCCGCACGCGGGAGACTCAGGACTTCGCCGCCTCCAGTGGACACTCGGGCATCATCGGCGTGGTGCTGGACACCACCGACGGACTGGAGCTTTGCTATCAGTTAGTGGAGGGAGCGCAACGCTCAGGGAACGGCATGGATATCGGCGGCATCCCCTTTTTCCGCTATTTCTACGTGGCTGAAACGGAGGAGCAGGCCCGCCGGGACAGTGAACTCGCTCTCAACTGGACGATGGATGTTAACCAGTGGCGGCGCTCGTACAGTCGGGGCAGCGAGGTCTACGATAGCCTGGAGGACTTCCGTCAAACCCGCTCTGAGCTGCCGCCCTCCTTTGAGTATCTGTTCCAGCATCGAGCCTTCATTGGCGGCCCTGACCAGATAATCGCCAAAATTCGCGCCCTGCAGGACGCCGGCATCGGTTACTTCGGTTGCAATTTTTCCTTCGGCGGGATGCCCCAGGACAAGGTGATCAAGTCCATGGAACTCTTCGCCCGGGAAGTGATGCCCGCCTTTGTCTAGGGCAAAGGCGGGTTCGGACGGCGGACAGACCGGCGTCGCCGTTTGTCCTTCGCCCGGCTCAGGGCGTGGGGAAGGCAGGCACGTTATGGGAGGGGAGCGTATGCCCCCTGGCCGAAACCCTGAGCGATTACGCATCGTCGCTGCGTCACGAGGACCTGCCCGCGGAAACGGTCTACCTAGCCACACGGTTTATCATCGACACCCTCGGCTGCGCTCTGGGTGGTTATAGCGGGGGATGACGGGGAGGCTGTTTCTTATCCTTGAATAAAGCAACGGGAGGAACCCATGGCCAACGCCCACGGCAAGATAATCGCCAACGTTCAGCGGCTTCATAATCTGATGGATGAAGAAGGATTTTCCGCCGTCGTCGCCCGCTCGGGCAAGAACTTCACTTACCTCGCCGGGTTTGCTTACCCCGGCACCCTGGCCCGGCATCTGGAGTTCCCGGACTCGCCACGAGAAGTGTTGCTGGTGTGGCCGCGAGCGGGAGAGCCGGTCATGGTGCTGAACTCCTATGCCGCTCCTCTAGCCCGCCGAGATTCCTGGCTGAACCGCATCGAAGTCTATGATGACTATGCCGAGTCGCCCTATCAGCGGGCCGCCGATGTCTTGAAGGAGTTGGGGGTGGGCGAAGAGACTATCGGATTCGAGAAGAGCTACGTCAGCGCGGGACGTTGGGAAGAGATAGCATCTCTGTTGCCCAAGGCGCGCATAGCCGACAGCACCGATATGATGGACAGGGTGCGCTGGATAAAGACCCCGGAAGAGGTCGCGGCCATTGAAGCCGGGGCCCGGCTGTTGGACGAAGCCTACCTGGAGGTGCTGCCCACGGTTCGGCCCGGAGACACGGAGCGCCTAGTGCACAGCCGGATCATCGAGGGCTGCCTGCGCCGGGGGGCGAACTGGGCTCACGGCATCCTGAATTCCAGCCGCAATACGGTGGCCTATGGCGGCGAGAGCGATATGGCTTTCGAGGCGGGAGACATCATCCGCAACGATTATGTCTCATACCTCAACGGCTACCCCGGCCACCAGTCTCGCAGCGTTTGCGTCGGGAATCCGTCAGACGAGCATAAGAAGGTTTACCGCATCACCCGCGACATCTACCGCGCTACCATCGAACGGTGCATTCCTGGGGCGAAGACGTCCGACATATACCACTTCGCCAACGACGGCTTCCACAAAACGGGATTTCAGGGCAACGTGTCCCTGGCCGGACACGGCGTCGGCGCTTGGTGGCACCAGCAGGAGCCGTATATGGTGCCGTCCAGCGTCCGCGTTCTGGAAGAGGGCATGGTAGTCGCTCTCGAACCCCATATCGGCTATTGGCATCTTCAGGATATGGTTCTCGTAACTGCCGACGGCCCGCGCCTGCTCTCGCCGCTAATCAGCACCGACGAGATGCTGGTGACTGGGTAGGGCGGGCGGTCTGCCTTGGCGCCGCGAAAGATCCCCCTGGCATTCCAGATTACAGACGTAAAGTTCAGGGCACAGGAGGCGCGGCATCCAGTAAACTTATCAGCTCCTCCAGCCGCTGGTCGGTGCCCAGCGACTTGCGTTTTGCCAACTGATAGAGCGCCCCGAGCTGAACCGACTGGTGGCCAGTGGAAAATCCGTCAGATTCTGCTCGCTCAATTTCGTCTCCGTTTTCGTCAAGGACTGAAAGCTTTATCCCTTTTCTCAACCCGGTTACGCGAGCTGAAATTAACACCGACAAGGTTCCGAACACTGCTACGAAAGATGTTTTGCTGGCAGCGATTTTCCAGGGTACCTTATCTTCTTTGGGTGCGCTCTACTAGCTTGTCAACAACCTCTGGCATACCCATAACCTATGGGCCTCCGGCATTGTCCCCATATGTCATATTATTTTGCAATAATTCTAGTTCCTGTTGAATTGTGTTTAGAATCTCGCCGAACCTTGGCGCGCCTTCCACTTCCAGGTTCTAATGCAGAAAACGTCCGACCTGATTTTCCATATCGGTGATTTCCGGTATGACTCCTTCTACGGCTTTTCTGGACTGCTCATATCTCGCCGGCATACTGGGGCATACTGGCGCGAATATCGGTTAGAGTTCTGCGCAAAATTTGATGCAGCCTTAACGCCTGGCTCCAATCTCTTTGCCGATGCAGGTCCTTCAAGCGGCTTATAAGAGCAACGGACTGTTCGACATCTATGGCACTAAGGGAGCAAGTCAAGGCCTGGCGCGCTTCTCTGGCCGCCTGCTCTGCGGACTTGGCGGCGCGGCAGGCTAGGAAAGCGAATATCGGACCTATAACGCTCGCAACCAGTCCGCCGGCGCCTAGCGATGCCGCCTAATTCGGTTCGTGGATTCCCGCGTAAGCGGGAATGACGGGTAGGGGGCGGGAATGACGGGTATTAAGCCCTCCATATGCGATTGACCCGGACTTGGGGAATTTCGCCTTCGGCTTTGCGTCTATGCTTATGCCGACACCTCCTGGTGGCGGGGATGGAAGCCAGAATGGTCGTCGAAGGCTCCGGTTTCCGGGAAAATCTGCCGGTATAGGCCGCGAGTGCGGGCCTTGATGGTCTCGTTGACCCGGAGGTATAGGGCTGTGGGGTCAGCCTGCTGTTCTTCATACATCTTGCTTTGCAACGGGCTGCCGTCCTCCAGCTCCCAGATGCACAGGTATTTCAGCGCCCCATTGCCTTCTTCCAACTTGAAGCGGCGCGCGCTGACGTAGCCGGGAATCTCCATCCGTTCCGGCAGATGCTGCTCGTTGTACCATTTGTTGAACTCCGCCTCATCCTCCGGGTCAACGTCCATGGTAACCACCAGTATCGTGCTTCCCACGGGAATCTTGGGGTGATTGCCGTTCTGCTCAACCATCGTTCTTCCTCCTGGGGGACCAAGTATCTGGCAGTATACCAAGCAGGGAAAGGGATTCGGCTAGGGCAATTACATTCTCCCCGTTTTCACGGGGACAAGATTCTCGGGAATGACGGGGGAGGAGCGGGAATGACGCAGGTTCAACTGCTCCAATGCGATTGCCCTGAGGGTTCGGCGAATCCAGGTTGACGCTGGGGCTACATAACGGTATTGTTTCTGCAATGGTTAAGTTGATAGTCAACGGCGAAGAACGCGAGGCTGAAGTCCCGGCCGGGCGGCTATTGCTGGACTTTCTGCGCTATGACCTGGATCTGACCGGCTCCAAGGAGGGCTGCGGCGTGGGGGTATGCGGCGCCTGCACCGTGCTGGTGGACGGCGAGATGCACGCTTCCTGCATCACTCTTACCGTCGCCGTCGAGGGTGCGGAGGTCACCACCATCGAGGGAATCGCTCCCGCTTCGGAAACCGAAAAGGAGCGGCTGCACCCGGTGCAACAGGCGTTCATAGATTACGGCGGGTTCCAGTGCGGCATCTGCACTCCGGGCCAGGTTATCGCGGCCAAGGCCCTGCTGGACTTCAATCCCCAGCCTACAGAGGACGAAATCAAGCGCTGGATGATGGGAAACCTCTGCCGCTGCACCGGCTATTACGGCATCATCAACTCGGTGGCGGCGGCGCGGAACAACCCCAGCGGTCAATGACCATGGCGAATGATTGACTTCGAGTTCCATAACCCGGCATCGCTGGATGACGCGCTGCAAATGCTTGCTCGTTACGGCGATGATGCACGGCTGTTGGCCGGCGGCACCGCGCTGGTGTTGCAGATGAAGCAACGGTTCGCCCAGCCTGCCCACGTCATCGGGCTGCGCCCCTTGGCTCAGACCGAGGGACTAGGCGATGTAGCGGAGACCGGCGGGGTAATCCGGATAGGCTCGTTGTGTACGCTGCGGCGGATGGAAGACCATCCGCTGCTCCGCGCCCGCATTCCCCTACTGGCGGAAACCGTGAGCCGAGTCGCCACCCGCCGTATCCGAAGCATGGCCACCATCGGGGGCGCTTTGGTTAACGGCGACCCCCACCAGGATCCCCCACCCACGCTTATCGCCCTCGGCGCGTCCGTAGAATTGACATCTCCCTCCGGAACGCGCATCCGCCCCGTTGAAGAGCTGTTCATAGATTACTATGAGACCGATGTGCGCCCCGAAGAAGTGCTGACCGCTCTGAATGTACCCTTGCCGAAAGAGGACACTAACGGGGCCTATCTGAAGTTCCTGCCCCGCACCGCGGAAGATTACGCCACAGTTTCCGTGGCCGCGGTGGTGTCGCGCCGCCCGGACAACACCTGCCGCGACGTTCGCATCGCTCTGGGAGCAGTGGGGACGACGCCGGTTCGCGCCCTTGCCGCCGAAGACCTTTTGCGGGGCCAGGAACTGACGGAGGACGCCATCCACGCCGCCGCCGCCACAGTCCCGGACATCGTAGACCCGCTGGACGACTTTCGCGGTTCGGCGGACTACAAGCGGGAGATGGCCGGGGTTTTCACTCGCAGGGCGTTGATGCAGGCCCTTTCGCCGGGAGAAGCAACAGGGTGAAACTGAAAAACAGTTGCCTAATCCCTGCTGAGCTAAAGGAGAGCTGGGATTTCCTGCTGGATGTGGCCAGTGCCGCCCGATGCGTCCCCGGCGTCGTGGAGGTGGCCCCGGACGGGGATGGGCGCTATCGCGGGACGCTGCGGGCCAAGGTCGGCCCTATGAGCATAAATCTGTCGGGTACGGTGACCGTGCAAGAGCGAGACCCCGGCTCGGGCCGCGCCCGCTTCCTGGTGGAAGCGGGCGACCGGCGGGTCGGAGGGGGCGTCAAGACCGATATGACGATGCAGTTGACGGCCATATCGCCTTCCGAAACCGAACTGACCATCGAGACCGACACAACCTTCATAGGCCGTCTGGGCGAGCTGGGGCAGCCCGTAATCCGCCGCAAGGCCCAATCCACCATTGCGGAGTTTGCCCGCAACCTAACCGGCGAACTGGCGGCGAGGGGTTAAAATACTCCGAACTACCGGCCACCAGATACTCCCCGATTCCCACTCTTTGAGGATAGAGGACTGCCGTGTGCGGCATTGTTGGATACGTAGGGCAGGATGACGCCTGGCCAATCATATACGAGGGTCTGAAGCGGCTGGAATACCGGGGCTACGACAGCGCTGGCATCGCCGTGGTAGACGACACCGGGGCGCTCCACCTGCGAAAGACCGTGGGCAAAGTAAGCGGGCTGGACGCTGCGGTTCTCGGTTCGGCCCCCCGGGGTTCGCTGGGCTTGGGTCATACCCGCTGGGCCACCCACGGCGCGCCGTCCCACGCCAATGCCCACCCTCACACCGACTGTAGCAGCCGGGTGGCGCTGGTGCACAACGGCATAGTCGAGAACTATCTGGAATTGAAGCGGCGCCTGACCACCTCCGGTCATATCTTTCAGTCGGAGACGGACACCGAGGCTCTTTCCCACTTGGTGGAGGAAGGGCTGTCGCTAGGGCTGAGCTTCGAGGAAGCCTTTCTGCGAATGGGGCGCATGGTCAAGGGTTCATCGGCCATCACCGCCACCCTGCAAGGGGAAGACGGCCCCATCTGCGCCCTGCGGCTGGGCTACGCCGGCGGAATCGTGGTAGCCCACCACGACGGGCAGGGCATCGTCGCCAGCGACCTGCCGGCGTTATTGCCTGTGCTGGAGCGCGGGGCGGGGGCTCCGTCCGTTGGCTTCCTGGAAGACGGCGAGATGGCCGTGGTGAGCCGCGAGGGAGTGCGGTACTTCGACTTGGCCGGCGACCCCATAGTCAAGCAGCCGCGCCGGGTATCCCGGGACGATGTTCTGATAGACAAGGGCGGCTACCGTCATTTTATGCTCAAGGAGATTATGGACCAGCCCCAGGCCATGAGCGCCGCGTTGCGGGAGCGGGCCGACTTCGCCAACGGGAGGGTGGAACTTCCCGGCTTCCCACTGCCGCCGTCCGCCATCGGCCGGCTGGAGCGGGTGGTGCTAATCGGCTGCGGCACCAGCCTGCACGCGGCGCAGGTTGGCCGCCACTACATCGAGCGGCTGGCGGGCATTCCCACCGAAGCCGAAAGTGCCTCGGAGTTCCGCTACCGAGACCCACTAATCGGCTCGCGCACACTGGTGGTGTCCATAGGACAGTCGGGGGAGACCGCCGATACCGTGGCGGCCATGCATCTGGCCCGCGAGAAAGGGGCCACGCTGGTCACCATCTGCAACGCCGAGCAAAGCCAGGCCGCCCGCATCGCCCACGGGGCGCTCTATATGCGGGCTGGGCTGGAGGTGGGCGTGGCCAGCACCAAAACGTTCATCGCCTCCCTCACCATTCTGCACCTGCTGGCCCTGTACCTGGGACAGGCCCGCGGTCTCCTGGAGGAGGGAGACGCGCGCCGCCTGGTGGAGGAATTGGCCCGCGGGCCCGGCCTGATTAGCCAACAGTTGGCGGAGGCCGACGGCTACCGGGATCTGGCATATCGCATTGGGCATTACGGCAACTTTCTGTTTCTGGGGCGGGGAGCTAGCGCCGCCATCGCCGCCGAGGGCGCGCTGAAACTCAAGGAAATCAGCTACATCCACGCCGAGGGATACCCGGCTGGCGAAATGAAGCACGGGCCGATTGCTCTCATAGACCCCGGGATGTGCACCGTCGCCCTCGCTCCCAACGACGGTCTGCGCGACAAGACCTTGAGCAACATCAAGGAAGTGAAGTCCAGACACGGGGTTGTGGTGGCGGTGTTGACCGAGGGCGACAGCGAGGCGGCGGCGGAAGTGGACTATCCCCTGTTCATCCCCGAAGCACCGGAGCTACTTCAGCCCATATTAGCAACGGTTCCCCTCCAACTGCTTTCGTATCACATCGCCCTGATGCGCGGCTGCGATGTGGACCAGCCTCGGAATTTAGCGAAATCGGTAACAGTCGAGTAACAAATATCCGCCCTTGGGGAGTAAACTTTCCCAATATAGTATCAGGAACCGTAACGAATGTATCTGAAGCTCGACCACCCCCCGATTTCCCTCGATGCCTACCGCCCTTATATGACATCAGACCTCGCCGACGAGCTGACGTCCGTGGCCGCCGAGTTGCAGGGCCTGAGGGTGGCCCACTTGAACGCGACTGCTATCGGCGGCGGGGTGGCCGAAATCCTTCAATCTATGGTTCCTCTGTTCAACGCGCTGGGCATCGCCACGGAGCGCATCGTCATAGACCCCAACGAGGCCGAGTTTTTTCAGGTCACCAAAAGGATTCACAATCTCTTGCAGGGTGCCGAAGGCGCCCTCAGCGAAAGGGAACTGGAAATTTACCACAACAATCTGCGGCAGGTAGCAACGGCCATGCGGCAGGACCAACTGTCCGCAGACGTGTGGTTTATGCACGACCCGCAGTTGCTGCCTTTGGCCGGGTTGCTGCGGGAAAGCCGGTTTTGCGGCGGCAATGGGGCCTGGCTCTGGATTTGCCACATCGACCTGACTCACCCCAACCCGTCGGCCATAGACTCTCTGCTTCCCATGCACCAAGACTATGACCATCTGATTTTTTCCTTGCAGCAGTACGTTCCCGTTGATCATGTAAAGGATAAACCCGTCTACATCGCGCCCCCGGCTATAGACCCCCTGGCTGAAAAGAACAACCCCATGGATGAAGCGAAGGCGTGGGATATAGTGGCGTCCATGGGGATAGACCGTCGACGCCCTCTCATTACCCAAGTTTCCCGCTTCGACATATGGAAAGACCCGTGGGGAGTCATAGACGCCTTCCGCCAGGCCCGCGAGTCGGCCCCCGGACTCCAGTTGGCCTTGCTGGGCCTATCCCAGGCCAGCGATGACCCGGAAGCGGGCGAGATTCTCAACAGCGTCGTGTCCCATGCGGCGGGCGACCCGGATATTCACCTATTTCACGATCCTTCCGCTATCCCGGCAACCAATGACCAAGTAGTCAATGCGCTCCAGATGGCCTCAACGGTACTGGTGCAAAAATCTACCCGCGAGGGCTTCGGGCTGACCGTGACCGAGGGGATGTGGAAGGGCAAGCCGATGATTGGCGGCAACGCAGGGGGCATCCGAATTCAGATTGACGACGGTCAGAACGGCTACCTGGTTTCCTCTCCCCAAGAATGTGCCCGGCGGATTGTGACTTTGTTGCAGGATAGCAACCTGGCTTCCTTCATTGGAGCCGCAGGCCGGGCCAGCGTCCGCCGCCGCTTCCTTCTCCCCCGCCTTGCCTTGGACTATCTCAAGGTCGCCCGCAGCCATATCGTCTAGGGCAACTCCTAAAGGGCCGCCGAACTCCATCATTCCCGCTGCCCCGCGTTGGCCGTGGGCTGTTGTCATTGCAAAAATGGTAGACTTAGCATCACAGCTACAGTCCCCATACCCAAGACACTGCCCGCCGGGAGGCAATCTATGACTACCAGGGCCAGCGCCATTGAATCTCAACCCATCGCTGTCTGGCACCCGGAAACCGGACACTACCGTCTCCCGGACCCCCCCGACCGAGAGCCCGACGAAGTGACCAATTTCGATTACGTTCATCACCCAGGCAATACCCACCATCTAGCCATGCATTTCGGCAATCCCCAGACTACCCTGATTGCCGCCGAGCGCTGGATCGTTCCTGACCCCGGCTCCAATAAGACCCGGGCACGGCGTCCCGACCTGCTCATCGCCTTTAACGTCAACCCGGCCAGGTACACATTGAACAACGGTTACATCATTTCTGAGCAGGGCAAGCCCCCAGATTTTGTTCTGGAGGTTGCGTCTCCCAGCACCGCTGCTACCGACACCGGGGACAAGCGCCGGGAATACGCCGCCCTGGGCATCCCTGAGTACTGGCGGTTCGATTCCACCGGGAACGACTACCCAGCGAAACTCGCCGGAGACCGGCTTGCGGCAGGACGCTACCTCCCCATCTCCATAGCGGAAATCGGGCCGGGAGTTCTGCAAGGCTACAGCCCAGTCTATCTGCGCTGGCAGGACGGCTGACCTGAATCTCTATCTGCGCTGGCAGGACGGACAGCTCCACTGGCATGACCCCGCCACCGGGCTGCACATCCTGCGGTATGAGGACCAAAGGAGCCGCGCTGACCAAGCAGAAGCTCGCGCTGACCAAGCAGAAGCTCGCGCCGGCCACGCGGAGGCCCGCGCTGACCAAGAGCGCCAGGCCCGCTTAGCTGCCGAGGAGCGGCTTCGCCGGATGGAAACTGAGTACCGCAGGCTGCGCGGCGAGTGAGCGGCTTCACCGCTAATCCTCCCCATACCCAAGACACTGCCCGCCGGGAGGCAATCTATGACTACCAGGGCCAGCGCCATTGAATCTCAACCCATCGCTGTCTGGCACCCGGAAACCGGACACTACCGTCTCCCGGACCCCCCAGACCGAGAGCCCGACGAAGTGACCAATTTCGATTACGTTCATCACCCAGGCAATACCCACCATCTAGCCATGCATTTCGGCAATCCCCAGACTACCCTGATTGCCGCCGAGCGCTGGATCGTTCCTGACCCCGGCTCCAATAAGACCCGGGCACGGCGTCCCGACCTGCTCATCGCCTTTAACGTCAACCCGGCCAGGTACACATTGAACAACGGTTACATCATTTCTGAGCAGGGCAAGCCCCCAGACTTTGTTCTGGAGGTTGCGTCTCCCAGCACCGCTGCTACCGACACCGGGGACAAGCGCCGGGAATACGCCGCCCTGGGCATCCCTGAGTACTGGCGGTTCGATTCCACCGGGAACGACTACCCAGCGAAACTCGCCGGAGACCGGCTCGCGGCGGGACGCTACCTCCCCATCTCCATAGCGGAAATCGCCGGCCGGGAGTTCTGCAAGGCTACAGCCCAGCCCTGAATCTCTATCTGCGCTGGCAGGACGGACAGCTCCACTGGCATGACCCCGCCACCGGGCTGCACATCCTGCGGTATGAGGACCAAAGGAGCCGCGCTGACCAAGCAGAAGCTCGCGCTGACCAAGAGCGCGGACACCGGCCCGCTGACCAAGAGCAGAAGCTCGCGCTAGCTGCCGAGGAGCGGCTTCGCCGGATAGAAACTGAGTACCGCAGGCTGCGCGGCGAGTGAGCGGCTTCACCGCTAATCCTCCCCATACCCAAGACACTGCCCGCCGGGAGGCAATCTATGACTACCAGGGCCAGCGCCATTGAATCTCAACCCATCGCTGTCTGGCACCCGGAAACCGGACACTACCGTCTCCCGGACCCCCCAGACCGAGAGCCCGACGAAGTGACCAATTTCGATTACGTTCATCACCCAGGCAATACCCACCATCTAGCCATGCATTTCGGCAATCCCCAGACTACCCTGATTGCCGCCGAGCGCTGGATCGTTCCTGACCCCGGCTCCAATAAGACCCGGGCACGGCGTCCCGACCTGCTCATCGCCTTTAACGTCAACCCGGCCAGGTACACATTGAACAACGGTTACATCATTTCTGAGCAGGGCAAGCCCCCAGATTTTGTTCTGGAGGTTGCGTCTCCCAGCACCGCTGCTACCGACACCGGGGACAAGCGCCGGGAATACGCCGCCCTGGGCATCCCTGAGTACTGGCGGTTCGATTCCACCGGGAACGACTACCCAGCGAAACTCGCCGGAGACCGGCTCGCGGCAGGACGCTACCTCCCCATCTCCATAGCGGAAATCAGGCCGGGAGTTCTGCAAGGCTACAGCCCAGCCCTGAATCTCTATCTGCGCTGGCAGGACGGACAGCTCCACTGGCATGACCCCGCCACCGGGCTGCACATCCTGCGGTATGAGGACCAAAGGAGCCGCGCTGACCAAGCAGAAGCTCGCGCCGGCCACGCGGAGGCCCGCGCTGACCAAGAGCGCCAGGCCCGCTTAGCTGCCGAGGAGCGGCTTCGCCGGATGGAAACTGAGTATCACAGGCTGCGCGGCGGGTGAGCGGCTTCACAGGGAAGAGGTGAAACATAGTCGGGACTGCTAAAGGGTAAGCTATGAACAGCTTATGGAGTAGAGGTAGAGCGGGTGTTTCCGGTCTTAGACGACAAAGAGCGGTTGTATCCCATAATTACCAGAGATTCCCACGGCGCCATGTGCTTAATGCCCCACAACAGCGCCTCGCGCTGCGTCATCGGGATGTAGTCCTCAGCGCCTCGCGCTGCGTCATCGGGATGTAGTCCTCAGCGCCTCGCGCTGCGTCATCGGGATGTAGTCCTCAAACAGGAATGAGCGGAAAAAGTGCATACCGTCATAAAGGAAGGATCTGCCGTCGGGGGGATTCTGACACAGAAACTCGACGGTATAGAGAAAGTTATTTTGGGAAAGTTTTTTCTTTGAGTGAAAGAGAGCGCAGATGGAAATGTCTTCGTAAGGCTTATCCGGGGCCACATTGGGCGCGGGCATTAGAGTTACGCCCAAGCGCTCCAAAATTCCATTGGGCGCTTTGTTTTCCAAAGCCCAGCGAACTGCTCGAAGTCTGCTGAACGGAAATACTTGCCACCAGAAAAAGGCGCTGCCAATAATCGCTTCGAAGTAGTTTCCATCCGGGGTTACGGCCAGAATTCTTCTGTAACCGTACCAAGTGTCCCGGTGGTGCAGAACATCGGCGGTCTCCGAATTGTATTCAATACCGTCTTTGACTGTGTAGTGCATCGGCTAAATTACGCTTATCGCTCCAACGGGTTAGGCTGTATGGGCGGTGCTTCGGTCTCGCGCGGGCGGCGTTTAATGTCCGGAATCCCCTTCCGACAGCCGCCGCAGAGCTTCCGAGTTGAGAATGGGGTTGTTGACGCGAGCAGCCCGGTTCGGTGCCGCTTCCTGCTTGACGGGGGCGTTAGTCAGCGCGCGGATGGGACGGCGTGGCCCCTCGTCTATGGGAAGTTCGACCTGCCGCAGCCAGCGGTTCAACCCGAGGCCGGTTTGCTCAATGGCCGCCAGCACCACCATACCGGTGGCCTTGGCGTCGCCCAGAGCGTCGTGCCGCTGATAGCGATACCCCAGAATCCGGCAAAGTTTCTCCAGACCGAAACCGCCCTGGGAAAAGCCTTCCCAGGCCCTTCGCGCCACCATCGTGGAGTCTAGCCATGTGCAGCTTAGCCGCGGAATTTCGTGGCGGTCAAAGGCTTGCTCCAGCGCTACCCGGTCAAACTGGCTGTGGCTAACCACAATCCTGCCGTCTAGCATTTCATGCAGATGCCCAGCCACTTCGGGCAGACTGGGCCAACCACGCACCGCGGCTGCGGTAATACCGTGGATGGCAACTCTGTCGAGAGCGAAGGGAGCTTGGGGGTCTATGTAGGACATCCATTCCTCGGCCAGCTCGCCATCAAGATAGCGGGCAACTCCTATCTGGCAGATGGAATAAGCATCGGGATTGGCGATTTCCAGGTCTATCGCGGTAAATTCTGTCGCCATGCTCCCCCGTTATTCCATCTATCTTTATGAAGGAGAAGGAATCCTGCTATACCCCGGCCAGTTCCGCGGCGCGGGCGGAGGCCCAGGCGTCGGCTTCCAGCACTTCGCCTGCATCCTCTCCGGGCAGCGGGTCGTGTTCCGCAAGAATTCGCTCCACCAGACGGTGGATGCCGCCATAGCTGATTTTGCCATTGAGGAAGGCCTGAACCGCCACTTCGTCGGCGGCGCTGAGAACGGCGGGGTAGGTGCCGCCCTTCCTGCCGGCATCTATGGCCAGGGAGAAGCAGGGATAGCGGGCGGGTTCCAGCGGATCGAAGGTCAAGGACTGGGATGTGCGGGTATCCAGGCGCGGAATCATCGAGTTGGGCAGCCGCTGCGGGTGGAACAGCGCGTATTGGATGGGCAGGCGCATATCGGGCGGTCCCATCTGAGCCTTGACCGAGCCGTCAGCGAATTCCACCATCGAGTGGATAGTGCTTTGCGGGTGAACCACCACTTCTATGCGCTCCCAGGGCACGCCGAACAGCCAGTGGGACTCGATAACCTCGAAGGCTTTGTTCATCAGGGTTGCGGAGTCTATGGTTATCTTCTGCCCCATCCGCCAAGTGGGGTGGCGCAGCGCTTGCTCCGGGGTGACGTTTTCTAGTTCCTCCAGCGGAGTAGTGCGAAAAGGGCCGCCAGATGCGGTAATCAGAAGGCGCAGGATTTCGTTGTCCTCTCCCTGAAGGCACTGCCAGATGGCGCTAGGCTCGCTGTCCACCGGCAACACGCGCCCGCCGTAACGAGCCTCGTATTCCTTGATTAGCTTGCCAGCCATAACGATAGGCTCTTTGTTAGACAACGCCACCGACTTGCCGGCGGCCAGTGCCGTCAAGGTTGGGATGAGGCCGACGCTGCCCATCAGGGCCACCATAACCTGGTCAACCGGATTCAGGGCGACCATATGCTCCATAGGCGTGAAGGTTGCGCCGGGGAAGTCTTCGGGGCGCGCGGCGGCGCTCCATACGTGGCGGGGACTAAATTCCTCCACCTGCTGCTTCAACAGTTCGGTGTTGTTGCCTGCCGCCAACCCCACGAGCTCGAACTCTTCGGGGAAGGCTCGGACAATATCCAGCGTCTGTCGCCCGATGGAGCCGGTGGAGCCGAGAATCACAATCCTTCTCATAGCCGCAACCCCACAGCCAATAGCATGTAGAAAACGGCGGGCAGAGCGAAAAGTATGCTGTCCATCCGGTCGAGGATGCCGCCGTGTCCGGGCATTATATTACCAGAATCCTTAACGTTTGCCGCCCGTTTGAGGGCCGACTCAAAGAGGTCTCCCCCTTGGGCTGCCACGCCGGCGACTGCGCCAATCAGGGCCTGCTGCCAGAGAAGCACCGAAAGGTCCAACGCCATGCCAGCCAAAAGCGCGGCTCCAATAGAGGCGGCGAATCCGCCAGCGGCTCCCTCCCAGGTTTTTCTGGGACTTAGGCGGGGAACCATGGGGCGACGTCCTATCGTCCGGCCAACGGCAAAGGCCCCGGTGTCGCAGGCAAAGACCACCAATAACGTGAACAGAAGCCAGTTTCGCCCCAAATCCCCGCCGCCCGACAGGTCCTGCATCGCCAGTCCGTGGCCCAGCAGGAAACCGATGTAGACCGGCCCCAGCAATAGGAACAGGAAACCCAGCCACGGCCGTTCGCCCCACCCGGACGCTTCGGCTTCGCGGCGGCCGAAGGATGGTTCGGCGTCCGGACAAGCCCTTTCTAGTGGCTCGGCATCCTCCTCTGGGCCGTTCTCGACGGCGGAATCTTCCCCCTCGACTTGTTCGCCTTGATAGCAGGCTATAAACCAGAGAAGGGCGGTAAAGGCCCATGCGGCCAGCACAAGCCCAGCGGCAAAGTAGAAGGAGGAGCCTGCCGCTGCTTCCGACGCAAGCAGCAGCGCGGCCACGGCAATCACGCCAAGGGGGACGGGCATGGGGGCTATTCCCGGGGGAGTCAGCCGGTAGGCTTCGCGGATGGCCAACCCGCCGCCGAGGAGGGCCAGCAGTATCAGCCAGGGAAACCCCAGCCATATTGCTCCCACTACTACGGCGGCGCCAATGACCCCCGTAGTCAGCCGCAGGCACAACGTCAGCCCCCGGCGCCGGCCACCTTGCCGTAGCGCCGCTGACGGACGCGGTAGGCATCCAGTGCCTGCTCGAGTTCGACGGGCTGAAGGTCCGGCCACAGGGTGGGGGTGTGGTAATACTCGCTGTAAGCCGACTGCCACAGCAGAAAGTTGCTGATGCGCTGTTCGCCGCCGGTACGGATAATCAGGTCTGGGTCGGGGCAATGGGCGGTGAATAGATAGCGGCGGAAGGTTTCTTCGTCCAGGCTGTCGGGGTCGAGCCCGTCGCGGATTATGCTGCGCACTGCGTGCAATATCTCGTCGCGTCCGCCGTAGTCGAAGGCCACGTTGAGAGTTATGCCGGTATTGGAGGCGGTAAGCCGCTGAGCGTGTTCGACGGCGCACCGGACTTCGGCATCGAGATTGGCGGTTTTGCCCAAGTGAACGATGCGCACATTACGCTCGTGCAGGTCGCGGGTCTGCTCCTCCACAGCGACGGAAAAAATTTCCATCAGGCCCTTCACCTCATCCTGGGGCCGCCCCCAGTTTTCGGTGGAGAAAGCATAAACGGTGACGTACTTGACGCCATAGGCGCCCAGCGTCTCCAGCGCCGACCGTATGAGTTCGACGCCTTTGCGGTGACCTTCCAATCGCGGGAGTCCCCGTTCCATGGCCCAGCGGCCGTTGCCGTCCATGATGATGGCAACGTGCTTGGGGGCCGAGCTTGTTTTGAAAACGGGCGCGCGGGTCTCGTGCTGTGGACCAGATGCGGCGATCACCGGAGCAGGCTAGACCTGGAGAATCTCCGCCTCTTTGGCGGACGCTGTTTCGTCAATCAGCTTGGTATGGCCATCGGTGACTTTTTGAAGCTGTTCTTGCGCGCGGCGGTTCTGGTCTTGGGAGACAGATTTGTCGCGCTCCAGCTTTCGCAGGGTTTCCAGGCCGTCCCGGCGTACATTGCGTACCGATACCTTGCCGTCCTCCGCCTTCTTGCGGAGCAGCTTTACCATTTCCTGCCTGCGCTCATTAGTGAGCGGGGGAATCGGCACAGTGATAACGTTGCCGTCATTGGAAGGGTTGAAGCCCATTTCGGAGCGTTGCAGGCTTCTCTCGATTTCTCGCAAGGCTCCCTTGTCCCACGGCTGCACCATAATGGCGCGCGCATCGGGGGCAGAAATCGAGGCAATTTGTTTCAGGGGGGTGGCCGAGCCATAGTAGTCTATAGAAAGGTCCTCGATCAGCGCGGGGGTGGCCCGGCCGGTGCGCAACTGGCCCAACTCGCGCTTGAAGGCGTCAATAGTGCGATCCATTCGGGAACCAACGTCATTCAGTACGTCTTCCGGAGTTAATTCCGTATCGCTATCCTTCCCCGGCATAATCAATTCCTCCCGCCTATCATCGTTCCTATCTTTTCTCCCGCGAGTATACATCCCACGTTGCCCGGCTTAAACATATCAAAGACAACGATGGGCATACTGTTTTCCCGGCAAAGAGTCAGCGCGGTGGAGTCCATTACGGCCAGTTTCCGCTCCAACGCCTCGGTGTAGTCTAGGGCATCGAACTTAACGGCGTCCGGATTTTTGCGCGGATCATCGTCGTAGACGCCATCCACATTGAACTTAGCCATCAGCAAAACGTCGGCCTCTATTTCCAGAGACCTCAGGGCCGCCGCGGTGTCGGTGGACATATACGGGTTGCCGGTTCCGGCGGCGAAAACTACGACGCGCCCCTTTTCCATGTGCCGCACGGCGCGGCGGCGGATGTAAGGCTCCGCCACGGCCTGCATCTGGAGCGCACTCTGGGTTCGGGTATCCACCCCTTGCTTTTCGAGGGCGTCTTGAAGGGCCAGGGCGTTGATAACCGTGGCCAGCATACCGGCATAGTCGGCGGTGGAGCGCTCCATTCCCCGTTTTTCGGCGGCTTCGCCTCTCCAGATATTACCGCCGCCAATGACAATCGCCAGCTCCACGCCCAAGGCATGAGCTTCGCCGACCTGACTGGCCAGGTACTGAACGGCACCGGCGTCGATGCCAGAGCCCGACGAACCTTTGAGGGACTCGCCGCTCATTTTGAGCAATGCTCGGCGGTATTTAGGCCGTCGGGCAGATTGGGGCGGAGGGTCTCCCATAGCCGGGGGAGTTACTCGCCCACCGCCAGGCGCTGGAAGCGAATAATTCGCACGTTCTCGCCCATTCGGGCGGCCAGCTCCTGCACCATATCGCCTACGGAAGAGGAACCGTTCTTGATAAACGGCTGGGAAAGCAGGGCGACCTGAGCCGCAGGCCGACTGTCCCCGTCTTCGATTTCTTCGCTGGAGAGATACACCGGGGACATGGCAGCGACCTGCATGGCGATGTCATGGGCCATCTGCTTGAATTCGTCGGTCCGGGCCACGAAATCGCTCTCGCAACCCAGCTCAACTATGGAACCGACGCGCCCACCGGTATGCACGTAGGCTTCGATAACCCCTTCATTGGTGGCGCGGCCCACCCGTTTGGCGACGCCGGCCAGGCCCTTGGCCCGCAACACCTCCGCCGCCTTGTCCAAATCGCCGTCCGTTCCTTCCAGAGCCTGCTTGCAATCCATAATTCCTGCGCCGGTCTGGTCGCGCAGGGTACGAATCAGTGCCGTGGTGACCAATTGTCCACTCCTTATAAAACGGGATTTAAAGTTTATTACCCGCTGCGCCCGTGGCTCCGGCTGAACCCCACCGGGGAGTGTTCTCCTATGGGGGGACGTTCTCCCCGGCGCAACCCCAGCAGGCGGCCCAAGCGGATGCGGTCTCCTTCGTCCTGGATGGTGTATGGCCGGGGCGGCGAATTCCTGATAGATTCTAATTCATCCACCAGCTTTTCAACATCGGCAATGGCGTACCAGATAGATAATTCGCTTCGGTCATTCTCGTAGAAATTCCGGTGCACATAATCGGCTTGGGCCAGATAACGGTAAAATTCCGCCTCCTTCCCGAACTCCCTTCCGAGGTGTTCGCCGATATCGAAGATGCTAGAGTGCTTGTCGTGATTCCATCCCCGTTGCTTGCCCACAGCTTTCAAGGCATGGGCGGCGGCTCCCCAAGTCGCCGGCCTGAAGCCTAATTCGAAAAAAACGGCGGCTGATACGGGCGTGTTCCTCAACGCTGATTCCGTCAGGATTGGGTTCCGGCAACGGCGTGGTCATACGTACGTGGCTCCGGCTGAACCCCACCGGGGAGTGGCGCAACCCCAGCAGGCGGCCCAAGCGGATGCGGTCTCCTTCGTCCTGGATGGTGTATGGCCGGGGCGGCGACATAGATTCTAATTCAACCAGCTTTTCAACATCGGCAATGGCGTACGGCGCTTCGGTCATTCTCGTAGAAATTCCGGTGCACATAATCGGCTCGGGCTAGGCAACGGTCAAACAGTTCTTCCTTGTCGAACTCCCTTCCAATGTGTTCGCCGATATCGAAGATGCTAGAGTGCTTGTCGTGATTCCATCCCCGTTGCTTGCCCACAGCTTTCAAGGCATGGGCGGCGGCTCCCCAAGTCTTTTCGCCGGCCTGAAGCCTGTCGCCTTCCTCCAATTCGCTCTTGGCGTAGGCCAAAAAACGGCGGCTGATACGGGCGTGTTCCTCAACGCTGATTCCGTCAGGATTGGGTTCCGGCAACGGCGTGGTCATACTGGGTTGACCGCCGGATTACCCGTTAGCCTCGTCTTGCCCACCGGTCACGCGGGCACCCATGCCGGCGGCCAATTCGGCCAGCGTGTCCAGGTCCAGAGTAACCGCGTCGGTCAAGGCTGCGTCCTCGCGTTCCGACAGCGTTTCCGGCGGCTCGGCCGGCTCCGGATGCATTTCCTCCATTTCGGCCTGGAGCGCGGCCTCTCGCTGCGCCAGGCCCTCCAGCACCGCGGAGGCCATCCGGTTGGTTACTAGCCGGATAGAGCGCACAGCATCGTCATTGCCGGGGATGATGTGGTCCACCAAATCAGGGTTGCAATCCGAATCCACGATGGCGAACACTTCGATGCCCAGCCGACGAGCTTCGGCGACGCAGATATTCTCCCGCCCGATGTCGATGACGAAAATAGCCTGGGGCAGGGTGGTCATATCCCTCATGCCGGTGAAGTACTTCTCCAAGCGGTTGAGGGTATCCCTCATTTTGACGCCTTCCTTCTTGGGCAACACGCGGAAATATCCCTGGTCGCGCTTCTGTTGCAACTCGAGCATATAGTTGATGCGGGTGCGGATGGTCTGGAAGTTGGTGAGGGTTCCGCCCAGCCATCGCTGGTTGACGTACCACATACCGCAACGCTCGGCCTCGCCCTGGATGACTTCCTGAGCCTGCCGCTTGGTGCCGACAAACAGCACCTTGCCGCCGTTGGCCACCAGTTCCACCATGTCTTTGTAGGCATCGTTAATCATGCCCAGCGTTTGCTGCAGGTCGATGATGTGGATGCCGTTGCGCTGGGTGAAAATATAGCGTTTCATGGTAGGGTTCCACCGGCGGGTCTGATGCCCGAAATGGACACCAGCCTCCAGCAGCGCTTTCATATTAATGGTATCCCGGCCCGTGGGTTGCGGGGGGCGTTCCGGGGCGGGTCTGGGGCGCTCCTCGGCCGCCGGGGCGGGCGGGGGTTCGGCAACGGCCACTGCCGCTGGCGCCGCCGGTTCGCTCGGCGCGGCCGGCGCGCTTTCAGTTACTGCTTGCTGTACGGGCTGTTCTTGAGCCTCAACCATCCAATACCTCTTAATCTCTTACTGGCTACGCCAGAGATAGGCAGCCCGGCCTCGAACCGCCTTGCCAAAAGACACACTTTTAGTCTACGCAAGTATAGCACGCGCCCGGAACGCCGGGCAAACCGGGGGCTACTGCCAAATTGGTTGCCATGCTTTGGCGCGGCGTATTGGATCTGCTATGTTTGAGTCAAGCCGTAAACCCACTGGCGCTAACCCGCCAGAGCTATCGCATTTGAAATTTCAGACCTGCTACTCCTATTGAAGCAAGAGGCCTGAAGGCGAAATTCGATTCAGGGATTGGATTCCCGCCCCATTTTCGCGAGGGTGACGTTCTTTCGCGGGAATGACAGGTATTAAGCCGCCCATATTCGATTGCCCTAGCTAATTCGCGGGTTGGACTTCCCCACTGGATAATCACCTACCCTACCATATCAAGCGGTAGGCCAGGTTCAGCAGGCACGCGCCGATAACGCCGGCGGCGGCATCATCCGCCATGATACCCCAGCCGCCGGGCAGCCGCTCGTAGCTGCGGATAGGCCCCGGTTTTAGCACGTCCAGCGCACGGAACATCAGGAAGGCAGCAGCCAGCCAGGGCAGCGTCTTGGGGAGAAACAGACAGGTAAGCCACACTCCGGCAACCTCATCCCACACCGCCCTCTTGGGATCGGGGTCATCGGGGCAAGTCAGGCTGTTGCAGGCCCACGGGCCGATAGCCAGCGACGCGGCCACCAGAGCAAAGAAGGCCGGGGAATCGCCGTCCATCGGTAAAGGATAGTAGACTGCCAGCGCGACCAGACTGGCCAGCGTAGCTGGGGCGACCGGAAACAACCCTATCCCCATCGCCGTCCCGAAGAGCCGGGCAGCCGGGCGGGACAGCTTGGGCCAAAGGGTCAGCAAGCGCCCATTATCCATAGCCCAGCCGGTGCAGGTCGGCCTCGCTCATACCGAGGTAATGACCGACTTCATGCCAGAGGGTTACTCGTATTTCGCGGGCGGCGTCGGCGCGGCTCTCGCAGGCGCGAAGGATGGGCTGGCGGTAGATGACGATACGGTCGGGGAGCGGCGGGCCGATGCCGTCGCGCTCGGTCAAGGGCCATCCTTGATAGAGTCCGAAAAGGGTGTCGTGCTCCTCTATAAGTTCGGCTTCATCCGGGCCGGGCCACTCTTCAACCACGATGTCCACGTTCTCCAGGCACCCCCGCACTTCGGCGGGCAACTGAGCATAGGCCCGGCGCACATGACGCACGAACTCCCGGTAGGTCATCCTTATCATGGGGCTGCGCCCACCCGGCTTCTAAGGGCTTTCAGGATGTCTACGTTCCGGCGGTCGGGGCCGTTACCCTCGAACCCCGGCACTTCCAGCAGGAAAGGGACGTCCCGAAAGGCGGGATGCCCCATAAACACGGCGAACCCGTTCTCTCCGATAAATCCCTCGCCGATGTTGTCGTGGCGGTCCACCCCGGAGCCGCAGACGTGCTTGGAGTCGTTGGCGTGGATAGCGACCACGTTGGCCGAGCCGGGGCCGGCGTCCAGTTGGGCCAGCATATCCTCAATACCCTCGCCGGTGGTCAGGTCATACCCGGCGGCGAAGCTGTGCTGCGTATCCAGACAGACCTTCAGCCTCTCGGCGTCCACCGCGTCCAGAATCGCCCCCAGCTCCTCAAACCGCGCTCCGATGTGCTTGCCCATGCCCGCCATGTTTTCCACCGCAAGGCAAGGGCCGTCGGGAGCGCTGTCTAGGGCACGGCGGATGGCGTCGGCGACCTGGGGCAGCACCGCTTCGAAGCCGGCTCCGCCGTGGCTGCCCGGGTGGAAAATAAGCCCCTCGGCCCCCAGGCGGGCCGCCAGATTCAGGTGGGCCGAGAGCGACTTGACTCCCTTCTGTACCACATCCCCCTTGCCGGAGCCCAAGTTAACCAAGTATATGGCGTGCAGGAATACCGGCCCCATCCCGGCGTCCGCCAGGTTCTGCCGAAAGGCTTCGACTTCAGCGTCGGGAACCTCGCGGAAAGCCCAGGACTGGGGCGAGGAGCCAAAGATTTGCAACGCCTCGCACCCAATTTCCTGCCCGCGCGCCACAGCCTTGCTGATACCCCCGGCGGTAGATACATGCGCCCCTATTTTCAATTTAAGTCCCTCTAGAAAAGTATGCCTTCCGGCTATTGGCCGATTATATGGCAGGGCTATCGCCTTTGAAATTTCAGCCTCGTTATTCTTGGGGAATCAGAGGCCGGAAGGCGGAATTGGCAAATTTTTGTCTAGACGATATTCGTTTAGGCCCTGGATTCCCGTACTCGTTTTCCCGTGGGGGACGTTCTTTCGCGAGAATGACGGGTATCAAGCCGCTCATATTCGATTGCCCTGGATTATATGGGACAGGCCATTGGCGATGCATGGATGGGGGCATACAATGGCGGGCAATGCGCGCGCTGATATTGGAAAGCCCAGGGATGTCTCCCCGCATGTCGGTAGCCGACATTCCCGTGCCGCGGCCCGGCCCGGGCGAGGCATTAGTGCGGGTAACGGCCTGCGGGTTCTGTCACCACGATCGGCTGGTGATGTCGGGAATTCTTCGACGAGGGGTGCGCCCCGGGGTGACCTTGGGACACGAAATCTCCGGCGTGGTGGAGGAAGTTGGCGCTGACGTGGAACAAGTCCACCCCGGCGATCGCGTGGTGTCGTTGCTGACCAATGCCTGCGGAGCCTGCGACCGTTGCTTGGCGGGCCGCGAGCATCGTTGCCGCAACGGCGAGGGCCTGGGCCACGGACGCAACGGGGGGTTCGCGGAGTATGTTGCAGTGTCGCAGCACAGCCTGGCCCTCCTTCCTGACGGGGTGGATGCTCTATCTGCGGCCCTGCTGGCCTGCCCCGCCGGGGTAGCGCTACAGGCGTTAACCGCGGTGGAGGTGTCCGCCGGCGAGACGGTGGTGGTCACCGGAGCAGGCGGAGGGCTGGGCATACACGCGGTGCAGATCGCTAAGGACTTGGGGGCGCATGCGCTGGCCGTCACTTCCTCGCCCGGCAAGGCGCGGCATCTGGAGGATTACGGGGCCGATGCAGTCATAGAGACAGGGGAGACGGACTTCGCCGAGATAGTTATGGCTCTGACGGCCGACGAAGGCGCAGACGTGGTGATTGATGCTGTGGGCGCCGCTACTCTCCGTTCATCCGTCCGCTGTCTGGCCCAATACGGGCGTTTGGCATTGCTGGGGGAAGTGGGTGGCGAGGGCAGCTTGCGGGGCGTCATACCGGAAATCGTCTTCCGCGACGCCTGCGTTACAGGGGTTTCAGGCGTGTCCCGAGCGACACTGGAGCGGGCCATCGCCCTGGCGGCGGCGGGAAGGCTGAGGCCGGTGTTGCAAGGGACGCTGTCTTTGGAGGAGGCGCAACGGGCCTATGAGATGGTGGAGTCTCGAACGGTGCTGGGGCGGGTGGCGTTGACGCCGCAACCGGGGCAGGGCTTCTGGGGAGAGCCATAAGATTTGGCGTCCGGCAGACGGTAAAGTTGCTTATTATTGGCGTCCGATTAGCCCAAATTATAGACTTCTTTCAGAACTTCCAGATGACCTTCACGGAATGCCTTCTCATACGCTTTCGGCAAGTCGCTGGCAAATCTCATGGCCTGGAATTCCTGATCCCATTTTTCTGAACGCCTCCGGGTTGCTTCCCTAATCTAGTCGCCGATTGACATTGGCAGCTCCTTCGCCTGTAGCAGTCCCCAGGTTATGAAACCGGAGGCTATGAAACTTGCCCCGATGCCCAGGACGACGTTTCTGGCTACTTCGCTCGGCACCGCTCCGGCGGATATGGAGTCAAGCTCCAGCAACGTCAGTATTATCGAACCGGCCGTTCCGCCCAGCAGAGTCAGGGATTGGAATAATACCCGGTCTTTCGGGTTTATACCCCAGAGGGTCTCTCGGTAATCTTCCATAACCGGCTACGCTTATTATATCAGCCTCTCCGGTATGGAACGGCGGCGGTTACTTGCCGAGCAGGTTGAATAGCGCCGACGGGACGGTGGCGGCGGAGCGTCCGAAACGGCGGATTTCGCCCCGGTCCCACATCACCAGGAATTGACTGGCGATAAAGATGCTGCTGTATGTTCCCGCCACCGCGCCGATGGCCAGACAGAGCAGCAGTTCGCGGATGCTGGGTCCGCCGATGAGCAACATTGCTACCAGCACAAACAGCGTGGTCAAGCTGGTGTTCAGTGAGCGCCCCATGCTCTCCATAATGCTCAGGTTCACCAGCCCGCCCAAGTCGCGGTCGGGGTGGCGCACCACGTTCTCGCGGATGCGGTCGAACACCACGATGGTGTCGTTAACGCTATAACCGGCGACTATCAGCAGCCCGACGACGAACATCGAGTTAACCTCAAACTCGATAACCCGTCCGAGGATGGAGAACACGCCGAGGATGATAAGCAAGTCGTGCACCAGCGCCAGCACCGCGCTCACTCCGTAGCGGTAGGCCTTAGGGACCCGGCGGAAGGCATACCAGACGTAGAGCAAGATGAACACTGCGGCGGCGGCTAGGGCATAGAAGGCGATGCGAACGGTTTCCGCGGCCACGATAGGGGAAACACTCTCGAACTCCACCAGCTCCCGGTTCAGGCCCAAGTTCTCTTCCAAGTCGCGCTCGATGATTTCGCGCTCGGATAACCCGTCGCCTACGGCTTCAGCCAGCACATCGGTGCGGATGAAATAGTTGTTTGTTCCCACCAACTGCACTAGGGCTTCGGGGTGGCCCAGCTCCGCCATGCGCTCCTTTATGGCTTCTTCGTCTACGCCCTCTTGATTGAAGGTGACGTTCAGCACCGAGCCACTGGTGAAGTCAATGCCAGGACGCAGCCCAGAATCCAGGGTCACCCATCCGGGGGGCAACAGCATGGAGATGATGCCAGGGATGATAATCAGGGCGGAGAAAAGAAAGTACCAAGCCCTCTTGCCGACGATGTCCAGCACTACCGCCCCCCTCCCGCGCTTTGAGTCGCCCTCGGGGCAGACTCTGGAGTAAACAGGTTAATCCGCTGACCGAATCCGACGAAGGCTAACAGTTGCAGCATATTGCGGCTGACCACCACGGCGGTGAACATACTGGCCGCTACGCCGATGAACAGGCTGATGGCGACGCCGGTGACCAGTCCGCCGCCCAAGCGGTCGCCGAACCACAGCAACACCAGACAGGTAATCATCGTCGAGATGTTGGAGTCGCGGATGGCGGGCCAGGCGCGGCCGAACCCCACTTCCATGGACGAAGCGAGAGTTCGCCCGATTCGGACTTCCTCTTTCATTCGCTCGAAGATGAGGATGTTGGCGTCCACTGCCATACCGATGGACAGGATAAAGCCGCCGATGTGAGCCAGTTCCAGGGTAATGGGAATCAGCTTGAACACCGCCAGCACCATCACGGCGTAGAACACCAGGGCGAAGGCGGCCACTACTCCGGCAAGGCGGTAGTAGGCAATCATAAACAGCAGCACTAGGCCGAGGCCCACCATACCGGCCAGCAGGCTGTTGCGCAGGGACTCGGCGCCGAGCAGGGCGTCAACGTCGCTTTCCTGAATGAGCTTCAGCGGCACTTGCAGACGGCCCGATTCCAACTGAATCGCCAGAGTCCGGGCCTCTTCCCGGGTGAAGTCGCCACTGATTTGTGTATTGCCGTCGCGGATCCACGCCCGGGACACGGGCGCGATGAGTTCCTGGTCATCCATGAAAACGGCGATGCGCTTGGATTCCACGTTGGCGATGCGGCGGGTTAGGTCGGAGAAAATGTCGGAGCCGCGCCCGTCGAACTGGAGGTTGACCACCCAACCCACGCCCACTGGGTCGGCGGCAGCCTCGGCGCGCTGCAGGTCATCCCCACTGAGACCCAAGTCGGCATCGGTGGGGTCAAGGCAAGCTCCGGTAAACTGGTCTACCGAACCGCAGGTGCGCTCCTTGAATTCCAGCAGGGCGGTTTGGCCGATGAGGGCCTTGGCCTCGTCAATAGCGCTGTTTACGGTGAAGGTCTGGATGGGGGCAACGGCCTCGGACACGGCGGTGCGGGCCGCAGTTTCAGTATTCGAGTCAACGGTTCCCGAGATCACCCGGAAAGAGCGGTCGTCCACCCGCTCAATCTTTAAGTCGCGGTATCCTGAGCCGGCAAGGGCGCCGGACAGCCATCCTTGAGCCTCGGCGTCCACCGGGTCGGTGAAAACCAAGTCGGTGGTCGAACCGCTGGCCCCCGGAAGCTGGATGATAATCCGGTCTGCGCCGAAGATCTGGATGATAGGCTCTTCGGTGCCGAAGCGGTTGACCCGGCGGGTGATGTTGTCTAACACCCCTTGCATCTGATCCGGAGTGGGATTCCCGATGTCAGTAACCTGAAAGAGGCTGACCTGACCCAGGGATTCTACGACCGCGTCCCGTAGCCCGCTGCGGCGAGGGTCGTCTGGGGCCAGCAAGGGGGTTCGTACCTGGAAGATGCTGGCCACAGGCACGCTTATAAGCTCCGGTTCGGGCGGCGCTCCTTCCGTTTCCGCCTCGCCGCCTTCGGGTTCCGCCTCACCGTCTTCGGAGGCTTCACCTTCTGCGGACGGAGGCTCTTCGGAGACCGGCGGGGGCGGCGCTTCCCGCTGGATCAGGCGTGCGTCGCGGGGGATTATCTGGTAATCCTCCAGCGCCAGCTCTTCTTCCCCGAAGCGGAACCCTTCCAGGGCTGCGGATATATCCGAGAGGCCGGCAGGCTCCAGCAGGGTGATGTCGAAGCGGGAGCCGGTGTCGGCCTGGTAAACCAGATGCCCGCCGCCGCTGAGGTCCAGCCCCAGCTTCAGGCCCAAGGGGCCGGCGCCTTCCCGGTCGAGGGCGGGCAGACCGGGGATGTCAATGTTAATAGGGCGGAAGCCCAGGGCGGCCCCGGCCAGGCCCAGGATAAGGAGAATAAGAATTGTGAGTCGGACGCTTCGGGATCGCATAACTTAAAGGGAACTGGTCCGGGAGTCGTCCCGATAGCCGCCGCAGATATACGGGCCGGAAGTATCCCGGTTCTTCAGCATCACAGCCACCAATTCCAGCCCCTGCTCCTGAGTCTCAATTTCGCCTGCCGCGCGCGCTTCCTCGATGGCTGTCAGCAGAGACCCGATAGAGGGGCCTGGCAGCAGACCAAAGCGGGACATCAGGTCGTGTCCGTTGACAAGTCTCGGCGTGGCAATAGATACTGGCTCTTGCGAGCCGGTATAAAGCACATGGCTTACCATTCTAGCATGATTCAGCCATTCCGGGTGAACCAGTTCCGGTCCTTTTGCCCCCAAATGATCGGCCATGCTCAAATAGAGCGTATCCAGCGCCACGTCTCCCACGTCCCGAAAGTAGCGGTAGATGGCGCGGTTGGTGGGCCATTCGCCGTTGTGGGACATTCCGGTGGGGCGCATGTGATGCTCCACCATTCGAGACACCATCGAAACTCCCCGGGAACTTAGGCCCAAACTATGCAGCCGTTCTTCCGCCATGATTGCGCCCTTCTCTGGGTGGCCGAAGAAACGGGTGCGGCCGTCGGGTTCCAGCGTCTTGGTCTGGGGCTTGGCAATGTCGTGGAACAGGGCAGCCAGCTTTAGCATAGTGCGGCGGGTATGGCCGTCGCTCACTATCTCCGCGAAGTAGGCCTCGCTTTCCGTCGTCCAGGGCACGCAGGAGAATACCGGAGAATTCTGATGCCCTCCGGTAACGCCTTCGGCGGCATCCAAGGTGTGCAGCGAGTGGCCCCACACGTCCCAGTAGTGTTCTCTCGGCTGCTCCACGCCCTTGGCGCCCATGAGTTCCGGCAGGATGTATTTCAGCATTCCGAGGTAGTCTAGGGTCTGTACGCGGCCCATCGCCCCAGGGAGAGACAGAATTCGCAGGAACTCCTCGCGGACTCGGTTGGGGTGTACCAGCGGCAACAGGCGGGAATGGGATATCAACAGGCGAACTGTATCGGGCTCGATGCGCAGGCCCAGATCCCCAGCCAGCCGCACTGCCCGCAGGAGGCGCCCGGGGTCGTCATCGAAAATCCCTGGGTGCAGCGCCCGCAAGGTCTTTCGCGCTAGGTCGCCGCGCCCGCCGTGGGGGTCGATGACCGCTTCTCCGAAATTACCGCCGCCCCACCGCGGCAGCGCCACAGCCATTGCATTGACGGAAAAATCCCGGCGTTCCAGGTCTTTTTCGATGCCATGGAAGACACTGGACAGGTCAATAACCGTACTCGGGTTCCGACCGTCCGGGCCGGCGAGAACCACCCGCATCCCACCGTGGAGAGCGCCCAGCGGCGCCAACGAGCCGCCGAGCTCGTCCGCCAGCTCCCGCCCGAGGGCTACGGCGTCGCCGTCCACCGCTAGGTCAATATCCTTTCCCAAGGGACGCCCCAGTAGCCGGTCGCGCACTAGGCCGCCCACCGCGTAGACGTCCAGATTACGCGCGGCAAAGAAGGAGTTAAGCTGAGAAATGATAGATTCCATAAGCCTGCCAGTATTTAGTAAGACGATACGTAAGTGGGCGGTATGTAAATATGAGGGGTAAGCTGCCGGGGCCGCGATGCGCCGCAGGCCCCTAATGTATCTCCCATGCTTTAGGGGAGAGGAGGAGAGACCGGGGATGAAACCCGGCCTTCCTTTGATAGATCTTGCTAGCTTAGCTCTCGCCCGGCTCATCTAAATTCATAGAATGCAGCCGACGATGCAGGGCATCGAAACCGGGGTCCAGGGAAGCGGCTTCCGGAGTACGAGGACGCTCATGTTCGGGGGAGGGGTCTTCCGAGCCTTCCTCGTCTTCCCCGGCCTCTTGGATTTTGTACAGCGTGGTATGGGCTACCAGATGGTCCATATACATTATGCCGTTCAGGTGGTCAATCTCGTGTTCCAGGGCCTGGGCCAACAGGTTATTGTCCGCATCCACCTTGAAGCGCTTGGAGCTTAGGTTAAGGGCGCGGGCTTGAATTTTTTCGGAACGGATGACCATGCCCCGGTAGCCCGGCACGCTGAGGCAGCCTTCCTCAACTTCGCGCTCCCCTTCCTTTTTGACTATCTCCGGATTGACTAGAATCATCGCCTCTTCCATGTCGGGCGTCTGGACGACGCATATCCGTTCCAGCACGCCTACCTGGTTAGCGGCCAGCCCAACGCCATGATGCTCCGTCATGGTCTCCACCATGTCCTGGGCTAGCTTCTTGTGTTGTTCGGTTATCTTGGCGACCTTGCGCGCCTTCCTGAAGAGGACCGGGTCAGGAACCACCCGGATGTTCAGTATCGCCAACGGAAACCCCTAGCTCGACGGGCGCCGAATGGCCCCGAATTATTATGTTCAATTATATGCGCGGATTGAGGAATTTGGAAATGCCAATGCCATGCAAGAGCCGGGGAGTACAGGGAAAGAGCCCGGCTGCCTTTCCCCCTGATTCTCGCGGGGACGTATAGTGTCTGCATTCTAATCCGTCCTACCCGCCACGCGAGGGCCGCCATGACCGGCAAGCTGATACCGTAGATAACGTCCGCCGGGACGAAGGACAAATTCCCGGTATTTCCCCCAGAGAGGATATGCAGAATTTTCTCCACATCTACCGCCCAGGACACGCCGTCCAGGACACGCCGAGGCTCTGGAGCGTCACTTCGGAATTTCCAACTCGACCCTGGTGCTGTGTGAGACTCTCCTGCGCTGGACGCCGGGCCAGCAGAGCGGGCATAGCATTCCTGACCTGTTGGTAACCTTCCACGCCGACCGGGCCGTCGCGCTTCAGCAAATGGGTTACTCCATCAGCCGTCAGGGGAAACCCCGCCATTGCCGTCGGGTTGCTAATCGGGATAGGTTACTCCATCAGCCGTCAGGGGAAACCGCCCGAATTCGTGCTGGAAGTTACCTCTCCTACCACCGGAAAGACTGACTATATACGCAAACGAGGGGATTACGCTGCTTTCGGGGATCCCGAATACTGGAGGTTCGACTCATCGGGCGGCCAGTATCACGACGCGCCGCTGGCCGGAGATCGCTTGGCGGAGGGCAGCTACCGGCCCATCGAAATCATACAGACAGACAAAACCCGCCTTTGGGGGCACAGTGGCGTTCTGAACCTTGATATCTACTGGGAAGGCGGAGAACTGCGCTGGCGGGACCCGGCAACCCAACGCTATTTGGATACCCACGACGAAGAAGCGGAAGGGCGTATCGCCGAACGGCAGGCTCGCATCCCTGAACGGCAAGCGCGTATCGCCGCAGAAGTCCGAGCCGAGAATGAACATTAAGCCCGCATCCGAGCCGAGGCTCGAATCCGCAACTCGAGGCGGAACTCCGGCGCCGGCAACAGCCTTGACTCAGTCTCTAGCCCTTCTTCCGCCAGGCCATACCGTTCCGCTCCGCCGTGTTATTATCGGAACAAATTGCGGCAGAGGTGACCGGAATGGTCGGTGTAAGCGAAATTGGCTCCGCCGAATTGACGGCGGCAATTCCCCAGCTTTCAGGAACGTTGCGGATTAAAGGGCTAGCGGAAAAGGCTGAAGTCTACCGCGACGGCCTCGGCATACCCTACGTCCGCGCCGGGAACGAGCGCGACGCCTTCTTCGCCCAAGGCTTCGTCACGGCCCAGGATCGCCTCTGGCATATGGAGTACGACCGGCTCCGCGGCAACGGGCGCTGGGCGGAGGCCGTCGGCGATGGCGCGCTGGAGCAGGACAAGCTCATGCGGCGTTTCCGTCTCGCCGCCAGCGCCAAGGCCGACTACGCGGCGATGGATTCGCACACCCGTATGGTATTCGACGCCTATGCCGCCGGGGTAAACGCCTTCATCGAAGGGCCCGACCCGCTGCCGGCCGAGTATGCCATCGCCGGCATCGAGACGGAGGAGTGGCAGCCCTGGCACAGCCTGGTGGTTTACAAGGTTCGCCACATACTTATGGGCGTGTTCGAGTCCAAAATCTGGCGGGCCCGGATGGTTCGCGCCATGGGTCCGGAAAAGGCCGGAAAGCTCTTCCCCGGGTACGAACCGGGGCATCTGCTGATATTGCCACCGGGCGCGGCCGCGCCCGGCCCGTTGGACATTGGCCTGAAAGAACTGGCTGAGGGGGCCTCGGCCCTCAATCACCTTTCCGAAATGGACGTCGGCAGCAACAGTTGGGCCCGAGGCGGCGACTTTACCGCTACCGGCAAACCGCTGGTGGCCGGCGATTCCCATCGCGCGCTGGACACCCCCAATGCCTATTATCAAAACCGCATCGCTTGCCCCGAGTTCGACGTTATCGGCCTTTCCTTCCCCGGGGTTCCGGCTTTCCCGCATTTCGGGCATAACCCGTGGGTTTGCTGGTGCGTCACCCATACCGCCGCCGACTACCAGGACTTGTACATCGAGCAGCTTCGCGGCGGCGACATGCCCCAGTATCTTCACCAAGGCGAATGGCTCAACGCTGAAGTCCATAACGAAACGGTGCGCAGCAACAGTGGCCGCGAAGAATCCATCCAGGTTATTGTCACCAATCACGGCCCGATAATCTCCGGGGGGCTGGAAGAAGGCTCGGGCATGGCGCTGAAATACACCGCCACCGAGTCTGCCAGCGACTGGACGGCCATCCTCTGGAAGATGCTCTTGGCCCGCAACGCCGACGAACTGGTGGAGTCCCAGCGCGGCTGGGTAGACCCCTGCAACAACTTCGTGTTCGCCGACGTAGACGGAAACTACGGCTACTTCTGCCGAGGCCGGATTCCCCTTCGCTCCCGCGTCAACGGCTGGCTGCCCGTACCGGGCTGGACCGGCGAGCACGAGTGGCAGGGCGACATCCCCTTCGAGGATCTGCCCAAGTCCATCAACCCGCCCGAGGGCTATATTGCCACGGCCAACAACAGGCCGATGGGCGATGATTATCCCCATTACATCGCGGTAGACTTCACCCCGGAGTTCCGGGTGAAGGGCGTGACCCGGGGCCTCATGGCGCTGGTAAAGCCATCCGCTGCCGATATGGCCCAGGTTCATAGTCAGCGGGTGTCGCAGCCTGCCCTGGCTTACTTGGCCGTGCTGCCCCAGGTCGAGCCGCAGGACGCGCTGTCCGCCGTCGCCCGCGAGCGGCTACTGGCGTGGGACGGCTCGATGGACGCGCACCGGACCGAACCGGCCATCTATTCGGCCATGCGCGACGCCCTGTTGAAGGAAGTGTTCGAGCGCAACCTGCCGCCGGAACTGGCCGGGGCCGCTTGGCATCCCGCCGACCGGGGGCTTGGCTCCTTCGGCAACCGACTCAAGGCCCGCATGGTTGAGATGCTGCGCGGCGACGACCGCTCCCTGCTGGCCGACGGCGACACCTGGCCCTTGGCCATCTCCCGCGCTTTGGCTCAGGGCGTTGCCAATCTGAGCGAGCGGCTGGGCAACAATCCGGACGGCTGGGTCTGGAGCCGTATCCACCGCGCTGTGCCGCGCCATCCCCTATCCGCCTCCCTGCGCTATTCCCAGGAAAACGGGCGTCATTCCCGGGGAAACGGGAATCTGGACGGTCAGCTCGACCCGCCCGCCATTCCACACAGCGGCGACGGCGACACTCCATTGCAGGGCGGCTACTCTCCGGCAGCCTTCGCGACGGTCACCAGCCTGTCGGTGGCCCGCTACGCCTATGACCCCTCCAACTGGGATGAATCGCTGTGGGTGGTGCCCCTGGGAAGCTCCGGCCATCCAGGCAGCCCCCATTATTGCGACCAGTCGGAGACTTGGCGCCAGGTCGAGATGGTTCCCATGCGCTGGGACTGGGCCGGCATAATCGCGGACAGCGAAACCCGACAGACCCTGGAACCGGCCTGAAAATCGCATCGGTAAAGGGCTAGGGCGGGGGCGATGCCTCGGCGGCGGGAATCGCCCCTTGCGTTCCTGCTACCGCTTTCGAGGAAAAGCCGGAGCGGGGGCGGAATTTATTAGGCAAGGCAATCGCATATGAAATACAACCAAGCCGTTCCGGCAGAAAGTTGTATCCTAGAACGTTGAGATACCCGATTTTGGAATGATGTCGCTTAATTCGGTTCGTGGATTCCCGCTTGCGCGGGAATGACGGGGGGATGACGGGGGATGACGGCGGGGACGGGGGATGATGACGGGGGATGACGGCGGGAATGACGGGGGATGACGGCGGGAATGACGGGGGATGACGGCGGGAATGACGGGGGATGACGGCGGGAATGACGGGGGATGACGGGGGATGACAGTATTAAGCCACCCAAATGGCAATAGCTCTGGACGGGGCGGAATTTATTGGCCAATAGGGTAGCGCAGGGGCATTTCGAGTGATAAAATATATAAAGAGTCGGGGCGTGGCCCAGCCAGGTAGGGCACCTGCATGGGGTGCAGGGGGTCGCCAGTTCAAATCTGGCCGCCCCGACCAGCAACGTAAATTGACGCAGAGACCGCCATATCCATGGTGGTCTTTTTGCTTATGGCCGAGAGACGCCGGCGGCCTCTCTCGCAAGGAAAGGCCGGCGTTGGCGCTGAAGACTCGCCTCAGCCGCAGACGGCTTGCGCTGGATGCGGTGTTGGCGCAGCCCCACCGTTGACTCGCTCCGCGCATATAGCAGCATATAACATATGCAGGTTTATGTGCACACTCTAAAGCCCGCATATGCCGTGCAACATGGGCGTATCGCCTGTGGCTAACTTCCAGAAAAAGCCGAGACAGCGCAATTCCTGTCTCGGCTTCGCGTTTCCTGGGGAATTTTTCGGCGGCTAATCCCCGCCATGAATCTGCTGGTTCAGATACAAGTCAATGCCGATAGCGTTGATGATTTCAAGCTGAGTTTCCAGCGTGTCGATGTGTTCCTCTTCTTCACGAATCATCCCTTCCAGGATGCTGCGCGTGGTATAGTCCCCCACCGAGGCGCAGTGGGCAATGGCCTCGCCCAGCGTTTCTACCGCGCCTTTTTCCGCTTCCAGATTCAGCTCCAAATCTTCCTTAATGGATTCGCCCACCTGCACCTGATTCAGCCTTTGCAGGTTGGGCAGCCCCTCCAGATATAGAATATGCCGGATGAGGTGTTGCGCGTCTTCCATCTCCGACAGGCTGTTGGCCCGGAACAGCTTGCCAACCCCCGGAAAGCCCCAGTTGTTGGCCATCTCGGCGTGGATGAAATACTGATTGATAGCAGTCAGTTCTATGGTGAGTATGTTATTGAGGCGTTCAACGACGCCTTCCTTCGCCTTCATTGAGTAGAACCATCTCCTCTCGGTCTAAAATTGCGGCCTGAAATTGAACCGCGCGAAGCAGAGTTAAAAGGCCAGCCTTAAAGCTGACCTCCATCATATCATCCAATTGTTGCCAGAGCGCTTATCTGGTCTGGACCAGCAATCCATCCAGCTTCAATTCCACCAGGCGAGAGATGCGCTCGATGTGGCTCAGGCAACGGCCGCAAGCGTCGCCATCGTCGAAACCCCAGGTCTCCCGGAGCGCGTCTGGGGAGCAGCCGTGTTTCTTGGCCGACTCGACGGCTTCGGAAAGCCTCACTCCCTTGCACACGCAAACGTACACGGCGCCTGCCTCCGGCATTAATCGCTAATTCGCTGAACGTAGGGAAATTTACATTAACAATTTTGTCGTGTCAATACTTTTTTTGTGAATAGTTAATGCTGATTTTATAGGGAAGGGCACAACGACGAATTACGCCGCTAGACCAACAAAAACCGCCGCAGGGGTGCCTGCGGCGGTTGAAGTCGGTGCGCTTGCCGGGATTTCTGGTGCGGCCTACTGCACCAAGTTGGGCGTAGTCTCTGCAGGAATGCCGTTGGCCTGCATCTCGCGGGCACGGGACTCAACGGAGGGGATGACCGAGGCGATGACATCATCGTCCAGGTCGGCGGCCACGCCGGGATAACCAGCGCGCTCCAGCATCACCTTCAGCTTTTTGCCCTTGAACTGGTCCAAGCACCAGCCCAGCGGGTCGGGAACCAGGGTCTTGTCCCAGTAGATGCGGTGGTTCTTGTTTCGGGGGCCATAGTGGTAGTGCGGGCCGTCCCAGAAGCAGTCGAAGGCCAGCAGCTCCGTCTCCTCGGTGAACACCCGGCCGGTATTGCCGGCCAGGTCGGCGAGAACGTGGATGGCCACGCCGCCGTCGCCGGAGCCCAGCCGCCGGTTCTCCAGGCCGAACTTGATGTTGCCGGCCTCGAACACGTCGGTGCCGCGGTTGTGCTTCACGGTGTTGCGCTCGGCGGCGAACTTGTAGCGGGCCACTTCGTCCACTTCGTTCAGGGCTTGATTCACGGCGTCCATGTCCACCGCGCCGGCGACCTCGGCGAACCCGGCCTCGGTCAGCATGATGCCGATGCTGTTGCGGAGGGTCTTCACGGACCAGCCGATGGGGTTGCCGTCCACGGTTTCGTCCATGCGGAATTTGATGTTCTTGCCGTCCGGGCCGTAGACGTAGCTCTTCTCGCGGTCGAAACAGTTGAACCGCAACGCGGTGGTGTCGCCGACCTCGACCAGGATGGCTACGCCCTGGTCGGAGTGGTCTTGGATATTCCCGTCCCAGAGTTCGTGCTGGACAACAAAGGTAACGTTGCCCGCATCAACCCGAACACGTCCAGTCTGCATCATAGCGTCCAGTCTCCTAAAGCTGTGATAGTACTGCGAATATAGCCATATCAAGGCCGGGGTGTCAACCGGGAGGGCCCCAGCCGAAGCGGGCGCCAAGTTCGCGCAGCATCTCGAAAGTGTTCATTCGGGAAACGCTAAACTGGTCGCAGACATTGGGCACCGGGACTCTTCTCTGCACATTCTGCTGATACGTCTCAAGAGTAACGACTATACCGTTATGGGATCTGGCGTAGGCTACCAACCAACCGTCTGCTCCTTGAGAAAAGTCATTTTTTGCTTGGGGAAGAAACTGATTATTAGCATACACCTATTGCATCACATCTCGGTAATCATCGGTTATTTCATTTTGCAGAGAAGTTGCAAATAGCCCGGCCGGAGCATTCTGCGCCCAGACCGATAGGGCATCTTCGGCCCTGAATAACTCGTCCCACACTCGGTCTATGCTCAAAATCCGTCCGGCGTTGAAGTAATGAATTAGGCAATCCCAAACCCCCGGACACAAATTCATCGCATAATAACTGCGGTGCGCCGTTATAAATACATTGGCGTCCAGCACGAACAATGGCTGAGATGGGGCGGTCATAGCCATATCCCCATTTTTTCTGGCATACTCTCAAATCTATCCCCCCTCAGGTCAGTTAGCCTGTATGCCTCCCGGTGCAACAGACGGCCTTCCTTATACGGCCCGCGCCACAGCCGCACCGAACCGTTTGCCTAGCCGCACATTCTGATTGTTCCAGAAGTCGCCTCCTCCGGCTCGCCTTTCTTTTTGCCGTCGTTCATCAGTAAGGTACTTGTCGTAAAATGCGAAATACGCTCCTCTATTTATCAAGCCAAGGTCAAATGCCCGGCGAGCCGAAACTATGACGCTAACCTTAAACTTTCGCGCTATCTTCTGGTATGGTTCTTTGTCTTTCTCTATGGTCTCACCGAATCCGGCCCTACCCCAGCGGCTTCTCCTCCGTGTCGAAGTGGGGCATGACCTCTTCGCCGAAGCGCTGAAGCTGTTCCAGCATAACCTCCAGCGGCGCGCCCATGCGGTTGCAGCCTACATGCATATACTCCAGGCCGGGATACCTTTCCTCTATGGCCTTGATTTTCTCTGTCACCTGCTCAGCGGTGCCCACCAGCCAGGCCCCCTGCTCCACAATGTCCTCCAGCGTGGGCAGACCGGCGCCCCGGGCCCGGCGGGGGTCGCCTAGGGCCTCTATCTGCGATTCCGAAAGTGCCCGGAAGAAGCCGAGCGGCGCGAACATCTTCATATCCTCTTCAAGATACTTCCGCCCCTGCTCGATGGCGTCCTTCTCCGAGGCGGCGATGAATGTGGGCAGGCCGATGACCAGCCGCCCGCCCGGCTCCACATTATGACCGTGGCGGTTCATCGTTTCCGTCCAGCGCCTGATTACCTCATCGTTGGCGCCTCCGGTGACCGCGCCGCCGCCCATAATGCCCTGGATGTTGTGCTTGGCCATAAAGTCCATCGCCCGCTGGCTGCTGGAGACCATCGGCTGCCAGCACTCCACGGGCTGATACTTGGGCCGGGGGACCAAGGTCAGCTCATTCAGGGTATAGCCCCGGTAGGGCACTTCCGGGGGTATTTGATAGTGCTTGCCGTGATACGAGAAGGAGTCTTCGTGGAAGGCTTTCATTATGATTTCCACCTGCTCCTCGAAAATTTCCCGGTTCATCTCATTGTCCGAGTTGGTGCTGGGCACGCCGAAGGTATCCACTTCCCGCGAGTGATAGCCCCGGCCTACGCCGAATATGACCCGCCCGTCAGTGATGATGTCGGCGGTAGCGTAGTCTTCGGCCAGTCGCAAAGGGTGCCACATCGGGTTGATGTTAAACCCGCAGCCGAACTTGAGCTGCTGGGTTATGTTGGCCAGGTGAACGAAAAGCATCATCAGGTTGGGGATGACTTCATTGCCCTCATGCTGGAAGTGATGCTCGGCTCCCCAGAAGCTGTGATACCCCAAACGGTCCATCAGCTTCGCCATCTGCTCGCACCGGTCGAAGATGGTGATGAGATGCTCGTTGTCGAACCGCCGGCCGTTGACCGCCGGGGCTTCCAGTCCCAGGTCTCCCAGGTCCACGTGCCCGGCATAGAGGCTGCCAAAATGCTTAATCATCGCTGTCCTCGTTGCAATGGATTCTGTGCCTGAAATTGTATCTGGGGCGGCGGGGTCGTCAAACCAGCTCGCAACTCCGAATAGGCGTTACCTCCGCCCCTTAGGAACGTTTCCTGAAATAGAGAATTGCGAAACGCCGCCGGCGGGGAATATCCCGGCAGGCGCCAGCCCATTCTGGCCCGGCTCTGTTACTCCGCAAAAAGCCATCGCGGGTTCCCGAACTGACAGTCAGGCAACTCCCTGACGGTGGAGTATTATCGCGGCGCTGAAGTCGTTTCCATCCTAGCGGTTACCGCGAATAGCGGAACCAGGGCGGGCATTACGCCCCTTTGCGAACCTATTCGCGGGTTGGACGCGACTTCAGCAATCGCCCTAGCCTGGGGGCGACAAGGGGGTTCCTGATGTCTCGTTACACCACACCGCTCTTCCAGAGCCGTTCTCGCGTTTGCCCAGGGCGCATGGTAGAATTTAATAGGTGTATAGCTTTATATCAACAAAAGGCCGCGCCGACATCCGCGCCTTCATCAGCGGTTTGCTGATGTGCGCGGCGTTGCCGTTGGGCGTAGCGTTTTTCTTTGCCGGTTTGCTGACCGCCCTCTATATCGTCGCCCACGGGCTGGCCGGGATGGAGTTCGGTTGGTTGTTTATCGCCGAAGGGGCAGATAAGATGTTCACCGTTACGGGAGCGCTTTTGGTCTCCTCATATCTGGGCGCGGTGATGTTCTTCGTCCTTCCCGCGTTCCAGAATGGGTACCAGGCCGCCCCCTCTGCGTTTTACCGCTTTCTGATAGCCCTTGTCATAAAGCTGTTCAGCCCCCCTGTTGCTTGGGCAGATGATTCACGCCGTTGCGTGGGACGCTCCCGGTCTCCGCTTAAACCCGGAATTTCCCTCATCATTCCCTCAAGAATCTGAACCCTATTCCGAAGGCTGCAATCCTCAGCGAGAATAGCCGCATTTCTCCCCGGTCACCACAATCGCGCTTTCGGTTGTTCCGTGATTTTCAGCAGTTCCGCCTTATACTGCGGGATTGCGAGGAGAAATGTGATGTTTTCATTTCCGAAGATGGGCGGCGTTCACCTGGGGCTCTGCGTCGCACTGCTGACGGCGGCCCTGGCCTGCGCCGCCGAACCTGCGCCCACAGCCACGCCGGCCCTGCCGCCGACGGCCACGCCGACGCCGGCCCTTCAACCGACGACAACCCCGGTGCCCACGCCAGACATCGACGCTACTATAGCGGCGGCAGTGGCCGCGGGCATAGCGGCCATCCCTGCGAATACCCCGGTTCCAACGTCAACCCCTACTCCGACGCCGGAACCCACGCCCGCGCTTGCCCCGACGGCTACGCCCACACCTATACCCACGCCCACGCTTGCCCCGACGGCTACGCCAACCCCCACGGCAACGCCAACCCCCACGGCAACGCCCAGGCCCACAGCCACACCACGGCCCACAGCCACGCCAAGGCCGACGGCCACGCCTGCGCCTACTCCCACCCCCAGCATTCAACAAAGGGTGCGGGAAATCAGCAACAGCGTGGTGCGTATACTGATTTACGGCGAAGTAGCGGGTTCGGGATTCATCATCAACAGCCCGGGAGACGTCATAACCAATGCCCACGTGGTCGAAAATGTCTCTAAAGTGACGGTCCAGTTGCAAAACGGGCGCAGCTTTTCCGGCGAGGTCATCGGACTGGACGAGGTTCTAGACCTGGCTTACATTCAACTGCCGCTCGGGTCTGGAACATTCCAGGCGGCTCCCCTAGGCAGTTCCGCCGGAGTTTCGGCGGGGCAGGACATTCTGGCGGTGGGGTTCCCGCTGGGTACTGATACCACCACGGTGACCCGGGGCATTGTTTCGGCTGTCCATAAGGCCGACGACGGGACAAAGTGGCTCCAGGTGGACGCTCCCGTAAACCCGGGCAACAGCGGCGGCCCGTTGATGGATACTGCCGGGCGCGTCATCGGCGTCGTCACCTCCCGGCTGGATTACGACTGGTACAGCGGCAGGAATGTGGAGGGCGTGGCCTTCGTCTTGGCGGTAGACGCCCTGAAAGCCCGCATGGACTTTCTCGCCAACGGCGGGCAGAGCTTCCGTCCGACGCCAACGCCGCCTCCTACCCCTGACCTGCCACTCACGGGCTTCTGGTCCACCGCCAGATCTTTCGGCTCCGGCGACTTTGAGACGAGCTACATCCAATTAGACGGAGCAGGCCCTTTCTCGGACGAACTATACAAATTGTCATTCCGTTGTGACGGTGGACAGGAGTTAAAGTTCGTTATGCGCATTTTTTATCCAGAAGGCGAAATCATCGACGAATACGACAGCTTCTATACGATTGCCGGCTACGGAACAGGGCCGGACATAGAGACTGCCCGTCGGCGAGAAGCTTCTCAGTCGTATTCGCCGCGCAATGACTGGTGGAACCAGCCCCATTCCGATTACGCAGGCTACGATCTTTTTGCCTCTGCAGAGGCAACAAAAGACATGGCAGAATCCCTCCAGGATGGGGATTCATTCCTGGTAATCGTCGAATACTTGAGAGAGGGATACCTAGAATATGGCTTCTTTACCACAGGCTTCGCTGAAGCGGCCAAGCCGGTGTTCAGCGCCTGCAATCGCTAGGGAAGAACGAACAGGCGATTTGCGGCTCCCGCCAAGTTAACCGGAAGAAGCGCCTTGGGGGAAACGCCCTCCGGCGCGCCTCTTTTCCCAGTGGCCAAGGGCGTATGATGCGGCTACCAAATCCAAGAGGACAGCCTTGAACTGCGACGAACTCCCCGAGCAGGATGGGGATAAGCTGGCTCACAAAACCCTAGGCGCCTACCGCAGGAAAATCCGCCCCCTAGTCTATCTGCAACCGGCAAGCCTGGCTTACTGTCGAAATTCTGAACAGCAGCGGCCAGCTCCTTCCGGTTGAGGTTGGGATGGATACAGGGTTTATAAGGGGAACTGGCATTGGTAAACCCGGTTATCCGAAGATTGGGACTGCCGTAATACGATTACGGTTTTGCGGAACTCTCCAACGGCTCTTTTGCTCGTGGGACAATTTGCCGCGCAAACATCCCCTGGGGCGGCCAGCGGCGCCGAGTTGAGGCAATCGAGGCACGCAGCGAACCTCTGCTGGGCCTAGAACCCCTTATCGGCAGCCGCGTTACCCTCGAAGTCCGGGAAGGCAGCCTTGTTACTATCGAAACCTGTCTTGACCGGAGACGCTCCAATGTCCCTGCCATATCATCGCCCTTAACCCAACCCCGTGCGCAAGGGAGTCGGCGCAACTCCGTGCGCAAGGGGAGTATCCATGAAGTACGACCAAGCGGTCGCCGGACACAAGCTGGCCGTAGGATTCCGCGTTGGGCGAAGGGTCAAGCCGCCAGTATTCCGTAATACCCAGCCTTTCGTACAACCGGCGCTTGGCGCCTAGGTCGTTGGCTGCCGTGCTTTTGGACGCCGCTTCGATCACCAAATCCGTCGCCTTGCCCGTCTCCCACATCCAGTAGTTGGGCAGGTTTTTGCGGATGGCGGCGGCGGGCACCCCGAAGGCGATAAACAAGTCGGGCGCGGCGCGGGCATTGGTGCGGTCGTAGCAGATGAACACCTTGCCTCGGGAGCAGATGAATAAATCTTCCCTCTCTCGATAGTGTTCCATAAGCTGACAGGAGATTCTGAAGAGCGCCACATCCTCAAGCATCGCGTCCTCTGCCGGTTCCGGCTCTTCGTAGAAGATGTCCGGCAGGGTGCGGTCAACCCAGGCGTTGGTAATGTTGGCGGCAGTGGTCATCGTCGCGCCTTCTGGATCGGTAGTATTCAGCATACCACAACGCTTCCGATCTAATTCGGTTCGCGGATTCCCGCTCCCCATTTTCACGGGAATGACGGGGACACGCTCGCAGGAATTACCAGAGGAACCGCGGACGATGACCGGACTCGGAGGATCCCCGTTTTCACGGGAATGACGGGGACACGCTCGCAGGAATTGACCGGACTCGGGGCTGGATTCCCGTTTTCACGGGAATGACGGGGACACGCTCGCAGGAATTGACCGGACTCGGGAGGATCCCCGTTTTCACGGGAATGACGGGGACACGCTCGCAGGAATGACCCGCGGACGATGACCGGACTCGGGGCTGGATTCCCGTTTTCACGGGAATGACGGGGACACGCTCGCAGGAATTCGGGAATTACGGGAGGAGCGGCAGCGAGAGCGGCGGCCTAACGCTCTCTTCTACGGCATAAGGATCGGTTACAAAGTATCCATCACCTTCGGTGGGCGCAGGTTGCTGGAGGAAGAGTGCTAACCGGCACAGTCAGCGATGAATTGCAGGTAGTTGACGCCCCTTTACCCCCGCCGTATCATCGCCGTCAAACTCGCGCCTCGCGCTAAGGAGAGCGGCTATGAAATACGACTACATCGTGGTGGGCGCCGGTTCCGCCGGCTCCATTATGGCATCGCGGCTCAGCGAAGACCCCTCAGTATCCGTTCTATTGCTGGAGGCCGGCGGCGACTACCCCGACTTCGAGCATCTGCCCGACGAAGTCAAGTTCGGCTACGCCACTGCTACCGATGTGATGACCAGCGACCACAACTGGCAGTTCTGGGGCAAGCCCACCGACACTGCCCCGCCGATGATGGTGCCGCGCGGCAAGGTCACCGGCGGCTCCAGCGCCATTAACGGCCAGGTCTTTCTGCGGGGCGTCCCCCAGGACTATGATTCCTGGGCCGAGATGGGCAACGACGAGTGGAGCTTCATCAAGCTGCTGCCTTTCCTGCGGCGCATCGAGACCGACACCGATTTTCCTGGCGACGACTTTCACAACTCCGACGGCCCCATCATCGCCCGCCGTTTCAAGCGTGAAGAGCTGCTGCCTGACCAAGCCGCCTTCTACCGGGCCTGCCGCGACGAAGGGTTCGCCGACGTTCCCGATCACAATCATCCCGAGGCCAGCGGCGTCGGTCCGGTGCCTTTCAACAACCCAAACGGCATCCGCTGGAGCACTGCCTTGGGCTACCTAGACCCCGCCCGTCACCGCCTCAACCTGACCATCCGCCCCAACTGCGTCACCCGCCGCGTCGTCTTCCAGGACAAGAAGGCGGTAGGCGTCGAGGTGGAGAGCGGAGGCGAGCGCTTCACCGTCGAGGGCGAACAGATTATCCTCTCTTCCGGGGCTATCGGCTCTCCCCACATTCTGTTGCTGTCGGGCGTTGGGCCGGCCGGCCATCTGAGCGAGATGGGCATCCCCTTGGTGCACGACCTGCCCGGCGTGGGCCAGAACCTGCGCGACCATCCTATGGTCTATACCACCTTCCGCACCAGGCCCGAATACCCGCTAGACGGCTTCGCTCCCCGGGTGCAGATGACTCTGCGCTGGACGGCAGAAGGCTCTGGCCTGCGCAATGACATGATGATTTTCATGCAGTCCTATGCCACCGAGCGGGTGGACCGGGGCGGCGAGCGGATGGACGCCCTGGGCATTCGGATGCTCAGCGTGCTGGACTTGGAGTTGAGCGCCGGTCAGCTCCGGCTGACTTCCTCCGACCCCGGCGAACAGCCCTTTCTAGCTTACAATTATATGGAAGACCCGGAAGACCGCCGCCGCCTGCGCGATGCCGTGCGCCTCTGCGCCCGCCTGGGCGAACACGAAGCCTTCGCCGGCATCGTGGCGGAGCGTGTCGAGCCGACGGACGAGGAACTGGCTACCGACGAGGCCCTGGACGTCTATATGATGCGCGAGGCCACCACGGGGCAGCATATATCCTGTACCTGCAAGATGGGCCCGGCCAGCGACCCCATGGCCGTGGTGGACCAGTATGGCCGCATCCACGGGATGGAGAATATCCGCGTGGTGGACGCCTCTATTATGCCCAACTGCATTCGCGCCAATACCAATGTCACAACTATGACCATCGGCGAGCGCGTAGCCCAGTTCATCAAAGACGGTCAGTAGGGATTCAACTCCATAAGGGGCGCGCCGCTGCGCCCTTTATGGGGGTCTCATACGGATATTGGTAATACTGAATTGAAAGCCCAGCAACTCTCGAATATAATCCTGCATTGCCACCATCCAGTCGGGGATTAGGACTATGAGCGAATTCATCTGGCAGTTCCCTAGTAATGATTCCAATGAGACCGAAGGGCCTAATGACGCTGGGATTTCTCTTTTCACTGCTAACCGGCTAGGCAACGTTATCCGCGAGTCTATTCAGAACTCGCTGGACGCGCGGGCGAATAAGTCTAAGCCCGTAAGCGTAGGCATTGCGTTGATTTCCTTGCAAAAAGAAACCTTTGCCGCCGATTCTTTAGAGCGCTCCTTGCTGGCCGCGGCCCATTCGCCGCACAATGCCCATCCCCACCGCCGTCCGTTCAAAGAGGGGCGAAATTTGCTCCTCAAGAGCGGGGGGGGGGGGGGGTAAAAACTCTCCGCATCACTGACAGCAACACCACTGGCGCCGATGCTACTATTTCCCGCGAAGGTAAAGCGCCCAGCAAATGGGAGTCTCTTACCAAAAGCACTGGCCTCAGCATCAAAGACCAAGAGGACGCCGCCGGCTCTTTCGGTTTGGGAAAACACGCCCCCTTTACCTTAACCAACCTCCGCACTGTTCTATACTCCACCGCTTGGATGGTTGATGACGGCGGACTACGGCACCGCTTTCAAGGCAAGACCATCTTGGTGAGCCACGAAGATACTGATGGCGTCAAACGCCGGAAAACCGGCTACCTAGGCGACGGCTACGAGCCGTTGTGCGACAGCGGCGTACCAAAAGATTTCCGGCGGAACGAACCCGGCTTGTCTATCTATTTGCCCGGCTACGAACCGAAAGACGGCTGGGTGGGTACCAGTGTCAAGGCCGTCATCGATAATTTTTTCCACGCCATCGTCCACGGCGGCCTAGAGGCGGCTATAGATGGGCACATCGTAGATAGTTCCACTATAAGCAAGTACCAGGTAAGTCAGCAGACCACCGGCTTCATCCAAGTTTCTCAAACCGCGCCGGTCGCCGAGACCGAAATTGCGGACATCGGGCGCGTCACTCTCCGGTTGTCAGTCGGGGACCATCCCGGCAAGCGGCAAATGGCGTTAGTTCGGGACGCCGGTATGATGATTAGCGACAATCCCCGCGATATGAAATTACCGGGATTGGGACGCTTCCCCTCTCATTGGCTGGGATTCACTGCCATCATTGAATGCCTATCGGAAGGCAAATCATCGGTATTGCGAGAGTCCGAGTCTCCTAGCCATTCCAGCATTTCCACTGACCAGATTTCCGACTCTTCCCGCCGAAAACGCGCTACGGATGCTCTAAAGGAATTGGGAAGCTGGTGCCGGGAACAAATCAGGGAACGAGCCGAACCTAAGCCATCTGAGAATGTAGAAAACGCAGCAGTGATAGCGCGCTATCTGCCGATTAAAGACGAGGAAGGCCCATCATCTGATGTCCAAGTAGGAGTCAATCGGGAACTTGCTATAACCGTCCCGCAACAGTCAAACCGGGCGCCCAGGAGAAACTATTCGCAGCAGGGCAGGCGGGTGCTGGGTCAAGGGACAGGGAATAATGGAGATGTTGAGCAAGGCGAAAATAAAGGGAAGAGAAGTCAGAGAAGGCGGCCAGGATCGGCTCCCCGGGAAATTTCAGCGGCGTTTACCGGAATGCGTTTCCGCACTGGCACCCGGCGGGACACTCATTCGCTGGTGGTCACTTTCGACAATCCGCCGGATACACTGCGGAATATACAACTGATGGCCTCAGCCGAAGATGGGCAGGATGTGCCGATAGGAATCAGAGAAGCTTACGCAGGAAACCGAAAACTAACGGTGAAGCACAACAAGGTAACGTCTTTGCCGCAGAGTAAGTCCGGCAGGTATAGCATTGAGTTCGTCACCCAGGTACCGGTCAGCAACAAAACATACTACCTTAGAATCGGGGGGGAGTAATGAAGTACAGTGCGCGGCGCAATTATCTCCACCCAGTTTTGCGTCCTTATTCGGACGACTACCCTCAGGGTAATCTCCAAACGCGACTCACACGCTCGGAACTCGCCAACGGATCTCTAAATCTGGCTATAGTTTTCGACGTGTCGGAAAAGAGGATTCTGGAGCAGATAACCGGCGAGTCTGCCGTCTGCGTGGCCATGCTTTACTGCGGCTCAACCCTGTATCGGCAAATGTTGCGTGCTGGAGCGGGGAGCCTGGAAATCAGCGAGTCAATCCCTGCTGATCTCCTGCGCGGTAATGTCGAGATTCATCCCGCCATCGTCGTAGTCAAAGCCAAAGTTAAGCATCCCACAGATACGGCACACAGGGAGTATAACTCCGCTCCGGTCTCCATTGAAAAATGGCATCCTCTGGCCGTTGACCAGACGTGGCATTTTCAAGTGAACTCCGACGTGCGCCCTACGAAGGGGATTTTTAATTGGGTAATTTGCGATTCCTTACCAGACGGCGAATTTGATATAAATGCGGATACTTCCGACAGATATATCGATATCATCGCTAATTCCGGCACTCTCACCAAGTTCAAATCCCTACGAGGAGGCGAGTCGTGGCCTCTTGCTACCGTTTTCATGAGCGCTTTAGTGACTGCCCTAGCAGAAGTCAAGGAGCTGGAGGATGGCGAGGGCCTAAACGATGATGGCTGGGTGAGTTGCATCAAAGCCAACCTGACGAGCCGGGAAATTGATATTGGAAGAGATGGACAGACAGGAACTCATACCCTATTCAGAGCAGCCCAACTGTTGCTGGAAAACCCGTTTAACGCCTTTATCGCTACGGCTGAGCAGGAAGCAGAATACGATGATGAGGGGGATGAATCCTGATGGAGTCCATTCGTATCGTCAACGAAGTGGGATATAAGGCCCTATGTAACCTAGCTCGAAACAGCCCTGAGCTGTTCACCGAACCCGACCCAAACCGGCTGGAAGAGTGTATGATTACCGAGGCGGGAACGGAATCGGTGTGGGGCCGCCGCTTGGAATTGAAAGGCGATCTACAATCGCTCAATGCAGAGAAGAAAGATGGGCCGCGACCGGATGCAGGGCACTCCAGAACGCTGAGGGCCGCTTTGCCGGACATTACATTGCCCATGGCCAGCGATGTGATGTTGTGGGCGTCTGTCAACTGCTTTGCCTTGGCAAATTACGTCCCTGTCCGTTGGCGAACCAGTAATATCAAAAAATCCAAACCCGCCAGCTTCGTAAAAGACCACTGGTTACAGTATTCCGGTTCAGACGGGCGCAAATGGAATGCTGCAGCCCGTCTTTGGTGGATGGGGGAACTGGCGGAGCGAATTTCCAAGTACTCGGGAAACACAGCCGACGAGTTGCTTAATGTTATAAGCAAAAACGTAAATTTCTATCATCAGACTATTGACCGCACTTACCTAGCCGCCAATCCGAAGCTCCTCGCAGTGTTGTACGACGTATTTCTTGATAATAACGAACATCTCAATATAACCAAAAACATCAGTGATATGTTGAAGTCCCTCAACCTACGGGCGGCAGCGATGTCTTTGGATATGATGGACTATGATGAACTGCGGTGCGCCGTTAAGGAGGCCAAGCCCCCAAAAGAATAATCGGGCACGCCAATCGCTCCGTCGCGCCCGCCATTCGCGTTCTTAGCTTGGGCGGCGGGGTGCAAAGCACGGTTATGTGCCTTATGGCGGAAGAAGGCTTATTGGGGAATAAACCGGATTGCGCTATATTCGCAGATACTGGATGGGAGCCACAATCGGTCTACGAAAACATTGATTGGCTGGAATCTCAGGTATCTTTCCCCATTCATAAAATCAGCAATGGGCGAAGCCTGTTGGACGATGCCACTAACGGCGTGAATGCGCAAGGGCAGCCGTGGCTAACCTTACCGGTTTACCTGGCGGACCGGCAGGGTAACGCTGCCGGCATCAACTGGCGTCAATGCACCAAGAACTACAAACTCGATCCTATACGCCGTAAGGTTCAAGACTTGCTGGGCGTCAAACCTCGGCAGGGGTTATCGCCCGAAACCAGTGTCGAGATGTGGCTGGGCATAACTACCGACGAAGCATTGCGCGTCAAGCCTAGCCGCAACTGGTGGATTAGGCATCGCTATCCGCTGATAGACGATTTGCCGATGTCCAGGCAACAGTGCGCCGAGTGGTTTGCAGAGAATTATCCCAACCGGCGCTTGTCCCGTAGCGCTTGCATCGGCTGTCCGTTTCGCAGCTCGTCTAGTTGGCTGGAGGTTATGGAGAGCGAGCCTGAGCAGTTTGCCGAGGCAGTGCGTCTAGATCAGATGATACGCTCGCCGGAGCATAACGCTGGGCGGATGTTCCGCAAGTTGGCCTATCTGCACCACCGGCGCATCCCCCTGGAAGATGCAATCCGCCTTGACATGGAAGGCCAGAGGGAACCCAACCAATTCATCAACGAGTGTGAGGGGCACTGCGGGCTTTAGTGTCCTGCTACAGGCCAATTTAGAGCGCGGGCGTTTTCGCCCAGCATCTTTTCTTTGGCGCCGCCGGTGAGAGGGAGGGACTCGATAAACTTGGCGTATTCGGCCATATCTGCCAGCAGGAAATTGGTGCCGAAGCAGACCTTCTCCTCCCTGGGGCGGTTGACGATGCCTGCCAGCGTCTCGCTGCCCAGCGTCTTCAGCGCCGGGGGCCGGGCGATATCTATCAGCACATTCTCGCGCCCGATTAGATCCCGCTCCCCCTCGTCCTGCATATAGCCCCCCAATGCAGGACAATGAGCTTCAGCTTGGGGAACGCCGCACCACGTTCATTATCCGCGCCGGTTCCGCCCACAGCTTTCCTTCTGCGATGCTTTCGGGGCAATCTTTTTCGGCGTGGGCCCGGAGCCGTCCGGGGCCACGCCCGGCTCAGTAGCGCAGTTTCGCGGCGGCTCGTAGGTGCCATACCCTAACAAGGGAAAGGGCTGGTCTATAGGCATCGGCCACAGCGCCGCGAAGATGCGCCCAGCCTTGGCTATGGACGGGTTGGCCTCCCCGCTCTCCAGCCGGACGACGTAATCCTTGCTGCCCCCCAGCAGGTCCGCCAGCTCCTGTTGCGACATTCCCCGGTCTTGCCGCGCGAGGGCGACAGCGAAACCGATTTTGGCTGACTCTTCGCCAAACTCCATTCGGTATTCATCTTTTGGGAGCCTCTCCGCGATGCCTTCTACTGCGTCCTTCATCATTTTCGTCAAAGTCCTTGCTCCCGGATTTGGCTGACCAGCGCCCTGGCCCGCGCCTTCTCATTCTCCGGCTTCCTTTGCGTGCGTTTCCGAAACCCACTGAGCAGAAAAAAACCGCTCTGAACTGCGGTTATAGTAGCAAAACACCCTGTAATTGCCGGCGCAACTCGAATATATCGTCCTCTATATTATCCATCATATTGGTTCTCAACAGAGCGAGACCCTCATGCCTGAGATTACTCGCGATTTTGCCGATAATCGCCAACGTTTTCAGGTCGCCGCTCCGTTGAACCGACTCAAGAAACTCCTGGTGAGGCGAATTTCCGCCGGGGGTGCTGTATTCAAGGACTTGCCGCACACAGATACTCTAGCCCAGCGTTTCCTCCGCCAGCTTTTCTAGGGCTGGCAGGGCTTCACCGGGGGCGCTGCTGGCTAGGCGGACGGTGGCCATAGTAGCTCCGGCCTCTTCCATGCGCTGAATCTCATCGCGGCCGGCGGCGCCGGACACGCAGATTTCGATGCTCTGCGGGTCTCGCCCGGCCGCCTCCGCCAGCTCGTCCAGCGTGGCGCGAGCGGCGCGCACGTCCTCCGGCGTGGCCCGCACCGGCATCCAGCCGTCGGCGTGGGCCACTACCCGGCGCAGCACGTTCTTGGCGGCGCCGCCCAGGAACACCGGCGGGTGCGGCTTCTGCGCCGGTTTGGGGAACACCTTGACGGGCGGGAAATCGAAATAGCTCCCGTGGTATTCCGCTTCGTCCTGCGTCCACAGGGCCTTCATTACCTCCAGGGCCTCTCGGGTCTGCGTCCAGCGATGGTCGAAGTCGCCGCCCATTATCTCCGACTCTTCCTTCAGCCAGCCGGTGCCAACGCCGAAGATGAATCGTCCGCCGGAGTGATGATCCAGGGCGGCAATCTGCTTAGCCTGCACCAGCGGGCTGTGCTCTGGCACCAGGCACACTGCGGTGCCCAGCCGGATGCGCACCGTCTGGGCCGAGGCCATCGCCAGCCCGATGAACGGGTCTCCCATATCGGCCATGAAAGGCGGGATCGAACCGTCGGGCGTGCCCCCGTAGCGCGAGGTGGTGTGCACCGGGATTATGGGGTGCTCTGGAAGCCAGAAGGAATCGAAGCCTACTTCCTCTGCCTTGCGAGCCAACTCCGCCACGTCCATCGCGTTGCTGTTGATTACTGTGCTGACACCTGTTTTCATCGCGGCACCTCTATCAAAATCGCTGTTAGAAACAGTCCGGCGTGATAGTATCATACAGGGAAACCAGAGGCCGTTGCCCCAAGGTTTTCTGCTATCTCCTCAAGAAAGGCGTGCAGATAATGAGCTTTACCGATTCTATTAAGACCTGTTTCAGTAAATACATCGTCTTCAGCGGGCGGGCGTCGCGCTCGGAATTCTGGTGGTTCTTCCTGTTCACTTTCATCGTGCGGCTCGTAACAACTTGGATCCCGTTTGTCGGATTTATCATCGCTCTGGCCCTCTTGCTGCCCAACCTGGCAGTAACGGTCCGGCGGCTGCACGACACCAACCGAACAGGCTGGTGGATGTTGCTGCCCATCGGTCTGGGACTGGCAGGAATACTAGCGGGAAGCATCACGGCCTTCTTAGGTCTGCCATTGGTTGGCGTGGCCATCGCCATCCTGGGCTCGGTGATAGGATTCCTGGCCTTGCTCTCCTTCTTGGTACAGCCTAGCGACCCAGGCTCGAACCGGTACGGCCCTAACCCTTTCCAGCAGCCGCCGGATATGGGGGGTTACGCTTACATCGAGGGCTCCGGCCAGCCTTATGCCCCGCCCCAGGACTTCGACTATAGCTACCCGCCGTCCCCGTCATCGGGGAGTTATGTCGAATCCCCCTCCAGCGGGGATGCGCCGGAGCCTGGGGGACGGCTGTTCTGCTCCCAGTGCGGGATGCAGTTGCAGCCGGAGGCTCGCTTCTGCACTGTCTGCGGCGCCTCCGTCTAATCGGGACCCGGCCCGTGCGGTTTTCGCAGATATGATTCTCGGCGTCTAAGAGCGCAGTTACCCGCTCGCCCTTTTCCCAGGGCAAGCTCGCGGGAGGGACGACAGGGGCTGAGATGGCAAGGCTATCGCCTTTGAAATTTCAGACTCGTTACTCCTGCGGAAGTGGAAGACCGGAAGGCGAAATTCGCTGAGTTTTGCCTCAAGGATATTTGATTCAGGCAATGGATTCCCACTTACGCGGGAATGACGGGGGCGGCGGGAATGACGGGGGCGGCGGGAATGACGGGGTGGCTGTGGGAAGGGGGAGGGGAATGGGACGGGAGTAGTACCGGGGGCATGGAATGATGATGGTGGCAGGGGGAGCGGGAATGACTGGGGCTGCAGGAATGACGGGTACTAAGCCGCTCGTATGCGATTGTCCTGGCAGCCGGGCAAGGCGCGTAGCCCCGTCCCCGGATTGCAGTTATAATCGCCGCAGCAATCCGGTGTTGCAAACCGCAAGTTGAGGTACTGTTTTGAAAATCGACCCTAACGCTTTCGAGAACTTCTACCGCGTCCTGACCGGCGTGGTAGTGCCGCGCCCCATCGCCTTCGTTTCCACCCAGTCGCCCGACGGCGTAGACAATCTCGCCCCCTATTCCTTCTTTAACGCCGTGGCCTATGACCCGCCCACCGTAGTCTTTTCGTCGTCCCGCCGCGTGGAACACAAGAGCAAGGATACCCTGCGCAATGTGGAGGAAACCGGCGAGTTCGTGGTCAACATCGTGGTGGACGATATCGCTGAGGCCATGAACCGCACGGCCGCGGAGTACCCCGAAGACGTGGACGAGTTCGAGATTGCCGGGTTGACCTCTATACCGTCCGATCTAGTAAAGCCGCCGAGGGTGGCTGAGTCCCCGGTCAATATGGAGTGCCGCTTGAACCAGGTTATCAACTTGGGCGAAGGCCCGGGCAGTCACGGTTTGGTCATCGGCACCATTGTCCTGATGCACGTCCGCGACGACATCATCAACGGCCACCGCATCAACCATCAATTGATGAAGCCCACGGGCCGCTTGGCCGGCAGTATGTACTGCCACACCGCCGACACCTTCGAGCTGGTGCGCCCGGTCTATGACCCGGAGCAAAGCTTGGCTGCCTACCGCTAGGGGGTTGAAGCGAGCCTGACTTCCTAGGGGCGTGCAGTTGTGCGCCCCTATATTTCTTGTGGAATTCATCATCCGCGCTGGGGGAATAGGATTACGCCACAGTTCAGCAGACAGCGCGGAGAGTTTCGAGTTGCCTTCAAGCTTGTTCCTGAATTCCCGCTTATCGTCCAGACGTTCGGCGGGCCCTCATCCGCGGGTTTCCTTATTCCATTTACTACCGGGAGATAGAAGGCGGATTGAAATTGTTGCCATGGCCCACCAGGGCATCGTTCCGGCCATTAGCGTTGACCGCATATAGCGCAACGGCGCCAGGCTAGTACGGGCTGGGGGGACGGTCTGGATCGTCGGTCCGCCGCTCCGTGCCCGTTTCCAGTTCAACATCCGCGTCGTAGGCGGGAGTGCCTTCTCCGGAGTAGTCAGGCGCGGGGGAGTCGGAATAGCTGCCGGAAATGCGGGTTGTACCTTCATCAAACTCGGTATAGCTGCCGGAAGAGCCGGATACTCCCTCCAGCCGGCCGGTGTAGGTTTCCGGCTCCGCGGACGAAACGTCCCCTGCAAATGCGTCAGGTTCCTCGCCTCTCTGTTGGCGTTCGGACTGCGGCCTAAGGCCGGTGCCGTAGGTTTCGATGACCCCGCCGCTCTGCTCGCCGTGGTAGCGGGACAGCGCATCCTCCAGATGGCCGAGGAAGGAGCCGGGGTCCCGCATCATCAGCATCATCCGCTTGCCGGACACCATCCGGAGCCGCAACCTCTCGCCGAAGGGCAACGCCAGCAGCTCGGCGTGGGATATTTCAGCGAAGGAAATAACGCGCGTCCGGGGCATACCATACACAATTATCATGCGGTCGCGGTATAGCAGGTACTGCCGCGGCGTGGTGAGCCAACTGAATACCGCCATCGCCAGCCCTAGAATGGTCAGCAGGTAGCCGGTCATGATACCCAGCACCGCCACCACCAGGGCGAAGATGAGGGTTATATTCCACCGCGAGGCGTGCTGGTCCCAGAAAATCGGTTCTTCTTGTACTTGCGCCATGCCGATATTCTAGCACACGCCGCGCCGTTTGGCTTGGGGTATACTGGAAACAGAAAATAGGAAACGGAACAATCATGGGCGGGTCTGAAGGCAAACAGTCTTTTGAGCAGGCCGAGCGGCTCTGTGAGCAGTATGGCAAGCCGTTGGAAGCGGAGCATTGGGGTAGGTATCTCGCTATACACCCGGATGGGCGAATTACGGATGGGCGAATTGTCCTTGATACAGACCAAGGGGATACAGACCACGGGCGGCGGGTTATCGTGAACCCGTAGGGCTGCGCCGTCCGCTTTTGACATTGCCCCGCCCCGCTGGTATGTTGATTCGCGGCTTGAGCTGGAACAGCCGCAACTTTCGGGGTTGATTCAGCCATATTTGCAACGGGATATGACCGTGAACGCTAACACTCCTCCCACAGAAAACTGGGCCCACTTGATTGTGCAGGCCCTGAAAGACCATAACATTTCGCTAATTGCTTACGTCCCCGATTCTTCCATACACCGGGTTACCAGAATCATCAACGAAGACCCCTTCTTTCATCTAGTGTCGGCCACGAGGGAAGAGGAAGCCGTGGGCATCGCCGTGGGTTCCTACGCCGCCGGGCGCAACGCCGCCGTCTTTATGCAAACCAGCGGCTTCGGCAACAGCATCAATGCCGTAGCCAGCCTGTGCATTCCGGCCCGGGCGCCCATACCTTTCTTCATCAATATGCGGGGCGGCACCGGCGAGTTCAACATCTCCCAGGTACCTATGGGCCGGGCTACGGTGCCTATCCTGGACCAGTTCGGCATCGTCAGCTACACGATAGATGACGACTACCGGATGGACAACCTACTTAACGGGGCCATGAAGCTGTGCTACGCCAACCGCCAGCCCGTGGCCATCTGCCTGACCCAGAGGCTGCACGGAGGGAAATTTGCGTAGGTTCGACGCGATTCAACTGGCGCTCCGGCTGGCCGAAGACCGGCCCATCGTCGGAAACCTCGGCCCCACCTCCGATGAACTGTGGCACGCAGGCCACCGCGACCGCAATTTCTACACCTACGGCAACATGGGGCTTGTTTCGTCTCTGGCGCTGGGAATGTCTTTGGCCACCGAGGAGCAGATTATCGCGCTGGACGGCGACGGCTCCCTGCTGATGAACTTAGGATCCTTAGCCTCAATAGCGCGGGAGAAGCCGGAAAACCTGATAGTGGTGGTGTTCGACAACGAAGCCTGGGGACAGACCGGCAATCAGTTGAGCCACACCGGAACCGGAACCGACCTGGAGCAGGTGGCCCTTTCCTGCGGCATCCTAAGCTCCACCACGGTAGACGACTTGGAAGAACTGGAAGGCGCGCTGTCCAAGGCCCTGAACACCAGCGGCCCCCACATCATAGTCGCCAAGATAGAAGAGGGGGGGTATCTGCCCATCTCGCCGGTGGAGCCGGAGTTTACCCTCTATCGCTTCCGCAACACCTTCGTCGAAGGCCAGCAGCCCCAGCCGCCGCACTAACCGGGGGAGGCGCTGCCTGCCACTGCCGCCATTCCCGCCACTGCCGCCTTCCCGCCACTGCCGTCATTCCCGCCACTGCCGTCATTCCCGCGAAAGCGGGAATCCAGATGCTTGCCGCCATTCCCGCCACTGCCGTCATTCCCGCGAAAGCGGGAATCCAGATGCTTGCCGCCATTCCCGCCACTGCCGTCATTCCCGGCGCCACTGCCGTCATTCCCGCGAAAGCGGGAATCCAGATGCTTGCCGCCATTCCCGCCACTGCCGTCATTCCCGGCGCCGGCCGCCATTCCCGCCGTCATTCCCGCGAAAGCGGGAATCCAGATGCTTGCCGTCATTCCCGGCGCCGGCCGTCATTCCCGCCACTGCCGTCATTCCCGCGAAAGCGGGAATCCAGATGCTTGCCGTCATTCCCGGCGCCGGCCGTCATTCCCGCCACTGCCGTCATTCCCGCGCGAAAGCGGGAATCCAGATGCTTGCCGTCATTCCCGCCACTGCCGTCATTCCCGGCGCCGGCCGCCATTCCCGCCACTGCCGTCATTCCCGCGAAAGCGGGAATCCAGATGCTTGCGCGGATGCAGCTTTGCGCATGGGGCTCATAGATTCCCGCTTTCGCGGGAATGACGGTCCGCCTACTGTGGGTTCCCCTGTTCGCGGGAATGACCGCGAAGCGCCAGCGTTTGACGCTGATTGCCGCCGGTGCTAGATTTGGCGCAAAGGGGTAGCGCAACGCAGAGAGAGGCAGGAGGGGCGAAATGGATTTCGGGCTGTTCAACACTTGGAACGCCCTTTACGAAGGCGACATGGTGCCGTGGCACCCCGACTACCAGGGCGGCAAGCTGCTGGAAGAGGCGGCCTACCTGAAGAACTACGAAGAGATTGACGCCGTGGAAGCGATGGGCTGGGATTACATCTGGCTGGGCGGCGGGCATTTTTCCAAGCAAGCCAGCATGGACCCGCAGGTGTTGATGCTGGCCGCCGTCATCGCCGAGCGCACCGAGCGCATCAAGATCGGCTCATCAATCCATCGTCCGGTGATGCGCCAGGCCGGCGAAACCTTGTCGGCGGCGGCGCTGCCTCACGAGCGCTATGGCTTCGACAATCTGCTGATGGAAGACCCTATCCAGACCGCCGAGCAGGTCGCCATCGTAGATCAGGTCAGCCGCGGCCGCTTCATCTATGGCGCGGGCGGACGCACTCGCGGTTCCGCCGCCCGCCGCGAGCAGTTTTTCGAGTATCTGGAAGTGATGAAGCAGCTCTGGACGGAAGACCATTTCTCTGGGTTCGAGGGCAAGTATTATAACTACCCGGCCTTCTACGAATCCTATCTCGCCATTCCCAAGCCTTATCAGAAGCCCTACCCGCCGATGCTGCTTCCCGTAGACAGCCAGGAGAGTTTCGTCCCTATGGGCGAACAAGGGTACCGCATCGCCATCGGCGCGGGCAGCTCGCCCCACAACCCCCGCGGATCGGCGGTGCTGAAGGGAGACGTAAAAGCCTACCGTAAGGCTTGGGTGGATGCGGGACATCCCGGCGAACCGACCACTGTCGTCCGCATTCCCACTCTGGTGGCGGAAACCAAGGGCGAAGCCGACCGGCAGACCGGCAACCTGATGAACCTGGCGCGCCGCTACTACTCCGGCCGCGTGGCCATCGGCAGCACCGACGCTGGGACGGCCAGTCCCGACGCCACTGAAGAGGTCAACCTCTTCGGCACCCCGGAGGAAGTCTGCGACAAAATCGAGATGCTGCGCGACGACTTCAGCACCGATGAGATAATGTTCGAGGTCAACTGGACGTCGTCCGTTCCTCGGGACGTGGTGATGACCACTATGCGCTGCCTCACCGACAAAGTGATTCCGAGGTTCAAGTAGCGGGGACGACGGGGATGCCGGTTTCCGCCCATAGCGCAATCCGCCGATCCATGGGCCGCGGGTTTTGTTATCCGTAGGGGATACTAAGATAGGGGGATAGACCATCATGCCCGGTTTCGCCATCAACGCAGCACGCCTCAACCGCACCCTAGACGAGCTGGGCAGGTTCGGGGAGACGCCGGAAGGGATGGATCGCCTGGCTTTCTCCCCGGCCGACGTCGCCAGCCGCGAGTACACCATGAAACTGATGCGCGAGGCAGGGCTGGAAGTGCGCATAGACACCGGCGGCAATATCATCGGGCGGAAGGCCGGCGCCGATGCATCGCTGCCCGCCATTGCCATGGGTTCCCACACCGACACAGTGCCTCTGGGCGGCAAGTACGACGGCGCGCTGGGCGTGATGGGGGCCATCGAAGTAGTGCAGACCCTGGCCGAAAACGGCCATCTTACCCGCCACCCCATCGAGGCCGTGGTGTTCACCAACGAGGAAGGCACCCGTTTTCATCGCTGGCTCATCGGCAGCCGGGCTATGGCTGGTATGCTGGAGCCGGAGGACTTGGCGGCGGTGGACGCCGAAGGCGTGTCGCTGACCGAGCGCATGGCAGACATCGGGGGCGACCTCTCGCGGGTGGAGGAAGCGGCGCGAAAACCCGGAGAGCTGGCGGCTTATTTTGAGCTGCACATCGAGCAAGGGCCGTATCTGTACCGCTCCGGCACTCCCATCGGCGTGGTTACGGGCATCACTGGGCGCGCCATCTTCGAGCTGGAAATAAACGGTATGTCCAACCACGCTGGCACCACGCCCATGGAAGAGCGCCGCGACGCTCTGGTGGCCGCATCGAAGCTGGTGGTTCAGATACAGAAGATGGCCGCCGAGGATGAAATCTGCCGCGTCGCCACCGCCGGCGCGCTGGACGTATCCCCCAACGCGGTCAACGTCGTCCCCGGCCGGGCCACCATCGGCGTGGAATTCCGGGACCTGGAAATGTCGGCCCTGGAGGCCGCCGAGCGGGAGTTGACCCGTGCGGCCCGGCGGTCGGAAGAAACGGACGGGGTGGAGATTACCATCAACCGCCATCGCTTTACCGACCCGGTGCCTATCGTGGCGGCGATGCAGGACTGGGTGGGCGAAGCCGCCGAGCGCGCCGGGTTCACTTGGGAGCGCGTTCCCAGCGGCGCGGGCCACGACGCCCAGGCCATCGCCACTATCGCCCCCATGGCCATGCTCTTCGTCCCTAGTGTCGAAGGCATCAGCCACGCCGTCCAGGAATACTCCTCTCCCGAAGACTGCGCCAACGGAGCGCAAGTTTTGCTGGAGCTGCTGCTGTTGGCGGATGAGCGGCTGTAGTTACTGGATATCTGAATCAGGGCGAAAGGATTAACCGGATGAAACTCACGGGCAGCTACCAAATCAGTGCCCCACGGGAGACCGTGTGGCGGGCCATCACCCAGCCCGAGTCTTTGCAGGGTTGCATCCCCGGCTGCCAGCGGCTGGAAGACGTGGGCGACGGCAACTATGAGGCGTACATCAGCGCCCAGATGGGGCCGGTGCGGGGAAACTTCAACGCCAAAGTCAGCATCAAAGACTGGAACCCTCACGAGTCCTACCGGCTGATTGTGTCGGCCAACGGCGCGCCGGGATTCGTCAACGGCGAGGCTTTCGTCTCGCTGACCGAGGACGGCGGCGTCACCACCGTCAGTGTGGACGGCGACGGGCAGGCCGGCGGCCTTCTGGCCCGCGTGGGCCAACGGATGATGGAAAACGTTTCTCGCAACATGATGGACCGCTTCTTCAACTGCCTAGCCGAATCCGCGGCCAAGGGCTGAATCGGCTCATCGCTTTCCCCGGAGAAGCAGGGGAGAGGCCGTCCACCAAAGGGACTGCCGCCGACGGCGCCCTCCCATTGATAGCTGGCCGGGGCGGAAATTTTGGCGGACAAACAACGGTAAGGAATTACTGGGGCAAGGACGGGCTATCGCCTTTAAAATTTCAGACTGGCTATTTCTACGGGAATAGGAGATAGAAAGGCGAAATTCGCTGAATTTTGCCGCAACAATACCCAGTTCAGGGAATGGATTCCCGCCCTCGTTTTCCTAAGGGTGACGTTCTTTCACGGGAATTACGGGTATTAAGCCGCCCATATGCAATAGCCCTGGGGGCAAGGAGGTTTTCCTATGGAACGCAGGATACCGACCAAAGAAGAGGTGCTGGCCTACCTGAAGGACGACCGCAACTGGGGGCGCTGGGGCAACGATGACCAGATTGGCGCGGTCAATATGATAACGCCGGAGAAACGCATCGAAGCTGCGGCTCTGGTCAAGTCTGGGCGGGCCGTGTCCCTCAGCCGAGAGTTCCCGGTTATTCCCGCGCCCAACAACCCCACCCCGGCCATCCACTACATGAAGAAGGTGTATCGCAGTCCTACCGCTGGTTTCTCGGCGGACTACTACGGCATCTCATACCATGGCACCGCCACCACCCATCTCGACGCCCTTTGCCACGTGTGGGACGAGAACGGGATGTGGAACGGACGCAACCCGGATGAGCAGATAACTATGGACGGGGCCCAGTGGGGGGCGGTGCATCACTGGAAGGAAGGGCTGACCACCCGGGGGGTGCTACTGGACGTCCCCAAGCACCGGGGGACGCCCTACGTTACTATGGACAGCCCGATCCACGGCTGGGAGCTGGAAGACATCGCCCAGGAGCAGGGAGTTGAGATACGACCCGGCGACGCCCTGCTAGTCTACGGCGGGCGAGAGGCATGGAACGCCGCCGGGAATCCGGTTTGGGGCAGCGACCCTCTGGAGCGTCCAGGCCTGCACATGAGCTGCCTGAAGTTCATCCGCGAGGCGGATGTCTGCCTTCTCGGATGGGATATGATGGACCACACGCCCAACGGCTATGAACTGAGCTGGGCGGTGCATGGCTCCATCTTCGCCTACGGCATTGGCCTGCTGGACAACGCGCTACTCCAGCCGCTGGCCGAAGTCTGCGCCGAGGAGGGCCGCTACGAGTTCATGCTAACTATCAATCCGTTGCGAGTTGTGGGCGGCACCGGCTCCCCGGTCAATCCGATAGCCCTGATGTAACGCTGACAATTTCCCGAACTGAAATTCCTGAGAAAAGAGGGCGAGGCTGCGGCCCCGCCCCTTTCATTGCCCATTCCCCACGAGTCTAATCTTCGTCGTCATCGCTACCGACATAGAAGGAGTTCTCGAAGGTGCGGGTCTCCTGGCAATTGCGGCATTTCCCCTGACTGTAACGCCCGTTGGCCGGCTCAATAACCCAATGATGTCGACAGACCGGTGCGTCTTCCACGGCCAGGGCTCCTTGCGCCTGCTCCAGAACCATTCGCTCCACCTCCTCAAAGCCGGGTCGGATTAAAAAATAATGCTGCACGGGCGGGCCGGTAAAGCGGCTCAATTTCCCGTACAGCAAAGCTATCTCCTGCCACTGCAACAGTCAACAGTTTTGGGTGTATTTCCAAAATAATTTTAGAAATTAACCAAGCAAAACCTCGCAGAGATTAGGCGGCTAGTTCCAGTTCCACCCGCTCCGGCGGCCCGGCGGGTTGAGTGTCGGGCGTCGGCCGGCCTACCCGGGCGGGCACTTCGGCAAAGGGAAAATACCGCCCGCACTGGACGCAGGACAAATACACGCCGTAGATATCCTCACCGGCATAAAGGTCTCCCCGGCACCTAGGGCAAGCTCGCAGATTAAACATGGGCGATTCTCCTTGGGGGCATTGCAATGCCGATATAATGAACTCAAACTCATGCTATATATCCAAAGCTTACAAAAGTGTTACGAAATACGCCCATTTATTCTCTGGCTTGCCGTAAGCGGTCTGGGACTGGAGACTGTCTGAAGCAGGATTTGCCCGATTTCGGGATTTGCAAGATAGGCTCCCCTATCCCGCCCATCCTTCCCCTCCCCAGAATCCTGACCCCAGACCTCGTCCCCCTTCCTCCCCCCTTCCTTGCCGGATACCGCCTCCCCGCCGTAGAATGCCCCCAATTCCATCCCCATCCCCGGCCTTCCGCCGGGACGAGGAGAACGCCATGACCCCTCTCAATCATCCCCTGGAAAATGTCCGCGTTATCGACCTCGGCCGCCATCAGGCCGGCCCCAGATGCGCCCAAGTCCTCGCCCGCATGGGCGCCGAAGTCATCAAGATCGAACGCCTCGGCGGCGAGGAAACCCGCTATCACGGCCCCTGGGTCAATAAACAGTCCTCTTACTGGGTTCAGTATAATTCCGGCAAAAAGTCCCTCTCCATCGACCTCCGCAAGGAACAAGGCAAGGACGTCCTCCGCCAGTTGGTCAAAGTCTCCGATATCCTAGTTCAGAATTTCCGCCCAGGCACCATCGAAAATATGGGCTTCGGCTACCAAGCCCTCCATGAACTTAATCCCCGCATCATCATGGTTAATGTCTCCGCCTACGGACAGTTCGGACCCTACCGCGATAATATCGGCTATGACCCCATCGGCCAGACTATGTCCGGTATCTCCATGGTTACCGGCGAGGAAGGTATGCCCCCCATCCGCACCGGCGTCCCCATCATCGACCGCATCACCGCCCTCCACGCCGCCATCGGCGCCCTCTCCGCCCTCCACGAGCGCGAACTCTCCGGCCTCGGCCAGTCCATGGATGTCTGCCTCGCCGACACCGGCTATTCCATGACCGAAATCCCCATCACCGCCTATCACGGCACTAAGATCCCTCCCAAACGCGGCGATACCACCGCCCCGCCTTCCGGTATCTATCCCTGCCTCGACGGCTGGGTCCTTATCTCCGCCGGCGACCAGCATCACTGGCATAGGGTCTGCAATGCCCTCGCCCACCCCGAGTGGCTGGAAGACCCCCGTTTTAATACCCGCCACGAACGCCTCAATAACGCCGCCCTGGTCAACGACGCGGTAAGAGAGCTCCTAGCCGATAAGTCCATGGAGCAGGCTATCGCTCATTTCACCCGCCACGATGTGGTCGCCGCCCCAGTGAATACCATCCCCCAGGCCGCCGAAGACCCCCATCCTTGGGAGCGCCGCGCCCTGGTGGAAGTTCCCGATTTCCTGGCCGGCCAAATCGCCGTCTCCGGCGATTATTGGCATTTCTCCCGCACCCCAGTGAATATCGGCTCCACTCCCCAGGTCGGCCAGCACAATGAGGAAGTCCTTTCCGATATCCTCAATTATTCCCCCGAGGATATCGCAGCTTTCCGCCAAGACCGCGTTATCTCCGAAGAACATTTCTATGACGATATCCCTGCCTAGCCGCCCTCTTCGGAGGGCGGAGAACAGGAAGGGGAGGGTGGATGACGGTCATTTACAGGAGCCGACCGGCGGCGGTCTTACGGGGAATCGGCGAAGGGGCAAAGGATGAGCGGCCCGCTATCCCGGAGCGCCTACTGGGAAAGCTGTGGAAAAGCCGGGCGGCCCGGCAGGAAGAATTTCGGACTAGTCAGGGAACGCGCATCCGAGTACTGTATCCGGGCCGGCCCGGAACCGCCGCCGGCCCCGACTTCCGCGATGCGCTGCTGGACGTCGAAGGCGTCGGTCTGGTGCGCGGCGACGTAGAAATCCACCAGCGGCAACGAGACTGGGACGCCCATGGTCACGGCAGCGATCCCAACTATAACGGCGTGGCCCTTCACGCCGCGCTGGAGGTGGATAGCCCCGAAACTCCCCTTCCCAGCGGGACGGCCGCGCCGGTCGTTTCCTTGTCCGGTCTGCTGGATGAATCAGAGGCAACCGGGCCCGTCGCCCTAGGGGACCCTCAAGTAGCGTCCGCCCTTTGGGAGTTGCTGACCTGCCGGGGCTATCCTCGGCCCGGCAACGCCCAGGCCGCCGGGGAATTGCTCGACCAAGCCGGTGATGAACGTTTCCGTCGCAAGGCTAGCCTGTTGCGCCGCTTTTCTGCCGAGCAAGACCCGGAACAAACTCTATATGAAGCCCTGCTGGAGGGCATGGGCTATCGCCACAACCAGCAGCCTTTCGTCAAGCTGGCGCATGCCGCCCCTATCGCCGCGCTGCGCCAAGCCGCCATGCCGGTGCTGGCGGAACAGCGGCCAATGGCGATGCGGCACTGGCTGCTAACAGTCTCGGGGCTTGCCGACGGTGCTTCGGTCGCGCCGCCACACCTCCCGCCCGGGCTCGGACCGGCTATGGACCGCAAACAATGGCGCCTGTTCCGGATTCGGCCGGCCAACCACCCCGTAGCGCGAATCGAAGGCGCGTCGGAACTGGCGGCGCGGTTCTTGGAGCGAGGACTGCTTACCGGACTGGCCGACGCCGCCAAATCGCCTTCGCAACTCACGGCCGCCCTCGCCGTGAAGGGTCGCAACGGCGGCACGGCTCCCGTCGGCCCGGGCCGAGCGCGGGATATAGCGGTCAACGCCGTCATGCCGCTGTTGCACATACTAGACGGCGGCTCCGAGTCGCCTTACATAGCCCTCTACCGGCGCTTTCCCAAGCTCCAGGAAAACGAGATTGCTCGGGAAATGGCGGAACAACTGCTCCCTCAGGCGTGGCGGGCCGAGGTTAACGGCGCGCGCCGACAACAGGGCCTGCTCCACCTAGCGGCGCTATTGCGCGGCGGCGGCTGAATTACCTGTCAGCCTCGCTAGGCGCGTCTTTCTTGAGAAGCCCCTCCCCGCAAAAACAGGGAGCTAAAACCGCCACAGCTCTGCCCGGGCATCCCGGCCTTAGTCCGGCTCCTCTAAGGGAATGGCCAAGGAAGTTCGCATCCCGGCAAAGGGGGAGCGGGCGATATGACCGTGGCCGCTTAGGTCTTCCGCTACCAGGATGTCGCCCGGCTCGAGCTGCACCTTGGAGCCGTCGGCGCACTCGAACTCAGCAATGCCTTCCAGGTTGACCACATACTGCCGGCGCGGAGCCTGATGGTAGTCGGAGAAGTTGGGGGCCTCCCGGCGGTTGACGTTGATGTCGCCGGAGCCAACGCGGTTCACGATGCCCTGCATTTCCTCGATGGAGACTTCCTCAAAGTGGGACTCGCCGTCGTCGCCGGCGAAAACGCGAACTATCTTCATTCTATTTCTCCCGATTTTAATACAACCCAGGGAACATGGAGTTCTTAGCAGGGCTATCGCCTTTGAAGTACAACCTAGCGCTCCAGCCGAAAGCTGCCCTAGCCGTGGGTAGATGCCTAATTTGGGAACGATACCGCCTAATTCGGTTTGTGGATACCGCCCCTGTTTTCCCGAGGGTGAATTTCTTCCGCGGAAATGACGGGGGGAAGGCGAGAATCAGGGTACGGGCGGGAACGAGGGGGGAGGGCAGGAACCACGGGTATTAAGCCGCCCCAATGCGATTGCCCCGAAGTTCCTAGAGATTGTTTCTTAATTCTGGCTACGGAATCTCCCCACGCTCTGGGTTGAAACTCTATTCGGCCAGCGGAACGGCTAGCAGCACACGAGGCTCATCACCCAAGCCGCGGGCGATATGGCCGTGCCCGGTCAGGTCTTCGGCGATGAGGATATCTCCCGGCCCCATCTGGTACTTAGTGCCGTCGGCGCACTCGAACTCCGACAGCCCGCTCAGGCCCACCACATACTGGCGGCGCGGCGCGGTGTGGTAATCCGAAAAGGAGGGCGACGGGCGCGTGTTTAGCTGTACATCGCCGCTGCCCTTGCTCTTTGCAATTTCAGCGAACTCTTCGGGAGTCACCACCTGAAAGTGCGACTCCCCGTCGCCGCCCGAATATACGCGAACTATGTTCATTGCTATTTCTCCTTGCTTAGTTCAGCCCAGAGATTACAAAGTTCCCGGAGCATCGTTAATAATCTATCTCTGTGTTCTCTGCGGGGTCTGGGTTGAGCAAATTAGCCGGCCAAAGGAATGGTGGCGGTAACGCACTTGCCGCCGCCGGTGCTTCGGGTAGTGTGGCCTTGCCCCGTGGTGTCTTCCACCAGCCGGGCATCGCCGGGGCCGAACTGGTGCACCGAGCCGTCGCCCAAGCCAATCTCGATGCCGCCTTCGATGCAGATAACGTACTGACGGCGCGGCGCCGGATGCCAGTCTATGAAGTGGCCCGAGTCCCGTTCGGTGAAGGTGATGGTCGTAACGGCCAGCCCTTGGGTGATGTCGGCGCTGGCAGCCAGGTCCAGCTCCTCAATGTGGCTTTGCCCATCGTCGCCGGTGTAAAGGCGGTAGACTCCCATAGTTTGGCTCCTTGCAAGAATTTTCCTCTCGCATGAGAAGATTAAGGCGCGGGCGCAGTATGCAGTATCAGGATAGCCCGCCAGATGTTCGGCGTCGGTAATATAGCCGGCGGTCTGCCGGATGCACCGCTCCATTTCGTCAGCCATCTCGCAGACGCCCAAGCAGAAGCAGACGCCATGCACTTCGCTCTGTCGGGGGGAATAGCGTCGGCGCAGACTTTCGGCGGCCTTTTCTTCACCGGCAAGCGCTGCTATTCCCCGGGTGGTATGCGATGAAATGTGGTATGCGATGAAATTTGAGGCTCGATGCCCGTGCGGGCCAGAATCAAGGCGTCGGTGGCTCGCTTGGTGGCGCACCATGCCTTTTCCACAGCGGCCCGGATGCCGCCGCCCCGACGGGCGAGATATCGGCTCGGATTGCGCCTTTTCCACAGCGGCCCGGATGCCGCCCTTCGCCAGAAGGCGCAGCGCCTCGGCGTGGACTACCCGGGCATCGGCAAAGATGGCAGATACGTGGCCGATAGCTACCATGAGGCATCCATCTCCATAGCCTTTCTGCCGTGTAGCTTAATCGTCGGCGCGGCGCGTGGCAACCGGCGGGTGTCAGTGGGTTGGACGCAACGGCGAAAGGGTTATTTTCTGGGAGCGTAAATCCAGCCTTCCAATTGAGCGTCGGAGAGTTCATCATCCATGGGGTGCAGGAACGAAGGTCTATCGGTAGCCCACAATGCGGCGGCGAAGGCGGCAACCACTGCGTCAAGAGAATCATCGTTAGCCCTGAATCCGTTGCGGTATTGCAACAGGTTAGGCGCTTTTATTTCCGAATATACTGATAATTGATGAATTACACTGTCTCGAATGCTCAGGGAACCGGCCCTTTTATAGCTTTTCACCGTTGTCCAGTCCAACCCAATGGCCGACAAAAAGGCGCCGGGCATCACCTCCAGCAGGGTAATACGGCCGTCAGGCGCATCGCCGCAATTCAGCGGAGGAATCCACCATCGACTAGGGCCAGCGCTGTCCAGTTGGTGCAACATTTTTATGCCGCTATGAGTCATCGGAACCAGCCGACTATTTAGCGCCGACAAGCTGACGGAGTAGTGTTTGTCTCCAATTCGCTTCGGATGGGTTCCCATTGCCTTGCATTTATTCCTGAATTCGTCTAGCGACATTTGGGAGATGTAAGGCCATACCCCCGGCATAGCGTCAGCGTGAATACCTAGAGATCCCAGGAATGTCTTCGGCAAGCCAAAGGGGAAATCGAGAGCCGCCACCGTCGATGGCGCGGCATTCAACAGAAAGTCGGCCAGGTCTTGCCTCAAGATGGGCTGTACGCTGTCAATAACCAAATCCCCCTTAACCGTCAAACGCCCTTCAGCCATCCAAGTCTTTCCTTCAGCCTTCGCTCCGCTGAAGTCCACGCCCACTATCGTCCGTTCCGCCACCGCAACGCCCCCGTGCTAGAATTGCCCCGGCTGGGATTGCATTATATCTGACGCAAATTAACGGCAGGAGGGATAATATGGACTTCACGAGGCGGCGGGCGCGATACCGGGAGATACTGGCTGGGGACAAGTGCGTGCATCCGGGGTCGGTGTTTGACCCCATCTCGGCGCGGATTGCCGAGGACTTGGGGTTCGAGGTGGGAATGTTCGCCGGGTCCATAGCGTCCTTCACCGTGCTGGGCGCGCCGGACATCGTGGTGCTGACGCTGACCGAGTTCGCCCAGCAGATTCACCGCATCTGCCGCGCCGGCGACCTGTCGCTGATGGTGGACGCCGACCACGGCTACGGCAATGCCCTGAACGTTATGCGCACGGTGGAAGAGCTGGAAACCGCCGGCGTATCGGCCCTCACCATCGAGGACACGGTACTGCCCCGCAGCTTCGGCGAAAGCGAAACCCAGTTGCTGTCCGTTGAAGAGGGAGTGGGCAAGATGAAGGCCGCCTTGGCTGGACGCACCGACCCGGCCCTCACCATCGCCGGACGCACCAGCGCCCTGCGAGTCACTGGCGTCGAAGACACCCTCCGGCGGGCCAAAGCTTACGAGGCGGCGGGGGTAGACGCCATCTTCCTGGCCGGCGCCAACACCCGCGATGAGGTGGCCGCGGTGGCCGCGGAGCTGTCGGTGCCGTTGCTGCTAGGCGGCGCCACCGGTGAGCTTCAGGACAAGGAGTGGCTGGGGGCCAACGGCGTAAAGGTGGCGCTGCAGGGGCATCTGCCTTTCTCGGCGGCGGTCAAGGCGGTCTACGACACCCTGAAAGCCCTGCGCGACGGCGTGCCGCCCGCCGACCTGCGCGACAGCCTGGCAACGGACGAGCAGATGGCTCAGTTCACCCGCCGGGCCAGTTATCAGCAGTGGACGTCGGACTTCCTGAATTAGCGATATTCGATTCAGGCATTGGATTCCCACTCCCCGTTTTCCTGGGGACAAGCTTTGCGGGAAGGACGGGGAGACGTAGGAATGACCGGCGTCGCGTTCTCCGGCAAAATATCCTGTAACGGGAAAGACAGGTATTAAGCCCCGCGTATGCGATAGCCCAGGCTTTAATTCCCCGCACCGGCTTTTTGGGTTACACTATCGCAGAACCGGAACAATCACAGGAGGTTACATATGAACGTCTTCTACAATCATCTGCATTTCCGCAGCGCCGACCCCGATGGCGCGGCCAAGTTCTACTGCGACAACTTCGGGGCTGCGATAGTGGGGGAGCGGCCGCTATCCAACACCAAGTCCATCGAACTGTCGCTGAACGGAACCTACCTTATGACCATCTCTGGACGGGCCGAGGGCGAAGACCCGGTTTCCGGCTCCACCGAACCACGCTACGGCCTAGACCATCTAGGCTTCCAGACCGACGACATCATGACTCTGGCGGCTACGTTGAAGTCCAACAACGTCCCCTTCAACTGCGAGCCGTGGGTAATGCCCTCCGGTTCCGCGGTGGCCTTCATCGTCGCCCCGGACGAAGTTAGCGTCGAAATTATCCAGCGCCCCAAGGAAGGCGAAGAGAAAGTCGTCTTAGGGTAACCTTTGACGCCATGGCGCAAAGCCTTAATTTTTATGGCCTTGCGCCGTTGCGTCTAATCATCATCCAGCCCCTCGAAGAAATCTCCGGCGACAGTCTCGTCTCCCGCGACAGGCGGGTGGGCGCGGACATAGAACTCGCGGCCTAGGATGCGGGCCGTTACTGGGCGGGGAACGCGGTGATAAGGCCAGTCTGGGGCGACCTGGGTGCGGTGACACAGGATGCAGGCTATCTTGGCCTCCAGGTCGCCGTTGCTGGAAACGTCCAGCTCCAGATGCAGTTCGTCTTCCGGCACGCCCTGCAGTTCCTGCTCCGGCGAGGGAATGGGCCAGTCAATGCCTTCGCCTCGGAGGGCCTCGGCCCACTCGCGGCGGAAACCGCGGGGGCGCACGCTGTAGAACAGCCGTTGCGGACGGTAAGGTTCCAACCCTCCGGCTAACTGCTCCGGGAAGGCGGCGGGGTCCGCCGCCAAGTTAAAGGCCTCAGTGGTATGGTGGGAGATGGCGATGTGGTCCGGGTGGCCGTAAAGCCCATCGGGGCCGAAGGTTAGCACAACCTGGGGGCGAAAGCGGCGGACCTCCCAGACCAGCCGCCCCACGACCTCGGCGGCAATGGCGTTGATGAACGCCTTGGGATGCCGGTTAGCCTCCCAGCCCTGCATTCCCGAGTCGCGGTAGCCCCAAACATCGTTGCTGCCCAGCCGCAGGGCGCGCACGGCGCAGGAAAGCTCCACCTCGCGAATGCGCCCCAGCGTTTCCCGCGTTGCCGAACCTTCCTGCCGGATCTCGCCCTCCTCGCCCAGCGTAGTGGTGACCAAACGCACGTCCACGCCCCGCCGCGTGTGCGCCGCCAGCACCCCTCCTACGGGGAAGGCTTCATCGTCCGGGTGAGCAAAACAGGCCAACAATCGGTGTTCGGGCATAAAACTTCCACCATTGACGTAATTTTCGCGCCTAGTGGCTGTCCCAGGGGCTGGCTTCTATTCCGCAGAAATCAGGAACGTGGGAATACAAACCACACATCTCGGGATGTATCCAGACTAAATCCTTGCACCCGTCCAGTGAAGAGCAGTTCTTCAAAATGCCGGTCTAGCCGGACGCGCCAGCCCCGCTCGCACCAGACGCCGGGCAGTTCCGGCGGTCCGCCTTGCTGCGCTATGAATGCGCGAGCCGTTTCGTCAACGCGGCCTACATAGGTCATCAAAGACCGGCTGCCATATACGTCCCCATTTTCCAGCAGCACCGAGTCTTGGCCTGCCAATCCACCGGAGATAATCTCCGGTGGAATTTCAATGCATATTCTGTCAAGACCTGCAAGATTTGTTCCCGCTCTTCCCGCCGTCCTTCCGCCTAGCCCTCTGCCAAGCCTTCCGCCTGCCGCCTTTCTATCTCCTTTTCCCGTTGCGCCAGCGCCCAAAACACCATCGTGATTACTCACTCCAGCAAAAGGATTGCCGCGGCATAAACCGCGACGCTCAATGGAACCAGGTCAGCCAGGTAACTCAGGCTTTCCTGATCCCAGCTCGCCGCTCCCACAGAGCGAGCCAGAAGCGCCGTCGTTATCAGAACGCCGATAGGGGCAAACGACAGATGGGCCCTTCGCCACCTTTCGCGCCATCCCCTAGTCAGCCAGTTTATAAACCTGCCAGACAACTTGTATTATAAACAATAGGCGAAGTCCAGGGCGAAGTATGACAAAGCCCTCGACTATTCTGCAATGCCGTAAACTGCCCGCAATGCCATAACTAGAATTTCCTGGACAGCCGCGCATCCCAGCTATGGAGCCTGACCCTGTGCACCTTTCGGAAGTCGAAATAATCCTGCCGCCCGCCCCGCCGGGCGCGGCGCTGCTAGACTGGCTAACGCAGCAGGCGGCGGCGCGGCTGCCCGCGGGCCATTCCCCCCTGCGGCTGGTGGTCCCCGAAACGCACGGCCGGGGCTACCGCTGCGAGGTTACCGTGCTGGTGGACGACGGGCTAGACGGCGGCGGTTCCTCATCGAGAGCGCGTAACGGCCCACCGCCGGGCGCCGCCGCCGAGTTCCGTCTCCGAGCTACGGAGAACACGGCCCAGTTCAACGCCGCGCTGCTGGTGCCTACTGGCATCGGCGCAGCCATCGGCGGCCACGCCGGCGACGCTACCCCGGTAGCCCGGCTGCTGGCGTCGGTCTGCGATACGCTGATAACCCACCCCAACGTGGTCAACGCCTCCGACATCAATGAAATGCCGGCCAATGCCCTGTATGTCGAAGGCAGCATAGTCTGCCGCTTGCTGATGGGAACAGCCGGGCTTCAGCCGGTGCGAGCCAACCGGGTGCTGGCAGTGGTGGACTCGCATCCCAACCCGCTGTTTACCGAGCTGGCCGTCAACGCCGTCAACGCCGCCCATGCTTCCTACGGCCTGCTCTGCCCCGGCATCGTCGCCCTGGAGCCGCCGCTGGTGATGCGCTCGGAATATACCGGCTCCACCCGCGCCGCCGGCCGGGTAGAAGACATCCAGCGCCTGTTTGCCGTGCTGGACTCCCGGCGGAATGAGTTCGACGCCGTGGCCCTCTCGTCGGTCATTTCCGTCCCCTTCCGGTATCACGCCGACTACTTCGCCAGCGACGGCGGCATGGTCAACCCCTGGGGCGGCGTCGAAGCCATGCTCACCCACGCGATCTCCACTCGCTACGACGTGCCGTCGGCCCATTCGCCGATGCTGGAATCCCAAGATGCTCTGGACTTGGACGTGGGCGTGGTTGATCCGAGGATGGCCGCCGAAGCGGTTTCCATGACCTTCTTCCAATCGGTGCTGAAGGGACTGCAACGAAGCCCCCGCATCGTCACCGATAGCGAGGCAATGCGGGAGCCAACTGTGATCACATCGCGCGATGTGTCATGTCTGGTGCTGCCCGAGGGCTGCCTGGGTCTGCCAACGCTGGCCGCGCTGGAGCAGGGTATTCCGGTCATCGAAGTCGCGGAAAACTCCAACCTCATGCGCAACGACCTATCCGCTCTCCCTTGGTGTCAGGGGCAGTTCCATCGCGCCGCCAACTACTGGGAGGCCGCGGGCATAATGGCCTCGCTGAAGGCCGGGGTTAATCCGGCCTCGGTGCGAAGGCCGCTTTCCCCGGTGCCGGTTCATAGAAACCTCCCCTATGCGATTGACTAGGAACCGGGGGGAGGCCCGGGAATCGGGGTAAGGGCGGACCGGAAAGCGTTGGCGCTGTGCTAGAATCGGCCTATGAAAACCGTCGGCCTTGATTGTCCCGATTCCTTCCCACCCGGGCTGGATGCCATATCAACGCCCGCTTTTGTCTATGACGAGCAAGGCATTCACCGGCTCCTGGACCACATCGCGCCGCTGCGAAACGCCGGGCAGGGCCGGGTCTTGTTCGCCATTAAGTCCTTTTCCTTCGCCTCGGCCCTGCGGCTGATGGCCCCCCGGCTAGACGGCTTTGCGGCCAGCTCCTTGTATGAAGCGAGGCTGGCGCGGAGCATTGTCCAATCCTGCGGCAGCAACGGCGCGTCGGTGCACCTAACCACGCCGGGATTGCGGGGCGGCGAGACCGGCGAAATCGCCGCGCTTTGCGACTACGTGGCCTTCAATTCTCTAGGACAGTGGGAGGCGCACGCCTCAGCGCTGAAGGGCAGAGTCAACTGCGGACTGCGAGTGAATCCGCAGCTTTCCTTCGCCGAAGACTGCCGCTACGACCCTTGCCGTCCGCAATCCAAGCTGGGCGCGCCGCTGGATGCCCTGGCCGCCGCGCTGCGAACCGAACCGGCCCGGCTGAACGGCGTCCGCGGGTTGCTGTTTCACTCCAATTGCGACTCCGGGGACTTCGGCGAGCTGCGGGTCACAGTGGAGCGGCTGCGAACCTACATCCCCGGCCTGCTGGAGCAAGGGGAGTGGATTAACCTAGGCGGCGGCTATTTGTTCGAGGAGGACGGCGAGCTGGGCGGCAACCCGAAGGACTTGGCGTTGATTGCCGAATCGCTGCGCTCAGAGTATGGGGTGGAAGTATTCATCGAGCCCGGCTCGGGGCTTATCCGGGCCGCCGGGTACTTCGTGGCTTCGGTCCTCGACCTGTTCCCCAGCGGCGGCGCGACGGTGGCGGTGCTGGACACAACGGTCAACCATATGCCGGAAGTGTTCGAGTACGGTTTCCGGCCCGACGTGGTGGGCCATGATGACGAAGCGCCCCATGAATTCCTGCTGGCCGGCTGCACCTGTCTGGCCGGCGACCTGTTCGGCTTCTACCGCTTTCCCCAGCCGCTGAATGTGGGCGACAAAGTGGTATTCAGCAATGCCGGCTCATATACTCTGGTCAAGGCCCATACTTTCAACGGCGTCGCCCTGCCGTCGGTATATGCCCTGACGGAGGGCGGGGAGCTGACGCTGCAAAGCAGCCCGTCCTACTCGGAGTATGCCGCCCGTTGGGGGCTGGATTCCGCCGCATCGAAGTAAGCGCATGACTCCCATACTGCAACTTCGGGATACGGTATCCACCCGGGAGTGCTCCCTGCGGCTGAACCCGGAGGACGCAGGGCTGCCGCTGGGGGAGCTTCTGGCCCGGTACGTCCAGCGAGCGCCTATCCAGCAACTGTTGGCTCAGTCGCGGATAACCGCCTCCTCTGCCGAAACGCTGTACGCGCTGGGGGATTTCGTATACGCCAGCAACGGCGCCGGGCAGTTGCGCGATATGTTCGCCGGCATCGCCTTCACCGACGGAGGCAAGCCCATCGGGCTGGGCGATACCCCCACCCTCCATACGGCTCAAGCGTCAGGCATAGAAGTCGCGCTGCTTGACGTCGGCATAGACCGCATCGCCGGCCAGTACGACCGCAACTGGCGCGGATTCCATGCCCGCCGGTGGCAGCGCGCCCCGGAACGCTACGCCGCCTTCGTCCGCGACACGCTGGCCGCCGACTACGGCGAGGACGGGGCAAAGGACGCCCTAGAACTCAACTCGCCGGAAAAGAAGCTGATGTTCCTGAAGTCCCTGGCCCAGCGCATCTGGCGCAGCCCGTTCGAGAACTACTCGCGCTTCATCGGCCGCAGGCTGATATACAAATCAGGCGACGAGACCATCGGCAACATACTGGACGGCGGCGGGGCCATCTGCTCGGAAAAGGTTCAGGCCCTGAAGTTCCTCACCGACCGCTACGGTTTCGAGGCGGAATATGTGCTGGCAGGGCAGGACGCCGACGGGCCGTTCCCGTCCGAGAATCTACGAGAGCTGCTAACCACCTTCGATTTCAGCCTGGCCAAGCGCTATATGCGCTACTGGCAGCACACTGCCCTGCTGTACCGGGTAGACGGCGCCCGCGTGCTGGTGGATGTCACCAACGGCAACGTTCCTTTCCTGTTTCTGCAAAACGGCCAGGCGGAACCCCTGCTGCGGCCCGCGGATAAAATGCCCTTGCCCGTAAAAATGGTCGAGGCGGAAGAGCAGTTCTACTATCACGAAACCCCGCAGGACATTCCAGAAAACCTGTTCTTCGCGCTGGAAGGCTGGATTCCCTTCTCAGACTTGATGCAGGTGTTCGACAACGAGCTGGGACTGTTCTTGTCGGCGGACTACTACGTCGCGCCCATCCCCTACCGCAGCGAGCGGGAGTATCTGCGGAGCCGCGATGAGTTTCTGGAAATCTGTCAGCGGGGGCAGCTAGAGCATTGCGTCACCCGCAAGGGGATGCTAGACACCCCCCTGGGCCTCGCCTTCCAAGAGGCGGAGCCGGAGGCCGCCCGCGGCATTCTACTGGCCCGGCAACATCTGCTGGCCCGCCTCGACCAATGCGACGGCCCCGGCCACGAATCCGGCCTGGCGCTAATCAAACTAAAGAACTAGCCTGCCTGTCCCTTTCCTTCCCGCCTGCCCCGCCTTTCCCTCGATGCTGGTCTCCGGGAAAACGGGGAGCGGGAACCTAGCTCGCCCATCTGTTCCCTCCCCGTCCCAGGGTATACACTTCCCCTATGAAACCTAGGCAGGAATCTCCCGCCGCTCTCCTCGCCCGCATCCGCAGCTACGACCTTGCGGCCTGGTCTGACGCCGGGCTGCGGCAGGCTTTCGCGCGCCTGGAATCGCGGTCGGGCAGCGTGGCGGCGGACATCCTATTGCCCGAATGCTTCGCCATCCTCGCCGAGGCTATCGACCGGCGGCTGGGAGTCTGGCGGCTGTTCGACCAAGACCCCGGCGACAGCGAAAGGGATCAGACGGTAACGCAAGCTCTGGCCGCCGTCGCCGAGCAACGAACTTACTGCCAGTCCGGCGAGATACTACTGCCCGCCGGATTCTACCAAGCGGCGCGGCGGCAGGATGCGGACGGACAGTTGCGGTTCCGGGCCACCGATGAGCAACTGCTGGCCGGGATTCACCTATTCCGGGGCAAGGTAGCCCAGATGGACGCGGGGGAAGGCAAGACCGTAGCCGCTGCCTTTCCTGCCGCCCTTCACGCCCTCATGGGCCGCTCCGTTCACGTAGTTACTGCCAACGACTATCTCGCGGGCCGCGACTCCCGGTTGCTGGAGCCGGTCTACCGCTCCTTGGGGCTCAGCGCCGGCGCAATTCTGCAACATACGGAGCCGGGCGAGCGGAGGCTCCTCTACCGCCGGAGCATTGTGTACGGCGCAATGCGGGAGCTAGGGTTCGACTATCTCCGCGACAACCTGAAGTCTAACCCAGACGAGAGGGTACAGCGCATCGAGATATCCCATGCCGTCGCCATCATTGACGAAGCCGACCATGCCCTCATTGATGAAGCCTTTACGCCGATGATTATCTCCGGCAACCCCACGGGCAGCAGCCGAACCGCCCTTCGCGCCGACCGCGCCGTGGCAGGGATGATACGGGCGCAGAGGAGCATCGCCGGCCAGCTCGAGGTGGCGCTGGAAGCGGCCGGCCGGCGGCGGGCGACCTGGGAATCGGCGCAGATTATGGCCCGCCTGATGCTGGCCCAGCCCAGCAACCCAGAGTTGCAAAGACGATTCGCCGCTCAGCCCGGCAGCCGAAAGCGTGCCTGGGCCTGGGCCGAAGAGCAGGACCCCGGCCTGACCGCCGACCTGTATTACGCGGTTCACCCGGGCAGCCGCTTCGTCAGCCTGACCGAGCGGGGACGCGACTTTCTGGAGCAACGGCTGGGGCCGTTCTACTCCGCGGGCGACGAGGGCGACTCCCCCGCCGATGAAGAGATTCCCTTGCCGATGATGGAACGGCGAAGACGCGCCGGGCGCGCGGCCCGAAGCCGGGCCCGCCGGTATCGCCTGGGGAATCAGGCTCTGCAATCGCTGCGCGCCCATCTGCTGTTGCAACGCGACGTTGACTATTTGGTGGACGGCGGAGCGGTGGCTCTGATTGACCAGCATACCGGGCGGCCCAAGCCAGAGAACATTTACCAGCACGGCCTTCAAGCCGCAGTAGAAGCCAAAGAGGGCGTGACCATTCACCCTGATTCCGAGACTCTGGCCTGGATTTCCGTTGCCGGGTTCGTCGGCCTCTACGGGCGAGTCTCGAGCATCACTGGTACTGCCGTCCCGGCCGCCGGAGAGTTTCGCCGCAAGTACGGCCTAGAAGTGGCCGTGGTTCCGCCGGTCAAGCAACCGGCGCGGGCCACCACGCATCCCAAAGTTTTCCTAAATCGGGAAGACAAGCTCGCCGCCGTGGCCGATGAAGTGGCAATGCGCCATCGTATGGGCCAGCCAGTGCTGGCCGCCACCCGAACGGTGGAGCAATCCGAAGAGCTGAGCCGGGAGCTTTCCCGCCGGGGCATCCCCCACCAACTGCTCAATGCGGTGACTACCCACGCCGAGGCCCGCATAGTCCGCGGCGCAGGGCGCTTCGGCGCGGTCACCGTCTCCACCCCCATGGCCGGGCGCGGAACCGACATACTCCTTGAGCCGGGGCTGAACTCTCAACTCACCCAACGGTGCGTCGCCGAAATTCTCCGGCTGCTGGCCGGGGGAGCCGGCGCGGTAGACGTATCCTGTCCCGCGCCGGAACAGGCTCACCTGTTGCGCGTTGAATTGGAGCGCGACGGCCTGTTCTGCATATTCCCCTCCGTTCCCGGCGGCGCCGGAACCCCGGGCCTGCTGCGGGTTACCCGGCACGCCAACAATCGGCGGAAAGGCAGTCGCAGCATCGAGTTCGCGCTGGGACTGTGCGTCATCGGCACGGAGATTTACGATTCACAACGCGGGGAACTCCAGCTTCACGGAAGGAGCGGGCGGCAGGGCGAGTTCGGTCTCGCACAGACCTTTCTTTCCCTGGAAGACCGCCTGGTTAACCTCGCCGCCGACGGAATTCGGAAGCTGTCAAAGGCCCGGCGGACCGGCAGCGGCGGGCGCGAGTTCTACACCGGCCCCGAAGTGGCGCGGCGCATAGCCGGGCTACAAGCCGCCGCCGACCGGGAAGGCGAAGCCCAGCGCAGCCTGCTTCAGGATTATGCCGCCGAGTTCGACCGACAAACCAATCTCTATCACCAACGCCGCCGACAGGTTATCGAGTCCGAAGCAACGGCGGATCCGAGTAGGGAAACCGCCCAGCGGGTGGCCTTGGGGCTGGCGGCGCAGTACTTGGGGCCGGACGCGGAGGACAGCTACCTCCGCCGGTTCCGGCGGCTCGCGGAAGAAGCGCAGGCCGACTACGGCGTTGACTGCTCCGCCCTCTACGGCGCCGACTTGTCCACGATGCCTGCGGAATTGTCGGCACTGTTCGCCGACCACCTGAAGCACCGGATAAACCAGGCTGGGGAAGGCGGATTCCGGCGGGTGGTCCGGCTGCTCTGGTTGCAAGTCTGCGGCGAGCTGTGGCCCGCCCACATCGCCGGACTTCGGGACTCTTTGACATCTCAGTTATTAAGCCCCCTCAACCACAAGTCGGCAGTGGCGCAATACATCCGCCGCAGCAACGATGCTTGGCGGGAGTATTGGAAGCTGGCAGAGGCCGAGTTTCTCTCCCGCCTGCTTGCTTTCCCATTGTCACCCCCTCCGGAGGAACCGCTAACAACGGTCAGCAGCGAGACCGAACTCCTGCTGGCGCAAGAATCCGCCGCCCGGTAAACCCGCATACCTCCGCCATTAGCGCCCGCCATTCCCGCAAAAGGCTATCCTCGGCACAGCAACCGTCCTTCCCGCAAAAGTGGGAATCTAATGCCTGAATCGGATACTGTGGATTCCCGCTTTCGCGGGAATGACGGGGAGAAGAGCGGGAATGACGGAGGAGAGTGGGAGTAACAAGGACACGGACGGAAGGACGGAGAAGAGCGGGAATGACGGGCGCACGGCCCGGCGGTTACAATATCAATAATCCACGAAAGGGAAATCGGAATGGCGTGGCGAAAGTTGAGAATCGGCGCGGCGGCGTCTTTAGGCGGCATCGTTGCTACTGCGCCGCTGATTGCCGCCTGCGGCGGGGAGCCTACCTACGAAGACTGGGCCGCCACCGACGGGGCCGCCGGACGCATCAACCTGGACGACGTGCAGGAAGCCTTTAAGAACTCCGAGAGCGCCACCGAGTTTGAACGGCGGGTTAACGAAATCTACGAGGGCGACGGCCTGGTGCTGATTCGCGCCAAACAGGACGGCGAAGTCCTTACCCTCGAGGGCTGGGAAGATCTGGATGGCAACAACACCATTGACGACAACAAGGATGACCAGCTTTTCGAGATAGTCCGCGGAACCAACGGCGACCACGAAATGCGCGGCTACCACGCCAACAGCTACTATCACAGCTATTGGGGGCCGGGCGATTTCCTCTTCACCTATCTTCTTATCTCCGCTATCGCTCCTCCCTTCGGCGGATATTACTACTCCACTCCGCCCTTCCGTGGGCCGGAAATTCGCAACCAGCGCACCACTTACCGCAACTCCTCGGCCTACAACAGCCAGGTTCAGCGAAACGCCAGCTACAACACCAAGCAGGCATCCTTTGCCGGCTCGCGCTATCAGCAGTCCCGCAGCAACGTAAGCTCCAGCCGTAGCTCGTACCAATCAACCCAGAAAACCAGCGGCGCCTTCAAGACCAGCAGTTCCATCTCCCGCACCAGCTCGGTGCGGTCTTCCTCCGGCAGTTTCGGCAGCTTTGGCGGCGGCGGCGCCCTGCGGGTGCGGCGGAGGTTCTAGGTATCAGCCCGCAAGACGGGGCCTTTACGCTGCAAGCGTCTCTTGTCGGATTGGCTCCGGAGGACTGCCTCCGCCTCCCAATGCCGCCGGATTGTCGCCGTCTTTCCCTGTCTGAGCTGTTGGAGCGCGCCTTTCCCGCATCCCCCGAAGAACGGAGGGAAATCGCAGCCCGGTTCGCCCCTGGAACTCCCGCTTTCCGAGCCAACCCCGACCTGCCCGACATCTACGCCGTGTTCCTGGCCGTCGGAGAAGAATGGCGCGACGGGCGTTGCGCCTTGCGAGTCACGGTTGCGGCGGGCGCCGCCGTTGACTTCTCTACCCCCGTTTCCCGGCTCTTGCCTCCTTTAACCCGTTCTTCCCGTGAAAGCGGGAGCCGGCATGCCTCTCCCGCAGAACTGGCGGCTCCGGTTCTGGCCCTGCGTCTCGAACAACAGTACCGCCCCCTGGAATACGCCGTGCGCCACGGATTCTGGCCCAGCCGTCAGGAACTGACCGGCTGGATGCGTTCCCTGACCGCGCTATACTTCCTCGATAAGCACGAAGTCCCGCTGCATCCGGAATCGCTGCCGGAACCCGCTCCGGCGCTGCGGGAGGCGCTGGCAGCCCTGCAATCCCGGGGCCTGATTGCACTGCCGCTCCCCGCTGCATCGGAAAACGGCTCGCCAACCTACGGTTCCGCAAGCTACGCCATTCCTCCGTTGGGCCGCCGCTTCATCGCCGCGCTGCTGGCCGAGACCGAAGACCTCATTGACCAATACGACCTCTACAAGGACACCCTGGTTGACCTGGACCGGGAAACGGCGGAGTTTGGCACCGGGCGCGGCGCAGACCTGCGGGTGGAGGCGTTTCTGGCCGATGGCCTAGACCCCGTCCGCTCCGTGTTCCTGTTGCGGCTGTACGACGGCACCCTGGACCACCGCCTGCGCGACTGGCAATCGGCCATAGAGGATGAGGGGTTTTACGAGGGCATCCTGGAGCCGGTGGTGAACCGGGACGGGGCCGCCCCCGAGGTTATCGAGCTGGTTATCGAGAGCGGCCTTTCGTTGCTGGAGGAAAGGCAGGAGCAAGCCCGCCGCCAGGCCGCGGAACAAACAATCCTACGCCAAGCGAGGGCGGAGTCCGTCGGCCCGCAATGAACCCGGCTCCCCGTCATTACCGAGAAGGCTTGCCCCGGTAAACCGGGGACGGGAGCCCGCAGGCCGCCCTAGACGGCGAAGAACAGGATTAGGGCGGAGCTTATTACCCCGGCGCTTTCCACTAGGGCGACGCCGATGTTGTGCCCGCTGCCTATGACCTGGGAGACTCGCACGGTGGGTAGCAACACCAAGTCTATCAGTAGCCGCATCCCGTAGAGCAACGCAAAGCCCAGAACTCCATAGGTCAGGAACGAGGCGGTGCTATCCCCCCAGCCATAGAAGGAGCCGAACACGGCCTTGAACATCACCAGCCCGATGGCTATAAGATTGCCGCCCAGGGCGATGCCCACCGCCGGATTATCCTGCTCTATCTCATCGTGGATGTTGAAGGGCGTGGTGAACTCGTAGAACAGAGCGAAGGCAACCAGCAGAACCAACCCCATGCCGAAGAAGGCCAGGGCGACCAGAGCCGCGTCCCATTCGCCGTAGCCGGTATTACCGCCGAGGGGGGGAACGATAATCTGGCTGGAATTTCCGGCCACCGACCCGGCAATCAGCAGTCCGGTGGCGACGTACATCCCGAACTCGGCGGCTCCCGCTCCCACGTTCCGGTCTTCTACAACTTCTTTTTCCAACTGGAACTTGTAGAGGATAAGCCGGTCGAACAGCACCCGCACCAGATTCAGGGCCGCGATACCGCCCAGCGAGTATAGAAACACCAGCAGTACCTGGTCGGCCAGCTCGCGATTGAATCCGAAGCCGCCAGCTTCATTTATATCGGCGAGGGACGCCCATCCGCCGGCAGACGGCTGCCACAGCGCCCCCAGGAAAATCAGGATGATGGCGATGAAGTAGCCGCTGAGCCGCAGGGCCATAGCGAGGTTGCCTTTGGCTGCTACTTCCTCATCCACCCGGTAATGGCGGGTTACGGCATCCTTGGCGAACTTGGCCAAGGCCAGCACAATCATCCCTTCGGCGACGAACACCAGCCCCCGCGGGAAGGCTTGCAGCGAGTCTATAAACGATTCAATCATCGCCTGCTCCGGTCATTATTCCCCTTCGGCCCTACTCCCGCCCCCCTCGTCATTCCCGCGCCCATCCGTCATTCCCGCGCAAGCGGGAATCCACCAGTAACTCCCGTCGTCCTTCCCCGATGGTATGCCGCACGTGGCAGACAGGCCCGGGTAACTCCCGCCCCCCTCGTCCTTCCCGCGAAGCTTGTCCCCGTGAAAACGGGGAGCGGTAACACAGCCCAGGCCCCATGAAGGTGGCAGCGTTCTAAGGAACAGCACCGCTGCCTTTATAGAGGGTAACGCTCTCCGGCGAAATTACCTCGCTGAAAACCGCCTCGAAGGGCCGTCCCTCCTGCTTGGTGATGGACAAGGCCCAGTCGCCCCCCACGCTGAGAAAGTCCCAGTGATAGAAGCTCTCTCCAGGCCCGCGGCAGTCGCGGTAGAAGGTAACCTCCGAACTGGTGCGGTAGCGATATGCTTCCCCTTCGATTTCCACGAAATTGTCTATAGAATGCTCTTCGTCAAGCTGGATGAGGTCGTCTTCGTTAAGGCCGGTGACCGCCAGGCCCGTCGGCCCGTCATCCGGGGTCATGGTTACCGCCAAATCGGCCTCATCGGTCCAGTCAATCCAGAGACGGGTATCGCCGTCAACGCAAAGCAGCTCATACCAGGTGCTGGAGGGGCTGACATAGCGATGGATGCGTTCGACATAGAAGTGCCGGTACTCGTACTCCAGGGCCATTCCGGCGAACATTAGCACATCGCCCACCCGGGCCGCGCGGATGCTCTCGTCGGGCGGCGGCCCGGCCGGCTCCCGGCGCTTCTTTCCCCGGCCAAACAGAGATCGCAGCATACTCCTCCTGCGGCCCTGTGCGGCCGCGAATTGAGTGTACTCAGGCCGGGGATGCAGGTCAATCTGCGGGGCGATGACACATCTCTTTCGGTCAACTCCCCGCAATTCCCGTCACTCCTTCGTCATTCCCGTCACTCCTTCGTCATTCCCGCGAAAGCGGGAACTCACTCCCCCATCATTCCCACGAAGGATTGTTCTCGTGAAACCGGAGCCCTAGATTCCCGCTTTCGCGGGAAGGACGGGGGAACGCGGGAAGGACGGGGGAACGCGGGAAGGACGGGGGAACGGGACTGCCGGAATATAAGGGCGGGAAGGACAGAAGGTACGGCGTATGACGAACCCAATGCGATTACCCAGCGGGAACCCGCATTTCAGTTGCGGCATAGCGAAAGAGCGGGTTATGCTTAAGATGACGGTGATTAGCCGATAGCGGGGGTGTAGCCATGAGTATGGTGGTTCTTGGGGTAGTCTTGGTGATATTGGGTATCCTGATGGTCATGGGAATTTTCAATTTTCTGCTGTACATCGGCGGGGTAGCCCTTATTATCGCCGGTGTAGTAATACTGGTTGTAGGAGTCATGCAAGGCCGCAAGGGGGGCGGCTCTTATCGCTATTGACTCGCCCCCGGCGGACGCAATTCCAATTCTACGCAGGAGGAACGCATAATGGGGATGCTCTCACGGATGTCCACCATCGTTAAGTCTAAGATGAACCGCATTCTGGACAATGCGGAAGACCCTCGGGAAACGCTGGACTATTCTTATGAAAAGCAACTTGAGATGCTGCGCAACGTGAAGCGCGGCGTAGTGGAGATGGTAGCCGCCAAGCGGCAAATCCAGCAGCAGGCCGAAAAGGTGCGGGAGAACATCAGCCGCCTGGAACGGCAGTCCGAGCAGGCCGTGGACGCCGGACGGGAAGACCTGGCCCTGCTGGCTCTGGAGCGGAAGCACACCGCCGTCCTGGAATTGCAGGGGCTGGACGAGCAGATAGCGGGCATGGAAGTGGAACAGGAAAAGCTGACCCAAGCCGAGCAGCGGCTCTCGGCCAAAGTGGCCGCTTTCCGCAGCAAGAAGGAAGTCATCAAAGCTCAGTACAGCGCGGCTCAGGCCCAGGTGCGCATCGGCTCCGCCCTGTCCGGTATTTCCGAGGAAATGGGCGACGTCGGCCTGGCCGTGGAGCGTGCCGAGACCAAGACCCAGAATATGCGGGCCCGCGCCAGCGCCATTGACGAACTGGCCAACGCCGGGGTGCTGGACGATGTTACCGGCGACTCTAAAGACGATATCACCCGCGAACTGGAAAAGATGTCGGTCAGCAGCAGCGCCGAGAGCGAGCTAGCTGCCCTGAAGGCAAGACGCGCCGGGGGGCCGTAATGATTGTCCGCATCAGTTCCGAAGGGCAGTACAACCTGCCAGGCACCTGCATAGACCGGCTCAATGAAATCGACAATGAACTGGTCGAAGCGGTGGCCGCCGAAGACCAAGCCGCCTTTGAAACGCTCCTGAAGCGGATGCTGGACTTGGTGCGCGAAAACGGCGAACCCGTGCCGGTGGACGAACTGCTGGAGTCGGACCTCATCCTCCCGGAACCCGACCTAACCCTGCGGGAGGCCGAGGAACTCTTCGTCGGCGAGGGACTGCTGCCGGGGTAACCAGGGCTATCGCCTTTGAGATTTCAGACTCGTTACTCCTACGAAAGCAGGGTGTCAGAAGGCGAAATTGAGTGAATTATTGCCCTCTGATGTTCGATTTAGGCCATGGATTCCCGCTTTCGCGGGAATGACGGGGAGGCGGGAATGACGTGGGGCGAGGGAATGACGTGGGGCGTGGGAATGACGGGGGAGGCGGGAATGACGGGGGGCGAGGGAATGGACGGGGGTTAATGGGCGGGAATGACGGGGGAGGCGGGAATGACGGGTATTAAGCCGCCCATATACGATTGCTATGCCGAGGCAACTCCCGCCTCTCGCCTCGTCCAGAACCTGCCCGCCCTGAGCTTGCGAAGGGTTACCGGGTTCCCCGAGCCTTTGCACCGTTGGCCGGGGGGATCAGCGCCGCCACTGCCGCCGGGGGCGGATTTGCCGGAGCATATCCTCTAGCGCCCGCCGGTCCAGGCCCAGACCCACCGCGATGTTAATGTCCCGCTGGGCCTGATCCTTCTGGCCCATCATGGCCCGGGCCGTGGCCCGGTTGACGTAGGCCACCGCGAATCGGGGATCCAGCTTAACCGCCTCGTTCAGGTCTCTGACCGCCAGATCCAGCGCGCCGGTGGCGATGTAGGCGTCGGCCCGATTATTGTATGGCACGGGAAAGCGCTTTTCCAGCCGGATGGCGTGGCTGAAATCATCAATGGCGGCGGCCATCCGCCCGGTCGCCCGGTGAACAGCGCCCCGGTCGCTGTAAAAACCGGCAAAGCGCGGGTTGATTCTGATGGCCCGCGAGAGGTATCGCACCGCCTGTTCGTACTCTTCCCGCGCCTCTTCCTGCTCTTCCTGCTCCTGATGCGCCTTTCCCAAAGCATGGTGAGCATTGCCGCGCACGCTGTAGGCCACCGGCTGGCGCGGTTCGCGGCGGATTGCCTCATCCGCGTCGGCGATAGCCAGATCCGGGCGGCCTAAATTCAGGTAAGCGGAGCCCCGGTTGCTGTAAGCGGTAGCCATCTCCGGGTCTAGGCGCAAGGCCTCGGTATAGGCGCGCAAGGCCTCCTCCAGATTGCCCCGCTGTTGCTGGCGCACGCCATAATCGTACCAGCGGATAGGCTCCGGCTTAGGCCCCGGCAATATCCTCCTCAGTATGTTGGCGACATCCGGCAACTTCCTTCCCCCTTGGAGCCGCTGAGCCTGCTACATCCCGACTCGGGCCCTTGTCTCATCGAGCTGCTGCTCCAGCTCTTCCCGGTCGGCGCCCAGAGCAACGGCCTGCTCCAAATCGCTCTGGGCCTGCTCGTCCCGCCCGGTTAGGCCATACATCATACTGCGATAGATGCGGGCGTTAACGTTCCGGGGGTTGTTTTCGATAGCGGCGCTGAAATCGCCGATAGCCCGTTCCGGCATACCTACGGCGGCAAAGAGCAGCCCGCGATGGAAATAGGCCTGGTCTCCCCTTCGGTTCATCCGAATGGCGCGGCTGAAGTACCACAAGGCCCGGTTGGTCTGACCCCAGCGGGCATAGATCAAGCCCCACTGGAAATAGAAGCTGCTTACCAAGGATGCCAGTCCATTAAAGGCCAGTTTAAGGAATTGGAACACTATCATGGCGGAGATTATACCGCAGCAACGCCACTAAACGCAGGACATCCAGCCGGTATCCTTGATGGGCCGGTCTTGGATTCCCGCTCCCCGTTTTCACGGGGACAAGCTTCGCGGGAATGACGGAGGTTAAGCCGCTCATTGCCAACGCCAGCAGAGGGCGCGCCATCACACCAGCACCTTAAAGCCGTAACCCGGCAGGTTCAGACGCCCCTCTGCAAAGCGCGACATCCGCAAGGGAGTGATGTCTATGGTTGTCGCCTTCCCGTCCAGCGCCAGCTCCGATGTCAGCAGCCCCACCGCCGGGGAGAGCTTGAAGCCGTGTCCGCTGAAGCCGGTGCACACATACATCCCGTCCACTCCGTCCTCTCGGTCAATGACCGGGTGGGAGTCCGGGGTCTGGGTATAGAGACCGGCGTAGCCCGCGGCGAACTCGGCCCCGGCCATGGCCGGAATGCGCCGCGCAATCCGGCCCCACACTTCGCCGATAAAGCTCTGGCTGGCCCGCTGCGCGTACACCTCCGGGTCGTCTACGCCGCTTTCCAGATTGCCGTTGCCAATCAAAGTCAAATCGGAGCCTTCAGGCCGAAAATAGATGAGATTGGCGATATCGCCCCCTCCGGGATGATACGGCGCTTCCGGGGGCCGGCGCAGATGGATCACTTCGTGGCGCGTCGCTTGCAGCGGCAGGTCTATGCCCTGCGCCATCAGGAACCGGCGGCTCCATGGGCCGGTAGCCACGATGACCCGCTCGGTCTCGATACGCCCGCCCTTGACGGCCACCGCCGTCACCCGGCCGCCGCGGACCTCGATAGACTCCGCCGGCGTTTGCAGCCGCACGCGGGCCCCCAGGTCCCGGGCGCGAGCGGCGTATGCCAGGGCCGTCCCCGACGGGTCGGCGTGGCCCGACAGCGGCTCGTAGGCTATGCCGGCGCAGTCCTCCAAGTAGAAGGCTGGGGCCAGCTCCGCCGCATCCTCCCGGCTGATTTCCCGGGTATCTATGCCCACGCCCTGTTGCAGGGCAATGTTGGCTCTGAACCCCTCAACCGCGTCATCATTAGCGAACACCAGGTAGCCGGTGTTGGTGTAGCTGCATTCCCCGCCCACCAGGTTATCGAAATCGCGGAATACTTGCAGGCTGTGCCAGGCCATCTGGGCGTGCACTTCGGTAGAGTAGTGCATCCGCACCGCGCCCGAGGAGCGCCCGGTGGAGCCGCTACCCAGCGCTTCCCGCTCCAGCAAGAGCGCGTTCGTCAGCCCTCGCGCCGCCAGGTGATACAGAATACTGCACCCCATAACTCCGCCGCCAATCACCACCGCATCGGCCGTTTCCGTCATATCCGGGCCTCCCTGCTGAGCGCGATGGCGAAAGTATAGTCTCCATTCGCCAACGAACCCAAGTCCTTTCCGTCAAGCCCTTTCAGGTATGGAACGCCAAATCAGAGGGCCGGGCAATGGGCAACGCTCCCACTAAGGAATTGGCCGGGGACTGGAATCCCTGCGGGCCAGAGGAGGGCTAGAGGAAGGGGCTGGGGCAATGCAGTGGCGGAGAGGGCGGGATTCGAACCCGCGAGAGGCGTAAACCCCTACGCGATTTCCAGTCGCGCCCGTTCGTCCACTCCGGCACCTCTCCGCGCAAGGACGATGCCGTCTATTATAAGTTCGGCTCCGGGCTGCCGCAAGTTGCCCGGTTCCGGGGTTAGGGTTCCACCTTTGAAATTTCAGACCAGCTACTCCTGGGTAAATTGCAGAGGGTAAGGCTAGTTTCGCTGAATTTTGCCCCAACGGTAAGGTTAAGACACTGGATTGCCGCTTGCGCGGGAATGACGAGGGTATGCGGGAACAACCCACCCAGATCCCCGCCGGACTGGAAGGCACCCGGGAATGACGAGGGTATGAGGGAGCAACTCCCCGGTGGCAAATGCGTCGAGCAGTAGCCTATAATAGCCTGCCTACCCATTCCCTTCAGGAGATGCAAAACCTATGGCCGATGCGGGCTTCGTCAAAGTGGCTCAAGTTAGCGAAATCAATCCCGGCGAAATGATTAGCGTGGACTTTCCCAGCGGAGACGCGGTACTGATAGCGAACGTGGCCGGCGTGATTCACGCTTGCGACGACATCTGCTCCCACGCCTACGCCTCTCTGTCCGAAGGCGACCTTAACGGCGCCGAGGTCGAATGCCCTCTCCACGGGGCAGTCTTCAACGTCACCACCGGCGAGGCTTTGACGCCCCCGGCCGACGCTCCGGTTAAAGTCTATCAAGTACAAGTGGAAGGCGATGACATCCTGGTGGCCCCGCCGGCGGAATAGCCGCCCCGCCGACAGCGGCCGGGAGCGCGGACTAGGGTGAATCCACAAACTGTATGTCATCCCAAGGCCAGTAGACCAGCCGCACCCGGCCAACGATGTTATCCTCTGGAACGGCTCCCCACGAGCGGGAGTCGTTACTGTTTCGGCGGTTGTCGCCAATGACGTAATACTCTTTCTGGCCCAAAGTCAGCGGGAAGGCTTGGGATCTGTCCCTAGCTCTCAGATACGGCTCCCGTAACGGTTCCCCGTTCACATATACCGTTCCATTCCGCACCTCCACCACTTCTCCCGGCAGGCCCACAACTCGCTTGACGAAATCTTTCTCCGGGTCAAGGGGGTAGTGGAACACTATAACCTCTCCCCGGGAAGGCGGATCGAAGATGTACTCCGGATCGGACTCCGGGGCATTCCAGAAAGGCACCGCCCGCGACATCCGTTCCTTATCGAACTTGAATAGCGAAATCCGGTCCACCACCAGATACTGACCTCCCTCAAGGGTGGGTGTCATGCTGGAACCCTCCACCTTGAAGTTCCGCACTGTGAACTGAAACACTAACAGCGCCACCAGCACTATCAGCAAGGCTTCAACAACTTCGCGAGCAAGCCGGGGCATAAGAAATTGCTCCAAACAGTCTACTAATCAAGATAACCTATATCCTGCCCTCAAGAAACAACCCGCGCCGCCAGCCCAAGGCAATCGCATATGAAATTACAGGCCGCTACTCCGGCGGAAGCAGGAGGCCGGAGCGTTGGGGCGCCGGATTTTCGGAAGGATGCCGCCTGATTCGGTTTGGGGGTTCCCGCTTTCGCGGGAATGACCAGGGCCGGCGGGAATGACCAGGGCCGCGGGAATGACCAGGGCCGCGGGAATGACCAGGGCCGGCGGGAATGACCAGGGCCGCGGGAATGACCAGGGCCGCGGGAATGACGAGGGCCGGCGGGAATGACGGGGCCGGCGGGAACTCAGCGGACTTAGCGGCGCCAATGTTGCCCCGGTATGCCGTGTGCTAAAATCACCGCGTTTCCCGGCTTCTATCCTGACAACAAATCAAGCGCATCGGGGTTCTGTTATGAGTTGGAAATTTGAGCTGTTATGCAAGCCCATGGGCGGCGTTACCGAAGGCCCTGTCTGGGACGGCGAGCAGTTGCTGTTCACCCACATACCCGCCAGCCGCATCATGCGCATCGACCCGAAAACCGACGAAATCACGGTATGGCGCGAAGGCACAAACCGCACCAACGGACTCGCCCACGACTCTGCCGGCCGGCTCTTCGGCTGTTGCTCCGGCGGGCGCGCCATCGTGCGCTTTGACGACAACGGCAACACCGCCGTCATCGCCGACAGCATCGAAGGGAACCCTCTGAACACCCCCAACGACCTCGCCGTAGACGCTCAGGAGCGCATCTGGTTCACCAACCCCTGGAACGCGGGCAACATAGACGCCACTGAGGTTGAGGTTCCCGGCTGGCGTTGCGTTCTTCGCGCCGACCCCCAGCCCGATGGCTCCTACTCCGTAACCCGTGTCGAAAGCGACAGCACTATGCCCAACGGCATCCTGGTATCCATCGACGGCAAGACACTTTACGTGGCGGAGAGTAACAGCGACGACCCTTCCATAGACCGGGAGCTGCGGGCATACCCCATCCATGAGGACGGCTCCCTCGGGCCCTATGCCATGCTCCATGCCTTCGGAACGGACAAACGAACGGCCCAGCGCGGCATAGACGGTATGTGCTTTGACCGCGAAGGCAACATCATTGCCACCGCCGGCTGGCCCACCGCCGGCCCCGGCCCGCTAATCTACGTCTTCGACCCTAAAGGCCGGGTTATCGAGACTCACCCGGTGCCTTGCATCCGCCCCACCAACTGCGCCTTCGGCGGCCCTGACCGCTCCGTGCTATACGTAACTTCCGCCGAGGGCCACGTATTCAAGGCGCAGACTGGCATGGAAGGCTGGGCCCTCTTCCCGTAACGGAAAGCGCGATATTAAGGGCGCGGGACGAGATTACTCTCGTTCTTCGCCCCCATGCTGGTACCCTGACTACTTCCTTGAGGTGCTTCGTGAGCTTGCGAAACTTGGACGGCTTCGGGCGCGACCATCTCCGCCAAGGCGGCGGGCGCGGCAACGGCAATGACCACTTCGACGAGCTGATAGGCGCTACCGAGCTGTTCATCTACCAGACGCCCAACCGCCGGGTCAAGGGATTCGACGCCCTCAAGCTGTTCCTGGAAGCCAACGAGTGCGAGGTGATCTTCACCACCGATGTGCCGCCGGAGCTTCGCAACTACGAAGCTTTCCGAATTACTCATAAACAGGGCGAGGCTATCCCCAACGCCGCCCTTCGCCGCTCTCATTCATGGGCCCACAATCGCAACTTCCTGCACAGCTTCTTCAAGCCCATGTACCGTTGAGCCCACTTTCCTGATAGGGTGCGCCTGCTTCGGGCGTACTACTTAGGTTGATGGACGAACTTCGAGAAATACGCTGGTTACGGCGCCATGCCCTTTTCGCCCTCTTCGGTATTTTCGCAGTAACTATTCTGCTGGTATATTTGAGTGGCGAAGCAGAATGGCTAAGCGGAGTAACTCTTGAGAAGTCAGCATCGCTGGTGTACTTTGCCGCCGTGCTATACGCGATGGTTGCGGTGCTGGTTGAGCGGGTGATTCGTATGTGGTTTTGGGCCCTTGACCAAAGGGAAAAGTGGCGAGCGAAATGGCGGGAGGAAGCCGAAGCCGCGGGCCGCGCCGCGGGACTCGCCGCCGGTCGCGCCGAGGGCCGCGCCCTGGGAGAGACCGACCTTTTAAAACAAATATGGTCTGCAGCTCAGGCAACGGGCAATGCGGAACTGGCAGAGCAAATTGAGCGCATCGCGCAGGAAAAGAGCATCTCCCTCAAAGAGCCGCCATCCTGCTAAAGTCCGCCCCTTCCTTGCAAAGTTCCAGCGCTTGGCCTTACCTGACGCGCCAGTGATAATATGCGAGAGGCCGCTCAAGATAGGCGGCCTTTCGCATTCCCAGCTCCTCAACTCAGCGCGGCCTACTCCAGGTTGAACCCTGCGTAGCCGCCATCGGCCACTTCAGCGCGCTTGGCTCGCATTTGAGGCGCGGTGTCGGGCGCAGTCAGCAGGAAACGAGCCTTGCCGGGAATGTTGGCTCCCACAAACCACGAATTCGCCTGCGTCCGCAGAATATTGGCCCCGCCGTCCACCATGTGCTGAGTCCAGTCTTCTTCGGACTGTTGCGTCGGCTGGATGCGCTGGTAACCCTGGTCGCGGACATAGGCTACGCAGTCGCTCACCCACTCCACCAGCGGTTCGGCCGCCCGCACGAAATTACCCACAGATGCCGCGTTGATGGTGAACATATTGGGGAACCCAACGCTCTGAATGCCCATGTAAGTCCGCGGCCCTTCCGCAAATTTTTCTTTCAGGGTCAGTCCCTTCTCTCCCACGATGTGCATCCGGTTCAGAGAACCGGTGACTGCATCGTAGCCCGTGGCATAGATGATGACGTCCAGATCGTAGTGGGCATCGGCGGTCTGTATGCCCGTCGGCGTGATGCGCTGGATAGGCGCCTTCTTCACGTCCACCAGCAGCGCATTGCCCTGGTTGTACACCTCGTAGTACCCGCTCTCGCAGGGAAGGCGCTTCGAACCGAACATATGGTCCTTTGGCACCAGCATCTCCGCCACCGCCGGGTCTTTAACCCGGTCGCGAATCTTGTTCCGGAAGAATTCTGCGTAATCCTCGTTGGCCGGGCCGGGCAACATTACGTCATAGAAATTGCTCAGCCACTTGGCAAAGCCCGGCTCGTCCCACAGCCGCTCATACTGCTCGACGCGCTCGTCATCCGAGACGCTGAAGGCCGAGCGCGTGTCGAACTGGTGCATGAAGGAGCCGGCCGTCTCCAGGCACTTCTCGAATATCTCTGGGTAGCGGGACCGGATTTCCTCCTGCTCATCTGCCGAGATTGGGCGGTTGCGCAAGGGGGCACAGTAGTTAGCAGTGCGCTGGAAGACGGTCAGGTGGCCAACATCCCGGGCAATTTCCGTGATGAGCTGCACTGCCGTCGCGCCGGTGCCGACCACGCCGACACGCTTGCCCGTCAGGTCCATGCCCCCCTTGGGCCATCGCCCGGTGTGGCACCACGGGCCCTGGAACTCGTGAATGCCCTCAAAGTCCGGCACATAGTGGGCCGACAGCAGGCCCACGGCTGTTATCAGGAATTGCCCCCGTACCTGGTAGCCGTCTTCCATCGTCAGCTCCCAGCGGTTGGCGCCTTCATCGTAGACGCAGGAAACCACCCGGGAATTGAAGCGAATATGGCGGCGCAGGTCAAACTTGTCGGCCACATAATTAAGGTAGCGCTCATTTTCAGGCTGCCCGGAATACAGCTCCTTCCAATGCCATTCCTGTAACAACTCTTCGGAGAAGGAATAGCCGTAGGTATAACTTTCGGAGTCGAAACGCGCCCCAGGATAGCGGTTCCAGTACCAGGTTCCGCCCACGCCCGAAGCGTCTTCAAAGGACTTCACCGAAAACCCCAGCTTCTGGAACCGGTAGAGCGAATACAGGCCAGTCACGCCCGCCCCGATTACCAGAACGTCATACTCCTCGACATAGCCGTTGCCGTCGCAATTGCCGGAAATTCCCGTCCTTGGAGCCTGTTGCAAGGAATCTGCCATGAGCATTCCCTCCCTAAGTTCTTTCTCTTATCAATAGAAATTATACAGATATTAGACAACAATGTAATTTTATTAGGCAACAATGTAATTTCGTGATTCCATATCCATACCCAACGCCATCCATACCCAACGCCTCATCGAAGCACATTAAACGCAAGGATTTTGCCCATCCTCGTTTGCCCATCCCGGCGGAATCGAGTTCGCTGAAGACATCGTGCAGAAAAGGGACATCGAGCGGGTAAAGCGGGCCGATCATTCCCTGAGAGCCTTCCTGGACAACCTCGCCGCTCAATTTCGCCAATGCAATGGCGACGGTAGCGCCGGGCTCCTACGTATACAGCGACGCCGGCAGCGACGCCCCCATCAGCATCGCCCCTCCGTACTCGAAGTTCAGCGGCAGACCCGAAATATGCTGACCATGAACGTGCAGGTCCCGGAAGTATCGCTCCAACCCTACTGAGCGGTGAATGGCATTGGTGCCGGCGGCATTGAAAAGCTTATCGGCCACTTCGATGGACTGCCGGATGGCGTGGGTGATGGCCAGCCGCGCCCGCATCGAAAGCTCCGCCAGCTCCGGGCCTCCGCTTACCTGTGCCTCCCACATCCGGCTTACCGTATCCAGCACGTAGCGGCGGGCGCTGTCAATCATCGCCTCGCACTCGCCTACGATTACCTTAATGGGCTGGCGGTCCCGCAGCGACGTGGAAGAGTCGGTAGTTCCGGAATCGGTGGCCAAGCCAACGAAGGTGTTCATCGCGCCCCGAGCCATTCCCAGCGTGTTCGCCGCCGATAAGGCCCACCCCAGCACGATGGCCGACTGCGGCGGCGAGTACAGCGGGCCGTCGTAGTAGGTCGGCGCGCCGCGAGTGTAGGTGTGGTGTCTGGGAACAAACACCTCCGAAAACTCCGCGTCCCTGCTGGCCGTCCCCTTCATGCCCAGTGTGGCCCAGGTGTCCAGTACTTGGCCTTTGTCCACCGGCAAAACCACAGTCTGCATTCGCGGGCTGCCGTCATCGTTCAGCGCGGGGCCGTTGTGGTCCACGACCCGGCAGGCCACGAATATGGCGGTGGAGTGGTCAATTCCGCTGAGGAAATTCCACCGGCCCGACACCACAAAACCGCCGTCGGTGATTTTCGCCGTCCCACCGGCTCGGGCCGAGCCGGAGCCCAGCACGCAGGGCGGGTCGCCGAAAATTTCCTTGACCGCCTGGGGCGAGATACGCGCCACCGCCGACGATACCGCAGTGCCGTTGAACACGCACCACCCGGCGGAACCATCAACCTGGGCGATTTCCTCCACCACGTGAAAAGCGGTTACCGGATCGGTCTCCGGCCCGCCCAGCTCCCTGGGAACATACAGCCCGAACAAGCCCTTCCCGGCCATCCGGTTCGCCAACTCCGGCGGAAGCTGGCCTTCGGCTTCTATCCTGTCCCGGTTTGCCCCAATCTCCGGGGCGATGCTCTTGGCCGCCGCAATCAGGTCTTGGGAAGATAGGGCGTTAACCGGGCTATCAGACATACTCTCGTTCGTCTCCTGGCAATTGTTCGCCTATTATAGCCAAAGTAAGCAGCCTCGCCCAACTGCACCGCCCAACCCTTTCCGTTTACCTCCGAGCTTCCGTGAAACCGGGGCAGGATCTGCAAATCAAATCAGCGACACTCCACCCAAACGGCAAAAGGCGGCAGCAGGTTGCAATACGTTATGTTGTCTAGTTTGCCCGTCCTGATGCCTGTGGGTTGAATCCGGGTGCGCAAGATGGTAGTCTAGCGTGAATTACTGTTGCCCCAAGGGGAGGTGAAATTTTCTATGGGAGACCAGGTAACTGCTCAAGATATTTCCTTAATGGCCCACCTGATGCGGAGAGCCGGTTTCGGCGCCCAGTACGACGATTTGGTCGAACGGGCTGAAAAGGGATACGAAGCAACGGTAGAGGAGTTGCTCAATCCCGAATCCAACCCCAACGGCCTCGACCTCGACCTCGCCGAACGCTGCTTTATCGAATGGAGCCACTTCACTCGCGGCGTGCCGGAATACTTTGCTTGGCGGCTCATCAACTCCCGGGCTCAGCTCGAAGAAAAGATGGTCCTCTTCTGGCACAGTATCTTCTGCACCGCCGACAGCAAAGTACAGAGCTATCCCACTCATTATGACCAGCTCGAAATGTTCCGCAAGCACGGAATGGGCAGCTTCCGCGACCTGCTGGTTGAAATTTCCAAAGACCCGGCCATGATTTTCTTCCTTGACAACTGCCTCAGCCACAAGGAATCCATCAACGAGAACTATGGCCGCGAGCTCCTTGAACTCTTCTCTCTGGGTGTCGGCAAGGACGGCGAGTACAACTACACCGAGGACGACGTAAAGGAATGTGCCCGCGCCTTCACCGGCTGGACCATCTCCAACCCCGTCCCCGGCCAGCCCTACGGGCGCTACTCCGCCAAGTTCGTTTATGTCCCCGAGGACCACGACGACGGCGAGAAAACCTTCCTCGGTGAGACCGGCCGCTTCAACGGCGAAGACATTATAGACATCATCATGAAGCAGCCCGCCTGCGCCCGCTTCATTTCCCGCCACCTGTACAGCTACTTCATCGCCGACGAACCGGGTGTGCCGTCTTGGATGGAGACCCCGCCCCAAGACCCGGTCACCATCGAAATGCTGGAAGAGGAATATTTCCGCTCCGGCTACAATATCAAGGCCATGCTAAAGGTTCTCTTCAACTCCGACGCCTTCAAGAACGCCCGCTTCCGCCGCATCAAAAGCCCGGTGGAAACCGTCATTGGCACCCTCCGCATGGTGGGCGACTGGACCGAACCTAAGCCCGGCTTCGAGTTCATCTTCGACGAAATGAAGTACATGGGCCAGGAATTGCTGAACCCCCCTTCCGTCGAAGGCTGGCACACCGGCAAGGAGTGGATTGACGGCGGCACCCTCGTCCACCGCATCAACTTCACCGCCGACTTCCTGGGCGACACCAAGTTCCCCGGCATTCAAGACATTATCGAAAAGCTGACCGATCGGGGCCCCGCCATCACTCCCGCTGAAATGGTGGACGGCTGCCTGCAATATCTCGGCCACTACGAACTGTCCGACGAAAGCCGCCATATGCTGATGCAGCGGGCCGCCAAAGGCGAAGTAGTCCGCACCGATACCGGCGAGTTCCCCCAGGAAGTGGGCGAGATGCTTCAGCTCATCGCCTCCACCAAGGAATACCTGTACGCCTAGCGAGAAAGGGGATGAACGGCGAGACCCTCGAAATATCAACCCTGATTGCCTTTGGCGGGTTGATGCTCACATTGATTGCATTGACCGGCGGAGTGCTGTACCGGCTTGGAGCCCTAACCAACCGGGTTGACCAGCAGTCCGCCGAAAATTCCGAGACTCGGAAGGAAATCCGGGAATTGCGGGAGGAAGTTCGCCAGGAAATCCGGGAATTGCGGGAGGAAAACCGGCGCAACCATCAGCAGTTGTTGCAGGCCCTCGCGCACCACTCCCATGATCCAGATACCGGATTCGCCATTTTCCGCATCCCGCCAGGGGCGGAAAATCCGGCAGGGTAACTGCCGTTCCATAATTACGCCCACATTAACGAAGGAGACGGCAAACAGCCATGACGACCAACAAGAAAGAACGGGTACTGGTGGTTCTCCAAATGTCCGGGGCCTATGATGCCCTCAACACCATCATCCCCTACAATGACCCGCTCTACAACGACCACCGCCCGGCAGTCAATGTCGCCCCCGGCGATGTTCTCCATATCAACGACCAGGTCGGCTTCCACCCAGCCATGAAACCCCTCAAGAATATGTATGACCAGGGCAAGGTTGCCGTCATTCAGGGCATTGGTTACCCCAATCCCAACCGTTCCCATTTCCGCTCCATGGACATCTGGCACACCGCTGAGCCTGAAAAGATGATTACCGAAGGCTGGCTGGGTAAGGCCATCCGGGAGCTGGACCCCAACCGCGATAACGTTCTGACCGGCGTCAACTTCGGCCGCGGCCTGCCCCGCGCCCTCGCCGCCCCTGGTGTCTCCGTTGCCTCCGTCGGCGACCTCGCCTCCTACGGCGTGCTCACCGGAATAGACGGCGAAGACCAGCGTATGGAAGCCCTGGACATCTTCTCCAAAATGTACTCCCCCCTCATCGGCGCCGGCCCGGCCAACGACTACCTGTCCCAGACCGGCTTGGACGCCCTGAAGGGCGCCGACATCCTCAACACTGCCCCCGACACTTACTCTTCCACCATCGAATACGGCGGCAGTCCCTTCGCTCAGTGGTGCAAGAGCATCGCCCAGGTTCACCTGGCTGAGTTCGGTACCCGCATCCTTTACACCGGTCTCAACCCCGGCGCCTTCGACACCCACGCCAACCAGAACATCGCCTTCCCCAAGCTGTGGGACGATGTCACCACCGCCACCGTTGACCTCTACGATGACCTCAAGGAACACAATTCCTCTCAGGAAGTCGTAATCCTTATGTTTACCGAGTTCGGACGCCGCGTGCAGGATAACGGCTCCGGCACCGACCACGGCTCCGGCAGCGTCGCCTTTGTCATCGGCGACAGCGTCAAGGGCGGAACCTACGGCGAGTACCCCTCCCTCGACCCCTCCAAGCTGGACGAGGGCGACCTCCGCTGGAACAACGACTTCCGCAGCACCTACGCCACCCTGCTGGACAAGTGGATGGGGCTGGACGACAAAGTTATTCTCGGCGCTGGCTACGAGCAGTTCGACTTCATAAAGTAGCAAAACCAGCGGATGGGCCAGGGCGGGTATGTATCTGCCCTGGATATCTTTGCTCCCGTCGAATTTTCTCCGCCGTTCCCGCGAAAGCGGGAATACAACTTTCCCAAGGGAGGGACTAATGGTTACTGCCATCGCCCCGATTACCTTCCAGTACAGCCACACCATCGGGCGGCAGGAAGTGCGCAGCGGAAACGGCTTCTTTATGCCCGTGGCCATCACCCGCGATCCTCAAAACCGGCTCTACGTCCTTAGCCGCGGCTCCGAAACCCCGGCCTTCTTCCCTTGCAAGCGGGTCACCGTCTTCACCGTAGATGAAGAATTCATCGAAGACTACGGCCAGAAAATTCCGCCGGAAGAAGCCGACCCTGCCACTGCCCCCAACGGCAGCTTCATGTGGCCTACCTCCGTTGCCCTCGACAGTCAAGGCAACACCTACGTATCCGACGAATGGCTGCAACGGGTCTCCGTCTACCAACCGGGGCAGGGCTGGACCAATATGTGGGGAACCGTCGGCTCTGCCGACGGGGAAATCAATAAACCGGCCGGGCTCGCCTTCGACAAAGATGACAACCTCTACCTAGTAGACAGCTACAATCACCGAATTCAAGTATTCACCAAGGACGGCAAGTTCCTGTTCAACTGGGGAACGAAGGGCAGCGGCCCCGGCGAGTTTAACTACCCCTGGGGCATCGAAATTGACCGCCACGGCGATGTCTACGTCGCCGACTGGCGCAACGACCGCATCCAGAAGTTCGCCCCCGATGGCTCCTTCCTGATGCAGTTCGGCTCCCACGGCAAAGGCGACGGGGAGTTCGACCATCCCTCCGGCGTCGCGGTGGACAAGGACAACATCATCTATGTCACCGACTACAAGAACGACCGTCTCCAAGTGTTCGACGCCGAAGGCAACTTCGTAACCAAACTTCTCGGCGAAGCCACTCTCTCTTCCTGGGGCCGCGAGCGCGTTCTAATAGACCCTATCACCGTCAAGGGCCGCCTCGCCTCCAACGACCTAGGAGAGCGCGAAAAAGCCTTCCAAGGCCCCATCGCGGTCGAGGTTGACGATGAAGGCCGCGTCTTTGTCGTTGAAGTCGCCCGTCAGCGCCTCCAGGTCTTCATCAAGCAGAGCTCCGTCTACCAGGGCGGTTTGCTATAACTCAATCGTTCCCTTGCCGGGCGCGGGCATGAGACATCAAACGGGGCGCACTGATGTGCGCCCCGTTTGAGCATACCCTGGAGTTGCTCGCCCTTCCTTCCCCTGAGCGCCCCCGAAATTGCAAAGGAGAAAACATGACTACCGTTGAATACAACTCAGCGGCCCAATTCAGCGTCGAAACTGCTAATGTAGTGTACCTGCGACACCGGAGCGGCGGTCTCAAGGCCACCATCTACCAACCCAAAGGCGAAGGCCCGTTCCCAGGCTTACTGGATGTTCACGGCGGCAGATGGTTCCTCAATGACCGCTCCGACGACCAGCCCATGAACCTGGCCCTAGCGTCCAGCGGCATAGTGGTCGTCGCCATAGACTTCAGGCTGGCCCCGGATCATCCCTATCCGGCCCAGGTCTCCGACGCCAACTACGCCCTCCGCTGGATGAAATCGAACGCCGCCCAATTCAACTTGGACCCCAAGTCTGTGGGCGCCATGGGCTGCTCCAGCGGCGGCCATACCGTGGCCCTCAACGGAATGCGCCCGAGGGATCCCCGTTACGCTTCCCTACCCCTTTCCGAAGGGGAAGACATTGACGCTTCCCTGCGATTTATGCTCTGCTGCTGGCCCGTCCTAGACCCCCACGCCCGCTATAACTGGGCCAAAGAAATCGGCGACGACCGGTTCATCGGCCCCACCGAATCCTACTTCGGCGACCACGCAAACCTTCACGACGGAAACCCTCAGCAAATCCTCGACCGCGGCGAGGCTGCGGAGCTGCCGCCGGCAATTATCATCCAGGGAACCAATGACTCAAACATTCCCCTGTTCATACCCCAAAAGTTCGAGGCCGCTTACCGTGCTGCCGGGGGCCACATCGAGCTGGAAATGTTCGAGGGAATGCCGCACCGCTTCGGCAATATGCCAGGCCCGGAATCCCAGCGGGCAATCGAGCTGATGCAGGGTTTCATCGCCCGCCAACTGGCCCGCCCAGCCTTAGCAAAACTATAACGCCTGCCCGGTGGGTTCCCGCTGGCCGCCAGCATTCTCGCCTACCTCCGTCGTTCCCGCGAAGGCCGGAACCCACAATCCTCAAAACCCCGCCAGCATTCCCGCCTACCTCCGTCGTTCCCGCGAAAGCCGGAACCCACAATCCTCAAAACCCCGCCAGCATTCCCGCCTACCTCCGTCGTTCCCGCGAAAGCCGGAACCCACAATCCTCAAAACCCCGCCAGCATTCTCGCCTACCTCCGTCGTTCCCGCGAAAGCCGGAACCCACAATCCTCAAAACCCCGCCAGCATTCTCGCCTACCTCCGTCGTTCCCGCGAAAGCCGGAACCCACAATCCTCAAAACCCCGCCAGCATTCTCGCCTACCTCCGTCGTTCCCGCGAAAGCCGGAACCCACAATCCTCCGCCAGCATTCCCGCGAAAGCGGGAACCCACAATCACAACCCGTGAATCTCCGGCACAATCTCCGCCAGCCCCAGCAGCGTCTCCCGCAGCCCATCGTACATAGAGGCTCCGGGCCGCCGCACCGCGGCAACGTTCATACTCACGCTGCGAAACCCCATATCGCGCAACGCCGCCAGCTTGGGCAGGCAATCCGCCGGCGTCCCCGCGATGGCGAAGCGGCCTATGATTTCCGGCCCTACCAGCGAATCCAGTTCCGCCGGATACCAAACATCCGGCTCGAAATACCAGCCCGAGGCCTGCGACGCCAAGCTGCTGATGCGCTCAAACTCGGCGGCGGGCATCAGCGATCGTTCCGCGCCGCCCAGCGAGAGGTAGTGCGCCGCATACAGAGTCACACTGCGGCGGGCCTGAGCCCCGTCCTTCGACACGCAGAGGGTCACCCTCGGCGCAACGTCCACCTTCGCCGGGTCTCGGCCCGCGGCGGCCGCTCCCTCGCTCACCCAGTCCCGGTAGCGCAAAAGCGCCTCTGCCGTCAGCTCCCGTGCCCCCACAACCACGGCATCGGCCAGCCGCCCGGCCAGCATGGACACTCTCATGCTGCGGGTGCCAATGACTACGGGAACCGGCCCCGCGATGTCGGGCTGTAGCCTTGCGCCTTTAATTTCATAGGCCGGGCCGTCTAGGTTCACATCTTCGCCTGACAACAGTTCTCGCACCGCTGTCAGGAACTCTTCCAGCAGCGCGGCCGGCCGCGGCTGCCCGATGCCGATGCCCGACAACCCCGCCCCGGCGCCAATACCCAGAAAAGCGCGGCCTTGCGACACTTCGTTCAGCGTTCCCAGCGCGGCGGCAACAATGGCCGGATGCCGCACGTAGGGATTGGTCACCAGGCTGCCAATATGCACATTGCGGGTCGCGGCGGCGCAAAGGACCTGCAACTGCAATGAATCCCGGAAAAGCGCCACATCCGAAATCCCCAGCCGACTCACCCCGGCCTCGTCCGCAATGCGGGCCAGCTCAAGCAATTCCGCCACCGGCGTCACCGGGCTCAGTTCTACCTCTATATCCATCCGCTTTTACCGCGCATTTTTGACTTGCGTTGTCCTTCCTGGCTGACCCGGGCATTACCTACCGCCCTCGTTTTCACGATGGTGACGCTCTTTCGCGGGAATGACGGACATAAACCATCCATACGCGATAGCTCTGTCAGGGCGCCCTTGTTCCCTCTCTTCGAGAGATGGTAAGGTTAAAGTTGAAAATGCCTGACTTCCATATAAACTCCAGCGTACTACTCCCCTACCGGCTCCCGGAAGTTTTCGACTTCTTCACTAAGGCGGAGAATCTGAACCTGTTGACCCCGCCATGGCTACATTTCTCCATCCTGACTCCATTGCCTATCGAGATGCGGCAAGGCGCAGTGATCCAGTACCGCATAAAAGTGCGGGGAATACCCCGGCGATGGGACAGCGAAATCACGGAATGGCGCCCGCCCTTCACTTTTACCGACACGCAGATACGCGGCCCCTACCGCTTATGGGTGCATCGCCATGGCTTCGAGGAAACCACGGAGGGCACCCGGGTAACCGATGATGTCACCTATCGCGTTCCCGGCGGCACGCTGGTCAATTGCCTCTACGTGGCCCGGGAACTCCGCAAAATCTTCACCTACCGCCAAAACAGCATACTAGAGCTTTTCCCTTAAACTTCCTCCATCCTTCCCATAAACTTCCTCCATCCTTCCCAGCCTGCTCGCCGCGGTTTCTGCGAAAGCATGAACCCGTGTAGACCAGAGCGGGCCCGCCAGTCTTCAAGCCTCTTAAAAGTTAAAGGGCGTCCACGGCTGATGCTGGGCGGCAAACATACGGTCTCCCCGGTGCAGCGCCCCCGGCGTATGTTCGTCGGCCAGTCCCGCGTCGGCCAGGGTGGTAAAGCTGACGGTTCCCAGATATGCCGACGCCAGCCCCGAAACAGCGACAGTTACGTCGGCCAACGAATCCGTCGCCCGGCATGACGCCCCTTCCGGCGAGCCTTCCAGTTCGAACCGGCCATTGTTCCAGGGGCACAAATCGTCCCGCACCTCCAGGGTCAAGCGGCCCGGCTCCGAGTAGCTTCGCTGTTCCAGCGCTGCCGCAACATCCACCACCCGCAGCCACACCCCATCACGCACCGTGCGCTGCAACCGTCGCGGGTCCGCCAGCATCCACGGCAATGGATCGTCCAGCGGGCGCTTAACGGCCTCTGTGTTGCTCATCAAGTCCAGGTCGAAACAAAACCGCCACAGAGCAGCAGCGGCGGTCCGCGTCGTGGTCATCAGCTCCATAACCGTGATGGTGGGCCGGTTCGAGCGATAGATGGCGTACCCGTCAATCCTGCCGTCTTCCTCATAGGCCGCGTAGAACAGTCCGCCCCGTCCGCGTCCGCGCACTCTTGGCTGCGGCTCTCGGGCGTCGGGGTGGGCGGCTTCTTCCCGCCACTTGTGCGCTGGTTTCGGGAACACCCCCGGGCGCCCCGCCGCGCTCCACCGGTAAACCTCCGGCAGCGTTTCCACGGCATCATCCGGGTCTACAAAAACAATGCGACCCGAACTCTCGAACTTCCTGGCGTAGGCATTGTGATGCCGGTCAATCTGCCAGCTCTCATGCACCGTTCCCACGCCGTAGCCGAACCGTCCGTAAATGGCGCTCTCCGAGGCGAATAGCGCGGCCAGCGGCTCGCCCCACTGGTGAATGTCGTCCATCTGCCGCCGCATCATTCGCGTCATTAGCCCTTGGCGGGTATGCGTAGGCTGCACCGCCACGTTAGACACGCCGGCCACCGCCGCGACGCCCCCCGGAACAGACATCTCCAGCTTATGGGCCTGGCATCCCCCGATGATATTGCCGCCCTCGAACATCGCCAGGGAGCGCGACAGGTCAAAGTGGGGACGCAGGTCTTCCGGCTCATGGTCCAGGCGGTTGCTATGGGCCCGCGACTCGGCCCGGAGCCAAGACTCAAACTCATCGTCCGTAATGGGCCTGAGTTCCTGCATCGGCTTGACTCTCCTCCCTGTTTTGGCGGCAAATCCTAACCTAGTATACCCGAAAGACCCGCCCTGCGTTTCCGTTAGCCCTGGGGGTGTTATAGACTCCACACTGTCCTCCCGCTGTCTCTCCGTCATTACTGTTGTCTCTCCGTCATCCAGCGCGTCGAGCCTGGATTCCCGCTTTCGCGGGAATGACGGGGAGGCAGTGGGAATGACGGGTATTAAGCCCGCCTACACGCGATTGCCCTGTAACCCCAGCCAACGCCTACGCATTGCATCTCAATGCCCCCGATGCTAAACTCCCCTTCACTTTACCGGCGCGGCCACTTCATATTAGCTTTGTACCAATACGGACTGATAGGCGATATGTCATCCGCGGCGCTTGTCGGAACCGATGGCTCCGTAGACTGGTGTTGCTTTCCGCGATTCGACTCCCCCAGCGTCTTCGGCGCCATCCTAGATCCCGGCATTGGCGGCTGCTTCCGCATCAGCCCCACAGGCCCCGGTTTCCAGTCCTGCCAGCAATACCTCCCGGACACCAACATACTGGAAACCATCTTCATCGGCCCCCAGGGGGAAGTTTCCATCACCGACTTTATGCCCCTGACCGGCGATGACGACAACGACCCCGACACTCCGCCGCCCGACCCTCCCCACGAAATTCACCGCATCGTCACCTGCCTTTCGGGCAACGTCGAGCTACGTTGCGACTTTCGCCCCAGGCACGACTACGCCCGGGCGGTTCCCGCGTTCCGGCCTCTCAACGGCAATCCCGCCCCCACTGCCGTCCAGGTTCGCGGCGGCGGCCAAACCATGACCCTCCTCGCCAGCGTCCCTCTAGCCCTGGAAGAGCATTGCGTATCCGCCGATTTCTCCCTCGCCCAGGGCGACAGCGCAACCTTCGTTCTAGCCTACGGAAACGGCAGGCCCAGCAGTCTGGAAAGGCGGCGCACCCGGCGCAAGCTGACGCAAACCCGGCTCTACTGGCAAGGGCTGGTGCAGCGCATGAATTACAACGGGCTCTGGCGCGATCAGGTAGTCCGCTCCTTCCTTGTTCTGCACTTGATGATGTACCCCCGCACCGGAGCCATCGTCGCCGCTCCCACTGCCAGCCTGCCCGAAACCCTAGGCGGCTCCCGCAACTGGGATTACCGCTACTCCTGGCTTAGAGACGCCGCCTTCACCGTAGACATTCTCTACCGCCTCGGCGACGTCTACGGCGCGGACCGCTACATTCACTGGCTCTTGGAACAGTGCGAGTTGCACCGCCGCGACATCCGCATCGTCTACGGCATCAGCCCCGATTCCTCCCTCGAGGAATACACTCTGGACCATCTGAGCGGATACGAAGGCTCCCGCCCCGTTCGCATCGGCAACGCCGCCGCCGGGCACTTGCAGCTCGACGTTTTCGGCGAAGTCATCATCTCCATCCACTCGCTCTTGTTGCTCCGAGGCTCCATATCCAGCGCAGCCTGGGGGATCGTCGAGCGCTTGGCAGAAACGGTGATGGCGAACTGGCGCCGCCGAGACCGCGGCGTTTGGGAAGTGCGCGGAGAGCAACAGCACTTCGTCTATTCCAAAGTAATGTGCTGGGCCGGCCTGGACTACGCGGCCTACATCGCCGCCGCCACGGGACACCGCGACCGATACCGCCGCTGGTCTCTCGCTGCCGACACCATCAAGGCCGAAATCCTCGACGCCGGCTGGAGCGCCAACAAGCAAGCCTTCCGGCAACGTTACGGCAGCGACTCCCTCGATGCTTCCAACCTGGCCATACCCTTCATGGGCATCGTACCCCGAGAGCATCCATACATCCGCCAAAACCTCGACGCCATAGAGCGCGAACTGACCGACGGCGTCCTAGTCTGGCGCTACCTCGCCGACGAAACCGACGACGGGCTTGGCGGCCAGCCCGAGGGGGCCTTCACCCTCCTCAGCTTCTGGCTCATCGGCAACCTTATCTACACCGGCCAGCACGACCGGGCCTTCGACTATTTTCACGAAGTCATCACTACTCAAGGCAACCACCTCGGCCTCTTCGCTGAGATGTACGACAAGTCTATCCAGCGTCAACTCGGCAACTTTCCTCAAGCCTATTCCCACATCGGGCTCATCCACAGCGCCCTCAACCTCTCCGGCTATATCGCCGATACCCCTACCCGCCGCACTAACCACGAAAGCGCTTCGGGCTAATCCTCCCCCTGTAGTTACCCACGGCCGTGGGTTCCGGTATCCTGGAGTGGATTCCCGCTCCCAGTTTTCACGGGGACAAGCTTCGCGGGAAGGACGAGGGAAGGCAACCCACGGGGAGGCACGGGAACCGGCAGGGGAACCAGCACCCTTCTTTTCCGGTGTAAACTGTTATATCCCAGCCAACGGCAAGGAGAATCGCGATGGCAACCCAACCCCAGACCATCGACTGCCAAGTCCACTGCTACGCCCGCAACACCCCCGAACGCCCCTGGCGCGGACATCTGGAAGGCCCCGAGGAAGTTACCGGCGATGATATGATTGCCGCCATGGACGCCGTCGGCGTTGACGGGGCAATCTTGATTTCGCCCTTCTCTCTCTACGGCTACGACCCCAGCTATATTCTCGGCGTATACGAACAGCATCCCAGCAAGTTCGGGCTGGTGCGCCCCTTCGACCCTAACTCCGAGACCATAGATGATGACGTGGCCCAGTGGACCGCCACTCCCGGCGTAGTCGGGTGTCGTATCATGCTGGCCAACACCGATTACGAAGCCGGCCACCCCGGCCTCAACTCCATCTTCGCTGCCTGCGCCAACGCGGGCGTGCCCGTCAACGTAATGGCCGCCGGCAAGCTGCCCCTATTGACCGAACTGGCCCGCCGCAACCCCAACACTTCGGTCATCATAGACCACGTTGGCCTAGCCCAGCCTTTCGTGCCGCCGCCCCCCGCCGAACCCTTCGCTGACCTGCCCAACGTACTGGCCGCGGCGGACCTGGAGAATGTAGTCATCAAGATTTCCGGCGCCTGCACCCTCTCCCACGAGCCGTATCCCTACCCCGACATCTGGGAACCCCTCGGCCGCATCTTCGACGCCTACGGCCTGGAACGCTGCCTCTGGGGCACCGACTGGACTCGCGCCGTCCGCCTCCTGACTTATGAACAGGGCGTGGAATCCTTCCGCGTAACCGACCGCTTGACCGACTCCGACCGCACCACTCTCATGGGCGGCACGCTGGCCCGCGTCTACAACTGGACGCCAAGCTGAACGCCAACCGCTCATCTTTAGTCCTTCAACGGACTAAGGGGCCGGAAAACTCCAAGGCAAAGGGCCGCTGGAGCGATATTCCCAGCGGCCCTAGTTTAATTACGGCATCCACAGCATGGCTAGGCCGGAATACTCCAGCTCTTCCCTTTAACGCAGATGTTATCCTCATCATGGTGGGCCCGGCTGGGATCGAACCAACGACCAGCCGGTTATGAGCCGGCTGCTCTACCACTGAGCTACGGGCCCTTCCCTTCTAGCTTATGCTCCGTCCTTTCGCGGTGTCAAGAAACCGCCCTGAAACCCATGGCAACCGCCTTTGGAATTCCAGACCCGTTACTCCTGCGGAAGCAGGATACCGAAAGGCGAAATTCGCTGAATTTTTTCCAACTATATTCGATTCAGGCAATGGATTCCCGCTCCCCGTTTTCACGGGGACAAGCTCCGAGAGAATGACGGGGAAGCGCGAGAATAGACAGGGGAAGGCGAGAATGACGAGGGAGAGCGGGACACAGGGAGGGCGGAACGGAACCCAGGAGCGCGCGAGCCTACCTGCTACTGATGGTGATACCAAGCGTGCAGACAGGCGGAACCCAGGAGCGCGCGAGCCTACCGCAGTCTGACGGCGGTGCCGTAGGCCAAAATTTCCGACATGCCCTGGGTAATCGAGCTGGTGGTATAGCGCACATTAACCACAGCATCGGCGTTGAGACGCTCCGCGTCTTCGACCATCAGCCGCGTCGCCTCCGACCGGGCCTGCGCCAGCATCTCGGAATAGACCCCCACCCGACCGCCGACCACGCCCCGCAAACCGGCCTGAATGTCGCGGCCTATGTTTCTCGCCTGCACGATATTGCCGGTCACCAGTCCCAGGACTTCGGCGACTTCACGTCCAGGCACATTCTCAGTGGTGATGACTATCATAATTACACTCCTTCAAAATCGGGCGTGGAACTATTCCAACTCTAGCCTTTCCCGGTAGTCCGGGTCCCATCCGGCGATAATGCCCCGCTCCAGCGCCTCCGGCTGCGGCACCACGGGTGAAGGTTCGCCGGTGGCCGGCGCCGTGGCGATGACTGCGTCTTCCACTAGTTGCAGATACTGCCCTTCCGTAACTCCCAGCAGTTCCTTCAGCGCCGGCGCATTGTGCTGCCCGAAGGCCGGCGACGGCCCCTGTATGCGCAACGGACTCTTGGAGAACTTGTAAGGGCGGCTCAGGAACATACGCTCGCCCATCCCGCGTTCCGGCGGATACTTCACCCGTTCCAGAAAGTTGCGGCTCCGGTAGTGCGGGTCATAATGAATATCGCGCCCTGTCAGCACCGGACCCGAGGGGATTCCTTCCGCTTGCAGCGAGTGCATCGTGTCATACCGGTCTTGGGTCGCCGTCCAGGCTGCTATGATTTCGTCCAGCGCGTCGTGGTTCTCCCGCCGCCCCAAGAGCGACCTGAACCGCTCATCCAACGCCAGTTCCGGCTGGCCCATCACCCGGCACAGCGACCGCCACTGACTGTCGTCGCCCACAGAAAGCGTAATCCAATTGTCCTTACCCGCTGCTGGATAGCAACCCTGGGGTGCCCGCCACGGATGCCGGTTGCCGATACGCCCGCCCTCGCGCCCGTTGGCAATGGCGTCCAGGATGTATTCCGACAGGAACATCACTCCGGCCTGATACATACCCATGTCCACCCACTGCCCCAGCCCGGTGCGGGCGCGATACCGCAACGCCGCTCCGAGGGCGAACAGCGCCGTCCAGGTCGAAAGGAAGTCCACAAAGGAGGCCCCGGCCTTGGCCGGCCCGCCGCCGACGTATCCGGTAACCCAGCAATGCCCGTGGGTCGCTTCCTGAGTCGTCGCCTGCGCCGGATACCCGGAATACGGCCCGTCCCCATGCCCGTAGCCCGTGTTAGACACTAGGATGACATCCGGCCGCAGCTTGCGCATATTGGGGTAGTCCAGCCCCCAACTGCGCATCACCCGGGGCGTGAAGTTCTCCATAACGATGTCGGAGACCATCACCAGCTCTTTGAACAAGTCCCGACCGCGTTCGTCGGTCATATCCAGAGTGATGGACTGCTTTCCCCGGTGGATGAGGTTGTAGGTCGAGGGGCGGTTCCACCAGTCCTCTCCCAAGTCGTTCTCCGCGAAGACACCGGAGTATCCGCCGGTGCGAGTTACGTCGGGCCGCCCTGGCCCTTCCACTTTAATAACTTCCGCGCCCATATCGGCCAGAAGCCCTCCGGCATAGGGCAGCGCGAACACATAGGTAGAATCCAGAACCCGTATCCCTTCCAGCGGCAGCCGTCCTTTCCCCGCGCCGCCGGGGAGAGAGCCGGAATTAGAGCTTTCGCTGGGGAAGTCAGCAACGGTCATATCAGATAGCATCCGTTTGACGCAGCACGGCCAGTTCGCTAGGCGTCAGCCCCAGGCCGTCCACGTATATCTCGCGGTTGTGCTGGCCCAGCGTCGGGGCCGGCATAGTGTACTGGTAGGGAGTCAGCGACATATTGAATAGCGCCGCCGGCACTTTAATCTTGCCGATTACGGGATGCTCAATCTCCCGGTAAAAATCCCGGGACTCCAGTTGCGGGCACTCCGCCAGTTCCGACGGGGTCTGCACCAGCCCGAACAGCATTCGGGAGGCCGCGGCTTCGGTGAACAGCTCCCACTTCCCCCTATTGCTGATGGACTCCAGCACAATTCGGTCCAGCTCTTCGCCGTTACGGTTGCGTTCGGCGGTATCGGTGAACCGCTCTTCGTGTAGCCGGGGGTCCCGGAAGAAGCTGGCAATAGTCTCCCAGGTGGCGCCGCCGCCGGTCTGAACGATAATCCAGCCGTCCTCGCAGGGCATTGGATGCCCGAAGTTGCTGCCGGACGGACGCCGCCGCGGCTGCGTTGCCCCGATGAAGGGATACATCGTTTGCGTCGCCATCATCGTCGAGGCGACACACTCGGTGACCGACACGTCGATGTGCTGGCCTTCGCCGGTATTGCCCTGCATAAACAGGGCCATCGCCGTGGCCGCCGCGCCGTTCAGCCCGCCCTCGTACTGGGCCTGGAAGCCGCCGTGCTTCAGCGGCTCCCGGTCTTGCAGCCCGCTGATACTCATAATGAGCCCCATGGCATAGCTGACAATCTCTTCCCCGGCATACTGGCTGTAAGGGCCCGTCTGCCCGAAAGGAGTAACCGAGGTCAGCACCAGTCCGGGGTTGATGGCCTCCAGAGCGTCATAGCCCAGCCCCAAGCCCGACAGGTAGCCGGGGCGGTAGCTCTCCACCACTACGTCCACGTGGGGAATTAGTTGCCGGAACAGCTCTCGCCCCGCAACGGTCTTGAGGTTGATGGTCGCGGACTTTTTGTTCAGGTTCATCGCCAGGAAGAACAGGCTTTTCTCCGGGTGGGGGTCGTCCCCGAAGAAAGGCGGCATCCGGCGCAGGGCGGCGCCAACGGGCGGCTCCAGCTTCAGCGTCTCGGCCCCATAGTCGGCCAGCAGGCGCGCGCAAAAAGACCCGGCGATGTCTTCGCTCAGGTCCAGAACTTTGACCCCGTCCAGCGGCCCATGGGCCAGCGGCAACGGGAACATGGCGTTATCGGTCAAGGCAAGCATCCATGTCGGAGTATTATGATAGGAGCTACGCAGTGGAAAGGTTATCCCCTCTCCTAGCTGGTTAGGGAGTCCTTCTCTAACCGCATAAGTCCTATTATGAAACCTACTTCGAGGAAGCGCGAACCGGTATCAGACGCCTGCCATATAAATCCACTGCCAGATGCCCTCGCTCCAGCGTGTATGCGCCCAATAGAGGGGTATCCGTTTCATCGCCAAAGATATACGTGGTTAGTACTTCTTTGCCTTCGGCGCGCGCCCTCCCGTCGCCAAGCTGCCTTTCAATTATCGTGCCGTCGGCCGAACTCGAACTCCATGATTTCCGTGGGTTCAACACCCACGCGGCGCAGGGTGGAGGCCGGCAACAAACTGTATGATCCTCCAGTGTCCACCAGTCCTTCTACATCCTCGAAGTGGTTGCCGTTCAAGTCGCCTGCCTCGAAGGGCCAAGTAAATAATCCCATAATAACCCTCCCGGCCCGGTTCGGCGCCAGTTTAACACAAGCGCGACGGCGGCTACGTTACAGCGGCAGGGACACCACCTGACGGGTCTGGGAACTGCGGGTTACGGCTTCGGTGAACTCCATGTAGTGAACGCCCACGTCGAAGGGAGTGCGGGCAATGCGTTCCCGTCCGAGGATAGCGTTACAGAACTCTTCCTCCACGCGCCAGTAGGCTTGGCTTTCGGGCGGGTTGGGGATTTCGGCCATCGCGCCGTCGCCCCGACGGCCGCCGTAAACGTTGAGGGCCGAGTCTAGACGCAGGGTGCCTTCGCTGCCATAAATCCAGACCTCGTTGCCGGGGCCGAACCCGGTCACCGCGCTGAAACGCATATTGGCCTGCGCCCCGCTGGCCAGGTCGGCCAGGATGTCTACGTGGTCAGGGATGGTCACCGGCGTCATGCCGCCGTCCTCGTCGCGGCGCTGCTTCACGTTGACCTTGGTATTGGCCATAACCCGCGTAGCTGGGCCAACCCAGCGAATCATCGCCTCATACCAGATGCCCATATTAAGGATGTTGTAACCGCTTAGGTACCGGTCGTTACGCCAGTGCATCTCCCCGCCGATGTCGGCGAATCCCGGCGTCAGCGATTGTAGCGACACAGCCAGCACTTCGCCCACGTAGCCCTCGGCAATCTTCTGCGCCAGTAGATTGTCCGCCTTGAAGGTGAGAGGCGAGGGCACAATCTGGGTAACCAGGCCAGGATGGGCCCGCGAGGCCGCCAGCATTTCCCGGGCTTCGGCAGCGGTCGCCGCCATCCGCGCCTCCGTTAGCACGTGCTTACCCGCCTCCAGCGCGGCGATGGTCAGTGTGCGGTGCATATAGGGCCAAGTACCGATGCAGACGGCGTTGATGGATTCATCCTCCAGCAGTTCCTGCCAGCTATCGTAGACCGTGGGGATGTTGAACTGGTCGGCCACCACCCGCCCCGACTCGCGGGAGCGGTTAGCCACCGCCACAATCTCAACTCCATCCACCTGGTGGAAGCCCGGTATGTGCCGGTCGCGGGTGTTGCGCCCAGCGCCAATGAGCCCGATTCGTATGCCTTCGTCCGTCATGCTAATTCTCCTTACTCTGGTTGCTGCTGGATGAACTCGCCCTCTTCCTCGAAAGCGAACAAATCGGCCACTCCCACGCCTAAAGCCCGAGCGATGGCGCGGATGTTCTTCAAGGAAGGATTGCGCACGCCCCGCTCGATGCCGGACAGATAGGTTACATGGATACCAGCGCGATGGGCAATCTCTTCCTGACTGACGGCGCGCCGCCGCCGGATATGGCGTATTTGCTGGCCGAATGCGGCTTGATAATCGTCCACTTTGACAGAGGATGCTACTGATGCTTAGACTATGAGTCCATATACTATAAGTCAATTAAGGCTTGCAGAAGCCCAATGCAAGGCATTTGGCATCCGGGAGATGACTGATGGCTAAGAGGGGGCGCAGCTTTCACGCCTATCTGGTGGAACATGGCTGGGTCAAAGAATTGAGGGGGGAGTTCGGGTGGCTTGACAATGTCATACATTGCCCTGACGCCGGTCGTGTTTACGCCATTGGCGATCTACTTCTTTGTGCTGGGGGCGGCTGTTAGCTGGGTAGAGTTGAGCTGCGCTAATGAGCTGGGGGGGCTTTTGGTCAGGATCAGTTCTTGGTCAGGATCAGCGCCGCAAGTAGAGTCCGCTCGTCAAATGGAATGCCTTGAGGCAGCCGCCCCTAAGTCCACGCTCACAATAGATGAAAGGGTAACTGACCACTATGCCGGTTGGTTTCGTCTGTACCTGTCTTATGTATCCACCATACTGGGACTCGGTATACTGGTCCCGACATTCATCCTGTTTTTCGGCCTCTTGATTGGTTGGCGAATTTGGCGGAATAGTCTGTGACTATCTGTGGGAACGAGGGCGCCGGACCTTGCCTTTACTGTTGCGGCAATGACTGGCGCGCTACATTCGCAAAATGCGGGATGCGACTAAACGCTGGCGCGAGGGGTCAACTGGCATGACCGACAGGGACGCCAACGGAAATCCGGATTAAACGCTGGCGCGAGGTATCAACCGCCAGCCTGACTCCTTCCAAGGCGTGGGCACCCATTAACGAAAGCACATTCAAGCCATCTCCCGTTACAGCGGCAGGGCTACCGCCTGGCCCGTCTGGGCGCTGCTAATACCGGCCCGGCCGCCGAACTAGCCGGTGCGCGTCAGAATCTACGAGCATCAGGAAGCCTTGCAGCGTGTCCGCGCCGATAAGCGATTCAGCGTCATCATTGCCGAACAACACCGTTCGGATGCGCTCCCGTCCATCCAATCTCAGCCAAGCATGGCCCAGGTCGCGCTCAACGGAGCTGCCATCGGCCAGCTCGAACTCCTCACGCTCCTCTGGAATAATTCCCAGCCGTTCCAGCATAGTCTTGGGAAATACCGAATAGGACGAGCCGGTATCCACCAGCGCATCCACCGTCTCCAATCGTTCCCGGTCGGCGCTCCATAGGCCAACGGGCCAGTAAAACTCTCCCATCAAGCCATCTCCCGTTACAGCGGCAGGGCTACCGCCTGACCCGTCTGGGCGCTGCGGGTCACGGCCTCGGTGAACTCCATGTACTGCACGCCGATGTCGAAGGGAGTGTGAGTAACGGCTTCCTCGCCGCGAATAGCGTTGATGAACTCTTCCTCCACCCGCCACTTGCCCCGGTTCACGATGGGCAGCTCCGACAGGGCCTCGTCGCCTCGCTGGCCGCCTAGCACCTTGTTGAAGGGCGGCCCTTGCAGGCTGATGGTGCCGTCGGTGCCAAAAATCCAGAAATCCGTTCCCATCTGCAGACCGGTGACCGTGCTCCAACTAAAATCGGCGTTGGCACCGCAGCCCATCTCGGCCAGCACATTCACGTGGTCGGGCACCGTGACTGCTCGCATCACGCCGTTCTCATCCTGCCGCCGGTTGGCGAAGGTGCGGGTCATGGCCGATACCTTGGTGGCCGGGCCGACGTAGCGCATAACTGTTTCGTACCAGATGCCCATACCTAGGATGTTATAGCCGCTCAGCGTGCGGTCCTGGCGCCAGTGCAAGGGCGCATCGAAGTCAATGAACGTGTCGGACCGGTTGGCGCGGGCGTGATAGTCGCAGACCCGCAGGCGGACGGCTAGAATGTCGCCCAGATAGCCGCTGCCCACCAGCTCGATGACCGTGTTATCCACTTCCAGCGTCTGCGGAGCCGGAACAATCTGCGTCACCAGGCCGGGATGCATCCGGCTGGCGTCCAGCATCTCGTGGGCCTCATCGGCGTTCATGGCCATACGGGCCTCAGTCAGCACGTGCTTGCCCGCGTCCAGGGCGGCCAGCACCAGGTTCCGGTGCATATAAGGCCAGGTGCCAATACAGACGGCGTCTATGCTGTCGTCTTCCAGCAGATCAACCCAGTTGTCGTAGACCTGGGGAATCTCGTACTCGGCGGCGATGCGCTCGCCGGACTCGCGGCTGCGGTTGGCCACGGCCACGATGTCCACGTCGCGCTGCTCGCGGAACCCGGGGATGTGGCGCAGGCGGGTGTTGGCCCCGGCCCCAATCAGGCCGACGCGAAGGATTCCGTTCATCATCGGTAATGCTCCTTGGTATTGGATTGTGCGGCAATTTTATCACGGGCATATTAAACCCATAGGGGTCAGAATCCTCGGGGAAATCCCAGGCAGTTCCTCTATAATTCTCTAGACACTCTGAGCTTTCGCTGCGTTGAAAATGAGAAAGTCTGATACCACGAATGCCCCTATGCGGTTCCGAGTTGAGGGCGACAGTATGTCCCCGGCGCTGGAAGACGGGCAGATGGTGTTGCTGATGCCCCCGTTCCTGCATCGTCACCGGCTGCGGCGGGGCGATGTGGTGGTTTTCCGGCAAGTGGTTCCGCCGTGGGAGTGGATTATCAAGCGCATCGTCGGTATGCCCGACGAGTCTATCCTTCTGGACGGCGGACGCCTGTATGCTGATGACCTGCTGCTCATCCCCGGCCAGGTGCCGGCCGGCCCCGGCGGCGAGGTCAATGGCCGCTGGTGGAACGGGCCCGACGAATTTTTCCTGCTAGGCGACAATCCGGCCCGCAGCACCGACAGCCGCGCCTTCGGCCCCGTACCCGCCGGGCGCATTCTAGGCCGCGCCTGGCTGCGCGTCTGGCCTCCGAACGTCTGGGGGAAAGTGCGGTAGGATGTTTCACAAAGCCGCGTTATGTACTATCATAATATAGTTATATTGTTATACCTGTTCCGTCCGCGAGTGTTGCCTTTGACTGATTCAGATTTCCAGCCTGGAATGTTCGTCCGCTACACTCACGCGGGAACTCTGGGTATCGGCAAGGTCATAGCCGACGGCGACCGCCCGGTGATTGAGTTCTGGGATCGCACCGCGCAGAGAAAAGATACCTCCACATTGGAACCGCTGTCCGACGGCCAGATGACGGCCCTGCTATGGGACACTCCCCAAGAACTCGCGCCCTGGGCGAAAGAGAAACCGCTGAAGCTGGTAGCGCTGGCTCTCTCCATTCACGGCGGCACGGGTAATCCCAACCACATCAAGAAAACGCTGGCCTCAGTTCCTATCAGCGAGCCGTGGACTGACTGGTGGAAGAAGCGCGCCAAGAAGCCGCTGAACGAGTTGGCCAAACTGCCCGGCCCAAAGCCCTTCGCGAAAAGCGTTAAAGACAATTCCTATACTCTGCTATGCAACGTTGAAGATGTGCCGGATGACGTCCAGCCCCCGTCGTCTTTGGCCGACTGGAAGAATTGGTTGTCCAGCGAGGTTAATCTGCCAACCTTCGGCAAGAATCCCAGCAATGTACTGTGCGAATCGCTGGCGAAGTGGCCCAAAGAAAATATCGAGACCACGCTGAACCGGATATTGTGGGGCGCCGGGCTGTTGCTGGCGTCTCCTAAGTCTCCATCAGCGGCCGCCGCGCTGGCTTGGATGGATGCCGTGGGCAGCGCAGCCCTGCGGTGGTCGGCGCTTAATCCGGATGGCCTGGAACTAACGCAACGGAGCGGCGACGTTCTGATGCGGCTGGCGCAACACGTTAGTGTAAAGGCCAAGAGAAAAGAGTTTACGCTGTTTCAAGCGGGTGCCCTCGCCGAAGGCCCCGACCGGCATCTCCAGTTAGAGCAGCAACGGCAGGAACAGGAACGCCAACGCGCCGACTACGAGATCCGCCTGGAGCAGCAACGCCTCCTCTCCGGCCGCGCGGCCGAACTGAAAGCCAAGTCGGAGGAGCAGGAGCGCCTCCTCGCCGACCACGCGGCCGAACTGAAAGCCAAGTCGGAGGAGCAGGAACGCCTCCTCGCCGACCACGCGGCCGAACTGGAACGCGAGAGGCGGAAGCAGGAGCGGCTGCGGCAACAGGTGCGGGAGCGCAACGCCGATCTGGATGCTAAGCGCGAAGAATCCCGATTAGAAATTCGTAAGGATATGCTGCTGGCCGTCGGAGAAGTCTTACAGACGGTAGCGCGCCACCAAGGCGGTGTTGATGAATTAGCAGGAAATGTGGATGCAGGATTGCGGCTGGCTTTGCGAGCCGGCGGGGCAGACTTGTTGGATACTAGCTCGAAAGGGAAAGTGGTCGCTCCCGGCGTCATCGTGCGCGGCGGAAAACATGGCGACCTAGTGTTACTACCGGCCCAAGTCAAACACGAGGCGAGCTAATGGAAATAGTAGGCATAGACTTTGGCACTACCAACGTGCGCATCTCTACTTGGAACTCAACCGCTCAAGATGCAGGCGGGCCTCAGCCCCGGCTGATTGGCCGAGGCAACACCTTCACTATGCCGGTAGTAGTCGCCTTACAGCGTCAATCAGGTGGAACGGTTGACATGGCTGTCGGCGAGGATGCGGACGAACTGGAAAATGGGCCGGATACGGTAGTTATCTCTAACATCAAGCGTTGGGCTTTGTCCAACGATTCTTATGTGAAATGGCGCTTAGAAACCAGCAACACGGAATGGCCGACTTGGTGGAACCCGGAATTGAATTGCGTAGAAGTATGGGGGAACCAATTCCCGGCGGAAGAGCTAATATCCGCTATTTTGAGAGAGGCAGTAAGACGGGCTGACCTGCCACCCCAATTTGAATGGAGAGCAGGCTGCCCGGTTCATGCCGGTTATGCCTACCGTCGGATGTTGAGCGAGATCCTGACGGAGTTCGCCGGGCAAGGGAGGGTAGATTGGGTAGTGGATGAGCCGGTTCTGTTCCTGGCCGCGGCCTTGAATAACGATCCGGATTCGGTTCTGAAAAGCCCCGGCTCATATCTGGTCTATGACTTGGGAGGCGGTTCTTTCGACTGCACGCTGGTTGAAATAGCAGGCCAGGAAATCCTGGCTTCCGGCGCTGACGGACATCCTTTGCTGGGTGGCTCTAACATTGACCGAGCCCTCGCCAAAAAACTGAATTACAACGGCGCTCTGAATCTGTTGCGACTGGCTAAACAGCAGGTAAGTCCAGAGAATCCGACCGTTAGGATTAACGACAATTTGAGCTTACACTGGAGCGACGTGGAATCAGTATTTCAGGAAGAGAAGTTCTTGCGCCTCTCTCTGATGTCCCTGCGCGATACATTCGTAAGCTCCGAATCATTTGCGTCTCTGGGCGAGTCCGACGGTGATGATCCCGGCAATATGGTGCTGTCATCTCCCTCCCAAAAGACTGGAGAAGTACGTTTTACATGGCAGCTTACCTACGATGACATGGGGCGGGAACTGGACGGAGTTATCCTGTATGGCGGGCCTACACTGTCTCCCTACTTCCCCAAGAACTTGGCCCGTTGGTTCCCACCGGACGAAAGCGGCAGTCCCAAGATATTGCTGACCAGGGACCTGATTAAGGGCGTCGCCGACCCGGAAATTACTGCGGTAAGCATAGGGGCTTGTTACTATCCCCAATTGGATTACTTCCACGAAGTGCCGAGCCGCTTGCCTTACCGGATAGTTTTGGAAAACCGGTTAACCGGCGATGATAAAACCAGGGTTGAGTATCAACCCCACCAGCACTTCTTAGAAACTTACCAACCTTCCCAAAATTTCACTTCCCCTTGGCTGACTCAAGAGTTGGACAACCCGCAAGAGTACGAACTGACAATCACTGACACCAACGGCCTTGTGCTGGCGCAACAACTCGTGGACGGATATTTGGAGGATGGAAACAGCCATCCCGCTACCGGCTTGCGGCTAGTTATAGATCGCTTAGGGCCAGTGTGCATTGAGAAGAGGTCGGAGGGAGCCGGCCTGACTTGGACAAAGAAAGTCGAGGTCATCGAGAATCCGCCTTGGCAAAGTGAGAAACAACGCGAGGCTATAAAACTGCGGCAGGCTAGGAAACGGGAACGAGAAGAGGAACGGCGCCTGAGGCTGGTGGAAGCTCTCAACCGCCCAGTCCACCTGGATGTCAACTAGCGCGAAAAGGGGACGGCAACAAAGCCAACGCCAAGGAGCCAGGATGCATCGTCGTCCGGAAGCATAAACAGAGGCAACGCGTTTAGGAGACCAGAAATTTGGGAACCTTTAGAAAGAAAATAGGGTTAAGCAACTCGCAAGGGGGAGACGAACTGGAGGCAGAAACCTTGGTGGATACCGGAGCGGTTCATTCCATGTTCCCGGCCGCGCTCCTTCACCAGCTTCAGGTTGAACCTGTGTCTCAGCGGGAATTAACGTTCGCCAACGGCGATACTGCCACCTTGGACGTGGGCGTGGCAACCATATCCATAGATGGGGAGAAATTGCCCTGTCTGGTTATATTTGGACCGGAGGAAAATCAGTATCTTCTCGGAGCAACTACGCTGGAAATTTTCGATTTGATAGTAGACCCTTCGAGAAGGGAATTAGTAAGAAGGCAATACATAGCCAGATCTCTGTGATCCTACCCAATAGAAAGGAGCGGCGCAACGTCCGCCCCTTTTGCGTTACACCCGCCACATATCGCCGGTCTGGAAGATGAGGTCCACTTGGTAGACCTCTTCGGCAGGCCAGCCGGCCAGCTTCATCCAGTCCTCGAAGTGGGACTGCTCCACGGTCTCGCACTCAGTGAACAGCTTGCCGCTGGCGGTGTCGGCGTAGACCTTCAGGATAGTGGTGCGGCGGTCCGGGCGCCACTTGCTCACGCCGCCGGTATAGGCGCCCAGCTTATTGCGAAGTTCGTCTTCAGTTAGTCCCGATATGGTGTGCGTGGCTAGAAACCTGGCCATGCCGCTATCACCTCTTGCCGTTATAATTCAACCCGGTGGACGAGGGAGATACCTTCCTTCGGGAACCCCCTGCACTAAGAGGACGGTCAGCCCAGAGAACCTCCTCGGCCTCTGGGCTTATATCCGGTTTCTTAATCCTGGGGCGGCACAAAGGGGTAGGGGATGGGCGGGCCGTCGCGCAGGGGCAGAACCACGGTGGCCGAGCCCGGCATACTCTCGATGCCGTCCTGCGTCTTCATGCCGATTTCCAGGTCGATCAAGCCCATGCCGCCCTTTTCTTCCTTGCCGGTGATCGTGCCCCACATAATCAGCACGTCGCCCGGCACCAGCATAGCCCGGTGCTCGAACCGCGCCTTCCAGGGCCAGCCGCCGGGCAGAGTCCAGTCCTTCAGATACTGCGGCACCACACTCTGCTTCCATGAACCGTGCACCAGCAAGCTGGGGTTCTTGTCGTGGTTCAGACCAAAGTCCAAATCGTAATGAATCCGGTGGAAATTCTCTATGGCCGCGCTCCACCGGAACAGGTGGGTCGGAGTGGGCGCATAGATGTACTTGGGCAACTCATCACCCACTTCCACGTCTTCGTAATATATCTGCTTCTTATTGCGCAACTGCTCTCCGGAGGGCCGCTCGTTGTGCGAGAGGATTTCCTCAGGCGCCATCTGCAACAGTTCTTCCAGCTTTACGCTCATGTTCGCGCTCTCTCTGGTTTTTAATCGCATTGTCGGAATCAGGATTTTCTGGATTATTAGGATGCGCAGGATAATCCAGAAAATCCTTACATCCCGTAAATCCTGATTCAGATTAGTTAGCGGCGGATCGACGACTGCCGCGTGATGCACAGAAGGTCTCCGTTCTGGTTCGTGAAGCTGGTTTCGACGGTGATAATCAGGAATGCCCGCCCGTCGCGTCCGGAACGCTCGCGGATGTCGGAATAGCGGTTCTGGAAGTATATCTTGTCGCCGATGTTGGGGTATTTGTAGAGTTCGATTTCGTTGCCGGCGTTTAGCACCCGCACCAAGTTAGTCGGCACCGGAGGCAATGCACCAGGGCGTTCGACGCTGCCGATACCGTCGGACTCCGGGTTTTCCTGAAAAGCGCGAGTGATGGGGTCTTCCTGTTCGGGCCGGTGGCGGCTCACCATATAGCTGACCATAATCGGCGGGGCGATGACGCCGCCAAACTTGGTGCTTTCGGCAAATTCCTTGTCCCAATAGCGCGGGTCGGGATCCATCACCGCCTGAGTGAAGCGGCGCAGATATTCCTCGTCCACGGAGCCCCAGGATTCGACTACTTCGCCGGAGACGCCTGTCATCGCGCGAACTTCAGGCGTTAGGGCCGACTCGGTGCCGTGCTGGGCCTGCTGAGTCATATACATTTCCTCCATCGGAGCAACGGCATGGGGGCAAAGAGCGCCCCTCGCCGCCGTTCCCCGTTTTCACGGGGATGACGGCCATATCGCCGGGGATAGCGGCTCGCTCCACCGGGGATGACGCTCGCTGTGGCGGGAATCCTCCGGGAACCGCGGTCGGCTGAGGGCGCTTGCCAGTACGGGGAAAGCCTACCTTAGCCCCGGCGGATTCGTCAACTGGATTCCCGCTCCCCGTTTTCCCGAGCACAAACTTCGCGGGAATTACGGGGGTGGCGTCGGGTTGAGCCGAAGCCGCGCCTTGGGATAACATGGCTTCCGGCGTTGGGGGGATGCCCTACCCTGACCCTGCCGGAGGAAACGGGAAATACGGGAAGGTGAATAGATTGCCGATAGTCTTTATTCTGCTGATGCTGGCGGCGGCGCTGGGCGGCTGCGAAGGGCTGCAACCGGACGCGCCGGATAAGGCTTCGTTGCGCATCGGCGCCGCCGCCACCTATCCCGTTGACCTAGCGGTGACTCCGGCGGAGCGGCAACAGGGGCTGTCGGGACGCGAGACAATGGACCAAGGAACCGGGATGCTGTTCATATTCGAGCAGGAGCAGCCGCTAACCTTCTGGATGAAGGATATGCGCTTCCCTCTGGACATCCTCTGGATTGACGGCCAATGCCGCTTGATTGAGGTGGCCGCCGATGTGCCAACCCCGCCGCCCAACGCAGAGAACGCCGAGATACCCCGCGCCTATTCGCCCGCGCCCGCCCACTACGTGCTGGAGCTGAACGCCGGCGAAGGAGCGCGGGCAGGGCTGTCGCCGGGCGATACGGTGGAGTTCCTGGGCGCCATCGCAGGGCAGTACGGTTGCTGACCGCGGCAGCTCTTCTCCGGCATCCAGGGGCATTCGCCGGCCCTCTACCCTAGGGGTTACTCCCTAGGGGTTACTAAGGAATAATCTGATATGAAGGAAAAGGTAAGTTTCTGATGGATATTTTGGTGTCCGGCTCGATGGCTTATGACCGCATAATGAACTTCAGCGGGCGGTTCAGCGAACACATCCTGCCAGACCAACTAGACAACATCAACGTCAGCTTCGCGGTGGACAGCCTAACCGAGAACTTTGGCGGCACGGCGGGCAACATCGCCTATTCGCTGGCGCTGCTAGGGGAAAACCCCCGCATCATCGCCACCGTGGGCAGCGACTATCACCGCTACTTCGAGTGGCTGGCGGCCTGCGGTATCGCAACGAAGGACATCCGGGTGGTGAATGAGGAGCTGACGGCCGGGGCTTATATCACCACCGACTTGAACGCCAACCAAATTACGGGCTTCAACCCCGGAGCAATGAAGCAGCAGGCTGGTTTCAACTACGATGGCATTGACCCGGCCCAGTCTATAGCTATCGTTGCTCCGGGCAACGTCCCCGATATGATGGAGTTCACCGCCAAGCACCAGGAGTTGGGCATATTCAGCATCTTTGACCCGGGGCAGTCGTTGCCGGTCTGGGAGCCCGAGGCTTTGTCTCGCTGTATCGGGCAGTCCAATATGCTCATCTGCAATGAGTACGAGCTGGGAATGATTTCCAACAGCACTGGCCTCACTCGGGATGACCTGACCGGCATGGTGGAGCATCTGGTGGTAACGCTGGGCGAGAACGGCGCGGAGCTGCATTCCCAAGGGGAGACGGAGACGGTGCCGGTAGTTCCCACCGATGGCGCCATTGACCCCACCGGCGCCGGGGACGCCTTCCGGGGCGGGCTGATTAAGGGCCTAGCCCATGGCGAGGGACTTCGGCGCGCGGCACAGAGGGGCGCGGTCTGCGGCTATTATGCCGTCCAGACCAACGGCACCCAGACCTACCGGTACACGGCGGCCGAGTACGGCGCCAAGCTGAGAGAATGCTTCGGAGAATAGGCGCGCTGGCGAGATTTCGCCAACTGACCGTTCTCCCGCTGACGCGCCCTAATCCCTGCCTTACCGTTGCCGTGTTGCCGCTTAGCTTTCTCTCGCCGCGCGCCCTAATCGCCCCTTCGGCATAATGGGATTCAACCCGGGCTTTCCCTCGGCCTAAACTTCCAGCGGGGTATCGTCGCGGTTGGCCCACTCGCCCATGGAAGCGTCGTAGTTTTTCGTCTGGCCGTAGCCCACCAGTTGCAGAACCAGCACGCCGTGCGCCGCACGGATGCCGCCCTGTCAATAAGTGTAGACGTTCTTGTCGGGCGTGATGCCGTGGTCGGCGAGAAGCTGCCGGATTTCGTTGGCAGGCTTGAAGCGGTGGGTCTGGCGGTCCATCACGTTGAACCATTCCAGGTGAACCGCGCCGGGGATGTGGCCGGCCCTCTTATTGCCGCGCTGCTCGCTGCCGTCCCATTCCCCGTCGCTGCGAACGTCCCAAACCACGGAGCTGTCGAGACTGCACACCTCCTTGAGCTCATCCACCTTCACCAGCAGTGCCTCGTCGCGGTTGGGGGTGAAGGTCACACCCTGGGCCGGGGCCGGGCGCTCCAGCCCTACTGAATTGCCCCCGGCAATCCAGCCGCGCCAGCCGCCGTTGAGCACCTTGACGTTGCGGTGGCCGTAGGTGTTCAGGGCCCACCAGAGCCGAGCGGCGTAGAGGCTCTGCGAGTTGTCGTAGCCGATTACCAGCGTGTCATCGCCGATGCCGAGGCGCTGGCACATAGCTTGAAACTGCTCTGGGTTCATCAGATGGACCCGTCCGGTGTCTGGGTCTTTCTCGAAGTTGTCGGGAACCACCACCGCGCCGGGGATGTGGCCCCGGTTGTAGGCCGCGTCCACGTCGCAATCCACCACCACTACGCCGGCGTCGTCCAAGTGGGCGGCCAACCATTCGGGTTCCACCAAGTATTCGGAATGGGAATATTCTTCCTGCGCCATCGCCCCCTCCTCGGCTCCCGTTGCCGGAACGGTTTAACAACGGGCAGCCGGATTTATGTAAATTGTTTTCGGGATTCCCGAATTTTAGGCTACCAGAGCAAAGAGGGTCAACGCGGAAGACGCCGCGGGGATTCCCGCTCCCTGTTTTCACGGGGACAAGCTTCGCGGTAATGATGGGGGGTAGGGACAAGGGGCGGCAGGAGGAATGACGGGCATTAGCCGCCCAAAGGCGATTGCCTTGGCCCGCGGCAGGCTCGCCTTGCCGCTCCCAACCTCGAAAGCTAGAATGAAGCGAAAAGTCTCGGAGCGAAAAGTCTCGGCCCGTCCCGGTCTTTGGGCTGGGGCGGGCCGAGTTATTTTACGCCTTATTTGTCCAGAGAGAAGCTGCGCGATACCATCAAGTCTGCCCTCCAGACGTGCCGCGAGAAAACCATGCGCGACATCCTGTTCGACTTGCTGCCCGGCGCCACTCAGGAAATCATCGCCGTCCAGGATGAGGATTACATATTGCCTTTTGTTTGAAGATTTTCGCCGCCAACGGTCAGGGCAAAACCAGAGAAGATGCCCTGATGAACCTGGCCGAGGCGATACTGCTGTCCTTGGAAATGCGCCGGGAGGACGGGCTACGGGGAGCGCCGTCCGAAGCCGTCCGAGAGGTTATTGCAGTTCAATGAAAACCGTCGGCCTAATTCGGCATCTTCGCCGTTACGGGCCAACTCTGCGAGAAGGCCGTTCCCATTCAATTTGGATTAATCCAGCAACAGGAGGGTTCGACTATGCGCCAAGACACCCGGAGATTAAAAATTACCTAGTCCACAAGATATGCCGGAAATTATCAATCCCTTAATCGGCAGGGAAAACAGATAATAAAGGAGCCGCAACTATGGTGCAGCAAGGACAGATTGACCACCTGCTCCAGGAAACCGGGGAAATACAGCCGCCCGACTTCCTCGTGCAACAGGCATTCCTCCAGGACTATGAAGGCCAGTACCGCGCCTCGATGGAGTCGCCGGAGGGATTTTGGGAAGGCGTGGCCTCGGAACTGGAATGGACGCGCCCCTGGGACAGCGTGTTCCAGTGGAATTACCCCACTTTCCGCTGGTTTCTGGGGGCGAAGTGCAACATCACGCAGAACGCGCTGGACCGCCACCTGACCAACGGCAACCGAAACAAGGCCGCGTTAATCTGGCTGGGCGAGGACGGTACGGAGCGCGTCTTCACCTACGGACGGCTGGCGCAACTGGTGAACCGCTTCGCCAACGGGCTGCGGTCGCTGGGTGTAGGTAAGGGCGACAGGGTAGTCATCTATATGCCACTGACGCCGGAGGGAGCTATCGCCATGCTGGCCTGCGCCCGTATCGGGGCGGTGCACAGCGTGGTGTATGCCGGGTTCAGCTCCGGCTCCCTGCGAGACCGCATCCTGGACGCCCAGGCCAAGGTGGTCATCACCGCCGACGCGGGCTACCGGCGAGGCAACGAGGTAGACCTGCTGGGCATCACCGAACGGGCGGTGGAGGGCCTGGACATCGTCGAGAAGGTAATCCTGTGGCGGCGCAAGGGGGCGCCGGAAGCCGCGGCGTCCCTGGGCGGACGCGAAGTGGATTTCGAGCAATTGATGGCGGAAAGCTCCGTTGACTGCAACGCCGAAGAAATGGACTCGGAAGACCCGCTGTACATCCTGTACACCAGCGGCACCACCGGTAGGCCCAAGGGCGTGCTGCACGTCCACGGCGGATACATGGTGGGCACTTACTACCACTTCAAGAACTTCTGGGACGTGAAGGACAACGATGTTTTCTGGTGCACTTCGGACATCGGCTGGGTGGTAGGCCACAGCTATATCGTATACGCGCCCCTGGTAGCGGGAGCGACGACGGTGTTCCGCGAGGGGGCGGTGGACTATCCGCATCCCGGCGTGTTCTACGAAACCGTCGAAAAGTACGGGGTTAACGTCATATTCACCGCGCCGACGGCCCTGCGGATGCTGATGCGCTACGGCGAGGATTACCCGAAGCAGTATGACCTGCGCACACTGCGGTTCCTCACCTGCGCCGGAGAGCCGCTGAACCCGGAGGCCCTGCGCTGGAGCTACGAGCACATCTGCGGCAACGGCCAGTGGGGGCATATCGTGGACAACTGGTGGCAGACGGAGACGGGCGGGCCCTGCCTAGGCACAACGGCCACGATGCCGGTGAAACCCGGCCGGGTGGGGCGCCCCATGCCGGGAGCGGAGATGGACATCGTAGACCGGGAGGGGCAGCCCATCAGCGAGCCGGATAAGGGCGGGCTGCTGGTCATCAAGCGGCCGTTCCCCCACTTCTTCCGCACGGTGTTCGGAGACCCCGGCCGCTATGCCCGCGACTGGAACACCATTCCCGGGGTGTATTTCACCGGCGACGTGGCCCTGCGCGACGCTGACGGATACTACATGGTGGTGGGCCGCGCCGATGACGTACTGAACGTGGCCGGCCACCGCATCGGCTCGGCGGAGGTGGAGAGCGCGCTGGTCTCGCATCCGTCGGTGGCGGAGGCGGCGGTTATCGGTAAGCCCGACGAGCTGCGGGGCGAGAGCATCAAGGGGTTTGTGACCCTGCGCGTGGGCAACGATCCATCGGAGGAGATGGTGAACGCACTGAAGCTGCACGTCCGCAACGAGCTGGGGCCGATTGCGGTGCCGGCGGAGATTGACTTCACCCCCACGCTGCCCAAGACCCGCAGCGGCAAGATTATGCGCCGGCTGCTGAAGGCGCAAGAGCTGGGGCTGGACCCGGGCGACATCACAACTCTGGAGGAGTAGCGGGAATTTCGTGGGCCGCCGCGCCCGGCGTAGGAGAAAATGAACGGCAAGGAATTTGTGCGCCCGGGCGCGGCGATATCGCGCCGAAACGGGCTGGAGTGGCGTTTTGACCATCAGGTAAGGAAAAGGAAGTCATGGGACGTTTTATTTGGGGGCCCGGCACACAACAGTTCAACACGGCGAGATTAAACGGGAAACACTATTCAATATGCTGCGGAATTTGGGCATAAACAGGAGGGAGTTCTGAGCTACAAAATACACATATCCCTGCGACACCATAGGAAATGAAGACGATGGGGAAGAATTCTCCGTAACCTTCCCCAGATTTGTATGGAGCCAACCAGGTCGCTGCTGCCGCCGCCAGTGGGCAGTCCAACCTTCCCCAGATTTGTATGGAGCCAACCAGGTCGCTGCTGCCGCCGCCAGTGGGCAGTCCAACCTTCCCAGATTTGTATGGAGCCAACACCGGCGGGTTTACTTTCAAAGAGGCCATCATCATGGCCGAGGACTGCATGGCCGTATCCTTAGCATCTTACCTGGAACTTCAAAAGGAACTGCCCACGCCCAGCCGATGGACAAAGGGGCAGGAGCTTTTGACCGTCCATCCTCTAATCGCGGCGCAACTGAACTTATACCAGGCCATGCGGGAACAGGGCGTCACCGTCTCGGACTTGGCGCGGCGGCTGAATCGGCCGGAAATATCCGGCCTTGGCGTCCCGCAAGTTCACCGTTGACGAGTTCGTGCGGATGACTGAGACAGGCGTACTTAGCAGGGAAGACCGAGTGGAACTCGTAGACGGAGTTATTTTAGAAATGGCTCCTGTTGGCCGACCGCACGAACGCAGAGTGAACCGCCTTGCCCGCCTGTTTGGACGCCTAGTGCCGGAAACATTGAAGTGAGCATTCAAGGCACAATACGCCTGAATGATATGACGGGGTCAGAACCGGACATCGCGCTGCTCACCCCGGAGGCGTCCCTGGACGCGGAGAACATCCAAGTCTATTCCCGACACTACGACAACGGGTGAAGAGATGTCCCTGGGCGCGGAGAACATCCCTTCGACTGGCGACCCATACCTATACCTCGATGGAGGTGTCCCTGGACGCGGAGAACATTCCCCGCCCGGAGGGAATCCTATTGGTGGTTGAGGTCGCCGCTTCCTCCCACCGAACTGACCGCGGCTACAAAGCGAGGCGCTACCCCCAGAGCGGCATCCCGGAAATATGGATTTTCGCTTTGGGAGACGCGGAAATCGAAGTGCACCGCCAGCCTGCGCCCGAAGGCTATGCCGATATGCGCCGCTGCCGCCGCGGCGATGCGCTGACGATCCAGGCCCTGCCCGGCATGCGGGTTTCCGCCGACGATTTGCTACAATAGCCGGAACATTGTCAGCCGGAACATTGTCAGCCGGAGACCGGTCATGCTGTTGGACGAACTGGTTACAGTAATCAAGACAAACAAAGAGCGCATCGCCAATCACGGAGCTAGTCTGCGCGAAAACGAGATACGCACGCGGCTGGCGTTGATTGACCCGTTGCTACAAGCCCTGGACTGGGATACATCCAACCCAGCGGTTGTAACGCCGGAATACAGCGGCAGCGGCAACCGGGCCGATTACGCCTTGCGAAACGAGAGCGGTAAACCAGAAGTCATCATTGAAGCCAAAAAACTTGACGAATCCCTAGATTCGCATCGGATGCAGATGCTCAGCTACGCCAATATGCTGGGTATTCCCCACGCCGGACTGACCGACGGCAATCGCTGGCAGTTGTATAAGGTCTTCGGCCAAGCGCCCATCGACCAGCGCCGTATACTGAACGTATCCATTGCCACGATGCCTACTCACGAAACCGCCCTAAAGCTGCTCTTGCTCTGGCGATCCAATCTGGGGCTGGGGCAGCCGCCGGTGGAGGCGAGCGACCCAATAGTTGTTTCACCTCCATTAGGTGGCAGTTGGATTCGACTAAACCAAATCGGCGACTTCAAGGGGAAACCTTCCCCAACAGCAGTCAAGTTCCGCGATAGTCTGTCTCGCCCTATCCATGCTTGGTGGCAAGTTTTGGCTGAAATCGCTGAGTATCTCGTTGATATTGGGATCCTGACAGCCAATAAACTACCGATCAAACAACTAAGCTTCATAAATTCCTCCCCTGTCGGCCTATCCGGTAAGGCTTTTGCCAACAGTCACCTAGTATCCGGCGGCATATATTTGAACGCCATCCGAAGCTCAGCCTCTTCCGTAGAAAACAGCAAGCGCCTACTCCAACACTTCGGCGTCCCTTTGGACAACGTTGAGTTAATGTTTAAATAAATCCAGACTAAAGCCTATATGCCCACCGGCGTATCCTGTCCCCGTGGAACCGGGCGCGCGGGTTGGCCGGCCCATATTGTTGTAAGGGCGCCAAAAGCTATGGGAGCATTCAACGCCACTTTCGAGATAGCCAACTTGGCCGGGGAGCGGTTCGCCGAAATTACCGCCATGGTGGATACCGGCTCGACGTATACCACCATCCCGGCTAATACTCTGGTCCAGCTAGGAGTGGCGCCGGAAGGGCGCCGCCGCTTTGAGTTGGCGGACAACAGCATATTGGAGTATCCGGTAGGGCAAGTAAGGATGCGGCTGGAAGGCCAAGAGTTGGTAGTGCTGGCGGTCTTCACCGCGGAAGATTCGTCCCCGCTCCTCGGAGTAACCGCTCTGGAAACCTTTGGCCTCGGGGCTGACCCCATCAACCAGCGTTTAATACCGATTCCCGCTCTGCTAAAGTGAAGGGGGCGTAAGAGCGTTGAACCGGCACGGCAATCCCAGGCGCGAAATACCCCGGCGGACTGCGCCCCAAGCGGACTATGCAAGGAGAAATCGTTCCTATGAAGGTCTACTACTTCAGCGAGTTTCCGTATCACGAGTACCCCGATGAGGAGGCAGACAAGCATCCGTCAATCCGGCTCACCTTTCCCAACAGCTACTTTGACCCCAATACGGCCAATGGGCTTTTCCAGCGGTATTTCGACGAATGCCAGTATGTGGACGAGCTGGGCTACGACGGCATCATGGTCAACGAGCATCATAGCACGCCGTCGTGCATGAACGCCTCGTGCAATCTGACCGCCGCGGTGCTGGCCCGCACAACGCGGAACGCCCGGATACTGTTGCTGGGGAACATTCTGCCCATTCACGAGAACCCAGTGCGGCTGGCCGAAGAAATCGCCATGATAGACGTGATTTCCGGCGGGCGGGTTATATCGGGCATGGTTCGCGGCACGGGTGTGGAAACCGTCTCCACCAACGTCAACCCAGTGGAAAACCGGGAGCGGTTCGAGGAATGCCACGACCTGCTGATTAAGACTTGGACAACCCCCGGCCCTTTCCGCTGGGAGGGCAAGCACTACAACTACCGGGCGGTTAACCCGTGGATGGTGCCGATCCAGAAGCCACATCCTCCGGTGTGGGTGCCAGGAACTTCCAGCCCGGAGACGGCGGAGTGGGCCGGCCGCCACGGCTATACCTACGTCGCCTTCCTGACGGACGTGGACGTGACCGATGAGCTGTTCAGTATGTATCGGCAGGCGGCCGCCGAAGAGGGGCGGGAGACCACGTCCGACAACTTCGGCTACCTGCTGTGCTGCTACGTGTCGGAGTCCGAGGAAAAGGCCAATGAGGAAGCCAGGCACTTCG